>JAFDZC010000010.1 GCA_018267095.1 Bacteroidota bacterium
GTCGGAGTTTCAGCCGGAAGTGCGACCATGACTTATACCGTTGCGGGTTCAGGCGGTTGTCCGAATGCAACGGCGACTCGAACGATAACCGTGACTGCGCCGGTCTCTGCCGGAACTCTATCGGGAACTCAAAACATTTGTATCGGTGATTCGGTCACTTTTTCTTCTTCTGTTTTAGGCGGAACTTGGACTTCTTCCAATTCTAGTATTGCAACGATTAATGCTGCTACCGGAGCCATTGTCGGGGTGTCGGCCGGAAGTGCGACCATGACCTATACCGTTCTGGGTTCGGGCGGTTGTCCGAATGCAACTGCTACTAGAACTGTGACCGTGACTGCGCCGGTCTCTGCCGGAACTTTATCGGGAACTCAATCCATTTGTATTGGTGATTCGGTCACTTTTTCTTCTTCTGTTTTAGGCGGAAGCTGGACTTCTTCCAATTCTTCTGTAGCGACCATCAATGCTGCTACCGGAGCCATTGTCGGAGTATCAGCCGGAAGTGCGACCATGACTTATACCGTTTTAGGTTCGGGTGGGTGTCCGAGTGCCTCAGTAACTCGAACTATAACGGTGACTGCGCCGGTGTCTGCTGGGACAATCTCCGGAACTCAATCTATTTGTATTGGTGATTCGGTGATTTTTAGTTCTTCTGTTTTGGGTGGAACTTGGACATCTTCCAATTCTAGTATTGCAACGATTAATGCTGCTACCGGAGCCATTGTCGGGGTGTCAGCAGGTAGTGCGACCATGACTTATACCGTTTTAGGTTCGGGCGGTTGTCCGAGTGCTTCGGATGTGCGGACGGTGAATGTGAGTAGCATTCTATCGCCAGTGATCAATTGCGGAACTTCCACCACTTCATCGGTCCAATTCACTTGGACAGCTGTTAGTGGGGCTACCGGATATAATCTCTCTTATCAAGTCAATGCCGGAGCGGTGACTAATGTCGGAGCCATCGGAAATGTAACTTCTTATTTATTTTCTTCATTATCACCAGGAGATGTCGTCAGCATAACCCTAACACCTACAGGGCCTGCGCCGAGTTGCTTTGCTTCGAGTACACTCTCTTGTACTGCCAATAATTGCGTCTTGCCAACGGCTTCGATTGCTTATGGCGGAAGCCCGTTCTGTGCCTCTTTGTCTTCAGCTCAATCGGTAACTTTGAGCGGAACCGGAAGCTTCACCGGAGGAACTTTCTCTGCGCCTGCCGGGCTTTCCATCAACAGTTTTAGCGGTGATATCACGCCAAGCTCTTCAACGCCCGGCTCGTATACGGTGACTTATACCATTTTGGGAACTAGTGGTTGTCCGAATGTTGTCGTTACAACCAGTGTAACCATTACTGCGCCAGTCTCGGCCGGAACCTTATCCGGAACTCAAAATATTTGTATTGGTGATTCGGTCACTTTTTCTTCTTCTGTTTTAGGTGGAAGCTGGACTTCTTCCAATCCAGCGGTAGCGACCATCAATGCTGCTAGCGGAGCCATTGTCGGTGTGTCAGCAGGTAGTGCGACCATAACCTATACCGTTGCGGGCTCTGGTGGTTGTCCGAGTGCAACGGCGACGAGAACCGTAACCATTACTGCGCCGGTGTCGGCTGGGACTTTATCGGGAACTCAAAACATTTGTATCGGTGATTCGGTTACTTTTGGTTCTTCTGTTTTGGGTGGAACTTGGACGTCTTCTAATCCTGCGGTGGCTACAATTAATGCTTCAACCGGAGCCATTGTCGGTGTTTCTGCCGGAAGCGCTACCATGACTTATACCGTTTTAGGTTCGGGTGGATGTCCGAATGCAACTGCTACTAGAACTGTGACCGTGACTGCGCCGGTCTCTGCCGGAACTTTATCGGGAACACAAAACATTTGTATTGGGGATTCGGTGACTTTTGGATCTTCTGTTTTAGGCGGAACGTGGACTTCTTCCAATTCTAGTATTGCAACGATTAATGCTGCTAGTGGAGCCATTGTCGGGGTGTCTGCAGGTAGTGCGACCATGACTTATACAGTTCTGGGGTCAGGTGGATGTCGGAATGCAACAGCAACTCGAACTATAACGGTGACTGCGCCGGTGTCTGCTGGGACAATCTCCGGAACTCAATCTATTTGTATTGGTGATTCGGTGATTTTTAGTTCTTCTGTTTTGGGTGGAAGCTGGACTTCTTCTAATCCTGCGGTAGCGACCATCAATGCTTCAACCGGAGCCATTGTCGGAGTGTCAGCAGGTAGTGCGACCATGACCTATACCGTTCTGGGTTCGGGTGGATGTCCAAGTGCAACGGCGACGAGAACCGTAACCATTACTGCGCCGGTGTCGGCCGGAACTTTATCGGGAACTCAAAACATTTGTATCGGTGATTCGGTCACTTTTGGTTCTTCTGTTTTGGGTGGAACTTGGACATCTTCCAATCCTGCGGTGGCGACTATTAATAGTGCTAGCGGGGCCATTGTTGGAGTGTCTTCTGGAAGCGCTACCATGACTTATACCGTGCTCGGTTCGGGCGGATGTCCGAGTGCAACAGCGACAAGAACGATAACCCTAACTGCACCGGTATCAGCCGGAACTTTATCGGGAACTCAAAACATTTGTATCGGTGATTCGGTCACTTTTGGTTCTTCGGTTTCAGGCGGAACTTGGACTTCTTCAAATCCTGCGGTGGCGACCATCAATGCTGCTACCGGAGCCATTGTCGGGGTGTCGGCCGGAAGTGCAACCATGACCTATACCGTTTTAGGTTCGGGTGGTTGTCCGAATGCAACAGCAACTCGAACGATAACCGTGACTGCGCCGGTCTCTGCCGGAACTCTATCGGGAACTCAAAACATTTGTATCGGTGATTCGGTCACTTTTTCTTCTTCTGTTTTAGGAGGAGCTTGGACTTCTTTCAATTCTAGTATTGCAACGATTACTGCTGCTACCGGAGCCATTGTCGGGGTGTCGGCCGGAAGTGCGACCATGACCTATACCGTTCTGGGTTCGGGCGGTTGTCCGAATGCAACTGCTACTCGAACTGTGACCGTGACTGCGCCGGTCTCTGCCGGAACTTTATCGGGAACTCAA
>JAFDZC010000011.1 GCA_018267095.1 Bacteroidota bacterium
ATCGGACCGCCATTAATCGCAGTGGCAGGCGTAGTTACCGTCATATTCACTTGTGAAATCGTCACCGGTGTACCATTTAAGGTATCAGGACCGTTTCCGTTGGTGGCCAAAACGTTACCCGCATTTGGATTTCCATTGGCACCGTTTCCGCCCAAAATGGTGTCATTAACTGCATCAATAACCGGATTTGGACATGTAATTGTTACGATGGCCGTATCACAGTTATTAGCGGTTGTCTTTTCACAAATCTTATAAGTAATTGTGTAAGTTCCGGCAGCAGTTCCGGCAGGAACCACAACATTTCCGGTTGCTAAGTTAATGTAAGGAACTTGTCCTCCGTTGATAGCTGTAGCCGGAGTAACAACGCTTAAATTAACTTGTGATAAGTTGGTTTGTACACCGTCAAGAGTATCAGCTCCGCTACCATTGTTATTGAAAATATTACCGATGTTGTTGTTGCCGATAGTTCCGTTAATCGGACCAAAAGCATCATTTTTAGCATCAATCAATTTACATTTGGTAACAATGAAAGGGAAAGTACACCCGGTTGTATTAGGTGGAACTGCATAATAAGTAACCGTTGATCCGGCAACCAATGGAATCGGATTCACATCGGAATACTGAATTGAATTCACCGTTACCGGAAACTCGTTGTAGAACAATGAACCCGGAGGGAAATTCGGCGCTAACTGAGTGGTTCCAATAGTACTTCCCGCTTGGCAAAATCCAAAAGTTTGGACCACCGGTGTATTGATACAGTTAGTTGCAACATAATTGGCCCCATCAATTTTAATAGCCAAAGTTTCTGGCAATGGTTGACCAGTACAATTTCCGTTTTGAGTGTATCCTTTAATCGCTCTGGCACCACTAAACGAAATTCCGGTAGTTGCACCGGTTCCGTTGGTTGAACCATTGATATAAATTGGGCTACCGCAGGTTGGGTTCAAAAGAATCGAACAGTTGGTAGTAGCTGTTAATTTGAATTTTAGTTTACCTAATAATACGCTCGGATTGGCTGGCAACGGTAGAGTTCCCATATCCCAAACGATTGAACCGGTTGCTCCTAAATTGGCGTCAAAGTATACGTTATTTGGCGAAGGTAGCGGCGTAAATAAGGCTGTTCCCGTAGCACTTCCTTGAACATATGAAGCGTTGTACGGAATCGGTACCACTACTTTAAAGTTGTTGATGGCCTCAGTACCTAAGTTGCGAACATCTACATTGAAACCAATTTCTTGGTTTGGTAAAGTTACATAAGGTTCAGAAGTTACCGGAACGTTGTTGATAGTTGTAGCTGTAATGATACTTTCGGCTTCTGGTTTGTATGCGTCTACTGCCATAGCAATGGCAAAAATGGCGTAAGTATCTCCGGCGGTTCCGTAAACAAAGTTGGTAGAAGTCTGATTGTTACCAATAACTGTATTTCCGGTATTCGGTATATTAAACATACTGATATCGATACCAGTATTGTTTACCAGATTAGGGTTTCTGTTGTTTCCACCGGTATTGATGGAACTATTAAAGAAATTCGTAGTTGAATTTCCTGAATGGCTCAAATCAAGATAATTAGTTGAAGCTAATTTTTGAATTTTCAAGTAATCACCCGTCAGGTTAACATCACCTTCACTGGCCATAACTCCAAGTTTGACACCTACATTTCCGGTTTGAACCGTATTGAAACCAGAAACTGGAAGGTTGTTTCCGTTGGTATTTGAACTCAATACAAAAGCGTGTCCATCAAAAATGGTCACGTCGCGGTATTTCATTTTGGAATTTTCATATACGACAATCAAACCCCAACCACCAGAATATCCGGTGTTTCCTCCGTTACCATCTTTGACGGCAATATCCGCTGCGGTATAGGTTCCTAATCCGTTTTGGCGAACATAATCAGTAACTTCTACGTAGGCTGAATAGATGTACGCATCTGTAGTGGATGGGTAGTAAATGTTGGTTGTGGCAGCAGTAAACTGAGTATAAGAACTCGCTCCTGGGCCTTTGAATGAGATTTGTCTTTTGTTGAAAGATTTAGTGTATGAAGTTCCAGAAATGGTTTTGGTTACATTAAAACTTTCAGGGCTACTCGATGCATTGTCAGAAGCAGCTTTACCAGTCCAATATAGACCGGCGTATATAATGTTAGAACAACTCGGCGTAGCTCCGTTTTCAGATGAAAAAGTAAGTTCAGCAGTTGAAGAGTTAAACGTTGGTTTTCCGTCAACACCGTTTGATGAGTTTCCATCCACATCTACATAGACCATGGTCACGTTGTTGTTGTTTCCGGTATCGCTGTAACTTTGACGGGTCAAGTTGGTGTTACCAATCATGGTAAAATCACCTTTTACATTATAAATTTTCTTTGTTGGCGTGTACTGAGAAGCTCTCTGAGTAAAATTAACACGAACTTGAGCTTTTGCAGTCAAGGCCATCGTTAACAAGAAAATGGTCAGTAGATAATGCTTGACACTAGTTTTTGGGGTAAAGTATGTATTTCTCATAAGATTACTTTTAAAGATCTGAGGCATCATTAAGCTCCTTTTGAAATTTTATAGAAAACAACAAATCGATTATCTGAGTTTCGAATCAGATTCGCCAAATTGCTTGATGAAGTTTCAACAGTCGAGAGTAAATACACGTACTTCAAGTTAGGGAAGCTTGAAAGCAACGATAAATCAATTGATCTTAAATCTGCAGATCGATCCATGCGAATGGTTACGATTTCAATAGATTCTTTCGAGGCTACCAAACTGCTCGCATTGGCCAATGAATTGACATCGGTGTACAAAGCGGTTGGTTGATCGCCAAAAGTTTTTACTTGTCCTGAAGACAAATAAACAGCTGGCTGCACTTCATTGAGCAGGTTCTCAAGATGATCCACACCCGATGATGATGTTCTGGCTGTGGCTGCGTTCGTTCTAAGCGAACTCAGATAAGCACTCACTTCCATAATCGGATTTTGATTGGCATCACGTGAAACCTGAGCCTTAGCTTGCATGCAAAAGCATACCAGTACTAATACAAGTAGTAGTCGTTTCATTATGATATGAGGTTTAAACAGAGACAACAGGACGTTGCTCCTAGGATTAATTAAAATTTTTGGGACAGTTGCTTCCATCACATTAAAAGATTAAAACGTTAATTTCAAAAGTTTTCAAACTATATTTTTAGCAGATTGGGGCCTTCAAAAAATATTGAGGGCTAATTTACTTACATAAATATTTCTCCCATTCTTTTCTCCACCAAAAGCCTGAAAACTCGATAAACGCACACTTTTAATAAAAAACAACTCCGGTTTTTAACTTAATTATAGATTTTTTTGACACTTATTCTAAACTTTTTAACTGCATTTAAGCAAGCTTTTGTAAAGCTAAAAAGCCTCGATGTTTTTTTTAATTATGTGTTTTAACAATCCAAAACTAGATTTTCTATTTTTATTGACCAAAAAAAACATCGATAAAATACAAAAAACATCGATAAAATGCATTTTTTGCATTATAAATACAGATATATCTTACAATAATATACATTTTTTGGACGTAAGATTATCAGGTTGTATTGCGATTGAAAAATAAATATTTCAGCTTCATCCTGTTTAAAACTATTCAGATTATTTAATTCAGACAAGACGATATATGCGTAAATTGTAACCCAACAATACGCTTATGAAAAGACTTATTATTGTAAGACACGCCAAGTCTTCTTGGGATGGTCCGGTGCGTGATTTTGATAGAATTCTTGAACACAAAGGCATCATAGACGCCGAAAAAGTAGCACAGCAAACACGTGAATTTATCCCAAAAGACAGTCATATTGTATCAAGCGCTGCCCAAAGAGCCAGTCAAACTGCCCAAATTTTTGCTCGGATTTATCAAATCCAACATATCGAGTATCGTCAAGATCTGTACACTTTTGACGAATATGAATTAGAGCGCGTAGTACGCCGATTAGACGATCATTTCGATTGCATAATTCTTTTCGGGCACAACGAGGCTATTACGAATTTTGTTAATAAATTTGGCGATGTTTTTATTCCGAATGTTGCTACTTCCGGATTTACCATGCTAGAATTTACTGCTGATCAATGGCAAAATATAAGCACCGGAAAAACGTTGAAAGTAGTTTTTCCAAAAGACCTAAAATAATATGTCAGAAAATAGATATACAGACAGAGAAAAAAGCTGGCTGGCTTTTAATGCACGCGTATTGCAAGAAGCTGGCGATGATACTGTTCCACTTTTAGATAGGCTCAGATTTCTGGGAATATTTTCAAATAACTTAGATGAATTCTTCAGAGTTCGTTATGCGGCCATACGTCGTTTGAGTCAATCAGGCATCTCAGGTGAAAAGCTTTTGGGCGGGGTAGGCGCTCAAGAATTATTGCATGAAATCACCCAAATTGTCATTCGCCAACAGTCAGAAAGTTTGCGCATTCTGAGTGTTATCGAGAAGAAACTTGAAGCCGAAAAGATCTACATGGTCAACGAAAACGAGTTGCTCGAGCACCAAAAAGCCTTTGTAAAAGATTTCTTTATTCAGCAAGTAAGCCCGGCTTTGGTGACTATTATCTTGAATGATTTGGCCGAGTTTCCATTGCTCAAAGATACTTCGGGTTATCTCGCAGTCAAGTTGGTGATGAACCAAAAAGCACCCAAAAAATCTCTGGTTGATTTAGTGAAACCCAAGAAAGAAGTGACCTACGCGGTCATTGAAATTCCCAAAACACTCAATCGTTTTGTCGTGTTGCCTTCACACGATGAAAAGCAATACATCATTTTTTTAGACGATGTTATTCGGTACAATCTGCACAGCATTTTCAGCATTTTTGATTACGAAAGCATCTCGGCGCATATGATCAAAATTACCCGTGATGCCGAGCTTGAAATCGACAGTGATTTGAGCAAAAGTATGATGGAAAAGATTGCCACCAGTGTTAAAGATCGCCGCATTGGTGAACCGGTTCGTTTTGTGTATGATCAACAAATCGGCAAGGATACGCTTAAGTTTTTTCTGGGTAAAATGCACATCCACGAAACCGATAGCATCATTCCCGGCGGGCGTTATCACAACCGTCGCGACTATATGAGTTTCCCGAATTTGGGACGCTATGATTTGCTGTACAAAACCAATGAGCCTCTGCCGGTTCCGGGCCTAACACTCGAGGGCAGCATGCTCGACAAAATCAGCAAAAAAGACTATTTGATGCATGCACCTTATCAATCATTTTCATATTTGATTAAGTTTTTGCGCGAGGCTGCACTAGATCCCAAAGTCACCACCATCAAGATTACCTTATATCGATTGGCCAAAAATTCACAAATCATTAGTTCGTTGATCAATGCGGCCAAAAACGGCAAAAAAGTAATCGTACAAATTGAACTGCAAGCCCGATTTGACGAGGCCAGCAACATCTCGTATGCCGAGAAAATGCAAACCGAAGGCATTCACCTGATTTTTGGAGTCAAAGGCCTCAAAGTACATAGTAAAATATGTGTCATTGAGCGCATCGAAGCCGGAAAACTCAAACGTTACGGCTTTATTTCAACCGGAAATTTCAACGAATCAACCGCCAAAGTTTATACGGATGTTACTTTGTTTACCAGTCACGAGCAGATCCTTAAAGACGTCAATAAAATCTTTGATTTCTTCGATGTCAACTTCAGAGTGCATCGTTACAAGCATTTGATTGTTTCACCGCATTATACGCGTTCGCGCTTTAATAAACTTATTGATCGCGAAATCACCCACGCCAAATTGGGTTTCGAGGCGTCCATCAAACTCAAGATGAACAGTCTGTCAGATTTTGATATGATTGACAAACTCTACGAAGCCAGCCGTGCCGGAGTAAAAATTAAACTGCAAGTGCGCGGTATTTGTTCGTTGATTCCGGGCGTTCCGGGCATGAGCGAAAACATTGAAGCCGTCAGCATTGTTGACAATTACCTCGAGCATGTGCGTTTGTACATATTTGAGAATAAAGGCGAGCCCGAAGTGTTTATTTCATCGGCTGATTTCATGCGTCGCAACCTGGACGGAAGGGTAGAAGTGACTTGCCCGATCTACGATGCAGACCTTAAAAATGAACTCATTGAAGTGTTTCATATTGGTTGGAAAGGAAACGTAAAAGCGCGTTTTCATTCAGAATTACTCGACAATAAATACCGTCCGCGCGGACACCACAAAGTATTTCGCGCACAACTCGAAACCTACAATTATTACAAAGAGCGCTATGAAAAGGCTTGTGTCGAAAGCCTCGCCGAACAACCCAAATCTTAAGTGAATATATGATTACCATTCGCAAATTTGCCGCTATTGATATTGGTTCGAATGCCATGCGTCTGCTTGTGGCCAATGTCATTGAAGAGCCCGGAGTGCCTACACATTTTAGTAAAAGTGCCTTGGTTCGCTTGCCGATTCGTTTGGGACAAGATTCCTTTACGATGGGGCAAATTTCTGATGAAAATATTGAGCGAATGGTTGACGGAATGAAAGCTTTCAAACTGCTCATGAAAGTGCATAAAATTGAGAAGTATGCTGCCTTGGCAACTTCAGCCATGCGCGAAGCAGTCAACAGTCCGGAGGTTATTAAAACCATCAAAGAGCAAGCGGATATTGACATCAAAATCATCGACGGTAAAACCGAAGCTGCCATTATTGCCTCGACCGATTTAAGCCATTTGGTGCAAACCGAACAAACCTATTTGTTTGTGGATGTTGGTGGGGGTAGTACTGAGTTCTCACTTTTTGATAATGGAAAAATGGTCGCTTCCAAATCATTCAAAATCGGAACGGTTCGTTTGCTCAACGAGATGGTTGATCCCAATACTTGGACTGAAATCGAGCAATGGATCAAAGAACAAACCCGAAATTATGCAGAGGTGATTTTGATTGGTTCAGGCGGAAACATCAACAAACTCTTTAAAATGTCCGGTCGAAAACTCGATAAACCGCTCTCGTATTGGTACCTTAACAAGCGCTATCACTTTTTAAATTCGCTTACCTATGAGCAAAGAATTTCAGAACTCGATTTGAATACCGACCGTGCTGATGTTATTGTTTTGGCGACTGAAATTTATCTCAATGCGATGAAATGGAGCCGAGCCAAAAAAATATTTGTACCCAAAATCGGACTTTCTGACGGAATTATCAAAGCCATGTATTACGGAAAAATATAGTATGAACAAAAACCGACTCGAAGCTTTTAGCGATGGTGTACTTGCCATCATCTTAACCATCATGGTCCTTGAAATCAAAGTACCTGAAGGCAACAGTTGGGATGATTTGTGCGGGTTGATTCCGGTCTTTTTTAGTTATGTGCTTAGTTTCATTTACATCGGTATTTATTGGAACAACCACCACCATATGTTGCACAGCATGACGCATGTCAACGGTAAAATCTTGTGGGCCAATTTGCATTTGTTGTTTTGGTTGTCTCTGGTTCCGTTTTCAACCGGTTGGATTGGCGAGCACCAATTTGCTCAAGCGCCCATGGCCTTGTATGGATTTTTTCTGCTCATGGCCGGAACCGCCTATTACATTTTGCAAAGCTTCATCATCCAAAGTCAAGGCCCGAATTCTATTCTCAAAAAAGCCATCGGCAAAGATTACAAAGGCATGGCTTCACCTATATTGTATATTATAGGGATTATTTTATCATTTTATAGTGTATGGATGGCCGGCGCTATCTATGCTTTAGTAGCGCTCATGTGGTTGGTGCCTGACAAACGCATTGAGCGCATCATCGAACACAACGATTCAAAAAATTAAAAATCCAAATCAAAGGTTCGGCGCAGCAATTCTAAGTTCGGATTGATTTCGTTCAAACGATTGTATTTGTCCTGCGGGGTAAAGGCAAATTTGTTTTCAATGGCTTCATTGACGATTACTTCAATGGTAATATCGTGGTTGTGCAAATGCCCTCTGAGGTAACCGAGCAAACCATTTTTCTCTGATTCAAAATCAATTTTCGAACCTTCATTAGGCAGTTCAATCGTGATGTGTGAACCATTTAAAACCGGATCATTGATGGTCAGCAACGATTCCATAATTTTATAACCTTTCTCACCGAGTTTGTTGGCATATTTGGTCCAGTACAAACGCATATCGGTTTCGGTAAAAGGTTCGGTCGGAAGCTGTGCCGCTTCTTTCACCACCGCTTGACTGTTTTGCTGCATCTCGCGTTTGGCTTTGATGCTTGCCAAAGATAAAGCCGAAACTTTAGGAGTCGAGTTTTGTTCTGAAGCTAAAGGCGCTGAGGCCGGACTGGATTGTTGCACCACCATTGTGGATGCTGCTGCTTCAATCGGTGCTGGTTTGTTTGGTTCTGCCGATGCAGCTTCAGTAGTCGTTGTAGTTTCTGTTGATGGCGTTGCAGGCGGCTGAATAATTTCGGGCGCTTCAACCGGCAATTCAAGTACGCGGCCGTAAAAGTATTTGGCGGGAATTATAAATCCGTCAACTTTTTTTTTTCTCCATCAAAAGTGATAGAGGCCAATTGCATCAAACAAAGTTCCACAAGCAAACGTTGGTTTTGCGATACTTTATAACGCAAATCACATTCATTGGCCACTTCTATGGCTTTGAGTAAAAATTCAGAAGAAGTTTTTTGCGCTTGCTCTGCGTAGCGTTGTTGTACGTGTTCACCGGCTTCAAGCAAAGTTAGCGTCGAGGGCGTTTTGCTCACGAGTAAATCTCTGAAGTGCGAAGCCATGCCTGTAATAAAATGATGACCGTCAAATCCGCGCGACAAAATATCGTTGTAGGCCATCAACAAATCCGGTATTTTGTTGGCCAAAATCAAATCGGTCATTTGCAAATAGGTGTCGTAATCGAGTACATTTAAGTTCTCGGTAACAGCTGCTCTGGTCAGGTTGTTTCCGCAATACGAAACCACTCGGTCAAAAATCGACAAGGCATCGCGCATCGCACCATCGGCTTTGAGGGCAATGATGTGCAAAGCGTCGTCTTCAAAAGTAACGCCTTGACTGGTAGCTACTTCGGCCAAATGTTCTTTGGCATCTTTGACAGTGATGCGTTTGAAGTCAAAAATCTGACAACGCGACAAAATGGTCGGGATGATTTTGTGCTTCTCGGTCGTGGCCAAAATAAAGATGGCATGCTTGGGCGGCTCTTCTAAGGTTTTCAAAAACGCATTGAAGGCGGCTTGTGAAAGCATATGCACCTCGTCAATAATATACACTTTGTACTGACCGGTCTGCGGCGGAATGCGCACTTGGTCAATGAGGTTGCGGATGTCTTCGACCGAGTTGTTGGAGGCAGCATCGAGCTCAAAAACGTTGAAGGCAAAATCTTCGTTCGGATCGTCATAACCCGGCTGATTGATTTTGCGCGCCAAAATACGCGCACAAGTGGTTTTACCCACACCGCGCGGTCCGGTAAAAAGCAGAGCAGAAGCCAAGTGATTGGTTTCGATGGCGTTGAGCAAAGTATTGGTAATGGCCTGTTGCCCCACGACATCTTTAAAGGTCTGCGGGCGGTACTTGCGGGCCGATACAACAAATTGTTCCATGCTTTTTAATTGGAGAACAAATATAAGTTTTTTGTGTTTTGGTTGATTTCAAAGTAAGCTGTTTTGGTGAAAAGTTATGCACAATTTAGACACGCTTTGCTTTGACCGCTGTGCTTTAGGACACGCTATGCTATAGACCGCTGCGCTTTAAGACACGGCTGCGCCTTTAGATGGTTTATGTTGAATTTTGAATTTTAAATGTTGAAGGCGGTTACGCGAATGTCTTGATTGAACTTTGAATACTTTTTACGCTTTATTGATTGGTCGTCGGGATTCGGTTTTCAGTCGTCAGTCGTCGGGATTCGGTCGTCGGGAACGGTATGTTTCGACCAAACTTTGTAAACTTTTTCCAACTATTCAACTTGCTCAGCAATTCAGGCACTCAGTATCTCATTTCAAAATTCTCTTCTGTCTAACAGCATAGCGGTCCAAAGGCGCAGCCGTGTCTCATAGCGCAGCGGTCTTTTCTCAGACACTCAGCTCCTCAGCTCCTCAGTAGCTCAATTTCACTCCATAGCCCTAGCCCCGATCGAAGCGGTTATCCTTTTGTTCTGGGGTTCAGAACAAAAGATAAGAGCGCAGAGCGGGAAATAGCTTTTAATTTGCCTAATTCAAAATAATAAAACTACTTTTGCGCCGCAGGCCGCCTTATCGCTGGTAGCAATATCAGAGGAAAGTCCGGACACCGTAGAGAGACATAGCGGGTAACGCCCGTCCGCCGAAAGGCGAGGACCAGTGCAACAGAAAGGATGTACAGTTCGGCTGTAGTGAAATCAGGTAAACTCTATGTGGTGAAATTTCAAGTATACCGGCATTTAAGGGTTTCTCGTCCGTTGCCGGAGGGTAGAAAGATCGAGCGTTCGGGTAACTGTTCGCCTAGATAAATGATAAGGGTTCCAATCATGGGATACAGAATCCGGCTTATAGGCCTGCTTTTTTTTTCTGAGATACTGAGTGTCTGAGCAACTGAGAAAAACCGATAATCGGCGCGAGGTTACTTCTTCAAAATCTTCTTGACTACTACAGTATCATTCTCAAAAACAATTTTTAAAAGATATTGTTGTGTTGCGAGGTTTTGTACCTCCACCGCAATACTGTTTTGCAGTAGGTTATTTTGTGTTTGCATGGTTCGGCCCAAAAAGTCAATGAGCTCGTAAGATTTTATTTTTGCGCCTTGGTTGCTGATTTGCAAATAACCCTCTGCAGGATTCGGATACACCACCGTGGCGTTGTCTAATTCAAACGAATTGGTAGACAAAGTTTGGTTGCTAGTGGTCCAGTTTTCGGCCAGCGCATTGTCTGAGTTTAAATCAATCAGTGATAAATACGAACCATTGCCATCGGCTTCGGGAGGCCACGGAGTGCTATCTGAATAAGTTACCGAATCAACCACATTCCCAAACGCATCGGCCAGAACCAAGGCTTGTGATTTGTTCGATAAGTTGCGTGTAAAAGTTCCGTAGGGTGCAAAACCATACACCGTGGTAAAAGCGGTTGCATCGCTGGCTAAATAGATTTTGCTGTTGGGTGCGAGCGTAGCATTATTCGGGAAAATATACGTTAGTCCGAGTTCTTTAAAGTAATAACCCGAAACATTGACAGTCTGCGTGCTGTTGTTGCTGAGTTCAATAAACTCAAGAGCATTACTCGTGTTTGGCCCCACACTCATCGGATTGTAATTGATTTTACTAATGACCACCGCGGGCATCATCGGAAAAGTACAATTTGCGGTTGAACCCAAATAACCGCTGAGCCAATTCATGCGGGTTTGCAACCAACTTTTGAGTGTGTTGATGTTGCTGGTGTAATTGCCCAGGGTGCCCCAGCGCGTGTTTTCGCGCACGCGTGCCTCGGCCAGTAAAGTTGTATAGTTATTGATTTTGCTCACGAGTGTATTGTAATTCATCGGAGCATTGGCAGCGGTGAGTTCTGACCAGCGCTTTCTGAGATAACAATTAAAGAGCGAATGGTTGTAAAGGTTCTTCCAAAATTTCGCACCCACATTATCGCCGTTGTCAAACTGCCAAACATCCGTCAAGCTTCGATTGCCAAAGACATCTAAACCATAAGCTAAATTAAAATCCCAAATCGGGCCGGCCCTGAGTTTGCCATTGCGGTCTTTGTGAAAATAAGTGCTCAACTGATAACCATCAACATTCGAGGCCAATTCGTTCAGGAGCATAAAATCTACAAAAGTCGGCACATCAATCATCGATGGATAGCCCGAACTCAACGAAGCATTTTGTGCGGACGCTGCGTTTTCAAGTGCCGTGAATCGATTGTATATATAGTTGCTTTGCAAAGTGGTAATTTCAGTCGGATTGGGCGAATCATGTATAAAAGCTACTGTATTGCCTATGTTGGTGGTAAATTCCCAAGCCACCGGATCGCCGCCCGTAGTTTTGTCACATTTGGTAATATAACCGCCACTGATGTTGGGTTGCGCATTATCGGCGGTAGTTAGTTTTAAGATGTTGACGCGTTTGGAATCGATTTTAATTTTTTCAGACAGCAAATACAAACCTTGATACGTACCATTGATAATCACTTCACAAAACTGTACGCGCGGTGCGTATTCACCGATAGAACGTGCCAAATCATACGATAATATATCGCGAATAAGTGAATTGTCATAGGCCAAAGCATTCAAAATCCAGTCATTTTCTTCGGGCATATCCAACAGCGAGACATTGTTGTTGGTCGTATTATCGGCTTCTAAAGTAGTAAGTCCGTAGGGTTTTTTGGGCAATGATTGCGATGACGAACCTCTGATTTCAATCGAGATGCGACCGTTGTAATTCAAGTAATTGACATTGGTTTGGTCGGTGAGGTAATTACGGCTGCCATCGGTGTGGTAAATAATTTTCATGTGGGCGCCCACGCGAACTTCATCTTGAATGGGCAGCGGATGGCCACTTTCGTTGGTGTCGGTGTTGATGATCACAATCGGCAAATTGCTGCTTACCAAATTTTGCGCAGCTAATAAGTGACAAAAGAACAGGAGCAGTAAACAGATTTTGGTTTTCATAGCGGGGCAGGAGTATTACTGGTCGGCATCGTTTTTAATTTCAAAAAAACTAAACACCGAACCACCGTAGTTGCGGCCTTGCGAATAATGTAACAGATGTTCTAAGTGGGTGTGTTTTGAATGTTCGATCACGAGCAATCCATCTTCGGCCAAAAGCTGATATTTAAAAATGTCTTGCACCAAACTTTCAAAAACTTCTTGTGATAAGTCATACGGCGGATCGGCAAAAATCAAATCGTATTGCAGGCCGCATTTTTCAATAAACTTAAACACATCGCTTTTAATCGCCGAAATCGGAAAATCAAATTCAGCCGCGGTTTGTTTGATAAACTTGACACAGCCAAAATCGCCATCCACGCAAGTGATGTCGTCACAGCCGCGCGAAGCAAACTCATAGCTGATGTTTCCGGTGCCGGCAAAAAGGTCGAGTACTTTTAGTTCTTGAAAGTGAAAATGATTGTTGAGCACATTGAACAATGCTTCTTTGCTCATGTCAGTGGTGGGGCGTACCGGAAGGTTTTTGGGCGGATTGATGCGACGGCCTTTGAAGGCTCCGGATATGATTCTCACGACTGAAACAAAATAAAGTGTTCGCGGTTGTCTTGGGCTGAAAAGTCGTTGTTGATGCGCGCATCTTCAGGATCAAATAAGCTGACGTTGCGGATGTACTTGTAAGCGATTTTGTAAAACGCATCGTCTTCAGAAACTTGTCCCAGAAATTCTAATCTAAAAACTTCCGGATTCATATTGAGTTGTTCGGCGCTAAACAAAATATAGTAGGCCAAATCTTCAGGCGTCTTGATCTCAAAACTGTTATACAACAGCAAATGTTGGTTTTGTACAATGACCATTTCAAAATGTCCTTGCGCCAGATGCACAAACATACGCTTGTCATCTACATTTTTAGACAAATCGAGCAAACGACTCACCAACACCGAATGCGCATGTTTAAAAGTTACCGAGCCAAATCGCTCTTCAATAACCGATAATTGAGCGCTCTGCGGAACATACACCTGATGCATGCTGTAATTGGTCAAAGCATCGGTGCAAAAAACATCGTGCGCAAATACCTTATTATTGTATTGCAAGTAAGCGCCCAACTGCTGCTCATCAAACAAGGCATCAGGCACAAAAGTGCACAGATTGTTTTGATGCAAGACAAAAACCTCGTCAAACGAATCTGAAAACACCGAACGATTTTGCAAAACATCACCCAATTGTTCTTTGGCCGAATGCGTTGTGTCAAAACGCACCGTATCAAAGGCTAAAATTCGGTTGTTGAGCGTATCGGTTGTACCATAAGACATGCCCGTTTCTGACACCATAAGTGTCAGTTTGCGGTATTTCTTTTCAGTAATGTTTGCAGCATTTACCAGCATAGAGCTAAACCAGCCACCATTTTGAGTGACCCCGACAAACTTACAATTTTTTTGTGAGTGATGAATAGTTGATTTTAATTTTTGGAAACGCTTTGCTTTAGACGCAGCAGTTGAGAAGTTTATGAGGAAGGTTTAAAGTTTAAGGTTTGAAAAGTTGAGCAAAAGCATGCTGCTACACGAATCATCTCATTTTTAAATTCCCTTCAGTCCAAAAGCGCAGCGGTCTATAGGCGCAGCCGTGTCTTATGTCTAACAGCGCAGCGGTCTTTTTCAGTTTAAGAAGTTTAAATGGTTTAAGAAGTTTAGTTGAAGCATTATGCTATCATCTATTCTTCTTAATTTGCAGCCGCTAATAATCTTCACCCATGAGTGCTTCGGCTTTTTACCGTATCCTTCAAAACCATTTTCCGTATGTGCCCACCACTGGGCAGGATTTGTTTTTTCAACTCATGGCCGATTTTGTCACCAATGGTCGCAAAGACCAAATTTTCGTGCTCAAAGGCTATGCCGGAACCGGTAAAACCAGCGTCATTGCTACTTTGGTCAATAACCTATCTCAGGCCCAACTCAAATCGGTGCAACTCGCACCTACAGGTCGCGCAGCCAAAGTCATTGCGCAGTATTCCGGCCGACCGGCATTTACGATCCACAAAAAAATATACTTCCCCAAAAAGAACTCGGGCAGCGGCATGAGCTTTACCCTGCAACCCAACAAGCACAAAGACACTTTGTTTATTGTCGATGAAGCTTCGATGATTTCAGACTCGCCCGGCGACAACGGTTCTTTATTAGATGATTTGATTTCGTATGTCTATTCTGGAGTCAACTGCAAATTGGTATTGTTGGGCGATTCGGCGCAGTTGCCACCGGTGCAGTCTGATGATTCTCCGGCGCTCAACATTGATGCTCTGGGATTGCATTATCAAAAGCACATTGTGCATATTGAGCTCGATGAAGTGATGCGTCAAGAAGAAGATTCCGGAATTCTGTACAACGCCACCCAATTGCGCGAACAATTGTATGAAGAATTTTTCGAAGAGTTTCGCTTTCAGATCAAAGGCTTCCCCGATGTAGTCAAGCTCACCGACGGTTATGACATTCAAGATGCCATCCACACGGCTTACAGCCAATACAGCATCGAAGACACCGCTTTTATTGTGCGCTCAAACAAACGCGCCAATTTATACAACCAGCAAATTCGCTCGCGCATTTTAGACAAAGAAAGCCAAATTGCTACGGGCGATTATCTGATGGTGGTCAAGAACAATTATTTCTGGCTCAATGAAACCGACCAAGCCGGTTTTATTGCCAACGGCGACATCATTGAAATTCAACAAGTGTTTGGCATCAAAGAACTCTACGGATTCACCTTTGCGCACGTCAAAATACGTATGGTCGATTATCCGGAACAACGCTCCATTGAAACGGTTTTGTTGCTCGACACGATCAGCAGCGAATCGCCCTCCTTGTCATATGCCGACGCCAACCGCTTGTATGAAGAAGTGCTCAAAGACTACGAAGACGAAACTTCGAAGTACAAAAAAATGCAAAAACTCAAAGACAACGAATACTTCAACGCTTTACAAGTCAAGTTTGCCTATGCCATGACTTGCCACAAATCACAGGGCGGACAATGGAAAACCGTTTTTATCGAGCAACCGTATTTGCCCGACGGAATCCTTGACAGCGATTACTTCAGATGGCTATATACGGCGGTGACACGCGCCCAAGAAAAATTGTATTTGATTGGTTTTAAGGAGGAAAGCTTCTGGGAATAGTTTTTTTATATATTTACAAAATCAAATGCACTTCCATGGGAAAATATTTTATTATCATGCTGCTGGTTTTTAACTTGGGTTTTGCCCAGCACGTGCAGACAACCGATGACTATTTGGTTTTTTATACGGCCGATGTGTATTCAGGGATATTACCCGACGGTACTCCTGACGATTCGTTGCTTTCAGCTCCTGCAACGGGCACGCTCCGATCGGTTCCCTATGATATTTCGTTGCCGGGGAGTTCGTGTTTTCCATCGGCAAATAAAGTTGAGATACTTTACACGATAGCTACCACTGCCAGCATTTACAGGTATTATGAAGTCGCTTCGGGTTACTATAAGTATTTGGGAAAATATGAAAACGCTGCTTGCAATAATACGGGCATTTACACGATTAATTTTCCTAAAACTATAACCTGTGGCAGTTATCCTGGTGGAGTCAATGTATGTTGGGCAGCTACTTTTTCTTCAGGTGCCACCAAAGATGTTGTATTAAATGCCTATGGAGGCAGTTCTGCACATTTCACATGGAGCCGAGAGGTTACCTATGTGGTCCATCCGAATCTGATGCTTAAGGAAATTGGATACAGTAGCTACACATCCCCTAATAGGAGTGTGACGCTTTATCAATATACCGACATTCCGTTTCTGGGGCTCGAGACACATGAACCGGCCGGGTTTAAAATTTATCCAAACCCTGCGAGCTCCTATTTTACAATTAGCAATCCAAATTTTGATAATATCAAATCTTTGGTTGTCGTATATGATGCTTTCGGAAAACTAGTGACTGACGAAAAACTTGACATTCAGGATAAGGTTATCGATATCAGTCAATACAGCACAGGATTATATATTCTTCTGATCAAGGATCAAAACAATAATATTCTGCATGTAGAAAAAATAGTCAAAAGATAAAGGGCGAAGCCATTACAAAAGTGCAAAGAGACTAAGATTTAAAATCTAGCTATGAGTAGAGTGCAAAGCCCACGGGCAAGCTAGAACTTATAATAGAAAGCAGCTATACGGCTCTCGGAATAATCATAAAAACTATTCCTTTTTTTATTGAGCGCCAGTAGCTATTGTGATTAAAACCTTCTTTGCATATCAGTTAATTCATCAGATGGTATTAATTTGTTGGCTGTACACCGCTGTCGCACAGGCAAAAAATTTGTTGCGCCTGATCGGGTTCAAGGAGGAGTTTTTTGAAGAAGAATAATAAACGGCTGCTTTCCGCTCATAAACCAATTTTACCCCGGAATTTGCTCTACCAAAACTTCATTACCCGCTTGGTCAAAATAAGTGCAGGTCATTTGGTCCATGCAGATTTCCCATTTTTCAATGCCGGTGGCGGCGCACATTTGAATAAAAGTCAAGTAATCGGTCTTGCCTTGTTGGTGCGCTTTTAATTCAGCTTTAAAAACGTCTAAGTTGGTTACGGCAGCAATTTCAATAGGTGCATACTTGGCCGGAACCGTGACCATCCCATCATTGCCGTGGTGATAATCCACATGCCCGTCTGCCACAAAGGCTTCATAGTGCGTTACGCCCAACGATTTAATCTCTTGAATATAGGCCGGAAAATCCGCTCCTGATTTTACTTTGCTGTGTGCGGTTTGAATTTCAACGAGTGTCAACATATTTTTTGATTTTTAAGGTTGCTGTCTTCATCATATTTGTTCGATGATGACTTGGCAAAGTTGCGGTATTAAAAACCGCTGTCATTGTAAAAAATCGTTTTTGTTTGGGCGTGTCCCTGCGGGTCGGGCTTTTCGTTCCCGCTTTTGGGTGCGTCGTTCCTTGGCACCCAAAGAGCTCCACTTCAATCCCTCACGCAAAACGCAGCTAAACGAATCGCTTGAACTTTTCAGGAGTGTCGCCGGTAAATTGTTTAAAGACCTTGATAAAATGCGCTTGGTCAAAGAAGTTGTTTTCGTAACAGATTTCCGTAAGTGTTTTGCTGGGGCCCAACTGGTCAAGAACCGCATTGAACCGAACAATCTGCGCAAACTTTTTTGGGGTAGTGCCCACTACTTTTCTAAAGCGTTTTTCAAAAGGACTAGCACTGATGCAGAGTTTTTCGTTGAGTTCTTTGATCCGAATCGCACCCTGACTTTGATAAATGAGGTGAATGGCTTGTGCGATGAGTTGGTCTGTTTCAATATCTCTGAGTTGGTTTAGTAAAAATTGCTCAACAATTCTAATGCGTTGTCGGTCACCGGTGGCAGCGGCTAATTTTTCTTCAACCTCGGCAATAGAGCTTGGGTCAAACAACGCATCGAGCGATAGGCTCAACCCAGCCAATTCATGCGCCGGATGGGCCGCAAAATGCGTAAAACCTACTTCGGTAAAATACACCAAAACCGTCCCGATATCCACTGAATTCTGAAACACTTTAAAGCGGTCTGTAATACCCGTGACACCCGCTGAAGAAAGTTTGTGAAGGTTATCACCATCGATGCTATTCAGTTGGCCTCTGTACTGAAAACCCATCACTAGTGCTGTCGAGGGAAAGACTTTGTATTCACGCTCGAATGCTTGCTCTGACACTACAAAATATTTAATGTAGGGTTTGAGGCGGTCGGTGGGGAGATGTTGATCGAATTTCATGGCCAGATGGTTCGATGGCATCAAAAAGGATTAAGGCAAAATATCGATGCTTATCTTGGGCTAAGATAGAATTTTTGCGAGAGTGACTTATAAAAAGTCAACAAAATCTGACCACAGCGCTTGTATACGATTATTTGATTGCTGAAAAAAACATTTCACAAAAGCATCATCACCAACGAAATGTTTTATTTGGTGAGCGTCAACTGCTCATTCAATTAGCATCTCAGGTACTCAGGTACTCAGTATCTCTAATAAACCATAATCTTCTTACTCACCACGCCGTTTGAAGTTTTCACTTTGACCAGATAGGTTCCCTGACTGATGTGCGGTACCGGAATTTGAATGTTCTTTTTGTTTTCAACTTCCCATAGTGCGATGCGTTGGCCCAACAAATTATATAAAAATACCTTTTCAACGATGGTTTGCAAATCTTTGTTTTGAATGTTCAAACTGTGGCTGAGGTTGGTGTATTGAATCAGCAATGAGCCCGAAGCAAAGTCATCGGTTCCGAGCGTTTCAGTGGTAAATCGAACCGAGAATCGATCGTCGTAATCACCCGCCGCCAGTGTTACGGTAAAGGAACCATTCTTGAGATTGTGGTAGATTCCGGTCGTGTTGTCCAACAGATAAACTTCAGTGGCTTCGGGTATATTTTCAAGCGCGTCAATCTTAATGGTTGCTTCGCCCGGATTTGAAATTTTAAGCCCTAACGGTAGGATGCGATCCAAATTAAAATCTGCTACCGCCTGAATCACAAACTTGTGGTTGCTGACGCTCCAGTACATATCGTCATTGTTCACATCCATCATCACAGCATCATAGCCCAAATCAAATAAATCGGTAGTTTGTGGGTCAGCGCCCACCAAAAGTTGACGATGCAATCCGTCCGGCGAATCAAAACGCATTCTGATTTTAGGTCGCAAATCAGCGTTTGCGGCACTGGTCGCCGTAGTGTTGTGGCTACGCATAAATACTGACTGAGCCGCCGATTCTACCTGAAAGGCGCGTTGACTGTTTTTTAATACAATCGGTCCGCCGGTAACGGCTGTGGTTAAATTCGGATTGACCGTAACCAAAGTCGGATCCAAAACAGTTCCGACAAAGAAACCTTGTCCCACCGGAATATACCTTTGCGGTGTCAGTGTACCGATGGCTCCATTGTGATTGATCAAAACGTTGTTAGAAATTGCCGGAGCGCCACCCATCAGGGTATAAGTGGCATAACCGCCAATATATGAAGCCAATATATGGGTCTGCCCGGCAAAATGGTTCCAAAATGACAAGGCCCCATTGATCACGTTGGTACTGTTTCTACCTGCGCCATCTTTGATGTTGTCTTTGATAAACTCATCGGCATCTAAAGCAGACGGATACGGGTTCCCAATCAAATAAAGCTGATTCGGAGCGATGTTTAAAAAGATGTTCCCATTGTTGGGTTTACCTGCAAACACATAGTTTTGCGCATCGGTGATGTTGGCCGTTCCATCGGTTCCTTTCATCGTAAATCCTTCGCCCACTTTGATGTTTCCGGTACTACCGGCAAATTGCCAACCTGCATAAACAGTGCTCACACTGGTGTATTTGTAGAGCCAGTACTCGCTGAGGTTGATCGGGCTTGAAAGCGCTCCATCGGCAAAATAAGGACCGGCGCCAAAATTGATTAAGCCCGGCGCAAATGGGTTGGTGGTTACATCAGAGCCATCGCGTAAAACATCGCCAATGGTATAATCAAGGCCGTTTTCGCTCACCGGTGATGACCAATAATTATAGTTAAAACTACTGCGGGTACCTTGTTGATCGCGGTAAATTTTGCCTGTACCCGTTGTTGGGTTGGCTACCGATCCCGATTGAAGAATTTGCGCTTCGCCGGTAAGTCGGATGTCACCGCTTTGTAAGGACAATAAATTGGCAACCGTGAGCTCATAACCATTGGCCAAACTAACGCCTTTGGCTCCGTTGGAGGTATTCAGGGTTAGGTTATAAAAGGTTTCGTTGGTTTTGATGCCTGCGTTGATGGTTTGAATTTGGTTCGGTGTCGCTCCGGTAAAGCTTACCGTTCCTTGCCCTGGTATAAAAGTGCCGCTGTTTTTCCAATCGCGACTCACGTACAAATCTGAATTGGCAGTCATGGTTACCGAAGCTGTGGCTCCGATAATCAAATCTTGGGCATCGGCTATATTGCTGTATAATATAGCAAAAGGTGAGGTAGCCGGATCAATCAAAGGCATGCGCACAGCACCCGAAGGAATTTGTGCATCAATGGTAGCCGAGGGCAATCCGCCGGCCCAGTTTCTGCAATCAAACCAATCGGTGCTGACGAGTCCGGTCCACAAGCCCGGGGTTCCGTTGATGACTGTTACAGCGGCTGCGCCGGTCATATCAGCCGCACCAGCGGTACAACCCGCATCGCTCAAAGCTGTCAGGGTATAGGTAGCATCGGCAGTGATGTCGGTTACACTAAAAACATAAGGATTGGTGTTGATGTTGTTGATCGTGGTGGTTGTACTTCCGTCGCTATAGGTAAGGCTCCAAGGCGCGGTGCCGGTCAAGGTCACACTAAAAGTAGCGGTGCCGTGGTTGCAGATGTTTTGGTCCGGACCAAAATTGGCGGTTGGGTGGGTGCAAACGCTCGCGGTACAAGTGGCTGTTGCAGCTATAAAACAAGCTCCCGAACTGCCTGTAGGAGTGACAGTAATAATCACCACATCGTTTTCATTCAAACCTGTCACGGTATATGTAAGCACATTCCCCACAGAACCTATGGTAATTGGTGCAGCGGCATTGACTTGATAGCTCACCTCATAATCGGTGGCTCCGGCAAGTGCATCCCAATCAAAAGTAATCGATGAAGCGCTGGTGGTACCACAATAAATGGTGGGGGTTGATGAACCCCCGGTGACCAACACATCGGTACTTGCTACATTACTTGGACAGCCAGTACCATCGAGCACCATCACGTAATAAGTGCCCTCACCCAAGCCTGTAAAAATATTACTGCTCTGATAGGTCGCTCCACCATCAATGCTGTATTGAAATGGAACCGTTCCGCCCGATATGGTGACCGTGATGGTTCCGTCGCTCAACCCACAACTGGTAGAGGTGGCTGTAGCGGTTATGGTGGCTCCTTGTAAATCCAGAAGTGTTACGATCAGCGAGGTTTTACAGCCATTCGCATCGCGTACCCAAACCGTATAGGTGCCTGCGCCAAGTCCGCTGAGGATGTTATCGGTTTGGTAGGTAATATCATCACTGCTGTATTCATAATTAGGTGTGCCACCAATAACAGTGAGCATGATGGATCCGTTGTTGAAGCCACAAGAAGCATCATAGACTACTGCAGTTAAACTTTGTGGACCTATAGTATCATTGACCAAAACTACTCTGGTAGTTAAACATCCATTTCCGTCATGCAACACCACTGTATAATTACCCGGAAATAACAAGCCCGAAGTGTTGCTGCTGCCAAAGGTCAAGCCGCCGTCAAAGCTATAGGTGTATGGCAATGTACCTCCAGTGGCCGTAACGGTTATGCTTCCGTTTTGTGCACCACAACTGGCTGCCACCACCGAAGTTGTAAAACTAGCCGCTGAAAGGTTTCCAAGGGTTACCCCCGAAGTCACCACGCAACCGCGGTCATCTTTTAAGTATACTGTATAAAACCCAGCGGGTAATCCGGTAAAAACGTTGTTGCTTTGGTATACGGTTCCGTTTAAACTAAATTGATACGGAGCCAAGCCTTGTGATCCCACCACAAATAGAGCACCGTCGCTGTTGCTGCAGGTGGCTGCTGCAGTAAAAGCAGTCACAATTGGGATGCTGCCTACTGATATAATTTCGGTAGAGGTATTGACACAACCAACCGCATCTTTGATGTACACTGTGTAAACATCTGCCGGTAAGTTGTTGAATAAATTACTGGTTTGATAGACCGTTCCATTCAAGCTGTACTGATAAGGCGCTGAACCACCACTGCCGATCACGGTAATCATTCCATTACTTAACCCACACGAAGTATCCGAAGTCAAAACACTCAGCGATGGACCACCAGTGTTGGTAATGGTAACAGTTGAGGTCTTTATACAACCGGCGCTATCCATCACACTGATGCTGTAGGTTCCGGCACTGAGCCCCGAAAAGTCACCACTGGTATCATAAGGGTTACCGTCTATACTGTAGGAGAATGGTGCGCCACTGCCACCTGATCCAACAGCTGTAATGGTACCATTGGCCAAATTACACGATTCGTTGGTTGAGTTAACCGACAAGGTAGGACTACCGGTTGTGGCAGGCACCACAACGGTCAAGGTGGTCACACAATTGGGTCCCGGAGGGTCCGGATCAAAGCCTGAATCATCGGCCATGAGTATTGTATAATTGCCCGGTGCATAACCGGTGAGGGTAACGCTGGTATTAAATTGTGACCAAGTGAGTCCGTTGTCTGTACTGTAGTGATAAGGCGGGCTTCCGCTTCCGTTGGTTCCGGTTAGGGTAATTTGTCCGGTGCTTGACCCGCAAGGTGAACCAATGACCGCAACTGTAGCAGTAGCCCCGTTGGTGTCATTCACCGTAAACGGAACAACTTTGGTACAACCCGAAGCATCTTTGGCAATAACATAATGTTGACCCGGACTGATGTTGGTATAGTTATTTCCGGTCAAGAATGGTCCAAAATCTAAACTAAACGTACACGAACTACACGAAGCGCCATTGACTTTAAAATTCTGAATTTTGCCCAAGGTACCATCACAAACCAAGGCATCTTTGAGGGTAAAAGTAAAAGTGCTGATGCCCGGACCGCTGCCGGTATTGGTGACCACGAGCCCTGATTGGGTGACGATGCAACCGGTGGCATCTTTGAGATAAACCGTATAAGTACCGGCCGCCACATTCAAAAAGGTACCTGATGATTGATAGGTCGTTCCGTTGATGCTATAAGTTAAGGGGGCTGAACCTCCGCTGCCGCTGGCCATAATAACCGCATTATTCGAGGCACAACTTCCTTGCAATACTACCGAGGCGCTCAAGCTCAATCCGGTTAAGGAGGCAATCACGGCTTGTTTGGTGACAATGCAATTATTGGCATCTTTGACATTGACGGTATAAGTGCCCGGCGCTAATCCGCTAAAGATGTTGCTTGCTTGATAGGCACCGCTGTTGATGTTGTATTGCAAAGGCGCCACTCCGCCACCGGCTGTAGCGGTGATGATTCCGGTGTTGCCGCAAGAGGAGGATATGGCACTCAGTGTCAGCGAAAGACCTGAAGCATTGTTTACGGTGATACTGGTAGTTTTGATACAACCATTGGCATCTTTAACATAAACGGTATAAGTATTGGGTGCTAAATTCGTAAATGAGTTACTGGCCGAATAGGTCACACCATCAATGCTGTATTGCAACGGAGCCGCCCCACCGGTTCCGGTAGCAGTGATGGTTCCATTGTTGACCGTACAAGCGGCGGGGGTACTCACGGCGGTAATGCTGGGGCCAGCCACCGGATTGACAACCACCAAGGCTGCGCCGGTACAACCTTGGGCATCCCGCACAAAAACAAAGTAATTGCCTGCTGCTACACTCGTAAAAATATTGCTCGACTGATAGGTTGTTCCGTTGATGCTGTACGTAAAAGGCCCAATGCCCGTAGGGGTAATGGTAATGGTTCCGTTGGCGGTACTACAACTGGCAGGTGTTGAGGTTCCTGAAGCCGAAGGACCTCCGGTGCTTCCTACAAGAGCCGTAGTCGTAGCAATACAACCACTGGCATCTTTTACGGTTACCGTATAACTACCGGCGGATAATCCGCTAAACAACGGGCTGGTTTGAAAGGTAGTTCCATTGATGCTGTACTGCAACGGAGCTACACCACCGCTTCCGCTGGCGGTAATGGTTCCGTTGATGTTGCCGCAAGCCGCGTTGGTGGTTGTAGCCGTGATACTCGGCAGCGGATTGCTATCGACCGTTACGGTTACCGAACTCGTACAACCAATGGCATCGCGCACATATACGGTATAATTGCCCGGGCTTACATTGTTAAAAATATTACCGGCTTGAAAAGTGTTGCCGTTGATGCTGTATTCTAAAGGATTTGTTCCGCCGCTGCCAAAAGCGGTAATGGTTCCGTTGTTTTGTCCGCAGGTTGCCGAGGCCGGTATGGCATTAAACACAATAGCCGGGCTCGTAGCAATGGTTACTAAAGCACTGTTGGTACAATTGGCGGCATCTTTTACAGTCAAAACGTATGAACCTGCCACCAATCCGGTAAAGAAATTCCCGGTTTGATACGGATAACTCACCGTTCCTGTCATGCTGTATTGGTAGGGTGCGGTTCCACCGGTTACACTTGTGGTCACCGTTCCTGAGTTGTTACCGCAGGTGGCATTGGTTTGCGTAAAGCTAATGTTCGGACCATTGCTGTTGAGAATATTCACCGTAGAGCTGTTCGGGCATCCACCTGAACCTTGGACCATCAAAGTGTGAACACCGGCGGCCAAACCGCTAAAAATACCACTGGCCTGAAAAGCACCACCGTCTAAACTATAGTTGTATGGGCCAGCAGAACCCGAACCCACTGCATTGATGGCTCCGGTATTGGCCCCGCAAGTAGTATTGGTTTGCGTAAAAGTAATGGTAGGACCCGGCAAGATAAAGGTGGTGGTAGCTTGTGTACCACTACAAGCTGAGTTCACCGTGGCTACTACGGTATAAGTCACATTCGGACTGAGCCCCGTAAATACGGCCGGAGTAGTAGCAGTGGTATTGATGGTTGCCAATTGGGTAGTGCCCGAAAATAAAACATACGTCACCGTTGCATCGGCTGGTGGGGCGGGGCTAATCGAAACGCTGGCACTGGCCGTAGCACAATTCGGAACGGCAGTCACGGTATAAATCGTAGCCGGGCAATAAGCGGTAATATCTACCGAAGCTACAAAACCATTGCCACTGGCGTAGAGTAATTTTTTAGATTCATCTAAAGCCAAATCATACACATTGGTATTGTATCCGGCAATGCTGATGTCGGGTGCTGCTGCATCGTTAAAAGTAGTTCCGTTGAATTGATACACTTTGATCGTACCGTTGGTGTTTCCGATATACACATTATTACAAGCATCGGCTACAATTCCGCCTTGCATCAAAAGGGTATTGGTAGCAATGGTCACAGGTGTTCCGGCAATGGCTCCGGTGGTTTTATTAAAAGCTTCTAAATGCTGGCCATCCCAATAAAAAACATAGGTAGCATTTTGTGCTAAGATGTTGGATGAATTATCGTTATAGCCGGTGGCCAAATACGGACGGTTGGCCAATTCATTGATCACAGTCGGATAGCCGGTAGCAGTGCTCCAAGCGGTAGATGCCGCGCTGTATGGCGGATTGGTTTTATATAATTTATTACCGGTGGATGGGTCGAGCGGCGAGGCGTAAATGGTATATAAACTATTGGTGACCGGATCTACAATCAAATCGGTCATGTCTTGCCCGATGGCTGAGCTGCCGGTGAGATTCACAGCAGCGCTCAGTGCAGTGGCTGGCGGAGCGCAATACGCAAAATTAGTAGGTCCTGTAGTACCACCTCCGGCACAAATGATTTGCGGGCTTCCGCTGTTGCATACCCAATACATCTTCCAGGCTTCTTGAAAGGCCGGATCACCAGTTGAAATATAATTGTCATACAAACCCGTGGTATTGAGCCTGATCACTCTAAATCCGTTGGTGGCATAACCTTGACCGATGTATAAATTACCGGTGGCTTTGTCTACCACCCAGCCGCCATAATAAAAATCGGCTTGCCAAGACGGGATGGTAAGAACCCCGTTAAAGGTCCATTCTAAAACACCGGCGCTGTTGTATTTGGCGTGTTGGTGGCTGGCGCCTGCTGCAAACGAGGTCACCAAACTACCCCCGCCGGCCACATATACATTGCCGTTGTAATCAAAATCTACATCAATGGCTTTGCCTGCATTGACCCCGGTCAGATTGCTGGTGCTGGTTACAAACGGGTCAATCACCAAAGCTTGATTGTGGTCATAGCCTTCGGGGAATGAAAAGCTAACCTCGGTACCCGATAGGTGATACTCAGTCTTGATTTGTGCAGTGGCCTGGTTCAATAAACTTTCACCGTAATACGACACCGGAACCGAACACGAGATTCCGTCAATATCTGAACGAATGATGAGGTTACCCAAACGATCGGTTTTTATTTTTTGGATATCGCCCCCGTATTTGAGTTTTACTGCGCTGAGGTTGGCTCCGGGTTTTACGAGTAAACTGTATTCAAACCCCGGTTTACTTGTGGCGCTAAAACTGTAGACCAGGTCAATGCCGGGATATAGGTTTCGGTAGATGATTTTTTTGTAGCCAAAGGCTTTTTCCTGAAGCATGCCATAAGTGTGGTAATCCGTGGTTTTTTCGGCGGCAATGATTTCAACCTCGGGATTGGCGTCCAACCACTCTGCGGTAATAACGCGGTCGGTAATGGTGAGTCGGCGTTCAATTTCTTCTTCACGAATACCTTGTTTTTCGAGCTTTTCTTCTTCGGCATGCGAGATTCTTTTGTATTCGCGGTGTAGGTGAATGATTCCTTTGTCGGTCAACAAAACAGGCATATCCAGCCCTTCATATCCGTATTTGATCGCGCCCAATGATTCATAGCCTTTGAGCGTAGCACCGTATTGCCCCATGTTTTTGATAAATGAAGCAGGGTTGGTCAAAGCAGCTTGAACTTTAACCGCTGTAGTGATTTCAGGAGATGTGGGTGTATGACCTTTTAAAGCAGCACTGGTCCAGCTTTTAGAAGTGGTCAGCGTACTGCTTGGGGTGACCGGAACCGGTACACCTGACTTGATATCTGCGGAAACCTGACCAAAACCAAGTTGAAACACCAAAAGCATCAGCGCTGTGATGATTTTGTTTGAATATAAAATGAGGGTAGTTCTATAATTCATACACTCGATGTGTTTGGTTATGGTTGTTGAACCAATTGAGTGGCGCTCACTTCAAACAGCAGATTTGGGAACCTTTGACCTGAGTGTATTATATAACAAAACAACAACCCATTACCCTACGGGTTCAGAACGATTTATTTCAAACAAATGTTAAAATAATGAATATCTGAGGTTTTAGCCTTGATTTACAAGGCATATTTTATGTGAATCCCGCCAAAGTAATAAGCTTTAGCGGCACCCGGATTGACATCGGTAGCCACGCCCGCCGGATAATTACTCCCAGTGTCTGAGTCGTTGATGCTGTTTCCGAGAAACAAAAAGGTATAATTGATTTGGTTGGTCAAATTATTACCGGCTACGTAAATATCCAGTGTAAGTTTTTTGTTCATGAATTCTTTCTGATAGCCCAATTTCGCATTGAATTGCTCAAAGCCTTTGACCGAATGGGTATTGGCAAAATCTGTATACACATTGCCTACGCGGTGAAAAGTATTTTGTAGATAAAACCCTTTTTGGAATTTAAAATCAAGCCCCATAGTGTATTTTGAATTCGGAACACCCACCACTAATTGTCCTTTGTAATCTGTAAAACTGCTTCCGAGTTGGGTCTGAAAATTTTGATACCTAAAATCGTTGATGCTGCAACTCGCAAAAGGCTGAATGGTTTTGAATAGGCTATTGTTTTTGGCTTCATACACATAACCCAAGCTCAGTTCCATGCCTCGGTTTTGTTGGTTACCGGTATTGGCCCAATAGGTATAAGCCGCTCCACCCTGTGGGTTGATGGCCGATAGTTGGGTAAGCTTGTTCTGAATTTGCATATCGTACACAGCAACTTGATAGTCAAAATGAGTGTCAAACAACAAGCCGTGTACACTCAGATCAAGCATTCTGGCTTTTTCGGGTGCTAAGCCATCATTGGTTTGATGGGTAGCCGAAATGAATGAAGTAGCCGCGGTAGGCGCATTGTATCCGTAGCTATAGCTCAAATTGACGATTTGATTTTTATAGGTTTTCTGCACGGCAATGTGCGGATTGTAAGTCATATTGAATGATTTACTAAACGACAAATCTTTGTTGTAATCAGTAATCAATCCGGGCAAAGCCAATAAATCTTGTCGGTTAAATTTAATTTTGTTGGCACTGAGTCCTACCACAAAAGCCAGTTGATAGGGTTGGTATTCTAAGCGATCTTCGGCAAAAAAACTAAATTGATTGTTGGTATAGTTAAAATAAGAAGCCTTGGCAATGTTGCTCACCTGAAGTGGATTGTTGTCATCGGTACCGGTAAATCGATAGTTAGAAATCAGAGAAGTGGATTGCTGTAACTCGGTTCCAAAACGCAACTCGTTTTTATAATTGGCGTTCAAGTCTTTTGTATAACTAAACACAGAACGCACACCATAATTCGGATTTTTGCTCACTTCATAAGCGCCGGCGGCAATTCGGGTAAAGTCAGCGCTGTAATAAAATACCGTGGTATTGTTTTTAAAATGATTCGCAAACTGATTTTCATACGATACGCCCACACGGGTAGATAACAAATCGTTGCCCGCATTCTTCTTGAGGTAGGCGCTGTTGCCATAATCGATGCCCGCATAGTAATCGGCATACGAAATTTGACCAGCTACTTGCTCGTATGATTTGTTGTAGCCCAAAAATAAACTCATTTTTTCGTGGTCAGAAAGCGCAAAATCACCCATATAAGACACAAAATTCTTTAAACTCGCACCATGCAGTCGGTAGCCGTTGGATTCTAAATGGCCGTAGTTTAAAAACATCGATGTCTTGTTGTTTTTGTAATTGATTTGTGAGCTCGACTGAAACAATTTAAAACTGCCCAGCGTGGTTTTTTGCTCTATAGATAATCCTTCTTCGGCGGGCGTTTTGACATACAACCGAACCGTTCCGCCCACACCGGCACCGTATTGGCTTGAGGCCGGGCCTTTGATCACTTCAATATTATCGACGATGGAAAAATCAACATCGTCCAATATGGTAGTGCCATCGGCAGTGGTCAGCGGCATATTGTTATAATAAATTTTGATACCCCAATTGTTGAACTTTTGGTCATTGCCATAGCCGCGAACCACAATGCGTTGCCCGCCCAATTGGGTGCGCTTATCTACCTGAACGCCCGACATCGTATTTAAACTTTGCTCGATAAAAGCGGGGTTGTTTCGGTTCAGATCATCATTGTTGAGCACTTCGACGCTTTGGGCATGACGCTTGAACTCGTATAGTTCTTTGGTGTTCTTTTTGCGCCCTTTGATTTGAACGGGCTGTAGCGTAACGGGTTCTTCTTGAGCAGTAAGTAGGGCAGTGGTGCAAAGTACAAATAGCAGAGATAATGTTTTTTTCATGCAGGCAATGCGTTTGTTTGTTTTTTTAGTTGAAAATAAACAGTTGAGTGAGCGATTACCCTAGTTTTTGTGCGACTGAGTTGCTCAGTATCTCAGGTACTCAGTAACTCAGCAACTCAATAACCCATCGACTGCACTTGGGTGCAAAACATTCGCTTAGCAGCAGTGATTTTTAATTATATTTGTTTCATCAAAAACAAAAACTATGAAAAAGTTGATCATCATTGCCCTGCTGTTTTCTATGAATTCTTTTGCACAAATTATTCTTGAAAAAGCCGATGGCAGCAAAATAACAATCGATCAGGCGTCGTTTGACAACTCGGCCGAAAAGGTGACCTACAAAGTTGGCGGTAAAACCGAGAAATTAAAATTTAAAGAATTAAAATCTGTGATTTCTCCGCACAAAGAGGGCTCAAAAGTTCCGCTGGCCAATTATACCTGGATGTATTTTCCGAATGCCAAGAAATTCAAAGGGATGTACATCAAAACACAAACCAGCGATAAGTTACTCGGATTTATTCATTATACCACCGAGACCGGATCGAGTACCACAAGTGTCAATGGCAGTACCTTTTTTAACGGCTCGAGTGAGTTTGAACATGTTCATTTAACCGTTTTTGACAAACAGGGCGCAATACTTGAAGATACTGATTTAAGATCGGGGCACCAAAGCCACAACGTTGAAGAACGCGCTGCAGCCATTGAAATGATCAAACGATATTTTTCAGATTGCTCTAATTTTATAAAAGATTTCACTTCTTTTATCAGTGCAGAGAGTGACCCAAAAAATTTGCGCGTTGTTGAATACTTCATGCAAAGAATAAAAGTGAATGTCAATGGCACTGATTATCCGATGGAACCCCATAATTTAATCAACTGCAATTAAGGTCATATCCTTTAATGACTGTGATACAGTAGTTGTGGATCAAATATGCTGCAAAACGAATCATCACTGATGAATCGTTTCACTCGGTAATCCTCAGCCGTCCAGTGTCTTTCTCGCTCAGCAGTTTAGGTATTCAATAAACCTTCGACCTTGTTTGGTGAGATTAGGCATTAGTTTGCTGTTTATCCATCACGCATCATCAATTATTTTATCTTCACATCAAAGGCATCAATGATGGTGTAGGCTTTGTTTTTAAGGATTATTTTGTAACGCCCCGGGTCTAAGACTAGCTCGGTGGGGTCTTGAGCGTTGATGATTTCAATGACATCGGCGGGCACTGCGTTGTGCTTATATTCATCTTTTCGGTAGGCCAGCACCAACACCGGATAGGCCGCAATTTTTGACGGTGCCACCCGATAGGCTTTTCTTTTTCCGTTTAAATACAACCAATCCGGTCGGTTGTTGCGGTATTGGGTTATGGGGTGAATTATTCTACAGTCGGTCTGATCATTGGTAGGGTTGCCGTTAAAGGTTTTGCCAGTAGCGTCCACCATAATCATGGGTTTTTGTGCCCGGGTCATGGCGATGTACGGACTGTTAAACTTGGGGTCGCCTTTTTCAGAATAAGCCGTTTGGTCGATGGTAAAAGGGTCTATCTGAGTAAGCTCTTTGAGTCGTCCGGCCATGGCTTTTTCCCAGGTTTTGTTTCCAGGGGTTCCTTCAATCACGTGGTCCCAGCCGCAATGAATCAAAAATCGAGCTTCGGGATGCTCGTGGATCATGCGGGCGATGTTTTGGGCTTGTTCTGTTTCGCGCTGCTTGCCACCCGCACCCGCACTGGCTTCGTAGCCAAACAACGTAAAACCTATGCGCATGGCCTCGTGTATTAAATTGGCCAACTGTGGTTCTTGGGTATAATAACCGCTGTCTAAGGTGCCAAATTTTCGGATGTTGATGAGTGGGTCATCCAGCGCCTCTAAACCCAAAAACCGATAGCCGTTGTTGAATAAATCTTGTAGTAATGAGGTCGTAAAAACGCGGTGCCTGCTGTTGTGGTGCGCTTCATTGAGGAGGATGATTTTTTCGTTTTTTGAACGTTGTGCAATGTATGCTTGCGCGTCTTGCGGTTGGAACGAACTAAAATACAAACTGTCTTGGGCGCTGAGCAGACTGATTCCGCTGCCGTTTTGATCCCAAGTTATGAGCGCTTTTTGATTATATTCGCTCATGGAATACTCGGTGGCACCTAATTGGTATTTCCAGGGCAAAGTGTCTTTTTGAATGTTCGAGGCAATATCTTCAGAAAATTGATAGATCTCTTTTTTGTTTTGTGCCCCTACAGCAATTGTCAACAGCAGTAGGGCTAGGCTTAAGAAGGGTCTGTTCATTTTGGTTGGCCTATTGTTTTTTATTCATTTTTGAAGCCCACCGCATCTTTTCTGATTTCAGCGCGCCAATGAGTTTTGTATTTATTTTTCAGATACTTAAAAGTCAGTCGGTTATATTCTTTTATATAATCTGTTGGGTAACTTCCTAATATACTGTATTTCACGTTGTATTTTTGTTGAAATGCCAAGTCAGCCGGGCTAAAATCATACGAGGTCAAATTAGTCACAAAGATGACAAAAACATGCTGCTGCGCATTCTTTTTAAAATGGTACCTGGCGTTATGGCCGTTTTTGATATCTCTGGCTGTGAGCGTTTGCATTTGTTTGTATGCTGTCTTTTTGGGCAGACCGAATTCTTCGTTTAAGAGGAGTTCTTCGAGTTCAAAGTTCATTTCCGGCGCAAGCACCTTTGCTTTTTGTGTTTTCATGCCCACCGCACTAACCACTAAAGTATCATTGAGGGTAGCTTTGAGCGCATATTGACCGTCAAAGTCTGTATAGGTGCCTGCCTTTGTTTTATTAACCCACACAATAGCTTCATTGATGGGTGCTCGGGTTCTTTTATCGATGACCACTCCATGAATGGTTTCTTGCCCCATAGATACCATCGGGAGTAGTAAAAACAAGCTGTAAATGATTTTCTTCATAATCCGTTTGTAAGAGCTTTTGCGCATCAATAACCGCTAGAATTCGCCCAGCAATTTGGGGTAGATGATGATTCTTTTGTTTATTTTTTTTTCAACAACGCGATAATCTTCATCGCCGTACTTTGCTTTGTATTGTTCTGTACTGTAATATTCTCTATCGCTCGGTTGATAAATCTCACCGCTGGTATCATTAATAAATAAATTTATCTGATTCCCAAAACAACGCAGTTTGATCGACCAAAGATTACCATAGTTGGTGTGGTACATTCTGTCGTTAAAGTCTAAGAGAAAATCCTTATCACGCGAACATATTTTACTGTTTTCTACCAGTTTGTATAGTTCTTTTCTAGTGAGTTGAAACGCCTGTTCTAAATTGACTTCGCGGATGACCGATCCCTCTGGGGTATATTCGGCATTTTGCCCCAATAATCTATTGTTCCAATTAGTGTCTTCTTTTTGGTAAATTGATTTTATCTGGCCATTGGCATGATAGTCAACAGAGGTAAAAAAATCTCTTTTTTCACTTTCGATTAACAAGCCTATCTCTTTTATGCTATTGCCCCCATATTTACCTTCAGAAATGGTGTAATAGTTGCCGTTTAGATCTCTAAAGCTCAGATTAAAAATCCCATAATTTGTTCCCATCCACACAAAGTGAAATTCTTTGTCTTTGAGTACCTCTAATTTCAATTCTTTTTTGAGGTAGCTGTTGATTTTTTTAAAATCATTAAAATTCTTTAAGGTAAAACTGAACATATCTGCAAAATCTTTGATCGAGTCTTGGTCAGACAGTATTTTTCTGATGTCGTTTTTGATTTTTAATAATTGATGACTCTTGATTTTATTTTTGTGGGGGTTGATGTAGGGTATAGGGTAATCAAAAAAACAATGGGCTGCTTTGGGTTCTGAATCATCGAGCATCAAATAGTCTTTGTAGGAAATCAATTTTCCGTTTGGATCAAAATACAGGTAGGTAATCGGAGCACCGTTTCTGTCAATGGTTTTGTATATCAGTTGCGTGTTTTTAAAATAATATCGCACAATGGCTTCAGAATAATATCTAACTCCAGCATCCGGGCTGTTGTGGGTGGCGGGGTCAAACAACAATTCTGAAAAAGAACAGATTATGTCGCCCCGGTAGGAAATACCATTGTATTCAAATTCATCTTGGCGATTGGCCTCTTTGTAGCGAATGCTTTTTTCAAGGAGTTCGTAAAAGGTAAAACTTTTTCTGATGGAGGCATCGTGTTCCAAAAAACCCAAATCTTCTGATTCATACTTCTTGTTCTGCGCATCTAGCCCCAGACTGCAAAACACCAAAAACACAAGGAGGTATATCTTCTTCATAAGTGTACTTTAAAGATAAAGGCTGCGCGGTTACTATTTAAAAACTCAAAATACCCATGTAAAAGCCCTGACTACAAACGCACTTGCGTACGCACCTGTTGTGGTGTAAATTTAGTGAAATTAATGATTTTGTAGGCCCTAATACAGTAGGCTATGTTTTGGTATTTAGGATGTTTATGATGTACGATGGCCTGATCTGTCCGCGCTGTTGTATTTTTATTGGCACAATGATCAGTTAACCTCGCCTTTATTTTATGTATTACTTAGCTGCCAAACGTGATTAAAAGCGGTAGATTTTCTGTATCATTTGTTAAAATTGCGGGACGGTTATTGTATCTTAAATACCCCAATAAAATTATAGTTAGTGATTAGGTAAATGTTTTCAATGTGTTTATATTCAATATCTTGATAGTGTTATAACAAGAGTTAAAAGTAGGGCAGAAGCCTTGCCAAAATTTTGTAAACGTTGGTCGACACGAACTGCTGATTTTGATGCCCAAGCTAGGCCCCTTGCTTTGAGTGTTCAAGCAGTTTTGTTTGAGTCTTGTTTGTAAAAAGGGGGTGTTTTACAAGCCAAACTCAAACAAGACTCAAACGAGACTCAAACAAAACCCTACTTAAAAGGCTTTTTTTGGGTGCTATTTTTGACAAAAATGGTGGAGGAAGCAGGTTTATTTACGAACATTTTTTAACTTTTTGATTCTTGCCTTTATCGAGGCAATGGGCTCTTTTTCGACCGCTGTGAGTATTGAATCAAAGCTCTGCTGCCATTCGGGTTTCCGCATCAAAAGCTCATACAAACCTTGGATAGAATTTACCCGTACTATTTTGCTTTCATGTTGACTCATGGCCCAGTTGGCGAGTGTGGTCCATATTTTTTCAAACTCGGTGTCGTCTAAATTTATTCTTGAAACCATGAGTGCTAGGTGCCATTTAAGCTCTTTATCAGTGGCCTTTTGACAAAGAGCTAAAATGTTTGTTTTGTGCTTTTGTACATATTCAGGATGATTTATCGAAATTTTTTCGAGGGCATCAGCGGCTCGCATGACCACTTTTCTTTCGGGGTTTTCTAATTCAGAAAACAACTCGTCAAATTCTTCTTGTGAATTGACAGTCGCTACGACATTGTTTGCCTGTGCTATTGACCGCAAGTCGCCGCCACTTAACTGATGTACATATTTACTCACTGGGCAGATGGTTATTGAATTATTTTAACTAAAAATCAATTGATTGAAGTTTTTGATTTGCTACATGCCTTGTGGCTGAATGATGCTGTTTCTGTTGCCTTCGGTATCTATAAACGAAACGTACATACCAAAATTAGGGATCGCCATGGGTTCACCCAAAACGGTACCACCGTGATGACTTATTTTCTGGATGGTTTCGTTGATATTTTCGACCCCGATTACAATAGATGGGTATTGACTTGGCCAATCAGGTTTGATCGGGTAGAACCCCCCGTCGATTGTTCCTGCCGGAGCACCGGGCTTAGCATCACTAATGGCTGTTTGTGCCAAAATATAATTACCTGATTGTGCTCCTAAGTCGGTGACTTTCCAACCAAAACTCTCGGAATAAAATTTTGCAATTCGCTGTGCATCCTTATACGGAAGCTCAAAATGTACTACTGGATTCATTGTGATCATATTTAAGATTAAACTGAAATTTCTTTAGGAGATGAATGCGTAGGCACCTTGGATAATATACTTCACTGTTCTTTTGAATATTTTTTAGCGTATTTGCCTTTCTGATTTTACTTTGCTTTATGGTTTAGCTCTGCCTATAAATCTTTGTTTTCCTAAAAGAAAATCGATAGCTCTTTGTATGTTTTTGTCGAGCGTTTCGGGTGTTTTTAACTTAGATAAATATCGGATGATTTCTAATTTTCTGGATGCAGACAATCCATCAAAAACAGTTTTTGCTTCCGGGTTTTCATTTAGGGCTATTAAAAATTTTGCCGGTGTTTCAATGGCTCTGCTCTCAGGATCATAACCCACTGTAATGTCAATGAATTCACCAATGCGTTGCGGAGAATTTTTGAGCATTACTGTATTAATGTACAATCGCCATTGGCCACTGTATTTTACTAAGGTCTGTTTGTAAGGTTCACCATTGATGGTGCCTTTTATGGGGATGAGTCCTTTGTCTTTTGCGGCTTGTTTAAATATCTCAAGAAGAATTGCTTCAGGCACATAGACGAAAGGATTAACGCCTATAATATTTATTTCTGCCTTAAACTGGAACATTGCTTAACTCTGTTAATCGTTATTTGTATGCTGGTCGCTAACTTATCTACGCACCATTTTGGTATCTAACCTAAAAGCCCAGCACCTCAAGCAGGTTTGGTGAGTGTCATTAGTAGTGAGGTTTAAATGTAGCAATTTTTGTGAGCGGAGTCAAAAAAAGTAGTTGGGAGTAAGGTTTTGGTCGTCAGTCGTTAGGAATCTCCATGCGTCGATTTGACCAAGCAAAAGAGTAAAACTTCAATCCCTCTGGCGCTACAAAGTATCATTCGGCTTATTCATGCTTCATGACCATATCAATAGCAATTCCGACTATAAAAATAAGCAGGTAAAAGGTCAGACTGCCGAGTATAAACGCTATGGCTGCTTTGAGATAATTTGCGAGGACTTTTTCTTTAAAAAAATCGCCCATAGACCAGATCAAATAAAGCACCCCGACCGTGCCGGCTATTTTAAATAATCTCAAATGCAAGATGCCTTCAGCTATGGCAAAGACTGAATAAATCAGCATGGTGATGCCTAGCGTAAAACACAGCATGATGAGCAATTCGTAAAAGTTGTATTGGTACTTTTTAAATAAAACTTTGAGCCACATAGCCACAAATATCCCAATGATGATGTTGCCATAGCCGTAATGCGATTGGATCCATTTAAAAATATTGCCAATGGCCGAATTTTCGAACCCTTCGTATTTGATGTATTCGTCTTCTATATGAAACCAATGGCTAATCAGCGTATAGATGACCGAAGTTAAAATGATGAATATAATGGGTTTGACCAGTCGGCTGCGGTTTTCAGATAGGTAGTTTCGGATGTTTTGCCCTGGATGGGTGATGAGCTCACTGATGGTATACAAAATTCCGCGTTCAAAATGCAAAACATGTTCAATTTCATGCATGATATAATGCCGGTCAATTCTTTTTAAACTTGCCGGTTGCCCACAATTCGGACAAAAATTAGAATCAAATTCAAAAGTGCAGTTTTTACAAGTCATACGTTTTGTTTTTCTCACTAACTCAGCCACTCAACTCTATCACACTTTACTCCTTAGTAATTTTAATAACCTTTTCAACCCCATTGCTTTTGATTTTTAAGAAATAAAGCCCTTTTGCAAGTTCAGATACATCAGCGGATGCGTTAGACAAGTGCACATTTTGGTTGCGGATGACTTTTCCGAGTACGTCCATCAAGGTGATGGATTCAATCAAGGCATTGGTTTTTTTAGCCGAGATATTTATCAGGTTGGTGGTTGGGTTCGGATATATCGCAAAATCGGCATCTTCCAATTGATTGACTGCAAGGGTTGCCACAAACTCGGTAGGGAAGGTATTGGTGGTGATGGCCGGATTGGTATCAAAATAAATATCAGCAGTATTCGGAATGATATCACCAATGGCATAGCCCGGTTTGGGTTTTACTTCAAAAACGATGTATCCTTTTCCGGTGTCGGTATCGGCCACTGAAGGCGGCAAGTTGATGTTGTCAAAGCTCCAAGTAAGGTTTTGACCCACTCTGTCAAGGATATACGGATGGCTGGCATCAATCATTCTGATCGAAGTTTCATCGAGTTGGGCATCGAGCAAATCCACCACCCTGATGTTTAAAGCATCGGCTGTTCCGGTATTTTCAAAGCGGATGGTATAAGTCAGATAATCATCGCTCGTAAAACTCGAATGTAGGATTTTGCCTCCGTGTTTTTCGGTAATATCGTTGGGATCATAAGACGCTACAATGGTCTGAGATAGCGTGCTTGTATTGTTTTGAGGAAACGAGTCCGTTGGGGTGATTGAAGCCATAGCGGTAAGCAACTGACCGAGCGCTACCGTTGGAATCGGGGGTACTTGCATGTTTATAGACATGTATCTAGACTCATTGGGTTGTAAGTTGGTAAAGGTATAGGTAAAACCGGTTGGCGTGGTAACGATGTTGTTGGGGTATACTATGTTAATCGTGACATTGGGGTCTTTATCAAAAGTGATTACGCCTGAGGCAATGATCTGGTTGCTGTTATTTTTATAATATATAGTATTTACATAGCTATTTGAGGGCCTTGGTGGTATGAAAGTAATAAGATTTACCAACAAATCGGTGCAGTTGACATTGGTTGGGACGAGCGGAAAGTTATAAACCACAGTACCCGAATTAGCCGGTAAAGAAACATTGTTGAAAGAAGCTACAGGCAGTGTATAAGTATTGCTACAATTACCAGCTCCAGGAAATATTGAAAATGCCAAATTATAGCTATCGAGCGGATTTATATTATCCAAAGCAAAACTGCCATTATAAGAATTGATGTAATGCGGTGCATCAGAATTGACCTGATAGCTAAAGGTTCCTTGATGATAATCACTTTCGTTAGCATCTTGAACGCCATTGTTATTGGTATCGATAAACGCATGGAGCAATATATTTGAATTATACTGTACTGGTAATGTTGCCATACCGTTCCAACGAAAAATTCCACCTACTGTTGATGAATAGCTAAATCCGCTGGCAAATCCGTAGTTTTCATTGAGCATAGAAACAATGCCACCGTCTACTTGGTTTGTATCATTAATATGAAACCAAGTATTTCCTGCATCGAGCGTATAGGCCGAACCGCGAGTGGGTGAGAGCAACAAATCTTGACCTACTGTAACATACATGTTCGGATGACCAGGCACCGCTGAGATACCAAAGTTTTTCATGGCGGTATCATTAGCAACAAAAACCGCAGTCCAAGTAGCTCCGCCATCATTGGTTCGATACAATTCATAAGCGTCGGTCATCAACAGCCCATGGTTGACATCGCTGAAGGCTAAATGACCCTTACCGCTGCCGTTGATTCCTCCTCCAAAGTCAGGAATTGGCGATTGTGCAACCGACCAAGTGGCTCCTTTATCGGTAGAATGAAGCAGTCTGCCAAAGGTGGTTCCTATCCAAATACTATTGCCGCTTACAGCAAATTGGGGCATACCATATTCTTGTGGGTCTATCGGAACCAGCGCTGGTGTCGAGGCAATACGCGACCAGTTGCTGCCGCCATCTGAGGTTTTGTAAATTTCAAAATATCCATTGGCTGGGTCACCTGCAGCGATTCCTTCTTGGGCATTCCAAAAATAGACAAGATTGGTAAACGAAGCAGGGTCAGAAAAGGCAGCTGTGGCTTGCCGAGTCCAGGTTGTTCCACCATCAGTGGTTTGCCAAATACCCCCTTGAACACCACCACCTGACGGAAATACAGAGGCATAGGCCACTGAAGAAGATACACCGTGGATGTTGGCGATTTCTAGGTTCAGTGAATTGGGCCCTAAGTCAATAGCTCCAGTGGTCCAGACCGTTCCGCCATTGTCTGTCTTGGCAAAGCGTCTGATGGCTGAAATACCAGTATTTCCAGGCCTCATATTGAGCCAAGTAACATTTTCGTCTACAATTGAAATACTGCGCACACCTGTTAAGGCAGTGGGCTGTGCGGTTGCATATTCTGTCCAAACGCTCTGAGCCTGCGCGCTGACAACGATTAAAAATATAGAAAGGAGTAAAAGTTTTTTCATAGCCATTTGATTTAAAGATGCATAGCATAACAAATATAGGCTTAAAAATTTATTGATTTGTTCAAAAAATTTCGTTTGATTTTGAATTTGCGAAATGAGTTGTAGCTCCGTTGCTTTGTCGGGAGTTAGTTGTTGGTTGCTTCAATAAATACATTTGGTAAAACGAATCATCGCTCATGAAACGTTTTATTCTTTGCGCGTCAGCCACGCAAGCACACCGCTGAAATATGGGCGGTCATGCTTTTTTACAGTCCAAATAAATCACGCGCTCTACTTTACTTTCTCTTGATCAAAGGCTGATTGAGTCCGTTGATTTTGTGGTTGATTACCTCATAATTGGGTAAGTTTCTAAAGAGTTGGGTGAGGTTTTTACAACCAAAATCACGGGCATCAAAGCTGGGATCTATTTTTCGGAGGTTGATGCCTATTTGCGCTACGGTAGTTTCTTCGTCTTCACCTACCGAAATATCAAATGCTTTGTCTAAATGTTTGAGATTGCTTTTTTGTGGTTCAGGTGTTTTCTCTTCAAGTTTTGCATTGGTGCGGGTGCGCATGCTTTTTGTAGGCTCTTCTTTGAGGGGTTCGGCCGAAATATGCTCGCAAAACGTAAAAATCTCGCACGACTGAATAAAAGCCATGGGCGTGCTTTTTTTTCCGATGCCCATTACAAAAACACCGTGTTCGCGAATTCTTTTGGCCAAGCCTGTGTAGTCGCTGTCACTGGAGACAATACAAAAGCCATCGATGTTTTTTTCATGCAGTACATCCATGGCATCTATAATCAAAGAGCTATCAGTTGAGTTTTTGCCTTTGGTATAGGAGAATTTTTGTATCGGATTAAACGAATATAAATTAATAACATCTTTCCAACCTTTCATTTGGTTGGTGGTCCAGTCACCGTATATTCTACGGATGGTGGCTTTGCCGTATTTGGCCACTTCTTCAAGAATTTCTTTCAGAAGTTTGGGTTGTGCATTATCGCCGTCAATCAAGACGGCTATGTTAAAATTCTTTTGCATCATTAAAGTTGTGTTGGTTCATCAACGCGCATCTTGCGTTGGATGAAGTTAAATTGTTTTTGCCAGGCTAAACCAAAGGCCATCAACAGAATGGTAAAATACCAACGATTTGGTTGTAACGATGGGTTGTGCGTTGCCGGCTTATTCAAATAAAAAAGCCAATCTTTACAGACTGGCTTAGTTGGCACAGGTAAAATATATCTTAGATAACGTTTACATTGACAGCATTTAATCCCTTTTGTCCATTTTCTACGGAGTAGGTTACAGTGTCGTTTTCGCGTACCGGCCCATTTAAACCGCTGGCATGCACGAACACATCTTTATCACCATTGTTGGGGGTGATAAATCCGAAGCCTTTTGCTTCATTGAAAAACTTAATAGTTCCTTCGTTCATAATATGATTATTGTATTAATAATGAAACAAAGGTAGGCTTTTAAAGTTTATGTTTTTGAAAAATATATAAAAATATTATTTTTTGAATGAAAATATTTTAATAAAAATTAAAATTTAATATGTTTTTTTAAAAAAAATAATTCAAAAAAGGTGTTTATTGACACGCTTATCAACTTCAATATGAACCGTACGGGGCATGCTGTATCTTCTGAACATCTTGTAAACCTATTGGCTGTAAAAGATTATTGCACAGGATAATATTTACTGGGTGTGCCGTCTATTTGCTTGGCTGAAGTATGCGAATTGCAGCAATTAGCTTAGGATTTTTTAAAAAACCATTACTTTTACGGTTTTAATACCAATACTGCTTCATGAAAATCATCGCTGTCATTCCCGCACGATATGCCTCAACCCGATTTCCGGCCAAACTCATGCAAGATTTGGGAGGCAAAACCGTTATCACACGCACTTATGAAGCCGCTGTCCAGACCCAATTGTTTGACGATGTTTTTGTGGTGACCGATTCAGAGTTGATTTTTAATGAAATTGTCGCTCAAGGCGGAAAAGCCATCATGAGCATCAAAACGCATGAATCGGGGAGTGATCGCATTGCCGAGGCTGTGGCCGATTTGGCTGTTGATGTAGTGATTAATGTACAAGGCGATGAACCTTTTATCGATCGTGAATCATTGGCGCAACTCATCGAAGTATTTAAAACAGATATTGAAAGTCAGATTGACTTGGCTTCGCTGATGCGCGAGATTCATAAGCCTGAAGACATTCAAAATCCTAATAATGTAAAAGTGGTGGTTGACCGCAACAAGCGCGCTTTGTATTTTTCGCGTTCGGTGATTCCGCATTTGCGCGATGCCGATGCGACGGTAAAATATTATCAACACATCGGGATTTATGCTTTTCGCAAACAAGCGCTCATGGATTTTGCACAGTGGCCGATGCAAACTTTAGAGTCGGCCGAAAAACTCGAACAACTTCGCTACTTAGAATTCGGCAAACGCATACAAATGGTGACAACAACGCATGTTGGGGTAGGCATTGATACACCCGAAGATTTAGAGCGTGCTCGAGCGTTGTTGGTTCGTTAAAATATTCTTAATAAAAAACCAAGTTTGTTTGCATGGCGTAAGTGAGGTCATAATCCATAACACTTAGAACTATGAAAACATTCAAATTAATCACTTCGGTATTTGCGTTGACCTTGGTATTCGTTGCTGCGCCAACCTACGCTCAAAAAACAAAAATGGTTGGGGGAGCGCCCATGTACCCGAGCAAAAACATCATTGAAAATGCGGTGAACTCAAAAGACCATACGACCTTGGTTGCCGCGGTTAAAGCAGCCGGATTGGTAGAAACCCTGCAAGGCAAAGGACCCTTCACGGTTTTTGCCCCGACCAATGAAGCCTTTGCCAAACTTCCGGCGAGAACAGTTGATTTTTTACTCAAACCCGAAAACATCAAAACACTACAAAGTATTTTGACGTATCACGTTTTGGCGGGTAAATTCAGCGCTGCACAAATGATGGCGCAAATCAACAAAGGTAAAGGAAAAGCTTCTTTCAAGACCGTTCAAGGCGGAATCTTGGTGGCCATGACGAAGAATGGCGCTATTGTGCTCACAGATGAAAATGGCAATACTGCTACCGTGACTATTAAAGATGTAAATCAATCCAACGGAGTAATTCACGTGGTTGATGCAGTTGTGACCCCGAAAAGCTAAACAAGCTTTTTATATACTGAAAAAGGAAGTTTCGATTGTTGAAGCTTCCTTTTTTTATTGATAGCGGTGAATCAAAATGAGTTCGTTGTGTGATTCTACCCGAGGCAATCGCGTTACCTTAAACGGTTTGTTGTTGAACTGAGCATGGTATTGATCGTTGCGCGCATTGTCATCTTTGTGTAAAATCATGGTGTTGAACAAAATATAGCCGTTGGTTTTGAGCAACGAACCAATTTTGTTCATAAAGAATTTTTCGAACAAAAAGTTGGGCATGGTGGTATCTTGAAACACATCAATCACAATCAAATCGTATTGAAACGGAGTGCGCAATACATAATCAAAGGCATCGCCCACGACCATTTTAAGGTTTGGAATTTGATGGAGCCCAAAGTATTCATTGGCTAATTTGATGACTTCGGGGTCAATTTCAACACCGGTGATTTTACCGGTAAATTTGATTTCGTCGGTAAGGGTTTTGATGACGCTACCGCCGGCCACGCCCAAAACCAAAACATCTTGCATGTTGCGAATGTGGTTGAAGCCAATTTTTTTAAGACCTTTTCTGAGCACGCGTTGTAAGCTGCCATAGGAGTAGTTGGTGTTTTTGGAATCTAATACGAGTTGTCCGTTGGCCCAAGTAACCTCGAGGTTTTTGCTCACCGAAGATTTTTTCTGATGAATTTTAATCGGAACAATATAGCTAAGCCACCTTTTGAGCATTTGAAAAATTTTCTCAAAAATAACAGATTAATGCTAATTTTACAGAAATAGTTGTTCATGAAAAAAGCCTTGTACCGTTTTGTTTTCTGTAAGCTGATGGGCTGGAAAATCATCGGTGGTGTGGATGAAAAAATACAGCAATGCGTGTTTATGATTCTGCCGCATACCAGTTGGCATGACTTCTATTTAGGGCTTTTTGCCCGAGGAATTTCGGGTTTAGAAATGCACTTTGTGGGCAAGAAAGAACTATTTCGTTTTCCGTTTGGCGCTTATTTTAGGTGGATGGGTGGCGCTCCGCTCGATCGTTCTGGTGGACTCAATAAAGTGGATGCCATTGCTGAAATCTTCAAGCGCAAAGCAGTTTTTAGATTGGGTATTTCGCCTGAAGGCACGCGTAAGAAAGTCACTGAGCTCAAATCGGGGTTTTACTACATTGCGCTCAAAGCAGGCGTTCCGATTATTCCGGTGGCTTTTGATTATAAAAACAAAGAAATTCGTTGGGGACAACCTTTTATGCCCACCGGAAATTATCCGCAAGACTTAAAAGTATTATTACCTCATTTTAAAAATGCCAGCGGAAAATATCCACAAAATGATTTTGACATTCCCACAGACCATTTACTATAATATATGGATACAGCTTTCTACGCCGATCAGTATCGCGAACCATCTCTTTCAGGACGATACATTACTTTAGAACATTTAGAGCCGTTATTACAAAGATTGCCTTCGGGTTCGGTTACTGCGATTGGTAGTTCGGTTCAGCAACAACCTATTTATGCGGTCAGACTTGGTCAGGGCGCTACGCGTATTTTGATGTGGTCGCAAATGCACGGCAACGAGAGCACGACGACCAAGGCTTTGTTTGACTTTTTTAATTTTTTGACCAGCGAGGAACCGCGTGCGAAACGTTGGTTGGAACATTTTACACTGATGTGTTTGCCGATGCTCAATCCGGACGGATCGCGGGCCTATACGCGCGAAAACGCCTCTGGTATTGACTTGAACCGCGACGCACAAGCACTCATACAACCCGAGAGCAGGGCATTGCGCAGTTGTTTTGAGCAATTTGAACCGCATTACTGTTTTAATCTGCACGATCAGCGGACCATTTATGCGGTGGGCGATACCCATCAACCGGCAACCGTTTCATTTTTGGCACCGGCCTATAATTTTGAACGCGAGATCAATAACACGCGTTTGCAAGCCATCAACATTATTGCTGCTATGAACGATGAATTGCAAAAGTTTATTCCCGGGCAAGTAGGCCGATTTGACGATGCATTTAATTTGAACTGTGTAGGTGATACTTTTCAAGCGGCCGGGGTGCCGACCATTTTATTTGAAGCGGGACATCATCCGAATGATTACCAACGTGAGGTGACCAGAAAGTGGATGTGTATGTCGCTTTTTTCAGCTTTACAGTATATTTACGAAAACGTTGTAGTTGACAATAAAACACATGATTACTTAAATATTCCTCAAAATAAGGTGGCTTTTTTTGATATTGTTTATAAAAATGTCAAAATAAATTATGATGGTATTGAAAAAAATACGAATTTCGCGATACAATTTGCTGAAGAATTGTTTGAGAATCAGATTCGTTGGAATGCTTTTTTTGCTCAAATCGGAGTTTTAGAAGGCTTCTACGGTCACCAAGAGTTTGACGCTCGAGGCGAATTATATTCTGACAATCAAACGAATATTCCGAAATTAGAATCAAAAGCTGATTTTTATTTAGGAAAAAACACTGAAATTGTTAACGGGCTTCCGAAAAATTTATAAATTTGAAGCATCTGTTAAATAAATAGCAATATCAGATAAGTAACAAGACATTAAAAACAAACAAGAATAATTTATGAGCAAGTTTCGACTCGATGAAGTAGACCACCAAATCTTAGACATGTTAATTGACAATACCAGAATTCCTTTTACTGATATTGCAAAAAAATTGTTGATTTCAGCCGGAACTGTTCATGTCCGTGTGAAAAAAATGGAAGATGCCGGAATCATTCAAGGTTCATCGTTGGTGTTGGATTACGATAAATTGGGCTATTCATTTATTGCCTATATTGGTGTTTTCTTGAACAATACCTCGCAAACCAAATTTGTTTTGGAGCGTATCAACGAAATTCCATACATTACGGTTGCCTCGGTGACTACAGGTAAATTCAATATTTTCTGTAAAATCCGTGCACGCGATACCAAACACGCCAAAGAAGTGATTTATATGATTGACGATATTGAAGGTGTTTACAGAACTGAAACCATGATTTCACTTGAAGAGAGCATTAACGACAAAAAGCGTTTGATGCACACGATTTTCAAGAATATGTAATCACTTGAACGCCTTATTATACTAGAACCTCAAGTGCAAGCTTGGGGTTTTTTTATTTGTTGGACTTGACCGTTTTTTACTATGTATGCATTGACTAAGACCGAACGATTTGATCAGCATGTACGCTCGAAATACTATGTGTACAACAGTGTTTTTTTGACGCTTCCGTTTGATGCGGTTGACAATACCGGCGTTTTATTGCCTTTGTTCTCAGAGGTTTGTGAGCGCGGATTTGAAAAACACGAAACGCCGCTGGACATCGTAGCTTTTTTTACACAAAAGTATTTAGATTCGCCTTCAGAGGCCGAGCGTATTGGTTTGCTTTTCAGGTTTATTCAGTTTGTGGAACGGCAGATTGTACTTTTTGATGCCATTGAAGATGCCGCCTTTTCGATGGTGAATAACCTTGAAGGTAAAGGCTCTCTGCGCGATACCAAAGACACGGCCGAAGCGCGTGGTTTGCTTTTAGAATACAGAAAATTTCTCGAAGCATTTCAGGTTCGACCGGTGCTCACGGCGCATCCGACGCAGTTTTATCCGGGCAGTGTTTTGGGAATTATTACCGATTTGACCCAAGCCATCCGAGAAGATGATTTGGTTTTAATCAAGCAACTTTTGGCGCAGTTGGGCAAGACACCGTTCATCAAAAAAGAAAAACCAACTCCATACGATGAAGCCGTGAGTTTGACGTGGTATTTAGAAAACGTCTTTTATCAAACCGCCGGCGAGATGATGTCGTATTTGCAAAAGAATGTTTTTGCGGGTGTTGCCATGAATCATCCACTGATTCAGTTGGGTTTTTGGCCCGGAGGCGATCGCGACGGCAATCCGTTTGTCACGACCCAAATTACGCTCGAAGTGGCCAGTCGTCTTCGATCATCGATATTGAAGTGTTATTATAAAGACATCAGAAATCTCAAACGCAAGTTGACGTTTCGACAAGTGGATGCGCTTTTGGCCGACTTGGAAGCGAAGATTTATCGCTCGGTTTTTTATTCGCGCGGTGAATTGTATTTGAGCTGTGAAGAATTTAAAAGTCAATTGCTGGCCATCCGACAAATTGTGGTAAATGAGCATCAGTCGCTCTATTTGGATCAAATCAATGAACTCATCAACAAAGTGACTTTGTTTGGTTTTTATTTCGCCTCACTCGACATTCGTCAGAACAGCAAAATTCACGAGGATGTATTTAAAACCTTGCAATTATACCCAGCCAATTACGCTCAGAAGTCAACCCCTGAAAAGCTCGATTTTCTGGCTGAGCTCAAAGCCCAATTAAAGCCAACTGATTTTACTGATGAGCAAGTTTCTACAACGCTGGATTCTGTGTTGGCGATGAAGACCATTCAAGAACAAAACGGAGCTTTGGGGTCGCATCGTTATATTATTAGCAATTGCGAAAGTGCCGAGCAAGTACTACAGGTTTATGCGCTGATGCGACTCACGGGTTGGGAACAACCTACGGCCGATATAGTTCCGCTTTTTGAGATAATTGACGACTTGAAAAACGCGCATCTCATCATGGAGCAACTCTTTCAGTGCGCGGCTTATCGTGGGCACCTTGCCAGTCGTAACCAGCAACAAACGGTGATGCTTGGTTTCTCGGACGGAACCAAAGACGGTGGTTATTTGATGGCTAATTGGAGTATATACAAAGCCAAAGAAAATATTACAAAAGTCTCGCGTCGATATGGTATTGAAGTAATTTTCTTTGACGGTCGCGGCGGACCTCCGGCACGTGGCGGTGGAAAAACACATAAATTTTATGCTTCGATGGGCGACACCATTGAGAGTCAGCAAATTCAAGTAACGGTGCAGGGTCAAACGATTAGTTCAAACTTTGGAACGCTGGATTCTTGCAGGTATAATTTAGAGAATTTACTCAGCGCCGGTGCGGCCAATCAAGTGTTTTCTGAGCCTAAGTCATCACTGAGTTCTGACCAGAAAGACACTTTGGATGAGTTGGCTCAGTTGGGCTATGACGCATATACTCGTTTTAAAGAGCACCCGAAGTTTATTCCGTACCTTGAAAAAATGAGTACGCTAAATTATTACGCCAAAACCAACATCGGCAGCCGACCTTCGAAACGCAAAAGCAGCGAACAACTCGAGTTTTCTGAACTGCGCGCCATTCCGTTTGTGGGTTCTTGGAGTCAGCTCAAACAAAATGTTCCCGGGTTTTTCGGCGTCGGTTCGGCTTTGAAACATTTTGAAGAAAACGGTCGTTGGGATGAACTTCAATCGTTATATGATTCATCTTTATTCTTTAAAACCTTGCTCGAGAACAGTATGATGTCGCTGGCCAAATCATTTTTTGCGCTGACAGCTTATATGAAAGACGACGCTGAGTTTGGCACTTTTTGGCAGATTATTTATGACGAGTATCAGTTGACCAAACGTCTGCTGTTGAAAATAGCCGGTCATCGTGAACTCATGGAAAATTACCCAGACGGTAAGGCATCCATAGAGATGCGCGAGCATATTGTTAAGCCTTTGCTTGTGATTCAGCAGTATGCACTGATGCGCATTGCTCAATTGCAAAAGGAAGCCTCAGCAGACATAGAACTAATTGAAAAATATCAAAAATTAGTCACGCGCTCGCTTTTTGGCAATACCAATGCGAGTAGAAATTCGGCATAATATGAACATCAAACAAATAACATCAGCAGAATACGCGGCTTATTACGCGCCCATTTTACATACGGTTAGCGATGAATATTCACTTTTGGAAGAACTCGAAATCTCGGTGCACCGACTCATTAAATTTGTACAAAATATTCCAATGGATAAGTTTGATTATCGCTATGCTGAGGGTAAATGGACCATCAAGGATATTTTGTTGCATTTGATAGATGCAGAGCGCATTTTTGCTTACAGAGCTTTGCGTTTTGCGCGTCGTGATAGGATACCGCTGGCTAGTTTTGACGAAGATGCATATGTGATTTCAGCGGGTGCAAATCAGAGAAATATTCAAGATTTGCTATCGGAATTGGCCACGGTCAGGCAAGCCACTTTGGCTTTGTTTAAGACTTTTTCAGACGATGATTTATTACAAATTGGGCAAGCTTCAGGGCAACCGATGTCGGTACGGGCTTTGGGTTTTGTGATCATTGGGCATCAGAACCACCATCAAAAGATCTTTCAAGAAAGATACCTCAATCAATAAGTGCCCTTTGCCAAGCCGCTAATTTGTGTTCGAACTTAAGGGTATGCGCCGGACTGGTTGAGGGTAGTATCTCTTTTTCGAGGGTGACTAGATGACCAAATTTCTTGTTGAATAATCGATGGCTTTCTTGTCCGTTGAAGATGATTTTTTGAATGTTTGGATACTGCTGTAACAATCCAATCAAATCATTTTCTTCGGGATTTTTGATGTTGCTGTCTAGGCTTCCGGCGCGTTCGCAATGTTTGAGCACATCCCATAAAGCCAAACGATTATTGAGTATTAGTGCTTTTTTTTCGGCAAAATTTTCAGGAACTGCCCCTTGGTTATAAATTGAACAGATGATGTTCCAGAATTTATTTTGCTTGTGGGCATAATATTCGCCTTGTGTCAAGGAAGCTACACCGGGCATGGTGCCCAGAATTAAAATGCGTGCTTGCGTATTAATAATCGGAGGAAAGCTCTCTAATTTCATAGCAAACAAAAAGGAACCCCGAAAGGTTCCTGTTTTTTATTCTTCATCTTCGTCGTCTTCGTCGTCAAAGTTATCGCTGGTTTCAAAGTCGTCATCCTCATCGTCTTCGTCATCGTCAGAACCACCCGGATCTTTGGTTACATCCACTTCTTCTTCGTCTTCATCTTCAGAAGCAGTGGCATCGTCTTCCATTTCGATGTCTTTGATTACATCAATTGGTTCTACAATATCGTCCAAATCGTCTTCTTCTTCAAATTTCTCGAGACGGCTGGCCAATTTGGTGCTTACTTTTACTAAATAGATGGTGTCTTCAGTGCGAACTTCCACGGCCTCAATCAATTCGTTTTGGGCATTTCTAAAACGGATGATGTTGGAATCGTCATATCCGTCCGGAAATTTTTCCATCAAAAGATTGAGGATTTCATTGGTGAGTTTTGAATAGTCTACAATGATTCGTTTCATAGGTTAAGTGTAATTTTATTGGTCTAGTAGATATGCAAATATAAGAGGTGCCACAATTGTAGCATCAGATTCAACAATAAATTTCGGGGTGGTAATATCGAGTTTCCCCCAAGTGATTTTTTCATTCGGAACCGCTCCTGAATACGATCCATAACTCGTGGTGGAATCAGAGATTTGGCAGAAGTAACTCCAGAACGGAACATCGTGCATTTCCATGTCTTGATACAACATTGGCACCACGCAAATCGGGAAGTCACCGGCAATTCCTCCACCAATTTGGAAAAATCCAACACCTTTGCCTGCGCAGTTTTTGGTGTACCAATCGGCCAACCACATCATATATTCAATACCGCTTTTCATGGTGGTTGGTTTGAATTGACCTTTGATGCAATAAGATGCGAATATGTTGCCCATGGTGCTGTCTTCCCAGCCCGGAACCACAATCGGCAAGTTTTTTTCTGCTGCGGCTACCATCCAAGAATCTTTCGGGTCAATTTCGTAGTATTGTTTTAATACGCCTGAATTGATCATTTGATACATAAATTCATGCGGAAAATAGCGCTCGTCTTGAGCATCGGCATTGTTCCAAATATCGTATAAGTGCGATTGCAATCTGCGGAAAGCTTCCTCTTCAGGAATACACGTATCCGTCACACGATTGTAGTGGTTTTCGAGTAAATCCCATTCTTCTTGCGGGCTTAAATCGCGGTAATTCGGTACGCGTTTGTACGAATTGTGCGCCACCAAATTCATGATGTCTTCTTCGAGGTTTGCGCCCGTACACGAAATGATGTGTACTTTGTCTTGGCGAATCATTTCAGCCAGTGATTTTCCCAACTCGGCGGTACTCATCGCACCGGCCAAGGTAATCATCATTTTCCCGTTTTCTAATAAGTGGGCTTCATAACCTTTGGCAGCATCAACCAAAGCGGCTGCGTTGAAATGAAGATAATGTTTTTCGATAAACTGACTGATCGGTCCTTTGCTCATTTTATGCTTGTCTTATATTAATAGGTTGACCTTCCAAAGAAAATATTTTTTTTGAAATCGGCAAAACTTCTCAAATTATTTATTGTATCCGAGAATGGCCAATACTTCTTCAGAGGTTTGTTGTTCTGAATAAACTTCTGTAGCCAAGATTCCGTTCTCGTCGCGATCAATCAAGATATGTTTGGGCTGCGGAATCAAACAGTGGTGTAATCCGCCAAATCCGCCAATGGTTTCTTGATAGGCTCCGGTGTTGAAAAATCCGATATACAGAGGTTTTTCTTTGTTGTATTTTGGTAAATAAACAGCGTTCATATGCTGTTCAGAGTTGTAATAATCGTCGCTGTCGCAGGTCATTCCGCCCAGCAAAACACGCTCATAAGTATCGTTCCAACGGTTGACGGCAAGCATCACAAAGCGTTTGTTGATGGCCCAAGTATCGGGTAAAGTCGTGATGAACGAGCTGTCAATCATGTTCCAGTTTTCGCGGTCGTTTTGTTTTTTCTGATACAAAACCTGATAAATCGCGCCACCGCTTTCGCCCACGGTAAACGAACCGAATTCGGTAAAGATATGCGGAACTTCGACTTCGGCATCGTCACATGCAATCTTGATTTGATTCAGAATTTCATCGACCATATATTGGTAATCATACTCAAAAGCCAATGAGTTTTTAATCGGGAAACCGCCGCCAATGTTCAAGCTGTCGAGCGTTGGACACTCTTTTTTAAGAGCGATATACACTTTCATACATTTGAGCAGTTCGTTCCAATAATAAGCCGTGTCGCGAATGCCGGTATTGATAAAAAAGTGCAGCATTTTGAGCTCAACCTTTTTATTCTCTTGGATTTGCTTTCTGTAAAACGGAACGATGTCTTTGTAGCCAATGCCCAAACGCGAAGTGTAAAACTCAAATTTGGGTTCTTCTTCGGCAGCAATGCGAATTCCGATTTTGAATTTTCCTTTGATTTTTTCTTGCAACAAATCGAGTTCTTCGTAGTTGTCAATCACCGGAATGGTTTTGTTGTGGCCATTGTTGATGAGCCGCGCAATATTTTCGATATAGCCGTCGCGTTTGAATCCGTTGCAAACGACATAAGTATTTTTGTTGATTTTTCCGTTTTCGAGCAATTTCTCGACAATGTTGATGTCAAAAGCCGACGATGTCTCGATGTGGATGTTGTTTTTGAACGCCTCGTTCATGATGAACTGAAAGTGCGAACTTTTGGTACAATAGCAATAGTAGTATTTGCCTTCGTATCCGATTTTTTCCATGCCTTTTCTAAACCAACCTTTGGCTTTGTTGATGTTGGTTGAAATTTGCGGCAAGTACGTAAACTTGAGCGGCGTTCCGTATTTCTCAACCAAATGCATCAAGTCAATGTTGTGAAACAACAGATTGTCTTTGTTGAGCGAAAATTCTTCTTGCGGGAAATAGAATGTTTGGTTGATTAAGTCGTAATATTTAGTATTCATTAGCGATGGATGATTTTAGATTAAAAATAAGAAGACCAAATTTTATCTAAATTCATACTCTAATGTTGGCGTAAATAATTTGAAGTTCTTCGCCATACTGACCCAAAATACCCAAACTGAGCACCGTCAATAAAAGAATGGATTTGTCTGCATTTTTCAGAAACCTAAAAAACGGGCTGACACCACTGATGATTGACATTGCGGGATGAGGGTTTTGTTTTTTCATTACTGCGCAAATGTAAAAAAATAAAAATTTGCTGTGCAATGTTTTAGATGAAAAAAATATTAAGTTCTGTAGTAGGCAAATGCTTCTTTAATTTCTTCTTTTTCAGCGGTTTGGTTGATGATTACTTGACCAATGCCTTCAATAAGTGCAAACTGAACCTGACCGTATTCGTTTTTTTTGTCATGAATGAGCAAATCCATGATGGGCAAAACGTCTTGGGCTTCAATAGGCAAAGGTTCAAACAAGTCTGAAATAACGGCTTTGATTTCGTTGAGTTCGGTTGGAGAAATCAAGTTTTTGCGCCAAGCCATAAAGCCTTCGATAATCATACCGGCAGCAATGGCCTCACCGTGTAATAAGGTTGGTTTTTGCGGATGTTCGAGAAAATAACTCTCAATGGCGTGGCCAATGGTATGTCCGAAATTCAGTGCTTTTCTGATGCCGTTTTCGGTAGGATCTTGCAGTACAATTTCATTTTTGATTTCAATGGAACGATAAATCAAACGCGTGAGTTCGTCAAAATCTAAAGCGCTCAAATCGAGGAATTCTTGCCAATAAGCGCGATCGTAAATAAGTCCGTGTTTGAGCATTTCGGCCAAGCCTGAGCGCATTTCGTTTTGTGGCAAGGTTTCTAAAAATGAAGGCTCTATCAAAACCATTTTAGGGGCATTGATGACGCCAATTTGGTTTTTGAGCGCGCCCAAATCTACTCCGTTTTTTCCGCCAATCGAGGCATCGACCATGGCCAAAAGCGTGGTAGGAACGTTGATAAAATCGATTCCTCTTTTAAAGGCCGAAGCGACAAATCCGCCCAAATCAGTGACCACACCGCCGCCTAAATTGATAAGGACACTTTTGCGATCAGCACCGAGTTCTGAAAGCGCGTTCCAAACTTCAAGGCAAGTGTATAGATTTTTGTGTGCTTCGCCTGATTCGAATTCGATAATTTCAATGGGTATTTCGGTGGGTAAATTGGCTAAAAAACCAGGCAAACAATATTCGTGTGAACCTTCGTCTACCAATATAAAAATGCCCGAATAATTTGCTTGCTGGAGCAGTTGCATCAGCGCATCGTATCCGGATTCGTGAAAATAAACTTGGTAACCGTTGGCCTGGATTGGGGTCATAAGAATTCTAAAAAAATGCGCTGCAAATTAAGGGATTTTTGATGAATTATTATACGATACTCTATATATTTGCCAAAGTATTAAAATCCACTATGGAACCGATTTTCAACAACACCCAAACAGCCTTTTCACTCAAAAGCGACACCGAACTCGAGCGCGCTTATTTTTTGTTTAAACTCATTGACAGCCAGCCTTTGGTGCGTATCGGAACGGCCGTGACCAACTTTGCTATCAAAGCGCATTTGCCGGTTGAAGGTTTGATTCGCGCTACGGTTTTTGATCATTTTTGTGGCGGTGTGAATGAAGATGATTGTTTGCCGGTGGTTGATAAAATGTTTACCAAAGGCGTTTCGTCGGTATTGGATTATTCGGTTGAAGGCAAAGAAGAAGAAGCCCAGTTTGATGCGGCTTTAGCCATGACTTTAAAGACCGTTGTTTTTGCAGCCGAGCGTGAGGCGATTCCGTTTGCGGTTTTCAAACCCACCGGTTTTGGACGTATTGATTTGTATGAAAAAGTGGGTTCAAAACAAACTTTGACCGAGGCCGAACAAGCTGAGTGGGCTAGAGTAGTAGAGCGTTTTCATACGGTTTGTAAAGAAGCACACCAACGCGATGTGGCACTTTTGATTGATGCTGAAGAAACCTGGATGCAAGATGCGGCCGATGATTTGGTGGCTGAAATGATGCGTACCTACAACAAAGAAAAAGCGATTGTGTTTAATACGTTGCAAATGTATCGTTGGGACCGAATGGATTATCTAAAAAAGCTTCACCAGCAAGCCAAAGCAGAAGGTTTTTACATCGGGATGAAACTCGTACGCGGTGCCTATATGGAAAAAGAAAACGCCCGAGCCGAAGAGCGCAATTATATTTCTCCGATTTGTATTTCAAAACAAGCCACCGATGATAATTACAATGCTTCGGTTGATTATATGGTCGAGCATTTAGACCGCATGGCTATTTTTGCCGGAACACACAACGAAGAAAGTTCATATCGTCTGATGCAACTCATGCAAGAAAAAGGCATCGCTAAAAACGACGCGCGTATTTGGTTTGGACAGTTGTACGGAATGAGCGACAACATTAGTTATAATTTGGCAGCACACGGTTATAACGTAGCCAAATATTTGCCTTTTGGGCCGGTGCGCGATGTGATGCCTTATCTCATTCGTCGCGCCGAAGAAAATACTTCAGTAGCCGGACAAACCAGTCGAGAGCTTACATTGTTAAAAACCGAACGCGACCGTCGAAAAAACAAGAACTAAACAATAAATTAACGATGAAATAAAAAACTCTATCGATTATGGTAGGGTTTTTTTTTGTCTGCTTGTTATTAAACTCTGAGCAAGACTGTCCCAAATTTGCGCATTTTTAATTTTAAAAAGAGCTATGAAAAAAATTGGATTATCCTTTTTTTTGGGATTTTTGTTTTTGTGTCATTCGTCTTTTGACACCTATTTACCTTCCAGATTACAAACTGAAACTTATTCAAAAGAGCAAATTGAAAACTTCATCAGAGAAGTATATACTGATGCAGCTGAATCGCTTTTTTTTAAACCAAATTCTACACGACTCAAATTGACTACTGATTTTTTGCAGCGGGTTCGCGTTGTGAAAAATGCCCAATATAAAACGACAAAACTACCTTCGTTATCGAGTGTTTCGTTGATTAATGATTACAATCCGAGCTTGACAAGAGAAACTGTTTTTGATCCTAAAACCTTCAATCCGCTCAAGTACGATTTTGAGATGTTCAGCAAGTCACGCCTAATTATTAAAGTGGATGACACTGATTATGCGATCATCATTGAACCTCGTCGTTATTAATCAGCAGTCGTATGAAAGAAAGATTATTACTACTGTTTTTTTTCGTTTTTATTTCGGCACAAAGTCAAACCTATCTAATGCAAGATGGAGCTTTTACGACTTGCTCAGGAACTTTTTATGATTCGGGTGGTGCAGCAGCAAATTACAGTGCCAACGAAGATTATGAAATTACTTTTTGCCCCAGTACTCCGGGAACTTATATTTCGTTGCAATTTACGGCTTTTAATATCGAGCTAGGGAATAACCTTCGCGATTATATGACTATATACAACGGTACGGGAACTACCGGAACCATTATTGCCAATTATTACAATTCGTCACCTACAAATTGTAGTGGTGGAACTATTATTTCAAGCGATCCATCGGGTTGTATGACCGTCGTTTTTTCATCTAACAACAATAATCAGCGCGCCGGTTGGGAAGCTACTATTTCTTGTAGCAGTCTTCCGGGTAATTTAGGAGCACCCACCAATTCAGTTTGTTCAGGTGCAAATCCGTTTTGCGCGAACTCTGGTTTGCAGTTTCCGAATCTGAGTGATTGCGATAATGTTCCAGATGCACCACAAGCAATCACGGATCATACTTGTCTGACTACTGCTCCAAATCCGGCCTGGTACTATTTGTCGATAGGTATTGCCGGCGACATTGACTTACAAATCAAACAATCAACCGGGCCAAATAATACAGGAACTGCATTAGATGTTGATTTTGCCATTTGGGGACCTTTCTCAGATCCATTAGCCGCTTGTAATGATTTTACACTTGGTGATTGCACTGATGATCACATTTGTTCGGGAAATGTTGTTGATTGTAGCTATTCAACCGCTGGAACTGAAAATGCAACTATTCCCAATGCTTTGGTCGGTGAAGTATACATGGTTTTAATTACCAATTACGATGGAGATCCTGGGTTTATCACGATGCAACAAACCAATGCTGGTCAACCCGGTGCCGGAAGTACTGATTGCTCGATTGTATGCCCAACTTTTAGTGGGATAAATCCAACTTGCGGAGGTAGTAACGGTTCTATTCGTGTATCTGGTTTGGGCGCCAATACTACCCACCAGATTACTTATTTAGACGATGGTGTTCCGGTATCTATTTCATTGACCGGAAATGCCAACGGTCAGGCAACTATCTCTGGCTTGAATGCAGGTAATTATACCAATATGCTGACGGATGTTACCGGTTGCAATACGCCTTCGAGTGTGACTTTGGCTTCGGTGGTTCCGACCATTACCTCAGTGACGGCAACGTCGTCGGTTTGTTCAGGAAGTCAGGTAGTGTTTACCCTGAGCGGTACGCCTAATTCGTTTATTACATACAATATCAATGGTGGAGCAAATCAGATGACAACTTTAAGCCCCACCGGAACCAGAACTGTATCAGTCAATGCTGTAACCACCAATACTACGTTGACTACGGTTTCAGTTTCTACCGGAGCCGCTTGTACTGTGCCAATAACTCTTACAAAAACGGTTACCATCATTCCTGATCCTTCGCTTACATTAACTTCAGCTGTTGGAACAGACAACCAAAGTATTTGCGAAAACACATCAATTACCACAATTAAATATACTGTAGGCGGAAGTGCAACATCAGCGTCTGCAACTGGTTTACCCAACGGTCTAAATGCTTCTTTTGTTGCAGGTGTATTAACCATCAGCGGAATACCTACCCAAACAGGAACTTTTAATTATGTAGTAACTACCTCAGGCGGATGTTCGCCGAATGCTACTTTAAACGGAACTTTGGTCATAAGTATGCTTCCAGCCGCTACAATCAGTTATCCTTCGACTCCTTATTGTAAATCATTGACCACCGCACAAGTAGTTGTCAGAACCGGTACAGGCGGTGGAACTTTTAGCGCTACTCCTGCGGGACTGACGATCAATGCTGCTACCGGTGCGATTACGCCAAGTACGAGTATTGCCGGAAACTATATAGTAACTTATACGATGGCTGCTGTAGGGGGCTGTCCGGTGCAAACGGCGACCACTCCGGTCACGATTACAGAGATTCCGACAGCGACGATCAGCTATGCTACTCCGTTTTGCAATTCTCTAACCACAGCACAAGCGGTTACCCGCACCGGAACAGCAGGCGGAACCTACAGCGCTACTCCGGCCGGATTGACCCTGAATGCTGCTACGGGTGCCATTACTCCGAGTACGAGTTTATCGGGTCCTTATGTAGTAACCTATACCATGCCGGCAGCAGCGGGTTGTGCGGCACAAACGACTACGACCAATGTGGTGATTACAACTTTACCGGCCGCTACAATCAGTTATCCTTCGACTCCTTATTGTAAATCATTGACCACCGCACAAGTAGTTGTCAGAACCGGTACAGGCGGTGGAACTTTTAGCGCTACTCCTGCGGGATTGACCATCAATGCTGCTAACGGAGCGATTACTCCGAGTACAAGTTTGCCGGGCAATTATATAGTAACTTATACGATGGCTGCTGTGGGGGGCTGTCCGGTGCAAACCGCAACGACTCCGGTTACGATTACAGAGATTCCGACAGCGACGATCAGCTATGCTACTCCGTTTTGCAATTCTCTAACCACAGCACAAGCGGTTACCCGAACCGGAACAGCAGGCGGAACCTACAGTGCTACTCCGGCCGGATTGACCCTGAATGCTGCTACGGGTGCCATTACTCCGAGTACGAGTTTATCGGGTCCTTATGTGGTAACCTATACCATGCCGGCCGCAGCGGGTTGCGCGGCACAAACGACTACGACCAATGTGGTGATTACAACTTTACCGGCCGCTACAATCAGTTATCCTTCGACCCCTTATTGTAAATCATTGACCACCGCACAGGTAGTTGTCAGAACCGGTACAGGCGGCGGAACTTTTAGCGCTACTCCTGCGGGATTGACCATCAATGCTGCTAACGGAGCGATTACCCCGAGTACAAGTTTAGCGGGCAATTATATAGTAACTTATACGATGGCTGCTGTGGGGGGCTGTCCGGTGCAAACCGCAACGACTCCGGTAAAGATTACAGAGGTTCCGACAGCGACTATTGCTTATCCATCCGTCTCATATTGTAATTCTGAAGCTATTATTTTAAATGTAATTCGAACCGGAACTCAAGGTGGAACTTTTAGTTCTAATCCGAGTGGTTTAAATATCAACCCGAATTCCGGAGCAATAGTCCCGAATAAAAGTTCGCCGGGTGCTTATCAAGTTATATATACCATGCCGGCTGCTGCGGGTTGCGCAGCACAAACTGCTTCTACAAATATTGTTATCAAAGCATTACCCATTGCAACAGCTTCGAGCCAAAATGTAACGATATGTTCTGGTGATACTTTTAATGTAAACTTGAGCAGTTCATTGCCCAATACTACATTTAGTTGGGTGCGGTTGGCTTCAAATGTCAATGGCTCAAATCCGGGTAGTGGGAGTGTACTCTCAGAAACCTTGACTGCGGTCAACGGCTCTCCGGGAACTGTTTATTATACTGTTACACCCTATGCAGATGGTTGTGACGGACTTCCGATTGTTGTTACAGTTCGGGTAAATCCACTGCCGGAGCCCCAGCCGGTTGATGGAGTAATTTGTTTAAATAATCAGACCAATACTTTGACCCGACCTTTTATCCTGAATACTTATTTGAATGATGCGATTTATGACTTTGTTTGGAGTTATAATACTGCTGTGATTCCGAATGCCACGAGTTCAACATATCAAGCCACGCAAGCCGGAACTTATGAAGTAGTAGCGACGAATTCATTTACAGGTTGTGTTTCAAATCCGGTAGAAGCCCAAGTTACAGCTACTTATGCCGCACAGACCATGAGTACTTCAGGTTATGACGCTTTTACGGATAATCCAATGGTGGTGGTTAATGTAAACGGATCGGGACCATATTTATATCAGTTAGATCATGGACCAATTCAATATTCGAATGTATTTTACAATGTTTCTTCAGGTGTTCATACTGTTTATGTGGTGGATGAAGAAGGTTGTACACAGCTCTCTGAAGAAATTCTCGTAATCAGTTATCCGAAATTTTTCACGCCCAACAACGATGGTTATAACGATACCTGGAACATTGATGATTTAGCCGATCAAAAGCAGTCTGTAATTTATATTTATGATCGTTACGGAAAACTGCTCAAGCAAATCAGTCCTTCCGGAAAAGGCTGGGACGGAACCTATAACGGCTATGAATTGCCGTCAACCGATTATTGGTTTACAGTTGATTATATAGAAAACAATATTTCAAAAATATATAAAGCGCATTTTTCACTCAAGCGTTAGTTACTTTTTCGGATACAAAAGCCTGAAAGCATTAAACACAGCCGGATGCGACGAGGTGGCATGGTCTTCTTCGGGCATATAATCAAAATATATTGTAAGGTTTTTGTTTTTGGCAGCGCGAAGTTTGTCTGCTAATAAATTGGCATCTACTTCCATAACATGCGGAGTAGTTGGCGTTGAGGCCCAGATTCCTTCTTTGCCCACGCCTATGTAAATTTTCTTTTTAGTAATAAAATTCTCGTTGAACCATGCCGGATTTTCTTTGAGCAATGAACCGTCATTCCACCACAAACTTGGGCTGATGATGATGTATTGATCAAAAAGTTGTGGTTTTTTGAACAGAATTTCCGTAGCCAGTAATCCGCCCAACGATTGCCCGATCAGCGTTCTGCCTTTTGTGGATTTATAGTTTTTTTCGACATACGGCTGTAATTCTTTTTCGATAAATTCAATAAACTTAGCTGAACCACCGCTGCTCGGATAGCGCTTTTTCTCAGCTTCAATTTGGCTTGGATAAGTAAAGTCGCGTTTGCGGTCGGTGTTGGCAATACCGACAACAATACTGGGCGGAACGCGATTGATCCACGAAAAATTATTGTATTGCACCAATCCCACCGTGTGGATAAAATCTTCATCAGCGCCGCCATCAAGCAAGTAAATCACCGGATAATGAATAGTATCATTGGGTTTGTATCCTTCGGGCAAATAAATATTGACGGTTCGCTTCTCGGATAAAATTTTTGATTCAAGTTCTTCGGTGTAACCCAATACAAAAGGTTTTGCGTTTTTGGTTTGCGCCACTGAAATAAGTGAAATTCCAAACAATAGAATAAGTGTAATTTTCTTCATAGGTATCATTTTATGCATGGCTAAACTGAAGCTGACTGAGGTTTTTATATGTTCCGTTTTCAATTTCCATCAATTGAGCGTGTGTGCCTTGTTCGGTGATTTTTCCTTGATCCAGTACAATGATCGAATCAGCCGAACGAATCGTTGAAAGTCGATGTGCGATGATGATGCTTGTGCGTCCTTCCATCAATATTTCAAGCGCTTCTTGGACTAGTTTTTCACTTTCGCTGTCGAGTGAAGAGGTAGCTTCGTCCAAAATTAGGATACTCGGATTTTTGAGCAGCGCGCGCGCGATGGCAATGCGTTGGCGTTGTCCGCCCGAGAGTTTGATGCCGCGTTCGCCTACAATGGTTTCCATTTTTTCTGGGAAGCCTTCAATAAAATTGAGCGCGTTGGCTTGTTGGGCGGCTTTCATAATTTCGGCATCGGTGGCACCGGGTTTTCCGTAGGCAATGTTCTCACGGATGGTTCCGCCAAATAAAATAACGTCTTGAGGAACAATGCTCATGTGTCCGCGTAAAATTTCTAACGGATAATCACCGATGTCTTTGCCGTCAATTTGGATGCTTCCGTCATCGATGTCATAAAACTTCAAAAGCAGCGAAGCAATGGTTGATTTTCCGACGCCACTCGGACCGACGATGGCTATTTTTTGACCGTGTTTGGCCTCGAAACTCACGTCTTTTAAAACCTGAACTTCTTTGCGCGACGGATAACTGAAAGCCACCTTCTGGAAACTGACATTTCCGTTGATCTTATATTCTTGCTCGGTTTGGCCAATTTTTTCCGGAGTTTCTTCGAGCAATTCAAATACGCGTTCAGTAGCTCCGATGGCTTTTTGAATTTGGGCATAAAGCTCAGCAATTCCGCCAAAAGAAGCGCCTACAAAAGTTGAATACAACACAAATGAAATCAGTTGTCCGACGCTCATTTCTCCGTTGATGCTCAATTGTACGCCATACCAAACCACCGCTACAATCGAACCGAACAAACAAAAGATGATGAACGAAGCAAAATAGCCTCTGTATTTTCCGCCTTTGATGGCCAGATTGACCACTTCGCGCACTTTGGTGGTGTAGCGCGCAATTTCGTAAGCTTCATTGGCAAAGGCTTTGACGATGCTGATGCCTTGCAAGGTTTCTTCAACAATGACTTGACTTTCGGCCACTTGATCTTGTACTTTTTTGGAATATTTGCGAATAAATCTTCCGAAGATAACTGCGGCAATCGCTACCAGTGGAACTACTGCCAACATAAGTAAAGTGAGTTTAAAACTTTCACTAGCTAAAAGAATAATTCCGCCAATAATTAAAATAAACTGGCGCAAGAATTCTGCAATGGTAGAGGTAAGTGTGTCTTGAATTTGTGAAATATCCGCGCTGATGCGACTGTTGAGCTCGCCCACGCGTTTGTGAGAGAAAAACGTCATCGGCAATTTGATTAGATTTCCGTAGAGTGCTAATCGTAGGTTGGCCAAAGTGTTTTCGGTGAAATTGACAAAAAGCGAAAGCCTGAAAAAGGAAAAAAACGATTGCAAAAATAAAATACCGACCAAACCCAAAGCGATGTTGTTGGCGAGTTTTGTGTCGTGATTTTTAACGCAATCAACAAGCATTCCCATAAGTTTTGGAAAGGCTAGAGCAGTAGCACCGGTGAGCAAGAGAAAAATGAGGCCCAAAAAGAATTTCCATTTGTGTGGACCGGAGTATTTAAAAATGAGCGCAGCTTTTTGCAGTGCACTTGTGGTAATTTTTGATTTGGGTAAATCGTTTTCTTTGAAACGGGCCATAAAATATAATTTGCTTCAAAAGTAAGTCAGAGTTTTTTTAGCCACAAAATACTTGTGTACAGCTGGGTAAGAATTAACAAATATTTAGGAGCAATTTTTTCTGAAACAATCCTTGCAGATATGATTTGTAAATGTATATTTGCACCACCTTTGAAAGGGCGATTAGCTCAGCTGGTTCAGAGCACCTCGTTTACACCGAGGGGGTCGGGGGTTCGAACCCCTCATCGCCCACAAAAAAAGCAGTCTTATTCGGACTGCTTTTTTTTGTTTTATACTTTGTTTTATTTTACGGATGATTTGAATAGACTGAATTATCAGAGTTGTTACTGATGAGAGAAACATCACTCAAGTCAATCGAACCATCACCGTTAAGATCCGTTGCCAAGTCTCCGAATGCAGAGTTATCACTGTCGTTGCTGACTTCGCTTACATCAGATAAATCAACGGTTTCATCTTGATTGATGTCTCCGGAATATGCTCCCCAAACATTCGTTTCAAGTTGTCTCATATTTGAACCAAATGCTTTGTTGGCAGCAGTACTAAAGTCATAACTGGTTGTTGATGCACTCAGCGTAACCGGATTGGCACTCCAGGTTTGTATAGAGTTTCTATATTTAAAAGCGACATAAAATGAACCAATTTGCGCAGGACTAAAAGTAACTGTCGCTGTGCCATCGGTTTTGAGTAAAGCTTGTGAAGTTGCTATCAATGCATAGGTTGTTGGGTTTCGCAATTCAACCTCAATATTGCCTACATCTGTTGTCGAAAGGCTTGTTCCTTGATTTAGCTGAACCGGTTGCATGCTATGGGTGGAAACATCATAAAAACCTTCAATATAAGCTTTCAAATTGAGCGTGTTGCTGGCTGCCAATATTTGTACTGAATAATCTTCAACTTGTCCGTATGAAAAGGTTTCACAAGCAGTTGGAATAGCATTGTATTTTAAGGATACGCGCATTCTGGTAACACCGGTGGTTGCTGTTGCCGGTATGGTAAATGTTCCTACAATCGGCGTGGTGGTTGAAGCAGCTCGAGTGTATACGGTCTCTCCGGTATCGGCAAAATCGCCATCACGGTTGTAGTCAATAAACACAGCATAACCTTCGCTAAAAGTAGAACCTGTCCATGTAGGTGTAATGGTAATAGTCTGACTTGAACCCAGAGTAACATCGGTTGAAAGATTGGTAAAATCTGTATAGCCTGAACCTCCGGTAGAAACATTGTCTATGGTTCCGAATTGAACGCGACCAATCAATTCATCGGCTACGCTGTTTCCTTGCGAAGTACAATAGGTAAATTGTGCTGTTGTTACCGTATATACATTACTAGCAACCGATGTATTTCCGGCGGCATCTTTTGCTTTTACGGTAAAACTATAAGAAGTCAGTGGTGTTAGTCCGGTAACTGTATAATTGCTGTTGGGTGTGTTGCCCAGTAATGTTGCGCCTTGATATACGTCATAAGAAGTTACACCCACATTATCTGTGGCTCCAGACCATGTCAACAATAAACCGGTACTGGTGATGTTTGTGCCGGAAAGTACTGGCGCTGTTGGAGCAGTGGTGTCGGGTGCTTGTGTGGTTACGTTGACTGCATTGCTGGCTACCGAAGCATTGCCCGCCGCATCTTTGGCTTTTACGGTAAAAGTATAAGTTGTGGCTGCAGTTAGTCCGGTAACATTATAAGTGGTAAAAGTAGTATTTCCCAAAAGCGTGGCTCCTTGATACACATCATAACTGGTCACCGCTGTATTATCTGTAGCACCAGACCAACTCAAGGTAGTGGTGGTCATGGTTGTGCCGGTAGCACTTAGTGTTGGAGCAGTGGGTGGTGTGGTATCCGGAGCTCCGGTAGTTACATTTACCGTATTGCTCAAAGCCGATACATTTCCGTCGGCATCTTTGGCTTTAACGTTGAAAGTATAAGCCGTAGAAGCTGTTAATCCGGTAACCGTATAAGTGGTATTTTGGGTCGTGGTCAACAAGACACCGTTTTTGTAGATTTCATAATTGGTCACAGCTACATTATCTGTCGCTCCGGACCATGAAAGTTGCGTGGTGGTTGATGTGGTATTTGAAGCTGAAAGAGTCGGAGCAGTTGGCGGAGTCGTATCGGCTGTTCCGGCCGTGATCGTAAAGTTGGTATTGGATATATCGTAGAAAATGTGATTCGTTCCGCGGATCATAATGCGGTTGGTCGTTCCGGGGATGTTTGGAATCGTAAGCGCTTGCGTTCCGTCATTCGGCGTAGCTGAAGCCAATACAATCGGAAACGAAGTTCCGCCGTTGGTTGAAAGTAGAATATCTACATTGGCACAATTTACCCCATTGGCGGTGGTTCCGGCTACATTCCAAGTAATGGTTTGACTCGTGTTTCCCGCATAAGAAACTACTGTGTTTGGTGCGGTGATGGCAAAAGGACCGGCTGTGGCATTTACTGTAACCACCATGTCGTCACTGTTGTTTGCTCCACCGTTGGCTTTGTTGTCGCGCACCGTCAATCGGAAATTTAAAGTTCTGGCTACCGATGGAAGCGCTTCAACAGTAATTTCTGTGCCAGCAGTTGTGGTTGCACCGGACAAAACAGAGGCTAAAATCGGAAAGGATCTGCTCGGATTGGTTGATGGATTATAAGATCTAAAGTTTACCCCGGAAGTTTTAGTAGCACTCGGAGCGGTTGTAGTTGTTTGATTGTCAAATTGTTCCCAGCAATAGGTGAGTGTATCGCCATTGGCATCGGTTCCGGATCCGGTCAGTAAAAACGGTGTGCTTTTCGGAACGGTGTAATCTAAACCTGCATTTGCGGTCGGAATTGCATTGCCTGTATTAATGTTGGTCGAACAAGTCTTGGTTTTGATGTTGTTGGTCACTTGTTGAATACTAATCGCATGAAAATAGGCATCTGAGTGCGGTTGAACATCCATGGCTGTGATTCCGGCATAACCCATGATGGTCGAACCTGACCCAGGTTCCATTTGTGCGCCGGTTCCTTCGTTTCCACCGTGTGTCCAAGTGTGGTTCGCTCCGAATTGATGCCCCATTTCATGGGCTACATAATCGATGTCAAAATTATCTCCTTGTGGAATTGCATCGCCCGGCGAAGTAAATCCGCTTCCCTTGTTTTCATCAGTTGTACTGGCGGTATCATCCACGCAAATACAACCAATACAACCGGCATTTCCGCCGCCGCCGCTGGCTCCGAATAAGTGTCCAATATCATAAGCAGCATTGCCAATGGTGTTGGTTAAGTTGTTTTGAAGTTCGGTATTCCAAGCACCCCCAGAACCGGTAGCCGCTGCTGAATACGGATCGGTAGCAGCATTGGTATAAATCAACACATCATTATTGGCAATAAGGTTCATGTGTGAATTAAAATCCATTTCAAAAACACCATTTACACGGGTCATGGTGGCGTTCATTCCGGCCAAAGCTAAGGCTTTGGTTCCACCGAAATAGGTGGTGTATTCGCCGGTTACGGATAATGCCAATCTGAAGTTTCTCAAAATACCGTCATCGGCATTTGGTCTAGCCGCCAAAGATGAAGTTCTGATGGTTTGCTCGGGCATATTTTGCACCATACGGCATTCAAACTTGTTCAAGCCTTCAATTTTGTCTTTTTTGTTATACACTGCATAAGCACTTAAATCAGCAGTGTAAGGTTCAATAAAAACGGCAGAACGATCGGCCTTGAGCATCATACTCTGAAATCCCAAAGGTGATAAGCTACAATAAATTACTGCGCCGGGATGATCAATGCTTTGTCCAACATACGATTTGATTTCGGGATATTTCTCTGCCAAAACCGGATCCATATTCGAAAATTGGTAAAACGAAAAACGCTCTAATTGCCCATCAGCATTGGGGATTTCAACGGTGATTCCCTTTTGTTGTATCGACTCAAATCGTTTGGGAGAATTCTTCAAGGCACTTTGTAGCGCATTGAAATCTAAGTTGTATAGTTGAAACTTAGTTAGATTTTTTTTGTTTTCTAAAGCTTTTGAAGTGTAATCTGAAGCATTGGTTTTGTTCCAGATAGAATTTTGAGCTAAGGAAATAATTGATGTTAACAAAAACACCACGAGTAGTTTAGCTTTCATATTAATTATGTTTTGTTGAGGAAAGAATTCGCAAGCAAAGTTATCAAAATTATGAAGTTAAGTTGCTTTATTTCAGACATATTTTGAAAACAGCTTCCAAAAAAGAAACCCTACCAAAATGATTGATAGGGTTTAAACATTTTTCTTTTAACTTAGTGTTCTCGAATCAGATAGACCCAACCGGTTTTGCTTTTTCCGGAATTAAAATCAATGACATAAAAATAGGTTCCGTCGGGCAGGTAATGATCGTTATAATCCTTGCCGGTCCACTCTTTTTTGTAATTGCTTTTTGAATATACCTCAGTACCATAGCGATTAAAAATCTCCAAACGTTTGACATCGAGGTTGCTCAAATCAAAAGCATCATTCAAAGTGTCATCGTTTGGTGAAATTCCTTTGGGTATCATGCAATTAACGCTCGAAACAATAACCGTTTGCTCTTTGGTACAACCGTTGATTTCTTTGACTACTTTATAAGTTCCTTTTTCGGTAATAATGACTGAAGACTCAGTGCTAATGATTTCATTCTGCGCATTGTACCAAGTAAAATGACTGTCTTCAACCACTTCAAAAAGCGTGACACTTAAGACAAGCTTCTCATTGACACAATCAGAGTTGACTACAAAATCTGGAACATCTATAACATTGACCGTGAATGTAAAATTGCTCGCACAAGTATTGACCAAAGGAGTAAAAGTGTAAACGGTTTCTCCTAAAGTTGAATAATTGATATAGGCCGGAGACCAACTGCCGTAAATACCATTATCCGAAATATTTGGTAAAATGGCCGGAGGAACTTCATCAATCGGACGATAACAAGCCGTTGTATAAGGATCAAAGCTGAAAATCGGGATTATATTATTTTCAACAATGACAACTTCAGCCGTTGTGGTATTGGCGCATTGACCATCATTAGGCGTAAAAGTATAAGTGGTAGTTGCTGTGTTGTTGAAGGCCGGCGCCCAACTTCCGGCAATGCCTTCAATAGAGGTGTCGGGTAATGGATTGTTCAAGATTTGCCCAGAGCAATAGGGTCCTACTGGGTTAAAGGTGGGAGTTCTTTTTTGATTGATGATTATTTCAAGAGTAGTGGTGGTGGCACATTGACCAACATTGGGAATAAAAGTATAGGTGGTGGTTTGGTTGTTGTTAAAAACGGGTGTCCAATGACCTAAAATTCCATTTTCAGATAATAAGGGTAACGGATCACTGATGTTTTCACCTGCGCAAAACGGACCTACTTGTGAAAAAGCGGGTGTGACGCTCGGATTGATAACCACTTCAAGAGTTGTGCTGCTGGCGCATTGGCCTGCATCAGGAGTAAAGGTGTATGTAGTGGTTTGTGTGTTGTTAAAATTAGGTGTCCATTGCCCTGTAATACCATTGCTCGAAATCTGAGGAAGTGGCGGATCGGTCATAATTACTCCGGAACAAAAAGGTCCAATTTGTGGGAAAGTTGGAACCACATTACCACTATTCACATTCACTGAAAACTGAACTGCACTGGCACATTGCCCAACATTGGGTGTAAAGGTATAAATTGCAGAAGTTGTATTGCTTACCACTGCCGGTGACCATGTTCCGGTTATTCCGTTGGGTGAAGTATTGACCAGCGTTGGAACATTTGCGCCGCTGCAAATGGCGAGCGAAGTCGGAAAATTCGGAACGATTGAATTGTTGACGGTAACGGTTACTGATTTGGTCAAGACACATTGAGTAGTCGGACCGATAAATGACAAATCGTCTAAGGCAAAATCATTACCGGTAAGCACCGTGTTTCGATCATACAAGATTATATTAGCCACAGTATTGCTGCCTGAATTCCACGTGTAGGTATGATTAACCCATGAAAGCGTATTGATGGGCGCTGCGTCGATTCCGACAGAATTGCCGTTGATGATGACTTCTAAATTAGCTAGGCTTGGCAAAGCGGCTGTTCTTACCCAATAGCTGAAAGTGTAATTTTGGTTGGGTGTTACCGGAACCGATTGCGACCAGACTTTGTCATTGCCTGAATTTTGTGGTGAGCCGTCAACAACCAACATCAAACCGTTGCCACTGTGGTCTGTAAATGAAGCAAATCCGCTTTCCCAATTTTGTGGGTTTGAAACGATGCCATAAGCTCGTTGATTTCCGTTGGGATTGTTGGGGGAATAGTATATATAATCCGTAACAAATCCTTTATCACCTTGAGAAAAGTCATGGTTGAAAATCAGATTTCTGTTGCTTCCTACATTCGAAGTTACTGTATAAGTGGTGCTCACCGCCGGGCTTACTTGTTGACTGGCTGCGGTGGGATTTAGGTTGTTATCGGACGGATTCGAAGTCCATTGATAACCAGAGTTGCTTCCGCTAACCGATATAGTAGCAGATTCGTTTTGACAAATTGTCGTCGGACTGCTGATGGTCAAATCTTGTGGTTCGCTCAAAACTATGTCGTTGATATGAATCTCGCCATCGGCACCTTCAAGAATATTTAATGAATAAGTTCCTGCCGGTAGTCCGGTAAAAATACCCGTACCGTTGTTGGCCGAAACAGTTCCGGTAATCCAATAATAATAGGGAGGATTGGCTCCGGAGCCATAACCGATGATTGAACCGTCAGCTGCACCCACGCAACTCGGATTGATTGTTGAATATTCAAGATTGAATGGAGCCGGTGGACCAAACAAAGCAAAATCATCTACAGCGAAATCGTTTCCAATTGCGGTTGTATTATTGTCCCATAATTCAATGTTCACGCAATTGTTTGTGGCGGTGAAGGTATAAACAACTTCTTGCCAACCCTCAGCGGGTAGTGGCGCAGTAGCGTTTCCTGAGATAAGTGTAATATTGCTCGCGCCGATGATTTGATAACCGATATTCGCCTGATTGCTTGAATTGGTAACTTGCGTCGAAACCGATTTTATCCAATAATGAAAAGTATAATTAGTCCCGACCGTTAAATTACAGACGCCGCCGCCGTTGTTGCCCGCGCGCCAAAATCTTTGCTGTCCGCCGGTTGTAGTTCCGTCAACCACCAGCATGTGACCCGTTCCGGTCGTGTGATCTCCGCCCGAGATAAAAAAAGCTGTGTTCATCGGTTGCGGATTGGTGGTTACCGAATAATTTCCGGGTGAGGTATTTCCTGAATAAGGCGGATTGATGTTGTTATAAAAACTACTGTTGATATTAAAGCCGACACCGTTTCCGCCGCTCTCGAAGTCTCCGTTATTGAGTAAGTTCTGTGCTTTTGCAATTTGTAGTGTCAACAAAAAAAAGCTAGCCAATAAACCTATTTTTTTTTTCATAGCTAAAAAAAGGGTATTAGTTGATGGTATCAATGAATCATTCAAATTTAAAAGATTATCTTATTAAATCTGAACAAAGCAATCATTTATGCAGAATGTGCAAAACGGAATTTTAACTCAAGGTTTTGATTGCAGAAAATTCGAGAATTGTGCTCACAACTCGTAATTCGTTCAAAATTTAGGGTTTGGTAACTTGAGTGAGCACCGCGCGGGTCTCGTAGTTAATCACTTCAAGGGTAATGGTTTGCTGTTTGCCATTTCTGCCTTCGATGATGTATTTTTTACCGCCTTTTTCAACGGCGATATTACTTTTATCAAAATCGACATCACCATAAGTCAAGGAGTTTTTAATATCGGTTGAATCAACTTGACATTCCTTCATTTGCTCGATGGCTTTGGGCGAAAATTCAAAAGGTTTGGTGCGCAGATTATTCAGTACACGGGCATTCGGAAAGTAGTTGCAACGCGTATCTTTGCCAATAAAAACAGCGGTCACGAAAAATAAGCCCAAGGTAAAACCAATCAAGTAATAAGCAAAACGATAACGAAATCTCATGTGGAATTTTTTGGCAAAGGTAACGTAAAGCTTCTTTAGAAAACAATTAAATTAATGTCGCTATCAGGCAAATTAAACCAATCGCCAATGGCTTGATTGGTCAAGATTCCGTGGTAGAGATAAACGCCATTTTTAAGGCCTTTGTTGCAGCGAATTGAACTCTCGATTCCGCCATCTTCGGCAATTTGAAGTAAATAGGGTGTGATGATATTGCTGATAGAAAGCGAAGCTGTTTTTGAATAGCGCGAAGGAATATTGGGCACGCAATAATGAATCACACCGTTTTTGACAAAAGTGGGTTTTTCGTGGGTGGTGATTTCAGAGGTTTCAAAACATCCGCCCGTATCAATGCTTACATCGACAATGACCGCCCCTTTTTTCATATGCTCGACCATGGTTTCGGTCACCACCACCGGACAGCGGTCTTTTCCGCGCATGGCTCCAATGGCTGCGTCACATCTGCGGAGCGCTTTGAGCAAGGATTTGGGTTGTATGGTCGAGGTGAATATGCGTTGGTTCAAGTTGTTTTGCAAACGACGGAGCTTGGTGATGGAATTGTCAAAAACCTTGACGTTGGCTCCGAGCCCGAGTGCAGTTTTGGCGGCAAATTCGCCAACGGTTCCCGCACCCAAAATGACTACATCCGTAGGCGGTACTCCGGTAATATTTCCAAAAAGCAAACCTTTGCCAATCATCAGTTCGGCGGCTACTAATATCGAGGATGTTCCGGCAATTTCGCTGAGTGATTTTACCGCCGGATAGGATCCGTCTTCGTCTTTGATAAATTCAAAAGCCAGCGCGGTAATCTTCTTTTTTGTGAGTTCTTCGAAGTATTCCTTTTTGCGGGTTTTGAGCTGAATGGCCGATATAACAATGGTTTGCGGATTGACCATTTTGATTTCATCCATCGTTAGCGGCTCTACTTTGAGCAACATCGGACAACCCAAAACTTTCTGAGTATCATTGGTAATCTCGGCTCCGGCATCACTGTATTCTTGATCAGTATAGCTTGAATTGAGTCCGGCTCCGGCTTCCATCATGACTCGATGACCGTGCGAAGTAAGTGAATTTACGGCATCAGGCGTTAAACAAATTCGACGTTCTTGATAACTGATTTCTTTTGGGATTCCGATAAAAAGTTCGCTTTTGTGACGGGCAATTTCAAGTTTTTCTTCTTGTGGAAGCAGTTGTTGTTTGGTAAACGGAGTTAACGCCATGATGTGTTGTATTCAATAATGCCGGTCTAAGTTATAAAAAAGATAGCAGTAGCCCAAGCAAATTTTATCTAAATTCTAATTCTCGACGACCATCTGAGAGCGTTTTAATCTTAATCACACTGTGTTCGTTAGGAATGAGCGTCGGAATTTTTTCGGGCCATTCAATCAAACACCAATGACCTGAATAAAGGTATTCATCGATGCCCATATCATAGGCCTCGGCTTCGGTTTTAAGCCGATATACATCAAAGTGATACAGCGGGTTGCCGTTGCCGTCTTGATATTCATTCACCAGTGAAAAAGTTGGGCTGCTCGTGGTGTTTTCAACGCCTAGCTTTTTTACAAATGATTTAATAAAGGTTGTTTTTCCGGCACCCATTTCACCAAAAAAAAGAATTACTTTTTGTGGGTTTTGGTCTAATATTTTTTGGGCGGTTTGTTGTATTTCGTCTAATGAATATGTAATAATCATAGGTCTATTTCGGATTGAAAACCAAAAAGGGAACAATCATTTCTTCTAATGAAATTCCACCGTGTTGATACGTATTTCGGTAGTAACTCACATAGTGATTAAAGTTGTTCACATAGGCCAAAAATAAGTCATTCTTGGCAAATATGTATGAACTGCTCATATTAATCGCTGGAAGGCCGATTCTCTTAGGGTCGCGCACCGCATACACATCTTTATCTTCATAAGTAAGGCTACGGCCGGTTTTGTATCTGAGGTTCAAACTGGTGTTTTTGTCACCTATTACTTTTGAAGGATTTTTGACATTGATGGTTCCGTGGTCAGTAGTGATGATGAGCTTGAAACCTAATTTTTGTGCTTGTTGAATGATTTCGAGCAGAGGAGAATTCTTAAACCAACTCGAAGTCAGTGATCGATAAGCTTTGTCGTCTGAAGCTAATTCTTTGATGACTTCCATTTCGGTTTTGGCATGCGAGAGCATATCGACAAAATTATACACTACTGTAATGAGCTGATTGTCTTTATAGGCTTTGAAATTCTCGGCTAATTTTTTCCCGCCGGACAAACTCGTGATTTTAAAATATTCTTGTTTGATGTTTAATCCCAGACGTTTAAGATGTGCAGTTAGAAATTCTGCTTCAAATAAATTTTTGCCGCCTTCGTCAACATCGTTCTTCCAATATTGCGGAAATTGCTTCTCCATTTCGATTGGCAATAAGCCCGAGAAAATCGCATTTCGAGCATATTGAGTGGCTGTTGGTAAAATGGCGTAATAAGGAATTTCTTTTTCGAGCTTATACAAATTGGTTACAGTGCTTTCAATAGACTTCCATTGGTCGTAGCGCATATTGTCAATGACGACAAACAAAATCGGGCGGTCTTTTTTGGTGATTTCCGGGACCACCAATTCTCTAAACAATGTATGCGACAAAATAGGTCTGTCCATTTTGGTATTTTTTGAACCTTGCGCGGTGGCTTCAAACCAATCTTCATAATTTTTTTCGATGAATTTTCCGAATTGCATATTGGCTTCAACCTTTTGCGATTCAAGAATTTCAATCATACTTTGATCTTGGATGTTCTCGAGCTCAAGTTCCCAAAACAATAATTTTTTATAACATTCAATCCATTCTTCGTATGAATTGACCATCGCCATTTCCATGGCAATTTTTCGAAATTCTTTTTGATAATCCAAAGTGGTTTTTTCTGAAACCAATCGGGTATGATCGAGATTTTTTTTGATGCTCAGCAAAATCTGATTCGGATTGACGGGCTTGATGAGATAATCGGCAATTTTTGAACCGATGGCTTCTTCCATAATGTATTCCTCTTCGCTTTTTGTAATCATAATCACAGGTGTCGAAGATTTTTTTTCTTTCATCTCGGCCAGGGTTTCTAAACCGCTCATACCAGGCATATTCTCATCCAAAAAAACGATGTCAAAATTTCCAGACTCAAAAATATCCAGCGCATCCCGACCGTTGTTGCAGGTAGTTACTTGATAATCTTTTTTTTCTAAGAAAAGGATATGTGGTTTGAGTAAATCGATTTCGTCGTCTACCCAGAGAATTTTTATAGGATTCATTCGCTTGAATTTTTATGTTGCCAATTTAACACTTTTCAACGGTGGGTTTTCAAAAAAATTATGCATCACTTATCAATCATTTTTTATATTTGTTATACCAAATCTTCTTAATACCTTAAACCATGGGATCAATCTTTAGTTTAATCATTGTCATTCCTGCATCAATTATTGGTGCATATTTCATCAATCAGATGTTACAAGACATTTCTTTTTTTGGTTTAACTTCAAAGCAACAATTCTTATTGTCGGCTCGCAAACGCAAAAACCTTTTGAAAGATTCAGCTGACATTTCTTCTGTAACAAATCCGGAAATAAAAGACTGATGTGGCCGGATTATTAATTTAAAATTCAATTTTATGAACCAAACCATTAAACGGTGGGTTTTAGTTGCATTGATGTTTCCTGCTTTAACAGGCTTTGCGCAACAAAATCCGCCTGTGTCCAACTATGATTATAAACAAGCTTTTTCGCCTTTGTTTTATACCAAAAACGGAACGGAAACGCGCTCAGCCAGTGGCCAACCAGGTGCTAAGTATTGGCAAAACAGAGCTGACTACCAATTAACAGCGCAATTGAATGAATCTTCCAACGAGATTATTGGAACCGAGGTGTTAACTTACACCAATAATAGTTCTGATAATCTTTCTTTTTTATGGATGAATCTGGAACAAAATGCTTTTAAGAAAGATTCACGCGGAGCAGCGGTAATCGGGCCACGCGGGAGTAGAGGAGGAACCAAAGGTGAAATTTTGGACGGCGGTTTTAATATTAAATCGGTATCCTTACTCGAAACGGTGGGTGCTAAAACGACTGAAAAGCAAGTGAAGTATACCATCACGGATACCCGTATGCAAATTCAGTTGCCGCAAGAACTCAAAGCCAACGGAGCCAAAGCTAGAATCAAGATTTCGTTTTCTTATATTTCACCTAAATATGGTTCAGATAGAACTGGTGTGCTTGACACCAAAAATGGTAAAATCTTCACTATTGCTCAGTGGTATCCACGTATGAGTGTGTACGATGATGTGCATGGTTGGAATACTAATCCATATATCGGTGCCGAGTTTTATTTAGAATACGGAGATTTTGACGTAGCCATTACAGCTCCATCCAATCATATAGTTGTTTGTTCAGGCGAATTGCAAAATCCTACAGAAGTATATACCGCGGAACAGCAAAAACGTTGGGCTGATGCCAAAAACAGCGAAAAAACGGTCGCCATCAGAACTGCTGATGAAGTAACTAATCCAAGTTCGCGTCCGCAGGGAAAAGCTACTTTGACTTGGAAGTTTAAAATCAAAAACGCTCGTGACTTATCATGGGCATCATCCGCTTCTTTTATTATTGATGCGGCCAGAATCAATTTGCCTAGCGGAAAGAAATCACTGGCCATCAGTGCTTATCCGGTTGAAAGTGCCGGCGATAAAGCTTGGGGTCGATCAACTGAATACACCAAAGCTTGTATCGAAAACTACTCAAAAAGATGGTATGAATATCCTTATCCCGCAGCCACTAATGTAGCCGGAAATGAAGGCGGTATGGAATATCCCGGTATTGTTTTCTGCGAATGGACCTCAAAAGGAGCAGGGCTTTGGGGTGTAACCGATCACGAATTCGGGCATACATGGTTTCCGATGATTGTGGGTTCAAACGAGCGTGTTTTTGCCTGGATGGACGAAGGTTTCAATACGTTTATCAATTCCATCAGCGGAAGAGATTTTAACAACGGAGAATACAAAGAACCGGATCAAAATATGAATCAAGCGGGTGCTTTTTTAACCAACCCTGAATTAGAGCCTATTATGGTTACTCCTGATGCGATGAAAGAAGACAACATTGGTTTGTTGTGTTATATGAAACCGGGTGAAGGACTTACTTTGTTGCGCGAACAAATTTTAGGCGAGGAACGATTTGACCAAGCTTTTAAAACCTATATCAATCGTTGGGCGTTCAAACATCCAACACCGGATGATTTTTTCAGAACCATTGAAAACGTTGCCGGAGAAGATTTAAATTGGTTTTGGCGCAGTTGGTATTTGAACAATTGGCGTTTAGATCAGGGCATCAGCAAAGTAAAATACATCAAAAATGACCCAACCAAAGGTATTTTGGTGACCATCGACAACTTAGAAAAAATGCCGATGCCGGTCACGGTTCAATTCAAAACCAAATCAGGTAAAACATCCACCATGAATTTGCCTGTTGAAATCTGGATGCGCAACAGTTCATGGACGTTTAAGGCCAATGTAAACGAAGAACTCGAAAGTGTTCGATTAGATCCGGCTCAGAAATTACCTGATTTTAATCCGGCCAACAATACTTGGACGGCTGGTAAAGACAAACTTGAAGAAGATGTTATTCTTGATCCTTATGTAGGAACTTTCTCGAGTAAAAGTTTTCCTATAAAAGTCATTTTTGAAGAAGAAGACGGAGTGCTTAAAGCCACCGCTGTTGGTCAAGGAACCCTGCCTTTAGAACCGGACGGAAAAGACCGATTCAAACACGAGGCATACGGAATTGTGATTCAGTTTAATGAAGCCAAAACCGAAGCCAAACTCATTCAAGGAGGCGAAATAGTCCTCACCAGAGAAAAATAAAATTAAAAAACTCCAACCGAAACCGTTGGAGTTTTTTATTTAAGCTGCTTTCTTTTTCAGAATCAAAGCGCTGATGAGCGATATAACAATGCCTAATGGCAAAATTTCTGCATAAGTAAACAAAATCACCCAAATCGGGTTTTTGTACATTTCTTTCATGCTATTCATTTGTTCTACCTGTGCGGCAAGTTCAGCAGAAGTTATGTGCGGATCACTTTCAATTTTCTTGATGGCCATAGCGCTGTATTTTTCCATAAAATCCGGAAAGAAGCAATAATATTCAATCAGCCAACTCACAACATAAAAAGTAGAGGCAATAAGTGAAATCAAGATTCCAATTTTGAAAGCTTGCCCGAAATTGAGAATGCCAGCATTTTGTTTGTTGCGGTAATTTCGGATGCCGATAAAGACAAAACTAAAAGCAATGAGCATTCCGGCATAGCCGATAACCATGCTGGGCTCCATGTTGGGATCGCATTTGTACACCACTGTCGAAATCACCATCATAATCGATACAATGATGCCCGCAATGACTCCGTTGGTAAGAATAAGTTTTTTCATTTTTTTTATGTTTGGATTAGGTTGCGAAATTGTTTTGATTCCTTGAAAATACCTTCATTCTTTTGGGTGATTTTTGATTTTTCACCCGAAAGTATTATTGTAAAATACCCAATGATTTGGCTTTTTCTATGGCTTGTGTTCGGCGTTTCACGTCTAATTTCTGATACAAATTAGCGATGTGCGTTTTGATTGTATTGCGCGAAACAAAAAGCGTCTGGGCTATTTCGTCGTTGCTTTTTCCGGTGGCCAACAAGTTTAATACTTCGAGTTCTCGTTTACTGATTTGTAACTCTTCAATTATTTTGAAATCAATTATTTTGGCTTTGGATGATTGAACCACGACTTCTTTTTCGACCCAAACTGTTTTGGGTTGACTGAGTTGGCGAGCCAGCCAAATACCCAGAAATGTAAATATCAAAGCAATTAGCCCAAAGAAAATATCGTATTGTTGGCTAAAAATGAGATAGCGAATTTCAAACCAACGCAAAATAAAAAAGAGCACCGCTATCGAAACTCCGAAGCCGATACTCTCTTTATATTTTTTCAGAACCGCTAACATCTAACGGATTTATTCCACATTAAAATGAATTGGATAATTGTATAAACAACGTACCGGTTGTCCGTTTTTAACGGCCGGTTGCCATGTTTTTCCGAACAATTTCAGTACGCGCGCTGCTTCGGCTTTCATCATTTCAATTTGATCCGCTTCTTCGATTTTCTGGTCTTGAGTGGCAATTTTGACTTTATCAGTTGTGATGTAATCTTTTACATTGATGTGAAATGCCTTGATGTCAGACATATTCCCGTCTTTGTCAATGATAAAACTCGTGAAAATGGTAATTTTTTTGTTTTTAATTGCTGGTGGAAATTTAAAATTTTCACTAATGAACATCGATAAAGTATAGTTTCCGTCTTTGACCTGAGGTTTTAAATCAACTTCGGTCGAACGATAGGTTTTTTCAGTTTCTGTAGGTGCGGATGCATCGCTTGAAGCCACTTGAGCAGTCGCCTGAAGCCCAATACTCAAGCACAGAAGGAGTAATTTTTTCATGTTTTGTTTTGTAAGCGAATCAAAAATAAATAATTAAAATTGAACGGACGCTTTTTTTTGAAAAATCCACCCAAAAAGAAACCCCGTTTTTTCAAACAGGGTTTTTATTTAAAATTTGAGTTGTGTTATTTAACCAGTTCGGCTTGATTTCTAAAGACGAGTTTTCCGTCAAAAGCATCAATCAAAACAATGCTGTCAGCGCTGATTTTTCCGGCGAGAATTTCTTTCGATAATTCGTTGAGCACTTCTCTTTGAATCACGCGTTTGACCGGTCTGGCTCCGAATTGGGCATCAAATCCTTTTTCGGATAAATATTCAATCGCTTCCGGTGTAGCGTCGAGTGTAATGCCTTGCTGCGCCAACATTTTGATTACACTTTTGAGTTGTAATCCAACAATTTGTGCGATGTCTTTGTTGGTTAACGGCGTAAACATCACTATCTCATCAATACGATTAATAAACTCCGGACGAACGGTTTGTTTGAGCAAGCCCAAAACTTCAGTCTTAGCTGCTTCTGTGGCAGCTTCAATACCACCTTTAAGGTTTTCAAATTTCTCTTGTATAATTTGACTACCCATGTTTGAGGTCATGATGATGATCGTATTTTTAAAATCTGCCAAGCGACCTTTGTTATCGGTAAGTCGGCCCTCATCCAAAACTTGCAACAGTATATTAAAGGTATCCGGATGTGCTTTCTCAATCTCATCGAGCAAAATCACCGAGTATGGTTTTCTGCGCACAGCCTCGGTGAGTTGACCGCCTTCGTCGTAACCTACATAACCCGGAGGCGCACCTACCAAACGGCTTACACTGTGGCGTTCTTGATATTCGCTCATATCGATGCGTGTCAGTGCGTTTTCATCGTCGAATAAATATTCGGCAAGTGCTTTGGCCAATTCGGTTTTACCCACACCGGTGGTTCCTAAAAACAAGAAAGTTCCAATGGGTTTTTTCATGTCTTGCAATCCGGCTCTGCTTCGGCGAACGGCATCGCTAACGGCTATAATGGCTTCTTCTTGACCGACGACGCGTTTGTGTAATTCACCTTCGAGTTTGAGCAATTTTTCGCGCTCACCTTGCAACATTTTGGTTACGGGAATTCCGGTCCATTTGGCAACAACTTCAGCAATATCCTCACGGGTTACTTCTTCTTTAATTAGCGAATTTCCGGCTTGGTTTTCGGCGAGTTGTTTTTGAAAACCATCCAAGCGCTCTTGTGCATCTTTAATTTTTCCGTAGCGAATTTCAGCTACTTTTCCGTAATCGCCTTCTTTTTCGGCGCGTTCGGCTTCAAATTTAAAATCTTCAATTTCTTGTTTGACCGATTGAATGTTGTCAACAATATCTTTCTCGGATTTCCATTTGGCAAAAATCTCGTTGCGACTTTCTTTGAGGTTGGCCAATTCTAATCCGAGCGATTTGAGTTTGGTTTCGTCTTTTTCGCGTTTGATGGCTTCGATTTCGATTTCGAGTTGCATGATTTTTCGATCGAGTACATCGAGTTCTTCGGGTTTTGAATTGATCTCCATACGCAACTTTGAAGCCGCTTCATCCATCAAATCAATCGCTTTATCCGGCAAGAAACGATTGGTGATATACCGCTGTGAAAGTTCCACTGCCGCAATAATCGCTTCGTCTTTGATTTGCACTTTGTGGTGCGTTTCGTATTTTTCTTTGATACCGCGCAAAATTGAAATCGCACTTTCGGTATCGGGTTCGTCGACCATCACTTTCTGAAAACGACGCTCGAGCGCTTTGTCTTTTTCGAAGTATTTTTGGTATTCATCGAGTGTGGTGGCACCAATGGCTCTGAGTTCTCCACGGGCCAAAGCCGGTTTGAGAATGTTGGCTGCGTCCATTGCACCTTCGCCACCGCCGGCGCCGACAAGTGTATGGATTTCGTCAATAAACAGAACAATATCGCCTTCGGCTGAAGTTACTTCTTTTACGACTGATTTTAATCGTTCTTCAAACTCACCTTTGTACTTCGCACCGGCTATGAGCGCACCCATATCGAGTGAATAAACGATTTTGTCTTTAAGGTTTTCCGGAACATCGCCATCGACAATTCTATGTGCTAAACCTTCTGCAATAGCGGTTTTACCCACGCCGGGTTCACCCACGAGCATCGGATTGTTTTTGGTTCTGCGTGTTAAGATTTGCAATACACGACGAATTTCTTCATCGCGTCCAATAACCGGGTCAAGTTTGCCGGTTTGCGCCAGTTCATTGAGGTTTTTGGCATATTTGTTTAGTGAATTATACGTTTCTTCGGCCGAGGCGGATGTTACGCGTTCGCCTTTGCGCAATTCATCTACGGCAGCCGTAAGCGCTTTTTCGGTGACGCCTTGGTCTTTTAAAATTTGGGCCACTTTGCTTTTTGAAGCAAACAAGGCTAAAACCAGATGTTCAATGGCAATATATTCATCGTTGCGTTTGCGGGCAATGATTTCGGCCTCGTTAAGCGTGTTGGCGGTGGTGCGTGAAAGCATCACCTCGGAACCTGAAACTTTGGCAAAACTCTGTAAAGTGCTGTCGAGAATTTGCTGAAACAAACCCACATTGACATTGAGTTTTTTGAGCAAAAACGGTGCGACGTTTTCATCGGTTTCTAAAATAGCTTTGAACAAATGTTCGTTCTCAATTTGAGCGTGACCATAACTTTGAGCGAGCAGTTGTGCTTGTTGCAAGGCTTCTTGCGATTTAATAGTTAATTTGTTTGTGTTCATATTAATTTTTGGGGTTTGTGTGTTGATTTAAATTATTTTTGCTCTGGTTGTCAATTGTTATTCCAACACAACAAACCAGACAGAATGTCGGTTGTAAGGCTTGGTTTACAGACAATTTGACTTTAATTCAGACAATATGAGCATATTCTCATTTTTATCAGGTTCAAACGAAGCTGATGAGGCTGCAAAGTTTCATTGGAATGCACTTGAAGATTTAGCTACACTTGATGCGATTATTCAAGAATCAGCAGAGTATCCCGTAGTGATTTTCAAGCACAGCACACGTTGTGGTGTGAGTAAAATGGCGCTGCGTCAATTTGAAAAAGAATACCCAAAAAATCACCAAGACCATTTATACTTGTTGGATTTGCTCGAACACCGAGATGTTTCGAATGCCATAGCCGAAAAACTGGGCGTGGTGCATCAGTCGCCGCAAGTGTTGGTTTTGCGCGGCGGTCAATCGGTTTATGACGCGTCGCATAGTTTGATTGATGCAGCAACCACTCAGCGAATACTGCATACGCGTTAGGGATAGAGGCAAGCACCGCGTGCAGCCGAAAGCCCGTGCTAGGGCGGAGCGTAAAGAAACAGTCCAGTGGACTGTTTAGCTTTGCTCAATTCGGCTTCGCCTCGGGTTAGCGACGAGCCCGCAGGTGCGCAGGCCGGTGTGAAAAGCAACGCCCCAAAAATAAAAAAGCCACTGAATGTTCTGTTCCGTGGCTTTGTGTTTTTATGACTAAAGGTTGGCTCGGTATTGATTGCGCCTCTGGTACAAATGGGCAACTGTATCATTAACATCTCTGAGCAAGGGCGTCAAAGTGACGATTCTTCCCTGCAAGTCGCGCGTGAATTGCTTCTTACAGGTTTTGCATTGATATTCTTCAAAATGCAAAGTCACTTTTCTGTGTAATCTGAGTCGGTGGCCAAACCAGTTGCAATAAAGGCTGCTGTCGCTCCGCGTGTTTTGGTGATCGGGGTGCATAGTATCAGTGTTTTAAAATGGGTTAAGTTTTTAAAATAGCTGTAGTAGTCGTGGGGCAACACGAATCTAAAACAGTACAAAGGAACAATACCCTAATTGATTTTCAACGATTTAGATGTTAAAATTTTAGATAGCGCGTGAATAAAGACTTTTCAGCATAAAAAAATGCGCTCATTGAAGCAACAAGCGCATTTTTGGGTGGGAAATATAAACGAGTTATTGGGTTATTTTGTGGTGACGGATGATGTCTTTGAGCTTGGCTTTTAAATCTTCGCCGCAGTCGTACACCATCTGTTCGTTGCTCGGGAACGGCACTTCGCGGCGGTCAAAATTGGGCAGATAATCTTGATCACAAGCGCGTTTGTCGCCTTTGTATCGAGCAAAAACATATTGAAATACAAATTCACTCGTTAGCGGATAAGTTTGCAACAACTGCTTGTTTTTTAAATCGGTATAATCAATTTTGGCGGTGACTTGAACCGATTTGGTTTGCGTTGATTCATAAACATAAGCGCGAATGGTTTTCATGTTGTCTACATAAATCGGTCGCCCAAGGCTGTCTTTGACTTCTCGACCGCGATTGTCGAGCAACTTTTTCACGCCGTCTTTGATTTGTTTTTCTTTGATGATTTCTCTTTCAGTAATGCGCTCGGGCGAAATGTTGATTTGTCTAAAATCAATTGAAACGCCATAAACATAGTCAAAGCCTTTTTGTTTGTTGCTGTGAAAAGTCATCCATTTGTCGTTCAGTCCCAAAGTACTGAAGTCGAGCAAATCGTCTTGCAATCTTTTCGGAATCACCATTTGCGTTTGATTGGCCGTGCTGACCAACACAAAGTCGGTGCCTTTGAACTGCGCGTCTTTGATGAGTTTGGTCACATCTTTGTAGCCCGGATTGATCTGATTCAAGTAAACCAAATCGTCATAAGCACGACGGCAAGCCATTTTATCACCATTCATCAGCGCGGCTACCGAAGTAAGATATAAGTGTTTGGACAGCGCGTTTTTACTGCTGATGATTTGTTCTGTATAATCTTCAAAAGCAAATTTAGCTTCGCGATTTTCCTTGAGCACCCGCAAGGGTAACAGCGGACGAATCAACTCTTGACGGTCGTTGAGCTGTTTATACGTATTGTATACCGCCTCTAAATTCGCCGGATTCGCATCGGCAAACCAAGCGGCAATGTTGCGTTGGTCACGTTCTTTGGCTTTGGCAAAAGCTTCTTCGAGCAGCAAAACATAGTCTTGTTTTCCTTTGGCGTTTTTGTTTGCGCGCAACTTGTCAACGGCCGTGTATATGGCATCGTCGTAATTTCCGGTCGCTACGGCCTCGCGGGTTTGTTTGACTCCGCAGGCGGTGAATACTAGGGCTGATATAAATAATAGGAATCTTATTTTCATATTTTTTTAGAAGCTCATCTTGCTATCCGCTGTAGCTTGCACACCGAACCCCGGTGCACAAGGCTGTCGCTGCTATCAAGGCTAGGGCATGAGTGAATATAGATTATTTGCGTACAAAAGGCGGCAATAGTTTGCTTGAAACTTCACCAAAACCAATGCGTACTTCATTGTTTTTACAGTAACCTTTCATGATGACCGTATCGTTGTCATTGATGAATTTTCGCTCGGTTCCGTCTTGCATTTTGATGGGGTTTTTACCGTTCCACGTGAGCTCGAGCATTGAACCGTAGCTGTCCGGCGTTGGCCCGGAAATGGTTCCCGAACCCATCATATCACCTGAATTCACCCTACAACCATTTGAGGTATGATGTGCGAGTTGCTGACTCATCGACCAATACATATATTTAAAGTTGGATTGTGAAACCACCGTTGGTGCAACATTCTCAGGCGCAATCGAAACTTCTAGGTGAATATCATAAGCGTGTTTCCCTTTTTGTTGCAAATAGGGCAGTGGGTTCGGATCTTGTTTCGGGCCTTTGGTTCTAAAAGGTTCCAAAGCATCCATGGTGACAATCCACGGCGAAATTGAACTCGCAAAGTTTTTGGCCAAAAATGGTCCCAGCGGAACATATTCCCATTTCTGAATATCACGCGCGCTCCAATCGTTGAGCAGCACCATTCCAAAAATATAATCTTCGGCTTCATGCACCGGAATGTTCTCGCCCATAATGTTGGCATCGGTGGTGATGAAAGCCATTTCTAATTCAAAATCAATCGAACGTGAAGGTCCAAAAACCGGAGTAGACTCGCCATTGGGCAAAGTTTGTCCCATCGGTCGGTGCACCGGAATGCCCGAAGGCACAATCGTTGAACTTCTACCGTGATAACCCACCGGAATATGCAACCAGTTGGGCAGCAAAGCATTCGCCGGATCGCGAAACATCATGCCTACGTTGGTTGCGTGTTCTTTACTCGAATAAAAATCGGTATAATCGCCAATCAACACCGGAAGCTGCATCTCGACTTCATTCACCGGACAAACCACGACTTCTCTGTGCGCTTTATTATCGCGTAATTTGGGGTTTTCTTCATCAAAAATTTGGACGATGCGGTCGCGTACCAAGCGCCAAGTTTTTTTTCCGTCTGAAATAAAATCGTTCAAAGTATCTTGCATGAACATATCGTCGGTAAGTTCGATGCCTTCAAAATAACCCAATTGCTGCAGAGCACCCAAGTCAATGGCATGATCGCCAATGCGCGAACCAATGGTAATCACGTCGTCTTTGGTTATAAAAACACCAAAAGGTATATTTTGTATTGGGAAATCTGAGTTTTCAGGAACTGAGAGCCATGATTTTCTCTTAGGATTGTTTGCGAATGTGGGCATGTGCGTGTTGATTTGTTGTTGAAAATTCTGCTACCAAATATATTATTATATGTCAATTTAACAAACCGAATTGATTAATTTTGCTCAGTTTTTAACAAATAAACATTATGCAACACGATCAGCAAATTTTCGACCTTATTTTAGAAGAACAAGACAGACAAATTCACGGTATTGAACTCATTGCCTCTGAGAACTTTGTGAGCGACCAAGTCATGGAAGCGGCCGGTTCTTGTTTGACCAACAAATATGCAGAAGGTTATCCGGGCAGACGTTATTACGGCGGTTGCGAAGTGGTAGATGTGGTAGAGCAAATTGCTATTGATCGCGCCAAAGCTTTGTTCGGAGCTGAATATGTCAACGTTCAACCGCATTCAGGTTCGCAAGCCAATACGGCGGTATATGCCGCTTGTTTGCAACCCGGAGATAAAATTCTAGGTTTTGACCTATCACATGGTGGGCATTTAACGCATGGTTCTCCGGTAAACTTTTCAGGGCGTTTATACAGCCCGGTTTTTTACGGGGTTGAAAAAGAAACCGGTCAATTCAATTACGATAAAATTCAAGAAATTGCCGAGCGCGAAAAGCCAAAAATGATTATTGCCGGAGCTTCGGCCTATACCCGCGATATGGATTTTGCTCGCTTCAGACAAATTGCCGACAGCGTGGGCGCTTTGTTATTGGCTGATATTTCGCATCCGGCCGGATTGATAGCCAAAGGACTCATGAATGATCCCATTCCGCATTGTCATATTGTAACGACTACCACGCACAAAACCTTGCGCGGGCCTCGTGGTGGGATGATTATGATGGGCAAAGATTTCGAAAATCCGTGGGGCTACACCACTCCGAAAGGTGAAGTTAAAATGATGTCTAACTTACTCGACATGGCGGTGTTTCCGGGTAATCAAGGCGGACCACTGATGCACATCATCGCAGCGAAAGCGGTGGCTTTTGGCGAGTGTTTGTCAGATGAGTTCTTCAGATATTCAATGCAAGTACAAAAAAATGCCAAAGCGATGGCGGCGGCATTTGTGAAACGCGGATATGATTTGATTTCCGGCGGAACCGACAACCATATGATGCTCATTGACTTGCGCAACAAAGGCATTACCGGTAAAGAAGCTGAGAACGCTTTGGTTCGTGCCGAGATTACGGTAAATAAGAATATGGTTCCGTTTGATGATAAATCTCCGTTTGTCACTTCAGGCATCAGAGTCGGAACACCGGCGATTACTACGCGTGGATTGGTTGAAGCTGATATGGAAACCGTAGTTGATTTGATTGATCGCGTTTTGATGAACATCAACAACGAAGAAATCATCGAGCAAATTGCTGATGAAGTTAACGAAATGATGAGCGAACGACCGATGTTTGTTTTCTAGGAAGATATTTTGAAATAAGAAAAGGCTGTCTGAAAAGGCGGCTTTTTTTGTTTATATTTTAAGCTGATAAACTCATTTCGCACAGATTTTTTATTGTATTTTTGAGTTTCAAAACCACATTTATGTCTACTTTCAGATTGCAATTGCCAACCGATCCACGTTGGGTAAACATAGTCGAAGAAAACATCGAAGAAATCTTAACCGATCACGCTTGGTGCGAACAAAAGGCTGCTTCAAACGCGATTACAATCGTTACAATTAATTCTGATTATCAAGATTTGGTAACTGATATGTTGGCTTTAGCCAAAGAAGAAATTGAACATTTTGAACGTGTGCATGACATCATCAAAAAACGAGGACTTACTTTGGGTCGCGAACGCAAAGACGAATACGTAAACGAACTTGCTCAATACATGCGCAGCAGCAATAACGGAAGTAGAGTATCGGGTTTTGTAGAACGAATGCTGTTTTCAGCCATGATTGAAGCCCGAAGCTGCGAACGATTTAAAGTGCTCTCTGAAAACATCAAAGATCCTGAATTGGCCGAATTTTACAGAGAACTCATGGAAAGCGAAGCCGGACATTATACCACTTTTATTGGCTATGCCCGCAAATACGGACAAGGCATCGATGTTGAAAAACGTTGGCGCGAATGGCTTGATTTTGAAGCCTCTGTTATTGCTCGCTATGGTAAACGCGAAACGGTTCATGGCTAAGCATTTCAATATTAATATCATACAAGCCACTTAAATTTTTTATCATATGCTCACCACCACACAAGCTACCGCGCAGGACATTCCAATTATTCAATATTTGGCGCATGAAACTTGGCCCAGCACTTATCAAACTATTTTGATGTTGGCTCAAGTTAGGTATATGCTCGATTTATTTTACTCAGAACAAGCACTGCAAAAGAATTTTGAAGAAGGGCATGAGTTTTTGCTCATTCATCACAATCAAAAGGCTATTGGTTTTGCTGGCTATCAGCACAATTTTCCTGAAACCGGTCAAACCAAACTACATAAGTTATATGTTTTGCCCAATGCACAAGGTTTGGGAGCCGGACAGCAATTGCTCAATGAAGTTTTAGAGAATGCCAAGTCTGCTGGATCAAAATCATTGACACTTAATGTAAATCGATTCAATAAAGCCTATACATTCTACCGCAAAAACAAATTTGACGTGCTCCAAGAAATTGACATTCCTATTGGGCAAGGCTATTTGATGCAGGATTATATTCTTGAAAAAAGACTCTGATTACACTTTGATGTGTCCCCAGTTTTCGCCGCGCTCTATACGTTTTAAATGCGTTTGACTGATGCCGAATTGTTTGGCAATCATTTTTCCGCGGGTTTTTCCTTTGGGGTTTTTGAGCATTTTTTTGATCAACATAACTTGGGTTGAAGTTAGTTTGGCGCCGTCGGATTTAATCTTTGATTCAACAGTTTTGCGTCTTCCTTCAATAACATTTGGATTGCTATTGTAGTGATTCATTTTTTCTTCATAAGTAGCCCAACGTAAGTTTCTCACATCATCGTTGTCTCGAACATGATCTAAATGCAGAACGTAAAGTTGATCTTCAGATGTTTTGGGGATAAAATACTCGGCAACCAATCTGTAAACAAAAAAAGACTCGGTTTTGAATTTTAATTTGGCACGTTCTTCTGGGGTTCTTCGGCGTTTAAAAACCCGATAGCCATCAGAGGTGGTTCCTTTGATGATTTCACCGTCTTCAAATGATTCTGTGAAACTCATCAGTCTTCCGCGGTTTGAAACGGCATAACGCTTTTTCATTGGGAATTTAAGTTCAATTTCTTTGAACTCTTCGTTTGGTAATAGTCTGAACATCTCTAAAAATAAAAAATTAAAACAAGGTGGTGGGTTTTCAATTAAAAGGCTTAGAGAAGCAATCGAAGTCAGTTGGGGCGTGAACTTTGAAAACCTGTTTCGGGTTCAAATGTAAAAAAAACCAGTAAATAAGAACGCTTTGTTATCTTTTTTTAAAGAAATGTTTAGCAATCAACAATGATAATGTCATATTTTTCCAACAATCCTCTAGCATTTGGAAGACTAAATTGAGCACCTTTAAGTTTCGTTTTTTCAGGATTGATGCTATAATTTCGGCTAGTTCTAAAATCAGAATGATAAAGTTTGGCCTGTTCAAATTCGGCTTTATACAAATCACAATCATCAAAAACGGCCTTGGATAAATCGGTTTGCATAAAATCTACCGAGATTAAACTGCATTTTTCGAAATGAGTTTCTTTGAGTTGCAAGGCGTAAAATTTAGAGAAATCAAGTCTGCAATGAATGAAGCGAATTTCAAAAATGAGTTTATCACTCATAGCAAAATTTACATCAATCATAGAACATTCATGAAATTCAACAGTGCGCCAAGCTGTGTGGTTAATTTTGGCCTGGTCAAAATGACAATTTTTAAAAATACAATCCACAAAAGTAATTCCGATAAAGTTGGCTTCTGAGAACCGGCAATTCTGAAAAATACATTTTTCAAATTCTTTGAGGTTGAGCCAGTCACTGTCAAAGTTTTGGTTGGTGAATTCTTGCTGAAAAAGGTATTGCGTCATTGATTTTTTTCGTTGTTGAAAGATAGGGATTTAGTTTGATTGGAGAATTTTCTTGGTGATTGGTTGTTTTGATTTCAAAATTTATTTGAATTGAAATTTATAAATTATTAATCGTTTTGGATTACGAGATAGTTGTTTCTGGATTTAATATTTATTCGGATTATGCTTCGCAAATCCTCATTTTTTTGAAGGTTTTGAGTTCGTTGCGTGATCTTGTTGAATAACAGGATTGTGCTGCGCACATCCTGCAAAGCTTGAACAACAGTATATTCAATTTATCATTTATTATAAATTACAGGATTGTGCTGCGCACATCCTGCAAAGCTCCGCTTTTAAAATCCTCTAAAAACAAAAAAACGCTCAAGTGAACTTGGCGTTTTTTTGATGTTTAGAGTATTTATTCGTGACCTCGACAGGATTCAAACCTGTAACCTTCTGAGCCGTAATCAGATGCGCTATTCAGTTGCGCCACGAGGCCGATTTTGTGGCTGCAAATATAGGTATTAATAACTATTATGCAAATCAATTTTTAAAAAAGATCAAGTGTTTTTAGTCTAAATTTCTTAAGCGTCTAATGCACGGCTAGTTACATAATAACGCCAAGCTATAATAGCCAGTTGCCATTTCTTGGCTTTAGACATATCGAGTTGTTGTTTGGTAAAACTCGGAAGAATGAACTTATTGATGCGCGCTAAAATTTTAAACATTCAATCAATTTTGGTCAAAGATAAAAAAGACTGCTCAATGGCAGTCTTTTAGGATTATTTTTTCTTTTTGCTTTCGGCTCTGAGTTTTTCAAGCTCGGCTCTGGATTTTTCTATTTCTAGACGCGCTTGTTTGATTTCTTCACGAGCCGCTTCGATTTCTTTTTTGGCCTGAGCTAAATCTTGTTCAGAAGCATCTCGATCATCGATTGATTTTCTCATCTCAACTCTTGAGCGTTTCATCGCATCGCGTGCTTGTCTCATAGCGTCGCGGGTAATTTTATTGATATCTTTTGAATCAATATCTACACGAATATCGCCAACATCCGAAAGTGATTTAATGATGATCGGATCTAATTCGGCAATGATTTTTTCCGGATCAACGTCAATTCTTTCGCCATTGACAATCACACGCATACCGGCTTTATCTTTTTTATCGCTCTTGATGATGATTTTCTTGCTGATTTTGGCTGGTGGAGCGGGCGGATTTGGAACATCTGCTGACTCCGGAAGTTCTGCTGCCTCCGGTGCTTCGGGCGCTTCAGGAGCTTCCGGTGCCTCGATTTCAACAATCACATCTTCGTTGTCCTCATCGTTCAATTCGTCTAAATTTCCATCCTCATTGATGTGGTAAGCATAGGCATAACGGTGCTCAGTTCTGCCATTGCCCATCGAGAAACCACCTTTTTCATTTTGATAAATGTGAATCGGTTCAATGGCTTTGTCACCATTGTATTGCGAGGTTCCTTTGGATCCTTTGCCATCGTTGTATTCAACCTTAATACAGGTAATTTCGCCAGCAGCGTTGCGTTTAACTTTAGAAAATTTAAGCTTTACGTTGTGCTCTTTTTTGAGTCTTTCGGCTTCTTTTTTGAGTTGTTCATCTGAAGTGTTTTTGTCAATAACTACCGATACTTTTGGCTCGCCTTGGCTAATGGTGGTTTGTTTTTCTTGTGCTACAATCTTGGTTTGAAAATACAGTAAGAAGGCCAAAAGTGCCGGAATTACTACAAAATACTTCCAAGAATTTCTCTTTTTTGATTGATTTGTGTTTAACATAACGATTCGTTTTTTGATTAATGATTGATAAAAAGGGTTGGTAATCGACACACAACTGTGGTTCGTAGTAACTTTTAACAAGGTAAATTGATATGATTTTTTTGCTTCAATATTCGTAGAATAATCCATCGACTTGAGCGCTTCACTATCGGCAATGAATTCCAAATTCTGCATCATCGCTTTTTTATACAACCAAATGAGCGGATGATACCAAAAAGCAATACAAAACAATCTGGCTAACAAAACGTCCAATGAATGTTTCTCACGACAATGCACGCGTTCATGCGCCAAAATGTTCTGCAATTCAGAAGCATCAAACAATGCCGTATTATAGACGATATAATTAAAATATGAAAAAGGAGCCACCGCTTCAGAAACTTCTACATACTTAAATCCGGCTTCTTTGCGAATGGTTTTTCCGGTCAGTAATGCGCGCAAATGTTTAAAATCAAACAACAACTGAAACAATAAAATCAAAATGCCCAAACCGTAAATGGCTGCAGCCACCATCCACCAATTGATTTCAAAACTGGGTTCTGATAATGTTTGAGCAACTGTGTAATTAACCGGATGTTCAACAGTTTCAATCTGATTTAAAATAGGTTCAGCAACTACTTGAGGCGTTACCCATACTACTTTCGTGAAGGTAATTAGCGGCAAAACCACCGAAGCCACCAAACCCAACAACAAAAACCAACGATTGCTGTTGAAGAAGGTTTCTTTGCGCAAAAACAACCAATATGCACCATAAAACAAGGTGATGAGCGCGCTCACTTTGAGTAAATATACCGCCAGATTTTCCATAAGACTTATTGTTTGTTGTTTTCAATCATCGCCAGAATTTCTCTTAATTCATCTGCCGAAATTTTCTCTTCTTGTGCAAAATGCGACACCATACTTTTATACGAACTATTAAAAAACGCATCAATCGCAGTGGTCATAAATTTCTTGCGGTAGTCGTCTTTGCTTACAATAGGGTAGTATTGGTGTGTATTTCCAAAGGCATTGTGCGCTACAAAACCTTTTTCTTCCAAATTCCTGATAATGGTTGACAATGTGTTGTAATGCGGCTGTTCATCGGTGATTTCGGCCATTACTTCTTTGACAAATGCCTTCTCTAATTTCCAGAGAATGTGCATGATTTCTTCTTCTTTGTTGGTCAACTTTTGCATCGATCTGTATTTTTTTGATTTGGGCGTTGCTTTCAGCCTTGGCTTTCGGCACTCGCTGCGCCTTGCAGTCGCGAGCTCAAACAAAGCCTCAATCCCTAACGCATCGAGGCTCTGCAACGCGATTCAAACATACAACTATAAATTTAGTTACGCAACTAAAAAAATAGTTATTTAACTAAAATTTAAGTTTTACTCAGACTTGCTCGCGAAAATTATTCTTTAGATTTTATATACAAAGTAGTGAGTGTTCTAGCCCAATAGCGCGGAACCTCAAATTCACTTTGCAAGTAAGCCACTACATCATTTGATTTTTTATCAGCCGCATGAAAAGCATCCAAAATAACCAACCAGTCGGCAATAACTTTTCCGGTTTTGTCCATGACTTGCTCATCTGAAACTTCCCAATATTCTTTTTTCATTGTTATATTCCGTTTACTTTAGCAGCATAAAAATACAGTTTAAATGTCTTCTAAATACAACCGCCACAATTTTCACAAGCATACCTACTGCGTCTTTGAACAGGTTGGGCAAGAGGCACTTGAAAACCTAAACTTATCCTATCAAAGCGCATCCGGAAGTCAATATTATTTTACGGATTTAGGTGTATACAGAAGGTCAAATCACTGGGGACGAGCCGCCAATTGCAAGTGGCGTTTGCAATCGGATGAAAATTTAACTGAAAACAGAACCAAAATTGGATATGCGCGCTGGGATGCTTTTTACCGCGACAACGATGTTGAAAAACTTTACTTCATTGTTTATGATGCGCAAAGCCAAAAAGTGAATTATGCACACAAAGACAGCTCAGAATATCAACCGGAGTTTGTTTTGCGCACGGCTTCACAAACCACACAAATCATCAAAAGCATCCGTCAACTATTGATTACAGAGGCTTGGGCCAAGTATTTAAATTTTGAAGATATTGATTTGCTCAGAAGTCAAATCATCAATCAGCTTATCACTACCCATTTGAGCTTGACTGAAATTAAGAGACAGTTTTTATGAACTAAGACTGCGTTCTATGGCCACTTGTTTTTGCAACCAAACACAACACAATACGCCGGTAATTCCCAAACTTCCCATGAGCCACCAATTGGCAGTATAACCAAAATGGCTAATGGTTTCCATACCGGTTTTTGAACTCATAATGTGCGCCAGGCTAAAGCTCATGGTGTAAAATGCCATGTATCTGCCTTCGTGTCCTTTTGGGGCTCGGCTGAGCGCAAATGAATTCGAGAACGGAAAAATAAACATTTCGCCAAAAGTCATAAACAAAATACTGATGATGAGCACGCCGGCCCATTGGTCATACAACAACACAAAGAAACTGCAAGCCATCATGATAGAACCCCAAAAAATGATTTGGAGTTTGTCAATCTGCTTGCGCTCAAAAATAGTCACCGTGGGCATTTCAAGAAAGAAAATAATCAAACCATTGAGCGTCATAAGCAAACCGGTTTGAAACTCTGTAAGCCCAAATTGTTCGTGGTGATAGAGCGGAAGCGTTGTAAAAAGCTGAAAGAAAATCATCGCCGTTACAAAACACACAAAAATAAACACCCAAAAAATTCGATCACGAAATACTGAGTTGGGTAAATGGTCATCAGCACCAACAATATTTAAATCCTCTGGTTTCTTTTTCTCTTTGACGAGTAAAGCAAAAGCTGTAATGGCTATGATACAGGTGGCTCCATCGGCCCAAAACAATCCTTTATACCCAATGCCCATAATAATGAGCCCGCCCAAAGCCGGACCAACTGAAAACCCCAAATTAACCGCTAAACGAACCAATGTCAGCGCACGGGTTCTATTTTCGGGTTTGGCATAAGCGCCCAAAGAAACGAACATCGCCGGACGGAACATATCGGCAATAACCATAATCAAAAACATCCCCAAGCAAAGCCCATAAAAAGAGGTAATGAATTGCAAAATAAAAAACGCACATCCGCTGGTAAACAAGCTGAAAATCATTATTTTATAAAAGCCTATTTTGTCGGATAGTTTTCCTCCGAGCCATGAGCCCAACATCGAGCCCAAACCAAAACAGACCATGACCCAACCGACTTGCGCATAACTAAAATTTAAGTCTTCTTTGAGATACTTAGACAAAAAAGGCAAAACCATCGTTCCGGCGCGGTTGATAAAAGTAATGATCGCCAGTATCCAAACTTCGCGTCTGAAACCTTTAAAATTGTCTAAATACCTTTGAAATGCTTTGAAAATCATATCTGGGAAGTTGGCGCAAAGGTAAAGTTTTGAAGCGCTTTGTTGACCGACTCAGTTTATTTTTAGCTTATTTTTGTGAAAATTTTTTTTGATGAAAAAGCTATTCGTTTTTGTTTTGTTTTTAAACTTGGCTAGCCTTTCAGCACAAAACTGGACTGCTGATGATGCCAAAACTTTTCAACTCAACCTCAATGCTGAGTTTGCTGATGCCAAGCAAAGCCCGCTTGAAACTTCAGATTTGAAAAAATTTAACGGCCTTAATTTTTATCCGGTTTCGGCCAAATATGCGGTCAAAGCGCGTTTTGTGCGTACCGAAAATCAAAAACCTTTTGGGATGAAAACCTCTACTTCGCGTTTGCCGATGTATGTTAAATACGGCGAATTGTATTTTGAATTAGACGGAAAAAAATGCAAACTCAATTTATACCAAAACCAAGAATTAATCAAAAAGCCGGGTTATGAAGATCATTTGTTCTTGCCTTTTTCAGATCTAACCAGCGGAAAAGAAACCTACATTGGAGGCCGCTACATCGACATGAAAAAGCCAAAATCTTCTGATGTACTCATTGATTTCAACACGGCGTATAATCCGTATTGCGCCTACAACCACAAATACTCTTGCCCGATTGTGCCGCTTGAGAACGATCTTTCGGTTGCTATTGAAGCCGGTGTCAAAAAGTTTCACGATTAATGCAGTATTTTAATTTACATACGCATCAATTTTCAGTTCAAGAAGAAATTCTTGAATTGGTCAATCAATATCCGCTTGAATTTAATGAAGCCATTCCGTGGTATTCTATCGGCATTCATCCTTGGAAAATTAACTCAGAAACACTTGCATCTGAATTAGATATTATTGCCGAAAAATTACTCACTCCCAATTGTTTAGCACTCGGAGAATGTGGTTTGGATAAGCGTATTGAAACTCCATTTGATTCGCAGATTCAGGTGTTTGAACAGCAACTGTTCTTAGCCGAAAAATTCCGTAAACCGGTTGTGATTCATTGTGTAGCAGCTTATTCAGAATTGATTCAAATCAAGAAAAAACTACAGATTTCTGTACCGATGATTCTTCACGGATTCTCGAAAAATACAGCTACGGCACAGCAACTTTTGGAGCATGGATTTTATCTGTCGTTCGGGAAATATTTACTCAGAAATCCCGAATTGGCTCAAGTTTTTAAAAATATACCCGACCAACGCTTTTTTTTGGAAACCGATACCATTGAGGAAAGCCTAACCGATGTATATTTGCGCGCTGCCGATTGCAAGTCGTATTCGGTGGCACAAATCCAGCAAATCATCGCTGAGAATTTTGAAAAAGTATTCATACAAACAACCTAAAGTATTATAAAATATGGCTATTTGGACCGAAAGAGCCGAATTATTATTTAAAAAAGAAGGGCTCGAAAAACTCAAAAAAGCGCATGTATTGGTAGTCGGATTGGGCGGAGTGGGCTCGTTTGCAGCCGAATTTATTGTACGCGCCGGCGTTGGAACGATGACGATAGTCGATGGAGATGTTGTGGATATTACCAACATCAACCGTCAGTTGCCGGCCTTACATTCAACCGTCGGGAAGCCTAAAGTCGATATCATGGGCGATCGCTTGATGGACATCAATCCGGAATTAAAACTCACGCGCCTCAAAGAATTTCTTTCGCCTGAACGCGCAACAAGTATTGTGACTCCGGAGTATGATTATGTATTGGATTGTATCGACAGCTTAACGCCAAAACTCAATTTAATTGCTTCGGCCAAACGCCAAAAAATAAAAGTCATTAGCAATATGGGCGCCGGCGGAAAATTTGAAGCCTCTAAAGTCATGGTGACCGATATCAAGAAAACCAAATATTGTCCGCTGGCGAAAAATGTCCGCAAAAGACTCAAGAAAATGGGTATTTCTTCGGGCATTAAAGTCGTGTATTCTTATGAAAAACCCGATGAAGAAAGCATCAAAATGACCGATGGAACCAACTTCAAAAAATCGTTTTATGGCACCAACAGCTGGATGCCGGCCCTGTTCGGATTGCATGCCGCCGAAACAGTGATTTGTCATTTGCTCGAAAGAGAATCATGATGCAAACGGTCATTTTTGATATGGACGGTGTCTTGGTCGATACCGAACCGGTGCATCATTTGGCTTATGAGCGTCAATTTGATGAACTTCAAATTTCGGTAGACGAGGAGATTTATGCTTCTTTTACAGGCAATTCGACACCGAATATTTTCGTGAAACTCAAAGAGATGTTTGGTTTATCCCAAAGCGTAGATGAATTAACAGCGACCAAACTTCAATATTTTAATGAAGCTTTTGAATCTCATGCTGATTTGCAACTCATGCCCGGTGTTTTACCATTGATTCAAGACTTACATCACAACGGCATTCAATTGCTGATTGCCTCATCTTCTGCTCGCGATACGATTGAGCGCGTGGTCAATCGATTTGTGCTTCAGCCTTATTTTTCGCATTTAATTTCGGGCGAAGAATTTCCGAAATCTAAACCTGATCCGGCCATTTTTTTACGAGCGGTTGCATTATCAAAAACGCCTAGAGAAAATTGTCTAATCATTGAAGACAGTACCAACGGAATCAAAGCGGCGCGCGCAGCTGGTGTTTTTTGTATTGGTTATGCCAATCGTGGGCAGAATCCACAGGATATTTCTGAGGCTCATATGAAGATTGACGATTTTTCAGAACTCAGTTTTAACCGACTTCAGGATTTGATTTAATCCCGATTGGGTAGCGTGTGCTTTTGCAAAATTCTTTGGCTGTCGGTTTGTACCAACTCATTTTTGCGAAAGTTCCAAAAGAAATCAGTGGCCTTTTTTTGTGCTTGTTCTAAATGAACAATCGGAAGCGGATACTGAACGCCCGGTTTAAATTCATAAAGCATTTGTTCAATGATGGTTAATTTCCAAGGTTCATGGATGAATTCATTAGGAACGGAAGCGAGTTCAGGAACCCATTTTCTGATAAAGGTTCCGTCTGCGTCATGTTCTTGAGAATTTTTGACCGGATTGTAAATGCGAATCATATTCACGCCTGTAACGCCGGCTTGCATTTGCAGTTGCGGATAGTGAATTCCGGGTTCAAAATCCAGAAATTGTCGCGCCAGATGCGGGCTGCAATTTTGCCAAGGCTGCATCAGATGATGTGTGTAAAACGAAACGACCATCGCACGCATTCTAAAATTCAAATAACCGGTGGTATTCAGGCAACGCATGCAAGCATCGACAATCGGAATTCCGGTTTGTCCGGCACACCAAGCTCGGTGAAATGATTCATTGACAGGCAATTTCATTTTTAAATAACCTTTGTTCACCGGCGCAAATTCCATCGAACATTCCATTTCAAATTTTTGAATAAAATGCGCCTGCCAACGAAGTCTTGAAGCAAAATTGTCAATAGATCGTTTGAATTTTCCTTTAGCTCGGGCAGCCCAAGTTCGTTGATAAATTTCTCTGACCGAGAAAACGCCCCAAGCAATGTAGGGTGAAAGTCGACTGCAACCTTTGCGCGACCATTCGGGTTTTGAAATATGGCGTGCGTAATTTTCGACACGTTCTTCTAAAAAGGTTCTGAGATATCGTTCACCCATTGAGCGACCACCTTTTTGAAAAGGAGTATTTTGTTGGGTTTCAAGCGACACCAAGGTGAAGTGGTTTTCGAGTTTTTCAATTTCAGAATATTTCACAAAAGTCCTTCCGTTGGCCAAAAACGGAAAGCAAGGTTTTTCCATGAAATCATACCAATCTTCTTTCCAAGTTTGTCGGTTGCGCAAACCGCGAATCACACCATTGGTCATGTATTCATGCCAGGGAATATTCTTGGATTTTAGCCATTTCGCTACGGATTGATCGCGTTCAAAAGTCAGTTGAATTCCGGTTTCTTGATGCGAGAAAACAGCGGAGACAGAACTGATCTCGGTGAGTTTTTGAAACACATTGATCACTTCGTCTTGTACGACTAAAATCTGCGTGTGATACGGAAGTAGTGCTTTTTGAAGTTCAGCTAAAGATTGTTTGATAAAATCAAAATGGCGTTGGCTGTAATGAACATCCTTCATGAGTGAAGGCTCAAATATGTACAACAGCAAAACTTTCTCTTTGGTTTCAATAGCTCGAAACAAAGCTTCGTGGTCTTGCAATCGTAAATCTCTTTTGAACCAAACAACTTTCATAGCTTTTGTATTTAACCAACGGCTGTTTTGTAGACTCTCAGACAGCGTTCACGCGCTTCTTTGTGGTCAACAATGGGTTTTGGATAGGCCGATGTTTCAACTTCGGGCACCCATTTTTTGATGTATTTCTCATTAGAATCAAACTTGCGAATTTGTTCTGTCGGGTTGAAAATCCTAAAATACGGCGCTGCATCCACACCGCTGCCGGCCGCCCATTGCCAATTTCCGATGTTGCTGGCCTGTTCGTAATCCAGTAGTTTTAGCGCAAAATAAGCTTCGCCCCAACGCCAATCAATGAGCAAATGTTTGCACAGAAAACTCGCCACCACCATACGCACACGATTGTGCATATAACCGGTAGCATTGAGCTCGCGCATTCCGGCATCGACCATCGGATATCCGGTTTTACCTTCGCACCAATGTTTGAAATCTTCTTCGTTGTTGTTCCACTTTATGTTGTCATAAGCCGGTTTGAAACTTTTCTGAACCGTATGCGGAAAATGCCAAAGGATTTGCATAAAAAACTCGCGCCAAATAAGCTCGTTCAAAAAAGTTGGATTGTTTGATTGTAAAGCTTCTTGAACCAAATGTCTGATGGAAATCGTTCCGAAGCGCAAATGCGGACTCAAGTTAGAAGTGCCTTCAACCGCCGGAAAGTTGCGTGTTTCTTGATAATTGTTGATGAGTTTTTTAGAAATATTATAAGGCTTCACTGCAATGTTCGATTTTTCAAATCCGATTTCATTCAATGACAAAAACCGATATGAATGCGCTGCTACATTTTGCAATAAAGTTTCAGATGGGTGATGCGTCAACAGAGATTCTGAGAAGTTTTCTTTCCATTTTTTGCTAAACGGAGTATACACCACATACGGCGAACCATCGTCTTTTACAATTTGGCTTTTCTCAAATATGACTTGGTCTTTACTGGTTCTGAACTCAATTTGATGCTGCTCGAGCAAGCGATATATTTCTACATCGCGTTTGCGCGCCGATGGTTCATAATCGTGGTTGGTAAATACGGTATGAATTTGATTTTCAGCAACGAGTTTTTGGAAGATATCGATCGGATTTCCGTGAAAAACAGCCAACGAATTGCCATGTTTTTGGAGTTCGGTTTGCATCGAGCTCAATTGTGCATGAATAAAACTCACCCGAGCATCATCCTTTGGAAGCTGTTCTAAAATTGTAGCATCAAAAATAAAAATAGGCAAGACTTTTTGACCACTATTCAATGCGTGAAAAAGGCCTACATTGTCCTCGATTCTTAAATCTCGTCTAAACCAGAAAATGTTGATCATACGTTGATTGATAAGTTGGACATCCCGCCGTCCACAGGCAAAATTTGTCCGGTGATCCAATTGCTTGAATTACCTAATAAGAACAAAGTTGCTTGGGCAATATCTTCAGGCGTTCCGACTTTTTTCATCGGATTGCGCTGCGCTGCCTTTTCTTTTTTCTCGTCTGAATTTAAGAATTTGTCTGCCAATGGTGTATCGGTGAGCGACGGTGCAATGACATTCATACGAATTTTGGGTGCGTATTCTGCGGCGAATGCTCTGGCAAAACCTTCAACGGCTCCTTTGGATGCGGCCACTGAAGTGTGAAACGGCATCCCCAACTGAACTGCTACCGTACTGTATAACACAATGCTGGATTGTTCAGCGGCGGTGAGTTTAGGTAGTAAACTCTGCACAACTTTCACCATGCTCAAAAAATTGATTTGCCAATCGGCTTCAAAAGCTTCGGGTTTGATTCCTTTAAAAGGACGAAGGTTAATGCTGCCCGGTAAATAAACCAAGCCGTCAATTTGATCGGGAAGAAGAGACAAATCTAACGTATCAGTGAGTGCGTCAAAAGGAAGGTGGGTAGCTCTAAGTTCAAGCGAAGCATTAAAACTTCTGGAAGCGATATACAAATTACTTTCATATTGCAGCGCTTGAGCGATGGCTAATCCAATTCCGTAGGAACCGCCGATGAGGACAATATTTTTCATGTATGATGAGGATTGTATGGACCAAAGAGTTGAATGAGTTTTTGATAACGATAAGCAAAGATTTCCTCCAGTCGAGGTTTGACCAAAATAGGATGGAAGAGTTGTCCTAGAATTCCCATAGGCAATTTATAATCAACAATATCTTCCATTTCAACACCGCCGGGAATTTCTCGCAAGAAATGTTTGTGATGCCACAACGCATAAGGCCCGAAGCGTTGTTCATCCACAAAATATTCGTTTTGAACCACATGCGTTATTTCGGTCACCCAATTCATTTTGATGCCCAATAGCGGAGTTACTTCATACTGAATGATCTGCCCTGGGTACATTTTTCGATCAGCTCCTGACAAAGTTACAAAGCCCATGTTGTCAGGCGTTATTTTATTGAGATTCATCGGATCAGAAAAGAAATCCCAAGCTTCTTGAAGGCTGATTGGTAAATTTTGTTTGACGTGAATTTGATAGAGGCTCATTTCGGATTGTTTTTGGGTAAAAGTACGTTTGTTTAATTTATTATCAAAAAGATTAAACAAAATAATTTCTTTTTTAAGTTTACCTTAACAATATCAGGCCCGTGAATTTGTACTTTTGAAAACACTAAATCAAAACAATTATGAAAAAATTACTCTTATCACTTGCCGTTTTATCAGCAGTTCAGCTATCACAAGCCCAAGTGAAAACCCCGCAGCCCAGCCCAAAATCAAGTTTAGAACAAACCGTAGGCCTTACCCAAGTGAGCGTTGAATATTCCCGACCAAGCATGAAAGGCAGAACCATTTTTGGCGATTTGGTTCCATTTGGAAAAGTATGGAGAACCGGCGCGAATCAAAACACAACGGTTTCATTTTCAGACGATGTTATGATTGATGGAAAAACACTCAAAAAAGGCAAATACGCTTTGTACACCATTCCAAAAGCAGAAGCTTGGGATGTAATTTTTTATTCAGATACAGACAATTGGGGTAATCCGGAAAATTGGGATGAAACCAAAGTTGCTTTGAAAACATCTGCCAAAGCTGTTATGTTGAGCAAACCAGTTGAAACCTTTACTATTTCGGTTGGTAGCTTAGACAATAATTTCGCCAGTTTAGACTTGTCTTGGGAGCGCACGATGGTTTCAGTTCGATTTGATGTTCCAACCCAAAAAACAGCCATGGCCAGTATTGATAAAACCTTGGCAGGACCGTCAGCAGGTGATTATTTTTCATCAGCACAGTATTTTTATCAATCTAATGGCGATATGAACAAAGCGCTTGAATATATCAACAAAGCGCTTGAACTCAACAAAGACAAACCGTTTTGGTATACACGTCAAAAATCATTGATTCAAGCCAAATTGGGTGATAAAAAAGGAGCGATTGAAACTGCGAAGATTTCATTAGCAGCAGCCACGGCAGCCAAAAATGACGACTACGTAAAAATGAACAGCGACAGCATTGCAGAGTGGAGCAAGAAATAAAAACCATTCGAGTTCAAATAGAATCCGCTTTCTTGGCGGATTTTTTTATGCTTCTATTTTGCTTGGTTTCTGTATAAATTGAAAGAGTAACGAAAGTAAAACGGTCAGCATCGCGCCGATAAAATTGAGCCATAAGAAGCTTACTTTGTCTAGGTAAAAGATATAAAATATGGCCAACTGACTGATGATTGCTCCTAAGAATATCGCGTTGGCCTTGACATATTTTAGGTAAAAGCCAACCAAGAAAATACCCAATACTGTTCCGTAGAAAATGGATCCGACGATGTTGACTAGTTGAATCAAGTTTTCAAATAAAGTGCCCACGCAGGCAAATAAAATGGCAATGATGCCCCAAAGCAGCGTAAAAAAACGCGAAGCATTGACAAAATGTTTTTCTGACTTTTTACTTTTTACATTGCGTTTATAGATATCAATAGCAGTTGTAGAGGCCAATGCGTTGAGCCCTGAAGCCGTTGATGACATGGCAGCCGAGAGAATCACTGCCAACAGCAAACCAATCAATCCTTTGGGCAAATAATTCAAAATAAAATGAATGAACACATAGTCTTTGTCATTGGTTTCGGCCTTTGGGTCGGCCTTGGCAATGACTTCACGCGCTTGATCGCGCAAATCGTTTTCTTTACTTGAAATGGCTACGAGCTCTCTTCTGAGAATCGGATTGTCGTAGTTTTGGTTTAAGTGGTCAATATATATAAGGTTGATTTCTTTTTTCTCTTCAGATAATTTAGCGAGTTTTTGTTCTAAATCGCGGTATTCTTGTTTGTATTTTGAGTTTTCAATCATGGCTTTGTTGTTTGGATTGAAGTTCAACGGAACCGGATTGAATTGAAAAAAAACAAAAACCATCACACCAATCAACAAGATAAAGAACTGCATGGGCACTTTTAAGAAGCCGTTCATAATCAATCCCATTTGGCTTTCGCGGATGGATTTTCCGGAGAGATATCTTCCCACTTGTGATTGATCGGTTCCAAAATAAGACAGCGCCAAAAAGAAACCACCGGTGATGCCGCTCCAAAAGGTGTAACGTTCTTCCGGATCAATAGAAAAATAAACAATGTCCATTTTGTGGTTGGCTCCGGCTATGTGCAGCGCATTGCTAAATGTCATATCATTGGGCAACAAATGCAGTATCAAAAAAAACGTGATAAACATGCCGCTCATAATGACAAACATTTGTTGTTTTTGTGTGACATTAACCGCTTTGGTTCCGCCGACAAAAGTGTAAATAATAACCAAAACGCCGATGATGACATTCATCCAAGTCAAATTCCAACCCAACAAGGCCGAGAGGATAATCGCCGGTGCATAAATTGTTAATCCGGTGCCCAATCCGCGCTGAATGAGAAATAAAATGGCCGCTAAGGATCGGGTTTTTAAGTCAAATCTTTGCTCGAGATATTCATAAGCGGTAAATACTTTGAGTCGGTGATAAATCGGAATAAAAGTGACGCAAATGACCACCATAGCAATGGGTAAGCCAAAGTAAAATTGCACAAAACCCATTCCGTCGTGATAGGCTTGGCCGGGCGTAGAGAGAAACGTAATCGCACTGGCTTGCGTAGCCATTACCGATAAACCTACTACATACCAAGGAGTTTGATTGTTGCCGAGAATGTATTCTTCAACATTTTTACTACCGCGGGTTTTCAAGACGCCGTAAAAAACGATAAACAATAAGGTAGCCGAAAGTACAATCCAATCTAACTGTTGCATACTAAGAAAAAATAAGCATCATCAAACAAAACAACAAGATATACACAGCATTGGCAATCAACACCCAAGTGTAGCTTTTTTTCCAAGTATTTAATTTTTCTTCGCTCATATTACTTCAATGAAATCATGTTGGCTAGTAATCGGTAGGCTCCTGAAACTCCTTCCGGCAATTCTCTGAAGAAACTCAAGCCTGTGTAAATATAATGTCCTTTACCCAGCTCAGCTACCAGAATGGCTCCATTTTTTGGTGTTTCGCCTTGATCGTGTGCGCTGATGATTGGTTTGAAGGCAGCGTCCCATTCACTTGGGTAATACAAACCTTGTTCTTGTTTCCAACCCGAAAAATCTTTAGCGGTAATTGTATTGGGTTTATTCAAAATCGGATGTTGCGGAGCCAAAAAACTAACTTCGGCGTTTTCTTCGGTTACGCGATCGCGCGAAATTTTTAAAAGATAGGGCGACATATTTGGCGTGACTAAATCATCTAAAGTGTTGTATTGCACAATCATGGTGTGTCCTTGCTTGACAAAATCAAGTAATACAGATTGCTTATAGGCCAAGGCTTGAATGGTGTTGTAAGCGCGAATACCGGTCATCACTACATCAAATGAGGCGAGTTTTTCAGCGGTAATTTCTTCAGGTTTTACAATGCTTACTTCATATCCCATTTGCTTGAGATATTTTGGAACTTCATCTCCGGCGCCCATGATGTAGGCAATTTTTTCATCGCCGGTTTTGATGTCGAGTTTGATGAGTCGCGCTTGGGCATTTTTGAGTACTTGTTGCTGGGCAATATGCGGATATCGAATGTTGATTTGTTCTTTTGAAAATTGCTTTTCATTGACCGTAGCTATTGATTTTACAACAACTTCGCCAGGCGTTTTGGGTGGAGTTACCTCAAAAGTAAAAGATTGTTCAGCGCCTTTTTGGGCCAAATCAAAACTAAAATGAGCGGGAGAAATTTTCCAATCTGCCGGAACATCCAATGTTAACTGCCCTTTTACTTGATCGCGGCCGGCTTTGACTTTGACTTCGATTTCTTGCGCTCGGTGTTTGTTAAACAACAGTACATTGTTGGTTATGGTTGTACTGACTTCAGGAACAATATCAAAGGGTTGATAAACTTCGCCGCGTACATCGTCGTTGTATTTGTAAACCACATTTCGTTCAAACGGAATATGGACGCCCAAAATATTTAGTTCAAAGTTTACTTTGACTTCGCGAATGATATCCGGAAGACCGATTTTCTTCTGTTCGTCAACGCGATACATACCCACAGAACCTTCTGATGCGAGCCAATAAGGTTGCGTGTACGTAGTTTTATCCGGGATTGTAAAGTCAACTTCCTCGGTGATGTCTTTGTTGTTTTTTAATGAAAAAGTTTCGGATTGTATCGGTCTGAGAAAGGTTTGCGCATCAATTTCGGTAGCTGGTAATAATGAATAAGATGGCCAATTGATAGTGATTTCGCTTCGGTTGATGGCTTCAAGTTTTATCTTGATTTTGCTGCCCGGAGTTGCATCTGCTGAAGAGGCAACGGCTTCTAAATACAATCCGGCACAAGCGGCGATGATGTTTTTGATTTCTTCAGATTTGATGTTTTTCCAATGTGCATCTTCAAGCGATTGAATCATTGCATAGGCTTTGACCAAATCAGAAACGCTTGCGGCTGGATTTTTAAAATCATAGTTTTTCTCTACTTGAGCCAGCAATTCACCAATGGCTTTTCCGCCTTTGACTCGGTTCCAACTCGTATCAATGCCTTCAAAAAGATTGTTCGGATTTTGCGGAATATCACCTTTGAGCAATTCGAGATATTCGGTTTCTTCGCCTCGAGTTCCGGTGCTTCCGAAACCTTGCGATTGGTGCCGACTTCGGCTAAGTGCTGCAATTTCTTGATTTGATTTTCCAACCGCCGGATAATAAACACCGATGTTGAGCGCAGTTAGCTTTGATTTGTCGGCTTTTTCAAACTTTTCTTTGCTGCCGTAAAACCACCACGAAGTGTTAAAATAGACGCGTTTAGGTTGCCAAGTTGATACAAGATTTAATTGTTCCGGACAGACATTTGCTTGATTGGTTTTGTCAAACGCTTCAAGACTAAGTAGGGCAGAAGCGGTGTGATGCCCGTGGGTAGTTCCGGGCGTTCTGGCATCGAATCGATTAATGATGATATCTGGCTGGAATTTTCGAATGTTGTAAATCACATCGCTCAGTACGGCATCTTTATCCCAAATCTGTAAGGTTTCAGTAGGTGTTTTTGAAAAACCAAAATCGTTGGCGCGAGAAAAGAATTGTTCTCCGCCGTCAATTTTTCGGGCTTCGATGAGCTCTTGGGTTCTAATAACGCCCAACAATTCACGCAATTCAGAACCTATTAAATTTTGACCACCATCGCCACGAGTAAGCGATAAATAGCCGGTTCTGGCATTTTTTTCATTGGCCAAATAAGTAATTAATCGAGTGTTTTCATCATCGGGATGGGCAGCTATGTAAAGCACTGAACCCAAAAAGTTCAACTTTTGAATTTGATGATAAATGCTTACTGAATTGGGCTTGTCCGGTTGTTGTGCCCAAATGCCTTGAAAACAACCTATAGTTAAGAAAAAGTAATAACGATAAAGCTTATGCATGAGTTGATTTTTGCAATAGCTTCAAAAGTAACGATAAATTAAAAAGCGGCACAAAGCCTAAGAAGATTTTAACAACCGTTATTGTTTAGAGAGCATCAGTTTGAGGGCTCTGTCGTTGTTAATGTAAGGATATTTTTTTCGGTGTATTTCAATAAATTGACACGGGTCTTCATCGTCGTAATCATTGATGAATACATTTACTTTGTTGTAAATTGAATATCCGCGATAGCCATCTGGAATTTCTTCGGCAGTAACCCATTGCCCATCTTGTTTGAAATAATAAATTCTTTTCTGAGTATCAAAATAAGCTTCAATATTCGGGAAGTAATAATACCTCAATTGACAATTAGTATGAGGGTCAACTAAAGGCGCTCCTCCAGTTTTTTGAGGATCAATTTGTGCATGCGATACATGAGCTAAGATAATTAATGTCAAGAATGTAAGTACGAATCTTTTCATAATCAAAACAATTGGCAATTCAATGTCATATACGGAATTGCTATTATCTGGGTGTAAAAGTAATAATAAATTTTTATCAAAATCAGATTAAATGCATAAAATAATCGATAAAATGCATTATTTAACTTTTTTTGTAAGATAAATATTTCTAAATATTGTGTTTTTTAAGGTAGTCATAGACCAAATCAACCGGTAATCCCATCACATTAGTATAAGTTCCGTTAATAGAGGCTACGCCAATATTGCCTATCCAATCTTGAATACCATAACTGCCTGCCTTATCAAAAGGGGCAAATTTATCTAGATAGTATTTTATTTCTTCCGTTGATATAAGGTGCAAAGTTACTTCAGTTTTGGCAGTAATCATATCAAAAGTCGAAATTGTTTTAAAGCAAACCGCTGTATATACTATATGTGTTTTGCCAGAAAGTGATTTCAGCATCGCCACCGCATCGTCATAATCTACTGGTTTTCCGAGCGCTTTACCTTCATGCCAAACAATGGTGTCACTGGTGATAAGCATTTCACGATTATTTAATTCACCGTCAAAGGCTGTACTTTTAAGTCGGGCTAAATATTCCGGAATGGCCACGCCGTGTAATTCTTCTGGATAAATTTCATCAACTTCTTTGAGGCGAATTTCAAAATCTATGTCTAAATCCCTCAAAAACTGTTGTCTTCTTGGCGAACCTGAAGCGAGAATAATCTTGTAATCTTTATATTTTTCTCTAAGCATGATGATGAATATTATAGGTAACCACAGCAATTGAAATAATGCCAAACAATAAAATAATCTTTAAAATACTGCTTAAATGCGCAAAATCTTTTTTCTTTTTGGCCGAGAAAATTTTGATACTGAAATAGATCAAAGGCGCTACAACCGTGCATAAAGCATATCCGACTGAAATCCACAAATTATTCTCAATAAAATACTTATTGATGTAATAGAGCAAAATTCCAATAGGAACAAAACTCAAAACAAAAACAACTTGCGTAGTTCTTTTTACGCCCAAGGCAATAGGCAAAGTAGTCATGCCTTGATTGTAATCGCCATTGACATCTTCGAGATCTTTGACAATTTCGCGCAAAAAATTCACCACAAAAGCAAACACCGCATAATCAATCATAATCGAAAACAAAACGCGCATTTGCGGTTGATTTTCAGAATTTGTCACCGGATACAATTCAAAAACACCAATAATTAAAACGCTTACCGAGAGTAAAGCTGCAATGATGATGTTGCCAATAAGTAAGTTCTGTTTCAAATTTGATGCATACAAATACAAAGTAGACGCAATCAAAATAAACAAAGTAGCAAAACTCGGTTTGTTGATCACATTGGATAAATAAAATCCAAGCCCGACGCCCAAGGTTGTGCAGGCCACATATATATTATAGGCAGTGCTTTCAGCAAATGCCTGACCGATAAAAACCTTGTGCGGTTTGTTTTCGGCATCAGTCGATTGATCAAAAATATCGTTGATGACATAACCACCGGCGGCAATAAAAATCGTCGACAATACCAGCAAAACATATTGAAAATCACTCAAGGCCAACGGAACATCTTGCCAAATCAGAAAAGTATAACGAAACAAAAATTGCATCAGCGCAATCATCAGTAAATTGCGGTAGCGAATAAGTTTAAAAAAATCTAGGATCATTTATCGGAATAAAATTAATCGTGTTGACCATTGTAATACGTATGCCATTTTCCTTGAACGCGCATCACTTGTTCAATCACTTCTCGCACAGCACCACGCCCGCCATTTTTGTGAGAAATGTATTTTGAAATGGCTTTAATTTCTGGGCTTGCATCTTGCGGACAAGTGGGCAAACCTACTAATTGCATCACGTGATAATCCGGAATATCATCGCCCATATACAAAACTTGTTCGGGTTTGATTTGATACAACTCGATGTATTCTTTAAAAGTTTCAACTTTATCCGGCGAGGCCAAATGGATGTCGGTAATGCCTAAATTTCTCAGGCGAATGCGCACGCCTTCATTGTTTCCGCCCGAGATGATACAGACATTATAGCCGCTTTCAAGTGCCGCTTTCATCGCAAAGCCATCGCGGATGTTCATGATGCGGAGCATTTCACCGGTTGGGCTAACGTGCACTGAACCATCAGTCAACACGCCATCTACGTCCAAAATAAAGGTCGTAATTTGATTCATAATTTCTTTGTAGCTTTTACTCATATTTTTGAATGGATTGGGTCAGTAAAGCGTAAATATTTTTTTGTTCTTGTTCTGTAAGCATGGCCAAATGCGCTTCGATGGTTTGATGATCTCGACGAATCGCCGGTCCGGTTTGCGCTTCTTTGGGCGATAAAACTTCAATCTTTGCGGCAGTTTCTGCAATCAAAGGTTTTAATAAATCAAATGGCATTTGGTGTTTACGGCAAATTTCTTCACCTAAAACATACATATGATTGACAAAATTGCACACAAAAACAGCCGCTACATGTAAGGCTTTGCGCTGTTGTGAGTTGATGTAATAAATATGTTCCGATATACTTTTGGCCACCATTTCTAATAACTGACCATCATCAGGAAGAGCTGTTTCAATGGCAATCGGCACTTTTTTAAAATCAACCGTTTTGTTTTTCGAAAAGGTTTGCAACGGATAAAACACTGCGCTTCTGGCTTGTGACAAAACCTCTAAAGCCATGCTTCCGGAAGTATGCGCGACTATACAATTTTTAAGTTTAATTTGTTGGCTTACAGTATTTATAGCATGGTCACTTACGGCGATGATACACAAATCAATGGGTTGTAAATCGGCTATGTTGGTAATGATTTTAGAAGTATCAATCACATCTTGCAAAGCCAGTGGTTGTCTTGCCACTACTTGAACCAGTTCAATACCTTCAGCTTTTTGAAAGGCCCGAATCAGATGATGCGCCACATTACCAGAACCGATAATTCCAATTTTTATCATGCCGCAAAATTATTGAAAAACTGCGGATAAAACCACGATTGACTGATTTTAAAATCGTGAAAAATTTGGCGGATAATTAACAATTAAAACCAAACGAAAAGCCATCATCCAATGAACATTTTTATCTACTTTTGCGTGTCGTTTCACTAATCCTATTTTGATGGAAAAAAAGATACTTTCCTTCTTGTTTTCAACCCGACTCATGGCGTTTTTATTCATAGCTTATGCTGTTGCCATGGCCACCGGAACCTTTATCGAAAGCACCTACAACACTGATACTGCGCGCATACTGATTTATAACACCAAATGGTTTGAAGCGATTCATTTGTTCTTCTTGATTAATTTCATCGGAAACATCCCACGTTATCGACTGCTGCGCAAAGAAAAATGGGCGACTTTATTACTGCATTTGTCCTTCATTTTCATCATCATTGGAGCGGCTATCACGCGTTATATCAGTTATGAAGGCATGATGCCAATTCGCGAACAAGCCACCGAAAATAAGGTTTATTCTGACCGAACGTTCCTCACACTTTTTGTGGATGGCGATTACAAAGGAAGCATGAAACGCCGCATTTTTGAAAAACCATTACTGCTTTCGCCGGTAACTAATAACGATTTTGACATCCAAGGTGATTTTGCAGATATTCCGTTTAAAGTAAGCTACAAAAATTACTTGATGGGCGCCACCGAAACCATTCGTGAAGACGCCAAAGGAACTTTGTATATGAAAATGGTGGAGTCCGGTGATGGTTCGCGGCACGAGCATTTTCTCAAAGAAGGCGAGGTTCAGAACATCCACAATATGTTGTTCTCGCTCAATAAATTTGTTCAAGGCGCCATCAACATCAACACCACCGGAAATGTATACACCATTCAAGCGCCTTTTGATGGTCAATACATGCGCATGGCAGACAGAGCACAAGGGCAATTGGTCAAAAATGCCACACAACCTTTAATGTTGCGCTCCTTATACCGAGTGGGCGGAACGCAGTTTGTGTTTCCGGAATCTGCCAAAAAAGGATTCAAAACATTCGTGGCCAAAAATGATTTTAAATCAAAAAAACACGAAGACGCACTCATTGTTACCGTTGCATCACAAGGGCAAACCAAAGAAATTACTTTGCTCGGAACCAAAGGCAGCGCCGGAGCTCCGGAAATGTTTAAAATTGGTCAACTCGATTTTACCTTAAGTTTTGGTAGTAAAGTCTACGAATTGCCGTTTCAAATTAAACTCAATGATTTCATCGCTCAAAAATATCCAGGCACCGATAAAAGTTATGCCGCTTTTGAAAGCAAAGTAACCGTTATTGACGGCAACCAAAAACAAGATGCGCGCATTTTTATGAACCACATTTTGGATTACAAAGGATATCGCTTTTTTCAATCGTCTTTTGATCCGGATGAGCAAGGAACGGTACTTTCGGTCAACCACGATTATTGGGGCACGATGATAACCTACATGGGATATTTCTTGTTGTTCTTCTCGCTTATGGCCATCATGTTCACCAAACATTCACGTTTTGCAGAAGTCAAACGCAAACTGGAAGTGGTCAAGCAGAAAAAATCACAATTGCTTTCGGTGGTATTTCTATTTTTGAGCTTACAGTTGTTTTCACAAAGCCATGTACATCAGCAAGCGCCCAAATTACAACAGATAGATTCACTGATTAATCGCTATAAAACCTCTGAAGAACACGCCGCTAAATTCGGAAGATTAATCGTGCAAGACGAAGGTGGGCGTATGAAACCCATCAATACGTTTTCATCAGAATTGTTGCGCAAAGTCAGCAAAAGCGATACTTATAAAGAACTCAACTCTGACCAAGTGTTTTTGTCGATGACACAGTTTCCGCGGTTGTGGTTTGAAGTTCCGCTTATTTACCTCAAATCAGGAAATGACAGTATTCGCAAAATCATCGGTGTTGATGCAAAACAAAAATATGCGCCGTTTATTAAATTCTTTGACAACGACGGAAACTACAAGCTTTCGCCTTATTTAGAAGAAGCCTATAAAGCGGCTGTTCCCGATCAATTTCAGAAAGATTTTATCGAGACCGATCGCAAAGTCAACTTGCTCAATTCGGCGCTCAGCGGAAGCATTTTGCGCATTTATCCGATTCCGAATGACAAAAACAACAAATGGGTTTCTTATCTAGAACTCGACAAAGCCAACATTCACGGGATTGATTCTACTTTTGCCAAAAATATTTTGCCATTATACATGCAGGCTCTAGACAGCGCTGAAATCAAAGGCAAATATGTCAATGCTAATTTCTTTTTGCAAAGCATCGAGAATTATCAGAAAAAGTTTGGCGCCGCGGTGCGTCCGAGCGAGGATAAAATCGACTCTGAAATCACCTATAACAAGTACGATATCTTCAAAAAACTCTACTATTTATATATGCTCACCGGTGTATTGATGTTGTTGGTGACGATTTTGAACATCTTTTTTGAAAAGAAATTTTTGCGCTACGCCATCAATGCCTTCCATATTTTAATTGGTTTGTTGTTTTTGTTGCATACCGCCGGGTTAGCTGCGCGTTGGTATATTTCAGGCCATGCGCCTTGGAGCGATGCTTATGAAAGCATGATTTATGTGGCTTGGGCAACGATGTTCTTTACGTTGGCTTTTGACATCAAATCCAAATTGACGGTGGCTTCGGGAACTTTTGTGGCTTCCATGATATTGATGATTGCGCATTGGAACTGGATGGATCCGTCCATTGCCAACTTACAGCCGGTGCTCAATTCTTATTGGCTCATGATTCACGTGGCGGTGATTGTGGCCAGTTACGGACCGTTTACCCTTGGAATGATACTCGGGGTTGTGTCGTTGTTGCTCATGATTTTCACCAATGAAAAGAACAAAGCCAAAATGGAGCTCAACATCCAAGAAATAACCTATATCAATGAAATGGCGCTCACCATCGGACTCATCATGCTCACCATCGGAAACTTCTTGGGCGGACAATGGGCCAATGAGAGTTGGGGACGCTATTGGGGTTGGGACCCGAAAGAAACCTGGGCGCTCATCAGTATTATGATTTATGCCTTTGTGATTCATGCGCGATTTGTGCCGAGTTTGCGCGGTCGTTGGGTTTTTAACCTGATGAGTGTGGTAGCTTTTTATTCGATTTTGATGACCTATTTTGGGGTGAATTTTTACCTTACCGGGATGCATTCGTACGCCAGCGGTGATAAAGTGGTTACGCCTTCATTTGTGTATTATTCTGTGGCTTGCGTGGCTGTTTTGGGATTTGTTTCATATATCTTTTATCGTAAATACTACAAAAAATAAATGAGCGACCTCTGGACCCAGCGTTGGGATGAACGATACAAAGCTGAGGAATTTGCCTATGGCGAAAATCCGAATGAATTTCTCAGAGAACAATTAGACTTATTAGCTCCGGGTAAAATTTTATTTCCGGCGGAAGGCGAAGGTCGAAATGCCGTTTATGCCGCCCGAAATGGTTGGAAAACTTCAGCTTTTGACATCAGTAGTGAAGGTCAAAAAAAAGCATTTGCGTTGGCGGACAAAAACAAAGTAACTATTGATTATCGCGTGGGTTTGCTCGAAACGCTCGGTTATCAATCTGAAGAATTTGACGCAATGGCTTTGATTTATGCGCATTTTCCGGCTGAAATTAAATCGCAATTGCATCGTTTGCTCCATCAATACATCCGCAAAGACGGTTATGTCATTTTTGAAGCCTTCAGCAAAAAACATCTCGATTATATCGCGCGCAACGAAAAAGTAGGCGGCCCGAGAGATTTAGCTTCGTTGTTTTCAATCGAAGAAATTCAAGAAGATTTTTCTGATTATGAAGTGATTTTGCTTGAAGAAAAAGAAATTGAGCTCAGCGAAGGTTTGTATCACAACGGATTGGGCAGTGTGATTCGATTTGTTGGGCGCAAAAAATAACCGCCCATTTCTGAGCGGTTCTTAGTTATTTTTGTTTGATTTACACTTTCCCGAGCGTGTACAATTGCTCTAAAGTTGGGCTTTTGCTTCCGCCGGCCGGTTCTAAAGTGATTCCAAAAGCTTCGGCACCTGAGGCTTTGTCTACAGCAAAAAGTTTAGGTCCATCACCTTTAAAATCTGCCAACAAACCAATACTCGTTGGTGTAAGCGGATTGAGTTTGAGCGCCCAAACCTGATAGACTTTTCCTTCAGGCGGTTCCGGTAATCCTGAGGCATCTACATAAACCGTTTGTGTGTTTTTATTGTAAAAAACCCGAGCCGATGCTTGTGGTGCTGCGGCTTGTCCGGCCAAGGAAATTACGGTATTATTCTTATCAAGAATGACCGTGAGTTTGTCTTCAGCCTGTTGGTATTTGATTTCGCTGTTGACCAAACTTTCTTCGAGTTTTATTTTCTCGTTCTGAATCGTAGCTACTTCCAATTGTGTTTGGTTCAAGCGCATGAATTCATATCCTGTAGCCAGTAAAAGAACCGCAGCGGCCGCCCAACCCCAATATTTGTTTGTGTTTGAAGTTGGTGCTATTGAGACGGTTTTTCCGTGTTTCAATGCGAGTTTCTCTTGTATAGCTTCAAAATTTCTGAGGGATAAAACAGGTGAGAAGCTCGATGATAAATCGATGATGGCTTTTTCGATTTCAATAATTTCTTGGTTTACTTCGGCGTTATCAAGGGCCAATTGTGCGATGGTTTGGTTTTCAGATTCGCTGAGCAAACCATATACATAAAGTTCTAAAATTCCTGAACTGATATATTCTGATGATGTCATGGGGCAATTTTTAAATAGTTTCTCAAATCATTGATACAACTTCTGTTTTGCGTTTTTACAGTTCCCAACGGAAGTTCTAGTTCGTCAGCTGCTTCTTGTTGGGTATAACCTTTAAAGAATAGCAATTCAATGAGCGCAATACATTTCGGTTTTAGTTTTTTGACAAATTCCTGAATTCCGATTGTATCAATTTTGTGATTTGTTCTGCTATTGTCGTCAAGCAGATGTACGAAATTATCAGCCGACAGGTTTTTTTGACTGTTTTTATGGCCTTTAGATCTTAGTTTGTCAATGGCTGAATTTCTGGCGATGTTCAGCATCCAAGTATAAAAACGGCCTTTGGATTCACTATACGAATCAATGTTCTTCCATACTTTGACAAATACTTCTTGCAAAACATCTTCTGCCTCTTCTTTGTCTTTGATTAAATTGCTGATTACGGCAAACAAACTTTTCGAATACATATCGTACAGCAATGTAAAGCCACGGCTTTCTTGTGCCCTTATCAAAGGTAATAAGTCATCTTGTGTCATAACGGATTGGATTGGTTTCTACAAATCTAAAAACAAATATCAAATCACAGACGCTAAAAGACGATTTAAAACCAAAGCATTTTCTTTTTCGTAATTGAATACAGGAAAAATTGCTAGGCAGTTTTGTTGTTTGTTTTAATTGTGTTGGTAGAAAGCCCGTAGAATTAGATTTGCGGGCTTTCTTATTTTTGATAACTTTATGATTCGTTTTTATTTGCTTTCTGACAGAATAGATAATTTAGCCTAAAATAATTCTTATGAAAACAACTTTGAGTTTACTGTTCTGCCTGATGTTGACAACGAATTTTTGGGCGCAGAAAAAAAATCCAACTTCCAAAAAAGCAACTATGGAATCACAAACCATTTACTCGTTTAAAGTAAACGATTTATCCGGTAAAACCTTTGATTTTTCATCGCTCAAAGGCAAAAAAATCATGGTAGTCAACACGGCTTCAAAATGCGGGCTAACTCCTCAGTATAAAGATTTAGAAGCTTTATACAAAAAATACAAAAGCCAAGGCCTGGTGATTGTGGGTTTTCCTGCAAACAATTTTGCATCTCAAGAACCGGGCACCAATGCCGAAATCAGTCAGTTTTGTGAACTCAATTACGGGGTAACTTTTCCGATGATGTCAAAAATCTCTGTAAAAGGAAGCGATATGCATCCGATTTATCAGTTTCTCACTCAAAAAGCCAAAAATGGTTATAAAGATTCGGAAGTTGAGTGGAATTTTCAAAAATACCTCATCGATGAAAAAGGCCATTTGGTCAAAGTAGTTGCACCGCAAACGCTGCCAACCGATGCTGAAATCCTCAATTGGATTAAATCATAATCAAAGCATCAACTGCACAAATTGCAAATCGAGCCAGCGGTCAAACTTAAAGGCCGCTTGCTTGATGAGTCCCACTTTTGTAAAGCCAAACTTTTCGTGAAAAGCTATACTGTCTTGGTTTTCGGCGTCAATTCCGCCAATCATGGTGTGATAACCTTCTGATTTGGCCAATTCAATAAGCGCTGTAAGCAATTTTGAGCCGATGCCTTTTCCAATCCATTCAGGAGCCACGTATACTGAATGCTCGACGGTAAATCGATACCCAATTTTCTCTCGAAAAGTTCCATAAGAGGCAAATCCAATCACTTGATTATTTTCTTCGGCCACCAATACCGGAAAGTTTTTGGTTTGTTTGTCTTGCCACCATTTTTGTTGATCAGCCAAAGTTAGGGCCTCATATAAATAATTGGCGGTGGTATGCAAAATCGCGTGGTTCACAATCGACAAAATTGCCGGTACATCTTCGGCTGTGGCTTTTCTAATCATTTTAAGGGTCAATTTTTAGTGCTGATTTGAGACAGAATTTCATCGGCTTCGGCAGTTTTCCAGCCAAAAGAAGCGTTCTTGGCCTTGGCTTTTTCAGCCCATTGTTGCGCCATTTTTTTGTTCTTATTTTTTAGATATAGGCGCGCGAGCAATATTTCGGCATCATAAGTTTCGTTGAGGGCAATGGCGCGCTGAGTCCATTTAATCGCATCGAGTATTGCAGCGGATTCAACAATGTTTTTCTGATAATTTCCGGCGATCTCTAAAAGCATTTTGGCATCGTTCCACACAAATTTTTCTGTGTTTGCAGCGGTAGCTTTTCGATAATTTTTCCAGTTGTTGACTTTGACGGCTAATTGCGTATCAAATCCAAAAAGCAGCGAATCAACGCGGCGCATGTTGATGGTTTGGGCTATCGCTCGTCGTTTGTGATACGTTAAAGTATCGCTGAGTTCAACCGCCGGAGATAGAAATTCATTGACAGTGTTTTCAATTTTTCGCTGAACGCGTTTGGCCGAAGATACACCTTCAAATTCTTTGATATGACCCAGCACGTACTGAAATTCGCGCGATTGAATATCCGTCACGCCGTTGGCGATGATTTTCCAGTTGTTGGCACTCACAAGCTGTTCATCTTTTTGGGTAGCCAGATATTTGGCGGCAATAGGCGAGAGCAGTTGACGGTCGCGGCCTTTGTTGAGCGCTGATAAGTAAGCCAAACATTTGTCGGCATTGCTCACATCGGCATTGAATTGTGCTTCGAGATAGGGCAATTGTTTTTCTGGAATAAGCGCGTTTTTGGCTTCGGTTACAAATTCGGCCGGTTTGAATTCGCCGCTGATGTTGTATAGTTCTCTTCCGTTTTCATCAAAGAAAATAAAGGTCGGAAAAAACTTGATGCCAAATTTCTTTTTAAACATTTCACCTTCGCCTTTTTCAATGTCTTGCCATGCGCTGATGTAGTTTTTGTTGATGAAGTTGCTCACGAGCGTATCGGTAAAAACTTCTTGTTTCATTTTGTTGCAATGCGCGCACCAAGTAGCATAAAGCATATAAAAAACAGGTTTGTGTTCTTTTTTGGCGCGTTGCATCACTGAGTTAAATCCGGAACCGTCAAAGTCAATTTTACCTTGAGCTGTTAGGTTCAACGAAAATAAGCCGCACAAAAGAATGAAAAGCTTCAGATTCATAGATTAGGATATTTTACCAAACTCAGACAAATATATTGGGTTTTGCAACAAATTAATTGCTAACGGTCTGCTAAATTAAATGGTTGTTGTAAATTTGCGACACATTTTTAAAAGATGAATTACCCCAGAATACCTTTAGCGCAAAGTATTATTCAGATTTGTCTGGCTAAAGGTGTTACTCATATTGTCATATCGCCGGGGTCGCGTAATGCTCCGTTAACACTGGGTTTTACGGCCAATCCGCAATTTCATTGTTACAGTATTGCCGATGAGCGTTCGGCTGGTTTTTTTGCTTTGGGCATCGCGCAACAAATCAAAAAACCGGTGGCTTTGGTTTGTACTTCAGGCTCGGCTTTGCTTAATTATTATCCGGCTTTTGCCGAGGCTTTTTACAGTCAAATTCCGTTAATTGTGATTTCGGCTGATCGACCGCAAAACAAAATTGATATTGGTGACGGACAAACGATTCGTCAGGTCAATGTTTTTGAAAATCATTCGCTCTACAACGCCAATTTGACCGAAGGCGAAAGTTATGAAAACGACTACAAAATCAACGAAGCCATCACCGTTGCTCATACGCAAAAAGGACCGACACACATCAATGCTCCGTTTGAAGAACCTTTGTATTTGATGTCGCGCAAACTTTCGGTTGACCCAACTATTTCGGGCTTTGCTAAGGTTTTTAAGAATATTTCAATTGAAGATATCATTGCTTGTACCAACATTTGGAATTCTGCCCAAAAGAAACTCATCTTGGTCGGCACGCTTGAACCGAATGAAATTGATGCGGAAATCATCGAATGGTGGGCTTCAGATCCGTCGATAGTGGTGATGACAGAGGCAAGTTCGAATTTGCATCATCCGTCTTTTCTGAATCATATTGACTCGATTATTACACCGTTTAAAGACCGAGATATTGCGCAATTCAGACCTGAAGTGTTGATTACTTTTGGCGGAATGATTGTTTCAAAACGCATCAAGGCTTTACTGCGCAACCATCGTCCGGAACATCACTGGCATGTAGATCCGCTCAGAGCTTACAATACTTTTGGCGCTTTGGCGCATCATTTTGAAGCACAGCCCAATGAGTTTTTTCATCAGATTTTACCGTTTACCAAAATGGTTCCGAGCGAATACGCAGCGCAAATGCGAGAAATTCAAATCATGCGCGAGCGTAAACACAAAGTTTATTTGAATAAGGTTCCGTTTTCAGATTTAAAAGTTTTTGAAATTGTTCTTTCAAGATTGCCTCAAAAAGCGATGTTGCAAATCAGCAATAGTTCGGCCATTCGCTATGCGCAGTTGTTCGATATCAATGATGCGATTTCGGTGTTTTGCAACCGCGGAACCAGTGGTATTGACGGCAGTACATCAACTGCCATCGGAGCTGCCACCCAACACCAAGAACCGACAGTTTTAATTACGGGCGACATCAGCTTTTTATATGACAGCAATGCGCTTTGGAATAATTACATTCCCAAAAACTTCAAAATTATCCTGATCAACAATGGTGGCGGCGGTATTTTTAGAATTTTGCCCGGGCATCAAGAGAACAAGGTTTTTCACACTTTTTTTGAAACGGAACATCAACTAACCGGCGAGCATTTAGCCAAGATGTTTGGATTCAAATATCTGACAGCTCACAATGAAAATGAGTTGATTGTTCAGACCAAGCAACTCTTCACGCATCACGAAAAGCCGAGTCTTTTAGAGGTATTTACCCCGGCGCACGAAAATGACAAAATTCTGTTGCAGTACTTTAAAGAACTCGCTTAATTTTTACAGAGTTTTAGCGAAATTCCTGAATCGGTTTTGAGTAAATAAGTTCCGTTTGCTACATCAGAAATGTCAATTCCGGAAGCTTGGTTGCTCAATTCTTTGATTTTTTGACCGAGTAAATTGTAAAGAGTCAGTGTTTTTATTTGGTTAGAATTCACGTAAAATAGATTGCTTACCGGATTGGGATAAATCGAAACAGCCGATGAATTTTGTTCAGAAACACTGAGTAAAGTCGGATTTAACTTCGCTAAAAACGGACTGTATAAAGAAGTTCCTGCAAAGGGAACAGCATCAAACTGAAAAGAGCCGTTGCCCATGCCGCTTAGGTAAATGTTTCCGTTCGTATCAACACTAACGCTGTCAAATCGGTCATATCCGCTGCCGCCAACGGATTTGGTTAGAACCACATCGCCCTGTGGATTGTATTTGAGCAACAAAGCATCTTTAAATCCGTTGGATTGCGATTGAAATTGGCTGTTCCAGCTAATGTTTTCAGAAAAACTGCCTACAAAATAGATGTTTCCTTGTGCGTCGAGATTTAAAAAGTTTCGATGGCCGAGATAAGCCCTTCCACTTCCGATGATTTCACGCACCCACTGAAATTCGCCTTGAGTATTGATTTTGGTCAGAAAGAAATCGCTCATAAAACTCGATTGAGGTCCTTCAATTGCTAGATTATCAAAAGCAAAATTGCCGTTTAATTCAGAGCAAAAATACACTTCATCGGGTGCATAGGCCACTACTTGCGGAGTGGGACAGGTAATATCTTCGACATATTTTACCCATTGAAAATTACCAGAAGCATTGTATTTACTCACGTAAGTATTGTATTGAAAGTTAGTTGCCGCGCTGGTTCCGTTGAAATTTGCATTTATGTTTGCACAAGAACCCGCTGCATAAATATTTCCTTGATTGTCCACACTGACGGACGAAATCAAACTTACGTTGTTCTGGGTGATGGTCATTAAAGAATTTCCTTCAGGGCTTAGTTTTTCAATATAGGAATTGCCAAAATCGTCATAACCTATGTAAATGTTGTTTTGGGCATCGACAACCAATGATTTAAAATATACATCGGCAAATTCATTGATTTCAATTTGCTGGTTCCATAAAAGCGAACCATCCGGAGAAAATTTCAATACAATGGCTTGAACACCTTGTTCTATCGTATTGAATTGCACATCACCTAAATTCAAAAGGTTGACATAAGCCGCGCAGACAAGAATATTTTTTTGACTGTCGGTAATCATTTTATAGACTTGACCTTTTCCGGTAAAGGTTTTTTCCCAAAGCAGATTTCCGTTTGTGTCGTATTTTTTAAAAAATAAATCACCAAAAATATCGGTGTAAACATACTTGTTGTCAACAAACCCCGACAAATAAACATTGTTTTCTAAATCAGTGGTTGTTACATAACCAATCATATCCGGATTGGCATTGAAATTTATCGCGGGTGCTTTGACCCATTCAAAGGTCTGCGCCTGAACTTCTGATAAAAAGCACACAGCAACAAGAAGGAATAATTTTTTCATAGGATTTGCTCTTTGAATCAAAAGTATAAAATATAATTTTCTGGCCTGGGAAACATAGGTAGATTTGAGGTAGACATGAATGTTAGCACCTTAAAATTCGTATCTTCGCGCTTTAAAATCACTATGATTGACATCGGACAATATCACCAACTTATCATTCTCAGGAGCACCGGCGTAGGTTTGTTTTTGGGAAATCCGTCTTCAGACGATGAAATACTTTTGCCCAATAAATATGTTCCCAAGCAATATAAAATTGGTGACGAGTTGCGTGTTTTTGTTTATCTCGATCAGCAAGAAAGACCGGTCGCTACTACGCTTGATCCCTATATTCACCTAAACGATTTTGCGTTGTTGCGTGTGAATTACGTCAATCAATTGGGCGCTTTTCTCGACTGGGGTTTAGAGAAAGATTTGTTTGTTCCGTTTAAAGAACAAGCGCGCAAAATGGAGCAGGGCAAACGCTATTTGGTGTATTTATACCTAGACGAAAAAACGCAGCGATTGGTGGCTTCGAGCAAAACGAATCAGTTTTTAAGCAATGAAGAGTTAACTGTTGAGAAAGGTCAAGAAGTTGATTTAATTGTATCGCACAGCACTGAACTCGGGCTGAATGTTATTGTCAACCAAAAGCACAAAGGCTTGATTTATAAAGATGAAATTTTTGATGACCGCATTCGTTTAGGCGATCGATTAAAAGGTTTTGTCAAAGCTGTCCGACCCGATCATAAACTGGATATTTCATTGCAACCGCAAGGTTTTGATCATATCGAAGCCAGCGCTGTTCAAATTTTAGAGAAATTGCGTTCGGGCAAAGGATATCTCAAGTTACACGACAACAGCCATCCGGACGATATCAAAACTTTGTTGAACATGAGTAAAAAAGCCTTTAAAAAGGCAGTAGGTGTGCTCTATCGCGAACGATTGATTGAGCTCAAAGAAGACGGAATTTACCTGATTGATTAACTTTCGACTACTTCAATATTCGGGTTGATTTTGAGCAATTCCGACAAGAAAATTTCACGCTTAGCAGGCGATACATATACATCGTCATATTGATTATATGTGATGATAAAGCCTTTGGTATCCAGCGCAGGTTTCATGGTTACCGGAACGTACAATCCTGAAAAGTATTTGATTTTCTTAATTTTTTCAATGTCAATTCTACCGCGATAAGGCCCGGAACGATACAGCAAAAAGTGTCTTTTAATCACGTAGCGCGTATCAAGTAAAATCCACAAAATCAATACGATTACGGCAGATATAACGATTACTGGAAACAAAGAAACATGCTCTTCTGTCAAACCAATATATAAAAGAAAAATCATGCCCAAAACCAAAGCCCAAAGAATGGCAACGGTGTAAAAATTCTTAGTCGATAAAAAACGGTTCATAGCTTTTGGATTGTTCAAAAATAAATCAGAATCGAGTCTTTTCGTGCCGCCGAAAATATAAAAAATGCTTTATTTTTACGCTAAATTAATACAATTACTGATATGATTGACTGGATTACCGCAAAAGAATTTGAAGATATTACCTATAAAAAATCCAATGGCGTTGCTCGAATCGCTTTTAACAGACCCAATGTGCGCAATGCCTTTCGTCCTAAAACCACAGCCGAGTTGCTCGAAGCTTTTCACGATGCGCAAGAAGACACTTCTATAGGCGTTGTTTTGCTTTCAGCCGAAGGTCCGTCTGCCAAAGATGGGATTTGGTCTTTTTGTTCCGGCGGCGATCAAAATGCCCGTGGTCATCAAGGTTATGTGGGCGAAGATGGTTATCACAGACTCAATATTCTCGATGTGCAAAGGCTCATTCGCTTTATGCCCAAAGTAGTCATAGCCGTAGTTCCGGGTTGGGCGGTCGGCGGTGGTCATAGTTTGCATGTGGTTTGCGATTTGACTTTGGCGAGTAAAGAGCACGCCATTTTTAAACAAACCGATGCCGATGTAACCAGTTTTGACGCCGGTTATGGATCTGCTTATCTTGCCAAAATGGTCGGTCAAAAAAAAGCCCGTGAAATTTTCTTTTTAGGCCGAAATTACTCAGCACAAGATGCGTTGGATATGGGCATGGTCAATGCAGTCATACCGCACGCAGAGCTTGAAGATACTGCTTATCAATGGGCGCAGGAGATTTTAGCCAAATCGCCTACTTCGATTAAGATGCTCAAGTTTGCCATGAATCTCACCGATGACGGCATGGTCGGGCAACAAGTATTTGCCGGCGAAGCCACGCGTTTGGCCTATATGACCGACGAAGCCAAAGAAGGCCGCAATGCTTTTTTAGAAAAACGCAAACCTAATTTTGGCAAGAACAAATGGTTGCCGTAAATAAATGATTATGGAGAATTTCACCAACGAAACCTTAGATATTAATCAGCTTCCGCGCTATGAAACCGTTCAATTTACGGCTTTGCATCCATCTTATTGGAGGATTATTTTGCTGCAACTTTTGATTGTTTTATGCATGATTTTGGCTGTGATTGCCTATGTTGCTTTGATGCAAACTGAGCTCATTCCGTACATGGGATTTTTAACCGGAACTTGGGTTTTAGGAGTTTTTTTGGCGCGTATCAGTTTTAAGAAAAAGGCTTTTGCTTTCAGAGAGCACGATGTTTTGTACCGAAGCGGTGTCATTGCGACCAATACAATCGTGATTCCTTACAACCGAATTCAACACGTTGCGCTGCATGAAGGTGTTTTTTCAAGAATGTTTGGTTTGGCCAAAATTGAAATCTTCACTGCCGGCGGAAACTCCGGAGATATTGAAATTCCCGGTATTGAAAAAATACAAGCCGAAAACATCAAGCAATTGCTCATGGGCAAAATTCAAAAAGAGCTTTCATGACCACAAATTTTGATCAACCGCAAAAACAGTCGCCCGTGGGTGTTTTGGTCATGTTTGCCGATACACTGCAGGAATATGCCCGCGCTTTTTTGCCGGTTTTGGCCATTACACTTTTTAAGGCCAAAGAGTTCAGTATGTTGTATTTTGTGCTGATTTTGATCGCAACGATACTGGTTATTGGTGTGATTGCTTATTTGCGGTTTATTAATTTTACTTTTTATCTCGACTCTAAAAATCAGGAATTCGTGATTCAAGAAGGCATCCTGAGCAAAACCAAAACTACGGTTCAGCTGCACAAAATTCAGCAAGTCAACATCACACAATCACTCATTCAGAGGGTTATTGGCGTTTATGGCTTAGAGGTGGATACCGCCGGAAGCAATTCAAAAGAAGGCAAAATCAAAGCCATCTCACACAACTTGGCTTTGGCTTTAAAATCAGAGTTGTTGAACAACCAAAAAGCAGCTGTAGCTCATATTGAGGAAGCTCAAAATAATTTAATTTCAGAAACTGAAAATCAGCTATTTATCCGTATTGGTTTGCCTAGTTTGATTAAAGTAGGAATCACCTCCAATTACGTCAAAAGTTTTTCGCTTTTACTGGTATTCTTTTTTACCATGCTTGATTATCTTCAAAAAATTTTAGGCGAGCAAGTTTGGGATTCCAATCGATACGATCATTTGGTTGAAGGCCGCTCGATTGCAATGGCTTTGTTTTTTTTGGTCGCTTTTGTTTTTTTTATGGTAGTAGTAATCAATTTGGCTCGAACCATTATTCGCTACTTTGATTACAAAATCACACGTCAGAAAGGTTCATTGCTTTTGTCATTTGGATTGATCAATACCAAGAGTACGATTCTTAAACCCGAGAAAGTTCAAATTTTGTCCATCACTCAGAATTATTTCCAGAAAAAACTCGATGTGCTTCAACTGAAAATCAAGCAAACGGCGCACAGTGAGCACGAAGAAAAAAATACGCATATTGAAATTCCCGGTTGCAATGCTGCCGAAAAAGACGCCATCCTGAATTTATTATATCAGAAAAATCCACAAAGAGGTGTGATGTTGCGCCCCAATTTTCGCAAATTGGGTTTTGCTGTTTTCTTGACCATTGTATTGCCACTCGTGGGTTATTTCTTGTTTAGACAATATCAAAATCCCGGGTCGATGTTTGATTTTGCTGCACTCATTTATGTTATTTTTGTAGGGCTGATTCAATATTTTAAATACAGAAACCATCGATTGTTTGTACACGATGATTTTATCATCAAACAAAGCGGTGCTTGGGATATTACCCACGAAATTATTGAACCCGGAAAAATTCAAGGCATCGCCATATCGCAATTGTTTTGGCACAAAAGCATCGGAATTGGCTCATTGATATTGTACACGGCCGGTGGAAATATTCGCCTAGATTTAGGGCAAATGAACCTCATTCAGCCTTATGTGAATAAATGGTTGTACGAACTCGAGAAAACCGATGTCAATTGGATGTAATACTAAAAATGAAAATCAAAATCAATGAAACACTGGATTCAAGCCGCTAGACTCAGAACTTTACCGCTTTCGGTCTCTGGCATTATTGTCGGAAGTTTTTATGCCATGTCGCAGTCAATGTTCAACTGGAAGATTGTGCTCTTTGCACTTTCAACCACTTTGGGCTTGCAAATACTTTCCAATTTTGCCAACGATTACGGCGACGGAGTCAAAGGAACCGACAATGAAGATCGCATCGGGCCAAAACGCGCCATTCAAAGCGGAGTAATTACCCCGCAAGCGATGAAACGCGCCATGTTGCTTACGTCAGTGCTCACCATGTTTTCGGCTTGTTTGCTCATTTATTGCTCCTTCAAAACGTACCATTTTGGTTATTCGCTGTTCTTTTTTGTTTTGGGATTATTAGCTGTCGCATCAGCAATTCGTTACACAGTGGGCAATTCTGCTTATGGCTATCGCGGATATGGCGATTTATTCGTTTTTATCTTTTTCGGATTGGTCAGCACCATGGGTATTTATTTTATGTTTGCCAAATCACTTGAAGACGGATATTTGCTATTGCTACCCGCAACGGCTATTGGTTTTTTGAGTGTCGGGGTTTTGAACCTGAACAACATGCGCGACGAAGCCTCAGACAGAAAATCAGGCAAGCAAACCCTGGTGGTGCGCATGGGCGGAGCCAACGCCAAAAAATATCATTATTTCTTAGTCATCGGAGCCATGTTGCTCGTGATTTTGTTTGCTGTGCTCAACGATTTTCACTTTGATCAATATCTGTTTTTAATCGCGTATATTCCGATGATCAAACATTTAAAAACCGTGCGCAACAACACCAATCCACGCGATTTAGATCCGGAACTCAAAAAGCTCGCATTGAGCACTTTTATGTTGTCGGTGTTACTTTCACTTTGCCTCATTTATTTTCTTTCAGATATTTTAGTCAACAACGCATAAATCAGCACTTATGAAAATTACTTTCTACGGTCACGCCTCACTGGGCATTGAAGTATCAGGCAAATTCATTTTGGTCGATCCTTTTATTTCTGGTAATCCCAAAGCGGCACACATCAATATTGAATCGCTCAAACCCGATTACGTCTTTTTAACGCACGCGCACCAAGACCACACGCTTGATGTTGAATTCATCATGTCGCGCAATCCTGAAGCTGTGATTGTTTCCAATGCCGAAATCGTCACACACTATGCAGCCAAAGGTTTCAAAGGTCATATGATGAACCACGGCGGCAGTTGGAAATTTGAATTTGGCGTGGTTAAATATGTCCATGCTATTCACTCAAGTTCTTTTGCCGATGGCAGCTACGGCGGAAATCCCGGCGGTTTTGTCATCGAAGGCGAGCACAAAAACATCTACATTGCCGGCGATACCGCGCTTACAATGGATATGAAACTCATTCCGATGCGCACCAAGCTGGATTTGGCCATTTTGCCGGTGGGCAGCAACTTTACCATGGATGTTGACGATGCCATCATTGCTTCAGATTTCTTGGATTGTGACAAAATCATGGGCTATCACTACGATACTTTTGGTTATATCGAAATTGACCACGACCAGGCCAAACGCAAGTTTTTTGACCAAGGCAAAGATTTGATGTTGCTCGAAATCGGACAAAGTATCGAATTGTAAATTTTTAGAAGCTCATTCCCGCTTTTCGCTTTTATCTTTTTCGCTTACCAAGCTCAAAAGGATAACCGCTTCAATCGGGGCTAGGGCAGTAGTAATAGCTCAAAACCTGTTATGAAATTAAGCTTTTTGTGGTTGCTGATATTTCCGTTTTCGGTGTTCTCGCAAGCCGATGGCTATTGGGACAAAGCGCGCGCTACCACGCGGCAAATCACGGTTTCGGCGCGTGACCGAATCATCGTTCCCATCGAAGAATTGCCCACCGGCACTACTGAAATTGTTTTCAGAGTCACTTTGCTCGACGAAAATCAAAAAATGTCTTCTAGTTTGGTCTCGTTGCTCAAAGCCATTCCCGACCCCACCGGAATCAGCGCGGGTTCCGCAGGAGCGGTGTTTTTGCTGTCAAAAATTTCCGGTGATGACCAATGTCGCTACGCACTTTTTAGTAGTTCTGAAGCCGCTTTAGCTTATCAAAAAGAAGGCACTACCACACAAGCATGCTTTTATCAATCTGAGTCCGTAAGCCAAGATGCGCGCAGACTTTCCGCTGAAAGTTCCGCCTGTCTTAAAAACAAAGTCATTTGGTTTGGCTTTGAAAGCAAGAACTGGATTCTTAAAGAACGCATTGTTTTAGAAGTGGTTCCGTGGGTTGATTACAAACTCAGCCGCGGTTGGACCACCGATAAACGCAAATCACTCATCGATATTTGCAAAACCACCGAGCTGTCACAAAAATTGCCCGATGCCGATGACTATTGTATTTGCGTATCGAACAAAATCCAAAAGCAATACAAATGCAACGAGTTTCAGAAATTATTGGCCGCTGAAAAAACCAAAGCCTTTCGCGACAGCGGTTTGGCTTGTTACAAAGAATCCGGAGCTTCGAGTGTTTTGTATGACAAACAGCGCACAGAGGCTTTACAACTCATTGAAAAAAATAAATTCGGCGAAGCGATTAAAGTGCTTTTGCCGGTGGTCAATGATGCTCCGCGCTCAACCGATTACGGCCTCATAGGTTGGTGTTATCTCAATACCAAACAATACGACAAAGCGCTCAAATACCTTGAAGCCTGCCAAAAAGCTGATGCGACCGACTTGCTCACCCAGCTCAGATTGTCTCATGCGTATTTGCTCAAAGGCCATTATTCAGAGGCGAAAGCTTTATATAAAAAATTTCGTGCGCAGAATGTCACCGACAGCACCAGTTGGGCTGAGCAGGCGCAAAGCGATATTCAAAACTTTCAAAAATTGGGCATGAATCATCCTGATTTTGAACGAATTCTAAAGCAATTAGAATAAGATGCAAGCGCGTTATCATCGATATTTGTTAGATTTTAAAAAACCGGCCGGAACCTCGCGCGGAGTTTTGCATCAAAAAGAAACTTGGTTCATCATACTCGAAAACGAAGGTAAAACCGGCATAGGCGAATGTGGAATTTTGCGCGGTCTGAGCGCAGATGATCGACCCGATTACGAAGAAAAACTGCACTGGGCTTGCCAAAATATTCATTTAGGATTAGCGGTTTTGTATCGAGAATTGGTTGAGTTTCCGTCGATTCAGTTTGGTTTGGAAATGGCTTTTCAATCACTGGTTGCTGAACATCCTTTTGAGTTATTTCCTTCTAAGTTTACCCAACATCAGCAGGGAATTCCCATCAATGGTTTGATTTGGATGGGCGATAAAACCTCGATGCTGGCACAAATTGAAGAAAAATTACAGTCCAATTTCAATTGCATCAAACTCAAAATTGGCGCGATTGATTTTGACAAAGAACTCGAACTGTTGGCGTTTATTCGCGCGCATTATTCAGCAGAACAAATAGAAATTCGCGTCGATGCCAACGGCGCTTTTTCATCCAATGATGTTTTAGATAAACTTAATCAACTCGCTGAATTTAAAATTCATAGCATTGAACAACCTATCGCCAAAGGTCAAATTTCTGAGATGAAAAAAGTTTGTACCGCAAGTCCGATTCCCGTGGCGTTGGATGAAGAACTCATCGGTGTTTTTTCGGCATCAGAACAAGAGAATTTACTCGAACAAATTCGCCCGCACTATATTATTTTAAAACCCAGTTTTGTGGGCGGTTTCAAAGGCTCAGCCCAATGGATTGAACTCGCCCAAAAAATGAATATAGCTTGGTGGGTCACTTCTGCCTTAGAGAGTAATGTCGGGCTCAATGCGATTGCTCAGTGGACTTTTTTGCAAAACAATCTGATGCCTCAAGGCTTAGGCACGGGCGCTTTATATACCAACAACTTTGATTCGCCTTTAGAAGTTAAAAACGGCCAATTGTTCTACACCGAATCACCCTGGAATTTTAAGCTTTGATGCGCTTCAAAATCCGTAAAAAAAGATTATTTTTAGCCAGTTATACCATAAATTCATGATTACCGAAGCGCAATTTCAAAAAGAACTCCAACTGATCATTAACAACGGAATCCGCGAGGATATTGGCCCGGGCGATTACAGTTCGCTGGCGTGTATTCCGGCTGAAGCAACCGGCAAAGCAAAACTTTTGGTGAAAGACCAAGGCATCATCGCTGGGGTTTCATTTGCGGAAATGATTTTTAAAACCGTCGATTCCTCGTTAGAAATTGAAGTTTTTATCCAAGACGGAAGCGCTGTCCAATACGGAGATGTGGTTTTTCATGTACGTGGAAGTTCACAATCGATTCTCAAAGCCGAACGCTTGGTGCTCAACTCGATGCAGCGCATGTCGGCCATAGCGACCAAAACGAACCAATATGTGCAATTGCTTACGGGCACCCGAACCAAAATTCTCGATACGCGCAAAACGACACCCGGATTCAGGGCAACCGAGAAATGGGCGGTGAAAATTGGTGGCGGCGAAAACCATCGATTTGCTCTGTACGATATGATTATGCTCAAAGACAACCACATTGATTTTGCCGGCGGAATTACTCAGGCCATTGCCAAAACGCAACAGTATTTATCCAAAAACAACCTCGATTTAAAGATCATTGTTGAGGCCAGAAATTTAGATGAAATCAAAGAAATTCTTCAAAGCGACGGTGTTCATCGCATTTTAATAGATAATTTTAATTTTGAAGATACGAGAACCGCAGTAGCGCTCATTGGCAACCAATGTCAGAGCGAATCTTCGGGCAACATCAACGAGAAAACCATCCGACAATATGCCGAGTGCGGCGTAGATTATATTTCATCGGGAGCGCTCACGCATTCGGTTTACAATATGGATTTGAGCCTAAAAGCGTTTTAATTATGAGCGAGCAAATTGAAAACGTCATTAATAAAATACCGGTTGCGCGTAATTTGATGCGTGTAACCCAGCGCGTGCCATTGCCTTGGTTACACGGTTTGTCTTTGTATGATTTGCTCGAATTGTATATTTTGGGTGTGGCTGAAGGCGCTTTATCTTACCGTGCTGCTGCGATTGCCTTTAGCTTTTTCATGGCTTTGTTTCCGTTTGCGCTGTTTATTTTGAACTTAATTCCCTACATTCCGATTGAAGGTTTTCAAGGCGACTTTATGCGATTTGTGTCTGAAAGTGTTCCGCCTAAAACCTATGACGCGGTGGCTTCGATCATCAGCGATATTCTCAACAACAGTCATTCGGGTTTGCTTTCAACAGGTTTCTTGATGGCCATTTTGTTGATGGCTAATGGTCTGAATGCCATTTTAGGTGGATTTGAAACTTCACAACACGTCATCATCAGACGCGGATTTTTTAGACAGTATTTTGTGGCTTTGGGTATTTCACTCGTGTTGTCATTTTTGCTTTTGTTTACCGTGGCCATGATTGTGGTTTTTGAAGTATTTATCCAGAAAACTATTATTCAAGATGTACTGAGTGATCGCATTCCGCTGATTATTATGGGACGATATGCTTTTGTGATTTTGATGATTCTTTTGACTACTTCGGTTTTGTTCCGCTTTGGCGTAAGTCACGATCGTCGGCGTTCTTTTATATCCATCGGTTCTGTTTTTACGACAATTTTAATCATCATTTCATCGTATGGTTTTGGTATTTGGGTCGTGAAATTTTCTAAATATAACGAACTTTACGGTTCCATCGGAACTTTGCTCATTATGATGTTTTACATTTGGCTCAACTGTATGATTTTGCTCATGGGCTTTGAGCTTGATGCACTGATTAATAAGCTTAAGCGCGAAAAAGAACTTTCCAATTAATTGATATGAAACAGTTTTGCGGCCTAGTTTTTTTATTTTTTACCATGTGCTCATGGGCGCAGCATCACTCGGTTATCGGAAAGTGGAAAACCATTGATGACGAGACCGGAAAACCTGTTTCTGTCATTGAAATTTTTGAAAAGCAAAACAAAATTTACGGTAAGGTTTTAGAGATTTTTAATCCAAAAACCAAAGTTCCGCGTTGTGAAAAGTGCGAGGGAGAAGATAAAAATAAACCTATTGTCGGGTTGATTGTGATTAAAGGTTTGGTCAAGGATAAAGACGAATACACCCACGGAAAGATTTTGGATCCCAAACACGGAAAATTGTACAAATGTTCTTTATCGCTGGAAAGTCGCGATCGACTCAAAGTACGCGGTTATATCGGAATCAATTTGCTCGGACGAACCCAAATTTGGGAACGCGTTAAATAAATTCTAGGCCAATGTTATTTTTTGCTGAAGTTATTTTGCCGTTGGCTTTGTCCAAAACCTTTACTTATCAGGTTTCTGAAGCTGAATATCATTTCTTGAAAAAAGGAATGCGTGTAGTGGTTCCGTTCGGCAAAAACAAATTGTATACAGCTTTGGTTGTTGAGTTGCATCAAAATCAACCTTTGTTATACCAGGCCAAAGAAATTGATCAAATCTTGGATGAGCATCCAATGGTTAGTGCCATTCAAATCGAGCATTGGCAATGGATGGCGCAATATTATATGTGTAGTTTGGGCGAGGTTTATCGCGGAGCCATGCCCAGTTCGTTGTTGCTTGAAAGCGAAACTATGGTGACTCGAAATGCCGAACGTTATTTTGAATCTTCTGAACTTTCTGACGAAGAATATCTGGTTTATCAGGCTTTGCAACATCAGTCGTCTTTGCCCATCGTTGATATAGTCGCGATTTTAAACAAGAAAAAAGTGTTTCCTGTCTTGCATCGATTGATTGAGAAACAAGTGTTGACCTTGCACGAAGAAGTTACCGATTCTTATAAACCCAAACTCGTTAAATATTTGCGGTTGCATCATGATTTTACAGATCAGCAATCTTTGAATTCATTGTTGAATAGCTTAAAAGGAAGTAAACAGACACAACTTATTTTACAATATTTTCAGCTTAAAGCCTCGCAAACCCAACCGATATCGGTCAAACAACTAGCAGAAACTTCAGGCGCATCGTCAGCCACTGTAAAAAGTTTGGTGGATAAAGGTATTTTCGAGGTTTATCAATTGCAAAAAGATCGAGTTCATTACAACCATGAGGCTTCTTTGTTGCATTTAGTACTCAGTGCTGAACAGAATTCGGCCAAAGAATCTATTCTGAATCAATGGAAAAATAAAGAAGTTTGTCTTTTGCACGGCGTTACCGGTAGCGGAAAAACCGAAGTTTATATTGAGCTCATCAAAACCTTTATCGAACAAAAAAAGCAGGTTTTGTATTTGTTGCCCGAGATTGCTTTGACGGCCCAGTTGGTCGATCGCTTGAGAAGTCATTTCGGCGCACTTGTTTCGGTTTATCACTCTAAATACAGCAATCATGAACGCGTTGAAGTTTGGCGAAACGTGCAGCATAATGAGTCAAAAGCGCAGATTATCATCGGAGCGCGCTCGGCTTTGTTTTTGCCATTTGCCGATTTAGGTTGTGTGATTATTGATGAAGAACACGAGCAAACCTTTAAGCAACACGATCCGGCTCCGCGCTATCACACACGCGATACGGCTATTGTTTTGGCTGCTAAACACGGGGCAAAAGTTTTGCTGGGTTCAGCTACGCCTTCGCTCGAAACTTATTTCAATGCGCAAAACGGCAAATTTGGTTTTACAGAATTAACCCAGCGATTCGGGAGTTTTAGCTTGCCTGAAATTGAGTTGGTTGATTTGAAGGATAAATATTTCCGCAAGAAAATGACCGGACATTTCAGTGATACATTGTTAGATGAAATTCAGAAAGCCATTTCAAACAAAGAACAAGTTATTCTTTTTCAGAATCGTCGCGGCTATTCACCGGTGGTGGAATGTATGACGTGTGGTCATGTAGCGCAATGTCCGCAATGCGATGTAAGTTTGACGTATCACAAACACAAAAATCAATTGCGTTGTCATTACTGCGGATATTCGATGGCGAATCCTTCCAGATGTCATAATTGTTCAGGTGTTGATTTAGAGACCAAAGGTTTTGGAACCGAACAAGTGCAACAAGAATTAGAGCAGTTACTCCCGCAGGCGCGCATCATCAGAATGGATCAAGACACGACGCGCGCTAAATATGCTTTTGAGAAAATCATCGACAGTTTTAAAAATCATGAAGCCGATATATTAATTGGGACTCAAATGCTGGCCAAAGGATTGGATTTCGAAAAAGTCAGTTTGGTCGGAATCATGAATGCCGATAATATGTTGTATCATCCCGACTTTAGAGCTTTTGAAAGAAGTTTTCAACTGATGACTCAAGTGTCGGGCAGGGCAGGACGCTCTGAAAATCCGGGTAAAGTGATTATTCAGACCTATAATCCGTACCACAATACCATTCAACAAGTTACCCGAAACGATTATTTGGGTATGTATCAAGAACAATTATACGAGCGCAAGATTTATCAATATCCGCCATATACACGCTTGATTCGATTGACACTCAAAAATCGCGACTTTGAAAAACTAAAGCAATCGGCTCAGTGGTTGACCGATGTGATGAAACAGCATTTGCAAATTCCGGTTTTGGGCCCGGAAGAACCACCGGTGGGCAGAATTCGCAATGAATATATTCGTTTGATTTTAGTGAAGATTCCACAAGAACAGTCACTCAATGGGATAAAAAAAACTATCCAGAAAATACTGGATAGTTTTGATACGGTTGCGCAATTTAAATCTGTAAAAGTTTCGGTAAATGTTGACTTTTATTAGGCGATGGCCAAAGCTCTGATCAAATCATCTTTTTTATTGCGACTCAGCGGTATTTTTGTAATTCCGATTTCGGCGTATTTGCTGTTGAATCGTTCTACTTTGTCAATATTAATGATATAAGACTTGTGCACTCGGATAAATTTTTCTTTCGACAAATCTTTCTCAAATGATTTCATCGTTGAAAGAACCAAGTTACTGTCTTCTTCGGTAACCACTTTCACGTAATCGCCAAAAGCTTCAATCCATTTGATTTTAGAGGTGTAGACTTTTAGTTTTTTCAGATTGCTCTTAATGAAAATGTGCTCGCCTTCTTCTTCTTGATTTTCTTTTTTGAGCATATGGAAATCCATGGCTCGTTTTACCGAAGCATTAAAACGGTCTAGAGCAATAGGTTTCTGCAAATAATCGGTAGCGTCATAATCAAACGCTTTCATTGCATACTCTGCTTTAGAAGTAATGAAAATGATTTGTGGTTTAGACTTTAAACCATCAAGAAAATCGAATCCGCTAATAACCGGCATCTCAACATCTAGGAAGATGAGATCAACGGTGTGAACCGACATGCAATTTTTTGCTTCAATTGCATTAGAAAAATCTCCAATTAAATGTAAATTTGGATGATTATTTACTAACTTTGCGATGATCATCCTTTGGATGGAACTATCATCAACTACAACACAATTTAGTTTCATAATTCTAATTTATTATAGATTTGGTGAAGCGAAACTAATATCTTTTTTATTACCAACCTAATCTTTATCGGCTTTTTTTGCGTTTTAACGATAAAAAATGCATTTTTCTTGTTTATTCAAATTTAATTACTACTTTTGCGCGATTATTCAAAAAACACCTTAATTAATTATTATGAAACATTACGAAACTGTTTTCATTTTAAATCCCGTTTTATCTGATGTTCAGGTAAAGGAAACAGTGAGCAAATTTGAAGATTTTCTTACTTCCCGCGGAGCCGAAATGATTTCTAAAGAGGATTGGGGCCTAAAAAAAATGGCTTATGAAATCCAAAACAAGAAAAGTGGTTTTTACCATTTGTTCGAATTTAAAGTTACTCCAGAAGTTTTATTAGCTTTTGAAACTGAATTCAGACGCGACGAAAGAGTTATGCGTTTCTTGACCGTTAGCTTAGACAAACATGCAATTGCCTGGGCAGAGAGAAGAAGAACCAAATTAAATGCAAAAGCGTAATCATGGCAAATATCCAACAATCAGCTGCAGGTAAGAAAGATGGAGATATCAGATATCTTACACCTTTAAATATAGAAACGAACAAAACCAAAAAATACTGTCGTTTCAAAAAAGCCGGAATCAAATATGTAGATTATAAAGATCCGGACTTCCTTTTAAAATTCGTAAACGAGCAAGGTAAAATTTTACCTCGTCGTCTGACCGGAACTTCTTTGAAATACCAAAGAAAAGTGTCAGTTGCTGTTAAAAGAGCCAGACATTTAGCGTTAATGCCATATGTGGCTGATTTACTAAAATAATAAGGAAGCACAATTATGGAACTTATATTAAAGAAAGACGTACAGAATTTAGGTTTTAAAGACGATGTAGTAACGGTTAAACCAGGTTACGGTCGTAATTACCTTATTCCACAAGGTTTTGCTCAAATGGCAACACCTTCAGCTAAAAAAGTTTTGGCTGAGAACTTAAAACAAAAAGCACACAAAGAAGCCAAACTTGTTAGCGATGCACAAGCATTGGGCGAAGCTTTAAAAGCGCTTGAAATCAAAATTACTTCTAAAGCAGGTGGTGAGAAATTGTTTGGTTCAGTAACCAACATTGATATTGCTGAAGCTTTAGAGAAAGCAGGTCACAACATCGACAGAAAATTCATCACCAGCGGAATCGTAAAACGTACCGGTAAATATACTGCCAGCGTTCGTTTGCACCGTTCAGTAATTGTTGAGTTGTCTTACGATGTAGTTGCTGAGCAATAAGATTTCAAAATACAATACCAAGAATCCCGATTAGCGTCGGGATTTTTTTTTAATGTTATTTTTTAGAAGCTATTCCGGCTATTCATTGCAATCTTTTGCGCCGAAACCCGGCACAAAAGGATTTTCATTACTATCCGGGCTATGGCAATCAATTCACCTGAAACCACAATTCATGAAATACACCCGACTCACCCAAGAACAATTTGAAGAACTACATCCGGAATTCATTAATTTTCTCGCTGCACAAACCATTGACAAAAACGAGTGGGATGAACTAAAAAAAAGCAAACCCGAAGTTGCTGAACAAGAACTCGATATATTCTCAGATTTGATTTGGGAAGGCGTGCTCAGCAGAACGCGCTATTTAGAGCATTTTTCAAATACACATGTTTTTTTATTTGAATGCTTTGAATCTCATATTGAATCCATCATTATTAAATCTCTACGCTCAGATATCGATTTGTTAACACAAAATGGACTGCGTTGGCTCAATCAAGAAATGTTTGGCCCAGAAGTCGAAATTAGATTGGGCAAAAAAGAATACGCTGAAGAGCGAAACGCAGCTATTTTTAGCTTGATACAACAAGGTGCTTACCTCAGTGGCGGTGAAATGTATCAGCAACTCATGAGTGTAATTCGTTCATAAGTTTTTCAAGTCTGCTGTGATAAATTAGCTATTTTAGTCATCCGATTTACAATAGTTAATTATATGGATGTGCTCAAAACCATTCAAAGTCTTCGCGACGAACTCAATTTATACAACCACCAATATTATGTGTTGGATGCACCAACGATTTCTGATTTTGAATTTGATCAGAAACTCAAAGAACTTCAACTTTTAGAGGAAAAATACCCAGAGTTCTTTGATGAAAATTCACCCACGCAAAGAGTAGGTGGAGCTATAACCAAGAATTTTCAAACGGTTCAGCATGAGTATCGAATGTATTCGTTGGACAACTCTTATTCAAAGGACGATTTAAAAGATTGGGAAAATCGCATTCAAAAGGTTTTGGGCAATGTTTCTTTAACCTATACTTGCGAACTCAAATACGACGGAGCTTCTATCAGCATCACCTACGAAAACGGAAAACTCAAACGCGCAGTTACTCGTGGAGATGGTTTTCAAGGTGACGATGTAACCACCAACATCAAAACCATCAAATCGGTTCCGCTTAAATTAAAAGGAAATGATTATCCCGAGAAGTTTGACATTCGGGGTGAGATTATTCTCCCTTTAGCTGGTTTTGAAAAAATGAATCAAGAGCTCATTGAAATCGGCGAAACCCCTTATTCGAATCCGAGAAATACAGCTTCGGGAAGTTTAAAATTACAAGACAGTGCTGAAGTGGCCAAACGCCCGCTGGATTGTTTGCTTTATTTTCTGATTGGTAACAATCTTCCGTTTAACTCGCAATTTGAAGGGTTAAATCATGCCCGCGCTTGGGGTTTTAAAGTTCCGCAAGAAACCAGACTCGCTCAAAATCTGGATGAAGTTTTTGCTTTTATTGATTATTGGGATCTTCATCGTCATAATTTGCCCTACGAAACAGATGGTGTCGTGATTAAAGTGAACAGTTTTCAGCAACAAGATGAACTCGGTTATACGGCCAAATCACCGCGTTGGGCTATTGCTTATAAGTTTAAATCTGAACAGGTTTCAACCAGAATTAATTCAATAGATTATCAGGTTGGTCGCACCGGAGCCATTACGCCGGTGGCCAATTTAGAACCGGTGCAACTCGCCGGAACCATTGTCAAACGTGCCTCATTGCACAATGCAGATCAAATTGAAAAACTCGACATTCGATTAGGCGATGTAGTGTATGTTGAAAAGGGCGGTGAAATTATTCCGAAAATTATGGGTGTTGATTTAGCCCAAAGAAAGTCAGATGCCACAATTGTTTCATACGTAACGCATTGTCCTGAATGCCATACAGAGCTCATCCGTCAAGAAGGAGAAGCCAATCATTATTGTCCGAATTTTTATGGTTGTCCGCCGCAAATTATTGGTCGTGTGCAACATTACATTAGCAGAAAGGCCATGGATATTGAAGGTTTGGGCGGAGAAACCGTCGCATTGCTGTTCAACAATGGCCTGGTGCACAATTATGCCGATTTGTATGATTTAAAGGTAGAGCAATTGCTTCCGCTGGAACGTATGGCGCAAAAGTCAGCCGAAAATTTGGTGAGCGGAGTCGAAAAATCCAAAGAAGTTCCGTTTGATCGCGTGCTTTATGCCTTGGGCATTCGCTATGTAGGTGAAACGGTAGCCAAGAAACTGGCCAAACATTATAAAAACATTGACGCTTTATCTGCTGCAACTTTGACTGATTTGATTCTGGTGGATGAAATAGGCGAGAAGATAGCGCAAAGTGTTCTGGAATTTTTTGAAAACACAGAAAATAAATTACTCATTGAACGACTCAAAAATTATGGTGTTCAAATGGAATTGATAGAAACTTTTAATCCGAATGCTACGGATAAACTCGCCGCAAAAACTTTTGTGGTTTCAGGTGTTTTTAGTCTTTTCTCGCGTGATGAGCTCAAAAAATCCATCGAAGATAATGGCGGAAAAGTCGGAAGTTCTATTTCGGCCAAAACCGATTATGTAATTGCCGGTGAAAATATGGGACCGGCCAAACTAGAAAAAGCCAATCAATTGAATATTCCTATTATTACCGAACAAGACTATCAAAACATGATTCATGAAAACTAGACAAGTTGCATTAACGCTGTATTTGTTGTCTTGTTCGCTATCAGTTTTAGCGGAGGTTTTGGATTTTGAATTGTTGTTGCTTTTGACCAAACCAACCATTATTCCGGCTATTTTCTATTATTATCTCACAACCAAAAAAGAACCTGTTGACCCAATATTTGCGGTTGTTTTATTGCTTAACTTTATTGGTGATACCATTGCTTTGCTCAAATTTGAACATCAGACTTTACTGTTGATGATTCCATTTTTTATGTCTTATGTACTTATTTTGAGGTATTTGATTCAAGATGTTCAAAAATTAAAATGGGATAAAACCGGTGGATTCATTGCTGTCAGTATATTTATTTTTCTCATGTATGTCTTATCAGGACTTATTGAGATGTTTGCTGATACCAATCCTGAATTGGTCTGGCCGGTGATTATCTATGGAATTGTTTTAGGTAGCTTGTCTACTTTGGCTGTATACTGTTATGCCATTAAAATAACTGCCTATGCTTTTTTTATATTGATGTTTGTTCTGACCAGCGTTGTTTCAGATGTCTTTTATATGTTGTTTGAGTTTATCTACAAAATATCTTTTTTAAATTATTTTGAATTTGCAGCGCAGTTGTTTTCTTACTTTTTTCTCGTCAAATATTTTGTTTTAAGAAGTAAATAGTTAGTTTTTTGGTGAAATTCCAGAGCATTATTTAATAATTTATGTAAATTTAGCCAAGATTAACCACACCACTAATCATGAAAAAGAAAAGCGAGGTTTTGTTCAAAAAGAAATTGATCAAACCATTCATTGCCATTTACTTTTTCCTATCACTTGTTGAAGTTTTGGCCGAGTATTATAACGATTCATTTTATATATCGGTTTCAAAACCTTTTTTAATGCCTTTACTTATTCTGATTTATTACTTTTCTTCTAAAAGATTTGATTTGTATTTTGTGTCGTCGCTAATCGCAGCATGGTTAGCAAATTTATTTTTATTGAAAAGTAATTCGACACATTTTATCATCGGGGCAACATTTATTCTTATTTATCGTTTGTTGGTCATGTCATTGGTTTTAAGAAGAGTTAAGTTTTCGGGTTACTTGCCTTTTACGTTGGGATGTTTGCCCTTTCTATTTATCTTTTTATTCGTTGCTAATGTTGCTTACAGTCAACTTTCAGATCATTTTATATTATACTTGATTCAAGGTGTTTTCATGATTCTTTTCGGTGGATTCTGTTTGAGTAGCTATGTGATTAAACCATCGACTTCGAATACTTTTTTGCTCATCAGTACAATGCTATTTACTGCTACTCAATTTATAGTTGTCATCAAAGGATTTCATCCGAGTTTGGGAAGGTTGCAATCGGTTGCCATGTTATTTTTTGTAGCCGCGCAGTATTTGTTGTATAAGTTTATGATGCGTGATGAGCGAAAAAGAAGACGTTATTCAATTGTCAATCAGAGTCGAAGAATGAAGGCTTAAGCTCTGAAATGATTTTGACTGACCCACATATGCGTTCACGAGTGCTCACAAGTGCTTATTTTTTGATGATTTTCGTCGAAATAACTGCTGCGCTTATTGACTATCAACCTTTGATTTTTGCGGCACATGTTGCACTTCCGATTTTGTTGCTAGGACTCTATTTTACTGAATTTAAAATCAAGTCAAATCTAATGTTGACCTTGTTGATACTGCAAATCATCAGCAATGTTTACTTCTTTTTTGCCATGACCAATTTGTATATATACACTTTAGTCAGTTTTATTTTGCTAAGAGTTTTATCGCTTATTTTGGTTTATAAAAACACACCCGAAAGAAACTACTTGCATATACTCACAGGTACATTTCCGTTTATGCTGATTTTTTTTTATTTGGCATCGGTTACCAGTGATGTTTCAGATATCGAGTTTGACATTTTGATTTTTCAGAATATACTCATATCGATTTTGGGTGGCTTATCAGTGGTGAATTATCTCAAGAATGACAATCGAACCCACTCGCTATTGCTCATCAGTACGCTGTTGTATATTGGTTTGCGATTTATTGTTTTTATTGAGCACTATTTTTTGAATGAACAAGCGAATTTAGTTTATAAGCCTTTTGAAATCATTTTATCTTCGTTGGCAACATTTTCTTTTTATAAATTTGTATTGACAGCCAATGAATCAAACCATGCAAATTCTTAAGTCGCATATTGTCAGTATTTTATTCTTCAGTGTTACACTTGTATTGATTTTTGCAGAATACAATCAGTGGGAAGTGGTTTTGTATGTTTTTAAACCGATGCTTATTCCTCTGCTATTATGGCAATACATTATAACTGCTAAGCAAAAATGTTATTGGTATGTAATCGCTTTAGGATTTGCTTTTTTGTCTAATTTATTTTTGCTTTCGAATGCTTCCGAATGTGTATTGCTGGGAATAATATCATTTCTGTTTTATCGAATTGCCACCATTATTACGGTTGTAAAAGTCGGGAGTCCAGTTTTGTTGCTGCCTCTAATATTGGCTACACTGCCATTTATTTTTGTGTTTACCTACTTAATTTACATCATAATTCCGCCCGATAATCCGAATTTTTATCCAAGCATCATCAACGATTTAATTATTTCGATTTTTAGTGGATTGGGATTATCACAGTATGTGATGCATGACAATAAGCAAAATTCTTGGCTCATCATCAGTACATTGCTGTTTACTTTTTTGGTAGTAGTATTTATGATTCAGCATTTTTATTTATCCAATGTCGTTTTTCAACCGGTTTCTGCTTTGGTTTTCTCATTGGCGCATTATGCATTTTACATGTTTATGAAAGAAACTGAATCAGATGAAAATCAAACTACGATGGATCGTCCGTGAGCAGCTTTTTGGCTGTCGGTGTCAAAGTAAAAATCAATTCGGCCCAAATTCACGCCATAACAACCCACTTGATTGACCAAAACATCTTGATTTGCTGCATTTTTAACAATGGTTGGCTTGTCTAAAAAAGTATGTGTATGACCGCCAATGATTAAATCAATATCCTGTGTTAATCCGGCCAATTTCAAATCACAAATCTTATCCGGCTCATTTTTGTACTGATAACCTATGTGTGAAAGGCAAATTACCAAATCACATTTTTGTTCATGTTTGAGGATGCGCGCCATATCCTGCGCAATTTCAACCGGATCGTTGTATACTGTTTCTTTGGAATTCTTCTTATCTACCAAGCCTTCTAACTGAACGCCTAAACCAAAAACACCTACTTTGATTCCGTCTTTATTAAAGATTTTATATGGCGGAATCAACCCGCTCAGTACCGTATTTTTAAAATCGTAATTGGCTGATACAAATCCAAAACCTGCGTTGGGCAATTGTGCATAAAAACCGTCGATTCCATTGTCAAAATCATGGTTGCCCAAAGTCGCCAAATCGTATTTCATCATCGTCATGAGTTTTAATTCCAGCTCGCCGCCATAATAATTAAAATAGGGTGTTCCCTGAAAAATATCCCCCGCATCAAGCAATAAAACGTTCGGATTTTCGGCTCGAATCGCTTCAATCAGAGTTGCTCTTCTGGCCACGCCGCCCATATTCGGGTTTTTCGGATGTGTAGGCGGAAACGGATCAACATAACTGTGCACATCGTTGGTATGCAGCACCGTCAAATGTTTTTTCTTGGCCGATTGAAAACTGCTCAAACCGAGTCCCAAACCAACCAAAGCAGTTGATGCCAATGTTTTTTCAATAAAATCGCGTCTTTTCATGAGCACAATGATGGGTAAAAATGATTTTTTATTTGAAGCTATTTCCCGCTTTTCGCCTGTATCTCGCTGCGTAAACTACGCGAGGATGCCGGCTGCAATCGGGGCTAGGGCTGTTGACCTTCCACAGTAATTCGTTTATCCTGAATCAACGGAATCGTATCAACATCCTTAAAATAATCAATGAGTATATTTCTGAGTTTATAGTCTAAATCGTATTTGTAAATCCCTTTTTTAAAGAAGTTCATGTTGTCGCCGCCGTTTGATAAATAGTCATTGGTGCCCACATAATAAATCTGATTCGGGTAAAAAGGCTTTCCTTGAATTTGAATGTTTTTAGGCTTGTTGTCAGTACCAATAGTAAAAGTCAATCCGCTGATTGGGTGCGGTTTTTTCTCGGTAATGATGTAATTGAGCATTTCTTCAATCTGTTCGCCTTTGAGCGCAATCACCACCAAACTGTTTTCAAAAGGCATGATCTCAAAAGCAGTTCTGGCTGTAACATCGCCTTGCGGAATAATCGAACGAATTCCGCCGTGGTTGAGCAAAACAATATCGATGGATTTTTTTTCTCTGGTTTGAAAAATCGGATTGCCTTTTTGCATCACGACATCGGCAAATAAATTGCCCATTGGTGTTTGCCATTGGCCATTTTTATCAAGAGTCTGCGGCGCATAAGCCAAAACAGTGCTCAAGTCTTGGTCAATATGTTGGCGATAAGGTTTGATAAAGTTCTCAATTTCAGTTGCTTCTTTTTGGTTGTCTGTAATGCCGATTTCTTTTCCGGTTATTTGGTTTACATATAGTTTTTGATGACCGCAAGAACTAACGAATAAAAGTGTTAAGAATAAAACAAAATAAACCGTGAGAACGTTATAGTTTTTTAGTTTTGACATCCCGAAATGAAACTTATTTAATTAAATTTGTGAACCAAGTAAAAGTAGTATGTTTTTAAATTATTTGAAGAATTTTTTTACCCAAAAAACCGTTAAGAAAAATCTATCGAATGTAAAACATATCGAATCGCCTAAAGCCATCGAAACCGTCGGGATAATTTTTGACGAAACTTACTTTTACGAACGCGAAGCTTTGGTGTCTGAATTAGTTAAAAACGGAATTCAACAAGCAAACGTTAAAGTATTGGTTTTTAAAGACAAAATCAAGAAAAAAGAAACGTTTGATTATCCTGTTTTTAGTTACAAAGACTTGAGTTGGCGGGCTACTTTTGACAAGTCTGAAGTAAAAGATTTTATAGCTCAAAAGTTTGATTTGTTGATCAATTATTACGATACCGAAAAAGCTGCTTTGCTGTTGGTTTCGCATCAATCCAAAGCAACCTTTAAAGTAGGTTTTGCCTCGGTCGATAAAAAACTCAACAATTTGATGATCCATACCCATGCGGAGAATTATCAGGTTTTTGCTGAAGAGCTTTTTAAATATTTAAAAATATTAAACAAAATATAGTATGCAATCTCTTATTGGCACCGGAGTCGCTCTGGTCACACCGTTTAAAAAAGATTTTTCAGTAGATGTTGAAGCGCTCAAAAGAATCGTTGATTTTCAAGTCGAAAATAAAATTGAGTACTTGGTTGTCTTAGGAACCACCGCCGAAAGCGCCACTTTGAGCAAATCCGAGAAAGAGCTTGTCATACAAACGGTGATTGAAGCTAATAAAGGACGATTGCCTTTGGTTCTAGGTGTTGGAAGTAACAATACAGCTGAAGTTATTGAAGAACTTAAAACCCGCGATTTATCAGCTTTTGATGCAATTTTGTCGGTTTCACCGTATTATAACAAACCAACACAAGAAGGGATTTACCAGCATTTTAGAGCTATCGCCGAGGTATCACCCAAACCTATTATTTTGTACAATGTTCCGGGCAGAACTTCTAGTAACATATTGCCGTCAACAGTGATTCGTTTGGCCAATGATTTCAAAAATATTGTAGCCATCAAAGAGGCTGCCGGTGATATCGTGCAAGCCATGCAACTTATTCAAAATAAACCCAAAGATTTCTTAGTGATTTCGGGAGATGATATGATAGCGCTTCCGATGGTTTTAGCCGGTGGGAGCGGAGTAATATCGGTTATTGCAGAAGGTTGCCCGAAAGATTTTTCTGAAATGATACGCTTGGGATTACAACGAAAAGTTGATGAAGCTTATGCTTTGCACTATCGTTACGCCGATTTGATTGATATGATTTTTGAACAAGGAAATCCGGCCGGAATCAAAGAAGTTTTCAAATCGCTTGGATTGTCTGAAAACACGGTTCGTTTGCCACTTGTAAACGTTAATCAAGACTTGGCAAATAGAATAGAAAGATTCGTTAAAAGCCTCTAGGAAACACCTTATTTTAGCTCGTAAAAAATATTTTGTCGTAAGTAATTAATAACTACATTTGCAGTTCGTTTTTAAAGACGTATTCTGGCGCGTATCCAGACAAATTTTATGAAGAAACTTTTTCTATTATTTTGCTTGCCGTTTTTAATGGCTTCGTGTAGTCAGTATCAAAAGGCGCTCAAGTCTGAAGATATGGCTGTTAAGTATGAGGCGGCCGTTAAAAAGTACGATGCCAAAAAATACACCAAAGCCATTCGCTTATTTGAGCAGATGGCACCAGCGTTTAGAGGGAAACCGCAGTCTGAGAAAATGTTTTACATGTTTGCTCAATCTTATTACAAAACCCAACAATATTATTTAGCAGCCTATCAGTTTGAGAGTTTTGTTTCTAGTTATCCGAAAAGTGAGAAAATTGAAGAATGTGCCTACTTAGAAGGATTTTGTTATTCAAAATTATCTCCGGTTTACAGTCTAGACCAAGTTGACACCTATAAAGCCATCAATAAATTGCAATCATTTATTGATACTTATCCAAACTCGGCCTATTTGCCGGAAGCCAATGCAACGCTCAAAAAACTCACGGATAAAATTGAAAAAAAGTACTTTGAAATTGCCAAGCAATACAATACCATTGCCGATTACAAATCAGCTTTGGTTGCTTTAGATAATTTTATTTCGGATTATCCGGGAACTCAATACAAAGAAGCTGCTTTATATCTCAAATTAGATTCCGCTTTTAAATTGGCTGTAAACAGTATTCCGGCCAAAATGGAAGAACGCTATAAAAATGCTAAAACAGCCTACAACGGCTTGATAAAGTATAAAGACAATACACAATACAAAGAAAAAGCCGATGAAATGTTGGCCAAAATAGAAGAAGGTTTAAAAAAATACGCTAAATAAAACGTCATGGATTTGAAAAAAACCAATGCTCCGGTAAACACAATTACCTACAACAAGTCACAACTTGAAGAACCAACCGGAAATATTTATGAAGCCATTACTATTATGGCCAAAAGAGCTAATCAAATCAATTCTGAGATCAAAAAAGAATTGACTGAAAAGCTTGAAGAATTTGCTACTTATAACGATAGCTTAGAAGAAGTTTTCGAAAACAAAGAGCAAATCGAAGTTTCAAAATTTTACGAAAAACTTCCTAAGCCGCACGCTTTAGCGGTGCAGGAGTGGATGGATGGTAAAATTTACCACCGAAACGAGAAATTATAATCTATCACCATGTCGGTCTTACGCGGAAAAAATATATTGCTGGGCATTTCTGGCGGAATTGCCGCATATAAGACAGCACATTTGGTTCGACTCTTTATCAAAGCCGGTGCTCATGTACGTGTAGTCATGACTCCGGCTTCTAAAGATTTTATTACCCCGCTAACCTTATCGACGCTTTCCAAAAATCCGGTATATTCATCGTTTTTCAATGATGAAGATCAGGCAGAAGATAATGCACTTTGGAACAACCACGTTGAATTAGGACTTTGGGCAGATTTGATGCTCATTGCTCCGGCCACGGCCAATACACTCTCAAAAATGGCCAACGGCAATTGCGACAATTTTTTAATTGCCTGTTATTTGTCTGCTAAATGTCCGGTTTATTTTGCTCCGGCCATGGATTTGGACATGTACAAACATCCATCTACTTTGGCTAGTTTTCATGCTTTGCAACAATTTGGCAATGTGATGATTCCAGCTGAATCCGGTGAATTAGCGAGCGGTTTAACCGGCGAAGGAAGGATGGCTGAACCCGAAAATATAGTGGCATTTATCGAAGCTGATATTTTGGGAAAATTACCCCTCAGAGGAAAAAAAATTATGATCACTGCCGGTCCGACCTATGAAGCCATCGATCCCGTTCGATTTATTGGAAATCATTCATCGGGAAAAATGGGTTTTGACATTGCTCAATGTGCAGCTGATTTAGGCGCTGATGTCGTTTTAATTTCCGGCCCAACTCATTTAAAAGCCAATCATGCTAATATTAAACTCATTCGTGTGGTGAGCGCCCAAGAAATGTATGAGGCATGTCATGAACATTTTTCGTCATCGGATGTTGCTATTTGCGCGGCTGCAGTAGCGGATTATCGACCCAAAAATGTATCAGATCAAAAAATTAAGAAGCATGCTTCTGAGTTTCAAATTGAACTTGAAAAAACACCAGATATACTGGCTTCGCTAGGAAAAATAAAAGAGAATCAATTTTTAATCGGTTTTGCTTTAGAAACCGAAAACGAAATTGAAAATGCTCAATTGAAAATCCAGAAAAAAAACTTAGATTTGATTGTTTTAAATTCACTGCGCGATGCGGGTTCAGGTTTCGGAACGCCAACCAATCAAGTGACTTTTATCGATGCAGAAAATAAAATTGAACCCAAGCCGTTGCAAACAAAAGAACAAGTTGCCATGGATATTATCAATAAAATATTAGCTCATTATGATGCGTAAAATTGTTTTGTTTTTTTTGTTTATTGGATGGACTTCAATTCAAGCTCAGGAATTGAATTGTACCGTTAAGGTTAACGCTGCTAAAGTGGGCGGCGGAGGTGCGGGTGCACAGGTATTCAAAACGCTAGAGCGTTCGCTTAATGATTTTGTCAATAAGACTTCTTGGACCAATAATGCACTTAAACTCAAAACCAGTGAGCGAATTACCTGCTCTATGTTTATTACCATTGATGAAGCCAACGGAAATAAATACAAAGGAACCATACAAGTGCAATCGTCCAGACCGGTTTATAACTCAGCTTTTAGTACGCCGATTTTTAATTACAACGACAAAGATTTTAGTTTTGAATACACCGAATTCCAAAACTTGAATTATAATCCGAACACATTTGAATCAAATTTGGTATCAGTTATTTCATATTATTGCTTGATGATTATTGGTTTTGACGCAGATACTTTTGCGCAAGATGGAGGGACTGCATACTACGAAATGGCCCAAGATATTGCCACAGTAGCTCAATCCAGTGGATATGCAGGTTGGAATATGGGCGACACCAATCAAAACAGATATTTTCTTATCAACAATGTTTTGTCTACGCTTTATGTTCAATTCAGAGATGCTTTATATCGTTATCATTTTGAAGGCATGGACATAATGCATAAGGACCAAAAAACGGCCAAAGAAAAAATTATCTCAGCCATTACACAACTTTCGTATATGGAACTCAGCAAACCGAATTCATTTTTGACGCGTGTATTTTTTGATGCCAAAGCCGATGAAATTGTATCGATATTTACCGGCGGTCCGGCAGTTGACAACTCAGTTTTGGTAGATAAGTTGTATACAATATCTCCGATGAATTCAGCTAAATGGTCTGAAATTAAAATGTAAGGAAACTTAGTATTTCAATAACCTTTCATGATCCAATCTTTATCCATTCAGAACTTTGCTTTGATTGAGCAACTCAAAATGGATTTTTCACCCGGATTTACCATCATTACCGGTGAAACCGGCGCCGGAAAGTCGATTCTTTTAGGTGCTTTGGGTTTGGTTTTGGGTAAACGTGCCGATTTGTCATCTCTTAAAAACAAAGAAGAGAAGTGTGTGATTGAAGCGCATTTTGATATTTCTGCTTATGATTTAAAAGAATTTTTCGCTGAAAATGATCTTGACTACGAAAACATAAGCATTTTGCGAAGAGAAATTCTTCCGTCCGGAAAATCACGCGCTTTTATCAATGACACGCCGGTTAATCTTCAAGAATTGCAAGCACTGGGCGAACAACTTATCGATATACATTCGCAGCACGAAACCAGAGAACTTTCTGAAAATCAATATCAGTTTGAAATGCTCGATTCGTTTTCGGGTAACGGTTCTGAATTAACTCAATATCAAGAACAACTCAAAATTTATAAATCGCAAGTGCAAAATCTCAGACAATTTGAGTCTGATTTGAAGCAAATGCAACAAGAGTTCGATTATCATCAGTTTTTATTACAAGAATTGCAACAAATTTCTTTGACAGATATCAATCAATCTGAAATGGAATCGCAACTCGAACAACTCAGTCATGTTGAATTCATTAAAGAAAATTTGCACAAAGCATACGCCGCAGCCAACGACGAACAATTTGGCGTGTTGCATTTGTTGCATGAAATGAAATCAGCTATTCAAAAAGTAGCCGGTTTTTCTTCTAGGTTTGCCTCGTTGAATGAACGCCTCGAAAGTTCTTTTATAGAGCTCAAAGACGTAGCTTCTGAAATTGAACAATCCGGTGATGAGTTGGTTTTGGATCCGAAAAAAGCCGAAGAAATTGAGCAAAAATTGCAATCTTTGTACGCTTTGCAAAAAAAACATCAGGTTACTTCGGTTGCCGAACTCATTGAAATTCAAAAAACATTAGAGCAAAAAGTTTTGGCGGTTGATCATGCTCAAGAGCAAATTGAAACTTTGCAAAATGCTATAGATTTGGCTCAAAATAAATTAGACGAAATAGCCAACAGAATTAGTCAGAACCGTCAGAAAGCTGCACATGATTTGACAAGACAACTTCATGAAATGCTCGCTCAATTAGGCATGCCCAATGCGCGTTTTAAAATTGATATTGCGCTTACTGAAGAATACTTTAGCAACGGGAAAGACCAGTTACAATTTTTATTATCTGCCAATCTGGGTAGTGATTACGGATTGCTCAGAAAAGTAGCATCAGGCGGAGAACTCTCAAGAATTATGCTTTCAGTCAAAGCAATTTTGGCTAAATACACCCAACTTCCAACGATAATTTTTGATGAAATAGACACCGGTGTTTCAGGTGAGATTGCCAATCAAATGGGCCAGATTATGAATCAAATGAGCCAACAGATGCAGGTTTTTGTCATTACACATTTACCCCAGATTGCGGCTAAAGGAAACCAACATTTTAAAGTATTTAAAACAACTAATAATCAAAAAACAACTACTGAAATCAAGGCCTTAGATAAAGAGCAACGAATTACTGAAATTGCTCAGATGCTCTCTGGTGCAGAAGTTTCAGAATCGGCTTTAAATCATGCGAAATCCTTGCTCAACTAATTATTTGAGTTATATTTGTTTCGCATTTTTAAGATTACATTTTAACATACAAATACATTCATCGTTATGATTATTGAACCAAGAATGAGAGGCTTTATTTGTCTAACTGCCCATCCTGATGGCTGTGCACAAAGCGTAAAAAATCAAATTAAATACGTACAGTCAAAAGGTAGTATCAATGGCCCAAAAAGAGTTTTGGTTATTGGCGCTTCAACGGGCTTTGGATTAGCTTCTCGCATTACTGCAGCTTTTGGTTCTGGAGCATCGACCATTGGTGTGTTTTTTGAAAAATCTGGGTCTGAAGGTAAAACTGCTTCACCGGGTTGGTACAATACTGCTGCTTTTGAAAAAGAAGCTCATGCAGCAGGGTTATACGCCAAAAGTATCAACGGAGATGCCTTTTCAAATGAAGTGAAACAGCAAACCATTGATATGATCAAGGCCGATTTGGGTCAAGTTGATTTGATTATATACAGTTTGGCCTCGCCAGTGCGCATGCATCCTGAAACTGGGGTTTTGTATCGTTCAGCCTTGAAACCAATCGGTAATACTTTTAGCAATAAAACAGTTGATTTTCATACCGGTGTTGTTAGTCAAGTATCGATTGAGCCAGCTACCGAAGACGATATCAAAAATACGGTTGTTGTTATGGGTGGTGAGGATTGGTCTATGTGGATGGAAGCCATGAAAAAGGCAGGTGTTTTAGCTCAAGGTGTCATGACTATTGCCTATTCATACATTGGCCCTGCGGTTACTGAAGCGGTTTATCGAAAAGGTACGATTGGTCGCGCCAAAGATCACTTAGAAGCTACGGCTTCAGAAATTACTAAAAATTTAGATTCAGTAGGTGGTAAGGCTTATGTCTCAGTTAACAAGGCATTAGTTACCCAAGCAAGTTCCGCTATACCGGTAATTCCTTTGTATATCTCACTCTTATACAAAATAATGAAAGCAAAAGGAATTCACGAAGGTTGTATTGAGCAAATGCAGCGTTTGTTTTCTGAGAGACTTTTTCACGGCGGAAACATTCCGACCGATGCTCAAGGAAGAATCAGAATTGACGATTGGGAGATGCGTGACGATGTACAAGAAAAAGTTGCCGCTTTATGGCAAGAAGCTACTACAGAATCCCTTCCGGAAATTGGTGATTTAGCAGGTTACAAACAAGAATTCTTGAATCTGTTCGGATTTGGCTTTGAGGGAGTTGATTATTTAACAGAAACGCAAGAGATTGTGCCAATTTCAAGCATCGATTAGAGCAACTAATAATGTTTTAAAAAACCGAATCTTAGTGATTCGGTTTTTTTTGTGTTAAAACCTAAATTCTGAGGGTATATTTTTCATTTCGTTAAGTTATTTTTAATAATTTTAGGCCAAACAATTTATTAACTAAAAAAACACAGAATGAAAAAAACTACATTCAATTTAATGTTGGGTTTTGCATTGTTATTTCCGATTTTAATTTTCGGACAAGCGAATGACAATTTCGCAGATGCAGAAGCCATCAGTTGCGGAGGTAACTACACCGGAACTACTGCAACAGCTACTCTGGATGAAGATTCAGCTCCTGATGGATTTGGTGCCGATATGGATGCGCCAAACGTATGGTACTCATATACAGGATCTGGATCAGCAGAAACCATCACACTTAATTTGTGTAATTCATCTTACGATTCATCAGTATTGGTGTATACTGGATCATCAGGCAGCTTGACTTTGGTTGCTGGAAATGATGATGATAACACTTGCGGTGTTGGTTTAACTACCCGTTCAAGGTTGAGTTTTACCTCTGATGGCATATCAACTTATTACATTGCCATCGAAGGATGGAATGCTGGTAGTGTGGGAGCTTACACCATGGATGTAACCTGCGCTGCAGTTAATCCACCTGCTGTGACAAATCAGACGTGTGATACTGCTTTGACATTAAATGTCGACGGTTCTTCAACAGATTCAGACAATTCATATGGTGACGTTAGTCCTAACCAACCAACTTGTGATTTATTCGGAAATATTCAAGACGTTTGGTTTTCATTTACCGCTCCTTCGGCTACAGTTGATTGCGTAGTTACTCCAAATGGAATGACCTCTGGAAATATGGCTGTATATTCGGGTGATTGTTTGGGTGGACTTACTCAAATAACTTGTACATCAAATTTCACGACTGCTACTACTCAATCATTGACTACATTAAATGCTGGTGACACTTATTACGTTCAAGTTTGGAGTAATGGTGCCGAACAAGGAGCATTTAGTATATCATTGACAGACCCTTCAGTTTGTTTACCGGTGGCAACTTTTGAAAAAATTTCTAATTGTCCTTTGGATTCTACTTTTACTGTTACTGCTGACGTAACTAGCCTTGCTTCTGCTACTTCTGTAACTATTTCAGATGATCAAGGAAGCGCACCTCAAACTATTTCTGCTGCAGGATTGGTGACTTTTGGCCCTTATGCAGGAGGAACTTCAGTTGTACTAACTGTTACAAACGACCAGAGCCCTTCATGTGCTTTGGTAAGCAGTACTTTTACTCAAGGAGTTGCATGCCCAATGGCTAATGATGACTGTGCTAATGCAGTAACATTAAATTGTGGTGATACTTTGACTGCACAAACTACAGACGGAGCTACCGGTGGAACTGGAACTTCGTGTGTGGGAACCATCGGAAATGATGTATGGTATACTTTTACAGGTGATGGTCAAATCTTCAATTTAACAGCGACTTCAACCAATGGTGAAGGCCCGCAAGTTGAAGTTTATGAAAGCACTGATGGAACTTGCAACGGATTTACACCAGGTACTTGTTTTGCAGCTGCCGGATCGGGTGAGACTGCAGTTTCTTTGAACTTCTCAACTACGAATGGTTCTGTTTATTACGCACACATCGGAAGCTGGATTAATGGTGACCCTGCTGTTGAGTTTGACTTGGCTTTAACTTGTACAGCACCTCCAACTGCTCCTGACAATGATGAATGTTCAGGCGCATACGTTGTAACTGTAAATCCTGATTTATCATGTAGTTCAGTAACATCAGGTACTGTGTATGGCGCTACAGCTTCATCTGTTGATGCTACCGCTTGTGGCGGAACTGAAGATGACGATGTTTGGTTCTCATTTGTAGCTACTGATACAAGACATCAAATCAGTTTAACCAACGTTACTGGTTCAACTACTGATATGTTCCACTCATTGTGGGAAGGTGATTGCTCTGGTTTAACTTTAGTGGCTGGTTCATGTTCAGATGCCAATACAAGCACTCCAACAGGCTTGACTATCGGTAATACTTATTATATTAGAGTATATACTTTTGGAGGCTTAGCGCTTCAAGACACAACTTTTGACGTTTGTGTAGGTACATTGCCACCGCCACCGGCTAATGATGATTGTACAGGTGCTGAGTCAATTACTGTTGGTACTGCTTTTGCTGATTTTGCAGTTGTAGGAACTAATGCTTCGGCAAGCTCAACTACTGGTTTGACTTTCAACTGCCAAACTAACCGTAAAAATGATGTTTGGTATAGTTTCACTGTACCTGCTTCAGGTTCGTTTACAGTTGAAACAGATACCAACACAGGAACTGCTATGACTGATTCAGTTGTTAGTGTTTTCAGCGGAACTTGTGGTGCCTTAACTGAAGTTGGTTGTGATGATGATACAGGTAACGGTAATTTCTCTAAAGTATCTGTAACCGGTCAAAATCCTGGTGATACTTTGTATATTGGTGTTTGGACATACGGAACAGGTAATGACGGAGAATTCCAATTATCAGTCTACGACCCAACAGCTGCTACAAGCTCATTTGACAATGCAAACTTTACTTACTATCCAAACCCAGTTGATACGGTGTTAAACTTGAGCTATGTTAAAAACATTTCTTCAGTTTCAGTATACAACTTGTTAGGTCAGGAAGTAATGACAAAAACAAGCAACAACTTAACCCAAGTTGATATGACTCACTTAGCTAGCGGAACTTACTTGGTAAAAGTAGCTTCTGACAATCAAGTGAAAACTATTAAAATCAACAAGTTGTAAAAAATTGTTCAAAAATATTTCAAAGCCATCCTCAGGGGTGGCTTTTTTGTTTTATTAATATTTGCTATTTTTATGCGGTATTAACTTTAATATATCGATATGAAAAAAATTACAAAAATCTTTTTAGGTATTGGCTTGTTGCTGAGCGCTGCAACACAAGCTCAATGTCTTGATGCTATTGAAGGGCAGTATCCATCTGCAACTTCAACAGCAACAACTTGTGATGGGTTAACTGCTACAGTGGTTACTACTGTTGGTTGGGCTAGTGAGTATTCATTAGTCAATGTAACCGCTGGAGAAACTTATACATTCAGCAGTTCAGTAGCAACTGATTACATTACCATCAGTACTGATGATGGCGCTTCTGCAGCTGCTTTCGGAGTAACTCCGGTAGTTTGGGTAGCTGATATTGATGGGCCGGTTCGTTTTTATACGCATTTGGACGATCAATGCGGAGGTGAACAAGTATCAAGAACAAGATCATATGTTTGTGGAATTCCACCATGTGTTTCTTCGAGTGTCGCTTTTTCAACTGAGAGAGATTGTGACAACTCAACATTTACAATTTTAGCTGATATTAGTAGTTTGGGTTCTGCTACATCTTTAACACTTTCAGATGATCAATCAAGTCCAACGCAATCAGCTAATGCACCGGGCGTAGTAACTTTTGGACCTTACCCTTTTGGTACATCTGTTATTTTATCTGTTGCAAATGATGATAATACACTTTGTACCGTTACAAGTGATTCATTAGTTGTTTTTGCTTGTCCGATGGCTAATGATGATTGTTCTGCTGCAGTAACGCTTAATTGCGGTGATACTTTAACAAACCAAACTACTGAAGGCGCTACTGGTGGAACTAGTACTTCTTGTGTAGGAACCATCGGTGACGATGTTTGGTATACATTTACAGGAAACGGACAAATCTATACTTTAACTGCAACTTCAGGAAATGGTGAAGGCCCTCAAGTTGAAGTTTACGAAAGTACTGACGGAACTTGTAGCGGATTTGCGGCGGGTACTTGCATTGCAGCAGCCGGTTCAGGTGACACTACTGTAGCTTTGGATGTTCATACTACTGACACTACTGTTTATTATGTTCATGTGGGTAGTTGGATTAATGGTGATCCAGCTGTTATTTTTGATTTATCATTGACATGTGCAGATGCACCGCCAGCTCCAGCTAATGATGATTGTGCTAATGCGATTTCTTTAGCTTGTGGTGATACTCTTACTGGTCAAACAACTAATGGGGCAACCGGTGGAACCGGTACTTCATGTGTGGGTACTATTGGAGATGATGTTTGGTATACTTTTAATGGTGACGGACAAATTTTCACTCTAACTGCTACTGCTACTGGGGCTGAAGGCCCTCAGTTAGAAGTTTATGAAAGCACAGATGGTACTTGTGGAGGATTTACTCCGGGAACTTGTTACGCAGCTGCAGGAACAGGAGAAACTGCTGTAACTTTGACTTTCAATACAACTAGTGGATCTGTTTATTTTGCACACGTAGGTAGCTGGATTAATGGAGACCCTGCTGTTGATTTTGATTTATCACTCACTTGTCAAGCTCCACCAACTGCTCCAGATAATGACGAATGTTCAGGTGCTTATATTGTAACTGTTAACCCTGATTTATCATGTGGTTCAGTAACTTCAGGAACTGTTTTCGGGGCAACAGCTTCATCGGTTGACGCTACCGCTTGCGGTGGAACTGAAGATGATGATGTTTGGTTCTCATTTGTTGCCACGGATACAAGACATCAAATCAGCTTAACCAACGTCACTGGTTCAACTACAGATATGTTCCATTCACTATGGGAAGGTGATTGTGCTGGTTTAACTTTAGTGGCTGGTTCTTGTTCAGATGCTAATACAAGTGCACCATCAGGTTTAACGATCGGTAATACTTATTACATCCGTGTTTATACATCAGGTTCAACAGCTTTGGCTGATACAACTTTTGATGTTTGTGTTGGAACTTTACCTCCGCCACCGGCTAATGACGATTGTTCAGGTGCTGAGTCAATTACTGTAGGAACTGCTTTTGCTGATTTTGCTGTAGTGGGAACTACTGCTTCTGCTAGTACAGTTTCAGGTTTAACATACAACTGTCAAACCAACCGTAAAAATGATGTTTGGTATAGTTTCACTGTACCTGCATCTGGTTCTGTAACAGTAGAAACAGATACTAGTGCCGGAACATCGGTTACTGATACTGTACTTAGTGTGTTTACAGGAACTTGCGGCTCTTTAACCGAAGTAGCTTGTGATGATGATACAGGTAATGGAAACTTCTCTATAACTAATGTTACTGGTTTGACTCCTGGTGATACTGTTTATGTGGGTGTATGGACTTGGGGAACATCAGCTGATGGTGAATTCCAAGTATCTGTTTACGACCCAACAGCTGCGACTAGCTCATTTGATAATGCAAACTTTACTTATTATCCAAACCCAGTTGATACGGTGTTGAACTTGAACTATGTAAAAAACATTTCTTCAGTTTCAGTATTTAACTTGATTGGTCAAGAGGTAATGGCTAAAACTAGCAATAACCTTACTCAAATTGATATGTCTCACTTAGCTAGCGGAACTTACTTAGTAAAAGTAACTTCTGATAATCAAGTGAAAACTATCAAAATTAATAAGCGATAATTAATTTCGTTTTACAGTAAAAGCCACCTCAAAAGGGTGGCTTTTCTTTTTAATATGATTTATATTTGTTCAAAATAATCCTATATGTTTTCTATCATTATTCCGGTGTTTAATCGCCCTGATGAAATTGATGAATTGCTCGAGAGTTTAACTCAACTAGACTATAAACAAAAGTTCGAAGTGGTTATTGTCGAAGACGGATCAACTATGCCGGCGCTTTCTGTTTTAGAAAAATACAAGGGCAAACTTCAAATGACCTATTTGAACAAAAGTAATACAGGCCCCGGCGATTCAAGAAACTACGGAATGAAGCATGCCAACGGCGATTATTTTATTCTTATTGATTCTGATTGTATCGTTCCAAGTCATTATCTTAATGAAGTTGAAAAAGCTTTTCAAATGAATTATGTAGATTGTTTTGGCGGACCGGATAAAGCGCTAAAATCATTTTCAAATATTCAGAAAGCCATCAATTTTTCAATGACATCATTCTTAACGACCGGCGGAATTCGGGGTGGTTCAGAAACCATCAATAAATTTCAACCGCGTAGTTTTAATATGGGCATTTCTAAGAAAGCCTTTGAAGCTTCTGGCGGTTTTGGCTCAATCCATCCCGGTGAAGATCCAGATTTATCGATCAGATTATGGCAATTAGGTTTTGAAACCAGATTATTCCCAGAAGCTTATGTGTATCACAAACGTCGAATTGATTGGGAAAAATTCTATACTCAAGTCAATAAATTTGGCAAAGCTAGGCCTATTCTTGATTCTTGGCATCCACAATACCGAAAATGGTCTTATTTTTTTCCAACTGTATTCATACTCGGATTTTACTTTGCTTTTTTCTTGTTGATCTTTGCGCAAGACAACCTTCTGAAATTGTATTTTATTTATTTCTTTCTGTTGTTTCAGGTTTCTTCTTTTCAGAATCGAAATGTACTGATTGGATTGCTGTCTGTAAAAGCTGCTTGGAAACAGTTTCAAGGCTACGGATTAGGCTTCTTGCAATCGTTTATTAAAATAAGACTACTGAATCAAAATCCTCAGGAAGCTTTTCCGGAATTATTCTTTAAAAAATGACAAAAATCATTGGTTTAACAGGCGGTATTGGCAGCGGGAAAACAACCGTTGCAAAACAGTTCATCGAAGCTGGAATTCCTGTTTATATTGCCGATGAAGAAGCCAAGAAATTACTACATCAACCTGAAATCATTTCTCAAATTGAAACAAATTTTGGGGATTCAGTTTTAGAAGACAATCAAATTTCCAGGGCCAAATTAGCGCAAGTTGTTTTTAATAATCCAGAAAAATTAGCCTTGCTCAATTCTATCATTCATCCGGCGGTCAAAAAACATTTCCAGCAATGGCTCAATGAGCATCAGGCATTTCCTTATGTTGTCAGAGAAGCAGCCATTTTATTCGAAAGCGGAACCTATCACGATTGCGATTTGATTATCTCAGTAATTGCTCCGATTGAAGAGCGAATTTCTCGGGTTATACAACGCGATCAAGTTGACAGAGCAGCTGTTTTAGCACGTATCAACAACCAATGGACCGATGAACAACGCATAGCCAAAAGTGATTTTGTGATAGAGAATGTAACACCCAAAAATACTGAGCGACAAGTCAATGAAATTTTAAAAAAACTGTCGATTTTTTAAAATTTAGTTCTGATGTTAATGTTTGGTTAATCTATTAATTGGCTAAATGTTAAAATGTTAATTTTGATTCGATGAATAAATTGTTTTTTCGATTGCTTGTACTGCTCATGAGCTTGTCGTTAATCGGCATCATTCTCGTACAAGTTTATTGGTTTAATACTTCATTCAAAAACAATGAAGAACAATTTAGGTTTCATGTAAAACAAGTGATTGGCAATGTGGCCAATAAGCTTGAACAAGACGAAGCTCTGAGTTTTATTGACAAGTACAAAAAACTCAAAGACAGCATTGGTAAAGAACCTCAAAAAAGTGATTTTTTAGAATTTGGTTATTACCAACGCAATTCCAAAACCAACGAAACCATTATTTATTCAAACAATATTATCTCTGAAGATTACAATATATCTTCAACGCTCTTTGACAAAAAAGCCGACAGTATCAAACTCAAGAATTTTACCTCCAAGCGAGTTACTGAAGTTTATAACAATGCAAATATTGACAAATCAGGGATGCAACAAAAAGTCACACCTGATATCAAAATCAAGAAAGCAGGAAACATGGATGTGTTAGACAATGCTCAATTTGAAATTTTTTTCAGAGACATTGCTGCCGCGAAGCCTTTACAAGACCGTGTTTCAAAAGAGCGTTTAGCACAATTACTTCACGATGAACTTCGTCAATATTCGGTAAAAACACCTTTTGAATTCAGTATTTATAGTGACGGATTGGCCACCAAAATCCAATCGGAGAACTTTAATTACCAAAAAGACAAAACCTATTCAATTCCCGTTTTTACGGATAATGAAGGACAAACCAAATATCAATTATTGGTTAGCTTTCCGCATAAAGAGCGATTCTTGTTTTCAGAGCTTGTCGGAATTACTTTACTGTCCATTATTTTCACCTTGGTCATCATCATTGCTTATGCGAGTGCACTCAATCAATTGATTCGCCAGCGTCAGATTTCAGAAATCAAAACCGATTTCATCAACAACATGACGCATGAATTCAAAACGCCAATTGCAACCATTAACTTGGCGCTGGATGCGATCAAAAGCCCGAAAGTAATAGACGATAAAGAAAAAATTCAACGCTATTTGCAAATGATTCGCGACGAAAACAAACGCATGCATGCTCAAGTTGAAAATGTCTTGCGTATATCAAAACTCGAAAAGAAAGAGCTTGATATCAACAAAGAATCGCACCAATTAAATGAAATCATTGAAGAAGCCATTGAACACGTTCATTTAATTATTGAAGACAGACAAGGCAGCATTGAAACTCATTTTGAAGCAACGCGAACCACCGTTTTGCTCAACGATGTGCATTTTACCAATGTAATTGTTAATATTTTAGACAATGCAATCAAGTATTCAACCGATGCGCCCAAAATTGATATATATACTGAAAACGTAAAAGATTACGTTATTGTTAAAATTAAAGATCAAGGTGTCGGAATGAGTAAAGCTGCTCAAAAGCGAATTTTCGAGAAGTTTTACCGTGAACACACCGGAGATGTACATAACGTTAAAGGTCACGGTCTAGGCTTGGCCTACGTAAAACGAATTGTCGATGACCACAATGGTCAGATATTCGTAGAAAGCGAAAAAGGAAAGGGAAGTACTTTCATTTTAAAATTACCATTAATCAACTAACAAACGCAACTAATCAACTAAAACTATATTTGCTATGAACACCGAAACCAAAAAAATCCTATTAGTAGAAGACGACCAAAACTTCGGCGCCATCCTTAAAGATTACCTCTTGCTCAACGATTTCGAGGTGACTTTAGCCAAAAACGGTATGGAAGGCTTTGAAAAATTCAAAAAAGACACTTATGATCTTTGCATCCTTGATGTGATGATGCCCTATAAAGACGGATACACTTTAGCCAAAGAAATCCGTGAGAAAAACAAAGAAGTGCCCATTATTTTCTTGACGGCCAAATCCATGAAAGAAGATGTACTCAAAGGCTACAAAGTAGGCGCTGATGATTATCTGAACAAACCTTTTGATTCTGAGGTTCTGCTCATGAAAATCAAAGCGATTATCCAGCGCAAAGCCTCTGACGCCAAACCTGAGAATGTCAAATTCGAGTTCCAAATTGGTCAATTCCATTTGAATTCAAAATTGAGATTCTTGACGTATAAAGATCAAGAGCCAATTAAATTGTCACCTAAAGAAAACGAGTTACTCAAAATGCTCGCGATGTATGAGAACGATCTGATGCCGCGCGAATTAGCACTCACCAAAATCTGGAGAGACGACAACTACTTTACTTCACGAAGCATGGACGTATATATTGCCAAACTGCGCAAATATCTCAAACTCGATGAAGACGTTGAAATCCTCAACATCCACGGCGAAGGTTTCCGATTGGTTGTCAAAAACAAAATGGCCAGTTAAATACAAAAGCTCTGAGTAATCAGGGCTTTTTTTATGGGTAGCTTTATCCCGCTTTCGCCTTTATCTCTCCGTTGCACTACGAGGATATCGGCTCAATCGGGGCTAGGGCAGTCGTTGCGCTTAAAAATCCTGTTCCAAAGCCAATGTAAATACGGCCGAATCTTCGCGGTGAATACTCATCTTCAGTGGATGATTTTCTAAACTTTTGCGCACCACTATCTCATCGCCCCAAGAAAGTTCTTTGATAAAATTCATATCAAGAGCTTTGACTTTTTGCTCGAGCAATATTTCTTTGGGCAAAACATCTAAACACCATTCCAAGTATTTCACGTGGTTTACATGGTTGACAATATCCAAATCCGACAAAGCTACTTTGTGCTGGTATAAAACCGGGGCTTCAGCAACCGGCATTACTTTGTCAAAAGTTTTGTTTGTAGCCCGCCAATTCGGGAATTTCTCATAATGTTCGTGGGGTAAAACCAAAGCTTCCGGTCGTCGGGTTTGTGTATTGAAGACGGCCCAAAAAGTTTCGGCGCCTACATATTTTTCGTCGTTGACCCATATTTCCATAGCCCGAATAGAACGAGAATTCTCCAGTGAATTGATCCAAGTTTTAATCGTGACTTGATCTTTCCAACGCGGAAGCTGATTGATTTCAACGCGCATTCGGCTGAGCACCCAAGCCTGATGGTGCACTTGCATATCGGTAAAGCTAATGCCGCCCAATTCTGAATGTCGTGCAGCAGTTAGTTGCATCAATTGACACAATTCGGTGTATTTGAGCAAACCGTTGGGCATACACTGAATAAAATTGATGTCCCAATCCAAGTTTAAAACCGAAGTAAAATCAGAGGCTATGGGCATTTTCTGTTATTTTTTGTTGGATAAATTCAACGATGCTTTTAGAGTCAGTCGTGTAATCAAACCAAGTCACTTCGGGCGTTCGTTTGAACCAAGTAAGTTGTCGTTTGGCAAAATGTCGCGTATTGGTTTTGATGTTTTCAACCGCAGTTTCTATAGTTAAACTTCCGTCTAAATATTCAAATATTTCTCTGTAACCAACCGTTTGCAGAGCATTCAGGTTTTTAAAGGTATACAGACTTTTGGCTTCCTCGAGCAAGCCTTGCTGCATCATCACGTCAACACGGCGGTTGATCCGGTCATATAAAACCGAACGTTCGGCTTCTAAACCAATGATAATTGGGGTGAAATTTCTCTGTATTTTTTCTTGATTCAAAAACGAAGAATACGGTTTTTGCGTGCCCAAACAAACTTCTACAAAACGCATCATCCGTTGTGGATTGAGCAGCGTTTGCGGATTTTCAGTAGAAATTTTATCGTAATAGTTTGAATCTAACTTCTTTAGTTGTTCTTGTAGATAAGGCAATCCGTGGTTTTTATATTGTTGTTGCACTTCTTGACGTACTTCGGGTGCAATTTCCGGAAAAGCATCAAAACCTTTGAGCACAGCATCTACATACAGTCCGGAGCCACCCACCAAAACAGCGATGTCTGATTTTTGATAAAGAGAATCGAGTAGGGCTAAGGCTTGTTTTTCATAATCGCCCACGGTATAATTTTCGTGTATAGACAATTGCTGCACAAAATGATGCGAGGCAGCAGCTTGTTCATCAGGAGTTGGCGCGGCAGTGCCAATGCTCATTTCTTTAAAAAACTGTCGGCTATCGCAGGAGAGAATTTCGGCACCCAATGCTTGTGCCAAACGAATACTCAAAGCCGTTTTTCCGATGGCTGTGGGCCCGACAATAACAATGAGGTGTTTCATATACAACAATCAGCCCCGATGGAAGTGACATCCTTTGGCGGCGTTCTGAAGCGCCAAAGATACAACGAACAGCGGGAATAGCTGCCTAAAAATAAATCAATTTCAAACGCTTGTCTTTGCGCAATTGACCTTGAATTATCATGCGCACGTCGCGGTTGTTTTGCATCGGAATTAGAATGTTTTTCAAGATGCCGATGTTGCGGATTTGGTAGTTCAAATCATAAAAAGTGTAGCCTTTGTAGATGCCATTTTCAATGAGCACCGCCGAGCGTTCATTTACATGACGACCGCGCGAGACAATGACCATGGTTTTGTTTTCGAACTGATGGTTGTTGATGAATTCCATCACGCGCTGGTTGTAGCTTTCAGGGCTTTCTTGACCAATACAGGCGCCGTTGCATTCTTTGATCGTATACTGAAAACAGTTTGAATTGGTGTTGTAAATGCCGTTGAGTTTCTGGCATAATTTGTATTGAGCAGAGATTCTGAACAGCGCATTTTTGCCTTCTTGAAAAGTCGTAAAAGCGGTGATTTCTTTTTTGCGACCGTCGGCTTTTTGCAATTTGAGGTTGATATATCCTTGCGCATCTACTTCAGAATACAACGCCCATTGAAAGATACTCTTGCGCTGCGAGCGATTGTAAATAGGCTGATGGACTTTTATTTCTTGACTTTCTTTGAGTAGCGCAATGAGTTCAGAGCCGGTTTCTTCATAAGTCACCATAAATACTTCGAGCTGAATCTTTTTGCATTTGTTGGTCGTACCGGTAAAATGCTGATTTACCCGGCGTCGGATGTTTTTACTCTTGCCGATGTAAATGATTTTTCCGTCTTCGCGGTGGATATAATATACGCCGGTCACCGATGGTAAAGCCTCGACAATATCGGCCAATTTGGGCACCATGCCTTTGATGACTTCTGTCTGAATGTATTTCTGAAGAATGTTTTTTTCTAAATCTTTATCTAGTAATAGTTTAAACAGCTTTACCGTAGCCATTGCATCGCCGCTGGCTCGGTGTCGGTCGGCCATCGGAATGCCCAAAGCACGCACGAGTTTGCCCAAGCTATATGATTTTTGATCGGGAATGAGTTCTTGCGCAAGTTCAACCGTACAGAGCGTTTTGTGCTCGTATTTATAACCAAGCCTTTTGAATTCAGTCCTGAGAATGCGATAATCAAACGACGCATTATGCGCTACAATAATACAATCTTGGGTGATTTCAATGATGCGTTTGGCTATTTCGTAAAACTTGGGCGCCGAGCGCAACATCGCATTGTTGATGCCGGTCAATTTTGCTACGAATGGCTGAATAGGAATTTCCGGATTGACCAAACTGATGAACTGATCCACGACTTCGTGTCCGTCAAAGCGGTAAATGGCAATTTCGGTAATGCCTTCTTCATTGTAGGCGCCGCCGGTGGTTTCTATGTCGAGGATTGCGTACAAAGTAGGGGTTAGTAATTAGTAGTTAGTGGTTAGTGGTTTTTTATCTGGTTCCGAAGATACTGCTGCCGATGCGCACCATATTGCTGCCACATTGCACCGCTAAAGCATAATCGCCTGACATACCCATCGATAAAATTTCAGCTTTAAAGTTAGGTAAAATCAGATTTTTATACTGGTCAAAAATATTTTTGAGAGCAGTAAATTCAGCTTTGATTTGCGATTGATTATCGGTAAAAGTGGCCATGCCCATAAAGCCAGACACTTGAATATTTTGAAATGACTTAAATTCATCTGAATGTAATAAACGCTCAATTTCGGCTGCGTCAAAACCAAACTTGGTTTCTTCTTGTGCGATGTGTACTTGTATCAAACAGTTTATTTTTTTATCAAAACGAGCCGCTTGGCGATTGATTTCTTGCAACAATTTTAGACTGTCTACACCGTGAATCAAGCTTACATAAGGAATCAGATATTTGACTTTGTTGGTTTGTAAATGACCAATCATATGCCACTGAATATCTTTGGGCAATTGTTCGTATTTGTCGGTCATCTCCTGAACTTTGTTTTCGCCAAAAATGCGTTGTCCTGCCTGATAAGCCTGTAAAATATCACCTACCGGTTTGGTTTTAGAAACCGCTACCAAAGTGACTTCAGTTGGAAGCTCAGCCAGAATGTTTTGAAGATTTTGCGCAATAGACATGGCGAATAATTAGAGTTCGTAAATCAGCAGACCGCTTCTGAATTTGGGTTCAATATAGGTGCTTTTGGGCGGCATAATCAATTCTTGGTCGGCCAAAGCTTTGATTTCAGAAACAGCAGTCGGGTAGAGCATAAAACCCACTTCAAATTCACCTTCGTCAATAATTTCTTGAAGTGTATGAATGGATTGCTTTCCGGGAATATAATCAATGCGTTCATCGTTGCGCAAATCATAAATACCCAACAGCGGTTTGAGCACCTTGTCATACAGAATCTGCGCATCGAGATTATCGAGAATCTCTGTAGAATCTTCGGCCGATTGTCGGTAAAATAACGCATAAAAATTCCCGTGTAAATACATGCCAAATTCGTATTTACTTTCGGGTTTCCATACTTCGTGGCCTTTGTCTTTGACAATAAAATCTTCGTTGAGTTTTTCCAAAAAAGCTTCAGCGGACCATCCATTGAGGTCGCGCACCATTCTATTGAACTCATAAATTTTGATATCCGATTCGGCAATTAAAAAACTCATAAAAAAGTCGAGCCGTTCATCGCCCTGAGCGCGATCTTGTTCATAGAGCATTTCTGCCGAAGCCGATCGATGATGCCCATCGGCTATGTATAATTCAGGTATTTGTTCGAACTGTTTTTGCAACCACAAAATTTCATCAGCTTGCTCAATTTTCCAGAGCGTATGCTTTTCTTTATTGGTGGTTGAAAACTCATATAATGATGGCGTTGTCTTTTTTTGATTGATCCAATCATTGAGTTCTACTCGATCGGGATACATGATCAAAACCGGCTCGGTATTAAAACGCGTTTGATGCAAATAATCTTTGAACAATTCTACGCGGTACTGAAACGTATCCTCGTGTTTTTTGATGATGTTGTTCTGATAATCGGCAATTGAGGTTCCGGCCACAAAACCGGTAAAGGTTTGCGTTTTATTTTTGATTTCGTACAGATAAATACAAGGCGTTTCATCTTGTATAAAAATACCTTCTGTTTTGAAATCCTGATATTTGTGGGCCACATTCTTAAAGCGTTTTTCTAACCCAATTTTTTGCGCATTTACGTAGGCCGGATTGAGTACATGCAAAAATGAAAACGGATTAAAATCAAGCCACGCCGCTAATTCAGCCGGACTGTAATCGTCATACGTACGACACGTTACCAAGCCAACTTTGTCAGGTGTTGGTCGAACGGCTTGAAAGGGAATCAGTTGCGCCACAATAAATTTTGATTAGTTTTTGGTAAACATTCGGGCTACTTTCTCGGCTTTTTTGCTTTCGGAATAATCATAAAAACCTTCACCGGATTTAACACCGAGTTTGCCTGCGCGCACCATATTCACAAGCAACGGACATGGTGCATATTTCGGATTTTTAAATCCATCGTACATCACATTCAAAATAGCCAAGCAAACATCTAACCCAATAAAATCAGCTAGTTGAAGCGGTCCCATCGGATGCGCCATTCCGAGTTTCATTACTGTATCTATTTCATAAACGCCAGCGACGCCATTGTATAAAGTTTCTATTGATTCGTTGATCATCGGCATCAAAATACGATTGGCCACAAAGCCCGGATAATCATTTACTTCTACGGGAACTTTGCCTAATTTTACCGATAAATCCATGATGATTTTGGTCACTTCGTTGGTCGTGTTGTATCCGCGGATGATTTCAACGAGTTTCATCATCGGCACCGGATTCATAAAGTGCATACCAATTACGCGTTCCGGATGCACCACCACCGCACCGATTTGCGTGATGGAGATGGATGAAGTATTCGTGGCCAAAATGGTGTTGTGCGCACAAACTTGGCTAAGTTGTTTGAAAATATTGAGTTTCAAATCGACGTTTTCGGTGGCAGCTTCCACCACTAAATCAACTCCGGTTACGCCGTCTTTGATGTCGGTATAAGTAATGATGTTTCCGATGGTTTGGTGTTTGTCAGCCTCGGTAATGGTTCCTTTGGCGACCATTCTGTCGAGGTTGGCGGCAATGGTGGCCATTCCTTTATCTAAAGATTTCTCAGAAATGTCGATGAGTTTTACGGTGAATCCGCTTTGGGCAAAAGTGTGGGCGATTCCGTTGCCCATAGTTCCTGCGCCGATAACTGCAATATTTTTCATAAAGTGTATATTTTATTTTTGATAAGATTCAATGATTTGATAGGCTACGCGCAAAGCTTCGGTTCCGTCTTCAAGCGTGACAATAGGTGTAGTGTTGTTATTAATGGCGTCGGCAAAAGTTTCGAGTTCATCCAAAATAGCGTTGTTGGGCAAAACTTCTGGGTTGTTGAAATAAATTTGTTTGCGCTCACCTTCGGCATTTTGCAAAATCATATCAAAATCACCGGGCACTTCGGGCGCATCTTTCATTTTGACCACTTCGCAGATTTTGTCGAGATAATCGACCGATATATAAGCATCTTTCTGAAAGAAACGCGACTTGCGCATATTTTTCATCGAAATACGACTCGAAGTAATATTGGCCACACAACCGTTTTCAAATTCCAAACGCGCATTGGCAATATCCGGTGATTGGCTCAAAACCGAAACGCCACTGGCATGTACCGCTTTTACTTTTGATTTCACCACGCTCAAAATGGCGTCAATGTCGTGAATCATCAAATCTAAAACCACCGGAACATCGGTGCCGCGCGGATTGAATTCAGCCAAACGATGCGTTTCAATAAACATCGGATTTTCGATTTGATCTTTGACGGCTGTAAAAGCCGGATTAAAGCGCTCAACATGCCCCACTTGTCCTTTGACGTTGTATTCTTTTGAAAGCGCAATGATTTCTTCGGCTTCTTCAACGGTGTTGGCGATGGGTTTTTCGATGAAAACGTGTTTGCCCGATTTGATGGCTACTTTGGCACATTTGTAATGCGATAGCGTAGGCGTGACGATGTCAATCACATCGACAGCATGAATCAGTTTTGCGATGGTATCGAAGCGCTCGTAGCCAAATTCAGCAGCGATTTTTTGGGCATATTCGGCATTCTCATCATAGAAGCCAACCAGTTCGTATTTTTCAGATTGTTGTAATAAACGCAGGTGAATTTTACCGAGATGACCGGCACCCAGTACGCCGACTTTTAACATATTCGAAAGTTTTGAGCAAAAATAGAAATTAATTGGATTGGAATCATTCCGAAACGCCGAATATTTTAGCCCCGACAGCAGCGGCATCCTTTTTTTAGAGGCACGAAAAAAAAAGATATAGCGAATGGCGGGAAACAGCTCCAAAAAATTATATTTGCCCTGAGTTTGAAAAGCCCTAAAATTTGCATCAACCTTGAAAGATACCAACAAACATAAAGGACTCCGAAATCAGTTGGCTGCCCAACTCAAAGAGAAAGGCATCACAGACGAGCGGGTTTTAGAGGCGGTTCGAAAAGTGCCGCGCCATTTGTTTTTAGATTCCGGTTTTGAAGATTTTGCCTATCAAGACAAGGCTTTTCCGATTGGTGCCGGACAAACCATTTCGCAACCGTATACAGTGGCTTTTCAGAGTCAGTTGCTCGAAGTTCAGAAAGATCATAAAATTCTTGAAATCGGTACCGGTTCGGGTTATCAGACAGCGGTTTTGTGTGTGATGGGCGCTAAAGTTTATAGCGTTGAACGCCAGAATGAACTGTTCAAACAAACTTCTATTCTACTACCGAAATTAGGCATCAGACCCAAACATTTATCTTTTGGCGATGGTTATAAAGGTTTGCCGAATCACGCGCCTTTTGACAGTATTATCGTCACTGCTGGAGCACCGATTATTCCACAGGCACTGATGGCGCAACTCAAAATTGGCGGGCGTTTGGTGATTCCGTTGGGCGAAAAACACCAGATTATGACGATGCTTGTTCGCAAAAATGCCACGCAGTTTGAAAAGCATGAATTTGGTGAATTTAGATTTGTTCCGCTTTTAGAGAACAAAAATTAAACACCTTTTTGGCGCAAAGTTTCCATTTTATTTTTGAGCGATTCCATTTCTTGAAACAACGCCTCAAGGGCTGAGTTTTGCTGTGGGGCAAGTTCTTTTTCAACTGCTTTGAGCGCCGATAATGCCAACGGCTCATTGTTGATTTCTTTGAGTATTTTTTGCTTGAGCCAAGCGATGGTAAGTTGTTCTAAATCAATTTTTAAAAGCTCTGAAAGTTGATGGATTTGTTTGCGCGTTGGCTGTCGTTGGCCGTTTTCAAATTTGCTGATGAGCGCTTGGTCAATATGCAAAAGCAACGAAACTTCTCGGGTAGTGTAACCGCTTTGTTCGCGCGCTTTTTTGAGTAAATCTTTCATGACTTTTTTGTGTGAAGACAAATTTAGTCAATCAACGCACAAATTAGAAACTTTTCTTAAGTCGGTCTAAATCGCGTTTGGTGTCTTGTTCTTTAAGCGATTCGCGTTTGTCGTAGGTTTTCTTTCCGCGGCACAAGCCGATTTCAAGCTTAGCCAAACCGTTTTCATTGGTAAATAATCGCAATGGAATGATGGTCAAACCTTTTACCTGAACATTTTTGTGGAGCGATTTGAGCTCGCGTTTGTTGAGCAATAATTTGCGTTCGCTGCGCGCTTTGTGGTTGAATTGATTGCCAAACGCGTATTCTTCTACATACGTATTGATGACAAAAAGTTCATGACCGCTGAATTCGCAAAAACCTTCGGCAATATTCGCTTTGCCCAAGCGGATTGATTTGATTTCAGTTCCGGTCAGTACAATGCCCGCCGTGTAGGTTTCGAGAATTTCATAATCGAACCGAGCGCGTTTATTGAGTATGTTGGCCGCTTTTTGCATAGGAGCGCAAAGGTAATAGAAATCATTATTTGACGACATGCTCTGCAGTAAATTGTTGTTAAATAAAAAGTGAATAAACTACTTTGTTTTGATTGATTCAGAAGATTTATTTAACTAAATTCGTGCATCAACCTTCAATAAAACAATGACTTATGATGAAAAAACTAGCTCGATACAGTTTGATTCTGGCTTTTGCCGTGGCTTGTTCTGACCACAATTCAGAATCTGAAATTTCGATTCCGTCGGCGCAAAAAGAGCCTTTGACGACCGCGCAAATCAATGCTGAAATTGACAAGAAAACAATGATTGGTGAGGATTTTCGTTGGAAAAATGCTTCTTCACATTTGCTTTGGAGCGCTATTGCCCAAGGAAATTTCTTAGTGAGCATCGGTTTTGGAAATAATGCGGCTGATTTTGACCGCAGCAAATCGACCAATCAAGCCAAAATTCAAGACGAATTATTACAAACCATTGTTCAATATGAAAATCAGCCGATGGATAAAGTTTTGGTTTCGGCCGATCGTTATTTAACCCAACTAAACGTTGTTATTCACAATCAAGAAACCATTATTGCTTTGCGCAAAAGTCCGTTCATTCGCTATATTGAACCTGCAGATTATCGTTATGTGGCTTTAAAAAATAATGCCAATCGTTTGGCTGCAGCGGCGAGTTCGGCGGGTTCATCCGGATGCGGTTTTGACATTGAAGCTTTGAGTACGGCCGATTATACTACTGTGACACCCAACGCCAAAGCTCCGTGGACATTTTATCAGCACAACATTCCAACCGCTTGGAATTATAGCACCGGTCGCGGGGTGACTATTGGTATTGTTGATACCGGAGTTTCTCCGAATCAGACTTTGCTGGGAACTAATTTCAACAACGGAGATTCAGCCGGAAGAACCATTCAAAATTTGGCGTTTATGTAGATTCGATTTGGCCATGGAGCACCACAACTGATGGGCCGAACGATCAATGTGGGCACGGAACCAGCATGGCTTCTGTGGCAACAGCTCCGAGAAATAACCGCGGAATGCCGGTAGGAGTAGCTTATAATGCTAATTTGGTAACTTATAGAGCCGCTTCAAATGTAGTTTTGGACGGTTACCAAGAGCAAGAAGGCGTTAAAAAAGCTTTTACTGCTTTGGGGAATAATACGAGTGTGAAAATCATTTCGATGTCGATGGGGTATGTTTTTTCGGTCGGAAAAATTGAAGACGCGATTAAATATGCCTACAGCAAAGGAAAATTGATTTTTTGCGCTGCCGGAACTTCTACGAGTTTTACGACTTTTGTTGGGGTTATTTTTCCGGCTTGGATGCCAGAAACCGTTGCTGTAACGGGTGTTAAAGAAGGAGCTACTCCGCAAAAATGTGATGTTTGCCACAGCGGAAGTAAAGTCGATTTTACCGTGGTGATGCAACGTGCCGGTTCTGGTAACTCGGTGCCGGTGAACAGCTATTACGACAATCAAACCAATTATGTGGGCGGATCATCAGTAGCCACCGCTACCACAGCCGGAATTGCCGCTTTGGTTTGGTCAAAAAACACCACTTGGACACGCGATCAGGTTTTGGCTAAGATGCGTCAATCGGGAAGTTTTTATCCGAACAGAAATGCTGAACTAGGTTACGGAAATGTAAATGCAGCCGCAGCTGTTCAATAATCAACACGAAAAACAAAACGTTACAGCCGCCGGATTTTCTGGCGGTTTTTTATTTTCTGAAGTTTCTTTTAAGCAAAGAATAAATCACCGTATCCCAGAATTTGCCTTCGTATAATTCGTTTTCGAGTATGTGGGCTTCTTTGACAAAACCGTTTTTTATTAAGACTTTTTCAGAGGCATAATTCTCCGGGTCAATCACAGCTTCAACCGAATGCAATTGCATCACTTCAAATCCGTATTCCAAAACCGCATCAATCGCTTCAGTGGTAATGCCTTGACCGTTGAATTCAGGTAAAATCATGTAACCGATTTCTGTACGGTGATTTTCGGGTTGTAATCGGTAATGCCCAATGATACCAATGAGTTGTGGGTTGTCTTTTAAAGTAATCGCCCAGTTGATGCCTTCATTGCTGTTGATTTTATCATCAATCATTTTAAAATGCTCTAAAGCTTCATCCATCGAAGTGACGAGTGGACGAGGAATAAACTTCATCGTTTCAGGGTTACTGCGCAAGGCGAATATCTGCGGAGCGTCATCAGCAGTCAATCTTCTGAGCAATAAACGCGGAGTTTCTAAAATCGGGAAAGGGCTAAAATTAAAGCTGAGCATAGGTTTGTTTTTAGTAGTTCAATGTTATGAAAAATTTGTGAAGTAGGGTATATGAAAAAGTGGCTGTTAACGTTATACATCGATAAATCAACAAAAGAGTAGGGTTTGTATGATTATTTTACTACTTTCACCATCCCTAATCTATTACTAACCAAAAAAATACTGTTATGGCTACTCCATTTGAAAACATTGCAAAAGAGCAAATTCACTCGTTGAAATTTCCGCACACAGACGTTCTTGACAATCCTCAAGCCATCAGTCAACGAAAGGTTGATTTGCAACGCGCCTTGGCTCTGGGTAATTTAGAGCATTCAAAAATCAAGATTTACTTTGAAGACAATCAATCCAAAAAAATGGTCGAAACTACGGTTTGGGCGCTAACGGATGAGCAAGTTGTTCTCAAACAAGGCGCCGGAATTCCGATTAATAGGATTTATTACGCAGCATAAATTGTAAAGGTTCACAGAAGAAAAACATCGGCATACAAAACCGGTGTTTTTTTATGCAGTTTTGTCAGCAATTCTGCGGGTAAAGTCTATCTTTGTGCACCAAATAAAATGAACGTGAGCCAAGTCAATAAACTCAAAATTCTCAACGATCCGATTTACGGTTTTATTACCATTCCCAACGCTTTGTTGTACGATTTAATTCAGCATCCGTATTTTCAGCGATTGCGCAGGATTTCACAAATGGGTTTGTCGTACTTGGTTTATCCGGGCGCGCACCATACGCGTTTTCATCACGCCTTGGGTTGCATGCACATGATGCAAAAGGCTATTGAAGTTTTGCGTTTCAAACAAGTCAATATCAGCAAAGAAGAAGAAAATGCCTTACTGATTGCCATTTTGCTGCACGACATTGGACACGGACCGTTCTCACACGCTATGGAACACAGCATTGTAGAAAATGTGAGCCATGAACAGCTTTCTTTGCGGTTCATGGATGAACTCAACCGAGAATTTGACGGTCAACTTTCATTAGCGATTCAGGTTTTTAAAGGTGAATATCCGCGAAAATTTATGCTTCAGCTGATTTCAAGTCAACTTGATATGGACCGCATGGATTACCTCAAACGCGATAGTTTTTACACCGGTGTGGCCGAAGGAAACATCAATTCAGATCGGCTGATTCAAATGCTCAATGTAGTGGATGATGTTTTGGTGATGGAAGAAAAAGGAATCTATTCAATCGAGAAATTTTTGATGGCTCGAAGACTCATGTATTGGCAAGCTTATTTACACAAGACCAGCTTGGTAGCTGAATTAATTTTGACAAAAATTTTAAAAAGAGCCAAAGAACTTTCGCTCAAAGGAATTCCACTAAAAGCAAGCGATGCTTTATCTTTTTTTATGTCGCATAAAATTGAACTTGCACATTTTGACACTAAAGTTTTGCAACAATTTGCCGAGTTAGATGATTTTGATATTGTCAGCGCGCTCAAAGCATGGCAATACCACGATGATTTTATTTTGAGTCAATTATCTCGAATGATTATCCATCGTGATTTGCTCAAAATTAAGCTCAACAGCGATAAGTTTGAGTTGTCTTTTATTCAAGACTTAACGCATAAATGTATGAGCGAATATAAATTGTCTGCTCAAGACGCTCAGTATTTTATCTTCAAAGGAAAAATCAAGAATCAAGCATACAACAAGTCTGCTGAGCCGATTCGCATTCTCAAAAAAGACAAAAGCATTGAAGATGTAGTCGAGGCTTCAGATCAGCTCAATTTAAAAGCCTTGTCAAAACCGGTAACCAAATATTATGTTTGCTACCCGAAACAACTGATCGAAAATTAACAACCAAAAGCGATTTTTTATATTTTTGTCCGTTTATAAGCAAACGCTTTTGATAAAAAACAAAATCTGAACTAAGGGCACACGCAGAACACCGCAGATGAAATTTACAGCAGAGCAAATAGCAGGCATCCTCGAGGGTGAAGTAGTAGGAAATCCTCATGCCGAAGTATCTACCTTATCCAAAATTGAAGAAGGCACCGAAGGTTCACTGACTTTCCTGGCCAATCCAAAATACGAATCCTATATTTACAACACGCAAGCGACCATCACCATTGTCAATCAGACTTTTGTGCCTGAATCTCCGCTATCAACAACCATGATTAAAGTGGCTGATGCCTATTTGGCTTTTACTAAATTGCTCACTTATTATGACCAAGCCATGAAAGCCAGTAAAGTTGGCATCGAAGAACAAACAGTCATATCAAAATCGGCAACCCACGGAGAGAACTTATATTTGGGCAGTTTTAGTTATGTAGGGGAAAATGTCAGTCTTGGCGATAATGTCAAAATTTACCCAAATTCATACATTGGCGACAACGTAAAAATTGGTCACAACGTTACGGTTTTTGCCGGCGCTAAAATCTATTCCGATACGGTTATCGGGAACAATTGTGTGATTCATTCCGGAGCTATTATTGGGGCTGATGGATTTGGGTTTGCCCCGAATGCTGAAGGCACCTATACCAAAGTTCCACAAATTGGCAATGTTATTCTTGAAGAAGATGTTGAAATTGGTGCCTCAACTACTATAGATCGCGCGACCATGGGATCAACCATAATTCGAAAAGGTGTAAAACTTGACAATCAAATACAAATTGCACACAATGTTGAAATAGGCGAAAACACCGTTATTGCAGCGCAAACAGGTGTAGCGGGTTCTACCAAAATAGGTAAAAATTGCATTATTGGCGGACAAGTTGGTTTTGCCGGACATTTAACCATTGGCAACAATGTGCGTATTCAAGCGCAATCAGGCATCGGAAAAAACATCAAAGACAATGAGATTTTGCAAGGCAGTCCGGCCTTTAATTACGGAGATTACAACAAATCATATGTTCATTTCCGCAATTTGCCCAAAATTGTCAGCGAACTCAACGAACTCATCAAGAAAGAAAAATAAATAATTAAACAAAATACAATGGTTAAACAAAAGACCATCCAAAATGAAGTTTTTCTGGTAGGCGTAGGCTTACACACCGGAAAAGAAGTAAAAATGACATTCAAACCGGCGCCTGAAAACAACGGTTACACATTTGTTCGTGTGGATTTAGAAGGTTCACCCATTATTGAGGCCGATGCCAATTATGTGGTGAATACACAACGCGGAACCAACCTTGAGAAATTAGGAGTTAAAATTCAAACCTCTGAGCATGTTTTGGCAGCCTTTGTGGGTTGTGATGTTGACAATGTAATCATAGAACTCGATGCTTCAGAACCGCCGATTATGGATGGTTCTTCAAAATTCTTTGTTGAAGCTATTGAAAAAGCCGGTATTGTTGAACAAGAGGCCGAGCGCAAAGTTTATGTGGTGAAAGAAATCATTTCATATCTTGACGAAAGCACCGGAAGCGAGATTCTCGTGATGCCAAGCGATGACTACCAAGTAACCACGATGGTTGACTTTGGTACTAAAGTTCTGGGCACGCAAAACGCGACACTCAAAACCATGAGTGATTTCAAAACTGAAATTGCCGATGCCAGAACCTTTAGCTTTTTGCATGAACTTGAAACTTTACTAGATGGCGGTCTGATCAAAGGTGGCGATTTGAACAACGCCATTGTTTATGTCGATAAAGAGATTTCCGAAAAAACCATGAACAACCTCAAAAAGGCTTTTGGTAAAGAAGAAATCGCGGTAAAACCCAACGGAATTCTCGACAATTTGACTTTGCATTATCCTAATGAAGCAGCTCGACACAAATTACTCGATGTGATTGGTGATTTAGCTTTAATTGGTACGCGCATTCAAGGAAAAGTAATCGCCAACAAACCGGGGCATTTTGTCAATACGCAGTTTGCTAAAAAACTTTCTAAAATCATTAAAATAGAGCAACGCAATCAGGTTCCGACTTATGATTTGAACAAAGAACCGCTCATGGACATCCATGAAATCATGCGCTTGCTTCCGCATAGACCTCCGTTTTTGTTTGTTGATCGCATCATTGAAATGTCTGATTCACACGTGGTCGGAATGAAAAATGTCACGATGAATGAAACCTTTTTCGTCGGTCACTTTCCGGGCGCACCGGTCATGCCGGGTGTGATTATCGTTGAAGCCATGGCTCAAACCGGCGGAATCTTGATTTTGAGTTCGGTTCCGGATCCTGAAAACTATTTGACTTTCTTTATGAAAATTGACAATGTCAAATTCAAACAAAAAGTATTACCGGGCGACACGCTTATCTTTAAATGCGATTTGATCAGTCCGATTCGTCGCGGTATTTGCCACATGCAAGCCAATGCTTATGCCAACGGAAAATTGGTAGCCGAAGCTGAATTGATGGCCCAAATTTCAAAAAAACAATAAAATGAATCAACCATTAGCATACGTACATCCGGGCGCGAAGATTGCCAAAAACGTCGTCATTGAACCGTTTACAACCATCCACAACAATGTAGTGATTGGCGAAGGAACTTGGATTGGTTCCAACGTGACCATCATGGAAGGCGCGCGCATCGGGAAAAATTGCAACATCTTTCCGGGTGCAGTAATTTCGGCTGTTCCGCAAGATTTGAAATTTGGTGGAGAAGATTCTTTGGCAGTCATTGGCGATAATTGTACCATTCGCGAATTCGTGACCATCAACCGCGGAACGGTTGCTTCGGGCAAAACTGTCATCGGAAACAACTGCCTGATTATGGCTACGGCGCATATTGCCCACGATTGTGAAATTGGTGACAACGCCATCATCGTTAACGGAGTGGCCTTGGCCGGACACGTCATCATCGGAAATCATGCGGTGATTGGCGGATTGGCTGCGGTTCATCAGTTTATTCACATTGGTGATCACGCCATGATTTCAGGTGGTTCACTGGTTCGTAAAGACGTTCCACCGTTTACCAAAGCTGCGAAAGAACCGCTTTCATACGTAGGAATCAATTCAGTTGGGTTGCGCAGACGCGGATTCAGCACGGAAAAAATTCGTGAGATTCAAGATATTTACCGAATTCTCTACCAAAAGAATTACAATACTTCTCAAGCTTTGAGCATTATTGAAGCCGAAATGGAAGCCACACCGGAACGCGATGAAATTCTCGATTTTATCCGAAATTCATCCCGCGGTATCATGAAAGGTTATACCGGCAGCATTTAAAAATCAAATCAACAATAATCAAATACAATAAATATTAAAATGGCATCTACATCAGATATTAAAAACGGATTGTGCATCAAGTTCAACCACGACATTTACAAAATCATTGAATTTCTTCATGTAAAACCCGGAAAAGGACCAGCTTTCGTAAGAACTAAATTAAAAAGTGTAACCAACGGAAAAGTGATTGATAACACTTTTTCAGCCGGACATAAAATTGAAGAGATTCGCGTTGAAACACACAAATTCCAATTTCTGTATGCTGAAGGCGAAGAATTTCACTTCATGAACGCTGAAACTTTTGAGCAAATTTCTTTAAACAAAAATGCTTTGGATGCGCCGGAATTCTTAAAAGAAGGCGATAATGTTTTGGTACAAATCAACACCGAAACTGATTTGCCTTTGTCTGTTGATATGCCGGCTTCAGTGGTGCTTGAAGTAACTTATGCAGAACCGGGTGTCAAAGGAAACACCGCTACCAATGCTACCAAACAAGCTACCGTTGAAACCGGAGCTACGGTAAACGTTCCTTTGTTTATCAACGAAGGCGACAAAATCAAAATTGAAACTTCGACCGGAAACTATATTGAGCGCGTAAAATAATATGAAGTTTCCAAAGGTTCATTCACTCGAACAAATTGCTTCTTTGATTGGCTGCGAATTCGTGGGCGATGCAAACTTTGCTGTGCATGGTATGAATGAAATCCATGTGGTTGAGCCGGGCGATATTGTGTTTGTCGATCATCCGAAATACTACGACAAAGCCTTGCAATCTGCTGCGACGATTGTTTTGATCAACAAAAAAGTGGATTGCCCGGAAGGAAAAGCGCTTTTAATTTCTGACGATCCGTTTCGAGATTTCAACAAGCTAACCAAACATTTCAGACCTTTTACCCCGAGTTCAGCCAGTATTTCTGAAACTGCACAAATTGGCGAAGGAACCGTCATACAACCCAACGTTTTTATCGGAAATCATGTGGTGATTGGCAAAAACTGTCAGATTCATGCCAATGTGGTGATTTACGATCATACCGTTATTGGCGACGATGTGATGATTCATGCCGGAACTGTTTTGGGTGCGGATGCTTTTTATTACAAAAAACGACCGGATGGTTTTGATCAATTGCTTTCGGGTGGGCGTGTAGTGATTGAAGATAGAGTGGGGATTGGCGCTTTGTGTACGATTGATCGAGGCGTTACCGGTGATACGACCATTGGAGCAGGAAGCAAACTCGACAACCAAGTTCATGTGGGGCACGATACCGTAATTGGTAAAAAATGTTTGATTGCCTCACAAACCGGAATTGCTGGTTGTGTTGTCATTGAAGATGAAGTAACCATGTGGGGACAAGTCGGAACCACCAGCGGAATCACCATTGGCAGCAAAGCAGTTATTATGGGACAAACCGGTGTAACCAAATCCGTCGAAGGCGGAAAATCATATTTCGGAACTCCGATTGAAGAATCGCGTGAAAAACTCAAACAATTGGCCAACGTCAAGAAAATACCAGACATTCTCAATCAATTAAAATCATAACGATGTCTAAAAAACTGATACAAGATTTTTACAAATCAGATGCGCTTATCAATCCGGAAATCATGGATCAATTTCTGCATTCGGATATACTTTTAGATTGGAACAGCAGCACCGGTTTTAAGCAACTCAATCGCGAGCAACTTTTAGCCCTTACCGCTGAACTGAGTAAAGCATATGTGCGTTCAAAAGCCAGAATCAGTCACATTGTTAAAGAGGGAAATTTGGTATCCGTGCGCTATACACACTGTATTAAAACAATTGAAAATCCACGTGAAGAAATGGTTTTAGCGCATTTTATGGTAATTTGGGAAATCAAAGATGACAAGCTTTACCGCGGTTTTCAAATCAGTCAATTACCCTAAATAATTTTCAAATTATTCAAAAAAACAACTACTAAAAAACATACATTTGCATAGCAAAATTTAAAACAACCAAAAAAATACATCATGAGCGTTTTAGTCAATAAAAATTCAAAAATAATCGTACAAGGTTTTACAGGAAGCGAAGGAACTTTTCACGCTTCACAAATGATTGAATACGGAACCAATGTAGTAGGTGGGGTGACTCCGGGCAAAGGAGGAACGATGCACTTAGACCGTCCGGTATTCAACACCGTAAAAGATGCCGTGGATCAAGCAGGTGCGGATACTTCGATTATTTTTGTTCCGCCGGCCTTCGCTGCGGATGCTATCATGGAAGCTGCAGATGCAGGAATCAAAGTAATCATTACCATTACTGAGGGTATTCCGGTGGCTGATATGGTAAAAGCCAATGACTACATCAAAAAACGCAACTGTGTATTGATTGGGCCGAACTGTCCGGGTGTAATCACACCTGAAGAAGCCAAAGTTGGTATTATGCCGGGTTTTGTTTTCAAAAAAGGAAATGTCGGAATTGTTTCAAAATCAGGAACCTTAACTTATGAAGCGGCTGATCAAGTCGTAAAACAAGGAATGGGCATCACTACGGCTATTGGAATTGGCGGAGATCCAATCATTGGAACAACCACTAAAATGGCCGTTGAAATGCTCATGAATGATCCAGAAACCCACTGCATCATCATGATTGGTGAAATTGGCGGACAGCTTGAAGCAGATGCTGCTCGTTGGATCAAAGCTGATGGAAACCGCAAACCAGTCGTTGGTTTTATTGCCGGTGAAACCGCTCCAAAAGGAAGAACCATGGGACACGCCGGTGCGATTGTAGGCGGTTCTGATGATACAGCTGAAGCAAAAAAACGCATCATGCGCGAATGCGGAATCAATGTAGTAGATTCTCCGGCTGAAATCGGCAAGAAAGTAAAAGAAATCATGGGATAATTTCTCTTGAAAATAACAACAAAGCCTCGCAGAAATGTGGGGCTTTTTTATTTAATATAGTTTCAAGAAAATATCTTAATAAAGTTGTTGACTATTTTCAAAAAATAGATTCGCAGAGAGTTGGTCACAAAAAATAATAAAGTTACATTTGCTCATAATTCAATAATTCCGGAAACATGTTTGAATTTTCACAGTATTTAGGCTTTTTGCTTTTCTTGACTGTACTTACCATTGGCTTTTGGTTGATGATCTTTTTGATCGGATTCGTTCAGTACTGGGTAGGCGGTGCTCTTTATGAAAGATATAAAGCAAAAAAAGCAGAAAAAGCCGCGGCAGAATAAAGAAATTATTTTGACGAAAATAAAAAAGGAACTCGTTTGAGTTCCTTTTTTTATCCCGGAAAGTCATCGCCTCCGTTATCACTGTTCTCGCGTTTGGTTGGTTTGTCGCGATCGGTTTTTTGTTTGTTGAATCTAAAGGTGAGCGACAAAGTAATCTGTCTTTGACGCCATTGCATTTCGCTGTATGAATTTACGTTGGGCAATTGAACTTCATTAATGCGTTTTCGCGAATTAAAAACGTCATTGATGTTCAAAGCTAGTGTTGCTTTATCTTTAAAAATATCTTTGCTCCAGGCCAAATTCAAACTGCCGACCGCTTTGCTAGAACCTTGAGCCGTTTTTTGCGCTGCATCATAAGTGCCGTTCAGTTGAAAATCTACCTTGTAAGGCAAGGTAATTTTTGAACCCAAACGAGCAAACCAAGTGGCTGCTGAGTTACCAAAATCAATCGTTTCAATGGTATTGTCCGCTTTTTTATAACGGTAACTTCCAGAGGTTTTGGTATTAAAGAAATTAAAATTGGTATTGAGTTTCCACCATTTAAACGGATTGTAATTAACGGTAAATTCAAAACCGGTATTCTGACTCGTTGCTAAATTAAAAGGAGAATTGATAATGACCGGATTTCCGTCTATAAAACGGCCGGATTCAAATCGAACAAACTGAAAAGCATTGTGGCGAATGTTCGTGTAAGCCGAAGCGCTCAGAGTAACTTTGTTGTTCCATTTTTTAAGATAACTCAAATCATAAGCATCGATTAAAGTGGGATTGATGTCCGGATTTCCCTGAAAAATATTCAGATTACTCGAATACGACGAAAACGGATTGATGAATCTCCCGCGCGGACGATTGATGCGTTTGCTGTAACTCAGTGACACTGTGTTTCCTTGACTGATTTCATAATTCAAGAAAATACTCGGAAACCAATTGTCGTATTTTTTAAGATTAAAATCCTGCGAAGTCAACTGGTCAATCACGATTTTTGAATACTCATAACGAAGTCCGAGCAAATACGAAAACTTCTTGATTTTAGAACCAAATTGCGTGTAAGCGGCCGTTACATTTTCACGGTAATCAAGTGTGTTGGTGTAATTTGGATTGACCGTAAATTGCCCATTTCCGGTTAAATCTTCATCAACGCGGAACTCGGTGAGCATTTTTGAGTAATCGCCTTTAAAACCCATCTCAAACTGACTGTCTTTTCCAATCGGCAAAACATAGTCTGATTGAATCATATTGCGGTTTTGACGTTGTTTGTTAAAGGTTCTTTCAGAGGAAACAAAACTGGGTGTCGGGATAATCGTTGTTCCTAAAATCCCTGAAACATCATCGTCGTGATTGATTGAAAATGATGCATCCACGGTCCATTTATGCCCGTCTTTTTTGAATCTCTGGGTAAAATTGGTCGCGTATTCTGCGTTCTGACTTTCGCTCGTTACATCGTTAAAACGCTCATTTTTTAAATAACCGCCGGCTGCAGGATAAATGTTATAAGTAACGGTTTCCGGATTCGAGCCTTTGTTGCTTCGGATCGACATAGAGTTGGTCCAAGATGAATTTTTACTTGTGTATAATTCAACACCGAAGTTGGTGTTCATCCCTTCACCGCGTTTGTGGTTCTCGCGGCGCTCTTCAATATAATTGACCAAATTGTGCGAAGAATCAAAATTGTCTTGATTGATTTTGGTGTTTCCCGGACTGTCATTTTTTCTGTAGCCGATGTTTCCGAATATATTAGATTGTTCGCCTTTGATGTTAAAACTACCAGATATTCCTGTGTTTTCAGGTGTTCCGACGGATAAAACCAAAGTTCCGTTCACACCTTGATTTTTTCCTTTTTTGAGTAAAATATTGATGATTCCACCTGAGCCTTCGGCATCATAACGCGCTGACGGATTGGTAATAATCTCGACTTTATCAATCGCATCAGCCGAAATTTGTTTGAGCGCTTCTGTGATATTAATTGCATTCGACGGACGACCATCAATCAAAATCTTGACATTGTCGTTGCCGCGCAGAAGCACATTTCCTTCGGCATCCAAACTCACCGACGGAATATTGCCCAAAACATCACTCACTGTTCCGCCTTTGACCATTAAATCTTGCCCAACGTTATAGACTTTCTTGTCGAGTTTAATATCGACGGTGCTTTTCTCGGCGCGCACTTCAACTTGCTGCAATTGAACGGCATCTTCATCCAGCGGAATCATCCCAATAAATTGATCGCTTTGATAATCTTTGGCTTTAATTTCGAGCGGTTTGAACGAAATAAATTCAGCTTTAGCTGTATAATTTCCAGGTACTAGCATCACTTCAAATTCGCCTTTGGCATTGGTAATACCTCCTCCAATAAGCTTTGGATTGGCCGTATTGAAAAAGGTAATGGTCGCGTATTCGAGTGGATGTTTGTTGCTTTTTTCAACAATAATTCCGGTGATTTTAATTTTTGGGGTTTCAGGCCGAGGACGATTTTGCGCCTGAAGATTGAAAGCGGCGAATAGAACAAAAAGCAGTCTAAGAAAATGGTGTTTGGACATGATTAGATTTTAAGCCGTAAAATTAAGTTTTGCATTTCAGACAAAATCATAATCTTACGTTAAAGCAGTCGTTAAATAATCTCATTTATGCGCTCCCATGGTCGGGCTATGACTGCCTTATTTCCGTTGACCACAATAGGTCTTTCAATCAAAATCGGATGCTTTACCAAAGCTTTGATAATCGCTAACGGTGTCATTTTTTTGTCTTTGTATTTTTCGACCCAAATACTTTCTTTTTCACGCACCAATTCAATGGGTTTAATGTCTAATTTTTGAATCAAATTTTTGATTTCCTCCACAGATAAAGGTGTTTCAAGGTATTTAACCACTTCAAACGGATGATGTATTTGCTCGAGTTGCAACAAGCATTCTCTTGATTTACTGCATTTAGGGTTATGGTAAACAATCATCACTTTTTTTTACAAATGAACCAATTAAATTTCTAAATTTAGAACATACAATGATAATTTTATGTTTATAGAACAAGGTATTCGCAGCGAAAATAAATTCTGGAAATATCTACTCGGATCGATACTCATTATTGGTGCATCGTTTATGGGGCAACTTCCGCTGTTGGTGGGCGTCATGCTCAAGACAATCGGTAGTGGTAAAATAATGCCCGACAACGAAAACGATTTGATGAAAATATTTGATCCTAATACGGCTTTGTTTCTGATTATGATTTCGTTTGTATTTGCAGTGGGAGGAATTTATTTAGTGATTCGAAATCTTCACAAACAGACCCTAATAAGCATCATTACTTCGCGAAAAAAAATAGATTGGAAGCGAATTATTTTTTCATTCATTATTTGGGCTTTGTTGAGTATTGTTTCAACCGTATTAATCTATTTTGACAATCCTAAAGATTTTGTAATCAATTTTCAACCGCTGCCTTTTCTGGGGTTATTGGTCATTGCCACTTTGCTGATTCCGATTCAAACCACTTGTGAAGAATTGGTTTTTCGCGGTTATCTGATGCAAGGTTTTGGGAATTTGTCAATGAATAAATGGTTTCCGCTTTTGATGACTTCGGTTATTTTTGGCAGTATGCACATCTTCAATCCTGAAGTCGAAAAAATGGGCTACATCATCTTGATTTATTACATCGGAACCGGACTCATGCTCGGCATCATGACTTTAATGGACGAGGGTTTGGAGCTTTCACTTGGATTTCACGCTGCGAACAATCTCATCGGCGCTTTGCTGGTGACCTCAGATTGGTCCGCACTACAAACTAATTCAATTCTAAAAGATATATCTGAACCTTCGGCCGGAATTGATGTGATTATTCCGGTGGTGGTGGTTTACCCCATTCTGCTTTGGGTATTCAGCAAAAAATACCAATGGAACAATTGGAAAGAAAAACTTACCGGCAACATAACTACACAACATGAACACACCGACTTATCACAACGTACACAATCATTTTAAACTCGATGGATTTCATCTGAATCGAGAAGACTTATGCCGTGTTGCTTACAGCTTTATCAAAGAAGGTGAGGCACACGAAAAACCCGTAGGCAGTTTTATTTTAGATTGGTTTGATGACCGACCGTTTATTGAAATGCGCACTTCGGGAACCACCGGAAAACCTAAAATTATTCGCGTGGACAAACAAGCCATGGTCGAATCGGCATTGGCTACCGGAGATTTTTTCGGGCTCGAACCCGGCCAAAAAGTACTGCATTGTTTGCCGGTTCAATTCATTGCCGGAAAGATGATGTTTGTGCGCGGTTTTATTTTAGGATTAGATATGGATTTTGTAGCTCCGAGTGCTCATCCGCTAGAAAAAATTGAATACGACTATGACTTTGTGGCCATGGTTCCGCTACAAGCACAAAATTCGCTCAAGCAACTCAAACATGTCAAAAAGATGATTGTAGGCGGCGCAAGCCTACATCCGAATCTCGAAAAACAATTGATCAAACTCAAAACCGAATCCTACGAAACCTATGGCATGACCGAAACCATTACGCACATTGCTGCCAAAAAAGTAGGCGAGAAGGCTTTTACCGTTTTGCCAGGTGTAACCATATCATACAACGAAAACAACTGTTTGGTCATTCACGCTCCGCGCATTTCAGATGAAGTAATTGTGACCAACGATTTGGTGGAACTCGTCAATGAAAATCAATTTGTTTTTCTGGGTCGATTTGACAATGTAATCAACAGTGGCGGAATAAAGCTGATTCCGGAACAAATTGAACACAAGCTCAAATCGCAAATAGCCGAACGTTTTTTTGTAGCCGGTTTACCCGATGACAAACTCGGTGAAAAATTAGTTTTGATTGTGGAAGGCGAAAAATACGAAATCAGCAAGGATGCTTTTTCAGAACTCGGCAAATATGAAAAACCCAAGGAAATTTATTTTGTATCTAAGTTCAAAGAAACCGAAACCGGCAAAATCATTCGACAAGAAACTTTAGAAATGATATAAAAAAAGCGCTTCGATTGTGAAGCGCTTTTTTTGATTTTGAAATTTACTTTTCCATTTTAAAATAATAATCGGCAGAATGTTTTCCGGAGCCATAAAACAAAAAGAAAACCGCCAAAGCAAAAACTGCGGTTGCTGTCAAAAGGTTGCTCGCATTCATGTTTCCGGCAAAATTCAAGGCTATGGCACCTATAAAAATTGGAAGTTGTGCGATGATTGCCCAGCGAGTCAATAAGCCAAAGATAATCATGATTCCGCCCATAATATGCGCCGCGGCAATGTAGTGAAACGTGAGCATGCCGCCCATGAAATTACTCACCGGAGCAATCAAATCTTCAAAAGCTCTGCTGTGGGTAATGAACGAAGCGCCTTTGTAAATCAAAAACAATCCAAAAGCGATGCGTAGCGTGTCTAAACCATAGTTGGTGTGGGCGTTGGCCCATTTGTTCAAACTTTTTACCGTTGTGTTCATAGCGAATAAGTTTAGAATTCAATACTAAGTTACTCACTATAAACGCAATGCCATTTTATTTTAGCATAAACTTTCAACAAATTTACCAACCATTTAACGCAAGATACTTAATTGGTAAAAGAACTTTTGGCTGTTGAAGTTGCTTTCGGATAATTTTCCTTTGGTTTTTACAGAAGTCGGCAACCAATCATTTCCAACTAAAACTCTTTTGGTTTTACCGTTGATAGTAACTTCTACCGGAAGCTGAAAATGTGGTTCATTGGTTTTCCAACGAAGTTGTATTTTTTTAGATGCATCAAGTTGTGCTTCTAAAATCGGTAATTCTTTGTGTTGAAGATATTGATTGAAAACAGCCGTCAAATTAAGTCCGGTTTCTTGGTTGAAAAAAGCAATGACCGCAGGCGTATCAATGATTTGATGTTTAAAAGTAGTACTGTATTTTAAAATCAAGGCCCACCATTTTGCATCGTCGTTGATGATGTGTCGCATGGTATTGAGCATGAGCGCTCCCTTGTAATACATATCGCTCGAACCTTCATTGCCTACGCCGTATGACCCAATAATAGGTTTGTCGTTTTGAACATTGCGTTTTAAACCGTTGATGTAGGTTTGTGCTTTGTCATATCCGTATAAACACTCCAAATAAACGCTTTCAGAATAGCAGGTAAATCCTTCGTGAATCCACATATCGGCCACATCTTTCGAGGTGATGCTGTTGCCAAACCATTCGTGTCCGCTTTCGTGAATGATGATAAAATCAAACAATAAACCCACATCGGTTCCTGATAAGTCATTGCCCAAATATCCGTTCATGTAATGATTTCCGTAGGCCACCGCGCTTTGATGTTCCATGCCTAAATAAGGCGTTTCGACCAATTTATATCCGTCTTCCGCAAACGGATACGGGCCGAATTTACGCTGAAAACAATCCATCATCGGCTTGACTTGCGCAAACTGAATTTTGGCTTTTTCTTCGTTGGCGCGCAAAACGTAATAATCCAAATCCAGGCCTTTGTAGGTTTCTCCAAACAAAACGTAATCGCCAATATTGAGTGTAATATCATAGTTATTAATCGGGTTTTTCACTTCCCAATCCCAGCGGGTAAAACCATTGTTCAAGTTGGTGCTGCCCATAAATCGACCGTTGGAAACATTCATGAGTCCATTGGGCACCGCCACTTTAATACTGCAACCCAAATCAGGTTCATCGGTTTGTGAATCCTTACACGGAAACCACAAACTTGCGCCTGTTCCTTGCACAGCCACGCCTATCCAATCTTTGCCTGAAGCATCTTGGGTATATACAAAACCGCCATCCCACGGAGCGTGTTTGGCTACGAGCGGCGCACCGGAATAATAAAACTTGAGTTCGTGCTCTGAACCTTGGAGCAAAGGTTGATCAAACTTGACAAAAACCGCATTGTATTCACGCTGAAATTTGAGTTGCCTTCCCGCCAAAAGAATACTGTCAATGCGCATGTTTTCAAACAAATCCAGTTGAATTTTAGGCGTATCTTCGACTACCTTAAAGGTAATTTGGTTGTAGCCCGACAGCGATTTCTCAGCAGGTTTCACTAGTAAATTCAAATCGTATCGCAGTACGTTGTAACAACTGCGTTCAAAGCGCATTCCGCCAAAGAGCGAATCTTTTCGGGTAAAAGTTTCTTGCGCTTGCATCTTCAAAACACCCAAAAGCAAAGCAAAAAGGTAAAGACTTCGAACCATTTTTGTCGATTTTAAATTTTCATCATTTGGGCGTGCCCCTTCGGGTCGCGCTTTTCGTTTCAAGTCCTCGCTGCGCTGTGGGCTTTTCACTACAATCGCTCACGCAAACGTTTCCCCGAACATATTGTTTAAACCTGTAAAACGCCGAGGTTGAATTTTTTCTCAATCGGAGCGTGGTTGGCTGCTTCAATGCCCATCGATATCCAAGTGCGGGTTTCCATCGGATCTATAATAGCATCGGTCCACAAACGCGCAGCGGCATAATACGGAGAGACCTGCGCATCATAACGCGCTTTAATTTTATCAAACAATTCTTGTTCTTTTTGCGCGTCAACCACTTCGCCTTTGGCTTTGAGTGAGGCCGCTTCAATTTGCATGAGTACTTTGGCTGCTTGTGCTCCGCCCATCACCGCCAATTCAGCACTGGGCCAAGCAAAAATGAGTCGTGGATCATAGGCTTTTCCGCACATGGCATAGTTTCCGGCGCCATAAGAATTACCGACCACGACCGTAAATTTAGGCACAACAGAATTAGAAACGGCATTAACCATTTTGGCTCCATCCTTAATAATGCCGCCATGTTCTGATTTTGAACCGACCATAAATCCGGTCACATCTTGCAAAAACACCAACGGAATTTTCTTTTGGTTGCAATTGGCAATAAATCGCGTAGCCTTATCCGCAGAATCTGAGTAAATCACTCCGCCAAATTGCATTTCGCCTTTTTTGGATTTCACGACTTTGCGCTGGTTGGCAATGATGCCCACCGCCCAGCCATCAATACGCGCATACGCTGTGATAAGCGTTTGTCCATAACCGGCTTTATATTCATCAAACTCAGAATTATCTACCAAGCGTTTGATGATTTCATACATGTCGTATTGCTCGCTGCGTTGTTTGGGCAATATTCCGAAGATTTCTTGCATATCGAGCGCAGGTTTTTCAGACTTGATTCGGTTGTATCCGGCTTTTTCATAATCGCCGATTTTGCCCACCACACTTTTAATTCGGTCGAGCGCATCTTTATCATCTTTGGCTTTGTAATCAGTCACGCCAGAAATTTCGCAATGTGTGGTAGCTCCGCCCAAAGTTTCGTTGTCAATGGTTTCACCAATGGCCGCTTTGACCAAATAGCTTCCGGCCAAAAAGATACTTCCGGTTTTGTCAACAATCAAAGCTTCATCACTCATAATCGGCAAATAAGCGCCACCGGCCACACAGCTACCCATCACGGCCGCAATTTGGGTGATGCCCATGCTCGACATGATGGCGTTGTTTCTGAAAATGCGTCCGAAGTGTTCTTTATCGGGAAATATTTCATCCTGCATCGGCAAATAAACACCTGCGCTGTCAACTAAATATATAATTGGTAATCTGTTTTCAATGGATATTTCTTGGGCGCGCAAGTTTTTCTTTCCGGTGATCGGAAACCAAGCTCCGGCTTTTACCGTGGCATCATTGGCTACGACGATGCATTGCTTTCCTTGGATATAACCCATTTTGACAACCACACCGCCCGATGGACATCCGCCATGTTCTTCGTACATACCATCGCCGGCAAAAGCGCCAATTTCAATGCTAGAAGCGTCTTTGTCTAATAAATAATCAATGCGCTCACGGGCCGTCATTTTACCTTCGGCATGCAATTTTTCGATACGTTTTTGACCGCCGCCGAGTTTTACTTTAGCAAATTTTTGTTTGAGATCTGAAAGAAGTAATTTGTTGTAATCTTCGTTTTTATTGAAGTTTAAATCCATAAAAAAGTTTTTCTATAGTAATTGTGCTGAGGATTATTGCGCCTTTTTTTGGCTTTGCTAAAGTACGAAATCGTTTGAATTAATGTTACCAAATTTAAAAGCTAACATTAATTGAACTTTAATAAAATGTTAAAGATATAACCGCATCTTATTGTTGACTTAATATTAATTTAACATTAAGCATTTACTTTTGGCGCATCTAAAATCCAATTTATCATGAACTTAAATCGTATTTTTCAATTTTTGGTTCCGAAAGACACCAAATTTTTTCCTTTGTTCGAGATGGCTTCGACTAATCTGATTGCCTTGGCCGAAACCTTGCATGAAGCTGTAAATGCTCCGAAAGGAGAAAGAGAAGAGTATTTCAAAAAAATTGAAGAACTCGAGGCGGTGATTGAAGAGATTACCCACAAAGCACACTTAGAACTCAGTCGCAACTTCATAACACCTTTTGATCGCGAAGATATTTATTCTTTGTTCAAATCAATTGACAATGTGGCCGGAAACATCCACGGTGCTGCCAGCAGAATGCGTATGTATCAGGTTGAAAAAATTACGAAATCCATCAGAAAATTAACTGAAATTAATCTAGAGGCTTGTCAACTTATTGGTGTTGGAATCAAAGAGTTAAAAGATTTAAAAAACGTTAAATCCATCAAGGATACTTGCAAAAAAATCAACAAGCTTGAAAGCAAAGCCGACAATGTTTTTGACAAAGCGGTGGCTGATATTTTTGAGAACGAAACCGATGTTAAAAACATCATCAAATACAAAGAAGTACTTTCGGCTTTGGAAATTGCCTCTGACAAATGTAAGAGCGTAGCCAACGTCATGGAGCAAATTTCTGTTAAACATTCATAACTTGGCTGAGCAATGACTTTACTCATCATCATCATTGTATTGGCGCTGTTTTTTGACTACATCAACGGATTTCACGATGCCGCCAATTCAATTGCTACGATTGTAGCTACCAAAGTTTTGACACCTTTTCAGGCCGTACTTTGGGCTGCTTTCTTTAACTTTTTGGCTTATTGGGTTTTTGGATTTGGTGTGGCCGATACGGTAGCGAAAACCGCCAAGACCGAAAACATTGATTTGGTCGTCATTTTAGCCGGAATCATTGCAGCGATTATCTGGAACTTATTCACTTGGTGGAAAGGAATTCCTTCATCATCATCCCACACACTTATCGGAGGATTTGCCGGAGCAGCGATTGCCCATGCCGGATTTAATGTAGTCAACTGGTTCAAACCCGCCAAAGAAGGCGATTTGTTTCCGTCCGGCGTATTGGTAGTAATTGCCTTTATTGTATTGGCTCCGCTCATCGGAATGATTATCTCGTATTTTGTATCGCTTTGGCTCATGTATTCCTCGCGTAAGAGCATTTATCCCAAAATATTTACCGTTGTGTTGATGTTGTTGGTGGCTTGGTTTTTATCTACAGTGCTCACACCTTATGAAGACATCAAAAAACCGAGATTTGAAAGCGAATTTTGGGCTTTTGTGTGCGAACCCGGAAACATCAAATGGTTTTTGGTGGCCATCATCTTTTATACTTTGGCCATTTTCAACTTATTCTTCAGTAGTTTTTCAACCGCTAAATCTGAGACCATTCTTAAAAAAATGCAGTTGATTTCTTCGGCTTCTTTTAGTTTGGGCCACGGTGGAAACGACTCACAAAAAGTCATGGGAATCATTGCTGCAGCAGTGGCTGTTTATCTCAACACACATCCCAATGCCCACATGACTTTCGGTTGGCTTGATTTAAATGTGGTTTTACCTTCAGAGAAAGACGGAGTTAAAATCGAAGGCCAAATGCCTGGTTGGATTCCACTGACTTGTTATACCGTCATCGCACTAGGAACTTTAAGCGGCGGTTGGAAAATTGTCAAAACCATGGGGTCCAAAATTACCAAAGTAAATGCGTTTGAAGGCGTGGTTGCCGAATCAGCCGGAGCGCTTACTTTATTCACTACTGAGCACTTTAAAATTCCGGTGTCTACTACACATACCATCACTGGTTCTATTATTGGTGTAGGGGTAACCAAACGTATTTCGGCGGTTCGTTGGGGCGTCACCGTCAATTTATTATGGGCTTGGGCTTTGACCATTCCGGTTTCAGCAGCTATTGCGGCTTTGACTTATTATCTTTTAAAAATATTTTTATAATCAAATAAACTCCCGATTGACATTGGGAGTTTTTATTTTATTTAACCATGAAACGTCTTTTCTTAACCTTAAGTTTAATTATTTGCATTACCTCAAATGCTCAGGTTAAACCAGAAAACAATCACCACGACAACGACATTAGACTTTCAACTTTACCCTATTACAGTTACGGAAAAGGTATTGGCATAACGTCACCTGACAGTTTGTTTCAGTTCAACATTCGTTTCAGAATGCAAAACAGAGCAACCTATTTTAAAAATGATGGCGAACGAGGTGCTTACGGAGCTGAAATTCGCAGATTGCGTTTACGCTTTGATGGTTTTGTAGTCAATCCTAAATTTTTGTACGCAATTCAATTGTCGTTTGCACCCGGTGATGTGGGCGAAGTGAAAGAAGGCGAAAATTTAAACATCATCCGAGATGCGGTTTTTATCTATCGTCCCAACAAACATTGGAACTTTAGTTTTGGGCAAACCAAATTACCCGGAAACCGTCAACGTGTAAACTCATCAGGCGGATTGCAATTGACTGATCGAACCATCAATAATGCAAAGTTTACCATTGATCGCGATTTTGGTTTTCAGATCCACAACCTCAATGAATTCAAAGACAAATTTTCATACAATTTTAAAGCTGCGGTGAGCACAGGCGAAGGCCGTAATTCAACCGATAAACCTGATGATGGCGTGGCATTTACCGGAAAGGTTGAGCTTTTGCCTTTTGGTGCTTTTGCCAAAGACGGAACTTATTTTGAAGGCGATGTCATTCGCGAGAAAAAGCCCAAACTCATGATCTCCGGTGCTTTTCAGCAAAACAACCACGCCCGACGAACACAAGGACAATTGGGCGATGATTTGTATGAAACCCGAACCATGAAATCGGTTTTGCTCGATGCGATGTTTAAATACAACGGTTGGGCGGCGATGGCCAGCTATATGTCGCGCATGACGCCTGATAATGCCATAACGGTTGATGCAACTGATCCAACCAAAACCAAGTATGTATATACCGGTAACGGATTTGACTATCAGTTGAGTTATAATACGAGGAAAAACTATGAATTTATCGGAAGATATTCTATTCAAAATACCTCTAAAGATATCAGAGCGTTGGCGCCCAATACACGAGAATATACTTTTGGGGTAACCAAATATCTCTGGGAGCATACTTTTAAATTGCAAAGCGAACTCACTTTTGATGAGCTACAATACTTCAACGGAACATCTAAAAACAATTGGTATTTGCGCTTTCAGGTCGAAATCGGCATTTAAGATTGGGCCAATTCAATCAATTTGAGCAAAGTTTTAAAATTGCGGCTTGTGGCTTTTACTTTGAGTTTGCTTTCAATTACATTGTTGGTTAGCTTGGTGTTGGCTGCAGAATCGGCATACCACAAATAAATGACGCGCTCCAAAAAGACAAACCGATCTTGAGCAAAAGTCAATTGTTCAAAATCATTTTGTTTTTCGGATTGTGGAATTTCAGACAAAAAAGCAACGTACGGCTGCGTTGGGTCAACGGCATTTTCATCAACAAATGGATTGGCGTTACGAATCCTTTCTAATTCTTCTAATGAAGTAATGCGTACCGGAACTTCAAATCCGAAATGCTTCAAAATAGCTTCTGAAATTTGCGTTTCGAGCTTTTGTTCGTTGGCTTCTTGAGACTGAAAAATAATATTTCCGCTTTGAATGTACGTTCGAACATGCGCAAAACCTTCCATAGTCAACACTTCGCGCAATCGTTCCATCTTGATGAGCTTGTGCCCACTGACGTTGATTCCGCGCAATAATGCTATATAAGTTTTCATCTATTCTTCTTCTTTTTGGCCCATCATCATCAAATAAGCCTTCAAGAACGAATCAATTTCTCCGTCCATAACGCCTTCAACATCGCTGGTTTCATAACCCGTGCGTACATCTTTGACCAATTTATACGGATGCATGACATAGTTTCGAATCTGCGAACCCCATTCAATCTTCATTTTTCCGGCTTCAATATCGGCGCGTTGTGCTTGGCGTTTTTTGAGTTCGATTTCATATAACTGCGAACGAAGCATTTGCAAAGCTCTTTGTCTGTTGTCTTGCTGCGAACGCGTTTCAGAACACTGAATTTGAATTCCGGTGGGTTTGTGTACCAATTGAACTTTGGTTTCGACTTTGTTTACATTTTGGCCACCGGCACCGCTCGAACGCGACGTGGTAATTTCAATATCCGCCGGATTAATATCAATTTCAATACTGTCATCGACCAGTGGATAAACATACACCGAAACAAACGAGGTATGTCGTTTAGCATTGCTGTCAAAAGGCGAGATGCGCACCAATCTGTGTACGCCATTTTCACCTTTGAGATAACCAAAAGCATATTCACCCTCGAACTCCAAAGTCACGGTTTTGATACCGGCTACATCGCCTTCCTGAAAATTGAGCTCTTTAATTTTGCAACCAAACTTTTCGCCCCACATCATGTACATACGCATGAGCATCGAAGCCCAGTCGCAGCTTTCGGTTCCACCGGCTCCGGCCGTAATTTGCAATACCGCACTCAGCGAGTCGCCTTCGTCTGAAAGCATGTTTTTGAATTCGATATCTTCAATAAATGCATTGGCCAAATGATACTGCTCATCTAGCTCATCTACAGTAAGTTCACCTTCTTTATAGAATTCAAAAGCCAACTGAAGTTCATCGGTCAAAACAGTCGCTTTGTTGTAATCTTCGACCCATTTTTTCTTCGAGCGCAAATTGCGAATAATGGCTTCGGCTTCTTTGGCGTTGTCCCAAAATCCGGGCGCTAAAGTTTTCTCTTCTTCGTTGGTAATTTCAATGTTTTTGGCATCGATGTCAAAGATACCTCCTCAACGCACCCAGGCGTTCTACAATACCTTTGATTTGTTCGGTAGTTGTCATAAATTATAATTATTTTTGGCCGTGATTTTTAGTAGCCAATCCCGCTATCCGTTGCAATCTTTCGTGCCCAACACTGGCACAAAAGGATTTCCACTACTATCGGGGCTAGGGCATCTGGTTCACGAATATCAATTTCGAACACAAAAGTAAGTTATCCCCAATTCATATGGAAATAAATTTAATCAGCGATACTGTTACCAAACCGAGTCCCGAAATGCTGCAAGAAATGTTCAAAGCCCAAGTAGGCGATGACGTTTTTAAGCAAGATCCAACGGTCAATGCTTTTGAAAAAGCAGTAGCTGATTGGTTTGGCAAAGAAGCGGCACTGTTTTTTCCGTCGGGCACCATGGCCAACCAAACCGCGATTAAACTCAACACCCAACCCGGAGATCAAATTATTTGTGATAAATGGTCGCACATACATTTATATGAAGCCGGTGGAGCGTCGTTCAACAGCGGAGTCAATTTTAATTTACTTGACGGTACGCGTGGGATGATTACCGCCGAGCAAGTTAAAGGCGGCATCAACGATCCTGAGTTTTACCATGCGCCCAAAACACAAATGGTCAGCATCGAAAACACCACCAATCGCGGAGGTGGCGCGTGTTACGATATAGAAGAACTCAAAAAAATCAAAACCGTTTGCCAAGAACACAACTTAAAATATCACCTCGATGGCGCTCGTTTGTGGAATGCGCTCGTGGTCAAAAATGAGCATCCCAAACAATACGGCGAACTATTTGACACCATTTCGGTTTGTTTTTCAAAAGGGATGGGCGCACCGATTGGCTCTGTACTTTTAGGCGATGCCGAAACCATGAAACGCGCTTTACGCATCCGAAAAATATTTGGCGGCAATATGCGACAGTCGGGTTATTTGGCTGCGGCCGGTTTGTATGCGCTCAAAAACAACATCGCTCGTTTGACTGAAGATCACCGCAGAGCTTTTGAACTCAGTGAAATTCTATCGAAACTTTCTTGGGTAGAATCGGTAGAAAAACCCGAAACGAATATTCTGATCTTTTCAGTAAAATCACCATTAGACGAAAAAACGGTTATTGAAAAACTCAAATCCAAAGGCATCCTGATCAGTTCTATGGGGCACGGAAAATTGCGGATGGTGACCCATTTAGATTACCGACAAGTCATGCATGAATACGTCATCGAGCACTTGCAAAGAATTACTTTTTAGATACTGAATTGCTTGACAATACTGATCAAACCGATGAGCAAAATGAGCAGCAATGAGATTTTCTTAAACTTCTCTTGCGGAATATAATCAAGCAATCTTTTCCCAATATAGGAACCAACGAGCCCAATGGCAAATAAAAAAGGGACGTAGATCATTTGATTTTTGTGTACATATCCTTGTTCGTAATAAACCACCGTTCTGGTCAAGTCAATCATCAAATCTATGGCGGCAGAAGTAGCAATAAAAGCGCTTTTTTCCATGTTGAATGCAGCCATCGTCAGTCCGCGAATGGCGCCGCCAGTTCCGAGCAATCCGGCTGAAAAACCCGATAAGATTCCTCCAGTCACAGCATTGTCACGCGTCGGTGCAAAAGCAAAGTTTTTTCTGATTAAGAAAAACAGACTCAATCCAACCAAGAAAATGCCCAGCAAAACTTCTAAGATTTTTGGATTAATTTTGCCCGAATAATGCGCGCCTAATAGGACAAAAACCACCGAGGGTAAGCCAATATTCAGCAACATATTCTTATCTAATCCTTTGCGGAATAAAGCGATCTTACTCAAGTTACTCGACAAATGAAAAACAGCAGTCATGCCCAAAACCGAATAGAAATCAAAATAGAAATTCCCAATCGGAACAAAAAACACCGACGAACCAAAACCACCGATCGTTCCGATGATTTCGGCGATCAGCGCCCAAAATAAAAATCCGTAGCTAAAACTCATTTTATTTAAACATATCCAAACCCGGAATGTTCGGCATGCCTTGTTTGGCCACTGCAGCTAATTCAGCTTCGTTGACATTGGTTGCTTTTTCAATGGCTTTGTTGAGCACCAATATCAAGTAATCTTCGAGTTGTTCTTTATCTGCGAGCAAGCTGTCGTCTATTTCAATCGATTTGATTTTGCGGTTGGCGCTTAGTGTTGTTTTAAGCAATCCATCTGGGCTTTGCTCATCTACCAGAACCGTATCGAGTCGTTTTTTGGTTTCTTCTATTTTTTGTTGGGTTTCTTTGAGTTTGCCCATCATTCCCATCATATCTGAAAACATGTTGATAATTTTTATGATAATAATGCTGTAAAAATACTACTTTGGCTTCACTATCATTTAAAAAACAGATGAAAAAACTACTGCAAATATTTCTGCTTTCTGCTATTTTTGCACCTGCTTTTGCACAACCTAAAAAAGTTAAGATGACAAAGAACATTCAACCGCCACGCGCGGCTGTCAAACCGAATAAATTAGAGAAGTTTTCAGATATCAGAATCGATAATTATTTCTGGCTCAACGACCGAGAAAATCCTGAAGTTATTGATTATCTCAACCAAGAAAACCAATATTACCAAGCCGCAACCGCGCACACGGCTCAGTTTCAGAAAGATCTTTTTGAAGAAATGAAAAGTCGCATCAAAGAAGACGATGAGTCGGTTCCGTATTTGTACAACGGTTATTATTACATCACACGCTTTGAAAAAGGACAAGATTATCCGATTTATGCCCGTAAAAAAGGCAGTTTAGACGCGCCCGAAGAAATCATGTTCAACGGCAATGAAATGGCCAAAGGACACAAGTTTTTTCAGCTCAGCGGCATCAGCATCAGCAACGACAATCGCTATGCAATTTTTTCGGTAGATGTCATCGGAAGACGCATTTATACCATTCAAATCAAAGATTTACAAACCGGAGAAATCCTCTCGGATAAAATTGCCAACTGCACCGGAAACGTCGCTTGGGCCAACGACAACAAAACGTTTTTCTATACGCGTCAAGACGAAAAAACCTTGCGTTCTGACAAAGTATACAAACATATTTTAGGAACTGATGCTGCTGAGGACAAACTCGTTTATTTTGAAGCCGACGATACGTTTAATGTTTCGGTTTCGCGCGGAAAATCTAAAAAATACATCACCATTAATATCTCGAGTACACTTACCGATGAATATCGTTTTATTCCGGCGGATAATCCTGATGCGGAGTTTAAGATTTTTCAAGAGCGCATCCGCGGACTGGAATACAGCATTTCACATTACGGCGACAGTTTTTACATCGTCACCAATGCCGATGACGCCATCAATTTTAAATTGATGAAAACCGCTGAAAATGCTACCGAAAAAGCAAACTGGAAAGATTTGATTCCGCATCGAGAAGATGTGCTGATTGAAGGCATTGATATTTTTAAAGATTATTTAGTGATTTCTGAGCGCAGCAACGGACTCAACAAAATCAAAATCATGCCGTGGAGCGGGGCAGAGGCTTATTATTTGCCTTTTGACATTGAAACTTATACGGCTTATACCACTACGAATGTTGATTTTGACACCGATATTTTGCGCTACGGATATCAATCAATGGCCACACCATCTTCGGTGATTGATTTTAATATGAAAACCAAAACCAAAGAAATCAAAAAAGAGCAACAGGTTTTGGGCGGAAAGTTTGACAAGAACAACTATATCGAAGAAAGACTTTGGGCTAAAGCCACTGATGGAACGATGATTCCAATGTCAGTGGTGTATCGAAAAGGCATTCAGAAAGACGGAAAAAATCCGTTGTTGCAATATGCCTACGGTTCCTACGGAATGTCGATGGATCCGTATTTTTCAACCACGCGTTTATCGTTGCTCGATCGCGGTTTTGTGTATGTGATTGCACATATTCGCGGCGGCGAAGATTTGGGTCGTCAGTGGTATGAAGACGGAAAATTGCTCAAAAAGAAGAACACTTTTACCGATTTTATTGATTGCTCTAAATATTTGATTGCCGAAAAATGGACTTCGCCCGAACATTTGTATGCCGAAGGAGGCTCTGCCGGCGGATTGCTCATGGGCGCTGTGGCCAATATGGCTCCGGAATTATATAATGGCATCATTGCACAGGTTCCGTTTGTAGATGTGATGACGACGATGTTGGATGATTCAATTCCCCTGACAACCGGAGAATATGATGAATGGGGCAATCCGAATGAAAAAGAATACTATGATTATATGCGGTCGTATTCGCCATATGACAATGTCAAAGCACAAGATTATCCGCATATGTACGTTTCTACCGGATTACACGATTCTCAGGTTCAATATTGGGAACCTGCGAAATGGGTCGCCAAATTGCGTGTGATGAAAACCAACCACAAACAATTGTTTTTAGATACGAATATGGATGCCGGACATGGCGGTGCTTCCGGAAGATTTGAAGCTTTGAAAGAGCTCGCCAAAGAGTTTGCTTTTTTATTAGATTTAGAAAAAATTCAAAAGTAATTCGAATATTTTTTTTAGATTTGCAGGGTTTTGTGGTCGCGCTGCATGGCACACCTTGACTAACTATTTTTTTATGAAAGAAGAAATAAAAGCCTACAATAGTGTACTTGAACTGATAGGAAACACACCGCTTATCAAGCTCAATAAAGTTACCGCAAATCTCACTGGTAACTTTTACGCTAAGGTAGAAGCTTTCAATCCGGGTCACTCGACAAAAGATAGAATTGCCTTATACATTATTGAAGAAGCCGAAAGACGCGGTATCTTGAATCCTGGCGATACCATCATCGAAACAACTTCTGGAAATACAGGTTTTAGTCTGGCTATGGTGAGCATCATCAAAGGTTACAACTGTATTTTGGCTGTTAGCTCAAAATCTTCAAAAGATAAAATTGACATGTTGCGCAGTTTAGGCGCTAAAGTATATGTTTGTCCGGCACACGTTTCAGCCGATGATGATCGTTCCTATTACAGCGTTGCCAAGCGTTTGCACGAAGAAATCAAAGGTTCTGTATACATCAATCAGTATTTTAATCAGCTGAATATTGATGCGCATTACCAAACCACCGGCCCTGAAATTTGGAACCAAACTGCCGGAAAAATTACACATTTAGTAGCTTGTAGCGGAACCGGAGGAACCATTTCAGGAACTGCTAAATTCCTCAAAGAAAAAAATCCGAACATCAGAATTTTAGGTGTAGATGCTTTTGGTTCAGTACTCAAAAAATACCATGAAACCAAAGAGTTTGATACCGATGAAATTTATCCGTATCGCATAGAAGGTTTGGGCAAAAATTTGATTCCAACCGCAACTGATTTTGATATCATTGATAAGTTTACCAAAGTTTCCGACGAAGACAGTGCACACCTAACGCGTGAAATCGCTAAGACTGAAGGATTATTTGTTGGATACACCTCAGGTGCTGTCATGCAAGCCATCCGTCAATATGCTGAAGATGGCGAGTTTGATGAGCATAGTTGTGTGATTGCGATTTTCCCGGATCACGGTTCCAGATATATGAGCAAAGTCTTCAGCGATGATTGGATGAGCGACCAAGGTTTCTTTGACAGCATCAATGCAGAAGATGCTCAGAAAGTAGAAATTATTAAATAGAAATAAAACTAAACATAAAAAAAGCCTCGGAAATTCTGAGGCTTTTTTATTTTATAGATTGTTGCAAATTACTCACTTTCTTCCATCGTGTGATAAACGTTTTGCACGTCATCATCTTCTTCGATTTTCTCGAGTAACTTTTCAACATCGGCAACTTGTTCTGCTGTCAATGCTTTGGTCACTTGCGGAATACGTTCAAAACCCGAAGAAAGAATTTCAATTTTGCGGTTCTCGAGTTCTTTTTGAATCGCACCAAAACTTTCAAACGGAGCATAAATCAAAATTCCGTCTTCATCTTCAAAAACTTCTTCAGCTCCGAAATCAATCAATTCGAGTTCTAATTCTTCCGGATCAAGGCCGGCTTTGGCAATTCTGAAGTTGCAAGTATGATCAAACATAAACTCAACCGAACCTTGTGTTCCCAACGTTCCGTTGCATTTGTTAAAATAACTGCGGATGTTGGCCACGGTTCTGTTGTTGTTATCCGTTGCGGTTTCGATGAGTATCGCGATTCCATGCGGAGCATATCCTTCGAACAAAACTTCTTTATAATTGGCTGTATCTTTTTCGGTAGCCTTTTTAATGGCGCGCTCAATATTTTCTTTGGGCATATTGGCTGCCTTCGCATTTTGAATTACGGCACGCAATCTAGAGTTGGCTTCCGGATTAGGTCCGCCATCTTTAACAGCCATCACAATATCTTTCCCGATTCGGGTAAAAGCCTTGGCCATCGCAGCCCAACGCTTCATTTTTCTTCCTTTGCGGAATTCAAACGCTCTTCCCATTTCTGATTATTTTATTTGGCTGCAAACTTAGTAATTACAGCAAATTTTTAAAAATGTTTACAGTTTTTTTTAAAGGACATTTTTAATTAGTTTTGAGTAGATAATAACTAAATCATGAAAAAACATTTTTGCATCGGCCTATTGCTATTTAGTTTAATAGGTTTTTCTCAAAACATAAAGGGAACTTTTGAAATTATACCCGTGATTGGTGTAGCAAGCTCAAATTATCACAGCAGTCAAAAAAACAATAATGATCCGGTAACCACGGTAAACTTTGGCTCTTATGCAGATTACTATTTCAACGATAGTTGGAGTGTCAGAAGTGGTTTGTTAGTACAAACTATGGGATCAGAATATAGAAATGGTGCTTTTAACACTGAAAAGCTCAACTATCTAACGGTGCCATTACTCGTTAATTGGCATTTCGGAACCATGCGCAACTGGAATCTAAACGTTGGTTTTAGCTTAGGTTTTTTGAATTCTGCAAAATCAAGCGGAGTCGATGTTAAAAAATATTTCAATACCACTCAATACGGCCTGAATTATGGAATTGGCTACACTTTTCACATTCATGAAAAATTTGGATTGTTAGTCGATTTTCAAGGTATGAGTGGATTGTCTAACATTCTAAAAAGCAGTAGTACCAATATTAATCAACCAACCACAACCAACCTATACAACTCAATCAATGTGGGAGGTGTGTTTGTACTTTAAAATATATATAGATGTAAAAAGAAAAATCCGCTTTTCAGCGGATTTTTTTATTTCTTATAAAAAGGTAGTTTTACCACTTTGGCCGGCACATCGTTCTTGCGAATCCTGATGTAAATATCGCTCTCCAAAGCGCTGTGGGCAGTTATCACATAGCCCAAACCAATTCCTTTGTTCATACTCGGCGACATGGTGCCCGAAGTTACTTTTCCAATGACCTGACCGACAGCATCCACAATTTCATAATCCTGACGCGGAACTGCGCGCTCCTGCATTTCAAAAGCTACCAATTTTCTGGTTACACCGTTTTCTTTTTGTGCTTTCAAACCATCAGCATTCACAAAGTCTTTGGTGAATTTGGTAATCCAACCCAAACCGGCTTCCATTGGCGAGGTGGTATCATCGATGTCGTTTCCGTACAAACAAAAACCCATTTCTAGGCGCAAAGTATCGCGTGCTGCAAGTCCAATCGGCTTAATTCCGAAATCTTTTCCGGCCTCAAATACGCGGTTCCAAATCGCCTCAACTTGATCGTTTTTACAATAAATTTCAAATCCGCCTGAGCCGGTATATCCGGTAGCCGAAATAATCACATCGTCAAATCCGGCAAAATTGCCCACCACAAAATGATAATAAGCAATCGAAGCCAAATCAACCGAAGTCAATGATTGCATCGCTTCAACCGCCTTCGGGCCTTGAATAGCGAGCAACGCATAATCATCAGAAACGTTTTTCATCACCGCTCCGGTATCGTTGTGCGATGAAATCCAAACCCAATCTTTGTCAATATTCGAGGCATTTACCACGAGTAAATATTCTTCTTCAGCCATTCTGTACACAATCAAATCGTCTACAATTCCGCCGTCATTATTTGGCAAACACGAATATTGCGCACGGCCAATAGTCAAAGTCGAGGCATCGTTTGAGGTGACTTTCTGAATCAGCGGCAAAGCGCCCGGACCACTCAGAAAAAATTCCCCCATATGCGACACATCAAAAACACCCACGCCATTGCGCACCGTTTCGTGTTCTACATTAACACCTTCATATAAAATAGGCATATTGAATCCGGCAAACGGAAGAATTTTGGCACCGAGTTGCTCGTGAACGTGCTTGAGCGGCGTATCTTTCATAAGTTGTGAAGTATTAAATTTTGAGCCGCTAATGTATTCAAATTTTATCGATTTTGCAGGCTGTTTTGTCACAGATTTTTCAGTAGCTTTTTCCGGCTGTCCGCTATAGTTTTGCGCGCCAAAAGAAAGCGCACAAAAGCTGCCGCTACCATCCGGGCTAGGGCAAAAGTATCCAAAACAAACCTAGCTTGAGAGCTGATTATTTAGTACTTTTAAAGTAAATATTCCTTATGAAAACGCCGCAATTCATTACTCGAGAAATCATTGCTCAGATTTATAAAAAACCCGCCGCAACCGCGCACAAAGGCATCTTGGGGCATGCGCTGATTATCGGCGGCAGCTACGGAAAAATCGGCGCCGTTTGCTTGTCTGCCAAAGCAGCACTCAAAAGCGGCTGTGGTTTGGTGACGGCTTTTATCCCGCAGTGCGGATACAATATTCTACAAACGTACGTTCCGGAAGTCATGGTACAAACTGATGTACATGACAAAATCATTACCGACATTCAATATAACTTAGCACCTTCAACCATCGGAATCGGTCCGGGTATGGGGCAGGAGCCCGAAACCCAAAAAGCTTTTTACCATTGGCTGAGCCAGCAAAACAAACCTTTGGTTATCGATGCCGATGCGCTCAATATACTTTCTCAAAATAGAGATTGGCTGCATTTTGTTCCGGCGCAAAGTATCATGACGCCACATCCCAAAGAACTCGAAAGAATCATTGGTTCCTGGAAAACGCATGAAGAAATGCTGCAAAAAGCAGCTCAGTTTTCAGAGCAACATCAAGTGATTGTCGTGGTAAAAGGCGCGCCAACCAACATCGTTTTTGACAACCAAATATATAGGAACACCACCGGAAATGTAGCCTTGGCCACCGCGGGTAGCGGAGATGTGCTCACAGGAATCATCACAAGTTTCTTGGCTCAGAATTATTCACCGCTCGAAGCTGCTATTTTAGGGGTTTATCTACACGGAAAAACAGCCGATATTGCTACGCCGGAAATAGGTTCGCAAGCATTTACCGCCTCAGAGATTATTGCTTATTTAGGTAAAGCCTTTATGAGTTTAGATTAAGAAATTCCATTCAAAAAAGCCTTGAGCTCATCATAGGTTTTGATTTTGGTCGAAACTTTTTCTTTGTTCATCACCGATTGAATTTGCTCAGGAATCGGCAATTGAATGTTGAGTTCTTTTTCTACCGTATCTAAAAACTTAATCGGATGCGCGGTTTCTAAAAATACGCCCACCGCATGTCGGTAACCTTTGAGTTCTTCTTTCAGCCCTAAATAACCCACAGCACCGTGCGGTTCGGCAATGTAGCCGGTTTGTCGGTAAACTTGCTTCATGGCATCCACCGTTTGCGCGTCGGTATAAGAAAATGAAGTAAAATCTTTTCTGAATTGCTCTAAATCATCGTTGTACAATGCTCGGATTCTGATAAAATTACTCGGATTGCCCACATCCATCGCGTTGGATAGTGTCGCTTTGGAAGGTTTAGGCTCGTATTTTCCAGTTTTTAAAAACTCCGGTACCGTATCGTTGACATTGGTGGCCGCTACAAAATGTAAAATAGGCAAGCCTAATTTTTTGGCCATAATTCCTGCACAAATATTTCCGAAATTGCCACTCGGACACGAAACCACCAATGGCTTTCCTACATTGCGCAATTGTTTATAAGCGAAAATAAAGTAAAACATTTGGGGCAACCAACGAGCAATATTGATTGAATTGGCAGAAGTTAAGTTTTTGTGCGTCAACGATTCATCCAAAAATGCCTTCTTGACCATGTCTTGACAATCGTCAAAAACGCCGTCTACTTCTAAAGCGCGCACATTTTGACCAAGCGTTGTGAGTTGTCTTTCTTGAATATCACTGACTTTTCCGGATGGATACAAGATAACCACATCTACACCCGGAACGCCCAAAAAACCACTGGCCACAGCGCCACCTGTATCTCCAGAAGTGGCTACCAAAACGGTGTTTTTTTGATGGGGTTTATTCTTATTGAAGTAGGCCAAACAACGCGACATAAAGCGCGCGCCCACATCTTTAAAAGCCATGGTTGGTCCGTGGTACAATTCGAGCGCATAAATATCCTGTTCGACCTGAACCGTCGGAAAATCAAAACACAAAGTTTCAGCGATGATTTTTTTGAGCTCATCTTCGAGGATTTCATCACCTACAAACTGTTTGATGGCTTCAAAAGCAATGGTTTCATTGCTCAAATGATCGATTTTTTCAAAAAAAGCTGAGGGTAATGGTTTGATTTCTGTCGGAAAATAAAGCCCTTTATCTGGTGCCAATCCTTGAATGACTGCCTGTTCAAAGCCTACTTCAGGCGCTTGTTTGTTTAAACTGTAGTATTTCATATGATGCGAACGCCTTGAGCGCTAATTTTTGATATGTGAATTTCAAAAGGAATTTGTGTGGTTGCAAAGGTTTGCTCAAAAGCCTCTGCTACTTTGTGTGCAGTTTCTTCGCCGCGACTCAGCGCAAATACCGACGGACCTGAACCCGAAATGCCTGATCCTAATGCTCCTGCATGTATCGCAGCTGATTTTAATTCTGCAAATTTAGGAATAAATGGTCCGCGCAAAGGTTCAACAATTATATCTTGTAATGAACGCCCTATCAAATGGTAGTCTGACAAACACAAACCGGCAACCAAACCACCCACATTGCCCCATTGCGTAATGGCATTTTTCAGCGATACTTCGGGTTTGAGTACGGCGCGCATTTCAGAAGTTTTGAGCTCAATTTGCGGATGAATCACTGTTGCGTAAAGTTCATCCGGACTTTTAATTTCAATCACATCCAACGGCTGATAACCGCGCACAATGGTAAAGCCACCGCAAAGGGCCGGAGCCACATTGTCTGCATGAGCACTGCCACTGGCCAAAACTTCCCCTTGCATGGCAAAAGTTACCAATTGATTTCGGGTAAAAGGTTTTCCGGCCAATTCATTGATGCCGAATACCGCGCCGGCAGCACTGGCTGAGCTGCTGCCAATTCCGCTACCCGCCTTTATTTTCTTGTATATTTCAATCTCAAAACCAAAATCAACATCGAGCTGTTCTAGGAGTGCTAAACCAGCCACTCCGGCTACATTTTTCTCAACGTCAAGCGGTAAATCAGCCCCTGTAATTTTGGTGATGCGTATGCCTTTTTGAGTTGATTTACGCACAATCATTTCATCGCCCACATGATCCAAACAAGCGCCCATGACGTCAAACCCACAGGAGAGATTGGCAATGGTGGCCGGGCAAAAGAGTTTTATTTCATTCATGAGTACCTGAGTACCTGAGTATCTGAGATTCTGAGATTCTGAGACAGAAAGTTCAGATAAACGAGGGATATTAATTACACACTTCATTAATGCTCAGCTACTGAGTGTTTCAGCAGCTCAGTATCTTTTATACATTTCCAATTCGAATCACATCGGCAAAAATACCCGAAGCGGTTACGGCTGCACCGGCACCGGCGCCTTTAATCAACAAAGGCTGATCTACATATCGGTCGGTATAAAACAAAACGATATTGTCTTTTCCTTCAAGGTTATAGAAAGGGTGATCTTTAGGAATCATTTGCAAACCCACTTGGGCTTTTCCGTTTTCAAATTGCGCCACAAACTTCAGGCGGCTGTCTTGGGCAACGGCTTCGGCCAAGAGTTGTTCAAAATGCGTTGCATGTTTGATCAGCGATTTAAAGAAGTCATCATTGTTGGTGGTGTCCATGCATTCTTTGGGCAAGAATGAATTGTTGACAATGCCATCCATTTCCATTTGATAACCGCTTTCGCGAATGAGAATCAAAATCTTTCTCGCTACGTCCACACCACTTAAATCAATTTTCGGATCGGGTTCTGTAAATCCTTGAACACCTGCTTCTTTGACTACGTCGTGAAAAGAATACGTCGGACTGAAATTATTAAAAATAAAGTTCAAACTTCCGGATAAAACGGCTTGAATTTTATGCACTTTATCACCCGAAGCAATCAGATGTTTGAGCGTATCAATAATCGGCAAACCGGCGCCCACATTGGTTTCAAACAAGAATGGCGCATTGTATTTTCTGGATAGTTGTTTGAGATGGCTGTAGTTTTCATAAGCAGATGAGCATGCAATTTTGTTGCAAGTCACCACCGCGATGCTTTTACTCAAAAATTGCTCGTAAAGCGTTGCTACTTCTGAATTAGCCGTATTATCTACAAAAATACTGTTGCGTAAATTGAGTGCTTGAGTTTGCTCGACAAAGGCTTCTCTGCTGGCGGTTTGACCTTGTGTTTCAAGAAGATTTTTCCAATCGTTGAGCGCGATTCCTTCTTCACTAAACAGCATTTTTTTCGAATTTGATAGGGCAATCACGCGCACATTGAGCTTGAGATTTTCTTTAAGAAATTGCGTTTGTTGATGAACCTGGTCGATGAATTTTTCACCGACATTGCCCACGCCCATGACAAATAAATTGAGCTGTTTGGTATTGTCTTCAAAAAAGCGTTCATGCAACGTATTGAGTGCTTTTTTGACATCGCGTTCGTTGATGACGACAGAGATATTTCGCTCAGAAGCACCTTGCGCAATGGCTCGAATATTAACGTTGTTTTTGCCCAAAGTACTGAACATTTTCCCGCTGATGCCTTGGTGATTTTTCATGTTTTCACCCACAAGTGCTACAATGCACAAGTCTTTTTCAAGAATACACGGATCAATTTTGTTTTGGGCAATTTCAATTTCAAAAGCTCTGTTAACGGCCGATTGCGCTTTGTCGGCATCGGCATTGAGAATTCCAATACAAATAGAATGCTCTGAAGATGCTTGGGTGATAAAAATAACGTTGATGGATTCCGCTGAAAGTACTTCAAACAATCGCTTTGAAGAACCGGCTACACCAATCATTCCCGAACCTTCTAAAGTCAAAAGAGAAATTTTGTCAATGTGCGAAATTCCTTTAATCGGATTGTCTTTGGCAGCAACGTTTGAAGTAATCAAAGTTCCGGCTGCATGCGGTTCAAAAGTGTTTTTGATGAGAATCGGAATGTTCTTTTTGAGCACCGGCTGAATCGTTGGCGGATACAAAACCTTCGCACCAAAATGCGACAATTCCATCGCTTCTTGATAAGAAATCACTTCAATGGGTTGGGCTTGGGGAACAATTTTCGGGTTGGCGGTAAACATTCCGTTAACGTCGGTCCAAATTTCTAATTGACTCGAATGCAAGGCGCCTGCAAGAATGGCTGCCGTGTAATCTGATCCTCCGCGACCGAGTGTTGTTGTGTGCCCGTCGGTTGATGAAGCGATAAATCCCGGAAAAATGGTCACTGAATTTTGCGCAGATTTAAAGAAGTCGACAATAAGTTGATTCGTCAATTCAAAATCAACCACAGCCTTACCGAAATGATTGTTGGTTTTGATCACTTCTCGACTGTCTTTGTATCCGGCTTTGGCATCTTTTTGTTGATAAGCTTTAGCGATGATGCGCGAAGACAACAATTCGCCAAAACTCAAAATGGCATCTGAAGTTCTGCTCGACAATTCTCCGAGCAAATAACAACCATCCAATAGCGTTTTGAGTTGATTGATATCAGCATTGATCGCATCAATTAAATCGGCTTGTTCTGAAAGCGGAATGAGTTCATCAATCGCTTCTTTGTGTTTTTGCTCAATGGTGTGGATGATGTCTTTATAGGTTCTGTCTTTGCTTGATGCTTTAGCGCCCGCGTTCACCAGTAAATCAGTTACACCGCTAAAAGCCGAAACCACGACTGCTAATTGATCTTTCTGAGCATAATCGCCCACAATTTTAAGAACGAGAGATATATTTTGTGCATTGGCTACTGAGGTACCGCCAAATTTGAGAACATTCATATGATTTTGTATTTAGTTTAAATGATTTTACAACAAGACTCCTTTTTTTCTATCCAGAAAAAACAACCCAAACTGATATGTAGACATGATTACCCCAAAGGGGTAGTGGTTGATGTAGCAGTGGTAACCGTCAAAGAAACGGTTGTTGACAAAAGAGTATGTCTGCTTGAATACATCATTATTAATAAGTTATGAAATCCAAAAGTATAAGAATTTAGTTAAGATTGAAAACATATATTCATTTTTGCGAAATATTCATTTTGGATGCTGCATGATTTTAACAGATTGACTTATATGAAAGATTCGAGTATGAAAAATAATGATTCATTAAATAATTGTTGAATCTTATCAACAAACCTTGCTTTTTAACATGCGTTTACTGAATTTTGAAGCATTAATCCGCTTTACTTCATCATGGAAAACACGCATTACATCACATCCGATGTACTCTCGATAGAACTCATCCAACAAATCATCAGCAACCAAACCAAACTGGCACTTTCTGAAGAGGCGCAACTCAACATTGACAAATGCCGCGAATACCTCGATCAGAAAATGGCTGCCAACGACGATCCGGTTTATGGCATCAACACCGGATTTGGTTCTTTGTACAATGTCAAAATTTCATCTGAAAACTTAACGAAGCTGCAAGAAAACTTGATGAAATCGCATGCTTGTGGCACCGGTGATGAAGTTCCGCATGAGATTGTCAAAATCATGTTGTTGCTTAAAATTCAATCGCTGAGTTATGGTTATTCGGGCGTTCAACTCAAAACTGTAGAGCGTTTGATTGATTTTTACAATCACGATGTCTTGCCGGTGGTGTATACGCAAGGTTCTTTGGGTGCTTCGGGCGATTTGGCTCCGTTGGCGCATTTGTGTCTGCCGCTCATTGCTGAAGGCGAAGTGTATTTTGAAGGTAAGCGTCAACAAGCAGCAAATGTTCTAAAGCAAATGGGTTGGGAGCCCATTGCACTTCAATCCAAAGAAGGTTTGGCGCTGCTCAACGGAACACAATTCATGAGTTCTTATGGTGTTTATGTTTTGATCAAAGCCATGAAACTATCGTGGTTTGCCGATTTGATTGGTGCAGTTTCTTTAGAAGGATTTGACGGTCGCAAAGATCCGTTCAATGAACTCATTCATCTGATTCGACCGCACAAAGGACAAATCATCACGGCGCAGCGCATGCTTGAATTTTTAGAAGAAAGTCAAATTGTCGCGCAACCTAAAAAACATGTGCAGGATCCGTATTCGTTTAGATGCATTCCGCAAGTGCACGGCGCATCGAAAGACGCGATTGATTATGCCAAAAAAGTATTCAAAACCGAAATCAATTCGGTCACTGATAATCCGAATATTTTTATTGAAAGCGATGTGATTGTTTCCGGCGGAAATTTCCACGGCCAACCTTTGGCTCTAGCCTTAGATTTTTTGGGAATAGCATTGGCTGAACTGGGCAATATCTCTGAGCGCAGAACCTATCAGCTCATTTCTGGTTTGCGTGGATTACCCGCATTTTTAGTGGACAATCCGGGCTTGAATTCAGGCTTTATGATTCCACAATATACCGCAGCGAGCATTGTCAGTCAAAACAAACAGTTAGCCACTCCGGCCAGTATTGACAGCATAGTATCAAGCAACGGACAAGAAGATCACGTGAGTATGGGCGCGAATTCGGCCACTAAATGTTTGAAAATTGCTGAAAACTTAGAGCGTATTTTGGCCATCGAACTCATGAACGCTTCCCAAGCTATTGAATACAGACGACCGCTACAATCGAGTGAATTTATCGAATCGTTTTTGAAGTCATTCCGCTCAGAAGTTCCGCTGGTTAATGAAGACCGCATTCTTCATTATGACATTGAAAATTCAATTTCATTCTTAAATAGCTTTATGCTTGACGAAAGTATCTTTGAGTAATTGCTTTTTTAGAAGCTGATCCGGCTGTCCGTTACAATCTTTTGTACCACACAATCGGTGCAAACTGACGAAATGAACCACAGCACAAAAGGATTTCCACTTCCATCCGGGCTAGCACTCTCCAATAAATTTGATGTTTTGTTTTCATCATAAATTTTTGAAAATACCTGACATCCACTGGATGTCCTCCTCTTAATATCAAATCATCCGGGCTAGGGCTTTGGCGCTGACATCAACTACCGATGTTGCCGAGTGTTTTGTGGATTTTTCTTTTGTGACGCGTTTGTCTGAGCGCATCATCTCCCGAAATAATGCTGATATTTCCATCGATTTCAAACATGGCCAATTTGACATTTTTATGATGTTCAATACCGTGTTCGCGCATGGCTTCATCTAATTCTTCAGAACTGATTCCGAGTTTGGCCAACGTTTTATATTCAACTTTTCCGTCGTGAATCAGAATTTCAGGTTTGTCTTGAACTAACTTTTTAATCCAAGTTGATTGCGCCATCACGCGTTTAAAAATCATATTAATCAAGAATAAAGAACCGGCCGCTATAAGTCCGCCTGACAGAGAAGTATCGCTGCCCACCATCGCATTTTGCACGGCATTACTAATCAGCAATACCAATATAATATCCGCAATATTGAGCTGAGAAAGTTCTTTTTTACCAAAAATGCGCAAGGCCAAAATCATAAAAAAATAGACCGCCAAGCTGCGGACAACTATATCTAAAAACGGGTATGTTGTCCAAAAAATCATTAGTTTCTGCGCAAAAGCATGGTGGTGTGCATACACGGATAAACATCTTCTAAACGCTGAATGTTCCAATCTTTTTCAACCATCGAAGCGATTACTCTGGTTTTGTATGCATTGCTCAGCGGCAACATGTTTAAAGCAATTCCGTATTTACTTTTTCCTAAAACTCCACGTATTTCTTCAATTTTAAAATTCGCGTCTAGCTTTTTGAGCACAACTTTGGTAAACGGCCATTCCCAATCTTTATCACTTTGAAACGGACGATACACCGCGCGAAGTAATTTAATAGGAAGGCTCGTTTCTAGCGGATCATAAGACACAATGATTCCGCCGGGTTTGAGCTTTTCTTTGATGCGTTCAATGAGCAAATCAAAATTTTCAAAATGATGTAAAACGCCGTAAGCATAGACAATGTCAAAATCGGTATCCGTAAAATCAGGTGAGAAAAAATCAATCGCTATTGCTTTGGCTTTCGGGCAATTGCGCTCATCGATTCTTTTTTGCAAACTGGCAATCGCCACATCGCTCAAATCTATTCCGATGTACTCTTTGGCGTTTTCAGCCATATATAAAGACAGTGCATTTCCGCGTAAACAACCCAAATCGAGAATTTTTTTGTCGCTCAAATCGCCCATCCAAATTTTGTGTTCGCTATAAACGCGATCTTTGATGTCAAATTTCTTTCTGAAATCACTCAGCATTCCATTGCGCAAATTTGACCATAGTGTAGTTGCAAAGTTAGTTTTCGCGCGACCATCGGTGTTGTAAAATTCTTTTTGACGCTTGTTGACTTCGAGGATATCTTCGGTAGTTTTCATAAAGTTTTTGACTTGTAAGGCACAAATATAGTCAGATTTATTAAGGTAAAAGCAGCGTTTTAAAAAAACAAAAAACCACGAATGTTTTCATAAACAATTCGTGGCTTTTCAACGGAATAAATAAAATTATTTGGCCGGTTTCTCGGCTTTGTTGATTTTTACATTGAGTTCCTGAGCACCTTCTTCGATATCTAAGAAGATTTCGTCACCCGAAGCAATTTTCGAAGTAATGATTTCTTCGGCCAAAACATCTTCGACATATTTTTGAATGGCTCTTTTAAGCGGACGCGCTCCAAATTGTTTGTCAAATCCTTTTTCGGCGATAAAAGCTTTGGCGGGTTCTGACAACTTGAGTCCATAGCCCAAATCGGCAACGCGGGCATACAACTTCTTCAATTCAATTTCAATAATCAAATCGATGTCAGCTTTTTCAAGCGCATTGAATACGATTACATCGTCAATACGATTCAAAAATTCTGGAGCAAAAGTTTTCTTGAGTGCATTTTCAATTATACTTTTAGAATTTTCATCTGCTTGTGCGGTTTTAGCAGCTGTGCCAAATCCCACACCCTGACCGAAATCCTTGAGCTGACGAGCACCTACATTTGAGGTCATGATGATAATCGTGTTTTTAAAATCGATTTTTCTGCCTAAGCTATCAGTCAAATAACCGTCATCTAGAACTTGCAACAACATATTAAATACATCCGGATGCGCTTTTTCAATTTCATCGAGTAAGACCACACAATAAGGTTTTCTGCGAACTTTTTCGGTAAGCTGACCGCCTTCTTCATAACCCACATAACCTGGAGGCGCACCAACCAGTCGCGAAATTGAGAATTTCTCCATGTATTCACTCATATCAATACGCACCAACGCATCTTCTGAATCAAACAATTCGCGCGCTAAAACTTTGGCCAATTGAGTTTTACCAACTCCGGTTTGACCCAAGAAAATAAACGAACCAATCGGCTTGTTAGGATCTTTTAATCCGGCGCGATTTCTTTGAATGGAACGAGCAATTTTTAAAACCGCATCTTTTTGTCCAATAACTTTGTTTTCAATAAGTTCCGGAAGATTAGCTAGTTTATTGCTTTCGGTTTGCGCAATGCGATTGACCGGAATTCCGGTCATCATAGAAACTACATCAGCAACGTTTTCTTCGGTTACGACTATACGATTGTTTTTAGATTCTTCTTCCCATTGTTCTTGGGCAATCGCTAAATCTTTTTCAATGCGTTTTTCATCGTCGCGCAACTTGGCTGCTTCTTCATATTTCTGCTTTTTAACCACAGAATTCTTCGTTTCACGAACTTCTTCTAATTGGCGCTCTAATTCAAGAATTTGTTTTGGAACTTCAATATTGGTAATGTGAACGCGAGAACCTGCTTCGTCTAAAGCATCAATGGCTTTGTCCGGCAAGAAGCGCTCAGACATATAGCGATTGGTGAGTTTCACACAAGCTTCAACGGCTTCTGGTGTATAAATTACATTGTGATGATCTTCGTATTTATTTTTGACATTGTTCAGAATCATGATGGTTTCTTCCACCGAAGTAGGTTCGACAATAATCTTTTGGAAACGTCTTTCTAACGCGCCATCTTTTTCGATATATTGACGGTATTCATCTAGTGTGGTAGCCCCAATGCATTGAATTTCTCCACGCGCCAAGGCTGGTTTGAACATATTCGAGGCATCGAGCGAGCCCGTCGCACCGCCAGCTCCGACGATGGTGTGAATTTCATCAATAAACAAAATAATATCGTCGTTTTTCTCAAGCTCGTTCATGACGGCTTTCATGCGCTCTTCAAACTGACCGCGGTATTTGGTTCCAGCCACAAGGCTTGCCAAATCAAGGGTAACTACACGTTTGTTAAACAAAATGCGCGATACTTTTTTCTGGGTAATTCTAAGCGCTAAACCTTCAGCTATGGCAGATTTACCCACGCCCGGCTCTCCAATAAGCAAAGGATTGTTCTTTTTGCGACGACTCAAAATCTGCGAAACACGCTCAATTTCTTTTTCGCGACCCACCACTGGATCTAATTTTCCTTCTTCGGCCATTTCGGTCAAATCACGACCAAAATTGTCGAGTACCGGCGTTTTAGATTTTTTATTCGATTTATTAGCCGGGTTGTTAAAACTGCTCTCTTTAAAACTGTCATCTTGTCCCGAATCATCGTTATAAGATTCGTTTTTTGGCAGATTTTCTATAAAATTATCTTCGTTTGGTGTCATATTCAAATATTGTTCTTTGGCTGAATCGTAATCAATTTTTAGCTTATTTAGGAGCTTGGTCGTAGGGTCATTTTCGTTGCGTAAAATACACAACAACAAATGAGCAGTGCTGATTGAGGAACTCTGAAAAACTTTCGCTTCCAAAAAAGTAGTTTTCAAAGCGCGCTCGGCTTGACGCGTTAAATGCAGGTTTTTCTTTTCGTTAGTAGCCACCGCATTAGGGTTGGCAGGGCTGAGGATTTCAACTTTTCGGCGCAAATGATCTAAGTCAACCGACAGATTGTTTAATATGTTGATGGCTTTCCCGTTTCCGTCTCTTAAAATTCCCAGCATCAGATGCTCAGTACCAATAAAGTCGTGGCCTAAACGCAAGGCTTCTTCTTTACTATAGGTAATCACATCTTTAACTCTTGGTGAAAAATTATCATCCATAAATTGTAAGGTTTGGTCTTGTAAATTTAATCATTCTGCGCCCTAATGACAAAAACTATTCCTGTCAGAACTACTGTCAGCTAATTGACAAAAAATATTCAAAAAAAAACAGCGGAACAATATGAACTTATTAACCGAAAAACAGCCCGTTTTTGTTAATAAATAGAGGAAATTTAAGATGGTTTTATAACCTATAAATAGGAGAGAAAGGTTATATTAGCGGGATTTTAAAAACAGAATAATTTAAACCCATTTAGTATATGTCAGACGGAGAAAAGTTAATCCCGATTAACATCGAAGACGAAATGAAATCAGCTTACATCGATTATTCGATGTCGGTTATTGTATCGCGTGCACTTCCAGATGTTAGAGACGGACTCAAACCTGTACACCGACGCGTTTTGTATGGAATGTATGACCTCGGTGTATTTTCTAACCGCCCACACAAAAAATCCGCGAGAATTGTCGGAGAAGTTTTAGGTAAATATCACCCACACGGAGATATTTCGGTTTATGATGCCATGGTGCGTATGGCCCAAGAATGGAGTTTGCGCTATTTAATGGTGGACGGACAAGGTAACTTCGGATCCATAGACGGAGATAGTCCTGCCGCGATGCGTTATACCGAGGCACGTCTCAAAAAATTGTCAGAAGATATTATGGCTGACATCGACAAAGAAACCGTTGATTTTCAACTCAACTTTGACGATACCTTATACGAACCCAAAGTAATGCCGACGCGCATTCCGAATTTGCTCATCAACGGAGCATCCGGAATCGCGGTAGGTATGGCTACCAATATGGCTCCGCACAACCTTTCAGAAGTAGTGGACGGAACTTTGGCTTATATTGACAACAACGATATTGAAGTTGACGAACTCATCAACTACATCAAAGCGCCAGATTTCCCGACCGGCGGTGTCATTTATGGTTACGAAGGGGTTCGCGAAGCGTTCAAAACCGGACGCGGCAGAATTGTCATGCGTGCCAAAGTAAACTTTGAAGAAGTTGAAGGTCGCGAATCGATTGTGGTGACTGAAATTCCGTATCAAGTTAACAAAGCCGAAATGATCAGAAAAACGGCTGACTTAATCAACGACAAAAAAATCGAAGGTATTTCGAACATCCGTGACGAGTCGGACAGAAACGGTATGCGCATCGTTTATATTCTCAAACGCGATGCGGTTCCGAACGTAGTTTTGAATACCTTATTTAAATATACCCAACTTCAGTCGTCGTTTAGCGTCAACAACATTGCACTAGTCAATGGCCGTCCGCAGTTGTTGAACTTAAAAGATTTGATTCTGCATTTTGTGGATCACCGCCACGATGTAGTGGTGCGTCGCGCTCAGTTTGAATTGCGTAAAGCAGAAGAACGCGCGCACATTTTAGAAGGTTTGATCATTGCTTCGGATAACATTGATGAAGTAATTGCGATTATCCGCGGATCGAAAAATACCGATGAAGCGCGTGAGAAATTGATGGAACGCTTTAGCTTGACTGATATTCAATCTCGTGCCATCGTCGAGATGCGTTTGCGTCAACTGACCGGCCTGGAGCAAGACAAATTGCGTGCAGAATACGAAGACATCATGAAACTCATCCAGGAATTGAAAGATTTATTGGCGAGCAAAGAACTTCGTATGGAACTCATCAAAAAAGAATTGCTCGAAGTCAAAGAAAAATACGGCGACGAAAGACGATCAACCATTGAATATTCAGGTGGTGACGTGAGTATTGAAGATTTGATTGCCGATGAAAATGTGGTCATTACCATATCGCATGCAGGTTACATCAAACGTACTTCGCTATCAGAATACAAAACCCAAAACCGCGGTGGCGTAGGGCAGAAGAGCGCTGCTACTCGAGATCAAGATTTCTTAGAACATTTATTTGTAGCCACCAACCACCAGTATTTGTTGTTCTTTACCCAAAAAGGAAAATGTTTCTGGATGCGCGTGTATGAAATTCCTGAAGGTTCCAAAGCCAGTAAAGGACGCGCGATTCAAAATCTCATCAACATCGAGAACGACGACAAGGTCAAAGCGTTTATTTGCACCAAAGATCTTAAAGACGAAGAATACATCAACAACCATTTTGTGATTATGGCCACCAAACAAGGTCAAGTCAAAAAAACGCCGTTGGAACAATACTCTCGTCCACGTCAAAATGGAATCAATGCGATTACCATTCGCGAAGACGACGAACTCATCGGCGCAAAACTCACCACCGGAAACAGCCAAGTTTTGGTAGCAGTTAAATCGGGTAAATTGGTTCGTTTTGAAGAAAGCAAAACCCGTCCGATGGGAAGAACAGCCTCAGGAGTTCGCGGAATTACTTTAGCAGACGAAAAAGACGAAGTAATCGGCATGGTAGCCATTGACGAAAAAGAAGTTAATGAAACACAATTACTTGTGGTCACTGAAAACGGTTACGGTAAACGCACCAAACTTGTTGACGACGATGGCGAAGACGTCTACCGCATTACCAACCGTGGCGGAAAAGGCGTCAAAACGCTCAACATTACCGAGAAAACCGGACAGCTTATTTCAATTAGCGATGTAACCGATGAAGATGATTTGATGATCATCAACAAATCGGGATTGACCATCAGAATGGAAGTTTCAAGTCTCAGAGTGATGGGTCGCGCGACGCAAGGTGTTCGACTAATCAATATTAAAGGGAATGACTCTATTGCTGCGGTAACCAAAGTAATGAAAGAAGACGAAGAAGCTGAACATCAAGACATGGACACAGAAATTCCGGATGCAGATTTATCTTCAGACGAAATCAACGAAACACAAGAATAATTACTAATGTCTACAAAAATGAAAAATAAACATTTCATAGTCGCATCGGCTTTGATGCTTTCCTTGGGAAGTTTTGCTCAAAAAGACCAAATCAAAGCAGCCGAAAAAGCACTTAAAAACGAAAATCCAACCGAGGCTCTAGCTTCACTTGGACAAGCAGAATCATTACTAGGTGCTGCAACAGAAGCTGAAAAAGCTCAATTTTATTTTGTAAAAGGTAACGCACACAAGGCTTTGGCTGCCAAAAAAGCAGAAGTAGCTAAAAACCTTTCAGCCGCCGCTGCCGCTTATCAGCAAGTAATGGCTATTGAAAAGGCTTCAGGAAAATCAAAATATTCTGAAGATGCCAAAAATGCTTTAGCCGATTCGAGAAATCAATTGATTAATGCAGCGATTGATGCCGGAAATGCTAAAAATAATGGATTAGCTTCCGATTTACTTTATGCTGCTTATCAAGCGGACAAAACAGATTTAGAAAAATTGTATTACGCCGGAAATTATGCCACCAATGCAGAACAATTTGATAAAGCTCTTGAGTACTACGGTGAATTAAAAAAACTAAATTATTCAGGCGAAGGAACCAATTATTACGCAAAAAATTCTCTCAACGAACAAGAAGAATATTTCGGAAACAATGCTGCTGCTAAAACCGATCGCGATACTAAAGTTCGTTTGAAATTATACAGCAATCCGCGCGATGAAAAAGTTCCATCAAAACGAGGTGAAATTTACAAAAACATTGCGCTCATTTTGGTACAACAAAAAAAGCCAGATGAAGCTAAAAAAGCTTTAGCCGAAGCCAAAGCAGCCAATCCTGATGACACTTCGATTATGCTGACTGAGGCCAACTTATACCTTGAGTTAAATGATCAAGCAACTTATAAAAAAATTGCAGGTGAGCTTTTGGCTAAAAGCCCCAATGATGCTGATTTGGTATACAATATGGGGGTAATTGCCTCAAAAACAAACGAAGCTGAAGCTGAAAGTTATTACAAAAAAGCCATTGAAATTGATCCAAAATATATCAATGCTTATTTGAATTTAGCAATTCTAAAACTAGATGCCGATAAGAAATTTGTGGATGAAATGAATAAATTAGGTAATTCTGAAAAGGATAACAAGCGTTATGAAGCACTCAAAAAACAACGCAACGAAATGTTCACTTCGACTTTACCTTATTTAGAAAAGGCATATGAACTCGATGACAAAAACGTTGATGTTGCTAACACCCTTTTGAATGTATATGGTGCTCTTGAAATGATGGACAAGAAAAAAGCTCTTAAAGCTAAACTTGGGAAGTAATTTCAAATAAAACATAAAAAAAGCCTGTCTCAATCGACAGGCTTTTTTGTTTATATAATCTTTTTAATGACTCTGAGTTTATGCGTATGCCTGTTGCTTTCAGCATTAAAAATGCCCAAGTGATCCAGTCGGTCAATACGCACTTTACCACTGGCATGAATGATGTAATTGTCATCCATAATAATGCCTACATGAATGATGTTGCCTTCTTCATTGTCAAAAAAAGCCAAATCACCGGGCTCGCTTTCTTCAATAAAACTTAGCGCATCGCCTTGAGTGGCTTGTTGTGAGGCATCGCGTTGCAAGAAATAGCCGTTGAGTTTGTAAACCATTTGCGTAAAGCCCGAACAATCAATCCCAAAAGGCGTTTTACCGCCCCACAAATACGGTGCATTCAAATACATAAAAGCCGTATTGATCAAATTGGCTTTGGGTTTGACACCGCTGATGCGCAAACCTTCAAAAGTAAATCCTGATGAATTGATATCCGCGTGATTCAAAAACGACAGCGAAGCACCTAGTGGAATCGGCATCAGCAAATGATTGGGTGAAGTTATATATTCAACCAAATCTGAATTGAGTACAATAGCGTCGTTGCTTAACTGCGAAAATTGTTGCTGAGAAATTTCCTGAAACTGTTTTGCGTCAACCCAACCTTCATAAGCATCGTATTGCAACTGAATTTTGGCCCATTGCTTCTGACGTTCGAGCACTTTGAAATGCTCGCCAAACAACACCTGCGATACAATTTCGCTTTTGTCGCTGGCCTCGGCACGCAGAGGAATAATGGCTAGATTACAAATTCCGAACATCTTATTTATTTTCAGGAGCTATTTCCCGCTATTCATTACAATCTTTTTAGGATAACTTCCGCCTTGCTTCAGCACATCCTAAAAAGGATTTTCATTGCTATCGGGGCTAGGGCAGTGGTAACTTATTAAACTATTTCCTTAAGCGCGTTCAATCACAATCGCCGAAGCACCGCCACCGCCGTTACAAATAGCAGCTGCGCCAATCTTGGCATTGTTTTGTTCTAAAACATTGATCAGCGTAACAATGATGCGCACACCCGAACAACCCAGCGGATGCCCTAATGAAACCGCACCACCGTTGACATTCACTTTGTCATTGTCTAAGCCGAGAATCTGTGCATTGGCCAAACCAACTACTGAGAAAGCTTCGTTAAATTCAAAAAAGTCAACATCACTTACCGATAAACCGGCTTTGTCTAAAGCTTTTGGCAATGCTTTGGCCGGAGCAGTCGTAAACCATTTAGGTTCTTGAGCAGCATCAGCATAACTGCGAATGTAAGCAAGTGGCTTTAAGCCCAAAGATTGCGCTTTTTCTTCGCTCATCAAAACAACTGCACCGGCACCGTCATTAATGGTCGATGCATTGGCAGCAGTTACGGTTCCTTCTTTGGTAAAAACAGCACTGAGTGTTGGAATTTTATCGAGTTTTACATTGGTATATTCTTCATCGCGTGTCACCATGATTGGTTCACCACGTCTTTGTGGAACGGCTACCGGAACTACTTCATTATTGAATTTTCCGGCTTCCCAAGCTTTCGCCGAACGCTCGTATGATTGAATCGCAAAAGCATCTTGTGCTTCACGCGATATTTTATATTCTGATGCACACAAATCGGCACTTACCCCCATGGCATTGTGGTCATAAGCATCTTGCAATCCGTCCTTTTGCATGCCGTCAATGAGTTGGGTAGGTCCAAATTTAACTCCGTTGCGCATGTGCACATAATGAGGAATCATGCTCATGTTTTCCATACCGCCGGCCACAATGATTTCGGCATCGCCGGCGATGATGGCTTGTGCACCTTGCATAACAGCTTTCATTCCTGAAGCACACACTTTATTGACAGTCGTAGCAATCACAGAATTGGGCAATCCGGCAAACAAAGCAGCTTGACGCGCAGGCGCTTGACCAACTCCTGCTTGAATTACATTTCCCATAATCACTTCATCCACCAAATTCGGATCAAGACTGATTTTGTCAAGTGCTCCTTTAATGGCAACAGCGCCTAATTGTGGGGCAGTCATAGAGGATAAAGCGCCCATGAAGCTACCGATTGGTGTTCTGGCTGCTGATACGATTACTACTTTTTTGTTCATAAATGCTGTGTTTTATTATTTGGTTGCGAATTTAATCAATTTGAGGCAATCGAAGTGTAGGTTTTTAACAATATTTACCAATACACAAGGCTGAAATTGTTATTTTGACAACTAAACCAAAACTATTGTTGATTCTATAAGTTTGATTGTTAACGATTTTGCAATTGCTTGAAAAAAAACGTTGATTTTTATTTGTAAAATTTAGAATTGAACATTACATTTGCAACCGCTTAAAACACAAGAATACGTTCTTTATCGTTTTAAACAGGAGAGTTGCCTGAGAGGCCGAAAGGACATGTTTGCTAAACATGCGTATGGGAAACTGTACCAAGGGTTCGAATCCCTTACTCTCCGCTCTCGGGGTGTAGCGTAGCCCGGTTATCGCGCCTGGTTTGGGACCAGGAGGTCGCAGGTTCGAATCCTGCCACCCCGACAAATTTAAGGTCCAGTAGCTCAGCTGGATAGAGCAACTGCCTTCTAAGCAGTAGGTCTCAGGTTCGAATCCTGACTGGATCACATGGAAGCCTCTGTTTTGAGGCTTTTTTTGTGCAAAATAAAAAGGGCTGAAACATAACTAGTTTCAGCCCTTTAATTTTCTAAGCAAAAGCTTATTTCTTAATCACAATTTTTTTCTGTAAAGTATAGTTGTCAATTTTCAAATCAACTATATATATTCCATCAGATAAATTATTTACATCTATCGTGTTTTGTATATCAGTTATCGTTTTAACAACTCTTCCGCTCATGTCTGTAATTTTTCCAGAGATGGTTTCATAACCAAAAGGAATTTTGATATTGATGATATCAGCAGCCGGATTCGGATATAATACCACTTGTGAAGCTGAAAAATCATCGTTAGATAAAGTTACCAATGGCAACGGAATCAAATCTCCGCCACTTGGAAGTGCTACCCACAAACCAAATGCAGCACCATCGCTGTTGGCTGACGGGTTCAAAAAGCCACTGGCTACTACAGTAAGTGACTTTCCTTGTAAGCCCAAGGTTTGCAGCGGAGCATCGTAAGTTGCTACCACCACACTTCCGCTGGCATCGCGAATATCTAGTCTGTAATCTGCCGTTGGTAATTCTAAATAACCTGCAAAATCTCCGTATGATAAATCATCAACCACTGTACCGGCCGGAACACTCGTCTCAACTACGTCAACTGTTGGCGCATCGGTTGAACCGTGATAAACCAAAACATCGGTATTGTTGCTGTTCGAAGCCGTTTCTCTGGCTGGAGTGAATACCGATAATCCAAAAGCTTGGTTCGGAGTATAGCCTGAAGCGCTCACAATTCCACTCGCTACCACTACATATTTTTCATTGGCAGTAAGGGTTACAGTTGTGTTGAAAATGCTTTCTGATACTGAAGAACTTGTAGCAGGGGCAATATCAATTTGCACAGGAACACCCGCCGGAGCATCGATGAACGGGGTAGCAGTTCTGAATTTGAAGTTGTCCAAAGCCAAATCACCATTGAGGTACACATCAACAAATTCAGCGGCTACATCAGCTGCGTTGTGGATAATCTGAACACGGGCAGTTGGCGCAGGAGGTGTTACCAATGGCAACGGAATCAAATCTCCACCACTTGGAAGTGCTACCCATAGACCAAATGCAGCACCATCGCTATTGGCTGACGGGTTCAAAAAGCCGCTGGCCAAGACAGTCAATGATTTTCCTTGTAAGCCCAAGGTTTGCAACGGAGCATCGTAAGTAGCTACCACCACACTTCCGCTGGCATCGCGAACATCTAGTCTGTAATCTGCC
>JAFDZC010000012.1 GCA_018267095.1 Bacteroidota bacterium
CGTTTTGAGTAATTTTTCAGTTTAGATTTTACGAACTTATTTTTACACAAAGTTTGTAAAAATGATTATTGAAAAAGCCTGAAACTTTTGTGTTTTCGCAGATTTAAAACTTGCTGACTTATAACTCTCATATATCCCCCAAAAAACCATCCAAAAACACCTTTTTCTAACGGAATATGTCTGAGTATATGAGTTCCTAGCGAAGATATAAAAATTTATAAGTCATCAAACGGGCTTTTGATCATTTGTATGCTCAGGGTGCTTACATGCGTATAGATTTCAGTGGTTTTACTGCTGTTGTGGCCCAAAATTTCCTGAATGTAGCGCAAGTCAGTTCCGTTTTCGAGTAAATGTGTGGCGTAGCTGTGCCGCAACCAATGTAAGGTAACAGGTTTTTGAATTTCAGCTTTGCGCACCGCTTCCTTGAGTATGTGTTGCAAGCTTTTAGCAGAATAGGGTTGTCCGGGTTGGGTGGCTTCAAACAGCCAAACTTTGGGTTTATAGCCGGCGTAATATTGTCGCAGCATTTCTAAAATATTGACCGATAGCGGAACAATCCGATCTTTTTTTCCTTTGGCTTGTCTGATCACAACAACGTGGCGATCTGACTGAATATCCGCCGGTTTCAAGCCAATAAGCTCACTACAGCGCAGACCACAACTGTAAATCATACACAGCATCACTTTGTGTTTAAAGTTTACGTGTGCATTCAAAATCAGTTTTACCTCGGCTTTGCTCAGTACATTGGGCAAAAGTTTCTGGCGTTTGGGCCGGTGAATGAGTTCAACTTCTAATTTACGCTGCTGAATTTGCGCAAAATAAAGTTTTACAGCATTGACAATTTGGTTTTGGTACGAAGCCGAAAGTTTTTTTTCTAAAATATACTCATTGTTAAACCTTATCAAATCGTCAATATCAATCTCGTCAACGGTTTTGTGATTAAAAAAATCCAGAAAGCAAATCAGCGCATCGCTATAAGTTTTTACTGTATGCTCGCTGTATCGGCGCGATTGCAGCCAAAGTTTAAACCGCGCCACTTGTTGCACGATTGATTTATCCGGAGTCTTATCAATTCTGGGAGCGAGCCGCAAAATGGCTCGGTTGCGCTCGTTATCGGGCACATGCCAACCGCGGTGGGTATGACTCCAACGGGCGTCGGCAAAAGTTCTAATCCATTGTGAAGTTTCAAAATCGTTGGTGGCTACCAAGATTCTAAATTCGGCGCGATGCACCAGCGGGCGGGCGTTCCAATTCATGGCGTATAAAAATTTTAGGCGTATAGTGGTGTAAAAATAAATAAAATTCACCAAAATCAAAGGGTGTTTTTGGGTGCTTTTTTGGGCGTGCCACCGGCTGCGCTGCGCTGCGCCGCTGTCGGGCTGTTCGCTGCTAGTCCTCGCTCGTGCCTCGCTGTGGGCTATCCGCTGCCATCCCTCACGCAGATGAAACCCTATTTTTCGGATAATTTAGAATTCCAAAACAAAAAATTGTACAGTTGCTTCTGACGGAGCCGCACGCGTGAGCGGTTGCAGCTAAGTGCCGCGCACTGCGAAAAACGCGACCCGCAGGGGCACGCCCAAATCAAAAGACCGCTCTGCCGTATGATGCGGCTGCGCCTAAAGACAAAAGAGATATGTCGATTAATGAGTAGCATCTAAAACTAAACTTTTTAAACTATCTAAACTTTTTACACATTCTCAAACCAATCTTAAGCATAATGAAAGCCTCAAGTTTCTCAGGACCGACAACCGACAACCGACGACCGATGACCGATGACCGCAGACCAAAATCTTCCCTTGCCACTTTCACCCAAGAAGTTTACCTTTGCCGCACAACAACACAACCATGTACAAACAATTTATTCGACCGTTACTTTTTAGGTTCGATCCTGAAAAAGTGCACCATTTTACCTTTTCGGCTTTGTGTTTTGCCTGTAAAATTCCGGGGGTTCCGGCTTGGCTCAAAAGCGCTTATGAAGTTGCAGATGCGCGGCTGGAGCGCGAAGTTTTTGGCCTGAAATTTAAAAATCCGGTGGGTTTGGCCGCGGGTTTTGACAAAGATGCCAAGCTGTATCACGAATTGTCTTATTTGGGTTTTGGTTTTATTGAAATCGGTACGCTCACGCCCAAACCGCAAGACGGAAATCCTAAAAAAAGGTTGTTTCGTTTGCTCGAAGATTCGGCCATCATCAATCGCATGGGTTTTAACAACCAAGGCGTGGATGCGGCGGTATTGCGTTTGCAAAAAAATAAAGGTGTGCTCATTGGGGGCAACATCGGCAAGAACAAAAACACGCCCAACGAGCAGGCCACGGCGGATTATGTATACAGTTTTGAAGCTTTGTATGACGTAGTTGATTATTTTGTGGTCAATGTCAGTTCGCCCAATACGCCCAATTTACGCGCTTTGCAAGACAAAGAACCGCTCACCCAATTGTTGCAAGAACTGCAAAACCGCAACGCACAAAAAGTCAAAGCCAAACCTATTTTGCTCAAAATTGCACCCGATTTAACTAATGAGCAATTGCTCGATATTATTGACATTGTTCAAACCACCCAAATTGCCGGGGTCATTGCCACCAACACCACGTTGTCACGTGAAGGCTTGCATTCGTCTAACCAGTCAGAAGCGGGCGGTTTGTCAGGCAAGCCACTCACGGCACGCGCCACCGAGGTCATTCGGTTTTTGGCCCAAAACAGTCAAGGTGCGTTCCCGATTATTGGTGTCGGCGGTATTCATTCGGCACAAGATGCGCTTGATAAGCTCGAAGCCGGTGCCAGTTTGATTCAGTTATACACCGGATTTATTTATGAAGGTCCGGCACTAGTCAAACAAATCAACCAAGCGATATTAGCTAAAATAAGGTAAAAAAATCTGCGTCAGGTAGCCTACAGCAATGGCAAAACCAAAACTGATAAGCGTTCCGATGAGCACGTATTCAGTCAGTCGGCGGTCTTTGGCCTGGGTTAAATCGCCAAACCGAAAGATGGACTTGGCCGCCATCAAAAAACCAATCGAGGCAAAGTAACCGCTCACCACAAAAAAGTACACAAACAAGCGTTCGAGGATGCCGATGTATTTGCCGGCATTTTGCAAATCGGTGGGTTGGTCATTTGTATCGGGCTCGTTCGGCGTCCAAATCGAAATGATGTTTTTAATCAGAATTGAGGTAGGTGTGGTCAAAAACAAAACACCGCTGGCATACAACCACAGGCGCTCATCAAGTGTGTATAATTTCAAATCGACTTGCTCATATAACAATACCATGAAGGCTATTGAAATCAAGTGCAACGCCTGATCGCCCAAAAGCCAATAGCGCTGTGTTTTGGGTTTTTGAAGATACAGTTTGAGCAAATCAATGAGTCCGTGCAGTAAAGCTAGCAGCAAAGCATAACCTGCAAATTTCCAAGACCACGAAACCAGCCAAGCCAGTAAACCGTGCAGCAAGATGTGGGCATACAGATAAATACTTTTGATTTTTTGCTGCATTTTATCAGCCACCCAATGGTTGGGTTGTAGCACAAAATCGCCCAATAAATGAGCCAGCAAGAGTTGAGCAAATAAAATCATGGTGCGATTTGTTTTATTCGGTTTTGAAAATACTGATTCAGTTCGCGCAGCAAATCAAATTGAGCGCGCTTGCTTCGGCGGCTCACGGCGGCTTGGGTGATGCCCAGTTGTTGTCCGATTTCTTCTTGCGAAAAATTCGGATGTTCTAAAGCAGCTACGACATATTCGGCGGGTTGGGCCAGCCAATGGTTCATAAAGGTCAGGCTTAGTCGGAGCATCAAGTTGATTTCGGTGTCAAAAGTGGCATCGCTGCTTTGTATGGCGAGCGTTGTTTTTTGTTTTTTGAGCGTTTCAAACAAATCGCCCGAGCGGACAAAAGCGCTGCCATTGCTTTCAGAAATTTTCTCGGCAGCGTAGTTTTTTTCTCCCAAACCAATACTCATACGCGCGTCGAGTTTGAGCGTTTTTAAATAAGCTTTGATTAAAAAAGCGGTCTGCAAAGCATCTTCGGCAGCCGGCACTTCAAGCTGAAATTGGTCGCCACGGTAAATTTCCCATCGGGCGGGCGATGGTCCGTATTTGCCGAGTATTTTTTTTAATCCTTCGAGCCAATCTGATTGAGCTGGCTTGCGCGAATTGATCATGTCTCCGGTAATAATGGCTATCATCTGATGATTTTTGGTTGTGCTAAAGTACTAAACATTTTTTAAATTATAACCATTTTGTGTAATATTTTAAATTATAACCATTTTGTGTAATATTTTAAATTATTACCCAATAGCATCATACAAATAAGCCAAGAAAACGATTTCGTAGCCCAAAATTCTTTATTATATTTGGCGCTCTATGAACAAACTCAAAATCATCGAATGTCCGCGCGATGCCATGCAAGGCATCAAACCGTTTATTCCTACCGAGCGCAAGGTTGCCTACATACAATCGTTGTTGCGCGTGGGTTTTGACACGATTGATTTTGGCAGTTTTGTTTCGCCCAAGGCCATTCCGCAAATGCAAGATACGGCCGAGGTTTTGGCTTCGCTTGACTTGTCGCAAACCACCAGCAAACTCTTGGCGATTATTGCCAATACACAAGGCGCAGTTTCGGCAGCAGCGCACCGAGAGATTCAGTATTTGGGTTTTCCGTTTTCGATTTCTGAGAATTTCCAAATGCGCAACACGCACAAAACCATCGCCGAATCACTCATAACGCTCCAAGAAATTCTCGACATTGCAGCGGCCAAAAACAAAGAAGTGGTGGCCTATTTATCGATGGGATTCGGCAATCCGTATGGCGATCCTTGGAACGTTGAAATCGTCGGCGAGTGGACCGAAAAACTCGCACAAATGGGCGTGCGTATTTTGTCGTTGTCTGATACCATTGGCAGCTCAACGCCTGAAGTCATCACGTATTTGTTCTCGAACTTAATTCCGAAATATCCGCATATTGAGTTTGGCGCGCATTTACACACCACGCCCGATAGTTGGTATGAAAAAGTGCATGCAGCCTATCAGGCGGGTTGTACGCGGTATGACGGCGCCATCAAAGGATTTGGCGGTTGCCCGATGGCCAAAGACGATTTGACGGGCAATATGCCAACCGAAAAACTACTTTCGTATTTTACCGCACAAAAAGCCCCCACCGGACTCAACCCAACCTCGTTTGAAAGCAGTTACAATGAGGCTTTAAAACTGTTTGGCGAGTTTCATTAAATCAAATTTATTTTCAGGGCGTGCCACCGGCTGCGCTGCGCCGCGCCGCTGTCAGGCTGTTCACTGCTAGTCCTCGCTCGTGCCTCGCTGTGGGCTATCCGCTGCCATCCTTCACGCGGATGAAACATTTTCTTTTTTTGTATGATAGAATTCCAAAGCTAAAACTGGAGCAATTAGTTTCCGTCGGAGCGATTTGCGTGAGCGGTTGCAGCAAGTGCCGCGCACTGCGTAAAACGCGACCCGAAGGGGGCACGCCCCATTTCAAAATAATTTTAAAAATCCGAAGTTTTTTGACCATCTAAAACCGCCAACTAACCACAAAAATGACTACATTTGCCTGCAATTTAACAACAACAACTAAATTGCATGAATGCACACAACTCCAAAATCATCGGAGAAGGTTTGACCTACGACGATGTATTGCTGGTTCCCAATTATTCTAGTGTTTTGCCTCGGGAAGTCAGTATTCGCTCAAAATTTTCAAAAAATATTACCCTCAATGTACCGATTGTTTCGGCCGCTATGGACACCGTCACCGAAAGTTCGATGGCTATTGCGATGGCGCAAGAAGGCGGAATTGGCGTGTTGCACAAAAACATGACCATTGCCGAGCAAGCTGCCAAAGTTCGCAAAGTCAAACGCGCCGAGTCGGGGATGATTATGGATCCGGTGACATTGCCTTTGACGGCCAAGGTCATTGATGCCAAAAATGCCATGAAAGAATACGGTATTGGCGGAATTCCGATTGTAGATGAACAGAAAATTTTAAAAGGCATCGTTACCAACCGAGATTTGCGTTTTGAAAAAAACAACGCGCGTCCGATTGTTGAGGTCATGACCAGCGAGCATTTGATTACCGTGGCCGAAGGAACTTCGCTCGAGCAAGCCGAAGTGGTTTTGCAAGGCAACAAAATCGAGAAACTTCCGGTGGTGAATGCCCAAAATAAACTTGTAGGGCTCATTACTTTTCGAGATATCACCAAACTCACCCAAAAACCTATTGCCAACAAAGATACTTATGGACGACTCCGAGTGGCTGCGGCCATCGGCGTGACGGCCGATGCTGTTCAGCGCACCGAAGCTTTGGTTCAAGCCGGTGTGGATGCCATCATCATAGATACCGCCCACGGACATACCCAAGGCGTAGTGCTTGTTTTAAAAGAAATCAAAGCCAAGTTTCCGCAGCTTGATGTGGTGGTGGGCAATATTGCTACTCCCGAAGCGGCTAAATATTTGGTCGAACACGGCGCTGACGGTGTAAAAGTTGGGATTGGTCCGGGCTCTATTTGCACGACACGCGTGGTGGCAGGTGTTGGTTTCCCGCAGTTTTCGGCAGTGTTAGAAGTAGCTGCAGCCATCAAAGGAACCGGTGTTCCGGTAATTGCCGATGGCGGAATTCGCTATACCGGTGATATTCCCAAAGCTATAGCGGCCGGAGCTGATTGCGTCATGCTCGGTTCGCTTTTGGCCGGAACCAAAGAATCGCCGGGCGAGACCATTATTTTTGAAGGGCGAAAATTCAAATCTTACCGCGGAATGGGCTCGGTTGAAGCCATGCAAGAAGGTTCAAAAGACCGATATTTTCAGGATGTTGAAGACGATGTCAAAAAACTCGTTCCTGAAGGTATCGTAGGCCGCGTACCTTATAAAGGCGAACTCAACGAAAGCATGCAACAATTCATCGGCGGATTGCGTGCCGGCATGGGTTATTGCGGAGCCAAAGATATTCCGACCTTGCAAGACACCGGACGATTTGTGCGGATTACTTCAAGCGGTATTACCGAAAGTCATCCGCACAATGTGACCATTACCAAGGAAGCACCGAATTATTCGCGCTAATTACATATAATTTTTGAGCTCTTTTTTGAGATAAGCCAAAGCGGTGTTGCTCGGGGCGCTTCGGTCAACCATTTCGGTTAAGATGGACTCGCGCAATTCATTGGCGTTGGTTACTTTTTCATTCAAAGCCGATTTGCGAATGATTTGAACTGTAGCGTTTTTGGCCATGACAATCGCGGTCCAACATTCGTCAGACATATAGATTTGTTGGGTCATGTTGTGTTCGAATTCTTGTTCGATGAGCTCGACCAAATAGTTTTCGTAGTGGTTTTTTTCTTCTGAAATCGGCGCTACACGCAAAAGCAATTTGCTTGGATTGATGCGCTCTAAATACAAAGCCATGCGTTCAAAAGCTTGTAAGCGCAAAGGCAATGATTCTTTTTGCAAGTCGCGTTGCACCAACCAACGACGCGTGTTGCGTTGATCTTTAAAATAAGCGGTAAAAAAGTAATAGGCAACGCCTCCGGTGACTAGTGAAGGCAAAGTGTAGCTTAGAATTTCAAACAGTTTATTTTCCATGATCCATATGTTTTTTAAAGCGACAAAAATAAAAGAATAGTTAGCATCATTGAATTTTTGTTTGAAAGAAATTAACAATTGACTTTCATCGCCTAAATTGACTTATTTTAGCAGGAAACAAAATCTCAAAATCATGAAAACTTTATATGCCTTTTTCTTGTTATTCGGTACGCTGTCATTCGCGCAAAATATTTCCATCCGCGGAAGCATCAAAGATGCACAAACCCAAGAACCACTCATTGCCGCATCGATTGGTGTGCAAAATTCAGGTTTGGGAACCATTACCAACGAAGAAGGCTTGTTTCAGCTTTCTGCACCCAAATCTTCGGTGATTGTCCTTACTTATTTAGGATATAAAACCTTGATGATTCCGGCCAATGAATTTACTGATGATGTAAAATCAATGGCTCTTGAACCCAGCGAAGAAAAACTCGAAGAAGTCATCGTGACCAAAACTCCGTTACACGAATATTTGTTGGATGTTTTTAAAGTTTCAAAAGCGCGTTTCAACAAGCCGATTTTGTTGCATACGTATTATCGTGAGTTTGTCAAATCGAATGGAAAGCATGTGAAATTCTCCGACGGGTTGCTTGATTATCACGTCAGCGGAACCACCAAAAAAACAAAATCTGAGTTGGTCATTCCGCAAAATCGCTCATTCTTTTTATCGAACGATGAGGACGATGAAGATTCGCGCTCATTGGTGAATATTCAAACGGCTATTTCTAGAAGTTATGATTTTGGCTATTTTATTGAAACATTGCTCGACGACGATCATTATGAAGATTATGAGTTTATGCTCAAATCCAAAAAAGACAAAAGCGGCACAGAGTTGTATACCATTTATTTTGAGCCGTTGACGAGCATTGAAAAACCACTCAACAAAGGCTGGGTTACTTTTGATCCGAAAACCAAACTGATTTATGAAATTGAAACCTTTATGGCGCCGTCGCATCAGCAATATGCTAGAACCATTAATTTCTTGATTGGCAAAGCTTCAATCACAGATATAAAGTACAAGGTTGCTTTTAAGTTGGTCAACAACAATTATCTGATGTATTACAGCAACCGTTATGGCAAGGTCAGAATTTGGAATAAAAAATTAAATTATGTCGAGGAATGCCGTAGCGATTTAATTGTCACCAATTTTGAAAAAGACCAGCCGTACGACAAAAAATCGGTCTACAAGAAAAAACGTCTATACGACAAACCAACGAATTACACCGATAAATTCTGGCAAAAAAATAATGCGATTGTGCTCACTGCTGAAGAAGAAAAAGTGATTTCATCGCTTGAAAAAGAAGCCGCAACGACTCCAAAATCAGAATAATTTACGCCTAAAATTAGCTTTATTCATAAGCGTGAAATCCTTACTTTTGCCTTCCGTCTGAAAAGTTCAGTAGCTCTGCAACTCAGGCGCTCAGTAACTCAGCAACCTAAAAAATGCAAAAATATATCCATCAACTCAATGAGGCCCAGCAGGCGCCCGTTTTGCACAAAGACGGCCCGATGATCATCATTGCCGGTGCCGGTTCGGGCAAAACCCGCGTGTTGACCGTGCGCATAGCTTATTTGATGAGTCAAGGCGTTGATGCATTTAACATCTTGGCGCTGACTTTTACCAACAAAGCCGCGCGCGAAATGAAAAGTCGTATTGCGCAAATTGTCGGTAGCGGCGAAGCCAAGAATCTGTGGATGGGAACTTTTCACTCGGTGTTTGCCAAAATTTTGCGTGCCGAGGCTGACAAATTGGGCTTTCCGTCGAACTTTACGATTTATGATACCCAAGACAGTGTTCGACTGATTTCGGCGATTATCAAAGAAAAACAACTCGACAAAGACATCTATAAACCCAAGCAAGTTTTGGGTCGTATTTCGTCGTTCAAGAATAGTTTGATTACGGTTAAAGCGTATTTCAACAATCCTGAATTGCAAGAAGCTGATGCGATGAGCAAAAAGCCGCGTTTGGGTGAAATTTATGAAGAATACGTTGAGCGTTGCTTTAAAGCCGGAGCGATGGATTTTGACGATTTGCTCTTGCGCACCAACGAATTGCTCAACCGTTTTCCGGATGTATTGGCTAAATATCAAGATCGATTTAGATATATCATGGTCGATGAGTACCAAGATACCAACCATTCGCAGTATTTGATTGTGCGTGCGTTGTCTGATCGATTTCAGAATATATGCGTGGTGGGCGATGATGCGCAGAGTATTTATGCGTTTCGAGGCGCCAACATCAACAACATTTTGAACTTTCAGAAAGATTATGAGCAGGCCAAAATGTACCGATTAGAGCAAAACTATCGCTCGACCGCCAACATAGTTGAAGCCGCGAATTCAATCATAGAAAAAAACAAATACAAACTCGACAAAGTGGTCTGGACGGCCAACGAACAAGGCAACCGCATCAAAGTGCACCGCAGCATTACTGATGGCGAAGAAGGTCGTTTTGTGGCCGGAACCATTTGGGAGCACAAAATGCAATACCAAATGAACAACCACGAGTTTGCGATTCTCTACCGAACAAACGCTCAGTCGCGCGCCATGGAAGACGCTTTGCGCAAACGCGATATTCCGTACCGCATATACGGCGGTTTGTCGTTTTATCAACGCAAAGAAATCAAAGATGTGTTGTGTTATTTGCGTTTGGTGATCAACCCCAAAGATGAAGAAGCTTTGGTACGCGTGATCAATTATCCGGCACGCGGTATTGGCGATACTACGGTTGAGAAGCTCACGGTGGCGGCCAATCACTATCAGCGATCGATATTTGAAGTCATGGAAAACATCGACCGAATTGACCTCAAACTCAACGCCGGAACCAAAAATAAACTCCAAGATTTTGTGACTATGATCAAGAGTTTTCAGGTGATGAATGAAACCCAAGATGCTTTTTTCTTGGCCGATCACGTGACCAAAAAAACCGGTTTGGTGCAAGAACTCAGAAAAGACCCAACGCCCGAAGGCATTCAGCGCATTGAGAACATTGAAGAATTGCTCAACGGAATCAAAGATTTTACCGAAGGACAAAAAGAAGTCGACGGTGCGCGCGGTGCTTTATCAGAATTCTTGGAAGATGTAGCTTTGGCAACCGATTTAGACAAAGACACCGGCGATGATGACCGCGTAGCACTCATGACCATTCACTTGGCCAAAGGATTGGAATTTCCGACGGTGTTTATTGTGGGCATGGAAGAAGATTTGTTCCCGAGTGCCATGAGCGTGAGCACGCGCAGCGAACTCGAAGAAGAACGCCGTTTGTTTTATGTAGCGCTGACCCGTGCCGAAAAGCAAGCTTACCTGACGTATGCTCAGTCACGTTATCGTTGGGGCAAACTCACCGACAGTGAACCTTCGCGTTTTATTGAAGAAATTGACGGTCAATATTTAGAATACCTGACGCCTGAAGAAAGCAATTATCGATTCAAACCGATGATTGACACCGACATTTTTGGTGAAATTGACAAATCAAAATTGCGTTTGGCCAAACCTGTCAGCGGAACGCCTCCTAAAATACCGCAGCCACAGCCGGCAGCGAATATTCGCAAACTCAAACCGATGAACAGTCAGGCGCCGAGTCAGCATCAGAATTTGTTTGATGGCCAATTGACCGTGGGCAACATCGTGATGCACGAGCGTTTCGGAAAAGGACAGGTGCTGAGTTTAGAAGGCGCCGGAGCTGACAAAAAAGCCGAAATTAAATTTGAAGTGGGCGGCATCAAAAAGTTGTTGTTGCGTTTTGCCAAGCTGGACATCATCGGATAGTGAATTTTCTCCGGAAGCACCCGCCCGCGTGAGCGGTTGAAGCTAAGTGCCGCGCACTGCGTAAAACGCGACCCGTAGGGGCACGCCCCAAAAATTAACAGCTGAATTGTTCTTGTGTTGATGGGTTTATTCGTTAATTTGCACAGACAAATACAACGCACAAAGCTCATGGCCGAATTCATTAAAATATACGAAGACAAACCCAGCGAAGCCGCGATTAAAAAGGTCGTTGAGGTTTTGCGTAATGGCGGTTTGGTGATTTATCCGACCGATACGGTTTATGGTTTGGGCTGTGACATTACCAACAGTCGCGCGCTGGAACGCATTGCCAAAATCAAAGGCATCAAGCTGGAGAAAGCCAATTTCTCGTTTGTGTGTCACGACTTGAGCAATTTGTCAGACTATGTACGCCAGATTGATACTTCGACCTTTAAATTACTCAAACGCGCTTTGCCCGGACCGTATACCTTTATTTTGCCCGGCAATAACAATTTGCCCAAAGAGTTTAAAAAGAAAAGCACCGTAGGAATTCGTGTGCCTGACAACAATATTGCGCGTGAGATGGTTCGTGTGTTGGGCAACCCAATTGTATCGACTTCGATTCACGATGAAGATGAGGTTTTGGAATATTCAACTGATCCGGAATTGATTTTTGAAAAATGGCAAAACCTGGTTGATTTGGTCATTGACGGCGGTTATGGCGATAACATCGGTTCGACCATTATTGATTTATCGGGTTATGAGCCGGTGGTGGTGCGTGAAGGGAAAGGCGATGCGGATATTTTTTAGGACTGCTGCGCTTTAAGACACGTTTCACTACAGACACGGCTGCGCCTTTGGACCGCTTCGCTTTATGACAGAAGACTATTTGGAAGTGAATGTTTCAGCTAAACTTCGTAAACATTTTAAACTTCCTTTTAAACCATAAAAAACGCTCAGTGTTTGCTGAGCGTTTTTGTTTTATGGAGTGTGCAAATTATTTTGCCGGTTTTTTCATTTCTTTTTCGATCATTTCGTAGAACTCATCAATTTTTGGCATGACGACGATGCGGGTTCTGCGGTTTTTAGAACGATTGTCGGCTGTGTTGTTGGCTACCAGCGGAATATATTCGCTGCGTCCGGCGGCAATAAGTTGTGCCGGATTTACTTTTAGATCTTTGGTGAGTACACGTACAATAGCCGTGGCGCGTTTGACGCTTAAATCCCAGTTATCCAACAAAACAGCGTTACCGGTAAACGGAACATTGTCGGTGTGACCTTCAACCATACACTCAAAAGTAGGTTTGTCGTTGATGACTTTGGCTACTTTGGCGAGTACTTCTTTGGCGCGGTCGCTGACCATATAACTGCCGCTTTTGAAGAGCAATTTATCGGCAATCGAGATAAATACGACGCCTTTCTCAACATTGACTTCAATATCCGGATCTGAAATGCCTACTGAACTTTTGAGGCTGGTAACCAAAGCAAGCGTTACGCTGTCTTTCTTGGTAAGCGCATCTTGCATTCTGGAGATTTTCAAATCTTTTTCTTTGATGGTTTCGAGTGCTTTTTCGATGTTTTGCGCGCCTTGATGCGTGAGGGTCGTCATGTTACCGACATTGTTGATCAAATCAGCATTGTTCTTTTTCAAGAATTCAATTTGACTTGACAGAGATTCTTTTTCGCTCAAACACATATTGAGTTTTACGGTGGTTGAGTTCAACAAATCTTGGCACTCTTTGTTTTTTTGCTCGAGTTCGGCAATTTTCTTTTTGGTTCCACAAGAAGCGGTAAGCAAACCAAGAACAGATAGGGCTAAAACGATTCTCTTCATAATAAAAGGCTTTGTTTGTTATGTTGACAAAAGTAAGTCATAAAACGCACAGCTACCAACTTCATTCTATAAACTAATGTTAAAAAATATCCTGAAAGCGTTTTTTTCTGCGCACAAAATACTGATAAACAATACTGGTGGTCAGATAATATTTACTGCTTTGTTTCTGGGTTCGTTTGCGGCAGTTTTTAGGCAACCTAAAATAGAACCAAAAATGCGACCGCAATACAGCCCAACAATGCATTGGTTGTCGTTTGAATAAAAATTGTATTCCTGCGATGCCATCTAATGAAAGTCTAATAAAAAGAACCGGAAATAATCGAGAGGCCGGTAAATTCTTGGTGAGCATGAACAGCGAATTTCTGAAATTCAGAAAAGTTTTCTGCGGATTTCCTTGTTGCAGCGTAGCGCCGCCCACGTGAAAAACGATAGAATTTGGTTCGTAAATGGCTCTATAGCCCAGGTTGTGGGCACGCCAACACAAATCGATTTCTTCTTGATGCGCAAAAAAGTCGGTATCAAAACCGCCCAAGGTTTCAAAGATTTCTTTCCGGATGAATAGGCAAGCGCCCGAAGCCCAGAAAATTTCTGCTCGTTCATCATATTGACCTTGATCCGGTTCTAGCGTATCAAACAATCGTCCGCGACAAAACGGAAAGCCAAATTGATCGATAAAACCGCCGGCCGCTCCGGCATATTCAAACATTGATTTGTTTTTGAAATCTAATATTTTGGGTTGAACCATACCGGTCTGAGGTTCGTTTTCAAAAATTTCTAAAATGGGTTGTAGCCAATTTTCGGTGACTTCAATATCTGAATTAACCAACGCAAAAATTTCTTCAGGAACATTTTTCAAGGCTTGATTGTAACCGCCGGCAAAACCCAAATTTTGCGTGTTTTGAATGATTTTTACCTGTGGAAATTTACTTCGAACCACCGAAACTGAATCATCTGTTGAAGCATTATCAGCCACATAAATGACCGCTTGCTCAGAATACGCGCACACCGAAGGCAAGAATTGCTCGAGTAGGGCAGCTCCGTTCCAGTTGAGAATGATGACGGCTATTTTGGGTGGATTCATACTTTATTTCTTAGAGGGAATATCGGCGAGAAATTTATATTGACTGTGCTCAAAATCCATTTGGCAAAAATAGTGATTCAAACCATTGGTCACCATCAGAAACTCTGCATTGAGCGCTAAATTATACCTTGCAATTTGGTCAAAAACACTTTCGGTGATCGGGACTTCGGGCGCTTTGCATTCAACCAGTAGGCGCAATTGACCATTGGGTTCAAAAACGACGATGTCATAGCGCTTGGTGAGCCCATTTATTTTAAGGGCTTTCTCGACATTGATATGTGAAAGCGGATAGTTTTTTTCTTGCAACAACCACTGAACCGCGTGTTGACGCACCCATTCTTCGGGTGTGAGCATCACAAACTTTTTACGGATGTCATCAAAAATAGCCGTTTTATTTTCACTATTTTTGAGCCGAAACCGATAGGCCGGAAAATTGAGTTTTTGCATGAGCCAAAGATAAGTAAATTGTCGTTGAGCCGTGTAATGATTTAGAAACCGAACAATCAATGAGCACATAAGCCCAGCCCCGATGTGAAGGAAAATCCTTTTGCGGCGTTTTTAAGCGCAAAAGATTTGGAAGGACAGCGGGAATAGGCTACCAAAATAAAACAATAACCTTGGACGAAGTAGTTAAAATAGTCAACGACATCAAAGCCGGAAACCTCAAACCTATTTATTTTTTGATGGGCGAGGAGCCGTATTATATTGATAAACTCTCGGATTTTATCGAGCAAAACGTACTGACCGAAGACGAGAAAGGTTTTAATCAAACCGTCATGTATGGCCGTGATGTGAGTATGGAAGATGTGATTTCGTCAGCCAAACGCTATCCGATGATGGCAGAGCGCCAGGTAATCATCGTCAAAGAAGCGCAAGATTTGGCCAAAAGTATTGACAAGCTCGAAGCTTATGCTGAACAACCTACGCCGACTACCGTTTTGGTTTTTGGCTACAAATACAAAACGCTCGACAAACGCAAGAAAGTAACCAAATTGCTGGAGAAAAACGGTTTGGTGTACGAGAGCAAAAAGCTATACGAAAACCAAGTGGGCGATTGGATCAAACGCGTTTTACAAGGCAAAAACTATGGCATTGAACCCAAAGCGGCTGCGATGTTGGTCGAGTTTTTGGGCACTGATTTGAGCAAAATCAACAACGAACTCGAGAAGCTGCAAATTGTTTTGCCCAAAGGCACGACGATTAATGCGCAACATATTGAAGAGAACATTGGCTTTAGTAAAGATTTTAACGTGTTTGAATTGCGCAAGGCCATTGGCGAGAAAAATCAACTCAAAGCGTATCAAATTGCCAAGTATTTTTCGGACAATCCTAAAGACAATCCGATGGTGTTGACCACGGCGCAAGTTTTTTCTTTTTTTGTGAACTTATTGCAATACCACGGACTCAAAGATAAAAGTCCGAAAAATGTGGCGTCTGTGCTCAAGGTGAATCCGTTTTTTCTCAAAGATTACGATGTGGCATTGCGCCATTATCCGATGAAAAAGGTCAGCAGCATTGTAGCCAAACTCCGAGATATTGATGTGAAAAGCAAAGGCGTGGGCGCGAATTCATTGCCAACGCACGATTTGCTCAAAGAAATGTTGGTGACGATTTTCTCATGATGGATAGCTTTGTATCTTTGGCGCTGCGATAACCACCACTAAAAATTCTAAACATGAAAATGATGAACAAAAATACCGTCTTGGGCTGGGCAACCTTGATTATGATTATTATGGGATTAATCCTCATTGGAATGGGTGTTTTTAAATATAACGAAGTGGCCGGTTGGGGCTTCGGAACTGTCGGTGTAGGATTTTTGGCCAACGCTTGGGTGTTCAACGCACTCAAGGGAAGAGTCTGATATTCTGCGTGTTGTTGATAACTTTTAAGCTCCTTCAGTGGGGCTTTTTTTATGTGGGCTGTTATGGTTCGGGTAATTATTTTTTAACCGACATTATCAAGTGATTTACCTCAAATTTTTGAATAGACCGTCAAACTATTCTAATATTGACCCTCTAAACCCAAAAAAAACTATGATTAAAATGACAAAAACTATTTTGGGGTTATTGCTCTTATTTACTGCGTTCGCCCACGCGCAGACCGGAGTTGCAGTAACCTATTACGATGGCAACGTGCAAAACTTTAGCGTGGCCACCAGCGGAAAGCTCTATTTTGACGCTTCAAATGTATTGATCAAAACCGATGCTTCGGTAACTACGCCCACCACGATTCCGGTGGCACTCATTAGAAAAATTACTTTTGACTCAAACTTAGCTAACGAGACTTTTGAAACGGCCAACAGCTTGGCTATGTATCCGAATCCGGGCGCTGACCAAGTACGTATTAGTTCAAAGGTAGATGTACCGCTCAAAACCCAAGTTTACACACTCACGGGACAATTGGTGATGCAAGGCGAATATCAGCCCAACCAAGGCATCGATGTTTCGGGCTTAACTTCGGGTTTATATTTTTTTAAAATCAATGGTGTCACCCTTAAATTCAGCAAAAAATGAGCAAGTTCTATTTTACCTTAGTCGCTTTATTGCTGATGAGCGGATTGTCTGCACAACAAAAAATTCGCGTACACAATTCAGGAAACACCCTTTTTGCCAAAGAAATTACTTCGGTTGACAGCATCAAACTTGATAATACCTACGCCAAATTTAAACTATCGGCCGATCCGAATGTTTTGAATTTGCAAAAAGCCGTCATCGACAGCTTGACCTTTACCACGAGCAATGTGGTTTTAGACAAAATTTACATCATTTACAACGGCACTGACAATGCCACTATTATTAATCCGTATGCAACGCAAGGCATCAATATTACCGCCAATGCCGGAACGGTAGTAGTCAACGCTGCTTCTGGGATAGCCAACTTAGAATATAATATTTTGGGTTCAACCGACAACGGAAGTCTGACACTTACCTCAGACACCGATGTTCAATTGGTTTTGAACAACTTGACTTTGACCAATCCGTCGGGCGCTGCCTTTGACATTTTAGGCGGACATACAGCCAACATTGTTCTCTCAGCCGGAACGACCAATACTTTAAAAGACGGAGCTGCCAGCACGCGCAACGGAACCATTACCACCGATGGGCCCATCACCATCAGCAATACGGGATCGCTCGTTATTTACGGATTGGTCAAACACGGTATCAATACTTCATCTAATATAGCTGTAGCCAACGGAAATGTGACGATTGCCTCAGCCGTTACCGATGGTTTGCACAGCGAGGGTTATTTGATGAACGGTGGAAGCGTAACCATTACTTCATTGGGTGATGGAATCGATGCCGGAAACGGACTGATGGCTATCCACGCTGGAACACTTAATATTACTTCGACTTCAGCGGATGTCAAGGCGTTAAAAACCGGAACCAATGTCATCAACATCGACGGTGGAACTTTTAATCTGAACGTTTTAGGCGCGCAATCCAAAGCGGTGAGTGCCAAAGGCGATATCAATATCAGCGGTGGAAATTTTACAGTGACCATTTCGGGAGCTGCGGTATTGGTGGCTGAAGGCAGCGGATTCAATCCATCATATGCAACCGCTTTTAAAACCGATGCGAACCTCAATATTTCAAACGGAATTTTTAACGTTACTTTGGCGGATTCGGCCAACGGAGCGAAAGGGTTTTCAGGAACTACCGGTATCAACATCAGCGGAGGTAATTTTACAGTGAATGCTGCCGGAGGCGCTGCTACATATACCAATGTAAGTGGTCTGGCCGATGCTTATTCGGTAACTTGTTTTACCTCAGACGCTGCGATTTCGGTGGACGGCGGAACCTTTAACTTGACGATTTCAGGTGCCGGCGGCAAAGGAATTTCAGCCGATACTTTGGTGAACATTGGCAATGTTTTAACCGGGCCAAACATGACCATTACCAACACGGCCTCGAGATTTTTGGTTTCAGGAACCAACAACTCGGCCACGGCCAATTATGTTGCGCCTAAATGCATCAAAGGAACAACCGGAGTGAATATTTCTAATGGTCAATTGACGCTTTCGGTAGCCAACCCAAACAGCGTTTGTATCGATTCAGACGCAACCATCCATGTGAACGGCGGAACCATTGGTTGTACAGTAGGCGGCAATCAATCAAAAGCATTAAAATCAGTAGGCGATATGAATCTGGGCGCCGGAACCATCAACATCACAGCTACGGGTGGAGTGGCTTTAGAAACCTCAGGCACCGGAAATATCTCTTCCTATTGTGCCGGATTAAAATCAGATACAAACATCAATTTAGCCGGAACCAACGTCAACATTACCGGAACCGGAGCCGCTTTTAAAGGCGTTTCAGCCAACAACATCAATGTAACAGCCGGAACGGTAAGCGTTACATCCTCAGGAGTCGGTGCTACTTATACCAATGCTACCGGAGCAATTGATTCGTATAGCTCAGCCGCTTTTTCGGCCGATACCAGCTTGAATATTTTAGGCGGAAGTGTAACTACCAATTGTTCTGGGAATGGCGGAAAAGGTTTGAATTCTGACGGAACCATTACCATCGGAAGCGATACGGGCAATCCAACGCTCAACATCAGAACCACCGGGAATAGATTTACTGTCTCGGGCAGCAATTACAACCATCCTAAAACTGTTGCCGGTGTTGGCGCGGTAACCATCAACAACGGAAACATCACCATTAATTCTTCAGATGACGGAATTCATTCAGATGCCACCGTGATTGTTAACGGCGGAACCACGGTTGTGAATGCCACTTCAACCACGCAAGGAATGGGTGAAGGCGTTGAGGCGCCGATTATTCGTTTCAATGGCGGGGTAACCAACATTACCTCTTCAAATGACGGTATCAATGCAACCTACGGAACTGTTGCGGGCGGAACAGAGTCGAATGATAGCAGTCATTTGTACATTACCGGCGGAATTGTGATTGTGGCCGGAAGCGATGCTATTGACAGCAACGGAAACATCACCATTACCGGCGGAACCACGATTGTTAACGGACCAACGAACTCACCTGAAGAAGGCATGGATTTCAACGGTACTTTCTTGATGAATGGTGGCTTATTGATTTCGGCCGGTTCAAATTCCAATATGACCAAAGCCATGGCCAATACATCAACACAAGTGAGTATGTACATTAAATCATCAGGTCAGTTGGCTGCTAGTTCGCTGTTGCATATTCGCGATGCAGCGGGTAATGAAGTTTTGACTTTTAAACCTAAAAATGCGGTATATTATTTCCATTTTTCACGACCAGAGTTAACCCAAAATACAGGCTATAACATTTATTTTGGCGGTTCGTATACCGGCGGAAGTTATGTAGGCGGAACCACCACTTGGGGATTATACACCGGCGGAACCTATTCACTCACCGGAGCAACACTCAAGAAAACATTCACTTCTTCAGCATCAGCCACAGTGAATACCGTGACTTTTTAAAATCATTACCCACCACTTAACCAATAACCGGTTTTGAAGCAATTCAGGCCGGTTTTTTTTATGGATTATTGCAATTATCAGATATTTCTAATCATTTATTCATTGGTTGATAGCATGTAAAAAACAGATGAATTTTTTTAACATCAATTACTGTATATTAGCCCGTTAATTTGATTCAAATGAAAAAGATTTTTTACTTTTTGGGACTTGCTTTGTTGTTTTGTAATTTATCGATGCAAGCGCAAGCACCTAATTATCTATGGGCTCAAAAGAGTGGCTCTGTGAACGGTATCTCTATTTCGGCGGTGGCGGTCGATGCCAGCGGGAATAGTTATATCACAGGGACTTTCAGAAGAACTGTGACCATAGCAGGTACTTTACTAGATGCAGGTAGTGGAAGCGGAATGTTTTTGGCCAAATACGATGCTAATGGAAATGCTTTATGGGCCAAAAAAGCAGTCGGTAATGACAGCATTTTGCCACAAGTTATTGCGGTGGATGCCAACGGAGATATTTATGTTGGCGGCGGTTTTTATGCAACCACTTTTACCATGAATAGTGTTACACTTACCAATAGTGATGCGTCCACTACTTTTACAGATGATTTTGTACTGAAGTTTAATTCAAGTGGAACTGCACTTTGGGGAAACAAGTATTTTTCAAATAACTTCGGAAATGATTATGTTTTTGATCTTGCGGTCGACCCCAGTGGAAATGTTATTTTAGCTGGTGGAAACCATGATACAGTGACCAATTCAAGAAACATAATTATTGAAAAAATTTCTTCAACTGGTTTTTTTATGTGGTACAAAAGCATTTCAGGAACCGTTACGGATCAAGCTGATAATGTTTCTGTCGATACCAACGGATACGTATATGTTTCGGGTAAATCCAACAGCCCTTCTCTTACCATCGGAAGTACAACCTATACCAATGCCGGCGGTTATGATATGTTTCTGATTAAATATGATAATGTAGGTAATTTAATTTGGTCGAAATCTATTGCGAATGTCAACGATATCTCTCCACTAGGAATGGACGTTGACAACAACGGCAACCTCTATTTAAATGGTTATTTCAATAGTCCGAATATTGCTTTTGGGGCGACTACTTTAACCAATCCCGGAACAGGATTGTACAGCTATTTTTTGGTTAAATATGATTCCAACGGCAATTTGCTGTGGGCCATCAAACCCAATGGCGGAAATACGACTGCCAATGGTGAATTAGCAGTTGATGGCTTTGGGAATTGTTTTTTCATCGGAAGATACACAGCCAACTTTGTTATCGGAAGCACCAATTTTATCAATGCTGGTGGTCAAGATATTTTTGTGGCTCATTACAACAGCAGCGGAACCTTTGTTTGGGCCAAAACCATTGGCAGCACTTTAGATGATTACAGCGCCGAAATTGCTCTTGGTCCGAATGGGAATTGCCATGTAACCGGTAACTTTCTGAGCGATTCACTGACTTTTGGAACAACCGTTTTGACCAATCAAGGCAACGATCCTTCGTTTACCGAGTACTTTTTAACTAAATTGGATAATACGAACTTAGCAATGAGTCAGTTTGCCCAAGATTCGTCTGTATTCAAACTCTATCCGAATCCGGTGCAAAATCAATTTGAATTATCTTCAGATTTGACGATTGAAAAAGTTGAGGTTTATTCGATTTTGGGTCAATTAGTTAAGTCATTCTCGAGGCAAAATCAATATGAAGTTTCTGATTTAAAAAAAGGAAGCTATTTGGTCAAAGTCACTTCGGTTGAAACTTCTGAAAGCAAAATGATTCTCATCGATTAATTTCATCAAAAATATCTCTCAAAACGCTTCAGATTTCTGAGGCGTTTTTTTATGCTCAGAATTCTATTTTGAGGGTTTGCATTCTTTTTATTATCAACTATCTTTGCAAACATTGTTTTCAAAACAGTTCTTTAAAATTCACATTAATTAAATCAAATTATAGTTATGTCAGACGATAAAAAAGTCATATTCTCGATGCAAAAAGTCAGCAAGGCTTACCAAGGAAGTGACAAACAAGTCTTAAAAAATATTTACCTCAGTTTCTTTTACGGTGCCAAAATCGGAATCCTTGGTCTAAATGGTTCCGGAAAGTCTTCTTTGCTCAAAATCATTGCCGGTGTCGACAAAAGTTACCAAGGCGATGTCGTTTTTGCGCCAGGTTATACCGTGGGTTATTTAGAGCAAGAGCCGCAACTCGATGACAGCAAAACCGTGATTGAAATTGTTCGTGAAGGTGTGGCCGAAACCATGGCGGTGCTCGATGAGTTCAACAAAATCAACGATATGTTTGGTTTGCCCGAAGTATATGAAGATGCCGACAAGATGCAAAAACTCATGGATCGTCAAGCTGAATTGCAAGACAAAATTGACGCTTTGGGTGCCTGGGAAATCGACAATAAACTCGAAGTGGCCATGGATGCTTTGCGCACTCCTGAAGGTGATGCTTTAATCAAGAATCTTTCTGGTGGCGAGCGCCGCCGTGTGGCTTTGTGCCGATTGCTCTTGCAACAACCCGATGTATTGTTGCTCGATGAGCCTACCAACCACCTCGATGCCGAAAGCGTTTTGTGGTTAGAGCAACATTTGGCGCAATATGCCGGAACCGTGATTGCCGTAACGCACGACCGTTATTTCTTAGACAATGTAGCCGGATGGATTTTAGAGCTCGACAGAGGAGAAGGCATTCCGTGGAAAGGAAACTACTCATCGTGGCTCGATCAAAAATCGAAACGTTTAGAACAAGAAGAAAAAGTGGCTTCCAAACGCCGTAAAACTTTAGAACGCGAATTGGACTGGGTGCGACAAGGCGCCAAAGGCCGTCAGACCAAGCAAAAAGCGCGTTTGCAGAACTACGATAAATTGCTCAACGAAGATCAAAAACAACTCGAAGAGAAACTCGAAATCTACATTCCGAACGGACCGCGTTTGGGAACCAACGTGATTGAAGCGCAAAATGTGGCCAAAGCTTTTGGCGATAAATTGTTGTATGACAATCTCAACTTTACCTTGCCTCAAGCCGGAATTGTCGGGATTATCGGGCCGAATGGTGCCGGTAAATCGACCATTTTTAAAATGATCATGGGACAAGAACAACCCGACGGTGGAAGTTTCACTATTGGCGATACGGTAAAAATTGCCTATGTCGATCAATCGCACAGCAATATTGATCCGAACAAAACCATTTGGGAGAATTTCTGCGACGGACAAGAACTGATTATGATGGGCGGCCGACAAGTCAATTCACGCGCTTATCTTTCAAGGTTTAACTTTGGCGGAAGCGATCAAAACAAAAAGGTTTCCGCATTGTCGGGCGGTGAGCGTAACCGTTTGCATTTGGCCATGACGCTCAAAGAAGAAGGCAACGTTCTTTTGCTGGATGAGCCAACCAATGATCTAGATATCAATACGCTCCGAGCGCTTGAAGAAGGTTTAGAAAATTTTGCGGGTTGCGCGGTTATTATCTCGCACGACCGTTGGTTTTTAGACAGAATTTGTACACATATTTTGGCCTTTGAAGGAAACTCAGAAGTGTATTTCTTTGAAGGTGGTTTTTCAGATTACGAAGAGAACAAAAAGAAACGTCTCGGTGGCGACTTGACTCCAAAACGCATCAAATACAGAAAACTCATCCGCAATTAATTGATTCAAATCTATCTAGAGCAAAATACATGAGTGATTTGAAAAAGATTTTTTGGTTTTTTTGGTTGTTGAGTTTTGGCTTGCAGGCGCAAACGACGTCTGAGCGTCAAAGCATCGAAGAACAAATCAATAAAGCCGGAAATTATTTTAATCAAGGCGATTACAAACGAGCGCTCGATTTATCCAAAACAGCGCTCAAGCGTTCGTACAAAATCAACGATGATTATTGTTTGGCGCATGCGTATAATGCGATTGGAGTTATTTATGACGAATTTTCTGAAGCTAAATACGCCCTATCTTTTTACAATAAAGCGCTGGAACACGCTCTGAAAATCGAAAATGATTCGCTCAAAGATTGGATTTACAGCAATTTGGGAAGTGTTTATTACTTCAATAAAATCGATGTCAGAAAGGGAATCGATTATTATAAAAAAGCGCTTGTTTATGCTCAAAAAATAAAAGACAGTACCCAAATTACTTTCGGAAAACTCAATATTGCGAGCGCTTATTTCTCTGTTAGCGATTTTAAAAACGGGATTCAATATTTAAAAGACTCCGAAAGTTTTGTCAAACGTCGCGGTTTGCCTGAGATGCGTTTTACCTTTACATCGCTTTCTGGTATTTACAATACCCACATTGAACAACCCAGAAAAGCGGTTGCATTATACAATCAAGCGATAGGCATTGCCCAAAAAAACAAACTTGAATCGTTTTTAATCAATGCCTATGATAACATCGCAGAACATTACAAAACATATCATCAGTTTGATTTAGAAAAGCAGTTCAGAGCCAAATCAGAAGCGCTCAGAGATCAGTTGTACTCGCAAGAGGATAAAGAACTACTGTCTGAATCAGCTACGCAAATCCAAATGGATGAATATCGTTTGCAACTCGATCGCATTGAGCTTGAAAACGAAAAACATTTACAAAAACTACAAGAATCCAAAACCGTTTTGTGGCTCGGATTGTTTTTGGGAGCGGCTTTGTTGGTATTGGTTTTTACCTTGTACCGAAGCAATCGCTTTCGTCAACAAGCCAATGCAGAATTGACCTTGGCCAATGAAGAATTAAAACGAGCCAAAGAAAAAGCCGAAGAAGCCTCGCAACTCAAAACCCAATTTGTATCGACCATTACCCACGAGCTTAGAACGCCTTTGTACGGTGTAGTGGGCATTACCGATATGTTGGCCGACGAGCATCCGGAAATTAAAGAAAGTACACATCTCAATTCGCTTCAGTTCTCGGCGCGCTATTTACTTTCGTTGGTGAATGATATTTTGCAGCTCAACAAAATGGAAGAAAAGAAGATCAATCTTGAAAAAGTGCCCTTTGTTTTGGCCGACGAGATTGAAATTATCCGCAATTCTGTGCAATATATCGCGGTCAATAACAACAATAAGCTTGAGATCATCATCGATCAAAATATTCCGGAACGTCTTTTAGGCGATAAGTTGCGTTTGGCTCAAATTATTATGAACTTGACCTCGAATGCGCTCAAATTTACTCGTGATGGTTGGGTAAAAGTCGAAGCCCAACTCAAAGAAGTTAAGAATGATTGCTACGAAATTCAATTTTCGGTCCAAGACAATGGCGTAGGCATTTCGCCCAATGATCAAAGCAAAATATTTGACATGTTTGTACAAGTGGGTCGTAGTGATGAAGATTACCAAGGAACCGGTTTAGGATTGGCGATTGTCAAGAAATTGGTAACACTTTTTGGCGGACATATTCATTTAGAAAGTAAGTTGGGTCAAGGCACGACTTTTACTTTTTGCATCGAATTTGAGAAAGCAGATGAGATTGTTCAAGAAGTAGTTCCTGAGTTGGTTACTCCTGAATTATCCGAGGTTAAAATACTCATTGTTGAAGACAACAAAATCAATCAACTCGTCACGCAAAAAATCATGGACAAGCATCAAATTAAATGTGATATGGTCGCCGATGGTTTTGACGCTCTGAAGATTTTGGAATCCCGAACGTATGATGCCATTTTGATGGACATCAATATGCCGGGTATGAACGGATACGAAACCACCAAACGCCTGCGTGGAATGGGCATTAAAACGCCTGTGATTGCGCTGACAGCCTTTGACAAAGACGAAGTAAAAGCAGAGGTTTTTGCCAGCGGCATGAACGACATTATGATCAAACCTTTTGAACCGCATCAGTTGTTTGAAGTAATTCAAAAACAGTTGCTCAGCGTCAATTAATACCAGCGTTTTTTATTCTTTTTTGAACCCGAAGATTTTCTGGAATTTTTAGATTTGCCGCTGCGTTGTTGTCCTTTGGCCTCAGGTTGTGCTGCTCCCGAACGATTTTGAACCGGTTTTTCTTCTTCTTTCCAAGTAAACGGATGATCGGCGATGGTTTTGACATCCACTTTAATGAGTCGCTGAATGTCTTTCCAATACGGTGCTTCATCTTTTGAGCAAAAAGAAATAGATAAACCGCCGTGTCCGGCACGACCCGTTCGGCCAATGCGATGTACATACGTTTCTGGGATATTCGGCAAATCAAAATTGATTACATACGGTAATTGTTCAATATCAATGCCGCGGGCAGCAATATCGGTAGCCACCAAAATACTCACTTCTTTGTTTTTAAAAGCTTCTAAAACCCTTTGACGCGAGGTTTGGGTTTTGTCTCCGTGGATGGCTTCGGCTGCAACGCCGCGTTTGCGCAACGAGCGAACAATGTTGTCCGCGCCGTGTTTGGTTCGCGAAAACACCAATACATTCGAGAGGTTTTCATTGCGAATCAAGTGATAAAGCAAATTTCTCTTTTCAGATTTCTCAACAAAGTAAATCTGTTGTTCCACTTTTTCGGCAGTTGATGAAACCGGAGTGACTGTTACCGTCGCCGGATCGGTCAGAAACATTTCGGCCAATTCGCGAATCGGCAGTGGCATCGTGGCCGAGAACAACAGCGTTTGGCGATTATCAGGTGTGAGTTTGACAATTTTTTTGACATCGTTGACAAAACCCATATCGAGCATCTGATCGGCTTCGTCCAAAACTAAAGTGTGCAAGTGGTCTAAATCAATAAAACCTTGTTTGTGTAAATCGAGCAATCGGCCCGGTGTGGCAATCAAAACATCCACGCCTTTTTTGAGTTTCTCAACTTGCGGATTTTGTGAAACCCCACCAAAAATAGTAGTTTGGGTCACATTGGTATATTTTCCGTAGGCATCAAAATTCTCACCGATTTGCAAAGCCAATTCTCTGGTTGGTGTGACAATCAAGGCGCGAATCAGTTTTCTTTTTTTGTTTGAACCGACAATTCTGTGCAAGTGCTGTATAATAGGAATCGCAAAAGCAGCTGTTTTTCCGGTACCGGTTTGGGCACAACCCACTAAATCACGCCCGTCTAAAATTACGGGAATGGCTTGTTCTTGAATAGGTGTGGGTTGAGTATATCCTTGGTCAGAAACTGCCGTAAGGATGCTTTTGGATAAAAGTAAATCTTCAAATAACATAAATTTCGGGCTTGAGCTAAATTAATTCAGAGCCGCGCAAAGATAGGTTATTTAATTGAAGCAGATTTTACTTCGGTAAAGTTCACTTCCATTTTGGCAATCATTTGTGGTTTCGGGTCGTTGGCTTTCATAAAATCAGTGACTAAATAACCAATGAGTTTGCCCACCAAATGACTGTTTTTTTCTTCGCCCAATTCAGGTGCTCCTTCGCAAATGTGCAAATAAGCAGCATTTTGATGGCTGGCAAAAAAATGAATAAATTGACGCGCTTGTTCAACCGAAAAACCGCTCAAAGTCATGGCGCTGCTGGCAATTCCCGGAATGGCATCCAAGTCAATTTCAATACCGTATGTGTTGTCTTTGACAAAATTTTGAGCTACTTGTAACTCGTTCTGAAAATTCTTGGCTCCACGAATCGCTATTTCGTCATAAGTGTTGAATCGAACGCGTGAGTTGATTTTCTTGATGCGTGTGAGTACTTTTTTGGAAGTGTAATTTTCGTGCAAACCAAAAATGAAGTATTTGTTCAGAAAACCTTCTTCAAAAGCATACGAAAAACCATTTCCGCTGTGACGACCCTCGAGAATTCTAAAATCAGAATGTGCGTCAAAATTTATGGCGTTGATCGGTTTGCCTTTGGCCAGCGCGGTTCCTTTGATGTTTCCGTATGCATTATTATGTCCGCCGCCAATTACAATCGGAATTTTATCTGCCTTGACAATGAGCGAAATAATGTGCGAAACTTCTTTGTCAATGCGCATGACCAAATCGCTGAATTTTTTGCGATCGGCAATGTTGTGATAATTCAGATTGGCAGCTTCAGCCATTTCGTCAGCAACATCAATATGCCCCAAAACCAAAAGTTCGCTGCCTTTACAGAATTTGTTGAACTGAATGTTGGCGATGCTTTTGATGGCGCTTTCCCAAGCCGAATGCGATCCGGGACGACCAAAATTGGCTCGAACACCAATATCTTCAGGAATCCCCAAGAGCACATAACGCGCTGGAGATTGCTGTAAAAAAGTAGCTATAGATTTGGTGCCTTTGGGAACCACTTGCATCTTTTCGCCAAATTTAATTTCACCGCTTCGATGATTGGTAACCCGCGCCAAATCTAGGTTGCTAAACGGTATAAGCTTATCCATAAAAACTTTTTTAACCCTGAAAATATATTCAAGCAAACTTACGTTATAAACTCAAATATTATTATTTTTGTTCAAATTAAATATAAAATTATGGAAAATCAGAAAAGCAATTCAAATTTAAAAGCAGTTATAGCTGTGTTGGCTTTGCTTTTGGTGGGAAGCCTTGTGTATATCTTCAAGATGACTTCAGACGCCAAAGCTTTGCAAACCGAATTGACTGAAACTAAATCTGACAAGGCTTCGGTCATGAAAGATTTAGAAGAACTCAAAGCCAGATACGATGCAGCGATTGCTGAAAACACTTCAATGTCAGACGAATTAATCGCTGAGCGTGAGAAGGTTGTTAATTTGATGGCTGATTTGAAAAAGTCTAAAGGTGACGCGGCTTCGATGGCGAAGTATCAGAGAATGTATAAAGAGTTGGAAGGCAAAATGAAAACACTCATGGCCGAGAACGATGCGCTCAAAAAAGACAACGCCAAACTTACCACACAACGCGACAGCACAGTAACGGTTCTGGGTGAAGCGCGCAAATACAACGAAGTTTTGGTCGGTCAAAATGAAGAACTTTCTAAAACGGTTGAAATTGCTCAGAAACTGACCATCAGTAACTTAAAAACAGCAGCTTACAAACTCAGAAGCTCTGGCAAACAAATTGAAACCGATAAAGCGCGTAGAGCCGATATCTTAAAAATCAGCTTTACCATTGCTGAAAACAAAGTAGCCAAGCAAGGCGATAAAACTTATTACATTCAAGTAATTGACAGCAAAAACAATGTTTTGGGTGAAAAGAAAACCGAAAACTTCGGAGAAAACTCTTTAACATATAGTTTCCAAACTACGGTTAAGTATGAGAATAAATCTGTAAATGTTTCGCAAGATTTACCGGGACAAAACTTTGAAAAAGGAACGTACTTCGTCAATGTATTTGACAAAGGTGAATTGGTTTCAAAGTCTAGTTTCAGTTTGAAATAAGCTCAAAATAATATCAACAAGGAAGGAACCTAATTCGGGTTCCTTTTTTTATGCGATGATTTTTCCGTTGATGATTACTTGGTCAATCAGATTACTGCCAAAAGCATAAGGCAACTGATAAAAAGACGGAATAGATTGGGTAATGATTAAATTGGCTTTTTTGCCAATGGTAATACTGCCGTGCGTTTTCGATAATCCCATAGCGTATGCTCCGTTGATGGTGGCCGCGTTGATGGCTTCTTCGGGCGTCATTTTCATTTTGATACAAGCGGTCGCTACCACAAAATTCATGTTTCCGGATGGAGTGGAACCCGGATTAAAATCTGTAGCCAATGCGAGCGGCAAACCGGCTTGCAACATTTTTCTGGCCGGTGTATACGGAATACTTAAAAAATACGAGCAAGAAGGCAAAGCTACCGGCATGGTCTCAGAATTTTGAAGCGCCAGAATATCCTCATCGCTCACCAATTCTAAATGATCCACCGACAAAGCATTGAACTGAACACCCAAAGTCACACCGCCAATCACATTAAACTGGTTGACGTGAATTTTAGGAATCAGTCCGTGTTGTTGTCCGGCTTTTAGAATTTGAGCTGTTTCTTCCACCGAGAAATAGCCGCTTTCGCAAAAAGCATCTATATATTCGGCAAGATTTTCTTGAGCAATGCGCGGAATCATTTCGTGGATAATTTGATCGATATAACCTTGATGATCGTTTTTAAATTCACTCGGATAAGCGTGCGCGCCTAAAAAAGTAGCCTTTATGGCGATTGGATAATTTTCTTTCAATCTTTTTATCACGCGCAACATCTTCACTTCATTTTCAGCGGTGAGTCCGTAGCCAGATTTGATTTCGACGGCTCCGGTTCCTAATTTCATCACTTCTTCTAATCGGATTTTGGATTGCTCGTACAATTCGTCTTCAGAAGTTTCTTGTAATTTGGCAGCTGAATTCAGAATCCCGCCACCGCGTTCGGCAATTTGTTCGTAGGTAAGTCCGTTGATGCGATCGACAAATTCCTGCGATCGATTTCCGGCATAAACAATATGCGTATGGCTGTCGCACCAAGCCGGCAATACGGTTTTTCCGGTGGCATCTATGTGATTTACACCTTCTAATTTCGGACAGTTTTCCATCGGGCCAAAATCTTGAATCACTTCGTTATTGATGAGTAAATAAGCGTTTTTAATGGAAGGTAATTCTGCCATTTCAGCGCCGGAAACTTTCAAAACCGAGGCATCTCTGATTTGTAAAAGTTCCTGGATGTTGATGATAAGGGTGAGCATTTGGTTTTTTTGGTAAATGTAATTTGAAATTTAAAAACTCCTATATTTAGTCACAAATAATTCTCGATGAAAAAGGTTCAATACGATCAAGTCAGAAAGGTTCAACCTGAATATTTTGTCTACACGGGCGTCAACACTACCGAGCCGGTGGATATGCAAATGTTTGTGTATAACGATGTGGGTTTTGAGCAATACGAACATGTTTCATTTGAACGAATTCAGAAAGAAATCTATGATGAGCAGCAGTTGCAAGATGTAAAATGGCTCAATATTCACGGGCTGCATCAAGTAGAAGTTATTCAGAAAATAGGCGAGCTCATATCGCTGGAGCCTTTTGTGGTCAGCGATATCCTGAATGTTATGCGCCGGCCCAAAATGGAAGAATTGAACGATATTTTGTTTTTCAGTATCAAATCAATTTTGCCGGATAAGCAAAAGAAACTTCGCGTTGAGCAATTGAGTTTTATACTCAAAGACAATTTACTCATTTCGTTTCAAGAAAAAAAGAGCGATTTTTTTACGCACATCCGCGAGCGCATCAAAACCCACAGCGGAATTGTCCGCAAAAAGCGCAATGATTATTTGTTGTATTTGTTGCTTGATGCGGTGATGGAAAACTTCTACATCACTTTAGAATATTACGAAGGTTCGATAGATGTTTTGATGGCCGAATCAAAAAATAACGAAAACCAAGAAGTTTTGGTCCGGATCGAGAAAACGCGTGAAGAACTCAATTTTCTCAAACGTTCTTTGCTTCCGTTGCGGGATGCTCTTTTGAGCCTCAAAAGTGAACATCACACCAACGACATCAAAGCGATTGAACATACCAACCATGTATTTTTTGCGCGCTTGCATCAAAAATCTTTAGAAATTCTTGAGCAAATTGAATACGATATGAACACGCTCGACAGCGCATCGAACTTCTATTTTTCGGCCCAAAGTCACCGAATGAATCAAATCATGAAATTGCTGACGGCGGTTTCGGTTATCTTCATGCCACTTACTTTTATTGTGGGCGTATACGGAATGAACTTTGAATTCATGCCCGAACTCCATTACAAACCGGCTTATTTTATGGTATGGGCGGTTATGCTGTTGCTCGTAGTAGCTATGGTGGTTTATTTCAAAAAGAAAAAGTGGTTTTAGTGACCGGGTTTGAGCTTGAGCCAGATGCCTTTGATAGAGGTAATGTTGAGCGGAAACTCTAAGAAAACATGCGTCAAACTCAAAAAGCTTAGAGCGATAAATCCGATTTTAAAATTGTAGATATACAACGCACTACTGATGGCCCAAATGGCTAAAATGGTTTTCAGTTTGTTTCCACTCAAGTTTTTCCCCCAACCAATAATGGATGTTTTTGAAAACCAATTCAAGTAGTGATAAGTATAAGCAAAGGCAATAAAAATCTGAATTTTGATGCCCATTGGCGATAACACCTGGAATTGATTGAGTTGCTTGCCATTCATTAAATGGTCAATGGTAGCACCAACAATTCCAAAACCGCTGTCAACAAAAGAATTTTTGCTGTGTTCAGAAAGGTTGTAGTATTCCATCGGATTGATTTTACTCATCCAAATAATCACCGGAACCAAAAACATCAAAACTAAGGCAATCATGCCCGGTTTGCTTTTGGTATTCATCGTTCCGTAAATCATAAATAAAAAGGTAAACAAATACACGTGGATCAAGGTGGGGACAAAAATCATCACGCCGAAAGAAAAATTGGGCAAGAAATACAACGTCGGAATAGCCACGGCAATACTTCCGGCCAAGAAAATCCACAGATGTTTTGGGTTTTTAAAATGAATCATACCAATGGCAAATAGTAGTGAAATAAGCAAAACTTCATCGGTTGATTGAACAATTCCATCAAAAAAGCTTTTTGCATCCGGCGTTTGTGCCCAACTAAAAGCATCAACTCTTTGCAAAAAAGGCAATGAAACAACCAAAGCCAAGGCTACAAATAACCAAATCCAATTCGTGTTTTTTGAAAAGTAATTTTTCTCTTTGAGCCAATTGATTTCGGTCAAATAATGCAAAGGCCCCAAAAAAGCATACGAAAATAAAAACATTTCAAACGGAATGTGAAAAGCCAAAAACAAGGATGCTACAATAAGAATCACATTGACTAAATCGATATCTCGTGTATTCATGGGTTGTGGGTATGGTTGCTGGTCAAAAATAGTAATTAATGCGTGGCCTTTACAATTCATCCGCAAAAATTGACAATTCGGTATTGAATAATTTTTTTCTCGGTTCAAGCCCTTTACTTTTGGGCTACTAAACTTATCACATGAAAACGATTATTACTTTTTGTCTGTTGGTCTTTGGTGCAACGCTTTTTGCACAGCAAACTATTTCAGGAACTGTTGTAGACAACAAATCAAAGCCGATTGCCGGAGCTAATATTTATTTAGACGGAACCTACGACGGCGCTTCAAGCGATGAAAAAGGACACTTTTCGTTTACCACAACAACGACTGGAAACCAAACCTTGGTGGTGAGTTTTTTGACCTTTGAAACGACTACACTGATCATCAACGTGGCTGATTTTAAAGAAAAAACCATCAAAATGCGCGAAAGTGTCAATACGCTCGATGCCGTTGTGGTGACCGCCGGAACCATGGAAACCGGTGAAAAAGCGCGTGTTTCGGTACTCAAACCGCTCGATATTGTGACTACGGCCGGTTCTGCCGGAAACATTATTTCGGCCCTGCAAACCTTGCCCGGAACCCAAAGCGTAGGCGAGGACGGACGCTTGTTTGTGCGCGGTGGCGAAGCGGATGAAACCCAAACGTTTGTCGATGGCATTCGCGTGGGGCAACCTTACGGAGCTTCGGCCAATAATGTGCCTACCCGCGGAAGGTTTTCACCGTTTTTATTTAGTGGAATTTCGTTCTCAACCGGTGGCTATTCGGCTGAATACGGCGAAGCGCTCTCGAGTGTGTTGTTGCTCAATACCCAAGATCAGGCCGATCAAAACAAAACCGATGTTTCATTTATGACCGTTGGTTTGGGCGTCGGACATACCCAAAAATGGAAAAAAAGCTCACTGAGTTTCAACACGGCTTATATTGATTTGGCTCCGTATCAATGGCTGATTCCGCAAAATGTAGATTGGAACCGACCGTATCAATCACTATCTGGTGAAACGGTGTATCGCTACAATACCGAACGCGGAATTTTTAAGCTTTATGCTGCTTTTGATGCGGCTCGATTTGACATCAATCAAGAAAGTGTAAACTCGGTGAATCCGATTCGTTTTAACCTTGAAAACAACAATTTTTATCTCAATTCATCCTACAAAGCCAATTATTCAGGGCAATGGCAATTTACATCCGGTTTGGGTTACGGCTATGCGCATAACTTGATTTACATCGATCAGAATCAGGTGCGCAACGATGAACACACTTCACACTTAAAACTCAAAATGCGCAAAGGTTTCTCAGATCGATTCAAGTTATCGTTTGGCGGCGATTATTTCCTGACAAAATTCTCAGAATCATATGCGGCTTATCAAGGCAACACCAATTTCTTGGATTATCATTCAGGTATTTTTGCCGCGTATTCAGAAGGCGAATTGTTTTTGTCTAAACAACTCGGAGCCAAAATAGGTGTGCGTTGGTCATACAATGATTTGCTCAAAACTTCTGCGGTGACTCCGCGTGTTTCGATGGCGTATAAATTCAATAAATCCTCACAGTTTTCGGTAGCGTACGGAACTTTTGAGCAAACTCCCGGGCAAGCTTATTTGAAATTTTCAAAATATCACAACTTTGAAAACGAGCAAGCGGCGCATTATATTTTGAACTTTCAATACGCCAAAAACAAAAAGACTTTGCGTTTAGAGGGCTATTATAAAGATTATCAAAATCTGATTAAATACGACACCGATCAAATTCAATACAATTCAACATTCAGCAATACCGGAAGCGGTTATGCCAAAGGAATCGATTGTTTCTGGCGCGATGGTTTTACGTTTAAAAACTTAGAATATTGGTTGTCGTATTCGTACATCGACACAGAGCGCGATTACAAAAATTTCAAAACGCAAACCACGCCGAGTTTTGTGGCCAACCACAGTTTATCCATCGTTACCAAATACTGGATTGATAAATGGCGTTCGCAATTGGGATTAACGCAATCATTCGCTTCGGGCAGACCGTACACCAACCCGAATGTGGGCGGTTTCTTAAACCAACGCACGCAATCGTACAGCAGTTTGAGTTTTAGTTGGGCGTATTTACTCAGCCAACAAAAGATTTTGTATTTTTCGGTATCCAACGTGCTGGGAACGCGAAACGTTTTTGGTTATGAATATGCCAATCAACCTACCAATAATTATTATAATCGACGTGAGATTACACCCACCGCAGACCGGTTTTTCTTTATCGGGTTTTTCTGGACCATCAGCGATAACAAAAAAGACAATCAACTCAATAATTTGTAAGCTGCAATTCATCCTCAAAAATCAACAGTTCGGTAGGATTAAATTGTCTGCCTGAATCGGTCAGCTTACTTTTGAATCAGAAATTAACAACAAATAATAAAAACAAACTCATGAAAAAAATCATCACAATCGCAGTTATCTTCATCGCCTCGATGACACAGGCGCAACCCGGAAAATTTGAAGAAGGAATGGGCAAAGCCTTTGGTTTATGGGGTGAAGGAAAAAGCAAAGAAGCCTCAGATTTATTCGAGCGCATTGCCTCGGCCGAAAAAGGAAGTTGGTTGCCAAACTATTATGTTTCATTGGTGAACACCACAGCTTCGTTCATGGAAAAAGACAAAGAAAAAGTAAGCGCTCAATTGGCCAAAGCGCAAAGTGCCTTAGATACCGAATTGGCCAAAGACCCAAACAATTCTGAACTTTGGGTAATGCAAGCCATGATTTATACCGCTTGGGTGGTTTATGACCCGATGACCAACGGCATGAAACTGACCGGAAAAGTTATGGAAGCTTACGGAAAAGCACAAGCGTTATCACCAGAAAATCCAAGAGCTGTTTTTGGAAAAGCCGAATACGAAATGAACGGTGCCAAATATTTTGGCAATGATATTACACCGATGTGTGCCGAGATTAATCGTTCGATTGAGTTGTTCAACAAATTCAAACCAGAAACACCGTTTTCGCCAAATTGGGGCTTAGACCGCGCTTTAGAATCACAAAAAGCTTGTAATAAGAAATAATCTCATTGAGTAAATAAAAATGAAAGCATTCGCGCACGTATTTAGAGTTGGTTTACTGGCTTGTCTGGTGTTTGGCGTTATGGTCTTAATCAATTTGCTTTTGGGAAACCAAGTATTGATTGGTCCTGATTTGCTCAAAGGTTTTGCCTACACCGTTTTGTATACTTTTTCACTCTATTTTGCGAATGCCTTTATTTTTATTGCTCTGGATAAGCGATTTGCTCAGGATCGATTTTCAAAAAAGCGATTGTTGATTGGTTTTGCAGGTTCAATGGTGGCAACCTTAATCGTTATTTTCTTGTTGCATTTTTTTGAAGCCGTATGGGTCGATCAACAAGATTTTAATGAGTTTTTAGCCAAAGAACGCGCTTCTAATTACATAGTTTCGGTGGTAATTACGCTGATTGTGACTTTGTCTTTACATGCTTTTTATTTTTACAAAGCCTACCAAGATTCCAAAGTCAAAGAGCAGAAAATCATCGCCGGAACGGCCAATGCTAAGTTTGAAAGTTTAAAAAACCAGATTGATCCACATTTTTTGTTCAACAGCCTCAACGTACTCAGTTCGCTCATCGAAGAAAACCCTGAAAGCGCACAAAAGTTTACCACCTCGCTTTCAAAAATCTACCGATATGTGCTCGAGCAAAAAGACAAAGAACTCGTGCCGCTTGAAGAAGAACTTTCGTTTGCCAAAACCTATATGAACTTGCTCAAAATGCGTTTTGAAAACAGTTTGTTTTATGAGTTACCTTCGGGTGAAATTGATCCTGACGCCAAAGTAGTTCCGCTCTCGCTGCAATTGTTGTTAGAGAATACCGTCAAACACAACGTGGTGAGTGAGCAAAAGCCATTACACATTAAAATTTACATCGACGGAGATTACTTGGCAGTCGAAAACAATTACCAAAAAAAAGAAGTCTTGCACGATCGAAAAGGCGTTGGTTTAGAGAACATCGCCAGTCGATATGGCATCATTTCAAAAAGAAAGGTTTTGGTCGATCAAACCCAAGAACATTTTACGATTCGCATACCTATTTTAACCCAACAAATCACTAGTATGGAAATATCAGTACAACAACAAAACTCAGCCTATTTTAGAGCTAAAAAACGCGTAGACGAGCTCAAAGGCTTTTACGGTAACCTTGCTTCATATTGTATCGTGATTCCTATTTTAATCTTTGTCAATCTCTATTTCACACCCGGATTTCAGTGGTTTTGGTTTTCGTTGTGCGGCTGGGGCTTCGGATTGATGATGCACGCCTTTAAGGTTTTTGGCTACGGAGGCCAATGGGAAGAACGCAAAATCAGACAAATCATGCATCAAAATCAGCAATACAAAACTTGGAAATAATATAGTTATGGAAACAAATTTCAACGAACAAGATCAATATCTCCGCGCTCAAAAGCAGGTAGAAGAACTCAAAGGTTTTTACGGACATTTAGCTTCATACATCGTGGTCAACACCGGACTCATCGTCTTGAATCTAGCCACTTCACCTTCGCAAATTTGGTTTATTTGGCCAATGGTGGGTTGGGGCATCGGACTTGCTTTTCATGCGATGCGCGTCTTCAATTTCAGCCCGTTTTTTGGCAAAGATTGGGAAGAGCGCAAGATTCGCGAGTTTATGAAAGAAGAACTCGAAAAAAGTAAAAAATTCAACGAAACCTATCATGAATAATCATTTCAATTCAGATCAAAACCCCATGGATGCCGAATACCGATGGGCGCACAAAAGAGTCAAAAAACTCAAAGGATTTTACACCCATTTACTCGTGTATATCATCGTCAATATATTCATCATGATTGCTCGTCAAAGCCCGGATTCAGGCGAAGAAAACCTAGCTTTTTGGAGTTTTGAAAACTTCTCAGTAGCTTTTTTCTGGGGTTTTGGACTTGTCATGCATGCGCTTTCGGTTTTTGGCAAAGATTGGCTTTTGGGCAAGCGCTGGGAAGAAAAGAAAATCAAAGAACTCATGCGCCGCGAAGAGCAAGAGCGAGGGTTGTAAGTTATTGGGGCGTGCCACCGGCTTCGCTGCGCTACGCCGCTGTCGGGCTGTTCGCTGCTAGTCCTCGTTCGTTCCTCACTGTGGGCTATCCGCTGCCATCCCTCACGCACTGATAGATTGCAGATTAACGAATAACGATTGTTGATTTCAGAATCAAGAGCAATGAGTTTAGCAGAATGAGTGAAGTCAAAATTTAAAATACAGAAAATGCTTCCGACAGACACCCGCGTGAGCGGTTGAAGCTAAGTGCCGCGCACTGCGTAAAACGCGACCCGCAGGGGCACGCCCAAAACAAAAGAGTTTTAATCATCATAATCATTAACCAACAAAATGCAAACTTTAATTATTGAAGACGAAAAACCCGCAGCACGCCTCTTGCAACGCAAACTTGAAAAACTGGGCGTGGGCGTGAGTACGATGCTGCATTCAGTGCAAGAAGCCATTGAGTGGTTCGCGCAAAACCAGCATCCGGATTTGATTTTTCTGGATATTCAGCTTTCGGACGGTTTGTCGTTTGAGATTTTTGAAACTATTGAAATCAAAAGTGCGATTATTTTTACCACGGCTTACGATCAGTATGCGCTCAAGGCTTTTAAACTCAACAGTATTGATTATTTGCTCAAGCCTATTGACGAGGATGAATTAGAAGCCGCCGTGCGCAAATTTCAATCCGCGCAAGCCAAAGCTCCGGCTTTTGATATGGAGCAAATCAGACAGATGTTTCAACCGCCGCAACCGAGCTTTAAAAAGCGGTTTACGGTAAAAGTGGGCCAGCAAATCAAAGTGATTCCGATAGAAGAAGTCGAGTGTTTTTACAGCGAGAACAAAGGCACTTATCTGCACACTTTTGACAACCGAAATTACTTGCTTGAAACTTCGCTCGATGTGCTCGAACAAGAACTTGACAAACAAGTTTTTTTCAGGGTAAGCAGAAAGTATATTTTGCCTATGAAAGCCATTCGCGAGATATCGGTGTATTCAAATTCAAGGCTTAAAATTTTGCTTCCAACGTACAACGAAGACGAGATCATTGTGAGCCGAGAACGCGTTTCTGATTTTAAAAATTGGATAGGATAAACTTAATTTATTCAACTAAGTAATTTTGTTTAAAAAACTAGAAAACAGAAATTTAATTTTTTGATATAGAATTTATCTATTGCCTTTTTTTGAGCTTATTTACTCAATCGGTGCAAGGTGTACACCGTAAAACTCAACAAGATAAAAGCGCCGATTTGGTGCATCAACCCAAGTGAAATCGGAACGTAGTTGAGCAGGGTAAAAACGCCCAAAGCAAACTGAACAAAGACCATCGCAAACATCGCATAGATGCCTTTTTGTTGTTGCGCGTCTAAGCTAAATTTTCGCGATTTAATCATCAACCAAACAATCAAACCAACCACAATATAAGCCAAAGTTCTGTGTACCAATTGCACGCCGCTTTTGCCTTCGGTCAGGTTGAGCAATACACTTTTCTGTTCAATCCAAACGCTGTCGTGAATAAGTTGTCCGTCACTCATCAGCGGCCAATGATTGTGGATAAGTCCGGCGTTGAGTCCGGCCACAAAACCGCCGTAGATGATTTGAACAATCAGCGCAATCAAAGCCCATCGCGTTATTTTTCTGAGCTCAATGACAGGTGTTTTGCGTTCGGGATAAATCAAATCCAAAGCCACCCAAAGCGTATACGCAAACGTCAAAAACGCAAAAGTCAAGTGTAGTGAAAGTCTGAAATGGCTTACATCCGGATTGTCTACGAGTCCGCTTTTGACCATAAACCAACCAAAAAATCCTTGCAAAGCGCCCATGCCCAATAGCGTAAAGCATTTTTTGAGCGTGCTTGGATCAAGTCGTTTTTTGAGCCAGAAATAAGCAAACGGAATGAGGAACACCAACCCAATGACGCGGCCAATCAGACGGTGGAACCACTCCCAGAAATAAATAAACTTGTAATCTGAAAGCGTAAAGTTGTTGTGAATGTTGATCTTTTGATACTCAGGAAACTTCTGGTATTCCTCAAAAGCGTGTTGCCAAGCGGCCTCGCTCATCGGTGGAAATGTGTCAGTCACCAAATGCCAATCGGTCATCGATAGGCCTGAATTGGTTAGCCGCGTAATTCCGCCCACAAGCACCATTATAAACACCAACACACAGCCGCTGAGCAGCCATAAAATCACAGATTTGTTATTTGTTTTCATGATTAGGTTGTATTTTTTTTGAAGCTTTTTCCTGCTGTTCACTGCAATCTTTGCCTCGAACACCTTCGGCAAAGGATTTCCGTTGCCATCAGGGCTAGGGCTATGGTATATTCTCTATGTAGCTATTTTTTTTAATCCCATTTGGTTGGCCTTGCGCATCATAAATTCATAAGCTGCATTGTATTCGTTGGCAATTTCGCCTTCTAAAATAGCTTCTTTGATGGCTTCTTTGAGCATGCCAATTTCGCGCGATGGCGGTAAATTAAACATCTCCATAATTTCTTCGCCGGTAATGGGCGGTTGAAAATTGCGCACGTGGTCGCGTTCTTCAACTTCTACTATTTTTCGGCGAACGATTTCAAAGTTTTTATGATACTTTTTAAACTTAATTGGGTTTTTGGTCGTGATGTCGGCTTCGCACAAAATCATCAGTGATTCTACATCTTCTCCGGCGTCAAAAACCAATCGGCGCACGGCTGAGTCTGTAACCAAATCTTGCGAAAGCACAATGGGTCTTGAACTCATCATGACCATTTTTTGTACAAACTTCATTTTCTGATTCAGTGGCATATGCAAACGTTCAAAGATTTTCTTGACCATTTTTCCACCCAAAAACTCGTGTCCGTGAAATGTCCAACCTTGCTTTTTATGGAAGCGTTTGGTAGGCGCCTTGCCAATATCGTGTAACAAAGCAGCCCAGCGCAACCAGAGGTTATCGGTTTTGGGACAAATATTATCAACTACTTCTAGCGTGTGGTAAAAGTTGTTTTTATGGGTTTGCCCTTCAATTTCTTCCACATTATTGAGCGCGGTCAATTCAGGCAAAATCAAATCGAGCAAACCGGTTTGGTACAACAGCAGAAATCCTTCAGAAGGTTGTTGAGTCAATAAAATCTTGTTGAGTTCTTCCACAATGCGCTCGCCTGAGATAATCTTGATACGTTCGTTGTTTTTACCAATCGCATTCAATGATTGATCTTCGATTTCAAAATCAAGTTGGTTGGCAAAACGAATGGCACGCAACATTCTCAGCGGATCATCTGAATAGGTTATGTCCGGATCAAGTGGTGTACGAATGATTTTGTTCTTTAAATCTTCTAAGCCATTAAACGGATCAAGTAAATCTCCGTAAGTTTCTGAATTTAAAGAAAGTGCGAGTGCGTTTATAGTAAAATCGCGACGGTTTTGATCGTCTTCTAAAGTACCGTTTTGAACCACAGGATTGCGACTTTCAAAAAAGTAACTTTCTTTTCGGGCGCCCACAAATTCTATGTCGGTATCGTCAAAGCGCAACATGGCTGTTCCGTAGTTTTTAAACACTTGAACTTTGGGTTTGTTGGGCAAAAGCTCGGCTACTTTTAAAGCCAAATCAATGCCGCTGCCCACGGTGACAATGTCAATGTCTTTTTTGAAATTTCGTTGTAGTAAAAAGTCGCGCACAAATCCGCCAATTACATAACTTGGAACGCCCATTTCTGCCGAAGCTTTTGAGACCACTTCAAAAATAGGATGCTGCAAAGCGTTAGAATAATTTGATTTCATTTACGGACGAATAATTTTTACCTGTGCGTCTTGGGTTAATTTGATAATCGTCGAAGGCTTGGCTCCCGATTTTTCGCGGTGCAAATTTACTACATAGTCAACACCCTTGATAATTTCGGGTGAAATTTCTTTGAAAGAAGTAGGAGTAGGCAGCCCGGATATATTGGCAGAAGTAGAGACCAGCGGTTTTTTCATGCGCTCCATAAGCTTGTAGCAAAACGGTTCTTTGACGATTCTGATGCCCAAAGTTTGATCTGGAGCAATCAAGTTTGCCGCTACATTTTTGGGGTTATCCAAGATGAGTGTTGTTGGTTTTTCGGACAAATCTAATATTTGCCAAGCCACCTCGGGAATTTCTTTAAAAACCTGATATATCATGCGTTCACCGTTCATGAGGCAAATCATACTTTTGGCTTCTTCGCGTTGTTTGAGTTGATAAATTTTCTGAACCGCTTCAGAATTGGTGGCATCACAGCCTATGCCCCAAACGGTATCGGTCGGATACAATATGATTCCGCCTTGCTGAATGACTTCAAATGCTTTGTGTACTTCGGTATTGATATCCATAGCAAAAATTTGCCGCAAAGATAATAAACCACAGTTTTTTTAGTGGCCAAAAATGAATGATTCTTTTGAGTATATTTGCTCATTAAAATTGAACAAATGCTTAGCAACAAATCCATTCTAATTACCGGCGGAACCGGTTCACTCGGCAAAGAACTTACCAAAACCATATTGCAAAAATGGCCCGATGTAAAACGATTGGTCATTTATTCTCGAGACGAACAAAAACAATATCAAATGGCTCAGGAATTTCCAGAGTCAAAATATGCGGCGATTCGCTATTTTATTGGTGATGTCCGCGATTTAGAACGTCTCAAACGCGCCTTCAACGGAATTGATTATGTTATTCATGCCGCAGCGATGAAGCATGTGCACATAGCCGAATACAATCCGGATGAATGTGTCAAAACCAATATAGGCGGTGCTGAGAATGTCATCAAAGCTGCTTTGTCATCGAACGTAACCAAAGTTGTAGCTTTGTCTACCGATAAAGCTTGCGCACCGATTAATCTGTACGGAGCGACCAAACTTACTTCTGATAAATTATTTATCGCAGCCAATAACATTAAAGGCCGTCAAGACATTCGTTTTTCGGTGGTACGCTACGGAAATGTTATGGGGTCAAACGGTTCGGTAATTCCGTACTTTATGGCCAAACGCGATGAAGGTGTTTTGCCGATTACAGATCCAACCATGACGCGATTTAACATTTCGCTCCAAGGCGGTGTAGATATGGTTTTGCATGCGCTAGACCAAGCTTGGGGTGGAGAATTGTTTGTGCCGAAAATTCCTTCATACAGAATTCTTGATGTAGCTCAAGCCATTGCCCCCAATTGTGAACATCGCGTGATTGGGATTCGCCCGGGCGAGAAAATTCACGAAGAAATGATTACGGCTTCTGACTCATTTACGACTTATGATTTAGGAAAGTATTATGTGATTTTACCACAAGTAACTAATTGGAATTTAGAAGATTATAAAAAAGAATTCAATGCTCGTTTAGTACCGCAAGGATTTAGTTATACATCAGGTGATAACACTGAATGGGAAACTGTAGAATCGATGCGCAGTCAAATTAAAGAACATTTGTATTCTGATTTTCAACCCAAATAAAAAGCATGATACCGTACGGAAAACAAAATATTACACAAGCGGATATTGATGCAGTAAGTGTGGCGCTGCAAGGTGATTTCCTCACACAAGGCCCGACGATTTTGGCTTTTGAACAAGCTTTTTCAAAATACATAGGTTGCCAATATTCAGTGGCGGTGGCCAACGGAACTGCCGCTTTGCATTTATCTGCTTTGGCGCTCAATGTACAACCGGGTCAAAAAATCATTACCACTCCGCTCACCTTTGCAGCTTCAGCCAATTGTATTCGTTATTGTGGAGGAGAAGTTGTCTTTGCTGATATTGATCCGCAAACCTATTTACTCGATATTCAAAAAGTTAGGACTTTATTAGAAGCCTCACCCCGCGGAACTTACCACGGAATTGTTCCGGTTGATTTTGCCGGAAATGCTGTAAATCTTGAAACGTTCAGAAAATTGGCCGATGAGTACGGATTGTGGTTGCTTGAAGATGCCTGCCATGCTCCGGGCGGTTTTTTTACCGACAGTCAAGATAAAAAGCAGTATTGTGGTAATGGTCAGTATGCTGATTTAGCGATTTTTTCATTTCATCCGGTCAAGCACATTGCTACCGGCGAGGGCGGAATGATCACCACCAACGACGAAAAATTATATCACAAATTACTTGAGTTGCGCACCCACGGGATTACTCGAGATGTTAGTCAATTCAAAAATTCAAAAGCTTTTGCCGCCGGACAAGAAGTTGGCGCTGATGAGCCTTATCCGGGTTGGTATATGGAAATGCAAACCTTGGGTTATAACTATCGATTTACCGATTTTCAAGCTGCTTTAGGCATCAGTCAACTCTCGAGAGCCAATGAAGGTATCGAGCGCAGAAGAGCCATTGCTGCGCGCTATCAAAAAGCGTTTGCGAATCAATCGTTTATCAAAGGACAATCAGGTATTGTTCAAGGACATGCCTATCATTTGTATGTGATTGAAGTGCCGAATCGTCTGGGTTTGTATAACTATTTGCGCACCCAACAAATTTTTGCTCAAATACATTATATTCCGTGTCATTTGATGCCCTATTACAGAGATTTAGGTTGGACTGAAGGCGATTTGCCGGTAGCCGAAACTTATTACAAGCACTGCATTAGTTTGCCGATGTACCCAACACTCACCGATGAGCAACAAGATTTTGTGATTCAAACCATCCAAGATTTCTATGTCTAAAATTGCCATCATACCGGCTCGAGGCGGAAGCAAACGCATCCCGCGAAAGAACATTCGTGACTTTCTCGGAAAACCTATTTTGGCTTATGCGATTGAAGCCGCTCAAAAAAGTGGTTTGTTTGACAAGGTAATCGTATCAACCGATGATGTAGAAATAGCGCAAATTGCTCGACAGTTCGGTGCTGAAACGCCTTTTGTCCGCAGCGCGCAAAACAGTAATGACACCGCAACCACAGCCGATGTTTTGCTTGAAGTTTTAGATTTTTACAAACAACAAAATATTCCATTTGACCAAGGGGTTTGCATTTATCCGTGCGCGCCTTTTGTAAAGGCTGATTTGCTTACAGAGGCGTCAGAAGTTTTGCAAAAACACAAAGCCGATGTAGTTTTTCCGGTTATTCGGTACGGACATCCGATTCAAAGAGCTTTGAAACTTGATGAGAATGGAAAAATCAGCGCTTTTTTTGATGGTTATGCCCAAAGCCGAACCCAAGATTTAGAAGTTGCTTTTCACGATGCGGGGATGTTTTACTTTTTTGAGGTTGCAAGATTTGAACAAACCAAATCGCTCAGAACAGAAAATACCATCGCCATTGAAATTGACGAAAATAATGCTCAAGATATTGACAGCGAATCAGACTGGCAGTTGGCCGAACTCAAATATCAAAACCAAAAATGAGACAATACCAATGTTTGAATCAAAGGGTTTTTGCATCGCGGGCTTTTCATATTGAGCCGATTCGCGATCAAGATCAGCATTCGATTATGAACATTCGCAACGAGCAATTGTATCATTTGCGTCAGGCCGAGCCATTAACACCTGAAAAACAAGCCAATTATTTTGCAACGGTCGTGGCCGGTTTATTCAAGCAAGAAAAACCTTCTCAGTTGCTTTTTTCTTTTTTTGAGAACGATGAATTTATCGGTTATGGTGGTTTGGTACACATGAATTGGATTGATTTGAATGCTGAGATTTCGTTTGTGATGCGCACCGAATTAGAACAAGAACACTTTGCGTATTATTGGCAAAATTATTTACAACTTATTGAGCAAGTAGCTTTTGAAGGTTTAAATTTTCACAAAATATTTACCTATGCGTTTGATTTGCGACCGCATTTGTATTCGGTTCTTGAATCTTGTGGTTTTAAAAAAGAAGCCAGATTGCCTGAGCATTGTCAATTTGAAAACAAGTTTTATGATGTGGTGTATCACGCTAAAATAAACCGCAGACTTAGTTTTAGAAAAGCCGATGAAACGGATATGCAGCGTTATTTTGATTGGGCCAATGATGTCAGTGTTCGAGAACATTCGTATCAGTCTGAAGCGATTTCTTTTGAGACCCACCAATGGTGGTTTTCAAATAAAATCAAGGACGATTCTTGCATGATGCTTGTTTTTGAAAATCATATAAAGCAAGCCGTCGGGCAAGTGCGCATTCAAAATAATTCAGAACAACAAGCCATCATCGGAATATCCATTGATAAACACCACCGCGGAAAAGGCTATGCAAGCAGTATGATTGCACAAGCCAGCGATTTTTTTCTAAAACAAAATCCCACGGCCGTCATCAACGCGTTTGTAAAATTGACTAATCCGGCCTCGGCCCAAGCATTTTTAAAAGCGGGTTACAGACTTGATAAATCGCTAGATTATCAGCAAATTCCCAGTCAACAATACACCAAAAGTTTATGAAAATAGCCCATCATCATATCAATGCGCAGAGTCCGGTTTTTATCATTGCCGAACTTTCTGCCAACCACAACGGAAGCCTTGAAAATGCGCTCGAAACCATCAAAGCGGCTAAAAGAGCGGGTGCTGATTGCATTAAATTGCAAACCTATACAGCCGATACCATTACGCTTGATTCTGGCAAAGAAGATTTTTTGATTCAAGGAACCATCTGGGATGGGCGAAAACTGCACGATTTGTATCAAGAAGCCTACACGCCTTGGGAATGGCATCAACAACTGTATGATGCGGCCGCTGCTGAAGGCTTGGTTTGTTTTTCATCGCCTTTTGACAAAACAGCGGTTGATTTACTAGAGTCGCTCAATTCGCCGGCTTATAAAATTGCCTCGTTTGAGATTACCGATATCCCTCTGATTGAATATGTCGCTTCAAAAGGCAAACCGATTATTATTTCTACCGGCATTGCCCGACAAGAAGACATTGAATTGGCCTTGGATGCCTGCAAACGTGTGGGAAATTACGATATTGCACTATTAAAATGCACCTCGAGTTACCCGGCTCCGATTGAAGAAGCCAATATGATTATGGTGCGCGATTTAGCTGAGCGTTACGGTGTAATCAGCGGTTTGTCTGATCATACGATGGGGAGCACGGTTCCTATTGTAGCTACGGTTTTTGGCGCAAAAATTATTGAAAAGCATTTTATTTTGGATCGTTCCATTGGTGGTCCAGATGCGTCTTTTTCGATGAACGAAGCAGAATTCACTGCCATGGTACAAGCGGTGCGCGAAGCTGAAAAAGCCATTGGTGTAGTTGATTACGAACTTACTGAAAAACAAGCCAAAGGCAGAGATTTCAGCCGTTCGTTATATGTGGCTCAAGATATTGATGCAGGTGAAATTTTTACCGAAGAAAACCTGCGCTCTGTTCGTCCCGGATTTGGAATGCATCCAAAATATTTAAAAGATTTTATCGGAAAAACCGCTGTGCGTTCGTATAGCAAAGGTGACCGTTTTGAAGGATAATTGATTTATTAAAGTCTAAGCTTATGTTGACACCGATAGTTCGTTTGATTAAAAAAGCCAAATACCAAAAGAGATTTACACAAGAATACAAGCAATTCCAAAAGAATCAAAGTAATTCTCCGAAGGGTTATGCTGCTTTCAGAAAGTTATTTGTATTGACCCGTGGTAAAAGTAACGATGCCCTTTCGGCTGAAATTGACCGAAAAATTGGGAAGTATTCAGATGTTCCGCTGGAGGGAATTTTAGCAAATTTTGCGCCTGAATCCCTACAAAAAGCGGTGACTCAGATGCAAAAAGACGGTTATTATGTTTTTGAGCAAAAGCTAGATGCTGCTGTGATTGATGAGATTTATCGCTACGCCCAACAAACGCCGGCCAGATATATTGATGTCAACAGTGCTACGCAGGCTTATTCGCAAGACCAAATTATTTTTGATGCCCAAAAACCGGTTTCACCGCGATATCAGTTTAATGATGCTCAAGTTTTGGCCTGTGCTCCGTTGCAAAAACTTATTTTTGATCGATCCTTGTTTGCCTTTGCCCAAGAATATTTGGGTTGCAAACCTATTTTAGATATTGTTGCATTTTGGTGGAGCGCTCCGTTTGGCGGAAAAGCAAAAAATGCCGCAGCTCAGATGTATCATTTTGATTTAGACAGAATTAAGTTTATCAAATTCTTCTTTTATTTGACCGATGTTGATACCCATACCGGCCCGCATTGTTATGTAAAAGGTTCACATCAGACTTTGCCCAGAGAAATTGATCGCGACGGACGATTTGAAGACCAAGAAATGGCCGCTGTCTACGGAGCAGAAAACTTACTTGAATTAGCCGGTAAAAAAGGAACCATTATGGCGGTTGATACACGCGGTTTTCACAAAGGAAAAGAACTGGAGCACGGTGAGCGTTTGTTGTTTCAAATTCAATATACCAACAGCATGTTTGGACAATCTTACGCGCCATTTGATGCCAAACTTATTTTGCCTGAATATGCCGATCAAATCCAACAATATTCCTATTCATACCAAAACATAGCTCAATAATATGACGATCGATCGTATTGTAAATCAGAAAATCTTACTTCAAACTTCGAATCATCCGACACCGCATCTGGAGACCGAACTTGAAATCATGCAGCGTTTGCTCGAGCAAGGCAATACCATTTATTGGATGATTTGTCGTGGAGATTTTCAAAGCTGTTTTCACAATCCTGAGCACAAAATCATGCATTGCCAAGTGTGTCATTCACGGGTAAACAAGGGAGCTCAAGTTTTAAAAGAAAGCGTCGAGCATCATCAGAATTTGCACATTATTCATTATCGAGATTATCTTTCTTTGGCTGATTTTAAAAAAAATTATCAGGCGAGTTCTTTGGTTTTTGATTCAATAGATCAACTCAAATCACATCAGTATAAAAACTATGATCACGGCTTGGCAACGATGTCATCGCTTGTGTCGTATACGCGAGACCATCGCCCTGATTTGAGGAAATATCAAGATTTTATTCAGCGTGGCTTGCTTACCGGCGCTTATTTATATGACACATTTGATTTGGTGACTGATCAAATCAAACCCGATTTAGTGATTTTATTCAACGGAAGATTTATCGAGAATCGGCCGCTGTTGCGCATTTGCGAACACAAAAATATTCCGTATGCCACACATGAACGCGGAGGGAAGATGAAGAATTTTTTGTTTCGATTTAACTCGATTCCGCATTCATTTGAAGCCATTGCGCAAGAAATTCAGACGCTTTGGCAAAAAAACGATCCGCGCCGTGAAGAAATCGGAGCACATTTTTACAACAAACGCGTCAAAAGGGTAGAAGATGCTTGGTATTCGTTTACCAAAAACCAAAAATACGGACAACTTCCGGCGAGTTTTGAGCAGAACAAAGACAAAAAAATCATTACCATTTTTAACTCTTCGCTCGATGAATACGAAGGTTTGTCGGGGTTTGGGCCTAAATTTTATCCGAATGACAACGATGGTATTTTGCAATTGTGCGAAAGTCTAAGAGCGTTTCCGAACATCAAGGTATACATGCGCGTGCATCCGAATCTCAAAGGGATTGACAACACGCAAAACCGTTTTATCAATGAAAAACTCAAGCAGTCGAACATTGAAATCATCGCGCCTGAAGATGTAGTTGACAGTTATGAACTCGTCCACAAAAGCGATATTATTATTGTTTTTACTTCTACAGTGGGCATTGAAGCTGCTTTTGCCGGAAAGAAAGTAGTTTTACTCGGGCGTGCGGCTTATGAAAGTTTAGATTGTGCGGTGATTCCGCAAAGTCATGATGAATTAATGACCATTTTGACCGATGAGAACTACGTTTTTCCATCTATCAATCCTGAAAATCCGCTGAAGTTTGGTTATTGGTTTGAAAGTTACGGTATTGATTACAAGTATTATCAGCCGCAAGGCATCAGCAAAGGTTTGTATTTGGGCCAACGCATCAAAGCTAATTTTATCTTGCGCAGAATCAAGCGCTTGGCCAAATGGTTTTAATCAAATCAATTTAATTTTTAATCTCATCCACATGAAAAAAATACACGTTGGTTTTTTGTTATCGTATGATTATGAATTGCTCAAAAAATCATTGCCTACGGTTTATGAAGATGCCGACCGTATTTTTCTGGCCAGAGATAAAGAACTCAGAACCTGGAAAGGACAAACCTTCACCATTGATCCGACTTTTTACGATTGGCTGCAGGCTTTTGACGTCGATCAAAAAATTGAGATTTATGAAGATGATTTTTATGTTCCCGAATTGTCAACCATGGAAAACGACACGCGCGAAAGAACCATGCTATCGCACAAAATGGGTATTGGCAATTGGCTCATTCAAGTTGATTCTGACGAGTATTTTATCGACTTTAAAAAGTTTGTGGCTGACCTCAGAAAATACGACCACTATTTAGATGAACCCGAAAAAAACAAGGTTCAGTTTTTTGCTTTTTGGCTCATCATTTATAAATACACGCAGAACGGAATTTTGTATGTTGACCAACCGCAGAAAGCTGTGTTTGCTACGAATTATCCAAACTATAAACAAGCGCGCAGAACCAATCAGCGCTTGATTTATTTAGACAGTTTGGTGTTGCATGAATCGGTGGCTCGCTCAGAATCAGAATTGAGATTCAAAATCGAGAATTGGTCGCACAATGTTGATGTGAATCCGGATTTTTTAGATAAATGGATCAAAGTTGACGAGACCAATTACGAGCAAATGACTGATTATTATTACATCGAACCCGAACGATGGAAGAAACTCAGTTATTTTCCGACGCATAACATAGCCGAGATCAAGAACTTTATAGCTGGTGCTCAAAATTTAAAAATCTCCAAAACCTTTATTGCGCTCAAGAATTTTGGGCAATGGTTTAAATTTTTGTTTAAATAATTATTTCTTCTTGAAAAATCGATTGAGGTTTTTCATTTCTTGAGTCACCAATTCGTAATTGATTTGTTCATCGGTGAGCGGCTCGAGTTTTTTGTCGGTTACATCAAACAACCCTGAAGGATAAATATTGGTAATTTGATTCGGTTGAATGATGGCAAAACGTTGGTTATAGCCGCAAATGAAGCTTTTTCTCAGCTTTGGCTGATACATATCGCAACCAAAACTATATTCTGAAATTGGGTTTTTCACGCCTAAATAATGTTGCATGATCGTTGGCGCCAAATCGTAATGAAGGGTTTGTTCTGTGCAGGTTTTGGGCGATTTTGTAGCGTCAAAAATCATCATCGGTGTCCTGATTTGGTAATCGGTAAAATTTCCGCCGTGTTGCCAATAACCTTTGTGGTTGTCATTGAATTCTTGTCCGTGGTCTGAAGTAATCACCACAATTGTATTGCTGAGTTGACCGCTATGTTCGAGTTGCTGCAATACTTGACCTATGAGACTGTCAATATAGTGCAGCGAGTTTTTATAGCGATTGATCAGTGCTGCCGGATTGTAATCATCGTCTAATTCAAGATAATTTACCTCAGAAAGCGATGGTTTAAAGACGATTGGATAATCTTTAGGATAGTCAAATCCGTGCGCCGAATCATAGAACAAAAAGCCAAAAAAAGGTTCTTTTTTTTGTGTTAACTGGCCAAAATGATTCAACCATAAATCATTGATTTCACGATCGCGGTCGGCCGGACGTTCTGCTTTTGAAGCCAAGCGCAAATTCGGTATATGCGCAAATACATTTCGGTTGAACGGCGGATTCTCGACATTTGAACTGCTCAAAATATCCAATTGATATTTTTGTTTTTGAAGCTCAGCCATCATCACCGGTTGAATTTCTTGTCCGGTAAAGGTGTCAAAATAAGTGGCCGGAATTCCGTAGAACAATGAGAAAATTCCACCGGTGGTCATATTTGATCCGCTAAAATGGTTCTCAAAAACTTGACATTTTTTTGAGAAAGCATAAATGTTAGGAGTGATTTGTTCGTTCATCATTCCGTTGCGCCAGGTGTCGATGACTAAATATAAAATATTCTTTTTGGGTTGAATTGTATTTGAAACAATGGGCCTGAGCGGATATTGAACGTTTTGCGAGGCTTGCTGTAAAGCCATTTGTTCGTTTCGTTTGGCTTTTTCAAGGTCAACAAGCCCGAGTTTCATGAGTAAACTATCAGCGGTAAGCGGATAAAATACCGGAAACACATTTTTGATTTGCGTTACGGGTCTAAAATAATTAGCGTCAGACCAAGCGTAGACCAAATGCGAACTCAGCAAAGCCATCAACCAAAGAAACAAGGTTGGTTTTACTCGAAGCGAAATATTTTTGCCTGATATTTTTGATGCTAAATAGTAAAAGAATAGCTGTAAAACCAAAAGCAAAACCACAAATAAAACGGCTAAGAATAAGTTCAAAGCTGAAAACTGAAAAATATCCGAAGCGCGTTTGCCAAAAACCAATTTAAGTACAATGGGCGAAAGATGATAACGAAATTGTTCAAAAATGACCGTATCGAGTTTTGCCACCATTAATAAAAAAGCTGATAAAACGATGTGAATTACTTGTGTTATTTTTTCAGATTTAGTAATCTTAAACAACAGTAAACTCAGTAATAAAGGCAAACTTCCCAATAAAAAGAAATGACTCATGGTTGTTAAAGCCAAATAAATCTTGAGCCAAAAGCCTTCGATATTTTCAAGAAAATGAATGTATTGAAAAGAAATAAAAAAGAGAACGACCAAATTCAACAGAAATACTAAATAGAGTTTTCTTTGAAATACAGCAGTTGTGGTTTGCATATTTATGACAGGGTAATGAGCAATAAATGAATACCTTAGGCTATTTTTGAATGTTAATTTTGTGCCCTTGAGCGGTAAAAGTAACGATTAAATTGCAAAAATATATTGCATTAGCTACTTTTGTTGGCACATAAAGATTTGAATGTATTTAGTTGTCAATCCTCGTTTTGAAGCCAAAAAACCCGAAATCTCAGGGTTTATTGAAAATTTTGACCAGTCGGGGAAGATGTTCGTCGATGGCAAGCGCAACAAAATCAAACTCTTTGAGCTTTCTGACACGACACTCAATATCAAATCGTTTAAAGTTCCCAATTTCATCAACCGAATTGCCTATAAATTTTTCCGTAAATCTAAAGCGCATCGTTCATACGAATTTGCTATGCGACTGCTTGAAAATGGCATCGGAACCCCAGAGCCAATAGCATATAGTGAATCGTCGTCTTGGTGGAGTATGGGCCGTAGTTTTTATGTGAGTGAACAACTTTCGGTTGATTTGACCTATCGTGAATTGGTTGAAATTCCAAATTACCCAGATGCCGAAAACATTTTGCGACAGTTTGTTCGTTTTACATTCTTACTGCACGAAAAAGGTATTGAATTTTTAGACCATTCACCCGGAAATACGCTGATTAAAAAACGAGAAGGCGGTTTGTATGATTTTTATTTGGTTGATTTGAATCGAATGAATTTTCACGCATCGCTTGATTTTGAAACCCGCATGAAAAATATGTCTCATCTCACGCCACAAAAGAAAATGGTTGAGTTGATGAGTCAAGAATACGCGCTTTTATACTCGAAGAAAACCGAGGTCGAAATTGCCGAGCGTATGTGGTTTTATACGGATGATTTTCAGCGAAAATTTCATCAAAAAATTCGCCTCAAAAAGAAACTCAAATTCTGGAAATAATTCCTAAATATTTGCCCGCATTTTCTTGAGTTCACGATATCTTATGGCTACACTTAGGGCATTGAGATAACAAATAATTATTCCTTTCTGACCATCCAAAATACCTAATCGAACCAAATATTGGTACAAGAATTTATAGGCCGGATGTAAGTAAAAGTGGTAAAAGTTAGGTTTGACACCCTTTGAAAATTCTTCTTTGGCTTTGAGTTTTCCGTAGCTAATCATTTTAGCTTTGTAGGAATCATAATCGGTATATGAATAGTGAATGAGTTTGTGTTTGAGCTTACCAACACTACCATTTACTTTAAGTTTTTCATGTACCAATCGCTCGGTGACATATCGCGCTTTATCTTTTTGGAACAACCTAAAAATCTTGTCGGTTTGCCAACCGCTAAAGTGCAAATGCTCATTTTTGAAATAGAATATTCTGTAAAACAAATAAGCGCTGCAAGCATCGGGTTTTTGGATGGTTTCAATCACTTCTTCGCGCAATTCATCGGTAAATCGCTCGTCGGCATCAATAAATAATATCCAAGGATTTTGCGCCGATTCAATCGCAAAATTGCGTTGTGAGCTATAATCGACAAATTTATTTTGAATGAGTTTTGCTTTCGGAAATTCCTGAACCAATTCGACCGTTTTATCAGTACTGAATGAGTCAATAACAATAATCTCGTCAGCAAAATCTATGTCTTGCAAAACGGCTTTGATATGTTTTTCTTCGTTATAAGTAATGATGAGTGCGCTCAAAGGCAATTTAACCGGAGTGATGGTTAATATATTTTCGGTTGTTTGGTCAGAAATATTTTCTCGAACAAAATGGTCTAATTGATTTAAAAATAATTCAGGTCTGAATTGCTCATAGAGTTTTGGCGTGTTTGTTTTGAGTTCTTTTTCAGAGTGTTGACTGATGAGTTCCGATTTAAAATCATTCAAATGAACTGAAACTTGTCGCGTGCCATCTTCAAAAGTGGCCCAAATTTTCTTTTCAATCCAGGGCGAGAAAATAATGAACGAAGGCTTGTTGAGCGATTTAGCAATATTAATCGCGCCTCCGTCGTTGCCGATAATCAAATCACACTGATTCATAATGGCAATAAAGCTGCGCAAATCCGGCCCAAGTAAATCAAAATAAATTTTGCTTTTGGTTTGCTCAGAACACAAATCATAAACCTTTTGCGCTTGATCAATTTGCTTCGGAAAGTAATTAAACAGCAAATTCACATCATATCGTTCGCCAATAAAATTAACCACTTGAGCCATATATTCGAGTGGATATGTTTTTGACGGTTCGCTGCCAATAAGGCTGATCATCACGGTTTTTCGGTTGGTATTTACTTTATGCTCGGCAAATAGTTTTTGAGCTTGCCGGTTTTCTTGGTCCGAGACAAATAATTTAGGTAACGGATCAATTTCAATAGCTAAATCAAGTGGTTTAAGCAATGACAATCGACGTTCTATAGCCAATCCTAAATTGGTTTTTGGGTACGCTGTAAAAGGTAAATTGTCGGTATACAAAAAACTTCGTCCGGGTTTTTTGTAGGATATTTTGCGTTTGGCTCCGCTCAAGAAAACAAACAACCAACTCTCAAGTTTTGAATAAGCATCAATGACCAAATCATATTCTTCGCGACGAATTTGCCAAGCGAGTTTAAGAAAGGCCAGATTGTTTTTTCGGTGTTTCTTTTTAAAGAGAATAATTCGGTCAATGTTCGGATTGCCTTCTAAAACCGGTGTGGTCGACTCATACACCAAATAATCGATTCGGGCCAGCGGATAAGCCTTTTTGAGGTTGTTGCAAATAATGCTACTCACCAGCACATCGCCAATCATTTTTTGTTGTATGACCAGTATTTTCTTCACGGCTAATTTTTCTTGGCGATTAATTCATTGCGGCTAACCCGTTCGTTAAAAGATTGAATGTAAGCTTTGATAAAACGCTCCATTTGCGCTTTTAGTTTGGGCTCGCGCTGTAATAAATTGTCTTTAAACAATGAATCGTTTTTAAAATTATACAAGCCCAATGATTTATTGCCGTCAAAAGCCAGATAATAATCGCCGCTGATATAGTTGTATACATTATCTACATAAGATACAACAAAATCCTTGTTCGAGCGATATGATTTTCCGTAGGTAACTACCGTATCACTGATGTTGAGTTCATCTAACAAACTCGGAAGAATGTCTATTTGCTGAAAATTCTTTTCGTTCACAGCTTGAAAATCCGGTCGCGATGGGTCAATCATCAAAATTGGAATTCTAAATTTACCCACATTGGTGGTGTATTTACCTTTGCCTGAAGACGAAGTGTGATCTGCTGTGAGCACAAACAAAGTATTTGTGTACCAATCTTGTTTTTGCGCCTTTTTAAAAAATTGACGCAAAGCGTAATCAGTATAGGCAACACTTTCGTGAATTTCGGTGCTGCCTTTTGGGAATTTACCTTTATATTTTTCGGGAATGGTATACGGAATGTGTGATGATATGGTAAAGATGGAACTAAAGAACGGTCTTTTGAACGTGCCTATTTTGTCACAGAAAAATTGCATAAATTCTTCGTCAAAAATGCCCCAAGAACCGTCAAAAGCATCGTCTTTCGGATATTGATCTTTGCCAAAATAAGCATCAAATCCGGCTACGCGACAGTATTGATCGAAGTTTTGGCTTCCGTTAAAGGCACCGTGAAAAAAGCTGGTGTAATACCCATTTTTCTTGAGAATTTTGGGCAAACCATACACTTCATTGAGCGCGTAAGCCGATGATATTAAAGGCGAATTCATCAAACTCGGAACACTTGACATCGTTGACGGAACCGCATCAATAGAGACTTTTCCGTTGGCAAAACCATTCTTAAAATAGTATGATTTAGTAATCAATGAATCCAAAAAAGGTGTTTGCCCGATGTGAATGTTCTCATCGCCAAAACTTTCTAATATGATGATGACCAGATTTTTTTTGTTCGGATTTCCTTTGGCAGGATGAAATAAAACCGGATTGAAGATTTTATTGAGTTCTTCTTGACTGAAATATTTGGGGTCAGTAAGCGTTTCTTTGCTACCCAAGGTTTTAAGAATACTGTAAGGCGTATTGAGCACCACGGCCGTATTGCCAATTGATGTATAATTCACTGCATCAACAATGCGAATGGGCTTTGAATTGATTCCGCCACGTGCCATTAAAAAGCAAATGCCCAAGCCTGTAATCATGACAGATGATTGTTTGACAATGATTGATGGTTTGTATTCTATTTTCTCGGCGTCAAATTTTGCATTGCCCAAAAGCTTCCAAAGCACCGCTGAAAAAATGATAAATCCCAGCGGTAAATACCAATAATTCATCAAAAACATCGGAATCAAGCCGCCAATTTCGTGTTCCATTCCCTTGGCGGTAATCAGCCCGAATGAACTGCGTCTGCCGGTGAATTTAAAATATTCAAAATCGACAAAATTCGTTGCTAGAAAAATTAAGTTGACCGTAAAAAAAGCAATCTTCAAGCCTTTTTGATATCCCTTTTGGTATTGAAACGAACCCGGCAGCAAATGCAACAATACAAACAGCAAATTGGTAAATCCAATCGCAGATAAATCAAACACAGCACCGCCTAAAAAACTATTGGCATCAATATTCGGAAAGAAACTTTTATTAAAAGCAATAAATACTATGCGACACAGCTGGTAGGCCAAAAAAATCACGAAGATTCTTCGACTTAATAATTTTACTAAACTGTAATATTGACTCATCCGAACTTGGTTGTCATTTAGACTGCTACATCGTATTCGCGCAAAGCGTTGTTGAGCGAAGTTTTTAGATCGGTAGATGGCTTGCGTTTGCCGATAATCAGCGCACAGGGAACTTGGTATTCGCCGGCTGCAAATTTTTTGGTATAACTTCCGGGAATCACTACCGATCTTGCCGGAACAATTCCTTTCATTTCGATTGGAGTATCGCCGGTTACGTCAATGATTTTGGTAGAAGCGGTCAGGCAAACATTCGCGCCCAATACGGCTTCGGTTTCAACGCGAACGCCTTCAACCACAATACAACGCGAACCAATAAAAGCATGATCTTCAATAATCACCGGTGCGGCTTGTAACGGCTCTAAAACGCCGCCAATGCCAACACCACCGCTCAAGTGCACGTTTCTGCCTATTTGCGCACAACTGCCCACCGTGGCCCAAGTATCCACCATGGTTCCTTCATCTACATAAGCGCCGATGTTTACATAACTTGGCATGAGAATTACACCTTTGGATATATAAGCGCCATGTCGCGCTACCGCATGCGGAACTACGCGAATGCCTTTTTCGGCATAACCTCGTTTGAGGGGAATTTTATCATGGTATTCAAAAATGCCCACTTCGTGCGTTTCCATTTTTTGAATCGGGAAATACATTACGACTGCTTTTTTTATCCATTCGTTGATTTGCCATCCGTTTGCGGTAGGTTCAGCCACGCGCAAAGTTCCGGAATCGAGTAAATCAATGACTTCTCTAATGGCGTTTGTGGTGGTTGAATGTTGGAGTAAATCGCGGTTGTCCCAGGCCGATTCGATAATTTGACGCAATGCTTCCATGAATACAGATTTTGCACAAATATAGCGGCAATTTTTAAAAAGAAAAACCGGTAAAATTAAAAAGCTGTAAAGTTGAAGGTTTATTCAGAATCTGCCAAAGTTGAAGTGGCCGCAGCGTGCTGAAAATTAATTAAGAACCTTTTGGTTTTGGCGTACAAATACATTTTTATGTTGTCAAACAACATTACGGTTATTGGATTTGATTTCTCGTCTTTACACAAATAAATAGTTCCTTTATCGGGCAAATCAGTTTTAGAAATCACCGTTAAATGATAGGGTTGATCAGCTTGAAGTTTGATTTCGCTGTCGGTGAATTCTGCTCGTTGCGGGGCAATGGTTTGAATGTTTCCCCATTGTTGCACTTCGTTGCGCGACTGTATTTGATTGTAAGTGAATACTTTGCACTGAGCTATACTGCTCAACGAAAGTAAAAATAAACAGAGGGGCAACAATTGTTTAAGCTTCATTTAAAATGATTTGGTAGCGCAATTAACTCAAAAATTTGATTAGCAACGCCGCAAATAAAAACAATATTTTAACAACTGTCAACAATTTTCTGTTGATAACTTTAATTTTTTTGTAGGCTGACTTTTTTTCAAGCTGTATCTTTGGGTTATAAAACTGAAAAGTATGCCCAGAATTTTAGCCATTGATTATGGACAAAAACGCACCGGATTGGCTGTGACCGATGAATTGCAAATTATCGCTTCAGGCTTGACCACCGTGGCTACTTCTGAGCTTATGATTTTTTTGGAAAATTACTTTAAACAAGAGCTGGTTTCTAAAATTCTCATTGGTGAGCCCAAACAAATGAACGGGCTTCCGTCGCAAAGCGCTGAAATGATTGAAAAGTTTGTAGCTGATTTTAAATTGAAATTCCCCGAAAAAGATGTTGCCCGAGTTGATGAACGCTTTACTTCAAAACTCGCTTTCCAGTCGATGATTGACGGTGGTTTGTCAAAAAAGCAACGTCAAAATAAAGCGCTCATAGATGAAATTTCGGCGACCATTATGTTGCAAGATTACCTCACGCGCAAGATGATTTAGCCGCTCATTAAAAAAATACTAATTCTTACTTCTAAAAAGCCGTATGTGTATTTTTTGATTATTTTTGCGGCACTTTTTAGTGATTAAAAACAGATGATATTATCAATTGTAGGATATGGCGATCCGGTGCTGCGCAAAGTCTGCGAGCCGATTGCTGTTGATTATCCCGAATTAAAAGAAACCATTGACAGCATGTACGAAACCATGTACAATGCTTATGGTGTGGGTTTGGCTGCTCCGCAAGTGGGCTTGCCGATTCGCCTTTTTGTGGTGGATACGGCTCCGTTTGGCGAAGACGAAGATTTATCCACCGATGAACAAAAGCAACTCAAAACCTTTAGACGTACCTTTATCAATGCCCAAATTTTAAAAGAAGAAGGCGAGGAGTGGGGTTTCAACGAAGGTTGTTTGAGTATTCCTGAAGTGCGTGAAGATGTTTACCGTCACGAGCGCATTACCATTGAATACGACGATGAAAACTTCAACCGAAAAACTGAAGTGTTCGAAGGTTTGATTGCCCGCGTGATTCAACATGAGTACGATCATATTGAAGGAATTTTGTTTACCGATCGCATCTCGACCCTCAAAAAACAACTCATTAAAAAGAAACTTCAAAACATCATGGAAGGAAAAACCCGTCCGGATTACAAAATGAAGTTCGCCGCCAAAAAAGGCCGATAAAAAAAATTAACCTAAAAGAAATAAAATACCAAAATGAATTTAGAAAGAATACTTGCCATTTCAGGAATGCCCGGCATTTACTCATTGAAATTGCAAACGCGTACCGGTTTTGTGGCCGAATCGCTCATTGACGGAAAAAAAGTAACGGTCGGCCTCAGAAGCAACGTGAGTTTGTTGTCAGAGATTTCTATGTACACCCATGATGGCGAAAAACCATTGGCCGAAGTAATGCGTGCCATTGCGGTGAAAGAAAACGAAGGTCCGGCGATTTCACACAAAGAAGACAACGCCAAATTAGCTGCTTATTTTTTGAGTGTTGTGCCTGATTACGATGCCGATCGCGTGTATCCGTCTGATATCAAGAAAGTGCTTAACTGGTATAATATTTTACAATCAAAAGGGTTGGTTTCAAAAGAAGAGCCAACTGCTGAAAAGCAAGCTGAAATAGAAGCGGTCGTTGAAGAAAAAGTGGCCGAAGCCAAAGCAGCCAAAAAGACAAAATCCAAAAAAGAATAGTTTTTCAAACCTCTTATAAATCCCGCTGATGAATTTTCTGAGCGGGATTTTTTATTTTTACACAAACCATTTGAGATGAATTCCAGAGCTCAGCAACTACAAGCTTTTGACCGATTGTTAAACATCATGGACGATTTGCGCGCGCAATGCCCGTGGGATAAAAAGCAAACCTTGGAATCTTTGCGTCATTTGACCATTGAAGAAACCTACGAACTCGGCGATGCGATTCTGAACAACGATTTAAATGAAGTTAAAAAAGAACTTGGCGATTTGTTGTTGCACATTGTTTTTTATGCCAAAATCGGCAGCGAAACCCAAGATTTTGACATCGCAGATGTATGCAATGAAATCTGTGAAAAACTCATTCACCGCCATCCGCATATTTACGGAGATGTTCAGGTAAAAGATGAGGAAGAAGTCAAGCAAAACTGGGAAAAACTCAAACTCAAAGAAGGCAAAAAATCAGTTTTAGAAGGTGTTCCGCAAGGTTTGCCGGCACTGGTAAAAGCCAGTCGAATTCAAGACAAAGCCAAAGGCGTGGGGTTTGACTGGGAAGAGCCGCATCAGGTTTGGGACAAAGTTCAAGAAGAACTCAGCGAGTTGCAAGCCGAAGTTGCCGAAGGAAATCATCAGCGCATTGAAGCCGAATTTGGCGATGTTTTGTTCTCAATGATTAACTATGCTCGGTTTTTAAATGTCAATCCTGAGGATGCCTTGGAACGCACCAATAAAAAATTCATCAAGCGTTTTCAGTATTTAGAATCCAAAGCAGCTGAAATCGGGAAACCACTGTCAGAGATGACTTTGGCCGAAATGGATGTTTTCTGGAACGAAGCCAAAAAACTTTAATTATTCTGAAGCGCGTTTGAGTCCGTTGCGGTCGAGTAAGGTTATTTTTTTTCCGCTGATTTCAATGAGTTTACTTTTGTTTAATTCCGACAGCAATCGAATGCAGCTTTCAGTCGCTGTGCCAATCATACCGGCTAACTCCTCGCGAGAAACGTGCAATCTGAGCGAACCATCCGGATTTTTACCAAAAGTACTTTCTAAATACAAAAGCGTTTCAGCCAATCTTTCCTTGACATTTTTTTGCGCCATCGAAACCATGTGATCGTCGGCTTCTTTGAGATCGCCACAAATGGTGCGCATCACATTCATCGAAAATTGGTTGTTCTGATTAAAAAACGACAAAACTTCACTTTTCGGAATAAAACACACTTCCATATCTTCCATAGCCACTGCGGATAAATTCGCAGGCTCTTCGCTGATCATTGAACGCTGACCCAATAATTCACCGGGCTTGACCAATTTGACGATTTGATCTTTGCCGTTGGTGCTGAGTTTGGTGAGTTTGCAAACGCCGTCTTTGACGCAATAAATGCCGTTGACATTCTCGCCTTCTTCAAAAATAGGCTCACCTTTTTTAATCGTGTACGAAGTTTTGCAATTGGCCATGTGAAGGAGTTCATCCTTTGAAAGCGCTTTGAACGAGCTGAATTCTCGCACGATACATTGTTCGCATTTACTCATGTGGGTATTGATTTGTTGAGGCTTCAAATTTAAACATTAATATGACAAAAATCATATTTTGTTTTGAACAACCGACGGTAATTTGTATCAGGTAAAATTGAGCAAATTATGGACACCAACCAATGTTTCCACTGCGGGTTGGATGTGGTTGAATCAGACACAATTCATTTTGACAGCAAGACTTTTTGTTGCGCAGGATGCAAAACTGTGTATGAAATTTTCAGTTCCAACGGCATGGACTGTTACTACGATTTTCAACAATCGCCCGGCGCCACACCCCAAGAAATAAAAGGTAAATACGACTTTTTAGACAACCCCGAAATCGCTGAAAAGCTTCTAGAGTTTAACGAGTCAGAAACATCCATTGTATCGCTGTATATTCCGCATATTCACTGTAGTTCGTGTATTTGGGTACTCGAAAATCTACAACGACTTCAGAGCGGAATTACCCAATCGCAGGTAAATTTTCCGCAAAAGAAGGTACGCATCACCTACAAACCCAATTTGGTTTCGCTCAAAGAAATGGTTTTGTTGCTGAGTTCGATTGGCTACGAACCTTATATCAGTTTAGAGCAATACGAATCGGGCCAGCACAAAGTCGATCGAAGCCTTACCTATAAATTAGGTGTAGCATTTTTCTGCTTTGGCAATATTATGTTGTTGTCGTTTCCGGAATATTTTGAAGTGAGTGAATTTTGGCTTGATCAATACAAAGGATTCTTCAGATGGCTGATATTCGCTTTGGCGTTGCCGAGCTTTTTGTATTCGGCCAGCGGATATTACCAAGTGGCCTACAAAAGCATGCGCGCCGGATTGCTCAATATTGAAATTCCGATTGCGCTGGGCATCATTGTGATGTTTGTGCGCAGTTCGGTCGATATGCTCATGAACTACGGACCGGGCTTTTTTGACAGCATGACTGGACTCGTATTTTTTATGTTGCTGGGCAAAACTTTTCAGACCAAAACCTACAGCTTTTTGAGTTTTGAGCGCGATTTTAAATCGTATTTCCCGATTGCCGTTTCACGCATCCGCGGAAATCTCGAAGAAAACGTTGCGGTCTACGACATTGTCAAAGGCGACCGCTTGCTCATTCGCAACCAAGAACTCATTCCGGTGGATGGAATTCTCATCTCGGCCCATGCAGAAATCGACTACAGTTTTGTAAGCGGCGAGGCTAATCCGGTGTTCAAACAATCCGGCGATAAAGTATATGCGGGCGGAAAACAAGTAGGCCAAGTCATTGAAATGGAAGTCTTGCACAGCGTTTCGCAGAGTTATCTCACGCAACTTTGGAGCAACGATGTCTTTCAGAAAAAAGTCACCCAAAAACACAAAAGTATCACCGATACGGTGAGCCGTTATTTTACGCCGGCTTTGCTTTTGATCTCTTTTATGGGATTCGGTATTTGGATTCCGAGCAATACCAACACTGCATTTAATGTATTCACGGCAGTGCTCATTGTGGCTTGTCCGTGTGCGCTGGCGCTGACGGCTCCGTTTACATTGGGCAATATGTTGCGCATTTTGGGCAATCAAAAATTCTATCTCAAAAACGCTACGGTCATTGAGCAATTGGCCCAGACCGATACGATTGTTTTTGACAAAACCGGAACCATCACGACCAATGCCGGAGCTGCAATTACTTATCAAGGCGAAGCTCTGTCAGAAGAACAGACTTTGGCTTTGAAAAATATACTGCGCGCGTCGAACCATCCGCTGAGCAGAATGCTCTACAACCATTTGCCAACGGCAACACGGATGAGTGTTGCTTTGTTTGAAGAAATTCCCGGGAAAGGTATTGCCGCCAATGTTCAAGGAATGAATTTCAAAGTTGGATCAGCATCGTTTACCGGAAGCACCGTGACTTCAGAGTTGCATCAGACCGCGGTGCACATTCAAATTGACGATACTTATAAAGGTAAGTTTGTTTTTAATAATCAATATCGTCACGGTTTGAGTGAATTGTTTGAAAAACTCAGTCAGAAATATACGCTCAAAGTTTTATCGGGTGACAACGAAGGCGAACGCGATGTTTTGCAAAAAATCTTGCCTGCAGGAACCGAACTGGTTTTTAATCAAACACCGGAACAAAAACTCGAATTTGTGAAGAACCTTCAAAGTCAAGGCGCCAAAGTGATGATGGTCGGTGATGGACTCAACGACGCCGGCGCACTGGCCCAAAGTAATGTAGGCGTTGCCATTGCTGAAAATGTCAATGTATTCTCGCCGGCGTGTGATGCTATTCTCGATGCGAGTCAATTTGAAAAACTGTGGTATTTCTTGAAATTATCACACGGATCGATGCGCACCATCATCATGAGTTTTGGATTGTCCTTACTATATAATGTAGTAGGCTTGTCTTTTGCCTTAACCGGAAATCTCGAGCCTTTGGTAGCGGCCATCATTATGCCGCTGAGCACCATTACCATCGTGAGTTTTGTAACGATGATGACCAACTTTTATGCGCGATTTACGCGAAAATAACCCAGCATGACAAAAGTCATGTTTTAAGAAAATAGTCAGAAGTAATTTTGAAAAGACAATTTTAGGTATGAGTGTCATTTATTTATTAATCTCCATCAGTATCGCAGTAGCCATTGGCTTCTTTATCGCTTTTGTGCGTGCGGTGAAAACCGGGCAGTACGACGACGATTATACACCGTCGGTCAGAATGCTCTTTGAAGACGAACTTCTCACAGATAAACCAAAAACAATAAAAACAGACGAAAAATCAATGTAATTATGGAAGTGCAACAATTTTATTACGACAACAAAATCGTCAAAAAGTTCCTGTATGCGACAATACTTTTTGGCGTGGTCGGAATGTTGGTCGGACTGATTCTGGCCATTATGTTCCTGTTCCCGAACATCACCGACGGAATTCCGTGGTTGAGTTTTGGTAGGCTCCGACCTTTACACACCAACGCAGTCATTTTTGCCTTTGTTGGTAATGCAATTTTTGCAGGTGTTTACTATTCACTGCAACGTTTGCTCAAAGCGCGTATGTTTAGCGACTTTTTGAGCAATCTTCATTTCTGGGGTTGGCAGCTCATAATTGTTTCGGCAGCCATTACGCTTCCGCTGGGGTTTACTACTTCGAAGGAATACGCAGAACTTGAATGGCCTATTGATATTGCCATTGCGCTCGTTTGGGTGGTTTTTGGTATCAATATGATTGGAACCATCCTCAAAAGACGTGAGCGTCACTTATATGTAGCCATTTGGTTCTACATTGCCACTTTTGTGACGGTTGCGGTGCTGCATATTTTCAATAGTTTGGAGTTGCCGGTGAGCGCTTTAAAAAGTTATTCTGCTTATGCCGGTGTACAAGATGCACTCGTGCAATGGTGGTACGGACACAATGCAGTGGCTTTCTTCTTGACCACACCATTCTTAGGATTGATGTATTACTTCGTTCCTAAAGCGGCCAATCGTCCGGTGTATTCGTATCGTTTATCGATTGTTCACTTTTGGTCCTTGATTTTTATCTATATCTGGGCAGGTCCACACCACTTGTTGTATTCAGCTTTGCCGAATTGGGCACAAAACCTCGGGGTAGTGTTTTCAGTGATGCTTATTGCTCCGTCTTGGGGTGGTATGATCAACGGATTGCTCACTTTACGAGGTGTTTGGGATAAAGTGCGCGAAGAGCCGATTTTAAAATTTTTCGTAGTAGCGATCACCGGTTATGGTATGGCTACGTTTGAAGGTCCGATGTTGTCTCTTAAAAATGTCAACGCCATTGCCCACTATACCGACTGGATTATTGCCCACGTGCATGTAGGAGCCTTGGCTTGGAACGGATTCATGGCCTTTGGTATGATGTATTGGTTGATTCCGCGTATGACCAAAGGTCCGTTGTACTCAACTAAATTGGCCAACTTCCACTTCTGGATTGGTTCCTTAGGAATTATCTTGTATGCATTGCCTATGTATGTAGCCGGATTTACTCAGGCTTCTATGTGGAAACAATTCAACCCTGACGGAACCCTTGTTTACGGTAACTTCCTTGAAACGGTTAAAGAAATCATCCCGATGTATGCAATGCGTGCAGTGGGCGGAACCATGTATCTAGCTGGTATGTTGGTGTTGGTATACAACATCATTATGACCGTTCGTGCCAACCAAACTGTTGAAGACGAATTGGCGCAAGCCCCGGCTTTGCAACCATTGACCAATCAACGTCTCAAAGGAGAACACTGGCATGCTTGGTTGGAAAGACGACCAATTAAACTCACCATTTTTGCTTTGGTAGCGATTTTGATCGGAGGTATTATTCAGATTATTCCAACGATTATGGTCAAATCAAACATTCCGACCATTGCTGCGGTCAAACCTTATACACCGCTTGAACTCGAAGGTCGTGACTTGTACATCCGCGAAGGTTGTGTGGGTTGTCACTCTCAAAACGTTCGTCCGTTCAGAAGTGAAGTTGAACGCTACGGACCACAATCAAAAGCCGGAGAATTTGTGTACGATCACCCATTCTTGTGGGGATCAAAACGCACCGGACCTGATTTGTTGCGCTTGGGCGGAAAATATAACGACAACTGGCATTTTAACCATATGTGGGATCCACAAAGTATTTCAGCAGGTTCCATTATGCCGGCTTACAAATGGTTGTTTGACAACAAAGCTATGGACATTGCGAACATCGAAGACAAAATGCACGTGATGCAAAAACTCGGAGTTCCGTATACCGAAGAGCAAATTGCCGGAGCCAAAGCGGCCATCAAAGAGCAATCGATGAAAATTGAAGCCAGCTTGCACAGCGATCCTGACTTTGTAAAAAGTTATGAAGAAAGCAAGAAAAAAGCAGCTGCGCGCGGCGAGGCTTTTGTACCGATGCACGAACGCGAAATTGTAGCCTTGATTGCTTATTTGCAACGTTTAGGAACTGATACCAAAGTAAAAGACAACGCTAAAAAATAAAGTCATGTTCGAACAAATTAAACACAGCATGGAGACGATAACCGGAGTGGCGATTTATCCGATGATCTCCTTATCTATATTCTTCTTATTCTTTGTCGGGCTTGGCATTTGGGTCTTCTCGTACAAGAAAGAAAAAATCAACGAATTGCGTCAGATTCCGCTCAATGATAACCTTTAAATCTGAACCGTCATGAGAAAATTAATTCCCGTATATATCCGTATTCCGGTCATCTTTTTTAGTGTGATGCTCGCTTTAGAATATTTTATTGATTCTGGCGACCGACCGGCTTTTGTAAAGTTCCCGATGGTTTCGGTGTTCTTGTTTGTCTTCTTGTTTTTGTTGATTTCAATCGAGATCACCCTTACAGCGGTTGACAAAGTTACTTATCACTTGCTCAGCGACGAACAGAAAAAAGTCGTGGATGATGCTGCCAATTTGAGCATCAAAGACAGCGAATGGTTCAAAAAAATGATGAAATGGCTGACCAAATCTAAGCCGATTGAAAGCGAGGCCGACGTAATGCTCGACCACGATTACGATGGTATCAAAGAGCTCGACAACAGCTTGCCACCATGGTGGTTGTATCTGTTCTATATCACCATTATTTTTGGTTGTGTTTATTTGGTTCGCTACCATATGATGGGCGCCGATGACCAAGAAACCGAACTTCGTAAAGAAATGGCACAAGCCAAACTCGATGTTGAAGAATACATGAAAACAGCTCCTGATTTGATGGACGAAAAATCTGTGACTTTGCTGACCGATCCGGCTGAATTGGCCAAAGGCAAAGTAATTTTCCAAACCAATTGTGTGGCTTGTCACCGAGCTGACGGTGGTGGACAAATCGGTCCAAACCTTACCGATGATCACTGGATTTTGGGTGGCGGAATCAAAAATGTTTTCCACACGATTACCAATGGTGGCCGCGACGGAAAAGGTATGATTGCTTGGAAAGCAACGCTCAAACCAACCGAAATTCAGCATGTGGCCAGTTATGTATTGTCTTTGCAAGGCACAAATCCAAAAGACGGCAAAGCGCCTGATGGTGAAGTTTGGGTTGATCCAGACGCTGCCAAAGCTGCACCTGCCGCTGTAACCAAAACGGATAGCACTGCTGTTAAAAAATAGAAATCATGTCACAACTTCCCGATGAAGCGTTTAGAGATTCGATTGCCACCATAGGTGATGATGGCAAAAGAAAATACATTCATCCCAAAAAACCATCAGGAAAATGGTACAACTACCGCAAATGGGTCAGCTATTTTTTGCTGGCCCTGCTGGTAGTGAATCCGTTTATCAAAGTCAACGGAAACCAATTCATGATGTTCAATGTGCTCGAGCGCAGATTCAATATTTTCGGATTTCCGTTCTGGCCACAAGATTTTTACTTATTCGTCCTTTTTATGATTGTCGGCGTGGTATTCGTGATTCTGTTTACCGTGATTTTTGGACGTATTTTTTGCGGATGGATTTGTCCGCAGACTATATTTCTCGAAATGGTTTTCAGACGCATCGAATACTGGATTGAAGGCGATCGCGGCGCACAAATCAAACTGAGCAAACAAGCTTGGGACGCCGAGAAAATCCGCAAAAAACTCACCAAATGGTTTTTATTTGCCGTGATTTCGTTTGCCATTGCCAATGTGTTTTTGGCTTATCTGATCAGCAGCGATGAACTCATTTTGATGATTGAAGACGGGCCGATGCAGCACTTAAGCACGCTGATTGCCTTGTTGATTTTTACCGCAGTTTTTTACTTTGTGTTTACTTGGTTCCGCGAGCAGGTGTGTATCATTGCCTGTCCGTACGGAAGATTGCAAGGCGTGTTGCTCGACAATAAATCCATCAATGTAACCTACGATTTTGTGCGCGGTGAAAAAGAACTCGGTCGCGCCAAATTCAATAAAAATGAAGACCGAGCACTTACCGGAAAAGGCGATTGCATCGATTGTCATCAATGTGTGAATGTCTGTCCGACCGGAATTGATATCCGCAACGGAACGCAGCTTGAATGTGTGAACTGCACCGCTTGTATCGATGAGTGCAACACCATTATGGAAGGCGTTGGTTTGCCCAAAGGTTTGATTCGTTATGCCTCTGAAGACGAAATCGAAAAAGGCGCCAAGTTCAAGTTTACCACACGAATGAAAGGGTACACGGCTGTACTTACTATTTTGATGGGCGTACTCATTGGGTTGTTGTTTTTGCGCACCGAAGTTGAAGCGACGATTCTCAGATTGCCGGGTCAGTTATATCAACACAAAGGTCAAAACATCAGCAATATTTACACCTATAAAATCATTAATAAAACCAACGAGGATTTTAAAGATATCCATTTTAAACTGAAAAATATTCAAGGCAAAATTACCGTGGTGGGTAAAGACAATGTCAGCATCAAGCGTCAAGGCATGGCCGAAGGAACTTTGTTTGTTGAAATCAATCAGTATATCTTGGAGCATGACAAAACCCCGATTAAAATTGAGGTCTACGACGGCAACAAGAAAATTGAAACTGCTAAAACCAATTTCTTGAGCCCGCGTACTTTTGACTAATCCCAAAAAAACATCAATATGTCAACCGATCTTCCACTCAAAAACAAGTTCACCTTTAACTGGGGACATTCCATCGTTTTAGCCTTTGTGCTATTCATGACATTCATTGGCTCATTTGTATATCGAGTTCAATCAAATGCTAAATACGACAACGAACTGGTTGTTGATGATTATTACAAACACGACGTTCATTTTGGCGATGAACTTGCGCAGTTTCAGAATGCTCAAAAATTGGCAAACAAACCGCAAATTGAAGCGGTTGCCGAAGGTATTCAGGTAACTTTTCCGGCCGAAATGAATACGCAAAACATACAAGGGAAAATGTCCTTTTACAGGCCGTCTGACAAAAAATTGGATTTCGAATGGCCGTTTTCGAAGTCTGGTCCAACTTTGCTCATACCTAAATCAAAATTGGCAGGCGGCCTCTGGGACATTACACTTTCATGGCAAAATGAAGGAAAATCTTATGCCGTAAAACAAACTATTTATTATTAATTCAAATGTATCTCACCGCCTTACTTTTTGGTTTGATCAGCAGTTTGCATTGCATTGGCATGTGTGGCCCTATTGCCTTGATGTTGCCGCTGGATCACCAAAGGCCAACGCGCAAAGCTTTGCAAATCATGACCTATCATTTGGGTAGAATGACTTCGTATGCTGTGTTGGGTTTTATTTTTGGCTCTTTGGGTCAAGGGTTGTTTTTGGCGGGTATACAACAAGAACTATCCATTATTGCCGGTATTGCGATTTTAATTTTGGTCGTGATTCCGGAGCGCATTCTGGCCCGATACAGTTTCTCCCAACCTTTGTATCGGGCTGTGGGCGCTGTTAAGGCGCAACTCGGATTGCAGCTCAGAAAGAAAGGATTTGATTCTATTTACCTCTTGGGCTTGTTCAATGGTTTTCTGCCCTGCGGATTGGTCTATGCAGCATTATTTGGTGCGGTTACCGTCCAAAATCCATTAGGTGGCGCTTTGTATATGGCTATTTTCGGATTGGGAACCACCCCGCTCATGAGCGTACTGGTTTATGTACAAACTTTTTTTACAACCCCCATCAGAAATAAAGTGCAAAAGCTGATTCCATGGGCCACAGCGGTGATTGCCGTTTTATTTATTTTACGCGGATTGGGTTTAGGCATTCCGTATGTTTCACCCTCATCAATGAGTCTATTTGTTCAACAACCATCTAATTGTCACTAAAAACATTACTTAATTATGGAAAAGCACGATTTATTACACGAATTTCCTGAATATCAAGACAGAATTCACGAATTAAAAACCAACGATGTTCGCTTTAGAAAAGCCTTTGACGAATACCACGAGGTAGAGCACAAAATTCACCGAATCAACAACGGAAATGAGCTCGCCACCGATGAACAAATGAAAGAACTCAAAGCGCATTTATTGTTCCTGAAAGACGATTTGTATCAGCAACTCAAAAGCAATTAAAAGCAAACAACCTGAAATAAAAAAGCACACTTTTTACGGTGTGCTTCTTTTTTTGAAAAAGGATATTTATTAAACGGTCATTGAGAACAATTGAGTTTCCGGAGCGTTGCGTTTGAGTCTGAGGTCAAAAGCCATACAGATGTTGCGCACGAAAGGTTTTCCGGCTTCAGTTACTTTCATTTTTGAGCCTTCAATCACCAGCAAACCATCGTGAATCATTTCAGATAACTGAACCATTATATCCGGAATTTCGGCGGCCATTTCGGGTTGATTTTCCCAGGAAGTTTCAAATTGGCACATCAAATTGAGGATGTGTTTTCGGACAATTAAATCTTCATCAGATAATATATGGCCGCGCATGACCGGAAGTTTGTTCCATTTCAAAAGCTGATAATAATCTTCAAGATTCTTTTCATTTTGCGCAAATCCGTACCAACTATCGCCAATAGATGAAACACCTAAACCAATCATGAGTTGTGTTTTGGATGAGCTGTATCCCATAAAATTTCGGTGTAAATCACCGTTCTGCATGGCTTGATACAAACTGTCGGTTTCGAGCGCAAAGTGATCCATGCCAATTTCGTGATACCCAAATTCTGAGAGCAGCATTTTGCCGGTTTCGTACAATTGACGTTTGTAATCATCTTTGGGAACATCTTCATCTTTAAATCCGCGTTGCCCGGTTCCTTTGATCCAAGGCACATGCGCATAGCTGTAAAAAGCCAAACGATCGGGGCGAAGCGCGTTGGTTTTTTCAATCGTATCAATCACATCTTCAACGGTCTGAAAAGGCAAACCAAAAATCAAATCGTGTCCAATTGAAGTATATCCGATTTCTTTGGCCCAAAAAGTCACTTTGGCCACATTGTGAAACGATTGTACGCGGTGAATGGCTTGTTGTACAGTTTCGGAATAATCCTGAACGCCAAAACTCACTCTGCGAAAACCTAAATCATAGAGTTTTTGTAAATGGGCCCGTGTGGTATTATTCGGATGCCCTTCAAAACTAAAAACATAATCTGGGGCAACACGCGCATGACTCAGAATTCCGTTGATGAGATCTTCGAGGTTTTGGGTTGAGAAAAACGTTGGTGTTCCTCCGCCCAAATGAATTTCTTTGATCAAAGGTTTTTCGCCCATGAGTTGGGTATAGAGATGCCATTCTTTGAGTACAGCTTCTATATACGGATGCTCTACTGCGTGGTTTTTGGTGATGCGTTTGTTGCAGCCGCAAAAAGTGCACATGCTCTCGCAAAAGGGTAGGTGAATGTACAAACTGATTCCTTGCTCGGCGTTGCTCTGGTCAAATGATTTTTTCATGGTAGCCACCCAACGGTCATAGCTAAACCCAGCCTCATCCCAATAGGGAACCGTAGGGTAACTGGTGTAGCGCGGACCCGGCACATTGTATTTTTGGATCAGTGAAGTTTTCATACCTAATGAATTTACCCCAAAAGTAACTCACAGTCCACCGATTAAAAATGATAATTGTCATATAAAGAAAAAGCCCCAAAAAGGGGCTCGTCTTATTCTGATTTTAGTTGACGCAATTGCTTGAGTTTTTCTTTCCAAGTATCGAGACTTTCTCGGTGTTTGGTAATGTTCTTTCGAACTTCAACTACAATTGGATTCTCTTTTTTGTCATTTTTGCTGTTGAAGAATTGAATGTTGTTTTCAAGTTGGAAAATCTCATGCTGCAATTCTTCGATTTTGCGTACAATGAAAACTTTTTCGCTTTCTAATTTGCGGCCATCGTCATTGATACTTTCCACACGGCTGGCAAATCGAGCCATATCAGTTTCTTTCTTGCTGGCGCTGAGTTTTTCAAACAAAGCATCGAGAATTTTGTTGAATTTGCCTTCAATATGACGACGCGCTTGAGGCACTTTTCCGAAGCTTTTCCAGTTTTCAATATGTGCTTTGATGGCATCGAGGTCATTTTTGTGGTGACCGGTCATTTCAAAACTACGCAACTCTTCAAGATAGGCTTTTTTCTTTTCAAATGCTTCTACTTCTTCAGCGCTGGCACTGTTTCTGTTGGCTTTGGCTCTTTCAAAGAAATGATTGCAAGCAGCACGGAATTCTGTCCAAAGTTGGTCAGAAAATTTGCGCGGAACATGGCCGATAGTCTTCCATTCTTCTTGAATTTGCTTCAAGATTTGTGAGGTCGCTTCAAAATCATCACTGTCTTGAAGTTCTTGCGCACGAGCCACTAAAGCTTGTTTTAGATGCAAATTATGATTCTGATCTTTTTTGATGTCTTTGTAGAATCCGTTTTTGACCAAATTAAAACTTCTTACGGCACTTTTGAATTTTGCCCATGTTTCTTCGCTCAATTCAGCCGGAACTTTTCCGGTAGCAAAGAAATTATTTCTCAAAGCTTCAACTTGTGATACTAAAGCACTCCAGCCCGCATGACTGGTGGCTTTTTGTTCTGCTAAAGTCTCAATTTGCGCGATAATTTCATTCTTGCGTTTGAGGTTGTCCTCTTCGGCTGCGCGGAAACGGTCAAACCACGCCTCGCGTTTTTCGTGCATTTGTTTGGTCAGTTCGCTGAATTTGGTCCAGAGCTCTTCGCGATGTTCACGAGATACCGGGCCAATTTCTTCTTTCCAAATGCGGTGTAAATCTTGCAATTCTCTAAAGGCATACATGATGTCTTCAACATGCAAAAGCTCTTCAACGCGTGCAATGATTTTTTGTTTTTGCTCTAAATTGTGTTTAAAGTCAAAATCGCGGGCTTCGCGGTCGAGATGCAAATAATCGTAGAAATTTTCGAGGTGAAAATGATAATTGTTCCAAACGATGTTGTATTTGTCTTTTGGAATCGGTCCGCAATTTTTCCAGCGCTCGCGCAACTCGTTGAAATGCTTGAGTGTGTCTTTGATATTTTCTTGCGGATTAATCAGGTTTTTGAGCTCTTCAACAATTGCCATGCGCGCATCAAGGTTGGCTTTGAGCCCGGCTTCTAAACTTTTGAAATGTTTGTTGATGCGATCGCGATAACCCGAGTAAAGTTCGTCAAACTTTGCCTTCAGTGGAAAATGATATTTAAAATCCTCGGTGGTTTCGGGGTTTTGTGCGTAGTATTCTTCGCGTTTCTCGTCTAAGAAATGATGGTATTTTGCTAAGAATGATTTTTTGAGTTCTTCGACGTGATTGCGCACAGACATCACTTTGTCGGTGGCGGTCAGCGATTCTAATTCACTGATGAGTTGTTCCATCGGCATGCTCTCGTAATCGAGCATTGGAGCTTCTTCGCGAATCGTCGCATCTTCGCTCTCGGCTGCCGTTACATCTGCAATGGCATTCATCACATGATCATGATCCGCTTGAGTTTCGGTTTCTTCAGCTGATAATTCCGGTTCTAGTTCTTCCGGAGTCATTTCAACGACCGTTTCAACTTCAACTTCGGCAATGACCTCAGGAGTTTCGATAACTTCTTCGATTGTTTCTGCAACAATTTCCTCAGCAACGGTTACATCTTCAGTGGTAGCTTCAACCTCATCGTTGGGAATCGAGCCTTCAACTTCTGAAGCAACTTCGGTCACTTCGGCAGCTACTTCAGGAGTTTCGTTTTCAGGGTTTTGTGTAGATTCTGTGTTTCCATCTGCCGTAGATTCAGGAGTTGGCAGGTTATCATTCTTTTCTTCTAACATTCGAAAAATGTTTTAGTTGGGTTATTTACTTAGACTTTTGGTTGGCGAAAGATAGTAAAGCAACTGAAATATACAAAGAAAATAAGGGATTTATCGAGCAGTTGTCATAAATTCAGTTGAAATGAATTTTTTATTTGTTAAAACCTAAAATTTTTGAAAAGGATTTTATTTATTTTGCTCCGCAAAAAGAAGTTTGCACTAATTAAGTTTTATTCAGACATGAAAAATTTCGCTATTTTAAGCTCTTTTGTTTTTATTTCTGCTGCCTCGGCGGTAGCTCAAGAAAAAAAGGAGATTATTTCGGAATCAAAAACTCCAAATCAAGAAGTTCAAGCGACTGATTTTAAATCAACGTTGGTTTTACGCCCCGATCAACAATCAACCTACAGGGAGATTATCAAGCGCTATGCTGTGATTACCCGTGATTTGCACAAAGCAGGTTTGACCATCGATCAAAAAGAAGTAAAAATGCGCGAAATTGATTTACAACGCGATGCTGAAGTCAAAGTTCTTCTGACTCCGGAGCAATTCAAAGATTATTTACACGATAAAGAAGAACGCGCCAAACGTTCGGTTGGTTTGCAAAAAAAGCAACATCCGCTCGGAACCAAATAATCATCGGTTCCAGATTCGCCAAGCTTTTTCAGCTTGAAAGACGAGCATTTGCCATCCATTTTTGGTTTTTGCTCCTTTTTTTTTGGCTTTTTTTAAGAATAAGGTTTCTTCAGGATTGTATATTAAATCATAAGCCAAATGCTTTTCGGTAAAATATTCATAGGGAATATCCGGGTTATCCTCTGTTTTTGGTGCGGTTCCTAAAGGCGTACAATTGATAAAAATCTGAAAATTGTCAAAAGTTGTCGCATTGATGTGGTGATAGGCAATCGTGTTGCTATCGGTTTTTCTCGAGGCAAAGGCATACGGGATATTCAACTCTTGTAAAGCAAAGGCTACGGCTTTAGCAGCTCCGCCGGTCCCGAGAATCAGCGCTTTTTTGTGATGCGATTCAAGTATTGGCTTCAGTGATTTTTTAAAACCATAAGCGTCTGAATTATATCCTTTGAGTTTGCCGTTTTTGAAACGAATCACATTAACCGCCCCGATTTTTTGGGCTTTGTTTGAAAGTTCATCCAAATACGCAATGATGGTTTCTTTATACGGAATCGTTACGTTGAGACCGCATAAATTTGGATGTTTTGCCAGAATCGTATTAAAATCGTCTATTTGAGCAAGGTCAAAATTTTCATAAATACAGTCATTGGCTCCGGTTTGGGCAAAACGCTCGGTAAAGTATTTTTTTGAAAACGAATGCCCGATGTTTTTTCCGATGAGTCCGTATAGTCGGGTCATGGATCACAAATATTTTTGAATGGATTTTTGCACTGTGCTCATTTCCCAAACAGCCGGGAATAGTTCTTCGAGAACGGTTCTTTTTTTAATATCGCTTCGCAAAGCATTGGTTAAGTGAAAGTTGGCTTTTTCGGTTTCGTGTAAAATAAAGTACAATCCGGCCAAGCGATACGAAATATCAGCTTGCTCCTGAAAATATTCAGAGGCCTGCAACAAAGCTTGAACACCACTTTCATATTCGCCCAAATAAACCAAAATATCAATCCAATACAACCAAGTGTCCAGCATTTGATCACCATATTCAACGGCTTTTCTAAATCCGTATTCGGCTTCTTCATAATTGCCGAGTTCATGATTGATGGTAGCAAAACGCTTCCAATAGTAACGATTTTGATCATCTATACCCAAAGCTTTGTTGACATAAAACAAGGCTTTTTGGTAGCTTTTTTGACGAACGTAAAAATCCGTAATGGCAATCCAGCCTTTATCTAAAAGCGGATCTTCGTGTACGGTTTTATTGAAGTATTTAAGAGCTAAATTTTTGTTGCCCAATTTCTCGTAGCATTTGCCAATTCTGAGCAGCGCATATGATGTTGGATCGTCTAGTTCGATGGTTCGGTTATAGCTTTCGATGGCTTCGTCATAACGTTTGAGGCGTTCGAGGGTTTTGGCTTTTTCCATGAAAGCGCCCAAGAATTCATCGTCTATATAAGTAGCGTACTCAAAAGCTCTGAGTGCTTGCTCGTACTGACCTAAACTGTAATGCAATCTGCCTTGCTGATGCCAAGCAATTTCGCTGTACGGATTTTGGTCAATATAACGCGAAAGATATTCGATGGCTTGCTCGTTTTGATCGAGAAATTCAAAACAATACACCACATTGTACAGAGCAGACTGATCTTCAAAATCTTCTTCGAGGCATTTAATAAAGTTTTCTTTGGCCAGTTCCAGATTATCCATAAACAGATATTCCATACCGATTAAATTGTACACATCGGCCAAATCATCTGTAAACTTCAAAGCAGTTTTCAGCAATTCAACCGCCTTTTCGTGGTTGTCTCGTTTGGAGTAAATACTGGCTTTTTGGATGTAAATTTCTTCGTTGTTCGGTTCAATGGCGTAGAGCTCGTTGAGCAATTTTTCGGCTTGATCCAACTGATCTTCATAAATCATCATCTCAACCTGAACCAATTTTAAACCGGTGGATTTGGGATGCTGCTCTAAAGCCAATTTCAATGCTTTTTTGGCCAGTGCGGGCTTGCCCATGTCTATGTAGTGAAGGATAATCTCTTCAAATTCTTCCGAGTCAAAGAAGAGAACCTTATTGGTTTTCAACATAGACTCAAATTTAGAAAGTGATAAATTGTAGTCTTCTTCTTCGTCGCTCAAATGCATAGGCTTTAGTTTAAAAATAACCCTAAATAAAATTAGAAAAGGTTCTGCTCGAAGTGGGTTGAACGAATATTTGTTGTGAACAATTTAATTAACAAACATTCGGGTTAATTTATTGTATTTCAGATTGAATTTCGTCGAGTACCTTTAGTAGTATAGAACAACCTTCGCGTATTTCTTCTTCGGAGATAGTTAGTGGTGGTGTTATGCGAATGGCACAACCTTCAAAAAGCAACCAAAACAAGATTAGTCCGCGCTCATGGCATCTGAGAATAGCTTGATTGGTAATTTCAGGGTCTGAAGTCATGGCGGCCAGCATCAAGCCTCGGCCACGAACTTCTTGAATCAGCGGATGAACCAGTAAAGAGCGAAACAATTGTTCTTTTACTAAAGTTTGCGGCATCAAATCAGTTTCGGTGATTTCGCGCAAGGTCGCCAAACAAGCAGCTGCAATCACCGGATGTCCACCAAAAGTCGTGATGTGTCCGAGTTTAGGTTGGTCACTGAGTAAATCCATATGAGCCGCCGAAGCCGTAAAAGCGCCTACGGGCATTCCGCCGCCCATACCTTTACCCAAAATTATGATATCGGGCACAACGTTATAGTTTTCAAAACCAAAGAGTTTTCCGGTTCTCCCAAAGCCCGGTTGAATTTCGTCAATAATCATCAGCGCGCCCACTTGCTCACAGCGTTGTTTTACTTTGCGCAAGAAATCGTTTTGAGGTTCTATGAATCCAGCGCCGCCTTGGATGCTTTCGAGAATAATTCCAGCGGTTTTTTCGGTGATTTTTTCTATATCGGCTTCGTTGTTAAAGGTAATAAAATCAACATCGGGAATCAGCGGTCTAAAAATTTGTTTGCGCTCTTCAAATCCCATAACGCTCATAGAACCCATGGTATTTCCATGATAGGCATTTTTACATGAAATTAATTGACTGCGGCTGGTTACACGGCGAGCGAGTTTAAGCGCGCCTTCGGTAGCCTCGGTTCCTGAATTGACCAAGTAGGTTTTTTCGAGCGGTTGGGGCAGAAGTGAAGCCAGCAATTTGCAATAAACCACCGCCGGATCTTGTGCGTATTCACCATAGACCATCACATGTGAATATTTGTCAAGTTGGTCTTTGATGGCCTGGTTCACACGCGGATGCTGATGTCCGAGCGAACAAGCCGAAACGCCTGCTACAAAATCTAAATATTTGTTCTGATGTACATCATAAATGTAAGAACCTTGGGCATGTGAAATTTCCATGCCGAGCGGATAGGGTGAGGTTTGTGCTTGGTATTTAAGAAAATCAATATTCATTTTATCTTCCATCAAAGTTACCACCGTCGTATTGTCCATGTATCATTGAATCCCAATCCCATATTTTTTTATCAATTTTGACTTCCTTTGCGTGTTCGGGGTGATTAGCCTTATATATTTTTACTGCATTTTCATTGAGTGGAAACATAAATTTTCCTTCTTTGGCCAACATATATTGCCCATTTTTATCAATGATGATTTTATTGTTGAATTTTTTTAAAATATCAGCATATTCTGAATTTGAAAGCACCCCTTTGGGTTGTTCGTCAAAATTACCACCATCATAAATCCCATGAATCATTGTATTCCAATCCCATAATTTTTTATTAAATTTAATTTCTTTGGAATGTTCAGGATGCTGATTCTTATAGTTTTGAACAGAAAATTGAGTGAGCGGAAACATAAATTTTCCGTCTTTGGCCAACATATATTGACCGTTTTTGTCAACTATTATCTTATTGTTGTATTTGTTGAATATTTCAGAAAATGTATTCTTTAATTCAGAATCTATTTCGGGTTCATAGTCATCAACAAAGTCATTGTTTTCGTCATTAAAGTTGCCACCATCATATGGACCATGAATCATTGTATCCCAATTCCACAATCTTTCATTAATAAAAATTTCTTGGGCATATTGTGGAAACTTTATTTTGTAGTTGAGTACAGAACGCTCGTTTAATGGAAATTGAAACTTTTTATTTTTTACTAGTAGATATTGCCCTCTTTTGTCAATAATGATTCTGTGATTAAATCTCTCAAAAATTTCCTGATAGGTTATGGTATCCAGAATTGATAAATCAAGTCTCGGGTTTTCATTGAATAAGTTAATGTTTTCTTTTTCGACTCTGATTTTCTTTTCATTCCGAATCTTCTCATCCAATGCATTGTCTTCAGCACTGAACAAATCGTCTTTTGATTTGATTCGTTCGTCTTCGCGCCAAACAAAACCGCGTAATTTTCGGGCATTTTCAGGTAAATCTTTTTCAGGGTAAATATCGCCATCCACATTGGTAAAAAACGTCATGGTGTCAATGGTGTTCCCTTCCATGGTCATGTTGATGCGGCTGCTGACATTTTTGTTGATACCGATGAGCTCGTTTTGATCATTGCGCATGTAATAAATCACTTCGGTATTTTTGACTACATCGGCCTCGTAGAGTTGGTTGTCTTTGAATTTTCCGAACAAGTTCAAGCCTTTGACTTGATTATATCCGTCGCCAATCGTGTCTTTTGAGATGATAAAAGCATTCGTCAAAACTTTGAGTGAGTCGAGTTTTTGGGTTTTGTCATTGCCAATTAAATGCATCACATCACCGGTAAGTTGGTTTTTGAAATTCCACAAAATAGGTTTACCAATGAGTTGGGTAATATTGGTCGTTTGACTCGAATGAATCGAATCGCATTTGCCGCTCATATCGGTTTTGTAAAAACGGGCATTGTTGTAGGCGCGAACAATTCTATGATCCGGTTTTCCGGTCACCATCAAGATTTTTCCGTGAATATATACCGAATCTTTATCAACCAAATTTATCGCAACGGCGCGCTTGGTCACAAAAAGCGAATCTTTCTTTTTAAAAACCTCGGCATAATGACCTTTGACGATGCCTTTGTTGATGGTGTCGGTGATTTTTACATTGTTGGTGGCCGAAGCAAATTCGCGTGTTCGGTCGTAATACAAACTGTCGCCTTCGATGCGTCGGTCTTTGTATTTAATATACGAATTGCGAATGAAATGCCCGATGTTTTTCTTGCTGTCGTAATCGCCTTTTTCGGTGTAAATAAAATTGTCTTTTGAGGTAATGGTCGATGGACCCAATAAATACGCCTGACCATTGTGGTTGTAATAATCCAAACGATTTGATTTTACTACATATTTCGGATTGGTGATCGTAACGGCTGTTTTGAACTGAAATTTCTTTTCGGCGGCATAATAGCGACCTGACTTGCTTTTGAGCACATTGTCTTTATTGACAATAACGCCCCGTGTATTGTAATAGGCTTGCTGTGAAACGCGATCGTAGTTAAGCGTGTCTGTTTCTAAAGTCATATCAGGCGAACGCAAAACCACTTTTCCGGTAGCAAAGGCCTGTTTTACATTGCCGTTGTATTCGGCATATTTGCTGTTCATAAACAAAGTATCGCCTTGAATCATGCGGACATCGCCAAACGCTTTGACATAGTTTTCGTTCTGAAAATAATAAGCTTTGTTGCAAAACATGCGTACTCCGTCGTGAAAAATACGCACGTTTCCAGTAAGCAAAAAGGCATCGGGTAGTTCGATTTGATTGACATCTGCAAAGTCAGAATGCTCAATGATGATTTTTTTCGGAGCCTGTGCCGCCACAGATTCCATCATCAGAATCAACAAACCAAAAAATAGACTAAACCGAGTAATTTTCAACGCAAAAAATTTTGCCAAATTTATGAAAAAGCCCGCAATGAAAATGGCTATTAAGAATTATTTATCAGCGCGTTTTAAGTGAAGTTTGAATAACTATATTTGTACACTTTCAGTTAAATTAAGCACTATGAAAAGAGCTATTTGCCTGTTGGCCGTTGGTTTAACACTCAGCGCTCAGGCCCAGAACGTCAAAAAGAAACCCATGACTGCACACAAAGCCAAAACGCAACCGCACAAAGAAGTGGTTTATCAAGTATTTACGCGTTTGTTCGGAAATCAAAACACCCACAACAAACCTTGGGGCACCCTAGAAGAAAATGGGGTGGGTAAGTTCAACGACTTTACCGATAAAGCCTTGCAAGAAATCAAAAAAATGGGTGTCACCTATATTTGGTATACCGGAGTTCCGCACCACGCTTTGGTACGCGATTACACAAAATACGGTATTTCTAACGATGACCCTGAAGTGGTCAAAGGTCGCGCGGGTTCACCTTATGCGGTGAAAGATTATTACAATGTCAATCCTGATTTGGCGGTTGATCCGGCCAAGCGTTTGCAAGAATTTGAAGCGCTGATTGCCCGAACCCACAAAAACGGACTCAAGCTTATTATTGACATTGTTCCCAACCATATTGCTCGAAAATATGAAGGAAAATCCAATCCGCCGGGCGTTCGTGATTTTGGTGCCGATGACAATACCAGTGTAGAATACGACCGCAACAACAACTTCTATTACATTCCCGGAAAGGCATTTGAAGTGCCTACTTCAGACAATTACAAACCACTCAACGGCGAGGCCAATCCGCTGATTGACGGAAAGTTTTTTGAATATCCGGCTAAATGGACCGGCAACGGATCGCGCAATGCCAAACCCGACATCAACGATTGGTATGAAACCGTAAAAGTTAACTACGGAATTCGCCCGGACGGAAGCAAAGATTTTCCCGAATTGCCCAAAGGTTATGACCAAAAATCATACAAAGAGCACTATGCTTTTTGGCAAGACAAAGACGTTCCGAGTTCTTGGAAAAAGTTCCGCGATATTGCCTTGTATTGGATTGGCAAAGGTGTGGATGGTTTCAGATACGATATGGCCGAGATGGTTCCGTATGAGTTTTGGAGCTTTATGAATTCATCCATCAAGATGAAAAATCCAAATGCCTTTTTGTTGGCCGAAGTCTACAATCCGAATGAATACCGAAATTATATTCACTTGGGCAAAATGGATTATTTGTACGATAAAGTCGATTTGTATGACCATTTAAAAGCCGTGATTCAAGGAAAAGCGTTGCCGGATCATGTTTCAGACATCCAACAAAAATACAGCGATATTGATCACCATATGTTGCATTTTCTCGACAACCACGACGAGCAACGTTTGGCCAGTCCGGAGTTTGCCGGCACACCTGAAAAAGGAAAACCGCTCATGGTGATTTCAGCCACTTTAGGCACTTCGCCAACCATGATTTATTTTGGTCAAGAAGTAGGCGAGGCGGCTGCAATTGACGGCGGATTTGGCAAACCTTCGCGCACCTCTATTTTTGATTATGTTGGGGTTCCGAATCATCAACGATGGATGAACGGCGGAAAATTTGACGGCGGTCAACTGAGTGATTCTGAAAAACAGTTGCGAGATTTTTACAGTCGATTGCTCAATTTTACAAAGCAAAGTTCAGCACTTATGGGCTCGTTTGCTGATTTACAAAAAGCCAACCGCGAAACTACCACTGGCTACGATCCGGGGATTTACGCCTTTGCTCGTTGGTCGGCGCAACAAAAACTTGTGGTGGTGGCCAATTGTTCTTGGGTGACCGAGAGTCATTTTGATTTAAAAGTTCCCGCAGAAGTTATTGCGCAATGGAAACTCAAAGACGGAACTTATTCGCTCAAAGATCAACTCTACCAAAAGCAAACAGCTGAATTAAAAGTCAGTGGAGGCGTTGGGCATATGCTAGTAAAAATCCAACCATCCGAATCGTTTATTTTCGGGTTTTAAATCAATAAATAACACAAAGAAAGTCGCTCACAAGGCGGCTTTTTTTTATGATTGTAGCGTTTTTTTGAGCCAAGCAAAACCAATGGATCCCGCAACAAGTGATGCCAATAGTATCGACATTTTAGCATGCGTGATGTTAGTTGAATCAGCAAAGGCCAACAGCGTGATAAAAATCGACATGGTAAATCCGATGCCGCCCAAAAAACCGGCGCCGATTATGTGCGACCATTTTAAATCATCGGGCAAAGAACAAATTTTGGTCATCGCTCCGAGTTTTGAGAACAGCCAAATACCCATCGGTTTTCCGATAATTAGTCCGGCTATAATGCCCAAACTGACCGGTTGTGTAAAATTATCTTGTGCAGTTCCTGACCAAATAATTCCGGTATTGGCCAGCGCGAAAAGCGGTAAGATGACAAAAGCTACCGGCAGGTGTAATGCATTCTGAACTTTGTACGAGAGCGTCTTTTTGCTGCCATTGCCAAACGGAAGGGCAAATGCCAATAAAACGCCGGTAATGGTTGCGTGAACACCTGAATGCAACATGCAATACCACATCAGAATTCCGCCGATTAAATAAGGCAATAAATGATGAATTTTGAGTCGGTTGAGTATAAGTAAAATACTCCAAATGCTGAGTGCCCCCAACAAATAAGCAAACGAAATGGTTTTGGTGTAAAAAATCGCAATAATCAGAATCGCACCCAAATCGTCAATCACGGCCAAGGCAGTCAAAAAAACTTTGAGTGAAGTTGGTACTTTTTTTCCGAGCAATGACAAGATGCCAATAGCAAACGCAATGTCTGTGGCCATCGGAATGCCTGCACCTGATTGAGTGGTTAATCCCCAATTAAAGCCCGTAAACAAAACTGCCGGAACAACCATTCCGCCCAAAGCGCCGACCAATGGTAAAGTAGCATTTTTAAGGCTTGAAAGTTCGCCCTTGTAGAGTTCACGCTCGAGTTCTAAACCGATGAGCAAAAAGAAAATCGCCATCAGCCCGTCGTTGATCCATTCAGACAATGAATGCGAGCCTATCGGTTGTTCCCAAAACGCAACATAATGAATTTGCAAGGGTGAGTTGGCCAGAATAAGCGAAAGCAAAGTAGCCAAAATCAAAACAAGACCACCGGCTTTCTCACTTTCAAAAAAAGCGGTAAAAACGCGTGTGATTCTCATGATTTGATTTTAATTTTTAACGAACAATAGTTTGTTTTCGGTCTGGGCCTACCGATACAATTTTAATAGGCACTTGAATTTCATTTTCGATGAATTCGATGTATTGAGTGAGTTCAATAGGCAAAGATTCATAGGCGCTCATACCGGTTAAATCAGCTTGCCAGCCTTTGAATTCGCGATAAATCGGACTCAGGTTTTCGGGCTCAATATTGTAGGGCATGTGCGCAATTGGCTCGCCGCGATATTGATAAGCCGTACACACTTTGAGCGTTTCAAATCCAGATAAAACATCGGCTTTCATCATCATGAGTTGCGTAACTCCGTTGATTTGAACCGCGTATTTCAGCGCTACCAAATCAAGCCAACCACAACGGCGTTTGCGTCCGGTGACCGAACCAAATTCATTACCTACTTTGGCCATAGTGTCGCCGTCATTTCCAAAATCTTCGGTTGGAAAAGGTCCGCTGCCAACGCGCGTGGTGTAGGCTTTGAAGATGCCATACACTTCTTTGATTTTGTTCGGAGCAATGCCCAGTCCGGTACAAGCTCCGGCTGCGGTGGTGTTGGATGAAGTGACAAACGGATAAGTTCCGAAGTCGACATCGAGCAGTGAGCCTTGTGCTCCTTCACACAAAATAGATTTTCCGTCTTGCTGAGCTTGGGCTAAATATTCTTCGCTGTCAATGAACTGAAGTTGTTTGAGTGTTTCAATAGCTTCAAAAAATTCTTTTTCGAGTTCCGGTAAATTGTATTGAATGTTAACATCGTAAAAAGCAATCATTGCTTCATGTTTCTCGGCCAAAGCGCGGTATCGATCTTTAAAATCAGCCAATTCAATATCGCCAATGCGCAAACCGTTGCGTCCGGTTTTATCCATATACGTTGGGCCAATGCCTTTGAGTGTCGAACCGATTTTGGCTTTGCCTTTGGCGGTTTCTGAGGCTGCATCCAGCAAACGATGAGTGGGCAAAATCAGATGCGCTTTACGAGAAAGCAATAATTTTTTAGGTAAATCGATGTTGAAACGGGCGAGGCCTTCGAGTTCTGATTTAAAAACCACCGGGTCAATCACGACGCCGTTGCCAATTAAGTTGATCGCATTCGGGTGAAATATACCCGAGGGAATAGTGCGCAAAACGTGTTTGATGCCATCAAATTCTAAGGTGTGTCCGGCGTTGGGTCCGCCCTGAAAGCGCGCAATAATGTCATAATTTTGGGTGAGTACATCGACGATTTTTCCTTTGCCTTCGTCGCCCCATTGGAGGCCTAGTAGTAAGTCTGCCATTTTTTAGTTGTGTGTTGTAAGTTGTGTGTTATTGGTTGTGTATTGTCCGTTGAAAAATCAGCTTGTTTTAGAAACCGGTTGCGTTAGGGATGGACGCTTTGTTTGAGCTCTTGGCGCGCAGCGGGCCAAAGCGAGTGCGGACAGCCCGGCCGCAGGCAACGCCCTAACTTTAAACCTCTTTTTCTTTGCGATTGCCATAGAAATACAACGAATGATTGTGGATTTCAATACCGAAAATCTCTTCAATGGTTTTCTTAATGGTCTGAATGCGCGGATCGCAAAACTCAATCACTTCGCCGGTATCGGTCATGATGATGTGGTCGTGCTGCTTGTCAAAATACGATTTTTCGTAATGCGCCTGATTTTGACCAAACTGGTGTTTGCGCACCAAACCGCAATCGAGCAAGAGTTCAATGGTGTTGTACAAAGTGGCACGGCTCACGCGGTAGTTTTTGTTTTTCATTTTGATGTACAGATTCTCGATGTCAAAATGATCGTCGCACTCGTAAATCTCTTGCAAAATGGCGTAGCGCTCCGGAGTTTTTCGGTGGCCTTTGTTTTCGAGGTATTTCGTAAAAACGTTTTTTACGATTTCCTGATTTTTACTGTTATCGTTGGCAACTAAAGTCATGTTGCAAAGATATTTTTTTAATGTTTATGGTTGTTTTTTTTGACTTTTAAAACTTCAACAATAGGGGCGAGTTTTCAACAATAGAAAGTTGTCGGTCATCAGTCGTTAGTTGTTTATTATTTGGGCGTGTCCCTGCGGGTCGCGCTTTCCGCAGTGCGCGGCACTTAGCTTCAATCGCTCACGCGAGCGGCTCACAGAAACATTCGCTTCAATCAGAAACTAATGTTTTATGTGGTCAGTCGTCGGTTGTCGGTCGTCAGTCGTCGGTCGTCAGTCGTCAGTTAGATGAATCTCTCAACTAAACTTCTTAAACTTTTTACACTTAATAAACTAATTGTTGGTTTTCTGTCTTCAATCATTGATTATTTCAGATTCACCCGCGTGACTTTTTCAACGCCATCAATTTTTTTAATGTTCTCAATGAGTTTTTTGAGAATTAGATTGTTCTGAACAATCACCGTAAGCTGTCCGTTGAAAATTCCGGCTTCGCCACTCAGGGCAATACTCTGAATGTTCACATGCATGTTGTTCGAGATGACTTTGGTGAGTTCGTTGGTCAGTCCCATGCTGTCCATACCGGTAATTTCAAGGCTGGCTTTGAATTCTTGTTGGGTCGAATCAATCCACTTGGCCATGATGATGCGATAGGCGTAATTCGATTGCAAACTAATGGCATTCGGGCAATCTTTTTTGTGCACTTTGATGCCTTCATTGATCGATACAAAACCAAATACTTCGTCGCCCGGAATCGGGTTGCAACAAGACGATAGTTTGTAGTTGAGTCGGTCTTGATCAGGCCCAAAAACAAGCATGTCGTAGTTGCTGCTGATTTCGGGTTTGTTGATGTCGTCGTCGGCTGTTTGGTGCGGACGCTTGATTTTGGCCTTGAAGAAATTCATGAGCGTGTTGCTCTTTTGTGCTGCGTAATCTTTGAGGTGTTGATTTTCAATCGAGCCAATACCAACGCGATAAAACAAGTCTAAACTGGTTTTGAGTTTGAAATAATTAACTAATTCGTTGACTACTTGCTCACTGAGTGTAATTTTGAGCTGACGCAATTTGCGCGTGAGGAGTTCTTTTCCGTCTTCGGCAATTTTTTTGGTGTTCTCATTGAGAACGTTTCTAATTTTATTTTTGGCGCGTGAAGTAGTTACGTAATCTAGCCAGTTACTTGTTGGCTTTTGGTTGGGTGAGGTGATGACTTCAACTTGATCGCCACTCTTGAGTTCGGTATTGAGCGGAACCAATTTTCCGTTGACGCGGGTTCCGCGGGTTTTGATGCCAATTTCAGAGTGAATACTAAAGGCAAAATCCAGTGAAGTGGCACCTTTCGGAAGCGATCTGATTTCTCCTTTGGGTGTAAAGACAAAAATCTCTTTGGCGTAGAGATTCATTTTGAAATCTTCTACAAAATCAACGGCATTGCTCTCTGAGTTTTCTAAGGCTTCACGCAATAAATTGAGCCAAACATCCAGGCCGCTTTCTTCATTCGCGCCTTGTTTGTATTTGTAGTGCGCCGCATATCCTTTTTCGGCAATTTCATCCATGCGTTCGCTGCGAATTTGAATCTCTACCCAGCGACCTTTCGGGCCCATCACCGTGATGTGCAAAGCTTCATATCCGGTTGATTTTGGCGAGGAGATCCAATCGCGCAAACGGCTCGGACTCGGGCGATAATGATCGGTAACAATCGAGTATATTTTCCAAGCCAAAAACTTTTCGTCGTGCGGATTGGATTTGTACACAATTCTTAAAGCAAACTTGTCGTACACTTCGTCAAAAGTCACGTTTTGTGCCTTCATTTTGCGCCGGATCGAATAAATCGATTTTGGTCGGCCTTTGATGATGTAATCGAGTTGTTCTTCGTCGAGTGATTTTTTGAGCACTTCAGAAATATCCTTGATGTAAGCGTCTTGTTCTTCTTTGGTTTCTTTGATTTTGCTCACAATATCGCTGTACACTTTGGGCTCAGTGTATTTGAGTCCCAAATCTTCCAATTGTGTTTTGATGTTGTACAAACCCAAACGATGCGCGAGCGGAGCATAAATATACAGTGTTTCAGAAGCGATTTTGATTTGCTTGTATTCAGGCATCGATTCCATGGTTTGCATATTGTGCAAGCGGTCGGCGAGTTTGATGAGAATCACACGCACATCGTCGTTGAGTGTGAGCAACATCTTGCGGAAATTCTCGGCTTGCATCGATACGTTCAAGTCTTTCTGAACCTTGGATATTTTGGTCAGACCTTCAACGAGTTGCGCTACTTTTGGATTGAATTGGCGTTCAATGTCGGCTACTGTAATATCCGTGTCTTCAACGACATCGTGCATGAGCGCAGCGGCAATTCCGGTGGCGCCTAAGCCAATTTCTGAAGCCACAATTTTGGCCACGGCAATTGGATGAAAAACATAGGCTTCACCTGATTTTCTGCGTTGGTCCTGATGCGCTTCAACGGCTAAATCAAAAGCTTTTCTGATGAGTTTTTTGTCTTCAGCAGAAAGCGTTTGATAACTGATGCGCAAAAGCTCTTTATATTCCTGAGCAATGGCTTTGTTCTCTTTTTCGATATCAATCTCAACCATAATAGCAAACTTGAATTCCCTAAATTATGAAGAAGAAATCAAATGTGCAACCGCTGTGGTCAATAAATACAAGCGATTCGAAAGCTGCGACTTATTTTTTTACAAAATCAAGGTCGTGAAAGTCATAACTGAAATCCGTGAGCGGAGATATGGCTTTCATTTTGATGCCTTTAAGATCCGGACTAAAGATTACAAATGCATCGGCCAAAAAGCTGCGGTTATCCCATTTTAGGGCAAAAGTTTGGTCTTTGTAATAAAACATTTCGCCTTGGAGTTGTGGCGAACGCTTCGAGGCAAATCGCAGTTTTCCTTTTTTATCGATGCTTAATTCAATATCGCCGAGCCAATTGTCTGTGAAGGTTCCGGCGTAGAGTTCAACCGGAATTCGGATGCGTTTTTTTAGATTTTGTTCGACGGTTTGCCAGACTTCTTCGGTGATTTTATCGGCATTGTCTTCTTTTTCTTTGCGTTGTGCGCTGTATTGCGCCACATAATCTTCTGATTTTAGACCGATGTACGAATCTTTAATGGTATTGGTAATCGCATTAAAGGCGGCACCATTTTGTTGGTTGGTCAAAACGATAATGCCCAAATTAAGTTCAGGAAGCATGGTTACTTGGGTAACAATTCCGTCTAGACCACCAGTGTGACCGATTTGCAGATTTCCTTTGACTTCGGTGATTTGCCAACCCAAACCATACGCTTTAAAGTGCGAAAAGTAAGGCGCAACAGCTTTGTTGGGTTGTAGTGTTTGCGGAGTCCACATTTCAGCGTGTTGTTTTTCTGAAAATAGTTGATTTTTGTTTTCAGAACCGTATTTCCCTTTATTCAATTGCATGATAACCCATTGGCTTAAATCGGCTACGCTTGAGTAAATTCCGGCTGCCGGATCAAATACTTGACTTTTATAACGCGCAATAGCTTTGAGCTTTCCGTCGGTCGGTACATGCGGCATGATAATATTCGAAGTATCTTTTAATCGAACATACGAAGCCGCACTATGATTCATTTCAAGAGGCTTCATGATGCGTTGCTCGATAAAATCATCCCAACTCAAACCACTCGTTCTGTGAATAATTTCACCGGCCACGATATACAGTAAATTGTCGTAATCATATTTGCTTCTAAACGAAGAAACAGGTTTGAGATAGCGCAAATTATGAATGATGTCTTGCGTTGTGAAATTGTTTTTATCGGGCCAAATCATCAAATCGCCGGCGCCTAAACCCAATCCACTGCGGTGGGTAAGCAAATCGCGAATGGTGAATTCTTTGGTAACGTAATCGTCATACATTTTAAACTCAGGAATATGCTGGGTCACTTTGTCGTCCCATTTGAGTTTTCCTTCATCAACCAACATAGCCAGTGCCGCTGTTGTAAAGGCTTTGCTATTGGAAGCAATGCCAAATAAGGTGTTCTCGTCTACCGGAGTTGGGTTATTGATGGAGCGAATTCCATAGCCTTTGGCATGGACGACTTTTCCGTCTTTGACCACAGCCACGGCGATGCCCGGAACATCGTAAGTTGTTAAAGTCCTTTGAACCAATTGATCGATTTGTTGGGCGCTAAGTTGGGCCATCGCACTAAAATGCGCGGCAAAGGTCAGGCAGAGAAAAAAACTTTTCTTCATAGATATTTATTTAAAGTTACGTTGTCTTTTGGCTTCAAAAAGTAGAATGGCAGCGGCTACCGAAACGTTCATTGAATCGAGTGTGCCTTGCATGGGGATGATGATGTTTTGTTTTGTGTTATCGCGCCAAATTTGTGTGAGTCCGGTGGCTTCGGTCCCGACTGCTAGCGCTGTAGGTTCTTGATAATTAGGGATGAAATAGGGTGTTGAATCTTGTAAAGTGGCACCGTAAATAGCAATGTTGTTTTGTTGTAAGTAGGCAATCACTTCTTCTGAAGTTCCGGTGGCGATTTGATTGGTAAACAAACCACCAACACTTGAACGCACTACATTGGGGTTGTACAAATCGGTTTTGGGATCGGCAATAATCACAGCATCGATTCCGGCGGCGTCGGCGGTGCGCAACATGGCTCCGATGTTTCCGGGTTTTTCGGGTGATTCAGCTACCAATATCAGCGGATTTTGAGGTAATTTTAAATCGCTCAGCAATAACGAACGGCTTATGGCTATGCCGATTAAACCTTCGGTGGTATCGCGATAAGCTAATTTTTGATACACTTCTTTGCTGATCTCAATCAGTTCAACAGCAGCGTCTATTTTGGGTAGTTTTTCAATAGCGATTAATTCCGGACAAAACAAAACAGTTTGCAACTGATAACCACCTTTGAGGGCGAGTTCAAGTTCGCGTTTTCCTTCAATTAAAAAAGTACCGGTTTGCTTGCGGGTTTTGGTTTTTTCCTGCAACTGAACCAGTGATTTAACCAGCGGATTTTGTATGGAAATAATTTGCTTCAAGGCTCAAATATAGAAATAAAAAAGCCTTTGAAAAAAAACTGAACAAAGGCTTTACAATTATCTACTAGTTCTCTTTGCTTATTTTGACCGTATTATACGATTGACCGGTAGCTACTTTCATCAAATACTGACCGCTGCTCAGGTCTGAAATATCAATCGAAGACTGGTTTGTTTTCGGAGCGGCATTTTTGACTAATTGCCCTAACATATTGTATATTTCAACCCTATCAATAGTTGTTTTACTTCTAATGTTGATGGAATTTTGTACTGGGTTTGGATAATACAAAAACGGTAAATTCTCAAATTTTGTTTGTCCCAATACCGAGCAATTTACCGAGGCTGACCATCCCGGATAGGTATTGGCTCCGTCTGAGTAAAACAAAAATGTCAAAGCTCCGGAAGCATCGGTCGAGGTAATGGTGCCCGGATTGTTGTTGCCGGTAAAGCCATATTGTTCAACAATATACGGATAGGTATTGTTGGGGCCGTTGTAAATGGTCAAACGATCGATTTGATCTTCTAACTGAAACGAGGTAAAGGTAACGCTTACTTTTTCACCGGCATTCAGAGGATAAATAGTAACCATGTCATTTTCTTGGTTTGAGTAGTTTCCATTCGGACCACCAGTATCGTAGAATACATTGTCAAAGCAATAATCTATTTTAGTGTTGAATGAGGCTGTGTTTGTGGCAGAAAATACATTGTTGCTGCATTGCGCACGAATGTATATATCATAGCTGGAAAAAGAATTCAAGCCATTGGCAAGGTATGAATTCGTATTGACTGTTTGATACAAACCAGCTGGTGATTGACCGCTGGGAACAATAGCAATTTCAAAGCTTGACGAACCATTTGGATTGGTCCAATTAATTTGAGCTGAATGTGCTGCAATATTTATCACACTAATTTGATTGTCATTGCTACAAGCGGTTGTAAACAAATAAACCGCTGAGTAAGCTGAAGTTCCGCAAACATTGTTTGATTTTACACGCCAATAATAGTTGCTTCCGGCATCTAATCCATCAAGATCAATTTGGTTGGTGTTGCTGGTATATATTTCTACATCAGCTGAAAAATCTGCCGTCTTTGACAATTCAATGGTGTAGCTGGCAACATTTGATCCTACATTTTGCCAAACCAATGTAGGAGCAATGCTGGCCGGATTGGTGTTGTTGGCCGGACTAGTCAAACTTGGGCCTGTAATTAACTCATTTTGTATCACCAGGGTCAAAGTTAGCTCGCCGTGGTAGGTAGCTGTGTCAGCTTTAAGCAATAAAGTATAAGTTCCTACTGCAGCCGAACTCAAACCACTGATAAAAACAGTTCCGTTGCCAGATGCAGTCATGGTTGCAGATGAGAAACTTGTAGTTGCTCCAGTTGGTAACCCGGTCATGCTCATCACGGCTGAATCGGTAAAATTTGCCGGTGTTTTTAAATGAAAATTAAACTGAGCCTCATTGGTTCCTTGACAAAATCTTTTCAGTACAGGTTCATTAGTACTCAACAACATGGGATTGTGTATTACGTTGCTGATAATGAGTGAATAATTTTGGTGCGTATTTGTTAGATTTCCTTTGTGCGAAACCGTAACAGTGTAGGTTCCGTTGGGATTACTGAGTTCTATTTTTTCGATGTTGTCCACTTTATTATCGCCTTTGGTGGCCGGATCATCAACGATGGCTGGGTTGAGTTTCCACGGAAAATTTTCTTGACTTCCTTGAATCAAACGCAAATCTAAATCGTTGACTAACGCAGGTTTTGGATTGTCAATAACCCCAAATACCGTAGCTCCGGCAGGATCGGTCCAGCAAATTGAAGCTACTATGGGTTGGGCGGTGTTTAAAGGTTTTACGTCAAATGAATAAGTATTGCTTTGCAGTAAATCATTTTCTTGGATATATGATTCGGCACCTTCTTTTGAAATGAGAACAGCAGCTTTTTCAGCATTCATGAGTCCCCAACCAAAGCGGTAATCTGGCCCCGGATCGCTTCCGGCTTCATCGGCAGTATGCAAAGTCAAACCGCGTAAGGTAGCAGCTTTCATGAAAAAACCTTTGACATTTTTGTAGTGTTGTTGCAATAAAAGCAATGTTCCGGCAACATTAGGTGAAGACATTGAAGTTCCGCTGAGTTGTTGGTATGAAGTGTCCGAAGTAGAGACACTTGAACGGACATTAACTCCTTTGCCGCAAATATCTGGCTTGATACGCCCATCGTCAGACGGACCCCAACTGCTAAAGCCTGACATGGTAACACTTGCCGGTCCGGTGTAATTGGTTACTTGGTTTACTGCCGCAACGATAATTCCGTTTTTTGAGTTGCTTTTTCCGGATAGTAAATCATATCCTTCTTTATCAGGATTATAACCGGCGTTTCGTGAGTTTCCGGCTGAATTTACCATCTGGTAATACGGAGCATTGTACATGATTTCGTCAAACGATTGTGCCTCACCGTTATATCTTCCCCACATAGAAACCGGAACCGAAGCCGGGTCAGCGCCGTATGAGTGGTTCGAGATCAACAATCCGTTGGAAGCCGCATTGATTACTTCTGATTCGTCACTGTTCCAATCATAAGCCTTGAGTAAAGCTTGTGAAGCCATGCCTTTGGCAGAAGGATTTGCATTAGCACCACCCATCATGGTACCTGAAACGTGCGTGGCATGAAGTGAAAGTTCGGTAGCGTTATCTACTTGAGTAACTCGTCCGGTCAATAGAGCATGGGTATCTCTTACTTTTCCGCCATCCCAAATACCAATGGTCATGCCTTGTCCGTCAAGACTTAGTCCTAAACTTCCCCCGCTGTTGAGTCGGTTAGCACGTGTAGTTAATGCAGCGCCAACATTATCGGTGGTGAAATAAACGGGGTTTCCGGACTCATCCAAGCGCATGAGTTCTTTAAAGTTCCCTTTTTTTCCTTTGATCGTGGTTGGCCAGCCTTTGATTGCCGCTTGTTGCCATGCTACTTTTTTTTGGGCTTTGGCAGTGGAATCTTTTATATGTGCTAAACGGTTAAGTTCAGTCATGTTGTTGGCTGTTTGTATTTTCTTGATGTCTTCAGAAGTTTGTGAAAACACTGAAATACATGACCATAACATTACTATTGGGGTAAATAGTTTTTTCATTTCAATTTTTTTTTTGCGACGCTAAAGTAATTTAAATCTCGATAACTTTTGCAACATCTCATTTTATTGATGACCAAAAGTATACCGACCAATGAACAATTACGAATTAAAATTCCCTAAGGTTGAATTAGATATAAATATCCGGTCATTGGTTCAGGATATTCAGGATCATTAAGTTCAAGCACATAAAAGTAGGTTCCGCTCGCAATTTCTTCATTTGAAACAATCAAACCTTTATGCGCATAGCCATCCCATTCACCGGAATTATTATTGCCTATCCATACCAATTTTCCCCAACGGTTGTATATATATAATCTGAAATTGTAAAAAATATTAAACAAACCATCGATGTGAAAAGTATCATTGGCTCCGTCATTATTGGCCGAAACAAAATTATATACAATGGGTGGGCATTTCCGGGTTTGCAATTCAAAATGGGTTTGTTGGTAGCAATCTTCGTGACCCACTTTTACATAAATCACTTTTGGCGTATGATCGGCGATAAAATGATTAGAGTTGGTAATCTCGTTGGCATTGTTGATCAAATCTTCAGAAGTGTTATAAAACCGAACATAATCTGTTGGATTTTGTCGCATTGAATCGGCATAACCTGAAAAATCAAACGTGCCTTTAAAATCGCCCTCGTTGCAAACCACCAAGTTAGGCGGAGGAGTTAGTTCGGGTGCGATTCCGATGCTTCCGGAAGTTAAAAACTCGTTGTTGTCTTCGTTGAGTTCAATGACCGTTCCTTGTCCGGATGCGTTTTGATCTACAATCATTTTAAAATCAAACGGACTGGTTAAATTTTGCGGTAAAACAAAATTAAAAATACCCGATTCGCTTCCGCCTGGCGCTATCGAATTTTGAGTGTAAATGGTTTGGTAATAGGTTCCGCCCAAATAAACCGAAACCGGAGTGTTGGCCGGTAAGGCTAAGGTTCCCGAAGTATTATATGCAGTATAATCTACTTTTACGTCTCTAAAATTACAAGGACTTTCAATCAGGTCAACGCTAACAGTAGCATCCGGCAAACGTTGATTGAGTTGGGTAACAACTGCATTAATTAAAACCACATCTTGACCAGAAGTCATTCGGATGGGTAGGGTAGTGTCGCCCAAATTAATGTTGCCTTGCAAACTGTAAATATCCAAATCCATATTGTACAAGACATTTGAATTGGTGATGGTATTGGTTCCGTTAAAGGCGTTGGTCGACGGGTTGAGCGGCGGTGAATCAATTAAGTTGTTATTGATGAACAAGGATTCGTTTACAGCAATACCGCTGTCGCCTTCCCATGCCAGAAACCCAATTTTTGAATTATTGGTATCGGTAACATCTAAGTTGTTTAAGTTAATATTGATGTCATTTGGAATGGCTTGAAAACCGTCATATATATTGATTTGATTGAGCGGAAGGCTGTTGTTTTTATACACGACGATAATTGCCCAACCGCCGAAATTGGTACTGCTTGAAGAAAAATAATAATTGATCCAAGGGTTAAGGTCTAATTCTGATAAGGTATAAGTGCCGTTTCCGGTAGCTTGTAATAGTGTGGTTACATCAGCAAAAGCACTGAAATAGTCTAATGGATTTCCGCCCAAGAATCGGTGGTGGGTAAAATTTCTCTGAGCCGTATAAGTTGTTCCGTTGAGCTTTACTTCAAAATCTCCCGGTCCGCATCCGGCCCAATACAAATAGGCCTTTTCGATTTGGTCTGTGGGGGCTAAGTTTAATTGCGCCGAAGAAGTTGTTAAAATACTCGCCGAAGACATAAAAGTATTTTCTTGCGGATTGAGTGTATTTCCGATAAAAGTGAAATTATATCTGCCCTGAAATTGATTATACAACGAAATACTCTGGCTCTTTACCGTCAAAGAACTCAAGCAAACAATAAATGTTGCAAGTATTAGTTTAATTTTCACCTAGCTTTTTTTTAGATTTTAAAGTTATTAAAAATACCTCATAATCTGAATGCTGAAATTTACTTTCAATTCATTTATATAAAATAATGCTAGTTTTGTAACCAACTTTTATATCCAGAGTTTTGAGTTTTTATAAGTCAATCCGAAGAACGCCTTTGTTCAAAGTTACCTCGCTCAACAGTGTGAGTGTGCTGATTAAGATTTTTACCGGATTGGCCACATCAAAGATTATGGCTATGATGGTTGGTCCGGCCGGTTTGGCATTGACGGGCAATTTGCGCAATTTTCTCACTTCGCTTGAAGGTATTGCCACGCTCGGTATTCAGAATGGCGTTGTCAAACAAATCGCGGCTAACAAAGAGAACACCGATGAGCTCAAAAAAATAATAGCCTCGGTTTTTATTTTGTTGTTGTCGGTTTCGGTGTTTGTAGGATTGGGATTGATTGTATTAGGGCAATCAGTGAATAATGCGGTTTTTGGTTCGCAAGAACATTTTCAAAATTTGTTTTTGGTATTGGGACTGAGTTTTCCGTTTTATATCGGCGGGATGGTTTTGACCTATTTTATCAATGGTTTGGGGCAATACCAAAGAGTTATTTGGATTAATATTTGGGGCAATGTTGTGGCGTTGGGCTTTACTTTTTGGGCTGTAAACGAATTTAAAACCTTTGGTGCTTTGCTCTCATTAATTATTCCGCCGGCAATTTTGTTTTGGATTTCGTGGTTTCAACTCAATCGAATTATTGATTTCAAAAATTATCTCCGTCAGTGCTATTTTGACCTGAAGGTAATTAAAAATCTCTCGTCTTATGCGTTGATGACTTTGGTTTCAGCGGTAGTTGGTTCTTGGACACTTTTGATGATTCGCCAAAATCTCATTCTCACCAGCGGTATGGAGCAAGCCGGGTTTTGGGAAGCGATGAGTCGTATTTCAGGCCTTTATTTGTTGTTTATTTCAACGGTTTTGACGGTTTATTTTTATCCAAAATTATCAGCGGCTACTTCAGATATCGCTACGCGTAATATTTTCATGAGTTATTATAAAGGGATTTTACCGGTTTTTGCGACTGGTTTATTTTTTATATTTCTCTTGCGCGACCAGCTGGTAGCGATTTGCTTTACCAATGATTTTGCTTCGGTTTCAGATTTGTTCTTTTGGCAACTTTTGGGTGATTTTTTTAAAGCAGCTTCACTCATTTTAGGTTATCAGCTTTTGGCCAAACAACGAACCTTAGCGTACATTTTGTCGGAGGTTTTTTCGCTTATTTTGCTTGCTTCAGTTGCGCATATTTTGTCGCCAATGTTTGGAGCAAAAGGAGTAGTGATGGCTTATGCTGTTGACTATTTTGTATATTTTTTAGTGCTTGTTTTTTATTTCAGAAAATCACTTTTTTCAAAATAAGTTTTATCATCTTACAAAAAAAGGGACGCTGCCGAAACAACATCCCTTCCCAACAAAATTTAAATTTGCAATTATAAAGCTGTAATAATAAATTCACTTCTACGGTTGGCTTGGTGCTCTTCTTCTGAACACTGTACGCCATCGGCACAACGGTTCACCAATTGAGTTTCACCATAACCTTTACCGGTTAATCTGCTGGCATCTACACCGTTTTTGATCAACCAAGCGATGGTCGATTTAGCACGACGATCAGATAGCTTTTCATTGTATTTGTGTGTCTGACGTGAGTCGGTGTGTGAACGAACATCAATTTTCATGGCCGGATATTGTTTCATCACATCTAAGATTTTCTCAAGTTCTAAAGCGGCATCCGGACGGATGTTCCATTTGTCTAAATCAAAGTAGATGATTTTGATGCCAAAAGCTTTGGCCAAATCGTCGCCCACGGTAACCGGTTTGACTTTTTTCTCGAGTTGAATCGGCAAGTCTGTTTTTCCGGTTTGTTTTGAAATAGTAATGCGTTGTTCTTTGGTTTCATAAGGCTCTTTTTCGGCACGAACATAATATACTTTACCACATTCAACGTTTCCGAAATCATAGAAACCTTTGTCATCAGAAGCTACTTCTTTGAGTTTGTTGAATTTCTCATCAAACAAAGTGACTTTGGTATTTGGCAGAATTTCGCCGGTTTCTAAATCGGTTACAACTCCTGAAAGATTTTGCTCACAAACCAATTTACGTGTTTCGATGAATTTGTAAATATCGTCGTAGCCCATTCCGCCTTCACGGTTAGAAGACAAGAATCCTTTACGGGTTTTGGTATCAATCAAATAAGCAAAATCGTCTTGCGGTGAGTTGGCCGGTGCCCCAATATTGATCGGCTCTTGAAAAGTTCCATCGGCATTCATACGCGACATATAGATGTCTAAACCGCCCAATCCAGGGTGCCCGTCAGAAGCAAAGTACAATTCGTTTTCATCGGTTACCAACGGGAAAGTTTCTTTACCTTCAGTATTGATTTTTGTTCCTAAATTCTCAGGCGTTCCATAGCTGTCTTCACCAGTAATAGCTACTTTCCACAAGTCTGATTGCCCTTTGGTTCCAGGCATGTCTGATGCAAAATACAAAGTCTTTTCATCCGGACTCAGCATCGGGTGAGCTACACTGTAATTGTCACTGTTAAACGGCAATTCAGTTATATTTTGCCAAACGCCTTCTTTGAGCGTAGCTTTGTATATTTTTAATAAGGTAATGCGGTTGGCATCTTTGCCTTTGGTTCCGTTGATAAAATTGTTTCGGGTAAAATACATGTATTTCCCGTCTTTGGTAAACACCGGAGTTGACTCGTGAAACTTTGAGTTGATTTGTTTGGCATACTTATCGGCCATGCCTAGAGCACCATCAGTTGATTGCTCTGCAGCATATAAACCTGTAAAATACTGGTTGGTCCATTTGTGTTTTTTCTGCGCAAAACTTCCGGTATCACGTGAGGAAGCAAAAACCAACATATTGCCCGAAAATGCACTTCCGTAATCAGAATATTTTGAGTTGATTCCGGCATCTTCGATTTTGTATCGACCTGAATTTGCCTTGATCTCATCCATGTAATATTGCTTGTCTTTGAAGATTTTTCCACGCAAATCTTCACCGGCTTTTTGGTTGAACAAAAGCATCATTTCATCAGCCTTTTTATAATCGCCAATTCCTTTAAGCGATTGAGCATAACGATAGTAATATTCGGGTTCAACTTCGGTATTCATGGCAAACAATTCTCCATACCATTTGGCTGCTTTGGTCAAGTCAGCGTTGAAGTAATAGGCGTTTCCTAATTTTTGAAACATGTCTGCCGATTTGTAACCTTTGTTGGCCACACGCTCATAAGTCTGAGTCGCATCGATGTATGCGTATTTGGCATACTGCTTATCAGCTTTTTTGATACCGGCATTTTGAGCATAACCATTAAAGGTTAAAGCACTCAAAAACGATATAAATAGTATTGCTTTATTTTTCATGATGTTTCAATTTTAGAAGAATCGAGGAGAAATAATTTTGTTGTAATTGTTGAATAATTCAAATCTGAGGAATACCTCGTGTGATCCTGAATTGTATTTTCTGAGTCTAGTGGTTTCTAGATCATATCCGTAACCTATATACAAACCATCAGTAATTTGGAAACCTGCCAAAGCACTTACAGCAGCATCCCAACGATAGGCAGCACCCAACACAAATTTTTCATAGAACATAAAGTTACCCGAAAGATCTACTTGTAATGGCGATCCTGTGACCACTTTGGTCAAAACAGCTGGTTTGAATTTAATATCCGGCGTCAAGTCAAATACGTGTCCGGCAATCAAATAATAGTTGATTCTTTCTTGTAGAATTGCTACGTTATCGCCATTGCTATTGTTGAGCTTTTTGTTTTGGATAAAATTCGGAACAGACAATCCGATGTATGATTTATCAGAGTGCAAATAAACACCGGCACCAATGTTAGGTGTAAACTTATTGTAGTTAACAAGAGCAGCATCATTTTGTTGCTCCGGATTTAAATCTGAAGTATTCAATCCAAAAAAGTTTCCGGTTCCTTTGATACCGAATGATAATTTATAGGTCTCAGAGGTTGGAATCGTATAGGAAACATCAACTGATATTGAATTTTCTTTGGTAGGCCCAATTCTGTCATTAATGAATGACAACCCCAAACCTAATCTGCTATCATTAATCGGCGTATTCATCGATAGCGTATTGGTTACCGGAGCACCATCTAAACCAACCCATTGCGTACGGTGTAGGCCAAAGATACTCAAAGCACCTCTCGATCCGGCATAAGCTGGATTGATATTGATTGTGTTGTACATATACTGCGTGAATTGAGCATCCTGTTGCGCAAACCCCGCCGCGGCTGTAAACATCAAAACGAAAGTTAATATTCTTGTTTTCATTAGTTTTCTGTTTTAATCCTGAGGGCTTTGACACCCTCAGGCGTTAGATTTGAGTTTGGTTTATCTGGTTAGGTATAAGTAACCTTCTCTGTGGTGACTGTTACCTTTTTTATCAGTATAGTTGAGGATGTAAAAATAAGTACCGGTTGGCAATTGAGCTGATTTGTCAACTGTTACACGTCCTTCAGAGGTTCCTTTGAACGCTCTTTGATCATTGTCGTATTGCTTAGTTTCATATACCAATACACCCCATCTGTTGTAAATCTCAACTGAGTTAGTCGGATAACATTCAGTTTGATCAAGTTGTTCAATCACAAACACTGCGTTTGTCGTATCTCCATTTGGAGAAAAAGCGTTATGGACTAATGGTTCAGAACATTCACCGCCAACTTCACAATCATCATCAACGGTCATGGTCAATTCAACCACTCTGTTACAATCTCCGTCAGCAACAGTATATTTGAACATATAAGTACCGACCGGAACTTGGTATGGTGTGAATGTATTTCCGATCAAACCTCCTGTGTTGTCAAAGTCTACCCAGGTCCCGTTGGTTGCAACACCTTGAGGCAACAAGGTATTCAAATCAATATCTCTTTCTGGAGAATTATCATCGTTACACGGAGCCAATCCTTGAACTTGATCAGGAGCATTCGCCGGGTTAACAATCACGGTTTGTGGCGCTGTGATTACGTTTCCGTTTCCGTCATCAAAAGTCCATGTTACTGTATAGGTTCCAGGAACCGTATAGCTCAACGGATCAGTTGTTGTACCCGTAATTGTATTAGGATTACAAGTATCATTGGTGGTTGGCGTTGGAACATTAACCAAACAAGTTCCGGTTATTGTAGCCAAAGCAGGAATCAATGGAGCAACAGTATCATCAATAATTACTTGTTGAATTGCTGTAGTGCTGTTGATGCCATCACTGAATACCCAATGAATCGTATAGGTTCCTTCACCTTGATAAGTTAACGGATCAATAGTGGTAGCAGTTACCTGACCAGCACAAGCATCTTGACCGGTCGGAGGCGTTACTGTTACCGAACATTGAGCTGTAATGTTTTGCAATACAGGAGCAATTGGTGCTTGTGTATCTTGAACAACTACATTTTGAGTAGCGGCTACAACAAATTGTCCATTAGCATTGTTAAAGTTCCAGTTAATCAAATAAGTACCTTGAGTATTGTATGTAGTTGGGTCAGAAGTAACACCGGTTAAAGTATTACCACAGTTATCAGTCATCGTTGGAGCAGGAGCCGTAGCACTACATTGACCGGTAATATTAGCCAATGAAGGAGCAACCGGAGCAGCATTGATGGTCAATGTTACAGGAACTCTTGTGGTAGAGTAACAAGTACCGTTGAAAGATGCAGCATAGTAAGTAATGCTTCCTACAGTGTTTAATGTTGGGTTTGTTACCTCAAAACCATCTTGTGCAGCGTTAAACCATACAATTGTATTTCCAGCAGCTGTCGTTGCAGTAGCTGTCAAAGTAGGCATTGGATTAGCAGCGCACTCTGTTTGATTACCACCAGAAATCGGAGCTGATGGCGTTTGCGGTTGTGCGTTGATGGTTACTTCAGTTGATGCCGCTGAAGTACAACCTTCGCTATTAGTCACAGTGAAGCTGTATGAACCAGCAGCCAAACCAGATACGGTTGTTGAAGAACCAGTTCCTGAGATGTTCCCCGGATTAATGGTCCAAGTTCCAGTAGGAAG
>JAFDZC010000013.1 GCA_018267095.1 Bacteroidota bacterium
ACGGAAAATTCCTAAAAGAAATCAGACCATCAAGCCAAGGCTGGGATGGAACCTTGGATGGAACACCGGTTCCGGCCACCGATTACTGGTTTGAGGTATTTTATAAAGAAAACGGAGTAGAGAGAACGTTTAAATCTCACTTCTCGATTAAAAGATAAATGCTCGGTTGAGCTAAATAAAAAAAGCAACTTGAAAAAGTTGCTTTTTTTATGAAGTTTATTTTGGAGTCAGTTGCTCTAGCCCTGATGGAAGCGGCATCCTTTTGGGGCTGACTTTACACAATCAGTTCAACAGATATTGCGACCCAAAAGATATAGCGTACAGCAGGAATGAGCTCCTGAAAAAACTACCTATTGTTGTACTGAGCAAGCGCTTCTTTGAGAATTTGCACCGAACGAATCAGATCTTCTTTTTTGAGCACATAAGCAATGCGCACTTGATTGAGTCCAACGCCCGGAGTTGAATAAAATCCGGCAGCCGGGGCTACCATAACCGTTTCACCATTCAAGTCAAACGATTCTAAAAGCCATTGCGCAAAATGATCGGCATTGTCAATAGGCAATTGGGCGATGCAGTAAAAAGCACCTTTGGGAATCGCTACCTGAACACCGTCAATTTTTTGAAGCTCGCTGACTAAAGTATCGCGGCGCTCAAGATATTCGGTAATGACTTCGTCAAAATAGCTTTGAGGCGTTTCAAGCGCTGCCTCGCTGGCAATTTGTGCAAAAGTCGGCGGACTCAAACGCGCCTGAGCAAATTTCATGGCCGTTGCCATAACTTCTTTGTTTTTTGAAACAATGCAACCAATACGCGCACCGCACATGCTGTAACGCTTCGATACCGAATCAATCATGATGGCGTGCTCTTCAATACCTGGAATGTTCATGACCGAATGATGTTGGTAGCCATCATAAGCAAATTCGCGGTAAACTTCGTCGGCAATCAGGAACAAATCGTGTTTTTTGACCAGTTCGGCCAATTGAAGCATTTCGTCTTTTGAATATAGATAACCGGTTGGATTGCCCGGATTACAAATAAGGATTGCTTTGGTTTTTGGCGTAATGAGTTTTTCAAAATCAGCGATTGGCGGAAGCGCAAAACCGGTATCGATGGTTGAAATTACCGGAACCACTTTGACCCCAGAAGCCGTTGAAAAACCATTGTAATTAGCATAAAACGGCTCAGGAATGATGATTTCATCGCCTTGATCCATGGTGCTGCCCATCGCAAATAGTAAGGCTTCTGAGCCACCGGTGGTAATGATGATATCGGTTACTTCAACTGGTAAACCGTGTGATTTATAGTATTGAGAAAGTTTATTTCTGTAGCTTTCAAACCCCGCTGAATGACTGTATTCTAGTATTTTTATGTCGGCATTTTTTACGGCATTCATAGCCACTTCAGGCGTTTTGATGTCGGGCTGACCGATGTTTAAGTGATATACTTTGTGGCCTTTTTTCTTGGCAATGTCGGCATAAGGAACCAATTTCCGTATCGGTGATTCGGGCATTTGTTTTCCTTTGTTGGAAACTTTTGGCATAGTGCAATGTTTTTTTAAGTGATGCAAATTTGCGAATTTTTTAATCGCAGACCAATTCTGAAGGTTAAATATTGAGAAGCTTGGTTTTTGTGCGTTGTTTTTTACTTAATTTTAAAATCTAAACCAAACCTATGAAACTTCGGATTGCCTTTTGGCTCTTTTTGTTGCTTTCCACTTGCCGACTTTGGGCGCAAGAAGGTTTTGTCTTTGAACCCGGAAAGCGCAAAACTGTGATTCCGTTTCAACTCATTAATAATTTGATGTTTATTGAAGTTCAAGTCAATGGGGTTCCGCTTCATTTTTTACTTGATTCTGGCGTTGAAGAAACTATATTACTCAGTCTTGAAGACAAATCTGAAGTTCGTTTTAATCAAGTTGAGAAAATAAAACTTCGGGGTTTGGGTAGTGCTGATGCAATTGATGGTCTTAAATCGTCTGACAATGTTTTATCATTTGACGGTTTGAGCGACCCACATCATGATGTGTACATAGTGCTTGATCAGGATTTTAATTTCTCATCCCATATTGGCATTCCGGTCAATGGAATCATCGGGTATCATTTTTTTAAAGATCATTTGGTGCAAATCAATTACAGTAAACGAAAAATTATTGTATATAACGATGCGGCCAAAACCCATCAAAAACTCGATAAAAAATTTGTAACCTTTCCAATCAGTATAGAAAAATCTAAACCGTATTTCGAGTTGAATGTTTTGCTCAATAATCAAAAACAAAGTTCTAAAATGCTTATTGATACAGGTAACAGTGATGCTTTATGGGTTTTTCAAAACGCCGAACCCAAAACCCAAGTACCACAACCTAATTTTGAAGAATACCTCGGGCGCGGTTTTAGCGGCGACATCAACGGCAAGCGCGCCAAGATTTCGGGCATTGAAGTTGGAGATTTTAAATTTGTAAAACCTATCGTTTCTTTCCCGGATTCGTTGTCAGTTAAAAGTGTTAATCGAGTTCGCGGAAGACGAGGTTCTGTCGGGGGTGAATTACTCAAACGATTTGACATTTTAATCGATTATCCAAACCAAACCATCGGCCTCAAAAAAAGTAAATATTTTTACGAGCCATTCAACTATAATATGAGTGGAATTGAGCTTCAAAACGACGGAACGCAATGGGTACAAGAAACGGTTCGATTGGCAACAGTAAAATCAGGAGGAAACTTTAACGGAAGTGGCGATAAAATAGAACCATTCAAATACAAGTTTTCGCTCAAACCTATTTTTTCTATAGCGGGTATCAGAAAGAATTCACCGGCCGAAAAATGTGGTTTGCAAAAAGGCGATATCATTATCAGCATCAACGGTGTACAAACCTATAAATATTCGTTGCAACAAATCAACGATTTACTCAAAACGCACGAAGGAAAAACCATGTATTTTAAGGTTGAACGAGGCGGTAAAAACCTCGAATTTCAATTTGAATTACAAAACGAACTCTAAATAATATAAGCCAAAAAAAAGAGCCTCAATTTCTTGAAGCTCTTGTGTTTTATTGATCACTCGTGGTCATTGTCTTTTTCTTTTCAAGAATGTTGACTTCTTCTTTGACCAAAACCTCGCCTTTAATTTTCAGGGCTATGCGTCCACCTTCAACATTTACTGCATTTGACTCAACCGTAATGGTTTTGCGAATCGGCCCCGGATTCATATTGTATTTTACATCGATTTTTCCGGTTTTTCCCGGCATAATCGGTTCGGTTGGTTTAGAAGGCACTGTACAGCCACAAGTCGAATGAACGTCGGTAATAATCAGCGGAGCGTCACCGGTGTTTTTAAATTCAAACGAGCGCAAACCACTGTCGGTATCTTTGTATACTTTGCCGTAATCAATGGTGTTGTCTTTGGCAATAAATTCAATCTTAGCACCTTGGGCAGCGGCCGTCACGGCAGAACCGATCAAAACAGCCAACAGTATTAATTTTTTCATTTCAGTCTCTTTTAGGTTGGTTAAAAATACTTTCTTTTGATGAATGTGCAAATAATTAATTCTTAATTTTTTATCAGCCTTTAATTAATTATTTTTGCGCTACCAAAAAGCATACCACGCGGCCTTTGGCATGATTTGTCAGTCGTTTGCAATTGCTTTATGGGCGCCATTTCCCGCTTTTCGCTGTATCTTTTGGGTCGAACCCCGCCCCAAAAGGATGCCGCTTCAATCGGGGGCGCAAACGTTTACCATCAATATTCTGAAATTCAATTAATATGTCTATTCCTGCGCAATTTGAGGCCAAAACTATCGAGAAAAAGTGGTATGACTACTGGATGAATCACAACTATTTTCGTTCAGTTCCCGACTACAGAACTCCGTACACCATAGTAATTCCGCCGCCGAATGTCACCGGTGTTTTACACATGGGACACATGCTCAACAACACCATTCAAGATGTACTCATTCGTCGCGCAAGGCTCAAAGGCTATAATGCTTGCTGGGTTCCGGGCACCGATCACGCCTCGATTGCTACCGAAGCCAAAGTAGTAGCCAAACTCAAGGCTGAAGGCATCAATAAAAATGACCTCACCCGCGAAGAGTTTCTCAAACACGCTTGGGATTGGACCGAAAAATACGGCGGAACCATCCTCGAACAACTCAAACAATTGGGTTGCTCTTGCGATTGGTCGCGCACCAAATTCACCATGGACGATGACATGACCGCTTCGGTGATTCATTCATTTGTTGATTTATACAACAAAGGATATATTTACCGCGGTTACCGCATGGTGAACTGGGATCCCGAAGCCAAAACCACGCTCTCTGATGAAGAAGTAATTTACGAAGAGCGCAACGGAAAACTCTATCATCTCAAATATCAAATCGAAGGTTCATCAGAGTTTGTGACCATCGCTACCACGCGTCCCGAAACCATTTTGGGTGATACCGCTATTTGTATTCATCCCGACGACGAACGCTATGCCCACCTCAAAGGCAAAAAAGCCATTGTGCCGATTTGCAACCGCGTGATTCCAATTATTTTTGATGAATATGTCGATATGGAATTCGGAACCGGCTGTCTGAAAGTAACCCCGGCGCACGATGTCAACGACAAAGAACTCGGCGAGCGCCATAATTTAGAAATCATTGATATTTTCAATGAAGACGCTACCTTAAATAGTTTTGGTTTGCATTATGCCGGCAAAGACCGCTTTGTAGTGCGTGAAGAAATCGCACACGAACTCGAAACCATTGGCGCTTTGGTCAAAACCGAAAATCACCTCAATAAAGTGGGCACTTCCGAAAGAACCAAAGCCGTTATTGAACCGCGTTTGTCTGATCAGTGGTTCCTTAAAATGGAAGAATTGGTTAAACCGGCCATCAAAGCAGTTTTAGAAACCGAAGAAGTAAAACTTTATCCGAGTCGTTTTAACAATACGTATCGTCATTGGCTCGAGAACATCCGCGATTGGAATATTTCGCGTCAATTGTGGTGGGGACAACAAATTCCGGCCTACTATTACGGTGACGGGAAAGAAGATTTTGTAGTTGCTGAAACGCCTCAAAAAGCTTTAGAATTAGCCCAAGCCAAAACCGGTAACAGCGCTTTAACGGCTGCTGATTTGCGCCAAGATGCCGATGCGCTCGATACTTGGTTTTCATCTTGGTTGTGGCCGATGGCAGTGTTTGGCGGAATTCTCGATCCTGAAAATCAAGATTATAAATATTACTATCCGACCAATGATTTGGTGACCGGCCCGGACATTTTGTTTTTCTGGGTGGCGCGTATGATTATTGCCGGTTACGAATATGCCGATGCCAAACCGTTTACCAATGTGTATTTAACCGGATTGGTGCGCGACAAGCAAGGCCGTAAAATGTCAAAATCACTCGGAAATTCGCCTGAACCACTTGAACTCATTGAGCGTTTTGGAGCTGACGGAGTACGTGTTGGTTTGCTCTTGAGCGCTTCGGCCGGAAACGATATTTTGTTTGACGAAGAATTGTGTCAGCAAGGAAAAGCCTTTGCCAATAAAATCTGGAATGCCTTTAGACTCATCAAAGGCTGGGAAGTAGCCGATATTGAGCAACCCGAAGCATCAAAAGCAGCGATTGCTTGGTATGAAGCCAAGTTGCAACACACCTTAACCGAGATTGAAGATAACTTTGCCAAATACAGAATTTCAGATGCGCTCATGGCCATTTACAAATTGTTCTGGGATGATTTCTGTTCGTGGTTTTTAGAGATGATCAAACCAGGCTACCAACAACCGATTGATCGAGTTACTTTTGAAAAAGCCATTGAATTGCTCGAGGCCAATTTGAAATTGTTGCATCCGTTTATGCCGTTCTTGACCGAAGAAATTTGGCAACACATCACCGAGCGCACTCCTGAACAAGCATTGATTGTGGCTCAGTGGCCCACCACTAAAGCTTATGATGCGCAACTTGTGAGTGATTTTGAGTTTGCCGCAGAAGTGATTTCAGGCATTAGAACCATTCGCAAAGAAAAGAACATTTCTTTCAAAGACACTATTGATTTGCGCATTGTCAACAAAGAGAATGCATCGACTTTCTTTGATGCCATTATTTCTAAATTGGGCAATGTGGTCAGCATTGAATATGTTCAAGATAAAGTGGAGGGTGCGCTTTCGTATCGCGTGAAATCAAATGAATATTTTATTCCAATCACCGGAAATATTGATCTCGAAGCCGAAGTAAAAAAACTTACCGAAGAGCTCAATTACACTAAAGGCTTCCTCAAATCAGTTCAGGCCAAATTGTCAAACGAAAAGTTTGTCAGTGGTGCGCCTGAAAAAGTCATTGAGATGGAACGCAAAAAAGAAGCCGATGCACTGGCCAAAATTGCTACTTTAGAACAAAGTTTGGCATCGCTTAAATAAAAATCAACTATTCTTAAATAAAAAAAGCACCTCGTGAAAAAGGTGCTTTTTGTTTTATTCAAATTTTACTTTGACGGTTTGTGAAGTTCCGTTTCGGCTAAAAGTAACGTCTACTTCTTCGCCCGGATTGATTTTTCCAAGCGCTTCCATATAACTGTAAACATCTTTGACGATGGTTGAACCAATTTTGGTGATGACATCGCCTTCTTGTATGCCCGCTTTTTGTGCCGGACGATTCTCGGTGACGCCATCAATGTGCATTCCGTCCGGATGCTCACTGTAATCAGGCATGATGCCCATCGTAACTTTGTATTTCGGACGGATTTTCTCAGCGTTGGCTTTGGTTTTCGTAAAAACAATCGCATCCAAATGGGCGATTTCATTCGCGCATCTAAAGACGTATTCCAAGATGTTCTTAACACCGTAATAATTGATTTTGTCCTCGTCGTCGCTGGGTTTGTGATAATCAGAATGCGTTCCGGTAAAGAAATTCAACACCGGAATATCTTTGAGGTAAAACGAAGTGTGATCGGTAGGTCCGGTACCGCTTTCATCCATCGTTACATGAAATCCGGCGGGTTTGTTGCGATCGACAATTTTTGAAAATTCCGGACAAGTTCCGGTGCCGCCCACTTGCAAATCTTTCGCAGCATTGAGTCGGCCAATCATATCCATATTGATCATCGCCGCTACATTGTTTGTTTGTTTTTTGATGACATCAACCAACTCTTTTGAACCTAGTAAACCGTCTTCTTCAGCCGAGAACAAAGCAAAAATATAGTTGGCTTTTTCTTGGGTTTTGTTTTGTGAAAGCATCCGCGCCAATTCTAAAACACCGCTTACACCTGAAGCATTGTCGTCGGCACCGTTGTGAATTTCACCTTTTGAATTCATCTTGGTTGAATTGCCGTGTTCATTGAGCCCTAAATGGTCGTAATGCGCCCCGATCACAATGGTTTTAGCCGCTTTATTGTCAAGATAGGCCACCACATTTTGGGCTTTGATGTTGACTTTTTCAGGATTAAGCGAATCTTTTGGATTGAGTTTATAGCTGTATTCAAACGGAATCGAATATGAATTTCCTAGATACGGTTTGAGTCCGATTTTTTTGAACTCAGCAGCAATATAATCGGCCGCTTTTTGTTCTTCTGGCGAACCGGCTAAACGCCCTTTTAACTCGTCTGAGGCCAGATAGCTGATGTGTTTTTTGAGGTTGTTTTCATTGACATATTCTGCCGGATCTAAATCAATCCAATCCGCAATAAATACATTGGTTTCATGTGCGGCTTGTTGCTGACGATTGCTTGAAAAAACCAATTTTTTTCCGTCGGGCGAAAACATCGGAAAGGCGTTGAACTCACTGTCAAAGGTAATTTGCGTCAGGTTGGTTCCGTCTACATCAATCATATATAATTGAAAATCGTATCCGCGGGTCGCGTGATGATTCGATGAAAAAATAATTTTTTTATCAGAAGGATGAAAAAACGGAGCCCAATTGGCTTTACCTAAATGCGTGATTTGCTTTAGGTCAGAACCATCTACATTACACGTATAAATTTCCATTTCAGTTGGAGCGACGACATTGTCTTTCAAAAGCGATTGATAGTCTTCAATTTCGGCTTGGGTTTTTGGGCGAGATGCTCTAAAAACCAATTTTTTGCTGTCATGCGAAAAGAAACTTCCGCCGTCATAGCCTAATCCGTGCGTAACTTGCTTTAAGTTGGTTCCGTCTAGGTTCATCGTCCACAGTTCTAAATCGCCTGAGCGGGTAGAGGTAAAGGCAATTTTTTTACCGTCGGGCGAGACTACTGCTTCGGCATCATAGCCCGGAGAATTCGTGAGTTGTTTGACAATTTTTCCGTTTAAATCAGCCATGTAAATATCAAATTCCGGGTAAATCGCCCAAAGATATTTTCCTTCGCGGGGTTTGGGCGGTGGCGGGCATTCAGATTGTGAGCCGTGCGTTGAAGCAAAAATGATGTACTTGCCATCGGGCATAAAATAAGAGCAAGTAGTGCGGCCTTTTCCGTTAGAGATTCGTTTTAAACTTTGCGGATTGAATTCTTTGTCGGTCAAATTCAACGTATAAATCTGATCACATTCGGCGCCAATGGATTTGTTGGTGACTTGTAGGGTCAACATTTTACCGTTTGGACTAAAATAAGCTTCGGCATTATCACCGCCAAAGGTGAGTTTTTGAATGTTTTTGAGGTGTGTTTCTTGAGCCAATAATCCCAAGCTACAAACTAATAAAAGGAAGGATAAATTTTTTCTCATATAATTTTAATTAAAAAGAGGCCTATTTTGCAATGGCCTCTTCATATTTTTCATTCACTTTTTCCCAATCAATGACATTGAAAAAGTTCTCGATGTATTTTTTTCTTTTGTATTGATAATTCAAGTAATAAGCGTGTTCCCAAACATCTAGACACAAAATAGGCGTGCCTTTGATCGTTGCATTGGACATCAGTGGATTGTCTTGATTGGCTGTGCTGGTCACTTGTAGTTTTCCGTTGGCATCGGTCACCAACCATGCCCAACCTGAGCCAAATTGTTTGGAAGCGGCCTCTTGAAATTGTGCTTTAAAAGCATTGAACGAACCAAAATCGCGATTAATGGCCAAAGCCAATGTATCTTTTGGCTGCTTGGCTGCTTTGGGTTTCATTATTGACCAGAATAAGCCGTGGTTGTAATAACCACCTGCATTGTTGCGCAATTCGGCGTTGTTCAAGTCAAGTTTTTTGAGTAAATCTACAATGGGTGTGTCTTCAAGAGCTGCTTCTTTTACAGCTTTATTGAGGTTGTTTGTATAAGTAAGATAATGCTTTGAATAATGTAATTCCATGGTCAGCGCATCGATGTTGGGCGCTAAGGCTTCATAGCCGTATGGAAGCGCTTCCATTTTGTACATGCCCTCATCAGCTTTGACATCTTCGGGGTTGCCAATGACCATTTTGTCGTCTTTTGAAGGCAATGGAACTTCGACTACTTCGGTGAGTTTTTTCCTTTGGCATGCACTGGTCAATGCCAAAACAAGTCCGAGACTCAACAAGCAAATTTTTTTCATGGTTTATTTTGATTCAAATCATGGATCATTTCAATGTAAAGCTCTTTGGCTTCAGTAGAAGTCAAATGACTGATTTGCATCCAGGCATTGGTTTTAAATGCATCTCGGATGTGCGATGCACTGCCCATGCTCAACGGATTTATCATACCCATAGTGGCTTGCTTGTAATAAGCATACAAGCGCAATGCTACATCTTGCGGTAAGTCAGCTTGTGACATAGTTTCGGCTATGGCAACGGCTTCTGCAAAACGGGTATCTAAATCTTTTTGACTCATGCTTCTTTGATGGCAATAATCGTTTTTCCGCCTACGGCTTTTTGATTCAACTGAACATTTACTTGTGTTCCGATGGGTAAATACAAATCCACACGTGAACCAAATTTAATAAATCCGGCATCGGTTCCTTGAACTACTTGCATGCCTGGTTTGGCATAATTGATAATTCTTTTAGCTAAAGCTCCGGCGATTTGGCGGTATAAAATTTCTCCAAAAATGCGGTTCTCGACTACAATGGTGGTGCGTTCGTTTTCGGTACTGGCTTTCGGATGCCAAGCCACTAGATATTTTCCGGGATGGTACTTGCTGAAATTTACTTTTCCGTTCACGGGATAACGAGTCACGTGCACATTGATGGGCGACATGAAAATGGATACTTGAAGGCGTTTGTCTTTGAAATATTCTTCTTCAAAAACTTCTTCAATCACAACTACTTTTCCGTCAACCGGTGCAATGATATGGTGGTCGTTGATGTCAACGATACGTTTTGGATTTCTGAAAAACTGCAATACCATAATCAGTAAAAATAGTACTGCGATTTGGATGGTTTTTTTGAGCCATATCAGTTCAATTAGTCGATCTGACGCAAGTAATAGCACTACGGTGAGCGTAGTGGCGATAAGGATGATTTTTCCGCCTTCTTTATGAAACATAGTTTATTATTTGGTACAACAAAAATACAAAAGGTCCGACAAATATAATGCTGTCTAATCGGTCTAAAATTCCACCGTGTCCGGGCATGATATTCCCGCTGTCTTTGACGCCGGCTATTCGTTTAAATTTGGACTCTATCAAATCGCCGATGGTTCCGATAACACCGACCATAAAAGCAATAATAGCCCAAACAATAGTCGATTGGTCAAAATAAAAAGTAGCCATAACAACGCCTGCAATAATGGCAAATACAACACCGCCCACGAATCCTTCAATGGTTTTTTTAGGAGAAATGCGCTGAAAGAGTTTGTTTTTTCCGATGGACTTGCCCACCACATAAGCCATGGTATCATTGACCCATACCAAAATGTAAATGCCAATCATGGCCGACGGCACAAAACCTTCAGGTCTTTGCGGAATCTTGGCCAAAAGAATAAAAGGAACCAAGATATAACCGAGCAAATAAATTTGAATATCCATTTTTGAGAGAGGCTCATTGGATTGTTCAAATAAAAAGCGAATGGCTTTTATTGAGGTAAACAGCGCGATGAATAACAACAGCCAATTGGCAATATCCGGTAGTTCATTGTAAGCCAATAAACTATATGAAAGTATCGCCAATATAAACGGAATGGTTTTGGGCAATTGTGTAAGGTTGGTGTATTCGTGTACGGCCAATAGTAGCATCAGCCCGAAAAGAATCAGGAAACTCTGATGAAATAAAGTCGCTGAAATTAAGACAACAACATATAAAACCCCTGAGAGCGCTCTGGTTAGCGTTTCGTTCATTTTACAGGTCTTCTAAAAGAAGCAGATATAAATTCTTGGCACTGCTGCCATATTGCAGAAAATCTTCTTCTTTGGCTTTTTCGAAATATTTGATGGTGGTAATGTTGGTAGGATAATCTTTATCGTATTTCTTTTTGATGGCTCTAAGTCCATCGCTTTTGCTTTCAAGAATCTGACTGGTAGTGGCCACAATAACCATGTTTACAGGTAAGTCGTTGGGCTTGTATTGTTTGATTTGGTTAGATGAAAACAATATAGAACCTTCATCGGCAATTAAATTTTCACAACTGGCTAGCAAAAATTTGGGTTGCGTTACGTTTTTGTACTCGAGTTTGTTTTCTTCGAGCATAGAGTAGAGTTTTGGCTCATAACAAGCTGCCTCAGATTCAAACCAGTCGTTCTCTTCGAGGATATGCTCAAAATTATCCTTCATTTCGGTTAAATCTTCGCAATACAAGAATTTACCTCCGTTTTTCTTGAAGTTAAAAGTAAACTTTTCGTCGGCCGGTGCAGAAGAATGAGCCTGTGGCGTGTTGTATTCACTCTGCTTTTCGTCATCGGAAGCATCGTTACCAGAACCGAAGAATTTTTTGAAAAGACTCATATATGGAAACTCGTGTATTATATTTTTTGAAATCTCCCAAAGATAAAAAAATCTTAATTCAAAGCGATATTTTGAATTAAGATTTTTTAAAAACCAAAGCAAGCTTCAATTAAGATTGTTCAGTGCCTTGTTCTTCAGTATTTTGAGGGATTGGTTCGTGGTTTTTTTCAAACGGACGTTTTCCAAAAATATCTTCTAAATCATCCTTGAAAATAACTTCTCTTTCAATGAGAATATCAGCTAATTTATTGAGCTTATCTTTATTTTCATTAAGTATTTGAATCGCTCTTTGGTATTGACTTTCAATGAGTGCTGAGATTTCTTTGTCGATAATGATGGCGGTGTCTTCAGAATACGGTTTTGAAAAATTGTATTCGTTTTGCCCGCTTGAATCGTAGTAAGTAACGTTTCCGATTTTGTCATTCAACCCGTAAATAGTAACCATGGCACGTGCCTGACGCGTTACCTTTTCAAGATCGCTCAGCGCTCCGGTTGAGATGCGGTCAAAAATAACTTTTTCGGCAGCGCGACCGCCCATAGTAGCACACATTTCATCTAACATTTGGTCAGGTCTGACAATCTGACGTTCTTCGGGTAAATACCAGGCTGCACCCAAACTCTGTCCACGAGGAACAATGGTTACTTTGACCAGCGGAGCGGCATGTTCCAGCATCCAACTCACAGTTGCGTGTCCGGCTTCGTGGATGGCAATAGCACGCTTTTCTTCAGGCGTAATGATTTTATTTTTCTTTTCAAGTCCGCCGACAATTCGGTCAACTGCATCTAGGAAATCTTGTTTATCTACAGCTTCTTTGTTGTTTCGAGCAGCGATTAAAGCCGCTTCGTTGCAAACATTGGCAATATCAGCGCCTGAAAATCCTGGAGTTTGTTTGGCTAAGAAATCGGTGTCAAGCTCGGCTACTTTTTTGAGCGGAGCCAAATGCACTTCAAAAATTTCTTTGCGCTCGCGGATGTCCGGAAGATCAACAAAAATCTGACGATCAAAACGCCCGGCACGCATGAGCGCTTTATCGAGGACATCAGCACGATTGGTTGCAGCCAATACAATTACGTTGGAGTTGGAACCAAAACCATCCATTTCGGTGAGCAATTGGTTGAGTGTGTTTTCACGTTCGTCATTACCGCCAGAAAAATTGCTTTTTCCACGTGCACGACCCACGGCGTCAATTTCATCAATAAAGATAATAGCCGGTGCTTTTTCTTTAGCTTGCTTGAACAAATCGCGAACACGAGATGCGCCGACACCAACAAACATTTCGACAAAATCAGAACCTGAAAGCGAGAAAAATGGAACTTTTGCCTCACCTGCTACTGCTTTAGCCAATAACGTTTTACCCGTTCCCGGAGGACCAACGAGCAAGGCTCCTTTGGGAATTTTGCCTCCTAAATTGGTGTATTTTTCAGGGTTTTTTAGGAATTCGACAATTTCTTGAATTTCTTCTTTCGCACCTTCAAGCCCTGCAACGTCCTTAAACGTGGTTTTAATGTCTGTTTTTTCGTCAAATAAACGCGCTTTTGATTTGCCGATGTTGAAGATTTGTCCACCTCCGCCTGCACCGCCACTATTCATTCTGCGCATGATGATAATCCATAAAGCAACGATAATTAATACCGGTAAAAGACCGATAAAAATCTCAGACCAATTGCTTTTAGGCATGAAGTTGTAATCTTTGAGTTTGCCTTGAGCAACGGCTTGTTCGAGTTTTTTCTGGAAAATTTCGTCGTTCCCAATATCAAAACCATAATGCGGCCCTTTGATATTTGGACGGTTGAGTAAATCTTTCGCTACCGCTTTGTGTTCAGTTTTTTTGAGCGCTTCAGGCGTTAAATATACTTCAGCTTCTGTTTTGTTGTACACAATTACTTTTTGAACATCACCATGCTCTAAAAAAGTATTGAATCTTGAAGAAGTGGTTTTGGCCAACTCTTGAAAATTCGAACCTCCGGTGGCATAGCTTATAAATAGGAATAAACCTATGACCAAGGCATAAACCAACCAAGGATTGATGCGGATTCTATTGGGGTTTTTATTATCGTTAGACATAGTCTGTTTTTAATATTTATTTTCGATGGTAGTGATTTTGGCGTCGCCCCAAAGGCTTTCGATATTGTAGTATTCACGAATGTGTTTTTGAAAAACATGCACCACAATGTTTACATAATCCATGAGCACCCACTCGGCATTGTCGGTTCCTTCAACATGCCAAGGCTTGTCTTTGATAGCTTTTGAAACAGTTTTTTGAATTGAGTTAACAATAGCGTTAACTTGTGTATTGGAGCTTCCGTTGCAGATAATGAAATAGTCGCATGCGGAATTGTCAATTTCTCTGAGGTCTAAAATATCGATGTCGTTTCCTTTTACTTCCTCAATTCCTTTGATGATGTGAGCCAGTAAAACATCATTATTGATGGTCTTTTTCGTCATTTATTATTTTCTATGAATGTGTGCAAAGTTATCATTTTTTGTATTTAATTTGGATTCTTAACACAAGATTAAATTCTGTTTTTTAATTCATTTCTATGCGGCTTGTCAAACTCGATGCCATAGATTCAACCAACAATTATCTCAAGGAACTTATTCGCCGAGATGAAATTGAAAACTTCACAATTATTTCTGCCCAAGAGCAAACCAATGGGCGTGGGCAAATGGGGTCAGTTTGGAATTCTGAAAAAGGTAAGAATATTATAATGAGTGTTTTAGTTAAAGATTTTTTGAGTGATGCCTCGGAAGTCTTTAATTTAAATATGGCATTTTCATTGGCAGTTTTGTCCGTTTTAAAAAAACACCAAATTCCTGACTTGTCAGTAAAATGGCCCAACGACATTATGTCAGGAAATAAAAAAGTTGGCGGAATTTTAATTGAAAACACCTTCAAAAGTGAACGTGAAATACAGTCAGTGATTGGTTTGGGACTCAATGTAAATCAATCTGATTTTGATCATTTGCCGCAGGCATCATCGCTCTATCTTGTTTCAGGGCGCATTTTTGACAAAGATATTTTGATTCTTGAAATTGCCAATCAACTCAAAGTGAACTTGGAGCATTGGTCTGTAAAACACGAACAATTTCGCGCTCACTATGTTGCTTCTTTATTTAAACGCAACAAAATTATGAAGTTCAAAAGAGCAGACGATTCTGTTTTTGAAGGGTATGTCGTCGGAATCGATGATACGGGTAAGCTTTTAATCAATAGCAGTCAAGGTATTTCGGCATATGATATCAAAGAAGTTCAAATGATTTATTAGCTTGTATGGTAAATTTAAAACCAAAATATGCTGTTGCCTTTACGGATGATAAAACTGAACTTCTGCTGAGTGTATTTCATTTAGTTCTGGGGATTGCTATTTATTACAGCCATGCTTTAGGAGAAATATATTCTTGGAGTATCCTTCTGTTTGGAACATGGTATATCATTTTCAAAAAAGACCAAAATTTTCAAGTTTTGTATGCAGGTGGCTATATAGTGGGTTCAGAAGTTTTCTTGAGAATGGCCTCTGTAACCCCAACTTATGAGTTCTGTAAATATGGTTTGTTGCTGTTTTTAGGAATGGGTATTTTTTTTAACGGATATGAATCAAAGTCCAAATGGTATTTTCTTTATTTGTTGGCTTTGATCCCCGGACTTACCTTGGGTTTTTTTGTGGTTGAAAACCCCGTCTATTCAAAATTAGTTTTTGACTTTATGGGGCCTTTATTGTTGGGTGTGGGCTCTGTTTATTGCATCGGGAAAAGGATCAGTTTGCAACAAATCAACAAGATTTTTATTTTTTTTAAATGGCCCATGTTTGCTTGCATAGGGTATTTATTCATTTTTAATTTTTCATCACACGTTTTAAAATTCGATACGCAATCAAATTTCTATGCGACAGCTCATTACGGGCCAAATCAAGTGGCAACCGTGTTGGGTTTTGCTATTTTTATTTTGTTTGTGCAATTTGTGCAAAAACCTTTAAAAAGATGGCGCTCTATTTTTGATTTGTTGTTGCTTTTTGGATCTTTTTATCTGTGCTTTTTGACCTTTTCACGAGGTGGAACAATTGTTTGCCTGATCATCTGTGTTTTGTTTTTGTCAAAAGTTTATTTGCGTCCTCAAAAAGCATCGTACAGGCATTTAATTCAACTGAAAATTGTTTTGCTGTTAATCGTCGGAGTTGTTTCTTTTATGTTGGTCAATACAAAAACGGATGGTCTAATTGTCAAACGATATGCTGATCAGTTGCCCAACGGAAAACCAAGAAAAGAATCCAGAAACGGAAGAAAAAAACTAGTCGCCTATGAAATAGATTTGTTTTTAAAGAATCCGGTTTTAGGTTCGGGGTTAGGTTACGGAAAAGAAAATAGCACCCATGTGTTTGGGAAAAAAATATCTACACACAATGAGTTATCCAGATTATTAGCCGAACACGGAGCCTTCGGTATTTTAGCCATTTTGATTCTGCTTATTACACCTTTGTATTTGTATCGTCAATCCGAAACCAATCATATTTATTTTTGGTGTTTTTACTTGTTTTGGTTGCTGACCATCGTGCATTCAGGACTCAGGATAAGTGTTCCTGCATTTGTTTATTCGCTGAGTTTACTGAATTTGCAATCTAAAACTAAGGAAGTTGTGATTTAATATAGTCTGTAAAGTTTCGATGTTGTTTTTTTGATTCCCAATAAAAAAGCATCACGTCTTTGCGGGTTGTTATTTTTTGTGCCAAATACGACGACAATTGAGGGTTACTAATCTCGGTCAGTCGTTCATTCATCTCTTGAATCAGAATCTTGACCAAGTAGTTTCTGTAGCGTTTGTTTCTGCTTTCAATATTGACCTTATCAATAACTATAAAGGCTTCATGATACATTCCTTTTTTGTAATAGCAACCGGCTAAACTAAGCAGAGCCTCTTCAAATTCAGGAGAAATTTTTAATGCTTCACGGTAATATTTTATGGCTTTATCTAATTCGTTTTTTTGTTCATAGACTACCCCTAAATTGTGAATTACTTGAATCTGATAAGGCGCGGTTGCATAGGCTTTTTCAAAACACAGTGCGCTTTCGGATATTTCACCTAGGCCAAAATGAGCCATACCTTCATACCATTCAATGGGGATTCCGGTAGCGTCAATTTGATAGAACTTATTTCTGGCTTTTTGTGCATAATAAATCATATCTGTCCAACTTTCTTGCGCTTTGGCCTGATATAATTTGGCGGTGTTTATTTCTCCATTCAATCGCAAGCATGAAACACTAGTCGCAAAAACGAGTATACTGAAAACAATAGGAGCAAAGAGTTTATTTTTCGATAAATCAGATTTACCTTTTTGTGTTTTCAAACTTTCAGAAGTTATTAAAGCCAATAGAATAAAGAATAGAATTTGATGCTCAATTCGTTCCAGCGGAAAATCCAAAAAGCAAATCACTGCAAATCCAATCAAACCGCTCAGGCCATAGATATAATTGTTTTTTTGATTTAAATCTTTTTCGTTTTGAATCAATCTATAGATCAAAATAAGCGCAATGAACCAGAGCGCTGCAAAAGCTATAAAACTCAACAGTCCGTTTTCGCACAAAATAGATAAAAAATCATTGTGAACTCTTTGCAAAGTTTCAGTGCCGTTGGCCATTTGATAGTTGGCTTTTTCGATACCATATTTGGGATAATAGGTGCCGAAATTTCCTGGTCCAACGCCCCAAAGCGGATGATCTAACCACATTTGCCAGGCATTTGACCAATATGTATTTCGGGCATTGAATGTTTTGGAGTTCCCGAGTTTGAACAAAAAACCTTCTATGAAATTCGTCGGAATTTTTTGTCTAAAAGCAGGCAACACAAACCTTGCAGCAAGTGTGAGCACAAACAGCAAAGATGGGATGATTATGATTCTGACTTTTTTGTTTGCATTGAGCTTAAAAAAGCTAATAATTAATACAAAAGCGAGCAAAGCCAACCAAACCGATCGGGTCTGAGTCAAGAATAGTACGGGCAAAGACGAGGCTATTAATCCGATGCTGAAAAAGCGCATTTTTTGATTTTCCTGCGACGCCATAAGTACAAAAGGGACACACAGAAAAAGAGCTGATGAAAGTAAGTTCTTATTGCCAAAGAAACTTTTGATTTCGCTTAATTTTTTAATCAAAGGATACGGCCCCATCAGAATGTTGGCAATATCCCAATAAGCGCTCAATAATGCCAGAAATGCAAAAGTACAAATGCCGTAAACCAACGTTTTCTGATGGATAATTTCTTTTTCGAGCAGCAATGTTGTGAATACAAAAAATACAGTCGCAATCAACCATTTTGAAAGTACAAACGCATTTTCGCCATTGAATCCATTGAACCATGCGCTGAGCAAAGAAGTGATTAAAAAAAACACTGTAACAATAAAAAGCGGCGCTTTAAAAAGTGCAATGTTATGGTTTTTGGAGGTGCAAAATTTCGAAATAAAAAGCACCCATAAACAGAGACACAAAAAAAGGGCTCTGGGCGCCAAAGTCGGATCTACGATAGACTTGGATACATACACCAACGGCAATAAGGCCAGAAGAGCAAAATAAATAGTGCGAATATTTTGGGCGCTCATAAACTCAGCTAAAACCCAAATATAAATTTAATCTACTACAGATTGAACTTTTCACCCAAATAAAACTTAATGAGCGCATTGTTGTACATAAGCTCGTATTTTGACTGAATCAATTGTGCTTGAGCATTATTCAAGTTTGATTTGGTGAGGTTTAGTTCATTGATGTTGATTTTACCCAATTCAAATTTGAGCGCATCGGCTTCGTAGCTTCTTTGTGAAAATTCATAAGCAATCGAGGAAGCTTCCTTCTTTTTGATCGAAGTTTTGGTATCGGTAACTGCTTGCATTACTTGTTTCGAAAGCTCATTGCGCTTGATTTGCACATCGAGTTTTGATTGCTGATACAAAGTTTTTGAAGTTTTGATTTTAGATCGATTGTCCAATTGACTAAAAATAGGCACCACCAAATTCACTCTAAAAATATTCACCTCGTTGTTTCTGAGTTGGTCATCCAACGGGAGCAAATCTTCTTCGTGGTCTTGGTATTCGGTTTTGATGTATTGCGAACCGTATTGTGCGCGCAGCGAAAGTACCGGATATCGGGCTCCGCGCGCAATTGCCAATGCTGTTCGGGCTTTTTTCTCGCGCATTTTACTGATGCTGTACGACGGATTAATCTCAACGGCTCTATTGATGATGTCATACGGATTGCTCACATCGACATTTTCGTCCAGTTGTAAAATAGGTTTGACCAAAACAATTTCTTTTTCGAGCGGAAGGTTCATCAATTGTTTGATGTTGACCATATTGTCGGTCAAGCGGTTTTGGTTGGTCAGCAAATTGAGTTCTTCAGAAGCTTTTTGTGATTTGATTTTAAAAACTTCGCTTTCGGCAATGCTTCCGGCAGCAAACTTGAGTTCGGCCATTTCTAGCTGTTTTTGGCTTGATTCAATTTGCTTTTGATTGGCCGCGATAATTTCTTGTAAGTAAAGAATCGTGATAAAACGTTCTGCCAATTCAATGGTTACTTGATTTTCGACTTTCTGAATATTGGTCTGACTTATTTTGTATTCTTGTTTGTTGAGTTTAATGGTATTGAGCGTGTTAAAACCCGCAAACAAATTATAGGTTGCATTCATATAACCCACATACGATTTGATGTCGGTATTGATAAACAAGTTAGAATTTGGGTCAACCTCGCGTCCCCAAGAGTTTTTGTTTTCAAAAGTTCCGAACAAATTAGGTAAGAGTTTACCGTAACTTGAACGATACTGAACCTGGGCAATTTTTTGGTCGTTGAGCGCCGTTTTGATGTCGAGATTGTTCTTGAGCGCCAACTCAAGACAGTCTTTAAAAGTCAGCATATCTTGTGAAAAAGCCGAACTTCCGAACATTAACAATAATATTACAATAGATTTTTTCATGGGGCTAATTCATGTTGTTGTCTATCTTGTTGAATAATTTTTTGATGATGTACTGATACAATTGCATGCGTTCGATAATCACTTCGCCTTTGAGTTTGTATCCGGCTTTGAGCGTGATGTTTGGATTGTATTTTTTGATCACAGCCAAACAATAAAAAGTTCTGTCTACATCTGAAGGCGAGACATAAGTGATTTTTCCTTTAATGGCGCCAAATCGATAATAGTTATAAGCATCGAGTTTGAGGTTGATTTCTTGGCCATTTTTTACATACGCCAAATCTTTCTCGTTGAGTGTTACCTTGGCATAGAAATTTTCTTTTTTAGGAGCAATAATGCCCAACAAATCTCCTTTGGCCAGAATTTCAAGGTTTTGACGCGAGTTGTATAAGTTTGAAATGGTTCCGTCCACCGGACTAATCACAACCAATTTATGGAGCTCATCACTCATATAAGTCATGGTATATTTTCCGTCTTGGATTTCAGTTTCTAATTCTACCAAATCGCGTTGATAGCTTTGCAATTCGTTGTCTACATCAATAATGCTGCGCTCTAAATCATTGCGCGAGCGTTTGTAGTTGTTGTACAAGTTCTGATAATCAAAATTCTTGACATTATACACAGATTTATTGTCAACTTGTACTTTTTTGACATCGAGATTGCGGTTTTTGGTGTCGGTCATTTCATAGCGCGAAATAGCACCTTTGGCATACAACAACGAGTCGGTTTTGTATTTATCAGTTAAGATATTGGTCTGTTGTGATGACAAACTCAGCTTGTTGTTGAGCGCTTCAATCTCGGCAGCAGCCTTACTGCGATCAGTTTTATAAATGCCCGCCTGAATCGACAACAAACGCGTCAAAGCATTCTTTCGCTCAATCGTGTTTGAAATCAGTTTCTTGAAGATTTTAACCTTGTTTTGTTTCGAGGCTAAATCGGTGCTGAGCACATTGTAATCCGACTGTGTCTTCTTGTTATCAAGTACAAAGAGCGTATCGCCTTTGCGCACTTGCTGACCTTCTTTTACCGCGACTTTTAAGACTTTTACGTCGTTGGGTGTGTTGATTTTGATCTGTGGCGTGTCTGAGTAAATTTGCCCGTCTTTAAAACTAACTGTATCGTTTAACCGCAAGGCAAAAATTAACACTACAACAATAATCAAAAACCCGACGAGAATCTTATTGAGAATCTTAATAAAATTGATCGACTTCGTGTTGTAAAATGTAGAGTTCTCCATTGGTTATTTTGTATTTTTTCGAAAAGTTGATGTTTTTGATTGGCTCGTGCGAAATGACAATGTAGGTTTTGTCGTTGTCATTATCGACCAGCGTTTCTACTTTATTTCTTGACTCGATGTCCATGCCCGAAAGCACTTCGTCAAGAATCACAATTTCGGTGTCGGCAAACAAAGCCCTGAGCAAGAGAATTTTTTTGCGTTGTCCCGTAGAGAGGTTTTTACCGTTTTCGTTGATGATAAATTCCAGACCGTCTTCTTTCGAGGCAATAAAATCATAGAAATTGATTTCTTTGGCGCGGTCTAAAATATCGGTAATTTCAATGTTCTTGCCCAAAGCGATGTTGTTGTAAATAGTATCGTTGAACAAAATATCTTCATTGGTGACGAGCAAAATTTTCTCGCGCACTTTCTCGGCATCGTAAAATTTAATGTCGCGGTTGTTGATCAGAATCGAACCTGAATCCGGTCGGTACAGCGTAGTTAAGATTTTACTGAACGTAGATTTTCCGGAACCGTTTTGACCTTCAATTTTGATTTTCTCGCCTTTTTTCATCTTGAGGTTGATGTCTTTCAAAACGTGCTCATTCGGAATATAACTGTAATGAATACCTTGAAATTCAATCTTGTCAATTGCGAAATCTTTGATGCCTTTAGAAGTTTCAACTTGGGTAGCTTCGTCAAAATCCAGGTAACGTCTGAGGATGACTTCATTTTCTTGCAAAGTCATATTGTCGTCCAAAATGCCTTTGAGCGACGAGAAAATTTTCGAAGACAAAGCAATAAAGGTGACAATTTGACCAAGCGTGATGATTTGCGTTTCAATGGCTGATTTGGTCAAAAACACCGTAATCAATACCGATGAACAAATGATGATGAGCGCCACGATGGTTTTGTTGATCAAATCCACATAACCGTTTCTGAGCTGAATACGCAAATAATCATTGATGCTCGAATAGATTTTGTTCGAGTGAAAACGCTCTATTCTAAAGCTTTTGATCACTTGAATACCTTCGACTTTTTCCATCATTTTTGAGATGAAATCGGCCTTGCGAATGTAACGCAAACGTTCATTTTGTTTGAGATAAGGCGTGATGAACTTGAACCAAAATACAAACATCACCATCACTACCACCACAATCATTGTGAGCATTTTGTCAATAAAGAACAAGATGCAAAGCGAATACAACGAAACGCTCAAATCGACCAAAATTCCGGTAAAGAATTTCATGAAAAAGGTTTTGAGTTTCATGGAATCGCTCACACGTTCCATCAAATCACCTTTTTTGTATGAATGAATATAGGCCAGCGATGAGTTGTTGATTTTTTCGTCAAACGAGAACAAGAAATATCTGTCGAGCGCGTTGCCCAAATGCATGCTCACGTAGTTTTTGTACAAAGTCGTAAACAAGTCAAATACTTTGTAGATTCCCAAACCAATCGCAAACAAGATCAGCGTGTTCATGTTATAAGTCGGCAAAACATTGTCAATCAAAATCTGATTGGTAAATACCGCAATCTGCGCCGTCGTGGCCGAGAACAAGGCAGCAAAAATATAGATGTACCACAATTGTTTGTACTCGCCGAGTTGTTTAAAGAGTTGCCAATATAAACTTCCGCGCACTTCTTCAGGATAAGAAATCGTTTTTTCTTTCTCTTCGTTTGATTTAACCGTTAAGATTTGTGGCGCTTTGTTTTTGATTTTGCCTTTTTCTAGTTCTAAAGTTTTGAAACTATTCGGAACACTTGAAATTTCTTGATTTTTGAGTAGGTCTACCAAAAAGTTTTTTTCGGCTTCGGTGTCTTTGAAACCAAAATTTTCTTTGAGATATTTAAAGTAGGTAAGCTTGTTGAATATCGTGGCATGGCCGTTTTCTCGGATGGCCTCGGTATAATCTAGTTTGTAATCTTTTAAATCTTCAGAACAAATAGCGGCGATTTTGTCTTCAACATCGGCTTCATCCCAATCAGTTTTGCTGCTGATGGCTTTGTTCTTGAGTTCGGCCAAAGTCAGGTAATATTGGCTTCCTTTGCTTGGATCAAATACTTTAAACTTGCGGCCTTTGATTTCGTTCACCACAATAAAGCGCGTACCATTTTTGTGGCGCACCGGCATGATAAACGGAAACAAATAGTTCAAATACGCTTCATTGCCATCAATATAATTGACATCGAGCAAGCGTGTTTTGGCATCAAAGCCGTTTTCGTTCAGGAAAGTTTTGAGGTCAGCTAAACGTGTTCCTTTTTGGTCTAAAGGAATGTTCTCTTCAATATACTTGCGCGAGATGTTTTTCTCGAAGATATTGAATACCGTCTTGACGGCACTGATACCACAGTCATTGTTTTTGAGTTGTTGGTCTGTTTTTGGCATAGATTCGGGGTTTATCTTGTCCAGTTTATTACTGATTAATAAATCATTATCAGATTGTTAATCAAATAATTCTTAGGCAAGATTAATTATAAACACCTTGAGATGCAAAAAAATTCTGTTATAGAACCAAAAAAAACGATGAAACGTTGAAATGTGCCGGTTATCGATTCTAGAAAGTGGGGTTTTGTCTTGAATGCCCATGCAATTTTGGGGTTATTCAGACAACAATCGATTTATTTACAACTTGGGCATATTCTGGGACAGAGTCTCCAAAAATTTACTGATTGGGCCTTTGACCATCATGGCCATCATCGCATTGAATTCGCCTTCAAAAAACAACTGCACCGCTGCTTGAGTCGGAGCCAATTCGTCAATTTGAGCAGTTAACGAAAACGGCAACTTATCACTGGCTGCACCCAAAACAACTTTATTGGGCGCGACTTGGTCTTTGAGTCGCAATTTAATTTCAGGCATTCCTTTGAGTCCAAAAACAAAAGTATCCTCGCTCAATAATTCAAATTTAGCGATGTTATCGGGCATCAATTTTTCAAAATTTTTGACATCAGTAAGTTGGTCAAAAAGATCTTGCGCTGATTTTTCTACAGTTACTTTTGGGCTTTCAAGGTTCATATATTGATTCTTTAATTTTTGTTTGATTACACTTCAACGCCCCAAGTTTCAGGCGCTGAACTCCATTCTTGCAGGGTGGTTTGTTCTTGTTCGGTAATATAATTTTTAGCCACGGCCAAATTGAGCAAATGTTGATAGTTGCTCAAAGTGTATAATGCTACATGCGCTTGTTCAAAACTTTCGCGGGATTGCTCAAAACCATAAGTAAAAATAGCAACCATTCCTTTGACGTTGGCACCGGCATCTTTAATGGCTTGTACCGCCATAAGGCTGCTTTTTCCGGTGCTGATGAGATCTTCAACCACCACCACATTTTGGCCTTTTTGCAGGAAACCTTCCACTTGATTCTGACGCCCGTGCTTTTTAGGTTCCGGCCGCACATACACAAACGGAAGTCCCATATATTCAGCCACGAGCATGCCAATACCAATGGCACCGGTTGCAACTCCGGCAATCACATCGGGTTTACCGAATTGTTTTTCTATGTTTTTGGAAAACTCTTCTCGAATATAATTTCTAATAGCCGGAAACGACAACGTGAGTCGGTTGTCACAATAAATAGGCGACTTCCAGCCTGAAGCCCATGTAAAAGGATTTTTTGGATTCAATTTAATTGCATTTATTTGCAAAAGCAATTCGGCTGTTTTCTCGGCGGTTTCTTTATTAAAAATCATAGGTACAAATGTATAAAGTTTTTGTCAACGATAAACCTTTTTTCCTAACAAATCAGATTCTAAAAGAGACCGATTTTCAGCTCTTTTTACTCGAGAGTACTGACATTAAAAAGTTGGTCATCAAGATGTTCAATAACAAAATTAAGAAGTGTTATTTGTACTATCCGGATGAGAAAATCATGTTCAAAAAACTCAAAGAGAAAATTCCGGTTCAGCGCGCCGGTGGCGGATTGGTCTACAATGCCCAAGGCGAAGTACTCTTTATTTTGCGCAACGGAAAATGGGACTTGCCCAAAGGCGGAAAAGAGAAAAAAGAGAAGATGAAACACGCCGCCATGCGCGAAGTCGAAGAAGAAACCGGCGTCAATGGCCTAGTCATTAAACGAAAATTGCAAAAAACCTATCATATCTTCAAGCGCAACGGAGTCTACAAACTCAAAATCACGCATTGGTTTGAAATGTATACTGATTACGAGGGCATTCCGGTAGGGCAGGCCGAAGAAGGCATCGAGCAAGTTGCTTGGCTCAATCCCGCGCAAATCAAAGAAGCGCTCAAGAATTCTTATGAGAATATCAAATTGTTGTTCGAAAACCAGACCGTCGAATCGTAATCAAGCATACATAAAAATTAAAGGTTGCCGTATCATAAACGTGCAACCTTTTTTATTTTGGGCGTGCCCCTGCGGGTCGGGCTGTTTGAAAATTTGCTTTTGATTCATACCTGAAGCCCACCGGGCTTCCTCCTTTTAATTTCAAATCTCACGCAATAGCGTACTAGCTAAAATCACAACTTCACCGATTCCGGCACCAAAACCGTATAATCGCCACCATTGCGAATCACATCGCGCACAATGCTTGAACTGATGTACGAAGTTTTTGAAGCCGTCAGCAAAAATACCGTTTCAATTTTAGAGAGTTTTCGGTTGGTGTGGGCGATGGCTTTTTCAAACTCAAAGTCCGCCGGATTGCGCAAGCCGCGCAGAATAAACTGAGCGTCTAGTTTTCGGCACAAATCAATGGTCAAACCTTCATAGGTTACCACCGAAACTTTGGGCTCGTCTTGAAAAGCTTCTTCAATGAATTTTTTTCGTTGCTCGAGTGAGAACATATATTTTTTGTCGGCATTCACGCCAATAGCTACAATGACTTCATCAAACAACGAAACGCCGCGTTTAATGATGTCGTAATGTCCGAGCGTAATCGGGTCAAATGAACCTGGGAAGATGGCTTTTTTCATTTTACTTCGAATGACTATTTTAATACTACTTTCTTGAGTGTCGAACCTTTGTTGGAAATAATCTTTAAAAAATAGATCCCACAAGGATATTGGCTCAAATCAATTTGGCTCTTATTGGTATTTTCTAAGCGTTTACCGTTGATATTGTAAATTTCAATTTGCTGTAAAGCATTGGCTTCAATAGCTATAAAACCTGAAGTTGGATTTGGGTATACGACAATATTCTCCGGTAAAAACGATGCTGTGGTTAGAAGTTGATGGTCGATGACCTCTCCAAATAAAGCGTCTCCGGCATTATTATGAATAACATTTTGACCTGAGTTGTAAGTAAACATATTGTCGATTCGTCCGGCATAGGTTATAATTCCGTTCTCATAATCAACCCGATTGGCAAATCTTGATCCTTCAAATTGTTCTACCCATTTCACTTGTTGCAAGACATCAATTTTTGCAATGAATGCTGTTGTGGAAGATAATGTCACTGTGCCTGGACTGATTCCCAAAGTGCCGCCTGCATCACACCATCCCGATATATACGCATCATGGAATTCATTAAAGGTAATCGAGTCAACCCTAAGCTCGCTGGGAGAAAAATAGGTTTGTTCCGAAATAACGGAACCATCACTATTATAAAATCCGACTAGTCCGGAGTCAAATATTTGCCCACCAACTCCTATAATTCCCGAGTTGCTGATGTCTAGTGATATACCATATCCATACCCATATCCATTCAACACCTGCTTGACCCAATTTTGAGTGCCATTCATGTTATACGAAATGAGCACTATTGCTTTGTCCAATACCCCATTTGTAGGTAAGGGAACACCACCAAAATATACTGCTCCCTCACCTTTACCTAAGACAATAACCTCATTGGTTTGTGGATTGATTTCGAGGTCAAATCCGTAAGCAAATGTATTGTGTGGCAATCCACCGGCACGTTTTGCCCAAACGATTGTTCCGTTGGGTTGGTATTTTGCAACAAGAAAGTCTCGGGTTGTACCTGTAGAAGGATTATTCAGCGTGATTGAACCGCCCAGTGTTATAGATTCATAGAAATTTCCGGTTACATATACGTTTCCGTTATCATCGGTTGTTATCGCCTGAAAAGAGCTGTCGACCGTTCCTGAGTCGTGCCAAATATAGTTACCGTCTGAATTTACTTTTAGCAGCACCGCTTCACCCGAATATTGTCCGGGAGAATTTATTCCGCTTAAAACCTGACCTTCATAAGTGAAGTTGTTACCACATGATGTAAAAGTGAGATAAATATCCCCAAACGGATCAATATGTATATCCTGCGGCGAATCATAATATACAGCATCGTTACCGCCTACCGATTTCATCCAAACCAAAGCTTTATTGTTGTCGAGTTTGGCAAAGAAAGCATCCGCGCTGCCATTGGGAGCGTAGGTAACGCCATTATATTCAAACGGACCGGTGGAGTAACCAATGATATAAGTGTTTCCCTGAGCATCTTTAACGCTTTTTACTCCGAGTTGATACTGCGCGCCCGTTACATGGGTCGCCCAATTAAACTGTTGCGATTGTACGCTAACCATCTGCAGTATTAAAAAAAGACAATAATGTAATCTTATTTTCATGGGTTATTTTTAGATTCTATAATTTACGTTAATGTCATTTTACTATAGCAATACTTATTTTGCGAGGGCGAGTTCAATCGCGTTGGTAAATAAATCTTCTAACGAAATTCCGGCAGCGCGTGCTTGTTGCGGAATTAAACTCTCGGTGGTTAAGCCCGGAATAGTGTTCATCTCGAGCATATACGGTTCATCGTTCACGATGATGAATTCACTTCTGGAAAATCCTTTCATTTTCAAGATTTCATAGGCGCGTTTGGCTACCGCGTTGACTTTTTCAGTGAGTTCGGGTGAAATTCTCGCCGGAGTAATTTCTTGGGATTTGCCCAAATACTTGGCTTCGTAATCAAAAAAGTCATTTTCAGAAACAATTTCGGTCATCGGCAAAACAGTAATTTTTCCGTGGTAATTAATCACACCCACAGAAACTTCGGTGCCGTCAAGGAAACTTTCGATGATGATTTCGCTGTCTTCTTTATAAGCGACTTCAATCGCGATGGGTAATTCAGCCTCGGTTTTGACTTTTGAAATACCAAAACTCGAACCCGATTTGTTGGGTTTTACAAAACACGGCAAACCGACTTTTTTGACAATCGCTGCGGTGTCAATCAGCTCGCCTTTGTTCAAATAATACGATTCGGCACATTTGATTCCGTAGGGTTTAAGCACCGAAAGCAAATCGCGTTTATTAAAGGTAAGTGCGGCTTGATAATAATCGCAAGATGATTGCGGCAAACCAATCAAATCAAAATAAGCTTGCATGAGTCCGTCTTCGCCGGGCGTTCCGTGGATGGCATTGAATACAGCATCAAAAGTGATTTTTTGCCCATTGACCAAAACCGAAAAATCGTTTTTATCCATCGGAAATTCTTGGTTTTGATCATCGACATACACCCATTTTTCTTTGAAGATGTGAATGCGGTAGCCGATGTAACGACTTTTGTCAAGGTATTGATAAACTACGTTGCCACTTTTGAGCGAAATCTCGAATTCGCTAGAGTAGCCGCCCATAATGATGGCTATGTGCTTCATGTTTGTTGCAGATTTAGATGATGTTTGCCGGTAGTTCGGATGCCCTAGCCCGGATGGAGCCGATATCCTCGCAGCGCAGCGCAGAGATAAAGGCGAGAGCCGGAAATAGCTTCTGAAAACCCTAACAAAAGTATAGTTTTTTTTGTTTCACACGCGGCTGAAATGCAAATATTCGCGGGCTATTTTTAGGTTTAAAACATTCAAAATGGCGTGTGTTGCCATGCGTATTTTTATATCTTTGCGACAAATTAAGCACTCATGACTTTTAAGGAATATCTCAAAACCCGAACCTTTGCCATTCAAGCCTTCATAGGTATTTCGATTATTTTGGTGTTGGGTTATTTGTTTATGCATTGGCTGACTTTTACCACTGATCACGGTCATGAAATTTCGGTGCCGGATTTGCGCAAACTCAGCGAAGAACAAGTAGAAGAGAAGCTCGACGAACTCAACCTAGAATATGTGTTGCTCGACACGGTGGATTACAATCCGGATTATCCGAAGTTTACGGTGGTTGAGCAAGATCCGACGGCGGGTTCAAAAGTGAAAGAAGGCAGAAAAATATACATCAAAATCAATTCGGGTACCTATGTAATGGTCAAGATGCCCAATTTGATTGAGAAAACTTATCGTCAAGCGGTTCCGACGCTCAAAGCATTGGGCTTGCAAGAAGGCAGTATTATTTATAAACCGTATTTAGGAAAAGACATGGTGTTAGAAATGCAACTCAACGGCAAGAAACTCAAACCCGGCGATCAAGTTTTGAAATCTTCTAAAATTGACTTGGTTTTAGGTGATGGAAATGTGGGCTTTGACGATACGCAACTAGACAGCATTCCGGCCACTGAACCGGCTACTACAGAACCGACGACCAATGAATGACGAAAGCCTTGAAATAGAGGACGAATTATACGAACACCTGCGGGTTGATGTACCCAAAGGGCAAGAGTTGTTGCGCATTGATAAATTTTTGATGCATTTTGTGCCCAATACTACGCGCAACAAAATTCAACAAGCGGCCAACAATGGCGACATTTACGTGAATGATGTTCCGGTAAAATCAAACTACAAAGTCAAGCCTTTTGACGTGGTGCGCGTGCTTTTGCCGCATCCGCCGTTTGAAAACAGAATTGATCCTGAGAATATTCCGCTGGACATTGTTTATGAAGACGACTCGCTTTTGGTCATCAATAAACCTGCGGGGCTCGTCGTGCATCCCGGCCACGGAAACTATACCGGAACGTTGGTCAATGCCTTGGCGTATCATTTTCAGAATTTACCGCTCAACAGCAGCGAACGTCCGGGTTTGGTGCATCGGATTGACAAGAATACTTCGGGTTTGCTCGTGATTGCCAAAACTGATGCTGCGATGGCACATTTGGCGCGTCAGTTTGAGTTTAAAACTTCAGAACGAGAATACGTCGCGATGGTTTGGGGCAATGTCAAAGAAGACCAAGGCACGATTGAAGGCAATATTGCCCGCCATGTAAAAGACCGCATGCAAATGGCCGTTTTTGCTGATCCGAATATTGGGAAACCAGCCGTAACGCATTACAAAGTTTTGGAGCGTTTTGGTTATGTGACTTTGGTATCGTGTATTTTAGAAACCGGTCGAACGCATCAGATTCGCGTGCACATGAAACACATCGGGCATACGCTTTTTAACGATGAGCGCTACGGCGGAAATTTAATCCTCAAAGGAACCACTTTTGCCAAATACAAACAGTTTGTAGAGAATTGTTTTAAAATCATGCCGCGTCAAGCTTTACACGCCAAAACTCTAAGTTTTACGCATCCGCTAAGTGGTGAAATGATGCGTTTTGATACCGAACTTCCGGATGATATGAAAGCGCTGATTGAAAAATGGCGCACTTATGCAAATTCGAACGCTGTTGGGGAAGACGACGAATGATGCTTCTTTGGATTTGAAAATAGATATAGTTTAGAAACCTTTTTTCCAGACTTTTTCTGAGGCGTCAAGATATTCAGATAAGGCAGCCGAACCATACCACAGATACATTTCTGGTTTGAGAAAATCTTCTTTGATTGCCGGATCGGTTTGAAGTAATTGTTTGGCTTCTTCTATTGTAGAAACGTTCAGGATAAATAAACCCCGAAAATCGCTGTCGTTTTTACCAAATGGACCGGCAACAACTAACTTTCTGGCATCAGCTAGTTTTTTGATGTTTTGTAGATGCCCCGCAAAACAACTGTCTTTGAATTTTTGATCTTTCGATTGATTTGTGCCTGATTTTAATACCACAAAAATATAATGCTTCATTCCAAAATCATCGGCGCCCACTTTTTTAGCCAGTGCCTCATCGTATTTTGGGTTGGTAGTTTGACTGTTGATGTTCAGTGATACAAGTAATAGAAAGATCAAGTATTTCATAGCTTTTCAGGATTTTTTCAATTGATTTGACGAGGGTCTCGAGCAAAAAGTAGGTTAGCAACCTAGCGTATTTGTTTAAAAGTATCTCCTAAATTAATATCGCCCGATTCAAAACCTCTGGTAAACCATTTCATGCGCTGCTCTGATGTTCCGTGGGTAAAATTGTCCGGAACCACATGACCCTGCATTCGTTTTTGAATAGCATCGTCACCCACGGCTTGGGCCGCGCTGAGCGCTTCTTCAATATCTCCAGCTTCAAGTACTTGGTTGTATTTTTGGTCGTAATGGGTAAAAACACCCGCATAGAAATCAGCTTGAAGCTCTAAAGCTACCGAGAGTTTATTGGCTTGCGCTTCGGATTTTCCTTGTTGTAATTCGCGCATTTTGTCTGAAGTCCCAAGTAGGTTTTGAATATGATGCCCCACTTCATGAGCAATCACATAGGCAATGGCAAAGTCTCCGCCTTGAGCGCCAAATCTTGTTTTGAGTTCTTCAAAAAAGGCCAAATCCATATAAACTTTTTGGTCTGAAGGACAATAAAACGGCCCTGAAGCTGCACTGGCAGAACCACAGCCTGTTTCAACCGAATTAGTAAACAATACCATTTTTGGTTTTTGATATGCTAAACTGTTCTCTTGAAATAATTGTGTCCATACGTCTTCGGTATCAGCCAAAACGGTGGCGCAGAATTCACCCATTTCTTTGTCAGCAGCAGATAATTCTTGATTTGGGCTGCTTTGAACCGTTTGGTTTTGTTGTAATTGTTCTAAAACAGGAGCGAGTTGTTGGGCATTTTCTCCTCCAAAAACATTTATAAGCAAAATGATAATCCCGATAATCCCTCCCCCAACGGCTAACTTACCGCCGGACACACCGCGGCGATCTTCCATATGGTCGCTTTGTCTTCTTCCGATCCATTTCATAAACTGAATTTTTATCAATTATACTTTTACCCAATGCGCAATCAAAGCTTCTAGGGTGTCTTTGATAATGGGTTTTGAGGCGTAATCATCCATGCCGGCCTCCAGACAGCGTTCGCGTTCGCCTACAACAGTTCCGGCAGTTAGCGCAATAATCGGCGTGTGTTCTTTTTGAATTTCGCGAATTTTTTTTGTGGCTTCATAACCGTTCATCACCGGCATTTGTACATCCATCAAGACCAAATCGACTGTGTTTTCGGCAAACTTTTCTACAGCTTCTTGTCCGTTTTCGGCTTCGATAATTCTGACGTCATGCAAAATTTGTTTGATGAGTGTTTTGGCCAAAAGCATATTGATTTTATTGTCTTCGGCAATGAGAATCGTCACAGAAGCTGCCATTGGTATTTGCGGTTGCTCTGGAATTTGAACTTCCGGAGCGGCTGTTTCAGGTTGAGCATCTTCATGAGTGATTTCGAGTTCAAGATCAAAAAAGAACTCGCTGCCTTGGCCTTGATTGCTGATAAGCTGCAATTGACTGCCCATCAATCCCAATAATTGGTTTGAGATCGATAAGCCCAAGCCGGTTCCGCCAAACTTTTTGGTAGTTGATAAATCTTCTTGCGAAAAGGCTTCGAATATTTTTTCTTGATTGCCTTTGTGAATGCCGATGCCCGTATCTTTTACAGAAAGGCGCAGCAGGACTTTGTTGCCTGATTTATTGCGTGTTTGAATGCTAAAATCAATGCGCCCTTGCTCGGTAAATTTGATCGCATTGCTCAATAGATTGACTAAAATTTGTTTGAGTCGGATGTAATCTATATACACCAGCTCAGGAACCTCATGATCAATGTTTAAATGGAGTTCGAGCTTTTTGTTGTTGGATTCGTGCTGAACCAGTCCAACCACTTGATGTGCCAATTCAATCAAGTTGTATTTTTCGATATTGAGTTCGAGTTTGCCCGATTCAATTTTAGAAAAATCGAGGATATTGCTGATAACTTCCATAAGCAAATTGGCCGATTGGTTGATCGTGTTCATGTATTGCTTCTGGATGTCTTCAAGTTTGGTGCTCATGAGCAAATCGGTAAAACCAATGATGCCGTTGAGCGGTGTTCTGATTTCGTGACTCATATTGGCCAGAAACTCTGATTTGGCTTTGTTGGCCGCCTGAGCAATTTCTTTTTCTTTTAGAATGTTCTCGGCTAGTTTGCGTTCGGTGATGTCGATAAAAATTCCTCCGATGAATTCAATTTCTCCGTCTTTAAGGATCGGTTCGCCAAATTCTTCAACCCATACCGTATGGCCATTTTTGTGAATGATGCGGTAGGTTAGATGAATTTTGCTTTGCTGATTGAACATCTCGCGGGCTGTGTCGGCCAACAAGCTCACATCGTCCGGATGAACAATATCTATATAATGAAGTTGATTGCTGAGAAAATCTGTTTTTTGATAACCAGTAAGTTTTTCAATTTCATCGTTGAGGTAAATTTTAGACCATTTTTCGTCAAAGCGCGATAAATAAACAGTTCCGGGAATGTTGTCAGCCAACAATCTAAATTTTTCTTCGCTCTGTTGAATTTCGATTTCGTTTTCATTGCGCTCGATTGAGGTTGCGATGTTGGTCGCGAGCATTTGCAGAATGTTGATTTCATCGTCTGACCAAGTGCGTTCTTTGAAACAATCATCCAAGCCGATAAATCCGCGAAATTCATCTCGGATAAAAACCGGAAGAATCAAAATAGATTTGATATCGTTATCAATCAACAACTGTTTAAAGAAACCTTCGTTGAGTTTTTGGGTGTGCGCGTAGAAGTTTTTTTTGTTTTTTACCTGACTGGTAATTTCAATGATTTGCTCGTGATTAAAAGATTGTAAAGGTGTTATTTGCAACGGAATCCCCGCGCGACCCCATTTGTACTTTTGTGAAATTAGATTGGTTTTTGGGTCGTTTTCGTAATAGTACAAATGATCGGCATTGGTGACTTTACCGATGAGCGGATAAGTTTCTTCAAAAATTCCTTTTTGATCGTGACTTTGCAGAAATTTTTCGGTACAGGTGACAATAGCCGAGAGCAATTCACTTTTGTAAGCCAGTCTTCTTTCAACTTCAAGTCTTCTTTGAGATTCAAGTGCAATGATGATTAAATCACATAGAGATCTTGCATAGTAAAGGTCTTCATTATCCCAAGAGATGTTTTTTTCGGTAGTTTCAAAACAAAGTATTCCGTGCAATTTACCATCGATAAAAACTGGTGTATCCAGTAAAGATTTAATGTTGTATTTCAGCGCATAGTTTTTACTGAGTTCTTGTGTTAGTGGGTTTTTTGACACACACTCGGCAACTATCTGCTGTTCTTTTTCAATGGTTTCAAAGTATTTGGTATAATCAGCTCGCTTGAGGGTGAACCCTTTTTCAAATTTGTCTTTTTGTTTTTCGTACAAATTCAAACATTTGATTTTTTCAGGAAGATAAAGCCAATAACTTACACGGTCAACTTGGGCTGTGTTTGTAGCCATTTGAAGCAATTCACACAAAATGTCGTCAAAGTTTTTTTGCGATGAATAACTCTGAATCGTAAAATTTTGCAAAGATTGATTGTATCGATCAATTTTTTCCTGACGCTTTATTTTTTCAAATTCAATGTTTTTGAGCAGCGTAATATCGCGCGCAATGGCGGTATAACCTACAATTTTTCCGGTAGAATCTCTGCGGGCATTGACTTTTTGTGAAATCCAAAATTCGGTTTTGTTTTTTTTGATTGCCGGAAATTCGACTATTTTATGACCTTCGACTTCAAAGTTGGTTTTGATAAAAAAATCGACCACCATATCAACAAAATCCTGTCGGATGAATTGGGTGTAATGTTTGCCGATAATTTCGTTGGCTTTATAACCGAGTGCTTTTTCGCAGAATTCATTAACGAAAGTAAAATAGCCTTTGGCATCGGTTTCAAAAATAATGTCGGTGGCTGTTTGCACCAAAGTTTCGTATTGATCTTTGGCCTGAAGCTGTTCGGTAATGTCTTGTCCGATACCAATGACCAGATTATCATTGAACTTTTTGTCTTTCCATTGAATGTATTTGTACTGACCGTCTTTGCATTTGAGTTTGCGTACATGCAGACGGTTGTCAATATATTCATTGTGATAATCGGCACCCACAAAATCCGGGTCTTCGGTAAGGGTCCAAAAACCAAAACCGAGCACTTCATGTGGTTTATACCCTAGGATTTCTTCGACTGAATCACTGCAGAAAGATACTTCTCCGATTTTGTTGGTGGCAATGGTCAGCGTGTTGCCTTTGTGGACAATTTCGTTGGTAAATCTGAGTTTGTCTTGGGTAATGAGTTGACTGGTGTGTTGGATATAATGAATGAATTGAATCACGATGCAAAATCCGGCGAGAATAATAATTAACTGAATTGGCAATGCATTCATTAGCCATGAAGTCAGTAAAAATATCCCGGTTAATCCGACCAGCGCCCAATATACTTTGATGGGTTTGAGTACTTGATATGAAAAAAAGAAACCTATCATCAGTGCGATGGTTGTGACGATATCGTTTGGTCGCATCCATAAGTTGGCAAAAATAAAGGTATAGTAACTGAAGAATATCAGGATAAAGATGTTGCGATTGTGCTTGTAGAAAAAACTATTTTTCTTGGTCAAGATGTATAAAATCAGTAGAAGAAGGCCAACACAACAATTGATGGCCATTAAATGATTGCTTCGAACTGAAAATATTTCGAAGACTATTTCAACCATTGGAACCAAAATTCCCAAAAACAAAAAATACAATTGATACTCTTGGTCATAAGTTTCAAGTTCTTGAAAATTGTCGGCGTTTTTATTGTAGAATCGTTGGTTGATTTTAAAAACGTTGAACAGTAGCAATAAAATCAGAAGCACCAACAGAGGAAAAACCACCCAGATAATTTGGTATTGAAACCCTAAAAAATCTTCCCAAACCAAATTTTTAGGAAGCATCCAAGCGAGATGTATGTGTTTTTGTAATATCTGAATTGACGGAAATACAGATAACAATCCGATATTAAAGGAAAATAACGGCATAACTCGGGTTTAGGTTAATGTTCTTCAGCGTTGAAAAACTTCAGAAAAATACTAAATTCTCAATATTTTAACAATGATTTTATGAACCTTTTTGAGCTATTTTATTCACATCTGTTGGTTGTTATTTTCCAGCGATAGATCGTTTGGAGCGATTTCTTCTAATTCTTCCGGATCGCCAATGATTTCGGTGTACAAAATATACTGAAATGAATAAATAAATGGCAGTGTAAAGACGATACCGATGCAAAGGCCAAATAGACCCAAAACACTAAATATTGCTGAAACGAGCATCAATCCCAAGACAATTAAAAATTGTTTTGAACTGATTTGTATGCTGGCCTCAATGGCCTCAATGGCTTCTTTATCTTCAAAAATGATTAGTGGTATAGTTAAAATAGTTATGACTGATACAAAAAGGCTTACCACAAATCCCAACATATTCCATCCAACAAAGCTCAAGGCTGTATTCAAAAGATTTGTAGCTCCACTAATTGCCGCACCAGCCATTAAGAGTGCACCGGTTTTGTTGTTGAAGTAGAATGAAAAAATAGTTCCCAAGCTCAAATATTTATCCTTGAAAGCATCTTGTGACATTTTTATAAAACCGGCTGTGAGCGGGTAAAAAATAGTAGAAAAGATGGTCAACGAAAACCAGTAAATCGCCAATCCGAGCAAATCGAGGTTTCTTGGGTCCATCGGATTGTTGCCCGGTTCTTTGATAAGTGTGATGCCAATTATAGCAAAAACAATTACGCCAACAAAAGCCCCGATAAGCAGCATGACAAGTAACATTCCTACTCCTGACAGCAATGCGGTTTTTTTGTAATTATCTAATGATTTATTAAAAACGGTTGAAAAATCCAGTTCATAACCATGGGTTTTGATGTCTTCTAAAGTGCGTTTTGTTTGATACATATTTTTGATGTTAGCGTTTCAATTTTACAATTATTTTGATTGATTTACAAGCGATAAAGTATTTTTTTAAGCCAGCCAAAATTCTTTGGATAAGGCGCATAACGAATCGGAATGTCGAGCCAATTGGCTTTTTTAACCATCGATTTTTTGTGTGAAAAAGTCTCAAAACCCCAACGTCCGTGGTAAGCGCCCAAGCCTGAATTACCCACGCCGCCAAACGGAAGTTTTTGATTGGCAAAATGTACCAAAGTATCGTTGATGCAACCGCCGCCAAATGAATAGCGATGAATTATTTTGTTTGTAAACTCACTTTGATTTGAAAACACATAAAGCGCCAATGGCTTCGGATTTTTTAAAATATGCGCCTCTAATTCTGCTTCGCTTTTGTAGGTCAGAATGGGTAAAATAGGTCCGAAAATTTCTTCGGTCATCAATGGACTGTTTTCTTGCGGATTTACGAGTAAAGTAGGCGAGAGGTATGAATCAGCAGCATTGTGATTTCCTCCATAAACTACTTTTCCGTATGGTATTAAATTGATTAATCGCTGCCAATGATTTTGGTTGATGATCCTGCCGTAATCCGTTGATTTTTGCGGGTCATCTCCATAAGTTTTCCGAATTTCATTTTTGAGTAATTCAATCAAAGCACCCCCAACTGATTCGTGTACAAGCAAATAATCAGGCGCAATACAGGTTTGCCCGACATTGATGAATTTGCCCCAGACAATGCGTTTGGCTGCCAACTGAAGCGAAGCAGAAGCATCCACGATACACGGATTTTTTCCGCCTAATTCTAAAGTAATCGGCGTGAGGTTTTTAGCTGCGGCCTGGGCTACAATATGCCCGACTTTGGTACTTCCGGTAAAGAAAATATAATTCCACTTTTGGCTCAGTAAATCTTGTCCAACGGTTGCATCGCCCAAAATGACTTTGGCTTGCTCGGGTTCAAAAACAGCTGCGATTATTTTTTGTAACAAAGCTGAAGTATGCACACTGTGTTCAGAAGGTTTTATCACTACTTCGTTGCCGGCTGCAATGGCCGACACCAGCGGAACCAGCGCCAATTGAAAAGGGTAATTCCATGGTGAAATAATCAATACTTTTCCGTAGGGCTCACGCAGTAAATAATCAGTAGATGGGAAGTTCAATAAAGATGGCCAAACCAATTGTTTTTTTGTCCAAGAATTGATCGATTTGACAGCGGTTCTGATTTCAGATTGAACGACTGAAATTTCAGTCAAAATTGTTTCAAAAGCAGGTTTTTTGAAATCTTGGTGCAGCGCATCAATAATCAGGCTTTCAGAATTTGAAATTTCTTCTGAAAGCCTGATGAGTAATTTTTTTCTCAGGGCAATATCCTGACGCAGTTTCATATATATTTTACAAGAAGCCCCAACGGAATCCAAAGTTCAAATCGAACTGTTTGGCATTGTTGCCCAAAGCGGTAATCAGCGATGAAGACGACAAATAAAATCCGCCGACTCTAAATCCAAATCCAAAGTTACTTCCTGATAACTCGTTGTGTGAATACGGAATAAAGGTTTCAAAATAATTCCAACACATTCTCGGGATAATGCTAAAATTGTTTTGCGCCGTTACTTGGTTGTTGCCTTCGTTATTGCTCATTTTTTGTTGTAAATGACCCGTTACGAAGAATTTTCCGTACACTTTAAAATCACTGTAGATAGAGAAGGTAGCCGGAAGTTTTACCTTGAAATCGCTACTTTTTTTATCAGAAACCAGATAGCCGCTATTGATCAAAACGCGTTCAACATCCTTGAGGCTTTCCAAGTTGCTAAAATCGCTTAAATCTAAAAACTGACCGGTTGGAATATTGAGCACATACGAATTCGATGCATTTTTTGAATCGCTAAAACTCATGCTGCCCATATTGCGAAAAGCCACGCCTGCATTGATTTTGTACTTTTTAGCATTGTTCGGGTCTTTCCATTGGTAGTTAAAACCTATATCGGTACCCACGCCACCCAATTTTCCGAAGATCGATTTAGTATAATCGCTTTGATTGGTAAAACTGTCTGACAAATCACCTGAATACGAAAAGTTCAAAGCGGCCGTGGTCTCGGTTAGATAAGCGTTGCTGTTGCTTGGATTAGCGGCATCATATTGTGAAATAATTGTGCCTTTGAAAGCATCTACGCCCGCATTTGAATACGAGCCCGGGAACAAAAATTTAAAAGTTAAGCCCGCGCTAAATTTGTGTTGGTCATTTTCAAATAAATTGCGTGCGGCTGATAAACCCACTTCGCCCCATGAAATTCCGTTGAATCGCTGATTGTTTTTGTTGTTGATGAGCGCGGTTCCGGTTTCGGTAATATCACTGGTATTAAAAAGTGCTTGTCCTAAATTCGGATCGACATCTACCAATACAAATTTTACATTTCCTTTGGTCGATAAGCCAAAGCCCCATTTGTTCCATTTCATGGCAAATCCCGGCCCGAGAATTTCGGCATCAATGTTCATATTGACCGACTTTCCACTTTTAAAAATCAAATCTTCAAAATCGGTATCTGAATTCAAGTCGCTCATACTGATGATGTTGTTCGAAACATTCACACTGAGTCCGTTGATGTTGACTTCGTATTTTTTAGAAAGATTGACCAGCTCGGCAGGATTGAGGTTGGTGTTGAGCATACCGGTTCGGTTGGATGTGCTCATGCCGATAAAATGTTCTTGTGAAAAACCCGTTAGCGGAAGCGCCAACAAGCACGAAAAAAGCCATTTTTTCATAGTTTTATTTGTTTGGTTCGCAGTTTTTGTCATGCCGTTATGGGTTGGCATCAGCGTAAAAATACAACTTTCTACCAACTAACCGCGTTCCATACCGGATTATTTGGTGCTGGCGCTATAATTTTAAGTTCGTCTTTGGTTACCGGATGCGTCAAAACCAATTTTCGCGCGTGCAGGTGAATACCGCCGTCGGGATTGCTGCGCTCAAAGCCGTATTTCAAATCGCCTTTAATCGGACAACCCATGGCAGCGAGTTGTGCCCTGATTTGATGATGACGACCGGTATGCAACTCAATTTCTAAAACAAAATAGGCGTCGAGCTTTTGAATGATTTTATAATCTAAATGCGCTTTTTTGCTATTGGGAACTTCTTTGAGATGTGCTTTTGAAGTATTGTTTTTGGGATTTCGCGTCAGGTAATGAATGAGCGAATCTTGTTCTTTGGGCGGCGCATTTTTAACCACAGCCCAATAGGTTTTTTGCGTGGCGCGTTGGCTGAACATTTCGTTGAGTCGGGTAAGCGCTTTACTGGTGCGGGCAAAAACCACGATGCCGCTGGTTGGACGATCTAATCGATGCACCACGCCGAGAAAAACTTCACTGGGTTTGTTGTATTTTTCTTTGATGTATTCTTTGACAATTTCAGACAAAGGTTGATCGCCGGTTTGATCGCCTTGTACAATATCGCCCACGCGTTTATTCACGACGATCAGGTGGTTGTCTTCGTGTAGGATTTGGAGATTGTCTTTTGTGGAGAGTACTTTCATATCTATTAATGACACGGCTACGCCTTGAGACACGCTATGCTACAGACACGGCTTTGCCTTTAGATTAATGATTTTTTGAAATGTATTATCATTTTAGAAATCGACTCTAATTTTTTATTTAATAGAATTAGATTCTCTTCGGTTAGAAAATTCAAATCAAATGAAATTAATAATTGTGTTTCGATTTCGTATGCTGAACCTAATGCAATTTCTAGAAATCGATTGAAATCCTTATTCGAATTTCTCGAAGACCCTTCGGCAATATTTGAAGCGATTGAGACTGCAGATCTTCTTAACTGATTGACCAAACCAAATCTTTCGTTGGTCGGAAATTTACTCGTTGTTTGATATATGTCAGTACAAAATTCTCGGCTTAATTGCCACATTTTAAGTTTTTTAAATCGGTGCATAATTATTCTATTTGGCATTTATTTCATTGATTAAGCTATCTAAAGCGCAGCGTGTCTATAGGCTTAGCCGTGTCGTGAGCGCAGCGTATCAATAGCTGAATCATATTTTAATATTGTTCTGATTTGCTCGGAAAATCTTTTGACTTCACGTCTGCAACGTATTGGCCGATGGCACCGGTCATGAGCTCGTACAAGTTGAGGTATCGACGCAAAAAGCGCGGACTAAACTCATTGTTCATGCCGAGCATATCGTGAAGGACCAAAACCTGACCGTCTACGCCACCGCCGGCCCCGATACCGATCACGGGAATCGAAATGCTTTTGGCCACTTTTTCTGCCAGGTGCGCCGGGATTTTCTCCAACACGATCGCGAAGCAACCCAAACTTTCGAGCAATTTGGCGTCTTCAACGAGTTGTTCGGCTTCGGCTTCTTCTTTGGCGCGCACGGTATAGGTTCCGAATTTATAGATGGATTGAGGTGTGAGTCCCAAATGCCCCATGACCGGAATTCCTGCATTGAGGATTTTTTTGATGCTGTCTTTGATCTCGGCGCCACCTTCCATTTTTACGGCGTGTGCGCCACTTTCTTTCATGATTCTGATGGCCGAACGCAAAGCTTCTTTGGAATCTGATTGATAACTTCCAAACGGCAAATCAACCACCACCAAAGCCCGATGAATACCGCGAATTACACTCGAGGCATGGTAAATCATCTGATCAAGTGTGATGGGCAAAGTTGTTTCATGACCGGCCATCACGTTACTGGCTGAATCACCCACGAGGATTACATCAACGCCCGCCGCATCCACAATGTGCGCCATGGTGTAATCATAAGCGGTGAGCATCGATATTTTCTCGCCATTTTCTTTCATCTCAATCAGCGATTTGGTCGTGATTCTTTTGTAATCTTTTTTTGCGACAGACATAACTCAAGTGTTTAGTGGCTGTAAAAGTAATAAAATCATACGGTAGTTAACCGGCGGTTGTTTTTTTATCTTTGTCTTGATTCAATTGAAATGTTATGAAAAAGATATTATGGGTCGTTTTGTTGTTTTCTGCATTCAAAACCACCGCACAAGATTTTGACAAACAAGAAATCCGCAACACGATTGAAACTTTTTTTGAAGGATTTCACCACCGAGACACCGTTTTACTGCATCAGGTTTGCGCCGATAAACTCATTTTGCAATCCATCGAAGAAAACGCCAACGGAAACAAACTGACCGAAGAACCACAAAAGTTTTTTTATCGCTCAATCGCTTCCATGCCACAAACGCTTAAATACAACGAGCAAATTCTAAGTTATGCCATTCAAGTAGACGGAACCATGGGGCATGCCTGGACGCCTTATGAATTCTATCTCAACGGAAAACTCAGCCACAAAGGCGTGAATGCTTTTACGTTGTTTAAAGAAAAAGACCGTTGGAAAATCATTTATATCATCGACACCCGACGAAAATAAAAACAGCCTTTAGTTTTCAGGCTGTGTTTTGTTTTCGAGCAAAGTCAATAATTCTTCATTAAACGTTTTGGTTTTCTCGCCGAGTTTGGCAAAAAAAGCCCGATCAAAATTTTCAACGGCCACGACCGCTTGCTTGACAATTTCTTTTCCGGTTTGGGTCAAGGCTACTGTTTTGGCCCGCGTGTCGGTTTGATGCTCTTGACGTTGAATCAGTTGTTTGGATTCAAGGGTTCTCAAAACAGTTGATGTGGTCATCGGATCAATTTTGGTGTGTGACGAAAGTACAATTTGGGTAACCGCCTTTTCGTGTAAACTAAGCCAATGAATGCTGGCCAAAAGTACAAATTGAGAATGTGTCAAATCAAAAGGCTCGAGTGCTTTTCTGATTTCTCTTTGCCATAAATTGGTGACTTGCCACAGCAAAAATCCCGAGCTTTCTTCTGCTTTGTCTACACTAAAGGTATTGTCTGGGTTGCTCATAAGTTTTTGGCGGTTTTGATTTGTTGCTGCATGTCCTCCGGAAGCGCATCAACAATTTTTTGTGCTACTATTTTTCTCCACAAAAAGCCCAAAAGTCCTGTAACGGTCATTGTTGTAGTCAGTTTTAAGCCTTCTGGAGTTTCCTCAAAAGTATGCGCTCCGTACATTTTGGCCAAAGGAAATCGTGTAAAATCAGTAAAACTTTTGTTTTCGGTAGCTTCCACAATTTGAATTTTGAGTTTTGGGCCGCCTTTGGGTTGAAACATAAAGTGATTTCCTTGTTCGAATTTTCCTTTTAATTCTGCGAATTCAACGCCTTGATCCCAGCTAGACCAGTTGTTTACGTCTGAAAATAGTTTCCACATTTGTTCTTTGGTGACTTCACGGGTGATGATTGAGTAAGATTTTGTCCACATGGTAATAGAGTTTTAAATTATAAGCACAAATATAATAAGTATACTTATAATAATAAAATTTATTTTTTAAAGCCAGGAACCTGCTATTCGTTGCAATCTTTTGACTTGCTAAAGAAGCAAATCAAAAGGATTTTCACTGCACCCGAGGCTTTATCCGAACTGGCGAAGCAATCAGGGCTAGGGCAAACGTGTCATTTTAAATATCTGTCAACTAAAAAACCTTGGAGTCACTTAGCGTGAACTTCTGTAAACTTTGTGCTCCCAAACAATCTTTATAAAATCTTTATATCTTAGAGCTTTCTTCTTATAAAATACTTACAAAGCTTGCTGTACCTTTGCTTCGTTCAAGTAACAACATATGAGTACATCGCTGAAACCCGCATCGCAAAAAAAACAATACTTGGTGAGTTTGCTCTCGGTGAGTATCGTAGCCGGGTTGAGTTTGTTTACCCGCGATTGGATGGATTACAAAGTCACCGGCTATTTATTGCTTGTGGTGGTTTCGTTATTGGCTATTTTCTTAGACATGAAACCCGTGCTTTTTGCTGCGGTGTTCAGTGCTTTGGTGTTGAACTATTTGTTCATCAAACCCTATTATACGTTGCACATCAACAGTACTGAAGATTTTTTATTGCTGCTCATGTTCTTTGTCATCGCGCTGGTCAACGCTGTGCTTACCTTTAAAATCCGCAAAGCCGAAGAATTGTCTCGGGTGCGCGAGGCCAAAATCAGCACCATGAAACTCTACAATACTTTGCTCGATTCGCTTTCGCACGAACTCAGAACACCCATTGCCACGATTATGGGCGGCATCGGGATGTTGCAAGAGCAAAGTGGCCGAATTACCCCGGAGAACAAAACCAAATTGCTCTCAGAAATGGACAAAGCCTCGATGCGGTTGAACCATCAAGTCGAGAATTTGCTCAATATGTCGCGGTTAGAATCGGGTTATATCCAACCGCATTACGATTGGTGCGATTTGAGCGAGTTGGTCTACAATGTGCTCGATAGTTTAAAAGACGATTTGCAATTTCACCGCGTTCAAGTCAAAAAGAACGACTATTTACCGTTGTTTAAACTCGATTACGGTTTGACTGAGCAAATACTGTATAATTTGATTTACAATGCTTCGCTCTACACGCCCAAAGGAGCCGCGATTCAAATACTCATTGATTATATGCCCGAAGCCGATTTTGAATATCATTCGCAAAATCCGATGGCTTGCCAAATCACGGTTGCCGACGATGGCCCAGGTTTTCAGCCCAATGAAATCGCTCATGCTTTTGACAAATTCTATCGACCGGAAAATGCAAAAACCGGAGGCACCGGTCTCGGATTATCGATTGTGCGCGGTTTTACTGAAGCCCAAAACGGAACCATTTCTTTGCAGAATGCCGAAGACGGCGGGGCAGTTTTCACTGTTCAATTTCCCGCAGCGGTCATGCATTTAAAAGACATCAGCCATGAGTAACAAAGCGCTTATATTGGTCATAGACGATGAGCCGCAGATTCGCAAGCTGCTCGAGATTACCTTGGAATCCGAAGGTTACAAAACCATTATGGCTGCTTCAGCTCAGGAAGGAATGGCTTTGGCTGCCGGGCATCAACCCGATATGATTTTGCTCGATTTGGGTTTGCCGGATGTAGACGGACAAGAAGTTCTTAAACGCCTGCGCGAATGGTACGCGCACCCCATTATCATTCTGACGGTCAAAAATTCTGAAAACGAAATCGTCACCGCCTTGGATAACGGTGCGAATGATTATATGACCAAGCCTTTTCGCACACAAGAACTGCTGGCCAGAATTCGCACGAGTCTGCGCAATGTCATCGCCAAAACTGCACAACCGCTCATTCATTTCGGTGATTGCTCAATTGATTTTCAGGCACGTGTGGTTAAAAAAGCCCAGCAGATTATCAAACTCACCGCCACTGAATATGCCCTTTTGGTATTGCTCGCACAAAACGAAGGCAGCGTGCTCACGCATCAATATTTGCTCAAAGAAGTCTGGGGAAATGCCTACGCCGACCAAACCCAGTATTTACGAGTTTTTGTGGCGCAACTCCGAAAAAAGCTCGAAACCGATCCAAATCACCCGAAACACCTGATCACAGAATCTGGCATAGGTTACCGCTTCCACACCGGATAATTCCATAAAAAAATCTTTTCAATAACACTGATGAGTTGCCTGTAAAAATAAGCGACCCGGGCACTTATTATCTATTATTTTCTAAAAACTCCCAACATGAAATCACCTGATTTATCTAAAGTTACCGCCGCTTCTTTGCTCGTGGCGCTCGGCATTATTTACGGCGACATCGGCACCAGCCCGCTGTATGTCATGAAAGCCATTGTAGGCAATCGTCCCATTACTGAATTGCTCGTCTACGGAGGGGTTTCGTGCGTATTTTGGACGCTGACTTTCCAGACGACTTTTAAGTATATTTTCCTAACGCTTTCGGCGGACAACCATGGGGAAGGTGGTGTTTTTTCACTTTATGCGCTCGTCAAAAGATTCGGCAAAGGCAAACTGGTCATTCCGACGATTTTGGGCGCCACAACTTTGCTAGCCGATGGTATCATCACACCTCCGATTTCAGTAGCTTCGGCGGTTGAAGGCCTTGAAGATTTAGTCCCAAATTTGCCCACGATTCCGATTGTCATTGCCATTCTTTCGGGTTTGTTTTTCTTTCAACGTTTCGGCACGCAAAAAGTAGGTTCGCTGTTTGGTCCGATCATGGCACTTTGGTTTGGGATGCTTTTGGTACTCGGAATCACCGAGATTGTTCATCATCCGGAGATTTTTAAAGCACTCAACCCAATCTACGCCTACGAACTACTAGTCGAATACCCGAAAGGATTTTGGTTGCTCGGAGCAGTTTTTTTGTGTACCACCGGAGCTGAAGCCTTGTATTCAGATTTAGGGCATTGCGGCAAAAAGAACATCCGCATTACCTGGGTGTATGTCAAAATTGCCTTGGTGGTCAACTATCTCGGGCAAGCCGCTTGGCTGATGACGCAGGGCAGTTCATCGCTGGCAGGTCGCAATCCGTTTTATGCCATTATGCCGCAGTGGTTTTTGCTCAGCGGAATCATCATCGCTACGATGGCGGCCATCATTGCCTCGCAGGCGCTCATCAGTGGTTCGTATACTTTGATCAACGAAGCAATTTCGCTCAACTTCTGGCCCCGCGTCGCACTTAAAAACCCGACTGACTTGAAAGGACAAATCTATATTCCGTCGATCAATACGATTTTATGGATCGGTTGTGTGCTGATGATTTTATACTTCAAAAATTCAACCCATATGGAAGCGGCTTATGGTTTCTCGATTACGATTGCCATGATGATGACCAGTCTGCTTTTGGGCTACTACCTGGTATTTATCAGGAAGATGAAAAGGCTGTGGGTTTCGCTGATTATGCTCATTTTCTGCGTGATAGAAGTGTCGTTTTTCGCGGCCAACATCGTCAAAATCAAAGAACGTTGGATGTTTCTGTTTTTTGAGTTGTTCATTTTTATGGTGATGTACGTTTGGTATTATGCCCGCAAAATCAACAACCGATTCATCAAATTCACCAATTTGGCCGAAGAAGTTCCTTTGTTGGAACAGCTCACTCGTGACAAGCAAATTCCACTTTTTGCGACACATCTGATTTATTTATCTAAAGCCGATAAGAATTATGAAATCGAAGAGAAAATCATCAAATCCATTTTTGCCAAAAAGCCCAAACGTGCCGATGTATATTGGTTTTTCCACATCAACCGCGTCAACGAACCCTACGCGCTGAATTATGAAGTGATTGAACTTTCAGATCGCGTGCTTAAAATTGTGCTCAACATTGGTTTCAGGGTACAACCGCGCGTAGAATTATACTTCAAGAAAATTGCTTCTGAATGGTCAGCCCAACGCGTACAAGCTTTTATGCCGTCGGTCGATGCGGCTTCTCGTTATCATTGCGAACCTGATTATCAGTTTGTGATCCTCGAGAAATTCCTTTCGGTCGAAAATGAATTTGCCCTGCGCGACGGTTTGCTTTTGCGCGCATACTACTGGCTCAAAGAACTATCCATTTCTGATACCAAAGCCTTCGGACTCGATAAAAGCGATGTGACGATTGAAGAATTGCCGATTGTTTATCAACCCGTCAGTCAACTCACACTTCAAAGAAAATCAAACTAATGACCAGAATATTTATGAAACTAATTCTTTCCTTTATGATGGCTGCTTTATCACTGGGCAGTTGGGCACAAACCGATTCAATTCAAGTTAAAACGCCGTTTGCCGGTATGGATCAATCGTGGCAAAATGGCTCTGACCGCAGAACATTGCCGCCGGTTTTAGCCACAAAATATTTTACCGGAAGTGTGATGCTCGATATCAATTACACACATTCTTTCAACAACCCGAATGACAATACAGTGGTCGGCTCAACGGCACTCGCACGCAACAACGAATTTCAGCTATCAAGCGTTAACTTGGGCGGAGATTTCAATTACCAAAACGCGCGTGGTCGCATCATGATGCAATTCGGAACGCGTTCAACGGTGGTTCCGCGCAACGATTACAGCGTTTACCGTGGTCAATACCAACTCGACAATGTCTATCGATATTTGTCAGAAGCTTATGCCGGTTATCATTTTGATGTGTGGCACGGCATCAATGTCGATGCGGGGATGTTTATGTCGTACATCGGTTTGAATTCGTATTATCAAGTCGAGAACTGGGAATATCAAGCCTCGTTTACATCCGATAATACACCTTGGTTTTTCAATGGTTTACGCGTGCAAATGTTTCCGACCAATCAACTTAAAATAGAGGCTTGGCTCATCAACGGTTGGCAGAGTTATGGCAAGTTCAACAGCATGCCCGGCTTGGGCGGAAACCTTACTTGGTGCCCGAATGAAGCGGTCAAATTACTTACCAATGATTATTTTGGAACCGATGCCGCTGGATTGCCCAACCGCAAGCGCTTTCACTCCGACAACAGCTTGCAAGTGCGCTATTTCAACCAACCCAAAAACAAAGGTTTGAGCAAAGCCGCTTTTTCGGTCACAGCCGATGTGGGCTTTGAAACCGGTGATGGCGTGCGTGGCTTTGACGGAAATGCCCAAAACCCGTCGCAATACTTTTTGAGTGGTATGGTGTATCACCGTTTGTGGTTCAACCGCGACCGCATGGCTTGGACGTTGGGCGGAGGTGTGATGACCAATCCCGGACGCTATTTGGTGTTGTACCCCACCGGCGATGCGAGCCCGCTGCCGAACCCAAACAATCCGACGCAAACCCTCGGAACTCATCCGTTTTCGGCCAATCCCGGAGACGAATTCAAAGGTTGGGATGCCTCGACCAATTTTGATTATATGCCCAATCAAAGCATTACTTTTCGCGTTGAGTTGGTGCACCGCGAGGCCAATGTGCCGTATTTTGCCGGAAGCGGCGGTGTGACCTCACCAACGGGTTATACCACCACACCTTTACCCGCAGATTGGAAACCCGATTTGGTCAAAGTTGAGAACCGATTGATTTTTGCAGTTTTGTTTAGAATTTAGCAGCTATATTCCGGCTGTTTGCTGTATCTTTTGCGGTGAACCCCACCGTAAAAGAAAGATGTTTAAGTAAATTGAAAAATTACGTTTTTTACTAAACCTAAATTAAAGATACCTGAAGTCCACTGGACTTCCTCCTCTTAATATCAAATCATCCGGGCTAGGGCAATCATGTTTTTTAAAACATATTTCAACTTAAAAAACTTAGAGTCACTTCGCGTGAACTTCTGCAAACTTTGTGCTCCTTAATTATTATAATTACACCAAACTTTATTCTTTTAAAATACTTATTTATGAGCAAAGCTAAAGCTTCTATCAACTTAAAATCTTTGTGCTACTTCGTGCTAACTTCTGTAAACTTTGTGCTCCCCAAAAAATCCAACCCAAAAGCAACTAAAACACCCAAAGTATAACAAAGTAAATCGCTCCACAGAAAACCTTGCCCCAAGACATAATGCCCCAAAGTTGTCTCTCGAATCAATACGAGCCAAGACCAATTGGCCAACTGTTGGAATTCAATCAAAAAGCAAAACCCCAACGGAAGTATAATTCGAAAAAGAGTCTGAAGATTTAATAAAAGTGAGCGACAACCCAAATACACCATCACGGCATACAACACATCACCCACAAACATCGGAATACAACTTACTTTTCGGGATAATATGCCCAGTATAATAACAATTATTGCGATGAATAGGTAGGCTCTTCGTGTTGACATCATGTTTAACAATCCGCCATATTCACTGCCACCGCCAACCCGCCTTCAGAGGTTTCTTTGTATTTTGAGTTCATGTCTTTGGCGGTTTGCCACATCGTATCAATGACTTTGTCAAGCGGCACTTTGGCATTTTTGGCATCGGTTTCCATCGCCAGTTCTGCCGCGTTGATGGCTTTAATAGCGCCCATGGTGTTGCGCTCGATACACGGCACTTGTACGAGTCCGCCAATCGGGTCGCAGGTAAGGCCTAAATGGTGTTCCATAGCAATTTCGGCGGCCATCAATACCTGATCGGGTGTTCCGCCCATGACTTCGCACAAAGCGGCTGCAGCCATCGCCGAAGATACGCCAATTTCTGCCTGACATCCGCCCATGGCGGCCGATATCGTAGAACCTTTTTTGAAGATACTGCCAATTTCTCCGGCCACCATCAAAAACTGTTTGATTTCTTTTTCGCCGGCCTGGTGGTTTTCAATGACCATATAATACATCAGTACTGCCGGAATCACACCCGCGCTGCCGTTAGTGGGAGCAGTAACCACACGGCCTAGAGCGGCATTGACCTCGTTGACGGCGAGTGCAAAACACGAAACCCATTTGAGAATTTGACGGAATTTGACTTCTGTTTTTCGGATCACTTCGAGCCATTCTTGCGGATTGTTGTAAGGCAATTCTCCGATGAGGTTCAAGTGCATATCATAAGCGCGACGACGCACATTGAGTCCGCCGGGCAAAATGCCTTCGGTGTGACAACCAATGTACATACACTCGAGCATAGTGTTCCAAATACGCATGAGCTCGGCACTGATTTCGGCCTCGGAGCGCATCGATTTTTCGTTTTCTAAAACAATCTCAGAAATGCTTTTGTTTTGCGTTTGGGTATATTTCAAAAGCTCGTCGGCATTTTGAATCGGAAACGGAAACGAGCGTTTGATTTCAATTTTCTTTTTGGCATTCGGGCGATCTTCTTTGACCACAAAACCACCGCCAATCGAGTAGAAGGTGGAAGCGTAATTTTTGTCATCGGGCAGTTGCGCTGTAAAAGTGAGCGCATTGGCGTGAAAAGGCAAAAAGTTTTTGTTGAATACGATGTCCATCAAAAAGGAAAAAGGAATCAGTTTTTCATTGCCGAGGTTGATTTGGTTGTTGTCTTCGATGTTTTTGATGATGCCCGCAATATCTTGCACCGGAATATATTCAGGATCTTGACCGCTGAGTCCGAGCATAACCGCCAAATCAGTAGCGTGGCCTTTGCCGGTAAGCGACAGCGAACCAAACAAATCAATACGCACGCTTTGGGTTTGCTGCAACAAGTTTTGTTCGCGGAGTTCTGACAGGAATCTTTCGGCGGCGCGCCACGGACCGAGTGTGTGCGAACTCGATGGGCCGACGCCAATTTTGAGCATGTCAAATACTGAGATACATTCTTCCATAAAACAAGATGGTTTAATTGGGTTGCGCAAGCGCGTCCTGCAAATATAGTTGAATGATTGAACAATCAGCAGTGAAGTTGGGGTGAAATCTAAGGATTTTTATTAGCGTAGGGATTTTTTTGCCGATTTGATAAGGTTGCCGCGTTGACGCTGTGTGCGTTAGGGATGGAAGCGGATAGCCCACAGCCGCGCAGAGAAACGAAGCGGCGAGGACTTGCAGCGAACAGCCCGACCCGAAGGCGATGATGGATTCGGTGACACGACAATTTTCGCGTAGGGGAACGCCCAAAAACAACAAAAAAATGACAGCCTGTCAGTTGCTTTGACCAAAAACTGACAATCAATTCGTATCTGACCGCATGGCACAATGATTGACAACGGCGAGTCAAGTTTTTTAAAAACGAAACGAAAAAGAACAAAATTTAATACTATAAGAAATGGGTAAAATTATTGGAATTGACTTAGGAACCACCAACTCTTGCGTATCTGTAATGGAAGGTAGCGAGGCAGTAGTGATTCCGAACTCAGAAGGAAAAAGAACCACACCGTCTATCATTGGTTTTGTAGAAGGTGGTGAAATTAAAGTGGGTGATCCGGCCAAAAGACAGGCGGTGACCAACCCAACCAAAACCATTGCTTCGATCAAGCGTTTTATGGGACACAGTTTTGATGAAACCAAAGGCGAAGCATCGCGTGTTCCGTATAGCGTAGTAAAAGGCGACAACAACACACCGCGTGTAGACATTGACGGACGTTTGTATACGCCGCAAGAACTCTCTGCGATGACGTTGCAAAAAATGAAAAAAACAGCCGAAGATTATTTGGGGCAAAGCGTGACCGAAGCCGTAATTACAGTTCCGGCCTACTTTAACGATGCGCAGCGTCAAGCCACCAAAGAAGCCGGAGAAATTGCCGGATTGAAGGTGATGCGTATCATCAACGAGCCAACAGCTGCTGCGCTTGCGTATGGTTTGGACAAGCAAGGAAAAGACCAAAAAATTGCCGTATACGATTTGGGTGGAGGTACTTTTGATATCTCGATCTTAGAATTGGGCGATGGTGTTTTTGAAGTATTGTCGACCAACGGAGATACGCACTTAGGTGGTGACGATTTTGACCAAACCATTATTGATTGGTTGGCCGATGAGTTCAAAGCTGAAGAAGGAATTGATTTGCGTCAAGATCCGATGTCGTTGCAACGTATCAAAGAAGCTGCTGAAAAAGCAAAAATTGAGTTGTCTTCATCAGCTGAAACCGAAATCAACTTGCCGTACATTACTGCTACTGCTTCAGGCCCAAAACACTTGGTGAAAAAATTGAGCCGTGCTAAATTTGAGCAATTGTCAGATGCACTCATCAAGCGTTCGATGGAGCCGGTGGCTAAAGCATTGCAAGATGCCGGTTTGTCAAAATCAGATATTGATGAAATCATCTTGGTAGGTGGTTCAACGCGTATGCCGCGTATTGCCGATGAGGTTGAAAAATTCTTCGGTAAAAAAGCTTCTAAGGGCGTAAACCCAGATGAGGTAGTAGCGATTGGCGCTGCTATTCAAGGCGGGGTTTTGTCAGGAGATGTCAAAGATGTATTGCTTTTGGATGTAACTCCGCTATCTTTAGGAATTGAAACCATGGGCGGTGTGATGACCAAACTCATCGAAGCCAATACAACGATTCCGACCAAAAAATCACAAGTGTTCTCAACTGCGGTTGATTCACAGCCGAGTGTAGAGATTCATGTATTGCAAGGTGAGCGCTCTATGGCCAATGACAACAAAACGATTGGACGTTTCCACTTAGACGGAATTCCGCCAGCCCCGAGAGGTGTTCCGCAAATCGAGGTAACTTTTGACATCGATGCCAACGGTATTATCAAAGTATCGGCTACTGATAAAGGAACCGGTAAATCGCATGATATCCGCATCGAAGCTTCTTCAGGATTGACTCAGGAAGAAATTGAAAGAATGAAAAAAGAAGCCGAAGCCAATGCCGACAGCGACCGCATTGCTCGTGAAAGAGCTGAAAAACTCAACGAAGCTGACAGCATGATTTTCCAAACCGAGAATCAGCTCAAAGAATTAGGCGAGAAAATGCCGGCCGAGCACAAAGCATCGATTGAAGCGGCTTTAGAAGAACTCAAGACCGCGCACCAAAGCCAAGATTTAGGAGCGATTCAAACCGCGCTCGACAAAATCAACGCAGCTTGGAAAACCGCCAGCGAAAACATGTATGCTCAAGGCGCTCAAGGCGAACCGCAAGCAGCTGAACCGCAAGCCGAAGCACAAGGCGATCAGGTGCAAGATGTAGATTACGAAGAAGTCAAATAAGGCTTTTTTAGATTTATAAATATTAAAACCGGACACTAATTGTCCGGTTTTTTTATGATTTGTAGCGCGCAAACAGAACTTTATTTTTGTACTTTTCGTCCTCAAAATTATGTTTATGAAAAAAATCTTCTTGTTCAGTTTATGCGCTTTTTTGGCTTTGCCGATGATGGCTCAAAAAAAGAAACCCGTGACTGCAAAGTCAACACCCGCTTTGGCAAAAGCTGAAAATGTGACTGTAGAATTTATAAAAAACGAGCTTTATTTGTTTGTAAACAACAAAGGGAAAAAAGATACCATTAAACTAAAAAGCTACAGCGAACCGCTCAAACCTGCCACCGCAACCATTACACCTTTTACAGCTAAGGGTGTCAAATTGCACAGCGTTAGTTGGACCGAAAATACCGTTACCCAAACACCAGAGCGCACTGAAGACAAAACAACCACTTACACAGAAATTTACAATTTGGCCACTAAAGGAAAAGCATTTTCAAACGCCCAGACCACAACTAAAATTAAGGAGATTCAGTATTTAGACAAACTCAAAAATGCTTCGCAAACCGTCGAGAAAAACCGAAGCGAAGGTTTGATATTTATGCTCACCCCACAGGGCGACGTGAATTTGAAAAACAAAAAAGAAGACAGAACTTTAATTTATAACGCTTCGAGTAATATTTATCAAGACAGTAAAGATTTGGCGAAGAAGAAATAGTTTGTTTAGACACGCTTTGCTATAGACTCGGCTGCGCCTTCAGATACGGCTAACGCCTTTTGATTGAGAGATATTAAAAATAAAAAGAGGTTTCAGTAGAAGCCTCTTTTTTTATTTATACGTGAATCATCTTAAGCCCAAAGGGCGTTCCTAGAGCTCGCAGAGCGGGTCTGTAGCGTAGCGTGTCTAAAGCCCGGAGGGTGTGTCTTACTTCACCGTAATCTCAAAAATCTTATCCCAATTTTTACCGGTTACGAAAATGGTTTTGGTTTTGGGATTATAGGCAATTCCGTTGAGCACTTCAGCCTCTTTATTTTTAACTTGGTTGCGCAAATCGGCTAAATTTAAAACGCCTTCGACTGCTCCGGTAGTTGGATTAATCACCGCAATGGCATCTTTTTGCCAAATGTTTCCGTAGATTTTTCCGTTAATCCACTCGAGCTCGTTGATGCTTTTTATTTTGCTGCTGTTGGTGTACACGTTGATGTAATTGGTCATTTTTTGCGTGGCCGGATCCATCGTCCAGATTTTCTCGGTACCGTCTGATTGATAAATCACTTTGCCATCATTGGTCATGCCCCAACCTTCGATTTTTTTGTCGTATGCAAATGATTTGAGTTGTTTGAGCGAATTGGCGTCGTAAATAAAACCAATACCCGATTGCCAAGTCAACTGAAAAATCTGGTTGTTGATTACCGTAATTCCTTCGCCAAAATATTGGTTGTCCATATTGACTTGCTTGTAGATTTTGCCGGTTTTGTAGTCATATTTTCTGAAGTGAGACAAACCTTTCTGACCGGTGCTTTCTAAAAGCGTATCGCGGTAAAACTCAAAACCTTCGGTAAACGCGAGCGTGTCGTGCGGATAAGTGCGCACCAGCTGATAGTTGAGCAATTTGGGTTCAACGCCCGACATGAGCTCAACACGCGCTGAGGTTTCGGTGTTTTCGCCTTCAAAATAAATGAGCGCCTTAAAGTTTTGATAGCCCAATTTTCCGCCGCCCAAAGCCACAGACATTTTTTCTGTTCCTTTTTTTGAACCGACTTTTACATCGTTGACATAATAAATAATACTGTCAATTTTTTTGTTTTGCGCATTGACAATCTCGAGCGAAACTTGTTCGCCGGGCTGATAAGCCTCTTTGAAATTCTTGGTTTCAAACGAAAATAAACTTTCGTTGTTATTATCAGAGCCTTTACAGGCAACCATTAAAGCGCCTAACAAAATGGCAGGGAGCAGATTACGTTTTTTCATGGATTTATTTTAATCGCGAGCGATATATATTAATGATGTTTCGAGTGTTTTATTGCTTGCAAAAATATAAAAAGATTGTATATTTGCGCCGGCAAGTCCTACACGACCAGCTCCTGCAAAATCCTCCAGGATGGGAACATAGCAAAGGTATGCGGTTGTAGCGGTGCGATGTAGGTCGCTTGCCATTTTTTTTTGAATATTTCTAAGGCTTCCTCAGGGAAGTTTTTTTATTTTTGGCAGAAGCTCATCCGGCTGTCCGCTGTATCTTTTGCGGTGAACCCCACCACAAAAGGATGCCGCTTCCATCCGGGCTAGGGCAATAGTTAATCTATAAACTTTTGTTGTTCTGATCATCATTGGCATTTAAAAAAATAATATGAATACTAAATCTATCCTCATCGCTTTGCTGTTTACTGCAGCATCTACTTTTGCCCAAACCGCTGACAAAGCTGCTTATCCTGAATTCAAAAAAGAATTCGAAGCCTACCGCGACAATCCTGAAGTGGCTTCTGAAAACAGCACCTTGAAACCCGGCCCGTGCGGACAATACAATTTACAGTACATGATTACTTCGCGCGGCACTGAAGAACTCGTCAATACACCGCCACCCAAAAAGCTGTGTGCCGATATGATGCGTTTTGACAAAGCCAAAAACCCAAATGCACCCGCTGATTGGGACTATGAAATCAAGCCGGTGGGTAGTAAATACTATACGATTACCGCCACCAAAAAAGGCGCTGAAGGCAAAGAGGTATATTATTACGTGCGCAAAGAAGTTAAGTAATTGTCTTGATACGCTCTGCTTTTTGACCGCTACGCTTTAAGACACGCTGCGCTACAGACCGCTTCGCTTTAAGACAGAAGGGACGAAATTTGAAAATAAGATAATTTGGAAATTTGAAAATGAAATGATTCGTATAGCAGAATGTTTCAGCTAAACTTTTTAAACCTTTTAAACTTTTTCTAAACAACCAAAATGAACAAAGTCATCCTCATCACCGGCGCATCCTCGGGCATCGGAAAAGCCATTGCAACTTTTTTGCATGAAAAAGGTTGTACGGTTTATGGCACGAGTCGAAATCCTGATAAAGCTTCTGATTGTGTTTTTCCGCTTTTGGCTTTAGATGTTCGTGAGCCCGAAAGTATACGCAAGGCCGTGGCTGAAGTTATTGAGCGCTCCGGCCGTTTGGATGTTTTGGTAAACAATGCCGGCGTGGGCATTACCGGTCCACTTGAAGAAATTCCCGCCCAAGAACTCAAAGCGCATTTTGACACCAACTTTTTTGGCCCGATAGAAGTTATGCGCGCGGTTTTGCCGCAAATGCGCGCTCAAAAATCCGGACTCATCATCAACATTACATCCATTGCGGGTTATATGGGATTGCCTTATCGAAGCGCTTATTCGGCCTCAAAAGGCGCTTTGTCATTAATTACGGAAGCTTTGCGGATGGAAGTCAAAGCCTTTGGTATTCACATTACCGATGTAGCGCCCGGAGATTTTGCGACCAATATAGCTGCCGGCAGATACCATGCGCCTGTTATTTCAGGTTCGGCTTATGAAATTTCGTACGGAAAAAGTTTGCAGATGATGAACGAGCATGTGGATCACGGAAGCGATCCGCGCGAAATGGCTGTCGCTATTTATGAAATCATTGAGCAAAAACAACCGAAAGTGCATTATAAAGTGGGCGCATTCATGCAAAAATTTTCGATTGCGCTCAAACGTATTTTGCCCGACACGGTTTATGAAAAACTACTCATGAACCATTACAAACTCTAATCTCAGAGATTTTTTTCTACAAAGTTGCGGCAGTATTCTTTGATTTGATTTTGCACGGCTCTGAACTCATTTAAGATTTCTTCTTCCGTTCCGGTGGCTTTGGCCGGATCCGGAAAATTCTGATGCAGTTTTTGCGCCTTGCTCGGTATAATCGGGCAACTCTCACGGGCGTGGTCACAAACGGTAATGACCCAATCAAAATCAATGGCAGCATATTCATCGACATGATTTGAAGTATGCCCAGAAATATCAACGCCATCTTCGGCCATGACCAAAATGGCTTTGGGATTAACGCCATGTGTTTGAATTCCGGCGCTGTAAATGTTGGCTCGATGGCCCGCAAAATGTCGAAGATAACCTTCGGCGATTTGACTGCGACAGCTGTTTCCGGTGCAGAGTACTAAGATGTTTTTCATATTAAACCAATAGCCAAATAATATTCATTAGACAAAACTTTGGATCAAAACCAAAGATCAATTGCAAGGCAACCACCGCCATAGTGATGATGATTGCCTTTTTATATTGATTAAAAAAATTAACAACAGGCTGCATCGGATGAACAACAAGAAGTTTTTAAAGTACTCAAAGGCAGCTTTTCTTTAGGAATGCCACAGTGATCGCTGGCCAAGCAAGCCGTGTTTTTGGGTTGCAAAATAAATTTTCCGCCGGCAAAATCTAAATCATAGTGGCCTATGGTATCCGATTGATATTCTACTTCAACAGGTGCATCGTTCAACGCGAGTGCTTTTTCAGACAATTCTATAATGTGTTGCAACTTTTGCGGTTTGAGTCGGTGGTCAAAATCGTTGGCGTTCCAAAGTTGAAAGTTCACGACTTTTTCTTCGCGAATGGTTCCGCCGCAATCGATAAAATGTTTGGTGACCGCTCCGATTTCAGTAACGTGGAAATGCTCGGGAACCGCAGTTCCGTTGGTCAATTCAAAATGCACTTCTTCGAGTGTATTGAGTATTTGTTTTACTTGTGATAGTTTCATGATGATGAAGATTTATGTTAACAACAATTATTTTTCTTTTGTTCGAGTTCGTAGCTCACCGCGGCAAAATAGCTTTGTAAAATTTCGAGTGCTTTTTCATCGATGCAATAGCAAATAGCGTTGCCTTCGATAGAACCTTTGATGAGCCCAGCGGTTTTGAGTTCCTTGAGATGTTGCGAAACCGTGGGTTGCGCGAGCGGTAACACATTGACAATGTCGGTGCAAATGCAGGTGTTGACGCTCATCAGATATTCAATGATGGCCACGCGTGCCGGATGTCCTAAGGCTTTGGCCAAAAGGGCAATTTGATTTTGACGTTCGGTGAAATGTTCGGTTTTAGAAGCACCCATGAGTTTATTTTTATATTGCAATATTACGATAAATATACTTACGAACAACTTTTGAACTGTTAAATTTTTGTCTGAAAACAAAACTTGGCCGAGCAGATGTTTTAAACTCCGATATCTTTAAAAAAAAACTATTGTCCGCGTTTGACAATTGAGTATTTTTGTGACGCGTTAAGGACAGCAGCGGATATCCTTTTGCGCGATGAGCGAAAAAGATAGCAGCGAATGGCCTGGCCCGCAGCGCCAGCGGCTTAATTTGCTGATTCAGGTGGAGATAATTCTTCAGCCGATGAAGCGCGGGAAACGCCCCAATAATAATGAATAAATAAACTAATCATATGAAATTTTTTATTGACACGGCCAATTTGAACGAGATTCGCGAAGCACAATCTTTGGGGATTTTAGATGGTGTGACGACCAATCCGTCGCTCATGGCTAAAGAAGGAATTACCGGAAAAAACAACATTCTCAAGCATTATGTAGATATCTGTAATATTGTTTCTGGCGATGTAAGTGCCGAAGTGATTGCGACTGATTTTGAAGGTATGGTGCGTGAAGGCGAGGAATTGGCAGAATTACACGAGCAAATTGTGGTGAAATTGCCGATGACCAAAGAAGGTGTAAAAGCGTGTAAATATTTTACCGATAAAGGCATCAGAACCAATGTGACTTTGGTGTTTTCGGCGGGTCAAGCTTTGTTGGCGGCCAAAGCCGGAGCGACTTATGTTTCGCCATTTATCGGACGTTTAGACGATATTTCTACCGATGGTTTGGCGCTGATTGAAGAAATTAGAACCATCTACGATAACTATGGTTTTGAGACCGAAATTTTGGCAGCTTCTGTACGTCATACGATGCATATTGTGAACTGTGCGAAGTTGGGCGCTGATGTGATGACCGGACCGCTTTCGGCTATTTTGGGCTTGCTCAAGCATCCGCTGACCGATAATGGTTTGGCGCAGTTTTTAGCTGATTACGCCAAGGGAAATCAATAAGAATAGTTATATAAACGAAAAAGCGGATTCAATTGAATCCGCTTTTTTATTTAAGTTTTGATTTTTTAGAGTTCCTTCTCAAAATTTACCTCAAACAAATTGGTAAAGGCATTTTTGATTTTGCCGTTTTGATCCAAAATAATGGTGCGGTGTACTTTCATAATCGCCCATTTTGATTTGAGATCTTCAAAATTCGCAGCGCGAAGTTCAAGTGTGCTACTGAATTTGTTTTTGTCTAAAAGAGCTTTCCAGCGTTTTTGATCTTTGTCCAGACAGATACCGATAAATTGATAATCGGGATGTTTTGCTTTGAGTTCAGCTATTTTTTTGTGAACGGCAGTCATGTGTGAAGACAAATGTTCGGTCCACAGAAATACAACGCTTTTGTGTTTCGGGAAGCTTTCGGGTAGAACTAGTTTGTCGTTGCGGTCAATGAGATCAACATTCGGCAACGCGTTGCCGACTTTGAGTTCTTGAATGGCGTTTCCGATTTTGAGAATCTCATTTTTCTTGCTTTTATCCGTTGAATACTTGTGATAAGTATCCAAAAAGATTTTGTTGTTGACCATATTTTGATCCTCGAGTAAATACGTGAAAGCAATGTTATTCAAAACAGTATTTTTGACTGTTTTGTTTTTAATGAGTGTATCGGCAATATTGAGTTTGTTGATGTTGGTTCTGAGTGCCATATCTACCGGTGTGTAATGATTGTGGTAGTGTATGGCCGACACATTGTTGAGCATGTGTGTGAGGTAATTTACAAAAGGCGAATAAGTGGTAAGCTTTTCGTCGTTGAAGTTGATTTGTTTGCGATAGTTGTAAAAATCTTTGGGTAGTTTTTCAAAAATATCCTCGCCGGTTCTGAACTGATGCGCCATCGGATAGATTTCTTTTTTGGAATAGTGAAAGAAATTTAGTGCGGCTTGGGCATATACATCAAAATCATCGCTCCATTTGATGGCTTCTTTTTTGGTTTGATAAAAACGCTTTTTGGCTTGATAGGCTGAATCAATGTTTTTTTGAAAAGCCGAAATATTATAATCAAAAACATCAAAAAGTTTTCCGCGATCTTCTTCGTTTTTAACATACATTTCCATGAGGAAATTGTTTTTTTGGTCACCACGTCCGCAGAAAATAATCGAATTGTCAAAATCTTGCGCGTTCATGCGCACCATGATGCTATCGTTTTTATCAAAATAAACGTATTGATATTCGGGTTCATTTTTGAAGGTGTATAAACCCGGAGCCAGCGAGTCAAATTTGATGAAGAAACGGTTTTTTTTGTCAATCCTGACACTGTCAATGACTTCATTGTCTTTGCAAAACAACACATACGGATTGCTCGGATTAATGACTTCGCCACCAAAATAAGCTGTGAAGTTATCTTCTTTGAATTGTTTGCTACACGAGTACAGCAAAACCGCCAGTGATGACGATAAGAGCAATAAAGTATGTATTTTTTTCAGACGCATCTAACAAAAACTAGTGGACAAAAATATTCAGAAGCCCTGAGTTTTACTGTTAAGGCATCGTTAAATAAGAATCGTTTAATTTATTGGTTGTAAGCCTAAGAAATGCTTATATTTTTTATACTTTTGCGCAAATTTTTTAAAATCAGAATTCATGTTAACAGTAAACAATTTGTCGGTTCAATTCGGTAAAAGAGTTTTGTTTGACGAGGTAAATACCACCTTTTCACACGGAAATATTTACGGAGTAATCGGTGCCAACGGAGCCGGAAAATCTACATTTCTAAAAATTATTTCCGGTGAGATGGATGCTACTTCGGGCCATGTGCATTTGGAGCCCGGAAAGCGCATGTCGGTACTGAATCAAAACCACAACATGTTTGATGAATTCACGGTTTTAGAAACGGTCATGATGGGCAACAAAGTACTGTATGCCGTCAAGAAAGAAATGGATGCATTGTATTTAGATTACAATGATTCAAACGCTGATCGCATTGGTGAACTGCAAGTACAATTTGAAGAAATGAACGGCTGGAACGCAGATTCTGAAGCGGCTGCTTTGCTCTCAAACTTGGGCATTACCGAGGATTTACACTACATGGGCATGAGTGATTTGGACGGAAAACTCAAAGTGCGTGTACTCTTGGCTCAGGCGCTTTTCGGCAATCCGGATGTGCTGATTATGGATGAGCCAACCAACGACTTGGACTTAGAAACCATTACTTGGCTCGAGAACTTTTTGGCCAATTATGAAAATACCGTCATTGTTGTATCGCACGACCGTCACTTTTTGGATGCGGTTTGTACGCATATTTCAGATATCGATTTTGGTAAAATCAATCATTATTCTGGGAATTATACTTTTTGGTACGAGTCGAGTCAGTTAGCCGCCAAACAACGCGCACAACAAAACAAAAAGGCCGAAGAGAAAAAGGCAGAACTCGAAGAATTCATCCGTCGATTCAGCGCCAACGTAGCCAAATCAAAGCAAGCTACTTCGCGTAAAAAAATGATTGAAAAGCTCAATATTGCTGACATCAAACCTTCATCGCGCAGATATCCGGCCATTATTTTTGACCAAGAACGCGAGGCCGGCGATCAGATTTTGAACATTTCAGGATTGGCTGCATCAGTTGAAGGCGAAGTTTTGTTTACCAACGTTGATTTGAACATGAACAAAGGCGATAAGATTGTTTTGTTCTCAAAAGATTCTCGTGCGACAACCGCTTTTTATGAAATCATCAACGGAAAACAAACTGCCGATGCCGGAAAATTCGATTGGGGCATCACGACCAATCAAGCCTATTTGCCGGTTGAAAATCACGAATATTTTCAGAACGATTTGACACTTGTGGATTGGTTGCGTCAATGGGCCAAAACCGAAGAAGAACGCGAAGAAGTGAACATTCGCGGTTTTTTGGGCAAAATGATTTTTTCAGGTGAAGAAGCGCTCAAAACAGCGCGCGTGTTGTCGGGTGGCGAGAAAGTGCGCTGCATGATTTCGCGCATGATGATGGAACGCGCCAATGTGTTGATGCTTGATGAACCGACGAATCACTTAGATTTGGAATCGATTACGGCATTTAACAACTCACTCAAGAATTTTAAAGGTTCGGTGATTTTTACCACGCATGACCACGAGTTTGCACAAACCGTCGGCAATAGAGTAGTAGAGCTCACACCAACCGGAGTCATTGACCGCTATATGACTTTTGACGATTACCTTGAGGATGATAAAATTCAAGAACTCAGAAAGAAAATGTATACTGTATAATTGAAAGCTCCCGTTTATTAGCGGGAGTTTTTATTTTTAATAAGAAGTAAAAAAGTGTAATTTTACGCACCAACAACACAACATCAAATGAGTCAAAAAAATTTGCTCAGCCCACGCGAGGTTCACATTATCTTGCATCGATTGGCTTGTCAGCTCATCGAAAATCATTTGGACTTTTCGCAGACCGTACTCATCGGAATTCAGCCGCGCGGCGTTTATTTGGCCGAACGTCTTAAAGCTCTTTTGCAAAATGAGTACAAAATCAGTCGAGTGCAACTGGGGTATTTAGACATCACTTTTTTTCGGGATGATTTCAGGCAACATGCGCCTTCGTTTGAAGCCAGCGAAACCCGCATTGATTTTTTGGTGGATGATAAAAAAGTTGTTTTTATCGATGATGTGTTGTACACCGGGCGAAGTATTCGTTCGGCACTCACAGCTATTCAATCATTTGGACGCCCGACAGCCATTGAACTTTTAGTACTGATTGACCGCCGATTCAGTCGTCATTTACCGATTCAACCCGATTATTACGGTCGCCAGGTAGATGCCATCAACGATGAAAAAGTGCGTGTGCATTGGCAAGAAGTTCAAGGCGAAGATGCCGTTTATCTCATTTCTAAAAACAATCCGCAATCATGAGTGAATTAAGTGTTCAACATTTACTGGGCATCAAATATCTGCAACCATCGGATATCGAGCTTATTTTTGAAACGGCGGCTCATTTTAAAGAAGTCATCAATCGTCCGATCAAAAAAGTTCCCTCGTTGCGCGATACGACTATTGCCAACATTTTTTTTGAAAACAGCACCCGCACCAAATTGTCATTTGAGCTCGCTCAGAAGCGGCTTTCTGCCGATGTGATTAGTTTTTCGGCGGCACAATCTTCGGTCAAAAAAGGCGAAACGCTCATTGATACGGTCAACAATATTTTGGCGATGAAAGTCGATATGGTGGTGATGCGACATGCTCATCCGGGCGCGGCTTTGTTTTTATCGCAAAACGTCAAGGCCAGTATTGTCAATGCCGGTGATGGAGCACACGAACATCCGACCCAAGGTTTACTCGACAGTTTTACCCTCAAAGAAAAACTTGGAGATTTGGCCGGAAAAAAAGTGGTGATTGTGGGCGATATTCTGCATTCACGGGTGGCGCTTTCCAATATTTATGCCCTACAAATGTTGGGCGCAGAGGTAAAAGTCTGCGGCCCCAAAACACTGATTCCTCGATATATTGAATCTTTGGGCGTTCAGGTTGAGTCGGATTTGCGCAAAGCACTCAATTGGTGTGATGCGGCCAATATGTTGCGGGTGCAAAACGAGCGTATGGATGTGAGTTATTTTCCGTCGACGCGCGAATATGTGCAGCGTTACGGCGTGGATAGACAACTACTAGAATCGCTGGATAAAGAAATTGTCTTGATGCATCCCGGCCCCATCAATCGCGGGGTTGAAATTACCAGCGAAGTGGCTGATGGTAGTCATTCGGTGATTTTGGATCAGGTTGAAAACGGCGTTGCGATTCGTATGGCAGTGATTTATTTATTGGCGTCTAAAATTCAATAATTCTGCAGAAAATCCTTCAGAAAACAGTACCTTAGCCATCGATTTTAATTTCTGAATTTTATGAAAGTCGATCAAAAAGGACACACCACAACCATCAAAGATACCCAAGGTGATTTAGCTGCGTTTTTAACCAAACTTAACCACGAACATAAAAGTTTTCAAAAGCAGAATCTGATTGTTGATTTGTTGGCTTACCCAAGTTTGGCTGTGGCGCGTGTGAATGAATTTGCTGATTTATCGAAGTTGCATCTCAAAGGCAAAAAGTCATTTGTGGTGGTGGCTGATTGTGACGATTTTAATGCGGTTAAAAACAAATTGACGGTGGTTCCGACTTTGCTTGAAGCGCATGACATCATTGAAATGGAAGAAATTGAGCGTGATTTAGGGTTTTAAAATGTCAATGAATCTGACCATATTGGGTTGTTATGCGGCCACTCCGCGAACATTGACGCATCCGACCGCCCAGGTTTTAGAAATGCGCAACGAGCTTTTTTTGATTGATTGTGGCGAGGGAACTCAAGTTGAACTGCGCAAACACAAGATTAAGTTTTCTAAAATCAATCATATTTTTATTTCGCATTTGCACGGGGATCATTTTTATGGATTGATTGGCTTGATTTCGACTTTTATGTTGTTGGGTCGTGTGAATGATTTGCATATTTACGGCCCGAAAGGCATCAAAGAAATCATTGTGCTTCAGTTGCGTTTGTCGAATTCTTGGGTGAATTACGGTTTGTATTTTCACGAATTAGAATCGACTCAAAGTGAACTCATTTATGAAGATAATCAATTAACGGTGCATACAATCCCGCTCAAGCATCGCGTGTATACGAACGGTTTTTTGTTTCGCGAAAAACCAGCGGAACGCAAACTGAATTTTGAAGCGGTTAAAGAGCATCGCATTGAAACCTGTTATTTTCAGAAAATTAAAAATGGTCATGATTTGACTTTGGGTGACGGAACGATTTTATCTAATGAATTGTTGACTTTTGATCCTCCGGCGCCCAAGAGTTATGCTTTTTGTTCTGATACCGTTTATGATGAAGATTTGATTCCGTTGTTAAAAGGAGTTGACGTGTTGTATCACGAATCGACATTTTTAAACTCTGAAGAAGAACTCGGAGCCAAAACCATGCACAGTACCGCGGCGCAGGCTGCCCAAATTGCAAGAGCAGCACAAGTTAGAAAATTAGTTTTAGGACATTATTCAACGCGTTATGAAAGTATTGAGCGATTTAAAGAGGAGGCGCAGCCCATTTTTGAACAGATTTTGTTGGCCGATGATGGTGTGCATTTTGAATTTTAATGAAACATTGCAATTATGAATGATTTGAGCAGTTATAGAAAATCGTATGAGAAAAGTGAATTGCTGGAAAGTATGATTCCGGAAGATCCAATGAATCTTTTTCACCGATGGTTTTGTGAAGTCAAAGATTTTGGTGGTGTTGATGAAGTGAATGCCATGACCGTTGCCACTTTGGGTGAAGATGGTTTTCCGAAGGCGCGCGTGGTATTGCTCAAACAATACAATGAAGAGGGTTTTGTGTTTTATACCAATTATCATTCAGAAAAGGGTAGGGCTATTGAGGCTCATCCACAGTTGTGTCTTTCATTTTTTTGGCCATCAATTGAACGTCAGGTGATCATAAAAGGAATCGCCGAGCGAACGTCAAAAGATGTTTCTGATAATTATTTTGCCTCAAGACCCAAAGGAAGTCAATTGGGCGCAGCGGTTTCAGATCAATCTACTGTAATTCCTAATCGAAGTTTTCTTGAAGAAAAATTGAGTGAACTCGAAAAGATAACTGAGCATACCGAAGTTTTGCGCCCGGAACATTGGGGCGGATATTTAGTCAGACCATTATCCGTAGAGTTTTGGCAAGGACGACCGAATCGACTACACGACCGAATACGTTATACAATAAATGAAGACTATTCTTGGAAGATTGAAAGATTAGCGCCGTAAAAATATTTTATTCAAGAGAGGATCACAACTGTGGTCCTTTTTTATGTTATAAAATGAATATTTTGTAAGAAAATTATTTTATTAAAATTTAATTTTATGTATTTCATCGATTTTATTTGTAGTTTAAACGATGTTTGATGTAGTATTGCTGAACCAAATCTAATGAAACGTTCTTAATAACAAAAAACATATTTAAAGAAGTTTGCCCCACAATCTACTTTAAACTTAAAACCTACTAGTTATGAAAACATCTCTACTCAGAGCATTGATGCCGGTGGCATTAATGTTTACAATGATATCTTGCTCTTCAAACGACACTGAAGATAGCACTCCTACAGCCAAGCCTCAATTGGTACAAGACTTCAGCTACAATACAGATGAACTTCAATTGGCTGATTTAATCAATCAGTACAGAGTTAGCATCGGATTGAACCCACTTGAGTTGATCAATCATGTTTCATACAAATCTGAAGAACATACCCAATACATGATTGCAAAAAAATCTGTCAACCACGATTTGTTTGCAGAGCGTTCAGAAAACATTATTGAAGTTTTAGGAGCTGTTAAAGTAAACGAAAATGTTGCTTACAACTTTATGACTTCTGCTTCGGCACTTAATGCTTGGTTGAATAGTCCAGGACACAAAGCCAATATCGAAGGGAACTTTACTCATTTTGGAATTTCAATCAAAGTTGATCCTGACACCGGAAAAAAATACTATACCAATATTTTCATTAAAAAATAAATTAAAAATTGAGTTTAATTTAATTATGTTTTGTTTTGACACTAAAACCACCCAAATGGGTGGTTTTTTTATGAACCAACGGCAATAAGTTTAACTTTGAATTGTTTTTATGAATTCATGGTTTCTCCTGATATGAAATTAAATATTTTGTTTGTAGTCTTTTTGATTTGGTTTTTGAATGGCCAATCACTTTTGGCACAGCAAAATCAAACGCAAAAAGACACTGCCAAAGTTTACAGAGTGATCGAAAACTACTCACAGAAAAGAAAAGTAACTAAATATCTTCACAGACTTATTTTTGAACCACTTTCAAAGCCTACTTCCAAAAACATTAAAAAGTCTGTAAAAAAGCAAAGTCTGCGCAAATTTGAAGGCAAAATAATTCGGAACATCAACATTACAACCCTTGATCCGTTTGGTTATTCGGTGAATGATACCAATCAGAAACCTCAGAAAAAAGTATTGAAAATGGGGAATTCTTTGCACATGAAAACCCGAAATTTTGCCATTAAAAACTTGCTGATGTTCAAAAATAATGAACCTTTAGATTCTTTGCTTGTCAGGGAATCGGAGCGTTTAATTCGCCGACAAAGGTATATCAGAAGTGTAGCCATTACCGTTCGGCAAGTTTCAAAAAAGTCTGATTCGGTTGATGTTTATATTCGAGCACTTGATGCTTGGAGTTTGGTGCCGGAATTAAATTTAACGCCAACTAAATCAGCATTTACAGTTAAGGAAAGGAATTTTCTCGGCACAGGCCACGAATTTTCAAATACTTATACCAAAGATCTGACCAGCAGTAATGATGCTTTTGGAACCAGTTATACCATTCCGAACATCAAAAACACCTTTATTCGCACAACACTACGATATGACATTGATTTGAAAAAAAATTATATCAAATCGTTTAATGTTGAGCGACCCTTTTATTCACCTTATGCGCGATGGGCAGCCGGAGCTTATTTTGATCAAAAGTTTGAACGAATACTCCCGATTGATTCGCCAACGGCTACTGAGTCAGTGGCTTCAAAATATGAGTCGCAAGATTTCTGGGGCGGACATTCGATTCAGATTTTTAAAGGAAATTCCGAAACGAATCGAGCCACCAATTTTGTTACCACCGCTCGTTTCTATAACAAAAAATATATTGACCGACCAGTTGTTGCTCAGGATTCATTAGGCGTTTACTCGACGGAGAAACTTTATTTGATGAGTTTAGGTATATCGTCGCGAAAGTATATTCAAGAAAAATACGTTTTTAATTTTGATGTGGTCGAAGATATTGCCACCGGATTTGTTTATTCTATTACCACCGGATTTCAGAATAAAAGTACCAAGAACAAAACCTATTTTGGCGGAAAAGTAGCGTTCGGCAATTATTACAACTTTGGCTACATTGGGACTGATTTTGAATACGGAACTTTTTTTGACGGTAAAATCACGCAGCAAAGCGCATATAATCTAAGTTTGACTTATTTTACAAATCTCATTGATGCCGGGCGATGGAAGTTTCGTCAGTTTATCAAGCCGCAAGCCATTATCGGAACCAAACGAATTAATTCAAACACCGACAAGTTGTCTTTAAACGGCGATACCGGAATCCCCGGATTTAGTAGCAATCAACTTTATGGCACTAAAAAGTTGCTGCTTACTTTTCAGACGCAGGGTTATTCGCCATGGCAATTGATTGGTTTTAGAATGAATCCATATTTGTCTTATACTATGGGAATGCTTGGACAAGAGCATGTTGGATTTAGCCGAAGCCAATTGTTTTCAGAATTGGCCGTTGGGCTGATTATCAGTAATGATTATTGGGTTTTTAGCAACTTTCAGATTTCTTTTTCGTATTTTCCATCGTTGCCGCCTGATATGAGCGCTCCGTTCAAAACCAATTCACTCAGAACTTATGATTTTGGTTTACAGGATTTTGAAATTGCCAAGCCAGTCTTGGTGAGTTATCAGTAATTGCAGTATTTTCTTCAAGAGTTTAGGAAATCTATCCATATATAATTGTAAGATATTTATTACTTGACAACTGACTTTATCGGGCTTTTACTACACCATAACGAATAGGCTAAATTGAATGTTTGCTATGTTTCAAGGTTGTTATACGTTTGTCATGTAAATATTAGAAACCCCAAAACTACTACTTACATGAAAAAACTTTTTGCTTATATATTGACCATCGGATTTACTTGTGTCACATCGGCGCAAATAATTTCTATTCCCGATGTCAATTTCAAAAATCGATTGATTCAAGATGATCTTATTAATCTTGACGGTGATGGAGAAATTCAACTTGAAGAAGCTTTGTACGTTCAGTACCTCGATTTGTCAAATGCTGATATTCATTCGCTTTCGGGTATTGAACAATTCATCAATTTAAGAGAACTCAATTGCGAGAACAACCAGATTTCTGAGCTTCCGCTCACCACTTTGGGTTATTTAAAACGGTTGAATTGCAATAACAACAACATCACTTCGCTTGATTTTGACACTTCGTCTTTGCAGGAATTGCGTTGCGGGCACAATCAAATTTCGGCTGTAAATGTAGGTTCAGGAACTGTAGAATTAGATGTTTCTTATAATCAATTGTCGCAATTGACCTTGCCATCTTCGGGCAGTTATGCCTATTTGAACATTTCTGGCAACTTGTATACAACAGTGCAAATACAACAGCTCAGACTTGATAACTTCTTTTGCGAAGACACGCATTTAACTTCGCTTGATTTATCACAAACTTTGCAGTTGGGTGAAATCATTTCTATCAAAAACAATCCTGATTTGCAATCGCTCAATCTCAAAAATGACCGCTTTGATTTTTGCGATGTCATGGGTGGAGGTTGTCATTTCTACTTGGCTTTGAGCGGTAATCCGGCATTGACTAATATTTGTTTGGACACCTTTGATCACGACGGTGTGAGCGGTTTAAATGAATTGGACTATTTTCAGACACAATACAATTTGAGCGATGTTAGTTTTAATGAGAACTGTGGCGGAAATCCATCACCGGAGCTAACGGTGACTGATTTGACCAAAAATATTCGGTGGTATCCTAATCCGGTCCAAAATCATTTAAATATTGAATCAAAAAACAATACTTCATTGCAAACAGTTCAGTTATACAATTTAATGGGTCAAAAAGTAATGACACAGAACTTGAATTCATCTGACAAAACGAGTGTTGATATGTCGCAATTGCATACCGGTACTTACTTACTTGAAATAATTTCAGAACAAGGCACTGCGATAAGTAAAATCATCAAATTATAATAAAACATTTTCGGGGGAAAATGGGAACCACTTCGGCAACGGAGTGGTTTTTTTATGGTTCATTAAACCATTTAAAATGAGCGAAGTCTATAAACGGTATCCTAACCTAGAAACCTTCGGTTATATGAATTTTAAATTTTTGCTTCCTTCACTAATCCTCTTAGCTTCAAGCTTATGTTTGTCTGCACAAGAAAAATCTATCATCCTCGGTAGACCCACCAACAACTCAGTAACTGCGAGTATTTTATTTGATCAAAATGTCGATTTCTATTTAGAGTACGGTTTACAAAGCGGTCAATACAACACAATTACCAACCAGCAATCCAATGTTGCGAATGTGCCCGATGAAATTGAACTCACCAATTTAAATCCCAATACGCGTTATTTCTATCGCATGAAATACAAACCTGCGGGAAGTTCAACCTTTAGCAATACGCCGGAATATACTTTTCATACCCAAAGAGCTCCAGGCAGTAATTTTACTTTTACTATAGAAGCCGATGAACACTTGTACGATGTAAAAGGTGATCGCGATATGTACCAGGTTACCCTAGCCAATGAACTTGCTGATCAGCCCGATTTCATGCTTTCATTGGGCGATATTTTTGGCGATGATCATACGCCCACGACCACAACCAGCGCCGACATGGACGCTTTGCACAAAGATTACCGACAATACCTTGGCCAAATCTGCCATTCAGTGCCATTTTATGTTTGTCTCGGAAATCACGAAGGCGAAAATGACTATTATATGGCGCAGAATCCACCCAACAACATTGCGGTTTGGGGCACTTTGTGGCGTAAATACTATTATCCGAATCCAGAGCCCAACAGTTTTTATTCGGGCAATACAACAATCGAAAATTTCGGAATCGACAGTCCGCAAAACTACTACGCATGGCAATGGGGCGATGCTTTATTTGTGGTTTTGGATGTCTACAGAACTTCATCGTACACCACTTTGAGCGATAAACCGCAAAACTGGAATTGGACACTGGGTTATCAACAATATCAATGGATGCGCAGTGTACTTGAAAACTCAACTGCTGCGCACAAATTCGTTTTCGCACATCATACACGAGGTCAAGGCCGCGGCGGAACAGCTACTGCCACACAATTTGAATGGGGCGGTTATCAAGGAAACGGCAACAACTATCAATTTGACGCCAACAGACCCGGCTGGGGCAAACCGATTCAAAAGGTTTTTGAAGATACCGGCGTAGATATTTTCTTTCAAGGACACGATCATTTGTATGCCAAAGAAGTGCTCAACAATGTAGTATATCAAGAAGTGCCGATGCCCAGCGATATTACTTATCAAATTGGTTATACCGCCAATGCCGATGCTTATACTGATGTAGTTTTAGACGGAACCGGACACATCAGAGTGCAGGTAACTTCAGATTGTGTAACGGTTGATTATGTGAAAGCCTACATTCCCGGGACTACAGGCTCGGCGGGTCATACCAACGGAGAAATTGGTTATTCATACAGCGTAGGCAGTTGTGCGCTTGCAAACAATGCTTTTGAAAAAAACAAAGCTTACGTGGTTTACCCGAATCCGGCTAGCAATTCCATCAATATCTCTTTTGATGACCATTCATTGGTACATCAATATGAACTGTACAATACCGTCGGACAAAAAGTCGCTGCATTTATATCAAATACTTATGATACTTCGTCTTTACCGAATGGCATCTATTTCTTAAAAGTAGACAACGGAAAACTTGAAACGCAAAAAGTAATCATCAAACACTAAAAGATGAAGCGATCTCAATTCATTGCAATCTTGATGGGAATGATGAGTTCAGTTATATCTGCACAAAACATCACACAAACTGAAATACTCGGTCGTCCAACAGACCACAGCATTACCGTGCAAGCTTTTTTTGATATGGATGTTGAAATGCATGTACAATATGGGTTTGCTTCAGACAATTACACTTATGAAACGAATTGGCAACTTTTTCCGGCCAACCAGCCCGCTGAAGTGATCCTTGAAAATCTAATATCCAATACAAATTATTTCTACCGAATTCAATACAGATTACCCGACGCTGAAATCATCAGTAGGCCCGAACACAGCTTTCATACCCAGCGCGATGTGAATGCTACTTTTAGTTTTGTTGTTCAGGCCGATCCGCATTTGGACGAGCAAAGCAATCCGATTTTATATCAAAGATGTTTGCAAAATCAGCTTGAAGATCAGCCCGATTTTATGATTGATTTAGGCGATTTTTTAATGACAGACAAACTCAAAAACCTCACAACCAACTCGGTTCCGCATGATACCATTCCGTACCGATGTAAACTTTTGAGAAGTTATTACGAAAAAATAGCCCATTCGGTGCCTTTGTATATCGCACTCGGAAATCACGAAGGAGAAAGCGGCTGGAACTTAAATAATACTTCTGAAAATATCGCTGTTTGGAACACACTCGAACGAAAAAAGTACTTTATGAACCCTTTTCCCGATGGCGGATTTTACACAGGCGATACGACCAATCATCCTTTTGTAGGGCAGCGCGAAAATTACTACGCCTGGCAATGGGGCGACGCTTTGTTTGTTGTGCTCGATCCGTATTGGTACACCAGCCCAAAGCCTACCGCAACTACTGGTTGGCGTTGGACGTTGGGCGCTGCTCAATACAATTGGCTCAGAAATACGCTAGCCAACAGTACCGCCCAATACAAGTTTGTTTTTGCGCATCAAATCGTTGGGGGTGATGCTGATGGAAGAGGCGGTGTTGAATTTGCCAATTTATACGAATGGGGCGGACAAAACCTAGATGGAACAGACGGTTGGCAGGCCAATCGCCCAACTTGGGATATGCCGATTAAAGATTTACTCACCCAAAACCACGTGAATATTTTCTTTCACGGACACGACCATTTTTTTGGCAAGCAAGAAAAAGACTGTCTCATTTATCAAGAAACCCCGCAACCCAGTCATCCGAACTTCAACAGTGTGACTTATGCCGCGACCTATGGATATCTTGAAGGTCAAATTTTGGCTAATTCAGGGCACATTCGCGTAACGGTTGCTCCGTCTGGAGTATTGGTTGAATATGTTCGAGCGTATTTACCGGAAAGCGAAAACAATACCCGGCAAAATAAAGATGTATCGGCGAGTTATTTTATTCCGGCTCAAAATTGCTATACCCTCGGAATTGCGCCCAGCATGATTTGGAATGCCCAATATCCGGAAGACATGGTTTATCCGAATCCGTTTTCAAAAGAGACCACTTTGGCTTTCTCGGTCGTTGAATCGGAAGAAATATCTCTAGAAATTTATAATATAAACGGAGAACTCATCCGAACTTTAATTCCGCAGCATTCGATGAACAGCGGTTCATACAAAGTAATTTGGGACGGACAAGAAGGCTCCGGAAATGAGGCTGCCAACGGAATTTACCTCTACCAAATCAAACATCAATCCGGCCAGATTGATTCAGGCAAAATCATCCTCAAACGATAATACACAGATTATGAAAAAACTCGCTCTCTTGTTCGTTCTAGTCATCTGCGCTTTTGGTTATGCGCATGATTTACACCCGGGACAATTCCCTTTACATTCTTGGTCAAATTCCAAAAATCAAGTCGTGGCCGAAGGTACTTTTTACATGCTCAAAAACAATTGCGTATATGTAGAAAATGCTCATTTAAAGATTGTTCAAATTCCGTTTCAATCGCTTTCAACAAAAGATCAAGATTATGCTCTGGCCAAAAATCAGCGCGTGGTGGATTTGAATCAGAGCCCGTTTGATGAAAAAAAGTCTGAAGTCAACACGGAGATCATTTTTAATTCAGAAAAAATCAAATTCATTGGCTTTTTTGGGGCTACACTTATCTTTTGCCTGATGTTTTTCATGCATCAAAAAAATATCCGCTATTTAATTCCTTTGATGATCGTCGCTTTGGTGACTTTAACTTATGGATTTACCGGGCAATTAACCGCTACCAATCCGGATTTTGTGCAATCAGCTTTTGCTCCGTTTTCATCTTCCGTGAGCACCAGTTATGACAACACCTATTTTTATGTTCATTCCAAAGGAATTCCTAATCACACCATGATGGTGGGCATCTCCAACCACGGTTGGCAACAGCAAGTACCTATACCACAGTGTTATATCAACGATAACGCTTGGAGTATTCCGCTGAATCCGGTCATGGCCGCAACACCGATTCCGATTGACGCGGTGCATTTTACCAGAGGAGCGATAGCTATTGCTGCCAACGGAGTACCTATTTTTAATTATCACACCAATACCGGGGTTGATTCTTATCTGGATGGACAACTTGATAATTATGGCGGACATTGCGGTCGTGGCGATGATTATCACTATCATATTGCGCCCTTGCATTTATATAGTTTGGGCCAAACGACCACCAATTTGCCCTGTGCCTTTAGTTTTGACGGATTTGCGGTCTACGGAAGTTTAGAACCTGACGGAAGTCCGATGACAACCCTCGATGACAACCATGGGCATCTCGGTACGGACGGCGTTTATCACTACCACGGAACCAGTACAGCGCCTTATATGATTGGCAATTTTGTTGGACAAGTTACCGAAGATGCCACACATCAGCTGATTCCGCAAGCTGCGGCGCATCCGGTACGCAATGAAAATTGGACACCTCTGAGCGGAGCTTTGATTACTTCATGCACGACCAATGCCAATAACAACGGTTATAATTTGAGTTATTCATTAAACGGTACGCCTGGTTACGCAACCAATTTCAGTTGGAACGGAACGGCTTACACTTTCAATTATGTCACACCAACGGGAACAACCAACACAAATTACAATGGTTTTTCGCAATGTACGGTGCCTAATTTAGCGCAAGCTACTTTTGATCAAAATAAAGGAATTTACTTGGTTCCCAATCCGGCCAAAAACTTTGTCCAAATCCGTTTGAAAGATGAATCGTTGTCCCAAAAAATTCAAGCAATATCCATTTACAATGTACAAGGAAAAAAAATGTATGGGGCGAATCAATTTCAATCGCAGATCAATGTTCAAGGATGGCCAAGCGGCGTTTATTGGGTGAAAATAGTTGGTTCAGCTACATCAATTACGCAAAAATTAATCGTTGAATAAGGTTATGAAAAGAATTTTGTTCGTCGCATTCTTGTTGGGCTGTATAAAAAATTATGGTCAGAGCGCTCTAAAAACAATGGCTTTGTTACCCGATACCGGTCAAACAATGAGTTATACCAATACGTTTGGAGAGGACAATGACTACAACATCAATTCTCCGAGTTATTCATTGGGCAACGACGGAACACTTACCGATTTGATTACCGGCCTGATGTGGCCAATTCAAGATGGCGGCGAAATGACTTTTGAAGCGGCTCAAACCTATTGCGAAAATCTAAATTTGGCTGGTTACCACGATTGGCGGTTACCGAGTCCGATGGAGGCATTTTCGATACTAAACCACCAACACAACAATCCAGCTTTGGATACGAATTACTTCACATCAAGCAATGCCGAATACTGGTGGACCAACGCTCCTCAAGTAGGCGATGCCAATAAAGTTTGGTGTACCAATGCCGGCGGAGGTATTGGCAATCATCCGAAATCTGAGACCATCAGTGCCGGTGGAATCAAAAGATTTCATGTACGAGCTGTGCGTCAAACCCAACCCACCGTCCAATTAACCAATCGTTTTACGGATCACAACGACGGAACAGTTACCGATGAACTCACTGGGCTGACTTGGCAAAAAATACCCAACGCCACAGCCATGACTTGGGAACAGGCGCTCAATTATGCTGAACAATTGACTTTGGCCGGAAATACAAATTGGCGGCTTCCGAACATCAAAGAATTACAATCGTTACATGACCCAGCACTCAGCAATCCGTCCATCAGCAGTATTTTTAACGGTTTAGGTGTTAGAAACTATTGGTCGTCAACCACATTATTCAATCAAAATTTAAAATCTTGGTATTGGAATACACAATTCGGAATCACGACCTATGATCTGAAAACCAACAGCAACTATGTGCTTTGCGTTTCGGGTGAGCCAAGTTTGGCCAACGAGGCTTTTACGCATCATGATTTAAAAATTCATCCCAATCCTGCTGATACCTTTTTGATGATTGACCCACAAGATACATCCGGACAGCATTCATATTCTTTATACAACATCTTAAGTCAAAAAGTCGCTCACTTTACCACATCTATTTTTGACTGTACACATTTAACCAACGGTATTTATTTTTTGAGGATGGATGACGGAAAACTTGAAACGCAAAAAGTAATCATCAAACACTAATCTACTGAACCAAAACAATCTACACAATAAATCAATCCTATCCATATGAAAACTATTTTGAGCATTTATTTACAATTTAAAATACTCACGTTTATTATTTACGGATTGATTGGTTTGACCTTTTCATCTTGCTCAAAAACGAATAATCTTGAATCAAATTCTCATCTGTTTTTATTTGAGCATATTCTGAGTGAATTAGAAATTACATCCGCTCAAAAAACACAATTTTCATCCATTTTAAATAACTTTAAAGAAAAAGAAAATCACATTCAGAAAACCATCAAAAGTCATCGGGAAAATCTCTACAAAGAAATCTTATCTGAACATCCGGACGTTAATGTAGTATCCGATTTAAATAGATACATTGCTGATGAACAATATTACGTTGAATGTTTAGCCGCACAACAATTGATGGAATTAAAAAAAATCTGTAATAAAACACAGTTAGCACAACTAAAGCAAATTCTTGAAAATCGAGCCATAACTGATTTATAAATTTTATTCATCAATTGATAAATGGTTATTCTTTTTAGCTTTTTGACTACTTTTATAAGGCTAAAAAACAAACCATGAAAAAACGATTCCTCCTAGCCTTTAGCATTTTATACTCTTCATTAGGCTTTGCTCAGATTGTGAATATACCCGATCCGGTTTTCAAAACTCTGTTGTTATCGGCTGATGAAAGTAATAATATTGCCAAAGATGAAAACCAAAACTCTATTCGTATTGATGCCAATCAAGATGGTGAAATCCAAATTTCTGAAGCGTTAATTATTGATTGGTTAAGTATTTCACATAACAACTTAACGTCATTAACCGGAATTGAAGCCTTTGGTAACTTGAGTGTACTTACGTTGTCTTCTACTTCTCTGGTAAGTTTGGGCGAAGTCCAACAAATGATGAATCTAACGTCTCTACAAGTTTATTGTAGTTCAATCACCTCAATTTCATTTCATGAAATGCATTCGCTCAAGTATCTCATTATTGGATCTAACACACCTATCACGGACATTGATCTTTGCGGCACTTCTGTCTTTTCTTTGTATTGCAACAACAATCCAACCTTGCAATCGATTAATTTTAAAAATAATGTGGTTTCCGGAATGAATCTCGGAGAAGTTTTAAAAGGATTTCCGCCTCCGTTGCCCAACATTTGGTTAGAAAACAATACGGCGTTGCAAAATATCTGTTATGATGCAGGAGAATATCCGGCCATTGTCGCCTTGATTGACCCCAATTTATTAGCCAATATTAATTTTACGATTGATTGCGACAGTAGTTGCCTGTTGGCTAATGAACAAAAAATTCAAAATGCATTAACTCTTTGGCCTAATCCGGTTGGAAATTCTTTGCATATTGAAAGCATGCCTAATACTCCATTGCAATCTGTCAAAATATGCAATTCCTTGGGACAACTAATCCATTCTTATTCAGCACAAGATAATTTGTTGACAATCGATGTTGCGAATTTAGCAAGCGGGTGCTATTTCTTAGAATTAAATTCTAACCAAGAAAAAGTCACCAAAAAGTTTGTGAAAATGTAATCGATATGAAAATGAGCTGTCTTAAAATAGAAAGCTTTTTTTAACCAACTGATTGACCGTTGAGCTTGCTGTTTTTATAACTGAATCCGAAGTAAATACTCAGACCAATGAGCAACCAAATGGTAAAATAAATCCAGTTCCAAACGCTGAGTTCGGCCATCATATAAAGACACGAAACCAAACCTAAAAGCGGAATCAACGACAAATTGCTGCGATATGCCCAAAGCACCAATCCGAGCAAAACAATCATAAAAATCCACATCGGAATTTTGTGCTGAAACAAAGCAAATCCGCTTTGGTATTTTTGATTTTCACTAATTGGAAGCTCATCAATTAAGGCTTTATATGTGGTTTCGTCGTTGTGATAATCGCTGAGCAAAGCTTCTAGGTCTGCATTTTCAGCATGCTTCGGGTTTTTAGCAATTAAAAAGTTGGTCACCGATTTCGTTTGAATAGCATCTAACGAAGTCACAATATCTTCGGGCGCATTGATTTGTTTTTCGTTGGTGATAAAATCCATCGTTGCTTTTTTGTTATAGGTAAAAGCGAACGTGAGCCCGACCAACAATAAAATCGGTGCAATGAATTTCGCATTGATATACGGTGTTTTGAATTTCCCGCGTGGAATATCGGGCTTGTTCTGCAACACCAAAACACCGGCGCAAACCAAAACAAAGGCAAACAAAGTTCCGATGCTACACAAATCTGTCACCATGGTCAAATTCAGAAACAAAGCCGGAACCGCTACCACAAAACCGGTTACTATCGTGGCGTATGAAGGGGTTTTATATTTCGGGTGTACTCGCGAATAACGCTTAGGTAATAATCCGTCGCGGCTCATGCTCATCCAAATACGTGGTTGCCCCATCTGAAAAACCAGCAAGACGCTGGCCATGGCAACTACTGCACTTACCGCAATAATTCCGGACATCCATTTGAGGTTGAGTTTGTCAAAAACAAAAGCCAAGGGATCGCCTACATTAAGTTCGCTATATGAAACCATTCCGGTTAAAACCAGTGCAATCACAATGTATAAAATAGTACAAACAATAATGGCCCACATCATACCACGCGGCAAGTCACGCTGTGGATTTTTACATTCTTCTGCTGTGGTCGAAATCGCGTCAAAACCAATATACGCAAAGAAAACCGCGGAAACTCCTTTGAGTACACCCCCAATTCCATTCGGAGCAAACGGGTGCCAATTTTCAGTATCGACATAAAAAATACCGACTGCAATTACCAATAAAATAATACAAAGTTTAACCACAACCATCAAATTACTGGCGTTGCGCGATTCTTTCATGCCGCGATAAACCAAAGCCGTAATAATAATGATGATCAGTAAAGCCGGTAAATCAGCCACCAAATGAAAAGATTCAATCGTCGGCGCCGATGTCCAAGCGGTGTAGGCATGTTGCAAACCTTCGTCTAAATTTTCAAAAGTTTTTCCGCCTTGCATGAGCGCCGTGGCATCTTTAAAACCGTTCGAAGCCGTTAGATAATCCATCTGAATATATTGCGGCAAATGAATGTTCATGCTCTCGAGCAAGCCCGTAAAATAATCGCTCCAAGAAATGGCTACGGTAATATTGCCAATGGCATATTCCATAATGAGCGCCCAGCCAATAATCCAAGCAATGATTTCACCAAAAGCCACATAAGAATAAGTGTAAGCACTGCCCGAAACCGGAACCATCGAAGCAAATTCTGCATAAGCAAAGGCGGCAAAACCACAGGCCAAAGCTGTAAACAAAAACAAAAATATCACTGCCGGCCCACCGTCTGCACTGGCTTTGCCGATGGTGCTGAAAATTCCCGCACCAATAATAGCGGCAATTCCAAAGGCTGTTAAATCGCGCGTGGTGAGGTGTTTTCCTAAAGCATGATGTCCGTCGGATTCATTTTTTTCAACTTGTTTGAGAATATCATGAACTGATTTTTTGCGGAATAAACTTGAAAATAACATGCTTTATTTTTTTATGACAAACAAATATAAGATTATTCGTTTACGATTGAAGAATGTATTTAAGAATAACCTTAAGCTATTTTAAAATAAAAACAAATAATTAAAAACAATTATTTCAAGATGGATAGCGCGTACTTTTGATACAACTCAATTATAAAATTATTAACCCGAAAAATAACCCAACATGGAACATTCAAATGAAGCAAAATGCCCTTTTCATCACAAGTCTCCCAACACGGGAACTAGTAACCAAGATTGGTGGCCCAACCGATTAAACCTCAATATCCTTCGTCAGCACAGCGATTTGTCGAACCCGATGGATGCTGATTTTAATTATGCTGAGGCTTTTAAATCACTTGATTTGGCGGCTGTCAAAAAAGACATTTACGATTTAATGACCGATTCACAAGATTGGTGGCCGGCTGATTATGGTCATTATGGACCTTTGTTCATCAGAATGGCTTGGCACAGTGCCGGAACCTACAGAATTTCAGATGGTCGTGGCGGAGGTGGTACCGGAAATCAGCGTTTTGCACCTGTCAACAGTTGGCCGGATAACGGAAATCTTGATAAAGCCCGTATGTTGCTTTGGCCCATCAAACAAAAGTATGGGAAAAAACTTTCTTGGGCCGATTTAATGATTTTGGCCGGAAACTGTGCACTTGAATCGATGGGCTTTAAAACATTCGGATTTGCCGGAGGTCGTGAAGATATTTGGGAACCTGAACAAGATATCTATTGGGGAACCGAAACAGAATGGCTCGGAGACAAGCGCTACAGCGGAGACCGTGAGCTAGAAGATCCCTTGGCTGCGGTTCAAATGGGGTTGATTTATGTAAATCCTCAAGGGCCCAATGGTGTTCCTGACCCATTAGCATCAGCTAGGGATGTTCGCGAGACTTTTGCTCGTATGGCCATGAATGATGAAGAGACCGTTGCTTTAGTGGCCGGCGGACATACTTTTGGGAAAGCCCACGGAGCCGGAGATGCGGCATTAGTGGGTCGCGAACCCGAAGGTGCTGAAATGGAACATATGGGTATGGGTTGGATCAGCAAACACGGTTCTGGAAAAGCCGGTGACGCGATCACTAGCGGTATCGAAGGCGCTTGGAAACCCAATCCAACCACTTGGGATAACGGATATTTAGAAACTTTGTTCAAGTACGATTGGAAATTGGTCAAAAGCCCAGCCGGTGCTTTCCAATGGATTCCTACAGATGAATCAGCAGCAACCACTGTTCAAGACGCACATGATTCAAATAAAAAACATGCGCCCATGATGACTACTGCCGATTTAGGCTTGAAAATGGATCCGGCTTATGAAAAAATAGCGCGTCATTTTTTAGAGAATTTTGAAGCTTTTGAGGATGCTTTCGCGCGCGCTTGGTTTAAACTAACACATCGTGATATGGGGCCGCGTTCAAGATATTTGGGAAGCGAAGTTCCGAAAGAAGAACTCATCTGGCAAGACCCAATTCCGGCAGTTGACCATGAATTGATTGACAGTCAAGATATTTCTGCTTTAAAATCTGAAATTTTGAACAGTGGTTTAAGCGTTTCTGAATTGGTATCAACAGCTTGGGCATCTGCTTCTACTTTCAGAGGTTCTGACAAGCGCGGAGGAGCCAACGGAGCCCGTATTCGATTAGAACCGCAAATCAATTGGGAAGCCAACAACCCAACACGACTTAAAAAAGTTTTGTCGGTTTTAGAATCGATTCAGCAATCATTTAATCATCGTCAAACTTCAAACAAAAAGGTTTCTTTGGCTGATTTGATTGTCTTGGCCGGAAATGCAGCAATTGAAAAAGCAGCAAAAGAAGGCGGATACAATGTTCAAGTTCCGTTTTATGCCGGAAGAACTGATGCACAACAAGCGCAAACCGATGTAGCATCGTTCAAAGTATTAGAACCCAAAGCTGATGGTTTCAGAAATTATAAAGCGGCTACCTGCTATTCAACGACTGAAGCATTATTAGTTGACAAGGCTCAACTGCTTCAGTTGACTGCCCCTGAAATGACAGCTTTAGTGGGCGGTTTGCGCGTTTTGAATACTAATTATGACGGATCTAATCATGGTGTTTTTACCCACAACCCCGGAGTTTTGAGCAACGATTTCTTTATTCAATTATTAGATTTAAATACCCATTGGTCAGCAACCGATGAAAAAGGTGAATATTTTGAAGGAAAAGACCGTAAGACGCAAACCAAAAAATGGAAAGCAACAAGGGCCGATTTGATTTTTGGTTCTCATTCAGAACTGAGAGCTTTAGCCGAGGTTTATGCTGAAAGTGGCAACGAAACTAAGTTTGTGCATGACTTTATTGCAGCTTGGAATAAAGTCATGAATTTAGATCGTTTTGATATATAAATCAGTTGTTTAGGATTAATTAATTTAAAAAGCGTTTCAAATATATGGAACGCTTTTTTGGTATTTGTGTTGATTCAGAATAGTTATAAAATATGTTGGAATAAGAAAATTGAATGCGAAAAAAAACAGATTAAATTAACATAATATGTACCTTTGCAGCGTAAAATTTATAACCCATTTTTAAATCATAATTACCATGTCATTAGTAGGAAAAAAATTCCCAAACATCACCGTAGACGCCATTTCATTTATGGGCGATAACCTCAGAATCAACGTGCTGGATGAAGCTGTTGAAAACAAGAAAAAAGTGATTCTTTTTTGGTATCCGAAAGATTTTACTTTTGTTTGCCCAACTGAGTTACACGCTTTTCAGGCCGCTTTGCAAGAATTTGAAAAAAGAAACACTATGGTCATTGGTGCTTCTTGTGACACCAATGAAGTTCACTTTGCTTGGTTGAACACCCCAAAAAATGCCGGTGGAATAGAAGGTGTGACATATCCGATTTTGGCCGACACCAACCGAAATTTATCAACCGTTTTAGGAATTTTAGACATCGAGTCTAGCGAATATAACGAAGAAACCGACAGCGTTATTCTTGAAGGTTCAAACGTTACTTTCCGTGCTACTTATTTGATTGATGAAGATGGAAAAATCTTCCACGAAAGTGTGAACGATATGCCGCTCGGAAGAAATGTAAACGAATATTTGCGTCTGATTGATGCCTACACCCACGTTCAGACCAAAGGTGAAGTTTGTCCGGCCAATTGGGAAGAAGGCAAAGACGCAATGAGCGCAGACAGAAACAGCACTGCTCAATATTTGTCATCACACTAAAATATCGAGCATGCTTACAGAACTTAATCAGGATAATTTAGCTGAAATCGTTCAACAAAATGCAAAAGTTGCGGTTCAATTTTCGGCTTCATGGTGTGGCAATTGCCGTATTATGAAACCCAAATTCAAAAAACATGCTGACGAAAACCCTGAAATAACTTTTGTTTTGGCTGATGCTGAACTTTATCCGCAATCAAGACAACTGGCAAACGTTTCTAATTTACCGACTTTTGCTGTTTTTGAGAATGGACAATTAATCAGCGAGAAACAAACCAACAAAGCCGAGGTACTTGAGGCTTTAATCAAAGAATTACAATAATTACCAGCCAAAAGCGTTAAACAAATTAAAGTGCTATGAAATTGCCCATCATCAGACACCTAACCCAGTTCATTGAAGATAACGACCAAGATTATTTGGTTGAAACCATTGAAGTTCTTGAATCACTTACCGAAGTTCCTTCTTTAAGCGATGAAGAATTAGATGTTTTAGGCGAGCTGATTTCAAATTTGTATGGCGCCCTTGAAGTTCACAAAATGATTCGTCAAGGAACCGACAAGAAAGAAGCGCTGAACTCCTTTATGAAAAGGGTTCTGGGATCAATTGACAAATAACCTACACACAATTATTGGGTGAGCCCGCAACGTATACTGAAAAGGTTAACGTTGCGGGTTTTTTATTGTTTAAAGCCTCAAAAAACACGCCTGTAAATCGAAATATTTTTTTACTTTTGAAGCCTAAAATAAAGCCATGGCCACAATCACATTAGGAGGTAACCCAGTTCATACCTCGGGCGAAATGCCTCAAATAGGAACCCAAGCTCCGGATTTTACATTAGTTAAAAACGATTTATCTGCAGCTACTTTAAAAGACTTCTCCGGTAGCCGATTAATTCTTAACATTTTTCCGAGCATTGATACCGGTGTTTGTGCCACTTCGGTTCGAAAGTTCAATGAAATGGCTGCTGGCTTAAGCAACACCAAAGTATTGTGCATTTCACGCGATTTGCCTTTTGCACAAAAGCGTTTTTGTGGAACTGAAGGTATTGAAAATGCGCTTACTCTTTCTGATTTCAGAAGCGGAAGTTTCGGAAAAGACTACGGATTAGAAATGACCGACGGGAATCTTTCGGGTTTGCATGCTCGTGCTGTGATAGTTCTGGATGAAGTTGCTCGTGTGTTGTATACCGAATTGGTTCCTGAAATCGCTTCAGAACCTAATTACGATTTGGCCTTAGCTGCCTTATAATATGTAAATTATGGAGTTTCAAAAAGACAATACTTTTCTCAGCGGGCGTCTTAAAAGCGTAGGTTACGCCTACAAAGGGATGATCAAGCTAATAACCACTGAGCATAGCGTCATGGTTCAATCGTCAGTTGGGGTTTTGATGGCTGTTGCCGGAATTTATTTCAACATCAGCACAACTGAATGGATGATGCAAATTTTTGCTTTGGGTTTGGTCCTCAGCATTGAAGGGCTCAACACAGCGGTTGAGAAAATTGCCGATTTTATTCACCCAGAATACCATGAAAAAATCGGATTTATTAAAGATATTGCGGCAGGTTCGGTATTCTTTGCTGCGCTTACTGCCATTGCAGTGGGTTGTTTGATTTACGTTCCTAAGTTTTTATAAGCGAACTGCAAATGGCTAAAACCAAAAAAGAAACACAACCGGCTAGCGAAAAAAAGCCTTGGAAATTCAATCGAAGACATCAAATGTTGCTCGGCAGTATTTTGGTTTTGTTCTCAATTGCTTTACTGGTCGCTTTTATTTCTTTTTTTATTCATGGACATGAAGATCAGAGCACGCTCAATATGCTCACAGACCGCGGTGAGAAAGCGCATAATTGGCTCGGTAAATTTGGAGCAATCTTATCAGATTTCTTTATCTATCGCGGATTTGGTGTAGCGGCTTTTTTATTTGTCAAATTGTTCTTCTTGACCGGAGCCTTTATCGTTTTAGACATCTCATTTAAAAAACTTAAAAATGTTTGGTTTTGGGATTTATTTGCCGTTGTACTCATTTCGGTTCTATTTGGCTTTTTTGCCAACTCATTGCCGGAACTTGGTGGAACAGTCGGTTATGAAATGAATCTGTTTATTCAAGATTACATTGGTCGTATCGGAACGTTATTGGTTTTGGTTTTGGGCATTGTTGTTTATTTGATTTTCAAAATCAAAATTTCGCCCGAAGCAGTCAAATCATTTTTTGAGCGCAATAAAAAAGAAATGACCGATGAATTGCAAAGTGTTGTTGGGTTGAACAATGCTGAAGTTACTTCTGAAGCCACTGCATATAACCTTGAAGAATATGCTGTCGATGAGAATCCACAGACTATTGTTCCAGAACCTATAAAACCTTCTGCTTTTGAAATCAATAAAGAAGCGCTCAAACCCACCATTGAGCATCCGTCTGAAATACATTTAGATCATCGCGCTAAACCTATGATCATTGAAGAAGACGAAGAGGTTATTCCGGAGCCTGTACTTAAAACTGCACCGACAACTATTGTTTCTGAAGATGAATCGTTTGTGATTGAGCAAGCGCCCGAAGAAGATGTTATTGATGAAAATTTAGCCGACAAACTCGTGGCCGATTTTGGTTTGTTTGACCCAACGCTGGAACTTTCTAATTATAAATTCCCGACGCTTGATTTGCTCAAAGAATATTCCGGCGGAGGCATCACCATCAACCAAGCTGAACTCGAAGAAAATAAAAACACCATTGTTGAAACCCTGCGCAATTACAAAATTGAGATTGCTCAAATCAAAGCAACTGTGGGGCCATCGGTAACCTTGTATGAAATTGTTCCCGAAGCAGGCATTAGAATTTCTAAAATCAAAAGTTTAGAAGACGATATTGCTTTGTCACTTTCAGCTTTGGGTATTCGTATCATTGCGCCAATTCCGGGCAAAGGTACAATCGGTATCGAAGTGCCAAACAAGAATCCAACTACGGTTTCAATGAAAACGGTCATTGGTGCTGCTAAATTCCAAGAAGCTGAAATGGAATTGCCGATTGCTTTGGGTAAAACCATTTCGAATGAAACTTTTGTGGTTGACTTAGCCAAAATGCCGCATTTACTCATGGCGGGTGCTACCGGTCAAGGTAAATCTGTTGGATTGAACGCTGTATTGACATCGTTATTGTACAAAAAACATCCGGCTGAAGTGAAGTTTGTTTTGGTCGATCCGAAAAAAGTAGAGCTTACATTGTTCAATAAAATAGAGCGTCATTATCTGGCTAAATTGCCTGATTCCGGCGATGCGATTATTACTGACAACACTAAGGTAATCAACACACTTAACTCATTGTGTGTAGAAATGGACAACCGTTATTCGTTGCTCAAAGATGCCATGGTGCGCAACATCAAAGAATACAACGAAAAGTTCAAATCACGCAGATTGAATCCTGAAAATGGGCATCGATTTTTACCTTATATCGTATTGGTGGTAGATGAGTTTGCCGATTTGATTATGACTGCCGGCAAAGAAGTTGAAACTCCGATTGCAAGGTTGGCTCAGTTGGCTCGTGCCATTGGAATTCACTTGATTATTGCCACGCAGCGTCCGTCGGTGAATGTAATTACCGGTATCATTAAAGCGAACTTCCCGGCGCGAATTGCTTTTAGAGTAACTTCAAAAATTGATTCGCGTACCATTTTGGACACCCAAGGTGCCGATCAGCTTATTGGTCGAGGAGATTTACTGTATACCAACGGCAACGATTTGATTCGCGTGCAATGTGCCTTTGTTGACACCCCCGAAGTAGAAAAAATTACCGAGTTCATTGGCTCACAAAAAGGATATTCTGACGCCTATTTATTACCTGAATTTGTTGGTGAGGAAAGTGGCATTAATCTTGATATCGACATTTCTGAAAGAGATTCCCTCTTTAGAGAAGCCGCTGAGATTATTGTAACATCACAACAAGGCTCCGCTTCACTACTTCAACGAAAATTAAAATTGGGTTACAACCGCGCCGGTAGGCTCATTGATCAGCTTGAGGCCGCAGGAATTGTTGGCCCGTTTGAAGGAAGCAAAGCGCGAAGTGTGAACATTACTGATTTAAGCGCGCTGGAGCAATTTTTTAACAATGAACAAAATGAATTTTAAAATGAACAGATTCGCCTCAATTCTTCTGGTTTGCTTACTCAGTTTTTCGGTTTTTGCCCAAGATAAAAAAGCCAAAGAACTTCTGGATCAAGTTACTGCCAAGGTTAAAAGTTACGACAACATCGTTATTGATTTCAAATACGCGCTCAACAATCAAAAAGAAAACGTCAATCAAGAAAGCAAAGGAAATGTCACAATGAAAGGCAATATGTATGTTTTGAATTTGATGGGCGTAACCAAGCTTTTTGACGGAAAAAAAGTATACACCATTAACCCTGAAGACGAAGAAATTACCATTTCAAAACTCAACGAAAAAGACGAAAATGCAGTAACACCTTCAAAGATGCTTACTTTTTACAACAGCGGTTATAAATACACTTGGGATATTGTTCAGAATGTCAAGGGACGCAAAATTCAATATGTAAAATTAGTACCGACTTCTGCCAAAGACAAACGCAAAGAGATTTTACTTGGCATTGATCAACAAACCAAAAATATCTACACCGTTATTGAAGTTGGAAAAAACGGAACCAAAACCACACTGACAGTACTTTCGTTTAAAACCAATCAGTCATTGCCCAAAAATCAATTTACCTTTGAGCAGGCTAAATACCCAAAATATTACATCAATAAGTTAGACTAATATCGGTGAAAATTCTTGACAGATACATTCTAAAGTCATTTCTGACCACTTTTACCAGCGTATTTGTTATTCTGCTGCTCATTTTTATTCTGCAAACCGTTTGGTTGTTTATTTCAGAATTGGCTGGAAAAGACCTAGATTTTGTACTTATTGTTAAATTCTTATTGTTTAAAATGCCAAGTTTGGTGCCGTTAGTTCTGCCTTTGTCAGTTCTTTTGGCTTCCATCATGACTTTTGGTTCACTAGCTGAGAATTATGAGTTCGCTGCGATGAAATCAGCGGGAATATCATTGCAAAGAAGCATGCGAGGCTTGACATTGTTTATTTTATTGCTCAGCTTTTGCGCGTTTTTTTTTGCCAACAATGTGATTCCTTTTGCCGAATATAAATTCATCAATTTTCGCCGAAGCATCGCCCAAATGAAGCCCGCCATGGCTATAGCTGAAGGACAATTTAGCGATGTGGGTTTGTACAACATCAAAGTCGAAAAAAAATCCGGACCCAACGGCAACTTCTTAACGGATGTGACCATTCACAAAAAGATCAATGATTACGATGGCAGTAAAAATGTCATCAAGGCCAAAACCGGTGAATTGGTCAGCAGCGAAAACTCGAATATTCTTCAGTTAATTCTTAGAGATGGATATTATTACGAAGATATTATTCCTAAGAAATATGAAGATCGAAACAAATTGCCGTTTGCCAAAAGTTCGTTTAAACGTTATGTAATAAACATTGATTTGACCAAACTTAAAAGCGCTGATTCAGAAGAAGATTTGGTTAAGGATACAGACAAAATGCTCAACATCAAAGAGTTGCTTATTACCATTGACTCGCTCAATACAGATTACCAAAAAGATGTAACTTCAATAGCCGATAACTCGTTTGTTAGGAATGGTTTAGCTTTCAATCCTATAAAATCAGCTGATGAAACCAAAAACTTCAAACAGAATATTCTTTCAAATTACAACGAACAAGATCAAGCCAATTTGCTGCGTGTCGCCAGCAGTAATATAACCAGCTATAACTTTTCGGTTGAAAGTTACAAGAATGAACTCTTTGGTAAAACCGAAAACATCAACGAACATTGGATTGCAGTGTATGATAAACTGGTCATCGCTTTTGCTTGTTTATTGATGTTTTTTATTGGTGCACCATTAGGAGCAATCATCAGAAAAGGCGGTTTGGGGTTGCCAATTGTTTTTGCCGTGACCATTTTTATTTTGTTCCACTTTATCAACACTTTTGGAAAAAAAGTAGCACAAGAGAATGGAATAACTCCGTTTATGGGTTGTTGGTTATCTTCGATGGTGCTTTTACCATTGGCTATTTTACTTACCTACAGGGCCACCAATGATATCGGTTTGGTCAACTTAGACAATATCACCCTGCCGATTCAAAAATTGTTTCAAAAAATATTTCCTGTTAAATCAGAAGAAAAATAATGCTCATGGAAGCCGATAAAATACAACTCAATACCATTGAAGAAGCGATTGAAGACATTCGTCAAGGTAAAATAATTATTGTGGTTGATGACGAAGATCGCGAAAATGAAGGTGATTTTGTGGCCGCTGCCGAAAAGGTAACCCCCGAAATGATTAACTTTATGGCAACACACGGCCGGGGACTGATCTGCGCTCCGCTGACTGAAAATCGATGTAAAGAACTTGGCTTGCACGCTATGGTCAACAACAACACGGATCCAATGGAAACCGCTTTTACCGTATCGGTTGATTTGCGCGGACACGGAGTAACCACCGGAATATCAGCTTCAGACAGAGCTAAAACAATTCAAGCATTGATTCATCCTGATACCAAAGCTCATGAATTAGCCAAACCTGGCCATATATTTCCGCTGATTGCCAAACAAGGTGGGGTTCTCAGACGTACCGGTCATACCGAAGCAGCTATTGATTTTGCGCGATTAGCCGGATTTAAATCAGCCGGTGTGATTGTCGAAATCATGAATGAAGATGGTTCTATGGCTCGTCTACCTGAATTGGTTGAAGTAGCTAAAAAATTTGATTTAAAGCTTGTTTCTATTGAAGATTTGGTGGCTTATCGCATGCAGCATGACAGTCTAATTGTCAAAAAAGAAGATTTTGATATCACCACTCGATTTGGCGAATTCAGACTCAGAGCTTATCAGCAAACCACCAACAAACAAGTACATATTGCACTGACCAAAGGTACTTGGAACAAAGGTGAAGCGGTACTAACCCGAATCAATTCAACCCAAGTGAACAATGATATTTTGGGAACCTTAACCACCAATGCTGACAAAAAACTTGATGTCATGTTTCAGATGATTAATCAAGAAGGAAAAGGAGCTATTTTGTTTATCAATCAAGAATATCACAATACCGATTTACTCAACAGAATTAGCGAATTAAAAGCATTGCAATCACAAGGTGAGTTTAAAGCTCCTCAAATAAAAATGGATACCAAAGATTTTGGAATCGGAGCACAAATTCTTCACGATTTAGATATTTGTAAAATCAAACTACTGACCAATTCAGAACAGACCAAACGCGTGGGTATGATTGGTTATGGCCTTGAGATAACTGATTATTTAGCGTTTTAAGAAAGATTTTGTCGTCAACTTTTATCGATAAAATAAAGCAAATGAATGAATTAAAAAAAGCACTTTAAAATTATTTGAATTTTGTTTTAATAGTTTTTGCAAAACAGAAAAAGGTTTCTATATTTGCAACCGCATTGAGCAATTGGTGCAGAACATATTGGAGAAATGGCAGAGTGGTCGATTGCGGCAGTCTTGAAAACTGTTGACTGTAACAGGTCCGGGGGTTCGAATCCCTCTTTCTCCGCAACACTAAACCGTAAACGACTTATAAATAAGCGTTTACGGTTTTTTTATTCGCTGCTTGTCCAACGGTTGTCCCAATTTCAAAAAAACTATTCAGTTTTTTAAATTCTTTTTCTATTATTGTCAGATAATGATTAATTCAGTCAAATAGTAAGCTTGATTAATTTTTAGATTTATAAAATTGAAATATAAACGTTTATTTTTGGCGTGAAAAGAACAGAAAGACCCAAAGACAATCTACATAAAAAAATAATAATGGATGACGAAGATATAGAAAACAAAAAATTTCTAAAAAAATTTAAGCTCGAAGAATTAGGGCTTTCAAATATTGAAAATCTTGTTTTGCAAAATGTTTTTATTGAAGATGGAATTTTAATTGAGAATGTGAAAACTGATTCAATAGAATTTGATACTATGATAACATTAGGAGCAAAAGACTATCATATAAATCAAGACATTTTAAGAGAGATATATACTTCCATCCGTTTTTTTGTTGAAGTGGTAGCTACAGACACGCAATTTAATTTAAACAAGATTGTAACCAATTTAGAAGGTAGAATTGAAAGTGTTGAAAAAATAAAATACTTAGAAAAAAAGCACAAGGATTTATATTCACAAGTTAAGAATGAACCGGAATATCTTGTTTATGCTGAAATAAAAGAGTTTAATGGATTTGAAAATTGGGAGGAATTAATTATTGATTGTCTCAACGGAGAAAGTGATTTTATCCAGAAGTATTTAACCTCAGATATTGAAATGTCAGATGTTCCCAAAGAGATTTTAAATGTATGGGTAAAATATTATACCATAAAGACACAAATAGATTTTTGTAAAGAGCAAATTAGTAAACTAAAAAACACTAAACACAAATCAGGATTTGTTGATACTTCATTACAAATTTTTCTACTTGAGGAAATCATAAACATAAAAAACTGGAGCAGCATAAGTGCAACAAAAAAAGGCGAAATACTTAGTCATTTACTTGGCAAAAATAAAGATAACATTAAGAAGATTTATCTTGAGCTTGACAAAAAAATTTCTGAAAATTCAGAAAAACTTTTAAACGACAGAAAACAAGCAGATGAAATTATAAAAAAACTATTAGGGTAACCATCAGGGTTACCCTAATAGTTTTAACCCCATTCGACTAAATTAAGTTTGCCCTATAATTTAAAATTTATAGGATATGAAAAACGTAGTACAACTTGAAAACATCGATGCAACAGAATTCAAAAATGAAATCATTGACGGGGTTCTTTTAGCGTTAAAAAACAATGCAGGCTCATTGCAACTGAATGAGCAAACTGACCAACTTCTTACTAGAGATGAAACCGCAAAACTCCTTTCGGTTAGTTTAGTTACATTATGGGACTGGACAAAAAAAGATATTATTCCTGCTTATCGCATTGGAAATAAAGTTCGCTATAAAAGAAGCGAAGTTTTAAAATCATTGAATCAAAAAAACCAATTTGGTCAACTTTAAAACAATTTTTATGCAAATTAATAATCAAGCTTTAATTTCAGATGCTTTAAATCATTTGAATTACTTAAAAAATGATTTTGCGAGGTTACGATTGGATTATAATAGAGATAATAATCTAGTGTATGCAACTGGAAAATACATTGAATCTTGCGAATTAATCGGACAACTCATAAAAGGCTACGACAATCATAATTTCAAATTATTATCAAACAATATCAATAGTGTTTTATTAAAAGATTCTGAATTGCATGGTGTTTTAATCACAATTAGGAAAAATAAGCACTCCCATAACTTTGACCCTTCAAAAATGGCATCAATAATTTTTGAAATATGAAAGAGTATATCCGTGTTGGAACAGAATATTTCAAGGAAGTATTATGTCCTCTAATGAGTGGCGATAATATGAAATCATTGATAAAATGGAATAAAGCCACCATTATTGATGATTTTGGGAAAGACAGTTTGAAAGTTATAAAAAAATATGAAACTTTCTGCACGTTTCCGTCACACATTAATTATCAAAGAGAGATTAATAATTTTTACAATAAGTATGAACCTCTTTCTTATTGTGTGAGTGAAAAAGGAGATTGGGAAAATATAAAACTCTTTCTGCAACATCTTTTTGGTAAGCAGTATGAATTAGGGTTAGATTATTTAACAATTCTTTGGAAGCACCCAAGTCAAATCTTGCCAATATTGTGTTTAGTAAGTGTAGAACGAAACACAGGTAAAAGTACCTTTCTAAAACTCTTAAAACTGATCTTTGAGGGTAATATGACAATCAATAAGAACGAGGACTTTAGAAGCCGTTTTAATTCCGATTGGGCGGGAAAATTGATTGTAGCTGTTGATGAAGTATTATTAGACAAAAAAGAAGATAGCGAACGCATAAAAAACCTTTCAACATCTAATCATTACAAACTAGAGGGTAAAGGAGTTGACAAGGCTGAAATTGAGTTTTTCGGCAAGTTTATTCTATGTTCAAATAATGAAGAAAACTTTATTAAGATTGACGATTTAGAAATTCGATACTGGGTAATTAAAGTCAATCCTTTTGTAAAAGAAAATCCGGACTTATTAGAGCAAATGAGAAAAGAAATTTCATCATTCGCATATCATTTAAGTCATAGAAAAATTGTAACCCAAAGAACGACCCGAATGTGGTTTACCAAAGAACAGATTTACACCAAAGCATTAGATGTTTTAGTTCGTGGAAACAGAACTTCTATTGAAAAGGAAATAGAAGAATTTTTAATTGACCAGTTCTCCACTCTTGAATTGGATGAGTTGTATTATACTACTAAAGATTTGCACGAACAATTAAACCAAGCCAATATTAGAGTAGGAAAAAATTATGTATCTAAAATAATTACAGAGAATTTTAAACTTGAACCTAAAAATAGTAGCTACAATTTTTACTGTTTGGATTTATCTACAATGAATAGCGGGAAATGGAGTGTTTATACTGAAAATCGAAAAGGGAGATTCTATACTTTCAAGAAAGAAGAGTTTATTAAATAATGTTGATTTGTTGACAAACAAGAAAAAAGTAAATAAAAACAATACGTTACAAGTCAACCTAGCATCAACAAACTGTCAACAAAATACATTTCGTGTTATTCAATAATTTTTTTGTTGACAGCGTGTTGACAATTTGTTGAAGTCATAAACCTAATAAATAGAAGACTTTACAGCATAATTTCAACAAATCAACAAAAATCAACAACTCTTTCGCTTTTATTTTAGTGTGAGGTAACAGGTTTATAAAACGACAACATTGTTTAGTATCAAAACCATTGCAATGCTATTGCAATTACTCTATAAATAATTGCAATAGCATTGCAATACTTCGTAATTCCTTTAAAAACAGAGCGTAATAGTATTAACCAATCATTGCAATGGTATTGCAATGATTGGTTATTCAGCAATTCTAAAACTGTTTTTTGCTTTACTAAAACTTCATTCTTTGTATTCTGACCGCATTTAAAATAGCCAACAATGCTACTCCAACATCTGCAAAAACGGCTTCCCACATTGTTGCTAAACCACCTGCGCCAAGAACCAAAACAACTGCTTTGACTGTAAACGCTAAACCTATATTTTGCCAAACAATTTGTTTTGTCTTTTTACCAATATTGATAGCGGTAAAGATTTTATAAGGTTGGTCGTTTTGAATTACAATGTCGGCTGTTTCAATTGTTGCATCACTTCCTAAACCACCCATTGCAATTCCTGCATCGGCGAGGGCAACAACAGGCGCATCATTTACACCATCGCCAACAAAGGCTATTTTTAGGTTTTGTGATTTCAGTTCTTGTACTTTTTCTACTTTGTTTTCAGGCAATAAATCGCCGTGTGCTAAATCTATATTTAATTCTTTTGCTACGGCATTCACTACAGCTTGCTTATCGCCCGAAAGCATTACTGTCTTCACATTTATTTTGTGTAAACTTTCAATAGCTTGTTTTGCATCTTCTTTGATTTCATCAGCAATTAGAAAATATCCTGCATACTTTTGATTGATGGCAATAACAATAATTGTAAATGGTGTACTATCAATTTCTACATCATAACTGATATTGAATTTTTTCATCAGCTTAACATTTCCTGCCAGTACTTCTTTTCCGTCCACTTTCCCTTTTAGTCCGTGTCCTGCAATTTCTTCAACATCGTTAACAGATGTGCCTTTTTCACTCCCTTTTGCGTGTTCTATTATGGCTGTTCCGACTGGGTGTGTTGATTTTGTTTCAAGTGATGCAACCAATTTTACTAAATCGGCTTCTGAAACATCAATGGCTACAACTTTTTGAACTTTAAAAACACCTTTCGTAAGCGTTCCTGTTTTATCCATAACAACAACTTGAATAGATGCCATTATATCGAGAAAACTTGAACCTTTGAATAATATTCCGTTTTTACTTGCTGCTCCAATTCCTCCAAAATAGCCCAAAGGAATACTGATAACTAAAGCACAAGGACAAGAAATAACCAAGAATACCAATGCTCTGTATAACCAATCTCTAAACACATAATTATCAACAAAAAGCATCGGTAACACACAAATTGCAATTGCTAAAAACACTACAATTGGTGTATAGATTTTGGCAAATTTTCTAATAAACAATTCTGTTGGTGCTTTTTTGGCTGTAGCTTCCTGCACCATTTCGAGGATTTTTGAAAGTTTACTATCGGTGTAAGCAGTAGTAACTTCAACTTGAACAACGGTGTTTAGGTTTATCATTCCTGCCAAAACGGTTTCTCCTTTTAGCTTACTATCGGGTTTGCTTTCTCCTGTTAATGCGGCGGTATTAAACGTTGCGTTGTCTGAAAGTAATTTTCCGTCTAACGCTAATTTTTCTCCAGGTTTTAATTGAATGATTTCGCCAATGGTAATATCAGAAGCTGTTTTGGAAATTGCAATATTATTTCTTAAAACGGTTGCTTCATTTGGTCGCTGGTCTAACAATAATTTGATATTAGATTTTGCTCTTTGAACTGCTAACGTTTGAAATATTTCTCCAATGGCATAAAACAGCATTACGGCAACTCCTTCGGGAAATTGACCTATCGAAAATGCTCCAATTGTAGCGATGCACATTAACAGAAATTCTGAAAATATTTCTCCTTTACGGATACTTTCAACAGCTTCTTTTAAAACAGGAAACCCAACAGGAATATAAGCCACAATATACCAACCAATTCTTACCCAACCTGTAAACCAAGTTTGAGTAAAATAGTTATCAAAAACAATTGCAATGAGTAACAAAACAAAGCTTATAATTGCAGGGGTAAACATTTGCAATGTGGTTTGGTCTCCGTCTGAATAGTCGTGGTCGTGTCCGTCTTCTTCTGAATGTTTATACTCTTTGTGAGTAGTACAACAACCGCTATCTTTATCTGTCTTCATATTTATTTTCTCTTCGAGTGTGCAACAAAGCTGTTTGCCGTTTGCATCGTATTTGTGATGGTGTGTCATTTTTTATGCTTTACAACATCCATCTAAATTTTCATAAGCTGTTGGGTCTGCCTTAATTTCGTCTGCATCATAACCCAATTTAGAAATAGCCACTTTTATAGCTTGTAAATCTGTTTTCTTTGAATTGTAATAGATTGTAAAAGTCATTGCTTTATCATCAAGCTCATACATTTTTACACCTTTAATTTTAAGCATTTCCGTTTTAAATTTTAATCCACAGCTTCCACATTCCTTACAATGGTCACAGTTTAAAACTGTTTTAATTACAGCTTTTTGATTAGTCTTTTGTGCTGTTGCTATGTTAGAAATAAAAAATACTGCGATTATGAATAACATTGATTTTAATACATTTTTCATTTTGATTATTTTTAAGTTGTTATTGATTTTTATTTATTCTTCTTCCCCGCTTCCTTTTGTCAATTCTGACAGTAAATAATACGCTCCCTTGATTACCACTTTGGCATCGGGGGCAACTTTGTCTATTGCTTTTACTTCGGTGTAGCCCATATCAGTTGCTCCAGTAGTAATTTTAATTTGCTGAAATGTATTTTTGGCTGTTTCAATAAATATAAAATGTTCTTCTCCGTTATTTACAATAGCTTCCGTTGGCAATGCAATGGCGTTAGCATTGTTTATTTTTACTCTTGCTTCTACATACATACCCGGTAAAACGGTTTCTGTAATCTCGTTTATTTTGGCGTGAACTATTACCGCTTGTTCGTTAGGTTCAAACGCTTTATTGATAGCATAAATAGTAGCAGGATGCGTGTGTGCAATATCATTGGCATCGCTGAATGTTATTTGCTGTCCAATCTTTATTTTGTGAATGTCTTTTTCAAAAACTTTCAAATCTAAATGTAAAAAACGATTATCAATGATTTCAAAAAGTAAGGCGTTAGGCTCGGCATATTTTCCCATACTCAAATTGATGTGTTGAATGTAACCACTTATCGGAGCAGTAATGGCTATGCTTGAAGCAATGTTTTTTGAAGAAAGATTAGTAACGTTGATACCCAATTGCATCAATTTAGATTTAAACGTTTCTCTTTTGGCTTGGGCAATCTGCAATTCACGTTGTGCCTGTTGATAGGTTTTACCTGCATTGATGTTATCATCCCTTAATTCCTTTTGGCGTTGGTATTCTTTTTCCAAATAAGAGAGATTGGCATTGTTCTCTAAATAATCCTGTTGCAATTGTAAAACTTCAGTATTTACAATAGTTGCTAATGTTTTCCCTGATTTAACAAATTCGCCCTCTTGAACGTAGATGTTTTTTACAATTCCGCCACTCAAAATACTCACTTGTGCTTGGTATTGTGGAGGCAAAGAAAGCTTACCATTTATTTTTAAGGAAGACGTTAGATTTTTGTTTTCAAAACTACCTAACTCTAATCCGATAGCCTTGATTTGGGCATCTGTAAAGTGAACAATGCTTTGGCTTTTCGATTCAGTTATACCTTCTTCTTTTTTAGCTTCTTCTGAACTGTTCTTGCACGAGCTAAAAGTAAGTATAGCAATAAGTGCGATGATTATATTGTGTTTCATTGTGATGAATTTTATTTGTTTATTAAATACTGAATATTGATAACCGTTTGATTGTAATTATTCAATACCGTTATATAATCTGTTTTTATTTTATTGGCATCTTTTAGGTTTTGAGCATACTCAATATAACCGATGTCGCCCGATTTGTATAATCTTTGTGCAGAAGTTATAATACTTTCTGCCATCGGCAAACCTTCTGCTTTGTAGTAATTAAGCTGTTCCAAATACTGTTTTTGCTGTTCAAATTGTTGCAAATAAATTGTTTCTAATTCCTGTTGGGATTTTTCCAATTCCTTTTTTGCAATTTGAGTTTCGATTTCTGCCGCTTGGCTTCGTGCCTTTATACCGTTTCTGAACAAAGGAATATTGATGCCAACACTTCCGTAATAGAATGGTTTTTCTTTGTCTAAACTTTGTCCGTTAAAGCCCAAATTAAAAGAGGGAATTGCTTTTGCTTTTTCTGCTTTCACGCTTAACTCTTTGGCAATAATTTGTTGTTGCAAATACTTTAAAATTGGATGGTCTTTCACTAATGTGCTATCGGTTAAACTGATTTCGGGCAAAGCTTCATACTTTGATGGTGCTGTATAATTTTCATTGCTTTTTGTCCATTTTTGAAGTTCAGCTAAATAATATACAACCTGTGTATTGGCTTGTGCTAATTGATTTTTCAATTCTTTGCGTTGTAATGAAGCACTGATTTTCTCCAATCTATTGCTTTCTCCAACTTGAAATTTTTTATCGGCATACTTTTCATAATCGGCAAAAACTTTATCGGTTTCAACCAGTAAATTGTATTGTTGCCAACTGTAAAGCCAATTGTAATAAGCATTTGAAACGTTTTTAATCAATTCGTTTTTGGTAACTTCTTCAAACGATTTGGCTACGGTTACATTTTGATTTAACAGTTTTCTATCTGCCTTATTAGTTATTCTGAAACCTTGAGCTACACCAACATTGTAATCAAAAAGCTTGCTGTTCATTTGCCCCAAATTACTATTGATATTAAAAGGATCTAAAACAGTAGCGGTTTTGATTAATGTTTGCTGTTGTTTGGTTTGCAAAGATGCCTGTTGAATAGCAGGGTAGTTTTTTATAGCTAACTGCAAAGCATCATTTAATTGTAATGGGTTGGTTTGTGCCTTTGCCGTATAGGATAAACTACTCGTTAGTAACAAAGCAATAACAGTAATTACAGGGTTTACCTTTTTAGGTTTTTTGGGTGTCATAACTAAATAATATAAAACAGGTAAAACAAATAAAGTCAATAATGTAGAAGTCAATAAACCACCTATTACAACCGTTGCCAAAGGTTTTTGCACTTCTGCACCTGCACTGGTTGACAAAGCCATTGGTAAAAACCCTAATGAGGCTACCGTTGCCGTTGCTAAAATGGGTCTTAACCTTGCAGCACTTCCTTTGTAAATGCGTTGTAATAAATCATCTTCTCCCTCGTCTTTCAGATTATTGTAATAACTGATTAATACAATACCGTTGAGTACTGCTACTCCGAATAATGCAATAAATCCAACTCCTGCCGAAATACTAAAATTCATTCCACGAACCCATAAAGCCAATATACCGCCAATAGCCGCTAATGGAATAGCCGAAAAAATAATGGTTGCTTCTTTGATTGATTTGAATGTAATAAACAGTAAGAAGAAAATCAGCAATAATGCCACAGGAACAGCCAATTGCAAACGCCCTTTTGCTTCCTGTAAATTTTGAAACTGACCGCCATAAGTAATGAAATAGCCTTCGGGTAGTTTTAGTTTAGCATCCAACTTTTTTTGAATGTCTAAAACCACGCTTTCCACATCACGCCCTCTAACGTTGGCTTCAATCACAATTCTACGCTGTGCATCTTCACGGCTTATTTGCGATGGCGATGTTTTAAAAGTTACTTCTGCTACTTCATTTAAAGGTATTTGATTACCGTTTGGAGTAGGAATCAATAGACTTTTAAGTGCATCAATATCTGTATTCTCATTTTTTGGAATACGAACCACTAAATCAAACTTTCTTTCTCCCTCATAAACAACTCCAGTAGTTCCTCCTGCATAAGCTGTATTTATAATTCGGTTCACATTGGCTATATTTAAACCATATTGCGCAATCTTATTTCGATTATAACTAACTACTAAATTGGGCATTCCCGTTACTTGCTCCACTTTAATATCGACTAAACCATCAATTGATTTTAAAAGTGGGACTGCTTTATTAGCTTCCGAAAAAAGACGGTCTAAATTGTCTCCAAATATTTTTATGGCAATGTCTGATTTCACTCCTGCAATCAACTCATTAAAACGCATTTGAATAGGTTGTTCAAAAGACAAATTACATCCCGGAATAACACTCAATTTTTCATTCATCTTTTCTGCCAATTCTTCCTTATCACTTGCAGTAGTCCAATCATTTTTGTCTTTTAAAACCATAATTACATCGGCACTTTCAATCGGCATTGGGTCAGTTGGGATTTCACTTGTTCCAATTTTGCTTACTGTTTCTTTTACTTCGGGAAAAGTGAGAGCTAGTTTTTCAAGTTGATTTGCAACCTCAATGCTTTGCGGTAAACTACTGCCTTGACGAATGGTATAATTCATTGCAAAATCTCCTTCGTCTAATTCGGGAATAAATTCGCCACCTAAAGAATTGAAAATAAATAACGATACAATGAATAGAAATATAGCACTTCCAACTACCATTAATCTTCTTTCTAAAGCTTTTACTAGAATCGGTTGATACCAGTTGTTTAGTTTATTCATGAACCTATCGGTGAAATTAGGTTTGTCGTGTATTTTTTTACTTAAAAATAGACTACTAGCCCACGGCACATAAGTAAGAGAGAGTATTAATGCTCCTAAAATGGCAAAACTTACCGTTTGCGCCATTGGCATAAACATTTTACCCTCAACACCACTTAAAACAAATAACGGAATGTAAACTATTAAGATTATAATTTGCCCAAAAATGGCACTACTCATAATTTTAGAAGAGTTACTGATTACTTCCTTATCCATTTGATTTTGGGACAGCCTATTGTTTTTATAATGCTTGGAAAAAATGTGCAATGTGGCTTCGACAATAATTACAGCTCCATCCACTATAAGCCCAAAATCTAAAGCTCCCATACTCATTAGATTGGCACTCAATCCAAACATATTCATAATGATTATGGCAAATAACATCGCTAAGGGAATTACCGAAGCTACTATTAGCCCAGCACGTAAACTTCCTAAAAACAGCACCAAAACAAGAATTACAATTAGTGCTCCTTCCAATAAATTTGTACTAACTGTGTGAACTGTTCGGTCAATTAACTTTGTTCTGTCAACAAAAACATCAATTTTCACCCCTTGAGGCAATGATTTTCCGATTGATTTTATTTTATCTTTTACTCTTTCAATAACCCGCACAGCGTTTTCACCTTTTTGCATCAAGACAACACCTCCGACAGTTTCTCCGCTACCGTTTCTTGTCATTGCACCATAGCGAGGTGCTGAACCAAATTTTACTTCCGCAATATCTTTTATCAGTATAGGAACACCAGTATTGTTTTTTACCACAATATTATTGATGTCCTCCAAGTTTTTAATTAATCCTTCTCCTCGTATAAAGTAGATATTCGGACCTTTATCGATGTAACTTCCGCCTGTATTTTCGTTGTTGTTTTGCAGCGCATCAAAAACATCTATTAGTGTTAGATTATTGGCAGCTAATCGCTCTGGTTTTACCGAAACTTCATATTGCTTGAGTTTACCACCAAAGCTACTCACATCGACCACGCCAACAGTTCCTAATAACTGACGGCGAACAATCCAATCTTGGATAGTTCTTAATTCGGATAGATTGTATTTCTTTTCATAGCCTTTTTGTGGCACTAAGACATATTGAAAAATTTCTCCAAGCCCTGTGGTTGGTGGCAATAATTCGGGAGAGCCGTATTGTTTGGGTATGTTTTCTGTGGCTGTTTTTATTTTCTCGTCAACACGCTGACGAGCGATATTTACAGGCACGTTATCCTTGAAGACAATTGTTATTACCGATAATCCCGAACGGCTTGTACTTCGCAATTCTACCATTTCCTGCAATGATTTGAATTCCGTTTCTAATGGATAGGTAATAAATTGTTCTACTTCTTGAGTAGCTAAATTTGGGGAGTTTGTAATTACTTGAACTTGATTATTGGTTACATCGGGTAGCGCATCTACGCTCAATTGTGTAAATGAGTAGATTCCAAACGAAACAAAAATAGCAAGCAAAACCCCTGTAATCAGTTTGTTGTTTACTGAAAAGTTTATGATTTTATTTATCATTGTTATAGTATAATGAATGAGTAATTAGGCACGGATGCCCATTAAATACTGTGGAAAGCCCACAACTCTTTAACCCGAAATTACTCGGGCTTCATTATGCTAATTGAGGCGGTTGCCAAATACTTCCGAAGAAATTGGAAGCAAAAATTGACTTGTATTCAGGTACTTTTTTATCAATACTAGTCTTAATGGAAATAAGACTATAGGCGAATGCATTGTTTAGTGAAAACCCTTGACAGCCACAGCAACTACAAACACACATAGGAGAACAAACATCATTATCGTGGTGTGGCGTAGATTGGTTGCTTATCGCTACTTTTTTGGATGCTGAAAACGCCTCTCCATCTGCACAAGGCATACAGGAAAGAGCTATTATGTAGCAGGATAATATGAGGGTTATTAATTTCACGATTGTAAAAGTAGTATTTTTTTAATAAACAATGACAAACTGCCTATTTTGCCATTTGCCATTGCTATTAAATGTACTTTTAATTTATTTTTTTTCCACTAAATCCATTCCGCATTTAGGGCATTTCCCTGGTTTGTCACTTGTAACTTCAGAGTGCATTGGGCAAACATAAGTCATTGCCATAGTATGCTTTTTAGATTTTGTTTTTTTGCTTTTTGTTGTCATAGAACATTTGTCCATTTTGCCATCCATGTCCATACAGTCGCCTTCTTTCATTTTCATTTTTTTTCCGTCTTTCATAACGCATTCGCCATTTACCATGCAAGTTGTACCATTTTTCATTTTCATGTCTTTGTCCATGGGTATCATTTTACCATCTTTCATGCACATCATTTTACCGTCTTTCATCATGCAACAATCTTTCATCATTGCTTTTTTAGTTTTGGTTTGTGCGTTGATGTTACTTGTTGTAAGAGATGCTGCTATGAATAGCATTACCGTAAACATCTTCGCCATCATTTTTGTGTTTTTCATAATATTTAAATTTAATTTTATTCAGTAGCGCTGTTTCTCGCTCTTCAGATTGCTGTTGCCCAGAAAATTTTTATTTTAATAATTCAAATTTGCCCCAATTCCAAATCCCATATCACTGTCATAATGGGTTCTGATACTTAAATTTCTTTTGATTATATATCTTGCATCAACCATATATTCCTTATCAGTATTTATCATAAATCCCATTCTAAGGCGTTTTGAAATAGGAATATCTTCTCGCATTAGTTGAAGACGCAAAGTTCCGTTTGTGTATATTTCAGACTGGAAAATAACTAACATTGGCAGTGTGTAATTAAGTCCGACGCTGAATGCGGAACGGTTATCTTTTGTGTTGGTTTGTCCAAATAGATTTCTTTCTTCTTCATCTATTCCCATTTTACGGTATCTCCAATCAAAACCAATAAAAGGCATTAACCATTGCATCTTTCCAATATACCTGCCTATGTGGGTTTCGGTTTCATAACCGTGCATATTATTATATCCTAATCTCCATTCAGTCCCAATACTCCAACGAGTATTGGCTAACATTGCCCCACCATCATTTCCATTAGTAGCAAAATCATTTTCAGCCATAAAATGAAATTTTCTATCATCAGCAAATAATTTGCGTTGTGCTAGTTTTGGGTCTGGAATTTCGGGGTTAGCTGCTTGGTTTTCATAAGTTAAAACACGACCCATTCCACTCATCATATGATAAAGAATATGACAGTGGAAAAACCAATCTCCCTCGACATTTGCATTAAACTCGATAGTATCGGTTTCCATTGGCATTATATCAACTATATTTTTGAGCGGAGCATAATCTCCTTGACCATTTAACACTCTAAAATCGTGACCATGTAAGTGCATTGGGTGTCGCATCATAGAACCATTGTACAATACAATTCTAACATTTTCGCCTTTTTTAATAAGAATTTTATCGGTTTCTGAAACTACTTTGTTGTCTAAACTCCAAACGTAACGGTTCATATTTCCAGACAGTTCAAAGCGTAATTCTTTTACTGGTGCATCTTTTGGAAGATTAGTTTTAATTGGAGATTTCAACATTGCATAATTCAAGGTTGTAATGTCTGAAAGTTCATTGCTATTATAATCATCAGCAGTCATTTTCATTTTACCCATTTTATCGTCTGTTTTTTTCTCGATTTCCCCTGTGATTTCAGGATACATTACTACATTCATATCCATTTGATTTAATGACATTTGCATTCCCATATCATCTAAATCACCGTTCATTTTCATCATACCGTTCATCATTTTCATGCCTTCAAAATATTTAAGTTTTGGCATTGGCGTAACTAACTGCTTAATGCCTTCACCAATATAAATTGAAGTTGATTTTGTTCTGTCTTCTGGCGTTGCTAAAAGTTCATAGCCAGTTTTATCAGCAGGAATGGTAACAATTATATCGTAGGTTTCTGAAACAGCAACTATTAATCTATCCACTTCAACAGGTTCTACATCGTTACCATCATTGGCTACTACAGTAATTTTTCCACCCGCATAGGTTAACCAAAAGTAAGTAGATGCCCCACCGTTTGAAACTCGCAAACGAACTTTATCACCACCTTTGAATTGTGATAATTGGCTTTCGTTTTTGCCATTGATTAAAAATTTATCATAATACACATCGCTCACATCCATTGCGTTCATTCGCTTCCATTCATTAGCAACTTTGGTTTTGAAATAGCCCTGCTTAATAGCTTCGGCATAACTTTGAGTAGTCCCTTTTTTAATAGCAAACCAGTCAGTAGCATTGTGTAACATTCTATGAACGTTTTCGGGTTTCATATCTGTCCATTCGCTTAAAATGATAGGAACCGTAGGCAAATCGTCAATACCTTTCCTAAAGGTTGGGTCAGTGGTTCTTTTGTTCATAACAAATGAGCCATACATCCCGATTTGTTCTTGTAAACCAGTGTGGCTATGATACCAATGTGTCCCGTGTTGGATAATTGGAAATTTATATAAGTGGGTAGTATGCGGTTTAATGGGCATTTGGGTAAGGTTAGGTACTCCATCATATTGATTAGGTAAAAATAATCCGTGCCAGTGCATTGAGGTTTCTTCGTTTAACTCATTATGCACATATATTTCAGCAGTATCTCCCTCTGTAAAAGTTAAAGTTGGCATTGGAATTTGTCCGTTTACTGCTATTGCTCGTTTTTCTTTACCCGAAAAATTTACAATTGTATCACGAACATATAAGTCGTAACGAACGGTTCTTGGAGGCTCACTCTTTGTTGTTACATTAGTTTTTATTGGTTCAGTTTTTTCAACCTTTCCTGAATAAGAAATGGTATCTTTTGTTATAACATCTTTCTTTGGATATTGAATTTTATCCTGCTTTGGGAGGTTCTTTTTAACACTTGTTTTGGGCTTTTCTTTTATCAAAGTCATACCGCATTTGGGACAATTACCCGGTTTCGTAGCATGAATTTCGGGGTGCATTACACAGGTGTAAGTTACCGGTTGTGATTGCTGGAGTACTTTGGCTTCCGCGAAGGAATATATAGAAAGGACAAATATAAGAAAGGTTAATTTTTTCATTTTTTTAAAGTTTTAAATTTCGTAATCGTAACGCATTTACTATTACAGATACTGAGCTGAATGACATTGCTAAGGCAGCTATCATTGGGGATAATAAAATTCCAAAAAACGGATATAAAACTCCCGCTGCAATTGGAACACCTAACACATTATAGAAAAATGCAAAAAATAAGTTCTGCTTAATATTTCTCATAACGGCATCACTTAAATTCTTGGCTTTCACTATACCTTGCAAATCGCCTTTTACTAATGTGATTTTTGCACTTTCAATAGCTACATCGGTTCCTGTTCCCATTGCAATTCCTATATTGGCTTGTGCTAATGCAGGCGCATCATTTATACCATCGCCTGCCATGGCTACAATTTTACCTTCGGATTGTAAACATTTAATTTCATTTAATTTATCTTCTGGTAAACATCCTGCTTTGTAGGATGATAAGTTTAATTCATCTGCAACGGCTTTGGCTGTATTAACATTGTCGCCAGTTAACATTATTACTTCAACACCTTGTTGCATTAGTTCTTTTATAGCTTCTTTACTCGATATTTTAATTGCATCAGTAATTGAGATATAACCAACTGCAATGCCATCAACAGCAATATATGAAACAGTTTTTCCTAGTTTTTGTTCGGCAATAATTTTGTTTTCCAAATCATTTGATACACTTGCCTTTACTTGTTCCATTAGTTTTTTATTTCCTAATGCTACTTTTTTATTGGTTACTGTTCCTGTAACTCCTTTGCCTGCAACGGCTTCAAAATCTTTAACTTCAATTAACGAAATGGATTTTGTTTTTGCATAATTCACAACAGCTTGTGCCAATGGATGTTCGCTATATTGATTTAATGAAGCAATGCTTTGTAGTATATCATTATCGTTGCTGTCTGAAGAATAAATTTTTTCTACTGACGGTTTGCCTTCGGTTATAGTTCCTGTTTTATCTGTAAATAAAACATTTACTTTATTCATGTTTTCTAAAGCTTCGGCATTTTTTATCAAAACACCTGATTGCGCACCCTTGCCAACACCTACCATTACTGACATAGGCGTTGCCAAACCTAAAGCGCAAGGACACGCTATTATTAATACCGCTATAGCATTTATAAAACCATATACTAAAGCAGGTTCGGGACCAAATTTTGCCCAAATAAAAAAGGTTAAAGCAGAAATGATTACAACAATTGGCACAAAATATTTGGCTATGCTGTCGGCTAGTTTCTGAATAGGTGCTCTTGAACGACTAGCATCATTTACCATCTGTACGATTTGAGAAAGTAAGGTTTCTGAACCCACTTTTTCAGCTACCATCACAAATGATTTGTTACCGTTTATTGTTCCCGCAATTACATTATCATCTTTCTTTTTGTCAACTGGAATTGGTTCGCCTGTAATCATAGCTTCATCTATACTGCTTTCCCCATCGGTTATTTTTCCGTCAACAGGGATTTTGTCTCCAGGTTTTACTCTTAATAAATCGTCTTTTTTGATGTCGTGAATTGAGATAACTTTATCAGTTCCATCTACAACCAAAGTTGCTTCGGTTGGTGCTAGTTTTAATAATTCTTTTATTGCTCCACTGGTTTGACTATGCGCTCTCGCTTCTAACAATTGTCCTAACAAAACCAAAGTTAGAATGACAGTTGTAGCTTCAAAATAGAGTAATACTGTTCCGTGTTCTGTCTTAAATTCGCTTGGAAAAATATCGGGAAAAAACATTCCGACTAGACTAAATAAAAATGCTACTCCTGTACCAATTCCGATAAGGGTAAACATATTCAAATTCCATGTGATTATTGACTTCCAAGCACGAACAAAGAATATCCAACAGGCATAAAAAACTACTGGAAGCGAAAGAATTAATTGTATCCAATTCCATTTTGAAGCGTCAATTAGTTGAAGTAATGGATTGTTGTGTGCCATTTCTATCATTGCAATAGCAAAAATGGGAACTGTAAATACAACCGCTATTTTCATTTTCTTTACCAAATCCTTATACGTTTTTTGGTCTTCGGTGTCAGTTGGATTCATAGGGACTAAATCCATACCGCAAATTGGACATGAACCCTGAGTTTCACTAATTACTTCGGGATGCATTGGGCAAGTATATAAAGTCTTGATAACGATTAATTCCGGTGCTTTGACTAAATCCATTCCGCAAACAGGGCAGTCACCTGCTTTGTCATAGACTTTTTCGCCCTCACAGTGCATTGGGCAATAGTATTTTCCATTAGCATTATTTGGTACTTTTAATTCATTTTTGTGGCTGTGAGAATGTGTGGAGCAACAAGATTTTGAAGTAGCTTCATTTGTATTTGATTCCTGTGGATTTTTTCCATTGGTCATTTCTATGATGTATTTTCCAACGGCGGTTAACGCTTCTTGTAACTGCGTTGTTGGAATGTGTTTTTCCATAGTTATAGTAGCTATGGGTGGGTTTAATGAAACTGAAGCTTCAACGCCCTCAATAGCATTTAATGTTTTTTCGACTTTGCTACGACAACCATCACAAGTCATTCCGGTAATGTTATAAGTATGTATCATCTTTTTGTTATTTTAATACAAATTTCCAGTATAACAGTTTATTGGAGTTGCACAATTTTGGGTTTGATTTGCAAGATTTATAAATCTTCTATTTGTCTTCGTTTTACAGATTTTATGCTTTTAAAATAGGTTGGTGAAAAGCCCGTTATCTTTTTGAACTGGTTGCTTAAATGAGAAACGCTACTGTAATTGAGAGAATAGGCAATCTCGCTTAATGATAGTTCATCGTAAATAATTAACTCTTTTACTTTTTCAATTTTCTGATTCATAAAATACTTTTCTATAGTAGTGTTTTCTACTTCGGAAAAGAGATTGCTCAATGTATTGTAATCTTGATGAAGTTGTTGTGAAAGGTAATCGGATAAATTGCTTTTTAAATCATTGTTTTTATTCTGAACCAAATCAATAATGAGTGTTTTAATTTTATCAATTGCTTTACTTTTTCTATCATCAATTAAATCAAAGCCAATAGCACGAAGACTTTTCAGTAATTCTTGTTTTTGGTTTTCTTCAATATCATTTTTCAATTCAACTTCACCCAATTCAACTCCAATAGGGTTAATGCCTATATTTTCAAACACAGACTTTACAACCATTTTGCAGCGACTACAAACCATATTTTTTATGTACAGTTTCATATCGTAACGGTTAAATTGATTTTGCTATTTTATCCATTATTGAATGGTCTGAACCGAATTTGCAAATGGCATCACAATTGGCTCTCAATTCTGAAAACAATATGTATTTGATAATCATTTTTGAGTTTTTTATAGCAGGTCTGTTGAGTTGCTGAATAACATCTTTTTCTCGACTGTCGGGAATAATGATATAGAATACTTCATCACCATCGGAAATACTAAAATAAAGGTCAGAAAGGCGTAAAATTCCTGAATAAATACTGGTGCTTTTTTCTACTTCAAATGCACCAATAATATTGTTTGTTCCTTTTTCAAACCAAAGGACATCAATTAGTTTGATAGTGTTTTGCGTGTCTTTATCACAGGGTAACTCAGGGAATTTACTCATAGAGATAAAAGAAAAACTTTGTCCATTGAATGCTTTACTTTTATCATTACTGGCAGGTGTAACATTAAAACCTAATGACGCTCCAATTTTTAATAAATGGTATTGCATTTCACTATGAAGGTTTTCTTCTTGCTTTTCTTCCTGAATTTCCTTTTGGCGTTTTACAATGTTCTTTTCAAATTTATTACGTTCTTCTTCGCTCAAATATTCATCATTGCCAATCAACATTTTTTGCGTTCCAATTTCAAAACACAGTCCTGCGATTGCTCCTAAATCATTGGATAATTCAGATTTATGTGTGCTGTTTGTTTCGAGTAGTGTTTCACGGATTTTTAGGTATTCTGTCCAACTTCCTAATTTCTTTTTGTCTTTGTACAAGAAATTAAATCCATTGAGAATAGCTGTATTGAATGGTGGAAACCAAGTAGGGTGTATGAAGTATAAAATACTTGCAACCGCTGGACCAAGTCCCTTTATTTTAAGTGTATCTAACTTTACAATTTCTTTTACAACTTGTTCTTCAGTTTTAGCATTGATGCAATTTTCGAGAAACTGACCAAAAGCTATTTTGTTGGTTTGATTTTCATAAATATCGGGGATGCGCAATTTTGGTTTCCAATAAAAAGGATGTGCAACTCCCACGAAAACCTGCTTTTGTTCTGCAATACAACTCAACACAAACTCTAAACTACTTTCTTTAAAATCGTTTGGGAAGTTTTTGTTTTTTATGTCTTCAATAACTTGTAAAACACCACGTCTAATTGTTCGGAAAGCTTTTAGTCGTTGGTCATTATCTACAAACCAAGTATTGTAAACACTTTCGTTGTCATTTTTGTATTGCTGAATAATTTGTGTTAGGTTACTCATCTTTATTAAGGGTATTTATCCAATTGATTATTTCTTCTTTTTGTTTGGCTGTAAGTATTGCATTTTTGTGAATCAAAGTATAAGAACTTAAAGGCATTTCGTTTGATTTTATTTGTTTGCTTATTGCCTCTAATTTACTTCTTTGTTTTCTATTAGAATAATTTCCAAACTCATTGAAATTTAGTTCCTTTTTTCCTTCATTAATATGCCCGTCCATAAAGAAACGAATGGGTTGAACATAAGAGTACCAAGGATAGTTTGTATTATCACTATGACAATCATAGCAGGATGCTCTTAAAGTGGTTTCGATATTCTTTGGTACTTTATACATTTCAGTGAAATTTGCTGAAAAATACTGCTCGTAACCAATATTACGAGCAGGTTGATAGCATTGCATCAGCAAAAAAATAATGAATCCAATAATTGCTATTTTCTTGATGATTTTTTTCATTTAGTATGTTTTTTTGATAGAACCACAAGTTAACATTTTGCTACCTTGATATGGGTTTTTAATGTCTTTTACTTCGCTTATCCAAATTGCACCTTTTCCCTCATCTGCCATAGGGCAATAATCTTGATATAACTTTCTTTTTGTGCCGAAGACTTTAATCAAATCATTGATGTCTTTGCTTAATAATACAAAGTGTTCTCTTTGGTGTTCTAATTTATCTCCATTTGCTCCAATATGTTCAGCGTGTTCTTTAGCATCATCGGCAATATCAAGATATTCTTTTTTCTGCTTCGCATCAAGCGTTTTTGCATCAAACCTGTTAAATGATGCTAATAGCATTTTGCCTTTTTCCGCAGCACCTTTAGAATCGTCTTTTGCTAATTTGTTTTTAAGATTTATATAGCAAGTTATAATGTCAGTTACATAGTCTGATGGTGTTACCATAGAATTAACAACAGTTTCTTCAACTTTTGTTATTGTATCAGTCGTTTTTGACTCTGTGGTTGCAACTGGCTCGGTTAATTCCATTCCACATTTTGAACATTTATCTCCTTTTTTTCCTGTTACTTCTGGGTGCATTGAACACGCATATAACTGCGAGGTACTTTCTGTTTTTTCTGGATTAGTTGTTAAAGCTTCTTTGTTTTTTTGATTACAAGAAACTAGAACAAATGCCATTGCTATGGCTGAAAGCAATATATTTTTCATTTTTTTATATTTTAAATAGTTATCGTTGCTATTGGCAACATTTTTTAATAAATATTTTTTTGAAAATCCACTTCAATATTTTTAGTGCTTTTTTCATTTTTATAATTACATTTTTAAAACAATACCATTTGGTTTGTTACCCACAGTAATTGTTTTAATAACAGTATGGTTGATTACATTTATTACCGAAACCGATTTTGCCGATTGGTTAGTAACATAAGCTGTGTTTCCATCTGTTGTAAAAGCAACTGCATGAGTGCCATTTCCTGCATTTATTACCCCTGCATCCATCCACATTCCCATACCCGAATCCCAAGTATAGTAATGTACTTTTGCATTCATAGGGTCTGTAACCCATAATTCATTTTTAATACCATTATGAGCAGCGATACCCGGCATAAAACCTAAAGCAATAGTTTGGTCAACAGCATTTGTAGCAACATTAATTACAGAAATTGATTGTCCGTCTTCGTTATCCACAAACATTTGTCCGTTACTACCTGTCCAAGCACCAACTGGATTGTCTCCAACATTAACAGTAGAGATAACTGCTTTTGTAGCGACATTGATTACAGAAACGGTATCATCATCACCGTTAGCTACATACGCTTTTGTGCCATCAGATGAAAAGGTTAGTTCAGCAGGCATCATTCCGACCGTAATTGTATTCATTAAAGTGTAGTTTGTAGCATTGTAAACCAATACTTTACCGTCCATATCCATTTGTGGAACCCAAATTTCTGTACCATCTGGAGAATAGATAGTATTATGATTCATAACAGGTAAATCTAAATTTTCTAAAATTGAACCATTTGTAGCATTTAGCACCAACATTTTACCAGGCATTGAACCTGTGCTTACATGACCATCACTAAAATCCATACCCGGAACACCTAAAGCTAAATGTCCTTCGTGATAAGCAATGTGATGTGGCCAAGTAATCATGTCAGAACTTGGAAATGATATTGTTCCTGTAACTTCTCCTGTTGAAAGTTTTATTACTGAAACTGTTGCATCTTGACCATTGACTACATAAGCTGCTGGGTAATCTACATTTAAAGGAGTAGCTGTATTGTTATCTTTTGAACATGAAGCTAATGTAAAAAGTGCAACTATTGTAGTTGCTAGAACGTAAACTGAATTTATTTTTTTCATTTTTAGATTTTATTTAATTGTTTCTACTGTTTTACCACAAGTCAGCATTTGTGAGCCATAGTAAGGGTTTTTAACTGCATTTTCTTTGCTTAACCAATTAGCATCCTGCATAGGGCAGTATTGATAATATACTGGCTCTGTAGGTTTTGAAATTTTTATCAATTCATAAGTGTTTTTAGATAATGATTTAAAAGAATCTCTTTGCTTTTTGATGTCTTGTGTTTCTGAAATACTTTTAGCATCAGCTTTCAAATCTTTCAATACTTTCATCCAAACCATATGAACGTCCATTTTCAAAGTTTCCATTTTTACGGTTTCAATTGATGTTAGTAATTCATTCGCTTTAGATGCAGTTGTTTTAGCATCTGTTTTTACTAAAGCATCTTTCAATGAGAAATAATTATCAAATACAGGTTGTAGTTGATTGCTTTGCTTCGCCAGTTCGCTAGTGCTCGGGTCTTGATTATCATTCATTGCAGTATGGTCATTCATTGCAGGTTTAGATTCTCCAGATACTGCATCAACTTTTACAGGAACTTTTGCTTCTCGGTCATATTGGCAACAGCCGGGAAGATTTGAATAGGCTTTATCGGGAGCAAGGAATTTTTCGCTGTCATAACCAACAAGAGCAATTCGTTTTAGTATTTCATCTTGATTGGTTTTACTTTCATCATAAGTCAGAGTTGCCATTTTGGTATCTTCATTCCAATCGACTTGTGCAATATTTTTTAAATTCCCTGCTTTTTCTATTTTGGTTTTACACATACCACAGTTTCCGAATATTTTAACGGTTTCTGTTTTGGCATTTTTTATTTGTGCTTGTGTAACCAACACTGATAACAATAAAGTTATTGTCATCATTATTTTTTTTAATGAGTTCATTGTTATGTAATTAATTTTAAACGGAATTAGTTAAACAAAACAAAACGGAAAGCCTATTATGCTCAAGTTTTGAGATGGAATTAACCGAGAAAATAAATGATTTTGAAAGCAAATAATGCTTTGGATTTGACACACTTATGGCTGTCAAAAAGGTGTTTTAGCTTATTTTTGGTATTAGCCAAAGAGAATAGAAACCAGAAGAAATAAAGGTTTCTGTGTTAGAGAATTTTTGTTTTTCAGAAGAAAAATCAAAGATGTTGTTTTTTAAAACAAGTTCAGATGTAACTGTAAAACCATTGCTAACTGATGGGCAGGCACATTTTGAATGACCACATTTTCCACCACAGCCATCATGGTTTTTTGATTTAGAATGACTGTTGCTATCACAACACTTATCTTTATCCGTTTTTGAAGAAATTTCTTTTTTTACTGGGCTTTTGTCAGAACAAGTACCACACGCATAAGTGTTACTAGGCATAAAGAATATGCCTAATAACAAAAGTAATATGAAGTGGTATTTTTTCATTTTCAAAACTAAACACACCAAAAGTAATTAATTTGAATTATTATTTCACTAAACATTTGTTAAAACGTTTGACTTTTTTAAGAATTATTCAAAAAACTATCAAGGTGTATTGTTTTTGTAATTTATTTCGTCAAGATAATATTGTAAATTATAGTATATTGTCCCGAAAAGAATATTGCAATGTTTTCGATTATTAATTGCAATAACATTGAAAAGATTAATTAGTATGAAAGTGCCTTTTTGCAAAGGTATTGAGAGATATTGCAACAGCATTGCAATGATTTAGGATTATAATTGCAATGCCATTGCAATGCTTTTGATATTAAATTATTTAGCAATTCTCATAACTGATTTCTTTTCTTGTTTCTGGCTTTGTATGTTCCAATAAATCGCCATTTGTTGAGCATAATCTATTGGTGTTTTTCCAATGTAATTTAGAAACTCCTTTTCGGTACTATGTCCTGTTACATTCAATAGTAAACCAGTCGGAATATCTCCATAATAATTAGTAGCAAATGAACGCCTACAAATATGTGAAGTAACCAACTTCCATTTTGGAAAATCTCCATTTTCTTTTCGAGAAGTATCAGGGTTTATTATTGCGCCCGAAATTGTTTCATTCAATTTGGCTTCTTGGCAAACATCTTTGATGTACAAATTAAATTTAGCTTTTGAACTTTCTATGTTTTTGCTATAAAGAGGTGGGAAGTTCCCATTTCTTTTATCTAAAATGGTTCTTACTTTATCGTGTACAAGTATGGAAACTCTCTTTTTAGTTTTTTGTTGGACAAGTTCTATGAAATCTAAATTTCCTATTTGCTTAATATCCTGCTTTGTTAATTGTAATAAGTCTCCAACACGTTGTCCAATATAGCAACCAATCAAGAGCCAATCTCTTGCATCTTGTAAATGCGCCTGTTTCAATTGAACTTTTTCGATTTTCTTTAAGTCATTCCAATTAAGATAAATTTTATCTATTTGAACACTAAAACCTTTAATTTGTTGAAGTTGTGGACTAACGGTATAGCCCGACTTTTGAGCATCTAAACAAATGGTCTTTAAAAATTTAATATAACGCCCAGCCGTATTTCTACCTAACTTTTCTACTTCAAGTAAATATTTGAGAAAATCATTTCTAAATTTTAAATCAATTTCAGATAGTTTATACTTGTGGCGTTTATACTCTTGGAACCCCTGTATTTTTAATTTTATTGTTTTGTACTTTGTAATTGTTGCTTTAGATGTTCCGAGTTCTCCAGTTCTGTCATTTGTTTTTAACTCCAATTTTTCTACATAGAGGTCGCAATAATTAAGAATAAAATTGTTATCTGTTATATCGGCTTTATTAAAATGAGTGTTTAGACAATCATTTAGCCAGTCTTTATTAACTATATCTGAACCTGTACCACTTTTGTTATATCTGCTAATTATATAGGATTCTAAAGTGTCTAATTCATTTTGCAAATTGTCTCTTTCAGCAAACTGGGAGACTTTCCGTATTTTACCACTAGCGTTATTAAAATAAGCTGGATTGATAACTAACGGAATTGCTAGTTTAATATCAGTTTCTCTATTTGCAACAAATCGGATGTATATTTTTGATGGGTTATTATTTCCTCTAATCGAATATTTTATTGTAGCCATATTTCATATTTTAGTTGCAACAAATATAAATAGTAGAATTATTATAAAAAAAATATTTTGTCCGACATTTGTCCGACCAAAAGCGAATTTATACTAATTCAACCTAATTCAAATTAATTATATTTTTTACTAAAAAACCCTTTAAATACTTAACTTAACAAGATTTTTTGTTCTAATTCAATTGTTTAGAATTAATTAGCAATTAAGCTGTTTTGTTCCCTCTTTCTCCGCGAAAAAAAACCGATTAGGAAACTAATCGGTTTTTTATTTGAATATATAGGTGTCTTATACTCGAAGCTGAGTAAATACTAGGCATAAGATTTTGAGTGCTATCCGTTTTGAATTTTTCCTTAAAATTGAATAATGTTTTATAAGTGTACAGAATAAATTGACTGGTCAGAATTGTTTGAAATAATTGAAGTATCACTTAAATCAACACTGCCATCTCCATTGAGATCCGTTGGGACATTTCCATAGACTGAATTGTCACTGTCGTTACTGGTTTCTGATACATCTGACAAATCAATTGTTTCGTCTTGATTGATATCACCTGAATAAAATGCCCAAACCCCTGAGTTCACTTGAATCATATTATATCCGTATGCTTTTGAATTTGCTGTAGTAAAATCATAATTCAAAGTAGTAGGGCCTACAGGTTGTGCTGTTAAACTTGAAGTTTTTACAAAATTGCTTCCTTTTACAACAATATAATATGATCCGTTGGGTACCGAATTGAAAATGCAATTAGCAGAGCCATCAGTTTGTAGCATAGCCGTTGTGGTAGAAACTACATCAAAATTAACTGAATTGTGCAAAGTGACTGTGATGAGTTCAACTTCTTGATCGTTTAAAGAAACACCTTGATTGACTTTTACGGGTCTCATTTTATTGGTGCCGGAATCATAATATCCTTCAATAAACAATTTTAAATTAACAATAGACGAGCATCCAACCGCAATGGTCATCGTAACTGAACTGGCACATTGTCCAATGTTGGGCGTAAAAGTATAAGTCGTAGTGGTTGTGTTGTTTAAAGCCGGTGACCAAGTACCTGTGATACCATTATTAGATGTCGTGGGCAACGGAGCCAAAGCATCTCCAACACAAATATTCGCCACCTGCGTAAACACCGGTGCGACAAGCGATGAGCATGTAGTTGCAATGGTATTCGAATAAGATGAAGTTGTGGTTCCGTTTTTGGCTCTTAAGCGATAATAATAAATTGTACTGGCAGCCAATCCGGTTACGGAAGCATTGTTGGTAGTTTGTCCGGCAATGGGTTTGCTTTGATAACCGGAAACATATGAATCGACCAAATTGGTGTTGTTAAAAGAATGTGACCCCAAATCAGACACATCGTCCATGTCAGACATAATCCATTGACTCGCTAAAGTCGCAAAACCCGAAGTTGGATTGGTTGTTACACCGGAAGTAATTGACGGAAGTCGAATCAAGGTTTTGTCTAAAGTGGTTGTCGTACCTGATGTCCATGCTGTGCCCGGATCTTCTCCGATTCGACCAAAAATATCCACATAAGATGCTGTTGATATTTTATACAAAGCAATCGCATCGTCGCCGTTAAAATCAACACTGGTTGATGTTGAAGAACTTCCGGTATACACTGTAGCGTTGATATTTTTGTACACCAAAGTAGCTCCATGGGCCAAAGTTCCACTGAGTTGATTTGAAACTGTCGCTGTTGCCGAGCCATTGAGAAAAAGCAGCAATCTGTAATCGCTTAAATTTACAGTTGCACCTGTTCCGTTAAAGATTTCAATATATTTATTGGATGCTGAACCTTCGACATATTCTGAAAAAATCAAATCAGTTGTATACTGCGGATAAGCCACAGAAAAATTTGGATTGGTGCTTACATCCAACAAATAACCATCCGTGGCATTTGATACCGTATTCCAATGAGCCACAAATGAAGTAGCATTTACACCCGTTGCAGCCGTAGCAACCGGTGCAGCCACCGTAATAGGAGTGCCCCAAATAGCAGCTACATATTCCGGATGGTCAACAAAAGGATTCCGGTTATGCTGCGGAGTTTGATAATAAATCGCATCATTGCGAGCGATTTCTTTGGCACTCACCGGATCATTGTTGTTCCAATCGATTAGCATATTCAAAAACCATGATTTATACTGGTTTCCGGTAATAATGTCTGCAATTTGTGTCGTTGAATTGGCCGTTACCCAACCGCTAACTTGATCTTTATATCGGGTAATGATATACAAATAAGCCCGAGCGAAATCGCCTTTGTATTCGTCAATCGGTTCAAAAACAAATCCTGTGTAACCGGTTATGCCGCAATTGCCAATCTTGCTTCCGTTGGTGGATGTCCATGAAACCGCACTAGGATTGACTTTGCCAATCGGGTAATTGTTCTTTTTATTGTTGACATATTGATCCGACGGGAATAAATGATGCAAATCAGTATACTGAGGATTACTGACATTATCAGCTCCGCCCCACCACGATTTCGGAAAACAATGCTCGCGCGAATAACAATCGCCTTCAGCAGCTGCAGTTCCGCATTGTGAGGTAAAAAGGGTAAAAGTATACGCCGGTGAACTACTCGGACGATCGCTGTACATATCCCAAATAACAGTTGGAGAACTTGGTCTGACATCAGTATACTGATAAGCATCCCAAGTATCAAAACTGGTACTAGTGTAGGGCAACTTGATATGTCCGGTGCTTATAATTGTTTTGAGTGCAGTTCTTAAATTTTCACCCGAAAGCCCGGTTGCGCTGTTGTAATAGCCTGCTGGAATTTGCGCGCAGCAAAGGCTATAGTAAAAGCTAAATAATAAAACAAGCGCGAGTTGTAAACGAAAATTCCTCATAAGTACAAAATAACGCGCAAAAGTAGTTTAATAAGTTGAATTAGAGGATTGTTTTGAGGTAAAAAGAGAACAGCTCAAAAGCCCGAAACCCTAACGAGTATGCGCAGTTTATTATTCAGAATTCGATTGATGATTTCCGCCAAATGGGTTTTGAATATTTAAAAAAGAAAACGCTGATGAAAAATTTAATGATCAGTTTTTCATTTTGATTGTACACCCCCAAGTATTTATGAATCAATTTATTGTTTGGATGAAAATAAACCTTTGATTTTTTGTACGTTTTTGAATCCAAACAATGAAAAGAGAAACATTTTTAGGTATAAAAAACTACTGTTCTTGCCTAAAAGAAGCGTCTCGAGTTTATTTAATTCTATTGCTTTAGATTCGTATAGTTTATAATGTACAACATTTCGCATCGATACAGAATCGATTGAATAATCAAGTTTGATATCATTTGCAGTAATCAAAACCATGTTTTGTCTGTACCACCAAAAAACTTTAGGATGATTCCAAAAAATTGGCCTGATAATATCGTGAACTACATATTTGTGTTTTTGAAATTTTTCTTCCCAATAGGTGAGCCATTGTTCATTGATATGATTTTGTCCACCCTGATAAGGAATAGCCGCAGAAAACAATATGATCTTTCCTGCATTGACTAAACTCTTAACAAATTCATCGGCCGCATTTTCGGATAAATGTTCGGCAACCTCTAAACTGATTACTAGATCATAGGTTTTGTCGAGTTTTATTTCTTTCTCAAGGTCTGATTCAAAAAACTCGTTTGGAGCAATGTTTTTATATAATAGTTCTTTGTTGACCCAAGGTCCGTCAACGCCTAAGACTTCATTCACTCCTAGGCTTTTAAAAACTTTCAAGAAAGTTCCCAAACCACATCCGATATCTACAACGCTTTTTGGATTTACAATTTTAATTAACTCGGGAACGATGATACTTGGAGATTCAACGTTGTGAACATCTTCAGTATGGGTATATTTTGTTTGATTATTATGCACAACAATAATTTTATAAGGTCTTTTTTTGACTAAATTATAGTTTTAAAAGACATTTACAACAACTTTTTTTAAACTAACTTGAAAATGACTTGGCATAATTTCCAGAAAATTCTTGTTGATTGAAGATTATTTTTGGGTTTGCATGATTTGATTTTCTCACTCCAATCAATCAAAATTTTGTTCTAATTTTTACTTTATTGGTTTCAATTAGAGGTAATTTTTATATTCTAGCGCTCTTTTTTCGATTAAATGCCAAGAAATATAAGCGAATATATAAGTTAATGATAAAGCAAATATCATCAACTGATACGGATTGAATGAAAAGTAGTTCATTAGCGTTTGTTGCACCACAAATCCATAAATGTATACGCCGTATGATATGTCGCCAAGTTTTTCGGTGAACATCCAAGAATATTTATTGAAAGATAACCCAACAAGAATGATAATGAGCGGAAGAATGAATGGGGAAATAAATTCGTATAAGCCAATGTATATTGATAGCAATAAAACGGTAACTAATATTGAGATGTTTAGATTGGTTTTTATTTTGTCAATATTCACCAAACTCAAAAGAATTCCGGCTAAAAAGTTGGAGAGCAATCGGTAAAATTGTTTGGCATTGAGACTGAATTGGCTGATGGTATTTTCAAGTAAATTTTGATCAAAAAGACTTGCATACACCGCAAGCAAAAAAAGTATAAAAATGATTGCTAAAAAGATATTTTTATTAATGTTCTTAAAAATTATCAGCGGAATAATTAATAAGTACATAGTGAATTCGTAGTGTAAAGTCCATAGACTTCCGTTAATTGCTTTTGGATAAGGATTATTTTCAAAAATATTTTTTATAGATCCCTGCAATTTGTATAAGCTCAAATTTTTAGGGAGATATGTATAAAAATCGAATTGTTTAAATACGCCGAAGTTACTAATCAACGCTGCAGTAATTAATGTCAAAATCAACATAAAAAACAAAGCTGGAAAGAGTCTTAATAATCTTTTCCAGAGATAGTTTATCATTGATTTGCTATACCAAAGACTTTTAAAGATTAAAAAGCCACTTATAATAAAAAAAATATTAACCGAAAGCACCCCTAAGTCGATTTGCCCTGAGGTTAATTCTACAAAAAATTCTTTGTTATTTGTCAGTGGGTATGAATGTGAAATGATAACAGTTGAAGAAAATATCAATCTCAAAATGTTGAAATTATTGTATTTTCCGTTGTTTTCCACAGGTTTTTTATGAGTTAAATTTGATTTTTTTTGTTGGGCTAAGATAGAATTTTGCTCATGAAAATTATCGATGGGTTAAGAAAATTAATTCATGAATTCTTACGATAGGGCTAATCTGAAAGTATTGCAGTATAAACTTAAGCTCAATAAAATTGATTAAAATTAAAGTCTCTTTTTTTTATTTATAAGTTGATTTTTTGACTTTTTCATGGATTATCGCCTACATTTTGCAACCATATCTTGTGGCAAAAAAGAAAAAGAGAGTAGCTTATGATTTGTTAAGATTGAAAAGTCTCCTGATCATATGGCCTCGCCAGAAAAATCAATATATAACGTCAACTGATAATTAGCAGAAGCTTTACGATTGAGGTTGAACAACAGATTTTATAACTTTTGACCAATCAACTTTTGAATTTTTTATTTTAAAGTATTTTAAATCACGGTCTAAATTATCAGAAATTTTAAACTCCATTTTATTATTATTATTTGAACTGTAAGGTTTCATATCCTTATCATTTATTTTTTCATCAAAAAAGATATCGCCAATGTATGTTATTTCGCCTTTTTTTACTTCAATAGGAATTGAAAAATCATATATATTTCCATAGTAGGATAGCGATTGGTCGTAGTCTTTTGCAAATGCATTAAAATTATTGATTAAATACTTGCCTGGTTTTTTTTCAATGATAATCAAGTATTTTTTTGTGAAATTATTATCGGGCGCAGGTTCATTTACGTACTCTTCAACTTTTATTGTGTAATCAACAAAAAGAATACCCTCACTTTCTTTGAGGCGCATACTATATTTGTCAAACCATTGTCTATTTTTTGGGAAAGTGATAGTTCCAATTATTAATCCATTATTATTTTTACTAAATTCATCAAAGCTTTTGCTTACGGATTTTGAAGCACAATTTGTAAATAATTCTAGGATTAAAATAAATAGTATTACTCTAAAAAAAAAGGTTTTCATTTAATTCTGTAATTAAAATTCATGCAAACGTCTCTTGTGTTGACTTACTTGAGACTAGGTGCTCATCGTATGCTTTACTAAGATAGAATTTTCTCGCGAAAGACTAACATAAAGCTAACAAAATTAAGTAATCAAGCTTGTGTGCCATTATAAGCTGTTTGTATTTCTTTTCTATCTAATTGACTAGCGTCATATTTAAAAGCAGTTTCCAACTTTGCTACAAATTGTTAATTTCAGAAGTTTTTTTAACAATTTCTCGGGTAATTTTATCCAACTCTTCAGCTGAAATGCTGAGGTATTTTAGCAAATTTTCGCTCTCTTTGTCTATTTCGACATTGTTTCTTAGTAGGTTGATAAAACCTAACATGTTGACAAGTGGCCTTCTCACCACATGAGACTGGGTCCAAGCAATGTCTTTTAGAGCTTTATTTTGAGACTCAATTTTTTGCATTCTATCCAGCGTTTCGGTCATGTCAATCATTGCTCCAATCGCACGGACGGCCTTTCCTGCAGCATTTCGAACCAATATTCCCTTGTGTTGTACATGAGCTATACTGCCGTTCGCTCTAAAAAATTGGTATTCAGCGTCAAAAAATTGTGTTTCTGGCCTTGCTATAGCTTTTTTTAAATCTCTTAAAACTCTTTTGCGGTCAGTAGGGTGAATATTTCTTTGCCAAAAATCTTCGTCACACATTTCTAGATCGTATCCTAGCATGGTTTGAAAACCTTCTCCCCAGAAGGTGGTGTTATTCTCTATATCCCAATCAATCACCGCTTCGATGGTTGCTTTAGCCAACAATTTGAAACGTTCATTACTGTCGCGAATTTCTTGTTCGTGTAGTTTTCGTTTTGTAATGTCTAGCGCTATACCCTGGAACTTAATCGGATTCCCTTGTTCATTCCTAATGATGTACATGCGTTCAAATAACCATTTTAGTTTTCCTTCAGGTGTAATAATCCTTCTTTCAGTTTAAGTTTCATTAGAACCATTTAACTTTTCGTAGAATTCTGGTCCATCCGCTGACCGATCTTCAGGATGGAAAAGCGCTTTAATGTTCTCTAAAGTCAGCTTAAAGTTTTCAGGGGTAACTTCAAAAATTTTATAAGTTTCATCAGACCATTGGATTTCTGATTTCAATAAATCGTACGTCCAGTATCCCAAACCGGCAATATCACTGGCAGCCTGTAGTTTAGAGTTGGTTTCAAGTAGTTCATTTTGGATTGTTACTTCTGAAGTTAGATCGATTACCGAAGCCAACCTTACCTTTTTATTTTCAAGTTTTACATAAGACGTTTTTACTTTTACAAAAATAATTTCACCGTTCTTTTTTTTGTGTCTAATTAGTTTTGACAGCGGGGAAATATCATCTTTTAACGAAGCCGTAAGGATTTCTTCCATTATCGGGATATCTTCAAAGGGTCTTATGTCATGTAGCGACATCTGAAGAAACTCTTCTTTTGAATATCCATACATAGTACAAGCTGCTTCATTAACATTTAAAAAAACCAGCGTTTCAATATCAAAAAGAAACATAGGTAGCGGACTATGATCAAATAAAAATGAATATTCTTCTTTTGCGCGGATCGATTGTTTTATGAGTTGTTGTTTTACATCGATGATTTCCTGATAGTAATCGGTCATTTTAACAATGTTCCGTTTGACCAGTGAGTAAAGTAATAATGCCGTAATAATTATAAAAAACAGTCCTTTTAAAGTTTGAAGTTTGGTCAATAATATAACATCAGAAGTGAAAATTTCAAGAAAATAATCAGATGTGTAAATATAAATCGCGCTCGCGACGGCATATATGAGCGCAATTTTAAACGAAGGGTATTTGTTTAGTTTTTTCATGGTTTTGAGGCAATTTCATCAACTAAATTTGGGTGAAACTAATTCATTTAATGATAAACACATATGATAATTGTCATTATGACAAATCAATTATATGATGTTTACATAATTGACAAATTTGTCATAGAAATGAACATTTCTACAATGGCTTACATTGTTTTTGCCAAGAACGTGGCTGAGGAAAGGGCCGTATACGTTTTACAAAGATAGAATTTTTACATGAAAAATAGAGTAGAAGCTAAGAAAAACCAGTAATGATCACTAGGAGGCTTTTACCTGCTAGAGTTTTCGGAGTTTAAATTTCCATCAATTGTGAGTTGATTTTAAAATATTCTCGTTAATACAAAAACCATCTTTCACACCAAATAGCGGAAAAGATGGTCAATTGTTTTTTTGATGTCTGAATGTTTTGAAGTATGCTCCAAAATTTACATCTACCTTTTTTGGATTTGGCGAACTTCTACACTGCCGTCTTCATTAAGAATCGGACATCCTTTTGAAATTTCCACAGCATCGTTAATATCTTTCGCGTTTACGATTAAGTAGCCGCCTACCATTTCATTTCCTTCCGCATACAGACCATCTGAAACTATTTTTTTTGAACCATTTACATGCTTGCCTGATACTTGAAGTGCATCGCCTCCAGCAAGAATTCCTTTATCGGCAAGTCCTTGCATCCAATTATCCCACATTTTAATGATTTCCATTGCGGCTTGCGAATTAGCAGTAGAAATATGAGTATTACCACCTCTGAAAATAAACATGAATTTTTCCATTTTGTTTTTTTTAAGTTGTTTTATTTACTTTTGTACTGCAAATATTCATTATATAAATTAATATAACAAGTAGGACACTAAATCTAAGTAAGTATGAAAAAAAATACTAATATTGATAATCAAGATATTGAAATAAAAAAAACTTTCATTTTTGATGAAAATACTTGCCCCGTAACTGCTACAACGAAAGTTTTGGGAGGAAAATGGAAACCGATTCTTATCAATGCAATATACCATACGGCTCCAGCAAGGTTTGGCGAATTGAAACGCAGCGTAGTTGGCATCACGCAATCTATGCTTACACAACAGCTAAGAGAATTAGAAGATGATGGAATTATTAGCAGAAAAATTTATGCTGAAATACCACCAAAGGTTGAATATACCTTGACAGAGTTTGGATTTACTCTATCACCTGTTATTCAAACTATGGCAAATTGGGGTATAGAATATAGATTGAATAAACAAAAAGTGCAGAGCAAATAGAAAATTTTTACGAATTATTTATGTCTGTCAGTTTATGTTAACGATACGTATGAATTCAATTGATTCGTTGGCGGAAATTCGGATATCATTTGAGTTGTTCCGTCTGATAAGTTTATGGTAAAAATCTTGCCATTACGGGCAAGCCCATACATCAAGCCATTTGGAGCAATAGCTATATCACCAGTGTGACTATTTGCACTTTGATTGCTAAAAGTTACAACCAGTGAATAAGAGAAATTAGACTCTAATTTAAAAATCTGGTTATGCAATCCATCAACAACATAGGTTTCTTGAGAGTAAGTCACAAAGTTGAGTAAAAGCAATGTGACTAGGATAAATTTTTTCATACGGTCTTTTTAATAATTTCTACCAACGGTTGCGGGTTTGCACAGTCACGGTAATTTGGAACAGAGTATTATCTGCTAGACATAATAAACATATGGAAAATATGTCTTTATTGAACACAGATGTAGTTATTATGCAAACCTGCTGTTACCAGCTGTTTTTATTGTAAATTTCCATGAAATTACTAAAGTTTAAATATGTCGCTAGATATTTTCAGTAGAAACTTATTCCCTTCAAAATTAAGCCAAGAGTTTATTTTTTTAAAATCTTTTTAATAATTATTTTACCTGCTGTATCTACAATTCTAATAAAATACATCCCAACGTTATAGCCTGATAGATCAATTTCAGTATTATTTTTACATGCCGCTATTTTTTGACCGTACACATTATAAACCGCTAAACTTGCTATGTCAAAATTAACAGCAATATAAATTTTTCCATTTGTTGGGTTAGGATATAATGTTGCTTTATTATTATTCCCGAAGTCTTGATTGCTGAGAGGATTTAGTACTTCTGTAACAACAGTATTTGTTTGTATGGCCGAATTATAGTCAAAATAGATCTGAGCATCATTATGGAAAAGATCTCCTAGGATCGTATTGTTTTTTGGTTTGATTTTATAACAAATAAAACCGTGAGAACCTGGTTCGTTAGCTGAACTATAGGGCAAATAAATGCCTTTAAAAACAAATGATATTTGGTTACCGTTGCGAATTGAAATGTAATTATTATGGCTTATACCATCAATCTGCAAGGTATCCCAATCTAGGTTGTTGTCTAAGGTATTTGTAACCGTAACGTTGATGGCACTTGCTGTACCGGTATTTTGAAACCTGATTACATAATGCAAATAGTTGTCTATTTCATCAACTGATATATTTTCGCCCTCCAAAACATTGATGTCATTTGGATCATAAGAACCAATTACGGTTTGATTCAGTTGAAAGATATTATCTGCTGGTGTAGCATCATCAGCAATTGGATTAATTGTTCCTGTAAAACTCAGGACATCACCCAAATTTACTATTGGCGGAGCAAATGTTTGAAAAACTACTCGAATCATTTTCGTTTCAAAAGGATTCATATTGATAAAATTGTAAGTCAGTTCATTGGCAATTTGACTAGAAACAACCGGGTTCGAAGCTGAGAAACTCAATTTTGTAGCATCGAACTGCAATTTTACATTTCCGCTTAATATTGTAGTTCCCTTATTGTGGTAAACGATCACATAGGAATTGGTAAATCCGGGCCTAGCTTCAATATAGGGATATATAGCCACATCTAAATCATTAACCGTTTGGTTGTCTGCTATGCAAAAGTTTACTGCTTGCACATTATTGATTCCGACAAAATTGGTATTTTGTGAATTTGGAGAAACAGTAAAATAGCTCGGTAATGTAGTGGCAACCGAAGTTGTGTAGTTTCCGGGTTCTTCCACATAAATTTGATAATATCCGTTGCTACTCGTAAAAGTTGAATAGGTATTATTACTGCTGGTTTGTGTCATTACTTTCACGTTTGGCATTGGATTATCTGCACTATCACAACCGTTATGATTTAAATCCAATTTTACTGTTCCAGAAATTTTATTCAGTGAAAGCCCGTTATTCTTAAACCAAGAAACTGCGTTGTTTCCTGCATAAGTGGTTGAATATAGTATATCGATTTTGCCATCATTGTCAACATCAGCAGCATTATTACTAGTATTAGTTTCGGCATTAACAAGTAAAGTTATTGGTTGTCCAAAAACCCCCAGGCCGTTCAGATTTTCTAGCCAGAGTGTGTTTTTGTCATATCTTTCATTGGATAGTATGTCTAAATCACCATCATTGTCCATATCTGCGGGAAATACACCTGATAAACTTGAATAGTTTACCACTTGTGGACTGCTGCTAAAAGTTCCCAATCCGTTAGAGTTTTTAAACCAAGCAACTACGTAATCTGAGTTCATGTTAATTTCACTTGTAAGGATATCTTTATCGCCATCAGCATCCATGTCTACACAAAATAACGGACCAGCTGTATAACTGTATACCGTTTGAAAAGTGGTCTCGAATGTACCCGTGCCATTGATATTTTTAACAATACCTATTTTTCCACCAGAAAAAACGATGTCTTTATCGCCGTCACCGTCCATGTCTGCGAACTCAATTTTATTGATTGAAATACCACTTACAAAAAGAATACTTTGTCTTGGTCCAAAACTTCCCAATCCATTCAAATTTCTATACCATCCAATCACCGCATTGCCATTACTTAAATTATCAACAGCTATGAGATCGTTGCTGCCATCATTGTCAACATCTTTGATAAATACCGTTGAAGTATTGTCCGAGTATTCGTCTAGGTAGGTATTTGGTGAAAAATTTCCATGACCATCATTTTTATACCATTTTCCATCCATGGCTATATCAATTGAACCATTGCCATCAATATCTCCAAGCTCGTATCCAAAACAAGGATCTGAAAAAGTGATTACCTTTTGTAAACCTGTACTTCCTGCTCCGTCTGTATTTTCATACCAAACTAATTTATTACCGTTGTTAACGGATGTAATGATATCTACATCACCGTCATTGTCCAAATCGGCTGTTTTGACTTCAAATGGATCATAACAATTTTTACCCAAAGCTTTTATAGTGGTATAATTCTTATACCAAACCAAAAAATTATCCATAGAATTTCCTGTAACTATATCATTTACATTGTCGCCATCAAGGTCGGCTATCTTAAAAGTTTGAATGTAATCGACTGTAAAATTTTGTATTACATAGTTGGTGGTGTATGTGTGGGCGCTATTATTCTTAAACCAGATTACTTTATCAAAATTCTGCCATATTCGCAAGGCGGCTACAATATCCAAATTACCATCATTATCCATATCTTTTAAATTAAAATCTATGAATCGATCACTGGTAGAAGATGAATAAATGATGTTGGCTGTAAGGAAACTACCCGTCCCTGAATTTGTCAATCTAATCAGTTTGTTGTTTGCAGAAAACAATATGTCTTTATCACCATCAGCATCCAAATCCTGAAATAAAACTCTTGTTACGATTGAATAATTAATTTCAGGTGCTTCATTTCTTAATAATTGGAATGGGCCAAAAGTACCTTGTCCATTTGTGTTTATAAAGAGTCCTACTTTCATATATTGGTCAATTAACGACGAAGTAACCACAACATCGTTATCGCCATCACCATCGGCATCACCAATATCAAATGAAGTGACTAAGGCCAAACCTGACGATGCAATGGGAAAAGGCGTTGAAAAATTACCCAATCCGTTTGTGTTTTTAAACCAAGCTAGGTTTCCTAAATTAGTATTAGCCGTAATATCAAGATCACCATCTCCATCCATATCGGCCGCTTTTGCATAATAGGCTCCCGTAAGATTTTCCATCAGGACATGGGAAGTAAAATGGCCTTGCCCTATATTTTCATGCCATGCTATTGCACCATACGTACCTGAACCTGAAACAACATTTCTTGAACTTGAAACAATATCCATATCGGAATCTTGATCAATATCCGAAAGTGAAATTGAAGTGATTCCATTTAGCTGATCTGAGATGATATGAATGTTTCCATAATTTCCTTGACCATCCAAGTTTTCCTGCCAAACGATGTAATTGGTATCTGATGACGATATGATATCGAGATCCCCATCATTATCAATATCTAACGGAATCACATTGTTCACCGAACCAATACAAAAACTATTATCAATGATGTTATGGTTTAGAAAATTAATCTGAGCCTTACAAAACATAGCTAAAAACAGAAAACAAATTAGTAGAGTCTTTTTCATGTCGAGAATCTATATTGATTGTTGTTAAAGATGTTAAAAATAGTACTTTTTTGATTATTTAATTTCGTATTTGTAAAAGTATTTTTATCAATTAGCCCCAATTAAACAGCGGTTACAAATATATTTTGTGTAGAAAAGGTCATAATTATGTGGAGATTTATTTTTACCTGCTACATTCACTTTTCACAATTCGCAATTTCCGATAATGCTTTTAAAATAGCTGGTAACGTTTTGTGCATAGGTGAACGTCGCGGAGCAGCGAGCCGAGTACGATCCGCTAAGATAGAATTTTCTCGTTAAAACCAATCATAAAGCTAGCAAAATCAAGCAATGGCGCTTCATGCAAGGTTATGGGTCAGCCTGTTTTAAAGGTGCTTTATCATTACTTTATTCATATAACTGTTTTTCTCCATTTGAAATGCAGCATTTCCAATTACTTTAAAACTGTGTTTTTTATAGAAATTTATGGCTCTAGTGTTAGTTTCTAAAACCCACAACCAAAATAATTTTTGGCCTCTTTTTACTATAATATTCTCTGCATATTTTAAAAGATTTTCCCCAATTCCTTTTCCACAAAACCACTCAAGAATATATAGTTTGTTAAGTTCTGGCCCAACAATATTATCGATTGGGCATTTTTTATCGAATTCGATTTCAACAACGCCAACTAAATTGTCGTTATACTCCGCAACGATTAAATTTTCATGTTGTTCAGTTATCAATTTTTCAAGCCTTTCAACAGAAAATTGTTTGGTTATAAAGTTTGCGAATTCATCTGAAACACCTTCAATTCCATAAGTTTGGATATAAACTTGTTTGAATAAAATGGACAGTTTTTTTGAATCTGAAATCTCGGCATTTCTGTAAATTATTTTTTTCTCCATGTTTAGATTAGTTTTTATTGAATGCGCTTTTCAGTCAGGTTGCCCATAACGTTTTGCAGCTACCCGTAGTGGCGAAACAGCGAGCAGTGTATGCTCCGCTAAGATAGAATTTTTACGTGAAAATCAAGCATAAAGCCAATAAAATCAAGCGATGACGCTTCATGCATGGTTAGCAGATGTTGCTTTAATCAACGTATGTTTCTTTCATAATTTCCTTAACCTTTTGAATTTCTTGCTGGGTTAAGCTTTCAAAAACTTTAGTAATTCGGATTCTATCAACAGTTCTGATTTGATCTAACACAATCCAGCCTTTAGTTTTATTGTGATGAACTTCAATTCTTGTTGGATAATTTTTAGAACTACTTGTCATTGGCGCGACAACAATTGTTTGCAAATATTTATTCATTTCGTTTGGTGAAATAATTACACACGGTCTAGTTTTCTTTATTTCACTTCCAATTGTTGGGTCAAGATTGACCAAAACTATTTGATATTGTTTTAGCTCCATTCTTCAAAATTTTCATCTTCGAATACATCGTCAATCATGAGTTTGTCGTCTCCATTTTGATGCATTTTTTTGAATGATTTTTCCCAACCACTTCTTGGTTCTGATTTTGGTTTAAGAATAATATACTCTTTCTCAAGAATCAGTTCAACTTTGTCGGTTATGTTATATTTCTCCAAAAGAGTTTTTGACAAACGAATGCCTTTTGAGTTGCCGATGGGAATAACTGAAATATCCATATGTGTTATTATTTGTAAGCACAAAGTTATTACTTAAAATGAATTATCCAATTTTCGCTGCGATTTTTGCAATATCTGCTAACGTTTTGCAGCTAGACGTAGAAACGGAAAAGCGTGCAGCGTATGCTCCGCTAAGATAGAATTTTTACGTAAAAACCAAGCGTAAAGTCAACAAAATCAAGCGATGGCGCTTCATTCACGGTTAGCAGAAGTCATATTATTATCAGTCTTTTATGCATCTTACCGAATACCCAGCATTCTTATCAGTATAGACTAATCGACATTGTGCAAAAAAATTTGTTATCTCTATGTTGTAGGCGTACTGCTCGAAGTTTTCCATTTCGCTTACAGACCACCATTTACCAGTACTACCAATCTCAGTTGATAAATTATTATAATAGTTTATAAAGCCACCCGGCAATGCAGTAAATCCTGAACTATTAGTCGCTAAAGTATTTGGAGTATTCCACAAAAATGTAGATTTCATTTTTCCGCCAGCTTCCGATTCACCACCAAGATAGTTTATTAAGATTTCGAATTCTGATTTAGTTGGGATATGCCAACCTTCGGGGGCTAATCCTCGAGGGTCGTTAATTGCATACCAATTATACAACTTTCCATATGTGTTGTTGTAAGCAACATTGTTATTATAGTTTGAACAAGCTCCAGAGGTAAGATTCCACCAAGTAGATATATTTGGCGGTTGTGGTATAATATCTCCATTTCTATAGTGTGTGACTGATAGATTTCTTGTCATCCAAATCTGATTACCTATTTTAACCTGATAAGCAGATTCTGGTGGAGTTGGTCTAGCGTAATTTGAAATTTGACTATTGTGATCAACTTTAACACTTTCATTATTATCTGAAGAACAAGAAATACTTAAGAAAAGTATCAAAATGAACGTGTAAGTCATTAAATTTTTATTCATGTTATTTACGGCATTAAGTCTTTGAACTCTCTTAGTTTTTTATGATTTCTGCTAACGTTTCGCAGCTACCCGTAGTGGCGGAAAAGCGAGCAGCGTACGCTCCGCTAAGATAGAAATTCTACGTGAAAACCAATCATAAAGCCAACAAAATCAAGCGATGGCGCTTCATGCACGGTTATGTGTGGTTTTAGTTATAGAAACTTTTTCTTCAAATCCATCTTACCATGCAAGATTCTGACGATTTCAATTTCTTGTGAGTCGATGACTATGTAGAAAATCACATGCTCTCCAAATTTAAAACCAAGTAAACCGTTTACCAATTGTTTGTAAGATTTTCCTAGATTAGGGTTTTCAGCCAATTCTTGGCAAGATTCTATTAGGAATTGATAATATTTATCAGCTTGTTTCTCAGACCAAACTTCAAAAGTATAGTTCCAGATTTCGGCAAGATCTTCAACGGCTCGATTTAAAAGATAAAATTTAGCCATTTGCTTTTTTTTGTGCTTTTAATTGTGCGAGATGTTTCTCAGGATTAAAATCTTTAGCTCGGCCGCTTTCGATTCCTTCTTCAATTGCATTTCTTAGTTGAATAACGCGATTTTCTTCTTCTTCGAGAAGTCGCAGTCCAGCGCGAACTACTTCGCTGGCATTTTTAAATCTACCAAGTGAAATTGTATTTTCGACAAAACTTTCAAAGTGATTCCCAAGCGATATTGAAGTGTTTTTTCCCATGACTTTTATTTTTGTAAAGTTACCAATTTTAGGTAATCATCCAAATCTAAACACAATTTTTTTCAAAATCGCACATAACGTTTTGTGCATAGGCGAACGTCGCGGAGAAGCGAGCAGCGTATGCTCCGCTAAGATAGAAATTCTACGTGAAAACCAATCATAAAGCCAACAAAATCAAGCGATGGCGCTTCATGCACGGTTAGCAGAAGGCTTTATTTAGTTCGTTTTATTTTTATTGGATTTTGCCTTGTGTCAAATACGTCGGCAATCTTAATCAACTTTGCTTTTTTATCAATAGAATAAATTAGTTTATAGTTTTTAAAAACTAAATATCTATATTCATTTTCCCTGTTTAATAAAAGTTCTTCACGTTGACTTATCTCAGGAATCAATAATAACTTTTCCGGTTCTGAAATAATCTTTTTGTAATAAATTTTGCGCAACTATAACACTAGCATTTTCACAATAATATTCATAGATTTTATCCAACTCAATTTCAGCTTGATCAGACCAAATTATTTGAAAAGCCATTATTTATACTTTTGGAAAAGTTCAGAACTAGTTTTAAATTTTCCATTTTTGAAATCTAATTCAGATTTATCAATTCGGGAATTTAGCTCTTCAATCGACATTGGAGTTATGGCTGGAGATTTTCTCGAAGACTTATTTTTGAGCAAACTTTCAAATTGAGAAATCACTTCTTCATTTTGAAGTTTCAAAAACTTTTGTACAAATTCAATTTTTCTAGTTTGCAAATCCATAATTAAATATTTGAAATCAAATTTACAAATTATCTAAAAAACACGTAGATATTTTTTGCAACGATTTTAGTTAAGCTTTCTGCTAACGTTTCGCAGCTACCCGTAGTGGCGGAAAAGCGAGCAGCGTACGCTCCGCTAAGATAGAAATTCTACGTGAAAACCAATCATAAAGCTAGCAAAATCAAGCAATGGCGCTTATACGCCGTTAGTAGAAGCCCAGATTTATACATCAAGCTGGCTTTCAATATCCATCATTTGATGTAAAATTCTAACAACTTCAATTAGATTTTTTTTGGTATTAATTTTATAGAAAACATAATGTGATTTAATCTTTAATCTGAAATATCCTTTACGTAAATGATTGTAATCTGTTCCAGAATTTGGTTTAACACACAAATACTCTATTTCGTCAAGGATTAAATCAACATATCTATTAGCTTGTTCTCTCGACCAATTTTCAAAAGTATAAAGCCAAATATTTTGAAGATCTTTATCAGCTTCTACGCTTAATTTATAAATCATTATTAGCGTATTTTTTATTCATATTTTCTAAAAACGATTTTCTATCAAAATTTTCAATAAATCCTGATTTTTCGCCTTTTTTAAGTTCAGCAATTAGCCTC
>JAFDZC010000014.1 GCA_018267095.1 Bacteroidota bacterium
AATCTGGTTCAGATTCACAAGAAAAAAATATCAAAGATATCAGAATTAAAAAGTACTTCATTTTGAACGACTATGTTTTTTTTGTGCGGTCTGCAATACGCTTGCTGGTAACGTTTTGCAGCTAGACGTAGAAACGGAAAAGCGAGCAGCGTTGTCTCCGCTAAGCTAAACAAAAAACGTGAAAACCTAACATTGAAGCAACTCAAAAAACAGTTTTTGCGTTTAGGTGCGGTTATAAGTTCGGCAAAAAATATGCGCAAACTTAATCCGCGAACAAAGTCGAAAAATTTCCATTTAGAAAATATTTTCGGTTGAGATTTACGAACTAATTTTCACACAAAGTTTTTAAAAATGATTATCGAAAAAGCCTCAAACTTTTGTGTTTTTCCAAGATTTAAAACTTGCTGACTTATAACGTTTCGCAGCTACCCGTAGTGGCGGAAAAGCGAGCAGCGTACGCTCCGCTAAGATAAAATTTTGTTCGTGAAAAACAAGCGTGAAGCTATGAAAATCAAGCCATTGCGGGTAGGTGCTGTTAGGCGATGCCAAAATAAAAAGGCTACCTTAAACAGATAGCCCTTTATATTAGTTTGGTTTTGTGCATATATTGCTGTAAAATCAGGCCATAGGCATACCGCACACATCAGCAGTGTAATGTGTATTTTTTTCATAATTGTGTTTTGAATTGTTTTCGGAATTGTGTTCCGATTAAAAATTAGTTTTTAACGACTTTCACCGTACTTTTTTGACCAGAAGTTTGTAGGCTGATGAAATAAACTCCCGAACTCAAAAGACTTAAGTCGATTGTTTCTTGGTTTTCGCCAAGAGTACTTGTTTTTGTTTTTTGGTAAACGATTTGCCCCAAAGAGTTGGTAATGATTATCTTGACATCAGCGTTTTGGTTTAATGAATAACTCAAATATGTTGCACTATGAGTTGGGTTAGGGTAGGCTTTGATAGAATTTAGAATTCCAAAAATTTGAGTGTTTAGAGTACAGGAATTTCCAATCAGCGTTGGTATATTTTTATCTTCAAAAGTACCGTCACCCAACTGACCGTAATTATTCCAACCCCATGCATATAGTGAATTATCTGAAGTCACACCTATGGTATATCCATATCCTGCTATCACTTTTTTCCAAGAAATATTATTTGAAACTTGAACAGGTAAATTACTATTATCATATGTTCCATTGCCCAACTCTCCTACACTGTTATTCCCCCACATCCATAACTGGCCATTGTTTTTTACAGCACAACTATGATTGGCAGTTGTAACATTATTCCAATTGGTTTCTATTCCTATTTGTGTCGGAGTATTAATATCATCGAGACTCCCAATTCCAAGATTTCCAAAAAAACCGCTCCCCATAGCCCATATACTACCATCTGTTTTGATCATTTTACTACTGCAACATCCTCCTATATTTACTTTGGACCAATCGGCAGTATTGTCTCCGGTTTGTGTAGGTATTGTGATTACTGGTGCAGTATCTGGGATACCTATAGCTAGAGAACCGCTTTTGTTTAATCCCCATCCCCAAAGTGTATGATTGGTTTTGATGGCCAATGCTTGGTTTGACGCGGCACTTATTTCCATCCAATCAGTATCAGTCCCAATTTGAACGAATGTGTAATGAGGATTTGTGTTACCAATACCCAAATGTCCATATTCATTATAGCCACAGCCCCAGAGGGTACCGTTGCTTTTTATGGCATAAGTGCGGCTTCCGCCCGTTGAGATTTTTACCCAATCATTTTCAGTACCGATGCGAGTAGGTATTGAAGCTATAACACCATTACCGAAATCACCGTTTCCAACTTGACCACCTAAATTATTTCCCCAACACCATATCGAACCATCGGTTTTTAATCCCATAGAATTATAACTTTCAGCATCAATAGCAAGCCAATCGGTATCGGTACCGATTTGTGTTGGTACATTTCTATCGATCGTTGTACCATCGCCAACTTGACCCAAATGATTTCTACCCCAACCCCAAAGTGTACCGTCAGTTTTGATTGCTAATGTGTGTCCGGAACCAGCAGCTATTTCTTTCCAACATTGTGAAAAGAGGTTTTGCGAAACGGTTAAAAAAAATAGGAGTACAAGGCTTTTCAGGATTTTCATGAGCATGGTTTTAAAGGTTTTCCCTAATTTTGGTACGTTCAATAAACTTTTTGCGAGATCGTTTATTTGACTGTGAGTGCCACATCATCCCGATGGGGCGTTCTCTTTTTTTATTGGCTTATGTCATCAGCATGTTTTTGAAGTTCTGTAAAGTTATAAAACTGATTTGGCAATTCAATTAGGAAAACCCAAATTCGTAAAAAAGTATTCAATCTTAACGTTCATTCATTTTCAAACACCAAAGATGGCATTCTGTAGAATTGCTTGATGTAGATTTTCTGTAATTAAAGTTAAAATCTTAACTTTCTAGTTATGATGGTCAATTTTGCGTCAAGTAGAATTGGTGTCGCCTAACGTTTTGCAGCTAGACGTAGAAACGGAACAGCGAGCAGCGTTATCTCCGCTAAACTAAACAAAAAACGTGAAAACCGAACATTGAAGCAACTCAAAAAACAGTTTTTGCGTTTAGGTGCGGTTATACGACGGCAAAATTTATGCGCAATTTAGGTTCGCAAACCAAGTCAAAAAGTTTCCGATTTGAACAATTTTTCAGTTTAGATTTCACGAACTAATTTTCACACAAAGTTTGTAAAAAACTTTATCGAAAAATCCCGAAACTTTTGTGTTTTCGCAGATTTAAAACTTGCTGTCGTATAACGTTTTGTGCATAGGCGAACGTCGCGGAACAGCGAGCAGCGTATGCTCCGCTAAGATAGAAATTCTACGTGAAAACCAAGCATAAAGCCAACAAAATCAAGCGATGGCGCTTCATGCACGGTTACTAGCCGTTTTATTATAGTTCATTTTGTACAGCTCTATTTCTTTCTTGTTTTTCTTTTTCTTGCCTATTATATTCTTGTTGTAAAAGCTTAGTTCGTTTAACCTCTTTTTGAATACGATTATTATAATCTATCTCAGATTCGTATGTTACTGTAATCACTGAAAATTTATGATAATCTTTAATTTTATATTTAGAGTTTCTTGAAATTGCGTTCTCAATTTCATCAGTTCTTCCGAAAATTCCTAGTTCAGTTATAAATTTTTGCATTGCAGGATTATGAGTCAGAGAATAACTTATTGACGGTTCGTCTCTTTTAAAGGATTGGCTAAATGAAATAACTTGATTTTCTTTCTTAATAACTATTGGTGATTTCGGTAATACATCATCTGTCCAACCGCCGTCGTCCACAATTGGTATTTTTTGACATCCCGAAATAACCGTTGGATATGAAGACTTATCGATGAAACATTCCGGAAGCTTTATTTCTCCTTCATTTGATAGATAAGTTAATGATGGAGCATATTCTGTATTTATTTCAGCGTACCGAGCCTCTACCAAAGGCTCTTCGATAAGATTAGGCAAATTGTATTTTGCCTTATATAATTCATATATACATGATTCGGCTGATAACTCTAATGCACGTAAAGAATCTTTAACAAAGAGAGGTTTTAATTTATAGGAACCACATTTTGGTACCAAATATTTAATAATCCCATAATCGTCTTGTAAAATATTTTCACGGATAAGTATTTTTACAACAGTATCAAATTCCCGTTTTGTCATGTCTCGCCAAAATTTCAAAAATAGTTTGGGCTTATTTGCTAAGTCATTTGCTAGCCTTACGCTATCTATAGGTGATTCATGTTTTAAAGTTGATTCATGATTGTTGTCTTGAATTACTTTATTCTCTTTAGAATTGCAGCTAATAAGCAAAATTAGGAAGCTTATTGTAATATAAATAGTTTTCATAACGTCAATTTTTCGAAACTTCTGCATCGATTTTATTTAAGAAATTAAAAAATTTCGAATCATATTTTTATTGTTCATTGTAAATAGTTCCTTATACATTTTATCGTTCTCAACCTTGTTTTGACGCAAGCCAAAAGTAATCGAGATTCCAAGTCCAAATATTGCTATTAATATTTCTAATTTTTCATTTAAAAAATGAAATACTATCAGTAGAACTATAGCATTGAAAAGAATATATGAATCTAAATTTTTTGAGATATGTTTTTTCATTTTAGTTTATATTTTGTTTAGCCAGGTGTTTCTAAAATGGCTAGTAACGTTTTGCAGCTAGACGTAGAAACGGAAAAGCGAGCAGCGTTGTCTCCGCTAAACTAAACAAAAAACGTGAAAGCCGAACATTGACGTGACACAAAAAACAGTTTTTGCGTTTAGGTGCGGTTATACGACGGCAAAATTTATGCGCAATTTAGGTTCGCAAACAAAGTCAAAAAGTTTCCGTTTTGAAAAGAATTTCAGTTGAGATTTACGAACCAATTTTCACACAAAGTTTTTAAAAAT
>JAFDZC010000015.1 GCA_018267095.1 Bacteroidota bacterium
AGAATATTTGAAATTGCATTGCATTCCAATCAATAACCCTACTTCCATGAACAATGAAACATATGTTTATGAATATAACCAGTTTGATTACCCTATCAAGAAAACTACCTATGTCAATGGCGTTGTGCAAAACATAGCTACATACAATTATCAATAGTTTTCAATTAGTTCATTGATTTTATCTCTATCAAAGTTCAGTAAGCCCTTGAAATTGACAACGCGCACTTAACCCGCGAAAAGCAGTTTGAAAAGGTTTTGGATTTGGTGAATCATATTACCGGGTAATAGCCCTTATTTCAGAAATCGAAAGTGTAAAATCTACTTTTTTGCTGTTTCGAAATCGTTGTAAATTTTTGTATATCTCAATTAAAATAGTAGTTTTACCCAACTATCTATAACCAAAACTATTATTTATGAATATCAAGTTTAAGCTCACAATCATGAGTTTCCTGCAGTTTTTTGTTTGGGGCGCATGGTTGATTACGGTGGCCAATTATTGGTTCGGAACCAAACAATGGAGCGGCGCTGAATTTGGCGCTATTTTTTCGACTTTGGGCATTTCTTCGATTGTGATGCCGGCGCTTACGGGCATCATTGCCGATAAGTGGATCAATGCCGAAAAGCTCTACGGAATCCTTCATATCTTGAGCGGTCTTGCGCTTTTATATATCCCGCAGGTTAATGACCCGATTACTTTTTACTGGGTGATTTTTGCCGCGATGTTGTGCTACATGCCAACGATTTCGCTGTCAAACTCGGTAGCTTATAATATTTTAAAGAACAACAATTTTGATGTGGTCAAGGTGTTTCCACCAATTCGCGTTTGGGGTACCGTGGGTTTTATCGCTGCGATGTGGATCACCAATTTGACGGGCAATAAAGCTTCGGCTAATATGTTTTACTTTTCGGCCATTATGGGTTTTGTGTTGGGGATTTACTCATTTACGTTGCCTAAATGTCCACCGCAAAAGCTTATCTCTGAGAACGCTTCACTGTCTGAAAAACTTGGGCTCACGGCTTTTAAACTTTTCGGAACCTATAAAATGGCTTTGTTCTTTTTGTTCTCGATGTTTTTGGGTGCGGCTTTACAGCTCACCAATATGTATGGCGATGTGTATTTGTCTGAGTTTGCCAGCGTACCGGAATATGCCGATTCATTTGTGGTGAAATACTCAACCATCATTATGTCGATTTCGCAAATCTCAGAAACTTTGTTCATTTTGGCGATTCCGTTTTTCTTGAAAAAGTTCGGTATCAAACAAGTCATGCTTATCTCGATGCTGGCTTGGGTATTGCGTTTTGGGCTGTTTGCCTACGGAAACCCAGTGGGCGGTTTGTGGATGATTATTCTTTCGTGTATTGTGTATGGAATGGCTTTTGACTTTTTCAATATCTCGGGATCTTTGTTTGTTGAGACAACAACTGATTCTAAAATTCGCTCGTCAGCGCAAGGTTTGTTTATGATGATGTCTAACGGGTTTGGCGCTTTCTTTGGCGGTTTGTTCAGCGGTATGATCATAGACAATTTCTTTACCCACAACGGACAGCGCGACTGGCACCACATCTGGCTTTCATTTGCTGGTTATGCACTGGTCATTGCCGTGTTGTTTGCAGTGATGTTTAAGCACAAACACAATCCGGATGAAATTGGCGAGGTAAGTCATTAAAATATAAGCCCTTTCAGTTGAGAGGGCTTTTTTGTTATCTTTATTCAAAAAAAAAATTGCATTATGAAAAAATACTTATTACTCGTCTTTATATTTCTCGGACTGAAAAGTAGTCTCAATGGGCAAATAATTAATTTTCAGGATGCAGTTTTTAAAGCCAAATTATTGCAGGCTGATCCAACCAATCAAATTGCTAAAAATTTAGCAGACAATTATTTTAAAATTGATGCAAATAGCGATGGTGAAATTGATGTGAATGAGGCTATGGAAGTTTCTCTTTTAAATGTTTCGTTTTCTAATGTTAACTCAATTGATCCTATAGATAGTTTTATTAATCTTAAATTTCTTTCGTGTTCAAATAATAATCTTTCAACGATTGATGTTTCTACGTTGGTTAATTTAAAGACACTTGCATGTGATGGTAATCAATTATCAAACCTAAGTTTAACCAATAATTTCAACTTGGATTATTTAGCCTGTCAAAATAATTTATTGACAAGTATTGATGTTTCGGCACTAACGAACCTGAAACAATTGTATTGCCAAAATAATAGTATTTCATCTATAAATGTATTAGGCCTTTTGAATTTTTCCATATTGGATTGTTCAAACAACTTACTCACACACTTGGATGTTTCAGAGTTGCCTTTAACGCAACTTAGTTGTTATTCGAATCAATTGTCATCAATCAATATGCAAGGGGTAAATCTTGGGTCTCTTTATTGTGGTGATAATATGTTTACTTCTTTGGATTTCAGTCAGATGACAAATTTAGGTAGTCTAGATTGTAGTAACAATCAAATCACACAGCTCAATTTAGAAAATTGCAATATTGGTTATTTGAATTGCTCAAATAATTTAATTTCTACTTTGAACCTTTCGGGGATGCTTGAGCCAATGTGCATGGAAGGTTGCTCAGCTTATCTCAATCTGACAAATAATAATCTGACTAATATTTTTATGAAATCTGGTAGGCAAAGCGTAAATATGCAATTTTCTGGCAATCCAAATCTGGAATATATTTGTGCCAATGACGCCGTAATATCCTATGTTCAAGCGAGAGTATTATTTTACGGATACACCAATTGTGTAGTTAATAGCTATTGTAGTTTTAGCCCTGGAGGTATTAACTATCAAATAAAAGGAAATAGTAAATTTGATCAAAATGTCGATGGATGTGATTTGACCGATTTGGCAATTCCTTATATGAAATTCAATATATCAAGTTTTCAAACTTCAGGAACATCGATATCAGATTCATCAGGAAGTTATTTGATTCCGGTAAATTCAGGAGTCCATACAATAACTCCGGTATTTGAAAACAGTTCATATTTTAACATTTCGCCGAGTTTTTTGACTGTTTCTTTTCCGTCTGCTTCAAGTCCGTTTGTACAAGATTTTTGCATCACCGCCAACGACATTCATCACGATATAGAAGTTCAATTGATTCCGCTGACCAATGCTCGTCCGGGTTTTGATGCTCGTTATGCGTTGATTTATCGGAACAAAGGAAATCAGATTGAGTCAGGTACGGTCAGTTTTGCTTATAATGATGCTGTTTTAGATTTGGTCAGCGCAAATCCGTCGGCCCAAAGTCAAATAATTAATAATCTTAATTGGAATTTTACCGATTTGAAACCTTTTGAAACTCGCAAGATTTTGGTGAATCTCAATTTAAACAGTCCGCTTGAAACACCACCGGTCAATTCAGGATTTGTACTCGATTATATTTTGTCAGTCAATACAACACAAACCGATGATACACCTCAAGACAATACTTTTGTTTTGAATCAGGCTGTGGTAAATTCTTTGGATCCGAATGACAAAACTTGTTTGGAAGGAAACGCGCTTCCATTAGCAAAAGTGGGCGATTATGTACATTATTTAATTCGTTTTGAAAATTCAGGAACAGCTCCGGCCCAAAATATAGTAGTCAAAGACATAATTGATCCCACCAAGTTTGATGTATCGTCTTTGGTTCCTACCGATGGTAGTCATCAGTTTTTCACCAAAATAAGCAATAATAATCAAGTTGAATTCATTTTTGAAAACATCGACCTTCCGTTTGATGACACCAACAATGACGGTTATGTAGTGTTTAAAATTAAAACAAAACCTACACTCGTGCTCGGCAATACGTTTAGTAACTCAGCAAGTATTTATTTTGATTATAATTTTCCGATTGTTACCAACACAGCCACCACTACAGTTGCCAATGCCTTGAGTACTCAGGATGTTGATTTTGACAGCCATTTCTCGTTATCGCCAAATCCGGCACAGAATGTATTGAATATCCATTCTAAAGAAAACTTCAAGATTTTGTGTGTGCGTATTTATAATATGGTGGGACAATTGATTTTGGTAAATTCAAATCCGGATCAGGCGATTGATGTTTCGAGCTTGAAAACAGGAACTTATTCTATAAAAATCATTTCCGATAAAGGCACAACGAGTAGCAAATTTGTAAAACAATAACTTATCAATATTAAAAAATGAACTCAATTCATCCTTACTTAATTTTTAACGGAGATTGCGAAAAAGCATTCTTGTTTTACCAATCGGTTTTTGGCGGAGAATTCCCATATATGGGCAAGTTTAAAGACATGCCGCCTTCAGACGATCCGGATTGTCCGCCGGCTACGGGCGAGGATGCCGAGCGCATCATGCACGTTTCTTTGCCGATTGGTCCGCACACGATTTTGATGGGCAGCGACAGCACCAGTCAAAGCGGCGATGTGCAGTTTGGCAATAATTTTTCGGTATCGATCAACACCGAGAGCCGTGCAGAGGCCGACCGTATTTTTCAGGGTTTATCCGCCGGCGGAAAGGTCATTATGCCCATGATGAACACCTTTTGGGGCGCTTATTTTGGGATGTTTACCGACCAATTCGGCATTGGTTGGATGGTGAACTTTGATGAGGTTCAGAAGTAATCTTAAAAGATAATTATTTAAAAGAAAGCCCGATGCAAAAACGTCGGGTTTGTTTTTTGTAGCGAGCCCTAGCCCCGATAGAGCAGATATCCTCGGAGCGTAGCGCAGAGATTAAGGCGAAAGCGGGAATAAGCTTCTCATCAAAAAATAATCATGAACCATTCAGATTCTTTTAGCTTAAATTTCTGCTTCTAATAGTTTGCATTTCAAAAAAATAGCCTTACTTTTGCGCACCTTTTGGCGGAGAAGAGTTTTCAAAAGGGAATTATCTAAAAAAACATAACAGCTTCTGTTGGTTTACTCGCAGTAAAAAACTCAAAAACAGCAGAATACAAATTTTTTATCAGCATGGCTGACACTTTAAAATCACAAGCGGAATTTTTGGAAAATTTCAACTGGCACAACTTCCAGGAAGGAATCGATGCAGTAGACGAGAAAAACCTTAAAGAATTTGAAGATTTAGTATCAAAAACTTTTATTGACACAGATCAAGAAGAAGTAGTTGTTGGGGTAGTGGTGCGCATCACTGACCGCGATGTTATTGTTGACATCAACGCTAAATCTGAAGGAGTTATCTCTTTGAATGAGTTCCGTTACAACCCGAACTTGAAAGTTGGGGACAAAGTTGAAGTACTCATTGACGTTCGTGAAGACAAAACCGGACAATTGGTACTTTCACACAGAAAAGCGAGAACGATTAAATCATGGGATCGCGTTATTGCTGCTCACGAAACCGGTGAAATCGTAAACGGTTTTGTAAAATGCAGAACTAAAGGAGGTATGATTGTAGACGTTTTCGGAATCGAGGCGTTCTTACCAGGTTCACAAATTGATGTGAAACCAATCCGTGATTACGATGTGTACGTTAACAAAATGATGGAATTCAAAGTGGTAAAAATCAACCACGAATTCAAAAACGTTGTTGTTTCGCACAAAGCGCTTATTGAAGCAGACATCGAAGTTCAGAAAAAAGAAATCATCGGTCAGTTGCAAAAAGGTCAAGTACTCGAAGGTGTGGTTAAAAACATCACTTCATACGGAGTATTCATCGACCTTGGTGGCGTAGACGGATTGATCCACATTACTGACTTGTCATGGTCTAGAATTAACCACCCAAGTGAAGTTCTTGAATTAGATCAAAAACTCAACGTGGTAATCCTTGATTTTGATGATGAGAAAACAAGAATCCAATTAGGATTGAAACAACTCAACGCTCACCCTTGGGATGCTTTAGATGCAAACTTAGCAGTAGGTGACAAAGTAAAAGGTAAAGTAGTGGTGATTGCGGATTACGGTGCGTTTATCGAAGTTGCTGAAGGTGTTGAAGGTTTGATCCACGTTTCTGAAATGTCATGGTCTACGCATTTGCGTTCGGCTCAGGATTTCGTAAAAGTAGGCGATGTGGTTGAAGCGGTTATCTTGACTTTGGATCGTGAAGATCGCAAAATGTCATTGGGTATCAAACAATTGACACAAGATCCTTGGACAGACATCACGGCTAAATATCCTGTAGGTTCTAAACACACAGGTATTGTTCGCAACTTTACCAACTTTGGCGTATTTGTTGAATTAGAAGAAGGAATCGACGGATTGATCTACATTTCTGACCTTTCTTGGACTAAGAAAATCAAACACCCATCTGAGTTTGTAAACGTAGGTGACAAATTGGATGTAGTAGTATTAGAGTTAGACGTTGAAGGCCGTAAATTGTCTTTGGGTCACAAACAAACCACTGCTAACCCATGGGATAAATACGAAGATTCATTCGCTGTAGGAACAGTACACAACGGAACCATCGCTGAGTTGGTTGACAAAGGTGCTACGGTTGAATTTGGTGATGACATCGTTGCTTTTATTCCGGCGCGTCACTTAGAGAAAGAAGACGGTAAAAAATTGAAAAAAGGCGAGTCTGCTGAGTTCAAAGTAATTGAGTTCAACAAAGAATTCAAACGCGTTGTAGCTTCGCACACGGCTATTTTCAGAGAAGAAGAAGAAAAAGCAGTAAAAGCTGCTGCGGAATCAAACAGCTCTTCTAACAATGCTCCGGCTTCGACTCTTGGAGATAACAACGACATTTTGGCTGGTTTGAAAGCCCAAATGGAAGAAAAAGAGAAAAAATAATATTTTCTTTTTGATATAGAAAAGCCTCGCTAGTAGCGGGGCTTTTTTGTTTTTAGGAGCTTTTGTCTGAATGTTTTAACTATCTTTACGAGCAGCCAAACAATCGATGATGAAAAAAAATTACTTTGTTCTGTTCACATTATTTCTCTTTTTTTCTGCTCAGGCGCAGATTATCAATTTTCCGGATCCGCTATTAAAAGCAAAGTTGTTGCAAACAGATACTTGGAATGCGCATTGTTATGATGTTAATGGTATAGAAATCACTCTCGATGCCAATAACAACGGTGAGATTGAAGTGAGTGAAGCACTTCTAGTTAACCAGCTTACGGTAGGTTCTAATCCGACAGATGTTGGTAACTACATTTCAGATGCAACCGGACTTGAAATGTTTACAAATTTGACTCAGTTGAATATTTCATATACTAATCTCTCCACCTTAAATATCTCGAGTTTAACACAGTTGGTTTCATTGTCTTGTACTCATTCAGAATTAACATCGGCGAACCTATCGCAATTGCCCAACCTGAAAATTTTATATTTGGGATACAATAATTTTAATTTGCTTAGTGATATAAACTTGCAAGGAACTACACAACTTGAGACTTTTTGGGTCAACTCATGTAATATATCAGGCGACCTTGATTTGACAGGTTTCTCAAACCTTAAGTTCGTCAACTTTCAAGGGAATTCTATATCGAATATCAATGTAAGCGGATTGTTGTCATTGCAGCAATTAGATATGGGTTATAACAATTTAACATCGATTGATTTGACTAGCAATCCGAATTTTAAATATTTAGGTGCTGCATACAATTTATTGACCAGTTTGGATATTTCGCACAATCCTTTGTTAACTCATCTTTATGTGAACAACAATCAGCTCACTACCCTTGACTTATCTCAAAATACGGTTTTCTTTTATTTGAATGTCAAAAACAATAACCTGAACTCGTTGTTTATCAAAAACGGACACAACGATACCATTGAGTTGAACAACAATCCTAACTTGGTCTACATTTGTGCCGATGATAGTGAGTTGTCGAATATGATGTTGTATTACAATCCGTTGACTCAAGTGAATTCGTATTGTTCGTTTGTGCCCGGCGGAACTTATTATGAAATAACCGGAACTACGCTTTTTGACTTCAACGAAAATGGTTGCGACCCAAGTGATTTTGCATATCCGAATATGAAATTCTCAGTTTCAAACGGAACGGTTAGCGGGAACATCATATCAAATTCGTTTGGGAATTACACTCTTCCGCTGGTCGCCGGAACCCACACGGTAATACCGCTACTTGAAAATTCAACCTATTTTAATATTGACCCAGCGAGCGTGAGTGTTAGTTTTCCGAGTTCAATAAGTCCATTGACACAAAACTTTTGTCTTACGCCCAACGGAGTGCATACGGATCTTGAAGTGGTGATTATTCCGATGATGCTTCCTCTTCCGGGTTTTGACGCGATTTATAAAATCGTATACAAAAACAAAGGAACACACCCACAATCAGGAACCATCAGTTTTGCTTTCAGCGACGCCGTTATGGATTTAGTGAGCGCAAATCCGGCTGTTTCTTTTCAAGTTATCAATTATCTCAATTGGGATTTTACCGATTTATTACCGTTTGAAACCAGAGAGATTTTGGTGATTTTGAATGCGAATTCACCTATGGAGAATCCACCACTTAATGGTGGTGATCATTTGACTTTTACAGCATCAGTAAGTAGTTCAGCCACCGATGAAACGCCTTCTGACAACACTTTTGTTTTGAATCAAACGGTGTTGAATTCATTTGATCCGAACGACAAAACCTGTCTTGAAGGCAACACCATTACCCCGGGAATGGTGGGCAAAGAGGTGCATTATATGATTCGTTTTGAAAACACCGGAACCGCCAACGCGCGGAACATTGTGGTGAAAGATATGATTGACACCACTAAATTTGACGTGAATTCTTTGGTTCCTGTGAGCGGAAGTCATCCGTTTGTGACCAAAATTTCTGGCGGTAATAAAGTTGAATTCATTTTTGAAGACATTAATCTTCCGTTTGACGATGCGCACAACGACGGTTATGTAGCTTTTAAAATCAAAACCAAACCAACGCTGGTTGTAGGTGATTCGTTTAGCAACAATGCGGGAATTTACTTTGATTACAACTTTCCGATCATCACCAATACCGCAACGACAACCGTAGCACTTTTGGCCAATCAGGATTTCGAGTTCGCAGACCATTTCAAAGTTTATCCGGTTCCGGCAAAAGATGTTTTGAATATAGAAAACACCCAAGCCATCGAAGTTACTTCTATCAATATCTACAATACTTTAGGCCAGTTGATTTTGACCATTCCGAGCGCGCAGCAAACCAAAACAATCGATGTTTCAAGTTTGAAAACCGGGAATTATTTGGTGAAAGTCAATTCAAACAAGGGCAGTTCGAGTGCGAAGTTTGCAAAGCAATAAATCTGTTTTTAAAATTAATATTTAGAAGCCTCGTAATTCGCGGGGCTTTTATTTTTCTATCAACCGCATGACAAGTTCTTTGTAACTACGGCCAATAGGAAGTTGCTTTTGCTTGATTTCAACGTCGGTGGCCGAATAAGCGTCAATTTTGTTTTTGGCTGCGATAAATGAACGATGAATGCGGATAAATTGATCTTTTGGTAAAAATTCATCTATTTGAGTCAGTTGCAATTTTACCTTGACAATTTTGCTGTCGGTATAAATGTGGATGTATTCTTTGACGCTTTCTACATACAGAATTTCCTCTAAATGCACTTTTACTTTTTTCTTACCAACATTTAAAAACAAATGCGCTTTCTCGCTTTCTTGAAGTTTTTCAGAAGTGAATGGGCTTACTGCATGAGGCTTCAATTTGTTGACTGCCGATAAGAATCGACCAAAATCAATCGGTTTGAGCAAATAATCAATTACGTTGTACTCATAACCCTGTAAGGCATATTCGTGATAAGCCGTTGTAATGATAATGCTCGGTGGGTTTTGCAATGTTTTTAAAAAGTCAAAACCTTTGAGTTTGGGCAAATTCAAGTCTAAAAAAATCAAATCAATTTTTTGTTTTTGCAATAGGTCTAAAGCAAAAAGAGCATCCGGACAAACCGCTACCAAATTCAGAAACGGAATTTGCCCGATATAATCTTTCAAGATTTCAGCCGCCAAAGGCTCGTCATCAACAATTACGCAATTATATTTTTCCATCGGTCAGGTTTATTTTTAGGCGAACACAAAACCAGTCGGGTTGTTGGTCAATGCTCAATTGATGATTCGGATAAATCAGTTCTAACTGTCGTTTGATGTTGTTGAGTCCGATTTTTGATTGATGGTCTGGTTCAGATTGATTTTCTACTGAGTTTTTGATTTCAAAAAAAAGTTGTTCTTCTTTGAGCGTGAGATGAATATTGATGACGCTTTCAAACCGCGATTCGCCGGGTCCGTGTTTGAAAGCATTTTCAACAAAAGGCAACAAAAGCAATGGCGTGATTCGCTTTTGGGATGAATCAACCGAATGATCAAAAGTTACTTTGAGTTTGTTTGAATAGCGCAATTTTTCGAGCTCGATATAATCGTTAATCATTTGAATTTCTTTTTCAATTTCAATAGATTGTTGGGCCGTTTCATATAGCATATAGCGCAATAAGTTTGAAAGCTTCATCACTACATCGGCGGTTTTATCCGAGTTTTTTCGGGCCAAACCATAAATATTGTTCAGCGTATTGAACAAAAAATGCGGATTGGACTGTGCCTTTAAAAATTGCAATTCGAGTTCGAGTTTCTTTTGGAGCAATTCCTGTTCGGCTAATTTTTGCCGGATGCTGTATCGAACCAGCTTGATTGAAACGGCTATGCCGCTTACAAAGGCCAATATAAAAAACCAGTAGCCAATACTTTGTATAGAAGTAATGTTTTCTGTAATGCTGATTTTCTCACCCAAAATCCAACCGATGACCACGAGTTGATTGAGTAAAATAATCCCAAAAACAGCAGTGATAAATAACAAACATACCGAGAAGGTGGTTTTTGAAATTGACCAATGTTTGCGAAAATATTGATTGGTAACATAAAATAAAGAGTAAACCAAAAGCATTTTTAGCGGAATAAATACCAATTGAATTTTAATCAAAAGCGCAAACTGTCCCAAATTCAAATGCTCCGAATCGATATTCAAGAAACTTTTGTACAATACATACAAAGTCCAAAAGGCTAGGTGATAGAGAAATCTTTGACTCATATCCCAAAAGTATTGAATATTATTTTGCTAAAGTATCGCAACTCATCAGCGACCGGTTAAATAGCATGAATAACGCATTGCTGCCTATCAACGGCAAAATGACAGATTTTTGGGTTGTCTACTCGAGGTAAAAGGTTGTCTGTAGTAAACCAAAAAAATCAAAGTAGAATTCAGATAATTTTAGTCGTGAATCTTTTGGTTAAACTTCAAAAAATAACTGAACCATGAAAAAAACACATCACATTTTTAACATTAAAACCTATTTGATTGCGTCATTGATGCTTCCTTTTTTGGGGATGACACAAATCTTTACCAAAGTCACCAACGACGCTGTTGTCAACACACCCGGAGATTCAAGAAGTGTCAATTGGGTTGATGTCAACAATGATGGTTGGATTGATTTGTTCATTTCAAACGGAAAAGCAGGCGGACAGAACAATAGGCTCTATCTCAATCAAGGCAATGGACATTTTGCCGCGGTTACCAGCGATTCTATAGTGCTTGATGGAAAACCCAGTGACGGAGCCACTTTTGCCGACTGCGACAACGATGGCGATTTAGATGCGTATGTAGTGAATTGGTACAACGAGGACAACCTTTTTTATACCAACGACGGTTTGGGGAATTTTACCCAAGTTGTCGGAACCGTATCAGATTCAAACGGCTACAGCGAAACAGCAGCTTGGGGCGATTATGACAACGATGGCAAACTCGATTTGTATGTAACCAGAAGTGGGCCCTCAGTCGGCACCCGAAGAAATCAGTTATATCACAATGAAGGCTCAGCGAACTTTACCAAGATTTTAACGGGTGATGTAGTAACGAATTCGTTCACTTCGCGCTGTGTCAATTGGACTGATGTTGATGTGGATGGATTGCCGGATATTTTTGTTACCAACGAAGGCACTTCAAACACGAATGAAAATCTGTATCACAATGACGGAGCCGGAAATTTTACCCGAATTACCACCGGAGATTTGCTCAACAATGCCGGAAAAACAATGAGCAGCAGTTGGGCCGATTATGACAACGACGGCGATTTGGATGTTTACCTGACCAATGACGGCGAGAACAACGCGCTTTTTCGCAACGACGGAAATTTGGTTTTTACCAAAATGGCCTCAGATCCGGTATCGAATACCAACGCACATTCTTTCAGCTCGGCTTGGAGCGATATTGATAACGATGGTGATTTAGATTTATTTGTGACCAACAGTTATAATCCAAGTCCGGAATTACTGAACAATTTTTTGTATCTCAACAACGGCGACGGAACTTTTACCCAAAATTTCACGGAACTTCCGGCTACCGATGCTTCGTGGTCTTATGGCTGTGCTTTTGGCGATTATGACAACGACGGTTTTGAAGATTTGGCTGTGGCCACGGTGGCTTTTAATGGTATCGACGCACCTGATTTTCTCTATCACACCACGCCCAACAGCAATCATTGGATAACGATTCAACTCGCCGGAAGATTTACGAATAAATCAGCGATAGGTGCCAAAATCCGCATCAAAGCAACCATCAACGGTGTTTCGGTTTGGCAAATGCGCGAAATTTCGGCACAAACTTCATACTGTGGTCAAAACGATTTGCGCGCGCATTTTGGCTTAGGCGATGCCACAACTATCGATGAAATCAGAATCCAGTGGCCTTCAAGCATTGAAGAAACCATATTTAATGTGGCCACAAATCAATTCATCACCATTGTTGAAGGACAAGGTATTTTAGGGTTAAATGAATCAAATCTTACGCGACAATTATATTTGTTTCCCAATCCGACGCAATCTATGCTGCATTTTAGTCTGCCAGATGAAACACAAATCAGCGGAATCCAAATATATAATGCATTGGGGCAGTTGGTTCATGAAGCTGCAGACACGAGTCAAACCAAAACAATCGATGTTTCAAGTCTAAAAAAGGGAAGTTATTTGCTCAAAATAAACTTAAATCAAGGTTGGTCAACATCGAAGTTTTTCAAAAACTAAATACCCAAATAATTACTCGGCGTAATGGCCAGCAATTCATTTTTGACCGATACACTTACGTTTAAAGTTTCAATAAACGCATGGATGGTTTCGCGGTTCATGACTTGGTTGGTTCGCGTCAAAGCTTTGAGCGCTTCATACGGATTCGGATAGCCTTCGCGGCGCAAGATGGTTTGAATCGCTTCGGCCACAACAGCCCAATTGTTTTCTAAGTCAGCTGCTAAGCGTGCTTGATTGAGCAGGAGTTTATTGAGTCCTTTGAGCGTGGCGTCAAACGCAATGAGCGTGTGCGCGAGCGGAACACCGATGTTTCTCAGCACCGTGCTGTCGGTCAAATCGCGTTGCAAACGCGAGATCGGCAGTTTGGCCGATAAATGCTCGAACAAAGCATTGGCGATGCCCAAGTTGCCTTCAGAATTTTCAAAATCTATCGGATTGACTTTGTGCGGCATGGCCGATGAGCCGACTTCGCCTTCTTTGATTTTTTGTTTGAAATAATCCATCGACACATAGGTCCAAATGTCGCGGTCTAAATCAATCAGGATGTTGTTGATTCTTTTGAGTCCGTCAAAAAAAGCGGCTAAATGATCGTAATGCTCGATTTGTGTGGTCGGAAAAGAATGCTGTAAACCCAAAGTTGTTTCGACAAAATCACTGCCGAATTTCTTCCAATCTATGTTCGGATAGGCAATGTGATGTGCGTTGAAATTCCCGGTCGCTCCACCAAATTTTGCGGCAAACGGAACCTGAAACAACAAACGCAATTGCTCTTCAATACGCTCGGTAAAAACGGCAATTTCTTTGCCTAATCGCGTCGGCGAGGCCGGTTGTCCGTGGGTTCGGGCAAGCATCGGCACATCGTTCCAATCATCGCTCAGGTCTTTGAGTTTGCCAATCAGGGCAATGAGTGATTTGAGATACACTTCGTGAAAAGCTTCTTTGACCGAAAGCGGAATCGCCGTATTGTTGATATCTTGCGAAGTCAGCCCAAAATGAATAAATTCTTTGTAGTCACTCAAACCAATTTCATCAAATTTAGCTTTGATAAAATATTCTACAGCTTTCACATCGTGGTTGGTAGTTTTTTCAGTTTCCTTGATTTGCAAAGCATCTTGTTCTGAAAGGTTCTCATACCAAGAGCGCAAAGTAGCAAAAACGTTGGCATCAACTGATTTGAGCTGCGGCAAAGGCAATTGGCAAAGCGCGATAAAATATTCTACTTCTACCAAAACGCGGTAGCGAATGAGTGCCGCTTCAGAAAAATAGGGTGCAAGTGATTGGGTTTTTGCGCGGTATCGGCCATCAATCGGCGATAAGGCGCTGAGTTCGTTGAGCGCGTTCATGTGTGTTGTTTTCTAGGCACAAAGATAAATCTTTAAGCCCAAAAGCCAAACCAAAAATTACCCGAGTAACAACATGATTTGTTCGTGCATTTTCGCCACGCCGGTGGTGGCCGCTTCAGCAATCACCGTCACTGGATTGCCTAAGTACGGAAGCTGGGCCGGATGCGGATCAATATAAAAAATTGGAATGTGGCCGCGCGTATACTCGATTAAACCAGCGGCCGGATACACTTGTAACGACGTTCCGATGACGGCAAAAATATCGGCTGCGCGGGTGAGTTCTAAAGCTTGTTCTAAAGCCGGAACCGCCTCGCCAAACCACACAATATGCGGTCGCAACTGATGACCGCGTGCATCGGTATCGCCCAGGTTTAAATCGCCCGACCAATCAAGAACCGCATGTTCATGCTGCGTACTGCGCACTTTGAGCAATTCGCCGTGCAAGTGCAAAACCCGCGAACTGCCCGCGCGCTCGTGTAAATTATCGACGTTTTGGGTGATGATGTGCACTTCAAAATGAGTTTCGAGCGCCGCCAAAGCTAAATGCCCGGCATTGGGCGACACTTCGTGCAATTGACGGCGACGTTGGTTGTAAAAATCCAAAACCAATTCAGGATTGCGCTGCCAACCTTCAGGCGAGGCCACATCCATCACGTTGTGCCCTTCCCAAAGGCCGTTGCTGTCTCTGAAAGTCTTGAGTCCGCTTTCGGCCGAAATGCCGGCTCCGGTAAGTACGACGAGTTTTTTCATGACCGAAAGATAGATAAAAAGAAGACACGCTTCGCTGAAGACACAGCTACGCCTATAGATGCTTCACTGGAATGACTGAAACGAAAGACAAAGCTGCCTTTAATCATTTGTAGACAAGCTAAATTGAAATGCAGAGATTTATCATTAAAAAAAATACCTGTAGATTGCTTATGAATCAAAATTTTCTTGAAAACCAAACCATCTCTAGCCCGCAGGGCGCATCTAAAGCGAAGCGTGTCTAAAGGCGCAGCCGTGTCTGTAGCGCAGCGAGTCACAATTGGGTGAGGGATGGCAGCGGGTAGCCCACAGCCGCGCAGCAGAGCGGAGCGGCGAGGACTAGTAGCGAACAGCCCGACGGCGCCGCGAATGATTCGGCGGCGATGATTTTGATTTGCGCCGGCACGCCCAAAAATGTATTTTTACACAAAATTACTACATGACCGATACTGATTTTTTGGTGTATTTAGAAGGCTTTCTCACCGACGAGCGCAAGGCGAAGTTTGTGGATGTGCTTTCGCGCCGTACCAACCATTTTACCGTCGCGATTCAAGATGTGTATCAGCTGCACAACACCAGTGCGGTGATGCGCAGTTGCGAGGTTTTTGGCGTGCAGCAATTGCATGTGGTGGAAGAAAAATTCGGCAAACGCATCGATAAAGAAATTGCCATGGGCGCGCAAAAATGGGTGGATGTCAACCGCTATGACAGCATTGACAGTTGTATTACGGCACTCAAAAATCAAGGTTATCGCATCATTGCCACCACGCCACACCAAGACGATTGCGATTTGGACGATTTTGATATTGCGCAACCCAGCGCTTTGTTTTTTGGCACCGAACGCCACGGATTGTCTGAAGAAGTTTTGGCGCAGGCCGATGGTTTTTTGAAGATTCCGATGGCGGGTTTTACCGAGAGTTTGAATATTTCGGTTTCGGCGGCGATTATTTTGCAGAACCTTACCAGCCGTTTGCGCAAGTCAGCTATTGCATGGCAACTTACAGAAGCAGAAATTGTTCAGAAGCGATTGGATTGGGCCAAGCAATCGATTAAAGATATTGAGCGAATCGAGGCGCGTTATTACAGCGATTTAAACGCTCAGAAGTAAGTTTATTTTTTGCGCAAGACTTTGTACTCTTCGTAACAAGCGCTGATGGCATCCATGATTTGCAGATCGTTGGCGCTTTTGATAAAGGCTTCAGAATAGTTGCAGTGTTGCAGAATTTCAGGAATATCTTTTTTGTCAATGCCCAAAAGTGTAGCCACGGTTTCGCGGTCGTATTTCGATTCGAGCAAATTGCGCACGGTTTCGTCTTTTTTGACTTGTTTGAGCCGCTTGAGCTCGTTGGATTTTTTTCCGAAGGTGTTGTAGAGCAAATCGGCCGGATTCATCACTGAACTAATCACGCGTCCAAAAGCACTCGGAGATTTATCGCCGGCTTCATAGCCTTGTTGCAAGCCCGAAATGCTGTATCGGTAATTTTCGAGCGATGGAATGAGTTTGGAATCGACCTCGAGGTATCCGGTTAAATAATAGGGTTGGATAATGACTTCTTCGAGCGCAATGGCTTTTTCGGTCATTTGAATTTTGGTGGTTTTGTTTTTGATCCAGTCATTGGTGACGCGCACTTTGATGGATTGGAATCCGATGTACGAAAGCAATAATGTATCGTTCACAGCAGCCCTGATTTCAAAATAACCTTTGGCGTTTGAAACGGTTCCAATCACTTTATTAAGGTTGATGATGTTGACGTTGCCAATGGGAAGTTGCGAATTGTCGTTGGTAATGGTTCCGTTGATGAGTTCGTCTTGGGTGAGACTTTGAGCCCAGACAGTTGCGGTTGAAAACCATAAAAAAAGAAAGACTACAAAGTATCTCATAGGTGATTTTGAAAGCCTAAAAGTAGTAAAACCACGAGTGATATTTTGTAGCCTTTTGACAATTATCAGAAAATTAACAAATGCGCCTTAGCTTCTGCGCGATTTCTTTTCTTTGAATTTATTCATGAAGTCATCCGAGCGGCGCGGTTTTTTATCGCTAAAACTGCTTTGGCCAGCGGATGGTTTGCTGTCTCTTGAACCTGAGAACTTTCCTTCTTTGGCCGAAGAGAATTTTCCTTCTCTACGCTCTGAACGGGGGGCTGATTTTCCGGAAAAACCTCTGTCTCCTCGGTCGTTTCTGTCTCCTCGGTCAAAACGTTTCGGTCCAGCTGAATTGCGACCATTGTGATCGCGTCGGCTGCCACCGTCGTTTTTAGAAATCTCTACATTGATGCGACGGCCTTCAAGGGTAATGTTGTTCAACGTTTCCATGACCAAATCAGTATGCTCCGGATTGGTGTTAAAAAACGCAAAACCTTCTTTAACGTCGACTTTGAATACATCGTCACGACCTAAATCTAAAGTATCGCGCAAGAAATCTTTGAGTGACATCCAATCAAAGTTATCGCGTGAACCAATGTTGATAAAGTAGCGAACAGCACTACCGCTGCTGCTGAATTCTCTCGGTTCGCGTTCATTGCGTTTTCCATCGGCTGCCGCCACAGAAATATCGCGGGTTTTTTTATAGTAATTGATAAAGCGATTAAACTCAACTGATACCATTTTTTTGATCAATTCTTCTTTGCTCAAACCTTCCAAAACGGTGTTGATGGCCGGAAGATAGTTGTCAATTTCGTGATCGACTTCGGTGTCTTTGATTTTGTTGGCCAAGTGTAATAGCTGAATTTCGCAAATTTCTATCCCCGATGGAATAGGTTTTTCTTCAAATTTTTGTTTGATGATTTTTTCAATCGCGTGGATTTTACGGATTTCAGATTTGGTGACAATCACCATCGATGTTCCGAGTTTTCCAGCACGACCGGTTCTGCCCGAACGGTGGTTATACGTTTCAATTTCATCCGGTAACTGATAATTCACTACGTGGGTAATGTTATCCACGTCGATTCCGCGCGCTGCCACATCGGTAGCCACCAACATCTGAATTTGACGTCCGCGGAATGATTTCATCACCGAGTCACGTTGCGCTTGTGATAAATCTCCGTGTAAAGCTGCCGCGTTGTATCCGTCTTCGATGAGTTTTTCGGCAACAGCTTGTGTGTCGCGTTTGGTGCGGCAAAATACCACCGAAAAGATATCCGGATTCGCATCAGCCAAACGTTTCAAAGCTTCATAGCGGTCGCGGGCATTGACCATGTAAAATTCGTGTGAAACGGTTGCCGTTCCTGCATTTTTGGCGCCGACAGTAATTTCTTGCGGATCGTGCATGAATTTTTTGGCGATGCGCGCTACTTCTGAAGGCATGGTTGCCGAGAACAACCACGTTGATTTTTCATCTGGTGTATCTGACAAAATTGAGCAAATGTCTTCATAGAAACCCATGTTGAGCATTTCGTCGGCCTCGTCAAGTACGCAGTAGTTGATGTTTTTGATGTTGACCAATCCGCGATTGATCATGTCTTGCATACGACCCGGAGTGGCCACAATAATTTGTGCTCCGCGTTTTACCTCGCGCGCTTGCTCTGTAATGCTGGCGCCACCGTATACGGCCACGGTGTGTAATCCTTTGAGGTATTTAGAATAAAGCTTGATTTCATTGGTGATTTGCAAACAGAGTTCACGGGTCGGCGATAAAATCAAAGCCTGAGTATTTCTGTTGTCTGGGTCAATCTTTTGAATAAGCGGAAAACCAAAAGCTGCGGTTTTTCCGGTTCCGGTTTGTGCTAAGGCTACTAAATCAGTATCCTGTTCTAAGAGCACGGGAATGGCTTTGTCCTGAACCTCCGAGGGAGTTTTAAAACCTAAGTCGTTAATTGCCTGTAAGATAGGCTCGCTTAGGCCTAATTGTTCAAATGTATTCATTATGTGTATTTAAATTGGGCGCAAAGGTAGGCTTTATAATTTAGAATAGCTACATAAGTGATACGTTAATTTCTACATAATTTTTTTAGGTTGTAGGTTGATTTTCAGCTATTGTAGACAAGAAGTTGACCAATTGTTGTACGGCTTTTCCGCGGTGACTGAGCGCTGCTTTTTCGGGCATACTCATTTGGGCAAAGGTTTGCTCGTATCCATCAGGGACAAAAATCGGATCGTAGCCAAAGCCTTGATTACCTCTCTTTTCGCCAATGATGGTGCCGCGTACGATACCCGTGAAGAGGTGTTGTTTTCCGGCCAAATTTAAAGCGATGACGGTTTTGAATTGAGCGCTTCGGTCGGTATGATTTTCAAGTTCAGTAAGCAATTTGTTCATGTTGTCATCGGCATTTTTCTGCTCGCCGGCATAGCGCGCCGAATAAACGCCCGGTGCACCGTTGAGTGCAAAAACTTCCAAACCGGTGTCATCCGAAAAGCAATCTACTTCGTATGTGCTCGAAATATAATCAGCTTTGATTTGGGCATTGCCTTCGATGGTGGTTGCGGTTTCGTCAATTTCATCGGGACATCCAATATTGGTCAAGCCCAAAAGCTCAATATTATTGGGTAATAAAGCGCGAACTTCTTGAAGTTTGTTCTGGTTGTGCGTAGCGAAAATAAGTTTCATAAAATGTCAATTACTAGCTCAGCAAAGATATTTTTATTGGCAATTTAATTTTGAATCAATAAAAATTTAGTCGAAATGATAGGGTTTTTAAAAAAGAATGTTCATATTTAGGTGCGTTTTTTACATGCGCAAATCCCAATAATCCAACAACAATCCAAATGAAATCGAACCACCGCCGATTCAGCCATTTGTTGCTGCTGTTTTTATTTTTCTTCAGCACAACTAATGCTCAGTACCAATTTAAGGAAGACAAACTTCCGGAAAATATCTCTCTTTTTCACTACACAACCATTGCCGACGTTGGCCAACAGGACTTAGATGTTGGTTATGTGGTCAAAAATTATGCATCGCTTTATCCGTCTAAGCTCAAAACAGACAATGATGATTTGGGGTTTACAGACCATCATTTTTGGGCGAAGTTTTCATTAGATAATACGACCGGTCGTCCGCTGGAATATTATCTTGAAACAGCGCGGCCTATTACCGATTTGGCTGAGATTTATCACGTGAATTTGACTTCAGGCAGCGTAAAAAAATTCATTAGCGGTGATGCCTTGCCTTTTTTTGAGCGCAGTTTTCAAGATCGAAAAACGATTTTTAAAATTGAACTTGCACCCTTTGAAAAGGCTGATTTTTACCTGCATCTCAAGAGCGATGGCGAAACCATTAAAATGCCTGTAGTGCTCAGAGATGCGCAAAGTTTTATTCAAGAAGTTACGATTGAAGAATGGTTTTTTGGCGTTTTTTACGGAATTCTACTTACGGCGGCCATCATCTATCTGTTTTTCTTTGTGGCCATGCGCGAAAAAACCTTTTTGTATTACAGCTTGTATGTTGTTTTTATTGGATTAATGCAATTTGCGCTCGATGGATATTTTTTCAAATTAATCACGCCCAACAGCGGTTGGCTTTCGATGCATTCGGTGCTGATTTTTGCCATGATTGCCGGAATTTTATTGGGTAAATACAGCGAAGTTTTCTTGAAGGTAAAAGATCAAAGTGCATTTTTGTATCGCGCATTTAATGTAGTTTATGCTTTGGCCGGGCTGCTTATTTTAATGATTTTGTTTGTGCCTACTGCTTTTGCTATTTGTTATCCGTTGGCCAATGTTTTGGGACTTTTTGTGTTGATTTTAATCATCAGTGCGGTCGTGCATATGTATTGGAACAAAAAACCGGTTGATCCGTTTTTCTCGGTGGGGATTATCTTTTTGATCATGGGCTTTGGCATTTTTATCTTGAATAATTTCGGACAAATTCCCAACAACTTCTTTACCCAAAACAGCTCTAAATTCGGAACCGGGCTTGAGATCATCTTTCTCTCACTTTCGATGGGGAACTTGATTCGCAACCTCAAAAATGAAAAGGAGGAATTCAACCGATTGGCGTTAATTCGGTTGGAAGAAATGAACGACTTAAAATCTTACTTTCTATCGAACATCAGCCACGAATTGCGCACACCGCTCAACGCCATTTTGAATCTGACCAACAATATTTTGTCTGAGACAACCGACGATAAAATCAAGCAAGACTGTCAAGTGATTAAATATTCATCGCACAGTTTGCTGAGTTCGGTAAACGATATACTCGATTTCTCTAAAATTGAAAAAGGTGAACTCAAACTCGAGCGCGTATTGTTTGAACCGGTTAAAGTTTTAGAACATCTCAAGAACAATGCAGCGATTCGCGCTAAAGATCAAGGTTTGGATTTTGAATTTATTAAAGGCGACAATATTCCCGATCATATGTTGGGCGATGTGACGCGTTTGGTGCAAATTGTCCACAATGTATTGAGCAATGCCATTAAATTTACTTCGCACGGTTTTGTTAAATTTGAATTAGACGCTGAGCTCAAGTCCAAAACTAAAGCGAGTTTAATCATCACCATTTCAGATTCAGGTATTGGCATTTCTAAAGAAAAATTACACAGTATTTATGAGTCTTTTTCGCAGAGTTCTATTGACAACAAACGCAAATTTGGCGGATTAGGACTCGGACTTTTTATAGTCAAGAATCTCGTTGATCTCAAAGGCGGAACCATTAAAATTGACAGTCTTGAAAATGTCGGAACGCACTGTAAAATTGTTGTTGATTACGACATAGCCATCGTTGAAAAAGCACCGCAAAAGGTTCAGGAAGATCAGGTTTATGATTTGGGCGGAAAGAAAATTTTGGTGGTCGAAGACAATGCCATCAATCAAATGGTCATTAAAATGATAGTCAAAAAATGGCTCAATACAGAAGTGAAATATGCCAACAACGGACAAGAAGGATTAGATTTATTGAAACAAGAAGCTTTTGATTTGATTTTGATGGATTTGCAAATGCCGGTGATGGATGGTTATGAAGCGACTATTGCGATCCGTAATGGCGAAGTTGGCAAACAATACAAAGACATCCCAATTGTTGCGGTAACCGCCGATGTTATGGAAACTACCAAAGCGCGCGTCAAAGAAATAGGCATGAATCACTACTTGTCTAAACCGCTTAAGAATGACATGCTCTATGAAGTTGTCGCTAATTTAGTCTAAAGAAAAAGGCATCCTTCAACGGGATGCCTTTTATATAATTAATTACAATAGAAACTATTTTACTACTAGTTTTTGTGTAGCTCCAGTGGCAGTTTTAATCAAGTAAACACCGGTGTTGTAATTTGAAGTGTCAAGTGTTGTAACTTGTGTGGCTTTGGCAATCATTTTTCCTAAAACATCATAAACTTCAATGTCAACCGCTTTGTTGAATGAAACAATTTCTCGGTTAGATGGATTTGGAGAAACAGCGAAAGCTTGATTATCAGTGTCAAATTGTGAAGTTGACAAACTGGCATCAGCTGTAACAGTTACCATATCAAAACGAACTACACCTGTTCCGTCGTACGTTGAAGTTGAAGTTGAAGCCAAATAGTTTCCTGCAATCGGATCAAACGAAGCTACAATTCTAATGGCCGGCATATCATTGTTGTTCAAACCAGTAATTGAAGTTAAATCAACAGTTCTTGAATTGTACCAAACGTCCCCGGTTCCGGTAGCAGCCGGTGTGAAAGTGAATGTTTGTGCATCCACCCAAACTGGTGAGGCAGCCAAGCGATCGGTTGTGTATTGAACTACATAAGTGTTGGCCGCTTTGTTACTCAAACGTTGATCAAATTTTACGCGAATTCCGGTATAATTCGCTGAAGCGAAATTAATTTGGATTCCGCTGGTTTTATCACCCGTTCCAGAAGCCGGAAAATTGGTAATAGCCCATGCTAAGTTGGGTGGGTTAGTGGTTACTGGGTCTGAACTTCCCACACCAGCAGAGTTTACGCCTGCAGCAAACGGTGTTGCCGAAGTTGCGGCAGTTCCTACTAATCCAATTGTGCCAGATCCTTCAGAAGGCAATGGATTTGAACCTCCACCCGGAACCGAAGCGGCATCGGCACCATTAAAGTTCCATTTAGCTAAAGTGGTTTGACCCCAAGAATTACAAGTAAACATTAATGCTAGGGCAATCATTTTAAATACAGTGTAATTTGTCTTCATATATTCTCTTTTAGATTTTTCTGAAGCAAAATTATAATTAATTATTTGAATGATGATTGGCTTATCGATGTAATGCAAGAATAATTGTATAAACTACAGAATCAGCTATTTTCGAATTATATAAAATGACCGAGTTTTAATTGACAATTGTTTTTTTATCAATGTAAAAATTGTTGATAACACTATATTTTAACTTTTTACGGAGTAGATGGTTCAGTTGTTATTTAATACTTAAATCGATGAAGTGTCAGAAAAAAACGATTAAAGTTTTATCGTCAAATTAGTTAACAATTACTTCACATAAATGGTCACTAATCAGATAAAATATATATATTTTTGCTTCAACTCAATTTTTAACATTTATGAAAAATTTGCTACTTTTAAAGAAAGTAAAAACTTTCGCGTTTTGGTGTGTAGCGTTGTTACTGCTTATGAACTCTTTGGTGAGTTATGGACAGGCTACATTACCGGTTTTCAGAACTGCGTGGGGATCAGAACCGACCGGATGGACAAATTCGGGATGTACCCAAAGGACATCGGCCTTTGCGTGTACAGGCAGTGATGCTACAACATTTGATACCAACAATGATTCACGGGTTTTGTTCTTCTCAGGAACTGCTGCTCAGGTAGTTTTTCAGTTGAAGAAATCCAGTATGTCTGGAGAATCAAAGTTAACGGTCACTCAAAGTGCTGATGGGGTAACCTACAGTTCAGCCATTGGAGTCTATGGAACTGCTACCGGAGCTACGGCCATTACAGATTGTGGCAACATTACCATACCACTTTTATCGACTACCCGATATATTAAATGGGTTTATACGAAGGCAACCGGAAACTGCGACATGGATGAGGTTTCTGTAACTGCTCCGGCCTCAGTTATTACAGGAGGAACTACTGCTACAACAGCATTTTCAACAACTTACGGAACAGCTTCTGCATCAAAAACTTTTGCGGTTTCAGGAACTTTGTTAACCAATCCTTTGGTAGCGACTGCTCAGACCGGTTTTGAAGTTTCCAGAAGCGATGTGGTTTCTTATGGAGCTACTGCCAGCTATACTGCTGCTGAGGCCAATGCAGGCGGTATATCTTTCTTGGTTCGTTTGAAAAACAATGCTACCGCGGGAAATTACAATACACAAAATGCAGTAGTACTTTCTAGTAGTCCTGCTACTAATGCCAATATAGTTACATCGAGTTCGGGCAATACGGTTTCTCCGCTGGGATTAACCATTACCGGACTGACAGCTCAAGATAAAACTTTCGATGGAAATAATACTGCAACCTTAACCGGAACAGCTGTTTTAAATGGCGTTTTGTTTTCAGACGATGTAGTTTTAGGTGGTACACCATCGGCAACTTTTTCATCGGCAGCGGTGGGCACTTGGCCTGTTACCGTGACGGGTTATACCATCAGTGGCACTAAAGCCGGAAACTATACCGTAAGCCAGCCAACAGTGGCCAATGCAACCATTAATCCATCTCAATTGGCCGATCAGGTAATTACTTTCCCGGCTTTGGGAAGTGTGCCATACGGAACGGTGAGTGTAAATTTACTCGCTACCTCTGACAATCCTGGAGGAAACCCAATAACTTATGTGAGCTCGAATACTGCAGTAGCTACCATTTCAGGAAATACAGCAGTTATTGTGGGTGCAGGAACAACCACCATTACGGCTTCACAAGCAGGTGATGCAACACACAATCCTGCAATTGATCAATCACAAAGTCTAACGGTTACGCAATTGCCAATTACCATTACCGGGATTTCAGCATTAGATAAACCCTATGACGGAACGACTACAGCAACTTTGACAGGTACAGCAGTTTTATCACCGGCACCAATCAATAGTGATGTGGTGAACATCAGCGGAACTCCAGTTGCGCAATTTGCTTCGGCCAATGCCGGAACCCAAGCGGTGACGGTCACAGGTTATACCATCAGCGGAGCTCAAGCTGGAAATTATTCTTTCACACAACCAATTGTAGCTGATGCAACTATTACACAGCTTTCTCAAACCATCACTACTTTTGGTACTATTCCGGCTTTAACGACTTTATCGTCACCGATTACTTTAAACGGGGTAGCTTCTTCAGGATTGACTGTTACTTTTGAAAGTTCAAATACAAGTGTTGCTACAATATCCGGAACCACGATGACCATTGTTGGTCCGGGTACGGTTACGATTACTGCCAAGCAAGTTGGGAATACAAACTACTCAGCTGCTCCTGAATTGACGCAAACTAAAACGGTTGAATCGGCTTTGTATTTGAATCAGTTTACCGGAACTTCAGCTTGTCCAACGCAAGGGAATACTCCAACAGTAGCAGCGAATGTTACCGGAGCGATTGCTTCACGTTCAACGTTGACTTGTGCTTCTTTGAATAACTTCTTTAGTTCAACTACTTTGAATGTTACCTCGAGCGTCAATAACAATTCATATATTGAATTTTCAGCAACAGCAGCTTCAGGTTATTTGATGAATTTGACTAAAATGTCGTTCCTTCGTTCAGGAAGTGGAACCGCTCCAAACCAATTGGAAGTGCGCTACAGTACCGATGGTTTTGCGACTTCAACTTCAATGAACAACTCGGCGTTAACAACGACTACTGCTACGCAACTTACTTGGGATTTTGTAGATTTCAGTACACCTATTTCAGGAACAGTTACTTTCCGTATTTATCCTTACGGAACACAACGCGCTGATTTAGCTACCGGAGCTGCTGCAGCCACCGGGACTTTTAGAGTAGATGATTTGACCATATACGGAACTGTAGTTATTCCGCCGCCAACGGTAGTGACTGTTATACCACCCACTACAATTGCTGTTGATTCAGCTACTTTATCTGGAAATGTAACAGCAACCGGAGGTTCAAATGTATTAGGTAATGGTATTGTTTATTCTTCTACTGATTTTACACCAACTTTGGGTGAGCCGGGTGTGATTCAATTGGCGAATCCGGCACCAAGCACAGGAACCGGAAGTTATTCAGTAGGAACCGGAACTGTTTTATTTGCCAATACAGAGTATTATTACAACGCATATGCGAACAGCGCACAAGGTTATGGTTACGGAACTCCGTCTAGTTTTTATACTTTGGCCAATGTACCGGTACAACCTAATGCAGCTTCTAATATTACTACCACTACTTTTGATTTTGATTTTGATGCGAGCAATAATCCATCATCAACGATGTATGCCATCCAAATCAACAGCCAATATCTTCAAGCCAACGGAACTTTGGGCGCAACTGCTGTATGGCAAACTGCCTTCAATTGGATGCAATCGCCAACGCCGCATTTAATTACTGTAAGTGGGTTGAATGCTAATACCTTATACACTTATGCGGTTAAAGCCAGAAACGGAGCTAATGTTGAAACTGCGTTCGGAACTTCAAATTCAGCAACGACTTTGCCGATTACAACGCCGACTTTAGAAGCTGATCCTTTGAGTGCTTTTGGAAATGTTTGTACGAATACTTCAGTAGTTCACACATTTGCTGTGTTAGGAACTCAATTGACCAACGATGTTACCATTGGTCCGCTTGACGGATTTACGTTCTCAATTACCGGCGGTAATGACTATGCGAATGATTTAACCCTTACACCAGATGTGAATGGCGATGTTTTAGAAACCATTTATGTGAAATTCACTCCGACTTTGGTTCAATCTTATAGCGCAACTCCTATTGCTATTGCTAGTGTTGGAGCTACCACCATTTATGTAACGGTGTCTGGAGCGGGTATCAATACACCGGCATCAGCTACAACCGGAACCGCCAGTTCAATTGTATCAAACGGGGCTTCAGTTTCGGGCTCGTATACTTTGGGTTGTTCGGCTTTGACTGAGTTCGGAATTCAGTACAGCACCGACAGTGGTTTTTCAAGCATTGTATTCGTACATGGATTACCGGCTACATTAACCGGATTGAATCCTAATACTACCTATTACTTCAGAACTTATGTTTCTGATGCGAGTGGTGATATTGTAAGTGCCCCGGCAGGACAGTTTACAACCGCTAATTTAGATGCTCCGTTAGCAACAGCTGCAACTTCAGTTACGAACAACAGTTTTGTAGCGAATTGGAATGCTGTGACTGGGGCTTCAAGCTACCAATTAGATGTAAGTAGTGATCCAAATTTCTTGGGAGCCAACACTACCATGGTCAATTGGACTTTCCCGAACAATCCGGACAACAATATTGTGGACGCTGCTACAACAGTAAACAATGCTAAAACTCTAACTACACAAGGCGGTGTAGGAACTGTCGGTTACACTCCGGTTCAATCAAGTGCCACCAGTGCAGCTTCGGCAGGTACATGGAACTCAGGTAACGGAACTAAATGGTGGCAAATTGACTTCTCAACCTTAGGATATACCAATACGAAAGTTTCTTCGGCACAACGTTCATCGAATACAGGTCCGAAAGATTTCAAAGTTCAATACAGAATCGGAACCGGTGGAACTTGGACCGATGTGCCAGGTGCTGTAATTACCGTGGGGAATGATTGGACAACCGGTTCTTTGGCAGCTACTTCTTTGCCAGCTGCTTGTGATAATCAATCTTCCGTATTCTTGCGTTGGATCATGACCAGCAACACAGCAGTCAATAACACTACGGTTGCTTCTGGAGGTACTTCAGGAATTGACAATATCTTAGTAACCGGTCGCGCTCCTTTATTCTTGTCGGGTTATGAAAACCTAACAGTTAATGGAACTTCACAATTGGTTGATGGGCCACAAATCACTGAAAATACTACTTATTATTACAGAGTGAGATCTTACAGCCCAAACAGTACTTCGTCTAATTCAAATGTAATTTCTGTAACTACGGCTTATCAATCACAAACCTTTACATCAGTGGCTCAGGCTGCAGGTACGGTATGTAGCGGAAGCAACGGAACTTTTGATGTAACCGGTTTGTTGCCAAATAAAGTAGCTAAGATCAATTATACTTTAGGAGCTACTTCATCTAATGTATTGACAACTACAGCTGACGCTTCAGGAAATGCAACCTTCCAATTGGCTTTAACAACTGCCGACAACGGAAGTACACTTACCATTGATTCTGTTGAAAGAGCTGATGCAACGACCACGCCGTTTGTGCCAACATCCGGAAATCAAGTGACCATTACAGATGTTGCTGATTTGGTTACCTATTATGTTGATGCTGATAGCGACGGATACGGAAATACAGCGGTTAGCTTGCAATCTTGTACCGGGGCTCCGGCAGGATATGTAACAAACAATACTGATTGTAACGATGCGGATGGATCTGTTTTCCAATTAGGAACTTTCTATATTGATGCTGATTTTGACGGATACACCAACGGAACTGCTACAGTATGTTCAGGATTTGGTGCTCCGGTAGGGTATTCAGAAACTTCTGCCGGTGATGATTGTAATGACAATAACGGATCTGTTTTCCAATTGGGAACTTTTTATGTAGATGCTGATGCTGATGGATACACCAACGGAACTGCTACTGTATGTTCAGGTTTTGGTGCTCCAGTAGGATATTCAGAAACTACAGCGGGTGATGATTGTAATGACAATGATTCATCTAAATATCAATTGGGCATGTTCTATGTTGATGCGGATGGCGACGGATACACTGTTGGTTCAACGGTAGAGTTATGCTATGGAGTGAATGCTCCAAGCGGTTACTCATTTAGCTCCAACGGTGAAGATTGTAACGATGCTGATGCGACTAAATTCCAATTGGGGATGTTCTATGTTGATGCGGATGCTGATACTTATACTGTAGGAGCAGCAACATCTGTTTGTTACGGATTCAATACACCTGCGGGCTATGCCAACTCGGCTTCTATGTTGGATGATTGTAATGATAATAATTCGGCGATTTATCAATTGGTTTCTTACTATATTGATGCTGATGGCGATAACTACTCAGCCGGCGTTGAAACGGTTTGTTCAGGTGCGAGTGCTCCGACAGGTTATTCAGCTACAACTTCGGGAGCTGATTGTGATGACAACAATGCTTCGATTACTTTTGGATCTACCTTCTATCAAGATGCAGACGGAGACGGATTTGGTAATGCTGCGGTTTCAACTACAGCATGTACAGCTCCATCAGGCTATGTTTCAAACAATACTGATTGTGACGATACGAACATTTCAATCTATCAATTGGCTAC
>JAFDZC010000016.1 GCA_018267095.1 Bacteroidota bacterium
ATAAAAAAAAGCCCAAACTGATACTTGAGTTTTATATTTCATGGTAAAATCGTCCATAGAGTTGTGACAAAACCCGTCAAAAAACAAACTTTGTCACAGAAGTTGTGACAAAACCTATTCAAAAACAACTTTTGTCACAACTATTGTTGCAATCTTCAAATCAAAAAAACAATGGGCAAAAACTCTTGTGTCATTTTTTTTAAAAAATTTATTTTGACACAAAAGTTGTGTCATTTTTTAAAAAAAATAAAAATTGACACATTTTAACAATTCAATCCAATTCCTCCTCTAAGTTCTAATAACTTTATTAAGTCTAACCAAAATAAAAAGCCCACTCTTTTGAGCGGGCTTTATACCTATATATATAGTATCAATTAATTCATAATTTTTTGTGTGACTATTGCGCCGTCCATCGAAGTGATTTTTACAATCAACACCTCATGTACTGATGACATCATAAATTTAGCCTCAGAAGAAAGAACCCGATCTTGTTCTAATATAACACGCCCTTGCATATCATATACTTGGTATGATTTCATTTTGACTGCTCCGGAATTAATGTTCCATAAACCATTTTGTTTATAGACTATCACAGATTGCTCGTTGAAGGTTGGGTTCTGAGTTGAAAGTAAATTTTCATATACCAATTCAAAACGCGTATTATCAACACCTGACTGAGCAGCAAAACTATAGGCGCCTGCTTTTAAATCATGTATTGTTCCGGTCAAATTATCTTTTAAATAAACAGGAATATTCGCCTGGTCTGTTGCAAACATTCCGTCGGTTTGACCCAAAGCAATGCTGAAATTTCCGGCATCAACACACTTAAAGCCCAACTGAACTACATCGGTAGCCTCAAATGGAAGCGGTCTGCCTTGAATTGAAAACTCCTCATTGTTGATGATAGACGTCAAAGCGGTTTGGCAATCGTTGATGTATCTTCCGTCAATAGCAGCGTCAACATCTACAGTCGCGTTAGACATATAAGCCACCATGGTTTGCCCAAAATAACCGGCATCATTGGTTAGATTCAACCAAACTCTGCTTTTATCATCCGAGGCAGATCTCAAAAATTGGTTATCGCTATTGTTGATGCGCATGGCATTGGTAAAATCTAAAGTTGTTGAAGTTGCTTTGGCAATAAAGCCCTGCCCTACTTGAATGGCTCCATTCGGAATCAAGCCCAACGGATCACCTGAAGAGTTTGAAACTCCGCCTGCTAAAGTATAAGTTGCATATGATGAAGTGGTTGCGCTGTTGGTTTTTCTCCAGAAGTAAAGTGCTTCGGTCAAACTATTTTCAATAATAAAGGCATCTGCATCAATGGTAGAAGGATACGGATTACCCACTGCATTGTAGGTACCTGAAGTCACACTCACACTGTAAGGACCGGTATGCGGAACACCCGTAAATGTTCCCGTCCATGTGGTTGGCGTAGCCGGATGTGTATTAGGCATTCTAATCAAATACCCTTTTGCGTCAGCAAAATTTGTGGTTGATGGCGAAGCCACTGCTGCATAATTATTTGTAACTGGGTTATAGGTATAAAAACGGTTCGACAATGTATTGGGAGAAAATGCCTGCAATTGTTGCCCACCTACAGGTGATGACCACAAGACATAATCTTGACGCATCAGTGCTGCCGTTGACCTGTTCACAACAATATTTCCGGAATTAGCTGTATCGGCATTTTGTACCAAATTGGCATTGTTATTCAAGGTAAATGTTGAGCCCGGAGCAACGGTAAGCGCTCCGTTGAGTACAATACTGTCTGAATCATTAACCGTAACCACCGCGTTATTATTTACTGTTAAGGTACAAGCAGATAAATCATGTGTTGTTGAATAATTGTATGAAATAATGGCTGCTTTGGTAGCGGTTGGCTCTCCATTAGTCCAAGAACCACCACCGGCCGAAGTCCAAGTAGTACTATCAATCGTAACTGCCACAACAGATGAATATATAGGTGTACATGAACCGCTGGTGACTTGGGCTCTGAAATACTTGGTCTGTGTTAAAACACCAATTTCTGCTGAAGTCAAAGTGGTTGCATTGGTTCCGATGTTGGTTACATTCAAAGTAAAAGCAGCATTGTCGGCTCTTTGCCACTGAATGGTTCCATTGGCACTTGAGAGGGTGATATCATCGTTGGGTTCGTATCCGCTACAAAGCGATTGATTGCCCGAAATAGTTCCGACCGCAGCTGTAGATGAAACGGTTAGCAAGGCAACATTTGAATTGGTCGAACACGTATTGGTTCCGGTGATCACACATCTAAAGTTGGTATTATTTCTGGCCAAGGCAACATTGGTAAAAGACAAAGTCGCAGAGGTATGACCCGTAAAACCCGTCAAGCCGTTGGTATTGGTCCAAGTCGTTACCGGATTGGTTGAATACTGCCATTGATAAGTCGGACTCGAAGCAGAAGTCGCCACAACAAATGAACCCGAAGCTGCCTGACAAATAGATTGTGCCGATGGCTGCGTAGTAATAGCCGGAGTAGCATTTACCGTAACCGTTACCGCTGATGAAGTTACAGAGGTAGAACAGGTTCCGGTGACCACCACATCATAACTTCCTGCATCGGCTGTAGTGGGTGACGTGAGTGTTAAGGTTGCCGTTCCTTGCCCGGACACAACGGTACTGTTGGTCAAGGCAACACCTCCTTTTCTCCATGAATAGGTAACCCCAGAGCCACTGGCCACAACGGTCAGAGTTTGGACACCTGAACCGGAACAAGTGGCTGATGGTGTACTTGGTTGGGTTGTTATAGAAGGTATACTACAGTTGTTGTTGATTTTACCCGTGGTTCCTCCGGTAAAATGTACGGAATTGATGTTAGCAGCTCCTGAACCGGTTCCACCCCATGAACCAATAACTTGTAAAGTTCCGGCAAATGACAAGCCATTTGAGGTATGGGTCAGTCCGGTACCTAAATTGACCACGACTCCTGACGAAATAGCAATCACATTCGAAACCGTTGTTGCAGCCACAAATGTTTTAAGACCTGAGCCACTTAAGTTTAGTCCATAGTAGGGTAAACTAACGATGGTTTGCGCAGCACCATTATAATCAACAATACCGGTACTGGCTGTAAAGGTTCCGCCGGTTCCGCTGATAGAACCTCCGATTCTGATGGTGCTAGAACCTAAGTTTAAAGTTCCGGCTGTTCGGGTCAGAGTTCCCGAAAAAGTATGCGTCAAAGCAGTTCCTAAATTAAGCGTTCCCGCTGTGGCATTGACTGTTAACCCTGAACCTGAAATATTTCCGGTCAAGGTAGCTGTTCCGGATGCTTTACCAAAAGTAACCAAACCTGTGGTGGTAAATCCGGCAATGCTTTGGGTAGCCATCGTATTATCAATTACAATCGGTGAACTTCCCGCTGTAAAGGTTCCGGAATTGCTAAAATTACCTCCAAAATTAACTTGGAAATTTCCGGTATTTAATGACGCGCCCGAGTTAATCGTCAACGGAATCGATGCATTAAACACTTTAGCCGCATTCATCGTAATGACTCCGGTATTGGCTATGTTCACCCCACCGGTAGCCGCAAATGGTGTAATCCATTCCGCGCCAACGGTTCTGGCTGTTGTGGTATTGTATCTGAGGGTAGCTGCAGCACCATAAGTAGGCGCCGCTGAAACGGTGGCCGTTCCTTCCATAGAAACAATTCCGCTTACGGTACAATTAGCCGTCGTTAATGTTTTGACCCCAGAATTTGAAAAGGTCAAATTATAAAAAGTAGTTGCTGAAGCCGAAAGTGTCTGTGCCCCGGCTGCTCCAAAATTGACCGTACTTGTACCGGCCGAAAATACCGTTCCGGTTCCGTTCCATGCGGTTGTACTGATGGCATTTACATTTAAAGTACAAGATGATGCATTAAGCGTTCCGGCAGTTAAGGTAACTGCGCCTGAAGTCGTGTGGGTTAATGCAGATCCTAAATTAAGCGTTCCGCCGGTTCCGTTGATGGTCATACCATTACAAGATACATTCCCTTGCAAAGTAGCAGTTCCGGCTGTTTTGGTCATACTCAACAAACCTGTGGTTGTAAATCCTGATATAGATTGTGTTGTCATGGTGCTGGCAATAACAATCGGTGAGCTTCCTGCATTGAAAGTTCCGGAATTGGTAAAGTTTCCACCAAAAGTTAACTGCAAATTATTTGTATTTAAAGTAGCCCCAGAATTGATTGTTAAAGGCACCGAAGCATTGAAAACCTTCGCTGCATTGGCGGTAATGGCTCCTGTATTTGATATCGTTACTCCACCGGTGGCTGCAAACGGAGTAATCCATTCCGGTCCGGCTGTTCTAGCGGTTGCGGTATTATAGACCAGTGAAGACGCTGTACCATAAGTTGGTGCTGCTGACATAGTAGAAGTTCCTTCCATCGAAAGAATTCCATTAACGATACATCTGCTTGTGGTAACACTCTTGGTTCCTGAGCCTGAAAAAGTCAAGTTATTAAATGTAGTGTTTGTAGCAGACAAGGTTTGATTTCCAGCTGCATTAAAAACCACTTTACCGGTTCCGGCCACAAATACAGTTCCGGTTCCGGCCCATGCCCCTGTGCTGATTACACTAATATTGAGCGTACTTGAGCCTCCGTTTAAAGTTCCTGCTGTCAGGGTTACTACATTGGTGGTATTGTGGGTAAGTCCCGTTCCTAAATTAAGGACAGAAGCTCCGGAACCATTCACCGTTATTCCAGCACTGGAAACATTTCCGGTGAGTGTAGCCGTACCACCCGTTTTTTGCATATTGAACAAACCTGTGGTTGTGAAACCAGCAATGCTTTGGGTTCCGTTTCCTGCAAGACGAACCTGAGTTCCGGTTAAAGTATGTGTACCCATACCGGTCAAATTGCCGTATAGATACAATCTGCCCGCACCCATGGTGAAAGTTCCAGCATTGGTAAAACTTCCGGTGGTACCTGTAAGATACAACCTTCCGGTGGTTGCAGAAAAAGTTCCGTTGTTGACGAAATTTCCGGTTACTGTGAGCGCATTAACCGAACCTATATTTAATGTACCTCCAGCATTGATAGTTACATTGATAACCGTTCTTGCTGCGGTAAGGTTAACAGTTGCACCGCTAGCTATGATTGCTGTATCAGTGGTAGTAGGTACTACCCCCCCAACCCATGTTGTGGTACTGGACCAAGTTCCTCCTGTAGAGGTACTGGTAATAGTGGCTGCAGACAGCATACCACTCAAAAGTAACATAACGCTTAATAGCCAATTTTGAAGATTTCTTTTCCCTATACGTAAATAGGATAAATTACTCAGTGGTGGGTAATCACAAAATGTTTTCATCTGTAATTGAGTTTGATTTAATTTTTTGGTTTTGTTATTTATATTCCGGACAACAAATTGACACTTTCACTGCCCCAAAGAAAATTCAAATCAAAAAAATCCGATTAAAAGCGTTAAAAAAAATTATTAAAAAATTTACAAACCATTTAATTAATTCAAAACCATATACTTAATAAAAGTTGCTGGTTTTTTAAAAAGCTTGAAACCCGACGAAATGAATAAATCACTCAATATTCACCTCTCATTTAAATCCTTTTTTTTTGACTTGAATAATCGTCGACGAAATTAAAAATCAAAATAAAAAATCCGATAAAATGCATCTTTTTATCGATGAAATGCGTTAAATTGAATATTTAACACAGTTAATTCTTACATTTTGAAATTTTAAAAATAAAAAAAGCCCCGTCCTGAGACGGGGCTTTTTATTTTATGTGTGAAGTTGGTTAATTGATAACTTTGATAGTTACCGTAACATTACTTTCTGAAGTAATTTGTGCCATAAACATTTGTTGCTGGCTTCCTGTATCAAGTTTAATCTCGTTGCTGTTTATCGATGATTTTTCAAGAATCAATCTTCCGCGTAAATCATATAATTTGACCGATTTCATTTTCACTTGACCAGAATTTATAACCAATTGTTGGTTTTGATGATAAGACACAATTGAATGGTCATTAAAACTAGGCTGTTCGGTAGACAAAAGATTCACGTACACAATTTCAAATCGACTGTTATCATAACCTGCTGCAGCTGTAAAGTTGTAACCGCCGGTTTTTAAATCGTGAATGGTATTGTTTAGGTTGTCTTTTAAGAAAATGTCTTGTGTCGTAGCAAAAACACCTTCAGCATGATCAATGGCAATGGTATAATCGCCGGCCGTAGTCGCATTAAAACTCAACGGAACCACATCAGACGGATCAATCGGAAAGGCTCTTCCTTGTATTGAATAATCTACTTGATCAATGACACTATTCAGGGCTATTGGCCCGTCATTTATATATTTACCATCGTATAAATCAATTCCGGTTGTTGCCCCTGAATGATATCCTAAAGCCATTTGAGAAAAGGCTCCAGAAGTATTGGTAGCATTGAGCCAAACTACATGATGCTCTTCGGTATCGGCATTTCTGAAGAATTGATTGTTGAAATTTGAAACGCGTTGGGAGTTATTAAATGTCAAGGTGCTTCCTGAGCCGTTGGCTTCAACAAAAAAGCCTTGACCCACTTGAATAACACCATTCGGATTATTGACTTGAGACTGCCCATTCGAAACAAAAACACCACCGGCGTGCGTACAATACGACGGATTATTTGCATTGTTCGTTTTGCGCCAAAAATAAAGGGTTCCCGTAATATTACTGTTTTCACTAATAAATGTAGAAATCGAAATAGGCGAAGGATACGGATTACCCACCAAATTAAAGCGTTTCCCTGCACCAAAATCATCCATGGTTACATTGTATGTTCCGTTGTGTGGAACGCCGGTAAAAACCCCATTGTAGGCAGTTGGCGTGGTAGCCGACCAATTGTTAGGCACACGAATTAAATATCCTTTAGCATCCTCAAAGTTCGTTGTTGCAGGGCTAGAAACCGCCACGTATACATTGTTGGGCGAAGTCGCATACGTATAAAAACGATTGGTTAATGTTTGCGGCGAGAAACTCAGTAAATTTTGACCTGTTACCGGTGATGACCATAAAGTATAATCTTGTCTGAGCAATAAAGAACTATTGCGTTTAACAATGATATTTCCTGAATTGGCCGCCGTTGTATTTTGAATAAGATTTGCATTATTCTCGAGTGTAAAACTGCCACCGCTTACAGTAAGTGCACCGTCAATTGTTACGCTTTTACCGCTCGGAATATTAACTGCTCCGCTATTCACAGTAATCGTACAAGCATTAAGGTTGGCCGAAGCAGTATAATCACCGTCAAAAATAACCGTTGAGGTAGCCGTTGGCGTACCATTGTTCCAAGTATTTGCTGACCAAGTGGTGGTTGGACCCACCGTTACGGATACTGAACTACTCGCTGCTGAAGTGATTCCGTTGCTGTCTTTGACCGTAACTGTATATGAATTACTACCCGAAGAACTGGTATTTGGAGTTGCTGTAGCTGAAGTTGTACTTCCCACAATAGGGCCTGTCCAAGCATAAGTAAATGCGCCATCGCCTACCGGATTAGCCGTCAGCGTAGGAGTTGAATCTTTACAAACCGCAATTCCGCCTCCCGTGATACTCACCGTCGGATCAGCCGATGTAATTCCGGTAAAAGTTGAGACTTGACCCGCCGTAATGGTTGCTCCGGTGTAGGTTAAAGTAGAACCCGTCAATACACTTCCTCCGGTTTTTACCCAAGGATTGGTTGCTTGATTAAATGTACCGTTGAGTTGTGCTGCTTTGATGCTTGAAATATTCCCCGCTACATCAGCAGTCGAATTTAAGTAAGTTCCCGTAATGGTGGCCACACAACCGGTAATACCCGATTGAGAAACTTTCCAAGAACGGGTCAGATAATGGGTTGTGCTGCTGTTATTGTCGTGTTTTTTGTCTTCTAAATTTACACCGACATAAGCCGATGAAAACCCACTTCCGGCGGTTACATTGACCGTCACCGGACTATACTCTAGGGTACTCGTATTATCACCTATTGGGTAAACAAATGAACCCGTGGTGGTGTATGTTTTTCTGAGCTCGCCACTACCGTCAGCCACAATCATTGAAGTAGTTGAACCCGGTGCTGTAATCGTTGCTGTAGCGGCAATTGCCAAGTTGTTGCTACCCAAAACCAACAAACCGTCGGTAAGCGTTAATTTATAACTAATGGCTGAACTGGCTGATAAAGAAGCCAAGTTATTCCCCGTTGTACCCGATTTATTAATAATCAACTCAACTTGATTGGCTTGACCGGTAGTGGCTATACTTTTTGAAGTAGTTCCGAGCAAATTGATACGGGTAATCATATCGGTGTCGGTAGCCGTTTCAGTCAATGTTCCACCTGTATGAGAGAAATCACCGTAAACATCCAACTGTGCATTTCTTGAATTGACCGTAATCGATCCGGTTGAGTTACAGAAATTCAAAGTTCCTGCACTTTGATTATAGTTGCCGTTGACAACAATTTTCTTGCTGATGTTAGAAGTTCCGTTTGAGTTATCAATAATCAAGGTTCCATTGGCATCAATCGTCAGATTGCCATTAATAGTTAAAGTTGAAGCCGAGGTGGTTGAATTCGATAAACCAACAGTTCCGGTAGTTGAAATTGTCAAATCTCCTTGAATGGTCGGACTGGTAGCCCCAGTTACCATGTTAAATGCCGATGCACCATTAATTACCACATGGCCAAAACTTTCAGTAAACTCATTGTTTCTGATACTGGCATCGATTTGAAGCGTCGCATTGGCATCCCAAGTTGCCGTTGGAATTGTGGCGGTTGCAAAATTTGAAATGTATTTTCCGCCAGAGGCAAAACTTAGAGAACCTGCTGTTGTTATATTACTTGAAGATGTTCTTTCGAGCGTTCCGTTTACGGTACATTCAGTTGCTGAGGATGTATTACTAACAGCAAAAACTGTAGTTCCGGCAACAACAAAGGTCTTGCCTGTGGCTACTTCAACAGTTCCTGAACCGGTAGGAGCTACGGTCATATTAACTGAATTGGCAAAGCCTGTACTTTCCATAGCTTGCGTCGAATTTCCAACCATACTGATCAAACAACCGGTTGCAGTTCCGGTTTCGGTAATGGTTCCGCCGGTATGTGTGAAATCACCACTACAATTTAGAATACCGTTGGCTGAACCTACACCTAAGTTAAAAGTTCCTCCACTAATCGTTGTATTTCCGGCTACATTAACCGTTGAAACACCAGTTCCTGAAGTGAGCACAAAATTCGAGGTAGCTCCTGAAACGGTTAAATCGCCCGCAATATTGAGTGTTGCAGAAGTATTGGCTAACAACCTAACTTCTCTGCTTTGTGTATTTTGAATGCTTAAATTTCCGTTTACTGTTGTAAGTAAATTGGCAAAGCTGATGTTGGCACCCGGATCTGTCGTTAAGTTAATGGTTAAATTACCATAGGTTGAATTGGTCGGTAAAGTGGTATTGGTGCTATTGATTTCAATGGTACTGCTGTTGCCAAAAACCTCTGTTCCTGCAAAAATAGTCGAAGCCCATGAACTTGTATTTTGGTGTTTGTACGTTCCGCCGTTGTCAATTTGAAAGGTTGTTGCAGCGGCCAAGGTTATCGCTGAACTAGCAACCAAAGTGCCGCCGTTTTCAATCTGCAGCTTTGAAGTAGTTCCCGATATAGACCAAGCTCCCCCGGTAGTCATGGTGTGACCGTTTTGAATAACAAAGAAGGTTCCCGAAGTAAAATCAGAAGCTACCGCATTGGTTCCGGTTCCATCGCGTTTTGAGTTCCAGTTGGAAGCCACTTGTGGTGCTAAACTTCCTTTTGAATAAAAGATATTTTTAGACGGAACCAATTCGCCCGAAGCTGTAATCGCTGCTCCTGCAGGAAAGCCCGTAAACTGAATCTTGGCCAATTGAGAAGCGATTAAACCACCGGTCCCCACTTGAATTTTACCTTCACTCGCCGTGCCTGAAGGACCCGGAACTCCTGACCATCCGTCAATGGTTAGCGTAAAAGCGCCCCAAGTGGCCGCGCTGCTGTTGGCAAAAGTCAAAGTATGAATCCCGGTTCCTAATTTAATGGTTGAATTGGCATTCAAACTGACTACGCCCAGAGTTTCATTAAAACCTGTGGTAGCACCTGTGCTAAAAGTTCCTCCGTTAAAGTTAATGGGTGAACTATTGGCAATTCTATCTGCTGCTGCAATTTCTAGAACTCCTCCTGTTAAGGTAGTGGTTCCGGTGTAGGTATTGTTTCCTGAAATCGTCAACTTTCCGGTTCCGGTTTTAGTAAAGCCTAAATTTGCTGCAGTTGTAGCTGACATAACCCCTGTGTATGCAATATCTGCATTAGCGCTTCCTAATGTGAATGTTGCAGAGCTACCTGAGTTACTTATGTTACCTGTACCTGATAAGTCTGCCACGGAAAGAGTAAATGAATTTAAATCAATATTTCCGGTTGTTAAATCGAGAATACTGTTAACTGCGGTGTTAACACCTAATTTGGTAGTTCCGGAAGAAATTTGTAAGTCATTGAAAGCCGTAAAAATATTAGGCAATGTATTCGTTGCTGTCAAAACAATTAAGCCCGTTCCGGCAGTAAATGTATTGGCACCTGCATTGTTCAACACGAAACCGGTACAGGTCAATGTTCCGCCATTGGTCATCACGATGGAGCCTCTTCGGTTAGCATTACCAGAATTTCCTAAACTTACAGTTCCTGAAACGGTCAACGATGAGCCGCTATTGAAACTCAAAGTACTGACACTGTTGTTCAAAGGGCCAACAGTAAGCGATGCACATGCGAAGGATCCGTCAACAGTAATATTGTGACTTGAGATGATAACGACCGTATCATTTGAATCGGGAACACCATCGGCATCATTACCGCTGATTCTATTCCAACTGGTAGATACAGACCAGTTACCGGTAGCATTTGAATTGAAGGTGGCTTGCGCCGAAACCAACTGAGTGGCCAGACTTAAGACTAAAAATAAGAGTGCTTTTAAAAGAAGTTGTGAGGCTTTTGCTTTCATAAAATTACAATAGATATTAGGTAGCGCAAAAGTATTGTCATAAAATGAAGCCCAACAAATTTTTTAGTTGTAAAGTGCAATAAATCCGACTAAATGCAAAAACATAACAAATTGATTTTGAACGATTAAGATGTCATTTTTAAAGGCGTTCTAAGCGAAAAAATCCGATGAAATAACCATAAATATCTTTCTGCGAACCCATCAACGATTATTTAGAATAAAAAATCCGATGAAATGCAAAAAACCTATCAAACAAAAAAGCCCCTGCATCAGCAGAGGCTTTAATTATGAAATTTTAAAACTGTTTTAGTTCATTACTTTCTTGGTGACTGATTGTCCGTTTTCAGCAGTAATTTTTACCAATAAGACTTGATGTGTTGCAGGAATATTCAAAGTAGCTTTTGAAGCGTTTACAGCAACTTCTTGAGCAATTAATCTTCCTCTGATATCATACACCTCAACTTGCGCCATTTTAACTGTTCCTGAGTCAATATTCAATTGGTTGTTTCGGGTGTAAGCAATGACTTGATTGGCGGTCAAATCGTGCGGGTTTACACTGAGTAAATTCTCATAAACAAGTTCAAAACGAGTATTGTCAATTCCACCGGTTGTGGTAAAAGTATAAGCTCCGGTTCTCAAATCGTGAATGGTTCCGGTTAAATTATCTTTCAAGAAAATATCGTGTTCATTGATAAAGAAGCCATCCACATGGTCAATGGCAATACTGAATTCGCCCGGCAATTCTGATTTAAAGCCCAATGCAACACTATCGGTTGATTCAAAAGGCAAAGCGCGTCCTTGAATAGCGTATTCTTCACCGTTAATGATAGAAGTCAAAGCGTTTTGGCTATCGTTCAAGAATTTACCATCAATCATCGAGTCAAATCCGGCTGTAGCATTTTCCATGTAGGAAACCATGGTTTGACAAGCAATGCCAGAAGTGTTGCTCATGTTCAACCAAATGCGGTTGCGCTCGATTTCATCAGTTCTAAAGAAAAGATTGCCATTATTGGTAGTTCTCATACCGTTGGTGAAGTTCAATGAAGTTGCTGAACCTGATGTTTTAACAATAAAACCTTGTCCGACATTGATCACACCATTCGGGGTTAATCCAAGCGGATCACCTGAACCCGGAGTTCCAACACCACCCGCTAAGGTATACGTTGCATAAGACGGATTCGCACTGTTGTTGGTTTTTCTCCAGAAGTACATCGCATCGGCCAAACTGTTACCGGCAATGAATAAATCGGCATCAATGGTTGACGGATACGGATTACCTACCGCATAATATTGGCTGCTGTTCAAACCTGTCATACTGTAGTTACCGTTGTGGATTCCGGTTCCGGTAAAGGTACCGTTCCAGATGGTTGGCGTGGTTGGATGGTTGTTCGGCAAACGAATTAAATATCCTGTAGCGGTTGCAAAATTTCCGGTTGCAGAGGTAGCTACATACTGACCTGCTGTTCCCAATGAACCATCAAAAGTGTAAAAACGCGTTGAAAGGGTTAGTGGTGAAAATGCTTGCAATTGTTGTCCGTCAACCGGCGAAGACCACATCACGTAATCTTGGCGCATCAAAGTAGCTGTATTGCGTTTTACAACGGCAGTTCCGCTACCTGAATTTGAAACGTTATTGGTTTGTTTTAAGTTGGCGTTGTTCTCGACGGTGATGGTTCCGTTGTTGACAATAGCGGCCGAGACAGTCAAATTATAACCTGATTTAACGGTTACTGAAGTTCCCGAAGCTACTGACATTCTATTGGCAGCTGCTGTTGCTGTAATTTCCGGATACAAACTAGCAGTAGCAATCACTGCATTAGTAGTTGCGCTCGGAACACCTTTTGACCAGTTGCCCGAAGTAGCCCAATCAGTCGTAGATGCGCCGGCTGTCCAAGTGGTAGCGCTTTCACCTAATTGAAAATCGCCATAACCGGTTAATCCGGTAGCTTTGGTAGAAGTGCTTGTTCTAGTACTTACCGTAGCGCTTGTCCAAGTTGAACTTGCATAGCGACTCACACCAAAAGCACTGGTTACCGCTCCGCTATCGACATCACCCGAAACAAAAGTAAAGGTTGCATCATAGCTTCCGCCGGTCACTCCGCTGTTGGTTAAGGTATAATTTCTATTAACAGAATATGAAGCATCAATATCTGAAGTACCAATTTGTGCATGATCGCCCGCAGTGGTATAAGCAATTACATTACCCGCACCGGTTACTCCTGAATAGTCTAAAGTTATCGGAGTATAATTGCTGCTGTCGCCAATTTCAAAAGTTCTTGAATTGGTTCCGGTTGGGATGTTTTTTTGAAGGTTACCTCTCACCCATCCATTCGGATTAGCCGTTACGTTGTTTCCGGTTGGGATAATCACTTTAAATGAATTGGTCACCAATTGTGCGTTCAAAGTCAAATTGTTGTTGACCGTCATGTCGTTGGCCAAACTCACTATTCCACCTGATGTCTTGTTGATAAATAGATAATCAAAAGTAGCGGCCGAGATGGTCGTTACCAAAGAAGTTCCTGAACCTTGGAAAAATACCGCTCGGGTATTTGAATTATAAGAACCATTGGTTTTCGTATCCCAGTTTCCGTTTAAGTATATATCACCACCAATAGCTGATGACAAAGTCAACGTACTAGTTCCAGAGGTATTTCCTCCAATGACTACGTTACCACCCACCGTCAATTTATTAGTGGTGGCACCCATGGTCAATGAACCGGCACTAGCCGCTCCTACAACACCTAAGTTAAGGTTTCCGGCAATAGCTCTATCTGCAAAACCATTGGCTGACAAATCAACCGAGGTTCCGTTTTGAATTTGAACGTGGTTTGGATAACCGGCACCGCTGGTAGCACTCCATTCAGTTCCGCGTCCGTAACTTCCGCCTGAATTGTATATTAAGGTAGAAGACGAACCATAAGTAGGCGCTGTTGTATTGACAAAACCACCAGAGTTTATTTGTAGTGAAGTAACAATGTTAGCTCCGCTGTTAAACTGAACCCCACCCGCCAAAGTAGCTGTTGGAATATTCATGGTTCCGGTAGTGGTTCCTGAACCTACAAAAAACAACGGACCCGGTGTAGCGGTAAAATCACCTGAGGTAGCGGTTACGGTTCCTCCGGATGGTATGCTCAGTTGTTTGTTGTTTAAGTCTAATTTACCGGCTGTTAAAGTGAGCGAGTTAGTTGTAGAACTAATGCCTGTAATCGCACTCAAAGTAACCACATTATTTGGTGATGTACCGGTGTTGTTAATCGTTAAAGTATTTACTGTAGCCGGCAAGCCTGTTCCGGTAATTTGGTTGGCGGTACCATTATATACATAGTTGGCTCCGGTGTTGAAAGTTCTGGTGGTGGTTTGAACTGAACCGGTGGCGCCAGATGAAGCAATACCGGCAGTGTTGGCGGTTCTGATAGTTGAACCACTTGCTGCTGTAAATGTTCCGGTTCCAGTGATTATTGAGGTCCCAAAATCAACAGTAGATCCTGAAGGAACAGTCAATGTTCCTGTAGACCCAACAGAAATTGAACCAGTACCTATAGTAGTAATAGTTTGGACACCAGTACCACTTAAAGCAACTGTTCCTGTGTTTGCTTGATTAAAAACTAAAGCTGCACCGTTAGCAACCGAAATATTACCCTTAATGTTAGAGGGAACTGCAGTCAAATTGATATTAAAGGTACCTTGACTAATTGTCAAATTATCAAGAGAAAAAGCAGTACCTCCTACTGGGGAAGAAATTCCCGCTCCGTTATATTCAAAGTTTCCATATGTTCTACCAGTAAAATTAGGCGCTTGTGCCACAGATAATTTGAACAAACTGCCTGTTTGAAAAACAACTTTAGAAGCTGGGGCAGTTAATTGAAAAGGAGCAGATCCTGCAAATTGCTCAAATTTAGAACCACTAGCAAAAATTACAACACTAGCTGTACCGCTAGTTCCAAAAACAGCACCTGTATTTCCTGTACCTTGAGTAAAAGATGAGCCATTGTTGAAAGTCAAACCACTTGCATCGGTTACTGTTAAAACATTTGCAGAAGTTGAGAAAGTCATGCTTCCGCTCACACTACCCGTTGCGCCCGTTGCTAAAGTCAAGTTAAGAGCACTAGCTCCGGTGGCATTCAAAGCACTCCCCGAAGCTACTGATAAATCAGCACCTGTAGCACCATTACTAATGGTAAGTGTATTGGCCGCGGCCGGTTGTAAGTTTACTGTTGTATTTCCGGATACCAAAATAGCACCAACGGTTTCTGCAGGAATCCCTGTTACAGTTGTAGTCGCTCCGTTGTTGAATACCATATTGTCAAAAACACCCGGCGTAGTTCTGGTTGGTGTCCAGTTGGTTGATGTAGCCCATGAAGCGGTTCCGGTTTGGTTCCAAGTATAAGTTGGTGTGCTTCCTGAAACGCTATATGAATAATTGGTTCCACCACCCGATGCATTCTGACCTGATGAGTTGTATAAGTTCAAAGTAAAATAATCAGGGTTGGCACTTGGCGCCGTAGCCTGATTTGAAGTCAAAATATAATAAGATACCGATGTCCCGGCTGTATTAACAGAGCCCGGAATCGTAGCTGTATAGGTGGTACCGCTTCCGGCAAAAGCCACATAACTCGACGTCGTAAAGTTATCAGTACTGTAACGCAAGTAGGCATACTCAGTAGCTGCCAAGGTTGCAGAAGTCGTAATAGTTACCGTCACCGGAACCCCAACTGTTACTGATGCTGCCACAGGGCTTTGAGAAGCTGCTGTAATATTCTTCGGGTTATAAGTGGTTGAAAGCACCGACATAAAGTTGTTCGAGGCATTGTTTCCGCCTACCAAAAAGGTATAGTATGAACCTGAAACTACCGCCGGCAAAGTACCGCTGGCTCCACCAGAACCGGTGTTGTAGCGCGCAGAACTTGCCGCAGTGGCCGGATCAATAACCGTGTTATAACCTGACAACAACTGACCAGAAGTATACGGTCTCCAGTTGGTACTGTAGTTGGTTGATGCCGCCGTACCGGTAGCGAACTCCCAGTTTCTGGCACCTGAAGCTCCCGCCGAAGTTGCATTGATACGAACAAATCGAACACCTCCTCCTCGGGTTACTAAGTCATAGGTAGTATACGTTCCGTTGGCCACTTGTGTTCCGAGTACCGTAGGTTGGGCAAAACTCAATTGCGAAACCAACGAAACTAAAATCAATACAACAGCGTTGAAAAACTTGAAGTTGTTTGATCTGATTCCAGAATCTTTTGACAAGATTTGGCGATTAGATTGTAATAGTTCTTTCATAGTTTGGGTTTTAAATATTTTCTCTTAATAATTACGATTAAGCTCAAATTGAAAGGGTTGGGTTGGACTGGCAAAGTTAAGGGAAACTATAGAAATTTCAGCAATGTTTTTGAAAATTGTGAAAATTCATATAAAAATCAATCATTTACCCTCTATCTAAAGAATATAAACCCGAAAACAAGAATGTTTTTAAGAAATAGACAATAAATAGCACAAAATCGCAAAGTGCTTTCAGGAAATGTTAAAAAATAACTCCCTGAAATTAAGCACCAATAGCCCCAAACAAAAAAAGTGAAAGCCTCCCTTGACGAAGGAGGCTCTCTGAGTTAACCTAACTATGTTAAAAATAAAACTATGCGATGTTAGAAGCGTATTGTGAAGCTTTTTTCAACAATACTTTAATCAACAAACGATTCG
>JAFDZC010000017.1 GCA_018267095.1 Bacteroidota bacterium
CATTGGTTACAGTAAAAGTATAACTTGCTGCAGCGGCAAGTCCGCTAACAGTATAAGTGGCTCCTGATCCAGCAATAGCTCCTGGGTTAATGGTCCACGTTCCGGCTGGGAGTCCGGTAAGTTGTACACTACCTGTAGCTGTTGAGCAAGTTGGTTGTGTAACTGTTCCGATGGTTGGCGCAGAAGGTGTTGGTGGCTGTGCATTGATGGTTGTTGATGTTGAAGCCGCCGAAGTACACCCAACCGAATTGGTTACGGTATAACTATAGTTGCTGGCAGTTAATCCTGAAATTGTATAAGTTGCTCCAGAACCTGCAATGGCTCCTGGATTAATGGTCCAAGTTCCCGCCGGAAGTCCGGTAAGTTCAATACTTCCGGTAGCCGTTGAACAAGTTGGTTGTGTAACTGTTCCGATGGTTGGCGCAGAAGGTGTTGGAGGCTGTGCGTTGATGGTCGTTGAAGCTGAGGCCGCAGAAGGACAACCAACCGAATTGGTTACGGTAAAAGTATAACTTGCTGCAGCGGCAAGTCCGCTAACAGTATAAGTGGCTCCAGAACCTGCAATGGCTCCCGGATTAATGGTCCAAGTTCCCGCCGGAAGCCCGGTAAGTTCAATACTTCCAGTTGCTGTTGAACAAGTTGGTTGTGTAATCGTTCCAATGGTTGGCGCAGAAGGTGTTGGTGGCTGTGCGTTGATAGTTGCTGAGGCAGATGCGACTGAAGTACAGCCAAAAGAATTTTTTACCGTAAATGTATAACTACCTGTAGCAAGACCAGATACAGTATAGGTTGCGCCAGAACCCGTAATGGCTCCCGGATTAATGGTCCACGTTCCGGCTGGGAGTCCGGTAAGTTGTACACTACCGGTAGGCGTTGAGCAAGTTGGTTGGGTTATGGTGCCAATTACTGGAGCTGTTGGTGTGCTGGTTGCATCGCAACTCAAGGCTTGGCAGGTTTGAGAAGCTCCTATAAAACAATTGCCACCAGCTCCGATTGGAGTTATGAAAACAGTGACACTGTCTCCGGGATTAAGTCCGTTTTTTGTCCAAGTGAGAATATTTCCTGAAGTACCAAAAACGTATCCGCCACTGTTGATAGAATATACAACTGTGTAGGTTGAAGCATTGGTCACAGCAGGCCATGTAAAGGTAACCGAATTGTATGTTGGCACCCCACAACTTATGGTAGGAGATAAAAGCGGCTTGATTGTTACCGGTATTGATGCCGTGCAACCACCTAAATTCATGTAGGTAATATTTACTGTTCCTGCAGCTACTCCGGTAACCAAACCGAAATTGTCAACTGTTGCAATTGAGGTGTTGGCTGAAGTCCATGGAGTTGAAGCATTGGGGAACAACGAACCAGTCAGTTGTACCGTTCCTCCCGCAGCACATGCTTCAGTCGGAGAAGGGCCAGTAACTGTTGGGTATGCACTTACGTATACATTTACAAAAGTTTGATTCCCTGCGTTATCTGAATAGCCAATACTGGTTGAGCCGAATCCCACAGCAGTTACTAGTCCGGTATTGTCTACAGTCGCTACTGGTGTATTTGATGAAGACCATGGAGTGGTTGGATGCGGAACACCTGATCCGCCAGACCCTGTGAGCTGGGTTGTTGAAGGTCCAGGCAAACAGATGCTGGTGTTTCCGGTAATTTGAATAGGTCCTAATAATCGATTGTTTTGGTTGGTAGTTTGCGCCGTTTTGAGGTTTTCATTTTGAGCAAAAGAAAATTCAACACGAATGGTAAGAATAATCAATGCGAGAAATAAGCTTTTTAAAACGGATTTGAGGGTTTTAATTTTCATATTTTATGAGGGCTTCCTGACTTAACTTTTTGAATCAGGATTTATTTTTGTTTCTGTAAATTACATCGTCTAACAAGTTGTTTATGCATATTTTAATATAGAAAAAGCACAAAAAACCAAGCTTCAAAATTATATTTTTTTTGGTAGAAATATAGTTCAAAACCTTAAAATTTAAAGAAATGTTAATTTTAGTTTTTAACATTTTTAAAGACGAAAGTTTATCTCGTTTTTTAAAGCATAAAAAAACCCCGAAAAGTTTGGCTTTCGAGGTTGTTTTTAGGGTTGGATTTTGTTAAATATCGTCAAAATCTACATCGGTGAAATTCTTGTTTTGAGCATCATCAAAACTGCGCTCGGCATATTCTCTTTTAAAGTCTTTTTGATGTCTTTCTGAGATTACTTCTTCGCCTTTTTGATTGAGCACGTATGAAGTCATATCGTTTAAGATTTCTGCAAAAGCGGCAAAATCTTCTTTGTATAAATAAATTTTGTGCTTTTTAAAGTGAAAAGATCCGTCGTCTTCAGTAAATTTTTTACTCTCGGTAATCGTGATGTAATAATCTTCAGCTTTGGTTGCGCGCACATCAAAAAAATACGTTCTTCTTCCGGCTCTGAGTACTTTTGAAAAAATTTCTTCTTTCTCTAGCATATCATTTTCTCTCATATCCTACGGTCTGTTAATTTGGTTAATGTTCGTCCAAAAATGATAAAAATTGTATTACAAAACAACTATTCAGACATTTCTTTTTCTGAAAGTTGTTTAAGGTATAACTCGGCATAATAACCTTCTTGGTTTATGAGTTGATTGTGAGTGCCTTGTTGAATAATCTTCCCTTGATCGAGCACGATAATTTTGTCTGCATTTTTGGCTGACGATACGCGATGACTCACAATTACGGTGGTTTTATCTTTGCAAAAATCCATCAAATGCGTCAAAATAATTTCTTCTGTTTCGGTGTCCACCGCTGATAAACAGTCGTCTAACAACAAAATAGGAGCGTCTTTAATCAATGCGCGCGCAATCGAAACGCGTTGTTTTTGTCCGCCCGAAAGTGTAATCCCACGTTCGCCCAAAACGGTTTCATACGCATTGTTAAATTGCATAATGTTGTCATGTACTACTGCTTTTTTTGCCGCCAAAATCACTTGGTCATCCGAGGCGTTTTCGTTGCCGAATTTGATGTTGTTTTTGATGGTATCCGAAAACAAAAAAGCATCTTGCGGAACGGTTCCGATGCTGTTTCTTAAATCATATAAATTGACTTGGCCAATTGGTTTTCCGTCTATCAAAATCTCGCCGTTTGTGGTATCGTACAATCGACAAATCAGCGATAAAACAGAAGATTTTCCGGCGCCTGTTTTACCCAAAATCGCCAAGGTTTCGCCTTTTTTGACCGAAAAACTGATGTTGTTGATGGCCTCGATGTTTGTGTCGTCATAAGTTAGGCTTACGTTTTTGAACTCAATATTTCCCTCAATAACGGTTGGTTGTGGATGTAGGTTTAGAATATCGGGTTGAATTTTCAAAAATTCATTGATGCGTTTCTGCGAGGCTTCGGCTTCTTGCACCATTGATGAAACCCAACCAAACGAAGCAACCGGCCAAGTAAGCATGTTGATATATAGAATGAACTCGGCAATAGTTCCAATGCTCTGAATGCTGCCGTTGATGTACATCATTCCGCCAAAATAAATCACCACCAAATTACTCGTGCCAATCAATGCGAGCATCAGCGGTCCAAATAGTGAATTCGCTTGGGCCAAATGCAAACTTTTGGTTTTGCTTTCTTGAGACAAATCACTCAATTGATCTTGGTATTGATTTTCGAGCGAATAAGCCTTAATCACGCGAATTCCCGAAAAAACTTCTTGGGTAAAACTCGATATTTTTGACAGGTATTGCTGAAAAATAGTGCTGCGCTTGTTGATTTCTGAGCTGAGTTTAAAAATGGCGTATGAAAGCAGCGGCAGTGGCAACAATGAATATAGGGTCAATTTTGGCGACACGTGATACATATAAACAATCACAATGGCAAAGCGAATAATGGTGTTGATGGTATACATCACTGCCGGCCCAACATACATGCGTACTTTGCTGACATCTTCGCTGATGCGGTTCATTAAATCACCGGTTCGATTTTGTTTGTAGAAATTTTGCGAGAGATTCTCGTATTGTTTGAAAACTTCATTTTTGAGGTCAAATTCAATGTGGCGCGACATCACAATCAAGGTTTGTCGCATCAAAAAAGTCAAAAATCCAGCGACAATCGTCGTTAAAATAATCAACAAAATATTGTGGATGAGTTCTTGCCTAATCATTGAAACCGGAGCGTGAGATTGATGAGAGAAATCTTCAATCGCCTTAAAAGAACTACTGATGAGTTTGGGTGTATACAGTGAGAAGATTTGCGCCACAATCGTGATGACAATTCCCGTTAAAAAGTGGTATTTATATTTGACGAAATATTTATTTAAATACTGTAGTTCTTTCATTTTATTAAGACAATCCGGAAATAAATGATTGATTTTTAGTTAAATTAAAAGTGATTGTGTAGCGATTGAAATAAGTTGATAAAAATGATTTTTTTAACAAAATGACAATTAAAACCAAATATATTATGATATTCTGATTTTAATGATAATTTTGCGTAGCATTTTTAAAGATGCCCCCAATTTAAATTTCAAATTATGACTTCAGAAATCCTTACTCCAAAAGAGCTTCACAAAGTTGATCCGGTCTTCGGACAAGTATCGTTTGACAACCACGAGCAAATCGTTTTTTGCAACGACAAAGATACTGGATTAAAAGCAATAATAGGTATTCACAACACAGTTTTAGGACCGGCTTTGGGCGGAACGCGCATGTGGAAATATACCAACGAGTGGGAAGCCTTAAACGATGTTTTGCGTCTATCGCGCGGAATGACTTATAAATCAGCTGTTTCAGGCTTGAATTTAGGGGGCGGAAAAGCGGTCATTATTGCCGACGCAAAAACCGAAAAAACACCTGAAATGATCATCAAGTTTGGTCAGTTTATCGATTCGCTTAGCGGGAAATACATCACAGCCGAAGATGTTGGAACCACCACCGCTGATATGGATTTGATCCGAGACTATACTTCATATGTAACCGGAATTTCAGAATCGCGCGGTGGTTCAGGAAATCCATCTCCGGTAACGGCATACGGTGTGTATATGGGTATGAAAGCTGCTGCCCAATTCCAATTCGGATCAGACAATTTGAGTGGTAAAAAAGTTTTGGTTCAAGGAATTGGTCACGTGGGTGAAACCTTGGTAGATTATTTAACCAAAGAAGGCGCCTTGGTGCAAATTACCGACATCAACGAAGGCAGATTGCATGAAATTGAAAGTAAATATGGCGCTACTATATATAGAGGTGCTGATTTGTACAGTGCTGATGTAGATATCTATGCGCCTTGTGCTTTGGGTGCGACCATCAACGACGAAACCATTCACCGAATCAAAGCGCGCGTGATTGCCGGAGCTGCCAACAACCAATTGGCCAACGAAGTCGTACACGGACAATTGCTCAAAGATATGGGCATTGCTTATGCGCCTGACTTCTTAATCAATGCGGGTGGTATCATCAATGTGTATGGAGAAATTGTAGGTTACGGAAAAGACGAAGCCATGCGCAGAACTGAAAATATCTATAATACTACACTCGAAATCTTCAACTTTGCACAAACCCAAGGTGTAACCACGCATCAAGCGGCTCTGTCTATTGCTGAAAAACGCATCGAAGACCGAAAGCGAGAAAAATAAAATCTGAATTCTCAGAATCAATAATATTCTTATTTTTGCGGAGCGATTCCCACCAGAGTCGCTCCGTTTAATTTTTAAAGTTCTTTATCAGTGCTCAACAGGCGACATATCCGTGTAAAAGTGATGCAGTCTATTTATGCCATGCATCAAACAGGTTCAGACCAATTAGAAAAGGAAGAAAAATTCCTGCTGTACAGCATTGAAAATATGCTTGATTTGTATCTGCTCATGCTTTCGGCTGTGATTGAAATTCGCCAGAAAGAACAAGAGTATCAAGAAAAAGCGCGCACCAAACATTTGGCCACCGCCGAAGAAAAAAATCCCAATAAAAAATTCATCCACAACGCAGTCTTCAATATGTTGGCCGAGAATCAATCGCTTTTGCAAGCTATTGAGTATCGAAAAATCAACAATTGGAAACTCAATGACGACTATATTTTGCTGTTGCTCGACCACATCAAACAATCAGATTTGTATGCGGCCTACATGAAAAACCGCGTTAATAAATTTGACGAAGACCGTGACTTTGCGGTTCATCTATTTGCCGATTTGATTGCGAGCAACGAAAAACTCTACGATTACCTAGAAGATTTCAAACTTACTTGGGCCGATGATATTCCGGTGGTCAACACACAAATCATCAAACAACTCAAAGCAATTAAGTCAGATAAAGACGCAACTTTTCAGGTTCCTAAGTTGTACAAAGACGAAGATGACCGCGCTTTTGCCATCGATTTGTTCCGCAAAACTGTGCTCAACGAAAAAGACTTTGTCAAATTCTACGAAAACAAAACGCCCAATTGGGACACCGAGCGCATTGCCGAAATCGATACGATCATCCTCAAAATGGCCATTGCTGAATTCTTGAAATTTCCGTCAATTCCGGTCAAAGTAACCATCAACGAATACCTTGAAATTGCCAAAGAATATTCAACCCCTAAAAGCAGTATTTTTATCAACGGAATTCTCGATAATTTGGTCAAAGAATTTCAAACCGATGGCAAACTCAACAAAACCGGTCGCGGTTTAATGTAAATCTAAAAATCAAAATTTAAAACTGATAACATGGCACAAATCCAACAATTTTTACCGTTCATTTTGATGTTTGTGGTGATTTATTTCTTTATGATTCGCCCACAACAAAAACGAATGAAACTTGAAAAACAATTCGAAGCCGATTTGAAAGTAGGTGACAAAATCGTAACCAAAAGCGGGTTGCACGGTAAAATTGCCGAGCTTGCTGAAACGACCATCATCATTGAGACCATGTCGGGCAAACTCAAAATGGAGCGATCAGCTATTTCAATGGAAATGAGCGCAGCGCTTAACAAGAAAGCATAACTTAACTTCAACAAAAAAGCCTCCGTTTTCAGGAGGCTTTTTTTATTTGTATTGGTCGTTCAATCCTTTTCCGGCCAGAATCATGGGTTTGATTTTTTCCATGCGCGTGATTTTGGTTTCCTCGCGTTTAGCAGTATCAATGTATTCCATGTATTCTCGCTGTTTATAAGGTGTGAGTTGTTCAAAATGCTCTTTCAAAAGTTCGTCTTCGGCGAGTTGATGATGTAAAAACCCACTGATGATGGTGGCTTTTTTCTCGGGTTTGTGCACCAATCCTTTTTCTTCGTTGGATATAGCCTCGGCGATATAAGCCAAAATCATTGATTCGTTGATTTCGGATTTATCATAAAACCTCCATTGACGCAAGGCTTTGGTGACGCCTTCTTGTGCATTGACCAAAACTTTTGCTTCATCTTTGAGATAGACACCATTAAAAAACCAAATGGTAAAATAATTTTTAAATCCGCCCAAGCCAATGATGTTTTTGCCGTTGTGCGTATAGACTTCGCTGCCCCATTTTCGGGTTTCAACCAAAGTTGTTTGTGCCATGATGCTTTTGAGCAAATCTAGTTCTTCCGCCCAGCTGTTGACTTTGTCCCAAGTATGTTTGGCCTCGTCTTTCAATTATTTTGATTTTTTAGTTTTCTTTTTGAAGTCGGTTGTGGCGGTTAATTCGGCGATGCGCACAATCACATCGACGGCTTTTTGAATGCTCTCTACCGGCACGTATTCATATTTTCCGTGGAAGTTATGACCACCGGCAAAAATATTCGGGCAAGGCAATCCCATGTACGACAATCTGCAACCATCGGTTCCGCCGCGAATGGGTTTAATGAGTGGTTTGATGCCCAAATCTTTCATGGCTTTTTCGGCCAAATCTACAATATGCATCACCGGGGTGACTTTCTCTTTCATATTATAGTATTGATCTTTGATTTCAGCTATAGCAATATCTTGGCCGAATTGTTTGGCAAATTTGCGGTTGATTTTTTTGACCACATCGGCCACATGTTTTTTACGCGCCTTGAACTTTTGCATATCGTGGTCGCGAATAATCAGTTCTACTTTTGATTCTTCGATGCTGCCCGAAAGTCCGGTTACGTGGTAAAAACCTTCGTAGCCTTTGGTTTCTTGAGGCGTTTCATTTTTGGGTAATTCATTGATGAAATCATTGGCAATCAGCATCGAATTGATCATTTTGCCCTTGGCATAACCCGGATGCACGCTTTTGCCTTTGAAGATAATTTTGGCTCCGGCGGCATTAAAGTTTTCGTATTCGAGTTCGCCCACTTGGCTTCCGTCCATGGTGTAGGCCCAATCAGCACCGAATTTTTTGACATCAAACAAATCAGCTCCGCGGCCAATTTCTTCATCAGGCGTAAAACCCACGCGAATTTTTCCGTGTTTGATGTGCGGATTTTGAATCAAATATTCCATCGCCGAAACGATTTCGGTCAATCCGGCTTTGTCATCGGCACCGAGCAAAGTCAATCCGTCGGTCACAATAAGCGTTTGTCCTTTATATAAGAGCAAATCTTTAAAATAACTCGGAGACAGAACAATGTTTTCTTTTTGATTCAAAACAATATCGCCGCCATCGTAGTTTTTGACCACGCGCGGATTCACGTTTGCTCCGGTAAAATCAGGCGAAGTATCGTAATGCGAAACAAACCCAATGGTCGGAACTTTGTGGTTTACATTCGATGGCAAAGTGCCCATCACATAACCGTTCTGGTCGATGGTTACTTCGGTCATACCGATGCTCTTGAGTTCTTCGGCAAGTTTATTGGCCAAAACGAGTTGTTTGGCGGTGCTGGGTGTTGTGGGTGAATTCGCGTCTGATTCAGTGTCAATGGTCACGTAGCTAATGAAGCGGTCAATAAGGTGTTGCATTTTTTTATTTTTTCTGTTTTAAAGATACAAATCTGAATTATTTCTGAGTTTTTTTCTGCAATTGATTTCCTTTCATGGTATAAAACCACGACAAAGCCATTTGCAGATTATAGTCTTTTTTGAGTGGAGTAGAAGGTGTCGTATTTTCTTGCATCGTGTTTAAATCAATAGATTCAACCGCTGCGTCTTTAGGCATGTAATACATTTGGTTTTGCGTCACCATTTTGTTAAAAGTAATGCTCAAATCTTTGCGTGGCACATACAAAGAAGTGCCAAAACTGTAGTATTCAAAACCTTTGGGCGCGACCATTTCAATCAAAGTGGGCATAATGTCAATGTGAGAACCGGCGGTTTTGGGTTGTGCTTTCGGGATATTCTTGCCGAACATCACCAACCCAACCGAACTGCGCTCGTATAAATTCGGATGACTGTTGATAAAGCGACGCCCGAAGTGATCTCCGGTAAACAAAAACACAGCATCGAGATATTTCTTTTGGGCTTTTTCGATGAATTTGCCAATGGCGTAATCTCCGTACCACAAATGCCCGATTTCTTCTAGGGTCATGCTGCCGTCAAAGTATTTTTGTACCGAAGCCGGAAAGTCTTTTTCTGATTTGTATGGAAATCCTTTTTGGGCGACATCCACCGTATAAGGCGCGTGATAACTCGAAGTCAAAATCACATTGAGCGACTCTTTTTGCGCGTCGGTTTTGCTCAAAACCAAATCAAATAATTTTTCATCTTCGACGCCCCAAGTGCCCGATTCGCTGTCACCACCAGCATCGGTTCCGGAGAAAAATCGCTGAACGCCTTGGTATTTTGAGAATTCCTCGATGTTTTGCCAACTTGAAAATCCGCCGTAAAACAGATTGGTTTGATAATTCAGTTTGTTAAATTGACTAAATAAAGAGGTCGCAAACGGATCATTCACTTGTCCAATTTTACTGATGTTCACACCACAATACGGCACATTGGTTACGATGGCTCCGAACGAATCAAAAGTGGCATCGGCTGCCGGCAGGAAATGACTAAAATGCGTTCCGTTGTTTTTGATTTTGCACAATTGCGTGGAGAATAAAAAAGGCTGATACTTTTCCATGAGCGGCCACGAATCATAGCTTTCCATGATGACTAAAAAGATTTGTTTGGGCTTTTCAGATGACGCGCCAGAAGCTGTTTTCTTGAGATAATCGGTTACCAATGGTTGATTGAAATGTGCTTTAAACGAAGCTTCATCCATATACGGATTCACATCCGAAAGTAAATTGATTTCGTCAAAATCTTCCATCGCATAAATGAGCGAACGATAAGGATTAATCACCGTTTTGTTCAGAAAAGCATCTTTTGAAACGCCTGCCCATTTGCGCAATGCCGGCACCGAAGTAACCGATCCACGCAAGCTAAAAACCATCAAAATCAAACTGAAAAACACCAAGACCGCTTGATGATTTTTAAATCGAAGTTTGCTGAGTTGTCGGTAGATAAAATCTTTATGTTCAAAATACCGCAAAATCCAAATGCTTGCGATGATGGTGAGTAGCATTCCAATCAGATTTCGCCACGGATGAAAATCTTCCATTATAGTCTTCATCACTGCTTTTTGATCGTCGTATAATCCCAAAAACAAAAAGTTGTTGAATTGGTTGTGGTATTCTCCAAAATAATTAATGGTCACAAAGCAAATCACCGTTGATAAAACCACGAAAATATATTGGCAAACGATGCGCGCTATTCTAGCTGGCTCGGTTTTTCCCCATCCGCTCAAAGCGAGCAATAATAAATAAGGAATGATGACAAAATAAGAAACCGCCGTGCAATCAAACCGAAAGCCCATGAGCAGAACTTTGAGTGCTTCACCAACGTTTGCTGCCGCTGAAAGTTGTTTGCTAAAGATGGCGATAAATGACAGCCTGAAAACCGAAAAGAAGCAAACGCTAAAAAACCAAAAGAAGCTCAGGTTGGCGAGTTCTTTTGTGAATTTTTCCCATTTTGATTGCATTGATATGTTTGTTTGTGGGTTCAAATGTAGCAAAAAATGCAGTTGGTTGCTCGGTGTATTATTCGGCGCGTCGAACCTCAATTTTCTCGAGCGATTTAATATAACGACGTCCGGTTTGCTCATCGTCTTGCGCGAATAATAAAGTGCACTGTGGTAATTTTTGAGCGATTTATGATTGATTTCGGCGACAAAGTAAAAACCATTTCCGCTGGGATTGTTGTAGATTTCGTTCCATAATCGCTGATGGTAGAATATTCAGTAAGGGCTAATTTTCTCTGTGCTGAAATGGCAATCGAAATAAATAAAAATATCAGAAGTAAGGACACATATAAAAAACATAGGCTAAAGGTAATTTATTTACAATTGTGTTAATGATGATTTTGAGCAAACTCAAGGCTTCGCAGTTTTTTACCAATCAATTGGGTTTCAGTTGTTGACAATTTAACACAGCGCAAATTTGGATGGAAACTATTTTTTAATACATTTGATTGTCTGGCTGAAACAGAATTATGAAAAAAAATTGCTATCTATTTGTTTTTCTGCCAATTCTTTTCGTATTTATCATTCTTTCATGTTCAAAAACTGAAGATGATGCATACGTGTCTATTCCTGCCGTAAAAGTAGATTTGACCCAGGTGCCTTACCCCAAATTGTCCGATTATAAGTTTTTTGTTGGTGAACTCAAAAACTTGAATCCGTCAGATGAACTTCTGGCCTATCAACCTGCCAGTTCTTTGTTTTCTGATTATGCCCACAAAAAACGTTTTGTGTGGATGCCCGAAGGCTCAAAAGCGAATTTTGTTTCTGATAATACGATTCTTGAACTTCCGGTGGGTGCTGTGCTCATCAAAACTTTCTATTATGATCATGTGCAAAATATAACGCCGGTTGGAGCTACCCGAATTATTGAAACGCGCTTGATGATTCACAAAGCGGACGGTTGGATTTATGCCGATTACGTTTGGAATGCCGATCAGACCGAAGCTTATTACGATATCAACGGAAGCTTTACCGACGTTACTTGGAAAGACGAGCAGAATGTGGTTAAATCTGCACATTACAGAATACCATCGCTTTCGCAGTGTATTGTTTGTCATAAAGAAAAAGTTAATCCCGATACGCCGCAAGAAACCATGAAGTATATTCCGATTGGTATCAAACCACAGAATCTGAATTGGAATTACAATTACGGCAACGTGACCAAAAACCAATTGCAAGCATGGATTGACAAAGGTTTTCTCAACGCCAATTTTACTTTCCCGACTACAGTACATTCAACGGTGGATTACAATGACGCTTCGCAAACACTTTTAAACAGAGCCCGTTCATATGTAGATGCCAATTGCTCGCATTGCCACATGACCAACCGCCATTGTGATTATCGTCCGATGCGTTTTGCGTTTTCTGAAACGAGTTCCTTTAGTGGTTTACGAAACATGGGCGTTTGTGTTGATACTGAGGACATGCAAGGATTTGACTCAAGTTTGAACAAGATTATCAACCCGCAGCATCCCGAGCAATCGATGTTGTTTCACCGAATCAATACGGTTGATGAAACCATCAGAATGCCATTGCACGGGCGTACGATTATCCATGAAGAAGGCATCAATTTAATGAGAGATTGGATCAATTCTCTTGACCGATGTGAATAACTAAACAAATAATAATTAACCAAAACCAAACATTAAAAAAAGCAAAAATGAAATTGAAAATTACTACTCAAAAAGTGCTATCCAAAGAGAGCATTTTTAAAAAAGCCGGCCTTTTGCTATTGGCCTTGTCCGGTTTTTCTGCATCAGCGCAAGACACTTGTGCTACGGCTTTGCCTATTACAGCCGGTACGACTACGGTAGCTGCTATCAATGGGTCAAATATTCAGACCGCATGTTCAACTGCTGCTATGGCCGAATGGTATGTATACACACCGACCAGCAATTACAGTGTGACGGTAACTTCAGACTTACCAATCAACATTTGTAAAGACACGCATTTTATGGTTTATACCGGAAATTGCGGTGCGCTTACTTGTTATACCAATGATGATGACTCCGGAATTATTGCATGTAACACAGGTGCTGCTACTTCTTATCTTTCAGTAAAAACTTTTGAAGTTACGGCTGGCGTTAATTACTATATAGTTTGGGATAACAAGTGGAGTGCGCTCGGCTTTGATTTTCAGATTTCTGAAGGCCCGATTGTTCCCAGTCCTTGTTCAACGGCGATTCCGGTTACCGCTGGCGTAACAACTGTTGCCGCTGTTAATGGTACCAATCAGGTTACAAGTTGTTCTACCGCCACTAAAGCTCAATGGTATGCCTACACACCAACGCAAAATGTTCGTGTAACAGTTTCGTCTGATTTACCACAAAATTTGTGTAAGGATACTTTTGTGAGTGTGTATACGGGCTCATGCTCAACTTCGCTCACTTGTGTGGCCAGCGATGATAACTCGGGTATTTTAGAATGTACCACAACTACACCCGCAACTTCAAATTTATCCAAGAGAACTTTTGATGCCAATGCAGGAACTACCTATTATATTGCTTGGGACAACCGTTGGAGCGAAGAAGGTTTCGATTTTGAAATCTCAGAAACTGTAATTGTTATTCCGGTAACCTATACTTCACAAACCATTTCAACCATCGGATCAGGTTATAGCGAATGCGTTGTGGATATGAATGGCGATTACAAAGATGATATTGTAACGGTAAACGGAGCGAATCTTCGCCTGAATTTACAAGGTGATTCCGGCGCACTTACAACTGCCGATTATACAATTGCCAATCCGGGATTTGCACCTTCATGGAGCATTGCTGCCGGTGATTACAACCGCGATGGATACAACGATTTGCTTTTGGGCAGCGGTAGCGGATTGACTTTTTGGCAATCTCAAGCAGGAGCCGGTTACACTTCAGTAACGCCGGGTCAATATATTTTCTGTCAAAGAACCAACTTTGTTGACATCAACAACGACGGCAATTTGGATGCTTTTTCTTGTCATGATGTGAACAGAAACGTATATTATTTGTTAGACAACAACAATACTTTTACCTACTATCAGTCAGGAGTTACCCCGGGTGCATATAATTTAGGATTGACTCAAAGTGGTGGAAACTATGCTTCGCTTTGGACCGATTATGACAACGATGGGGATGTGGATATGTTCATTTCAAAATGTTCAGGCCCTCCGTGTGAATTGCACAGAAATGACGGTAATGGAGTATTTACGGATGTATCTGCTCAAGCGGGTATCAATTTTACACCGGTTCAATCTTGGTCGTCAGCCATTGCCGATTTTGACAACGATGGCGATATGGATATCATTGTAGGATCAAACGGTTCAGTGGCTACCAGATATTTCAAAAACAATCTGGACACTACCAATAATGTTGAAGAAGCATTTACCAATATAACCGCCGGTTCGGGATGGGAATTGAATACTGCCACCAATCGTGATTATATTGCTTATGATTTTGATAACGATGGCTGGATAGATGTGATGGGTCCAAGCGGAAGAATCATGTTCAATACCGGTGACGGAAATTTCAGCATGGTCAATTATTCAAACGGAATCAGTGTAGGTGCTGTGGGTGATTTGAATGGTGACGGTTTCTTGGATGTTTTAAATAATACCATTGTGCGTTATGCCAATCCGAATGGCAATCACTGGGTTGCTGTAAGTTTAGAAGGAATTCAAAGCAACATCAACGGAATCGGTGCGCGTGTTGAAATCTACGGAGCTTTCGGAAAACAAATTCGCGACATCCGCAGTGGTGAAGGTTTTGGTTATATGAGTACTTTGAATGCACATTTTGGATTAGGCGCCAATACCAATGTTGATAAATTGGTTATCAAATGGCCTTCTGGAGCCGAAGATACCATCATGAATCCGGGCATTGATAAAACCATTCACGTAACCGAAGGAGAATCTTTATTGGCCAACAATCAGTTTGATGCGCAAAGTTTTGTGATTGCTCCAAACCCTGCATCAGATTTGATTTCTGTTCAATTAGGAAGCGCTTTATTTAAAGTTAAATCTGTTGAAGTTTATGACATCAGCGGAAGAATGGTGATGAACAACTCATTGGTTACAGAAACTATTTCGGTCAAAGAATTAGCTTCAGGAACTTATATCTTGACATTGAAAACCATCGATGGAAGAAGTTTTACTCAGAAATTTATCAAGAAATAATTGATTTTTTTCAAATAAAAAGCCTCGTGATGAACGAGGCTTTTTTTATTTTGTAATATTATTATTCGCGCTCTTCATGTTCGTCTGCTTCTGCTTGTGGGGTAAAACCAGCGCGGATTTCTGTATGACGAACTTCACCTCCGGTAGTCCCGGTAATACGTGCCATATAAATAGCAACGAATGATAAGACTAAAACCAAATAAGTAATCCATTTGCTCCAAACAGCTTTCTTGCTTTCGGCCCAAATGCCAACAATTGATACCACGCCCAATACGTACATCAAAACCGCAAAACCTTCGGCGGCTTCTTCGTGCTCGTGAATTATAGCATGCCCAACACCGGGCATATCTTCAACCATTTCTTCAGCACCTTCACCGGTTGACATTGACATGGCGGCTGAAATTGCTGCCACAATAAATAAAATATAAGCTGTTTTTCTAACCGCATCAGATTTAAAAATCAAACTGCAAATCAAAACAATCAAACCGGCAATCGGAATGATAATAGGTAAGTGGTTTACGGCTAAATGCCAATGAGCTTCATTCATAATATGGTAGTTTAATAGTTATACATTCACACCAAAAAAGTAGCCGACCAGAGCCGTCATGCCCATGGCAATGGTGCCCCAAAAAGTAATTCTCAATACCGCTTTGGTAACGTCAGAGCCTCCGGTTTTAGCTGCCATAGCGCCCAAAATCACCAAAAAGAAAATCGCCGATGCGTACAAGTAATATTCTAAATGATGCTCCGGTAAAAACAAGGTAACAAGCACCGGTAAAAAACCACCTGCCGAAAATGCAGCACCCGAAGCCAAGGCTGCCTGAATTGGATTGGCTTGTGACATTTCAGTAATGCCTAATTCATCGCGAACATGAGCGCCCAAAGCATCGTGTTCAGTCAGTTCTTGAGCGACTAACAGAGCCGTTTCTTTTTTGAGTCCGCGTTTTTCATAGATGGCTGCCAAAAGCTGTAATTCAACTTCGGGCATTTCTTCGAGTTCTTTTTTCTCGCGTTCAATATCAGATTTTTCGATATCGGTTTGCGAACTGACCGAAACGTATTCGCCGGCGGCCATCGATAAAGCTCCGGCGACCAATCCGGCCACAGCCGCTAAAATAATCGGTTCGCGGTGCGCTCCTGAGGATGCCACACCAATGGCAATACTGGCCGTTGACAGAATTCCGTCGTTGGCGCCTAAAACGGCTGCTCTGAGCCAATTGCTTCGGTGGATGTAATGATTGTCAAGATAAGATTCGAGTGGTTCGTGTGATTCCATCGCATTGAAATTTTGTGCAAAGCATTGTAAAGATACTAATTTAATAGGCCAATCATTTAATCATTTTCTGAATAAAATCGCGGGTGTGTTCTATGACTTCATCAGGGGATTCTTTGTGCGGATTGTGTCCGGTTTTGGGCAAAATAAGCTTTTGGGCAAGAGCCATTTGCACAGTAATTCGTTTCACTTGATCTAAGGTTCCGAACTCATCATCTTCACCTTGAATAATCAACGCCGGACACTGAATTCTGGGCAAACAATATTCAATATTCCAATCGCGGAACATCTCAGAAGTCCAAGTAAGCGTCCAAGCATCAAACAAAGCTTGGGTATTTTTACCGTGGTATTTTTCAAGGCGTGCTTTTAAATCGGTGGTTTGATATTGATGCATGGCTGCGCGGATGCCCTTAAGCGTGACTTCTTCTACCAAAACATGCGCACCTTCAGTCACAATGCCGGCTATGTTTTTAGGATGAAGCGCTGCCGTTAAAAGCGCAATCGAGCCTCCGTCGCTGTGGCCAAACAAAATGGCTTGTTTGATTTGATGTTTTTCAATGAGTTCAGCCAGTATATCGGCTTCGTGTTCCAGATAATTGACAGTGCGTTTTTCATCGCTAAATCCACAAGATTTTCCGTAGCCTTGTCGGTCGTACACCAAGTAATTACAATTTGATTCAGCGGCTAATTTTTCCGGAAAGTTGCGCCAAAGTTCAATGCAACCCAACGAATCATGCAAAAAGATGAGTGTTGGTTTTTCAGTAAAATGCACAACGTGTTGTATGGCGAGTGCCTCGATGATTGAACCGGACATGGTTTGATATTTTAAATAAAAAAACCGGAAGTGAATCCGGTTACAATGTTATGAATTAAAATCTGATCTAGGTGTTAAGAAGCATAAACGGCTGCACTTGAAATGGACTTAATATGATAATTAGCGCAGAGAACCATGGCAAAAAGGATAATTTCTTTTGATTCGAGTTGTTCAAATTCGCTCGATGCTTCAATGCTTAAATCATAATGGGTGCGATTCCACTTAACATCAGGAATCAGCGTGCAAAGTTCCTGACGATTTTGGTTGAGCAACCTATACGAAGTCTTCCAAAAACCTTTGAGTTGAAAGTAAAAAACATAGGTTTGTTCAGGCTTAAAAATCTGAATTTCCATTGACCCATTCCAGCGCATTTTGAATTCAGCCAAGATTCCGTGCGCATCAAAAATTTCGGTTGCATTACCCCAAAAACTCTTGGGTTTTACTTGCCAAACGCGTCCATCGCTGAGTTTGATTTCTGATTGGCGTTCGTGCCACTTAGGATAAATCCAATGACCAATGATTTGATCTTCTTGACACACTTGATACTGTCCGGGTACAAGTGCTGTGATTTTGTATGGTTTCATAGCGTTTTTTTTTGTTAAGCGTTGGTCGCTCAACAATTGTAAATGATACAGTTATTCATTAATTAGTGTTTTATTTTTCCAAATTAAATAAAAAACGATCCAAAAAGGAAGCACCGACAAAATGATTTTAATTTTCAAACTCGCCAAACCAATCAACAAAAGCAACAACATAAAAAAGCCGAGTAAGAAAACGCCGGTCATGGTAAGTTTTCGATGGGCATTTTTTTGAAATAGCGTGAGTACAAGTAAGCATTCACCCAAAAAAGGCAAAACGGTAAACGGATGCACCACACTCATGAAGTTGCTAAAAGCTTTGGTGATGATTTCAAATTGCGCTTGAAATACGAATTGGTGTTGGTTGGTTCCCCATTCTAAATAACCAAACTGAAAGCTCAGCAAGAGTAATACATTGTAGATTTTTGGTTTCATAAACTTTATTTTTTGCAAGTGGAATCATTCAGAACGCTCATTCCGCCCGACAAGTTTAAAACGCGATGAAAACCGTGTTGGTTCAGGATGTAAGAAGCTTGCGGACTGCGATGACTGTGAGAACAATACACCAAAATTTCACTTTTTTTGAATTGATTAAGTTCTGAGATGCGTTGTTCTAATTCTTGAATCGGAAGGTTGATGGCGTTTTTGAGCGAACCAAAATGAGGCTCGGCTTTGCCGTTAAATTCTTCGGCAGTGCGCACATCAAGTAGGATGGTTTTTGGATGGATGGCTATGTAGGCACAAACTTTTTCGGGTGCAATATTTTTAAATTTAATCGTTGCCACTTTGACCAATTTCATTTGGCAAGTCTTGCATGCTCCGGGTTTGCTATATCTTTGACGGTCACAATCCAAACCGCACGGAAGACATTGATACATCGGTTTGCTTTTTTTCTGACTGTGCATTGCATTGCTTGAAAACAACGTCAAACTCCAGAATAAGTAAATCAAATATTTCATTCGGGTTTGTTGTTTTTACGCATTGATACCAATTCAACGGTAAAATAAAGTAACGAGGCAATCAAAAACAGCACCGTTACATTATAAGCAAAAGGTGGAGCGCCCGACGGCCAAAGTTGTCCTAAAAGAACCAGAGCGTTGAGTAAAATCAGCGGATAAAGTAAAAACCGTTTCATCTTTTGTTATTTGAGTTGTTCTTTCAAATGTAAAAAATAAAACGGTTTTTAGAGTGTAACCAACCAGAATTAAATCAACGGCAAATAACGCTCATTGATGATGTTCACATGCCAACGATGATGGCCCGCAAATATATAGCCGATGGCGCGGACTGAATATTCTCCCTTGAAACTTTTTCCGGTTTTGTCGAGCATTTCTTCGGTAAAACTTTCAAATAATTGAAGGGTCGATTGCCGAAGCGTGATGGCTTCTTGCATCAAGTCTTCAAAACTTCTGCGCGCTGTTTGTGCATTTTGACCGTAAAGTTCTTCGTCAAAAGGTTTTACTTCTCTTTCACCACGGGCAAACGATAAGGCGCGATAGGCAAACACGCGTTCGGTGTCGATGAGGTGTTGCAAAATATCTTTGATGGTCCATTTTCCGGGCGCGTAGACTTTATCACCTACAGATTTCCACAAGTCAACGGGCGCATTTTTTAATTCGTCGAGGCTGATTTTCAGGGCGTCCACAACCGAAACATCATCGGCTAAATTGATGTAGCGATCAAAGTATTCAGGCATCGGATAAAGTTGTGATCGTGTCATATTTCAAAAATTATAGTTTTAAAAAGTAAAAATTTGATTCGGATTGCAGTTCAAAACCCATCGCCGGATACAGTTGGTTGCCGATGAAATTATCGGTAGCGGTTTCGAGCAACAAACCACAAGCTTTTGTCTCTTTGGCGTGTTCTTGTGCAGCAAGGATTAAAGATTTTGAGCGGCCGTTTCCGCGAAATTCTTTGCGCACAAATAAATCGTTGAGCAGCCACAAACGCTGCATCCGAACCGATGAAAAAATAGGATAGAGTTGTACAAATCCCACCAATTGATGATTATGTTCTGTGACAAATATTTCAGAGTCTGCGTGGTTGAATCGCGCTTCTAAAAACGCGTAGGCTTGTTTTATATCAGACGATTGCCCGTAGAATTGACGGTATAAATCAAACAATTCAGCAAGTGATTCTAGATCAGTCATTGTAGCTTTTCGGATGCTATGGTTCATAAGGTTTGCATACTTTGATTTTCCGATGTTCCGGTGAGCATTAGAGAAAAAATAATTTTGATAAGCATCAATGTCTTGTTGTGTTTACGCTTCAAAAGTAATTGCGTTCAAAGATTCTATTGGGTCAATAAATAGACATTTTAGGCCATTTTTCTCAAAAGTCTTTCCGCTTGTTTTTCGCTGGTTAAACCGACTTGTAGTGCGCGCTGTTTTTTGGATAAATCAGGGCTGTTTTGCAATTCGATGAGTTTCTCGGTTCTGATTTTATTCAAATAAGCATTGATGGTCAGTCCGGTTTCTTTTTTAAAAATGCGCGTCAGATTGCGCTCGCTCATGGCGGCTATTTCTGCCAAGACGGGCAAACTGTTTTTTTGATTCAGATGTTCCATCAAATAGTCTTGAACTTTGTGAATACCTTGATGGACGTGGTTTCGGTAGTTGAAATGCTCCGTAAGTTGGGCGTTATTTCCGTCACGACGATTGTACACGACTAGTTCGCGGGCGACTTTGTGTGCAAAATAACTATCGGTGATTTGTTCGAGTAGGTGCAACATCAAATCAATGCCCGAAGCAATTCCTGCGCTGGTATGAATAGTGCCTTCTGAAACAAAAAGGACATTGTCTTTGACTTTGGTTTTCGGAAATTGTTGTTGCATTTTTTGCGTCAACTGAAAATGAGTGGTACACATTCGGCCATCTAAAATACCGGAATAAGCCAAAACAAATGAGCCCACACAAATGCTCACCAAATGTACTTTTTGCGCATAAGCTAGGGCAATCCATTCAAAAAGAGCGGTGTTTTTTTTGAAGTTTTCAGATTCTATATACTTGACGCGACCTCCGGGAATGATCAAATAATCGCCCGGATTCAACTGTGTTTCAGTGAAATGTTTGAGCTCATGAATGCCCAGACCGGTTGAGGTTTTGATATTCGGTTCAAGGCCGCAGTATTCAATACAAAAAGGCGCTCCAAAATCAATCGATTCTGAAATTACCTGATCGGCTCCGGCCAAATCCAGTAAATGCACTTCAGGTAAAACTAAAAAAACAAATCGAGTAGGGCGCATGGTTTGCTGTGGATGCTTTGCTCAAAGTTAGCAGTTTTAAAACAAAAAGCCGAAGAATCATGAATTTGTCTTCGGCTTTCAATGTAAGATTGTTTTTTTTTTTTTTTAGTTGGCTTCTACATAGGCTTTAAAATGATTCAAGATGGCTTGCCAACCGAATTGTTGCATCTCAAGCGGGTGCTCGTTTTCAGGGTCGAATGCAACCGTAATTTTTGTTTGATCGCCTTGGCTTTCGAGTTGCACATGAGCGGTTCTTCCGCCAAATTCATAAGTAAATTCGCTGCCAGGTGTGATTTGCGTGTAGACAGCTTCAAAGTCAAAACCAAAACTTCCGTCTTTGGCTTCCATACGCGCTTTGTAGGTTCCACCGATGTGCATATCATTTTCGGCCGATGGACAATGCCAAGAAACATCGGCAAAATTCCAATGAACAATGTGCTCGGGCCTCGTATAATAATTCCAAACTTTATCAGTCGAGGCGTTGATGGTTGCGCTTACCGTTATTTTTGAATTCATAGAACTGTGATTTAAATGGACGAATTAAGATTGTGTTTTGGCTTGAAGTAGTTTGTGATGATATACATATGAAACCATCAACACAGCCAAGACGATGAATGGAAAAAAGGTATCGCCGTTGATGCCGTCTACCGCACCGTGACTGATGGCGGCAAAAATAAAGTCAAAGGTAAATCCGGCATAAGCCCATTCTTTGAGTCGGTTGGGAATTTGCGGAATTATCAGCGCCAATACGCCCAACACTTTAAAAATCACCAAGGCATTCCCGAAATATTCCGGATAGCCCAAATGACGGATGCCTTCTTTGGCCATTTCAGTTTGCGAAGTAAGCGCTGGTAAAAGCCCTTCAAACAAGGCGATTAGCGTGGTCGCAGTCCAGAAAATGATTTTGTCTTTTTTCATAAGTTCGTTTTTTAGTTAGTGGTTTACTTTATTGATAAAGTTAGCGTTTTGAAAATTAATCATCCAATTGATGCCAAATTTATCTGAGAATTCTCCGTAATAAGCGCCCCAAAACAGGTCTTGCAGCGGCATGGTTACATTTCCATCGGCCGACAAAGCATCGAAAAGGCGTTGGGCTTCCTCACGAGATTCAGGCTCAATACAAATATGCATGTTGTTGCCTTTAGACAGATTAAAACCCATTTCTTTTGGTGCGTCGGTGCCCATCAAAACATGGTTACCGGTAATGGGTAGTTCTACGTGTAAGACCATATTCTTGACTGCTTTGGCCACCGGTGGATGGTTTTCGTCGGCCGGAAGTTGTCCGAATCGTTGAATGCCTTTGCCGATAAACTCAGTTTTAAAAACCGATTGATAAAACAAAAAGGCTTCTTCGGTTTTTCCGTCAAAATTCAGATAAGTGCAAACGCGGGCTGTGTTCTGAGTTTTGTTTTCACGGCGTAATTTGAACTGGGCTTCGATGTATTGATCGAGGTTTTCCATGGCCATGGTAAAGCCTTCTTTGAATCCGAGCGAAATGATTTTTTCTAAATCCTCGAGTTTTTCGTATTGAATTGTAATGTTGACCAAGGTTTTATCGCTGAGTTCCGAAAAGCGATTGTTCCATTGCGAACGCGGAAATTCGGTGTTGATGTTTCCGTATTCGTCGCAAAAAGCATCCAAAGCCGAATAACTCTGTAAGGTTTCAATCGATTGATAATCTGCACGGCACCAATGCGCTACATTTTCGGGGCTAATCATGGCATACAACCAATGTCCGCCGACTCTAAAATCCATGCTTTTGGTTTGGGTACGATACGGTTTAGGTGCCCACCATTGGTCCAGAATCTCTGGCGTGGTCCAAGCGGTCCAAACCAAATCACGCGGCGCGTCAAATTCGCGCGCTACATGTACGGCGTTTTTTTCTTTATCCACCGTAAAATTAAATTTTAAAATACTGTTCATTTTGTTTGTTTATTGGGTTAGTTGTTTTCTAAAAAGCCTTTGAGTGAGGTATGAATAATGTGGTTCCATCCGGCTTCAAAATTGTGCAACGCAAAATCAGGAATTCTCGGAAAGGTTTCAAATCCGGTATGAGTGAGTTTTAAGCGCGTTTGATTGTGCTCAGAAAACAACTCAAAAGTTACGTAAGTAATCCCTTCATAACCCTCGTAACGCCAGCTATAGGTAAGTTTTTCTTCAGGGATTACTTCGGTAATTTGACAAAGATGTTTGTATTGAACTCCGCCTTCAGGCCCGCCCATAAATTCAAAGGCAAAGCCGACTTCGGTTTTAAACTCAGCCAAGTCAAAATACCATTGCTTCATGAGTTCTTTTTGGGTGATGGCGCTCCAAACCAATTTTTTGTCAGCGTCAAAAACGCGTTCTACAATCACACTTTGCGTACTCATATTTTTTTGTTTTTTAAGTTGAATAATACTTTGTCTAATTCGTCAAATCGCGCTTCCCAAATCTTTCGGAATTGTTCGAGCCAATGATCAATTTCTTTCATTTTATCGATCTGCAATTGATAGTAAATTTCTCGGCCTTGTTGGTTGGATTCAATGAGTTCGCATTCGGTTAAAATGCGCAAATGTTTGGAAACTGCTTGTCTTGTCGTATCAAAATGTTCTGCCAATGCATTGGGTGTCATGGCTTGTGTGGCAATCAAAGTGATGATGGCTCTTCGAGTTGGGTCGGCAATAGCCTGGAAAATATCTCGTCTCATGATGGTTGAAAATTATAATATGAAACTATTTGGTTGCAAATATACGTGCAACTTTTCGGTTTCGCAAATTTATTTTCAAAATAGATTAGAAATTAATCGATTGATTGGATTTTAGATTTTTCTGACAGAACAAATAGGGCGCTAAGCATAGCCAAACGGGAATCAGTATCCAAATTCGTCCGTTTTGAATTTGATAATCGAATAAAAGCTCTGCAATTGATTTTCCGGATAAATATCCCGCTGAAAATTCAAAAAACAGCGTAAGAGTCGCCCAATAGAAACCTAAAAATAGGGCTTGCTTTGAAGTGACAGACATTTTTTGTCGCATCAACCATCGGATATAAAGCCCCAAAATGAAGATTAAACTCAGCGTTGAAAGTTGATGCACTGCGAGTTTTCCTAAATATTTTGCATAGACTAAATCGCGTAAGGTTCCGTTGGCAATAGCCATGAAAAGCATCGGAAACCAAGCCCTCAAGCCTTTTTTAAAAATTTCCTGCTGCATGATTTTTGAGCATTAATTCCGCACAGCGCCATAAAAGTGCCGAGATTAGCAACATCAGCGCGTGCAGCCAGTTAAAATCTTGAACTAATATAATTTGAATCAAAATCCATCCAGACAAAAGTGAACTTTGCAGCATGATCCAATACGGATGATTTTCGGTTTTTTTCCAAACACAAACCGCGGTGAACATTGATAAACAGCCAATAACAATAAAAAGAATAAGCCCCGGAATCAGGTAAGTTTCAAAAGGTGCGTTTTGCAAGTAACTGAGTTCAATGCCCATTTTGTGCCCGGTCGGGTCAATTATAAACAAATAGCCCGCCACCAAAGCGTTAATGCCTATCAACAGCAACATTAAAATTGCTCCGATGCGCAACAATTTGTTTTTGAGCCTATCAGATTTCATCCTATTTACATTAAAAAAAGCCGTTGCATACACAACGGCTTCCCAATACTAACCACTAAAAAAACATTAAAATTTCATTCCGACACCAAAACCAACCAGCCATGGATTCAAATCAACATCTGCCGGAATAGACAAACCTGCAGCCAGATTAGAAGCATCAACTTTTACTTTGGTATTGAGAATGAGTTTCTTACAATCTATATTGATGAAATATTTGTCGTTGACCATCAAATCAAAACCACCTTGGAATGCATAACCAAAGGCATTGTCGTATTTAATACCTTTAACTACTTTTCCGGCATCGGCATTATAAAAAATGGTATAGTTAACACCGGCTCCGATATAAGGACGGAACACATCGGCAATAATAAAATGATATTGCGCGGTTAAGGTTGGTGGCAATAAGTATACGCTTCCTAAGTCAACGTCATAACTAGTGGGTCCGCCAACAGCCGAAATATCTGAAGCTACCGTATGAACATCGTGTTTGGTGGTTCCTAAAATAAGTTCAGCCGACAAGTTTTTGGTGAAGAAATAAGTAAAATCAAGTTCCGGGATAAATGAAGTTGATACGTTCACATCACCTCCGATGATATCAATTTTAGCGCTTTCGTCAGGAACAACCCCAACACCACGCAAACGAACTTGCCATTTTTTAAAGTCAGATGATTTTTGAGTTTCTTGTGCGTTTACAAAACTAATGCTGAACAGACTTAAGGCCATCACAGCGAGAAATATTCTTTTCATTGGTTTATGAGTTTTTAAATTATACCCCAAAATTAATGGGTACTTTTAGCTCAAAACCTGATGTAAATCATATTTTAAAAATTATTTTCTGCTGTTATATTTAGTTTGGTTTTCTTGAACTCGAAATTGAATGATATCCGCTATAAGTTCTAGCGGCAGCGGTTCATGATGCGGAAATTGCACCGAACCTTTTCCTTGTTTATACGCTGACAGTGCTTCTTTGAACTGTTCGTGTCCGGACGGCGTAGCATACAAACCCAGATGATGCGCGTAGGCGGCAAAATAAATCAGCGGTTTGCCAAAGGTTTTATAAGCGGGCATTCCGTACGAAATACTCTCTGCTGCATCAGGCGCGTGTTCTATAATAAGTGTGCGTAATTGCAGCATTCTTTCTTGAATTTGAGCCGGAAAAGCGCTCATGTATGCCTCAACGGTTTGCGGCTTCATGAGGTTTTTAATTTGCGGTTCATCAATCGATATATAACCGCTACCGGAATAACCCAAAGCGGAACCAACGAACGGACTTCAGGATCGTCGCTGGCCATATAAGTCGCTACGCTGGCTATAAAAGCAACCACAAATCCAATGACCAAAATGCGTTTTCGTTTGAGCTCGTTGATGTGTTCTTGTGCCACTTTGTTGATGCGAATCGATGGCGTGTTGATGATGTATTGCTGTAAAAGATACTGCGCAATAATGCACAAGATAATCGTGCCCATATAGATAAAATAAGCCAGCGAGGCATTGTGGCTGCGCGTGATGACCGAAGCGCTAAACGGAAACAACCCAACAAAAAACAGCAAAATCAGATTGCGAACAATTAAGCCGGTATTGTAATCTTTGATCAAACTAAAAGTTTTGAGGTGTTGATACCAAATGCTGCCGATAAAAAAGAAGCTCACCAAATACGAAAGCAGTACCGGAAATAAATTCCTAAGTTCTTCCAAAAGCACTTCTTGACTGAGTTCTTCTTTGATTTCAGGAATCCGAATTTCAATAGCCATCAAAGTAATAACGATGGCAAAAACAGCATCGCTAAACAAAATCATGCGTTCTATTTGAAACTCCCTTTTGATTTCAGATTCAATCTTTGATTCAGCGTTGTTTTCTTTCATAATTATTTGATTTTTTTAAGTGCTGCCAGATAAATTTTTTTAATCGAATTTTTCTCTTCGCGTTCTATAATATTTTCAAGGGTCGGAATCAGTTCTTGATTGACGGCCAATTTGAGTTTGATGATTTCTCCCAACGCAAAAGCGGACGCCCAACGAACTACAGTTCCTGAATCTTCCGTGTTAATAAGCAGTTGACTGATGGCCGGCTCTAAATCATTCTGGAAAAACTTTGCGATGTTGCCGATGACTTTGGCCGATTCCCATCTGACCCGCGGCGCTTTGTGCGATAAATGTGCCGTGGCAAAATCCAAACAAGCGCGCGTGGCAAATTCCGGGTTCATTCGGGTGGCGTATTCAAAAGCTTCCACACAAGTGCCTGTGTCGGCATCTTTGGTGTTTTGTGCAAACGCAATCAAGGTTTCGGTAGTAACAGTCCCGTCCAATAGCAAAGCGCTGAGTTGTTCCGTTTTGCCTTTGGCGTTTAAAGCTTTGTTTTGAAATAATTCGGTCAGTGTCATATAAACAAATCAAGAAGCCCAGAGCCAGCTATACAGAACCACCCAAACAACGATAAAAAAAAGACCGGTATATAAGTCATTCCTATTGGCTTTTAAATCTTTCTGAATGATGAGTCTATACACCAACCAACCCAAAAATAGGAGCGCAAACACAAAAGGCATGAATATTCTCATGATGATTATTTTTAAGAAATTTAAAGGTCTGAAAAAAAATTAAATGAGTTTCAAATAAAGGTACAAAATGACTGAAGCAAGCTCCTGAACTCCGCTGCTGCAAATGTCATTGGGTGGGTTTGGTAAAGACAGATGACTATATGAAATACATTTAATTGTCGGGGAGGGTAGCTGCGCTCGTCTCCTGAACGCCATACCTGCAAATGTCCTTGGGTGGGTTTGGTAAAGGAAGATGGCTATATGAAGTACATTTAATTATCGGGGAGGGTAGCTGCGCTCAGCTCCTGAACTCCGCTCCTGCAAATGCAATGGGCCGGCTTTTGGCAAAGCCGAGCGTCTATAAACAAAAAAATCCATTCAAGTGAACTTGATGGATTTTTTCTTATTACATCCGCAATCCCATTGCGCTTGATGTGGAGTCGGGGAGAGTAGCTGCGCTCGTCTCCTGAACGCCATACCTGCAAATGCAATGCCTGCCTTTTACAAAGGCAGGCGGCCACAAACAAAAAAGATTCAATCAAGTAAAACTTGTTGAATCTTTTTAATTTGTAACCGCAATCCCATTGCGCTTGATGTGGAGTCGGGGAGAGTCGAACTCCCGTCCAAACAAGCAATAAAAGAGCTTTCTACACGCTTATTCCCTGTTTGGGTTTTCGACCTTGAGCTAGGACAGGAACAACCACCCAAGGCTTAGCTTCTTAAGTTTCAGAAAGCTGCCGAAGCTTCAACTTTCCTAGGTTTATTTTTACGATTCACCTGTGCCGACCGCCACAAACCAAGGCTTTCGAGGTGAATCCTGCTTTCCTACCTGGTAGGACGAGGCTCATCTTACTATAATTCAGATTAAGCAGCAAGAGCGTAGTTTCCTTCGCCGTTTAAAAGTTCGAGACTAAGATTTACGAGGTTTGTCTCCGCGCTCGACGTGCTTACTGTTCCATTGACCTTGCTGTCAAAACCAGTCGACCCCAGTTTTTAATTATCAATTACGAATTACGAATTGCGAATTGCGAATTGCGAATTGCGAATTACGAATTACGAATTGCGAATTGCGAATTACGAATTACGAATTACGAATTACGAATTACGAATTACGAATTACGAATTACGAATTACGAATTACGAATTACGAATTACGAATTACGAATGATTAATTGATAATTGAAGCGCAAATATAGCGCATAAATTCAGTTTGGGTTGTTAATACCGTTTTAATTTTTTGGGCGGAAGAAGTTGAGATTAATTATGAATTATGAATTACGAATTACGAATTACGAATTGCGAATTACGAATTGCGAATTACGAATTAAGAAATAACTGCTGCGCAAAGTTTCCTGACTTTGTGCTCAGCTAACTTGGACTAACGCACAAGTTCGTTCTATTTTATACACGTCATCATTGTTACCGTGTAAAAATGCTATCTTAGTCCTTCTACAATAAGTTAGCACTATTTTAAAGCGCCCTATACAACAAATGAATGAAATTGTCTACTTTCCTAAAAGCACCAATTCAAGATTAAGTTATTTGAAGGTATACAGTTTTGTAGTTATCATAACTCTTTTATTTATGTTTTTCAGTTACGAAAAACACCATGATGCGTCAAGATCTACCATTTATCTGATATTTGGATTCATGGCCATGATCTACATCAGCTTTGAAAGCATTACAACCAAAGTTATATTCAATTTTGAAAAAAAACAATTGGAAGTTTTTTACTTGACTTTATACAGAAATTATAAGCTAGAAATTCCTTTTGACAAACTGAGCATCGAGTTCAAAAAAAGACGTCGCAGTTTATCTAGTTATGACATAGCTTCGCATATTTATGAAGATCAAAAAATAAAATACAAAATTAAAGATGGGTGGTTAGACAATTTTTCTGAAGCAACCTTGCAACTAATTTCATCTCAAACTTTCTCGAAATAAAGACCGCCTCTAACCCTGTCACCCCGAGCGCAGTCGAGGGCCGATTGAGTACCTGAGAAAAACACAACTTGAAAATGAGTTAATCCGTGCAACAGCATGTTGCAACTAAACTTTTTAAACTTCGTATCTACTTTGAGACACTTTGTGCTCCAAAACTACCACCTAACTTTCACGCATCCAACACCCCAACTTCACCCCAACATCACCCCACCCAAATACTGGCTATTAGCGCATTTCTGCCCGCTGCGGTTGGTGATGCTCACCCAGGCATATAGTGTGTCGCCCACCCAGGTTGCGGGCAAGTGCAAGACAAAGCTAGCGTCGGCACGCGTGGCGGCCGGGTGGTGGTGTACAAACACATCGCGCGCAGGGTTGTATACTACCACCAACACAGCATCGGTGGGCTGGGCCTGCCCCATACCGCTGTTGTCTTGCCAACGCACGCTGAGCGCAGCACCGGCCACAGCTTCTAGCTGCGGTTGGTCAAGGCCCAAGAGTTCGCCTTTGGTGATGATCACTCTGGGGTAATCAATTTGATAGTGGGGGTAGGTTCCGCTCAGGGCTTCGAGCCGGTGGTAGGTAAACGCCTGATTAAAGCGCGAGCTCTGGCCCAAAGGTTGCCCAAAATAAGCCGCCAATACGTTTTTGAGGGGTGCCAAAAAATGTGATATAACCGCAAATCGGGCGCGTACCTCGAGTTGTGCGGCCGTGGCCGGGCGGTTGGATTTTTTGGGGCGGCTGCGCATCACGTCCAAGCCGCGCCAGTTGGCCCCCACGACGGGCCCGATGGTGCCTGAGAACCCTCCGAGGATTCCGCTGTTGAATGTTCCCATGATTTCTGAATTTTAAAAATGATTACTCGTTGGCTCGGGGTTGCAGCGCTTGGGCATAGCCAAGGTACCGCAGCGGGTCAATACCTGCAAGTCTCGTGCCGTAAATAACTGAAAGCGAACAGAATGACCGAAAATGACCGAAAATGACCGTAAAAGGGCACAAAAGGGCACAAAAGGGCACTTTTGGGCGTATGCCCGGGCTGATTTCTTTGTATCTGCTTCGGGTTTTGTTTGAGTGTTGTTTGTAAAAGCCCCCCATTTTACAAGCAAAACTCAAGCATGACTCAAACAAGACTCAAACAAAGGTATCGGTAGACATCATTTTTAGTTCCTTTTTGGGGCGTGCCGGCAAATTCAGCTAGTCACCAGCAATAAAGCCAGGGGTCGCCGTCGGGCTGTGCGCAGTGCACGGCACTTGGCCGCCATACCTCACGCAGGTAAGCAGATGAATTTCAGGAAGTTTAAAAGGTTTAGTTCAAGTATCGGCACAAAACCATACAACAGCTGTCAAGCAACAGCATGAATCTAATGCGGTAGTCGTGTCTCAAAGCGCAGCGGTCTTAAAATCGCTCCCGCTCAGTAGCTCAGTAGCTCAGGCACTCAGTAGCTCCAAGACTATTCTTCATCCACAAAGTCAAACGGATAATCCCCAAAAATAGGCGCTAGTTTTTTGGCGGTGTACACATTTTTGTTGTACTTGTTTGAAAGCGCAATAATGGTCACGTTTTCTTTGAGCAAACTGATGTACGATGAGGTGTTTCCGTGCCACCAACCATTGTGGAAAAAGAATTTCTGCCCGCCTTCCCATTCAATCATGCGCGTGCCCAAACCGTAGTTTTTGGTGCCTTTGGTTTCGTAGCTATAGCCTTTAAAAATTTGGCTGCGCAGCTTTTCATTCAAAAAGGTCGGGGCGTTGCGCGCCAGGTCAAACTTGAGCAAATCGCGCGGAGTAGAGTAGATGTTTTTATCGCCATACACGGCATCTAAGTAGTCATAGGCCAAGCGAATGTTGTTGCCTTTATACGAAGGAATCGCGGTTTCGCGGTCTTTGTCGTAATCAAAAACATACGTGTGCGTCATGCCCAGCGGTTTAAAAATCATTTCTTGCATGGCTTGCGGATACGGAACGCCCGATACCTTCTCAATGATCAGCGCGAGCAAAGCATAATTGGTGTTGCAATACGCAAAACGCTTGTTGGTCGGAAATTCCAACTGGATGTTTTTTTCGCTCAGCAAATTGGCCATGTCTTGATTGGTCAAGGTTTTTTTGCGGTCCCAAACGCCTTTGTCTTCAGTAAAATAGGCATAGTTGCGCAGGCCGCTTCGGTGGTTGAGCAAGGTGCGCACGGTAATTTCCGGATACGGAAAGTTTTCTATGATTGTATTGACTTTTTGGTCTAAGTCGAGTTTGCCGTAATCAACCAAAAGCATGATGGCGGTGGCGGTCAACACCTTACTGACCGAGGCCAAATGCAAAGGAGTCTCCTCGGTAATGGCGATGTCTTTTTCGCGGTAGCCCATGCCTTGGTAACGCTCATAAATGATCTGTCCGTCTTTGGCCACCAAAAAACTCAGGTTGTTGTTGGGGTTGCTCCAAAACTTATTGCAGTATTGCTCGATGCAGTTTTTTTTGCTTTGCATGTAGTGTTCGTCCAAATTTTCATAGCGCACCGCACAAGCGCGCATCATCGGCAAGCCGCTCTGGCTGAGCTCTGGTTGGTTTGAATCTGAACGGTCTTGGCGCGAACACGTCATAAAAACGGCACCAATAAAAAAGAGTTTTATATAGAGGAATACAAGTTTCACAGGGTGGTCTTAAGTGGTTTTGACAAATATAGACAAACAAAAGTACGGGTTTGAACGGCTATAAAAATGGGTTATAAACATTTTATTAACGATGTTTTGTCTGAAATCATTCCCGCTTTTTCAGGCCTGCGTTTTTTAGTAAAATATTTTTGAAAACGTTGTAGTAAAGGTTTACATTTGGCGCTGAAAAATTTTGCCCACAATGAAATTCGGAATTATCAAAGAAAGAAAAACACCGCCCGATAGACGCGTGGTTTTTACCCCACAAGAAGCTGCTCGCCTACAGCAAGAACACCCAGAAGCACAAATTAAAGTAGAAAGCTCAGACATCAGGTTTTTTACCGACCAACAATATCAAGAGGCCGGTTTGTTGGTGACCGATGATGTGTCTGATTGCGATGTGCTTTTTGGCGTCAAAGAAGTTCCTGTGGATGCCTTGATACCGAATAAAAAATACTTTTTCTTTTCGCATACCATCAAAAAGCAAGCGCACAACCGCAAGTTGTTGCAAGCCATTTTAGAAAAAAAGATTGACTTGTATGACCACGAAACCATCGTTGATGCGCGTGAGAAACGCTTGATTGGTTTTGGTCGTTATGCCGGCATCGTAGGCGCCTACAACGGATTGCGCGCTTTTGGGGTCAAGTTTGAACTCTTTAATATCCCCAAAGCCGAGACGCTGCACAGTAAAGATGATTTGATTCAAAAGCTCAGACGTCAGATTTTTCCGCCCATTAAGATTGTACTCACCGGTCACGGAAAAGTAGCCATGGGCGCCAAAGAAATCCTCGACGGCATGAAAGCCAAACAAGTTTCGGTAGAAGATTTCTTGAACAAAAACTTCGCCCAGCCGGTATACACCCAAATTGACGTCACCGATTATTACCGGCGCAAAGACGGTCAGCCGGCCGAGAAATACGACTTTTATCAAAACCCCACCGAATATACCTCTGACTTTGAGCGCTTTACCAAAGTAGCCGATATCTTCATGGCCGGACATTTCTTCGGAGCCAATGGCCCGGAAATCTTGAGCCGCGAGATGTTGCGCGCTGCCGATTGCAAAATCAAAGTGGTGGCCGATATCTCTTGTGATGTTGATGACGGCCCCATTGCTTGTACGCTCAAGGCTTCAACCATCGCTGAACCCTTCTTTGGTTATTTGCCTTCAGAGCACGCCGAAGTTCCGTATATGCATCCGGGAGCCATCATCGTGATGTCTATTGATAATTTGCCTTGTGAATTGCCCAAAGACGCCAGCGAAGGTTTTGGCGAGATGTTTATGCAACACGTGATTCCGGCCTTTTTTAACGGCGATCAAGACGGTATTTTGGCCAGAGCCAAGATTACTGAAAACGGCCAACTAACGCCCAGATTTGCGTATTTACAAGATTATGTAGACGGCAAATAATTTGGGTGATAAAACTACTTAGTTGAATATCTTTTTTACATTTGGGAGGCAAAATGCTCTGGTGTGAAAAAGATTTTTTTTTATAGCTTGATTTTACTGATTTCGGCAAGAAGTGTTGCTCAGGAACTGCTTCCTTTTGTCGAGAATTTTACCAAGTCTAATTACGCAGGAGACAATCAGGTTTGGAGTATGGCGCAAGGCGCAGATTACGCGCTTTATTTTGCTAACAATCATTATTTACTGAGATATAACGGCGTTCGTTGGGAAAAATACCTATTGCCCAACAAAACCATTTTGAGATCTGTTTTTGCCGACCGAGATAAAATATATACCGGCTCTTACAATGAGTTTGGTTATTGGAAGCGCATCTCGGGCAAAATGAAATATACTTCGCTTTCTAGCAACAAAAAACTTTTTACCGGAGTTTCTAATAATGAAGAGGTTTGGAAGATTTTTAAATTTAAGAACCAAATTGTTTTTCAGTCGTTTAACGAACTTTATTTTTATCAAAATAATCAAATAAAAAAAGTCAGAAGCCCCATTCAATTATCGTATTGTTTTGTTGTGCGTGATACTTTGTGTGCGGCTACGGTTCGCGATGGGGTCTATATTTATCAAAATGGTGATTTTATAAAAAAAAGCAATTGGACAGGGCTTGAAAATTCTATCATCCATAGTATTGATGTGCATCGGGAACAAGCTTATGTTTTTACGCAAAAGAATGGCGTTTTTGTTGAGAAAAACAATCAGCTTTTGCCTTGGGACAATGCATTAAATGCCACGCTGAAGAAAGAACTCATCATTACAGCTAAGTTTACAAATGACAACCGATTGGTGATAGGTACAGCCTTCAAAGGAGTATACATTGTAGATATGCGCAATGGCAGCTATTTGAATTTAAACAGGAGCAATTCACTAAAGAATAACTCTGTACTTTCTGTAGTTTTTGATTTAGAAAACGATATTTGGCTCGGTATGGACAATGGCATTGCGCACATTGAGATTAACTCGCCTTATTCTATTTTTTCAGATAATTCAGGCGTTTTGGGTTCGGTGTATAGTTTGGCACCCATCGAGCAAGGTTATTTGTTGGGCTCAAACCACGGAGTTTTTAAGTATCAGCATAAATCACTCGAGCTTTTGCCCAATTCACAAGGTCAGGTTTGGGAAGTAAGCCGAGTGAGCGATAGTTATTTAATTGGTCATAACGACGGCACATTTGTTTATCAAAACGGAAGCTTGACCAAAAAGAACAATGTCAGCGGGGGGTGGAAATTTTTACAAAGCGATTACGACAACAAATTTTACCAAGCCAATTACTCGGGTATAGTCATTTATGATCACCCCATTGATTTTGGGCATTATAAAATTGTGAAAGGCTTAACCAAACCCATCAAGAATATTGCGCAAAATAAGCCCAAAGAGCTATGGGCGGTTGATAATTATCGCAGTTTATACCGTATTACGTTTAACCATGATTTTACTGCTGAAAAAGTTGAGAACATCACACAGATGAATCAACTTTATAATGATTTCGGAGTCAAAATGATTAATTTCAAAAATGAAATTCTTTTTTACATTGATAATGTTTGGTATCACTACAATCCTATTGCCGGGAAGTTAGAAAAGAATGTCATTTTTAATCATAATTTTTCGGGCATTGACGAAGTTATTTCTATTGATAATTCTAGCTTCATTGTCTTGAAAGATAAGTTGTTGTATAAAATTCATCAATCGTCAGACAGGTATATTTGGGAGTTAATTCCGGAAAAATATTACGAAGGAAAAATCATCAATCAAGACACAAAAGTCTTTAAGTATGGCTCTTTGTTACTCATGAATTTAGATGATGGGTTTATTTCTTTTAAAATGGACAATATTAACCGTCCAAAACAAGAAGTATCGGTTGAAGCTTTTTATGCGGGACAATTACTCACAGATGATGTTTCGATTAAATACAATCAATCGATAGATTTAGAGGTTATTTCTAAGTATTATGGCTACAATCGGTTGGGATTGTTTTATACGCTGAACAACGCTAAAAATTATCTTCCCATCAAGAACGGCTTGGTCAATTTAACCAATCTGATGAGTGGCAATCAACAGGTTAAGATTTTTCACAATGATGGCGAAAAGTTTATTGTTATAAAAGAGTTTGAATTTTATGTGAATCGCCCTTGGTATTTCTCGGTTTTGATGATTTTAGTATATATATTGATTATTTCAGGTGCTTTTTATATATACTATCGTTGGAATAAAATCAGATACATCGAAAAGCTTAAGCTCAAAGAAGAAGAACTAAAACATCAGCAACAAATCTTAGAGCTTGAGCTCATTGCCGAGAACAACCTCAAGATGCAAGAGTATGAAAAGAGTATGCTTGAAGTACAAGTACAATCTAAAGTATCCGAATTGGCAGGAAAGTCTTTGTCAATTGCCAAACAGTCAGAAATGATTGAAAGAATTGAAGATATTTTAGACTCTGAACATGAACTGGCTCAGTTAAAAAGCAAAATTAAGAAAGCCATCAGAGTCAATGCCCTAAATAAAAACGAATGGCAAAGCTTTGAAAAGAACTTATTGCAAAGCCACAAAGATTTTGCACAAAAGCTAACGCAATTATACCCGAGTCTGACTTCAAAAGATATCAAGTTGTGTATTTACTTAAAAATGAATTTGTCTTCAAAAGAAATTGCTCCTTTGATGAACATCTCTTATCGTGGCGTTGAGTTACATCGTTATCGATTGCGCAAGAAACTGGGCCTATCTGCCGATGAAAATCTTTCAAGGTTTATGATTAACCTATAAAAACATCAGTTTTTTTGCTGACTATTCAAATAATTTAGAGATTAATTTTCAGATTCATAGCTCATCAACGCTACATCAAATACTTCATTTTTCGATGAGTTTTTAAATTTTAATTAACATTTTATAAAACTCATTTACAGAAGCTTAAATATTTTTTTCAAAAAAATGATGTAGTAATGTAGTGTTATTATAATCATTACTACAACGTTGTAATTTAGTACATTAGCCTAACCGCAATTTAATTTCAAAACATGAAAAATTATTATTGGTTTTGGCTGCTCTTTATATCAGCATTTATCAAAGCGCAAACAATTAGTGGTGTTGTACTTGACAACAATCAAAAAGGTATTCCGGGTGTAAGCATTAAGTTAAAAGCCAAAGCCAAAGAAACCATTACTGATTTTGAGGGAAAGTTTATCATCAATGCTTCTGAAGGCGATGTCATTGAATTTAGTTATGTTGGTTATGAAACACAAACTAAGAAAGCCACTCAAGGCATGCAAGTTGTTTTAATCAGCGAAGTCAACGCTCTGAGCGAGGTAGTAGTGGTAGGATACGGAACCAAAAAGAAAGGCGCGATAACCGGGTCAGTGGTTCAAATCAAATCAGATGAACTTTTGAAACAACCTTCGCAAAGCGCTATTCAAGCTATTCAAGGAAAAGCTGCCGGTGTAAACATCGTGACCAATGATGAGCCCGGGGCGCAACCGAACATCATTATTCGTGGATTGGGTACAGTAACCGGAGCCAGTACACCGTTATATGTGATTGATAATGTTGAGACCAACGGATTAAATGGCTTGAGCCCGAATGATATTGAAAGCATAGATATTCTTAAAGATGCAGCTTCGTTGGCTATTTACGGGCAAAAGGGCGCCAATGGTGTGGTTTTGATATCCACAAAAAAAGGGAAGATAGGCGAGCCTAAAGTGACCATTGATTCTTATTACGGACAAAAGAGCATCATGAAAAAAGTAAAACTTGCCGATGCTTATCGCTATGCCTATTACAGCAATTCTGCGATGGGCTCGAGTTCGTATTTTAATATGTCGCCCAAGGTTAATACCAATTGGTTAGATGAAATTACTGAAGTTGGTGAAGTATACAGCAACTCATTTTCATTGACCGGAGCAAGCGAAAAGGTCAATTACTCGTTGTCAGCTTCTCATTACGACGAGAAGGGAATTTTGATGGGAACACATTATAAGCGCCTCAATGTGCTTTCAAACAACGATTATTTCTTGTTTGACAAAAGACTCAAGATTACCAGCTTTGTAAATTTTTCAAACGAAAACAATGCCACCAAGCCCGCTTCAGCTTTTACAGCTGCTTATAAACAGGCGCCGATTATGCCGGTATACGATGCCAACGGAAACTTTGCGCAGCCCCTGATTAATTCATTGGGTTATAATGATGTTGAAGGAATTCGATACAACAATGTCGCCAACCCAGTGGCCATGCTTGAAACGGTGAATAATAAAATGCGCCGAATTAATTTAACGGCTTCTTTTGGTGCCGAACTAAAAATTACCGATTACCTCAAATTTAACTCGCGCTATGGTGCAACCTACATCACCGATCAGAATTTTTATTTTTCTGAATTGATCAACGTAGTTTCAACCAATTACAACTCGTTGACCCAAAATCGCTACAATGAGTACAATTGGAACTTTGACAATTTTTTCACCTTTAAAAAAGATTTCGGAAATCATGGGTTGACCGCTGTTTTGGGTATGTCAAAAACCATTTTTAACAACTACGAGACCTTATCGGCTACGCGATACAATGTGCCGTACCAAGACAATTATTGGTCTTTGGATTTTTCGACCAACAATACTCCGGTTGCTCCGGGTTCAGTAGTTTCAAACCGTTCATCAACGCCCATTGTAACGGTGGCTTATTTTGCCCGTGCCGAATATGACTATAAATCAAAATATCTTTTAACGGCCATAGTGCGTCGTGAAGGGATTAGTTCTTTTTTGAACAACCAGCGCTATGAAAACTTTCCGTCTATTTCGGCCGGTTGGATTGTCAGCAAAGAGTCGTTTATGCAAAACCAAAATCTGATCAACTTTTTGAAACTCAAAATGAGTTACGGCGTGGTTGGAAACGGTCGTGGTTCTTTTGCCTTAAACACGCGCAATTTTACGGTTGGCCAAAATAATTATGCATTCGGAAACAATCAAAACATCTATCCGGGCTCTGTATTGGCTTATGAAGTTGATGATAACCTAACGTGGGAAAAGATGAAAGAGTTTGACTTTGGATTTGACTTTGCTATGTTGGAGAATAAACTTTCCGGAACTATTGATTACTACAACCGAAAGAATACGGATGTTATTTTGCCGGTTGACTTACCGGATGTCATTGCTCCGGGCATTGTCTATCAAAACGTAGGAGTGGTGACCAACAAAGGAATTGAGGCAACCCTTAACTACAAAAGAACCCTCAACAAGAACTGGAGTTTTTCAGTAGGCGGAAATATCTCGTTCAATCAAAATGAATTATCCGAGGTAAACAGCCCGTATTTTAAAAATCTTTCCGGGGGTAACTTAGGTAATGGAATCGATGTAAAACAAGTGGTGGTGGGTGAGCCTTTGGGCAGTTTTTATGTTTATCAGCAAAATGGCTACAACTCAGACGGATGGTTTAATTACGGCAGTCAAAAAGTGATTGCCGGTTCTTATCTTCCGAAATATACCTACGGACTCAACTTGAACTTGAATTACAAGAACTTTGATTTTTCAGTTTATACCTATGGTGTGGGCGGGAACAAAATATACAACGGGAAAAAAGCCCAGCGTTTTGGCAACGAAAACATTGAGTATGATATCTTGGATAGCTTCTGGACACCATCAACGCCCAATGCTACCAATCCGAAGCCATTTAACGACGTTCCACCGGCCTTGAGTTATTATGTTGAAGACGGAAGCTTTTTTAGAATCAACAACATTACTTTGGGTTATAGTATGAATAATGTTTGGAAAGACAAACTCAAAATCCGTTTGTATTTCACGGCCATCAATCCGTTTATTTTTACCAAATACACGGGCTACTCGCCAGAGGTTTCCGGAAATCCGTTAGGTGGTGCCGGAATCGAATTAGATGCTTATCCAACCAACCGAACTTTGCTATTTGGCGCTAATTTTAAAATTTAAGCTATGAACTTCACTTTAAGAAAAATTAGTTTTGGTTTATTGATCTTGGGTGTTGCTGCTACCATTAGCTGTGATCGTGACCTGGATGTAGAACCAAAAGACAACATCTCTGAAATTGACTTTTTAAACAATAAAGAAAATGCCACTGCGCTGGTTAATGGCGTTTATAATGCCATGCTCGATTGGAAAATGTATTCGTTTTCCTGGATTGGCATGACCAGTATGACTTCGGATGATGCTGATAAAGGCTCAACACCCGGCGATACCGGAACTGACAAACACAAATTAGACGCACTCAATTTTGATTCTTCAATGGTTTCGCTCAGAGAAGTTTGGGATGCGCATTATGAAGGAATTTACCGAGCCAATTCAGCACTGTATTACTTAGAGCAACTCACCATTGAGCAAAACCTCAAAAAAAGACTGATTGGCGAGGTGAAATTTTTGCGTGCCTTGTGGTATTTTGATTTGGTTAGATGTTTTGGCGGAGTTCCGGTGGTCGTTCAAAAAATTGATTTGAACGATACAGCTTTGGTGAATCAATTGGTGAATCACCGCAAATCCAAAGAAGAAACCTATGCGCAAATCGAGGCTGATTTATTGAGTGCCATTGAATTGCTTCCGAATGCATCCCAATATGCCGCCGAAGACAAAGGTAGAGCTTCTAAAGGAGCAGCTCAAGGATTATTGGCCAAAGTCTATTTATACCAAGAAAAATGGCAACAGTCTTATGACATGGCCAATCAAGTCAGCGGATACAGTTTGCTCACCAATTATGCAGACGTTTGGAGAGAGAGCAGTGAGAACGGACCAGAATCACTTTTTGAAGTGCAAGCAACTTTAGGAAAAGGCGTTCAGGGTTATACCGATGTACAAAGTCCGCGCGGAACCCCTGATTTGGGTTGGGGATTCAACACACCAACGGTAAAGTTGGTCAATTCATACGAGCCGGGCGATGTTCGTAAAAATGCAACCATTATGTTTGTAACCGCAACCCCTTTTACCCTTTGGGACGGATACCAAGGTTCGCCTTCATGGAACAATCCGCGTTACAACTACAAAGCATATCAAAGCAGCTTGGTCGAATCGTGGAACGGAAACAAAAGCGAAACCGCCAAAAACATTCGCATCCTTAAATACAGCGACTTGCTACTGATCAAAGCCGAAGCGGGTTACCATATCGGAAATTCTGGCGATGCCCTGAGCATCATCAATCTTATCAGACACAGAGCCGGCTTATCAGATTTAACTTCAGTAGATCTTCCGGCAATTTACAAAGAGCGTCATCTTGAAATGGCTATGGAACACGAGCGTTGGTTTGACCTCATCAGAACCGGACAGGCCGTGAGCGCAATGGCTGCCGATGGCAAAACATTTGTTCCGGGTGTTCATGAAGTATTCCCAATCCCTTATAATGCAATACTTCAAAGTAATTTTCAACTAACTCAAAACAACGGATATTAACTCATTATTAATTTAATCATTTATCTATTTTACTATTATGAAAACAAACAGAATTTTATTGGCTGCACTAGGTTTAGGTATTACCATGTCTACAATTATTGCTTGTAGTAGTGACAGCAGCAGTTCAAGTTCATTGCCACCCATCGGAGGATATAACTCAGCAAATGAAGTAGGAGCGGCAAACTTAAAAGCTTATTGGCCTTTAAACGGTAACGGTACCGAGTCAAAGTCTAATACTACTCCGTCGTCATCGGCAGGAACCACTTGGACCACTGGTATCAAAGGTCAATGTGCCAATTTTGCCGAAGGATATTTAGCTTATCCTGCAATTTCTAGTTTAAACTCAGCTTCAAGTATGACCATCAGTTTGTGGGCCAATGTATCGAACAATGGCTCAACTCCTTCTATGTTCTTCCAAATGACGCGTCCGATTGATGCCTCTAGTGACGAATGGGCTGGTAGTATCAACTTTATGTCTGAAACAGGCTGGAAAGCTGCTACAGTTGATTCGTTAACGGTTAAAGGTTTGGCCGTGATTAAAAACCCAGACAACTCTGCCAACTGGCAAGATACTCGTAATACGATTAAATTGGATGCGGGTATGATCGCCGAAAACGCTGCTAATCCAACAGGGACACAACACGTGGCAGCTCCTAACAAAAACGGAGGTAAATGGGCACATTATGTTATGGTTTGGGACGGTGAGGCTGGAACTTTTAAAGTATATGCTAACGGTCAAAAAATCTCCAACCCAAAATGGGAAACCAGAGGTGGTGGTAGTGCCCTTAACTTAAACTTCTTCTCGCCAGCTAAACCATTAATTGGTACTTTTGGTTCAGTAATTCACGGAACTCCTGATTCTTGGCAAAAATCTTTAACAGGAAAACTTGATGAAATCCGTGTTTGGGACAAAGCTTTGTCAGCTGCCGACATTAATTCATTATACGAGTTAGAAAAAGCCGGTAGATAATTTTAATTAGCATGTTCAATGAGTCCGGGCTTCAGAGCCCGGATTCTTTTTTCTAAAAAATCACTTATGTTTCACGCAGCAAAATCAGTATTCTTGTTTTTTACAGCCTCTGTTTTGATGGGCTGTACTTCAGGAAGTTCCGGTAAGGACAGCAATACTCCAGATCCTAATGCCAATATTCCGCAGCTGACCGACACCGAATTACTCAACCGAGTTGAGCAAGATGCTATCAAATATTTTTGGGATTACGCGCATCCGGTAAGCAAATTAGCTCGTGAACGATATCATGTAAATGATCCGAATAATGATGCAAATATTGTAACCACCGGAGGCTCTGGCTTTGGATTAATGTCAATTATTGTAGGAGTTGAAAGAGGTTTTGTCTCTAGGACAGAAGCTGTTTCAAGGCTGAGCACAGCATTGACTTTTTTAGAAAATGCCAACCGCTTTCATGGGGCGTGGCCGCATTGGATGAACGGAACAACCGGAGAAGTTATTCCTTTTGGAACCGTTGACAACGGCGGTGATTTGGTTGAAACCGCATTTTTGTGTCAAGGATTGATTTCATTAAGAGAATATTTTAAAAACGGCTCAGCCGAAGAGCAAGCTTTGGCCAACAAAGCCGATGCATTATGGAAAGGTGTTGAATGGGATTGGTACACCAAAGGCGAAAATGCTCTTTATTGGCATTGGTCGCCTACCTATCAGTGGCAACTCAATTTTAAATTAGAAGGATATAATGAATGTTTGATTACCTACATTTTAGCGGCAGCCTCGCCAACGCATCCTATTTCATCAGCCGCCTATCACCAGGCCTGGGCCAGAAATGGTAGTATTGTAACAAGCGAATCATCTTATGGGATTCCAAAAATATTTAACCACAACGGAACGTCAATTGTAGGGCCGATGTTTTGGGCCCATTATTCCTATCTAGGTTTAGATCCCAGAGGACTTACCGATCAGTATGCTAATTATTGGGATTTGAATGTTAATCATACTAAAATAATTTACCAGCATTGTCAAGTGAATCCATTTCAGTACAATGGGTACTCAAATAAATGTTGGGGGCTTACGGCCAGCTATACCCGCAATTCAGATGGCTCAACCGGTTATGCAGCGCATCAACCAACTAACGATAGAGGTGTTATATCACCAACAGCAGCCTTGTCTTCTATGCCCTATATGCCGGAAGAGTCTTTGCGTTTTTTGCGATACATTTACAACGAAAAAAGAAATACACACGTCGGTGTAGCCGGGCCCTATGATGCATTTTCGCCTCATTATAATTGGATAACTCCTCGTTATTTGGCCATTGATCAAGGCACCATTGCTCCGATGATTGAAAACTACAGAACCGGTCTGCTTTGGAACTTATTCATGCAAGCGCCCGAAGTTAAAATAGGTTTACAATCATTAGGTTTTGCTTCAGCACAACACGGTTTTTAGTATATTTCTATGAAGACTCTCGGTATATTTTTAAGTTTGCTGTTCATGAGCAATTTAGTTTTTTCACAAGAATTAAGCGGTCAATTCAAAAAAGAATTCGTTCAATCAGTTCAATTAGATTATTTGTTGGATGTTCCTCAAGGCAATGCCAAAGGTTTACCATTGTTGGTTTTTTTGCACGGATCGGGTGAGCGCGGTGGAGCACTTGATATCGTCAAAAGCCACAGCCCATTTACATATAAATCACTGATTTCTGAACCCGCTATTTTATTGGCGCCACACTGTCCTGAAAATCAAAAATGGGATACGCAAGCTGTATATAAGCTCATTCAATTCATCGTTGAAAAATATAAAGTCGATGCTCATCGCATTTATCTTACGGGCCTGAGCATGGGTGGTTTGGGCGTTTGGAAACTCACTTTTGAGCACCCTGAACTCTTTGCAGCGGTTGCCCCAGTTTGTGCTCCGGTTGATTATTATATGGAAGATGAGTTTCCTGGTATTCAAAATATGCCCATTCACATTTACCACGGAGCACTCGATGATGTGGTACCGCCATCTTATGCCCTAAATATATACAACAAACTCAAAAAGCTTAATCCACAAGCCGAATTAACCATTTTTCCTAACGACAACCACAATTCTTGGGATTCGACTTATTCAAACCCTGAGTTTTACCAGTGGCTTTTTAAACAACACAAATAAATCATGAGACACGCCCGATATACACTGTCTGTATTCTTTTTGTTTTCAGTATGCTTGATGGCTCAGAACCAAAAATCTAAAGAAAAGTTCATCAATGATTTGATTTCAAAAATGACTTTTGAAGAAAAGCTGGGTCAACTCAATCTTCCCACAGCCGGCGATATCACTACCGGTCAGGCGGCTAGTTCAGATATTGCCAAAAAAATCGAGCAAGGCAAAGTGGGCGGGTTATTCAACATTAAATCAGTACAAAAAATCAAGGAAGTTCAAAAAATTGCTGTTGAAAAAAGCCGACTCAAAATACCGATGCTCTTTGGTATGGATGTTATTCACGGTTACGAGACAACTTTTCCGATTCCGTTGGGCTTATCGTGTAGTTGGAATTTGGAAATGATTCAGCGTTCGGCCGAAATTGCCGCACAAGAGGCTAGTGCCGATGGTATCAATTGGACTTTTTCACCGATGGTAGATATCTCAAGAGATCCGCGTTGGGGGCGTATCGCTGAAGGTTCGGGTGAAGATGTCTATCTCGGAAGCAAGATTGCTCAAGCCATGGTCAAAGGATATCAAGGCAACGATTTACGTAAAAAAAACACCATTTTGTCTTGCGTAAAACATTTTGCGTTGTATGGCGCTCCTGAATCAGGTCGTGATTACAACACTGTTGACATGAGCAAAATCAGAATGTATAATGAATATTTACCACCTTATAAAGCGGCACTAGATGCCGGAGCAGGTTCGGTTATGGCCTCGTTCAATGATATAGACGGAATTCCGGCTACAGGAAATAAATGGTTACTGACAGATTTATTGCGCAAGCAATGGGGGTTTAAAGGCTTTGTAGTAACTGATTATACCGGCATCAACGAAATGACTGATCATGGTGTAGGCGATGTACCTACGGTGGCTGCCATGTCTATGAATGCAGGAGTTGAGATGGATATGGTGAGTGAAGCTTTTCTGAATCACCTCAAAAAAGCATATGAGCAAGGGATCGTTTCTGTAGAAAGAATCGACCAAGCTGTTCGATTGATTCTAAATGCCAAATATGATTTAGGTTTGTTTGACGATCCTTATCGCTATTGCGACGAAACACGTGCTCAAAATGAAATATTTACAGCTTCATCACGAGCAGAAGCCCGAAAAATTGCTGCAGAATCATTTGTACTGCTCAAAAATGACCAGCAACTTTTACCGCTCAAAAAGCAAGGAGTCATTGCAGTGATTGGCCCGTTGGCGGATGCTGCCGAGAATATGGCCGGTACTTGGAGTGTGGCCACCCAACAAGCCAAATCAGTAACTGTGTTGGCCGGGCTACGCGAAGTAGCAGGAAAGCAAGCGCAAATACTGTATGCTAAAGGAAGCAACCTTGATTATGATGCCGCTTTTGAAGAGCGCGCAACCATGTTTGGAAAAACCTTACATCGAGATAACCGTTCTGATGTAGATATGCGCAATGAGGCTCTAGCAATTGCTCAAAAAGCAGATGTGATAGTGGCTGCTTTGGGTGAATCTGCTGAAATGAGTGGTGAATGTAGTAGCCGAACAGAACTTAAAATTCCGCAATCACAAAAGGATTTGCTCCATGCTTTGTTGGCTACCGGAAAACCGGTGGTTTTGGTTTTGTTCAACGGACGGCCTTTGGTTTTAGAAGATGAAGTAAAATCAGTACCTGCAATTTTAGATGTTTGGTTTCCGGGCTCTGAGGCGGGTTATGCGATTGCTGATGTTTTGTTTGGCGATGTCAATCCGTCGGGTAAGCTCTCGGTTTCTTTTCCGAGAAATGTGGGACAGATTCCGGTTTATTACAACCATAAAAACACCGGGCGACCTTTGGGAAATTCAGAGGGGAAGTTTGAAAAATTCAAATCAAATTACATTGATCAACGCAACGAACCTGAGTTTGTATTTGGTTATGGTTTGAGTTACACGCATTTTGCCTATGACCATTTAACGGTTTCATCGCATCAAATGAAGCCGGGACAAAGCATCACCGTTTCGGTTGAAGTAAGCAATCAAGGCAACTATAGCGGAAAAGAAGTCGTTCAATTGTATTTGCGCGATTTAGTGGGTTCTGTGACGCGTCCGGTAAGAGAGCTCAAGGGTTTCAATAAGATAACTTTGGCCCAAGGCGAAAAGAAGACCGTGACTTTCACTCTTACAGAAGAAGACTTGAAATTCTATAATTCAGATTTAAACTTTGTGGCAGAGCCAGGCATGTTTGAAGTTTTCGTCGGAGGAAATTCTGAAGCTCAGCTCAAAGAAACATTTGAGTTGCTTCAACCTCAAAAGTAGTCGTAAGGTTTAGTATATTTAGCCCAAAAAGAGACATATCATGAGCAAACGTTTTTTATGGATTTTACTCGTTTTGGCTTCAGCCACTGCGCAAACAGTTACTTCTCCTTCACAAAAAGTCAAACTCAATTTTGAACTTGATGCACAAGGAGTTCCTACTTATTCGGTAAGTTATCAAGTGTATAATGTGATTGATCCGAGTCATTTAGGGCTCAAACTCAAATCGGCTGAAGGCTTGGTTTCCGGCTTTTCGATTGAAAAAACCGAGACGCGCACTTTTGACGAGACTTGGCATCCGGTTTTAGGAGAACAATCGGATATCCGCAATCATTTCAACGAACTCAAAGTGACCTTGTTTCAAAAAAGCAGTCAACGCAAAATGAATTTGGTTTTTCGTGTTTTTGACGAAGGAATCGCTTTCAGATATGAATTTCCTAAACAGCCTAACTTAAATTATTTTGTCATTGCCGATGAACTTACTCAATTCAAACTGGTGGCCGATCATAAGGCATTTTGGATTCCCGGTGATTTTGACAGCAACGAATATCCTTATATAGAAAGCCCAATTTCGGGCATTGACACCCAAAAAGTCGATTTGAACAACGGAATCGGTATGAAGTCCATTTCAGGTAGAAATGTGGTTCAGTCTCCGCTGATGATGAAAAGCCCCGATGGATTGTATTTAAATATTTTCGAGGCTGCGGTGGTCAATTATCCGGTGATGCATTTAGATGTTGATACAAAAAATTACGTTTTGACTTCGCATTTAGTGCCCAATGCGATAGGTGATAAGGCTTATTTGCAAACACCTTGTGAGACGCCTTGGAGAACGGTCATGATGAGTACCGATGCGCGCGATATTGTGAGCTCTAAAATGATTTTTAACCTCAATGAACCTTCAAAAATTGACGATACTTCCTGGATCAAACCAATGAAATATGTAGGAGTTTGGTGGGAAATGCACGTAGGCAAATCAACTTGGGATTATGCTGGCTCACAGAATGCTCAGAATGCGCTTGATGCAAAATTGGTTCCATCTGGCAAGCACGGCGCTACTACTGAAAACGTTAAACGCTATATTGATTTTGCGGCTAAACACGGTTTTGACGGCGTATTGGTCGAAGGTTGGAATACTGGCTGGGAAGATTGGTTTGGCAATTGGAAAGAAGATGTTTTTGATTTTACCACACCATATCCGGATTTTGATTTAAAGGCAGTCAATGATTACGCCCGCCTGAAAAATGTCAAAATGATCATGCACCATGAAACTTCCGGTTCGGTCGGAAATTATGAAAGACATTTAGACCGTGCCTTTAATTTGATGCAACAATATGGTTACGGAGCTGTGAAAACGGGATATGTGGGACGCATTATACCGCGCGGAGAAATGCACGACGGTCAAGCGATGGTCAAACATTACAATTTTGTGGCACAACGTGCAGCCGATTATAAAATCATGGTGAATTCGCACGAGAGTTCGCGACCAACGGGTTACAACCGAACTTTTCCGAATTACATTGCCGCTGAAGCTGCACGCGGAAACGAATTCAACGCCTGGAGCATCGGTAACCCGCCCATGCATGAAACCATTTTACCGTTTACCCGTTTACTCGGAGGCCCTATGGATTACACCCCGGGCATTTTTGAGATCAAAATGAGTCATTATGACCCAAAGAAGAATGAGCAAGTGCATACCACTTTGGCCAAACAATTGGCTTTGTATGTGACGATGTATTCGCCTTTGCAAATGGCGGCCGATTTGCCTGAAAATTATGAAAAGCATTTAGATGCATTTCAGTTCATCAAAGACGTAGCGGCTGATTGGAAAGATTCGCGTTATCTGGAAGCTGAGCCAGGTGATTATTTAACCGTGGCTCGTTTGGATAAAAAATCTGACCGTTGGTTTTTGGGTGCCATCACCGATGAAAATGCTCGGGATACCCAAATTAAGTTAGATTTTCTGGCTCCTGGCAAAAAATACAAGGCAACGCTCTATACCGATGGGCCCACTGCTGATTGGAAAGAGAATCCAATGAGTTATCAAATCAAAACGATGGAAGTTACTGCCAAATCATTGATTAAATTGCATTTAGCCAAAGGAGGAGGAGCAGCGGTTAGTTTTGAACCCATTAACTAATTTTCATGCGAATAAACAAAATTATAGCCAGTTTACTTTTGATACCTCTTCTGGGGTTCGGACAAAATAAAACTTATTGCAATCCGATTAATCTGGACTATGGTTATTGTCCGATTCCGGGTTTTGTAACTCAGGGGAAACACCGTGCAACTGCTGATCCGGTGATTACTTTTTTTAAAGATGAGTATTATTTGTTTTCAACCAATCAATGGGGATATTGGCACAGTCAAGATATGTCGCATTGGAAGTTTGAATCGAGAAAATTTTTGCGTCCGGAGCACAAAGTATATGATGAATTGTGTGCTCCTTCATTGTCTTTTGTTCACGATACACTTTTGGTGGTTGGTTCAACGCATACTAAAGAATTCCCGATTTGGATGAGTACTCATCCAGAGAAAAATGAGTGGAAAGAACTCGTTCATAAATCAGAAGCCGGCGCTTGGGATCCTCAGATTTTTTGGGATCCGGATACGGACAAAGTATATGAGTATTACGGCTCGAGCAATTTATATCCGCTATATGCCGTTCCACTTAATCGCAAAACTTTTCAACCAATGGATGAACCCACCCCGGTATTGGCACTCAACGATGATGAGCACGGCTGGGAGCGCTTTGGAGAGCACAATGACAATACTTTTTTGCAGCCTTTTACCGAAGGAGCTTTTATGACCAAATATCACAACAAGTATTATTTGCAATATGGCGCGCCTGGAACCGAATTTAGCGGTTATGCCGATGGTGTTTATGTCGGAAAAAATCCGCTTGGGCCTTTTGAGTACCAATCACACAATCCGTTTTCGTATAAACCCGGAGGTTTTGCACGCGGGGCAGGACACGGAGCTACTTTTCAGGATGCATACAGCCAATATTGGCATATTTCCACCATCGGAATCTGTATCAAAAACAACTTTGAGCGCCGTTTAGGAATTTGGCCGGCCGGTTTTGATGCGGACGACGTTTTGTATTCCAACATGGCTTATGGCGATTATCCGACCTATTTGCCGGCGCAACAAAAAAATCATCTCAACGGAAGTTTTGCCGGTTGGATGTTGCTCAACTTCAACAAACCGGTACAAGTTTCGTCTACTTTGGGCGGATTTCAGCCCAATTATGCCGTCGATGAAGACATTAAAACTTATTGGTCTGCCAAAAGCGCTGCTGCTGGTGAATACCTAATTTCAGATTTAGGAGAAAAGTCCAATATCTATGCAATTCAAATTAATTATGCCGATCAAGATGCAGAACTGATGGGCAAACCCGAATCTACGACCGGACATCAATACGTTATCTATATTTCAAACGACGGAAAATCATGGAAGAAATTAATTGATAAAAGTAAAAATACCACCGACGTTCCACATGATTACATCGAGCTTGAAAAACCCAGCATTGCTAGATATGTCAAACTTGAAAACATCCAAATGCCTACCGGAAAGTTTGCTATCAGCGGTTTACGTGTTTTTGGTCTTGCTTCTGGACAAAAACCGGGTATGGTTCAAAATTTTGTTCCCTTGAGATCGGTACCAAAAATCAAAGGTGAGCGTCGAAATGCCTGGCTCAAATGGCAACAAGAACCACAAGCCGACGGTTATGTGATTTATTTCGGAAAATCGCCAGATAAGCTCTACGGTTCTATCATGGTCTACGGAAAATCAGAATATTATTTTAATGGTCTAGATAAATCAGATCGTTATTATTTTCAGATAGAAGCTTTCAACGCCAGTGGCATTGGCCCAAAAAGTGAAATTAAAATTGCAGAATAAGCTCAAATATTGACAATGCGCAGTGAACAACTATTATTGAGTTGGTCAGAATGCGAATGTTAAAACAATATCTTTAACAAAACAAACTATTAACCACTAACCAAAACCAAGATTATGAGTTCAGAAAATGTAAAAACCAATTGGGCACAGTTTGTACCTCTGGCATCTGTGTTTTTTTTCTGGGGATTTGTTGCGGCAAGCAATGATATTTTGATTCCCGTTTTCAGAAAAGCATTCGATTTAACCCAAGGACAAAGTCAGTTGGTCTCAGTGGCCTTTTATGTGGCATATACCGTCGGATCGATTATTTATATGATTATATCCTATTTAACCAAAGGCGATCTCATCAACCGAATCGGTTATAAAAATTCCTTGGCGCTCGGATTGTTTATTTCGGCTTTAGGCACTTTATTGTTTTATCCGGCCGCTAATACCGGTTCGTTTCCGCTGATGCTTTCAGGCTTATTTATTGTGGCTTTGGGTTTTTCATTGCAACAAACCGTAGCCAATCCGTTGGCCATTGCCTTGGGGCCTATCAAAACCGGTTCGCAACGGCTTACGATGGCGGGTGGCATCAATAATTTAGGAACCACCATCGGGCCATTGATTGTGAGTTTTGCCATTTTCGGCGCAGCTTCATCAGCCAATACCGATATGAGTATCGAAAGCGTTAAAATTCCATATTTGGTTTTGGGCGCGGCTTTTTTGATTGTGGCGGTTTTGCTTAAAATGTCGTCTATACCGGATCGCCCACAAGCAGTAGTTGAAGAAAGCGTTGATTCAGATTCAGTGCGCAAATCGGCTTTGAATTATCCACAATTGGTGATGGGCATGATTGGCATTTTTGTGTATGTGGGCGTTGAGGTTTCTACCGCGAGTAATTTACCGGCCTATATGGAGAAAGATTTACTCTTTCAAACCAAAGACATTGCTCCGTTTATTTCATTGTATTGGGCCAGTTTGATGATTGGCCGTTGGACCGGAGCTGTAGAAGCGTTTACCGATGATATGAATCTTCAGAAGATCTTGCGTTTTATAGCGCCGTATTTGGCTTTTGGTGTTTTCTTGGGCGTGAATAAATTTATGGAGCACGATTTGACTCCGTTTTATGTATATGCTTTGGTGATTTTGGTGCTCATTTTTGCCGATATGGCCAGCAAAGGGAACCCAGCGCGTATGTTGCTCATCTTTTCGTTTTTAGGAATTGCTGCTTTACTGATCGGGATGGTGACCACCGGAATGATGAGCGTTTATGCCTTTACCAGCGTGGGATTGTTTTGCAGTACTTTGTGGCCGTGTATTTTTACTTTGGCCATCAGCGGATTGGGTAAACATACCAGCCAAGGCAGCAGCTTTTTGATTATGATGATTATGGGCGGTGGAATCATTAGTTGGTTGCAAGGCCATTTGGCTGATTTAACAACGATTCACGCCAGTTACATCGTGGGTGTTTTGTGCTTTGCTTATCTGGCTTTTTATGCTTGGAAAGTCTCAGGAATCCTCAAAGCACAAGGTATAGATTTTGACCAAAAAATAAGTGGAGGTCACTAGAGATAAATAAAAAATCCCGCTTACTCAGCGGGATTTTTTATTTGATTATTTATTTTGCTTGTAGCGTTTGTCCGGAGTTCCGTCTTTTTTCAGAACAACGTCTTTGGCTTGTTTGTATCGCTTGTCTGGCGTTCCGTCTTTTTTCAAAACTACTTTGCTGTCAGCAGCGGCTTTATCTGTTGCTTTTTTGACTTCTTTTTTAGCTTCTTGCGCTGCTTTTTCAGTTTTCTGTGCTGCTTTTTTGGCTTCTTGTGCTTGACCACTTAAGGTAAAACCAAGCAAGGCAACTGCAGCTAAAATTAATTTTCTCATGGTTGTTTAAAGTTTAAGATTGATGAGCTAATTTATAAAAGATTCGAGCAGTTTTAACAGCTAAAATCCTAAAATATCCTTAAACTTTGAAGATGCCGCCAAAAGCAATGATGCGTTCAAAAAAGGTAAAATGTTGTGAAGCTCTATCAGCCGGATCATTGGTAGTTCTAATATCAGGCATGTCAATATATCCGCTTTTTAATTCTCCTTGAACATAAAAATGTTTGAAAAAAGTAATATTGATTCCGGCTTTGGCGGAAATTCCATAACCCGAAACGTGAAAATCATCATGGCGCTCTTTACCTAATAATTTGGTATTGGTTTTTGGATATAGAAACCCTGCGCCCAAACCTTCGGTAAGGTTGATTTGAATTTTATCGGTATTGGTAATTCCGAGGTATTTCGAAACATCGTCAAAACGCGCTACCTCTGCATTGATGTAATTCAAACCGTCTGTATGTTCAAAAGTCAAGAAATCATCAGTGAGCAAAACTTGTCCATTCGGTAAGGTTTCTCCGTAGGTTCCCGGATTGGGATAATAGCCTTTGATGTCTACATTTCGGTCCTGATACATTACGTATTTCATGTGGTCGAGTCCGATGGAAACATTGTAGTGATCACTCACAAAATAACCAATTCTCAAATTGGTCTCAGGAATAGTCATACGCGCTGGGTTGATATAATCAATATGCCAACCTTTAGGTTTGTCATGTGCGGCCACATCATAAATAGTAAAATGGTAGTTGTCTCCTTTAAAAGTAATGTCAGAACGGCTAAAACTTTCTCGGTTACCACCCCAGTGAACAAAGAATTTTCCTTTGTTGTGCGCGGTGTATTTTTCTTGAATTTTAATGTCTTGCGCCCAAGTGTTTGCGGCAAACAAAGTCAAGAACAATGCTGTAAAAAGAGTAGATTTTTTCAAAACAACAGTTTGATTTAAAATGATTGAACAGTTTTTCGGATGGCGACCAGCTTGTTCATCAGGCCTTCAAATAAATCAAGGTGTAACATGTTGGCGCCGTCACTTTTGGCATTGGCCGGATCAAAGTGTGTTTCGATAAAAATACCGTCTACACCTACAGCAATCCCTGCTTTGGCAATGGTTTCAATCATGTCCGGACGACCTCCGGTAACACCAGCTGTTTGATTGGGTTGTTGCAGCGAGTGGGTAACATCCAAAACGGTTGTGGCAAATTGTTGCATCGTCGGAATTCCTCTGAAGTCAACAATCATGTCTTGATAGCCAAACATCGTTCCGCGATCAGTGACCATAACGTTCTGGTTTTGGCAATCGAGTACTTTTTGCACCGCGTGTTTCATGCTTTCCGGACTCATGAACTGACCTTTTTTGAGGTTGACGGTTCGTCCGGTGTTGGCCGCAGCGACCACCAAATCAGTTTGTCGCACCAAAAAAGCCGGAATCTGTAAAACATCAACATATTGAGCTGCTTTGTCGGCATCTTCATTGGTGTGAATGTCCGTTACAGTGGGTACGTGGAAAGTCTCGGATACTTTGCGTAAAATCTTAAGTGCTTTTTCATCACCGATGCCAGAAAAACTGTCAATTCTCGAACGATTCGCTTTTTTAAACGAACCTTTAAAAACGTATGGAATCTGGAGTTTGTCAGAAATACCGGTGAGTTTTTCGGCGATACGTAAAGCCATTTCTTCGCCTTCGATGGCACAAGGTCCGGCCAATAAGAAAAAGTTGCCACTATCGGTATGTTTGATTTGCGGAATATTTTGGATGTTCATATGTGAATTTTGATGCCGCAAAGATACTCAAACACTGATGAATTTAGGATGAAGAAAGCCGTTTTTTTAAGTAAGATTTAGCACATGAAGCCGCATGTTTATTCTTTCTTTAAAGTGAGGCCCATCGGAACCAAAAGCGCTCCTTTTTCATAACCGTTCAGATATAATTTGAGCGGTGTTTTTTGTCCGGGCCATGTAATTTCATAAATATCCAACGAGCCGGCGCCCATTTCAGTTCTTTTGGTCGGGAAAGGACAGCATTGATCTATTTTTTTGTAGCTGATGACTTCGCCTTTTGGGCCGGCCAGCGCATTGAGAAATCTTTTTTGATTGAGTTCAATTTGTGCCGTATTTTGATAAAAAACATTAATTGGATAATCGGCATCAAAACCATATTTGGCATCTTTACTAATGCTGGTGAGAACAAATGCGTTTTTGGCTTTGTCCAGTTGCGGGGTAGGCGCTTTGTCGTCTACATTTTGCAAAGTCGATTTGGTACTGACACAACTCAAAGTCGTCAGACCCAAGACAAAAAGAATCAACCGCTTTTTCATGATTTTTGAGGTTTGGTTTTGAGCAATAACGCTACAACCGCCGAAGTTATTACGCCCATCGAAAGCGCATTGAAAATCGCCATAATTGTGTAGCTGTTCCTATTAAAAAACAGCTCGGCTTGTGCACGTTTCATGTGTTTGCTATGCACCGAATATTCAATCATATGATCAAAAAAAGTAGGCGAGATGTAGTTGTATCCAACATATTGCACCATCGGAACCAAGGCTGTAATCAAAAAGGTAAGCGCGATGCCCGAAACGGTTCCTTGCTTCCAATCCATTTGGCCTAAATAGTAGTTTTTCTTTTTGTCGCGAATGGCCAAATAATATATGGTTACCGCCACAAAGGCAAATAAATTGGTGTAAATGGCTTGTTGGGCAATTTTTTCATCGTGCAATCCGGTGCTTTTTTCAAGAATCAGCCAAACTAAGGAGAACAAACTAAATTGAATGGCCCATTTGAATTCGATGGTAAACTTTTTCATATAAAAAATCTGAAATTCGAGTCAAAAATAGCAGATTCCCCTGATTTAAATTCAAAAACCAATTGAATTGTTATTTTTGCTAAAAACAATTCTATATGGAAATGCTCTTTCATACGTGGCATTGGGCGCTGGCCGGATTTCTGATTGCGCTCATCATGCTCACTCTGAACTATTTCGGCAAAGTTTTCGGGATGTCGTCTAATCTTCGTTCGCTTTGTACTTTGGCCGGAGGCGATAAATGTGCTGATTTTTTTAAGTTTGACGTCAAATCTCAATACTGGAATTTACTGGTTTTGGCGGGAGCGATGCTCGGCGGATTTGTCGCGGTACATTATATGAGTGACCCGACCAATGTTAGTTTGAACCCCAAAACCATCGAGCAATTACAAAAAATGGGCATCGAAGCTCCGCAAGGGAAATTACTTCCGGATGCGTTGTTTGGCAATCAAGTTTTTACTTCGCCCAAAATGATGGCAGTTTTGCTCATCGGTGGTTTGCTCATTGGATTTGGGTCGCGTTACGCCGGTGGTTGTACATCGGGCCATGCTATTGCCGGAATGAGCAATTTACAGCGTCAATCGCTTAAAGCGGTGGTGGGCTTTTTCATCGGCGGACTGATTATGTCACATTTTATTTTACCGTTAATTTTTTAGTATGAAGTCAATCAGATTTATCCTTGTTGGTTTTGTTTTTGGCATCGTACTCACCAAAGCCGAAGCCGTTTCGTGGTACCGCATTTATGAGATGTTTCAGTTTCAGTCATTTCATATGTTCGGAATCATTATGGTAGCTATTGCGACCGGTGTATTGGGCATTCAACTAATCAAAAAGTTTCAAGTTAAAAGCACCGATGGCATGCCGATTCAAATTGCTGACAAAGAAAAAGGCTCCTTTAGATATTGGATTGGCGGATTGATTTTCGGACTGGGTTGGGCATTGGCCGGAGCATGTCCGGGACCGATTTTCATCTTAATAGGCGCAGGATTTTGGCCGGTATTAGTTGTTTTAGTCGGTGCTTTATTGGGTACTTTTTTATACGGACTCATCAAAGATCAATTGCCGCATTAATGGAGTAGTAGGTGACAAATGTTACCTTTTAGCCGAGTTGTATGATGTAATTTTGTCTAAAAATTAGATCATGGAACATATTGTTTTAAGCGTTCAGAACCTTAAATGTGGAGGTTGCGCTCATACCATCACCAAAAAATTATCGGCTTTAGAAATCCTTGGAGATATCTGTGTAGAAGCAGATGAAAACACTGTGTCTTTTTCTTACGCCAACCCAAATGATTTAGAGAAAGTCAAGAAAGTTTTAGCCGACATTGGTTATCCGGTGGTCGGCGAGGCGAATCCATTGAGTGCTATGGCTCAGTCTTTTGTGAGTTGTGCAGTGGGGCGATTTTCTAAAAATTAAATCAGTTCGGCACTCAGTCCGGCATCAAGCAATTGCAAACATTGGGGTTTGAGTTTTTCAAACGGCCCGGTTTTGACGGTACATTTTCCGGTGTAATGTACCAAAATGGCACATTGTTCGGCTTGTTCTGAAGTGTGTTGACACACGTGGATGAGCGTTTCAATCACGTGGTCAAAAGTGTTTACATCGTCATTGTAGAGCACAATTTCGTTCTGAGTCCCAACTTCTTCAAGGGTCAGCGTGCTTTCTTGTATTTTTTCAATGGTGGCCATAAACAACAGCTGTTTTTAAACTAATGCTAATTTACATATTTGAGTGAAACCCATTTGTTTCTCTCGAATTTTTTCACATAAGTCAATCCTAATTCAGTACAACAAGCATCGATTGCCGGAATGTCTTCGTCATAAAATCCACTTAAGAGCAGCGTACTGCCCGGATTCATACATGCTACATAACGCGCCATATCATTGAGCAGAATATTGCGGTTGATGTTGGCAATAATCAAATCGTATTTCTGATCCACCAGCATGGACGCATCGCCTTCATAAACGTTTATGTTGTGGATTTGGTTGCGCTCGGCGTTTTCAATTGAATTCAAATAGCACCAATGATCAATGTCAATGGCATCAATCGGATCAGCGCCTTTCATCGAAGCCAAAATAGCCAAAATAGCAGTGCCACAGCCCATATCCAAAGTAGCTTTTCCTTGTACATCCATCTCGAGTAAATGCTGAATCATCATGTGTGTGGTTTCATGATGTCCGGTGCCGAAACTCATTTTGGGCTCAATCACGATGTCATATGGCGCATCGGTTTTTGGGTGAAATGGCGCGCGGATATGACAAATACCGTCTACATCAATCGGGTCAAAATTCTTTTCCCAAGCTTCGTTCCAGTTGACTTGTTCAATTTCTTCAACGGTGTAACTGGCGGTGAATTCACCGGATTGCAAAACAAATAAATCATCGAGTAAACCTTCGTGCCATAAATTTTTTTGAATGTAAGCGGTGACGCCAAAATCAGTTTCTACAAAACTTTCAAAAGGCAATTCGCCCAATTCGGCAATGAGAATTTCTGAACCCATTTCTTTAGGCTCAATCGTAAAATGATATCCGAGATATATGTTTGACATGAATGCGTTTTTGTCCGTAAATAAATTAACCTGCTGCGTTTACGATGGCTGCAAAATCAGAAGCTTTTAAGGCTGCTCCACCAATGAGACCGCCGTCAACATCCGGTTTTGAGAAAATCTCAGCAGCATTGTCGGGTTTTACGCTACCGCCGTACAGAATAGCAATATTATCCGCTACTTCGTTTCCGTATTGTTTGCGAACGGTGGCTCGGATGAATTCGTGCATTTCTTGTGCTTGTTCCGGTGAAGCAGTTTCTCCGGTGCCAATAGCCCAAACCGGTTCGTACGCCAAGACTAAATTTTCCCAAGCTGAGGCCTCTAAATGAAACAAGCCGTTGCGCAATTGACTTTCTACCACCGCAAAGTGTTGTTGCTCTTGGCGCTCTTTGAGTTCTTCACCAAAACAAAAAATCACACGCATGTCGTATTTGAGTGCTTGATTGACTTTGGCTGCGATAATCGCATCGGTTTCACCAAACAACGAGCGTCTTTCAGAATGACCCAAAATAACCGTATGCACGCCAATACTTTTGAGCATATCGGCCGAAATTTCACCGGTAAAAGCACCATTTTCAGCTTGATGCATGTTTTGAGCCGCCACCGAAATATTGGTAAACTCCATATGTTCTACCGCCGAGGCCAAATTGATAAAAGTCGGCGCGACAATGATTTCTACTTCTTTATCCGTAGGAAGTTGGTCAATTAAATCGTTGAGCAAATCTTCAGTTTCCTCAGCGTTTTTATTCATTTTCCAGTTCCCGGCTACAATTGGGTGTCTCATTATTTTAGTGAATTTAAAGTCTTGTCAATAGTTTCAAAATCTGTTTCGATGGCTCGGTATAAAGCAATTTCTCCGTGTTTGTCAACGATGATATAGCGTGGAATCCAGTCTAAGTTAATCGCAGTTCCGAAAACACCTTTCATACCGTCGTTGGCCATATAATGATCGCCTTTGAGGTCGTGTTTTTCGATGCCGAGTTTCCATTTGTCAGCGGTTTTGTCCATCGAAATAAAAACATAATCAACTTCCGGATGGTTTGCTTGTAGTTCTTTTACTTTGGGCATGGCTTTGACACAATCGCTGCACCACGAAGCCCAACATTCAATGACCAAGGTTTTGCCTTTGTGTTTTTTGAGGATTTCTTTAAAAGTGGTTTGTCCGTCTTCTGGATTGAGCAAAGTTTCGTTAAGCGCTTTTTTTGAAAAACTTGTTTGTGCCAATGTGCACCCAATCGTTAAGAATAAGATGAGTAGGCTAGAAGTGACGTTTTTTATCTTTTTGGACATATCTTTTGATCTAAAATTATGACTCGGCTTCATCAGAATGTTGTTTCTTTGAAGACATTTTATTCTTGTAATCTTCGTCTAAAAAAATGTGTCTGGTTTTGTTTCTTTTTTTCGGAAAATACTGTCTTTTGATGGTTATGAACATGATTATTCCTGCGATGGCTATAATCGTGCAGCCCAAAACAATGTTAAAGGTTACCCCAAGAGGTGGGTCTTCAATTGCCGCTACATAATTGAGAATGTAATGTCCAACAAACAATGACAAGAAACAAGCAAGGATGATGTTGTTGTTTCTTTTTTTCTTTTCTCTTCGAATGCGTTCAATACTGTTCGAAGATTTGTTGCTTTTAGATTCTGGCATGAAACAATTTTTTTAAATCTTTTAAAGTTTTAACGCTGAAATATCATTGTAATGAACCTTTTGATCAATGGTTCCTTTGTGCAGTACGACGATGCTCGGATTGGCACGTTCAATAGTTTTAAGCGTTGTTCCGTCGCAGAAATAAAAATCAAACGTATAACCAAATTCTTTTTTTACTGCCGAAATTTCATTGGCGTTTGAGGCAGTCATCGCAACCACTTTGTATCCGGCAGCTTTTGCTTTTTGGTTGAGCGCTTCGAGTTGTTCCAAGCCTTTGCGGTCAGCTTTGTTCAAATCGTACATCACATACATAAGCAGTTTGGGTTCAACCAGTAATTCATCTTTATAATCAGAACCGTCTAATTCCATCGTAAAATCGTGAACCGGTGGTTTGTAGCCTTCTGAAATAACTTTGTCGATTCGTTCCACAAATTGTGCATTAGCCGGAAGATTCATCAAGTCTTTTTCGGTAAAATTTTTCTTTACGCCATTGACATTGTACACAAAAATCATTTCAACTTCAGTTTTCGGAGCACCTTCGGGAATTTCCATCGCTTTTTGAATGTTGGTACCTACTTTATAAGCTCTGAAATCTTTGAGTGGTAAATGGTTCAAAACCCAATAGCCCATAAATCCGCACAAAACAATGGATAAACTAACCAAGGCATTGCGGAAATTGTTGTTGAATAATGGATTAATCAGTTTGATGTTGAAGAACAAAATCAGAATAAAAAACAACAAAACAACATCCTTGGTAAACGATTGCCAAGGCGTGAGTTTGAGTGCATCACCAAAACAACCGCAGTCGGTTACTTTGTTGAAATAAGCTGAATAAAAGGTAAGGAAAGTGAAAAACACAATCATCAAAAGCAAACTCCAAACGGTAAATTTATTTTTGAAACCCAGCAAAAGCATCAAGCCCAGCACCGTTTCAAAAATGACAATAAACACGGCAATGGCCAAAGAATACGGAACAAATACGGGCAGATTTAAAACAGTCTCACCAAAATATTCCGAAAGTTTATATGAAAACCCAACCGGATCGTTGAGCTTTATCAGACCTGAAATAATAAACAAAAGTCCGACGAATACTCTTGAAAAGTGAACGAGAAATTTTTTCATTTTAGATTGTTTATTGAACGTAAAAATAACGATTTATTGGGCTTGTTCCATGAGAATTAACGCAAAAACAGCATAGTTGATCATGTCTTGATAATTGGCGTCAATGCCTTCTGAAACCAGCGTTTTTCCTTGGTTGTCTTCAATTTGCTTGACGCGCAAAAGTTTTTGCAGGATTAAATCGGTCAACGAACTCACGCGCATGTCGCGCCAAGCTTCGCCGTAATCGTGATTTTTGGCTTCCATGAGTTTTTTGGTCGCGCTGACTACTGCGTCATATTGTTCGGTGGCTTGTGCTGTATCTAAATCGGGTTGGTCAGCCACGCCCAATTCTAACTGAATCAAAGCCATGATGGAATAATTGATAATGCCGATGAATTCTGATTTTTCATCTTCTTCAATTTTGCGCACTTGATTTTCTTGTAAGCTGCGAATTCTTTGTGCTTTGATAAAGATTTGGTCGGTGAGTGATGGCAGTCTGAGGATGCGCCAAGCACTTCCGTAATCGGTCATTTTATGGATGAAAAGCGTACGACAAAAATCAATCACTTTGTCGTATTCCGCAGAGGTTTTCTTCATTATCTTTGTATGCAGTTTTTAAAATTTAATTCCGCTCGGGCTTACGGTCTCGCGCCAAAAATAGCACTTTTTTTAATGTTCGCAAAGCTAAACAACAACCAATTTCAGATGAATTGCCGCGGTCAGCTAATCAGTCTAGATCAGCCCAAAGTGATGGGAATTCTCAATCTGACACCGGATTCTTTTTTTGATGGTGGAAAATACACACAAAAAGAGCATTATTTGGCACAAACTGAAAAGATGCTCACTGAAGGTGCTGATTTTATTGATATAGGCGCAGCTTCAACCGATTCGGGCGCCATCATGCATTCGGCGCAAGAAGAAATCGGTAGAATGCTTCCGGCGCTTGATGCCATTAAAAAAGAATTCCCACAGGCCATTATTTCCATCGATACTTATCAAAGCCAAGTGGCTCAAGCTGCTCTGGATTGCGGTGTGGACATCATCAACGATATTTCTGCAGGTTTTTTAGATGATCAAATGATGTCTGTAGTGGCGAAATATAAAGTGCCTTACATCATGATGCATATGCGCGGCAATCCGCAAACGATGGCCGGATTAACACAATACGAAGATGTGGTCAAAGAAATGATGCTGTATTTTTCTGAAAGAATTCAAAAGGCGCGTTCGTTGGGCATCAATGATTTAGTGATTGATCCCGGATTTGGGTTTGCCAAGACGGTCGAGCAGAATTTTGAAATTTTACAAAAACTCGAATTGTTCAATCTGCTTGAATTGCCCATTTTAGCAGGGCTTTCGCGTAAGTCGATGATTTATAAAACACTTAAAGTCACCCCGGAAGAATCTTTAACAGGAACCATCGCCTTAAACATGACGGCGCTTCATAAAGGCGCCAAAATCCTCAGAGTGCACGATGTAAAAGCAGCGGTTGAAACCGTTCAGCTTTTTTGTCAAATGGAATTGTAGCTATTGATGATGATAGGGCTCGTTGCGCAAAATCGTAAAGCCGCGATAGAGTTGTTCTACAAAAAATAACCGAACCATCTGATGCGAGAAAGTCATTTTTGACAATGAAATTTTTCCTTGTGCTTGTTGGTAAACGGCCTCTGAAAATCCATACGGGCCACCGATGACAAACACCAAAGTTTTAATCCCTGAGTTCATTTTCTTTTGCAATTCAGCCGAAAACTCTACGCTCGAAAAAGACTTTCCGTTTTCATCCAACAAAATCATTTGGTCAGATGAGCCAATCTTGGTCAAAATCAGTTCGCCTTCTTTTTCTTTTTGTTGCTGTTCGCTGAGGTTTTTGACGTTCTTGATATCGGGAATTACTTCTAAATCAAACTTGATGTAATGTGATAGTCTTTTGGCATAATCGTCAATGAGTGTTTGCAAATGGTTCTGATCGGTTTTGCCAATGGCCAAAAGTTTAATATTCATGAAATTTGTGCTAAAATCACCACAAAGATAACAACTTAATGCGCTGTTGGTGAAGTTGCATACAAAGCTTTTACGGCTTGCGCAGTAGGATTGGTTTTGTCGTCTGTTGCGTAATAAGTTGAGAAGTATGCTTTTTTGTTTACGGCAGTAAAATAACCATTTTGGTTGCCGAACTTCTTTTTCTTGCTGACAATCTGAAAACGCACACGCAAAATATTGTTTTTCTGAAGTTTATTCATTTCAGCCGCCGAAAAAACATAAAATGAGTTCATTTGATTGTCTTTGTTTTCTCTAAAGCCTTTGTCGGTGCAAATCAGCGTGGCTCCATCGGCTAAATCCAAATACAAATTTCCCATAATAAAAGCATTGTCATCATGCGCCGGCATCGATATTTTGAGTAATCCGCCTTGGCTGGTTTTGGCTATTTGCAACTGAGTTGTTCCGTATAAAGCGTATTCTTCACACACAAAATTCCACAGTTCGGTAGCCGGAAGGTTTTGGTTTTTAAAGTTCAGTGTGTTTTGCGCCTGGATGGTAACGGAGCACCACAAAACCAAATAAGTCAATAGGAGTTTTAATTTCATTTTCTTACGGAACAAACACATCATTCCAATCTTTTGATTGTACAGCGGCCAATTGATTTTGCTCATTGACCAACATACGCAGTTCTTTGAGCGCATTCTTTTTGTCAAATTTAGCTTGATATCGATAAACTATCTCGTCTGTTTTTCGGTTTTTGTATGCTTCTACAAAAGTAAGTTCTTTGAAGTTGCCGTATTGGGTTCTGAATTTCAAACAGGTTTGCGTCATGCGTTTGACCGTCATGTTCTTGATGACTTTGTCTGTGGCGTCTTTGGGACTAAGCGGTTTTAAGTGTGAAGTATTGCAAGTGGACAAAATCTGTTTGCCCAAAACGGCAGTTTTGTTTTTTTGTTCGGGATTGAGGTCTTCCGCGTCGAGTTTTTTATATCCGCGAACGATGTTTTTGTCTTGACCAGATTTACAAGCCAATACAGCAAAGGCCAACAAAAAGAGCATTAGTTTTTTCATCGTTAGGGCTATTTCAAAAACGATAACGCAAGGATTTTGGATTTATTGGGTCAACAAAAAAATCCCCGAGCGCTGTCGGGGAAAGGTTTTTAATATAAAGCCGGATATTTCTTCGGATTGACCTCGCTCATCATCGCATAGACTTTTTCATAGATATCTTCAATCGATGGTTTTGAGAAGTAATCTCCGTCGGTTCCATAAGCCGGACGATGCGGTTGTGCGCTCAGCGTTTGCGGTTTGCTGTCGAGATATTCATAGGCGTTTTGCTCGTCAATGACTTGTTGCAAAATATACGCTGACGCTCCACCCGGAACATCTTCATCAATCACGAGTAAACGATTGGTTTTCATGACGCTTTTTACAATGTCTTGGTTGATGTCAAAAGGCAACAGCGATTGTGCATCGATAATTTCGCAATCAATACCTATTTCGAGTAATTCTTTGGCAGCTTGTTCAACCAAGCGCAAAGTCGAACCATACGATACCAAGGTAATGTCTGCGCCTTCTTTAAGGGTTTCAACCACACCAATCGGGGTTTTGAATTCGCCTAAATTGGTCGGCATTTTTTCTTTGAGTCGGTAGCCATTCAAACATTCTACTACCAAGGCCGGTTCATCGGTTTCCATCAGTGTGTTATAGAATCCTGCGGCTTTGGTCATATTTCTCGGAACCAAAACATGCACTCCGCGCAGAGCGTGAATAATCATGCCCATCGGTGAGCCCGAATGCCAAATACCTTCCAAGCGATGTCCTCGGGTTCTGATGATCAGCGGAGCTTTTTGGTTTCCTTGTGTTCTGTATTGTAGCGTCGCCAAATCATCGCTCATAATCTGCAAAGCATACAGCAAATAATCCAGATATTGGATTTCAGCTATCGGACGCAAGCCGCGCATCGCCATACCAATCCCTTGTCCCAAAATAGTAGCCTCGCGAATACCCGCATCAGCTACGCGCAATTCGCCGTATTTTTCTTGCATGCCTTCGAGTCCTTGGTTGACATCGCCAATGTTTCCGGAGTCTTCGCCAAAAATCAAAGCCTGCGGATATTTGCTGAACAAGGCATCAAAATTATCTCTGAGTACCACGCGACCGTCGGTATCTTCTGAGCTTTCGTCGTATTCAGGTTTTACTTCCGTCACTGAAAAAACATTTTGAGCTGAGGCCGAATGCAGATGTGAGCTGTATTTAGGTTGAATTGTATTCGTATAATTTTTAATCCATTGCGCCAGCGTAGTTTGTCCGCTTTCGCCGGTAACCATACGCAAAATTTTGCGTGCCAAAACGAGTAAATCCTTGCGGCCCGGCTCTTTGGTAGCGGCTAAATCGGCAGCGTATTTTTCGATGAAAACTTTGTTGTCGCTCTGTTGGGCTATTTGCGAGAGCAAGTCACACAATTCTTGTTGCTCGGCTTTAATCGGACTGACAAAAGCATTCCAAGCATTCTTTTTGCCTTCTAGAACGGCTTTTTTAGCTTCAGATTCAATTTCGTCGAGTTCGGCTTCGGTGGCAATGTTAAAACTCAACATCCACAAACGCATTTGTCTGATGCAGTCAAACTCGGCTTCCCAAGCCAAACGATCGGCATTTTTGTAACGCTCGTGCGAACCCGAAGTAGAGTGTCCTTGTGGTTGCGTGAGTTCGCGCACGTGAATCATTACCGGAACATGTTCGGTTCTAGCTATTTTAGAGGCTTTTTCAAAAGCAGCGACCAATTCGGCATAATCCCAACCTTTCACGCGGATGATTTCATAACCTTTGGTTTGCTCGTCGCGTTGAAATCCGCCCAAAATTTCAGAGATGTTTTCTTTGGTGGTTTGGTGGCGCGCATGCACCGAAATTCCGTATTCATCGTCCCAAACGCAAATCACCATCGGAACTTGTAAAACGCCCGCAGCGTTGATGGTTTCAAAAAACAAACCTTCTGAGGTACTCGCATTGCCAATGGTGCCCCAAGCCACTTCGTTTCCGTTTTTTGAAAACAAACTGGTGTCGATGCCCGGAACTTCACGGTATATTTTAGAAGCTTGTGCCAATCCCAACAAACGCGGCATTTGTCCGGCGGTAGGCGAGATGTCGGCACTGGAGTTTTTTTGTTCGGTAAGATTTTTCCAGCTTCCGTCTTCGTTTAAACTTTTGGTAGCAAAGTGACCGCCCATTTGGCGTCCGGCGCTCATCGGGTCGTGGTTGATGTCCGGATGTCCGTACAAACCGGCAAAGAATTGCTCAATGCTGAGTTGTCCAATGGCCATCATAAAAGTCTGGTCGCGGTAATAGCCCGATCTGAAATCTCCATTTTTAAAGGCTTTAGCCATGGCCAATTGCGGCACTTCTTTTCCGTCGCCGAAGATGCCAAACTTGGCCTTTCCGGTCAATACTTCGCGTCGCCCAAGCAAACTGCATTCGCGGCTGGTAACGGCAATCTTGTAGTCATTGACTACTTCTTTTTTAAAGTCTTCAAAAGTCAGTGCGGTACTGGTTTCGGCTTGTGTCATAAACGGAATCACTTTTAACTTTGGTCAACAAATTTAATTAAAAAACCAATTGTTTGACGGTTCGCAAATAAAATTAGTTTTTTGATTATTCGATTTTGAGTCTGAATTTTCGAATCAATTTTTTTATAATGCAATAAAAATTCTAAAATAGTGATAATTCTCTAAAAATCAATCCGTTTTTCGCAAACCTTAGAACCATTTTCGGGTAAAAAGGTTCACCAGTATTTTTGGGTCGATGGTAAAAACAATGCGCACTTTTTGGTTGTATTGACTTTGGGTGATTTCCCAACCGTTGTTAGAATATACCGGAAAGTAAAATTCAAAATAGTCCGGAACCAAATTCAAACGAATACCGCTGTCGTAAACAAATTGCTCCGCAGTTAGTCTGTTTTTGACCATGCCTACATCGCCGTAAAGTTCTATCCAATTCCAAACATTAAAGCTCAAATTGCTGGTGATGAGCCACTGATTCACCGTTTCGGGCGATACTTTTGATTTGAAACCGCCTTCACCCATGATAAACTGCTGACTGAACACGCCGGTTTTTTCAGATCGACCCAACAACTCTTGCTCGAACAAATAATCGTTGATGCGCGTCAAGCCAAAGTCAAAGGCGCTGTTGTTGGTATTTCGGTTATAGGTAAAAGTTCCGGCAAACAAACGAATATCAAACTGGTGGCTGTTGTTGAAGAGTTTTCGGTATTGAATTTCACCCGATACTTTGCCAAAACTGTTCGAAAATTGAGTGTCGGTAATCAAATTAAACTTACGAGCCACTTCGTTGTGCGCATCAACGTATTTAAAACCAAAAACCGAGTAATTCTGTATGTTGGTCTCGACCAAATAATCGGTTTGTTGTTTTTGTACTGCGCTGTATTTCATCACAAAAGCTTGGCGGTGGTTGCTTCTGAAATCTTTGTCTCGGAGGTTAAAAGTAATATTCGGATTCACCTTAAAATACGAAGCATCGGGCGCATAATTAAACAATGAACTGTTGAGCGCATACCGAATATAATACAACTGACTATCGCGGTTGAGTTGGTTGTAAGCCAACGACATATGACCTTTTACTGCAGTTGTTTTGAACGAGTACATCGGATTGATGTCGTAGTTAAAGGGGCGGTTTAGAATCGTTTTGTTGTGCAAACGCAAGCCCGGGGTTATGCCATCATATAAATTGTAGCCGATGGATGGCACATAAATAATCTGGTTGTATTGCGGGTTTTCTAAATCTTTGAGCAAAGTAAATTTAAACGGTTTGTTGGGGTGAATTCCGCCGCGCAAGGTTCTGTAATTGTTCCGACGGTTGTATTCGGGCACTTCGTTGAGGTGGTTTAAAGCCAACTTGTCAAAAGTGGTTCGGGCGATGGTGAGCGTAGTGTCGCGGTCAAATTGATCAATCCATTGCTTGAAAATAATTTGCTTTTGATACAAACCAAACACCGGAACAGGCAAGGCAACACCGGTTTTGTTGTGTACGGTAAACGTTACGCTGTCTTTTGTTTTTGTGACTTTCTCCAAGGTAAAGTCAATGGGTTTTCGGCTATCGATACAATGCTTAAAAAACCAATCGATGTTTTGATTTGTTTGCTGTTTGAGGGCTTGTTCAAAATCAGCACGCGAAGTATTTTGCTCAGTGTTTTGGGCCACAAAAGTTTGCAATGCTTGATTGACTTTGTTGTTTTCAAGATAACTGTCGAGGTATTTCAAAGCTAAGCCCGCTTGATATTTGGTTGCAATTTTTTCGTTAAAGCGAATGAGTTGCTCGCGTGATTCGCCCGGCGCTTGGTCTAAATTCTTGCGCGCCATCAGCAAGTAAAAATAGTTGTATTGCTCGTTAAAACCGGTGCTGACCAAATTAAAACCGCGCAGCCAACGGTATTGATACAAGCCGCCCATCATTTTCATATCCGGGTGGAATTGCTCTACGTATTGCATCATCAAATAAGTTTGAATTCCGTCATAAATCCAATGCTCTTTGCGCGGATCCAGATGTAAACTATTTTGCAAATACGTATGGAGGTAGGTTTTTAAAAACTTGAGCTCGAACATAAAATCGTCTTTAAAAACACTGATAAACGAAGGCAACTGATTGAGCCCGTAAAACGGATTTCGATTGTAATCCACCATCGAAAGCGTCATTTTGGCTTGCGGATATTTGCCTAATTTTTCCTGAACATAATCGGCAATTTGATCAATAATGATTGCCTTTTGAATGTCGTTGAGTTTAGCGTCTTTGATATCAGTAAAAATCTCTAAATCATTGTTTTTATAACTGTAGAACTCAGGCTTTGGTTCAAGATAAAAACTAAAATTGGTGCGCGCTTTAGCCAAGAGTTGATACGTAGTTTTTTGGTTGCTTGCGCTGGCGCTTACCTCGGTCAAATCAGTAAAAAGTTTTAAATGCTCCGGAACCGTTACTTGCAGGTCAAAATTACTCAAGCCATAAGCCGCATCGTCTAAATCGCCGTTGCTGTACTTTACAAAATCGCGGTCTTTGTACAAAGCCGGCAATAGCAACCAATCGCGCAAAGCATAGCCCCCGCGATCATTGTAGCCAAAATCAGTAAAGCGACTGCTGGGAATTTGCAACACATAATCCAATACAATTGTTTGCTTTTGTCTGGGTAAGATGGGTTGGGCGAGTTCAATTTCAATCAAATCCACTTGATCGGGCAAACGTTTCCAATTCAAGGCTTGGTTACTCGTCGCGGCAATTTTCTCAACCGAAGTAGCCCCTAATTCTTTGGCGCGCGCAAAGTGAAAACTGCGCACAAACTCATCCGAAAAACGCTTGGCCAGCAAAGAACTCTTGCTTGCGTAGGCGTTGTTCCAATCGTTGATAATGAGTTTTTTAAGCGTATCGTTGCTTTGATTAAAATAGGTGAGCTGTTCGTGCACGCTACAGCTGTGCGTGGCAGGGTCCAACACGACTTGGGCTTGTATTTCATGCTGTGCATATACTTGCCCTGAAGAAGCCCAGAGTATGAGCCAACAACAAAGTATTTTGAGAAGAGATTTCAAGGGCAAAGCAATTTTGGACATAAATATAAAAAAAGCCCGATTAAAAATTCGGGCTTAAGTTGTATTTTTTGTAGAAGTTGTCCAGCGCTTCCACCACTTCGTCTTCGGTGTCTACAATTCTGAACAAATTCATATCGTCCGGATTGGCATTTTGTTCGCGCTCAATGATGACTTCTTTGATCCAATCCATCAAGCCCGCCCAGAAATCTCTACCGACCAAAATAATCGGAAACTTGCCAATCTTCTTGGTTTGAATCAGCGTAATGGCCTCAAAAAGTTCATCGAGCGTGCCAAAACCACCCGGCATGACCACAAAACCTTGTGAATATTTGACAAACATTACCTTGCGTACAAAAAAGTAGTCAAAGTTGAGGTTTTTGTCTTTGTCAATATACGGATTGTAGTGCTGCTCAAAAGGCAATTCAATGTTCAAGCCTACCGAAGTTCCGCCGCCAAAATGCGCGCCTTTGTTACCGGCTTCCATAATGCCCGGGCCACCGCCGGTAATCACACCATAGCCGGCTTTGCTGATTTTAAAAGCAATTTTCTCGGCCAATAAATAATATTTGTTGTCGGGCTTGGTACGTGCCGATCCAAAAATCGACACACACGGACCAATACGCCCCATGGTTTCATAGCCATTGACAAACTCTGACATAATCTTAAAAATCGCCCACGAATCGTTGGTGCGGATCTCATTCCAAGTCTTTTGTTTGAGCTTGTCTTGAATTACTTTATCCTCGTCATTATCAAAATCCTGTATTTTCATATCTCGTATTTATATTCTTTTATTTATTTGGGCAGCATTTCCAGCGCTCCGCGGTATCCCAACCGCCGAACCCCGGCGCTTGGGGATGCTGCTGCGCTCTGGGCTGCAGAGCTGTTTCCGAGTGATGCCTGCGTTTTTAAAACAGCGCGCTAAATTAAGCTAAAAAATTAAATCAGCTGTAAAATTTATCAATTGCGTTTTTGGCTTAAATCCAATTCCCGCTTCAAAAACGGCGCCGTATACCCTTTTCCTTTTTTAGCCACTTCTTCGGGCGTGCCGGTAGCCACGACGGTTCCGCCGCCTTTGCCGCCTTCGGGACCAATATCAATGATATAATCGGCCAGTTTGATCACGTCCATATTGTGTTCAATCACCAGTATCGTATTGCCTTTGTCCACGAGTTTTTGAATCACTTCCATGAGCACACGGATGTCTTCAAAATGCAAACCGGTGGTGGGTTCATCCAAGATATAAAAGGTGTTTCCGGTGTCTTTTTTTGAAAGCTCCCCGGCCAGTTTGATGCGCTGCGCCTCACCGCCCGAAAGCGTGGTGCTTTGTTGCCCGAGCGTAATATAGCCCAAGCCCACATCGTGGATGGTTTTGATTTTTCGGTAAATCTTCGGAATGTGTTCAAAAAACACCACTGCCTCGTCCACCGTCATATTGAGCACGTCTGAAATGGATTTGCCTTTGTAGCGAATCTCTAGAGTTTCGCGGTTGAATCGCTTGCCCTGACAGGTTTCGCATTCTACGTATACATCAGGCAAAAAGCTCATTTCGATGGTGCGCACGCCCGAGCCTTCGCAGGTTTCGCAACGTCCGCCCGCCACGTTAAAGCTAAAACGCCCGGCTTTATAGCCGCGAATCATGCTCTCAGAGGTCATCGCAAACAAATTGCGGATTTCTGAAAACACCTCGGTATACGTGGCCGGATTCGAGCGCGGCGTTCGCCCAATCGGGCTTTGGTCAATATCAATAACTTTGTCAATATGCTCCAGGCCTTCGATTTTTTTGTACGGCATCGGCTTTTTGACGGCATTAAAAAAATGTTCATTCAAAATAGGGTAGAGCGTCTCGTTGATCAACGTTGACTTGCCCGAACCCGAAACGCCTGTTACGCAAATCAGTTGCCCGAGCGGCAGTTCAATGTTGACGCCTTTGAGGTTGTTGCCCGTGGCGCCGCTGAGTTTTAAAAACTTTCCGTTGCCCGCTCTACGTTTTTTAGGTACGGCTATTTCAAGCTCGCCGTTGAGGTATTGAGCCGTCAGGGTATGTTGTTTGAGGATTTCTTCAGGCGTGCCTTGACTGATGATTTCTCCGCCGTGTTTGCCGGCTCTGGGGCCAATATCCACCACATAATCGGCGCGCTCAATCATGTCTTTGTCGTGTTCAACCACCAACACCGAGTTGCCGATGTCGCGCAGTTGCTCGAGTGATTTAATCAGTTTTTCGTTGTCTCGCTGGTGCAAACCAATGCTCGGCTCATCCAATATATACAACACGCCCACGAGTTGCGAACCAATTTGTGTGGCCAATCGGATGCGCTGCGCCTCACCGCCCGAAAGCGATTTTGAACTGCGGCTCAGCGAGAGATAATCCAAACCTACATTGACCAAAAAGTGCAGTCGGTCGCGGATTTCTTTGACCACCTCGGTGGCAATTTGCTTTTGCTTGGCCGTCAAAACAGCATCTAATTGGTCAAACCATTGGGCCAAATCAGCGATGTCCATTTCAGAAAGCTGCTGAATATTTTGGTTGTTGATTCTAAAATACAGCGCTTCTTTCTTCAGGCGCGAGCCGTGGCACTCCGGACAAATCACCTCGTCCATAAACTCTTTGGCCCAGCGCTTAATGCTGCTCGAGCCGCTTTCGTCGTGCTGGTTTTTGATGAAGTGCGAGATGCCTTCGAACTCAATTTTATACTCTTTGGTAACGCCCAAAGTTTTGGATGCTATATGGAACTTCTCGCGTCCGCCGTGCAAAATAATCTCCATAGCATCTTCGGGAATCTTCTCGATGGCATCGGTCATTTTAAAGCCAAAACGCTCGCCAATGGTTTCGAGTTGCTTGAAAATCCAACTGTTCTTGTATTCGCCCAGCGGAGCCAAACCACCGGCTTTGATCGATAACTTGGGGTTCGGAATGATCTTCTTGAGGTTGATTTCATCGATGTGCCCCAAACCATTGCAGTTAGGGCAAGCACCTTTGGGCGAGTTAAACGAAAACAAATTCGGCTCGGGGTTTTGATACGAAATGCCCGTGGTGGGACACATCAAATTGCGGCTAAAATAGCGCACTTCGTCGGTGTCTTGATCCAGGATCATCAAGATGTTGTCGCCGTGGTACATGGCTGTCTGGATGCTTTGCGACAAGCGCAAATCGTTTTGCTCGGCTTGTTTGGCATCGGCAGTAGCTTCCATCAGCAAACGGTCAATGACGATTTCTATATCATGTGTTTTGTAGCGGTCGAGCTTCATGCCCGGGGTGATTTCTTTGATTTCGCCATTCACGCGAACGCGCAAAAATCCCTGCTTGGCAATCTGCTGAAAAAGCTCGCCGTAATGACCTTTGCGGGCGCGAATGACCGGCGCTAAAATATTGATGCGCTTGCCGGTAAAATGCTGTATGATGAGCTCTTTGATTTGCGCGTCTGAATACGACACCATGAGCTCACCGGTGTTATAACTATACGCATCGGCGGCACGCGCATACAAGAGGCGCAAAAAGTCATACACCTCGGTAATGGTGCCCACGGTAGAGCGCGGACTCTTGCTTGTGGTTTTTTGCTCAATGGCAATCACCGGCGAGAGGCCATCGATTTTGTCTACATCCGGACGCTCCAGGCCACCCAAAAACTGCCGGGCATAGCTCGAAAACGTTTCTACATAACGGCGCTGCCCCTCGGCATAAATGGTGTCAAAAGCCAGCGACGACTTGCCCGAACCCGAAAGTCCGGTAATGACCACGAGCTGCTCGCGCGGGATGGTCAGGTCAATATTTTTGAGGTTGTGCACTCGGGCCCCGAGTACTTCGATGGTATCTGTAAACATGGTGATTTTTGCAAAGCGCAAAGGTAATTTTTTTCGGGATGAAATGTATCGGTAGTGGGGCGTGAATTTTATTTTGAGTGGTTGAGCTTTGAGACCGCTGCGCTTTAGGATACGGCTGCGCCTTTAGACCGCTTCGCTATGGAATAGAAGATAATTGGGAAGTGGATGATTAGTGTAATAGAATGTTTCAACTAAACTTCTTAAACTTTATAAACTAAAATAGACCGCTGCGCTGTTGGACACGGCTGTGCCTTTAGACCGCTTCGCTATAGGATAGAAGATAATTGGGAAGTGGATGATTAGCGTAGTAGAATGTTTCAACTAAACTTCTTAAACTTTTTAAACCTTACTAAACTTTGTTTTGACTTTGAGCTACTTTGTGCTCCAAAAACTACTCCATGTGCTTGAGTTACTGAGATATTGAGCAACTGACGCGCACAGAATAAAACATTTCAGGAGCGATGATGCGTGCAACAGCATGTTGCAACTAAACTTTTTTAAACTTGTGGTCGGTCGTCGGTCGTCGGTTGTCGGTTGTCGGTTGTCAGGAACGGAATGTCTTAACTAAACTTCCTAAACTTTTTAAACCTTCTTAAACTTCGTGTTGACTTTGAGCTACTTTGCGCTCCAAAAATACTCCATGTGCTTGAGTTATCAAACAACTAAGTAACTGACTTTCAATAAACAAAGTTTTTTATGAGTAACTATTCGTTTAGCAGCAGATTTGAATTGAAACATTTACCACAGAAATATCCACCGATAAACCCCAAAAAACAGCCCTTTTTGACCCATTTGTTTGAGTGTTGTTTGAGTCATGTTTGTATTTTGTTTGTAAAATGGGGGTGTTTTACAAAGAAGACTCAAACAAAATACGGAGTTGGGTTAAAGAGATGGGGTTGGGAGGGGTGGTTGTTGTGGTGATTTCTAGAGGTTTTAATAGATGAATTTTATCTAAAAATGGAATGCAAATTATATCTAATTACTTTTTAATTTCATCAGGCATTTCATCCCAAAAATCCGAATCTAGTTTTTTGATTTGTATGGTTTGCTCTATTTGCATTCCTAAACCAAAATCATAAATGTATCTGGCAAGATCTTTTCCATCAATGAGCACGATGGTTGCATTTCCGAATAAATTTTCAACGTATTCAATGGCTCCTTTTGTAAAATAAGAAGTAGTGATAAACACCCCTTTATTGGATTGTGCAGTAGCGAGGGCGCCTACAAATTTTTGAATTTCTGCACGGCTTACAGAATTTTCTAATTGATATCTTTTAGCTTGAATATTGATTCTGCCAAACCCTAAAATATCTTCTTTGATGATTCCATCAATTCCACCATCATTAGAATATTTAGTTACGATACCTGAGTTTTTAATCTCACCGCCATAGCCCATTTTTTGAAGTAAGTGAACTACAAGTTTTTCAAAAGCTTGCGGTGTCTTTGATAGTATAGTTGTCAAAATCTCATTGTAAATTGAGTCTCTGATGTTGTCAAATGAACTGTAAAGTTCTTCTTGCGGTGTGAGCCGTTCTTTGGATGCTACATTTTCTACCTCAGAAAGTTTATTTCTTTTAACGGGTTCTCTTTTTGCGATTTCATTATCAACATATTCATTGATAAATTCTGGGCCTTTTTCAAGAATTTCAAGTCCTTTTTGGCTGATTTTGTATACACCTCGACTGGGTTTCTCAACCAAGCCAGACATATACAAATAACTCAATGCCCATGAGATTCTGTCATAAAAAATGTTGGCATTGCCTGATGGGTACATCTGATTGACTTCTTCTTGGGTAAGTTCGAGTTCTTGTGCAATGGGGCTGATAAACTCTTTGAGTTTCATGGAGCTTCCGTTGGCCAATAATTTTAAAGAAGATATTCTGAGTTCGTCAAATTTTGGAATCGCCATTGTGTGTTTTGTTTTTGGTTTTACTTTTTACAAAAGATATATCCAAACTATACTCACCAACTGGCTCTTTGAGCAAGAAGTTTTCGAGTTCGGTTTTGTGGTTAAAGCCGCTTATTTTTTTTAAGTAGTCAGCGGCAATATTGGGTTGATCGATTTCGAGTTTTCTGTTTTTACTGATGTCTAAAAATTCAGTTTCCATATCGATGCCCAAAAATCTGCGGTTGAGTAAATTGGCTGCAATGCCCGTGGTAGAACTGCCGGTAAAAGGGTCTAATATCCAAGCATTGGGCTGGGTTGAGGCCAGTATGATGCGGGTGAGCACCGATAAGGGTTTTTGTGTAGGGTGCTTGCCGCAGGATTTTTCCCAACGCGCAATGGCCGGAAGCTTCCAAACGTCTTTCATTTGTTTGTTGCCGTTGAGTTGTTTCATCAACTCATAGTTGTAGTAATGGGGTACTTTTTCTTTTTTGCGCGCCCAAATAATCAGCTCGGCCGAGTGGGTAAAAAAGCGACACGAAAAATTGGGTGGCGGATTGTTTTTCTCCCAAGTAATGACATTGAGAATTTTAAAATCAAGCTCTTGCAACAATTGACCAATCGAGAAAATATTGTGATAAGTTCCGCTAATCCAAATCGTGCCGTTGTCTTTGAGTTTTTCTCGCACTAGCTGAAGCCAACTGCGGTTAAAATCATTGATAAAATCAAACCCTTCAGACTTGTCCCATTGGCCTTTGTTGACCGATACAATTTGCCCACTTTGAATAGACAAACCATTGTTGGATAAAAAATACGGCGGGTCGGCAAACACCATGTCAAACTTGTGCTCAAATTGGGGCAACAACTCTTTACAATCGCCTTGTAAAAGGTAGAAGTTTTTGTCTTTGGATTTGAAAAAAGGCTTATTCATTAGTTTACAGGCTTAAAGTGCATATTAAATTCATCCAACGAATTTACTATTATTTTGTCATTAAATCCTTCATGAATATCCAACCACCTTACTAATAAATTATGACTCTGATAATCAACCGTCGGATCAATCACCGTTGTTAGCCCCATGTAACTCCACAATTGCTCGGCTTTGGTTTCTTGAATAAAGTCAATTAAATTTTGAATAGGTGAGTTTGGCTCTGGCTTTCCTTTAAAATCTATTTTCATACTTATTGGTTTGAAGACCGATCAAAAATAAGAATAATATATCAAATCACACTTATTGTGTGTAGTTTTTTTGAATTTAATAAACCAACTTTGACTGATGGACAATGACAAAATTCTCATAGCATTTGGTAATCGAGTTAGAGAGCTTAGGGTAAGTCAAAACCTTTCACAAGAAAGCCTAGCAGAAAAGAGTGGTTTACACCGAAACTACATAGGAATGGTTGAAAGAGGTGAGCGAAACCCTTCTTTGGTGAACATTGAGAAATTGGCAAAGGCATTGAATGTTAGTTTGTCGGAACTTTTAAACATTTAAACTCATGAACATTATTGATTTATCAACTCATGTCTTTTCTACCAACAGAGAGGGACTGAGAAGGGAGTTGATTGAAATGTTTCTTAAAGAGGAACCAGGGCAAGATAGATATGAATTAGCTTCGAGAAATAGATATGTTATAAAAGAAATTGATGGGATGACAATTTATCTCCAACGCCCAGCACAATTTAACAATGGATTTGATTTTACACTGAATGTATCAGGTATTAATTTCAATCTAGGATATTTCAATGATAAAGGAAATCAAAAAAGATCAACTACGAGACCCAGTCACGAACATATTTTAGATGATTTAAGTTCGAAAAAAGTTGAAAATCAAGTGCTGTATGCCGAACTCAAAGAACAAATTGATAGAGTTTATAATTGTAATTTACCTGTTCGTGATGATTTCAGTTTTAATTCAGGATACAATGCAGCAATAATTTTGGAGTGTCTAAAATGGCTTTTTGCGGAACAAGACATTACCTATTGGCATTACAGCGGAAGAAGAATGTTGTACGATGCTATAAATGAAATTTAGTATGGCCAAAAAACCAAATACAGTAGGCGGTGGAGCCAAAACCAATCATAACGGATTGGCTTTTGAAGGCAGAACAGATCTTCTCGAAGCACTAAACCAACATCCGGATTTTACGGTAATGGGGAATCAAGTTTTTAGACAAGGCGCTATAGTGGCCCACTATTATGAAAAGCACAATCTTTATCATAGTTTTTTAACTCCCAAAGGAGTAGACTACACAAAAATACTCTCAAAGAAATTACTTCCGGATGGGGCTCTTTTAGTTGGAGATACCATGTACATTATTGAAAAGAAATACCAAGCCGGCTCTGGCTCGGTGGATGAAAAGCTTCAAACCTGTGATTTCAAAAGAAAACAGTATATAAAACTCTTTGCGCCGCTAAATATAAAAGTCGAGTATTATTATGTTTTGAATGATTGGTTTGATAAGCCTGAGTACAGGGATGTTTTTGATTACATTAACAGCGTAGGTTGTAAATATTTTATTGAAGAATTACCGTTTAACGAAATAGGATTATAATGAATTCAGAAAGAAATGAAAGAATTGAGTCACAGGAAGACAGTTACATTATTCCGTTTATAGTTTGGTTTCCAAATTTTTTAAATTTAGTAGCATTAGGCTTAATAATTTATATTATTTATTTTTTTAGTAATACAAACCTAAACGAACATCAAAAAGTAAAGACTGTAAAACAGAAAGTAAAGATTGAATTTGTAAACAATGGTAAATATTCTGTTGACAAAGAAAGTTTAAATGAAATGCTTGATGAAAAGTTTTCTGAATTTGAAGAAGACATTCAAAAATCTGAAAAGGAAAGGAATGAAAACATGAAGTATTATGGAACAATTATAGGTTTTATTTTATCTATAGTTGGTTTTTTCGGATTTAAGTCTATTCATGATACTAGACAAATGGCATTAGACGCAGTAAAGGCTAAAGCTGAAGAGGTTGCTAAGAAAGCAACAAATGAAAAGATTTCAGATTTGACAAAAGGACATGTAGAAGTTTTTTTAAACAATGATGGAAAAAGAGATATAGAAAGAATTGCCGAAACAATTGCTTCTAAAAAAGGATCAGAAGTAGCAAGAAATGAAATGGACATGATTAAAATTGATATTAAAGATTACAGAAAAGCGATTCAAGAAGATATTGAAACAACTCAAAGATTTCAAAACAATAATTTTAATTTTTTATTAAAAAGAATACAAGAACTTGAGTTAAAATTATATGGAAAACCAGATGATGATGACATGCAAGATTTTGATAATAATCCAAAAATAAATCCTGATAACGAACAACAACCAGTACTCTAAAATATGGAAGAAATAAAACCAATTAAAGTTGAAAAACTGGAACAGCTTGTAAATAAAAACATATTTGTTGGTAAGCTCAATATCACTCAACTGTCGAAAATTATTAGATATACAAGTAGAAAAGCTTCTGAAAAGGACCCGTTTGATGAAGATCATTCAGTTGTTCCTGATGAAGATTTATTACACTATCAAAGATTAAAAAGCAGTGATAGGGCATATGATATTAAATTGTTTTTTTTAAAAAATATATCTAATAAATTTAATTATGAAAAAAATAGAATATCACCATTAGGTACTTTTCCCTCTTCAATTATTTTATCTCTTAAAACGAATGATGATATAAAGTCAAAAAAAGATTACGATAATTATTTATCAAATGAAACTGAAAGTTTGAAAGAATATAGCTTTGTTGAAGATAACAATTTATACATACCTTTTTCAAAACAGGCATTAATAGTTGATGGACAACATAGAATAGCAGGTTTAGAATTGTTGCTTGAAGAAACCGATTGGAAAGACATCAAATTAAAGAAATCAAATAAATCTGATTTCCAGTTGACAAAAAATAATTTTCCACCTCATGATTATATTAAAAAAAGTGTTCTGGAATTTGAATTTATAGTAACATTCCTTTTAGATTTCGATCCCTATGAACAAGCAGAAATATTTGCAACAGTAAACTTTAATCAAATCAAAGTTAACAAGTCTTTTTATTATGATATTTTTGGTTCATCCACAAGAGGTAAATCAGTAGAAAAACTTTTACATGATATTGTTTCTCATTTAAATTATAAAATAGGTTCTCCGCTTTATAAAAAAATAAAAATGTTAGGTACTGGAGAAGGTTATGTTTCACAATCCTTTTTTGTTGATGCTCTTATGCCACATTTTAAAAACGGAACGTTTAGTTTCATTTATGTTGATTTCCAAAAGGATGGTGAGAATTATAAACTTATTGCAGAATTTATAAAAACATATTTTGATATCTTATTTGGCATTTATTCGGAGTTTATGCCAAATGATTTAGAAAAAAAGTACAGTTGTGTATTGCTAAAAACTACAGGTATGGGAGCTCTCATAAAATTACTGCCCAATGTTTTCAACAAGATCAAAATAGATTATGGCATAAAAGACCCATTTGATGTGTTAAAAATAGAAAGGAGTGGATTAGAAGAAAAAATTGATTTAATTTTTTCTGATGTTAAAAAAAGTGGTCATACTTATTTTGGAAGTGATAGTGATTTTAGTGGAGGTGCAGGCAAAGGATTGCAAAATAGGCTTTATGAGGTTATTTTAGGAGATCTAGGTATAAAAAAACAAAGTAGTGACGAAAATCAGTTTACGTTCTTTTAAGTATTCAAGCAATCGACAAAGCTTGTTCATAAGAGTAGTTGGTAATTAAGAGTTCTGTTAATTTACCGCGCTTACTACCTTTGGAGTTGATGTTTCTTCTGGCGTATACTCGGTTGATGTTAAATGCTGCATAAAGGTCGTCAAAAAAAGGATTGTTTAGGTTATTGCCCTTGACGTCTGAGTTGCTCAGCATCCAGGAATGTCCTTTTTCATCCAGGGTTTGGCAAAAGTCTCTGAGACGGATTTGTTCTTGGTCACCAAACTCATCTTTTGCATACGAGTTAAAACTTGAGGTGGCACTGAGCGGTTTGTAGGGTGGGTCAAAATAAAATAGGGTAGAGCCACTGACATAATCTAGGGTTTGTTGGTAATCGCCCTGTAGGATTTCTACCTTTTGTAAAAGTTGGCTCACCGCTCTGAGGTTTTCGGCATCACAAATCAGCGGTTTGATGTAGCTGCCCATCGGAACATTAAAATGATTGCTGCGGTTTACACGGAACAATCCATTAAAACAAGTGCGGTTCAAAAAGATAAACAAAGCAGCATGCGTGCAATTGTCTGTGTTTCGCTGGTTGAACTCTGCGCGTTTGCTCATGTAATAAGCTTTGCGGCCTTGTGCATCGATTTCAAAGGCGTGAAATTCTTTTTGTAATTGGCTGAGTATCGCAATCAATTGGTCAGGTTGCTGCGCAATGATTCGGTAGGTGTTGATCAAATCACCATTGATGTCATTGATGATGGCTCTGTTGATGTTGGGGAAATTTTCAAGCATCCAAAATAGTACAGCACCGCTTCCTACAAAGGGTTCTACAAAAGTATAAGGTTCATTTTTAAAATCAACCGGTAAGGCTTCTGCAATATCATTAAGTAACTGGGTTTTTCCTCCAGCCCATTTTAAAAAAGGTTTGGCAATCGTATTATTCATGGATGTTTTGTGAATCATATCGGATGAAAACAAAAATATAGGATTCAGCTATTTCTTTGTGAGTACCTCTAACAAATTAATCAACATTCTTTAGCTGATAATTTTTACAACAAATTATCTTCTCAACTTCCCCGCCTCACTTCGCGCCAACTCCTCCAACCACTTACTTTTATATTGTTTGAGCGCAAAAGCCCAAACGCGTTTGCCTTGGCTGCCTTCGGCGCGGTGCCCGATGCTTTGTATGGAGTCTTGTTGGATTTGGGCGGCGTGTAGGGTGGTGTATTGCGCAATGAGTGCGCGTGAAGATTCGGTTAAAATAGGTTCTGAAAAATGGCTGCGGTCTGAAGCGGTAGCCTTTTGAAACTCGGGGTGGTGAAAAGCTTTTTGCAACAGCGTTTCAAAATAGGTGAGTTTGAATTCTTCGATATAAATCTGGCGCATTTGTCGATGTTCGCGAGCGCTTTGACAACTAGTTAAAAACAGCAGGGCGAGGGCAAAACACCAAAGTCTAGGGCTGGTTTTCATAGAAAGAATTTTATTGAGTTAACGCAAACAACAATCGCTTGGTATGTTGATCAAAAGTTGTGACCAAATCGGTTGCATTTTGAGTTTTGTCACAACTTCTGTGACAAAATTGTTTTTTGTAGCGGTTTTGTCACAAAATGCACAGTGATTTGAAAACCATTCTATCTTCGTTTCATCCATCATTACCAAATATTCATTGAAATATGTTATCAAGTTAACTTTAAAGCATCAAAAAAACCTAACTTCGCCGCACAACACTACGCTTTATGTTTTCAGATATTTTAAACACGCCTTACGTGCTCACACCCGAGCAGGTAGCGTTTTATCAGGAGCACCGCTACATCAAACTCAAACAGGTTTTACCCGCTGAGGTGGTTGCTTATTTTAATGAAGTGATTACACAAAAAGTCGCAGCACTCAATACGCAAACGCTGCCATTGCAAGAGCGCAGTACCTACGGGAAAGCTTTTTTACAGTTGTTCAACCTTTGGACACAAGACCCGCACATCAAAAGCTTGGTTTTTAGCCAACGTTTGGCGCAGCTGGCGGCTGATTTGATGCAAGTATCGGGCGTACGGCTCTATCATGACCAAGCGCTTTTTAAAGAAGCAGGCGGCGGCATTACGCCCTGGCATGCCGACCAGCACTATTGGCCGTTGTCGTCTGACAAAACCGTTACGGTGTGGATTCCGCTACAGGCCACTCCGCTCGATATGGGGCCTTTAGAATTTAGTGCCCAAAGCCATCGTATTTTATCAGGACGTGAATTATCCATCAGCGATGAAAGCGAGGCGCACATCCAACAGCAACTCAGGATTCACGATTTTGAGCACATCATCGAGCCGTTTGACTTGGGCGAGGTGAGCTATCATTCGGGTTGGGTTTTTCACCGGGCCGGAGCCAACCAATCAGATCAAGTCCGAAAGGTGATGACCATTATTTATATGGATGCGCAAATGACGCTCAAAGAACCCACCAACAGCGGACAACGCAATGATTGGGAAACCTGGTGTCCCGGGGCACAAGTGGGTGCGGTGATTGATACGCCACTGAATCCGGTTTTGTTTACCCGACTTGAACAACAAACGGTATGAGGGAAGTTTTAAAACAGCATCTGGTGGAACTCCTGGGGGCCGACGTGCCTCATTTAGACTTGGTCTTGGAGCAATTTATTCCTGTGCAGGTCAAGCGCAATACCCTATTGCTCGAACAAGGGCAGGTGTGTGGATCTGTGTATTTTATTGCGCAAGGTTGTTTGCAGGTGTTTGTATACGACGCTGATATGAACGAGACCACGCGCGATATCGTGATTGAAAACCATTGGTGCAGCGAGCTGATGAGTTTTGGCAGTGGGCAACCCGCCACCGAAAACATCCGTGCGGTGGAACCTTCGTATCTACTGGCCATTGATCGGGCTCGGTTTCAAGAGATGATGCACCGCGTACCGCAGTTTGATCAGGTGTACAAACAAGTACTCGAAGCCTCTTATGCCAATTCGGTGTATCGACTCAATACTTTTGTGTCGCTCACGGCTTTGCAACGCATGGAATGGCTGCGCCACTACAGACCGGGTTTGATGAACCGACTCTCGAGCAAACTCATCGCTTCGTATTTAGGCATCCACAAAGATGTTTACAGCCGGCTCAAGCGCCAATTGTAAAATGTAGACTTTTGTCATCGTTGAAATCAATTCTGTGGGTGAACTTTGCGTGAGTATTCACATTAAAATTTCAATCAAATGACAGCGTATTTATTATTATTCCGCAATGCCAGTGCTGCGGATGGCTATTTGGCAACCTCCGAAGACATGGCGCAAGATCTTCCGAAATGGCAAGCTTGGATGGGGCACATGGCCCAACAAGGCAAATTGTTGCATACCGCGCCGATTCATTATCAAGGCAGTTTGGTACAGCAAGACCAAAGCATCGAGCAGCAACCTTATAAAGAAGCCAGTAGTGTGCTGGTGACGGGTTTTGTGCTTTGCCAATCAGATGACCTCGCCGAGGTAGAACGATGGGGGCAGACTTGCCCAATTTTGAAGTATCCGCAAAGCTCGGTTGAGATCAGACCTTTGATTCCGTTTACCACTTAAACCGACTGATTATGCAAAAAATCTTGAACTTGGGTCGGTATTTATTCCCGCTTTCGTTTTTGTTGTATGTGGGGCTTCATTTTGGGATGCCAGAGGTAGGGGCGCGTTTTGTGCCGCAAATACTGCCGGCTCCGTTGTTTTGGAATTATTTTACCGGGGTGCTTATTTTGGCTTTTATTGTCAGCTGCTTGGTAGGTAAGTTTGACAAATTGGCTTCGGTGCTCATGGCGCTGTATGTGTTTTTGATGATTTTTATCGTGCACCTTCCGCGTGCGGCCGAATCTCAGAACGATATGCTTAATATTTTCAGAAACCTCATGGTCGTCGGCGCTTTGTTGGTGTATGCGCAATACGCCACACGCGATGCCCGATTTGTGGGTTAGTATGCAACTGTATTACTGTATGAAAACCGGAGGCGCGTTGTCTTCGGTTTTTTTATGCGGATTGATTTTTCAGAATCTGTGTTTTTAATGTGATTTAGGTAGGTTGCTTATTAAAATATTTTATATTATTCATATTAAAGTTAAATAAAAACTTATGGTTTTAATTCTTCAAATTTGCCTCGTTCATTAGAGCCCGTTAACTGCCAGATAAACCCGAACCGGTTTGAAGCGATGGGTTCTCATCCAAACCAAGCAATATGGAGTTTGAAATTCTTTTAAGTAACCTGACCAACCCGACCTTGTTGTTTTTTGTTTTGGGCATTCTAGCCTGCAAACTCAAAAGCGATCTCGAAATTCCGGCATCAAGCAGCAAGTTTATCTCGCTTTATTTGTTGTTTGCCATTGGGTTCAAAGGTGGGCAAGAGTTGGCCCACAGCCATTGGAATCAAGAAATTGCGGGTTCATTATTGTTTGGAGTGTTGTTGGCATCGCTGGTTCCACTGTATACTTTTTTTATTCTCAAACGCAAACTCAGTGTGAGTGATGCAGGGGCTATTGCGGCTTCATACGGATCGGTGAGTGCGGTAACTTTTGTATCGGCAGTGTCGTTTCTTGAAATGCAAAAACTCAGTGCGGGTGGGCATATGGTGGCGCTTATGGCGCTCATGGAATCACCGGCTATTGTGGTGGCCGTAATCCTCATCCGCCGTTTTGAGCCCCAAACCAGTGCTGACGGCTTGCGTTTAAAATCAGTCGTAAAACATTCTTTTACCAACGGCAGTGTATTGCTTATTTTGGGCAGCTTGATCATCGGGCTCATAGCCGATGTCAAACAAGCCGAAGGGATCAAACCTTTTACCACCGATATTTTCAAGGGCTTTTTGGCGATTTTCTTGCTTGAAATGGGGATGGTTACCGCCAAAAGATTTTCAGCCTTTGTGAAGTATGGTTGGTTTGTCACCCTTTTTGCTCTTTTCATACCGGCCATTAATGGTGTTGCCGTGGCCTACATCAGTCAGTGCATTACTGCGGATATTGCCAATCGATTCATGTTGGCTGTATTGGCTGCGAGCGCGTCTTATATTGCGGTACCGGCGGCTATGCGCATTGCTGCACCCAAGGCCAATCCGGGTTTGTATGTGCCCATGGCGTTGGGGGTCACGTTTCCGTTTAACATTACCATAGGTATGCCTTTGTTTTTTTTAATCATCCAAAACACCGGATGAGGGGCCTGAAACGCATAAGTTCTTAAACTCCTTCTCAATCAAACAATCCTGTTTTATAAACAAGATTTAAATGAGATTTCTTCCTGTACTGTTTTTGTGGATTGGGTAATTTGTCAGTGCAGCTTGAAGTTATTGAAATGAGATTTTGTTTGGTTTGTTGCAGAAGGAGTTTTTTTATTTTAAAAAAATGAACGTTGTTCAAAAAAATATACTACATTTGCCCCATGACCATCTCAGAAAGAAAAGCACGCGAAAAAGAAGCCCTTAAAGCCCTCATCCTCAATGGGGCCAAAAAACTCTTTCTTGAAAAAGGTATTGAGCAAACCACCATTCGCAATATTGCCGATGAAATTCAATACAGTGTAGGCACGGTTTACGTGTATTACAAAGACAAAAATGCCATATTGCACGATTTGCACACTTTGGGGTTTAAAGAACTCGGAGGCAGTTTTGTACCGCTGTTGTCTGTGCAGGATCCCATGGAACGACTCAAAAAAATGGGACGCCTCTATATTAAATTCGCACTTGAGAATTCAGAGATGTATGACCTGATGTTCAATGTAAAAGCCCCCATGGAATTTATTGATAAATGCGAGGACGATCAGTGGGATGAAGGCTCGAATACCTTTGATGCCCTCAAGAGCACGGTGGCGCAATGCATGAGCAACGGGCATTTTGCCGGACACGAGCTTGAGCCGTTGTCATTTATGATTTGGAGTTTGGTGCATGGCATGTGTTGTTTAGAGATTCGTCAGCGCACCAAAGGAATTAAGTTTGATGATTCAGATACTATTTTGATTCGTGGCTATGAGGAGTTTTTAAAAATGCTTCAACACGTCTGATTTTTTTTGTTTTAAATAATGAACATTGTTCAAATAATAAACGTTGTTAAAATTTATAAATCATGCCGTATATTTTAGATCTTATTAAAGACAAGAACCCACTGTTGTTCTACTATTCGGTGGCTTCCTTGCTGGGTGCACTGTTGTGTTTGGCCCTGATGCGTTTTAGTTCGGTTGAATTAAACGGGGTCAATATTTGGCTCAAGCCGTTTAAGTTTTTTGTATCGGTAGTGTTGTTTAGTGCTACGATGGCTTTTTACTTGAGTTTTCTAGACAATCAACTGCAAGTCAAGTGGTATAGCTGGAGTTTGGTGCTCTGGCTTTCGATTGAATTGTTTTTGATTGTTTTTCAGGCGGCTCGGGGCAGAGCTTCGCATTTTAACATCGCCACCGCATCAGACCGTTTTATTTTTAATCTCATGGCCATCGCCATCACGCTTTTGATGTTCCACACCTTGTATATGGCGGTTTTGTTTTTTGATCAAAAACAATTCAACGCTCCTGAAGTCATGGTTTGGGCCATCAAATTCAGTTTGCTCATCACGGTTTTATTTGCCTTTGAAGGCTTTTTGATGGGCGCGATGCTCAAGCACAGTGTGGGTGAATCTTCGGTGCAACGCGCTTTGCCCATACTTAATTGGAGCAGAGCATTCGGCGATTTGCGCGTGGCACATTTTTTTGGCATCCACGCTTTACAGCTCGTACCGCTATTTTGTTATTTCTGGGCACAATCTATTCGCGATGCGCTGGTCATTAGCTTGATTTATCTGGGTTTTACTTCATTCACCCTGATACAAGCCCTGCTGGGTCAACCCTTTATTAAATAAACATTATATATCATCATCATGAAAAAAATCTTTATCTTTTTAGTTAGCCTCTACACGGTGGTTTCATGGGCACAAACCGGTGTCATCAAAGGAAGAGTCACCGACAAACAATCAGAAGTTCCGTTGGCGGGGGTGGCGGTAGCCTTGGTGGGATTTGAGTCTTTATCGGCCGTGACCGATGACAACGGACAATACCAAATAGCCAACGTTCCGCTGGGCAGACAAACACTCAACGCCAGTTATTTGGGTTATATGTCGAGCAATGTGCCCAACATTGACGTCAATGCCGGAAAAGAAGTCATCGTCAATCTTTCGCTTACAGAAAATTTTAATCAACTCAATGAAGTCGTGGTCAAGGCTGAGGTGAGCAAAGCCAAGGCCATCAACAAAATGGCAGCGGTTTCTACGCGACAATTCACGGTTGAAGAAGTGAACCGCTATGCCGGAGGACGCAGCGATGTGGCGCGTTTGGTCTCGAATTTTGCCGGTGTTTCGGCGGCCAATGACAGCCGCAACGATATTGTGGTTCGCGGGAATTCTCCGGCCGGTATGCTTTGGCGCATTGAAGGCGTGCCGGTGCCCAGCCCGAACCACTTTGCTACCTTGGGCACTACGGGTAGTCCTGTATCAGCGCTCAACCCCAATTTATTGGCCAATTCAGATTTTTTGACCTCGGCATTTCCGGCTGAATACGGCAACGCGATTAGCGGGGTTTTTGATTTGAATTTCAGAAAAGGAAACACCGAAAAATATGAATATCAAGTAGGAGCAGGCGCGTACCCGGGCGCCGAAGCCATGGCCGAAGGTCCGTTGGGCAAAAAAGGCGGATCATTTGTAGTGGCCGGCCGATACGGAATTGCCGGATATTTGGGCGGAGCCGGCACAGGTGCTGCGATTCCGAATTACAACGACGTTTCGTTTAACGTAGATTTCGGCCAAAGCAGTTGGGGTACTTTTACGGTGTATGGCATCGGTGGATATTCTAACATTGAGTTTTTGGGCAAAGATGCAGATTCGGGTGATTTGTTTTCGTTTAAAGATGCCAATCAAAAAGTGCGTTCGAGTTTTGGGGTTTTGGGTTTGTCGCACAAATTGTTTTTCAATCAAAAAACCTTTGTCAAAACCAATGTATCGGTCTCGGGCAGCGGTAATCGATACGATGAAGAGCGTATCTATAACGTAGATATGCCCAATGAAGTAACGATTCCTTTTACGGCCAATAATAACACTGAGCGCCGCGCTACGGTAAGTAGTTACATCAATTCAAAAATCAACCGAAAGCTTACTCTTAAAAGCGGTTTTTTGGTGGAGTATTTTGATATTGACTTTAGCCTCAAAGACCGCGATCGTCAACCCGATGCCAATGGTGACGGCTATCCGGATCAGAACACCATCTACAATACGGTAGGCAATTACACGGTTTGGCAACCGTATGCGCAAACCCAATACCGGGTGACCGAACAACTCACACTCAATGCCGGATTGCACGGTCAGTATTTTTCGATTTCAAAACAGTTGGTGCTTGAGCCGCGCACTTCGTTGAGTTATGCGCTCAATGCCAAAAGCAGTCTGAATTTGGGTTACGGAATCCACCACCAAAATGTACCGGCACCGATTTTGTTTCAGAATGAAAACATCAACGGTAATTTGGTGCAAACCAACCGAGATCTTGATTTGGTGCGAAGCCAGCACTTTGTGATGGGCTATGACCTCAAGCTCGCTGACAAATGGCGCATGAAGTTTGAAGCTTATTACCAACTTATAGATAAAGCGGCGGTAGAGCGTTTTGCCAGCAGTTATTCATCGTTGACAGAAGGTGCTGATTTTGGCTATTCTACCGATAAAACATCGTTGGTGAGCAAAGGCAAAGGCCACAACCAAGGCATTGAGTTTACGCTGGAGAAGTTCTTCTCAAAAGGCTATCACGCTTTGTTGACGGCCTCGGTTTTTGAGAGTAAATACAAGGGTAGCGATGGTATTGAGCGCAATTCGCCTTTTAACAATCAATACGTCATCAATGCCCTCGGAGGTAAGGAATTTAAAATAGGCAAACGCAAAAAAAATACTTTGTCGTTTGATGGCAAACTCACCACTTCGGGCGGTCGTTTTTATACACCGGTTGATTTGGCCGCATCGCAAGCAGCGGGTTATGAAATCAAGCAAAACAACTTGGCATACAGCCGTCAGTATGATGCGTATTTTAGATTGGATTTGCGTACCGGATTTAAGTTCAACAGCAGTAAAAAGAAGCAATCGCATTTGATTTATCTGGAATTGCAGAATGTAACCGACAACGATAATATATTCATCAACCGATACAACCGCGTAACCAACCAAGTCAACCGCATTGATCAAATAGGTTTTTTCCCGGATTTTGGATATAAGTTTCAGTTTTAAAACCAGCTTAACTTAGTGTTGATGATTTCTTTACAAGCTGATTTGTAACGATTTTGCTTCTTTTTTACTGACTCGAAAAATCAAAAAAGACCAGAGTTATGGAAATACAATGGATACAAATCAGTCCAAACGAGTATTCGTTTTGGGTAAATGGTCAAGAAAGAGGAACGCTGCAACTCAATCATTACCATCAAGCGGCAAGTATGTTTCTTTTTTCGGCGCAGCAAACCTATCAAATAAAAAGAGTAGGTTTTTGGAAAAGTAAATTAGTCATCTTAAATGCTGCAGGTAAAGAGATTGTAAAAGTTGAACCCAAAAGTTGGTTTTCGAGCTCTTGGAACTTGCAACACCAAGCAGAAAGTTATGAAATCAAGATAGACAACTGTCCTTTGGTGGAGTTTTCAATCATCCGCAATCAAAAAAAATTAATCAGTTATGGTCTGAAACCACAAAAAGTGAAACTGACATTGGGCATTCAAGTATCAGCTGAAGTGCCTGAATTGTTTCACTTTTTGCTTTGGTTTTTGATGCGCCCCATTGTTATTGAGCACACTGGGCAAGAAGCCGCCTTTGTATTGCTTACCTCGGTCTTGTAGCCTCGGCTAAAAAATGATTGTTTTGTGATTCAGGGTGTAAAAACACAAATCGATTAAAGCTAGTTTGCGCACTGGTATGGTTTGGACCATATAGCTGAAGTATTCTTAAAATGGTACAAGGTCTACACAAAACGGTTATTCGTCAATCTAATGAAAAAGTATAACCAATGGCAGCAGCGCCGCTGTATTGATGCACAGATTGATGAAATTGATACGTAAAAGCAAGGTCAAAGTTGTTGTGCTTGCCCAGCGCCAAACCTATTGAAAAAGGAATGTGACTCGTTACCCCTTTGCGCTCAACATTGGTAAACTCGGTATGGGTTTTAAAATTACCGATTGATATCCCCAAGCCCGTTTCTAAAAACGGAGCTACATACGGGATAGGCGCAAGAACCCGGACTTTTCCGCCCATAAAAAAAGCTTTGGTGGTTACTTCATAGCCCATCATATCTAAGTTTTTGGTTGGGTTAAAGCGATTGGTCGAAATGATGCCAACATAAGGCCGAATGCCCAACCATTTGTATACACCTACTACATATTCGGCTTGTGCAAACAAACCGCTTCCGCCGGCCTCAGAATCATCATCGGGTGAACTCAAGCCAAGCCCTAAAGTGGCATTGATAAATTTACCTTTTTTGGGTTGCGCCTGCAACTGTAGGGACGAAAAGAACAATAGAACAACAAAAAGCAAAGGTTTTTTGAAATAGAACATGCTTGAATGAAATAAATAATTAGGCTGACAAATGTATATGAAGTCTTTAAAACAGAGTTGAAATTTTATTATGACGATTGATTTTTGAGTTTAAACTTGGTTACTCTTTGATTAGTTTTTGGCTTAAAACCCCTTTTTCAGTAGTGGCTTCAAGCAAATAAACACCGCTTGATAAAGATTGTAGGTTGATCACTTTTTCGGGATTTTTTTGATCAAAGGTGATGCGTCCGGCTAGGTCGTAGAGTTTGATTTCAGTAATATCATCGGCTGTTTCCAATTGTAAAAAATCGCGGGCGGGGTTGGGCGACAAGCTTATGTTTTGAGCCTTAAAAGTTTCATTGCCCAAAACACAAAGTGCTGCATCGTTAGTAAAGTGGACATTTACATTCGGGTGATAAATATTCCATGTACTGTAGGGCAATTGATTTTGTGTTGCAGCAGCCGGATTATCAACCTGAATACAAACGGCTCCAACAATATAATCAGCAGGGTAGCCCCAACAGAAAAAGCATCCAATATTAAGTTGTATATTTTGAAGATTGTTGTTGTTATTCAAGTTGATTTTTCCAATTCCCATGGCATGGATGGTCTGAATATTTGGGTTTTGACTAAAATCAAGTTCGCCTATGGTATTAAATGGTATTAAATCGCCTCCAGTTCCGATGTCAATATATTCTAACAATGAATTATGTGAAACATCAATATAGCTGAGCATGTTGTCGGCACATTCAAAACGCTTTAAACCCATTAAACTGCTCAGATTGATTTGCTCGGCCATGGTGCTATGAACAATTAACTGTTGTAGATTGACGAACGCCTCCAATCCGGTCAAATCGTGAATCATCCCATCATAAATATCATTGGCTGAATAAGGATAATTTGGCAATGACCCCTCACTGATCTCTAACGAAGTAACTGCTAAAGCATCTTGCGTGGCCATTTGCCCGTTGATGGTTTGGTCGGTATCAATGCCTAGTTCAATGAGTGCACGTTCAAAACGAGCATCGGGAATTAAAGTGGTTTGCGCCGAAGCGGCCACTGAAAAGAACAACAAAGCGCAGAGTAGTTTTTGAATCATAAATAAGGGCTTTTAAGGTGAGTGAATTATTCTGAGTGATGCTAAGATACTCATTTTGAGTAGAAATAATTATTTTTTGACCACTTTGTAAACAGAAGTTTCTTGGTCGCTGCTTACTTGAACCAGATACACACCCGGTGCATAACTGCTTAAATCTACCGAGCATTCATGACCCGATGAGCTCATGGTTGTAGTAATTATTTTGCCCAAAAGGTCGCGTATTTCAACCTTGTTGATGTTTTGTCCGGTGATGTTCAATAAGCCTGAAGTGGGGTTCGGACTGATTTGCACCTGCAACTCTTGCGCAAAGGCAGGGTTGGCTAAAATAGCGGTGCGCAACATGGCTCCGCCGCCCCAGCGAAAGATGCCACCTTCGGTAGGCGAGTTGCTAAACCCTCCGGCAAAACCTAAATCTTCATCGAGCATGGCAATCGAGCCGCCATCTACATAGTTGAGGTCTGGGTTGTTGTTGATGCTTATCCATGTTTGACCACCGTCGATAGAATAAGAAGAACCTCTTTCGATATTGGCTTCAATATCTGATCCGATAGAAATGTAGGTGTTGGGCAAACCCGGTACATCGGTTATATTATAATCTCTTAAAATACCGGACCAATTAACGATTTCCCATGTTTCACCACCATTTTCGGTGCTGAATAATTGAAAATCAGTTGATTGTATCAACCCGTGGTTTTCATCGGTAAAGGCTAGGTCGGGTTTGTTGTTGTAATCACAAAAGCAGCATGGAGAATCTACCAGCGGAGATTGAAAAACCTCCCAGTTAACACCGCGGTCTCTTGATCTGAGAATGCGGCCATAAGTGGTAAAGGTCCAAATAGAGTTTCCTTTGACTCTAAAATTATTTTCGTTGCCGTATTCATCATCCATCACCGGAACCAAGGCATTTGTCATGGGCACACGAGACCAATTGTTGCCACCATCAGAGGTAGTATAAATTTCAAAATACCCATCGGCTGGGTTACCCAAAGCGACTCCATCGTTGGCATCCCAAAAGTGCACAAAATTCGGATAAGAGTAAATTGGTGTTGAGAAGGCCGGAGCGGTTAGTTTTTGCCAAGTATTTCCGCCATCGGTGGTTTGCCAGATACCACCCAAAACATTAGCATTCGTCGGATAAGCTGCTGCATAAGCAACCAGATCAGAAACTCCAGAAATATTGGCAATTATTAACTGATTTGAATTAGGGCCTAAATCAATTTCTTGCGTCGTCCAGCTGTTGCCGCCATTGGTAGTTTTAGCATAACGACGAATAGGCGTACAACCGATATTGCCACAGGCCATATTGCACCAAGTTGTGGCGTTGTTGACAATTGAAATACTCTTAACTCCGGTGGGGGTGTAAGGCTGTGCCGTTGAAAATTCGGTCCAAAAATCTTGTGACCAAACCGTGATGCTTGTAAAAAAACAAAGAAGCCCAATAATTTTTTTCATAGGATGATGCTGTACGTTGGATGTTTCGCTTGAATAGTGATGCTAAGTTATTCAATTTAAATCTTAATTCTCAAAATAGTTATACCCAAATGATTACCTCAAGGGTTTTTCCCAACACAATCGCTTCTTTTTTTCGGACTTCGGCTTTGAGTGGCAACAAATAGCTTTGGGCTTGGGTATCAAACCAAATAGCCGTTTCCCAATGGAATGTATTGATTTGTGCCGTGGCTTTTAATCGGCCCCAACCTTCTTCAAATTCTTTTAAATGTGTGCGGATTTCAGCTGATATTTCCTGAGGCAAAGTTACAAACCACCAACCGCCCGGGCCTTGATATTGCCAGGGAGGGGCGGTGAATTGATATTTTATTTTTCCGGTCAATTGATTTAGAACAAAAGGTTTCTATTTAAACTTAAATTTCTATTGAGCTATGCGCGCAAAATCTTTTCCATCGCCTTGCCCTTGGCCAACTCGTCAATGAGTTTGTCTAGATAGCGCACCTTTTGCACCAAGGTGTCGTCTATGGCTTCAACGCGATACCCACAAATAACACCCGTAATTTTATGGGCATTCGGATGTAACTTGGCCTCGGCAAAAAAAGTTTCAAAATCTGTTTTGCGCTCTATCTGTTGCTGCAATCCAATGGCGTTAAATCCGGTAAGCCAACAAATGATTTGATCTACTTCAGCTTGGGTTCTTCCTTTTTTCTGGGCTTTTTGCACATACAGCGGATATACGCTGGCAAAAATCATTTTATAAATTCTGGAGTGTGACATTTTAAAAAAGATTTTGAGTGCTAAATATAGGGCTTTTGAGATTAAGAATTTGAGTGACTGAGTAGCTGAGCTACTGAGAAAAAGAGAATTTGAAAATGAGATAATTCGCTTAGTAGCATGTTTCAGCTAAACTTCCTAAACTTTTTTTCAGTTGTCAGGAATCAGTCGTCAGGAGTCGGTCGTCAGTCACTCAAATCTCACAACTAAACTTCTTAAACTTTTTAAACCTTCTTCAACTTCGCGCTGACTTTGAGGAACTTTGCGCTCCGAACTACTCAATAATCATCGCCTTTAGCTTCTCGCGATAAGCCTCGAGCGCGTTGGCCTTTGAAATGAATCCGTAGTATTTAGCATTTTTAATCACCGGCAAATAGTTGACTTTGCTTTTCTCGAATTTATTCATCACAGCTTCCATGCTGTCGGTTGGATAAACCACATCAATGGCCGGTACCATGACTTCAGAAATCGGGGTGTATTTGACTTTAAAATTGCTGAAGATAATCTCGCGCACATCGTTAAAATGTACTATACCCAAAAGCTCTTTGTCTTGATTCACCACGCCAAATATCACTTGGTTGGAGTGTGAGATCAAATCCACCAATTGCACCAAATTGTCTTCGGGTGTCAAGGTTAAATAATCGGTCTGGATGATTTTTTCGGTGTCTAAGTTGGATAAAATATTCTTGTCTTTGTTGTTGGTAAACGCGTGGCCTTTGCGGGCGAGTTGTTTGACATCCATCGAATGACGTTCAAATCTTCGCGACAAGGCATAACTAATCGAGGATACAATCATCAGCGGAATCATCAAATCATAACCTCCGGTAATCTCGGCAATCAAGAAGATGGCTGTGAGCGGCGCATGAAACAATCCGCTCAAAATACCCGCCATGCCTACCAGCGTAAAATTGCTTACCGGTAAATGGGTAAGTCCAAGCGTATTAAGTGTTTTGGCATATAAGAACCCGGCATACGAACCCAAGAACAACGAAGGCGCAAAGTTTCCGCCGTTTCCGCCGCTGCCCAAGGTAATTCCGGTGGCAAAGGCTTTAAACAACATCGTACAACCCACAAAAATGAGCAAAACCCATGTGTTGTGTCGCCAATCGCTAAACAAAGTATTGTCTAATAATTGCCCCGGGTCGGCATCCGACAGCATCCGAATGCTTTCGTATCCTTCGCCAAACAAAGTCGGAAACACAAAAATAATTACCGCTAATAATAATGAACCTAGCAAGGCTTTTTTGTAAACGCCCAATTTGAGCCGAGTGAAAAAGTGCTCGGTTCTTTGAAAGTTTCGGGCGTAATACACCGAAATAAAGCCGGTAAATAAGCCCAACATGACATAGTTGAGCGTGTTTTTGTAATTAAAAGATTGCTCTTGGCTAAAGTTCAAAAGTACTGTATCGTCTAATATAATCGCCGATACCAAAGCGCCGGTGGCCGCCGAAATCATAATCGGGGTAAAGGCCGAAATGCTTACATCAACCAGCAATACTTCAATAGCAAACAAAACGCCGGCAATGGGCGCGTTAAAAGCCGCGGCAATTCCGGCTGCAACGCCACAACCAATCAGCAACGTTCGGTCTTTATAACCCAATCCGTAGCGTTGCGCGTAGTTCGAACCAAAGGCAGCACCGGTAATGACAATCGGGCTTTCTAATCCGGCCGATCCGCCCAAACCCACCGTAAGCGAGCTCGTGACAATTTGCGCATACATTTGCTTTTTGGGAATAATGCCTGCTTTTTTGGCCACGGCATACAGAATCTGCGAGGTGCCTTTTTCGATGGTTCCGCCCAAAAGTTTGCGAATCACCAAAACGGTGAGTAAAATCCCGACAATCGGCAAGACCGAATTGATGAAGCTGAGTTTGAGAATTCCGTTGACCGAAGTGGCAAACGAGTATACTTTGTGCGCAAACGATTTGAGTAGAATCACGGCAAAAGCTGCAGAGATGCCTACCAAAACGCTCGATAAGAAGATGAACTGTTTGTTGGTGAGCTTGCTTTTGGCCCAACTGACAATGAGTTCGATTCTGCGGATGAAGTTGCGCAACATTTTTATAAAAAATAAGCGTCAAAGATAAGGTTAATTCTTTAAAATCCGGCAGCAGCATCATCTCCGCGTTTGTCGGCGCCGGCTTCAAGGCTACCATCGGGTTTCTTGAGAATCGCATCGACTTTGCCAATCACAGGCATTTCTTTTTGGATGGTTTTATAACCGCGGTCTTTTAAGGTTTTAAGCGTTTGATCGTCAAAACTATCGGGTTCAAAAGCGATTTCATCAGGCAACCACTGATGGTGAAATCTGGGCGCATCTACAGCTTGTTGCATGCTCATGCCAAAAATTTCTGTATTAAGGATGGTTTGCAACACCGAAGTAATGATGGTCGAACCGCCCGGAGAGCCCAAGACCATTTCGAGTTTTTTGTTTTTTTCTACAATCGTGGGTGTCATCGAGCTCAGCATGCGCTTGTTCGGAGCAATGGCATTGGCCTCGGCACCTACCAATCCGTAGCTGTTGGGTGTTCCGGGTTTGAGGCTAAAGTCGTCCATCTCGTTGTTTAAGAAAAAACCCAGTTCATCGCAATACAATTTTGAACCGTAAGCGCCATTGAGGGTCGTGGTCACCGCAACGGCGTTTCCGAGCGCATCGACTATAGAGTAGTGGGTGGTTTCGTTGCTTTCAGAAATGCTGATGTTTCCGTGTCCTACAACTGATGAAAGACTGGCTTGTCTGAATGAAAAATCACTCATGCGTTGTTTTAGATAATTAGGATCAACTAATTGATTTGTTGGGATTTTGATAAAATCCGGATCGCCTAAAAAGTAATTTCGGTCGGCATAAGCGCGGCGCTCGGCTTCGGTGAGTAATTGCACATAATTGGCTTGGTTGTGGCCGTATTTATTGAGTGGATAGGGCGCAATCATTTGCATGATTTGATTCAGCGTGATACCTCCGCTGGAGGGTGGTGACATGGATATGATGCGTAAGTTTTTGTAGTTAAAAACATGAGGTTTTCGCCAAACAGCTTGATAGTTTTTGAAATCTTCAAGGGTGATGACACCGTCTTTTTGTTGTAAAAAAGCAACTAATTTTTGCGCTGTTTCACCTTGGTAAAATTCGTCTTTTCCGCGCTTGCTGATGCGTTCAAGGGTTTTGGCCAACGCAGGATATTGAATGGTTTCGCCCAATTTAAAAGTCTGTGCATACAAAGTTTGTGTGCCGCTTACCTCAATAATTTCCTTTTGGTTTTTGGCGATTTGTTGCAGTTGTTTTTCGGTGATGACTACTCCGCGTTTGGCGAGCGCTATGGCGGGCTCGATCAAGGTTTTTATGGGCAAACTTCCGAACTTTTCGTGCACCGCAAAAACCCCGGCGATGGTTCCCGGAACACCCACAGCCAGCGCACCGTGTGTACTGAGTTGATCGATGGGATTTCCTTGGGCATCCAAATACATATCTCGATGGGCGGCTGCCGGGGCTTTTTCGCGATAGTCTATAGCTCCGGTGGTTCCGTCGGCTTTTCGGTACACCATAAATCCGCCGCCGCCTATGTTTCCGGCATACGGATAAGCTACAGCTAGCGCGAGTTCGGTGGAGATCATGGCGTCAAAGGCATTGCCGCCTTTTTTCATGATTTCGGCACCAATTTCTGAGGCTTCAATCCGGGCCGAAACCACCATAGCATGCTCGGTCGTGATGCCTTTTTGTGCAAAAATAGCGGTCGAAACGAACCAACACAAAAGAAAACGCTTTCTCATAGGGCATTTAGTTCTTGTAATTTGTGGGCGCAATGTTGCCTTAATTCTTCAAAAAAAAGAGTGAACTCGTGTTCAAAATCATCATAGAATTGTTTGAGTTCTACCATCGATTCGTGCATCGAAGCTCTATTTTGCGTGCGGTGGTTCATTTGAAATAGAATCATTTCTAAACCCGATAAGCTGGCATAGCTGACCAACCAGTTTCGAGCAATCATATACGGAATCATACCTTGGACTCTGACGGTGAGTATTTCGTGATTTTCTTTGAGTAGCAGATAGAATTTTTCAGCGTAATCTTCGAGTTTTTCAGCAGAATAATCTTTCCAGTTTTTGGCTAGGAAATGATCGTAAAAAATATCCATAATCACACCCGAGTAATGTCCGTATTTTTGGTGCAATCGATGCTTGCTTTGGCGATACATCGGATGCGCATCGGTAAAACTATCAATCGAACGGTGCAGCAAAATTCCTTTTTGAATCTCTGTCGGATAGGCTTCATAGCTGTGTCCGCGAATGCTGTCCGCCATAAAGTTTCCGATTTTTATCAGATCATCATCGCCCGATAAATAAATATGCGCCAGAAAGTTCATAGGCACAATTTAGCGATTTTAATCGACACACATCGATTTTCGCATTTCATTTCGTTTGGGCTGACTATATTTGCTCAGCGTTTAATAAAATTAAAATAAAGCATGACACTCATAAAATCAATTTCAGGCATCCGCGGAACCATTGGCGGAAAAGTAGGCGATAACCTCACTCCGGTCGATGCCGTTAAGTTTGCCTCTGCCTACGGAACTTGGCTCAAAAAGCACCACAATAAAGCAAAGCTCACAGTTGTAATTGGTCGCGATGCCCGTATTTCAGGGCCGATGATCCACAATTTAGTGGTGAATACTTTGGTCGGATTGGGCATTGATGTGGTCGATTTAGGTTTGTCTACAACCCCTACAGTTGAAGTAGCCGTACCACTTGAAAAAGCCGATGGCGGAATTATCCTTACCGCTTCGCACAATCCAAAACAATGGAATGCGCTTAAATTACTCAACGAAAAAGGGGAGTTTCTGAGCGGTGCTGACGGAGCTGAAATATTGGCCATAGCCGAAGCCGAAGCTTTTGATTTTTCAGAAGTGGATGATTTGGGAACGGTGCATACCAACGATGCTTATATGGATATTCACATTGATGAAGTGTTGAACTTACCTTTGGTCGATGTGGAAGCGGTTCAGAAGCGAAAATTCAAAGTGGTGGTGGATGGCGTCAATTCATCGGGCGGAATTATTATCCCTAATTTGTTGGAGCAAATGGGCGTTGAGGTGGTAAAATTATACTGTGAACCCAATGGTCATTTTCCGCACAATCCCGAGCCTTTAAAAGAACATTTGGGCGATATCTGTGCTTTGGTTGTTAAAGAAAAAGCTGATTTTGGTATTGTGGTGGATCCGGATGTGGATCGTTTGGCTTTTATTTCAAACGACGGTGAAATGTTTGGCGAAGAATACACTTTGGTGGCTGTAGCCGATTATGTTTTGAGCAAAACTCCGGGCAATACGGTATCGAATATGTCGTCCTCAAGAGCTTTGCGCGACATCACACACAAACACAACGGAAGTTATCAAGCCAGCGCGGTAGGCGAGGTAAACGTGGTTGAACTCATGAAGAAAACCAACGCCATTATTGGCGGCGAAGGCAATGGCGGAATTATTTATCCTGAATTGCATTATGGTCGTGACAGCTTGGTAGGCGTGGCTTTGTTCTTGACGCATTTGGCCGGAATGAACCAAACCGTAGCTGAATTGCGCGCGAGCTATCCGCAGTATTTTATGAGTAAAAACAAAATTGAACTAACTCCGGAGATTGACGTAGACGCAATTTTAAAAGCCATGACCGAAAAATATCAACACGAAGATATTTCAACCATCGACGGCGTGAAGATTGATTTTGCCACCGAATGGGTGCATTTGCGCAAATCGAATACCGAACCGATTATCCGAATTTATACCGAAGCGCCAAATCAGACGGCTGCTGATGCTTTGGCGTTGCGCATTATAGACGAAATCAAGGCAATTGCCGGAATTTAATTTCAAGGAATCATGGTTACAGTAAGCCCGGAATGTTTCCGGGTTTTTGTTTTTAGTGGGCTTTTTAATGCAAAATTTCAATCGATTTCGCGATGAGTCAAAAAGCAAAAAAATGTATCTTTGGCAGCAAATTGAGAAACTCATGACCGATACAACGCCCACTGTTTTGTCTACCGAACTCGAAGCTTATTTTTTACCGTTTCGCCGCCATATTATTGGGGTGGATCAAACCTTTGAATCGCCGTTCGGAACGCAAAAAATTATCTACACCGATTGGACTGCCAGCGGAAGATTGTATCGTCCGATTGAAGAAAAACTAACCAACGATTTTGGTCAGTTTGTGGCCAATACGCACACCGAAACCACCATTACCGGAACCATGATGACCTTGGCGTATCATCAAGCCAAAGAAATCATCAAAAAGCACGTAAATGCGTCGGCTGATGATGTGCTCATCACCGATGGTTCGGGTATGACCGGCGTGGTCAATAAGTTTCAGCGCATTTTGGGGCTTAAAATACCTGAGTCGCTCAAAGCCAGAACGACGATGGATTTGACTGATCGTCCGGTGGTTTTTGTTTCGCACATGGAACATCATTCCAACCAAACTTCTTGGCTTGAAACCATTGCTGAAGTGGTCATTGTTCCGGCTACTGAGGACGGTTTGCTTTGTATAGAAACCTTTGCTCGCTCGGTTGAAAAGTACAGCAATCGCTCGATAAAAATAGCTTCGATTACTTCGTGTTCCAATGTTACAGGGATTAAAACACCTTATCACGAAATAGCCCGACTCATGCATCAGCACGGAGGTTATTGCTTTGTTGATTTTGCTTGTTCAGGACCCTATGTACAGATTGATATGCATCCGCAGGACGAAGCTTGCGGGCTTGATGCGATTTTCTTTTCGCCGCATAAATTCTTGGGCGGACCGGGCACAAGTGGTGTTTTGGTTTTTAATAAAAAACTTTATCGCAATGGCGTGCCGGATCATCCCGGTGGCGGAACCGTCGCTTGGACCAATCCGTGGGGAGAGCACAAATATGTAGAGAACATCGAAGATCGTGAAGATGGCGGAACTCCGGGTTTTTTGCAAGCCATCAAAACGGCTTTGGCCATTCAGCTCAAAGAACAAATGGGCGTTGATAACATTCTTAAACGCGAGCATGAATTGGTCAACTACGTATTCAATGAACTTGGGAGCATTGATAATTTAAAGATTCTCGCGGCACAACACCGCGACCGTTTGGGAGTAATCTCTTTTTATATTGAAGATTTGCACTTTAATTTAGGAGTGAAATTGCTCAATGATCGCTTTGGCATTCAAACCCGCGGAGGTTGCAGTTGCGCCGGAACTTACGGGCATTATTTGCTCAATGTAGATCAAGATACTTCGCATAAACTCACCTGCTTGATTGATTCGGGTAACCTTCAGGAAAAACCCGGTTGGATTCGACTTTCTATTCATCCCACTACGACCAATGCTGAAATTCAATATGTGTGTCAATGCATTAAAGAGCTCGCCGTGCATCACCAAGAATGGGCCGTGGATTATCAGTACGATTCAAAAACCAACGAGTTCACCCACAAAAACGCTTTGGGAAATCAAAAACAAATACTCAGCGATTGGTTTAAGTTGTAATTAACTTCTTTTGTGTTTCCAGCGCTTGTGGATCCAGAAGTAAAATTCAGGCGCTTCGTAGATTTGCTTTTCAACCATTTCTATAAATTCATCGGTAATGGTGTAATCGGGATACTGTTGGACGTTTTCATAAAACTTCTCGAAACGAGCCTCATAATGCCCGCGACTGACTTTGCGGACCTTTAAAAACACAATGTTCATATCGTGTCGCTTAGACAACATTTCAGCGCCGGTATGCACCGGAACTTCTACACCCATAAATTTTTTCCAATGAAAAGCCGAACTCAATTTGGGCGTTTGATCAGACGCAAAACCAAAAATCCCCAGTTTACCGCTGCGCGTGCACTCGCTGATGGTAGGAATTGTTTCTTTGGTGGTGATCAGATGAGCCTTGAACCGCGAACGGATCTTCTTGACTAAATCGTCAAAATGTTTGTTGCGAATGCGTTTGTAAATGGCATATCCATCAAAGTTAATGTGTCGGTTGATAGAAATGACCCATTCATAACTGGCATAATGCGCACACATCAGCGCGATGCTTTTGCCTTTTTGCTCATAAACTTTATAGTCATCGAGGTTGGTAAACACAAAGCGTTTTTCGATTTCTTTTTGTGAGATGTTCATCGTTTTGATCATCTCTAAAAACATATCACACAAATGGCGAAATGATTTTTTTTCGATTTTTAAACGTTCAGCATCGCTTAAATGGGGTAAGGCCAAGGCTAAGTTTTGACGAACTGTCTTTTTTCGATAACCAATAACATAGTAAAGTAAGATGTAAATTCCGTCGGACAAACCGTAAAGCAATCTAAACGGAAGTATCGAAATCAACCACAAAATGGGATAGGCCAGTAAATACGCAATAAGTTGCATCCACAAAATTTTGTACAAATATAGCGCATCAACCTGATTTGTTCCCGACATTTTAACAAAAGCTGCACAAACATTTTTCCTATTTTTACAGAAATATATTTGCGGATGAATACTTTGCTCCTTTTGATTATTGTCGTTAATGTAATGGTCAGTTTTAAAGCCTTTAACGACTTGTTTTTTTTTAGAAAATATGAATTTCACATAGGGAGTATTCGGGCCGGTGAACATTATAGAATGATTACTTCGGCCTTTTTGCACGCTGATTTAGGGCATTTGTTCTTTAATATGTTTACGCTGTATATGTTTGCTCCGGTGGTGAATGCCTATTTGGACCGAATTTCATTCTTAATCATCTACTTGGGCAGCCTTGTATTTGGCAGTTTGCTTACCCTGATGATGCACAAAGATGACTACAGTTACCGAGCCGTCGGCGCTTCCGGAGCTGTTACCGGCGTTTTATATTCGGCCATTTTGTTGGAACCGAGTATGAGTTTATACTTGTTTTTTATACCGATTCCCATACCGGCTTATTTGTTCGGAATTGGTTATTTATTGTATTCAATCTACGGAATGAAAGCCAAAAACGACAACATCGGACACACGGCGCATTTTGGCGGAGCGGTGGGCGGATTTTTAATTACGCTGATTAAGTTTCCGGATTTGCTCAGCCAAGAACCGTTGATGGTGGGATTGTTGTTGCTTCCGATTGCAATTTTGTTCTTTATGGCCAAATCCGGTAAAATCTAGTGGCACAACATTTGGTAATCGGCACACACAAAATTTAAATATCTACATCATGAAAAAGCAAATCTTCTTTTTATTAGCCTTGTGTACAGTTTTTGTTCAAGCACAAGAAATCAAACAAGTTCCGATGATTAATGTTACCGGCGAAGGAAAAGTAAAAGTAATTCCGGATCAAGCTTCTATTTCAATCGCTGTTGAAACCAAAGGAAATAAAGCCACTGAAGTCAAAAATGAAAACGATTCCAAAATTGATGCGGTAATTAAATACCTCAAAAAATTCAATTTAGCCAAAGAAGATTATCAAACCCAAAGAGTGTCGTTGTATCCGACTTATGATTATGAGAAAAAGAAAAATTACTACATGGCTAATCAAACCATTACCGTTCTTTTAAAAGATTTGACCAAATATGACGCGCTGATGGACGGTTTGACCGAAGTGGGCATCAACCGAATTGACAACGTAGAATTCAAATCTTCAAAAATCAGCCAATTGCAATCAGATGCCAGGAAGCTAGCTATTCGCGATGCCAAAACCAAAGCCGAAGATTTTGTATCGGTACTCAATCAAAAAGTGGGTAAAGCGCTCAATATTTCTGACAACACCCAAACCTATTATCCACCGCGCCCAATGTATGAAATGAAAGCGATGGCTATGGCGGATGGCGGAGCAACACCGCGTGAGACTTTAGCCGCCGGTGAAATTGAAATTGTGGTGAATGCCTCAGTGAGTTTTGCTCTTGAATAAAAAAGAATAATTCGTACAAAAAGCCTCTAAAACTAACTTTTAGAGGCTTTTTTTGTGTCTAAAACCTCTGATTCTTTGGTAGTTATTCGATTTATTTTGAATTTTGTTTTCCAATCAACATCCAAATGAACAGACTCAAAGCCTTAGGTTTATTAAAGCAGCCGCAAATTTTTATTTTGTTGACCACAACTATTTGTTCGGGTTTGCTGCTCATTCTGATTAACTTTTACACAATTAAAATTCTCAACGCCACCCGAGCGTATGTCAACGGTGAATCGCATTATTCCAAAAGTCAGAAAGATGCGACGCGATATTTAATTTCATTCATGCTTACGTCCGACCAAACCCAATGGCAAAAATTTCATCGAGCATTAGCCGTTCCTTTGGCCGATGGCAGAGCTCGAGTAGGGTTGGTCAATAATTCACCGGCGCAGCAAATAAAGGAAGATTTGCTTATTGGTCGCAACAATGAAGAAGATTTAGACGACATGATTTGGCTGTATCAGCAGTTTAAAGATGTATCGTATATGAAAAGCGCAATTCATCAGTGGCAACAAGCCGATCCGCTCATTAAACGACTCGATACGATTGGAAATGAAGTTTATTATCAGCTTACCGAAGGTAAATTAACACCCGAAGTCAAAGAAAAATATTTGGATGAAATTGGCGAATTATCGGCGCAGTTGACTATTTTTCAACAGGAGTTTTCGGATCAATTAGGACAAAGTTCTCGGGCGCTGAAAGGTTATTTGTTGTGGGCCAATATTTTCTTCATTTTGGTCACTATTATTTGCGTTTCTGCATACTATTTTGTGATGGTTAAAAAACTTACAGATTCAAAAAATGAAATCGAACAAGTTAATTCTGATTTGATTGTTGCCAACAAAGAACTCGACCACTTTGTGCACAGCGCAACGCACGATTTACGTTCTCCGATAGCACTTTTAAAAGGAATTATCAATGTTATTCGTCAGGAAGAAAGCCCAGAAAAAGTAACTGAATTACTCGATATGATGGAAGTGAGTTTGAATCGACAAGATCAATTCATCAGCGACATTATTGATTATTCCAAAAACAAACGCAGCGGGCTCATTTTAGAACCGCTTAGTATGAGTAAAATTATCGATGATGTGCTTTCGCAATTGCATTATATAGGTGAGAAAAGCGACATTGAAATCAAAAAGAAAATCGAGGTAGACGAAATTTTCAGCGATGGTTTGCGACTCAAAATTATCTTGAATAACCTGCTATCGAATGCGGTAAAATATGCCGATGAAACCAAACCCAATCGTTTTATCTTCATTAAAACCTATGCGCAATCCGGTTCCTATGTTGTTGAAGTTGAAGACAACGGTATTGGCATCAAAAAAGAACACCACGAAGCTATTTTTGAGATGTTTTTTGTCACCAACAGCAACAAAGGTTCGGGCTTAGGATTGAGCATAGTACAAGAAGCCGCTCAAAAAATGAACGGAACCATCAGCGTGGTATCTGAATTGGGGCAGGGTAGTAAGTTTACTTTGAAGATACCTAGAAACTAAATATTTTTTTATTATGTAATGTTTGTTTATAGAAAATACAGGATTGTTTTGTAATCCATTGGGATGAATCTTTCCACAAAAAACAAAACCCAAATACAATCAAGTTTTATTAAACTGGCAGGATTACTCCGTGATCCTGAGTAAAGGTACCCTTTACTCAAGCATTTAAAAACAAAAAACCCATCAAGTGAACTTGTGGGTTTTTCTTTTTTTAAATACTTGTGGGAAGAGCAGGATTCGAACCTGCGAAGGTTTCCCAACGGATTTACAGTCCGTCCTCGTTGGCCGCTTGAGTATCTTCCCGTGCATTCAAGCGCGTGCAAATATAGAAACAGTTTTTATGTTTGCAAACTTAATTTACGCTATTGTGTCAACTAATTTTTAATCTGCTGAACCTAAGTTAAATAAAAAAATCCCCCGAAGGAGATTTTTCAATTCAATAACGTTCTTTCTTATTTTAAAAGCGATTGTATTTTTTCTTTAAGCTCAGCACCGCGCAAATCACGCGCTAAGATTTTCCCGCTTGCATCCAAAACAAAAGTGGTTGGAATGAGTTTTACACCGTAAGCATCTGCAATCGGGTCTTCCATTTCTTTGAGATTTGAAACCTGTGTCCAAGTCAAACCGTCTTTGGCAATCGCACCTTTCCATTTTGCGGCATCACTGTCGAGTGATACGCTGATGATATTCAATCCTTTGCTGTGGAATGCTTTGTACAAAGCCACCATATTCGGATTCTCTGCACGACACGGATTACACCATGAAGCCCAAAAATCTACAATGGTAATTTTACCCATACTTTGTTTGAGCGAAACCGATTTTCCGGTAGCATCCGGAGCAGTAAAATCCGGAGCCATATCGCCAGCTTTGAGTTCTTTTACAGCAGCAACCGGTTTGCCAAGTTCGTCTAGTTGCTTTTTGATTTTTTTACCGTGTTTGGTGTTTTTGACCGATGCGTCTAAGTTGTCGTAATATCCTTTGATTTTTTTGATATCAGGCGCACCTTGGTTGAACATGCCTTCAATAATGAGTGCCGAAATAAAAGCCTTCGGGTGACTGCTCACATAATCATCGTTTTGTTTGATGAAGTCTTCTTGAAATTTGGTGTATTCTTTTTGTAAAGCCTCAATGGTAGCCATGTCTTTGGTTTTTTGCGCCAATTCCATTTTAGCCATGTTGTCTTGCTGAAACTTGATCATCTTTTTTTGAACTTCCCAACCTTTTTGTTTGTAGGAGTTTAGTTCGTCGTTGTTATAACTTCCTTTGATTTTACTGAGTGGTAAGCTGTCTTTGTCAATGGTCATGTCAATTTCGCCTTCTTCTAGTATAAAAGGAATTTTACCCATGACGCCTTCAACCTGTACCAAATACATCTCTGGTTCGGCAGCTTTACCTTCGAAAACGAATTTTTCTTTTTGAACTTTTACCGTGTCAACTGATTTGAGCATGCCCGTTTCATCTTGGGTTTGCAGCATCACCATTTTGCCATCAGCGATTCCTTTGACGTTTCCACTAACGATATATTCAGTGTCACCGGTTTTTTTACATGAAGCCAAAACCGCTACAGCTGAGGCCAATACAAGAGTTTTTCTCATGAATTTGTTATTTTATTTGCCCGCAAAAATATTCAAAATAATGCGATGCTTTTTATTTTAAGCACTTAAATTTTTGTTATAGTTGTACTTACTTTTTTTGCGAAGGACAAACAAAATCAGTTACCGGAACGGTTGTGTTTTTGATGCCGACAAATCCTTTTTCAACGTTGATTATGTTGTGATATCCTCGTGCTTTGAGAATAGAAGCCATAATCACCGAACGATACCCGCCTTGACAATGTAAGTAAAAAGTCTTGTCTTGCGGGATTTCTTGCATGTGTGTATTTACAGTATCTAATGGAATATTCAAAGCATCCGCCACATGTTCACTGGCATATTCTCCGGGTTTACGCGCATCCACCACAATCGAATCTTTTGAATATTGCGCGGCAAAATCTTCCGGACTGATTGATTTGATAGAATCGGTTTCAAAACCGGCTGCTTCCCAAGCTTCGATGCCACCTTTGAGATAACCCAAAGCATGATCAAAGCCCACACGGGCCAGACGCGTAATGGTTTCTTGTTCGCGCCCCTCAGGAATGACCAACAATAAAGGCTGATTGACGTTCATAATTAATGCGCCCACCCACGGAGCAAAATTTCCTTGAATACCAATAAAAATAGAGCCCGGGATGTGTTTTTTGACAAAGTCATTTTCGTGACGAACATCCAAAATCACCACATCGTCTTGCGCCATAGCTTCAAAAGTTTTGGCGTCGAGCGCTTTATTGGCTTGGCTCATTACTTTATCTAACGATTCATAACCGTTGATGTTCAGCATTACGTTCTGCGGAAAATAGGCCGGAGGTGCCCCCAATCCGTCCAACAGTTCTGCGGTAAACTCTTCACGGGTCATATCAGCGCGCAAAGCGTAATTGGTTCGTTTTTGATTACCCAGTGTATCGGTGGTTTCTTTGCTCATGTTTTTGCCGCAAGCACTTCCGGCACCATGACTCGGATAAACAATCAAATCATCGGGCAAGGGCATGATTTTATTTCTGAGTGAGTCAAATAAATAACTCGCTAATTTTTCTTGGGTCAGTTCTTCGGTCAAGGCTTGTGCTAAATCCGGTCGGCCCACATCGCCAATAAATAAAGTATCCCCGGTAATGATGCCATGCATTTGGTTGTTTTCATCCATGAGCAAATAGCAAGTACTTTCAAGGGTATGTCCGGGCGTATGAATAGCGCGAATGGTATAATTTCCTACTTTAAATTCTTGTCCGTCGGTTGCAATGAGCGCTTCAAAACCGGGTTGGGCTGTTGGGCCGTAAACGATGGTTCCACCGGTTTTTTGTGCCAGATCTATATGTCCTGAAACAAAATCAGCATGAAAGTGTGTTTCAAAAATATATTTGATTTGGGCATGGTCGGCCTGAGCTTTTGCCAAGTAAGGGCCTACTTCTCTGAGTGGATCAAAAATGGCGGCTTCACCGTTGCTTTCTAAGTAATAAGCAGCTTGCGCGATGCAGCCGGTGTATATTTGTTCTATTTTCATCGTAAAAGGAACTTGATTGTTTTGTGGGTTCAAATTTAAACAAAATACAGAGCAGTTAAACCTAAGATTGCAGTTGCCTTGAGTTATCGCTGTTTTTTGTCTTTGTAATCAACATCGCAACCAGCCGGCCCACAACCTAGGTTAAATAAGGCTTGAGCCAAAAAAAACAGGCCAAATAAAATATAAAACCACTGACCGGTTTCATAGGCTTGCATGAACAGCATCAAGGCCAAAGCCAGTCTGAAATAGCGCAGCCAATGCCAGTTTTTGAACAACAAATTTTTCATTGTTTTGATTTAGGTAAAAATACGCTTATTAATCTTTGATACCTAATTTGCGCAAGATGTCTTCCATCAAACACCAGCGCGTAATAGATGATTGCAGTAAGTTAATACCGACAAATGCGGTAAACCAAAGCCAATTCAGGTTGACATAAACCGCCAACAAAATGCTAATCAGTACAAAAGTTCCGGCGATGGCTCTAATGATTCGATTGATCATAAAATAAGATTTAAAAGTTAAGCGCATTCATTTGTTCAATCGCTACGACGGCTGCGTGTATGTGCGATTGTACGTTTTGAACGGCGTTAAATTGATTAACTTCATCCAGCAATTTCGCCGAATTTTCACTCGGCACAAAGGCATAATACAAGACAGATTCCGTCACGGCGCCTTCAGTAGAAAACCATTGATCTTCGATGGATTGTTCTGAAGTGTCTTCATAACCATTGACTTCTTGAAATGAAAAGTGTTTTACGCCCGCTTTTTTAAGCATGCGTACGATGTTTTTTTCAAAGCCTTTAGAGGCAGTAATGATGAGCAGTTTCATGAGTTAAAATTTTATTGGTTTTCCCATTTTTTTCTTTCGGTGATGTAATAAATCAGTGGCACCACAAGCAAAGTGAGTATGGTTGATACTATCGCGCCTGCCACCAATGAAATGGCCAAACCTTGAAAAATCGGGTCAAACAAAATAATCGAGGCGCCAATCACTACGGCTCCGGTGGTGAGTAGGATAGGAGTGGTTCGCACAGCACCGGCTTCAATAATGGCTTGCTTGAGCGGAATGCCTTCGTTGAGTCTGATTTCGATAAAGTCGATGAGCAAAACCGAGTTGCGTACCATAACACCCGCCAAGGCAATCATTCCGATAAACGAAGTTGCAGTAAAAAACGCCCCGAGCAACCAATGCCCGAGCACAATACCAATGAGTGAAAGCGGAATCGCCATCATCATGACCATCGGGGTTTTAAAGTTCTGGAACCAGCCCACAATGAGCATATAAATAATGATGATGACCACCAAAAACGCAGCACCCAAATCGCGAAAAACTTCTAAGGTAATCTGCCATTCGCCATCCCATTTTACAGTAAAATCACTTTCGTCATTGGGTTGCTCCATATACAACTCATTGACTTTGTAACCTTTGGGTAATTGCATTTTTTGCAGTTTATCATTCATCCCCAAAATAGCATACACCGGACTTTCCAAGGCTCCGGCCATATCCGCCGTCACATACACCACGCGCTTTTGATCTTTGCGATAAATGGTTTTGGCCAGTGTGTCGGTTTTTACTTGAACCAAATCGCCCACCGAGACCACTTGGCCTTGTGCACCTTTAATTTTCAGGTTTTTGAGGTCGTCCAGCGAAGTTTTATCTGCATCGTCTAACGAGAGCACAATCCCCACCGGATCATTCGAACGCGCATCGTGCAGGTCAGAAATCGGATATTCTTTGAGCAAATACGTTAAATTGCCCACTATTTGGCCCGGAGCAATGCCGCTGAGCATGGCTTTTTCTTTGTCCACCTCAAACTTGTATTCGATTTGCGGAGCTTCGGTCATCCAATCAATATCAACGATGTCTGGTGTCTGGTGCAAAATATCTTTGACTTGCTCGGCCACTTTGATTTGCTGCTCGTAATCCGGTCCATAAATTTCTGCCACCAAAGTTGACAATACCGGAGGCCCCGGTGGAACTTCAATTACTTTAACATTCGCACCATAGCGCAATCCGATTTTTTGAATTGCCGCACGAATGCGTTTGGCAATGTCATGACTTTGCAAGTTGCGGTCTTCTTTGTGGAGTAAATTCACTTGAATATCGGCCATATTGCTGCCACCGCGCAAGTCGTAATGCCGCACCAGTCCATTAAAAGTGATTGGTGCCGAAGTGCCCACATAGTTCTGATAATTTACCACCTCGGGCTGAGCGGATAGATACTGAGCAATTTCTTTGGTTACGACCGAAGTGCGTTCCAACGTAGTTCCTTCAGGCATATCAATTACTACCTGAAACTCATTTTTGTTGTCAAACGGAAGCATTTTGACCAAGACTTGTTTCCCGAAGAACATTGCCACCGAACCTAAGAGCAAAACTACCGTAGTCAAAAGCATCAGGCGTCTTTTTTTAGAGCTGTCCAAAAGCGGTTGCTCTAACTTGCGGTACATCTTATAAATAAAACTCGTTTCTAAACCCTGATGTTCTTTGTGTTCTTGCTCGTCTTTCTCTTGCAATAAATGATAACCCAAATACGGCGTCACGGTCAAAGCCACAAACAACGAGAGCAGCATGGCAATCGAAGCGCCAATCGGCATTGGGCTCATATACGGCCCCATCATACCCGACACAAAAGCCATTGGTAAAATAGCAGCAATTACTGTAAAGGTTGCCAAAATGGTCGGGTTGCCCACTTCATTAATCGCGTAAATAGCTGCTTGACTAAACGGCAATCGCTTCATTTTAAAGTGGCGATGCATGTTCTCGGCAATAATAATACTGTCGTCAACCACTATGCCGACTACAAATACTAAGGCAAAAAGGGTAATTCGGTTGAGCGTATAGCCCAATAAATAATAACTGAATAGCGTCAAAGCAAAGGTTAACGGCACCGAGAAAAACACCACCAAGCCACCGCGCCAACCCATGGCCAGCATCACCAAAACCGTCACGGCTATAATGGCTATACCCAAGTGCATGAGCAATTCTCCTACTTTGTCCGAGGCTGTTTCGCCGTAATTGCGCGTTACTTCAACATGCACATCGGCCGGAATCAAATTCTTTTTGAGGGCGTCTAAATGGTGAATGATTTTTTCTGAAATCTTCATCGCATCGGCGCCTTTTACTTTTCCGACCGAGATGGTCACCGCCGGATATTCCGATTTATGCTGTGTGCATTTTGCATTCGCTTTTCCGTAGCCAAATGAAACGTAGTTGCTGGCAGTGGCCGGTCCGTCCAGAATTTGTGCCACTTGTTTTAAATAAACCGGTCTGTTTTTGTTGACGCCCACCACCAAGTTTTCAACTTCTTCAGCCGAGGTCAAAAAATCACCGGTAGTCAGCAAATATTCTTGGTCATTTTGCACAAAACTACCCGATTGCGATTGTGCATTGTTGGCCTGAATCAGTTGCATGATGCCCAAAGCATCCACGCTGTTTTCGGCCATTTTGTCTTTGTCGAGCACCACTTTAAGTGCACGCGGCTGACCGCCAATTTCTTTGGTAATGGCTACATCTTTTACTTTTTCGATTTCCGAGGTTACTTCTTCGGCCAATTGTCGCAGCTCATAACCATCGTAATTTTCGCTCCAAAGCGTGATGCCCAACATCGGTACATCGTCAATGGTGCGTGTTTTCACCATTGGTTTCATCACTCCGGCCGGAAACAAATCTTGGTGTTTGCCCAATTCGTCATAGAGTTTCACATACGAACGCTCAACATCTTGGCCTACAAAAAACTGCACCACCAACATGGCCTGACCGTTCATGGCCATGCTGTGCACGTGTTCGACTCCTTTGATGTTCGAGATGACCTTTTCCAGCGGTTTTACCACGCGGCTCTCCACTTCGCTGGGTGAGGCACCCGGATAACCAATCATCACATCGGCCATGGGCACATTGATCTGCGGCTCTTCTTCGCGCGGAATCAAAAACGAGCTATACACGCCAATGATCATCAGCGCCGCCATCAGCAAAACCGTCAGTTTTGAGTGGATGAAAAAATGGGCTATTTTACCTGAAATACCTTCTTTCATAATTGTATTTTTATTTTTTTGGCGTGCCCCTGCGGGTCAGGCTGTGCGCTACAAGTCCTCGCCGAATCGGCCGATGCAACTCTGGGCTCCTCACTAAAATAGTTCACTGAACTATTTCTTAACGTTCGGCCCTGCTGCGGGCTTTTCGCTGCCATCCTTCACGCGGCTCGCGGTTGAATGAATCCGTTTGTTTTTTCTGAAAATTAGGGTTGTACGGTTGCTCCGTTGTAGAGTTTCCCGTCGGCCGAAACCACATAAGTCTCGCCCGTTTTAATGCCCGATAAAATCTCAGTTTGATTGCCGATGATGCGTCCTGTGCGCACCCAACGCAATAGAGCTTTGTGGTCTTCGGTCAGCGTGTATAAACCCGTGAGTTGTCCTTGACGAACCAGCGCTTCTGAGTTGACGGTTACCATGCCGCTGTTGTTTGCCACAGGCGAACTTCCTTCAAAATTAACCCGCACAAACATCCCCGAAAGCACTGCGGGATCCGAATGATCCAAATTGACTTTTACAAGGTATTGGCCACCGGTATTTTGTGCCGAAGCACTTACTTCAGTCACTTTTCCGCTGAGTGTTTTGCCTATTGATTTGACCACGACTTGCGCTTTCATTTCGTTTTTAATGCTTGAAATACTACTCTCGGGAACCATCGCTACCGCTTGCCATTGGGTACCGCCTTCGAGACTTATGAGTGGCATTCCCGGGTTGGCCATATCGCCTTCTTTGACAAAAGTGCCGGTGATTACTCCAGAAAAAGGAGCAGTGACATTCGCATAAGCCATTTGCGCCAAAACTTCGTTGCGCAGCTGCTTGGCACCTTCAAGTGTAGCTTGTGCCATCGACATGCGCGCAGTCATATCATCGAGTTCTTTTTGGGTGGCGCTTTGCTGGTCAAATAAGTTTTTAAATCGCTCGTAGTCTTTTTGCGCATTTTTAAAAGCGGCAGCAGCTTGTATAACTGCGGCATCGGTTTGTGCTTTTTTGGCTTGAATATCGGTATTATTAATGCTGACCAATAATTGACCTTTGGTTACGCGTTGTCCGATTTTTACAGAAACGCGGGTAACATAGCCCATCATTCGGGTACTGATGTTGGCACTGCTTGCGGCTTCAATTTTTCCGCTGGCCGAAACAGTGGCATTGCTGTTATTTTGGCCCACAACTGCAGTTTTAACAGCAATTACTTGGGTATTCGGGGTTGAGCTTTCTGGATTTTGTTGACAGGATGCCAAGATTTGTATAGCCAGCAAAACGGCAATTATTGATCTTTTTTTCATGATTATTGGGTTAAAAATTCAAGATATGTTTGTGTGAATTGGAATTCAAATACAGCCGCGTCCAGCTCGAGTTCTTTTTGCAATTGCTGGGTTTCAGCGGCCAGTAAATCTGTAGTTTTCTCTAAACCTTGGCCAAATCGGTTTTGTCTGATTCTATAGGCTTCTTGTGATTGCTCCAAAGCCAATTGCGCCAAATTGTGTTTGTTTTGTGCATCGGCTAATTGTCTGAGGGTTTTGCTGAGTTCTAACTGACTTTGGGCTTTGTATTGTTCGAGTTCTGTGGTGGATTTTTTGTATTCGGCTTTTGATTTTTGCGCTTTCCCAAGCGTTTTGTATCCGTCAAAAATATTCCACGAAAGTTGTGCACCCACAGTATATCCTTTGGCAGCGGTGCCCAAAAACTCAGTGTCGTATAATTCATAACTGCCAAAGGCATTGAGGCGCGGCAAAAAACTATATTGGTCTGAAACCGACATTTTTAGGTAAGCTTCAGAACTTTTGGTCATGGCCTGCAGATCTTTTCGGTTTTCAGGTAGTTTGTTTTCAAAGGTTTTCACCGATGGTTCATATTTCAGCACTTCGGTAGGCGCATATACTTTTTGGGTGTCGGTTTCACCCAACAAAAAATGCAAATAGTCTGAAGCATTTTGCACATTGCTTTGGGCGTATTGCACTTGATTTTCAATTTCATTCACGCGCACTTGCACCATCAGTACATCGGTTTTTTGTACCATGCCTTGTTTGAAGTAATTCTGAATCAGTTTTAAATTGGCCAGGGCTGTTGCTTTGGCTTTTTTAATTACTTGTACTGCTTTGTAGGCCAATTGCAATTGCATGTAAGCTTTATTGAGTTCGAGTTGCTGATATTCGCCGATGCGGTCTGATTGCAATTGGTAGGCTTCCATTTTAGTCTTGGCGGCACCTCTGGCAGCCCAACCGTCGGCATTGATTAGCGGTTGAAGTACTTCAAATTTGGTAGCGAAGTTTTTGGTTTTCTTAGGGTCATTGAGCAGCGCTGGATTAAAATCTGCTGCGGTTAAAATTTCTTGATTGAGTTTTGAACCAAAAGCCATGAGCGGATTGGTGGTAGAAATGCCTGTATACGAAGCCGAAATCGATGGTAAAAAAACCGCCTCTGACTGTCGGTAATCTGCGCGGGCCGATTCATAAGCCTGACGCGCGATTTTGATTTGCAGGTTTTGCTCTAACACTTTTTGCCCGAGTTCTTGTTTTGAAACTCTGAGGGTATCTTGTGCAAAACCAAGACTTGTGATGCTCAGTGTCAGCAAAACCAAAAGGCGAGAAGGATGATTCATAAGGTTTGATTAAAAATAACAGGGCAAAGATATTTTTGCGGCAACCTATCAGTCAGTAACTAAAGTCACAACACAAAAAAAGCACTCCTTTTTGGGGAGTGCTTCCGAGTAAACAGTACTATTTTCTATTCTTCTTCGGTCTTGTTTTTCATCTGCATGAGTAGGGTGTAGGCACCTTTGACAACGATTTTTTGACCTTCGAGCAATTCGGGTTGGGTAATGCTGATGTATCCTTCAGATTGCACGGCTATGGCAATGGGTTGCAAAACATAGTGCAGTTTATCTTTCATCAAAAACACATAATCTTTGCCTTCATAATTAACCACTGCGGCTTCGGGAATGGCCGGCACTTGATTGTTTTTGAGTTCAATCTCGGCATTCATATACATGCCCGGCAGCAAGGTTTTGTCGTAGTCATTAAAGTGGCAATGCACTTCAACGGTATGGTCTTCGGTTGATAAATCTTTGCTGATCAAAATAATCTCACACGGATGTTTTTTGTTGGGCTGACTGTTGGTAAAAGTAAATAGTTTTTGTCCTACGGCTAAGCTGGTTACGTCTTTTTCAAACACCTTTAAGTTTAAGTGAATATCCTCCGGATTCACGAGTTCAAACAACACATCGGTTGGGTTGACATATTTTCCGATGTTGACGTTTACTTTGGATACAAAGCCCGAAATAGGCGCATAAATATGAACGCTTTTTGAGATGTTCTTTTCGCTGAGTTTACTCGGATTAATCGAAATCAATTTGAGCTTTTCAGACAAGGCGCTCAAGGCAATGCGCAGGTTTTCATAATCGGCTTGTGCCAATTGAAATACCTTGTCGCTGCTGGCTTGGCTTTTATTCAGATCGCGTTGACGCTCAAACTCTCTTTCGGCATATACTAACTTGGCGCGCGTGCTCAAATAATCCTGCTGTAGGTTGATGTATTGTTGATCTTCAAGCGTTGCAATCACTTCGCCTTTCACAATGTGCATTCCGGGCAACAGGCGCGTGCTTTTGAGATAACCGCCCAAAGGCATACTCACCGAAACCATATTTTGTGGCGGCACATCAATGAGTCCGTTGACGCGTAGGGTAGAAGTCAGGTTGCGCAACTCGGCCTCAGAAGTTTGTAGGGCAGCATTTCGATACTGAGCTTCGGTCAAACTGATGATGTTCTCTGGCGCATCAGCACTCTGGGTTATATTTTCTTTTTTTTGGCAGCTCACCATCAAGGTTAGGGCGAATGTATATAAGATTATATTTTTCATTTTTTGACTATTTAGAATTGAGGTAATTGAGTTCAGTAACGGCTCGGTTGTATTGCATTACCGCGTCGAGATAATCGCTTTGAATGCCTATGCTTTGGTGAATGATTTGCACCCATTGCAGATAATTGATATCTCCGCCCAAAAATTGTACGTCGGCGGTTTTGGTCATTTGCTCGGCATGAGTCAGCGCCGAACCTTCAAAATACTTGAGTTTATCCAAGGCAGTTTTATAATCTGCCTGAGCGTTTTTATATTGTTTCAACCAAAGTACTTTTTCAGATTCATATTGTTGATCGGCGATGCGTTCTTGAATTTTAGCCGCAGCTACCCGAGCACGACCGGCTCCACCCAAAAGCGGAATACCCAGCCCGATTTGCCCTGACTGAAAACGCGTATTGCGGTCGTAAAGCACATTGTTGGAGCCTGTTCCTTGCATGGTCATGTTGTTGTATCCAAAAGTCAATTCCGGAAGTAATTTTGATTTTTCTACTCGGGTAGCAGCTTGTTCAGTCGCTTTTTGCTGTTGTGCCCATTGCACTTCGGTGTGATTTTGCCAACCCAAACTGTCCAAAACCACGGTGTTGCTGATTTTGAGTTGGGTCGGTGTCGGTATATAAATTGTGTCGGTGCACAAAAGCCAATCAAATTCTTGCAGCATGCGGTCTTTTTCGCGACGTACCTCTGAGAGTTGCATTTGAATCGAACCGCGTTGGGTTTGCGCCGTTGCTTTTTCGAGTACATTGCTTTCGCCCTTTTTAAAACGAAGCTCAGATTTGCGTTCAAACGCAGCAAAGAGTGAATCGCTTTTGAGCAAGAGTTGCTCTTTTTCGTGCCAAAACAACCAGCCGTAAAAGGTTTCAGTTACTTCTTTTTTGAGGCGTGCCTCGCGGGCTTGTACTTTGATGGTAGCCAATTTTGAAGCTTCGGTATAGTATTTTTTCTGACGATTATACACCGTCGGGAAACTCAACGACTGCGCTATGCTCAAACGATTGTCGTTGTAGTAACTATTGATCTGTCCGTATTCGCCACTGATGTTGGTCATCGGTAAATTGGTAGATGTTTTGATGAGTTTTTGCTGATAATCGGCGCGCAATCGTTCAAGCTTTACACTTGAATTATTTTTTAAGGCCAGTTCAATGGATTGTTCCAAATTAATCTTTTGGCTTTGTGCGGGTGATAAGTTTGGCAACAAAATCAAAAACACAATTATGGCTGAAACGTTTACTTTGCCTGATTTTTGTTCAGATTTAGCTTCGAATAATACATACAAAATCGGCAAGACAAAAAGCGTCAAAAAGGTCGCAATCATCAGTCCGCCAATCACTACCGTGGCCAACGGTCTTTGGACTTCGGCTCCGGCTCCGTTGCTGAGTGCCATCGGCAAAAAGCCCAGCGAGGCTACAAAGGCAGTCATCAATACCGGACGCAGACGAACTTTGGTGCCCATGAGCACAATTCGGTGCAAGTCTTTCATACCTTCAGATTTAAGTTGATTAAATTCAGCGATGAGTACAATTCCATTGAGCACCGCTACGCCAAAAAGCGCAATGAAGCCCACACCGGCACTGATGCTAAACGGCATACCGCGCAAGGCCAAAAAGATAATTCCTCCGATGGCCGAAAGCGGAATGGCTGAATAAATTAACAAGCCCTGACGAACCGATTTAAAGGCAAAAAACAGCAATAAGAAAATCAATATGAGCGAGACCGGCACGGCGATCATAAGTCTTGCTTTGGCTTTGTTGAGGTTTTCAAAAGCTCCACCATAAGTTACATAATAGCCCGCCGGCAAGGAAAGTTTTTTGTCCACTTTAGATTGCAATTCGGCAACGATGCTTTGCACATCGCGACCACGCACGTTAAAACCAACAATGATGCGTCGTTTGGCATCTTCGCGTTGAATCTGATTCGGCCCGTTCTCGATGCTTACCCTTGCCAATTGCGACAACGGAATTTGCGTGCCCGAAGCCGTCGCAATCAGCAGGTTTTGAACGTCTTCCAAATTTTGACGTTGCTCGCTGCCCAAACGTACCACAAGGTCAAATCTCTTTTCGCCCTCAAAGACCAATCCGGTGCTTTGCCCGGCAAAAGCCGTATGTACCGCGCGGTTGATTTCTTCTATCGATAATCCGTATTGAGCAATGGTGCTGCGGTTGTATTGAATGATGATCTGTGGCATTCCGGTTACCGATTCCACATACAAATTCTGAGCGCCTTGAACCGTGCTGACAATTTTGCCGAGTTTTTGTGCGTAGGTTGATAAAGTATCTAGGTTTTCGCCGAATATTTTGCACACCACATCTTGTCGGGCACCGGTCATGAGTTCGTTAAAACGCATTTGTACCGGATACTGAAAACCGGCGGTAATGCCCGGCACATCGGTAAGCGCTTGACTCATTTTTTCGCTGAGTTCATTAAAAGTTTTGGCCGAAGTCCACTCGGACTTGTCTTTGAGAATCACCATCATATCGCTGGCCTCCATCGGCATCGGATCGGTAGGAACTTCGCCGCTACCGATTTTGCAAACTACTTTTTCAACCTCAGGAAATCTTGATTTGAGGATGTGTGCTGCTTTTTGTGTGCTTTCAATGGTGGTGTTTAAGTTACTGCCGGTGAGCACGCGGGTATCTACCGCAAAGTCGCCTTCTTCGAGTGCCGGAATGAATTCGCCACCGAGCATTGTTAAAATACCCACCGCCAAAACAAATAATCCTATTACGGTAGCCAAAATAGCTTTTGAGTGATTAAGCGCCATTTGTAAATAATGTTGGTAGTGGCGCTCAATTTTAGCCATGATTAAATCAGATTTATTGGGCTCATGCTGAATTTTCTTGCTCAAAAACACCGAGCTCATCATCGGAATATAAGTCAGCGACAAAATAAACGCGCCCAACAAAGCAAAGGCAACGGTTTGTGCCATCGGAATAAACATTTTGCCTTCAATGCCTTCTAAAGTAAAAATAGGCAAGTAGACAATGAGGATGATGATTTGGCCAAATACCGCGCTGTTCATCATCTTTCCGGCGGATGTTTTTACTTCTTGATCCATTTGGTTTTGGTCCAATTGATTGATATGGACAAACTTCTTGCTGTGGGTGAGCTGATGCATGACCGCCTCGACAATAATCACCGCCCCGTCTACAATCAGTCCAAAATCAAGCGCACCCAAACTCATGAGGTTGCCGCTCACGCCAAACAAATTCATCATGATAATCGCAAACAACATCGCCAACGGAATAACCGAGGCCACCAATAAGCCGGCACGGAAGTTTCCTAAAAATAATACCAATACGAAAACGACAATCAGCGCACCTTCGAGCAAGTTTTTTTCGACGGTTCCGATGGCGTTGTTGACCATTTTGGTTCGGTCTAAAAACGGTTCAATGACGACACCTTTAGGCAAGGTCTTCTGAATTTGTGCAATGCGTTCTTTGACATTTTTAATCACTTGACTGCTGTTGGCGCCTTTGAGCATCATCACTACCGCACCCGATACTTCTCCTTGGTCGTTATAGCACATGGCTCCGTAGCGTGTGGCGTTTCCGATGCGCACCTCGGCTACATCGCGCAAAAAAATGGGGCCATTACCTGCGCGTGGTGTGATACGAATGTTGTTGATATCTTCTACAGAGCCAATAAGTCCTTCGCTACGAATAAACAAAGATGTTCCGCCTTTTTCAATATAAGCGCCACCGGTGTTTTGGTTGTTGGCTTCAACGGCGGTAAATACATCGCTGATGGTCAGCCCCAATGCATTGAGCTTGTTTGGATTGACGGCAATTTCGTATTGTTTGAGTTTGCCGCCAAAGCTGCTGACTTCGGCGACGCCTTGCACACCCAATAATTGTCTGCGCACCACCCAGTCTTGCAGCGTGCGCAATTCCGTGGCGTCGTATTGGCTTTCGAAGCCTTTTTGTGGGCGAACCACGTATTGATAAATCTCGCCCAAACCGCTTGAAACGGGTCCTAGTTCAGGAGTTCCGATGCCCGCAGGAATTTCGGTTTGTACTTTTTGCAAACGCTCAGCTACTTGCTGACGCGCCCAATACACATCGGTATCGTCATCAAAAACAATGGTTACCAGTGATAGCCCAAAGCGCGAGAAGCTTCTGATTTCAAGGGTGCCGGGAATGTTGCTGTTGGCTTGTTCAATCGGAAAAGTAACCAATCGTTCAATATCGGTAGCACCAAATGAAGGTGCCACGGTGATGACTTGAACTTGGTTGTTGGTGATGTCCGGAACGGCATCTATAGGAAGTTGGGTGGCCTGATAACTGCCGTAACCGATTAAGGTAATAAGCATCAGGCCAATGATGAGTTTGTTCCGTACGGAAAACTCGATGATTTTATTGAGCATAATTGTATTTTTTGGGATTAAAAATATAGAAACAGCCCGATTGCCGTGGATTCAGCAACAGGTCTGGACCTATCTTAAAACAAAAGAAACAATTAAGCTATTTTGGGCGGTTGCCAGATAGAGTGAGAAAATTTAGGGATAAAATGGCTTTGATAGCCGAAGTTTTTTTCGTTTTGTCCGGTCGGGAATGAGTCCAAACGGAACAAGTCAAAATGCGGAATAGGCTCAAAATATGTGAGCGCAGAACAACTGCATCCGCTGTGCGATTTAAAAGGGAGTTTCATGTCTTGATCAAAATCGCGGTCCATCACCTCGCCATGTGCATAGTGTGCACACAGAAAATCCCATAAACTGATTTGCGGTTTGGCTTGTTGGTGTTCAATGAAGTGCTCGGCCAACATGGGCAATTTGAGCAATTCACCCAGCTGAACCGAAGTAAACAGATACGTGACGAGGAATATTTTAGCGATGGTTGATCTCATAAGAAAAAATAAAGTGCCCGAACACGCAGGCACTTTACTAGATTGATTTATGACTTAGCAGCCGCTTTTTTTGCAGCGCAGCATCCGCCTTTTTTCTCACCGTGGCAAGATTTTTTTTCGTCTTTTGAACAAGATTTTTCGGTTTTAGCTTTTTGCTCTTGTTTGGCAACTTCTTGAGCGTTTACAGTAGTTCCGAAAAAGAAAGCGCTCATCACGAGCAAGGCAATTGATTTTTTCATGAGGTGATTTTTAGTTGATAATGATTTCAAAAATATTACTTTTTGTTAAACTAACTATGCGGTTTAACATTATTTAGACTTTTCTAAGATGGTTCTGACAATTTCGTCTTTGGATAAAACTCCCGATTGTCGCCACAGTTGCACGCCCTCTTGAAACAACATCATGGTGGGCACACCGCGAACCCGATAACTTTCGGCAATTTCAGGATTTTTATCGACATCAATTTTAATAATAGATACGCGGTCGCCCAATTGATCTTTGACTTGTTTGAGCGTGGGTGAAAGCATTTGACAAGGTCCGCACCAAGTAGCAAAAAAGTCAACCAATACAGGTTTTTCACTTTCAATCAATGACTGAAAAGATGCATTCATACTTAATATGATTCAATGGTTTATGAAATTATTTTTTGTCTTCGCGCGTGTCTAATCCAAACGGTACATACAGCGGACAAAACTTCATGAAGCCGGTGAGTACAAATACCACCGCCAATAAGCCCAAAATGCCGGCCAGCATACCGCTGATAGAGCCGTTCATATACAAGATGCCAATAACGATGGCCACAATAAAGCGCAAAGCGCGGTCGGTTTTTCCCATGTTCTGTTTCATAATTCTTTATTTTAGTGATTGTACAATTCGGTTGATGTGTTCCCAATTTCCGCCGTTGAGCACTTGGCTGAAACCACTCTTCTCGAGTATTTTTTTAGCTTGAGCACTGCGCATTCCGCTGCGGCAATACACCAAGATAGGTGTTTCTTGATTAAGCTGGCCCAGATGATCTGTCAAATCATCAAGCGGAATATTGATCGATCCGCGCACATGACCATTGTAATACTCTGAACGCGCACGCACATCAATCAGTTCGACCCCGTCAACGATGGCTTGGGTTATTTTTTCGGTGCTGTTACCGGCATATAAAATTCTGAGCTTTTCCAAAGAAGTTTATTTTAAGGTGAATGTATTTTTAACTAACTACAACAAAGTGCTGGGGCAAACATATTCAGTGACCGGAAGTTGGGATTGTTTTATTTCAGCAAAACCTCCGCTGACGTCTACAAAGTTGTTCCAGCCCAATTGTTTGAGAATTGAAGCGGCAATCATACTGCGGTATCCGCCGGCACAATGCAAAACAAAGGGCTCGTCTTTGGGAATTTCATCCAAGCGTTTGTATAATTCGTTCATCGGAATGTTCACCGCACCCACTAAATGTTCTGAGTCAAATTCTGATTTTTTGCGTACGTCAATCACCGGAATGATGCCAGTGTTTAATCTATTTTTAAGTTCTTCAGCACTGATGCGGTCAACGGTTTCAACAGGTTTGCCGGCTTGTTTCCAACGGTTAAAGCCGCCTTCTAAATAGCCGATGGTTCGGTCATAGCCCACGCGTGAGAGACGAATAAGCGCTTCTACTTCTTTGTCTGGGTCGGCAATCAATAAAATCGGTTGCTGGATATCAGCAATCATTTCACCCACCCACATCGCAAAATTTCCGTCTATACCAATGTTGATGCTGCCCGGAATAAATCCATTCGCAAAATCACCGGCAGAGCGAACATCCAGCATGATGGCATGTTCGTGTAATGCTTTATGCGCAAATTCTTCAGGCGTAAGCGGTTGTTGTGCGCGGTCTAAAATCAAATCTAATGATTCATAACCTTGAAGGTTCATCAACACATTTTTCGGAAAATAGCCCGGAGGCGTGGTCAGACCGTTGAGCAAAGCCGCTACAAATTCGTCTTCGGTGAGCGCCGGATTAAGCGCATAATTGGTTCTCTTTTGATTGCCCAAAGTATCGGTGGTTTCTTTGCGCATCATTTTGCCGCAAGCACTGCCGGCTCCGTGGTTCGGATACACGATGACATCATCAGGCAACGGCATAATTTTATCTCTGAGCGAATGATACAACATGCGGGCAAGTTTGTCTTGGGTTAAATCAGCAATCACGTGTTGCGCCAAATCCGGGCGGCCTACATCACCTATGAACAGTGTATCGCCCGAAATCAGACCGTGCGGTTTGCCGTTGGCATCGCTCACCAAATAACAGGTGCTTTCAAGGGTGTGTCCTGGGGTATGTATCGCTTTGATGGTACAATCACCCACTTTAAATTCTTGACCATCCCGGGCGACCAAAGCTTCAAAACCCGGTTGTGCAGTAGGGCCATAGACAATCTGAGCTCCGGTTTTGGCTGCCAAATCTAGATGACCTGAAACAAAATCGGCATGAAAATGCGTTTCAAAAACATATTTAATTTGGGCACCATCTTTTTGTGCTCGCGCCATGTAAGGTTCCACTTCTCTGAGTGGGTCTACAATAGCAGCTTCACCGTTGCATTCTATGTAGTAAGCGGCATGAGCAATGCAGCCGGTATATATTTGTTCTATTTTCATGGTTCGTATTTTCTGAATTACGAGCCAAAACTAAGGTGTTGATTTGAGGTAAACTATGACTTTTGTCACAAAGTAGGAAGGGATACACTTGGCTGTAGGGTCAAGTTGAAGTTTTGCGAAAGACCGGTTGTTTTTGAAAGGTATTATGCTTCAGAACTATTTTTGGAGATTAGTTATAGTTGGTGAGGTGTTTTGCCACCAAAATGCCCACCAAAAACGGTGGTGACAAAAAGCGATTTCTTCAAACAAAACTCGAACGAGATTCAAAGAAAACCCTCAGCACATTAAAGAAGATGTTTGATTGAATAAGTTGTGTTTGTATTGGAGTTTATATAATAATCTTCAGAATTGGTTGTAAAGGTTTAATGTACACCGCCCAGTTCAAAATATGCGTTATTTCTGCTATTAACAACTTCTTGCGAATTGTTTCCTGAAAAATCACAAGAATTGCAACATTGGTTGGTAAACTAACCGAAATTTGAGCTTGATTAGTGCCATCATAATGACAACTCCAAAATTGAATAGATCCGCCATTAGTTTGTTTTATATACACCAATTTTCCAGAATTTGAAAATGAATTGATACGAGCAACGGAATGTTTCAGCCAAACTTCGTAAACTTTTTCAACTATTAAACTCGCTCAACAACTCAGTTGCTCAGCAACTCAGGCACTCAGGCACTCAGCATCTCAAGCACTCAATTCCTTCACCAAAATATACACACCCATCAACAATACAAACCAACCAAAAGCCGGTTTGAGTTGGGCTCCGTTGATTTTTTTAGAAAGTTGTGTGCCAATCAGCATGCCCACAATGGCAATCGCGCTGATGGTGAGCAGTAGTGTATAGTCAATGGGAGCGCCGCCGAGGGCATCACCCGCAAAGCCAATGGCCGAGTTGATGCTGATGATCAAAAGCGAAGTGCCGATGGCTTGCTTCATCGGAATACCGGCAAAAAAGAGTAGGGCCGGGATGATCAAAAAACCACCGCCGGCTCCGAGAAATCCCGTGATAAAACCTATGAGCAAACCGATGAGCGCCAATTTGTTTCTTTGAGGTTTCTGGGTTTCGGTAGGTTCATCAGAGGGTTTAATCATAGCGATGGAGGCTGCCAACATCAACAGCGCAAACACCAACATAATCAACATGTTTTTAGTGATTGCAGTGCTGCCGATTGTCCCGATAACCTCAGGTATGGCGGGGAGCATTAATTTGCGCACCAACAGTAAACTCAGCACCGATGGTAGCCCGAAAGCCAAACCGGATTTAATTTCTAAATTTCCTAATTTGTAGTGACGGTAAGCACCGGTCATGGCCGTAATGCCTACAATAAAAAGTGAATAGCTCGTGGCGTGTTCGGCTCCAATACCAAACAAATAGACCAAGATGGGCACCGTGAGTATGCTTCCGCCGCCGCCAATGAGCCCGAGGCTGATGCCAATGAGCACCGAGGCCAAATAACCTAGAATTTCCATAAGGTTTTTTGTTTGCAAATTTGACCGATAGGGTCGAGTTGTTTCGTAACTTTTATCACCGGTTTATTTCATGAGTTCAATTTGGTTGCGATGTAGTTTGACCAGTCCGCGTTGCTCCATTTTTTTGAGCAATCTCGAAATTACCTCACGAGATGTGCTTAAATCGTTGGCAATTTCTTGATGCGATAGTTTGAGTTCATTGCAACCACAAGCTTCGCGGTGACGATTCAGATAAAATTCTAAGCGTTCGTCCATGGCGCGAAAAGCAATGCTGTCAATCACTTCGAGCACTTCTTCAAAACGGCTGCGGTAGGTTTCAATCACAAACTCGTACCAACTGCGGTGTTTCATCATCCACTGATCCATGAGCGGCAGCGGAATCATCATGAGTTCGGCATCTTCGGTCACCTTGGCCATAATCTGACTTTTTTGGTTGCGCGTGGCACAAATCATCGAAATCGCACAGGCTTGTCCGGGTTGCAAATAATACATAAAGAATTCACCACCGTCATCGTCTTGTCGGTAAATCTTGATTTGCCCAGCCAAAACCAACACCGTGCTTTTGATGTATTGACCCGTGCGCATAATGGTCGTGCCGCTTTCAACGTTTTGAAAAACAGCTTCATGTTCCATTTCATCGAGCAAATCTTTTGAAAAACCCGGAAAAAGATGGTGTACCGTTGCTTCCATAAAAGTAGTTTGTGGCGTAAATATATGAAAAAGTTACTGAGATACTGAGCGCCTGAGTACCTGAGCGCCTGAGATTCCGAGAATGAATACGTTCGCTAATCTGAATGCTTCATCTAAACTTCATAAACCTTTTACACTTCTTAAACTTAAATTGACCGCTACCCTTTAAGACCGCAAGAAATTTGAAAATGAAATGATGCGCGCAACAGAATTTTCAGAATGACAGAAGTATCAATTCAGGTGCTTTGTATTCTATCTTCAAAAACAATAATGTCTTCGAAAATAACTCTTATTACTATAGCATTAGTACTCAGTAGCTCAGCAACTCAGTAACTTTTTATCTATTACTGTTAATAACTTTATTTGAATTCAGTCTAAATAATTTTGACTAATCCATTTCTCAATGATACATTTGTGGTGTTATTTTAATTTATTCTAAATAGATGAAAATTTATATACTTCGTTCTCTGCTGTTGCTCTCTTCGGTTGTGGTAGTTGGCTGCGCCGATGAATACAAAGATCTCAGCGATCATTCCGATCAAACACTAACAGCCAAAAGAGCTCTGGGCAAAAAGTTGTTTTCAGAGACTTCACTTTCAAATCCCGGCGGTCAGGCTTGTATTAGCTGTCATGCACCCGAAACCGGTTTTAGTGATCCGTTGCACCGAATTGTTTCGCCCGGAGTTGATGCCTCGCTTTTTGGCAGCCGCAATGCTCCGAGTTTGGCCTATAATGTTTTTGCTCCGGCAAGGTATTACAACAATGCCGATGAGACTTTTGTAGGCGGTATTTTTCTGGATGGGCGCGCACAAGATTTGCAAGCGCAGGTTTTGGGGCCTTTGCTCAATCCGGTGGAGATGAACAATACTTCGCTCGAGGCGGTGGCGGCCAAAATCAGAAACCTCAGTTACTTTGAGGATTTTGCCCAAATCTACGGAGCAGCCAACACCGATACTGAATTGGTACACCAACTGGCCGATGCCATTACTGCTTTTGAAAAGTCGCCCGAGGTGAGTTCGTTTACTTCAAAATTTGACTATGTCTCTCGTGGCATGATGGCTTTTACATCCGATGAACTCAAAGGTTTTAACCTCTACAACGGCAAGGCCAATTGCGCTGCTTGTCATGTGTTGGATGAAGACCCCGTCACCGGAAAAGTCTTGTTTACTGATTTTACCTATGACAACATCGGAGTTCCTAAAAATCCGCACAATCCGTTTTATCATATGCCTACAGTCCACAATCCGCAAGGAACTGCTTATGTAGATTTGGGTATTGGTCAAGTGGTCAATGCACCGCAGCACAACGGAAAATTCAAAGTGCCCAGCTTGCGCAACATTGCCGTATCGGCGCCTTATTTCCACAATGGGGTGTTCAACACTTTAGATGAAGTGATTCGTTTTTACAACCGTCGCAAAGTTGAGAATTTAGGTCAGCCTGAAACACCTACCAATGTCAACGTTGATGAACTCGGTGATTTAAAACTTACCGAAGCCGAAGAACAACAACTCAAAAAATTCTTAGAAACCCTTACTGATCACTACCGCCCGTAATCATGAAAAATACACATCAAATCCTTTTCTTCTCAATCATGCTCCTATCCCAAACCCTTTTTGCCCAAGAAAAAGCTACCGAGCTTGATGAAGTGCTGGTCAAAGGCTACAAAACGGTCAATGGTGTCGGGCATTTGGTCGGTACCAAAAACGCCGTGATTTATGCCGGTAAAAAGTCTGAAGTGGTACTTACCGATAGTTTAGATGCCAACAAAGCCATCAACAATACGCGTCAGATTTTGGGCAGAATTCCCGGTCTGAACATCGTCGAGACCGAGAGCAGTGGCTTTACGGCCAACGGAATTGCTACGCGTGGACTCAATCCGTCGCAAAGTGTCGAGATGAACACGCGCCAAAACGGTTACAACATTAGCGCCGACGTGTACGGTTATAATGAATCGTATTACTTGCCGCCCATGGAAGCCGTTTCACGCATTGAATTTGTTCGTGGAGCCGCTTCGTTGCAATTTGGTTCACAGTTTGGCGGATTGGTCAATTACGTGCTTAAAGAGGCACCAAAAGACAAACCCATCGAGTTCACCACGGCACAAACCCTGGGCAGTTTTGGCATGTTCAATTCGTTTAATGCTTTGGGCGCCCACTACAAAAAGTTCAGTTTTTACGGTTATGTTCAGTACCGCAATATGGATGGTTACCGTCCGAACAGTCAGCAATGGCAACTTTCGGGCTTTGGCAAACTCAACTATAAAGCTTCGGAAAAACTCAATATGGGGTTAGAGTATTCGTTGCTGAGAAATCGTTTGCAAATGCCCGGAGGTCTGACGGATAAAATGTTTGACAACGATCCGCGCAGCTCAACCCGTGCCCGCAACTGGCTCAAAAGCCCTTGGAACATCGTCACGGCTTATGCCAATTACACCCCGAGCAAAGAATCAACACTTAGCGTGAAAACCTCATTTTTGTTCAGCAATCGCTCATTGGTGTGGCGCAATGAAGACGGAGGCCCTGAAGCCACCGATGGGATTGATCCGGTTACCTTAGATTTTGTGCCGCGTGAAGTGGGTATTGAAAACATGCACAACACCACTACTGAAGTGCGCTTTTCACAACAATACAAACTCGGAAAACAAAAATCAACATTAGCCGCCGGACTGCGTCAGAGTTATGGTTGGTTTACGCGTCAGGGCGGAGGCGAAGGCACCACAGGCAGCGATTTTGATTTGAGCATTACCGGTAATTGGGGTTATGATTTAGATTTTTCGACCACCAACTTGGCACCGTTTGTAGAAAATATGTTTAAAATAACCGATGCTTTTTCAATCACGCCGGGCATCCGGTTTGAATACCTCAAAAATACGATCAAAGGTCATAAAGAAGTCGAAGGCGATATCCAAAAGGTCGATCAACTCAAAGCCAGAAGTTTTGTGTTGTTGGGCACCGGATTAGAGTATAAAGTTTTTGGGAATGCCAACCTATACGCCAACATCAGTCAGGCGTATCGACCGATTGATTACAGCCAACTCGAACCGTTTGGTGTGACCTCAAAAATTGATTCAAACCTCAAAGACAGCAAAGGTTTCAACAGCGATTTGGGTTTTAGAAGTACCGTCAAGAATTATCTGAATTTTGACGTGAGTGTTTTTTACTTGGCTTACAACGATCGTATTGGTGTGACTTTGGCCACTGATGAGGTTACCGGCGATTTGTATTCACTCAGAAAAAACATTGCCAACAGCGTGCACAAAGGCGTTGAATGTTATGCCGAATTCAATCTGCTCAAATACCTCAATCAAGAGAGTAAATCCGGACTCAGTTTGTTCAATTCGTATTCGTATACCGATGCACGTTATGTAAGCGGTCCGTTTGACGGAAAACGCGTCGAGGCTGCAGCACGCATCATCAACCGAACCGGTTTGATTTTCTCGACCGAAAAATTCTCAACTACTTTTCAAGTCAACCATGTAGGCGATGCATTTGGCGATGCTTCGAACGCCCGAGTCAGCGACGATCCGGTGGCGGGTTATATTCCGGCCTACACCGTTTTGGATTGGAGCGCGAGCGCACAGCTCAAAAACTACAGTCTTAAATTCGGTTGCAACAATATCACCGACAAAGCCTATTTTACGCGCCGTACCGATGAATATCCCGGGCCAGGCATCATACCGGCAGTAGGCAGAAGTTTTTATGCGGGCTTTGTAGCGAAGTTTTAAAGGAGAACGCTTTGCTTTATGACCGCTTCGCTTTAGGATACGGCTGTGCCTTTAGATGTTTTATGTTGATGTTGCATTTTGAATGTTGATTGAGGTTACGTTTTTTGACAACTGACAACTGACAACTGACGACAGACTACAAGTTTAAAAAAGTTTAAGAAGTTTAGTTGAGGCATTCCGTTAACATAATCAATTCACTTCCAAATTTCCAAATTGTCTTTTGTCAAAAGGTGTAGCCGTGTCTGTAGCGCAGCGTGTCTAACAGCGCAGCGGTCTATTTTTGTTTAAGAAGTTTAGAAAGTTTAAGAAGTTTAGTTGAAACATTCCGTTCCTGACGACCGACAACCCGACGACTGACGACCGACGACCGACAACTCAAAGTTTACACGAAATATCGAGTTACACGAATTGTCTCAGTTTCTCAGCCACTTATTCAACTAACAACTTTTGAATTACTTCTTGATTGCCTCGGATTAATTTTACTAAATACACGCCGGGTTGGCAATGATCGAGTTTGATTTGGGTGGTAACATCTAACGGTTGCATAGACCAAACTTCTTTACCTAATAAATCGAATACTTTGATCTGATCTAATTTTTGAGGTGTGGTCAAAATGCAAGTTCCGGCTGTTGGATTGGGCGCTATAACAGCATTTAATAAAGCGTTTGATTGAATAGACATATTGCTTAAGTCAATCATTCTGTAGTAAAGCGATTCAACGGTAATGGTATTGTAAGGCGGATTGTCTTCGATCAAAATAACGTTGACCGACATTTTGATGTGTGTCACATTTGCCGGTAAAGCTTCATTATAATAAACATCATTGTCATAGATATTCAGATTGCTGAAATTGACCACTTGTTGGGTGATATCATAAAACATCTTGACTTCTAAGGTATCGTTGACTACTTCAACAACACTGCTCATGGTCGGCACATAATAATCTAATATGCCAATACTAAAATGAAATTGATGTTGCTCGTTTGAAATGGGCGTGTAGCTAAATTGTGGACTTTGCACATTGATATGCAGATATTCTTGTGCATTATTCTGCAAAGATGTAAAAACGAACAGCCAGAATAAAATTTGTTTTTTCATAATCCTTATTTTTTAAGAATGATTTGTTGGGTAAATCTTTGTTGTTCAGCAGTGGTGAGTTCAACAAAATAAACTCCGTTTGAAAAACCTGAAATATCCAGTGAGTTGTGGTTTGAATTATCTTCACGGTAAATCGCTCGGCCCAGGGAATCATAGATGCGAACCGATTTTGTACCGGATAAAAAGTCTTGATTGTATGTCAAGCTGCCCTGGGTTGGATTCGGATACACTAGCCATTGACTTTGATTTACGCTCAAGTCAGAGTTGCTCAAATAAACCGCATTATTTAAAGGCGTTTGGAACGATAAAGTTGCCGTATCTGATAAAGTTTGATTGTTGCATGAATATTCGGTGCCGTTCCAAACCTGAAAATTCACGTTGACCACCAAGGTATAAGCGGTGTTGTTCAAGTTTAGATTGTGCAAAACAAAGTCATTTTCTTTGGTTGTTATGACAGAAACGGTAATCGGCAAATAACAAATGGACAAGGTAATGATATTGTTTTCAATGCTCAAGGAATGTTGGCTGTACTCAAAGTAATGTCCGTTTCCCACTTTTGTGTGTATGTTCAGGTCATTTGAATTTTCAATGGTAGTAACGGTCAACTGCTGAATGGTGAGCGCTTTTGAGTTTTGTGATAATCCGAGGCAGATAAGAAGAAGTAGTATTTTTTTCATGTTCATTTTTTTAGCGGATGATCATTTTATAAGTTTTTGATTTAATGGCTGAAGTCAGCTGAATAAAATATACGCCGCTGCTCCATAAGCTTGTTGAAAGCTCCACAGGTTGTTGGGTTTTAAAAGTTTCGGATAAAATACTTTTTCCGAGGCTATCAGTAATCTGAACCTCAACATCAGAACCCAACTGGGTTGCATCAATCGTAATTTGATCAGTAGCCGGATTGTGCGCCACAATCACTTCATTTTTTTCTACTGAGTTGGTTTGAAGTAATCCGGTGGTATTTTTAAAAACAATTCCCATATAACCTACAGCATAACCCAGATTCGGATGAATGAAGTCATAGGCTTGTATCTCAGGCATATCATGCTGCCACTCAAAATTGCCACTGCCTGATTGCCCGCAAAAGGCGTAACATTCAGAAAAATTAAGCGGACAAATTTGCGGACTGCCCCAAACGACTTCAGGGCTTGACGCATACAAAGCATACATTTTGGGCGTAAAACTAAAAAGATATTCAAAGCTCAGTCCGCCGTTTTGGGTTTTGTAAAGCCCATCATCGGTGTATACATAACCGATTGATTCACTGTAAAAGCTAAATGACCTGAGGCTCGTTGATAAAAAAACCGAAGACCAACTCAAACCACCGTCATTCGTTTTTTTGAGTTGACCATTGCCGCAAGCATAACCAATTTGTGGGTCAATGAATTCAATTTTAACCAAACCTTCGGCATTATTTACTGCGGTAAACGAAACTCCTGAATCGGTTGATTGATATAAAATACCACCTGCGGTTAGGTATAGCATTTCATCTGAAATCACAGCAAAATCTATGAGTTGCGGGTTATTGTTGATAACGCTCCAACTCACACCGGCATCGGTAGTTTTGAGTAAAGTTTGAACAGAGGTAAAAGGAACTCGCGTTAAAGCATAGCCTTTGTTTTCATCCACAAAATAAATTTTAACGAGGTTTTCGGTAATTCCCGTATTGATAACACTCCAAGAACTGCCGCCATTGACCGTTTTTACCAAAGTACCGGCATTACCGGCTGCATAAACAATATCTTCTGTCAAACATTGAACATCGTTTAAGTCTTCATTAGCGATTGAGTAGAGTGGTTGCCACTGTGCATTTGCTAATGAAAAATAAAGAATCGAGAGCAGGTTTATTATTTTTATTCTCATACAATTTTTGTGGCGTTTAAATACCTACCCGGCGCATCAATAAGATGTAACCAATCAGGAGGTTTTAGATAAAATAATCTTTGTTTTATGTGGCGGCATTTCAAATGTAATGAAATATTCTAAATGTTTGGTTACCAGTATTTATATTTTGTCATTAAACAATCTACTTGTAATCTTGGTTTTTGAGTCTCTTGGAAACTCATTTTTAAATTGTCTTTTGTCAAAAGGCGCAGCCGTGTCTGTAGCGCAGCGTGTCTAACAGCGCAGCGGTCTATTTTTGTTTAAGGATTGTAAAAAGTTTAAGAAGTTTAGTTGAGACATTCCGTTCCTGACAACTGACGACGGACTACAAGTTTAAAAAGTTTAAGAAGTTTAGAAAGTTTAAGAAGTTTAGTCGAGACATTCCGTTCCTGACGACCTACGACCGCCGACTGACAACCCGACGACCGCCAACGCAAAGTTTACACAAAACATCGAGTTACACGAATGGCCTCAGTGGCTCAGGTTCTCAGCAACTCAGCATCTCACTAACTTTTTCATATATTTACCCATCAAAAATACAACAAGATGAAACACTTATACTTTTGGCTCTGTTGTTTGGGGCTGACTTCAGTTTACGCACAAATCACTTACACCAGTAACAATTTTGCCGGAATTGGCGCAAGTACTATTTTGAGTTCAACGCAACTCAATACGGCGGGTTATGATTTTACGCAAACCGGCACCAACTATGCTTGGAATTATCCGTTGCTTGATGTAACTTCACAAGACACACAAACTTGGACCGATCCGAATAACTCTGGCTATAAAACTTCGTGGTGTTTTACCAACGGTTATATTTTTAATTGCAATTCTAATTTCAACAATCAGTTTAATTTGGCTTTGCCGCAGCGCGATGGTGCTGTTTTAGGTGGCTACGGATTAACCAACATCGTGAGTCACTACCAAAAAAGTGCTACGGCTTTGACCAACAAAATGTTTGGTGCTCAACTCACGGTGGGCGCGAATTCAGTGCCAGTTACAGTAAGTTATACAGTGCCGGATCAGGAATACAAATTCCCGATTCAATATAGTGACAACTATACCAATCCAAGTTCATTTTCGGTTGATTTAAATGCTTTAGGAATTCCGATTATTTATCAGTCAGACAATCAAAGAACCAATGTGGTTGAAGGCTGGGGGAGTTTGGTAACGCCTTACGGTACTTTTGCCAATACCTTGAAAATGAAAACGACTCTAGTGTCGAACATCACTATTACCGGTGATGCCGGCCCTACCAACACGACGCAAACTACCATTAGTTACAAATGGTTTGATGCGCAATATCGCGTACCGGTGTTAGAAGTTTCCGGCAATGAAATCAACGGAGTCTGGGCGGCCACGCAAATTACCTATGTAGATATTCAACGCTGTTTGCAACCCACGGCTGTGTTTGCTTATGTGCCGGTTTTGCCTGATTATGACTCGGCCACACTTTCGGCTTCGGTATCTTTTATTACCAATGCCCAAAATTATCAGCAATTGCAATGGGATTTTGGCGATGGCACAACTTCATCGAGTCCGAACCCAACACATGTTTACCAATGCCCGGGTACCTATACCGTAACGCTTTCGGCCATCAATACTTTTTGTGTGCCTTCCGTAACCGAGCAAATGAGTATGGCTTTGGTCGTGACCGATTCGCAAAATGTTTTGAGTAATGAAGTTATTGTTTCAGATACTTCACTCACAGCGGTACGCAATCATGTAGGAACCCAATATGTATGGCTTGATTGCAACAACAATTTACCGATACCCGGTGCTACAGGCCAGGTTTACACGCCAACTACTCCGGGTAGTTATGCGGTTTCATTGGTGACCGGCAATTGTACATCGGTGTCAGATTGTTATGATTTTCCGAGTTTAGGTACCATAACGCAAACCATGTTACAACCAAAGCTTTATCCGAATCCAACCACGGGAATTGTGCATATCGAATTGGGTAATGCCGAACTCAAATCGGTGCGTGTGATAGATATACTGGGCAAAGTAGTGGAGAATTCGCTTAATTTATCAGCTTTACACAGAGGTTTGTATTTGGTTGAGTTAAATACGAGCCATGGTGTTTTTGTTCAGAAAGTCGTGAAGGAGTAGAGTGAATGCGAGTGGAAGCAATGTTTGAACTCAAGTTTACTATGTTTACTATGTTTATTTGAGACATTCCGTTCCTGACAACCGACAACCGACGACCGACAACCGACGACCGACAAATGACAACCGACAAATGACAACCGACAACCGAGGACCGACGGCCGAGGACCGACGACCGAGGACCGACGATCGCCAATTCTCAGTTTACAAAGTTTACACGAAACATTGAGTTAAACCAATAGTCTCAGCGCTCAGCCTTTCATGTTAATTATTTTCGCATCACATCCGCATCTCACATAAACCGTTATCTTTGCTGGGTTAAACCAGTTACTATGTTCAAAAAAATCATTGCGGCCTTTACTTTTTTGGTTGCTCTATCAGGTCAAGCTCAAGTGGTTATCAATGAGATTGATGCCGATACGCCCTCGACAGATGTCAAAGAATTTATCGAACTCAAATCGGCTACGCCTTTTATGGCACTTGATGGCTATGTGTTGGTGTTTTTTAATGCCAGTTCATCAGGCACTACCAATTTAAGTTATTTGGCCATTGATTTAGACGGATTAGTCACCGATGGCAACGGTATTATTTTGTTGGGCAATCCTCAGGTGATTCCTGCGGCCTCTTATACTATTGCTGCGGGCAGTATCCAAAATGGTCCCGACGGAGTAGCGATTTATCAAGGCGATGCCACTGATTTTCCGAATAATACAGTAGGAACCAATACGAATTTGATTGATGCTTTGGTGTATAGCAACAGTGCGAGTACTTCGGCTACGACACTGATGACGGCTTGGGGACTTACGGTGAGTTATAACGAGAACGCCAATGGTCAAGCGGCCAATGAGTCGATTCAACGCAAAAATGACGGAACCTATGAAGTAAAAACGCCTACACCACGCGCCAACAACGATGGTTCAGGAATTATCTACAACGGAATCACCACGACCATTAGTCCAACCGGTGTTTTGACCGAAGGACAAGTAGTTACTTTTACCTTTAGTACTGATTCGCCGGTAACCTCAGCTTTGAGTTTTAGTTTTACCCTCAACAATGGCTCGTTTAATTCGTCAGATTATACCGGAACTTTAAATGTGGTCATTCCTACAGGCATGAGCTCGGCGAGTGTAAATGTGGTTTTGCGCAATGATGGTGTCAATGACGGCGATGAAGAAATGGAAGTGACCATCGGAACAGTGCCCTCAAATTATATCATCTTGAACAACAACACGATTGTTCGCGTCAATGACATCAACTTTACAACGCTGAATTTCGGAACACCGGCCAATCCAACCTATGGTCAGGTTTCTAACAATAAACCTACCGGCTATTACAATTCGCTCGAGGGAAAATCAGGCACTGCACTCAAACAAGCCGTTCAAGACATTATTGCCAATCCGGCCGTGGTTCGTGCACACACTTATGGCGATGTAATCAACATCCTGAAAACGGCTGATCAGAATCCGCTCAACAACAACCAAGTTTGGCTGATTTACACCGAACAACCGCGTTCAAAAATTGATTATCAAACCGGAAGCAGCATCATCGGCAAGTGGAACCGCGAGCATATTTACTGTCAATCACGCGGTAATTATGGAGATTTGTACAATTTGCCGCCGGATGGTATCAACAATTGGGCGGCGAGCGGTCCTGATGATATAGGTGCTGGATTATCAGATGCCCATCATTTGCGCGCCGTTGACGGACAAGAAAATACTTCGCGCAACAACCGAAACTATGGCGTTGATTACAACGGACCGGTGGCCAACCCGACCAGCAGTTGGAAAGGCGACGTTGCGCGTGCGGTATTTTATATGGCGGTTCGCTACAACGGACTCAACGTAGTCAATGGCAATCCGAACGAGAACATCATTGGTCAAATTGGCGATTTAGCAACCCTTTTACAATGGAACCACAGCGACCCATCAGACGATTTTGAAATGAACCGCAACAATTATATTTATACGTGGCAAATGAACCGCAATCCGTTTATCGATATGCCGGCTTTGGCCGATTATATTTGGGGTACGCATGCCGGTGAAACTTGGTTTGCCGCTTTATCAAACCCAACTTTTAATCAAGCACAAGTAGTGATGGCTCCCAACCCCGCGCAAGACCAAATCACTTTTACCGGTTCTTTTAATCAAGCCGAGGTTGAGGTATATAACCTAGCGGGTGCGCGTTTGTTGCAAGCCAAAATACAACCGCAGGAAAGTTTACCGGTGTCACTGCCTTCGGGGATGTATTTGGTCAAGCTGCAGATTGATGGTCAGAGTGTATTAAAGAAACTGATGATAAAATAAAAAAAGCCTCCAAGACCGGAGGCTTTTTTAGTCTGTTTGTAGTTGTTTTTATATCATGGTTCCGTTGGCGTTGATGCTTTTGCTTAAATCCCAATTGTTTTTGTTGATGGCATCCTGAAAACACTCGGTGCGATAAACCGTATTGCGCAAAACTGTATTGCTGTGGTGACGCAACCAATTGTCACGCGCGGCTACATATTGTTTGATCCAGGTTTTTTCATCCCCTCCGTTTTTGGGTACAGATTCCGGAAAGCTATTTCTCAGAAAAGGCAAGATACTCCCGCTGTGGATAAAACTGTCATAAATGACCAACATACTCAGAGGCAAGGTAAACTTCATCGCCGCATACCAAGCATAGGCCGGTTGGTAATAGAGTTGGTCAAAAAAGCTGTCTTGTGTGGTTTTCATCATAGGGTCTGAGCCCGCCTTTTTGAGTGTGTTTTTTAAAGCAGCGTCGGTGTGCAGGCTCGGCATTTTACCGATGCGGTTGGCATAAGGTTGCAGTGCCGCGGCATATTGTCCGTGGTTGGCGATGTATTGTTGTACCAAAATTTTCAGTACGCCAAATTCAGTCGTTTGACTTCGGCCATAGGTGATTTGTTTTATTTTTTGTCCGTTCACCACCGGTCCATCGGCATAAACCGAAATGTTGTCGTATTTACCGGCGGGGGTGCCGGTTTCAAAAACGTTGACCACTTGTAGGATTTTCTTTTTTTGTGTTGTATTTACAGGCATCGTTATCGTGTTTAAAATGAGTTGGTTAAAGGTCTGAAAACGTTTCGATATGGCATTAGGGTTTTCCCTATTGATTGAGGGGAATTTCCCTAAGTTTTGTTTTTTTTGATTGTTGACAATTTCTGGATAAGCCATCTTTGTTGCGTTTTATCTGCCTGCTCAAATTGCTATTTTTGCCGCAAATCATTCAAATCTTGGGAACTTTCGTCATTAAAAAACACGAACAACGCGACTATAAATTTGTCTTTTCATCCCGAAAAGGAAAAACCATTTTTACCAGTATTGTCTGCAAACAAAAGTCAGATTGTGAACAAATGATCGAGGCGCTCAAGGCCCAAATAGAACTCTTTGCCTTTACCAAAGTCAAAAATGCGTCGGGCAAATACTTTTTTAGGCTCAGTAAAGATGGTTTTGTTTTGGCCAACAGCCGAAAATATACCACTGAATTGCTCATGGGCAAAGGAGTTGATGAGGTACTCAAAGGAATTCCGGCTGCCGAAGTTTTGGATTTTTCAGACAATGATTTTGTTTTTCCGGATGCCGAAGCTGTTTTTGAGAATGATGCGCTCAGCTCATAAAAAAATCCCCTGCCGTTAACCATCAGCAGGGGATTCTACATTTTTTGACAGGCATTCCGATTCGAGTGTTAAATTGTGAACCCACCACTGTATCACTGCATCAAAAACCTTCACAGAATTACCTGTCAAAAGTTGTAAACCAAAATTTAAGACCGAAACCAGTTCGGTATTCTAACCAACTTCAGAATCTCAGCAGGGGAGTTTTCCTCCCCATAGCCGTGATTCTTCTTTAAAGGCGTGTAATTTTTTAAATATGAAAGAGACGTTCAACCGAGTGTTAAATCGGTAGTGCAAGATTGTAATTATCTTACAAAAATCTATTAGGGAAAACCCTAATTCGCGAGGGGATTTTCCCTAATTAGTAACGATATTTGTTGGCTCAAGCTAATTGGTTGGTATTGAATACTATGTATAGTTAAAGCAATGATTTTATCAAAAAAGTATGGTCTTGAAGTTGCTGTGACCATTTCTTGGAAGCTCAATACTGCTCATACCAACTAAATTTTTCGTGAACAATATTTGATTTTTCGCTCTTTAAATGTTCTAAAAAAGCCCGTGAAACCGGTGAATGCTTTTTGCCGCTGAGCCAAATCAAACTCCAAGTGGTAATGATCGGGAAGCCTTTGAGCGGAATAATCTGTAATTGCTGGTTGTGCAGTTCGTTTTTAATTCCAATCAACGGCATAATTGAATAGCCCAAGCCTGCTAACACTGCCTGCTTGACTGCCTCGTTTGAAGTCAACTCCATTTTTTTGGGCACAATAATATTGTGTTTGGTGATGAAGTGCTCCATGGTTTGCCGCGTGCCGGAGCCTTTTTCTCTAAAAATGAGCGGCAGGTCTTTGAAAATTTCTTGAATATCTGTACCCTTTTTAAATTCGGTTTGTCCGTTGCCAATCAAATACAATTTGTTCTGCAATAGGTCGAGTTTTTCTACATTTAAGTTGTTGGGCAAAATAGACACCAAGGCAAAGTCAACCTCATTCTGGGCCAAGCTCTCAATGACTTTGTTTTTATTGGTTACATCCATCAACAATTCTATATCTGAATGCTGTTTGATAAAGTTGGTCAAAAAATAAGGCATTACATATTTGCCGGTTGATACCACCGATATTTTTAATCGTCCCGACAATTGCCCTTTGAAGGCCGAAGTTTTGTAATTGATGGCGTGCACCTGATTCAGAATACTTTCGGCAGCCTCGGCTATTTCTTTGCCAAAATCAGTGATATACATTTTTCTGCCAATAACTTCTGTAAGCGGAATATCAAATTGATCTTGAAAATTTTTTAATTGTATAGACACGGCCGGCTGGGTAAGATGTAACTCTTCAGAGGCTTTGGTTACACTTTGTGTTTGTACAATCTTTAAAAAAATCTGCAACTGATTGAGTGTATAATTCATAAAAATATTTAATATATTACATATCAAATATAAATAAAAATATATAAAATAACTTCAACAACTTTGCTGCGTAAAAAAATAAATCATTATCCAATGACACGAATTACAGTAGCAAAAGGAGACGGAATCGGTCCTGAAATCATGGACGCCACTCTTGAAATTATTTTGGCCGCAGGGGCGCAAATTCAAATGGATGAAATCCAAGTAGGCGAGCAAGTTTATTTATCCGGAAACACATCGGGCATCAGCGAAGCCTCATGGGACATCATCCGCAGAAACAAAATCTTTTTAAAAGCGCCTATCACCACTCCTCAGGGCGGCGGCTACAAAAGCCTTAATGTCACTACGCGCAAGTTTTTAGGATTGTACTCAAACGTACGCCCTTGTCGCAGTTTGCATCCGTTTGTAACCACCAAACATCCGGTGATGGACATTGTCATCATCCGCGAGAACGAAGAAGATTTGTATGCGGGTATTGAGCATCAGCAAACCGATGAAGTCGTGCAATGCTTGAAACTCATCAGCAGACCCGGTTGCGAAAAAATTGTACGTTATGCCTTTGAGTACGCCAAACAGCAAAATCGCAAAAAAGTAACCTGTTTTACCAAAGACAACATCATGAAGCAAACCGATGGCTTGTTTCACCAAGTTTTTGACGAAATCGCCCAAGAATACCCTGAAATTGAAAACGAACATTGGATTATTGACATCGGCGCCGCAAAGATGGCCGACACGCCTGAAGCTTTTGATGTGATTGTCATGCCCAATTTATACGGAGATGTTTTGAGTGATGTGGCGGCCCAAATTACCGGTTCGGTTGGTTTGGCAGGCTCGGCCAACATTGGCGAAGAATGCTCTATGTTTGAGGCGATTCACGGTTCTGCACCGCGAAGAGCAGGGCAGAATGTAGCCAACCCATCGGGTCTGTTGCAAGGCGCGATTATGATGCTCAACCACATCGGTCAAACCGAGGTAGCCGAGAAAGTGCAAAACGCTTGGCTCAAAACCCTTGAAGACGGGATTCATACGTATGATATATACAACGAAGCTACGAGCAAACAAAAAGTTGGCACCCGCGAATTTGCCCAAGCAGTCATTGCCAATTTAGGACAAAAACCGGTGATTTTGACTCCGGTATCGTATGCGAATAACGCGGCCTTGAACCTTCCGAAATACCAACGCAAGCCGGCCAAAAACAAAGAATTGGTAGGGGTAGATGTGTTTGTACACTGGGCCGGAACCGATCCGAATGCCTTGGCGGCTCAAGTTCAAAAAATACAAACCGGGGATGTTGCACTTTCGATGATTACCAACAGAGGCATCAAAGTATGGCCCGAAGGATTCAAAGAAACTTTTTGTACCGACCACTGGCGCTGCCGATTCAAACCTACACAACGGGCAAGCATGACCAAAGACAACATTATTGAGTTGTTGAAAAATGCCTTAGAGCAAGGTATAGACACCATCAAAACAGAAAACCTTTATTCGTTTGACGGCAAAGCCGCTTATTCACTAGGTCAAGGACAATAAATACACAAGCAATGAACATACAACTGATCCACGGAACCTTTGGCGCGACAGATGCGCTTGAGCTCCTCACGCAAATGATCCAAATCAAAATACAGTATCACGAGCAAAAAATTACTCCTGAATCGAGCGAAGAAGACATCAAGGCCCGAGAGTCAAAAATCAAAATGCTTCAAAATGAATTGCACTTGCTCAGAGAAAAAATAAAGTCTGGCGCACAGAGCTTTACAATTGAAGGAAACATCTCGGTATTATGAACACAAAGTTTTTTTTAACCCTGATTTTAGGGCTCTTGACAACCGTGTTTATTTTCATGGCCTTGATAACTCATGAGGTGATGAACAGCCAAATTCTGGCCGCTCTGGGCGTTGTATCCGGAGCCTGTGCCATCAAATTATTAGAACCGAAAAAAAAAATCGATTGATGAAAAACACTGAAAAACTGATTGCCATTGATGGTATTTTTGAGCATGATGAGGCTGCAGAAATTCTGTTGAATTTATTGAAATCCAAAATTAATTTCCATAAAATCAAAAACTGGAGTTCGCAAGAGCGCTTCGGAAAAGAGGATCCAATAGCCCAAAAAAGAATCCCTGAATTACAAAAGGAGGTCGAAAAATTGCAAGTTGTTTTAGGTCAAGCCCAAGCGCAAAACAAAAAGTTGGCGGTAAGGTCTGAAATCAACATCACCCTATTAGATTAACACATTTATGTTTGCACAACGAAGGCTGATCATAGCCACCAAACATCACAAAGAGCAAGTGATTGCCCCCGTTCTTGAAAAGGAATTGGGGGTTCACTGTTGTGTTGCCCCTGATTTAGATACCGATTTGTTGGGTACTTTTACCGGCGAAATCGAGCGGCCAGATGATCCGCTGACTACCGCTCGAAAAAAATGTTTCAGAGCTATGGAACTCAGCGGTTGTGATATGGCCGTGGCCAGCGAAGGCTCGTTTGGTCCGCATCCGTCTGTATTTTTTGCTTCGGCTGACGACGAGATACTGATGTTTATCGATGCGCGAAATCGGTTAGAAATTGTGGTCAGAGAACTCAGTACCGATACCAATTTTAATGGCAGCGAAATCAAAAACCACGAAGAATTACTGTTGTTTGCGCAAAGATGTCGGTTTCCTTCGCATGGGTTAATTGTCCGAAAAACCAAAGAGGATACCTCTGAAATCATCAAAGGAATTACCCACCACACCACTTTACTTCAAGCCTTTGACCGTATAAGAGCAAGTAGTGATTCGGTGTATGTTGAAACCGATATGCGCGCTTTGTACAATCCCACCCGAATGAAAGTAATCGAAAAAGCCGCCCATAAATTAGCCGCCAAAATCAATGCCCGTTGCCCTGAGTGTCAGACCCCCGGATTTGGGGTAACCGATGTCAAGCCCGGTTTGCCGTGTTCTTTGTGCCATCGGCCTACGCGCAGCACTTTGAGTTATCTGTATACCTGTGTGCATTGTCATTTTGTGCATGAAGAAAAATTTCCGCATCATAAATACACCGAAGACCCTATGTATTGCGATATTTGCAATCCATAAATACATCCTATGATTACAGTCCAGCTCGATCAGGCCCTAGAAGTCTTGACCCAAAATGAATTGGTGGCCATACCCACCGAAACGGTTTATGGCTTGGCGGCCAATGCCTATGATGACCAGGCCGTACAAAAAATATATCAACTCAAAAAAAGACCGGCGCACAACCCATTGATTGTGCACCTCAAATCGGTTGATGATTTAGCGCAAATAGCGCAAAATATTCCGCCGGTGGCCTATGAACTGGCGCAAGCGTTTTGGCCCGGCCCATTGACTTTGCTCTTAGAAAAACAAGCCCATATATCCGATGTGATTACCGCCGGAAAACCCACCGTAGCGGTGCGTGTACCCAATCATCCGCTTACTTTGGAACTCTTGAACAAATTGCCTTTTCCGCTGGTAGCGCCCAGTGCCAACCCATTCGGATCGATAAGCCCCACCACCGCCGAACATGTTTTTGATTATTTTGGCAACGACCTTCAAGTGGTTTTAGACGGCGGCCCTTGTGGAAAAGGCATCGAATCAACCATCATCGGTTTTGTCAACCAACAAGCTGTATTGTATCGCTTGGGTTCGGTGGCTGTTGAAGATATTGAAAAAATCACCGGCCAATTAACCTCGGTCTTGCACAACGAACAAGCCCCCGAGGCTCCGGGCATGCTCTCACGACATTATGCGCCCAATACCACCACCTATCTGACGGACGATGTATTGGCTTTATTAAAAAACTTTGAAGGCCAAAAAGTAGGATTGTTGCGCTTGCAAAATCAAATACAAAGCCCGCTGGTAGCCTACCAAGAAGTATTGTCTGAATCCGGAAATATGCCCGAAGCCGCGCAAAATTTATATGCGGCCCTGCATCGATTAGACCGCCAAGGGCTGGAGGTGATTATAGCCGAAAGAATGCCCGATGTAGGTTTGGGCAAAACGATCAATGATAAGTTAGAGCGGGCTACTAAAAAGGATTGATGGTGGTCAGAATTTATCTATTCTTTACGGTATTCTGGTCATGACTTCAATATCTGTAACATCCTCGCTCACAAACTTGACTTTTAGTTTTGTAGCAGTGAGTTCGAGGATTTCTCCACTAAAAGCGGGCTCGCCCGGATAGGTTATAGACACAGTATTGTTGCTTCTGCTGATGGTGCCGGTTTTAAGTGTTTCTGAACAGTCTGTGTCGTATTCATGACTTTTGATCACATTGGTTGAAAGGATTTCGATGTAATCTTTGGTACAGCCCGCGCTGTGCTCATAGTCCGTTAATACTTCTTCGTTGTCAACAAGCGTACCGGTTTGGCTATACTGCCATTTGCCCGCTAAGGCAGCTGATTGCTTTGATGAACTGTCGCTGCTGCATGAAGTGATGCCGAAAATAAATACAACTAGGATAGAAATGCTTTTTAGTTTGTTCATGATTTTGGTCTTATGGTTTGTACTTTTCAAATTGATTACACGGCCGCAATGATTGTGCGCTTTTCTAAAATTGAATGCAGTGTTCCGTATGTTGGCTAAGATAAGCGGTTTTGTTTAAGGAGTGCTTTTTTATTTTATGCTAGCTATTCAATATCATCAATAAAGTTATAATCCTGCACAAAATGCCCGTCTTTAAAGTATAGATATCTGTTTTCATTAGATGATTTAGCGCCCAAATCATAGATGAATTTGCCTAGATAATAGCTCGTTAGGTCTGAGTGATAATACTGCGTGTCAATGCCCAAAATAGGGCGGTTGATGCGGTAGTCTACCTCCATTTGCTGGTTGTCGTAATACTCGGCCACAATAAAGAGTTCGATTTTTTTGGCCGTGCATTTTTGTTGCAATAATTCAGGCGGAAAGCAGATTTTACTGTGGCACTTGGGGCTCCAAATATAGACCAGTGCTTTGGGATATAGGCTCAGGCATTTTTTGACCTCGAGCCCGTTGACCACATAAATTTTGGGCTCATTGGTTTTTTGCACCGCACAAACCGAGGGTATTTGACCCGGCGCTACATAAAGCGATGGCTTTTGTTTTTGCATTTTGTGGTAATAACTGTATAAACCCGCCAGATTGCCTTTGATGGCGCAGGAATTCAACAACAAAATCAAGAATAAATAATAGCATTTCATAGGCTGGGAGGAAAGTACAAAAAAAGGTAGCATTTGTACAAATCCTACCTTTTGTTTTTATTTAGTGATTTTCATTCTTAGAATGTAGCCGCCATATCTGCCAACGCTTGGATTAAATTCATACATTCCTTTATACAAAATGGCATTGGGTTTTATAATGTCTGAATCTACTGCAAAAGGCAATTTCCAATTAATGGCTTCAATTTGCTGATCTTCTGTAGGCTCTAGTTCAATGGTCATGGTTCCTTCACCCGTTTGATCATCATAAAGCACTTTGCCTTTATGTTTGCTGGGTCTATCGGCTACGTCACAGTTCCAACAGCTATCAAAGTTACACAATCCCCAACCACCGCAATTGGCACTTTTATGTCCCCATTCTTCCCAGGTTGCATAAAATAGCCACCATTTGTTGGTAGTTGTATTGGTTTTGTTGGTTGGTGTATCAGCGTTTTCTTTTTCACAAGACACCAAACACAGGCAAACACATAAAGTTGCTGTGACGCTCAAAAATAATTTTTTCATGGCTTAAAAATACTTCCCCTTTTGTGGCATGGATTCCATAGGACGATAGCTTTAGGTACTGTTTTTAGGTTCATGTACCGCCCTTGATGTGCACGATTATAATCTTTGTCAAAGTTACGTACCGATTAATTCTTGCAGGGTAGTTTTTCTTCATCTTGTGTTAAAAGTCAAAGGTTGGTTGCGCAGTTTGAATACTATAAAAGGCCTTTGCGTGAACTCTGTGATCATCAGTTCCCTTCACCCCCGCATCCATTTGCTCGCTTGCTCTACATCAATCCTCAGGTAGTTGCACACCTCTACGACGGTGAGCGGGATGTCTTGGCTTTTGTTGTAATAGGCGTAGATTTTTTTCATCAACCCGCGGGCATATTTATCGCTTTTTCCGGTGAGCTGACAGATGTCTTTGGTGTAAATAACAATTCGGTGCATAGGCATTGGTTTTGGCTGTAAAACAATCCGAAGCAGGCTATTGAGGCAGTGGGGCCGATCAAGGGCAAAAGGGTGGTGGAGTTATTTATTTTCAAAGAGCGTGCCAAAAATCATGCTCACTACTTTAAGGCACAGTCAAGGCAGCATCCTAGCAGCATGCACCGTAAAAATGCGTCTTGGCAGCGGTTTTCTCGAACAACGCTGCTACAATTCTGCCGGATTGTTGATAAAAAAGTGGTCAAAAGCGGTCAAAAGCGGAACTTTTCGCCCTTTTATGACCTTTTTAACACCTTTTGCGGTTGTTTTCGGTCATTTTCGGTCGTTTGCACCCTGGGGGTTGCAAGCCCTAAAAACCCGTTTTACTTTTGGATTGTGATTGAGCTGCAGATCATTCATCAACAGAATGTTAAACTTTAAAACTATGTAAGATGGCTAGAATTAGCAAAGGAATCCTCGGAGGATTCTCAGGTAAAGTAGGAACCGTAGTAGGTTTCAATTGGAGAGGCATCGACGTGATGCGCAGCGTTCCGAAAAAAGGGAACAGAATCCCAACCAGTAAACAAGCAGAGGTACAAGCCCAGTTTACGTTGACCGCTCATTTTTTGAACCCGATCAAACCGATTCTTTCGGATTATTTTGGGCAACCGTCGGCTGAAAAGTCGCGTTACAACTTGGCTTTTGCCTACCACAACCGCGAGGCAATCATCGGTACGTATCCGGATTATGAAATTGATTATCCCAAAGTAATCATCACCAAAGGCGAGCTTTTGGGCTTACAACAACCGCTGGTAACGGCCGATGCGGGGGCGGTGCTCAATTTTGGTTGGAATGACAACTCAGGCGAAGGCGAGGCCAAAACCACCGACCAGGTTCTGGTGGTGGTGTTTAACCCGGCGCGTGAACTGTTTGCCTATAGCACCCAAGTGGCCACGCGTGTTGACAGAACCTATCTGTATGACTTGCCCGACAATTGGGTGGGCGATACGGTACACGTTTGGATCAGTGTGGCAGATGCCGAAGGCAAAAAATGCGCTAGTAGCCTATATCTGGGCGCTGTAGTGCTGGTGTAGTACCCTGAATGTTGTTGGTGTCAAACGCTCAAAGGTGGAAGCTTTTGGGCGTTTTTTTTATGCGTTGTTGAGATGCTGAGTGACTGAGTTGGGAGTCGGTCGTCTGTTATGCGAATGCCTCGATTAAACTTTATAAACTTTTTGCACTTAGTAAACTTGTAGTTGGGTTTTAAATAAAAAAGCGAAGAGTTAGTCTTCGCTTTTTATTTTTTATGCGGTTTTTAGCTTTCGTCAGAGACGCTGGCTTCAGGTGACGAAGTTGTATCAAACTTTCTCGCCGCAATATGGGCATGCAATCCATAGCTTTTCTAATTGTGCGTTGCAGTTTTTACAATTGATTGCATCAGCATCGTTTAGCTTCATGGATTCGCTGGTTTTTATGGTATAGGTTTCCGGTATTTCTTTTAAAAAACTAGATTCGTTTCCTTTCTCGGTAATTAAATAAAGCTTTTCTTTTGCTCTGGTTAAGGCCACATAAAATAATCTTCGTTCTTCTTCTAACAGCAAATCGCGATTGGCGGTTTTAATGACTTGAAAGATGCGGTCTTCTAACCAAATATCCGGGAAGCCTCCGTGTCCTTCGGTTAATCCTACAATAAAAACGGCCTTGGCTTCTAATCCTTTTGAGGCATGAATGGTTTTGCCTTGTACTTTTATGTCCTTTTTTTTGAATTTAGAAAAGTAATTGTAAAACATTTTACTTCGTCGGTATAAAAATAAGATGTCATCGGGATGAAGACCTTCGCTGAACAGTTCATTTACTTTTTTAAAACAGAAATCAACATTCTCTTGCTCAGTACTACCGGAATACACTACTATTTTGTGTTCTGATTTTTTGTGTGAGTGAATTGATTTTTCTATTTTGAACTTGTTGTGTTTGATGACTTCATTACTCGCGCCCACGATGTTTTGTGTACTGCGGTAATTTTGGTCTAACTTGATGATGTTTGAATTCGGAAAGTGTTTTTCAAAATCAATGATGTAATCAACATTTGAGCCTCTGAATCCATAAATACTTTGCCAATCATCCCCAACACAAAAAAGCTGTGTTTGTTCGGTGAGCATGAGTTTTATTAAATCAACTTGTAAATTATTGACATCTTGAAACTCGTCTACTAAGATGTATTGGTATTTGGCTTTGTATTTTTTTAAAATATCGTCATGGTTTTTATATAATGAAGCGCATGTTGCTATCAGGTCATTAAAATCTAAATAAGATTTATTAACCGTATAACGCATGTACTCATCCACAATGGGTATAGCCAGTTCATAAAAGTTTCTGATTCTCTCGTGTTGGTCTTTGCGGGCTTTTTCTAAAACATCTTCGGTACTTTGATTCTCTACTTTAATCATGTCGGTGATGCGCATAATTTGCTGAACAAAGTCTTTGATGTATTCCAGATATCCGTTAAACTCTTCTTGAAAGCTCAACGATACGTTTTTATGATAATTGGCCGGAAGTCGGTTCTTGATGATTTTATCTAAAGTATGATTGAACAGAGCCGAATCATGCGTCATTGAATCATAGGTCTTGACAAACAGCAATTTTCCTTTTTCAAATTGTTTTTCTTTGTCAGCCGTCGGAAAGCTCTTATCGCTTACGTGCTCTAGGTATAGATTGGCCTCGGGGATATAAAAATCCGGGCGAAAGTCAAAGTCTATTGCTTTGAGCAAGGGCTCATATTGGTATTTAATGCTGTGGCGGTATAACCAGTCGGCAATGAATTGTTCTGATTTTGAACGAACGCGTGTACCGTCTAACGTAGTAAAGAATTTACCGTCTTTGGGTTGTAGTACATCGTTTTTAGGGATGTGAATTTTGTCTACTAAATAATCTAATACATAGCGTTTGAGCGACAAAAGATATTGGTTGTCTTCGCATTGCTCGATGATTAGTTTATGGAAAACTTCAAAAACGGTTTCAGGCGCAATGTATTTTGACCATTCATCTTCTTCCTGTTTTTTTTCGTCTCCGATGATCTTGAACTGATTGTCAAATTGTTTGACTCCATCGGTGCGCAGCACCCCGTAACAGAAACTGTGAAAGGTTCGAATGGTGAGCGCGTCAATCCATTTGTATTTTTTTTGCTGACGGTAGCGTTCTTGGTCTTTTTCTGGTTTTGAGTAGGATTTGCTGAAAAGTATTTGTTCATAGCTGCCCGAAGTATCTGCGGCCATAATCAGGCGGTCAATCATTTCGTTGGTGGCATTTTTGGTAAAGGTAATGGCCAAAATGCTCGATGGACTGACGCCTTTTTCTTCGATTAAGTAGATAATTTTTTGCAATAGGGTTTTGGTTTTGCCCGAACCTGCTCCGGCCAATACCAATACACGGTTATCTTGACAAACTACTGCCTCTTGTTGTTTGGTGTTCAGTGAACTTAGATCTGTTTTGGGTGTGCTCAAAATATCTTAATTCTAATCATTACTTTCTTCCGAAATCTGCTGGGTTCTCACCCCAGTATTTGGTTTCCCATTTTAATACAGGGTTATCGTATTCATTGTTTTGTAGCCATTTTTCGGCTCTGGCTAGTAGATTAAACAGCTTTATATTTTTGTCACTTGGCGGATAAATATTCTTAGCCTTAACGTTTTGTACCCAACCCATAGCAATCGTGCTTTCTGAATATATAGGCAGAATTTCATACATTTCTTTGCAATAAGCCAAAGCATGTACAATAGCTAAGAATTCAACGATGTTGTTTGTGCCATCTTCAAACGGCCCTTGATGAAACAATACTTCACCGGTTTTTAAAAACAGCCCTTGATATTCTGCTAGACCTGTTGTGTTGTCTCGCGCCCCTTTGACTACGATACTGTTAATCCTTGGCGTACCTAACCTGAATAATTTTTCTTCAGATAATTGGCTTGCCAGGCTTTCCTTGCCTACATAATATGAACTGTCACTGGCAAAAGCCATTTCAGCCAAGGCTTTGGTTGAAAATGATTTGTACACAGGAGCAGGGAAACCGTCTATTAATTCCTTGCACGCTTCCCAAGTATCAAAGATTCCGGTTTCACGGCCATGCCATACTACGTAATATTTGGGTTTGTTGGACATTACAACGAAAAATAATATTCTTTAATTTTTTGCGCCATTAATTTACGACGCATAACCAAAAAGTCATTGTAGTCGTCAATTGTCATGGTCATTATTTCTTCGGGAACACAATTGGCCTTTAGATTATCTAACAATTCTTGATGGGTTGATAATCCACTAACCAATCTGTTATCCTGATTCATTTGTGAAACTATCAATTCAAAATATTCTTTAGGTGGTTTATTGCCTACCTTGATATTAATTTCTGACTGCATGAACACATAATTGGCAATCTGATTGTATTTTCCTCTTTCTAACCCGTTCTTTTTTAGGAAGTCTCTCGGGAATAAGTGGTGTATGTCGCCTCTTAGTGAGATTAAGTCACTCACTAATACATCTTTCGATAAAAATCCTCTGTCATTTGCTTTTACTTGCGAAGCTAAAAATACATTGAAATATGGACTACTAGCAACTGAAGTATCTAAACTTTGCGGTAATGAGGCATTCCAGAAAGCTTCTGATAATTCTCCTTCTTCTTTCTCTTTTAAATATTCTTCAAAGGGACGGTTGTGAATTTGTTTAATATCGAAGTCAAACACCGATTCTGGCGAACCTGAATAACGACCGGTGAGTACTGAGAATACAAACCAGCGTTTCACATGACTTTCAATGGCTACGGAATTAACACCAAGCTCTCGTAATTTGAGATATAGAATGTAAGCAAAGTTAAGTGCATTTTGAGAACGAATTAATTTAGGAGAAATAAAACCGGCCGATTTGATAATCATTAAGAAGCGCTTAAAGTTGGTTTCATTCATAAAATTCATGACCCCCAACTTTAGTTTATCAAATGATTGTTCGGCTATGGCATCTTCAAAAGTTCGAGTTTCAAAGTTTCGACCTGAGAGCAAGCTAACCAAGTCAGATAATCGACCACGGTTAAATTGTGATGTAAAGGCCACACGAATCAAATCAGTATATTCTGGGTCGTACAAATCTTCGTTTTCAGATTTTAACCATTGCATTTTGCTGAAGAATTCAGTTGCTGCAAATTCTTGGTCATTGTCTACGATATGTTTGTAAAATTCCGGTGAAATGGCCAAATGGCAAAAGTAATCGATGGCTTTGCGCAAGGTATTGCCTTGGTATTCGGTATTAGATGCTATTTTGCTCATCGCAAAATCAGCCTGACTTAGAACCACTCCTTTTGAGTTGATACGAATAAAAATTTCGGTGACCGTTTCGATATCTAAATCGTGCGCCAATTCGATTATTCCAATTTGCTTTTTAGGAATGTTGATGAGGTTGGTAAACGCTTTTTCAACTTGGTCTTCATCTGCCTCAGGATTATAGGTTAAATAATGACGAACCAATTTCAAAATGCTTATTTCTCCACTAATTGCTTCAGAGATATTTGGAATCCAGCTGTTGTCTTTTAAAATAGCCGGGTTTTGCACTTCAAACTTCTCAGAGATAGGGTTGAAGGCTATTTTTATTTTTACCCTTTGGTAGGTTTTGTCAATTACATATTCACCCAGTAGGGCAGCGGTTAAGGCTGTTACTCTTTGTTGCCCATCAATCAATATTTTTTTGCCCTCACTCAAACTGCCGTCTTTCAGTCTGACATTCGGATTGCGCCATGCAATTACATAACCTACAGGAAAGCCTTGATACAAGCTATCCATCAAGTCTCTTACTTTCGAGCTATCCCATACAAACGGGCGTTGGATTTCTGGTATGGCAATTTCGCCTGACTTTACCCAGGTTAAAAGGGTTTCAATTAAGTGTTGGTTGACGGAGTATTTTTGCATGGTTTACTTGGTATTGATTTTTATTTTGTCTTCATCTGTTTGTGTAAACAAATAAGAATATTTTCCTTTTGATTTTGTACTTCTCAACATCACTTGCACGGCTAAGTCAATATTTTCTTTTCGGTTTGGATAAAGATTATTCTTTTCAATGTAAGTGGCTATTTCATCAAAAGAAGCCGTAAACGTTTCTTTATTGATGTTAATCAATGCTATAACAATTGCCTCGTGTAATGATAATAGATTTTTCATGGGGTTAATTGTTTTCACTACCCAACCACCCGGCAACTCTTGCTAGTTCCATCAACTCATTAATCGAGTTTATGTCTGGAATTCTAGCTTGACCTCTTGCCGCTTGTAAACTTCCATCAGGTCTTCTCCAAATAAAACGATAACCATATTCACTACCACCATCATCATAAATATACTCACACCATTGAAAAAATAATTGCCAATCATTTGGTTCGTCAGCGGAAACTTCATTGATAATTCTTACTCTTGCCATATTTTAAATATTTATTTAATATCTCCCTAATATCGGTTTTAATTCTCTTGCTAAATCCAGTTCAAGTATTGAAATCAAATCTTCCATTTCTCTTTCAAACACCATATAGTTCAATTTTAATGGGGGCATTCCTTCTTGTACTTTGTACCAATGGTATAATTGTAATCCTGCTGTTTGTGAGCTTTTGTGATAACCTAAATGGGTAATTAGCCGTCCCCAGAATCCTGTTTTGACTTTACCAACATACAATGTCCTAGAATTTATATCAAAATCTTTTTTATAGGATGAAATGGCGCGGTTTGTTTTTTTGACTAAGTATTCTGTATACAATTGCCTCACCGCGTTAGCATTTATCTTGGTCTCGTCAATCTCGAACCAATACAAGACGGGGTTTTTGATTTGTTTTAACTGGTCAAAAACATCTTTTAGTTGAGCTGATTCTCTAATGTCATTATCAAAATAAAGTTTATTAAAATAAGTACCGTTGATATGTAAAGAGTTTACTTCTCTATTAATAGATGAACAGGACTTTAAAATCGCAATTGAATTTTCTATACGCGTATTTAAGAAACTGGTAATCATTTTTTGATTTAAATTGAAATATTTATGTAGTCTATAATCCACTTTTGATACCTATTAATTCGAATAGAGGGTCATTTTCCCTTCTTCCTTTTTCATATCTAAAGTTTAAGTATTCTTCTACAAATACCTTAGAAGGCAAAAATTCATCAATAATCATTTGTTCGTTAATATTATGTATCATTCTAAAATCAGTAAAAAAATAATTTCCTTGTTTGTTTTTCCTTTTTTCCAAATCTTTTTGCTCCCAATCGTTACCAAAACCCGCGATCCAATTATAGTAAAGTAAAATCTGCTCATGATTAGAAAGCATAGAACGAAGGATTCTTAAATAATCCCTTTTTGATTCATACGTAATAGATTTTTCATCCTGTTTTACGACAAACTTTACTGTTTGAAATAAATGTCTGTAATAGTGTGCTAATTTTGATTGATGGCCCGAAAAGGGTTTATAATTGAAGCTTAAATTTAAGTTTTTTGATCTGAAATTATTTGCTAAAATACTCCCAGAATTATAGTATTGGTTATATTGCTTAATGCCTAGATTTGAATGGGCATTTCTCTTATCTTTTATTTCAGTAACAAAATCCTTTAAGACTAATCTTAAAAATCCTGTTTCATCATCATTCATGTATCTATCGATATTTTTTTCGTACAAGGAAATTCCGCTAAAAAAAACATAATATGAATGGTCTATGATAAACTGTTCGAGTTGTTGTTCGACGTTTTTTTTTGAAGGTGATAAGAATTGATTATACTTAAATTTAAACACTTTAGTTGCGATAATATGCAATGCTTCAAATTCATTTAAAAGGGTTACAAACATTTTTTTTCCGCTGGTAGATTTTTCGACTTTAGAATCTAAGTCAGCGCTCGAACTTTTTCCCATTGGGTATTTGTTAAACTTATAGCCCTCAATTTTCATTTCATTGAGATTTTCTCTATGTAAATGAAGCATCTCATAAAACTGACTTTCAAATTGTTGAATTTTAAATTGGTCTTGTATCAGTTTATTCGCTTTATATTGTGCGTAGAACGCTAATCCTCCAGCAAGAATTCCAAATAATGCTAAGATAGGATTTAAAACTCCACCTATTAAATCACCCAATGTACCAGAATAGTCTACAACTCCGTCTTTTAAAGTAGCATTTTCTATCCGGTTATCAACTACAACTAAACCATAAGTGAGTAAAGAAAACAAAACTAAAAATGAAGCGGTCATTGATAGTTTCAAATTAAAGTTTTCCACTTTATCGTGAAGGATATATTTACTAGTTGCTATTATGATCAGATAAAAAAAGGAAAGGATAATTGCTATGGTACAAAATAGGCTGATATAAAACATATTTTAATTTATTTTAGTAAATAACTTTACAAAGTTCGCGTTTTACTTTATTACAAACCTTTAATATCACTAATCCTAGAGTCTATATGTTTCCATTCATCAGGGGTTATGTTCCAATGCTCACACAATTGATTGTCGGTATATTGACCTTTATAAATGCCCAAGTCAGGAATAAAGGCAAATGCCTTTTTTGTTACGTGTTGAGAAATCACCGATTGGAGTAATAAGAAACGAACAGTCTTAGTTAAAAGATAAGATTTGAATGATATGGCTTCTTCTTCAGTATTAAATGCTCCAGCAATAATGTACGATTCAGTGCAGCATTCCCCGGGTTTTGCAATTCGAGTATTGCCATCATAATAAAAACCTACCGGTTTTGTAAAATCCGTTTGTCCTGCTATAGGAGCAGGAGGAACTAATAACTTCCATTTATCAATATAATTACCACTATCAACCACATCTTTTTTATCGGCAAATTGTAACCCTATTTTTTGAATAAACCAACAAGGAATGCCTTTCTTTTTTGGGCTGTAGTTTGTTGGCAACCCAAAGGGTTTTCTTGAAGAAACTCTTTCAGATAATCTCGTCTTATCTTTATTTAAATTATGAACTTTATGAAGAATATCAATTGCTTTATTATCTCTAATTAAAATTTCAAATTCATTAAGTTTTCTTTCTACTGAACTTAACTCGCCGTTCATTCGGTTTGTAATAGTACAGTCTCCATCATAATTTTTGTCCCAAAGGAAATAACAAAGACCGCCAGCAATATCAACATTAGTAAATAGTTCAGTAGCATTCGGAAAGTCATGTAGAGCTGAAAGTCTTTTATCATTTAGCATAGAACCTCTAAATTCGTCCAAACCTTTCCCTCCAGCATACCAACGGGCGGGCATAATCATCGAAATATAATCAGGCTTCATCTTTTTGGCAATGTCAACAAAATAATTGTAAACTGGCTTTGCACTAACACTATTTCCCCCATCCATTTCCTGGTAAGGTGGATTTCCAACTATTGCATTAAATTTCATATTGTCGTCATTATTAGTTTTCCAATAGGTTTTACCTTGTTTTACTTTTTCTAAAAAGTTTGTTTGTTTGTGTATAATTTGGTTCACCAAATCTTCAAAATATCGTGTGTTTACTTTTGCATTTCGGAATCCAATTAAAGTCCGCTTGGTAATACTTTTTGCCATGGGTGTTTTGCAAATCACAAAAATATTTTCAGCTACTACTTTGTCCCATATTTCATGCTGTTGCTCTAGTGTAGGAGGCTTGTTTTTATCAGGATAATTGGTGATAACAATGTTTTTATAAATACCATAAGCCATATACAGCGGATATAAACCCGACTTTGAATTGATTTCTAATATTTTAGAGTCGGTATGAAATATACTATTAGTAACGTCAGTATGATTTACAAAACGAGGCTCTTGTAATTTCTTTTCATAGTTCTCATCAAAAAAAGCATAACCACCAAGACAATCCCCCATGTGCATATTTACCACGCGCCAAGGCGTTAAGACCGTTTCTTTGTCAGGATTTCTAAACGTACTAAAGATGGTGGTGATGCTTTCAATTCGTTCTTCAATGGTATATTGGTCGGTTGCCCTTGCCATGTTTCGAATTTTTTTCCCGGCTGCTCTAAAAACATCTTGGTCGTAATATTTTTCAAAACTTTTAAATACTTTTTTACTCACACCCTTGGGCATAAATTCTTCCCAAGATTGGTCATCAATCAATTCCGTAAAATTTTTAATGTTAAGTTCCTTGTCTTCATCCTTTACATTAGCTCCATAAATAAGCAAGGGCATACGAATTGAAATACCTCTCAAAATAGAAATAGCACTATCTCTATTTTTGCGTTGTTCTTCTCGCTCTTTTAAAAGTCTTTTTTCCTCTTCTGTAAGTTCTTGTTTGGTTCTATTTTTCTTTTCGGCTCTTTCTAATGTTTCAAATTCTTCATTAGTAAATCCTTGTTTATTGATGTCAATATCACCACTTTTTGCCATGGCTTTCGTGCTACCAATAATCCCTTTGAGGGTTTTAAAATCTTTAAGTTCTACATCGTCCAATTTCATGAGTTGGTCTTTGTTGTACAGATAACTATCTTCAAACCCATTGCTTACTACTTTTTCGATATATACTTTTTTGAGCTGTTCCAGCATTCCTTCAACTGCATATGCTTTCATTTTGGAACCATCTACAGCAATAATAGGGCAGAAGTTAAGAAACTCGCCCATAATGACACGGTCAGTGTCCGTTGTTTTTCCTGCTTTTGCGGATATTTTTGCTGCTTCAGCAATAACTTTCAAAGTTCTGTCGGGAGCAAAATCAAAAACAAAGCACTCTTCTTTAACTCTGCCGTTAATGGTAGCAGGTGTTTGAACTCTAAAAATAGTTTGCATATATGTAGAGGCTGCGGTATTATATGAGCCTGATAACATAAAGACAGCTGTCCAAGCAGGTACAGAAACACCAGTAGTCAATCTTCCACAGGATAGCGTTATTGTATAAGTTTCATGAGGCTTTTTGGTTATAGCATTTTGTACTTTAATAAGTGCTTCATCATTTGTCTCTTCTTCATCACCATCACCTGCAACATTTACAATCTTAAATTGACCAAAAACAGGATGCGTTTGCAACAAAGCACTCAATGCTTTTGCTTCTTTTACACCAGGAACCATCCATAAAGAATGCCTAAAATTATCTCTATACTCAGTAGTAGCATAGGGGTAGTTACTTTCCTGATCAGCCTTGCAAATTAAATTTAAAAAGGATTTTACATCATTTTCATGTAAGAAATTACCAATTTCATTTACTCTAAAGAATTCTCTAAAATTAAAAGCTAATTCTTCATCGATGAACTTTTTTAGAAGTTTACCAAGATCATAGGTATAAATGTTTAATCGCGGTAATGATGCATAAGGATTAGGGTCGCCAAAATGAATAGAATCCCATTCTGACTTTGCTCTTTGTTCCATTACATAATCCCACGTATATATTTCTTCTTCACTGTAATTATCAAATAAATTAAACGGAGTTCCTGAAAGTTGGAGAACTTTAGTTGTAGACTTTTTTAATTCCTTTAAAACACTATTACCTAGTTCGGTTTGGGTTCCTTCGTGCGCTTCATCAACAATGATAAAATCCCAAAGAGTATTGAAAATTTCATTGTTTTTGTCAAAATTCCCACCCACTTGTGCCGAACCTCTTAAATCTTGCATCGAAGCAAAATAGATGTATTTAATTTTACTTTTAGTGTGAAGTTTTTCTAGAGTTTCAAATGAATCTCCTTTGTTTTTAGAACCATATGTAAAGTTGGGTTTATCGTAGAATATCTTTCCAAAATCCTCAAACCATCCATCATTTACAACTGGTCTGTGGGTTAAAATAAGTGTCTTGTTAAAATCTAATTCTTTTACAACTTGTAAAGCAGATAAGGTTTTACCAAAACGCATTTTGGCATTCCAAAGCATGTCATTACTTTTTTTAAACTGCTTTATTGTTTTATCAATTGCTTCTTTTTGTTCTGGCCTGAATGATACAGGATTTTTTTCAATTGATTTTTCTATTTGTCTTAGTGAATCTCTTCCGTCTTTAACTGCTTTGATAGCATTTTTTACGGTTTCAAGATCGGTTTCAAACCATTCATTAGCTTTTCGTTTGGTATCAAAAATCTTTTTGTTAATTCCCGAACGAGTTAATACTTGATGCACTTCCGAGTCGGAAAAAGATTTTAAACCTTCTTTTGAATTGAAAATTGTTACTTCAGTATATAACAAATCATAACTTAAACCAGCAGTTTGTGTATATTGATTTATTCGTCTTTTGGCTGCCTCGTTTAGAATTTTACTGTTGGGTTCTAGCCCCCAGATATTTTCATTGTCAGCAGTTGTTTCACCAATTTTTAAACAGCCTTTGTGTACAGCATCATTAATGCGAAACACATAGATCAATTTTAGTTTTAATGTTGATGTAAACTTCATATTTTCTTATTTTTCAAAAGATCTACAAAAAATAGTTTTCTCCCCTTTTTTCCTGTTTTTAGATCTTTATTGCTCCAGTCTTTAATTATACATTTAATACCACTATGCTTAGTAATATCATTATTTAAACATCCTTCGCAGAAGAATGTTTTGCTCTCAATTTCGCCAAATAAATTTTGATTAATTTTTACAGTTGAGCTGCAGCTATTGGGTATAACTCCTTTCAGTCCATCCATTTGCCAAACATTCCATGATATTATATATGATATATATTGTATCGATTTTAGCAATGGTTCTTTTCCAAATTTTGCAGTGTAGTTTTCAATAAAACTAAAAAGCATTGCCTCACGTGCCAAAAGTAAACTATCACCTTGCCATTCAAAAGCATAAGTGCTCTTATATGCGGTTTGTGCTGCTTCTAACCATTCTCCCGTAGTTTCTACATTTTCATTAATTATTCTAAGTTTTCTGTCTAACATACCAATTCTATTCTCAATTGAAATGAATTCGCCTGTTGTTGTGTCATATCTGCTTGTTATGTAGGGTGCTTCACCGCAAGAAATTTCAAGACGAGTATCTCTAATGTAATGCTTCCAGCTTTTTCCTTCAGGGAAAACTATTTTATCAATGGTTGTCTCCCAACTTCTTGAACCGTCAGCATTAATAATCTCAATGTTAAAAATGTTACCTCTACCAAACCATTCATTATCAATTAGATTGTTCTGTGAATTGCATATCCATGAAGGAGTAAAAACTTCAGCCATGTCTCTCACTCTTGATTGTTGTAAAGTTTTATCCTTTTTTATACGGGGCATTATAACATGACCGTTCAAACCAGTTATGAGATTCGGCAATATTTCAGAATTAAAATCAAATCCAGCTCCCAAGTCTTTGTAATTGTTAGTTCCCCAAAAAATATTTTTTTGAGTAGTATGGTCACGTAATAAAATTTCTAATACATCAGGGTATTTTTCTCGTATATCGTTTTCTAGTATGTCAACTTCAAAGTGCATTTATAAATGATATGAATTTGTACTAAAGCTTTTACAAGTTATTTGTATTACTCTAGGAAATTATTTTCCCAAACCTACCAAATTTTCCGCATGCACCCAAGCAAAGCGGTATCTATATTAACGGCTCATCGTCAGACTTTCGACCCCCAACTTTTCATATACATAACTGCCCTCAATGGCACTCATAAAATACTCGGTAAATAAGTAATGCTCACCAATAAAGGCTTTACAGTAGCCGCAGGTATTGGCCGGGTAGGTGGTTTGTTGGGTGCGCGAATATTGGGGTTGTATGGTGGCTCCGTGTTGCTGGGCCAGCTCGGTAAGTTGTGGGTTAAAGCCCTCGGGGCCATAAAAGTGGTGTGGGGCCGCGCCTTTGATCATGGCTACTTTAACGGGTTTACGACACTTCCAGCATTGTGCATGCACCAAATACAGATGGGCGCTAGGGTTGTGGCTCATATCGGGTTGTGATTGCGTTGCCCAATATTAGGGGTTTTCCTGCAACTTTTATTAGGGGAAACCCTAGTAAGGTGAGGGGATTTTGCCTAAGCGAACGCTTCGTTTTGAGACCGCTGCGCTTTAGGACACGGCTTCGCCTTTGGACCGCTGCGCTTTTAGAGGGTTGTCAGGGTCGGTTAGACGGGTGTTTCAAAACAAACATTCTGCAAAAAGAGTCATCGCTCATGATATGTTTTAGTCAGTTAGCGTCAGCAACTCAGGTACTCAGTATCTAAGGCACTCAGTAACTCAGTCACATGGAGTTGTTTTGGAGCGCAAAGTTGCTCAAAGTCAAAACGAAGTTTAATAAGGTTTAAAAAGTTTAAGAAGTTTAAGAAGTTTGGTTGCAACATGCTGTTGCACGGATTATCGCTTATGAAATGTTTTATTCGGTGTGCGTCAGCCCCCGGCGTCTTAAAAAAAGCGTACATAAAAAGAGGTCTTTGAAACCGTTAAGAACCAGGTGTGTTTGAACGCAGCGCAGCGGAGCGAAACCTTTAGGTTCACGAATACCTTAGGCAAAAATATTAAGGGATGAGTAATTCGGCTGGTTTAGGTTTGAAGGCCCTTTTTATAGCTTTTTTTGAGTGGCCGTGTGACTTTTTTGTTACTTTTTTTACCTCACTTAACAATGTTATATAAAGGAGTTCGGTGAATCTCGTTGAGCAAGATTGGTCAAACCATTACATTCAGCGCAACTCGATTTGGCTACGGAAAAAAAGTAAAGCGCTAAAATCTATTTCAATGCTTATCGGTTACGAGGGTGTTTCAAAACAAACATTCCTCAAAACGATTCATCACTCATGAAAGTTTTATTCAGTGTGCGTCAAGCTACTCAGGCACTCAGCAACTCAGTCACATGGAGTTGTTTTGGAGCACAAAGTAGCTCAAAGTCAGCACGAAGTTGAATAAGGTTTAAAAAGTTTGGGAACGCAAAGTAGCTCAAAGTCAAAACGAAGTTTAATAAGGTTTAAAAAGTTTAAGAAGTTTGGTTGCAACATGCTGTTGCACGGATCATCGCTCATGGAATGTTTTATTCGGTGCGCGACAGCTGCTCAGGCACTCAGTAACTCAGTAACTCAGTAACTCAGGCACTCAGTAACTCTTGAATAGTGCAAACAAAAAAACCTCTAAAACCATTCGTTGTGATTCTAAAGGGTTCGTTGTATTACAACGAGCTTTTACCCAAGAAAAGCTGGTTTATTTATTCAAGATTAATTTCCGTCATCTTCGCTGTCGTCGTCAATTCCGTCATTGTCGTCATCAGTATCTTCTGAATCAGGGGTGCCGTCGTTGTCGTCATCGGTATCTGAAACGTCCGGAGTACCGTCGTTGTCATCATCGGTATCATCATCATCACTAACGCCATCGTTGTCAAAATCATCATCGGCATCATCGTCAACATCGTCGCTAATTCCGTCGTTGTCATCATCGGTATCTACCTCGTCTGAGATACCATCGTTATCATCATCTTCATCTTCGATATCACTGATACCGTCATTGTCGTCATCGGGATCTAGGTTGTTGTTGATTCCGTCGTTGTCAAAATCAACACTTTTGTTGGAGTTGTTGTTGCTCTTGGATGAGCTGTCGCTAGAGCAGGCATTTAAAAATAATAGACAAATAAATAAGGCTACAAAAAAAGAAGTAAATCTTAGGTTTTTCATTGTTTTGATTTTTAGGATTAGTGCCGAAAAATACAAAAATATTTTTTCGACAAAAACTTTTTTCACGGGCATAATAGACCGTTAGAGCTTTAGTGATTTGATGTTTGTATTTTATAATTCTCTCGTCAAGATTTTAAAATGAAACAGTTTTTAAAAGTTTCTGCGATGCAAAAGACCCTTTTTTGGTGCGTGTATTGACCTGAAAAAAAACTCAGGTTACGTTTGTAATGATTACCTTGAGCCAACCCTAAAACTGCAAATATATCAAGGCCGCAGCCGCAGCGCTCATGACCACCAAAGCTGTAAACCCCAAGATGTTGGTGGTTTTTGAATTGACATGGGCGCCCATGATTTTGGGGTTGTTTGAAATGTGCAAGATGATGGCAATGAGCACCGGAGCCGTCAGCCCATAGAGGATGGCCGTGTAGATGAGCGATTCAATAGGCGTAATGCCAACGTAGTTGAGCGACAAACCCAATATAAGCGATAGGGCAATGATCACATAAAACGCTTTGGCCTCGTGGAATTTTTTATCGAGCCCTTGTTGCCAACCAAAGGTTTCAGTGATGATGTATGAAATAGAACCACTCAGTACCGGAATGGCTATGAGCCCGGTGCCGATGACCCCGATGGCAAAGAGCAAATAGGCGAGGTTTCCGGCCAAGGGTTTCAAGGCTTGGGCGGCTTGCTCAACGGTGTCAATTTGGTGGATGCCTCCTTGAAACAGCACCGTGCCTGTGGTGAGGATGATAAAATACATGACAAATCCTGAGACGGTCATGCCAAAATCAACATCTTGGTTGATGGTGTGGATGATTTTTTTGTTGACCATGAGGTGTTTGCGTTTGTCTTTGAATTCTTCGACTTCTATTGATGCTTGCCAAAAAAATAGATAAGGCGATATGGTGGTTCCGAGGATACCCACCAGAATAGCAATGAAGTTTTTATCCCACTGCAGGGTTGGTAAAAATGTAGCTTTTAAAACTTCGGTAAGATCTTGTTTGTATAAAAAAGGCACGACAAAATATACCAGCATCACCAAGCAAAGATACTTGAGTACGGCCGCTATTTTTTGGTAGGGCAAATAAATGATAAGCCCCAAGAGTATGATGGTAAACACCACACTAAAATAATTGGCCTCTATTTTTGGGAACAACAAATTGCCCACAGCCCCCATACCGGCAATGTCAGCGCCGATGTTCATGACGATGGCCGGAAAACTAAACAGCAGCATGAGGTATAAAATGGGTTTGGGGTAGTGTTTTTTGAGCGTTCCCGTAAGTCCCTGGGCGGTAACCAGGCCAATGCGTGCACACATTTGTTGTATAGCGGCCATGAGCGGAAAAGCCACAATAGCCGTCCATAAGGTAGCCAGCCCATAAGCAGCTCCGGCTTGTGAGTAGGTAGCAATGCCCGAAGGGTCATCATCGCTGGCGCCGGTAACCAGTCCGGGACCTAGTTTTTTCCAGTGTTGTAAGAGGGTAGATTTGCGCGCTGTTTTTTTCATTTTATGATGCAGGCGTTTGTTTAATTTTTGGTGGTATGCGCTTTTTTATACTCATTAAACTCTTCTTGAGTCATAAAATTGGTTCCTTGCCCGAGTACATAATACCATTTGCCGTGGTCTTTGATGTAGGTTTCTGACCGAATGACTTTAAAGTGTAAATCGCCTTCGGGGGTATTGAAAACCACATTGGCTACTTTGGTTTTGATGGCGGTTTGCCCGTTAAAGATGCGCACGAGTTCGGTGCCAGGCACAGATTCTACTGATTTAAAGGTCATACCGTTGCGGGCAAACTTCTGAAATTCTTCTTCAAGCCCATAAGCAATAGAACCGTCAGCACCAATGCTGATCGAATTGTCGTTGAGCGACAGGGCCGGGTCAAAGATGTTCGAGATGCTGTTGATGATTTTGCGGTCTTCGGGATAATCGGTGGTGTTGTATTTGCCCGGTGGCGGTGCTTGGGCAGTGAGCGATGGGGTGTGTAAAACGGTGTATAATCCTAAAATAATGTAGTGAAAGGTTTTGTTTTTCATGGTTTTTTGCGTTTTAAATAAAGTAACGTATCAAACACTTGATTGTAATGTGCTCTTTATAAGCAAACAATTTTATGTTGATAGGCTAAGCTAATAAAAAACCAGAAGCCAAGCGATGTAAAAAAGATATTTGTGGGCTAGATTCTTTGCTTCATAAAAAAAACGGCTGTTGATGAGCCGTTTATTGCGTTTATTTCGGGTTGCGCAAAGCAAGGTGATTTTATCTGACCCATTCGTTTTGGGCAGAGGGGTCAAACTTCTTGATTGAGATATGCTTCGAGCTTTTTGAGGTATTGCATCCAACCTTTGGAGCAATTGTCATAACATTCAATGCCGGTAACCAGGCCTAGGTAGGTGACTTACACCTCTAGATTATTTGCAACGCGTCAAGATTGAAGCAGCCAAGAAGCTATTTGAAACTTCCCGAAAAACGGTCAATGAGATTATGTATGAAGTAGGTTATAACGACGCCAAAGCTTTTCGAGAGGTGTTTAGCCGTATTACCGGGTTGACGCCTTTTGACTATAAATCAAAATACAATCAAGATCGGGTGTGGGTTTAAAATAAGGCAACACTGGACTAGTAAGTCATGACTAATGAAATGTTTTATTTAGTGCTCGTCAGCTACTCAGTATCTCAGTTTCTCAGTAACTCAGGCACTCTTTCATAATACACAACTAGCCTAATAAACTATTATCACGCAATGATTTTTTAATGGTATTGAGCGCAACACTGCTGAGTTTACCATTGAGTAAGAGTTTGGCACCCGCCCAAAGCAATCCTTTTTCAAGGGTTGAATATTCGGTGAGGTTAAATAAAATGGCTTCCACTCGTTTTCGGAGTGGTTTGTCAAAGGCATCAATCTCACTTTCAACTCGTATTGGCCAATTGAGCCCACAGCTAAAAATTGGCATGGGCATCGAAGCTTGGCGTTTGGTAAAAATAGGAATGATTTGCAGGCTGTTGTCTTCAAGCGAGCGAAATGGGGTATTGTCTATACCTTGGTAGCCTTGAACAAAAATAGGATTGGCAGTATCAAGCGGAACGGTAAAGTAATCTCGGAGGAATTTTTCGCAATTGGCTCTTCCTAAAAAATAATCGTGAATGCGAAACTCTTTGTGCAGGAAGCCACCAAACCCTCCGAGGGTACCACAGGCAATAGCTTTTGAAGCGTGTACCTTTTTGGGAACCCCATGAATCACGATGGTTCGTGTAGGAGAAATCAAGAATTGTCCTGCTTTATCTGAATCTAAGGCGTCGATTAAGGTAGCCGGTTTTACACGTAGGTGATCTATCATACTCGAGAGCGTATTGCCTATAACATTGCCTATTGCATCGTCTGGATTGAACGGATTGGACTCGCTCGGAAATGGGTCAATCATCAGCACGGTGCTTTTAAAGGTGTCGTACTTTTGATAGGTTTTGCCTTTTTCACCGCTTGCGTCATTGAGTAGCTCTCTTACTTTTTCAAAAGGCTCGTTGTTGATCAGGCCTCCGTCAATATTGGTGGTGGTATGCGGATCATTTTGAACCGGAAAAAAATCAGTTACATCTTTTAACCAACTTAAATCGTCAATAAAGTTCTTATTTCGGGTAAAAGGTCTTGCTTTGAGTCCCACCGGGAAAGCTCCGGTAGCCATCGCTGCCTGTTTGGCTAAATCAATGTTGAGGTTGCTGTAAAAATCTAGTGGTATCCAACCATCATCATTGTACTTATTTCCTTCATTGTTCATTACAAAGCAGCCGTAATCATCATGTCGGTTGATTAAATATTTGTCATTGTCAGGGTTATTTGACTTGAAGGCTACATTGTATTGCAAACCGTTCAGGCTGGTGATGGTTGAAAATACTTTGAGATTTTTTGAGAAGTAACTTCGTTTTTGTTGCGGGGTTTGTTTGGCCTGTAGTGCTCGGTTGGCGACCTTTTCAATAAACTCGGCATTGAGCGCTGAAACTATTTTACTTGGTTTGGCCTGATTAATGTCACTGGTGTTTAACAACAACGGAAACATATCATCGGCGATGAGGTCTACCCAGGAATGGTAAAAGATATTTTGTGGTTGCTCTTTTCGGATGTTTTTGGGGTCAAGTGTTGTGAGTTGCACCGGAGGAATTTTGTCAGATAGAGCAGCAGCGGTGATGATTCCGGTCATGCCACCGGCAGAGGCACCGCCAATCACGGGAATTTCGACGGTATGTTTGGGTATGTTGGGAGCGCCGCTTTTCTTCATGGCTTCCCAATTGTCAAGTGCTTCTAAAAGGTAGTCCATAACGCCTGCTGTGTAGGCACCGGCCGAAATAGCACCGGCCATGCAGAGGCCTATTTTAAAGGTTTCTTGGGAATTGGTTGTGGTTGGCATGTTGTGGTTTTTTACTATGAGTCAATATTTTGAAGTTGATTGGTGTTGTTTTTTCGGTTGTGTTTTGATAGCTTTTGACTTTATTACTTAACAGACAAATGGCAAAGATTTATTTTCTGTTAAAAGTTAATGAATCACTTATTTGCATGAAATACGCTAGCTGAAATTAATTCTTTTGCAGAACTGTTTTAATTCATCCATGTTTATTTTTTGAACAAATTATATAAGCAAAATTATATTACACTGTTCTTTTTTTGCGTTGTCCCGCATAATAACCTACAACCGGAAATATAATTTGTGAGAGCAGCCACTCGGGATGGGCTTGAAAATAAGTCCAAAGTTTTGCTATATAGCCTCGTGGGTCAATAGTAACGGTAGTTTCAGTAACAATAGGGAAATTATTATCTATCCATTTTTGTTGTTTTTCATCGAATGAATAAATCTTAATTTGCATCTGCATTTTTTTGATTTCTTTCGGCACTACCGTCCAATACCATTTCAGTTCTGTTTGGGCTCCGAATATTTGCTCTTCGGATACAGGTTTGTCAAGAATTTTAAAATCTTCATCGTTGCTGATAAGGCTTACCTTCATTTTTTCGGCCAACGGAATGGTTTGTCCTTGCACATCATTTTGGCTGTGTTTGATTTGTGAGGCTTGTATTTTGGCTACCTCATTTTTTACTTTTTCGATTGCTTTTTTTAGTTCAGCTTTGCTGATGGTGACCGAGATAATATTGGGCGTAGCTTCAATCATCTTCTCTGGGCAGTATACCACAACACTTCCTTCGGGTGAAGTTGTTGGTTCAGATGGTTCAGAGGCCGGTGATCTATCTGGTTCATTATTGTTTTTTGTATGCTCAGGAACAGTGCCATCTTTTGAGTCTTCGGGATGATGTGCCACCGCTGTTGAATCGCTGGGCGGAAAGGGTACGGCTGTGGTGTCAGCCGCAATTGCTTGTGTTGAATCAGCCGGGGTAGCTACACCAGTTGTATCTTGCATTACTTGTGGGCTTTCGGTAGCCTCTTCAAGATGCTCTGCATTTTTGCATGAGAAGAAAAATAAAACAATCAGCGCCAGAAGTGATTGTTTCAGTATTTGTTTTTTGTTTTCCATGATTTGTTGTTTTAAAGGTGGATGAAACCTGTATCATTTTTCAGCTTGCGGCTTGTGTGGTTGCAAATTGTTCCGTGAGAATTAATTTCATCACTAAATACCCGCTGATAAACCCCCAGATAAGGAAATATAAAATAATTGCTGCGCACATGATGGTAACCGAATCGATGATGTTGCTTGAATTCATTTGATGATCAGCAAGGGGGACTTTCCGGATGCCTTGCCCCATGACTCGGGCAATGTGTAAGATGAATTTCGGAGCTTCTTTTATTTCTACCAATCCGGCGCCAATGATTATTTTGGTTAACCAATCAGAAATTTCGGTGAGATTTGTGTTTTCTTGTATTTTCTGTACCTTACCTGAAACTTCTGTGCCATTTGGGTTATTTGTACTTGTTGTACCAGAGGCCGAGATGATTTTAGGAACGCTAAAAATAAATCCCGATAAGCTGCCCATAACCATGTATGCGAGTGACCAAAGCAATAAAGTATTGGCGTTTACATTTTCGTAATAGGCATAAAAAGTAACAATCAAAAGCCCTAATACGATACCCAATGCTACCCATAGAGTGGTCCAAGAGTATCTTTCGTAGTTTGATGTGTTCATATCCTTTAATTTTTTAGTTGTTAGCATTAATTTTGACCGATGTTGCTAATTGCAAATGGCCATTGCTGTCTTTTTGTCTTGTGGGAATTACGTTTCTGTTCATATCGCCTTTGATGGTATAAAAAGCATCTTCAAACCAAGTTTCACTATAGAAATACCACGAATGCGAGTGATTTCCGACTTCGACCTCTAGTTGGTCTTTTTCGCTGTCATAATAGGCACCACAATTAACGTCAACCGCTTTTTCAGGAGCTTGAGCAGGTAAGCCTACACGCCCAACACGGTTTTTGAATCCGGCTCTTTTGATGTTTGACAAAGCCAAAGCAGAATCGTATGGGTTGTAATAGTTGGTTAATCGGTTGCAATGGCGATAGATAGATAATCCTCGTTCTTCAGACATAGAATCACTTGACACATCGCCAGAAATTAATAGAATTTGGGATACGGTCCAGTTAACATCGGCCGTTTTACTGGTGGTGTCAGCATCTGCAAAGGCTTCACTTATTACATAAGCCCCGGTAGAATGTCCTAGCAGATGGATGTTGATGGTGCAATTTTTACTCTGTTGCGCTGCAACCAATTTGATGCATGAGTTAACGAGTTCCAAGGCTGTTTTTTTGGCATCGTGTCGATCTTCAAGATACATCAATGAATTGTCGCCACTGGGCCACGCAAAAGTGATGAGCTCACCGGTGTAACCCACTTGTTGGAACCCTTCTTTTAATTTTCGGTGTCGATTGAGCACCACGTCAATGCTATTGTTGTAGCCGTGAATAAAAAAAATGATGTCTTGTTGTTGGCTGTGAATAATTTCTTTTACAAATGTACTCATAGAAAGACTGTGCTCTCTGATGGATATCTCTGAAGCGTTTTCAGCAACGGCCAAGTAGGTAGCTCTTCCGGGTTCGTCTCCGAAGCCGTTTCCTTTTTTGTTTCGGACCGATATAATGTAATCACTCATGGTTTAGATTTTTTAATGAAACAATAGTTTTATGATAAATCACTTTATTTGACAGGATTTAATTATGCAAGTTTTGGTGATGATTTAGCCAATGGGTTTAGTTGTTAAACAAATCGTCTTTTTCTAGTTTGGCATTAGAAATCATGAGGGATTTGATGTGTTTGAAAGCTTTGAGGATTCTGGTTTTTAAGTCGTCTGACATGACTTGGATTTTGCCTTGCTTTGGAAAGTTAAAAAGGCGAATTTCACCGTCAACTTTAAATTCAATAGCTGTCTTATCTGAGTTGAATTTGATGTCATCACTGCTGTCGATTTTTGTAAAGTCAATAGCTCGACTATCATTATCGGGCTCATTAAAGCTGATTGAAAATGAATTTTCTTCTTCAAATTCACTGTAGTCTGACATTTTATCAAAGTAACCTTCTAAGATTCCTTTTTGCTGTAAAAACTGAATGGTTTTTTCAAATGAAATAGAGGCAGACTTGAGTGTTTGATTTGTGTCTTTCAAGAATTTATTTTCCTTGGCGATAGAGTCATTTTTGTGTTTGAGTTGATTGTTTAAGGTTGAAAGATCTTTTACCACTTGCTTTAGACTATCGCAAGTTTTTAATGCTTTTTTATTTTGTTCTTTCAAGGTCGAGATTTCAAGATTGAAAAGTGCCTGAGTTTTTTTCTTTGCAGTTTGTTTTTTCAAGTCGACAATTTTATTAGGAACAGCTGTTTGCGCTTTTGTCTTTGTTGCGGTTTTGGTTTTATTTTGCGCAAAGCAAGCTATTGATAATAATAAGGTTATGAGTATTAATTTTGTTTTCATACGGTTCGTTTTTATGAATTATTTTTAATGAAGACCTAGACGGGTGCAGTGTTTATTTGGTAATCAAATCAGCTATTTTTCCGAAGTCAAGATTAAGCCCTAAATAGACCGAATTGAGTGGAACTTGCCCGATAATACCCCTGTAATCAACCCCTACTATTATTTGTGCATTGCTTGTTTTTGAAGTATTGTACTGAAAATAGCTGCGCACCAAATAAAACCAGTTTTTCTTGTAACCTTCGTAACCAAGACCATTAACTAATGAATTTTTGGTCGGATGCTCTAATGACCAACCAAAGGTTCCCTGCATAAACAGTGAAAAGTTGTTTTTAAAGTAGCAATCTAACGTTAACCCTAAACCAAAGTTTCCGGCAGCAGTTTGATAATTTTTGCTGTCTTTTTTTACCAACAGCGGAATGAGATCATCTTTTTTAGGAATTTGATCTACAGAGGTGATTTTGATTTTTTTAGAGGATATAGAATCAATGGTTTTGGAGGTTGAAAAATTTGAAATCAATAACTCTGTATGCCCGTGAATACTTAATGATAGAAAGTCATTATATACCAATTTGCGCAAAACCTGAAAATATCCACTGTAGGTTGATATACTGGTTTGTGTTTTGTATTTGTTGTACTGTTTTAAATAAGTTGAATCAACGGCCAATTGATCGAGTGGATTGATGAGTATTTGATCTTCTTGGTACCGAACGATGCTGTCATTATTGAGGTTGTTCAATTTTAATAAGCCCGTATTAAATCCGTAGTTTCTGCTTTTTGAGATTGGAATGTACACATTAAAATGCCCCGTGTACTTGAGTTTATCAACGTTTTGCATCTGAAAGTCAAAACCATTCATGAGCATGTATCTTGGGTCTGTTCTCTTGTTTTGCGCTATAGTACTCAATGATGAGATGATGGTGAGTATGAGGATTATTTTTGCTTTCATAAGTTTGCTGATTAATAAAAGTTACTTTTTAAATTATGGATCGGATTGATTTTAAGATTTGGTCCCACACAGTGTTTTGCTTGTTTAATATTTTTGTGTTGACAAAGCCCTGAATTTGGTTAGTAAATCTTGCTCGAGATTGTCTTTTTTGGTCTTGAAATAATCGATTTCAAACAATAAGCTGTTTGTAGACTTCATAAGTGTAAAATTCCTTTTTCAATAAGGTAGAGATATGCGTTAGCGAGTTGCTGCTTTGAGGTTTAGATTAATTGCTTGACACTTGACCTTTTTTGAGCCATGAAGCACCAAAGAACAGTAGAGCAGTGGTTTCAAAAATGTATATCACGGGTAATCGTCTTATAAAATTAATTTGCTGAACCGCCGGAATATTGAGAAGGATAACCAGACTTATTGAAACGAGTATTCCGATGCCGCAATATTTGTAAAAGTTATGCGAAGGCATTTTGCCAAAGTATTCTACTTTGTCGGTTCGTCTGAAATTAACCAGCGATATGATGCCTAAGGCAATAAAAAACAAAATAGCCGAAATGTTGTGTATCCAACCAACGGTATTACTGCTGATAAATACCCTAAAATTGTCATCGAAACATTGGTCAAATGACATTGGGAATATAGCTACCAACAAGGCACAGATTCCTGCAAAATTGGTCATAAAGCTATCTGAAGGCATGGTTTCGCCCTCTTTTTTTTCGTATCCTCTGTAGAGAAATAAAAAGAAGGCAACAGCACAAAGTGTCCCAACAAATAACTCTCCCATGGGCGTGTAATAATATTCACTGATACTGTTGCGTAAATATTGCATTGAATTATATGGTTTATCTCGGCATAGTTCCATCCAGTATAGGTTACTGTATACTTTAGATTGATGAAAAGCCCAATTGCCTAACCATAGTGAAAAAGGAAGGCTCATTCCCAGATAGCCCACCCAACGTCTCATTCGATGGTAAGACATTACCAATTGTTTTATGTTTTTTGTTGTTTCAGGCATGATGTTCTTGTTTAAGGGTTTGTATTGGTATTTATGTTCGTATTTGTATTTTTAGTCATTTTTTTGATTTGTGCTCGAACTATATTTGAGCGTACAATACGGAATTACTTTCATCGAACACATTGAATTGAGCAGATTAATCGGTATTTGATTTCCGCTTCCGTAGTAATCTAATACCGATTGGTGTATATGTTGATTTGTCAGCGGCGCACTGTTGCTGATTCCCTCTTTTTTCATAATCAATTCAAGCAATAATTTTGTGAGTTCATATTTAAAACCACCGTTGACGATGTTCTGTCCGTTGATGATTCGGTAGTATCTCGGGAGTATTTTATAGAACCCTTTCCATTCTTCGTTTTGTTGGCCATTTCTGGCTGTTTGAAGTTCTTTTAAATCAAATTTCATCGAAGTCTGAAGCCCAAGGTCTACCGCATTTTTGACCAAATAGCTCAAAGGATTTAAGGCCAAATCTTCGGGTTTGTATCCACCCCCAATATCACAATGTACTCCTCTGAACCAGCATTGTTCGAGTTTTTGAGTTCCGACGTGTTCTTCTTGTTGCTGCCAAAGGGTAGGTCTAAAGAACACTCGGTTTTCATTAATCGCAATCGCATGATAAGCGTTTTGCACAATGCCACTGAGTGTTACGTCATGAAATCGTTTTTTATCTCGGTTAAAATCGAAAAATCTAAATGGAATTCCCAGGGCGCCGACAGTATCCCATACTCCGATATACTTGATGGGGGTTTGATCTAACGGATATGAAAAATATTGTTGAAATGCTTTACATTCGGCAGAATTTGGATGATACTTGTCATCTCGGCTTCTGTAAATGTAAAAGGCGCGGTCAACTTTGTAGGCATTGTATTTTTTGAGAATTCCACAATTTCGGATCAGCCCGACCAAGCTTCTGACCGTGTAAGAACCTCTGCTAAAGCCAAACAAAAAGAGCTCTGTGCCAGGGGTGTAATGTTCAACGATAAAGCGGTATAATATTTTTATATTGTCATCAATGCCCACGCCCAGAGTGCCGCCTTTGATTCGGTCTTTTTTATCGCCGGTACCTACGCCTTCATGATAATACGCTATCTGCTCATCGCCGTTGGCGCATACGTCGGGAATGGTATTGATAAAAGACTGAAATACATTGGTGGGCGCAATGTTTTTGCCGTCTTTGTTGGCCGGTGTGTTCCAAGTGCCGTCTGCAAAAATGATGATTCGTCTCATAAAAGCGTATTTTGGGTTAGTATGGCTACTATGGTTGGGACTTATTTGATTCTTCTGAAGTAGCCCATGAAGTTTGATTTGTTATTCTGGTCGTGTTCAATTGTGAATTCATCAGGATGGTCAGCGCATACCTTTTCGACCAAGGCTGAAGTAATCCTGGCATCATATTTAAAAAATGAATCCGCTTTAAAAATAGAATTAACCTTATATTCTCCTCTGATTTTCATGTAGGTTAAGGTTTCTAATTTTCTTCTAATGGGATTAACTATCGTTGTGTCGTTAATAGCCAATAGTTTAGCTGAAGATTCTGAGTTTTGTGAATAGGTAAAATCATTCGGGAAAAGCTTGACTATTTCGTCGATTCTGGCTTCGGACAAATGATCGACATTGTTTTTAATTGTATTGACCAGAATTGTTTCATATTCACTTCCGTAGAGCTTGAAATATTGCTTGATTCTCAATGCATCTTTTCTTACATCTTCGTCATAGTTTCTTTTTTGTATTAGAATCACTAGTGATAATGACCATAAAAGGGTAAAGACAATTGTGTTGGTTCGGGTGATTTGTATGTTTGATTTTGAAAAAAGACCTGACAGAAGAAGAACAAATCCAATCAATGAAAGCATACAAAAAGGAAGCGTGTAATAATTTTGTTCGGTTAACAGCTTATAAAGCGTAATAAATTCATCTACTTTCATGGTTTTAGATTTTTAGAGTATATTTTTCCAGTTGATTCTTAGCCGGAATTGTCAATGAATCACCAAAGTAAAGTTTTGATACTTCATAACTTGTTCAAAGGCTGCTATGGTTGCCACCGAATGGGTTACATCAAGAATGCCGTCGCCATTGATATCGGCATTTGCGTCACCTAAGGCAATACAACCCAACAAGTCTGAAAAGAAATTAGATGCATGAATTCTGATGCCGGCTCTATTGGGTACGTTCAGGATTTCATAAGTGTATACTGGGTGACCTTTTTTGGTGGTCATGCGCGTTGATTGTGAATATTGACATTCATAGCTTCCCGGCGGAATACACGAAATATTGTTTGCATTTGCTTTCCAGGCCAGTTCGAGTGTTTTACAGACAAATAATTGCCCGTTTTCTTTAATCACACTCAAAATCCCCAGAACTTCTTTGTTTGAATGAATCATTCGTTTGAGTTCTACTGTTTTCATGCGTTATTATTTTGAATTATTACTAGTCAGTTTATGCCGGCCCACTCGATTTCTTAAGATACCTACCCGCCAAAAAAGTGACTATAGGTGCTATAATGCTCCCCACAGCCCATTGTGGATTGCGGTTCATTTCATCCCACACCCGAGCCCAAAAAGCTTGCTTTAACTTGACATTGATGGCGTATGCTTTTCTGATTTGTTTTTTGTTGGGCTGATGATTTTTGTCTAGTGGGGTCACCATCAAAAGAAGTTGTGCCTGTCCATGAGCATGGGCTTTAGGAGTAACGCTCCAATTCCATTCAAAAGTTTCTCGACTGTAGTCATTGGTGATGTCATCAAATATTTTCTTTTCGATGCTGTCGTTTTCTCGAGAATTGTTGAGAATTTGAAACTTTTTGCCCGGATCGAGTAATTCAACTTTTAAGTAATAACCCAAATTGACCTTTTTGCTAATTAAATCCGAAAGCTGCAAGGGTTTTTGATTGTTTTCAGCTCTGGATTCGTTGATGCTTTTGAGCAGTTCGTTTTTGATTTCTTGATCGTTAAACAGCGGACTGAGCATGGCGCGCACCTCAGAGGTAGTCTCTTCGCGCATTTCACGGTCACAAAAAAAGGCGATGTTGCCTATAATGTTTTTGGGATAATTAATTTGAGATTGATTTTCAACAACGGTTTTGGTAACGGTTTTGGTTTTGTAAATCACCTTGGGTGAATCAAGATCAGAAGAATAATCCGGCGAGACTCCGCTGGCAGGTTCAATTTGGTTGAGAACTTCTTGATATTTTACTTCCCAATTTGCTTTTTCAGCATCTAAACGTTCGTAGCGATCATGTTCTGCGTTTATAGCCTGAACAAACGCATCATTGCATTGTTGTACTGAGGCCAAAGCTTGGTCTCGTTGGGTTTGTAAATCTTGGTTTTCTTTGATTAAATCAGCTTTTGACTTATGATTCGCGACGTTCTTTTTTTTCGAACCGCAACCAATGCTGAGTATCAAAATAAAAATTCCGATAATGATTTTGATTGTTTTGTGCATGGCCGTTTGTTTAGAAGTAGGCAAACAAATCACCATAACTAAGAAAGAAGCTCAAGTGTTTTGCTTTTTTAATTAATTCAAAATGAACACTTTGAGGCTTATCAATATTACTCAATACCGCACAATAACCGATTAGGGTTTTCCCTAATAAGCTTAAGGATTTTTCCCTCAGAATAAACTGATGTTTTTTTGTTGTTAGGATTAAGGCAAAGCATGAAGCCTTGAGAGCAATTGATTTTTTGCCCTATTTATTGACCGCTGTCACTTATTGAGTGCTAAGAATCTTCTCCGAAGGTGAGTAAATTCATATCGTCGTCTAGAACTGAAAACTCCTTCATGCCCCAAGGTTTTACAGATAATGCACCATTGGGATGAATAGCCACATTTCGCGAAGTCCAATAACTGTATAGCGCTTCAATATCTTGCACCCGAATATATACTTGACCATCGTTTTGCTCGGTAATTAATTCAGGATGAGCAAAAAAGTGCAGTTCTATATGGTCTTTTTTGAGCATCAGATAATCAGCATAATCAGCTGAACCAACCACGGTAAAGCCTAAATTTTGGGTATAAAAAGCTATGGTTTTGGCCTTGTTACGCATGGGTAACTTCGGGTGGATATGGGTAAGTTGCATAGTTGTTGAATTATTTTCCGATACAAAAATTGGCAAAGATGTTCCCCAATAACTCGTCATTGGTGACTTGTCCGGTGATGAGTCCAAAGTGATACAAGGCCTCGCGAATGTCAATGGCCATGAGGTCTGAGGACAGATTTGTCTGCAAGCCAAACTTGACTTTTTGGATTTCTTCTAAAGCTTTGATCAGTGCATCGTAATGCCGCGCATTGGTGACGATGGTTTCATTGTTGCGCAAAGCTCCGGTGTTGACCAAGGCGAGAAGTTGTTGTTTTAAAGCTTCGAGATTATCGCCGTTTTTGGCCGAAATAATCAGTGCTTTTTCGATCTGTAATTCAATGGCTTGAATTACCTCAATAGGCATCAAATCACGTTTGTTAAACAGCGGAATCAGCAATTTTTGCGGGTATTGATTTTTGATTTTTTCGAGTTCTGTTTGCACATTTTTGAGCTGTGCGATTTCAGTAATTTGCGGGCTTAGATACAAAACTACTTGGGCTTGCTCGATTTTTTCAAAAGTCTTTTTGATACCGATGCTCTCAACTACATCTTGGGTTTGACGAATTCCGGCGGTATCAATAAATCGAAAGGCAATACCGTCAATGACCAATTGATCTTCAATGGTGTCACGCGTAGTGCCGGCGATGTCCGATACAATTGCCCGTTCTTCGTTGAGCAAGGCATTGAGCAAGGTTGATTTGCCTACGTTGGGTTCGCCTACAATAGCTACCGGAATACCATTTTTAATCACATTGCCCACCGCAAACGAGTCAATCAGGCGTTTGAGCACCTGTTCAATGCGCTCGATGAGTTGCGTAAAAGCGGTTCGGTCAGCAAATTCGACATCTTCTTCGGCAAAGTCAAGTTCGAGTTCTATGAGCGAGGCAAAGTTGAGCAGTTCGGTGCGCAATTGGGCAATTTCATTCGAGAAACCGCCACGCATTTGTTGCATGGCAATTTGATGGGCCGCTTCGTTGTCAGAGGCAATTAAATCGGCTACGGCTTCGGCCTGAGATAAATCGAGCTTTCCGTTTAAAAATGCGCGAAGGGTAAACTCACCGGCTTCGGCCATACGACAACCTTGGCGCAGTAACAATTGTATGATTTGTTGTTGGATATACGTTGAGCCGTGGCAAGAAATTTCAATGGTGTCTTCGCCGGTGTATGAATTGGGGCCTTTAAAAACTGATACCAAGGCTTGGTCAATGGTTTTTGCACCGTCAGCTATATGGCCTAAATGTAGGGTATGCGACTTTTGTTTTCGGAGGTCTTTGCCTTTTACCGAATTAAAAACCGGAGCGCAAATATCGATGGCGGCCGCCCCTGAAACCCGAATAACGGCAATAGCGCCTGAACCCGGTGGAGTAGCCAAAGCAACAATAGTATCTTGATGAATCATACAGTAATTGTTTGTGGCAAAAATAGTTAAAAAATATGCTTGCAGGCAGACGACTCCCGGTGGCTGTTAAATTTATGTAAAGTGATAAAAGTCATGATTTTATGCTCGAATTATGGACTAACTTTGAGTATACAACTAAAAAAACAACACTTTATGAAACGCATTTTATTTCCTACCGATTTTTCGCAGACATCGCTCAATGCTTTTGTCTACGCACTTAAACTCGCGCACAGTCTCAAAGCCGAGTTGGTCACTTTGCACACCTATGATTATCCGCAACCCGATTATATGGGAGCTCCGATTTTTTTGCCCGATGTGTATGAAGTAACCGATTTGGCCGAGTTTGAAAACTACAAAGGGCACGTACCTATGTTGCGCGATATTGCCCAGCAAAACCGACTTGACGAGGTTCCGGTGAGTCATGTTTTGCAATACGGTGAATTAGTTCCGACCATTGCTGAGATGCATCAAAAAGAGCCTTTTGACTACATTGTGATGGGCACCAAAGGAGCTACGGGTTGGGCCGAGACTTTTTTGGGTTCGGTAACGCGTCGAGTGATTAATGATGCTCCAGTGCCGGTTTTTGCTATTCCGGAACAAGCGCATTTTGCTCCGTTGAGAAAATTTTTATTCATAACCGGTTATGAATCTGAGGAAGTTCCGGTCTTTAAAAAAGTTTTGGCTTTGGCGAATATTTATCACGCTCAGGTGGATTGCTTGTATGTAAAACCCGATCAATCTTCGGCCGATAATATGAAACTACATGAATGGAAAGTAATGTTTGACGAGCCTTTTGTGCGTTTTCACCGTCTACACAGCCGCGATATTGAAGGCAGCGTTCTTGATTTTATTGAATTGCATCAAATCGATATGTTGGCTATGACCACGCACCACCGAAATTTCTTTGAACGTTTGTTTCAGACCAGTTTGTCTGAGAAGTTTGTTTTTCACGCTCAGTTGCCCATGTTTACGGTAACGGTATAATCAAAAAAGCGCCCGATTCTCTGGAGTCGGGCGCTTTTGTCTTGAGTAAATAACTCAGACATGAATACCTATTTAGTAGGATACTTATTGTTTTTTAATATCTGCAGGGTTTACGGCCACTTGTACGCCCGGAAGTTTTACCGGAGCACCCAATTGCGCCAAGAAACTTCCTTGAACTTCACCGGTTTTGTAGGTAGTGAATCCAATTCTGTACAAGCCCATAACCAATGATTTAGCAGGGTTTGAAGTATCGCTGGTGATTCTCATCAAAGAGTTGTATTTGCTTCCGGATGGTTGTGCCGGCATTTCGCTAGAATCGTCATTGCTTTCGATTTTGGTCCAAGAAGCAGTTTTGGCTTTGGCAGCTACGTCTTCAATTTTCATAATGCCTTCAGCTCTTTCTAGAGTAATCCAAGTATCAAAGAAGTTTTTAGTATCTGCTGCATTCGCTGCATAATCTTTTGATTGATAATCTTTATCGCCCGGTTTAACGCTGTCAGGTACCGGAGATATCATACGCACACCAATTTCTGGAGCAGCTACTGGAACCCATACGTAGATGTAATACATTTTTTTTCCGCCTTTGATTTCATCAGGTTGCGCACCCGGTTTGATATAGCCAAAATAACTAGTCAAATCAGTATAAGGAACTCTTACTTCTTTGCCCATCAGGGATTTTTTACCTAAATCAGCACCGAACTTGTCTAATTTTTGAGCAGTCGCGCTCATTCCAAAAGCTAGGCATAACAACCCAGCAAGTACATTTTTTTTCATATTAATTCGTTTTATTTGTAAAGCTTGAAATGTAGTAAAAAAAAGTAAATGTTCTGATTTAAAATGATAAATGCTCCCTTTTGCTGAGTGAATTATATAAAAAAACCGTAACTTAAAAGGGTCACGGTTTTTATGATAGAATTTTTATAAGTTTTAGCTATTGAGCATTACTGGCATTACTAGCATAGTTACGGTTTCGCCTTCATCTAAACCATCTACCGGAGTGAGAATTCCGGCTCTGTTAGGTAAAGACATTTCTAGCATAATCATATCTGATTGCAAGTTGGTGAGCATCTCGGTCAAGAATCTTGAGTTGAAACCGATTTGAATATCGTCGCCTTGGTAATCACAAGTTAAACGCTCTTCGGCTTTGTTTGAGTAGTCAATATCTTCGGCTGAAATATTGAGTTCAGCTCCGGCAATTTTGAGTCTGATTTGGTGCGTGGTTTTGTTAGAGAAAATCGCCACACGACGCACTGAACTCAAGAATTGTCCGCGATCAATCAGCAATTTATTCGGGTTTTCTTTCGGAATCACCGCTTCGTAGTTTGGATATTTTCCATCGATCAAACGACACATCAAAACGTAGTTGTCAAACGAGAAAGTTGCATTTGAATCGTTGTATTCAATTTTGATTTCGGCATCGGAACTTCCTAAAATACTTTTGAGAATGTTCAATGGTTTTTTAGGCATGATAAAATCGGCTACTTCAGATGATTTTACATCAGTTCTGGAATATTTTACCAATTTGTGTGCATCCGTGGCCACAAAAATGAGCCCTTCCGGCGAAAACTGAAAGAACACACCCGACATCACCGGACGCAAATCGTCGTTACCGGCGGCAAAAATAGTTTTGCTGATGGCCGTTGCCAATACATCGGCCGGAACCAAAGTAGTCGAAGGGTTGTCTAAGCTGACTGATTTCGGAAACTCTTCGCCCGGCGCATAAGCCAAAGCGTATTTACCCGAGTTAGAACTGATTTCAATGGTACTGTTTTCTTCAACGGTAAAAGTCAATGGTTGCTCCGGGAAAGTTTTGAGAATTTCCAAAAGCAATTTGGCCGGAACAGCTACACTGCCTTGACTGGTTGAGTCAATTTCGAGTGTGGCTGACATGGTGGTTTCAAGGTCTGAAGCCGAAACCGTGAGTGTTTTTCCGTCTAGCTCAAATAAGAAGTTATCTAAAATAGGAAGCGTGTTGCTGCTATTGATAACACTACCTAAGACTTGTAGTTGTTTTAATAAGTACGAACTCGATACAATAAATTTCATTTCCTCTTAAATTTTTTAATGGATGCCTATAAATCATCCGGTGTACAAATATATCTTAAACTGCCAAATATCCAAAGGTTTTTTATCAACACTAACGCGCATATTTTCTGCGGCGTAAACGCGTAAATATCAAGGCAAAAACCAACAAAACCAGCAAAGGCAATCCAACGGTTGTCCATTGAGTCAAGCTGTATTGGGCATAAACTTTTTCAGGATCAAGCAGCGGAAGGTGAACTTCTTTGCTGCGGATGTTGATAAGTCCGTTGTCGTCGAGCAAATAATTGACGCAGTTCATCAAAAACTCTTTGTTGCCGTAGAGTTTGTTGGTCCATTTGTCATAACCCAATTCCAACGGCTGATAATCTTTGTCGAGTTGGTTGCGGATGACATCGCCGTCTGAGATGACAATCATTTTATTTTGAACGCCTTGCGCTTGGAATGTTTTTTCGTCAAAAGGCAAAACGCGATTTTGATAAACAGAATGAAACGAACCTTCTAAAAGGACAGCTAGCGGAATGTTGCTGGTGCCTTTGAACTCAGCTTGATTTGGACGTTCGGTAACCATATCGAGTTTAACTTCTACCGGAGTGCCCACCAATTTTGAGTAAGGAGATGATTGCAGTAAAACTGTTTTTTTGAGGTCATTTTTTAAAAGTTCAATGCCGTTGGCAAACTCAAATTTAATTCCGTCTAAGTTGCTTACAATCGGGTTTTTAGAAGATGGAAATACCAAAGGCGAATAAAACCAAGGATATTGGGTATATTGGGTAGCGCTGCCTTTTTCGCCGGTAGCCAATGCAATCGGAGTAGCCATCACATCTTTAACCAGCGTTGGATTGATGCGCACGCCGTATTTAAAGAATAAATCGTTCAAATTCAAGTCGCGCGGAAAGGCTAGGGTTGAGCCAGCATCATTGTACAAGCTGTCCATTTCCATGTTGACTTGATCGACCAGCCAAAGTGTTTTACCGCCGTTCATGACAAATTGATCGAGGACTAATTTTTCTTCATCGGTAAATTTTTCAGTTGGTTTGGCAATGACCGCTAAGTCATATTTTTTAAGGTAAGCCAAACTCTCGTTGGGTTTTTTGGCCACTGAATCTAAAGTAAATGTTCCGATAAAATAGTTCTCACGAACTTGTTTGATAAAATCGGCCATGAGCAAATCGTGCAGTTCACCATTTCCTTTGATGACGGCCACTTTTTTACTTTTGACTGTAAGAACTGTATTAAAGGCATTCGCAAAAGCGTATTCTAAATGTTGTACCGAACTGACCACTTTTTCGGCAGTGCTGGCGCCCATGATGTTTTTGAGCAGCGGAACTTTGGTGCTTTTGCCTTTGTAGGTAGCAATCGCCCACGGAAACACCATTTCTTGCGATTGTTTTCCGCGATCATTGACCGTAACATTCACCGGAGTAAGTCCGCGCTGCAAAAACGATTGGATTAAAGTATCTTTTTGGGTTTCGTCTTCAAGCGGATTGATGAACTGAAAGGTAATATTGCTGTTGCGCGCTTTGAATTCTTCGAGGATTTGCTGGGTTTCGGTTTGCAGTTTTTTGAATTCGCCCGGAAACTGACCTTTGAGAAATACATCAATAATGAGTGGTTCTTTGGCTTGTGCAACAATGTTGAGCGAGGTTTCGGACAAGGTGTAGCGATGATCGCGAGTGAGATCAAATCTGTAAAATAATTTGGAGCCAACCAGGTTAATCGCCATCAAAACGACCAACAAGAACAATATTTTTTTGAGGTTGTTTTTCTTTTGCATGGCTTAGTTTTTAATCGATTTGAGTTGATAAACGGTAAACGATAAAAAAGCAATGCTTAAACTCACGAAGTATAATACATCGCGCGTATCAATAACACCGCGTCCCATACTTCTGAAATGATTGTTCATGCCAAGGGCAGAAACGATTCCTTCGGCTGAAGGCAGAAAGGTGGACAATCCGTCAAATGCGTAATAAAATACAAAACACAAAAACACTGAACTGATAAAAGCGACGATCTGATTTTCGGTCATAGACGAAGTAAAGAGGCCAATAGCAGTATAACCGCCCATGAGAAATAGCAGTCCGAAGTAAGAACCCAATGTGCTGCCTAAGTCAATATTTCCCTCCGGCATGCCTAATGATGAAATAGTGTATACATAAGTTAAAGTGGGAAGCATGGCTATGACAATCAAAAGCAGTGAGCCGAAAAATTTTCCGGTTACTATTTGCCACAATGACAAAGGTTTGGTTAACAACAACTCAAGCGTTCCTTGCTTTTTCTCGTCTGAAAAACTGCGCATGGTAACGGCCGGAATCAAGAAGATCAAAATCCAAGGGGTGATGGTAAAAAATGGCGTCATGTCGGCAAATCCGCTGTTGAGTATGTTGTACTCGCCCTCGAACACCCATAGAAACAATCCGTTGAGTAGCAAAAAAATGGCAACTACCAAGTATCCTACCGGTGAACCAAAAAATGATTTAATTTCTCTGAACAGTATGGCTTTCATATTTTTTTGTTGTGGAATTATCCACTAAACTTCTTAATATCTCTACTTTTTTAAACTTCTACTGCAAACTTACTAATTTGTCAACACTCCATGCCTCGGGAGCTGCATTGAACAGTTTTTTGGTAAAACTCCAAACTTCATAAAAAAGTTCCGATTGACGATAATTTTCTAAATCTTGTTCAGTTTCCCAATAGCTGTAGGTAAAGAAAACTCCCGGATTATTCTTGTCTTGATAAAGTTCGAGCAAACGGTTGCCCGGCGAATTCCGGATGTGCTCTTTCATGAGCTCAAAATTCTCCAGAAATGCGGGGATATTTTCAGAGTGAAAACTGAGTTTTACAATGCGTACAAACATAATTAATTTTATAAAAATTCGATGCTGACGGTATCACGGTAGCCCAATCCCAGTAGGGTAGAAGCGCTGCCAACGGTCATCGGATTGCTTTTGTAAATGGCGATTTCAAGATATCCGGCTTCGTTAAAAATGGCCAGTTTTTCGCCTTCGTAATCTTTGCTGGCAAAATTTCCGCTGCTCAAAATGTCTGAATATTTGGCCCAAATGTTTTTGATTGGGCTCGAGCGGCGCTGACTTTTTCCGGATTTGAGCGGAATCTCATAAGCTCTGCCTTTGGCAACTTCTAAGAACAACTTTTGGCTGATGTTGGTGACTACATTTCCGAAATGATCGATGTAAATGACCGAGCCCCGGATGGTTTTTTTGTCTTCTGAAACAATCGGTTGTAGTTCAGTGATATCTTTTATTTGATCGATTTCTTTACCAATCACGCTGAGTTGACCACCTTTGGCCAAATGACAAGCTACCGTTACCAATACGTCTAAATCAGTGGCCTGCGAGGGCAATCGATCGTGAATTGTAATTTCGACAATTTGTTCCGGTTTGATGTGTTGGGTAAGCATGGTGAGTATGCCATTATCAGCAGCGATAAAATAATAATCATTCCATTTCAATGCCAAATGCCGCGTCTCTTCATTGCGTTCGGCATCAACACCTACCAAGTGCACGGTGCCTTTCGGAAAAGCCGAATAGCCTGCGTTTAAGATATAACTAGCTTGCGAAATATTAAACGGTTCAACTCCGTGTGAGAGGTCAACAATTACAGCCTCAGGAAATTGAGAAAGAATTTTTCCCTTGAGCGCTCCGACAAAATGATCCTTCAAGCCGTAATCGGTTGTGAGGGTAATTATTGACATAAAAATGTTTATAAATAAAACAGAAACCGAACCTAAAACTGATTAAATTTGAATGCAAAGCTAACAATATCTAGCTACAAATTTCTAATTTAATACGACTTCCTTTTGAACGAAAGAATCATCGAACTCAACGATATTGCTCCGAAAGATTTTTGGGGCGCGCAGGATGCTCATCTTGAAACTATTAAGAAATACTATCCGAAATTAAAAATCGTCGCACGCGGTACCACGCTCAAGGCTTTTGGCGAAAAAGAAGTGCTCGATGAGTTTGAAACGCGCTTCAAAAGATTGATGTTGCACTTTACCCGCTACAACCGAATTGACGATAATGTGATTGAACGCGTTATTCAAAGCAATTCGCAAGACGAAGAGCGCATGCCGGATCACGATAAAATTTTGGTACACGGCATTGGAGGAAAAATCATCAAAGCGATGACGCCCAATCAGCAATTGCTGGTGGATATGCTGCATAAGAACGATATGGTTTTTGCTGTAGGGCCGGCCGGTACGGGTAAAACCTATACCGGTGTTGCTATGGCAGTTAAAGCCTTAAAAGAAAAGCAAGTGCGGCGCATCATTTTAACGCGTCCGGCGGTTGAAGCCGGAGAGAATTTAGGTTTTTTGCCGGGCGATATGAAAGAGAAGCTCGATCCGTACATGCAGCCGTTGTACGATGCCTTGCGCGATATGATTCCGCCGCAATCTTTAGAAGATTATATTCAAAAAGGCATCATTCAAATTGCGCCACTAGCGTTTATGCGCGGACGTACCTTAGACAATGCCTTTGTGATTTTAGACGAGGCTCAGAACACGACTCATTCGCAGATGAAAATGTTCTTGACACGTATGGGTAAAAACGCAAAGTTTATGATTACCGGCGATCCGGGTCAGGTAGACTTGCCGCGAAGAACCTTGTCGGGACTCAAAGAAGCTATATTGGTTTTGAAAGACATTGAAGGTATTGGCATTATTTACTTAGATGACAAAGACATTGTCCGCCATCGTTTGGTGAAAAAAGTAATTGAAGCGTATAAGAAAATTGAAAATCAGGATTAATTAAACACTAAACAACGTTGGCAGCACAGGCCAACACTCACTATGACAACTACACTCACAACAACACACTTTCATTTTCCGGGCCAAGTTTCAGTATACAGAGGCAAGGTTCGCGAGGTCTACAACATCAACAATGAACTTTTGGTCATGATTGCCACCGATAGGTTATCGGCTTTTGATGTGGTATTACCTAAAGGGATTCCGTACAAAGGGCAAATGCTCAACCAAATTGCCACACATTTTATGAAAGCTACCGAGGATATTGTTCCGAACTGGCTCATTGCCTCGCCCGATCCGAATGTTGCTGTGGGGTATTTGTGCGAACCATTCAAAGTTGAAATGGTTATCAGAGGATATTTATCGGGTCATGCGGCCCGAGAATATGCAGCTGGTAAACATTCGGTTTGCGGCGTTTCATTGCCGGATGGCTTGCAAGAAAACGATCGATTGCCTGAACCCATAATCACCCCAACAACCAAAGCTGATCAGGGTGAGCACGATATGGATATTTCAAGAGCGGATATTTTGAAACGCGGTATTGTGAGCGAAACGGATTATTTAATGCTTGAAAAATATACACGCGCTTTATATCAAAGAGGGACTGAAATGGCGGCGCAAAAAGGCTTGATTTTGGTAGATACCAAATATGAGTTCGGTAAAAAAGCCAACGGTGAGATTGTTTTGATTGATGAAATACATACGCCCGATTCATCGCGTTATTTTTATTTGGACGGTTACCAAGAACGTCAGCAAAATGGTGAGCCGCAAAAGCAATTATCTAAAGAGTTTGTGCGTCAGTGGCTGATTGAAAACGGTTTTCAGGGCAAAGAAGGGCAGAGGATACCTGAAATGACGGATGATTATGTGGCTTCGGTTTCTGAAAGATATATGGAATTGTATGAGCATATTACCGGTGAGCCTTTTCAAAAAGCCGATGTCAGTGATATCAATCATCGCATTGAACAAAACGTTTTGAGCTTTCTAAGCGATTATAATTAAGGGATACTTTTTTAATAAAATTGAAAAGCCGTCTTTACCGACGGTTTTTTTGTGGATTGATTTAAAAAAAATGTTAAGTCTTTTAGAGTTTGTAACAAGTTCCGGGTTCATTCGACTTAGTGAGCAAATCATCAAATCAAATCATTATGAAAAAATCAATCATTTATTTAAGTATGGCTTTTGTAGCCTTGAGCAGTTCAGTTGTGACGGCTTCAAATTTGACAACTACTAATTCAGAAAGACATTTCAAAACCGGAACTCCGCTTTGTGTAGCTATTCAAAAAGGAGAATTTGACTTTGTGAAAAAGCTCGTTGAATACGGTGCCGATGTCAATGAACGATCAAACGGAATGACACCACTCATGGTAGCGGCTCGCTACAACAAAGTTGATATTATTAAATATTTGCTTGCGCACGGAGCCAATCCAGACATCAAAGACGACAAAGGTTTTAACGCTGCCAAGTATGCAGAGCTTTCGTTGGCCCATGATGCCTATGAGCTTTTGCGTATAATCGCGAAAACGAAATTTCCACAAAATAAAAACGAAATTTCCATTTTTTAAGCATCAACAAGTATAATATTCAATATTATTTAAACGCGTCTTAAATGAAATTTAAATGCGTAAAAATAAATGAAAAAAAAGCCTGAGAAAGTGTGTTTTTTCAGGCTTTTTGTTTGGTTGTTACATAGCTTTTTTACATCTTTACTATGTAATCAAGTTGATGGAGAGCCGTGTTGCTCAATCATCAGCAAGTCTGGTTTGTATACATCTTTGACATCTGTATTTGGTTCAAAAGTGCTAAACTCTTTTTTTTGGGGTCGTTTAATAATTACGCCATTGCTTATATCAATAAGCGCGCGCCTCAATAGGTTTAGACCCATATCTTGCAAAGTATTTTCCCATAGTTTTTTGGCTGCTTTTTTTGGTTCAATTGAATACATGGCGGGATCAATAAAGCAAAAATCTTGATATGCAACATCTCCTCGATCTATTCCATCATTCAACCAAAAAACAGTTCCCCCAGTAATTGGATCACGCATACGTATAGCCCACTCAATAGATGAACGACCACGGTGTCTAGGCAACAAGCTTGGATGATAACCTATCCAACCAAGCCTGCACTTATATCGAGATTTTTTACCTATGTAGTCAAATGAATGTGCAGTTATGCCTAAGTCAACATTGTCCGGTATTTTATCAGCCGAAAGCGTTCCAGAAGGTATTACTGGAATATTGAATGTGTGTGCTATTTGCGTCAAATATTTATCATCCAAAGGAGCACAAACCCCAACAATTTCAACAAATTCAAGCTCATTGCACAGCCTAAACACTTGTTGGCCAAAATACTTTTGGCTAGATATAAAAACTTTTAATTTATTCATTGCCTAAATATTTAAAACTTTGAACCGCACGTAAATGGCCACCATAACCGCAACCGGTTATACTACCCTTTTTACCGGTCTTTTCAATACTTTGCTTACTTCTGACCTTATTAGAACCGTAAAGCATGGCCCCTGTTTGTGCCCACTTTTTCGAGTTTCTTAAATAGCCACAAAGTTGTGGGTGTGATGTATGAAAAAAAGTGTGATACTTTCTTTGGCACCGACCGTTCCCTTCTAGGTGATATTGCATTACTTCATTTAAAAATGCAGTTCCTACACCTGCGCCTTGCCACTCTGGCATAACAACTAATCTTGTCGCCCTATATGCAGTGGCCGTAAAGAGTGGGCAAACTGCTAAATGAGCTACAAGTTCACCGTTTACAGTTGCAACAAAATATTCAGCGGCAGGTGGGTGAGGTAAATCTAAATAGTAATGCTCTTTAAAATACCTCCAATAACTTCCGTTTGTCTTCCAAATGTCGAGTTTAATAGACGGTCTTTTTTGGACTTTTTTTTTACTTCACCGGTCCGAGTATCATATACCCAATCCGGTTGCAGCCATTCAACGACATCATAGTGGCAAGAAAGCAAAACTATTTTCTTGCCTTTTGTTCGCCTCCAAGATTTTGAAAAAGCAGCTGCGCCAATTTGAGCAATTTGCCTGTCTACTACACTGGTAAATTCATCAATCACAACTCGATCAGGTGCATTACAAATCAGCCTAGCCAAGCCCGCCCTGTATTGTTCGCCATTCGAAAGCGACTTAAAAGGCCGTAGCCATGCGGGTACATTACCAAGCCCAACGGCAGAAAGTGAGGCGGTAACTTCATTTAAGCTCATTTGCGGGGCGATATTGTCCACGATAGGTAAAGTGTTGTCCCAATTACTATAAAGGTCGTGTATAGGCAAATCTTGCCAAATTTGAGCGCCAATTGATGTTTTGCCGGAACCAGATGGGCCAACAATCAGACCGATTTGCCAATTTTCATCTTCAATTGGTAAATCAGCTTCATGTGTCCATGTGTGACCATTATCGGCGTTAAACAATGATTTTACTTTTTGAGCTCTGAAGGTCTCAAAATTTTTGGTTGTGTGATTGACAACAATTTTCATACTGATACTACTTTTAAATCCTTAAATCCCATTTCTGATAACTTTTCAAAAACTTTTTTTTGCTCATCCTCGCTACTACACTTCACGATTACAGCATGTTGCTCTTTGTAGGTAAAATTTTTACTCATTCGTTTTTTGATTGATGATTATTGATGATTAACTTTGCACTTCCTACGATAATTTAAGACACAAAAAAGCCACCGAATAGAAGACTTATGTCCTCCAACTCGGTGGCTTCGTGCTATAATAAATTACCGTAGGAAAGTATTTATTTTGTTGGAGGACTTTTTTTATACTGCCTCCACAGTATTAGAAAATTTTTCTATAAGCTAAATAATCCGCGTACATATTCAAAGATGTCGTTCCCGCAATTTTGTTAAACAAGTTGTACCAATGCATCGCAGTGGATGTTGAAGGAATATTTGTTGTGTGGGTGGCCACTAAAGTATCGTTGATATAAAAGCCAACACTAGTCCCCGCTGAGTTTATTTCAATTCGAAGCCGAACCCAACCACTTGCCGAAATTGCCACAGCTGAATTTGTCGTCGTACGAACAGATGTATTTATAGTTACACAACGCCAGTTTGGTGATGCGCCTAAAACTCCGCCGCCCCAAACGCCACCTTCGTCGTAAATAAAGAATATGCCATTTGTAGTTGAGTTAACATTACCTGCTGTATAAGCTCCAAATATTGCTGTAAAGCGATCTGTTGAATTTGATAAGCTTTCAATGTTAATATAAACCTCATAGCTGATAGCACCATTGCCAATATAGTATTGAGGTGCGTTGTTCGAGCCTAATCTAAACACGCCGTTACCCGTTGAAGTTGTACCCGTTGATAATAAAAGAACACCCTCCTGAATAGTTCTGTTAGGAAAAGTACCCGTTGTTCTTCCGACAGAACCTGTGCCTGATGTTACAACGACCACTCCTAGTGTAGTACCAATCCCAGAGTTATCATTTGTGCCTAAAAAATGTTCAATAAAAAAAACACCTTTTCTACGCCATGCCCACATATCCTCTTGGGGTGTAAATCCAATCAAATTTTGTTTTAAATCTAGCGCGGCCTGTTGTAGCGTTGATACTGGCTTTTGCGTGTCAGAAGTATTATCTACATTACCCAATCCAACCTTTGCTTTTGAAAGGCTACCAATCCAAGAAGGATTATCGTATACTTCTGAAAGTCTCACATAAAAAGATTGATAGTCCGACTCTACAGCAACTATGTTTCCGATTCTCCCAAAAACAGAGGTCACAGAATCTGAGTTATCCACTTTTGACCAACCGCTCACGGCTCCTAGTGATAAAATCCAATCACCGGTAGAATAATCGATACCATCTTTTGTAAATCCTGAAGTAACAATAAAATAAACCCCAGCATTTGATACCGTTGGATTTGGCAAAGGCAAACCATTGAAAGATACGTATGCCGAACTAACAATCGTTCCGTTGTATGTGCCTCTGAACCTAACGTTTCCGAGTATTTCATCCGGAAAGTAGGCAGTTGGTATTTTCTGGTCCGCACCTAATGGCGTAACTCCGAGAGCCGCACCAACCAAATCAGCATTAAGCTTCAAATCAAAAGCGGCCATTAAGTCAGCTTGGTTTTGTAAGTCACCTTCGATTTCTCCCCAATTCTTTGCGCCGCTAATATATTCATCGTAGTCCTGAGAGGTCATGCCGGGATGATCATCCAACCAAACTTGCCTTGCGTCGCGGCCATCAATACCCCTAAAATACTCATAATACTCTTGAATAGTTCCACCCGGGTTATCAACCTGCCAAAGATCGAAAGCATTTAACCCATCATTACCGTCTATGCCGTCTCTAAAAGCTGAAACTACAACCGGAGCTACTGGGTTTGTCAAAATGCTTACGCTGTCCGATATCGGGCAACTAACAGTTACAGTAAATGGCAACGCCGATGTAGTAATTGTTACCTGCATACTTCAAACTCAGCTTTAAAAATGATCGATTTAATATCTTCTAATTTTATCTCAGCATAATAAGTTCCTGAATCCAATCCCTGACCTGATGGGTCTATCCACCATGTCATTACTTCATTTGAAATGCTTAAATCAGTACTAGGAATTTCGAACCTTGTATTTTTTGCGGGAGAATTCCACACGTCCAATTGATATGTACCACTCCAAGGCTCAGAAGCCGTAAAAACAATAGGTCTTCGCTCAGACTTCCCAACCGCCTTAATTTTTAAAAGCGTCGCAATTGATGGGTCAATAATAACTGTATTCATCGTGATCCTATTTGATAAGTGGCTAACCATTTTACGCTTGGGGCAGTCGTTAACTTTCGAATAACTGCTACATCTTTGTAATCTGAATAATGAAAAGGTAGGCCATCAATAGTTCCGCCTGCAACCTGATAATTAATTCCGAAAGGGTAACCATTATCGAGCAAATAAACCATAAATGTAGAATTTGCAGGGAACTCGCCGTTAATGGTAAATATCTGTGTTGTTCCAGCGACAATATCGTTTTCAATAACGATAAATTTATTTTCATCGCCAGGCTGTGCTATATAAACACCTGTAGAAACAATTGAAGATAAAAGTATTCTCTTTTCTACTCGTGCGTTTGAACTTTCAATATCGTCACGCAGTTTGTTTACAAAATCACGCAAAACTTCAAACTCAGTAGCCGTTAAAAAATACTTCGGGTCTTTGCCCACCATATAGGCCAACTTTTCGAGCGAATCTTCTTTAGAAAGTATTTGTAAATACTTTGGATCTAGACCGGGTATTGATGGTGTCGTAATTGCCATGATTATAAAATAGTAGGTGAAGTTAATTCCTGAATTTTTTTATAAAACTCATATAAAAACAAGGTTTTATTTGAGTTTGTTACAGTTACAATAGTTCCGTCTGTTGCTAGAAAATCAACATCTCCAGTCGAACCAGTATATAGTCCAATGGCAAAATACCTAAGTCTAGCCGCCTCATGCATTGGGAACTGTTTTGAGGCATAAACAAATGTGGCAGAATTAATGTCATTGATTTTATTCTGTTCAACAATCTGAGTTTGTTCGGCCAAATACTCCGCCTCAAATTCAGCCATCTCACCGGTTGACCTTTCCACAAGCACACCGCCAACAATTTTTAAAGGACAAACCCCGAATTGATATTCTGGCACTAAATTTTCAGCCAAAATAAGAGGGTTATCTTCTTCACCGAGTGCTTGAAGCTCTTGAAGACTTTTAGCCCAACCGTGCCACTGTATAAATGGCTTTTCTGAAATTTCTACAGCTTTTAAATATCTCATGGTTTTGCAATAATTAAATAATGTAACTCAGTATTTTTAGTAGTTGTGTCAAACTCTTTCGCAATAATTTTAAAAGAGGTGGGCGTAAAATCACTTGTAACTACCGGAACACAGTCTTGTCCGGCTGCTCCTAGAGTTGAGCGAGACTTTAATGTTGCAAAAACTATATATTGGTCTGTGCCGACACTTGGAAAAGTTACAGTTGTTGTGGCTGTTGTGCCGCTAGATGGATTTGGAAAGTTACCAAGCCCAATTGAGTCATGTTTCAAAACAGGCAAAAGCAAAGGCTTGTTTTTAATGAAAGAATCACTCAATGGATTTATGTCTGCCCAATCCGCCTGAACATTTACCTCTGCATTAGACTCAATCCCGTTTAACTTTGTAAGAAGCAATGAAGTAAAATTATTGTCCGTATGAACATAGTTTTGGTCATAAACAGGATAAAGCCTAGTAAAAGTAGACAACAAAGCTCCAGATGCATTTACTTGCGCAACTGCTTGAGTATATACCGCCAAATTACTGCCGCTTTCAAATGGCGCTGTGGTGGTTACAATCGCCTTGATGATTTTAGGGTCTACAGTTCCGGTAACTCCTGGAAAATAACATAAGTCACCTGACATGTACAAGTAACCCGCCGTAATGTTTCCGGAAGAAACTTGGCAGCCCGATATGACATAATTTGAGGTATCGTCTAAGCCTATGTACTTGACAAAAGCCCGCAAAATTTCAGAGTACCCCTGTTGGAGCTTATCCAAAACATGCTGCTCAAGTGGGAAACCTCCTGGTTGTGTAAAATCTATTTTTATCATCACTAATAAATTTCAATTGAGTATTGTTTTCCGGCAAGTTTATAGAAGTCAACAACTGCTCTGAGTCTTGCCTCATCAAAGCTTATGTCAGATGGTATTTTTATTACGAACTGGTATGTGTTGCCAGTATCTCTGTCTAAATATTTTGTTCCCAGATAAACCGGTTTGTTTTCTGAGGTTTGATATATATACAATGGTCCGTTAAAAGTTCCATCTTCAATTATTACCCTGCGAGTAGCCAAATGATTTATTGGGTTGTAGTCTTCTACCTCAAGATATTCGTTTAAAACCTTTTCCAAATAAATAACACGGCTGTCATGCTGCATTTGGTATAAAGTAGTATTTGAAAGCGTGGTCAATGGTTTCACCAATGAGCGCAGCAACTTCAACTGAATAGTCTTGCGAAAAAAAGACACATCAGAGACCAACTTATTAAAATCAACTTGATGCCAAATCATAAGCCAAATAAGTTATATTCAAATCCGATGGATCAATTTTAAAATACCCGCTTTCCGGTACCTTCCACTCATCAAAATCAGCAAACGCAAAGGAGGCAAACTTCCATTGGCAGGCCTCAATAATTGGTAGCTTAACACCGGTAGCCGTTTGCAATTGATTTTTTAAAAACTCCTTAACAAATGCACCGTTGAATTCTAAATTCGCCAAGTACTCATTAATTGCATTTTCAACTGGTTTATTAGTTTCAGTAGTGGTGAGCAATTGGCCGGTACTCAAATCAATAATTGAGGGATCTACATATACCTTCAAAGACAAAAGCAAATTATCGGGTGATTGATTTACAATTCTTATTCTATTGCCCGCATCCTTAATTAAATTCATATAGGTTGTAAACCTTGCAAGTTGCGCATTGGACAATGGGCCAAGCACACCCGAATTTGTGGTGGCCACCTTAACAACAAGTTGCCCATCGTTTGATTCAAGCACAGCAGCTCTATCAATTATTTGCCGTTGCTCTGCATCAGTTACTCCGGTTAGGTCATAGCCAAATTGGCCATTAATCCACACCAAGGGTAAGCCATCCAAAAAATTAAACACCTGTTCGCGATACCATCTGATTGTGTGTGGTCTTGAGTTCTCGGCATTTTTGGCAACTATTTGCTCGTGCAAAAAAATTGCAAATGACAATACATTGAAAAGTATATTTTCGAACGACACCAAGCTAAATTCTTGCTCAAATGTATTGCCCGGAGTCAGGCCATAAATACTTTGTATTTGTGGATCTGCAATCCAATTAGCCGTCATTTCATCTTTGATGGTTTTTCTGTCTCTGGCCATTTTAAAATGATAATGGGAACCCGTCCGGAAGTTCATACATCAACGGACTTGGCTCGATTAATTTTGTAGCGGGTCTATTGGCTTCGCCAAAATAACTTGCCACCGATTTATTTGTAATTTCAGTTGTTGTCAATGATTGCCCAACGGTCAGCTCATCAGTAACTGACACACCGTTTGCCAAAGCCATTTTAAAGGCATTGTCAATGTCCCCAGTGCATTCAATCACTTTATCGATGAAGCTTTGACCGCTGTAAACAATATCTTTACTCATAATTTGCATCTAGCATAAGGCCGTTTTCGGCGTTGAATTCAACACTTTTAACTTTGAATCCATCTTTTGACAAGTGTTCTCTGATTCTTACCTGAAATCTCAAATAATCATCATCAAGAATGATGTCTTTTATTGCAACACCAATGGTGGGGTTGAAATGAAATTCACCTGGCGATGCCATAATGATAAGAGCCTGATTTTGCCTAACTACATTGCCCACAACAAAACCACTTGTTATTAACCCATCAGTTCCGCGAACAGCTTTAATTTTTAAATCAAGCAGCTCACCAGAATCTGTATTGTCATACAGCAAAAGCCCGAAAGATTTCATTTACGTTGCATTTAATATTTGATTAAACTGCGTTTTAATATTATTTAAAGCCGCTATTGAAGCAGGATTTAATGTTCCAGTTGTTGTATCTGAATTTATTATTTGAGCCGCAGAAACAGCATCAATTAAAGTGTTGATCAACTGGCCAAGATTTACAGATTCGTTTTTCAACGTTACCTTTTTAGTAACAGAATCAACCAAAAACTCGAGACCATTTTGTTTAAAAACAATTTGGCTATAATTATCCGCCTTTAGTAAAACCAAATCTGTAAGCTTTCCACTTGTGGATATCATCAGCGCATCAGTTCCAATCTTGGGCAATAGTTTTAGGCCGTCTCCAGGTGTGTCAAAAATGGTGGCCGAAAGCTTTACATCAGATATAACCAAATCCTCGGTTATTTTCACCGTGCAGCTGTCTTGTTCGATACTTATCACTGTGCCCATCACGAAGTTGATACCCCGCTCATTCGCCACTTCTTTAAGTAGTCTTTTGAATTCTGCTACCTTATCCATTGCCCAATTTTACACCTGGTTTAATTGTTCTTTTGATGCCCGAGGCGCTCATGTTGGTTGTAACACTCACAACATAGTATACGCCGGTTTTATCGGGGTAATCATCATCGATTATTTTTGCCGAAAAAGTTGGCTTTACCGTCGGTATAAGCCATCCGTCAAAGGTGCCCTCATACATATCAGCGCTTCTGCGAATGAGCTCTGCATCTGCAATTTTTTTAAGGTCGATTTTTGAAACACAACCAAGCTTTAGGGTAACTTTATCACCTCCGGTTGTTCCGGTGGTATAGCTTTCAATTTTGCCCTTTAGGTTGGTACTTTCAACTGTAACCTCTACTTTCCTGTCTTCCGCTTTTTTATATTCAAGGGATGAGTTTTCAATGTTTACCTGCATTGAGTAAACCACCTCTCCACCTTTTTCAATATAGGGCGGGTGAATGTGGAGCTCCTTACGCTCAGTATTAAAATAGATATTTGCTTTAGTTTCTTCAGCTATTTTTTTTAAGACATCAAAGCCCGTAGCCTGATGAATAATGAATTTTTCATAATTGATATCGTAATCACATTTTACGACAAAGGTTGGGTCAATCTGAGAAACAAGCAGCTGTGCTATTTTTTTTACTGATGTAGGTTTGAGTTGAACATTTTTAACAGTTTTACGAAAAAGAAAAAGTGCATCCTCGCAGTTTATTTTCAAAGAACTATCGTTTGTGGTTATATCCTTGACATAGCCAACAAATTCTGTTTTTAATTCACCATCATAGCCCAATTGGATTAGTACTTCAGATCCGCGTTTAACTTTGCCCTGCAAGTCCAAAACTTGATTCATAACGGCATCTGGCAAAGTGATCACAGCGATGTCGGCAAGATTGTCAACACTGGCCTCAATGTTGACTTCTTCAACGGTTTGGAGCAGGTAAGCAACTCCATCTGTTTTGAATTTTATTTTCCAATTGATATCAAACATGATTTAAAAAAAAGGCCGCCGCCGTGAATGTCATCATCCCGATGACAAACATTAAGAGCATTTTAAATAAACGCATAATCTTAATTATAACTCATTCACCAAAAGCGAATAAGATGTATCACTAATTAACTTTAAATCATAGGCCTGAACATTCTCACCCTTGGTAAAAGGAAATGAATAATCCTCAACAACAACTTTTGTAACTCCAAGGGCCTCGAGCGGATAAGAATAGATGAATATTTCTTTGCTATATTTCAGATAATCATAAAGCTCGGTCATCATTGTTTTTGGAAAGGCCTGTTGGGGTTTTCCGGTAAGCCTTTTACTCATTAATATGCCGGTAAGTTGTATGTCCACATCCTTGCGGCTCCATCGCTCTTTAACTGTCCCCCAAAGTTTGTCACCTTGCTTGGCAACATTTCTTCTTACAATGTTATTACCTGATGAAATGTTCATCAATGGCTCGTACGGAAACAACCATTTTACACCACCCTCGGTGAATGAAAAAGACACCGGAAAGAATTGCTCATCTTCTGATGGTGGATTGTCAATGAAGTCCATTTTTTGCAAATCATTGTAATCTTTTCGGCCAACTCTTGAGGGCCATCTGATCGGCAAAAAAGGGATTGAATATGGCACATGTTTGAGAGCTTCGTTTTCAACCAAAGTAAGTCGCTCAGTAGCTTTTACTGCTTCGCTTCCCATCAAGCTTGCAAAAATCAAATCATTGTCCTGTAGTCCCATTAGGATGTCGCTGTTGTGGCTGATGCCAATAATCTTAAAATTTCGTCTAAAACTTCACCGCCCGCTTTGTTGGCTGCCTCTTTTCCGGCTTGAACTACACCGGCTTTAATACCGTTGAGCTCTTTAATTGAAATGGTGATGTAATTGTGCTTTGTTCCACCAGTTGCAATATTTTCAGATGATTTCTTTACTTTTTCAGGTGCAATTCTATTTGGCTGTAAGTCCGTATTTACTCCTGGTATTTTTGGCGCTTCAATTCCAGAAGATGTGGCGGCCTTTTGCTCGTCTTTTTTCCAACTTACAGAGTTGAATGCCTTTTTGAATTCATTGGCGGAAGCCATAGTCATTTCATAGGTTTTTTTGTAGCCCGCTTTGATAGATTCCTTTCGAGCTTCAACATCTGCATTGAGTTTGGCTATCTCGGCATTGTTGGCATTTTTATCACCTAAACCGGCCAAGTTTTTAAACTTATACCAACCGATCATGATTTTATCAATGCCAATCATGATCCCGCTCACCATCAAATTGAAATTTGATTTTACATATTGAACGTAGGCTCCAAACAAAAGCTTTGCGCCATTGACTGTGTGCGTCCAAAGCTTGCCCCAGCCTTCTGTTTTTTGGGCAACATAAACAATCGCCGAGATAAGCGCGACTACACCGGCGACAATTAAAACGATTGGGTTGGCCGCCATAACTGCATTAAAAATCATTTGTACGCCCGTCCAAAGTTGTGTCGCCGTGCTTACAGCGCCCGACCAAAGAGCTTGCATTTTTGTTGCGCTTGTAAGCGTTGATAAAACAGCGCTGCCCGCTTGAAACAAAGGCAACATATTGCTAAAATCGCGCGTTGTATTACCTATTACAGTTGCATATCCCAATAAACCATTGGTTCCGTTAAACAAGCTGATTTTAAAGTCGTCAATTTGCGCCTGAAGCCTTTTGTTTTTCTCTGCCGGGCTTTCCATAACAACTGCAGCTTGTTCATAAGCCGTATTGGTTCCTTGAATAGCCTTAGTTAGCCGCTCCATTTCATTAGTTCCGGAAATGAGCGAAATAGCAGCTGCCGTGTTTTCTTTACCGAACAATTTGGTCAACAAAGCTTGGTCACCCATGATTTTTTTGAGTGGATCTAAACGCTCTTTTAAAGATTTAGATCTATCACCCAAAGCATCTACGCTAATACGCGCATCGGACAACTCCTTTTTTACTTCTTTTGGTAAAAATCTACCCTCTGAAAGTGTTGCCAATACATTACGCAAGGCAACACCACCCTCGGCACCTTTTTTACCAGACTTGTCTAAAACTTGAATGGCGGCATTTGTTTCAGCGAAAGAAACATTCGCAGTTTTGGCAGCCAAACCAGATTGCTCGAGTGCATTTTTAATTTGCGGGAGTTCAGCTGATCCCTCTTTTGCTCCTGCGGCCATGATGTTCATCATGTCGGCCATAGTTTGTGAGGCCCTGATTGGATCATCAAGCGAAACCTGGTACTGGTTCATAGCCGTTGTCAAAACCTCAGTGGCCTTAACGGTGTCACCATCCATTGTTTTAGATAGTGTACTGACTGATTTACCCATAGCCTCTAGTGCCTTGGGCTGTTTTGCTATTTCGGGTGTAAGCTGAGATAAAATTAACTTGTAGGCCTCAACGCCATCAGCGGCGGAACCACCAAAAGTTTTGGCGTTTTGACGTGCATATCCCTCAATCTCTTTAAGTTTATCACCGGTTTGACCAGTGATAGCCGATAAATCTGCCAAAGAACTTGAAAGTTTTAAACCAGGATCATTTACAGACATAATACCGTTAGCAACTGAATCAATGTTACTAATGATAGACTGTACTTTTATTTGGCTTAAAGACTTATTTATGTTGTCAATACCTCCCTTGAAGTTTTTTTCAAAAGCACTAAACTGAGCATTGGCCTTGTCAAAATTGCTATTGATTTTAATAATGTATTCAAGAGTATTGCTCATTGTTTCGTTTTGCTTCTAAGGTTCTGACAAATTCAAGTTCAGCATAGAGTGCCGCCCACTTTTCATCTGACAACTCATCCGGGTCGGGTATATTAAAGTAATACCTTAATTGGGCGTTGATGACTCTGATTGTATCGGCTTCATCAACCACGAATGAGTTTAGAACTTTTCCAGTTGTGAAACTTTAATCTTTGAAATTTCTTCTATATGAAGACATGCCGACAAAAAGTATTTATCATCGGTTTTGAAAATTTCATCTCCACCGATAAAACATTGCTGAATGATTGTCTCATTATATTTCATTGGGTCTTTTTGACCCGCCAATCCGGCATAACTCAAAATTTTTCTGTCCGGTTTTTTGAAGTATGCAATTTTATCATCGCATGTAACTGCAAAAAATTCATCATGCTCTTTTTTCCAAGCCTCAATTTGCTCTTGTGATGCCTGTGATGGATAATTTGATTTTTGTTGTTGTTCTGATGTGTTCATCTTTTAAAAGGAGTTTAAAGCAAATCCCGAATAATCGGGATTTGCTGATTTATTATACTATTCTTTGAATGCCCAACGCGATAAAAGGCAATGTGCGCGGCATGAATTTATCACCTTGTTTGGCGGCTCGCTCAGTTTCAGTGAATTTCACGCCTCGGATCAAATCAGTTCTGATTGCATCACCATTGGCCGGATTACCGTACGCCACTAAGATGCCGATGTTTGAACGTGTGATATCTCCACCTGCGGCAAGCTCCAAGGCATCATAGTCTGATTGCAATAGCTCAAGCTCACCCTCATAAGATGAATTACCCGTTTGAATGCTATGTGGCTCACGACCTTTTGCGTAAATCGGCTCAGATTCAACTTTCTTTTTGTACTTGACTTGGCGGATTCCTTTTGAGTCAATACCGCCGATGACGACGGTTACATCCGCCCACTCGTATTCTCTTGTATCAAATGCCATGATTCTTATGAGTTTATAGTGTAACCAATTGTGAACTCAATAAATCTTGCGTACCCTTTTGGTCTTACCTTGATTTTACCTTTAATTTTTGATGTTGTAGCAACAACCTCATTTAGATCAATTTCACATTGAACACCTTTATCGTTCGGGTTATTTGCATCAGCAGACAACTCACCGTTGGCCGTCATTTCTTGAGCAATTACTCGCTCAACTTCACTTTGAATGTGGTTTGCTACAATTGGAGATATTTTACCATCAGCAGTCACATCTAAATCATCCAACACATAATTGGTCAATGTACCATTGGCCAAAACAAAAGCCTTGTCAATCGTTCTTCGACGCGCCAAATAATGATAGTCATCTTCAACAGTACACGCCATTGGATCATCTGTGAAATAGTAGCCAGACTTTCCGACGTGGGTTCTAAGAGTAACAAAGCCCTTGTCATGCAACGCTGTTACGTTGTAGCGCTCAACCGGTGTGTCAACAATGTAAAACTCAAGTGGCTTCAAAGCCCCATCTTTTACACGGCCAACATTTACATGCACCTGATTTTTGGCAAACCTTCCACCCAGTACACCAATAGCGGCACCTTTTGAAGCGGTGGTTCCGGTGCGTGTTTCGGTATCACCAATCATTACCATTACACGATTATTTGTCAATGCCGTAAATCCGACAAGGTCCTGAGCTACTCCTGTAAAATTGTAGCCCTCAATCATGTACACAACTGGGTGAATATTGTCAGTTGTATATTGGTCTGCAATACCCTGAGCCGCGGCAATTGTCGCCGGAAATCCGGTTCGAATACCTGAGGCAACAGCGGTGTCGGCGGCAGACGGTGAATACTTCACCATTACGGCTCTGATTTTTCTATCAGAGTTAATCAACAACTGCTCTGATGCCGTGATGATTTGGTCAAGTGTAAGCGTGCGCGCAACACCATAAATCCAAAGCTCTGTTCCATTGCCACACTCTGCATAAAACTCTTTGATAGTTTTATAAAGCGCGTGGTTTGCTACGCTGTTGGTAATGCCTAAATTTTCGGCATCCTTCAAGCTGTAGATTACATAGTGCTTGTTCAACTCAAAAGTGGTTGAAACAGCCTCGGCACTTGATATGAGGCCACAGAGTCCGTCAGGACTAGTGGCCACCACACCAAGGTTACCGTTTTCAAATGTGATACTTGCTCCTGGTAATCCCATTATTTTTTAGCTTTTAAAGCATCTAAAACCTCATTGATTAATGTGGGTTTATTTGCGGTTTTGTTTTTCACTTCAATTGATTTTGTCTTGGCCCAAGCAATGATTTCTGCCTTGGTTTTTTGGTCAAGCTCGTCAAACAACTGTTGACGCTCCAGATCTGTTGTTACAGGAGCAGGTTCTGTTGTTACAGGGGCAGCTTCTGTTGTTACAGGAGCAGGTTCTGTTGTTACGGGTGCAGCATCTGTTGTTACGGGTGCAGCATCTGTTGTTACCGGCGCAGCATCTGTTGTTACCGGACCTTGTGTTGTAGCTTGTTCAGCTAAAAACTCGGCCATTTCATTTGCATCATCACCAACCACCTCTGCGTCTTCAACCTTGATATGGTCAGGATTCAATACACATTCAACATTTGTGTCTTGAAGCGTTTTTGCGTGGTTTTTTGCGTCGTTTTCGTTGTAAAATGCTTGCCCATCAGAGGTAAAATGCGCCTCTTTTAAATGCGGATTTTCTTTAAATACTTCTTCTTTTTTCATCAGTGAAATCGTTTTTGTTTAATAATTAGCCAAATGCAGAGGCAGATCAACAACAAACAAAGCAATGCTCTAAACCCATAAATCTGGGTCTTTTGCCACCAAGTCAACACATTCACGGGAATGTATTTAATTCGATCTTTTACTGTTGACTTCCATTTTGCAAAAAGCTCTTGAGCCCTTGCCTCACAATCAACTTGAAGTGTATTGTTCACAAGCCGAACCGTTGGGCTTTTTAAATTGCGCCCTGGTTCGGCATGAACAACCTCCTTAATTATTGCTTTGCCGTTAACACAGTCCAAGTAAGCCTTGTAACTACTGCTGTCTTTTTCTGTTTTAAAAATTGTATCGTGAACGGTCTCAACGATTGTAGTTGTTTCACTATTCACGGTTGGCTTCGTGCTTTTGCATGAAACCAATACCGCGAACAGCGTCAGTAAACAACAGATGAACAACTCTGTCTTTCTCATTATTTCAGTAGGTTTTTGTACTCAGGAATTGCGTCGAATGATGGACACTCTTTGATTCTTTCAAAAGAATCAATCACTCCGTTTCCGTTTTTATCAGGTGACACATCGCGGTGACCCATGATTTTAAGGTTAGCTTTTGATCCACCGGTTTTAACTACCCAATTAATTGCCTTTTCAATAGCTTTTAAAAGACCTTCTTTTTGCTCGGGCGTTCTACTGTCAAGTGCCTTAGTTACATTTTTGGGATCTACACCACCGATGTAGGCAATGTTGATTGAATTTGTATTGTGGCCTTTGACACCGTTTGAATAATTAGCGAACGGTGTAACCTCAATAATTTCGCCTTCAAGGTCAACCAATAGGTGGTAACCAGGTGAATTCCAACCGAGGGACTTCCAATGTTTTTTTAATCCATCCAGTCCGCTATATCCAGCGGTACAGTGAATGAAAATAGTGTTGATGTTCTTTCCGGTTCTACTCATTGTTGGTGTCTTTTTTGCCAATAAACTTGGCCCTTAAATAATCAGAAGTCATTTTTATCACTTGTTCTACCTCGTCTAAAATGATCTTGCTGAAAGTGCCGGAAACCCCACAAGCGACGAAAATCAAATTTTCATTTTCTACCTTTAAGTAGTCTTTGAAAATGATGCCGACCCAAATGCTTATAAAAATTGAGGTAACAACGGATTTGAAAAAAGTAAACAGATTCATCTCTGTTCGTAATCGGTGAATGACCGCGCCAACGGCTCCACCCATAGCGTATGGACTAAATTTTTTCATTAGATCCATTAGTAAGTCCAATATACTATCCACGTGATTTAATTTAAAAGCCGCCGCAACTTGTACGGCGGCCTTGTCTATTAATAAATTGCTCCGATAGCTCTTGAGTCAAAAGGCATTGCAATAAAGTAATGTCTGTAATTCAAAAGATTTGTTTGCGCTTCAGGATCATTTGCAGCATTTTTAAAATACTGCTTAGTCATTCCTGTTTTCTTTGCAATTTGGCCTGTCCAAAATGCAAAAGACCCTTGGCGATCTCCGGCAGCCTTTACAGCTCCAAAGGCTTTTTTCACGCCGGCTGAAGTGTAGAGTGGGTTTCCATTGTACTGAAACAACTCAAAACCGGCAACGACCGGAGCAGGTTGCCCAGTATTATAGTTAACCAACTTGTCTCCGAAGTTCTTGCGGTCAACAAGTAAGTCGTTCCAGTGAGCTGTAGAAAGAACAAGTCTTCTGCCCTCAGTTGGTACCTCGGCAGTATCTAAGGCATCTTTCAAATTAACCAAATCCTCATAGGTCAGAGAGTTTGGTCCCCCTGAAATTCTAGGTGTACCAGTTGCGGCAATAACCGGAGTCAATGTCGCATTTGAAGCAGGAGCAATTGCATGCGCAGCTTTGTTGTACTTTTTGTTTCCAATTGCAACGGTGTGTGACTTGGTTGCAGGATCAATGACATCGTACGAAGCGCCAATAATCTTATCATCAGAGATAGATGTTGGCTTAGTTTGATACTTGTCAAGAGAAACAACTGTTTCATCATCCGTATAAGCCTGAATTGCTAAAGGATATGCCGTGTTATTGACTAACACGTCAGGATTGAAGCTTGTACGAGGAAGATGAATTACATTCATTTCTGAAGCATCTCCTGAGCCCATCTCAACAACTTGCGTGTCAAGTTCCGGAATTCCGTCCAACCAGGGCGCGACATTTTGGTTGGTTAAGATTTGGCGAACTCTATTCAACCAAACTTCTGCAAAATTTGCTGGCATCTTTTTTAATTTTAGTTAGGGAATAATTTTTTGTATTGCTCTGGGTTGTTTTCTTTGAAAGTCAACTGATCTGCAAGAGAAAGGGCAACAAAGTCATCTTGTGTTTTGACTTCGATTGAACCAGGATTTGAAGTATCAATCCCCAAAGTGAAATTTTGCTTTGCCGGAATTGCGCCAATAGTCATGTCAAGAGCAGACTCTGAGCTTAAACCTAATTGAATCATTTGTTCTTTTTGGTCCGCCTTGAATTTGCCTTGGCTGATAGCTAAATCAACTTTTGAGGTAACTCGTGTTTTAGCCTCCTCTGCGCGTTGATTTTTTTCTTGTTCAGCGGCTAATTTGAGTTGCTCATTTTCTTGAGTGACAGTAGTTAATTGAGCTTTAAGACTTAAAATCTTTTGCTCTAAAACCCCTGAATCAAGGCCGTCTTGTGGTTGGTCTTCTAAGCCTAAGGCCATAAGCGCCGGAATGCTTAAAATGATTTTTTTCATGTCTTTAGTTTTAAAATTGATTTTTTCTAAATGAGTTTTTTCGGCACTTAATGTTAGCTCCTTAACTTGTGTGTCGGATAAAATGACACCGTCAGCGCTGTAGATAGCAATTGAACCTTTGTTTGATGGAACTGGAATAATGGTAACTTCTGCAAGTTCTGATTCCATTAAAACTAGTTTATCACCAAGCCTTTGTAGAGAATCCCAATTTGGAATGATGCCCATGCTGCACCCCTTTAAAAAGCCCCTTGATACTTTACCAGATACATCTTTGCCTAATTGGCTTTCTTCATCAAACTTTGGCTTACCTTTTAAAAGGCCATTTTCTTTAACAACATCATACCAACTGCCGATAAGATTTTCAGTTGAGTTAATATGATTATTGAGCATAACCGGATTTTCATTAAATCTCTCGAGTTTTATACCAGAGGTATTAATGTAAAAACCGTAGGAGTTAATTACATTCTCGTCGTTAAAAACAAAATGTTTTGGTTCTGACATTTTAAGTTAAATTACATTGGCACTAAGCCCTTTTGAGATGACAAAGTTTAGTATTTGCATTTCAAGTAAAAAACAAACATTCGACAGTCAAACAATTGTGTTTGTTTTTATTACATAGTTGTAAAGCCGCTAAACGCTTAATTTTTTTTAAGGTTGATTTAATTCAACTTTGAAGTCAAAATTTAAGCTATGGGCATCCGAAAACAAGTTGAGCATGACTTTGCAAAGCAGCTGTACGTAAATGAGTATTTGACACAAAAAGAAGTGTCAGAGCGCGTAGGTGTGCCCGAAAAAACCATATCAAAATGGCGCGATAAAGGAAACTGGGACACTCTGCGCACATCAATGTTTGTGACAAAGGATGTTCAGTTAAAAAAACTCTATGCTCAGCTTGACTCTATTCAAAAGGATATTGAAACTCGGCCAATAGTTAGAGACATCCCAACATTTTTACTCAAGCCCATCAAGGTTAAAGATTCAGACGGAAACGAGTCGCTTGATTATCCAGAATACAAAGCAGAGGATTACCCAATTAAAATTGGAAACTTTCCAAACTCAGCCGATACCGATGCAATTTCAAAAGTAGTTGCCGCCATCAAGAAGTTGGAAACTGAAACCAATGTGGGCGAGGTGATTCAGGTTTGCAAAGGCTTGATCCAATTCATTCAAGCAATTGACCAGCAAATGGCCAAAACGCTTACAAGCTATTGTGATGCCTTTATTAAAGAAAAGTTGAAGTAATGGCCGCAAAAAAGTCAAATAAACAGCTTTTAGTTGATTGGGATGAATTCAAAATAAATGTGTTCAAGGCAACTCCTGTAGACTTAAACGAGTCGCCCACAGATAAAATCAAAAGAATTACCAAGCTTGAGGCAAATCCAGAGCAATGGTTTAAGTATTACTTTCCAAACTTTTACACATCAGAACCGGCACCATTTCATATAAGGTCAACCAAAAAAATACTTTCAAATCTTGAATATTTTTTGGTGCGGTCCTGGTCGCGTGAGCTATCCAAGTCCGGTCGTACAATGATGGAGGATTTATACTTGGCCATGACCGGAAAGAAAAAGAACTTTTTGGAGGTATCTAGCAGCTATGACAACGCAGTACGATTGCTGCAGCCTTATAAAATCATACTCGAATCTAACAATCGTTTGATTAATGATTATGGCGAGCAGCAAAGCATTAACAACTGGGAGGCCGGAGAGTTTGTTACTAAGTCAGGCGTATCTTTTAGGGCCATTGGTGCGGGTCAAAGTCCACGTGGTACTCGTAGAGATGAAAAAAGGCCGGATAAAATCAATATTGATGATATTGATACCGATGAGGAGTGCAGAAATCCCGAGAGAATAAAAGCAAAACTTAAATGGATCATGGAGGCGCTCATCCCTACACGTTCAATTTCAGAGCCTTTGCAAATCGTTGTCAACGGTAACATCATTGCAAAATATTGTTGTGTAACTGAGCTTGCAAAGTTGGCCGACTCACATGAAATTGTAAACATTCGCGACAAAGACGGAAAAAGTACTTGGCCGCAAAAAAATAGTGAGGAAAACATTGACCGAGTTTTAAAAACAATTTCGTACAACTCGGCACAAAAAGAGTACTTCAACAATCCTGTTGTTGAAGGAACTGTAATCAAAGATGTGCACTACGGAAAATGTCCACCGTTGAAATTTTGCGAGGATGTTTTGATTTATGCCGACCCGTCTACTTCAAACAAAGATCGTGGCAGCGGGTCAACTAAATCTGTGGTTGTTTTAGGCCGATACAAACACCAATACTTTGTCTATAAAGTTTGGGTTGACCAAATGAGCAATGCGCGCTTTGTGGAGTGTTTGTATGAGGCTTACCGGTTATTGGTGTCAAACAATGTGGATATCAAAAGAGTTTTTGTAGAAAATAACTCATTGCAAGACCCGCATTATGAACAAGTGCTCATGCCGTTGATTCTTGAAGTTGGGAAGCGTTCCGGATTCATTATCCCAATTACACCTGACAGCAGAAAAAAGCCCGATAAGTTTCATCGAATAGAGGGAACACTGGAGCCGCTTAATAGGCTTGGAAACTTGATTTTTAAAGTGTCTGAAAAAGATGATCCAAACATGAAGCGTTGCCACGACCAAATGCTTGGAATTTCTGAAAAGTCTAAAATGATGGATGCTCCGGATTCAATCGAAGGAGGCATTTGGATAATGCAACAAAGAGTTTTACTGCGCGATAACAACTATGTAGCCGGGCTTAGAAGTAACCGAAAATATTAAGATTATGTTTATTGAAAAAGATGACTTAGGATCTGTTATTTATTCCTACCAAATTGAGGATATCACCGAGGGTGATGACAACTTGGTCGCTCAAGCATGCGCGGCAGCCATTGAGGAAGCAAAGAGTTATTTAACGCCCAATATAAAAACAAAGCAGTCGTTTGATGGCCGCTTACTTTATGATGTGGAGGCCATTTTTTCAGCTGAAGGAACCGACAGAAACAGTTTGATTTTGCAACACTGCGCAACCTTGGCAAAATGGCACTTGGTTACCCTATGTAATGCCGATGTAATTTATGAGCAGGCAAAAGACAGATACGATCGAGCCATCGACTGGTTTACTAAAATTGCCAAGGGAACAATCAATTTAACCGGATTGCCACAGCTAACTATTTCACCTGATACAGAAACCGCAGAGGCTTTTTATAGCGGATCTAGAACAAAATTTATTCACGAGTAAAATGGATTTAAAAAAATACATACCATCTGCTTTTGGCGGGACATTTACCCTAGCGGCCAAAGAGAAAACGATGACCAAACAAGGTACTTCATATATAAATACCTTGGTTGAAAAAACCGTATTTCAGACCCGAAAAGACATCAAGCAGTGGAAAGACGCACTTGATTTGGCCGCGAATGTTGAAACCCCAAAAAGGTACGCCATTTATAACATCTACAAGGATATAATGCTTGACATGCATTTGCAAAGTCAAGTAAATAACCGCATGCTCAAAAGTTTATCACAATCATTTATTTTCAAAGATGCAAGTGGTAAGATAAACCAAGAGCTCACCGACTTGTTTCAAAATAAACGGGTTGTCTATATGATCAACAAGGCCATATTAGAAAGTGTTTTTTATGGTCATAGTTTGGGTGAGCTTGACTACAAAAACAATGAGCTTGTTTTCAACGTAGTTCCTCGTACAAACGTTGACCCGAAAAAAGGTTTGATTTATTATGACTATACAGATGATGGAAAAAAAGTTGAGTACCGAAATGTCAATGAGTATGGATCTTGGCTTATCGAGTTTGGAGAAAATGATTCTCTTGGGCTTCTTAATGGTGTGGTCCCTCATGTACTTTTCAAAAAATTTGCTCAGTCGTGTTGGTCGGAACTTTGCGAAATATACGGCATTCCGCCACGTGTTTTAAAAACAAATACCCAAGACCGAACACTGGTTAGCAGAGGTCAAAAAATGATGCAGGACATGGGCTCAGCGGCTTGGTTCATTATTGATTCAACTGAATCATTTGAATGGGCCAAAGGCGTTAATACAAACGGTGACGTTTACCAAAACTTACTTCACTTTTGCAACAATGAAATATCAATGGGCATATCCGGAGCCAATGTGGGGCAAGACACCAAAAACGGTTCTAATTCTAAAGAGCAAACCTCTATCAGCATTTTGCAAGATTTAATTGACAGTGATTTATCACTTATTGAAATGTACTGGAACAGTATTGTGATCCCGGCATTAAAATCAATTGGTGTAATTACTCAAGATGTAATTTATGCATATCCACCGGCTGAGGATTTAGACAAGCTTTGGAAGATGACAACCGAGGCGGCCAACTTTTTAGAAGTAGATCCAAATTGGGTTAAAAATACTTTTGGTGTACAAGTGCTTGGGTCTAAAAAAACAGATCCAAATCAACAAACACTTAAGCTATCTCTTGACTCCGGTTTTTTTTAAATAGCCCTGAATATTTCAGGGCATTGCACTTAAGCGTTCAAAGCATTTATGATTGTCAATGTGATGAATGTGTAGAGCTACCAAAACAATTAAATCTAGCTCTTGGAGACAAGTTTAAATCAGTATTAAAAGCCGGTGAAAAGGCTTTTAAAAAATTGCATTCTAACGGCAAATACAACGCTGATGATTTAAAAACTGAAAAGGAGTACCAGGATCTTATCAAAGAGACATTTAAAGCCTTTGATATGGCCATCACTGACAATGATATGCCTGAGGGAATGACTAGAGCTTTACAAAGCGATGCTTTTTTGTTTGGTCAACTCAAAACACACGCACAGTTGTTTGAAGCCTCAAAGCTTTTACTCAAAGATGATGGAACACTCAAAACATATTCAGAGCTTTCAAATGACTTTAATAAACTCAATGTACAGTACAATGAGACCTATTTAAACTCTGAGTACCAGTTTGCGGTTTCATCCTCGCAAATGGCCGCTAAATGGTCTGATTTAGGCTCAGAGGATAGATACTATTTACAGTATAGAACGGCCAAAGATGAGCGAGTACGCGCGAGCCATCAAGTATTGGCTGACATTACTCTACCAAAAACTGATTCTTTTTGGATTTCATACTATCCGCCTAACGGTTGGAATTGTAGATGTACAGCCATTGAAGTATTGCAAAGTAAATACACCGCTTCTGATTCAGTTGATTCAATAAACAAGGGTGAGGCCGCAACTACTCAGATTGATAAAAACGGTAAAAATCGCCTCGAGATGTTTCGATTCAATCCTGGCGCACAAAAAATTGTGTTTCCACCAAAGCACCCATATCATAAAGTGGCCGGATCTAATGCATTAAAAATGCAAAAAGAATCACCTAGCACAATAAATCTGAAGGATTTTATAAAAGGAGATATACCTACTAATGCTGAAGTTAAAAACATATTGCTAAAATACGCTGAATTACATCCTGATGATTTTAGGAATGGCCTTGATGATATTTTGTTTACTAGGTCAACCTCATACATGATGCAGCATGCTATGGCATATAGCCCAATAACGGGCCAATGGGTTCGTGGCTCGAAAATATACATTAGCTCGCATACTTTCAGCTATAATGGTTTTAATCCTTTACAAGAATTTAAAGCTGGATTGGCCGCTATAAAAAAAGGTGAAAAAATGACCTTTAACCAAGAATATTCTTTTGAGTCATTATGGCATGAAATATTGCACGCAAAAACTAAAAGCTCACCAAAAAAGTTAGCGCAGGTTGGCCTCAAAAATATGGAAACTGTTAACCAGTTCTGTGCTCGACACACCTATAATGATTTTGTTGAAAGACTTGGCGGAGAAGCCATTCATAAAAAAGAAATACTTGATAATGGTTATGGCTACCAGTCATGGGTTACAGAATTCAGGGAAAGACTGAAAAATGAAGGAGTTGAAGAAAAAACAGCACTAGAAAAGTTGTTTCCGGAGTTAATGAAAGATTACGGAAGCTTAGGACAGAAAATAAAGGAATTGTTTTAAGATGCGACATTCAAAGAGTCAAAGCCTAAACCATTTTCTTGTAATTCCTTTGGGAGCTTTTTCCAATACTCATTAGCGGTATTTTCATCTCCCCTAAATTCAAACAAAACGGCTATGTCATAGTAAGCATTTTCTTGAGTAACGAGTTCTTTATAAAGCTCCGGCGTTAACTCCTTTTCCGTATCAATGCCAAATTTAAGGCAAAGTGAAAAAGCGTCGAAGCGAATATCAACGAGCTCTTGCGGTGTAGGGTTAAAGTCAAAAATAGTTACCATAAGAGCAAAATTACAAAAGTTATTTGAATAGCAATGAGTTAATATTAAAATATGAGCGCCATAGATTTTACAAAAAATATTTTGTCAGATGTAAAAGTTGATTTATCTGAGGAGTTTGACAGAAATTTTGAACGCAAAGCCTTTTTTGATAAAGCTTGGCCGGCCACAAGGTTGATCAACCGAAAAGGATCAATGATGGCCAGAACAAACAACTTGCGCAGATCAATTCGAGCAAGACAAGAAAACGACCGAATAAATTGGTCAAGTTCACTTTCGTACGCATCAATCCAAAACAACGGCGGTGTAATAACAGTGACCGAAAAAATGAAATCTTTTTTTTGGGCAATGTATTATAAAAGCTCAGGGGCAATAAGCAAAAACAAAAACGGTGGCAACACAAATAATGACCGAAACAAAAGACTCAGTCTAGAGGCTCAACAGTGGAAGGCGCTTGCCCTGCAAAAGGTAGGCGCAAAAATGAAAATTGAACAGCGTCAATTTATTGGTGACCACCCCAAGGCCAGACAGATAATTGAGAACATTGTTGATTTAAACTTTAACGAATTAAGACAACATTTTTACAACCAACTTAAAAAATAATGGAAAGCATTTTATTAAACATTCAGGACAAAATTACTACCACAGTTCCGGAGCTTTTGTATGTTGATGAAGATTGGGGGCAATTGGACAATTATAGTCCAAATTTTCCGGTCAAATGGCCGTGCTGTTTGATTGATGTTGGTAGCGCCACCTACAGCAATATCGGACAATCAAAAACTGAAAAGCCAATCAACCGACAAATGGCCGAAGCAACTTTAGTTTTGACGATTGCTAATTTGAAAACTACAAACACATCGGCAAGCGCTCCGGCAAAACAAAAGGCAAAGGCGTGGTCTATTCACTCAATAATACAAAAAGTTCATGAGCAGTTGCATGGCTTCAGGCCTGAGTCAAATTGCGGCGCACTGATTAGATCTAGTCACAGAAGAATTCGAAGGGATGACGGAGTACAGGAGTATGAAATTATCTACACCTTTGGAGCGACAAACGTTTAATTAAAAAGACGGCCCTGGCTGTTTATTTGCTGCTCAACGGCTTTCAATTCGCTTTGCACATTGGTGCACAAAATTTCATACAAAGTAGTGCGCGAAATAGGGTACACTGGTCTGATATAAACCTCAAGTATTTTGGTCAGTGGAGTGTGCGGGTGTTGCTTGATGGTCTCATTGTACAAGTTTTTGATAAGCTGATATCTTAACAGCTTATTTCTTTGTTGACCAAGTGATTTGTTTAACTGACTCATACAAAGCAAAACTACATAAAGTATTAATAAAAAAAAACCCACTTTTCAGTGGGTTTTAAAGTAGTTATAAAGATTTGAATAATTGTGTAAAGTCCAAGTATCGCCCTCTTTGAAAATCTTGTAACTAATGCCTATTGATTTGTCTTGGTACTCTCTGAGTTCATAGTTTGACAATGCAGCTTCAGCAGTTACGCCATTGCGAAAATAAGCAGACCAAGCGGGTTGCACATCAAGGTACTTTCCGGAGAACTCGCGAAAGCGGTACTTTTTAGTACCCTTTATTTGGAGGTCTTTATTCTCACCATCATATACAATTGAATAATCAATGTAAAGGCAATTCTCGCATACTTCTGATCCAGTTTTTATTGATTCTTTTAAAGCATCCGGCAATGATGAATCTATATAAACAAATCGGCAGTACAATTTTTTTTCGTCTTCTTTAAACTTCAAAAACTCCCATTTTGTTTTAGCGGTTGAGGCAATTTCATCTGAAAACTTTTTAGCATTTTCAAAGTCCATTTTTTCAAGTGAAATAATAAAGTCATTGTTTTGGCTATGGCCAAGTAGGCTGATGACAAGCAGTAATAAGGAGAATAAATTTTTCATGTTGTTGTTTTTTTGTTAATATTTATAGCAGTATTGCTGTTCCTGGATTAACATCTTCGGTTCTGATTAATTTTACCCCAAATATTTGTTTTAGTGTGCCGACTCCAGTCATAATTGCTGTGACTTCATGCTCAAGATAATTATAGTGGTCATAATGAACTATTACCACTGATGGAGTTTTGCCAAAATTCATTTTCCGAAACTCAAAGATTTGTTCTATAACTTCATTTACTGTTTGAAAAGCCATGTTTTTTGTTTTGTAGTTCAAAGATAAAAATTTATGTAAATTCAGGCTTCTCGGTTTTAATTATCTCAATAACAATTGACTGCCAACGTGCCTGTAGAGGGTTTGACTTTAACCAAGTTTCAATGCCGATGTTTCTAGCAATGATGATCTGATCTTCTATAGTCGTTCTGTTTACACGTTTCAGAACTAGTCTTTGACTAATTTCGTTGAGCTCTTTAAAAGCTTTGGTGTCTTGGATATTCATTTTTTGTTTTTGTATTAAATTCTTAGACATGTAGTGCGGTTATCGGAAATGCCAGATTAATCGTGAATCTGAACTTTTCGGTTAAATAACTCAGACGCTACATACACAGGCGCTATTTCCCAATTTACTACACCCTTTGCATTGCACCGAATGTAGATTTCAACTTTAGTCCAATGCAGGGGAATCAATGAAGTATCGCCCCATTCTTTAGCGATTTCCGTTACCGATGTTTTTTTAACATTCAATGTTCTTTGCGACGCACATCCGCTAACCGTCGCTGTAGCGCAATTGCTATTTTTGTTGTTTTTTGTGCTCATGGTTCACGTTTTAAAATTTGTGTTGCCGAGACTACGCTGCTATTTTAATTTCAAGTTCATAATCAGCAAAGGCAAGCGCCTTGGCCATGTTTACTTCGACCGCGTTGCCGATGTATTTTTTTTGCTCGGTTTGCGTTCCGACAAGCTTGTAATCTTTTGGGAAACCTTGAATTTGTAAAAGCTCCGGAATCTTGAGCATTCGCATTTTGATGTCGGTAATTCCGTAGGCCACCATAAACTCTTTGATTTTAATCATAGTCGGTGTATCGTCCTCAAAAACAACCCATGCAACCGGACCGCTTTCAACCGCCAATAAATACATTGGGGCCTTATCTTGTCGGGCAATAATTGTAGGTGACGGTTCATCTGTGGATGTAGAGTGCCCAAACCATGATGGGTTGATTAGCAAATGCGTTCTAGAGGTTACCGATGGCGAGGGAGTATCTAATCCGACCGGTGGCGATGTTGAACTGTTTGCGTCTAAAAATTGAATGTTAATTTTTGAAATACGGTCTTTACAAGTTACCGTTGGTGATGGGTTTTCTATATCGTGCGCACCACCGTTTCCGTAATATGAATTCAAAAAAGACTTAGGGACAACAATAGCATGAGAATTACCGGTTGTAATTGTATTAACTGGCTCATCCAATGACTTAACTCTTTGAGCGTAATTACCTGAATTGTATTGCATAGTGAAAGGATCAACTTTAACTACTGCCTGAGTTCCGGCAGTGGTTACGGTTCCAGCTGGCTCGTTTACACTGATTACTTTTCCCTCTGGTCTGCCTGAAAAATACTTTTGAATGAATGTTGTATCGCCTTTGGCTATAAATTTTATCAGTCCGGCCAATATCCTTTTTTCGGTATTTTCAGAAAGTGGTTTTTTGCGCGAAAAAATACTTTGTCCTTCGTCCGATAAATCCAAAACATCGCGAACTGGTTTCCATTTTGGAATGTCAAACAAGCTGCCGTTACCGCCTTTTTTGCTGTGTGTTTGCTCCGGCCATGTATAAGGAATTCCTTTTTTGGGAAATTGAATAAACAAGCGCTCACGACTTTGAAAAGCTCCGTAGTCGGCAGAATTCAGAATTTTTTTGTCGTAGCCGTAACCATACGATTGGATGGTTTCAACCCACTTGAGGTAGTCACGACCGTTGTTTTTTGAAACCGGTTTACCATTTTTATCAAGTGGACCCCACGCTAAAAACTCGCGTACATTTTCAAACCAAAACACATCAGGGCTCAAGGCCATGTAATTGGTCATGTGTTCGGCCAAGGTGCGGCTATCGGCATCACGCGCCATGCCGCCTTTGGCTTTACTAAAATTGGTACACTCAAGCGATGCCCAAATTTTCAATTTGCATTGTGGAAAATGTACGCGGAGTTTAGCTACAAAATACTCGAGTTGCTCAATCACGGCAAAGTCTCGAATATCCTCAGTGAAATGCAACGTATGTGGGTGGTTCAATGAATGACTTTTAATCGCATTTGCGTCATGATTTACGCAGGCAGCAACAAATACATTTTTGGCATTCGACAGGTGTATTCCGGTGGAAGTTCCGCCGGCACCGCAGAATAAATCAATCCAAAAAACAAGCGGCATTGATTCGGTATAGTTTGATTTAACGTGTTGGATAAACTCGTTTGTGTTGATTTGTAGGTGAGATTTGTGCATGGTGCAAATAACATATTATTGTAATAATTCACTTTATACCTGAATTGTGGTATTATTCAGCGCGTTTCCAGTCATCCTCGTAGTAACGCTTGAGGATGTAAGAGGCAAGGTTTTTTTGAGCTATTCCTTTGCGGTTGATGTACTTTTTGTACTCGGGTATTGAGGCAAAAATTTTAATCTTTGTGGCCTCGCTACACTTAGACCATGCATGCTCAGATTCAAACTTTTTAATTTTGTGTTCAAACAGCTCCCAAACTGCATCAAAAGTCAACACCGCCGGAGCAACTGTAACATCAAACTTGGTGCGCAGCCTTCCCCTGATCCAAGTTGCTTTTATATCTGTTTCAGTAACCGGAAAGTTTTGAGGGTTGAAAAGCCAGTTTTTTTGCTTTTCATTTAGCTCGCCTTCAACAATTTCAAAGCCTTTTAAATGCCCATGCAAGTCATATTTAAAAATGAATTCCAAACCGCTGTCGTTGCCTTTGGCTCTGTATATATTATAGTTTTGCATACCTGATAATTGTCCAAATAATCAAAATAGTTAGATCATTGTATTGGTGCCTTACTCTTACAAATTCAATGTCTTTTTTTACAACCGTTGCCTCTAAATACTTAGCATTAACAAAATAGACTGTTACCTCAAATCCATTACATAAAATAGAATTATCATTTTCCTTTTGCCTCGCACCACCGATTTGTAAGTTTAAAGACTTTAAAATGGCCTTATTTAACTGTAGCCATTCATTTTCAAGTTTCTTCGGTATATTCATATCAAACTAGTTTTCTTTGAATTTTATCTTTCACCATTTCACTCATGCTTTGCTGATGTGGATTATGGGCAAATGATGTGGCCGTTAAATATGCGTTGATGGCATAGGCCTCATGGTACTTCAAACTGATTGTGTACTTTTTGTCCTGGTCAAAAATTCCTGATTTTCGGCCAATAGATTTAAACTTATCGGCGAACTTGTCATATACATCAACAATGATTGACAAGGTTGGTTTTGAGATGCCTGTTTGAATGACTAAGCCCTGAACATCAGCCATCGATATTTTACCAATTGACTCAAAAGTGGTTACTATAAAGCCAATTTGATCAGCGGTTAATTTTAGCTCCAGTTTCATCGACAATCTGTTTTTGTTTCTGAGTGACCACAGTCTAGGCATGTAGTTCTAACAGTCTCACAGTTTACAACTGACTGCTCAACACAACTGATAATATGAATGTGTGGGCAGTTAATAACTTTATATCGTTGCCGAATAAGCGAAAAAAGCTTTGACACTAAATATGAGCAGACGAAAAAAAAGAAAAGAGTAATTACAGAGTTGTTGTTCATGTTTACTTGAATTTTGATTGCACTATTCCGTTAAATGCGGTGATAACTTTTGAGAGCTCATTAGTTGTTTGCTCGAGTAACGGTTTGCGGACAGGGCAACGCTCTGAGCGCAAGAATTTGTCAATGGACTCCAGATCGGCAATTTTACGGTGAATTGGATGTTCTGTTGTCCAACCGGCTTGTCGGGCCAGTGACAAGATGTGCATGTGTTGTGCATTATTCTTGTCAAAGCTGGCCCAATTTTTACCGTCCGATGGATTACTACTGAAGTAGTTATCAATGGCCGAGCCGGTTCCAGAGTAAGTGATGGGCTTACGTTTAATTGTTTGTGTCATGTTTCTTTGATAGTTTTTCAATCCAATCTGAAAATCTTTTTCTGACCTCAGGTAAATGAAGCACAAACATTATAGTGCACATCATACCACCAGAAAACAGAAAAAAAACAAGGCAGATCCCAACGAGCTGCTGTAACTTATCAGGTTGCATTTTTACTCAATTGTAAATCTGAAAGTGACTTTCTTTGGAATGCCGTCTTTGTCAACAATCTTGTGGCCGCTGACATACATAGTTGATTTAACTTTATGCTGAGCTGACTGAATAATCTCAACGCCTTCGTTGAATAGCTCAGATTTAAAGTCATCTTTCATTTGAGCCAACTGGATGATGCGCGCGGGATTAAGCATGCCGGTTTTACCATTTGGCTTGAGCAATACATTGACTGCCTTTGAGAGCTTTTGGGCATTTTCGTAGTCACTTGAAAGTGTTACTAAGAAGTCTTTAATTTTTTGAATCCCGGCACTTTCTGTACCATCAAAGGCAATGTTAACATTGTGGCCAATGCAAATAGATCTAGAACCATCCTCGCTGGTCATTGTATGGCTTTCTTGCGCCTCTATGTTTTCGCCAAAAATCATTTTTTTGAGATCAAGCACCGGCTGATAATCCTTGAATAAATTTTTCACGTGATCCTCAAGGCTGTTTTGCAAACAAATTAGCTGATCAATGTTCTTGTCTAAGAATTCATTTTGTAGTTGTTTGAAAGCTTGCTTGTCTTTTTTCTTCTGGTCGCGGGCTGCTTTTTCTTCTGCAGCTAACTGAGCCATTAAATCTTTGCGTTGTTCATCGGTGAGTTGTTTAACATCAACCGGATTTTGATTTGTGTCTGTTGTATTCATACTACTTAAATTTTGGTGGTCGTTCACCGTTATGTTATTGATTTGTTGGTTATTCAAAAAAGTCTTCATCTATTACATCTAAATTGTAGTGAGGCAATAGCCCGTACACATGAATGATTATTTGCTCTATTGATTCCGGAACTGGTCTTGGTTCAGCGTTCGGTAATGACAACATGTGCAGCAATTGGCCTCGCTCTTGGTTGATTAAAATTCTTTGACCTCTTGTAAACTTTCGCTCATGCTCTGAGCAAAATTTCAGGCAGGTAAAAAGTAGGTTTCTACGTGCTTTATTTTGGAGTACATCCATATTAGTTTCGATTGATTGGAGACATGAGAATAATTTTTTTGAAGTGATACACCTCGCCCAAATTTTTGGGCTTGGCAGCATCAATCAATGGCTTTGGATAGATATTGAAAATATCATTGACACAATCGCTGTAGCATTTCACATAATCAACTGTTGTGATTGTATCTGCATTTTCATATCTACGCACCTTTTGAATAAATCTTTGCTCATTCATTTCAAGTTCTGCGTTAAACCACCTGTTAATTGATGGGCTTGATATTATGTTTTGCCACCAAATTGGATTATTGGCGCATCTTGCCTCCGCCCAATTAAGCCAAAGGCGCTCAATGTAGTTACCATATTGCTCAGGTGTAAATCCTAATAATTCGTGAATTTGCTTTTTCATGATTCTTGTTTTTGTTGTTGTCCAATTAACTTTTGTCTACCTTCCGTCCAAATCTCAAAGGTTCCACCGTTTGGGCCAATGGATCTACCTTTGCATGAGGCCAAATAACCACTGGCGAAAATCTTTTGTTTGGCGTTATACATGATGTCCTTTTCAAGCTCTGACCGAGGTTTTGAGCCCTCAGCGTGGCCGGTAATTATGATTATTTTTTTTGACTTGAACTTTTTTGCAAAGTCCATGTACTGGGCTTTATCTTTAAAAAAATATGTTGCGCTGTCGATGATTACTACCCTAGGCGATGTTGGCTTTTCGAGATACTTTACAAACTGGTTGTATGTGTACGAATTTGCAAGGTACTTACCGTCAATCTCAGACATATTCAGGTTTTTAACTCTATCAATGTACTCTTGGTCATCTGTTTCCTCCTCACATAAATTGTGAATTATTTTGAAGCCTGTTTGAATCGAAATCTCTTTGGCCACTTGCATGGCGTGTGATGATTTACCGGAACCAGAGCCACCCCAAATGAACCAAACACCTCTGTCTTGCGGTTGGCCATAAGCCTGATAGAAATCACCCTGAAACTCAACTTTATTTATGTTTTGGTTTATGATGTTACCAACATTCAAAGCCTTTTTGAGTTTTTGGGTTGAATCATCTACCATACTACATCACCGGCTGTTATGTTCAACACTTTTCTGACCAGTCCAAGTGATAATTCAACACCAGTTCTGTCAGCCTCTCGCATGGCCGGAACCAGAGCATCATGTACCTCACCATAGTTATCACAGTTTTTCAAAATGAAAGCTCTAAGCTCTTTGTCTTTAACTTGGTCTAAGAAGATTTTGTAGCTTCTATCAATTGATGGTAGTCGGCGTAAACCAAACTTAATGCGGCGGTGAAACTGAGGTATTCCGGATTTGTTTCTGCGGCGTAGCTTTTCAATGTTCATTGCCAACTGATCGGTACCGATAAAGATGATGGCGCAGTGTTCATGTAGGTTGTCATACAGCTCTTTCATAGCGCACAAGGCCGCGACTTTCAAATACTCAGACTCATCAATAATAAGCATTGGCTTGTTTCCGTAGTTCTTGAGCATCTGCATCTTTTGGGCAATGGCTCTAAGCTTGGCCGATTTTGATTGACCAGTTGCGTGTGCCTTGAGCGCATCAAGCATTTTATCAATTAGATCCGTCAAGGTGTCGCTGCTTCCGGCTGTTACGATATAAGTATCACGTGGGTGCTTTTTGGCAAATAGCCCAGCGATGAATGATTTACCGGCTCCAGTTTCACCAATGAGTGTCAAAGTCAAGTGGTTGTCTCGCGCATCTTGTAAATTGGCTAAGATGGCATCAGATTGTGGTGTGTTTTTTATATCCCAATAGACCTTACCTGATTTATAGCCAACATAATCGGCAAGAGCATGAAAATATTTTGGGTGAATTTCACCTTTTTGGCCGCCACCGGCATCATACATAAAATCAGAGTCATCTTTAAGCATAATTGAGATATACTCTTTTCGAACATTCGAGTTATTAGATAAATCAGATTGATTTAAACCGTGCAGTTCCATGTATTGCTTTACGGCGGAAATGATTTCTTTTTTCTGGGTTGTTTCCATGATTTAGATATAGTCGTTTAGGTTTACTTTTGATTTGTTGTATTCGAGAATTTCGTTTGTATAATCTGCCTCAGGCTCGGGCTGAACCTCAATAAATTTTTGTTTTTGGCTCAATCTATTGGATGATTTAATGTCTTTGTGTTGTCCTCGGCTATCAACCAACAAGTGTTTGGCAAGTGTGTCATCTAATTGTGGAAGACTGAAAAGAGATTCCATTTTTTCAGCATTGGCAACCCTTGTATCTGTAATGTACTCCTCAACTGATTTGTTAAATCCACTCACGAGCTGAAGCTGTTTTGTATCGCCCTCTGATCGGTCTGCAATTGCCATTGGTTGCATGTATTTTTCAGTGAGTAAAAACTCATAGGTTCCAACTACTTCAACCAATTTACCGCTGCGGCTTTTTGCATTTACCGCTAAAACTTGGGTTAAATCATCTGGGTTGTAGAAAATGGCCCAGTCTTGATCTATTTTTTTTCTGAAGTTGATGTCAAAGCAGTCGTACCACTTAGGTGCTCCGTTGATTGTTACTCTCAGGCCGTCGTGTTGCATACGGTTGGTAAACTGTGTTGATTCACCTAAGAATTTCAAGAACATTGGCAACTCAATTACTGATTTAAATTGAGTTTCAACATTATTAAAAGCCGATTTAAAATCATCTTGTTTTTTGGCGCGCTCAGCCTCTATAATTGAAACTAACTGCATTCTGCAACCATGTTCATCAGGAAACGAGTGTCTAATTTTGTTTAGATACTCACTATTGGGTTGGTTGCTAGAACCGCTGTTTACGTTGTAGCCGCTCCAATTATCAAAAAGCTTACAGTAGTCATCATTGATGCGTCTGAAATATGGCTCAATTGGTTTGGCTTTTGAGTTTTTCACTCTTGCCGGAGTGAATATTTGCGATGCAACCTCGTAAGCCGGTTTTAATGATTTTATAGAGTAGTTGTCAGTTTGCAACTGGTATGGTCTATAAAAGTCTCCGAAAAGCTCTTGAACGTGTTTGTAGGCGTTTCTGATGGCCGATTTGATAAGTTCGGGATTTTCATGTGTTCCGATGGCATATCCAACCGGATAATTATTAAACGGATCTAGCACGACCACCATTGTAAGCCTGTTGTGGTAGGTAGTAACACTGGAACCGGACTTTGACATTGTAGACTTTTGGTATAGAAGCTCTGCGTCCCAACCATCAATTGACCAAAATAACATTGATCCGGTTGGCCGTGTACGCTTGTTTTGCATCAAAATGTTGTTTGACAAAGCGGATGATCCGTGGCGGCCCGCATATATAACCAAATTGCTTTCTTTTTTTCTTGAGGCAACTGTTTGAGCAGTAATTGTTGGCCAGTCCATTTTTTCGGCTACTGTGTTGTATAGTGTAGCTACCAGTTCATTACCTAAGTTGGTATGTTTTGAAAGCAGTTCGTCAATGAGTGCTTTTTGTCGTTCGTCTGCATTGAGTTTTGATGCGTTTTTATTCGTTAGCTTTCCTGATATCAATGCCGAATATCCGCAGCTTAAGTATTCATTGTATTTCATGCGTAAACCGCGCGAAGATGACGGCAGAGTATGAGCAACTTCACGGAAAGAATTTACATCGGCACTCAATGATTCCCAAATATTGATATTTGTTGCGCCCAGTGCGCGCATGTAGTTTTTTCGGTTTTCTTTTATTTTAATTACCGTGTTGAGCACCGATGCATTATAGGTATACTCCTCCACAAGCTTAGTATCTAATTTTCGGTTGTCATCACCAAAACGGTAAGCGCAATAAAATTCAAAGGCTTTTCGGTCAGCTTCATAGTTTTGGGCAAACCATGATTTTTTGATCTCTTGCTTTGGTGAACCAAACACAACTGTGAGTGAATCTTTCCAAGCGCGGCAAAGTGAGTTGTACTCAATAAGTGCCTCGTAATTAAGTGATGCGCGACGCAATTGTGTTTCGGCACAATTTTTTGAGTTGCATCTTTGGTTTAAAGCTTTATATGAAATAACACAAAGGCTATTTTCTGCTTTGTCTCGGTCAAATATTAGATATCTAACTCTAACCCCAAGCTTACCATTGTAATATTCGTAGGGCGTTTCCATATTACAAATCTTTTAAGTGCTTGGTTAAAGACTTACACATGGTTTTGTAGTCTTTTTTAATAGCTGATGATGTTTCCGATTTTCTATCGCCGGATATGCTCATAGTTATAAATCTTTTTGACACACCATATTTATCTTTTAGCCTTTTGATAACCACGTTATTGTATTGGTTTCTTTTTTTCGTAGGTTTGTCCATTGCTTTTATTTGTTCTTAAAATTTGAACAAATATAAGCGAGATAAATTGTTTAATCCAAATAATTATGCAAGAAAAATCGATTATTAAGCAAAATATTTTGCGCTACCTTGATTTTAAAGGGATTACACCGTATAAATGTTATCAAGAAACGGGTATAACAAGAGGTGTATTGACACAAAACAATGGAATGAGCGAGGAAAATACATCGAAATTTCTTGCCTATTACACTGATGTTAATATTGAATGGTTGCTTACCGGAAATGGCGAAATGATTAAAAGCACCATGAACTTTTTAAGGGATCCTTCTGCATCGTATTTTAAAAATTCTGATGAAAAGCTTAAGGACACTCAGATTATCCCGCTTTATAGCATAGAGGCCTCAGCCGGAATTGTCACACTTTTTAGTGATACAAGTTCTACAAAGCCAATTGACTTTATACAAATACCAAACTTACCAAAGTGTGACGGTGCCGTTTATGTTACCGGAGATAGTATGTACCCGCTTTTAAAGAGTGGTGATATTGTGATGTATAAACAGATCCATGATATTAAAAACGGCATTTTTTGGGGCGAGATGTATTTGTTGAGTATAGATCTTGACGGTGATGAGTTGGTAACCGTAAAGTATATTCAAAAGAGTGAAGTGAGTAAGCGGCATATAAAACTAGTCTCTCAAAACAAGCACCACGATGATAGAGATGTAGAGCTTTCAAAGGTTCGAGCCATTGCACTTGTAAAGGCATCTATTCGTATTAACTCGATGTCATAATATCTAATACATTGATTTTAAGTCGTTTAAATATAAATAAACTATATTTTTTAACATTTACGAGGGTTTTTAATAGCCATTTTTTTGATATTTTTTGATATTTTTTTATATTACGGGGTATTACAATTCTATTTTTAAAACTGTTTTTGGTTACCCAATAGGTTACCCAATAGGTTATCCAGTGTAATATTCAAGTACTTTTTTGAAACATTTGACTAGCTGATTCATTTTTAAATTTGAATTAAATACTATTGAATAGAACATTAAAAAAGCCTTATTTTTTGGCATTTAAGCGCGTTTTTAAACGTTTTTAATACTTTATCTGCTCTGTTCCGTTTTTAATGAACCTAAAATGCACCTAAATGGAAGTTTTGTTTTGAGCATAAAAAAAGCGCTCAATCTCTTGAACGCCTTTATTTACGGCCTTTTTAGACCTTTTTTGAACCTTTTTATATTGGAACTATTGTTTTGGTGCCCCTATGCGCCAGTATTAGCAAGGCTTCACCGAATTTTTAATTTGATACGATTGTTAATTTAATGTTAAAATTAAGTACTATGTAATACATGATACTAGTTTTTGTTCATATCTTTGTCATGTAAAATAGCAACATCATCATCAAAATCAAATCATCATGAAAAAAGTAATCACAATCTTAGCATCAGCCATGTTGGTAGTAACCAGCGCTATGGCTTCTGATACAAACCAAAGTAACCAAGTATCAGCGCAAACCAATTTAATTGACAAAATTAAAATGGCTCCGATAGTAGACGAGCCAATTCTGATTCCTCAATTGGAATGGTCAAAAACAAACACTGATGATCTTCGCGAGGTTATTCTTGAAAACAACAAAATCATTGACAGTACTCCTCAAGATTTTGGTTGGTTCATTGAATTAGGAAAACCGATTGAACAAACCATTTCTGAAAACCAACAAATCATTGACGAACAGCCAGATTCAAAAGTGTATCCGTTGTTTTTAGACCGAACCATTGAAGATCAAATTGCCGAAGACAACGCGATTATTGAGGCAAACATCCAATAATAGGATATTGTTGGAGGATATTTTGAATTAGTTAGAACGAAAAACGCCGCTTGTTTGAGCGGCGTTTTTTTATTTGTGTTTGTTCGAAGCTTTCTGCGGGATCTGATGCCTTAGCCCCGGTGGAAGCGGCAGCTTTTGTAGCCGGAGTTCGGCTGCAAAACTACAGCGAACGACGGGATTGAGCTTCAAAAAAACTATTTGAAATACGAGAAATCGTCTTGGCTTTTGATGTTCAGCAAGGTTTCGTATATGAGTTTGATGACGTTTTCGACGTCTTCCCGATGCACCATTTCAACGGTGGTATGCATGTAGCGCAACGGAAGAGAAATCAGCGCTGAAGCCACGCCGCCATTGCTGTAGGCAAACGCATCGGTGTCGGTTCCGGTCATGCGCGAGGATGCATGACGTTGGAAAGGGATTTTTTTGGCCTCGGCTGTATCGACAATTAAATCGCGCAATTTGTTCTGAACCGCCGGCGCATAAGCAATCACCGGGCCTTTGCCCATTTTAAGATCGCCTTCAATTTTCTTTTCAATCATCGGTGTGGTGGTGTCGTGGCAAACATCGGTCACAATGGCTACGTTGGGTTTGATGGTATGGGTAATCATCTCGGCACCGCGCAAACCAATTTCTTCTTGTACCGAATTGGTGATGTATAAACCAAAGGGCAGTTTCTTTTTGTTTTCGTGCAACAAACGCGCAACTTCGGCAATCATGAATCCACCCATGCGGTTGTCAATGGCGCGGCAGACAAATTTGTCGTTGTTTAGAATCATAAATTCGTCTGGATAGGTAATCACGCAACCTACGTGCACGCCCAGTTTTTCAACTTCTTCTTTGGTAGAGCAACCGCAATCGATGAAGATATTGTCTAATCGAGCCGGTTCTTCTTTGCCGCGACCGCGCGTATGGATGGCCGGCCAACCGAATACGCCTTTGACAATGCCATTTTTGGTATGAATGTTCACACGTTTAGAGGGCGCAATTTGATGATCAGAGCCGCCGTTTCTGATGACATAAATGAGTCCGTTGTCGGTAATGTAGTTCACGTACCACGAAATTTCATCGGCATGGCCTTCTATAACCACTTTGTATTGAGCTTCGGGATTAATTACGGCAACGGCGCTTCCGTAGGTGTCGGTGATGAAGGTATCAACGTAAGGTTGAAGGTATTGCATCCAGATTTTTTGTCCTTCGGCTTCATATCCGGTAGGCGAGGCGTTGTTTAGGTATTTTTCAAGAAAGTCTATCGATGATTTTTTGAGAATGGATTTTGTACTCATGTTACATTATTTTTTTGCTAATGTAAAAATTTTGGCATCACAGTTGTTTGTTTCGCCTTAATTTTGAACCGTAAAATTTTGGTGTATGAAATCCCGTATTTTTTATCTTTTTTTATGCTTTTTAGCCTTATCGGCTCAGGCTCAGATTGTTGAGCAAGACACCACTAAAATGGGTTATGTTCTTAAAGAAACCGACACCATTTCTGAACCTATTTTACTCGATGAAATCATCATCAGCAATGAAAAACTCGATCCTGAAGCGCAAAAACAGTTCAACCTTTTGCGCAACCGAGTGTATAAAGTCTATCCGTATGCCAAAGTAGCGGCCGAACGTTTGGTGTTGCTCAACAAAAATATGAATGCGCTCAAAACCAATCGCGAGAAGCGCAAGTATTTTAAAATTGTTGAAGATTACATGGAAAACGAATTTGAAGCCCGACTTAAAAAACTCTCGCGCAAACAAGGTCAAATTCTCGTAAAACTCATATACAGACAAACCGGTTCGACAGCGTTTGAGCTTATCAAAGATTACAAAAGTGGCTGGAAAGCTTTTTGGTCAAATGCAACCGCCAATGTTTTTGACATCAGCCTCAAGCGCAAATATCTTCCGTTTGAAGACAATGAAGATTTTTTAATCGAAACGATTCTCAAACGTGCTTTTGACCATGGAAGGCTCGTTCGGCAAGCACCGGCCACTCCGATAGATTATGACCAGCTTTCTGATTACTGGGAAGAAAAAGCCAAAACCATCAATAAGAAATAGTTACTGTTAAAATAAAAGTGTTTGTGCCAAAAATAAAATTTATATTTACCGCACAAACACTTTTTTATGCGCAAACATTATTACTTTCTGGTTCTCTTTATTTCTGTTTTTACCGTACAAGCCTCAACTTTATCTGATTGCCTTCCGTTGAACATTACCGGAAATTTTAGTATTTGTATGACAGGTCCGTCGCATACGCCAACTACTTCTCAACTAATTGGTTCGGGCGGCTCAGGATTTCCACATCCAACAACTCCGTGGACATCATCAAACCCGAGTGTTGCTACGGTTGATATGAATGGTTTGGTTACCTCAGTTGGATTTGGTTCCACAACCATTACCTTCACAGATAGTGCAGGTACGCAAGTATCACAAAATGTTTATGTGAGTACTTATCCAACAATTTCAGGAGTTACTTCTACATGTGCGAGCGCGACACTTCAGTTAAATGGTTCGCTGTTTCCGCATCCTACAACACCTTGGCAATCTTCAAACACAGCGGTTGCTACGGTAGATAATACAGGGCTTGTTAGTGGTGTTTCTGCCGGAACATGTACCATCACTTATATGAACATAGGTGGCTGTACTACTACTCAAACCGTTACGATAAATCCGCTGCTTTCTCCAACGGTTTCTTGCGGGACTTGGGCAAACAATGCGATGACTTTTAATTGGAATTCAGTTTTAGGAGCTACAAATTACTCTGTTATGTATAATGTCAACGGAGGTGGGTATGTTTTTGGAGCTTCAGGAAATTTCCTAACATATACGGTTTCAAATGTACAACCCACTGATCAAGTGGTTTTGTTTGTAGTCCCTTCTGGGGCAGTAGGAACTTGCTTTTCAGGTGCTTTTAGTTGTCAATCAACGCCGCCCTGTCCAGATGCTGGTGTGCTCTCAGGCAATCAAAATGTTTGTGTAGGAGATACCACCACATTTACTTCTTCAGTTTCCGGCGGAGCTTGGTCGAGTTCAAACACGGCCATTGCATCGGTTAACCCAACAACGGGTGTAATTACTGGTAACGCGGCCGGAGTTGCGACTATGACCTATACAATTTTGGGTACGGGTGGATGTTCTAATGCGACGGCAACGAGAACAGTGACTGTTAATCAATGTTCTAATCTTACATTAATTTCTGACCAATCCACTTTAATTCAATCATTGACTTTAAACGCTCCTATATCTAACATCGTTTTTAGGATAGGTAATGGCGTAACCAATGTTTCTGTTACGGGTCTTCCGTCCGGTGTAACCGGAACACTCAATCAGGATACATATACATTAGCGGGAACTCCAGCCGGTTGCGGTGTATTTAATTATACGGTAACTGCATCAGGAGCGAATGGTATTACTTCAATGTCCGGAGTCATATCCGTAATCACAACTACTTCAATGTTCTGCGATAGCGCTAACAGTTTTCCGAATTCTTTAGCTATTGATTGGGCACCGATTCAAGGAGCAACGAATTATGTATATGCCTATTCCATCAATGGTGGCCCAACACAAACCGGATCAACCCTTGCTTCTAATTATCAAATTCCGGGCGTTCAGTTGGGGCAATCTGTGCTGTTTACTTTAAATAATGCTATTGGGGTGTCTTGCTTTCTACCAGTTTCGGTGACTTGTTCTTTGTTGGCTGATTCAGATTTTGATGCTGATGCATTTTCGGTTTATCCCAATCCGGTGCAAGACGTATTACATATTAATGACTTGAAATTCACTTCTGATATCTCTTTGTTCAATGCTTTCGGGCAAGAAGTCTATGCGGTAAAAGCGGTTTCAAATAGCTGCAATATCCCTATGTCTGCTTTGGCGGATGGTATTTACTTGGTTAAAATTAGCGCACAGGAACAAACCAAAACCATCAAGGTCATCAAGAATTAGTTTGATTTTTTGGGCAGCAATTCCGGCTGTTCACTTTATCTTGCCCTGCGAAAACTCCGGGCAAGGATGCCGTTGCCATCCGGGCTGCAGATTCTAGCAGCGTGTTAAGTGTTTCAATTCAGGCATTTGACTCTTTCGAGCAATCAAGTTATCAACATCTTGAAAAAAAGTACAAAAAACATTTGGTTCTAAATATAGAATCAACATATCTTTGCCGTCCCTAAACAGAAGAAATGTTTACGGAAAAACAAAAGTTCATTCTAAAATACTGACCCTCAACTTTAAGAAAAAAACCTTTAAATTTTTTTTCTAAAAAGTTTGGATAAGAGAAAAAGGTTTGTACTTTTGCACCCGCTTTGAGAATGAAGCGGGAATAAAAATAAGTTCATAGACATATTGAATTGACAGCC
>JAFDZC010000018.1 GCA_018267095.1 Bacteroidota bacterium
CAGGAACGCCGACGGTGGTTTCTGCGGCAGCGATTTATACCGTAACGGCTAACAATTCCGGAGGTTCGACTTCATTTGGAGTTTCGATTACCGTCAATGACATCGCGCCAAGTTCGCTTAGTTATCCATCACCAATCATAGTACATGTGGATGAAGTAATGACAGATTTGTGGCCAACGGTAAGCGGTTTTGTGACTCATTATGGTATCGAACCGCAATTGCCGGAAGGTTTAACTTTTGATGTTTTGACTGGGCAAATTTCCGGTACCCCGACACAAATAAGCCCAATGACTGTTTATACCATTACCGCATACAACTCAGGAGGTTCGGCTTCGTTTGAACTTACTTTGACTGTGGATGAATCGATGAGTGTTGATGACTCAAATTGGCAAAACTTAATGGTTTATCCCAATCCGTTTGTTGATTTTGTTCGTGTAGACGGTATGTCAAGCGGCCAATATAAACTTTATAGCATTGAAGGAAAAAGAATCCGCGAAGGAATCTTAACCGGACAAAATATTGATTTGAGCGGCTTACCTTCAGGAAGTTATTTGCTGCAACTGAGCCAGGAAAACAGAAGCAAAGCGTTTAAATTGATCAAGAGATAAATAAAAGGGAGGAAAATTTCCTCCTTTTTTATGCTTTATATTTTTCAAGTGCGGCCTGCCAAGTTGGGATTTCTATCTGAAATTCTTTTTGAATTTTGGTTGTATCCATCACACTAAAAGCGGGTCTCTTAGCCGGTGTTGGATAATCTGACGTTGCAATTGGGTATAATGGCGTAGTTAAATGATAAACCTCAAATATCTTTTGGGCAAAACCAAACCAGCTTGTTCGATCTTGATTACTGAAATGATAAATTCCGTAATTCGAGCTGGGTTTTGAAATCATGGTCAAAAGTGCTTTGGCCAAATCTACTGCGTGGGTAGGCGAACCTATTTGATCATTGACCACTCGAACTTCGGGCTTTTCGGCAGCTAATCGCAACATAGTTTTGAGAAAGTTGTGGCCAAATTGAGAATACAACCAAGATGTTCTGACAATAAAATGCTTTTTGCAAATCGCCTCAACAGCTTGCTCTCCGGCTAATTTACTGGCGCCGTAAACTCCTTGTGGTTGTGTTAGATCGGTTTCTAAATATGGTTTATCACTTTGTCCGGCAAAAACAAAATCTGTTGAAATGTGGATTAAAACCGTTTGATGATTTTCGCAAACTTCAGCCAATTTTTTTACACCATTTGCGTTGATTGCGTAGGCCAATTCAGATTCGCTTTCGGCTTTGTCAACCGCAGTGTAAGCAGCTGCATTGATGCAAAAATCAGGTTGAATTTCAGACCATGTTTTTTCAATAACTGCCTTTTGAGTAATGTTGACCTCAGCTGAATTGTAAAAGTGAAATTGATGCTCCGGATGATGTTCGGACAACATTTTTAAGGCTTGTCCCAATTGTCCTGAAGCTCCGGTGACTGCAATTACCATATTTTTCTGGCGTTGGCTAAATTGGGTTGGACTTTGTCTTTATCTGAAAGAATAAGTTCTTGTTCTGGTAGCATCCAATCGATTCCTAAACTTGGGTCGTTGTATGCGATACCGCCTTCGGATTCTTTATTGTAGAAATTATCGCATTTATAAAAAAAGGTAGCGGTCTCACTCAAGACTAAAAAGCCATGTGCAAATCCGCGGGGTAAATAAAATTGTTTCTGGTTTTCGGCCGTCAATACTACTGAAACATGTTGCCCATAAGTAGGTGATTCCGGTCGGATATCAACAGCTATGTCAAGAACTTCACCCGATAAAACGCGAACTAACTTGGCTTGCATGTGCGCTCCGGTTTGATAGTGCAATCCTCTAAGCACTCCTTTGCTAGAATACGACTGATTGTCTTGAACAAAATGAACTTGTTCACCAGTACATTCAAAGAAGGTTTTTTCGTTAAAACTTTCTGTGAAATAACCTCGCTGGTCAAAAATAATTTTGGGTTCAACAATAAAACAACCGGCTAAATGGGTCGGTATACAATTCATAAACTACAATATGCTTAACAAATGTGATCCGTATCCACTTTTGAGTAAAGGTTGAGCCAACGCAATTAATTGATCGGCATTGATGTATCCCATTTTGAAGGCAGCTTCTTCAATTGAACCAATCTTCAATCCTTGACGCTCTTCAATAACTTGAACAAATTGGGATGCTTGCATCAACGAATTAAACGTTCCGGTATCGAGCCAAGCAGTTCCTCTATCCAGAATGCTCACTTTGAGTTTACCGCGTTTGAGATATTCTTTATTGACATCCGTAATTTCGAGCTCTCCACGGGCACTGGGTTTGATATTCGCGGCAATTTCAACCACATCATTGTCATAGAAATAGATTCCGGGAACCGCGTAATTTGATTTAGGCACCGCTGGTTTTTCTTCAATAGAAAGTACTTGTCCGTTTTGATCAAAATCAACCACACCATAACGTTCCGGATCTTGAACGTGATAAGCATAAATAATTCCTCCCTCGGGATTATTGTTGGCTTGAAGTTGTTCTGAAAGTCCTGTTCCGTAAAAGATATTATCGCCTAAAACCAAGGCTACTTTATCATGCCCGATAAATTCTTTTCCGATGATAAAGGCTTCGGCGAGTCCGTTGGGATGTTCTTGAACTGCATATTCAAATCGACAGCCCAGCTTACTTCCATCGCCCAATAACTGGCGAAACAAAGGCAAATCATGCGGTGTTGAAATAATCAAGACTTCGTTAATGCCCGACCACAATAAAGTGGACAACGGATAATAAATCATCGGCTTATCATAAATGGGCATCAATTGCTTGCTAACTGCCAATGTGAGCGGATGAAGTCTGGTTCCTGAGCCTCCGGCGAGTATGATTCCTTTCATTTTTTTTCTTTTTAACTAAGCTGCAAGTTGTGATTGTGATTTGTAAAATCGAATTATCGAAAAGATAAGCATATAGAGAATCACAAATAGAATTGGTAAGATGAATTTCAATTTACCATTAACTGATTCTGTATTTTTTATATTTGAAATGGAGCTCACCTTTTTAATCACCTGATCACTACTTACCAAATCTCTTTTTAGTTTTCCAATTTCAGCAATTAAATCGTTTTTGGTTCTTATAACGTCGTTTAACTGAGTGTTCTCATTATAATAAACGAGCTTATCATTTCTATTACCACTGGCTATTTCAGCAGAAAAAGTATTCAAAAAGCCATCAATCTGAGCTATAATTCCTTCATTGGCTTTTATCTTGACAATTGTATTGTTGTTGTATGTTTCTTTAAGCTTATTATAATACTGATCGCTGTTTAAGTATTTCAAAAGAGGTATAAGTATTTCGCTTTCTGGACACTTCTTATCAGTTGTGTATTTTAGTAAATGATAGGTATAGTTTTTACTTGTGAGTTCATCTTTAACTATTTTGTTCATGTCACCATCTTCAGCTAATAACTTTAATAACTCAAAGTTTTTATCTGGCGAAACGCTGATAAACTGATACACATCAACTATTGGGTCAATTTCTATTTTTCTTAATGCATCTGGGTGATTAATCCCTATTCTTTTCAAAAAGGCAGTATCTTGATCTTTAATTTTTGCTTCTAAAAGCTCAATTTTAGCGTATAAATAATCATAACTTCCATAATTAGGAACTACAATAGCTTCGTTATCATAGGTCTTAACCACTTTATCAAGATAAATTCCGAGCCCAAAACCTATGAAGAATAGAGTTCCAATAACAACAATTCTTTTAATGATAAATTGAATAAAATTAAATATGCTTCTCTTGATGTTTGTAGAGAATGACCTGATTTTTCCTGAAACCATTGCCAAATCAATTTCTTGATCTACAATATTATTTTGTTCTGTTGAATTCATTTTAGCTGATATTGAAAATTTGTTCTAATATTTTAATCGTAATCAAATAAGTAGGTTTAACTCCGGTGGTTCCCAAACCGCCAGAAGCGAGTGTGCTTCCAGTTTCAAGCGGATTATCTGAAGCGTAATAAGCATATCTCACTTTTACATCCGGGTTGATGCTTTTTCTGATTTTGGAGGCTGATTGAATCGCTTTTTGATAATAAGCACCCTCCATTTCAAGGCCAATCACGCCCCAAGTTGAATCGCGGAAAAACTTCAGCAAATCTTTATTCTGCAATGAAGTCCCTAATACGGTCACCATCGGTCCGGCAAAAACTGGAATTCCGTTGCCGCTGAGCATGGCTGCTGTGAGTTCGTTGTCAAAAGGATAGTTATCGCCTGTTCCTTCGTTGATGTGGGCCGAGGGAATCATAATATCACCTTTGTCGCCTTGCAAAATTCCGGCTTTACCCATGATAGAAACCGACTCTACGTTCAAGAAAACCTTTTTGATTTTGGTTTCCTGATACGGTTTGAGTAACTCGTCAATGGTTTCATAGGCTTGCTCGCCAAAGGCATAATCCATCACAATAATGACGGGTGCTAAGCCTGAGATTTTAGCTTTCGGGAACGATGTTTTTTTCCAATCGATTTTGGCTGTGTCAAAAATTTGAACATCGATGTTGGTACCAGATGTATCCGGCAATGAAATCATGCCGTATTTTTGAGCTACTTCTGAAACTTTGTCGCGCAATTTATCGGCGCCGGACTTGCTGAGTTCTTCGTAAATCGCAAAGTCTGATTGTCCTTTGAGTTTGGTTTTGAGTACATCAACCGCAAAAATTGAATTCATCACACTGTGCATGTTGGCACTAATGATGTGAATCGGGCGATTGAGCAAACCGTTTTGCATCAAAACATCTTTGATGCTGTTGGCCCAGATTTCGCCATGAATATGATGCCCTAATCGCTCGCGTAAAATCGGGCTGAAAGTAATGGTGCGTTTGTTGTTTTCAACGGCTTCTTCTAAAGCCAATTTACCCAACCAATAAATCACGTGCAAGAAACGATCAGGTTTATCGGTGGTTCCAAAAGCATCGTATATATCTAAAACTTCCGCAAAGGTGCGACCTAAAATATTAGCCGTGTGTGAAATGGCTTTTTCTTTGTCGACTTGGGAGAGTTTTTTTTCTTGTAAAACAGCTTGTTCGAGTTTTTTCCAATCGCGGGTCACTTCACCGGATTCATCAATCAAAACGCGGTCTTTAATTTTATGCGATTCGATAAAAATAAAAGTCAAGTGCGTTAAAATGTCGTAAATATCCGAGCGACCGCGCGTGATTTCAACATTCATTTGCTCGTCGTCGATGCGGTAACAATTGCGTCTTCGCTTGGGCGGCACAATCGCTTTGAAATGAGATTTTGAATAACCTTCGTCTGAAGTTAAATTGATAAAACGGCATTCCTCAATACCTATTGGCAATCGCTCAATAACGTATAGCAAGCCGTTGAGTTCAACTTTTTCTTCGGCAATTGAGCCGTAAATTTCCGGGCGAAGCGATAAAAGCGCCTCGCGAAGTGTCTCGCCCGAAACACCCATCGGTTTATAAAAACCGCGGTTAAACAAGTGGCGCATAGTGATGTACAATTTCTCGACAGCACTCGATGATTCCTGTGCTCTTGAGCGTACAATATTTTTAATTTCTTTCATTCAAAATTTTGTTAACTAACGAATGTTCTGCTATAATCGTATTCTTAAAACATCAATAAAAACAGATTTTTCGCCTTATTTTTTAGTTTGTTGTTATTATTAACCCGCAAATGTAAGGTTTTATTTTTTTAATTGGTCAGAATCAAAGTAATTGCCGGTTCGGCGGTGTTTATTTTTTCGAGCGTGCCTTCTGAGGTTTGTCTGGTCTGAACACGCCACTGACCGCCTGTGTAGGTAAATATTTTGTCTTTTTCGGCCGAACTATATAAAATAAGCGGATAATAAACTCCGGATTGATATCCTTCGCTCGGTTCTAATTGATTTTTTTCAATCATCAATTTTTCAATGCCGACAAACAAACCGTTTTTAGGCATTTTCAGGTGATATTTTTCAAGTTTAAATAAGGTATTCTTGACGCCTTTATCAACCGAAACCACTAGGTTTTCGCGAAGAATTTCTTTGCCTGGAAAACCATTTGCATCGGGCTCGTATAAGTGAATTTTAAAGCTGGCATCTTTTACTTTACTGTCGGTTCTAACAGTAATAGCATCAATGTGTCGGGTTTTGTTGTAACTCGAGTGATATTCAAAAAAACGAGTGTCGGTGCGAGGTCCGCGGTCATAAGCTTCATAAACGCCTGGATTTTCTGGACCAATTTCAAGCTTTTTGGTTTTTTTTCGGTTATCGACAATTACTTCATTCAAAGCAATTTCATCAGGTTGTAAAAAAACCAGCATATGGGGTTGGATTTCGAGCGTCTTTTTTTGATAACCCAACAACGAGAACACCAATTTTTTACCGATGTCTTCGGGCAACCTAAAACTCCCGTCCAACTCTGAAGTGGTTCCTTTGTTTTCGCCCAAAACCGAAATATTCACCAACGGAAGTGTTTCTTTAGTAATGCTGTCGCGCACCACACCTTTGATTTGTCCGCGCAGGGCAAACACGCTTAAAATCGAAAAAAGAAAGGTCAAAATATTACGCATCAGCATTTAGTTTGATTAAGGCATCAGCAATGATTCGGTCATTGCTCAAGCGCGGAATTTTATTCTGTCCGCCCAATTTGCCAACAGATTTCATGTACTGTTGAAAACCATTTTGCATCACCGGAGTAATCACCAGTGGGCGCAATACTTTTCCGGCAATCAAATCGTCGTAATAAACATTTTGCTTGCGCATGAATACATCTAATTGTTCAGCTAATTGATCCAGATTTGACGGAATGCTTTCAAACTCAATCAACCATTCGTGATACGGCAAACCACTTTCGGGCGAAATTTGCGGCGCCACGGTAAACTCTGTGATGCGAATATCGGTTCCCTGCGTCGCTTGTTGTAGCGCAGTTTCGACTTCTTTGCCAATCACGTGCTCGCCAAAGGCAGAAATAAAATGTTTGATGCGGCCGGTCACCACCAAACGATAGGGTTTTTTACAAACAAACATCACAGTATCGCCAATATTATAAGCCCAAAGCCCGGCATTGGTTGAAATGATGAGCGCGTAATTCACGCCCAATTCTACTTGGCCAATCGTGTAGCGTTTTGGATTTTCTGTAAAGAATTCATCCGTTTTGATAAACTCGTAAAATATCCCTGAGTTCAAAAGCAGTAACATGCCCGGCTCGGTCTGCGAATCTTGATAAGCAAAAAATCCTTCTGAAGCCGGAAAAAGTTCAATGCTGTCAACTTTTCTTCCGATAAGCTTTTCGAATTTGGCGCGATAGGGTTCATAGTTTACCCCGCCGTAAATGAACAAATTAAAATTCTTGAAAATATCTCCGACAGGCTTTTGGGCTTTTTGTTGCAAACGCTCAAAATACATTTGCACCCACGAAGGTATGCCCGAGATCACTGTCATATCTTCGTGTATGGTTTCATCAACAATCGCGTCGACTTTGGTTTCCCAGTCTTCAATACAATTGGTTTCCCAACTCGGCAAGCGGTTTTTTTGTAAATACTTCGGAACATAATGCGCCACAATACCCGAAAGCCTTCCGAGTTGCACACCGTTTTTGTCTTCAAGTGTTGGGCTGCCCTGCAAGAAAATCATTTTCCCATCGACAAAATCAGCCTTTCCGGTTTGATAAACATACGCCAAAATCGCATTGCGTGCCGCTTGAATATGATGTGGCATCGACTCTTTGCTAATCGGAATATATTTGGCACCTGAAGTAGTTCCGGAAGTTTTGGCATAATACAACGGTTTGCCCGGCCAGGTGATGTTTTCTTTTCCGGAAACCGTTTGGTCAATATAAAATCTGAGCGCTTCGTAATCGCGCACCGGAACTTTTTGTGCAAAATCATCATAGGTTTTGATCTGCTCAAAATGGTGATCTTGTCCAAACACCGTTTGCCTCGCTTGCTCGATGAGTTGCTCAAAAATGCGCTTTTGGGTAGCCTCAGGATTTTGCGCCCATTTTTGGGTTTGCGCATGCACAACTCGAGCGAATATTTGGGCGGCGAATGATTTTACTGACATCTTATTCAAATTCTATGAATTGGGTAGGATCTATCGGATAACCGTCTTTCCAAAGTTCAAAATGCAAATGAACTCCGGTTGATTCCTGTCCGGTTGATCCCGCGAGTGCAATGACTTCGCCGGTTCTGACCACATCGCCTTGAGATTTGGTGAGTGATGCGGCGTGTTTGTAGGCCGAAATATATCCGTTGTTGTGGCGAATAATGACTACATTTCCGGTAGACGGTGTCCAATCGGCAAAAATAACCGTTCCGTTGAGCATGGCTTTGATGGGCGTGTTTTTGGCCAAAGCAACATCAACGGCATAATGGCGATTTCGGGTGCTGAATTTTTCGGTGATGGAACCTTTGACCGGCGCAAACAAAACAACTCCGGTTTTGGATTGTGCCTTTTCGAACAAATTGTATTTGTCTTCGCGAGCCACTTCTTGACGCAATTGTAAATCGGCCTCAGAAGGTTTCACATCTTCCACACTTGCATTTTCGGGCGGATCGGCATAAATCGAATCTTTGCTGAATTTGGCCAACTCGAGTTCTCCGGTCAGTATTTTTTTAATAGAATTTAAATACGCTTCATTTTTCTTAACCGAATTAACCAACGAATCTGATTCAAGTGCCAACCGTGTTGCGTCGCGTTTGAGTTGATCGGATGCATAACCCGGAATGTATTCGCGCAGCGGAGTAAAAGCGATGATGAAAGTCGTACAAATAATGATGAGAATAGCGCCCAATCCGGCTACTACAAACACATTCATCAAAGTCAAACGCAATGAAAAAACTTCTTCAAAAGAATCTTCATTCAAAATAACCAGTCGGTTTTTGGTGTACAGTTTTTTGCGAAGTTCTTGCCTTTTGAGTCGTTTCTCGGACATGGGAGCGGTTTGAGCCACAAATATAAAAATTAAACCGCTTGGCCAGTTAAAACTCAAAGCTCTGAGCATCATAAATATTTGCCCACCCTTAGCCTTTTTTAAGAGATTTTCTGTTTATCTTTGCGAGCATATTAATCTATTTAATGCTTCGGCTAAAATTTAAAAAACATGGGAAGACTCGGTGTTACAGAAATCCTGATTATATTATTGGTAGTTCTTTTGTTGTTTGGCGGTAAAAAAATTCCGGAACTCATGCGCGGCTTAGGAACCGGCATCAAAGAATTTAAAGATGCTGCAAAAGGAGACGACAAAGCCAATTCAAAGGAAGAAAACAAATAATAAACATCCTGAGTTTTTATGTAGACTCGGGATTTTTTATGCCTTTTAAATAAGTGGTTATGAAATTATATTTTGGCTTTTTTTTACTTTTTGTTCTGAGTTTAACTTCGTGTTCTGAACGCGATTCGGTGACCAATCACGATACAGTTGTCGATGTTTATGTAAGTGGTCAAAAAGACAATCATGCCGTTTATTGGAAAAACAATCAGCTGGTAACTCTGGATGATACCGCTTATATTTCGTCAGAAGTAGATACTTTGGTGGTCAAGAATCAAAAGGTTTATGTGTTAGGCTCTGCTATTTTAAATGATGGGGTTAACATTTTAAATCGCCGCCTGTTGTGGATAAACGGAGTAATGTCTGATTTAAATGTAACCTACGCAACTGATACGCAAGATGTTGTTTCTATCGGAGCTTTAGATGTAGTGGGAACAGATTTATACATTTCAGGAATCATTCATGATTTATCAGTAACTCCTGATGTATATCGTTTGGTGTATTGGAAAAACGGCGAACGCACCGATGTGGCCGAATTATCCGCCTCAGACTACAACAACACAGCCATGGCTTGGCAAGACAGTAGTGGTTATTTCTCGGTTGCTCACCCTAGTTTAGATTCAGGAATGTACATTGACACTACTTTTCATCCGTATGTCAATATGTTTGATTTTGGATACTTTCACAGCGGCACCAACGGATTGTATGTTTTTGGCACTAAAGAAGGGCATCCGTATTATCAAGTTGTGGGTTCAGACGCAGTAACCAATACAGATTTAAACGGTTCATTCACCAAACTCAGCGAATTTGCCAGCAGTATATATGGGCTTCACAACAACAAAATTTACCGAAACGCAGCTGAACTCTACTATACTTCTGCAGAACACAACGGAGTTCAAGACTTTCAATGGGCCAACAATAGTTTGTATACTTTAGAATACAACTTGAGCGGCAGCACTTATTCGTATTTCATACTTCAAAATGGAGTTCAAAAAGGCTTGTCTGCTGCGGGTGAAACCTACAAAACTATTTTTGTAAACATCTATTAACTTTACAAAACCATACTCAGTTGAATGCGCTTGCGAGCTTGATCAACTTCTAGTACTTTTACTTGTACGTGTTGGTGGAGTTTCACTACTTCATTCACATCAGCTACATAGCCTTGTTTGAGTTGTGAGATGTGGACCAATCCGCTTTCTTTCAAACCGATATCTACAAAACAGCCAAAAGCGGTAATGTTATTGACAATACCCGGCAGAATCATTCCGGTGCGCAAATCATCGAGCGTCTTTACGTTCGGATCAAACTCAAAAACTTTGGCTGCTTTTCGCGGATCGAGGCCTGGTTTTTCTAATTCTTTTAAAATGTCTTTGACCGCTAAAATTCCGACGGTGGCATTGGTATATTGTTCTGGGTTGATGCGTGCAATTTTGTCTTTGTTGGCGATGAGTTCCGAAAGTGGGATACTTAAATCTTTGGCCATTTTTTCAACAACCGAATAAGCCTCCGGATGCACCGCTGAGTTGTCGAGCGGATTTTTTCCGTCTTTGATGCGGATAAAAGCTGCCGCTTGTTGAAACGCTTTATCGCCCAAGCGCGGCACTTTTTTGAGTTCTTTTCGGTCTTGAAACGGACCATTTTCAGAGCGATATTGTACAATGTTTTCAGCCATTTTCTCGCCAATACCTGACACATAACTCAGCAGCGATTTACTGGCGGTATTGATGTTGATGCCTACTGAATTCACGCAGCGCACCACCACGGTATCGAGTTCTTCTTTAAGCCTGGTTTGGTCGACATCGTGCTGATATTGCCCAACGCCAATGGATTTGGGATCGATCTTCACAAGCTCGGCCAGCGGATCTGAAAGCCTGCGACCAATGGATACTGAACCTCGAACCGTGACATCGTAATTCGGAAATTCGTCGCGGGCAATTTTACTGGCTGAATAGACTGAAGCTCCGGCTTCAGAAACCACAAAAACTTGCAGCGGTCGGTCAAAGGCAATTTTTTTGATAAAGGTTTCGGTCTCGCGGCTGGCGGTTCCGTTGCCAATAGAAATCGCTTCAATTTGATAAGCATTGACCATCGATTTGATTTTTTTCATGGCTAGCGCGGTTTCATTTTGCGGCTGATGCGGATAAATGGTTTCGTTGTAGAGCAAATCGCCTTTTTCATCCAAACAAACTACTTTGCAACCCGATCGATAACCCGGATCTATTGCCAAAATGCGCTTTTCGCCCAAAGGCGGAGCGAGCAACAACTGACTCAAGTTTTGCGCAAAAACGTCAATGGCTTTCAAATCAGCTCGGGTTTTGGCTTCTTGCAAAGTTTCGTTTGAAATGGCCGGATCGAGCAATCGTTTATAACTGTCTTTGATGGCTAATTTAAGTTGTTGGACGGTTTCGTGGTTGTTTTTAATGGTGTTGTTTTCAATAAAGTCAATCGCTTCTGAAGGTTCGTCTAATGCGACCGACAGTTTGACAAAACCTTCGGCTTCGGCGCGCAACATAGCCAATAATCGGTGCGACGGTGCTTTTGAAATGGGCTCTGACCAATCAAAATATTGCGAGAACTTTTGGGCATTTTCATCGCTGTCTTTGTCTTTGGCTACTTTAGTCGTGATAAACGCTTTGCGCTGATACAGACGGCGCAGGTTTTTGCGTACATAAAGATTTTCATTGATCCATTCAGCGATGATATCACGCGCGCCTTGCAAGGCTTCCTCTTCATTGGGCACTTGCGCATTGATATATTTGGAGGCGATAAAATCAAGATCGTTGGCATTTTGTGCCATGATGATTTTAGCGAGCGGTTCCAATCCTTTTTCACGAGCCACATCGGCACGGGTTTTCTTTTTCTTTTTATAAGGCAAGTACAAATCTTCGAGTTCTTGAGCGTCAAAACTGTTTTCGATTTTGGCTTTGAGCTCGGGCGATAATTGGCCTTGTTCTTCGATGGATTTCAGAATGCTTTCTTTGCGTTTGACCAATTCGCCGTATTGTTTGTGGCTTTTGGCTATTTGCTCTATGGTGATTTCATCCAAGTTGCCGGTTTGGTCTTTTCGGTAGCGCGCAATAAACGGAATCGTACAATCTTCCAGCAAAAGTTGTACGGTAGCTTCAATGTTTTTGGCAGCGACGGCCGGTTGGGCCAATTGGTTTTGGATGTATTGAATGTGGTTCATCGTCAAAGAAGTTTGCCCGCAAAAATAGCCATTCTTTTGAGATGAAATGTTGAAAAATACACGCATCTCTGCGTTAGGGAGCGAGGCTTTGTTGGAGCTCGCCCGAAGGATGAGGGCAGCGACTGCCGAGCGCCCGGCGCGGTTCATCCGCAGGCGGTGGGCCGCGCAACGCCCATAAAATTACTCTTGAACTACCGCGACCTTATCGGTTTGTGTCTGAAAATCGGGCTGTAAGGTGCAATGTTGAATCTGAAAATCGTCGCGGAGTATTTGTGCCACTTGCTGAGCTAATATGTTGAATTCTGAAATAGTGATGTTGTGGACGCAGTCTATTCGGGCTTCAAAATGAATTTCGTGTTCGTTGAGCGGCCACAAATGCACGTGATACAACTGATGCGGTGCTGTTTTTGGGTGAATTTTTTCAAGGATTTTTTCAATGGAAATGTGCTCGGGTGTAAAGAGCATCAACATTTTAGAAGTCGATTTGAGCAATCCTATACTTATATAAATCAGATAACAAGCAATCAAGAAAGTGAGCGCTGCATCGACCCAAAACCAATCCAAATAATACATCAGTAAACCGCCCATGAATACGGCCACCGAGGCGAGGGTATCTGAGAGTAAATGTAAATAAGCCGATTTTAGGTTGAGGTTTTGATGGCTGTGTTGGCGCAGCATACCGGCTGAAATTCCGTTGAAAACAATGCCCAAACCCGACAACCCAACAACCCAAACCGAAGCAATGGGCTCAGGCGATATAAGACGATCAATGGATTCAAAAATCAAAAAAAGCGCAATGATCATCAAAGCCAGCGTATTGGTATAAGCAGCCAAAAGTTCAATGCGTTTGTAACCAAAAGTGTGGTTTAGACCAGCTTCTTTTTTGACCCATCGCCGAGCGAGCCAACTCAAGGCCAAAGCCAAAACATCGCTCAAATTGTGCAGCGCATCCGAGAGTAAAGACAAACTGCCCGAATAAATTCCGCCGAAAATTTGCGCTAAAGTAATGAGTAAATTGAGCACAATAGAACCCGACAAGCTTTGGTGCGCAGCGTCGTGGTGGTGTTTGTGCCGGCAAGTCATTTTAGGAACAGGCTATTTTTTGAACGCGTTGGGCATGACGTCCGCCTTCGAACTCAGTCGATAAAAAAGTGTCAACCATTTCAACGGCTTGCGCAATGGCTGTAAAACGCGCCGGAATGCTGATGATGTTGGCGTTGTTATGCTGACGAGCCAATGCAGCGATTTCTTTGGTCCAACACAAAGCCGCGCGTACATTTTGATGTTTGTTGACCGTCATATTGATGCCGTTTCCGGAGCCGCAAATGACGATGCCGAAATCAACTTTTTTTTGCTCGACATCCATTGCCACCGGATGCCCGAAATCGGGATAATCTACCGAGTCAAAAGTATCGGTTCCGTGGTTGATGACCATGTGGCCTTTTTGCTCGAGATAAGCAACAATTGCTTTTTTATATTCCGGTCCTGCGTGGTCGTTTCCGATTGAAATTTTCATGTGGAGTTTGTTTAAATCGCTCAGGCAAAGGTACACAATATATAAGTGTAGCAATAGTAAAATAAAAAGGATGCTTTCAGAATGAATTAAAAGTTATTCGTATTTAATTATTTGTTTTTCAGATGATTATACTTTTGTTAAACATTAATTTTGGTTGTTGTTAATTGTTTTTTACAAAAGCCTGATATTCAGTTTACATTCATTTAACATAGATTGTTGAAAAGTTGAGCAATAAAAATCAGAAGTTTTTTTGGTGGGAATTTTAAAACGCACAAACCAAAATCAAAATGAAATAACCAAAAAATAACTCGGAATTTTTTGAGGGATTTATGCGCAATTTTGAGTCGATTATCAACAGCTTTTTAAAAAATATTTATGGACATTTTGATTGTTTTTTTTCTTGTCAACAACTGTTGATTGTTTTTGAAAATTCATTTAAAATGAAGCATTTGAATTCTTGAAAAGCTGTTGAAAAATCCTGATAAAAAAAGTTAAGTTCAAAACCATGAAAGAATGCTTAAAGTTATTTCAACAATTAACAAGCTATAATAACCATCATAAAATTAATTTTTAATTCAAAGATTTTTTTTGGTTTTATAATAGTTGTTGAAAAGTTAAACGATGTTGAGTTTTGGGCGATTGAGATCTTCGATAATTTCTTTGACTCTTTGATAGTCGTTGGGATGCACTTTGAGTTGAATGCCGCCATAGGCAATGCTGGCCAGCGGATCAATCGATACCAAATTTTCGTTGTGAAATAAATGCGGAATTGCTTCGCGTTCTAAAATGGTTTTAAGAATCGTGATTTCATGTGCGAAATTAAAAATGGCAACGGTGATAAATTCAGACATCTATGGTTGTTTTATGGTAAATGTAGAAAAATTAATGCTTTGCGTGCATCAGAACGTTTTCAACCTAAGTCAATTATATGTTAAGATGAACGAATTCTTATCTTTAAATTAAGACCTTCGCATCAACAGGTGTGAACCATTTAATATTCACTACCTTTGGAAATTATAGAAAGAACATGCGTAAGAAACACAAAAAACTAGGTAAAAAAGAAAAATCATTTACCCAGAAAATCCTCAAAATACTCTCACAACACGCCAATAGGCCATTCAACTACAAACAAATTGCCGCCATTTTAGAAGTAGACGATACCAAAAGTCGCAATGAAATCATTAAAGATCTCAAAATTCTGGCCGCACAAAAAGTCATCATTGAATCAGAACCCGGACGTTATTTAGTCAAAGCCATTAGCCAAGATTATTACGAAGGCACGATTGACATGACTTCGCGCAGAACGGCCTATTTTATTTGCGATGAGTTTGAAGAAGATGTATTTATTCCGACCAACAACCTCAACCACGCTTTAGATAAAGACAAAGTAAAAGTTTATGTGTACAACCGCCGAAAAGGCAAAAAGCCAGAAGGCGAAGTGGTTGAAATACTCGAACGCGCCAAAACAGAGTTTGTAGGTGTGATTGACATTCAAAAGAATTTTGCTTTTGTGACCACGGCCAATGCTAAAATGTATACCGATATTTTTATTCCTAAAGATAAAATCGGCGACGCGCAGCAAGGCGATGTGGTTTTGGTTAAAATTGACGATTGGCCTAAAAAAGCCGACAGTCCATTTGGTTCGGTGATTAAAGTTTTAGGAAAGCCCGGTGAACACGATACCGAAATTCACGCAATACTCGCCGAATACGGTTTGCCTTATGAGTTTCCGGCTGAGGTTGAAAATTATGCGCAAAAGCTGGATACTTCTATTCAAGACGCTGAAATCAAAAAAAGACGCGATATGCGCAGCGTACTTACTTTTACCATTGACCCAAAAGATGCTAAAGATTTTGACGATGCCTTGTCGTTTCAGGTTTTAGAAAACGGTCATTACGAAATTGGAATTCATATTGCCGATGTATCGCATTATGTACAAGAAGGGACCATTTTAGACGATGAAGCCGAGCGCCGCGGAACCTCGGTTTATTTAGTGGATCGTGTGGTTCCGATGTTGCCCGAAGTACTTTCAAACTTTGCGTGTTCGTTGCGTCCGAATGAAGAAAAATATACCTTTTCGGCCGTTTTTGAACTCGATGCAAAAGCGCAAGTGGTCAACCAATGGTTTGGTAGAACAGTAATTTATTCAGATCAGCGCTTTGCTTATGAAGAAGCTCAAAGTATGATTGAAACCAAATCTGCGGTTATTCCTGCCGAAGTTTCTCTGACTGGCGCTTCTTATACGGTAGATGAACCCGTGATGAATGCGGTTTTAAAACTCGATGAATTGGCTAAAATCATGCGCGCCAAACGTTTGGCCAACGGTGCGATTTCGTTTGATAAAGTTGAAGTTAAATTTCACCTCAACGAGCAAGATGAACCTACCGGTGTGTATTTTAAAATCTCTAAAGATGCCAATCATCTTATCGAAGAATTTATGTTACTCGCCAACAAAAAAGTAGCTGAATTTATCGGTAAGCAAAAGAAAACTTTTGTGTATCGAATTCACGATGAACCCAATGAAGACAAGCTTTTTAACTTGCAAGGCATTATTTCCAAGTTTGGTTACAGCTTGAATTTTAAATCCAAAACCGATATTTCAAAATCGCTCAACACACTTTTGCAAAATGTCATCGGTAAAAAAGAGCAAAATTTGGTCGATACACTGGCGATTCGCAGTATGAGCAAGGCTAAATATTCTACTGAAAACATTGGTCATTACGGTTTGGCTTTTGATTATTACGCACATTTTACCTCACCGATTCGAAGATATCCCGATGTAATGGTGCACAGACTTTTACAGTATTATCTCGACGGAGGAAAATCAGCTGATCAAGATTTATATGAAGAAAAGTGTGAGCACGCCTCCAACATGGAAGCACTGGCCACCAATGCAGAGCGCGACAGCATTAAATACATGCAAGTTAAGTATATGAAAGACCACGCTGAACAGGAGTTTTTAGGTGTGATTTCAGGTGTCACCGAATGGGGCATTTATGTTGAAATTGTTGAAAATAAGTGCGAAGGCATGTGTCGTATCCGTGAAATCAAAGATGATTATTATACGTTTGATGAAAAACAATATGCTTTGGTTGGAGAAGTTTCACACAACATTTTACAATTGGGCGATGAGGTTTTCGTTAAGGTTAAAAATGCCGATTTGGTGAAAAAACAACTCGATTTTCACTTCATCCGAAAAAATGAATAATATGAAAAAATTAGCTTTTGTCTTTATTCTTACGTCTATTTTAGGTTGGTCACAAGGAAAAAATGTAGGTGATTTCAACAAAGTAACCGCCTTTGATCAGATTGATGTGATTTTGATTCCGTCAAATGAAAACAAAGTTTTACTCAATGGCTCCGGCTCTGATGAAGTAGAACTAATCAACAAAAACGGCGAGCTCAAAATCAGAATGCCGCTGACCAAAATGCTCAGTGGTGATGAAGTTTCTGCTACTGTTTATTATAAATCAATTAGTGCTGTTGAAGTTAATGAAGGTTCCCATATCGGTAGTGAATCGGTGATTCACGCTCAGAATTTTAGTTTGATTGCTAAAGAAGGTGGCTCGATTGATTTACCGCTTGAAGTTGAGCAATTACAAGCTCGTTTGGGTGACGGATCTAAAGTAAATCTCAGTGGGAAAGCGTCTGAGCAAGATGTTTTAATCAACTCAGGATCAGAGTATCAAGCCGAGAATTTGCATACTTTAAAAACAATGGTTACGGCCAATGCCGGAGGTGAAGCCCATGTTTATGCCACCGATTATGTCGATGCAAAAGTACGTGCTGGTGGAGAAGTAACTGTGTACGGAAATCCAAAAGATATCGATAAAAAAGTAGTCATGGGTGGCAAGATTAGACAGGCAGGTGAATAAAAATTATTATTTTTACCAAAAAACCACCTAGATGCTACAAGATATTTTTACAGGAATTCCGCTCGGTATCTTTCTGAGTTTTATGGTTGGGCCTGTATTTTTTGTCTTACTCGAAACCAGTGCAGTCAAAGGGTTCCGTGCAGCTTTAGTCTTTGATTTGGGTGTGGTTTTAGCCGATGTTATCTTCATTGCATTGGCTTATTTCAGTAGTTATAAACTCATTCAAAGCATCAAAAACGATCCGGCTATTTTTATTTTTGGTGGAATTTTAATGCTTACCTATGGCATTACATCGTTTATTAAACTCAAAAAAGTAAGCAAGAATATTGATGAAATTGCTGTTGACGAGCTCATCAAAATCAACTACTTCAATCTGTTTATCAAAGGATTTTTCTTGAATTTTATCAACGTTGGCGTATTGCTTTTTTGGTTTTTGATCTTGATTACCATCGGACCGAAATTGCAATTAGAAACCGCACGCATGGTGACTTTTTTCTCTGCTGTATTACTTTCTTATTTGGTGGTGGATATTGGAAAAATCTTACTGGCCAAACAGCTCAGAAGCAAAATGACACCGACCAATATTTTAAAAATCAAAAAAGTAATCAGCGTTTTGTTGATTATTTTTGGATTGACTTTGATGTTTCAAGGATGGTTTCCGAGCGATCAAAAACTTGTCAAAAAGGCACTCGAAAAAATAGAATAACACACAATAAAAAAACCGCTCTTTAGAAGCGGTTTTTTGTTGAGGCATCGTCCGGATTCGAACCGGAGTAGGAGCTTTTGCAGAGCCCAGCCTAGCCACTCGGCCACGACGCCTGATGTTCGGGGGCAAACATAGTAAATTATTTTCAAAATAAAATTCAATTCTTAAAAAATAATTTACAGCCAATCGCCCGCCAATTCTGATTAGTTGCGGTATTCTTCCATAACAATAGTAACTGCTTCAACATCACCACCAATAGGCGGATTGAGTTTTGAAACGCCCAAGACAATTCTGGAAACCTCCGGCAATTCTTTAAAAATACGCATGATGATTCTATGGCCAACATGTTCTAGCAATTGTGAACGAATGGCCATTTCTTCAACCACTATTTTGTTGAGCACCACATAGTCAACGGTATCGGCTAAGTTGTCTGAAATGGATGATTTTCTCAGGTCGGTTTTGATTTCTAAATCAACACTGTAGTCTGAACCAATTCTGCCTTCTTCGGCCAAACATCCGTGATAGGCATATACGCGAATGTTTTTAAGTCTGATATTACCCATGTGAAAACAATTGTTAACTATGGGTAAAAGTATAAAATATTTCTGACTGGCTTTGAAAAGCAGCTTTAAATCATCGCCGAATTTCACAACTATTTTAATAACTTAGCGCTCTAAATTTTTACTATGTCGACCGAGGAAAAATCACTCAATTTTATCGAACAAATCATCGAGGAAGATTTAAAAAACGGACTTTCTAAAGACAAACTTCGCTTTCGATTTCCACCTGAACCCAACGGTTATCTGCATGTGGGGCACGCCAGTGCGATTTGCTTGAATTTTGGTTTGGGTTTAGATTACAATGCGCCGGTGAATTTGCGTTTTGATGATACCAATCCATCGAAAGAAGAACAAGAATATGTTGATGCGATTAAGCGTGATGTGCAATGGTTGGGATTTCAATGGGACAGAGAATGTTACGCTTCAGATTATTTTCAACAACTCTATGATTGGGCGGTTTTACTCATTCAAAAAGGAAAAGCGTACGTCGATAGTCAAACCTCTGAAGACATGGCTATTCAAAAAGGAACGCCTACGCAAGCCGGAACTCATTCGCCTTTTCGCGACCGTTCAGTGGAAGAAAATTTAGACCTTTTTACCCGAATGAAAAACGGCGAATTCCCCAAAGGAACGCATGTGCTGCGCGCCAAAATTGATATGGCTTCACCCAACATGCTCATGCGCGACCCGATTATTTATCGCATCATGCACGAGCATCACCACCGCACCGGTAACGATTGGTGTATTTATCCAATGTATGATTGGGCACATGGTGAGAGTGATTATTTAGAACAGATTTCACACTCGTTGTGTACCCTTGAATTCTTGCCACACCGCGAATTGTACGATTGGTTTTTGGATCAGATTTACGATGAAAAATTAGTACGTCCGAAACAACGTGAATTTGCCAGAAGGAATCTTTCGCACACGATTGTTTCTAAAAGAAAGTTGCTTCAATTGGTTGATGAAAAGCATGTATCGGGTTGGGATGATCCGCGCATGAGTACGATTTCAGGCATGCGCAGACGCGGTTATCCACCTATGGCCATTCGCAACTTTGCCAATACAATTGGAATTGCCAAAAGAACCAATTTGATTGATGTTTCTCTGTTAGAATTCTGCGTTCGTGAAGAACTCAATAAAACCACCGATCGCGTGATGGCAGTTTTGAATCCGGTCAAGTTGGTGATTACCAATTACCCTGAAAATCAAGAAGAATGGCTCGATGCCGAGAACAATCCGGAAGCCGAAGTGATGACGCACCGAAAAGTTCCGTTTACCAAAGAGCTCTATATTGAGCGCGAAGATTTTAAAGAAGAAGCTGATAAGAAATTTTTCAGGTTGACTTTAGGCACTGAGGTTCGACTTAAAAATGCCTATATCATCAAAGGTGAAAGAGTAGTCAAAGATGCTAACGGGAACATCACCGAAATTCATTGTAGCTATGATGCGGATAGTAAGTCTGGTAGCGGAACCGAGGCCAGTATGCGCAAGGTCAAAGGAACCATTCATTGGGTTTCAACCCAGCATGCGCTCCAAGCTGAAGTGCGTGTTTATGATCGATTGTTCACCCATGAAAACCCGGATGGCGACAAAGATATTGACTTTAAAACCTACATTAATCCGAATTCATTGCAAGTCATTACCGGTTATGTGGAACCAAGTTTAAAAGAAGCAAAATCCGGAACTGCATATCAGTTTCAGCGGTTGGGTTATTTTTGTGTGGATGCAGATTCGACTTCTGAAAAATTGGTTTTTAACAAAACAGTGGGCCTTCGAGATACGTGGGCCAAGATTGAAAGTAAAGAATAAATCAATATTGACAATTTCTATAAGAAGCCCGCTTTTGTAGCGGGTTTTTTAATGATTATAAATAACTATTCTAATTTTTAATTCTATTGAAATTCGCTATAAAAATTGACTTTCATAAATTGTTTCTAAGCGAATTTTAAAAACAGCTAAGGTGATTTTATATTGAAATATTTAAAGTTCCCGCAAATCGCTCGAAATTAATTTTTTTCTTTTAGGAGTGCTATTAACAAAGCTCAGGAAAGAAATTTCGTAACTTTAGGCATCAAAACTTAAAATCATGTCTGGAAAAAATAGTGAAGGATTGGTTGCCTTACTTTTGGGCGCTGCCATCGGAGTTGGACTCGGAATTTTGTTTGCACCGGATAAAGGTTCGCAAACCCGAAAAAAAATCAAAGACAATTTAGACGAACTCAAAAATGATTTGAAAGACAAATTTCAAACCGTCGAAAATGAAGCCAAAGAAAAATTGGGTCAAACCAAAGAAGACTTCAAAGAATCGATGGATGATTTATTGTCGCGTTCTAGTTATAAAGCTGAAGAAGCGATTACGTATTTGGAGCAAAAGTTAGCCGAACTCAAACAACAAAACGCAAAATTTCAGAAGTAATGGCTTTTGATGAACTCAAAGAACAAACCGAAGAATTTCAAGAGCAGGCCAAAGCTTATATTGAAACCACTGTGGCCTATTATAAACTCTGGGGTTTTAAAGTAGCAATGAAGTCAACCACGATGATGGTTAAGTTTTTACTGATTGCCTTGTGTTTGCTCATCGTTTTGCTTTTCGCTTCCATCGCAGGAGCTTTGGCTTTAGGCGTCTGGATGCAATCATATTCGCTCGGGTTTTTGTCGGTGGCCGGCATTTATCTCATTCTGGCAATTTTGCTTTTTAGAGTTAAAGACAAAATTGTCGAAGGCCCGATTTTAGAGCGATTTTCAGAAATTTTCTTTAATGATTAATCATGGGAAACAAAAAATATAGCTCATACGATGAGATTGACCGTGAACTTGAAATGCTTAAGATCGAACGCGAGATTAGTTATCAAAAAGCTTCGTTGAGTGTTCAACAATTTAAAGAAAATTTGTTTCCAACCAAACAGATTTCCTATCTGTCTTGGCTCAATAAAAATGTATTGAGCGGTCTGGCCGGAACCGTTTTTAAAGCCGCATTACCTTTTATCTTGCAATGGATATTAAACAGAAAAAGAGGCAATTAAGCCTCTTTTTTATTGAATTTTCAGTTGATTTACGCAGAAGGTTCAGCAGGATTTGAAGTGTCCGACGGATTGTAATCAGACGAGGTCTTGTTTTTATCCTTCACTCTTTTCGGCTGATTTTTGAGTTGTTCCCCAATTTGGTTCGAAGCGGCAAAACTCGCCACCATATTGTTGAGCATATCGGTAGCAGCTTGCGGAGAATTCGGCAACAAAATCAAGTTTGAATTGGTATCAGCACCCACCGCTTGCAAAGTATCATAATGTTGTGTGACGACAATCAAGGCAGAAGCTTCTTGTGAATTAATGCCCACACTGTTCAAAACTTCTACACTTTCAACCAATCCGCGGGCGATTTCACGGCGTTGATCAGCAATACCCTGACCTTGTAATTTTTTACTTTCGGCTTCAGCTTTGGCTTTGGCGACAATTCTGATGCGTTGCGCTTCGCTTTCAAATTGCGCAGCGGTTTTTTCACGCTCGGCAGCATTGATGCGGTTCATCGCGTTTTTTACCTGAATATCCGGATCAATATCAGTAACCAAAGTGTTGATGATGTCATAACCGTAAGCCATCATTGCTTCGTTTAATTCGCGTTTAACAGCAATGGCAATATCGTCTTTGCGAACAAAAACATCATCCAAAATGAGCTTCGGCACTTCGGCGCGCACCACATCAAAAACATAAGCGGTGATCTGATCATGCGGATATTCGAGTTTGTAAAAAGCTTCATATACGTGTTCTTGAATCACTTTAAACTGAACCGAAACTTTCATTTTGACAAAAACATTGTCTTTGGTTTGGGTTTCAATAATGACATCAAGTTGTTGAATTCTGAGATTCACTCGGCCTGAAATACGATCAATAACCGGTAATTTGAGTTGCAAACCTGAATTCCGAATGCTGTGAAATTTGCCAAATCGTTCAATAACCGCAGCGGTTTGTTGCTTCACGGTAAAGAAAGATGAGAGTAAAAGGACTAAGCCTAAAAAAAGAACAATGACTAAAAATGGCATGGTGATAAATTTTAAGTTGAAAGCCTTTCTACGAAATTTAATGTATGTTTGTTACATCTTAACCAAGAACATTTTAGCCATGAAAAAAATATTCGCGCTATTACTTATATCAGGACTTTCAGCCTATGGCCAATTTCAGAACAAAGACGGAAACCGCATCGGAATTTCAGGTGGAATTTCACAAACATCTTTGTTTACCAATAATTTCAGTGCTAAACCTGAGAGTGGTTTTGCCGGTGGTTTGTCAGTGCGCGGAAATTACTACAACGATTGGAGCATGATTTACGGTATGCAGTTTTTCTCGAATAATTTTTCACTTGAAGCTGATTACAATCAGCGCGTGAAATACAACTTTCAAGGCGTGAAGGTTCGTTTGCTTTTGAGTTATAATGTGATTGAAGATCACGTTTCGGTTGATTTTGGTCCGCAAGTTCAGATCAACGGAAAAATGCATATTTCGGGTGCTGACGAACAAAAACAACTAACCGGAACCATTTTGAAAGCCAAAGATATTATTGATGTTTCTCCGGCGAGCGGTCAAATTTACGTGGGTGCTTCTGGCGGCGGAAAAGTCGTGCGCGCGCTGGTTTTTTATGAATATGGATTTACCAATTTCTTCAACAAACTCAACAAAGACGATGATTTGATTGCCAAAAACGGCAACAGAAATTTTAAAGGAACTCTAGGAACGATTAACGCTCAGGTGATATTTAATTTATAATAAAAAAGCTCCCAACACGGGAGCTTTTTTTATAAAGTATCAACGGCTTTTTGAATTCGTTTGGTGGTTTCTTCTTTACCAATCCACTCGATGATGTCAAATAAATGTGGGCCTTTGAGCGCACCCACCAAACTCAAGCGCAGTGGTTGCATGATTTTCCCCATTCCGATTTCACGGGCAGCAATCCATTCTTTGATGATGGTTTCGATGTTTTGAGAACTAAAATCAGCAATGTTGTTCATTACAGTAATGATTTCGCTCATGAGTGCTGCAGTATCGGCATTCCAATTTTTGGTCGCTTTTTCATCATAAGAACTCGGCGCCACAAAAAAGAAATCGCTCATTTCCCAAAATTCTGAAACAAAATTCGCTCGTTCTTTAATCATTGAAACTAGGTGAATAAGTTTATCCTCAGCCGGCGTGAATCCTTTTTCATGCAAAAGGACAGCAAATGATTTAGCCAAGTCGGCGTTGTCTTGCAACATCAAATAATGGTGGTTGAACCATTTGTTTTTTTCCGGATCAAACTTTGCTCCTGCTTTGTGCACACGGTTCAAATCAAACTTTTGTACCAATTCTTCTAGGCTGAAAATCTCTTGATCCGTTCCGTCGTTCCAACCCAGCAAAGCCAAAAAGTTAATCACTGCTTGTGGCAAATAACCCTTTTCTCGGTAGCCCGATGAGATGCCCTCTTCAGATGTCCACTCCAGCGGAAACACCGGAAAGCCCATTTTGTCACCGTCGCGTTTGGAGAGTTTTCCGTTGCCGATGGGTTTTAAAATCAATGGTAAATGCGCAAATTCAGGTGCTTGCCAATCAAAAGCTTTGTACAATAAATGATGCAAAGGCATCGAAGGCAACCATTCTTCCCCGCGAATCACATGCGAGGTTTGCATCAAATGATCATCGACAATGTTGGCCAAATGATAGGTTGGCATACCGTCGCTTTTGAACAAAACTTTATCGTCGAGCAAATTGGTGTCAAATTGAATATCACCGCGAATGATGTCGTGCAAATGCAAGGTTTCATTCACAGGTGTTTTAAAACGAATCACGTAATCTTGCCCAGCGTCAATGCGTTTTTGCGTTTCTTCAGCTGACAAAACCAATGAAGTATCGAGTTTTTCGCGGTTGTGCCAATTGTAAATAAAGGTTTTCCCTTCAGCTTCGTGTTGTTTTCTATGCGCATCGAGCGCTTCGGGCGTGTCAAAAGCATAATAAGCCCAACCGGTTTGAATGAGTTGCTCGGCATATTGACGATACATGGCTTTCCGCTCGGATTGACGATACGGACCAAACTTTTCGTTTTTGCCCACAGTTTCATCAGGCGAAATCCCGAGCCATTCGAGCGCTTCAAAAATATACGCTTCTGCTCCGGGCACAAATCGATTTTGATCGGTATCTTCAATGCGGAGATAAAAAGTACCGTTGTGTTTTTTGGCAAACAAATAATTGAACAAAGCCGTGCGAACTCCGCCAATGTGCAGCGGGCCGGTCGGACTTGGTGCGAAACGAACGCGAACAGGTTGTGACATATGCTGAAAATTTGCGCAAAGATACACTTCAAATCTTATGGAACTGAGCCTGAGTATTGATAAATTTTTAAGTTTTTCGATTCGTTTAAAATTGTATTTTTAGCGATTGTAACCAAAACTACGCTTGAACCTTGGAGTCAACCCGCGTTATTTACCAGAAATTAGAAGCGTTTATCCGAAAATATTACCTCAATGAACTCATCAAAGGGGCGATTTTTTTTGTCGGGCTGGGCTTGATTTATTTGCTCTTCACGTTGTTTGTTGAGTATTTTCTGTGGCTCAAACCGCTCGGCAGGACACTTTTGTTTTGGACTTTTGTGGCCGTTGAAGTCTTTTTGCTTTTGCGCTATATTTTATTCCCGATTTTTAAATTGCTCAAATTCCAAAAAGGGATTGATTATACGCAAGCTTCATCGATCATCGGAAATCATTTTTCTGAAGTAAGTGATAAACTCACCAATTTTTTGCAATTGTCTTCGCATCAAGAAAACTCGGAACTATTATTGGCTTCGATTGACCAGAAAGCGCAAACCTTGCAGCCAGTTCCGTTTAGCAATGCAATTAATATTCAAGCCAACCGCAAATATTTACCGTTGGCCTTGATTCCGGTTTTGTTGTTTGCTTTTTTCTATTTGTCCGGCAACAGTGATGTTATTTCGCAGAGTTTTAACCGCGTGGTACATTTTCAGAAAACCTACACACCTCCTGCTCCCTTTGCCTTTGAAATTCTGAATCCTAATTTACAGACAGAGCAAAACAAAGATTTTACACTTGTGCTTAAAACCAAAGGGCGTGTCATTCCTGAGAGTGTGATGATCTATTTGGGCGAGGAAAGTTATTATATGGAAAGCCTTGAACCGGGAAAATTTCAATACAAGTTTTCTAAGCCAGTGGCTGACATTTACTTTCATTTGCAAGCCAATGCGGTTGTTTCAGAAGATTATAAGTTGAAAGTATTAATGGTTCCGTCAATTGCCAATTTTGAAATGCAATTGCAGTTTCCTTCTTATTTGCACAGAAAACCTGAAACTATTAAAGGTTCTGGCAATGCGATTGTGCCTGAAGGAACACGCATCAACTGGAAAATCAACGCCGTCGCGACCAACCGTGTAGAATGGCAAGACAAAAATATCCAAGCATTCTTTAGCAGAACGGAACAGGAATTTGATTTTTCTAAATCAATTGTAGAACCAACGGATTACCAGATTTTAACTTCAAATGAAAAGGTTCGCCACTATGAGAAACTCATGTATCAGATTTCAGTGGTGAAAGATCAGTTTCCGAGCATCAACGTCAATCAAGCGCCCGATAGTTTAAAAACCGATAAGAAATACCTCATAGGACAGGTTTCTGACGACTATGGCTTGTCGCGTTTGCAGATTGTTTATTATGAAATCGGAAAACCGCAAACGGCGCGTCGCGGGACCATTCCGGTAAAAAATGATTTGTATGACCGTTTTGTGTTTTCATTCCCAAGTCAGCTTCAGGTTGAAGAAGGCGTTACGTATGAATACTACTTTGAGATTTTTGACAACGATGCGGTTCATCATTTTAAAAGCAGTAAATCGACGGTTTTCTCCAATCGTGTGTCAACAGAATCTGAAAAGCAAGATCAGATGTTGCAACAACAAAACAGCAACATCAATGGTTTGGAGCAATCATTAAAAAATCAAGACAAACAGCTTTCTGAGCTTGAAAAGATTCAAAAATCCGGAAAAGAAAAAGACAATTTAGAGTTTAAAGATCAGCAGAAAATCAATGATTTTATCAATCGTCAAAAGCAGCAAGACGCCATGATGAAAGAGTTTTCTGAGAAGATGAAAGAGAATCTGGATAAGTTTAAATCTGACAAAAAAGACGAATTCAAAGAAGAACTCCAAAAGCGTTTAGAAAAGAATAATCAAGAGCTTGAAAAGAACAAGAAACTTCTGGACCAACTCAAAGAACTCACGGATAAAATCAAGAACGAAGAGCTCATGGAAAAGCTCGATCAGTTCAAGCAAACCAGTAAGAATCAGACGAAAAACCTGGAGCAATTGGTTGAACTTACCAAACGTTATTACGTTAGTAAAAAAGCCGAACAAATAGCCGATAAGCTTGAAGAGCTATCTAAAAAACAAGATAAATTGGCTGAGAACGAAAAGGAAAATTCTTCAGATAAGCAAAATGAAATCAATAAAGAATTTGACAAGATTCAAGAAGATCTCAAAGATTTACAAAAAGAAAACAAAGAGTTGAAGTCACCGATGGAAATTCCCAACGATGCCGAGAAACAAAAAAGCATTGATGAAGATTTAAAAAAGGCTACTGAAGAATTGCAGAAAGATAAAAAAGATAAAGCCAAACCTAAGCAAAAAAGCGCTGCTCAAAAAATGCAGCAAATGTCTGCCAAAATGCAACAAAGCATGCAGCAAGATGAAATGGAACAAATGGACGAAGATGTAAAAATGTTGCGTCAGATTCTCGATAACCTCCTCGCCTATTCCTTTTCTCAAGAAGACATTATGAAACAGTTTAAGGGATTAAAGCGCGGTTCACCTTCGTTTAATAAAAATCTTAAAATACAGCAAAACCTCAAACAACAATTCAAACATGTTGACGACAGCTTGTTTGCAATGTCGCTTAGAAATCCAAAATTCTCTGAAAACATAACTCAAGAAGTAGGAAACGTTCATTACAACATCGACAAAGCAATTGATGATTTGGTTGAATCCCAAGTTGCAAAAGGAACTTCGCACCAACAGTACGCAGTAACTTCGGCCAATCGATTGGCTGATTTTCTTAGTGATTTGCTGAACAATATGCAGATGCAAATGTCCGGGTCAGGCATGGGCAAACCTAAGCCGGGTCAGGGACAAGGGATGCAGTTGCCGGATATTATTCAAAAACAAGAAGGCTTGGGCGAAAAAATCAAAAAGGCCATGAAGAAAGGCAGTAAGCCCGGTGAAGGTGAAAAACCGGATGAAAGCTCTTCAGAAGGACAAGGTGAAGGTGAAAAGCCCGGACAAAGTAAGTCAGGAAAATCTGGCAAAGATGGAAAATCAGGTCAAAACGGTAGTGATAAAGGCAGTCAATCATCACCAGGGAAAGAAGGTAGTCAAAAAGGAGATGATGGCGAAGGAAACGCCGATGCCATAATGGAGATTTACAAAGAACAGCAACAATTGCGCGATGCTTTGCAAAAGGAGCTTGAAAAGCAAGGTCTTGGAGGAAACGGTCAAAATGCCTTGAATCAAATGAAAGAGCTTGAAAAACAATTGCTCAATAAAGGTTTCAATAATGAAACTTTGCAAAAAGTTTTGAACCTGAAATATGAGTTGCTCAAACTTCAAAAAGCTGTTCAGCAACAAGGTGAAGATAAAAAACGACAATCTGAAACCAATAAGAAAGAGTTTAACAATACAACCAATAGTTTACCATCAAACTTGCAACAATATCTGAATAGTGTTGAAATATTAAACAGACAACCCTTACCTTTGCGCTCTAATTTCAACCAAAAGGTTCAAGACTATTTTAAAACAAATGATTAGTTTCAATTACGAAACCAAATTTAGGTTGCAACAAGCTTTGAGACATAGAAGTTGGCTCTCTGAGGTTATTCTTTCCGAAAACAAAAAAGAAGGTGAAATCAATTATGTCTTTTGTGATGATGATTATTTACTTGAGATTAACCAATCTTACTTAAATCACGATACTTTTACCGACATCATTAGTTTTGATTATTCTGTAGGAAATGAATTACATGGCGATATTTATATTTCTGTAGATCGAGTTCGTGAAAACGCTAAAGAATTCAAAGTTTCTTTCGCAGACGAAATGCGCCGTGTATTAGTGCATGGGGTTTTGCATTATTGCGGATATAAGGATAAAACCAATAAGGATGCTAAGGTTATGCGTCTTAAAGAAGATGAAAAAATCACTTTGTTTCACGTGGAACATTCTAATAAATAACAATCATGTTTGATGGAATTTATGATGTGATAGTGGTTGGCGCTGGCCACGCTGGCTCTGAAGCTGCTGCTGCTGCTGCAAACATGGGCTGCAAAACCTTGTTGGTTACAATGAGTCTTCAAAACATTGCGCAAATGTCTTGTAATCCTGCTATGGGAGGAATTGCTAAAGGTCAAATTGTTCGTGAAATTGACGCCCTAGGCGGATATTCTGGAATTGTCTCTGATAAAACCGCTATTCAGTTTAAGATGCTCAACAAATCAAAAGGGCCGGCTATGTGGTCGCCCCGAGTACAGAGCGATCGTATGCGTTTTGCCGAAACTTGGCGTTTAATGCTAGAGCAAACACCCAATCTTGATTTTTACCAAGAAATGGTTCGTGGACTTTTAATCCGCAATCATAAAGTTGAAGGAATTGTTACCTCTTTAGGTGTTGAGATTAAAGCTAAAACAGTTGTGCTTACCAACGGAACCTTTTTGAACGGTTTAATTCACATTGGCGAAAAGCAATTTGGTGGTGGTAGAGCCGGAGAAAGTGCCGCATTTGGTATTACCGAAGATTTAGTAAAGGTAGGTTTTGAATCAGGCCGTATGAAAACAGGAACCCCTCCGCGAGTTGACGGTCGTTCTTTAGATTATTCTAAAATGCACGAGGAGCCGGGAGACGTGAATCCAGACAAGTTTTCTTATTTGGATATTACTCAGCCCTTAAAACACCAGAAGTTGTGTCATATGACCTATACTTCAAATACGGTTCATGATATTTTAAGAGAAGGGTTCGATCGTTCACCTATGTTTAATGGAAGGATTCAAAGTCTTGGGCCGCGCTATTGTCCGTCTATTGAAGATAAAATTAATCGTTTTGCTGACAAGGAGCGGCACCAATTGTTTATTGAGCCTGAAGGATGGGACACTGTTGAAGTATATGTTAATGGATTTTCGACTTCATTACCTGAAGATATACAATATAAAGCACTGCGTTCGGTTATAGGTTTTGAGAAGGTTAAGTTTTTTCGCCCTGGCTATGCAATTGAATATGACTACTTCCCTCCTACGCAGCTCAAACACACCTTAGAAACTAAATTAGTTGAAGGTTTGTATTTTGCCGGACAAATCAACGGAACAACAGGTTATGAAGAGGCTGCATCGCAAGGATTAATGGCTGGGATTAATGCAGCTCTTAAAGTTAAAGAGCAAGAGCCGTTTATTTTGAAAAGAGACCAAGCTTATATTGGGGTTCTTATAGATGACCTTATTACAAAAGGAACTGAAGAACCTTATAGAATGTTTACTTCTAGGGCTGAATTCAGAACTTTGCTACGACAAGATAATGCAGATTTTAGATTGACACCATTCTCTTACAAGATTGGTTTGGCCAGTGAAAAAAGACTCAAAAGAATGGAGTATAAATTCAATGAGTCTGAAAAGATGGTCAACTTTTTTAAAGAAACGAGCCTTTCTCCTGACGAAGCAAATCCGATTCTTTTGGCTAACGAAAGCACACCTATGAGTCAATCAGATAAAATGTTTAAAGTTTTTTCTAGGCCGCAAATTAATCTTGAAGATATACTCAAGTTTGAAAAAGTTAAGGTATACATCGACGAAAATAATTTAGACAATGAAATCATTGAGCAAGCAGAAATTCAAGTAAAATATTCTGGATATATTGAAAAAGAACGCAACAATGCCAATAAACTTGTTCGTTTAGAAGATGTCAAAATCCCTGAAAATTTTGATTATCATCAAATCAAATCCATGTCTATAGAAGCTAAACAAAAGCTCTCTAAAATTCGCCCGGTAACTATTTCTCAAGCATCCAGAATAAGCGGTGTATCACCAAGTGATATATCGGTTCTGTTGATTTATATGGGAAGATAAAATATGTTCCACGTGAAACGACATTTGAAAAACCATATTAATAAAGGGATAGTTGTGATTTTAACAGCTGTCATTTTATTTGTATCATGCGTTTCGAGAAAAGCAACCATACAAATCGAAGACTATATACTTGTTGCTAACGGAAAAGAAATTCTCGGAAATCCGAAGCCGCTCACTGCGTTCATTTTTGAAAATAATACCAAGAATATGACTATTGAAAAGTTTCTTTCGATGAAATTCAAAAATGAAAATTATTACAGCCTTGAATATTCGGTAACCATTGACAGAAATCATTACAAAATCATCTTGTACGATAATTCTGAGTTTGAAAAATACTTTAACAGTTCTAATTACTCAGTAATAAATTTGCAACCTGATGACACTACTGTTGAAACTCAGCGAAAGTTTTTAGCTTTTTCGATGATCGATAGCGAAAACCATGACTGCTTAGCTGACGATTCATTGTTGCAAAATATTGCCGTTAATTATCTCAAAAACCTTAAAGACGAATATTATAATCAATGACAGAAAAACAGCAAACAGAACTTTTTTTAAAAGTCAAAGATTTTTCAGTTTCTCAAAAGGAATTCTCGCTTTACATAGATGTATCCATTGATTTGTTGGCGACTTTTCCTCAGCCTTCATTGGATGAATTAGGAAGTTACTACGAAAGCGAAGACTACATTTCTCATACAGATTCCGCTCGTTCTTGGTTTGAAAAAATCTATCAAATCATCAAAAAAACAGCCATTCAACAGAAACTCAAATTGGTTTTAAAACAACAAAAAAGCAAAGGAATTTTGCTAGATATTGGTTGCGGAACAGGGGATTTTTTAGCTGCTGCCAAAGCCTTTGGCTGGCAAATCAAAGGTTTTGAACCCAACGAGAAAGCTCGTAATATTGCCCAACAAAAAGGAGTTGAACTCTCCTATTCTACGCAAGATTTAGCTGATAATTCAGTAGATGTAATCACGATGTGGCATGTTTTAGAGCATGTTCCAGATGTTAGATCGCAAATTGCTGAATTAAAAAGATTGATTAAACCGGGCGGAACCATTATCATCGCAGTTCCCAATTACAAATCATATGACGCTGAGCATTATCAAAACTTTTGGGCGGCTTATGATGTTCCGAGACATTTGTGGCATTTCTCTAAAAAGTCTATTCAATCATTATTCGCTGAGCAAAATTTAGAATTGATTAAAGTAAAACCAATGTGGTTTGATTCGTTTTATGTTTCGCTTTTGTCTGAAAAATACAAAACCGGAAAAATGAACTTTGTAAAAGGTTTTTGGTATGGAATGGTTTCAAATCTTTCCGGATTATTCTCAAAAGAATATTCATCACATATTTACATCATTAAAAATTCTAAAAAGGGCATAAATTAAGCCTAATAAAGGTTCTGCAGCGAACCTATAAAATACATAAAACAAATCAGAAATCATCTTAAAACCCTTCTATTGGCTTCAAATTCAATAACAAACCGTTATTTTAAATGTCAGAGCTATAGGCTATGTTTATTTACCATTAAAGACAAGTTCCAACAATATTTTTTTACATTTGAACCCTTAGAAAATAATTTCTTCTCATGAAAAAACTCACCCTTATTTTAGCCCTTTCATTTGCCGTTATTTCTTGTAACAAAAGCAGTGAAAATGTTGCGCCATCAAAAGATTTCAAAACCGCTTATGTCGATACTTCAAAACTGATGGAAGAATATCAAAAAGCGAAAGACATTGAAAAAAAGTACAAAGACAAATCAGACCAAATGGGCAAGGAACTTCAAGCAGAGGTTGCTAAGTTTAAGTCTGAAGCGGCTAATTTCCAGAAAAATGCGCAAGCCAATGGTCAAGCATGGGCTCAAACCAACGGTGCTCGTTTGCAAAAAAAGGAACAAGAACTTAGTTATGCCCAAGATGCCATGCTCAGACAATTGCAAGAAGAAAGCGGTGTAGAGATGGATTCTTTGGTGAGTAACGTTAAGAAATACATCAAAAAATACGGCAAAGAAAAAGGATATGACTATGTTTTTGCCAGCGGAGATACCAACGTATCAATTCTTTATGCCAAAGAGCAGTATGATATCACCAAAGAGATGATCAAGCTCCTCAACGAAGAATATGCTTCTGAAGATAAAAAAGAAGCCAAAAAATAATAGTTATAAGCTATAAATCAAGCCTTCACGATTCGTTGTGAGGGCTTTTTTTACAAACCTCAATGAGATCTTTTTTAATTAAAATATCGTTTCTAATTGCCTTTTTTTTGGTGGCGGTGTTGGCTATTGAGGTTTTTTTGCGCAATGTTTCTAATAACTATTCTCTTAAATATCAGCAAATTGAAAGACAAAAAAACAACATTGAAGTTTTGCTTTTCGGTGATTCACATTGTCTTTACGGATTGAATCCCAAGTATTTTCATCAACAGGCGTTTAATCTGTCCAATGTGAGTCAAACGGTTTATTTTGATCAGTTGTTGTTCAACCAATATGTCGATCGGCTTCCTAAACTCAAACAAGTCGTTTTCTGCATAGAATACACCAATTTAAGCCAACGCGACAATACGGGCGAAGATGGTTGGCGCAAGTTTTTTTATGCTCGATTTATGCATTTAAAAGTGCCGAATATAAACCCACTTGACCCAAGAAACCATCTGATTGTTCTAACGCAAAAGCCCTACAAAATCAGAGATTTAATCAAAAGATATGTCAAAACCAAGAGCATTCTTGATTGTGATATCAATGGTTGGGGCAACAATTATTCTAAAGACAAAAGAATTCAACCAGATAAAGTTGCCGCCGAGCGCGCCAAAATTCAAGAAGATGGCCTTACCGATTTTACACGCAATGCTCTTCGCATTCAAGAAATGATTGACCATTGCAAACAAAAAGGCATACAAGTCGTTATTGTATCAATGCCACAAACGCGAGTTTATGAACATTATTTAAACCCCAAAAAGCTGGCTAAAATTGTTCGAACTTGCCAGTCATTTGAGCAAAAAAATCCGGGAGTCGCTTATTACTTGAATTTATTTGCCGACCCAAGATTTTCAGATGAAGACTTTTATGATGCTGATCATCTCAACGATCAAGGTGCGATAAAATCGTCTAAAATTGTCGATGAATTTCTGCAAAAAATTTCAAAATAATCGACTTTGTATTACTTTTAAGCCATTGATATCTATACGCCTATGAACTCTTTATCCGCCGAAGCCAATTATGTGCTTCAATTCATCAATCAAACCCAGCGCAGTGTTTTCTTAACCGGAAAAGCCGGAACCGGAAAAACCACCCTTTTGCGCGAAATTATTCAAACCACACACAAAAAAACGGTTGTCGTAGCCCCCACCGGAATTGCCGCGCTTAATGCTTCGGGAGTGACGATTCACTCTTTGTTTCAGTTGCCTTTTGGCGCTTTTTTACCCACTGATGCCACACCTGCCCTATCAAGTCTTGTCAACTATGAAACCAAGGCTACTTTGGCGCGTCATTTTCGAATGAATGCCAGTAAAAAAGCTGTGTTGCAAAGTCTGGAATTACTGGTGATTGACGAGGTCAGTATGTTGCGTGCTGATCTTCTCGATGCGATTGATTTCACCCTGCAAAGCATTCGTAAAAACCCCAATCCTTTCGGCGGTGTTCAAGTTTTGTTCATCGGTGATTTATTTCAGCTGCCGCCGGTGGTCAAAGATCAAGAATGGCAATTGCTCCGGCAGTTTTATCGCGGAAAATTCTTTTTTCACTCCTTGGTCACCCAAAGACAACCGCCTTTGTACATTGAATTGCCGAAGATTTTTCGACAGTCAGATACGGTTTTTATAAAAATTCTGAACCAATTAAGAAACAACGAATTGCGGCGTGAAGATTTGCAAATGCTCCAGCAATATGTGCAACCTGAATTCAAAGCTAATCCGGAATCTGGCTACATTACCCTGACCACCCACAATGCACAAGCGGATGCGATGAATCAAAAATCGCTCGAAGAATTACAAGGTTCAGTAGTAACGTATCTTCCGGAAATTGTGGGTGATTTTCCGGAAAAAATGTATCCCATTGAAGCCGCCTTAGAGCTCAAAATCGGGGCTCAAGTGATGTTCATTAAAAACGATTGGTCGGCACAAAAGCAATATTACAATGGCAAAATGGGTGTCGTGACATCGCTTTCTGAAGATGAAATTCTCGTGCGTTTTCCGGATGAAAACACAACCATTACGGTCGAAAAATACGAGTGGCAAAACATCCGTTACACACTCGATGACCAAACGCGAGAAATCAAAGAAGAAATCCTAGGGACCTTTGTCCACTACCCGCTCCGACTGGCTTGGGCCATCACAGTGCACAAAAGTCAAGGCCTAACTTTTGAGCGAGCCGCGTTGGATGTTTCGCAGGTTTTTATGCCGGGTCAGGCGTATGTTGCCTTGTCTCGTTTGCGTTCGTTGGACGGACTGATTTTGCTTTCGCCGATACAAATGAACGGACTCAGTAATGATGAAGAAGTTGTTCAATATTCGTCAGGACAATTATCTCAGGAAGAAATTAAAGACGAGCTCAATTTTGAAACCCAAAAGTATATTCAGCATTTCTTGATTCAGGCTTTTGATTGGACCAATCTCATTCAGCATTGGCGTCACCATCGGTATAGTTATCACCAAAAAACGCAAAATTCTGAAAAGGCAAAACACGCGGTTTGGGCACAAAATCAGTTAGACAAAATCGAGCAATTAGCCCTTCCGGCGCAGAAATTTCAACAGCAACTGCGCAGACTTTTCAGCATCAGTCCAATTGATTTTGAACACATCACCGAGCGAATTCTGGCCGCATATGATTATTTTTTTCCGGTTTTAGACGCGCTCTTAACAGACTTGTTTTTAACGATGGAAATCGCGAGTCATGCCCGAAAAGCCCAGGGATTTTATGAAGAATTACTCGAGCTTGAAATACACCAAAGCCAAGCTATTTCTGAACTCATGCGCGCGAAAAATCTAGTGCAAATTATTACACAAAATTTGCCCATCAGCAAAGAAAACATGCAAAGCGATGAGCTCAAAAATTACCGATTGCGCAAACTCGAATCAGCTCGAGCATCCTATCTTGAGCAACATGCTTCACTAATCGATTCTGAAGCATCATTTGAGATTGAAAAACCGTCTAAATCCAGAAAAGTAAAAGCTCCGAAAAAATCAACCTATCTTGAAACGCTCGAGCTTTGGCATCAGCAAAATACGCTAAAAGAAATCGCGCGCATCCGAAAACTCACGCCGCAAACCATCGCCACACATATGGCCAAACTCATTGAAATTAAGGCGGTTTCTATTGAAGATGTTTTGCCTGAAGACAAACGAGAAGCCTTGGCCGAAGCTTTTAAAGGTTATAATGAAACTTCATTGAATCCGCTCAAAGAAAAATATGGTGATGAGTTTACTTGGGATGAACTTAAAATGTTTCGAGCGAGTTTGTAATCAGCTCAGCCAATATACGAGTAAAACCGCCGGAACAAAATAAATTACGATGGTTCGAGCGCCATCATAGTCTTTGGCTAAGCGCTGACCAAACAACAGCATGATTAAAGTAATACACGAAAAAATACCGCCGTACAAAGCAAAAACTTTTTCGTGGTTGGTATAGAGCTGAATGCTTCCGGCCAAGCAAAGAATGCCCGAGATGAGTTCTAAAATCAATACGTGCAATAAGGCCAAAGGAACGCGATTCTTCAGGATGGTTTGCGCAAAATGTTCTTTGAGCCAAGCGATGTTTCCTTTCCAATCCATGACTTTTTCGTATCCGGAAGTCAAAAAAGTAACCGCTAAAAAAAGCGCCGTTAAAATGGGGGCAGCATAAACCATAAGCTTAATTTTTGTGAATTAAACGTGTCAATTTGATGGATAGATCAGTTAGGATTATTTTGGCATTACCGTTGCGCTCGATGTGGTAAATGGCATCAGAGAGTTCTTTGTAAATATCTTGGATGTTGTTTCCGGAGACAAAAGGCGCAAAATTTTCGAGTTTAAACTTTTCGATTTTGGGTTCCATATACACCAAACTCGTGGTTTGATAATTGAGTAATAAAGCTTGACGGAACAATTCGATGCAATAACTCAAAAACTTTTTTTGCGTCTCGCGACCCAAAGCGGCAATTTGTTCGCTCCATTGAATTAAATCTTGAATGGCTGCAGCATTTCCTTTGGCTCTGAAAGCAGCGCGCACCCAATCAACAAACCATTTTTCAAAAATCAAATCTTCGCTTGTTTCGTTGATGATTTGCAATGCTTTGTTGTAATTTCCTTGCGCTTGATGAGCGATTTTAGCAGCCGTTCTCGGGTCTAAATCGTGTTGCTTTGTGAGCGCATCGGCAATGATTTTCTCAGGAATCGCGCTAAAATGCAATACTTGACAACGCGATAAAATGGTTTGCAAAATGTCTTCTTCGTTTTCGGCAATCAATATAAAAAGCGTTTTCTCAGTGGGCTCTTCAAGCAGTTTGAGCAGTTTGTTTGAGGCACTGATGTTCATCTTTTCGGCCATCCAAATAATGACAATCTTATAACCGCCTTCATAGGATTTAAGCCCGAGCGACTTGACAATTTCATCGGCATCGTCTACCCTAATCTCGCCTTGCTTGTTTTGAACGCCCAAATGTTGATACCAATCAAACAAACTTCCGTACGGATTTTGCTGTAAAAAAGCCCGCCATTCGGCAATTAAATCAATGCTTTTGGGTTTTGATTTGACTTCTTCAGTAGTTACATTCGGATAGATAAAATGAAGATCAGGATGCGAGAAATGTTCGAATTTCAAATTGCAAGCATCGTTTCCGCCTAAATTTTCTTGACCTGCATTTCGACACAAAATAAATTGCGCATAAGCAATAGCCATGGGTAAAGTTCCCGAGCCTTCTGGCCCGACAAATAATTGTGCATGCGGAATTCTGCCCGAAAGCGCACTAGTGGTCAAATGATTTTTGAGGTAATCTTGTCCAAGAATTTCTGAAAAAAGCATGAGCAAATATAGCAAAAGTTAGCCGCCGGAGCGCGTCTGGTTTTTTTCTGCGCCAAATTAAAAGCCTATATTTGCGCCAATCTTAAAAATGAATTTTTATGAAGACTTTGGCTGATTTTGATTTCAGAAACAAAAAAGCACTGATTCGTGTAGATTTTAATGTGCCTTTAGACGAAAATTTCCAAGTAACCGATGCGACCCGAATTGAAGCGGCCGAACCCACCATCGCTCATATTTTAAAAGGCGGCGGAAGTGTTATCTTGATGTCGCATTTAGGCCGTCCCAAAGGAGCCGAAGCCCAATATTCATTAAAACACATTGTTGCCAAAACTTCAGAAATTCTGGGTGTTCCGGTAAAGTTTGCCGAGAATTGCATTGGTGAAGCAGCCACTTCGGCCGCGCAAGCTTTACAATCCGGAGAAGTTTTATTGCTCGAAAATTTAAGATTCCACGCCGAAGAAGAAGCCGGAGATGTTGCATTTTCAAAAGCCTTAGCATCGTTGGGCGATATTTATGTGAACGATGCCTTTGGAACAGCGCATCGCGCGCATGCTTCAACGACGATTATTGCTCAATTTTTTCCGAATGAAAAATGTTTCGGACTTTTATTGGCTAAAGAAATCGAAAGCTTGAACCGCGTTTTAAAAGACAGCCAAAAACCAGTAACGGCAGTGCTTGGCGGATCAAAAGTATCATCAAAAATTACCGTAATTGAAAACATATTAGACAAAATCGACCATATGATCATTGGCGGAGGAATGACTTTTACCTTTGTAAAAGCGCTCGGTGGTCAGGTAGGAAATTCTATCTGTGAAGACGACAAACTTCAGATGGCGCTGGATATTTTAGAAGCTGCACGCCAAAAAAATGTTCAAATTCACTTACCGGTAGATGTTGTGGCGGCCAATGCTTTTGCCAACGATGCGCAAACCCAAGTGGTAGATGTCAAACAAATTCCGGATGGATGGCAAGGTTTAGACGCCGGATCTAAATCACTTGCAATGTTTGACCAAGTAATCAAAAACTCAAAAACCATTCTTTGGAACGGGCCACTCGGTGTTTTTGAAATGCCCAATTTTGCCCACGGAACCATTGCTTTGGGCGAATCGATTGCTCAAGCTACCGCAGCAGGCTCATTCTCATTGGTCGGCGGCGGCGATTCAGTGGCGGCGGTTAAACAATTCGGATTGGAACCACGCATGAGTTATGTTTCAACCGGCGGCGGTGCTATGCTGGAGATGCTTGAAGGAAGAACGCTTCCGGGCATTGCAGCCATTATGGATTAATCAAAAAAACAGACTTGTTTGCAACGCTTAGGCAATATTTATCACAACTTTAAGTTCTTAAATACAGATTATGTAATTTAAGATTGTTATTTTTGCCACGTACAACCTTTTGATAAATAATCGATTGTGCATAGGGAATTCCCTGAAATCCTAGTAAAACTGAAAGAGACAACGGTTTTCTACCTACTGAAAACAAAGAAATAAAACTATGAGAATACCCAAAATCACATGGGCTGCAGTTCTATTATTTGCCGCCAATGCTTTTGCACAAAATATTGCCATCAAACCTCAGGGCAATGTTTCGTATTTGGATTCCATCAAAAAAACATTTGTAAAAGACAACCTTGCTGCATGCGTTGATAGCTTGTGGCTTAAAGAGTTGACCAGTTTAGACATTTACAACGATCTTGAGAATGATATCAAAACCATCAACCTCGATCAAAAAGTTGATTATGAACTGTCGACGGATTTGCTCAAAGCGCGTCTGAAGGAAATGGATTCCAAATCTCCGTTTAACATTGAGTACAATCAAGGACTCGAGAACATCATCAAATCATTCCTCAAAAATCGCAAAAAAGCTTTTGAGCGCTTGATGGCTGTTTCGGAATACTATTTCCCGATGTTTGAAGAAGCTTTGGCTAAGCAAAATGTGCCCTTGGAAATCAAATATTTAGCGGTTGTTGAGTCAGCATTGAATCCGAGAGCCGTTTCTCGCGTGGGTGCCACAGGTTTATGGCAGTTTATGTATCACACTGGAAAGCAATACAATTTAGGTATCGACTCTTATGTAGATGATCGGATTGACCCGCTCAAAGCTAGTGAAGCTGCCGCTCAATATATGACCAATATGTACAAAATTTTTGGCGACTGGGATTTGGTTTTGGCTTCGTACAATTCAGGACCGGGCAATGTGGCCAAAGCAATTCGACGTTCAGGCGGACACCAAAACTTTTGGAACATCCGCAAATTTTTACCGCAAGAAACCCAAGGCTATGTGCCGGCTTTCTTGGCGACCATGTACATTTACGAATATCATAAAGAACACGGAATCAAACCAGATCGTGCCATTGTAAAGCATTTCGCTACTGACACCATCATGATTAAGAAGCAAATGACCTTCAAACAAATTGCCGATTTGTTGGATATGCCGATTGCTCAAATTCAAATGCTCAATCCACAATATAAACTCAATGTGGTTCCGGCTTATCACGATACGGCTTACTACCTGCGTTTACCGAATGATAAAATAGCAGTGTTCACTTCAAACGAAGATAAAATCTATGCTTATGTTCAGCATGAGTTAGACCAACGAGAGCGTCCTTTCAATGCACGATTCCAACAAGCGTGGGCTTCGCGTGATTCTCTGGGTTCAGGCGAATCTTATTCGGTAACCAGAACCAAATACCACAAAGTGAGGCGAGGCGATAATCTGAGTGAAATAGCTGATCGTTATGATGTAGCGGTTTCAGACATCAAACGTTGGAACAAACTCAAAAGCAACAAAGCTCCACTCGGAAGAAATCTCAAAATTGTAACTACTGAGCGTATTGCAGCACGCGTCAAGAAAACCAAAGTTGATTCAACTGCAGTGGCGGTAAAACAGCCGGAGGTAAAACAAATCCAAACAGCTGTGGCTGAAAATACGCCAAAAGAAACTAAACTTTTCAAAGAAGAAAAGGTGGTTACTTTTAAAGATGTGACGCGTTTTTACAAAGTGAAGAGAGGTGATAATCTCAGTGTGATAGCCGACAAAAATGAAGTTTCTTTGGCAGATTTAAAGAAATGGAATAAAATCAAAGGCAACAGCATTGCTGCTGGGAAAAGTTTGAAAATCATCACCAACGAGCGCGTGGTAACGGTGGTTAAAAAACCAATCAAATCTGAAGGAGCGATTGCTGCAAACGAGCGTAACAAGAAAGAAATTGAATCTGAATCAACTGACGATTTTTATGTAGTTCAGAAAGGCGATAATCTCGGAAGTATTGCTCGCAAACACAATATTTCTATTGAGGATTTGAAAAAATGGAATCATCTTGAAGACAACAACATTCAGTTGGAAAGCCGTTTGAAAATCTCTGATATTACCCTCAACAATGAGGAAAATCAAACCGAAATTGCCGATAATTCTGAATTGAAAAATATTGAATACACCGTTCAAAAAGGCGACAACCTTGGAAGTATTGCCCGTAAAAACAATGTGACTGTGGCTGATTTGAAATCGTGGAATGATTTGTCTGACAACAACATTAAATTGGGCGATAAACTGATTGTAGCCAAAAAAATGGTTATGGATAGTGATTCGGCGGTAGCTGAAAAGTCAACTAAAAAAGACAAAAGCAACAAAAACAAAAGAGACGAGCACTACTATGTGCAAAAAGGCGACTCATTGTTTAGTATTGCCAAAAAATATCCGGGCGTAACGGTTTCAGACATCAAAAAGTGGAACGGAATTAACTCAAATTCGCTCAAACCGGGTATGAAACTTAAAATTAACGGATAGTTTATCCAAAAGCATTAAATTTAGGGCTTCTTTCAAACCAATAACGGATGAAAAAAGCCCTTTTTTTTGTGCTTCTTTTTTTGGCTTTTGCAACAGCTTGCAAGAAAAAGCCCGATCGAGCGCATCAAAAAACATCGGGTCCGATCAATACCATTTCGGTGATTATTGACGATCCGCTCTGGAACGGAGAAGTAGGCGACAGCATCCGAAACAAATTTGCCGGCCCGGTGATTGGTCTTCCACAAGAAGAACCCATGTTTACCATTAATCAATATCCGCTTAAATTACTTGAAGGATTTACGACCAATTCGCGCAACATTATCATTGTCAAAAAAGAGGCTGAGACCAAGTTTGAAATTGTAGAAAACGAGTTTGCCCATCCGCAAAATGTCATTCATATTTCGGCCAAAACTACCGCGCTTTTACTGGATCAAATTGAGCAACACGCACCAGAAATTATCGAGCGGATGCACCATACTGAGATTCTCGAAAACCAACGCATTATTGATACCTCTCGAATTCAAACCAAAAAGATTCGTCGCAAATTCAGCATTGATTTGAGCATTCCCAAAGGATTCAAATATGTTTTGCAACGCCGAAAATTTGTCTGGCTCAAAAAAGAAATCACCAGTGGTAATGCGAGTATTTTAATTTATCAGATCCCGATAAGTAATCTTTTGAATAGTCGCAACATTACCAAAAGCATTATTAAAACGCGAGATTCCATTGGCAGTTTGTACATTCGCGGTATGGGCAGCAATTCGCCGATGATTACCGAAGATTCGTATGCGCCCTATCTTTTCAGAACGCACATCGCCGGAAAAGAAACCTATGAGGCCAAAGGAACTTGGGAACTGCAAAATGATTATATGTCTGGGCCGTTTATAAACTATCATATCATTGATCGCGCTCGAAAACGCATTTTGGTGATAGAGGGCTTTTGCTATGATCCGTCTGAAGCCAAACGCGATATCATGTTTGAACTGGAAGCGATTGTCAAATCAGTTGAATTTCTCAAAAAAACCAACAAAAAATGACCTCAAATTTAAAATGGAAAATAAAGCGTTTTAAAGAACTTTCTTTAGAAGAGCTATATCAATTATTGCGATTGCGCTCTGAAGTCTTTATCGTGGAGCAAAACTGCGTTTATCAAGACATCGATGAGAAAGATTCAAAAGCAATTCACTTAATCGGCACTTCAGAAGATGAAATTGTGGGCTATGCGCGCTTATTTGATTCTGGTGATTATTTTGAAGACGCATCGATTGGCAGAGTTGTGGTGGCGCAAAAACACCGACAAAATAAATGGGGGCACGAGTTGATGCAACAAGCCATTTTGGGTGTTGAACAATTTTTTCAGACACAAAAAATAACTATTTCTGCACAGCTGTATTTACAGAAATTTTATGAAAGCCATGGCTTTGTTGCAGTGAGCGAAGTTTATCTCGAAGATGATATTCCGCATATTCGTATGACCAGAAATTAAGCTTTGGTAATGACCAATTCTACACGGCGGTCGTATTCTGATCCTTTGCCCAAAGGAACTGAATTTCCGTAGCCTTTAAAAGTCATGCGCTTTTTGTCAATTTTTTTAAAGACAAGATATTTGTAGACCGATTCAGCTCGGTTAGAGGACAAATTTCGTTTGCGTGTCTCGCGGTCAATAGCTTCTTTCTGATAAGGTGGTGTGCAACACACATGTCCTTGGATTTCGAATTCTAAAGTTTTGTATTTAAGCAAGAGCTTGGATAGTTTGTCAAGTTGCGTTTTAGCCTCAATGGTTAATTTACTACTGCCGCGCTCAAAAAGTAAATTCTCAAGGTAGATATGATCGCCCACAATGTGCTTTTTTTGCAGCGTTGTATAAAAACCCGGAAGCTCAATTTTAGGAAGCGGTTTAAGATTGAGGACAATATCTACCCGACGATTTTTAGAGCGTTTTTCGGGTAAATTTTCCACTAAATCATCGTCAATCAAAATGCGCCCTTTGCCTTCAATAGTGACAATAACTTTGTTTTTGATGCCGCTTTGGTTAAGCTTTTCCTGAATGGTATTGGCTCTTTTGGTTGAGAGTTTAAAATTGTAATCGTCTTTTCCTACATCGTCGGTATAACCAAAAATTTCTATAGATTCAATACGGGTAGAATCCGTGTTCTTGATAAATTCAACCACGGCTTGCCCTTGTTTTTCATCGAGATTGAATTTGTTGATATCAAAGTAAACTGACTGTACTTTTTCTTCTTGAGCAAAAGCTATGGTGCAAACTAAAATTGGAAGGAGTTTTAAAATCCGAATCATTATTTTTTGAGTATTTTGTTGTATTCGGCTGTGTTGGCCAAAACAGTTACGGCTCGTTTTATTTCAGGATTGTTTTTGATGTAGTATTGATAAAGGCCTTCTTTGTACTGATAACGTTTGAGCAATTCGTCTAGTATTAAGTTCTTGATTTCCTTTTGATTTTGGGTGAGTTGCGCCTCTTGGCTGCGCTCTAAAGCAACTAGTAATTGTTGGTATTCAGCTTGAATTCCGGCATCGACTTTTTCTTTTTGCGCAGCTTTCCAAGTTTCTTTGAGTGCCGCCTCAGATTCTGAGTCAAAGTTGAATTTTTTTCTCTTCAAGAATGCTTTAAACTCAGCAAAATCAGCATCTGTAATATTGGGAATGGTTTGTCCTAAGCTTGGATTTTTGTAATAATATTCAGTCGCAAAATCAAAAATACCATCATTAGCCACAAGTTTTTCGGTCATCGGACTGAGTTTGGTTTCGTCCATAACGATGTCGGGTAAAATTCCGCCGCCGTCATATACTGTTCTTCCGTTTTTGGTTTTAAAAGCATTGTATTTGTCTGAAGTAGTGCGGATGGCTTTTCCGTCTTTGTCTTTGTGCGCATAATCCAACGCCTGAATACAGCGGCCAGAAGGCGTGTAGTAGCGCGAAATGGTTACTTTGAGTTGGGTTCCATAGGTCAAATCCACCGGCCGTTGCACGAGTCCTTTACCAAAACTGCGTGAGCCAACCACCACGGCTCTGTCTAAATCTTGCAAAGCTCCGGATACAATTTCTGAAGCCGAAGCGCTTTTTCCGTTGACAATAACTGCAATCGGGATTTGCGTATCCATCGGTTCGCGTGTGGTTTTGTGTGTGTTGTTGTGCTTTTCAATTCTTGATTTTGTGGTGACAATTACTTCGTCTTTGGGTACAAAAAAGTTGCAAATGTTCACCGCTTCATTGAGCAAACCGCCCGGATTGTCGCGCAAATCTAAAACCAGTCGTTCGATACCTTCGTTTTTGAGTTGTTCAAAAGCTTCTTTGATTTCAAGCGAAGCCGTATTGGTGAATTGCGTCAGAACAATATAACCGGTTTTGTCGTCAATTTTTCCGAAAAAAGGAACCGCTTTGGCTTTGGCTTCACCAAGTTCAATTTGGCCTGAAAGCGTTTTTCCTTGGCGGATGTATTTGATGGATATTTTGGTGCCTTTTCCGCCTTTGAGTAGCTGTGACGCATCGTCTTTAAAATCGCGCAAATCAACATCACCCACTTGAATAATCGCATCGCCCGCTTTGAGTCCGGCTTTGTCGGCAGGCATGTTTTTGTAGGGTTCTTTGATGATGAGTTCGTCGCCTTTTCGGGTAACCAAAGCACCGATGTCGGCATATTCTCCGGTGTTGTTAATTTTATATTTAACGATGTCTTGTTCGTTAAAGTAATTCGTGTACGGATCTAAATTAGCCAACATGCTTTTGATGGCGATGTTCATCAGTTCGGCAGGATTGGTATCATCTACATAATTGGCGTTGACGGCCTTGAAAAGGTTGGTGAAAATTTCAATTTGTTTGGCCACTTCAAAATAGTCTTCTTTGAGACTGAAGCCCACACCTGCAAACAAAAAAGTTCCGGCCAAAACCGGAAGGATGTATTTTTTTTTAAAACTTGAATGCATCGCCCAACATTTTCACCCTGAAAGGGAATTTAAAATCGGTTTCAAATATAACGGTTTAAGTAAGAAAAACAATGCTGTTTGGCAATTCGTTAGAAGCTAAAAACCGAACTTATTCAGCGGATTCTTTTGCGGAATGTTGTTTTAATTTTTCAATTAATAATTTCATTTTGTGTTGCATCTGTTCAAGAGTTATGTTTTCGGAGGTTTGATAAAACAACATAACCGCAGAAGGTTGCAGCAAAGCATCTTTAAGCAAATGCTGATTCAGACGGTAACTCTCGCGCAACAAACGTTTGTAGTAATTGCGATCAACGGCTTTTTTGAAATATTTTTTTGAAACCGATACGCCAACCAAATGTTGGTTTGATTCTTCTTGATTTAGCGAAACATACACCAAACGCAACGGATATTTAGCCACTGATTTACCTTCTTTAAAAAGGCTTTCAATGATTTTGTGGCTTTTGAGTTTTTCAGCTTTTGAATAAGTGTATTTCATTGGAAAAATTCTGAGTCAAAGGTACAAACTAAGGTTTAAAAAAGCGAACCGGTTGGGCTCGCTTACTTTTTATTTTTTCTCGGGTTCGGCTTTGGGATATTGATTGTTCTCGCGTTTTACATCGGCCATCAAACCACTAGGATCCATGACTATTTTTTTTATTTCAGATTTGGCTTTTGGAATTTCAAAGAAATAAGTTGGGTAGGCCCAAGCCCAATCAGGCAAAATGGTTCTTTGAACCGATGGGTCCGGGTTTTCTTTTTCAAAACTCATCATGCGCAGCGGAATGTAAAAACTCTCGCGACTGCCATCGGTATATTCTACCAAAACATCGATGGGCATCGGCATTCGCCCAATTCGCTCGAGTGTTACGCCGGTTCTGGGCACTGCATCGGTAGCGCTTTCAATGGTTTTGATTCCGTAGTCAATGGTGTTGGTGGTTTGTGTCCAATCGGTGAGATACCAATCGAGGTTGGCACCCGAGACGCGTTCGGCGGTGCGTTTGATATCATTAGGCGTTGGATGTTTGAATTTAAAATCGGCGTAGTAGCGTTTGATTGTTTTCATCAAATGCTCACGACCGATTAAATAGCCTAATTGCGAGAGAAAAATGTCGCCTTTGCTATAGGCATTGATGCTGTAAACCTGGTTGTAATCGTAGCGATCAGAATGCGTACTTTGCGGTTGTTCTTTGCCTGAATTCACCATGAAATAATAACTGTCATAGGAACCAGCATGCGGATTGGCCGCTTTTTTCTCGGCAATTTCATTCATACCCAAATCTTCTAAAAACGAGGTAAAACCTTCGTCCATCCAACTGTGTTTGCTTTCGTTGGATGCCAATACGTGTTGAAACCAAGAATGCGCCATTTCATGTGCAATAACTCCGATGAGGCCGTCGTAGGTTCCTTCGCCCAAAATCAAAGTACACATAGCGTATTCCATACCGCCGTCACCGCCTTGAATCACGGAATATTGATCATACGGATATTTGCCAACGGTTTGGTTGTAAAACTGCATGAGTTTGACCGTTTCGGGCTGCGCTTTCTTCCAATTGTCTATGATTTTAGGATTGTTTTTGTACAAGAAATGAAGTGTTGCTCCCTCGGGAACTTGTATGATGTCGTGTAGATAATTTTTGTCGGCAGCCCATGTAAAATCATGCACATTTTGCGCGTTGAAATGCCAAGTCAATGTTTTCGTTTTTTTTGGATAAGTTACGGTTACACCGGCATCTTGATAGCCTTTTCCGATTTCATTTTTGTTGACTAAAATGCCGCTTCCGCCCAAAATATAATCTTTGTCTATGGTAATATTCACATCAAAATTGCCCCAAACTCCGTGAAACTCTCTGGCAATGTAAGGATCGGGGTGCCAACCTTCAAAGTCGAATTCGGCAATTTTCGGATACCATTGCGCCATCGATAATTCAACACCTTCGACATTGTTTCTACCCGAACGACGAATCTGCACCGGAACTTGTCCGTCAAAATCAAGGCTCAAAACGGTTGCACTATTGGGCAAAATCGGTTGAGCCAATGTAACTTCGAGGATGGTTCCGACTTCTTTAGCCACAGCAGCCACGCCGTCTTGTTTGAAGTTGGATATTTTGAGATAGCCGATTTCGTCTGGTTTGAGTTCAGCAATGCGGCTTTTTTTGATTTCTTTTCCGTCAACTTTGACTTTTTTGACCATGCGACGATCCGGATCAGCAATGGCTTGCAGACGCGCATCCATTTCACTTCCGGGTTGAAAAGCGTTGTTGTAGAGATGATAAAAAACGCGTTTGAGGGTGTCGGGTGAATGATTGGTATACACCAATTCTTGATGCCCTTGATAGCGATATTTGGCCACATCCACGACCACATTCATTTTGTAATCAACATGTTGTTGCCAGTATGCATTGCTTTGAGCTTGTGATAAAGAATTGGTCAAAAGCACTGCGAGCATCCACGAATAATATTTCATAAATCGATGATTTGTTTGGGTTTAAAAATAAAAAAGCCTGAGTGAATTTTAGGTTCGAATCAGGCTTATTTTTCTATGGATAACGTTAAAGTTTATCCTTTTACTTTTTTCTTGGCTACTTTTTTGGACATTTTTTCAGCCATTTTAAAGGCGTTATAGGCATTGACCATTTTGCCTGAAGTAGAAATTTCACTCATTGTTTTTTTGTTGTCGGCACTTCCGCCCACTTCTACTTTCATGTCAATAGCAGTTCCTGAATCCATCAAAATATGCTTGACCTGTTTGGCAGTTAACTTTGGAAAATAAGAGCGAATCATGGCCGCAACACCAGCAACATTAGGCGAAGCCATGGAGGTTCCTTGCTCGTATTTGTAAGTGTTGTTGGGAGTAGTTGCATAGATTTTCATACCTGGAGCATACACGTCAACATTGCGTTTTCCGTAGTTAGAAAACGGAGCGATTACTTTTTCGCCATATTCGTAGTTCAGAGCGCCTACAGTAATTACGTTGTCGGCAAACTCAGTTTTTTTGTCGTCTGAATCGTTCGGGAAATTATTTTCAACATCAATATCCTTAGCATCGTTTCCGGCGGCATGTACAATCAACACATCTTTTTTCTCGGCGTATTTAATCGCGTCATAGACCCATTCTTTGTGCGGTGAGAAGCTTTTTCCGAAACTTCCGTTGATGACTTTTGCGCCATTATCTACTGCATAACGAATGCTCATGGCAATGTCTTTGTCGTATTCATCTCCGTTGGGAACTGCGCGAACCGCCATGATTTCGACATTGTTGGCAATTCCGTCACCGCCTAGTTTGTTGTTTCGGGTTTGGGCAATAATTCCGGCCACGTGCGTTCCGTGAAGCGCTTGCTCTTTGTTGGGTCCGTAAACAACGTTGTTTCCATAGTATTTGGTGCTCAAATCATCTGGATTATCACCCAAGATTTTTCTTCCGTCAAACTCTTTATTGAGGTTGTAGTTGAGCATATCATACACTTGGTCTTTGTAACCTTTTAACTCATCAGCAAAACCAGGTCCAGCTTGACCAATCACGCTAATCATTACTTGTTTACTTCTTGAAACCATTGGGTCAGTGCTTTCAATTGATTTTACATCTTCAAGGGTGTATGAATCTTTTTTGAGGTAATCCTTGATGGTTTGATCGACCTTAAACAAAAAATCCACTTGTTGTTTGCCCTGCATATTTTCATCAAGCATTTTTTTGTATTCTTCTTGTGCTTTTTTATAAGTTTCTGAACCGTCATCTGCTTTTTTTAGCAAACGAGTCATTTCAAGGTTTTCGTTTCCTGAATCACCCAAGAAATTCCAACCGTGAACATCGTCGATGTAACCGTTTTTGTCATCGTCAATGCCATTGCCTGCGATTTCTTTTTTGTTGGTCCAGACCACTGATTTCAAGTCTTCATGGTCAATATCAACACCTGAATCGATTACTCCTACAATTACTTTTTGGCCTTTTTTACCTTTGAGTAACTCAGCATATAGTTTGTCAACACTCATACCCGGAACACTGTCTTTGGCTAAATCTAAATGACTCCAACGTTTGAGTTGGTCTTCGGTCATCGGTGTTTTCTTGGCGGTAAAAGTTGTGGCTTTTGAAGTCTGAGCTGACACATGAAGCGCAGCACCGAGAGCCAGTGATACGCAGGTTAATTTTGATAAATTCATTTTATTCATTTTATGAGGTTCAAATGTAATTAGGTTCTGCAAAACAAAATAATTTGGTTAACAATAATTTAGCACGCAAAACCTTTCCGGATTGAATCCGAAAAAAAGACTCGCTAAGCGCTTAAAAATCAAAACAATGTGATGATAAACACAAAAGTGGAAATGACCCAAAGTGTTACTACGTAAATTAACTTAATCATGTCTTTTGAAATTTATGAGGTTGATTGACAGTTTTTAATGATCTTTTTGAGCGTAGCATTGAGGTTTTCAAGCTCTTCAAATGTTAGGCCGGTTTGTGCGATTTTTCGGTTTTGTAAAACCAAAGTTTGTACTTTTTCAATAATGTCTTTGCCTTCAGAGGTTACTGTGAGAATTGAGGTACGGCGGTCTTTCGGATTGACCTTTCGATGCAAATACTTTGATTTGACTAACAATTCGATGATGCGCGTTACCGAAGCGTTGTCTTTAAAAACTTTCTCGGCAATGTCTTGTTGTGAAATACCCGGATTTTCTATCAAAACTTTTATGATGAGCCATTGATCAACCGTAATTTTATAACCTTTTTCTTTGAGTTTTTTTTGCGAGTACATCCGATAAGTTCGAATGGCTTTGTCTAAAAGATAAAAATTGATCGTCTCGAGTCTTTCCATTGGATAAATGTAAAAAACTTTTGATATATCAAATAAATTTTAACAACTCTTTAAAACCTTGATGCTTTGAGGGTTCACGCAGATTAAAAAAGAGAAGACCTTACAAGATATCTCCGCATTTGAAAACATCATTTAAACGAACGCCCCTTTCTGTTCTTTCAACCGTAATGATTTCATTATGCGCATCGTGCTCTAAAAACAAATAATAGTTGTGATCAGCAGCGGCATTGAGAAATTTTTCTTTTTCAGGAAGAGTCAGTAACGGTCGCGTGTCATAACCCATAACATACGGAAGCGGAATGTGTCCGGCGGTCGGCAATAAATCTGCCATAAAACAAATCGTTTTTCCGTTATAAGAAATTTGCGGAATCATCATTTTTTCGGTGTGACCATCAGCAAAAAAAACCCCAAAGCCCAACTCAGATTTATCAATAAAATCTCCGGTATTTCTGGTAATGAAATTCAGTTGACCGCTTTCTTGCATGGGCAAAATATTCTCAGTCAGAAAAGAAGCTTTTTCACGAGCATTGGGTTCTGTGGCCCATTTCCAATGGTTTTCGTTGCTCCAAAAACGAGCATTTTTAAAGGCTACTTCAAAACCAGTTTTGTCTTTATTCCACTGAACGCTACCGCCGCAATGATCAAAATGCAGATGTGTCATAAACACATCGGTAACATCATCGCGATGAAAGCCTGCATTTTTCAGTGATTTATCTAGGTTATGATCGCCCCAAAGAGAGTAATAACCGAAGAACTTATCTGATTGTTTGTTGCCCAACCCTGTGTCAATTAAAATCAGTTTGTTACTATCTTCAATAAGTAAGCAGCGCGCAGCCAAATCAATTAAATTGTTGTTGTCTGCCGGATTGGTTTTGCTCCAAATGGTTTTAGGCACAACGCCAAACATTGCTCCGCCATCTAATTTAAAATTGCCTGTTTCAATTGAGTGTAATTTCATGACCCGTAAAATCTGGATTTTTAGTTTGCCAAATTAAGCAAAATCGCCGTGAAATACCGCCGGCATTATTTTTTTCTATGTTAAGATTATATTTAAAAATCAAACCGCCTTCTGGCAAAACGTATATTTTAGTGTATCTTTGCCGTTAATTTAGACAAAATCAAAATCAGCTATGATACAAGTATCAGAATCGGCCAGCAAAAAAATAGTCGAAATGATGAAAGACGACGGATTTGATGCCAGTCAAGACTATGTTCGCGTGGGCGTCAAAAGCGGTGGATGCTCGGGCTTGTCTTATGAATTGAAGTTTGACAAACAAATTTCAGAAAACGACAAAGTCTTCGAAGACAACCAAATACGCATTGCTGTTGAGAAAAAATCATTTTTGTATTTGGTCGGAACCACGCTTGAATATTCGGGTGGGCTCAACGGAAAAGGATTCATTTTCAACAATCCAAACGCTAGCAGAACTTGCGGTTGCGGAGAATCGTTTTCATTATAAAATCAACAACAAATGTCAAAGTATACCGAAGACGATTTAAAAATTGAACTCGAAAACAAAGAGTACGAATACGGATTTTACACGGATATCGAATCAGACACTTTTCCAGTCGGACTCAATGAAGATATCATCCGAGCTATCTCACAGCGCAAAGAAGAACCCGAGTGGATGACTGATTGGCGCTTGGAAGCTTTTCGCGCTTGGCAAGAAATGACCGAACCTGAATGGGCGAATGTTCACTATGAAAAACCGGATTTTCAATCTATTTCTTATTATTCGGCACCACAGAAAAAAGCCAAGTACAACAGCTTGGACGAGGTTGACCCCGAGCTTTTGGAAACCTTCAAAAAACTTGGAATTTCACTTGATGAACAAAAAGCGCTTGCCGGAGTGGCCATGGATATTGTGGTCGATTCAGTTTCAGTAGCGACTACCTTTAAAAAAACCTTGGCTGAGAAAGGCATTATTTTTTGCTCAATTTCTGAAGCCATTCGCGAATATCCTGACTTAGTGCGTCAGTATTTGGGAACGGTAGTTCCGCCCAAAGATAATTTTTATGCGGCGCTGAATTCAGCTGTTTTCTCTGACGGATCATTTTGTTACATTCCCAAAGGCGTTCGTTGCCCGATGGAGCTTTCTACTTATTTCCGCATCAACCAAGCCGGAACCGGTCAGTTTGAAAGAACCTTGGTCATAGCAGATCAAGACAGTTATGTTTCTTATTTAGAAGGATGTACCGCTCCAACCCGCGACGAAAACCAATTGCACGCTGCTGTGGTTGAACTTATCGCGCTTGATAGAGCCGAAATCAAATACTCAACGGTGCAGAACTGGTATCCGGGCAATAAAGAAGGTAAAGGCGGTGTCTTTAATTTCGTCACCAAACGCGGATTGTGCGAAACAGACGCCAAGATATCTTGGACACAAGTCGAAACCGGTTCGGCCGTAACCTGGAAATATCCGAGTTGTGTGCTCAAAGGCGACAATTCAATCGGTGAATTTTACTCGATTGCCGTGACCAATAACTTTCAGCAAGCCGATACAGGAACCAAAATGATTCATTTGGGCAAAAACACCAAATCGACCATTATTTCTAAAGGAATTTCTGCCGGAAAATCACAAAACAGCTACCGCGGATTGGTGCAAATCGGTTCTAGAGCCGAGAACGCGCGTAACTTCTCCCAATGCGATTCTTTGCTGATGGGCAACAATTGCGGAGCGCATACTTTTCCGTATATAGAAAGCAAAAATTCTACCGCCAAAATCGAACACGAAGCCACAACTTCCAAAATCGGAGAAGACCAAGTGTTTTATTGCAACCAACGTGGCATCCCAACCGAAAAAGCGATTGCCTTAATTGTCAACGGTTTCAGCAAAGATGTTCTCAACAAACTTCCAATGGAATTTGCCGTTGAAGCACAAAAACTACTTGAAATCTCACTCGAGGGATCGGTTGGTTAATCAGATAAATTTTAAAGCACATTCAAAAGATGTTAACGATCAAAAATCTACACGCAAGTGTTGAAGACAAAGAAATATTAAAAGGCATTGACCTTGAGATTAAAGCGGGTGAAGTTCATGCGATTATGGGCCCGAATGGCGCCGGAAAAAGCACACTTTCATCGATTATTGCCGGAAACGAAAACTATGAAGTTTCAGCAGGCGAAATCACACTCGATGGCGAGGATATTTCAGAATTAGCTCCGGAAGAACGCGCGCACAAAGGCGTGTTTTTGTCGTTTCAGTATCCGGTAGAAATTCCGGGCGTTTCGGTAACGAATTTCATCAAAACAGCCATCAACGAAAAGCGCAAAGCCAACGGACAAGAAGAAATGCCGGCCAATGAAATGCTCAAAAAAATCCGTGAAAAGTCCGAATTACTTGAGATGGATCGCAAATTCTTGTCGCGTTCACTCAACGAAGGTTTTTCGGGCGGCGAAAAGAAAAGAAATGAAATTTTCCAAATGGCGATGCTCGAGCCAAAAATTGCCATCTTGGACGAAACCGATTCGGGTTTGGACATTGACGCATTGCGCATTGTTGCCAACGGTGTAAACAAACTCAAAAACGAAAACAACGCGGTTTTGGTCATTACGCATTATCAGCGTTTGCTGGATTACATCATTCCGGATTATGTGCATGTTTTGATGGACGGAAAAATTGTCAAAACCGGTGGTGCTGATTTGGCATTAGAACTCGAAGAAAAAGGCTACGATTGGATCAAACAAGAGCAAGAAGTATAATGGAACTCAAAGAAAAGCTCATCTCATCTTTTATGGCTTTTGAGGAACATATTGATGTTGACTCAAACTTGCACGACTTGCGCAGTGCGGCCATCAAGAATTTTGAAAACAAAGGCTTCCCAACCAAAAAAGAAGAAGCTTGGAAATACACTTCGCTCAATGCGATTCTTAAAAACGATTATACGGTTTTTCCCAAACAAGAACCAGCTATTGAATTTGCTGAAGTAAAAAAGTATTTTTTGCATGAAATTGACACCTACAAAGTCATTTTTATCGATGGAAAATACAGCTCGTTTTTATCGGCAACTACCCACGACGGAATCGATGTTTGCTTGATGTCATCAGCGCTCAACAAGCCGAAATACAAAATGATCATCGACGAGTATTTCAACAAAATTGCCAGCCGCGACGAAAGCCTGACAACGCTCAATACGGCCTTTGCTGCTGAGGGAGCGTATATCAATATTCCGAAAAGCAAAGTGGTTGAAAAACCGATTGAAATTATTTATTTCTCAACCGGAAAAGAAGACGCGCTCATGGTGCAACCGCGCAATTTGGTCGTCGTCGGAGAAAACGCTCATGTTCAAATTATTGAACGTCATCAGAGCATCAATGAAAATCCGGTTTTAACCAATTCGGTGACTGAAATTTTTGCTCAAAAAAGAGCCATTGTCGATTATTACAAAATCCAAAACGATTTGACTTCAGCCAATTTGATCGACAATACCTACATCGCTCAAAAACAAGAAAGCCGCGTTTCGGTGCACACGTTTTCATTTGGTGGAAATCTCACGCGCAACAATTTGAACTTCTATCATTTGGGTGAACGCATTGATTCTACCTTGAAAGGAATTACGATTATTGGCGACAAACAGCATGTAGATCATTACACGTTGGTGCATCATGCGCAACCTAATTGCGAGAGTCATCAAAACTATAAATGCATTTTAGCCGACAATTCGACCGGTGTTTTTAACGGTAAGATTTACGTTGAAAAAGAAGCGCAAAAAACCGATGCTTTCCAACAAAACAACAATATTTTGCTTAGTGATAAAGCAACGATCAACGCCAAACCACAGCTTGAAATTTTTGCTGACGATGTAAAATGTTCGCATGGCTGCACGATTGGGCAACTCGATGAAAGCGCTATGTTTTATATGCAACAACGCGGCATTCCGAAGAAAGAAGCCAAAGCGCTTTTGATGTATGCCTTTTCAAATGAAGTCATCGAAAGCATTAAAATTCCCGAACTAAAAAAGCGCATCACCAAAATCATTGCGACCAAACTCGGTGTGAATTTGGGATTTGATTTATAGATAAAGCAACTCAGTGCCTGAGACGCTGAGTTCCTGAGATATGATGACGCAGATTTGAATCAAGTCTGCGTTTATTTTTTAATACTGTTTACAATGCCGTGCAGCAAACCGTTGAAGTCAAAATCTTCGCTGGTTCCCATGCGCACCACCACCAAATCTTGTTGCGGGAAAATCGCGACCATTTGCCCTTGAAAACCGCTGCAGTAATACATTTCTCGTGGTACACTCGGAAATTTTCCGCCGGCATTGAGCCAGAACTGTGCACCGTAACTTCCGTTTGAGGTCAGGGTAGGAGTGGACACATATTTTGCCCAGTTTTTGTCAAAAATTTGCTCGCCGTTCCAGTTGCCTTGGTGCAAGTACAAAAGCCCGAATTTGGCCCAATCGCGCGCTGTGGCCCAACCATACGATGAACCGACGAAGTTTCCGGCCATATCGGTTTCAATAACAGCTGAATACATTCCGATCTTATCGAGCAAACTGCTGTACCAAAAATCCAAATATTGTTGGTGCGATTCGAATTGTTTTCTCAAAATGCCCGAGAGTAAATTGGTCGTTCCGGATGAATAATTCCAGCTTTGATTGGGTTTTCCGACGAGTGGTTTTTCAAGCTGAACGCGCGACATATCTCTTGATTTAAAAAGCATTTGGGTTGCATCACAGATTTTTTCGTAGTTTTCTTCCCATTCGAGTCCGGAATTCATGTGCAGCAAATCATTGAGCGTGATTTTTTGCCGATCATCGTTCTGCCATTCCTTGATGGGCGCAGCTTTGTTGATGTCGATTTTATGTTGGTGTTGCAGAATACCAAAGTAAGTTCCGGTGATGCTTTTGGTCATAGACCAGCCTAAAATCTTTGAATTTTTATCAAAGCCCGGCGCATATTTTTCAGCAATTAAATGATCTTTATACAACACCACTATTGCTCTGGTTCGTTTGGTTTTTTCTCCGTTTTGATCAAAGGCATTTTCAACAACCGATTGGAGCTTTTGTCGTTCAATGTTGCTAAAAACGGAGTCTTTTTCAGGCAAAGTGCCCAAGGGATAAGGCAACGCAATTCCAGGTTGCGCGCGTTTTGGTATTTCATAAGGCAAAGAAGTGTCAAAACTGTCGTCTATAAGCGTAGCGCCCAAACCTTCGCGATAAATAGCTTTGCGTTCTTTGAGTCCGTAGACTGATGAAGTGGCGAATTTTCCGAGTTCGTCAAAACTGTTTTTAGCTAGGCGAACCAGTGGTAAATCGTTGTCGGTTTGGTTGATGGTTTCTAATGAGCGATGATCGAGAAAATGAGCCGATGCAACACTTTTGGCCGCAAATCCCGAAATGAGTTCCAGTTTGGGATAATTAACTACAATACCATAAACCAATCCGGCGAGTAAAAACCATCCGAAATACTTGAAAAACCGCTTCATCAGTAAGACTTTTTGTATTTGAGTAAAAGTAGCAAAACAATTGAATTATTAACGACTTCTTAGCGATGTATGACTTTCTATTTTATTACTTTTGTTTTGAATTTTTCTAAATAGTAAATGATCGACATTCAGAAAATCCGCGCGGAATTCCCGATACTTTCACAAACCGTTCACGGCAAGCCTTTGGTGTATTTTGACAACGGAGCCACTTCGCAAAAACCCCAAATGGTGCTTGAGGCGATACAACATTATTACGAGCAAATCAATGCCAATATTCATCGTGGTGTGCACACTCTGAGCCAATTAGCTACGGATGCTTATGAGCTTTCGCGTCAGAAAATTCAAAAGCACCTCAATGCGGCGCATGCTTATGAAGTGATTTTTACTTCTGGAACGACCCATTCAGTGAATGCCATTGCCAACGGTTTTGCCTCAGTTTTAAAGCCCGGCGATGAGGTTTTGGTTTCTGCTCTTGAACACCACAGCAATATTGTTCCCTGGCAAATGCTTTGCGAGCGAACCGGTGCTGTTTTGAAAGTGATTCCAATGAATAATCAAGGTGAACTCATTCAAGAAAAATACCGCGAAATACTCAACGAAAAAACCAAAATTGTAGCCGTAAATCATATTTCCAACGCGCTTGGAACCATCAATCCGGTCAAAGAAATGATTGCATTAGCTCATGAAGTTGGCGCAGCGGTTTTGGTAGACGGAGCGCAGGCGGTTCCGCATTTAAAGCCAGATGTTCAAGATTTAGATTGCGATTTTTACGTTTTTTCTGGGCACAAAATGTGCGGTCCAACCGGCGTGGGTATTTTATACGGAAAAGAAACGTGGCTCAATCAATTGCCACCGTATCAAGGCGGAGGCGAAATGATAGCGACAGTCAGTTTTGAAAAAACCACTTATGCCGGATTACCGCATAAATTTGAAGCCGGAACACCCAATATTGCCGGAGGAATTGTTTTAGGAACCGCGGTTGATTATTTGAATTCGGTTGGTTTTGAGGTCATTCAAGCCTATGAAAACGAGCTATTGCGATACGCAACACAAAGACTACTCGAGATAGAAGGTTTGAGAATCTACGGAACATCAAGTCAAAAAGCCTCGGTAGTTTCGTTTAATATTGAGGGGATTCATCCGTATGACATTGGAACCATCATCGATAAAAAAGGAATTGCCGTCAGAACCGGACATCACTGTGCCCAACCGATTATGGATTTTTACGGAATTCCCGGAACCGTGCGCGCCTCGTTTGCTTTTTACAATACTAAAGAAGAAATTGATTATATGATAGACGCCATTCAAAAGGCCCGACTAATGCTTTTATAAAATGATGAAAACAGTTTCCCTTATATTTTTGATGTTGCTTATGGGCAAAGGCTGTGGTGCTGATGCTCAGAAAGACATGACTAATACAGTAGTTGATTACACTGCCAATGCGCGAGGGTTTTACCAAAGAATTGTAGTAAAAAATCAGCATTATTCAGTATATAAAAACCGAAGAGACGAGAACGATGCAGTGGTAAAAGATCAGTTGATGTCAGAAGCCGATTGGAAATCTTTGGTAGATGAATTTCAAAAACTCAAACTACAAGAATTATCCAGCTATGAAGCGCCCACCAAAAAGCGATTATACGATGGCGCTCCGCATGCAGATTTAAAGATTACTTACCAGGATAGTTTGTATCAGTCGCAAACTTTTGATCACGGCGCACCACCGGCTCAGATTGAAAAGTTAGTTAATCAATTGAATGCATTAGCCCCAAAACAGTAATGAAAATACAAGCAATACAAGAAGAAATTATTGATGAGTTTTCAATGTTTGACGACTGGGAAGAGCGTTTTCAGTATGTGATTGATTTAGGAAAAACGTTGCCGTTGATTGCGCCCGAATACAAAACCGACGACAACACCATCAAAGGCTGTCAATCAAAAGTTTGGTTACACAGCGAGATGAACCAAGACAAAGTAGTTTTCACCGCTGATAGCGACGCCATCATTACCAAAGGAATCATCGCCATTTTGATTCGCGTATTCTCTAACCAAACGCCTGAAGACATTCTTTCGGCCAACACTGATTTTATTGATAAAATCGGACTCAAAGAACAATTATCGCCCACACGGGCCAACGGACTCGTGTCAATGATCAAACAAATAAAAATGTACGCATTAGCATATACTGCCAAAAAATGATCCTATGGAAACAACGATTGACACCCAAGCGCTCGGAGAAGCGATTGTCAAAAAACTCAAAACTATTTACGATCCGGAAATTCCCGTGGACATCTACGAATTAGGATTGATTTACGATGTAATGGTCAACGAAGATTTTGAAGTTAAAATCCTGATGACGCTTACTTCACCTAATTGTCCGGTTGCTGAAACTTTGCCCAGAGAAGTGGAAGAAAAAGTAACTTCGATTGAAAACGTAAAAGCCACCGAAGTTGAAATTACTTTTGATCCGCCTTGGAGCAAAGATCTCATGAGCGAAGAAGCCAAACTTGAACTTGGAATGTTGTAATCATGTCAGACGAAATCATCAATAGAGTTGCCAACAGCGCACTTGAGGTTTTTGATTTAGAAGATTATTACACCAAAGGAACGCGTGCACAAATCGATTTATCTCAATGGCTTTTAGAAGGTTTCGTGCTCAGAGAAAAAGAATTCAGAGCCGCTTTGAATAGTTATGACTGGAGCGCATATCAGGATCAGTATGTGGCTCTTTATTGCAGTACTGATGCGATTGTTCCGGCTTGGGCGTATATTTTAGCGACCACTCATTTATCACCTTTTGCGGCCAAAATAGTTCAAGGAAATTTAGAAGATTTAGAAACGGCTTTATACCAAGATATTTTGCCGAAAATTGATTATTCAATTTATCAAGACAAGCCAGTCATCTTGAAAGGATGTTCTCAAAAACCGGTTCCGATGAGCGCCTATTTGATGGCGGTGCAGTATTTACAACAATACGCCAAAAGCATTATGTATGGCGAGGCTTGTTCGGCGGTTCCGCTTTATAAAGCAAAAAAATAAAGACCCTCACAATCAGATTTTTCGCTCGTTTTTTTAATTTTGCCCTTTCTAAAACAAAGAACAAATGACAAAAAAACTATGGTGGGCATTTGTGCTGCTAGTCAGTGGAATGATTCAAGCTCAAACTTCAGAAAAAGAACTGATTGTCAACACTGAAAAAACAGTCAAAAAAACCGTCGACACCACAAGCAACGGATGGAAAACCAAAGGAAACTTGATTTTCTTGTTCAATCAATCAAACTTCAACAATTGGTTGGCCGGAGGGGAAAACAATATTTCGGGTAATTTGGGGATCAATTATGATTTCAATTATAAAAAAGACAAGATTACTTGGGACAACAAAGTGATTGCTTCTTATGGGCTTATTCAAACCAAAAATGCTGATTTTGAAAAGAAGACCGATGATCGATTTGAGTACAATTCGGTTTTTGGGAAAAAAGCCAGCGGATATTGGTACTACTCATTTTTCATGAACTTCAGAACGCAGTTTACCAAAGGTTATGTATACTCAAAAGATGCCAATGGTAAAGAAATTCGAACAGAAAGCACCAATGCATTCTCTCCGGGTTATTTGACTTTTGGTCCAGGTTTACTTTGGAAGAAAAGCGACAATTTTAAATTCAACATGGCACCAATTACTTCAAAAGTGACCTATGTTGACAAAAGCATGACCTTGCCTAACAAAAAATACTTTGGAGTTGAAGAAGGTAGAAGTTATCGTTATGAACTCGGTTTTTATGCATCTGGCTATTACAAGTTTGACCTCATGCAAAATGTAACCATGGAAAACACTTTGAATTTGTATTCTAATTATCTAGAAAAACCGCAAAATGTAGATTTAGACTATACAATGAATATGGTTATGAAAATCAATCGTTATCTGACGACCAATTTTGTATTTCAAACGATTTATGACGACAATGCTTTTAGCGGTTTTCAGACCAGACAAATTTTTGGTTTGGGTGTGAATTACGGATTCTAAATCAAAGTAAATATTACTAAAAAGCCTGATCTTAACATCAGGCTTTTTTTATTCTTGGGCGTCTTTATAATCAGGATATAAAAAGTGATTGTACGGAAAACGCGTGATGTGAATTTGTCGAACGGCTTCATAAACGCGCTCGCGAAATTCTTCAAAATTTTCTTTATTCGTGGCCGAGATGAACAAGGTGTTTTTGTGCCCAAAATCGTTCATCCACGTTTGTTTCCATTCTTCGAGCGTATAGTGTTTTCGGGTGCGCTCGGTCATGAGATCGTCTTCTTCAATGACTTGATGTTGATAGGCGTCGATTTTATTAAACACCATCAAAGTTGGTTTGTCGTGGCTTTTGATGTCTTGCAAAATCTGATTAACCGAAGCAATATGATCTTCAAAATCCGGATGTGATATATCCACTACGTGCAAAAGCAAATCGGCTTCGCGCACTTCATCTAAAGTACTTTTAAAGGATTCAACCAATTGAGTAGGTAATTTGCGAATAAATCCAACGGTATCTGAAAGCAAAAAGGGCAAATTCTTGATGACGACTTTGCGAACGGTGGTATCTAAGGTGGCGAATAATTTATTCTCGACAAATACTTCGCTTTTGCTGATAACATTCATCAAGGTTGACTTGCCCACATTGGTGTAACCCACCAAAGCGACGCGCACCATAGCCCCGCGATTGCTTCGCTGAATAGACATTTGTTTGTCAATGGTTTTGATTTTCTCTTTCAAAAGCGCGATTCGGTCACGCACAATACGGCGGTCGGTTTCAATTTCGGTTTCACCCGGACCTCGAAGCCCAATACCTCCTTTTTGACGTTCAAGGTGCGTCCACATTCCGGAGAGGCGAGGCAATAAATATTGACATTGGGCCAATTCAACTTGGGTGCGGGCATATGATGTCTCGGCACGTTGAGCAAAAATATCCAGAATCAAATTGGTTCGGTCAAGCACTTTGCAGTTCAGGATTTTGCCGATGTTTTTTTGTTGTGAAGGAGAAAGTTCATCATCAAAAATAACGGTGGCAATTTGATGTTCTCGAACGAATAAATTGATTTCTTCCATTTTTCCGGTTCCGAGAAAAGTCTTTGGGTTGGGACGTTCCATTTTTTGAAAAAAACGTTTGATGACCTCGCCTCCGGCCGTAAAAGTTAAGAACTCAAGCTCGTCAAGGTATTCATGGAGCTTTTCTTCCGATTGGTTTTGGGTTACAATGCCCACCACCACGGTTCGTTCATAATTTATGTTTTCTTTTTCTAACATAGAGTAATTTTCGATTGCAAAACTAATCAAATAAGTAACATTTCACCTGATTTTATGGGCATTATACCGATGATTTTTCAATGATGTACGTTAAAAAGTAAATTTCTCTTAACGCTTTCATATATTTTGTTAAATTTGGGGCTCAAAAATTGCAATACTTTAACAAACCACCTAAATTTTCATTGTTATGAAAAAAATTATTCTATTCTTTTTTGTTGCCTTGTACAGTCTCGTTGGACAGGCTCAGCTAAACGAGGGATTTGAGGGTGCACCAACTACAGCTGACGCTTCGGGTGTTTGGGCGCTTACCTCAGGAAACTGGTTGGTCAGAGACAACAGAACCAATGTTGGTCAAAACTGGAAAAAGAACACAGTCGCTTTTCCGGCCTATCAAGGAACCGACTGCGCCTTTGTAGATCGTGAAAACACCGGTCAAGGAGTTTTGGCCGAAGAGTGGCTCATTACCCCTCAGATTACGGGAATTCCAGCAAGTAGTCAATTCAGGTTTTTTACCAGACAAACCTTGTCTGGCGACACCGGAACCAAGTATCAGATTCGCGTTTCATCATCTGCCGATCAAACAGACTTAAGTGCTTTTACGGTTTTGCAAGAGTACACAGAAACCGAGTTGAGCACGCTAACGGCTGATCAGCTAGACTACGAAGAAAAAATCATTAATCTGACTTTTACAGGAGCCAGATATTTTGCGTTTGTTAAAGTATTCACCCAACCCGGTGCTGCTACTGGCGGAGATCGTTGGTTGGTTGACAATGTAAGAATTATTCAGAGATGTCCGGATCCGGCCAACTTATTGGCACCAACTATTACTTCGTCGACTGCTACCTTAACATGGACTGCGCCAACAGGGATTAATGATTTCCAAATCATTTATGGCCCAACAGGTTTTGACCCCGAGGCAGTACCAGCTCAAACAGGTGTTGTAACAACCCCAACTTTTAATACGACCTCAACTCCCAGAACAACACAAATAACCGGTTTAACATCGGGACAAAATTATCAATATTATGTCCGTTCGGTTTGTCCGGAGAGCACCAGTATCTGGGTTGGTCCTTTTTTAATTCCCGTGCCGCCTCTAGGTTCTTTGTGTTCTGACCCAAGACCAATCACTACCTTGCCGTTTCAAGAAAACAGCAATACACTTATTTATGGAGATAATATTGCTCCAACAGGTGATACGCCCGGGAATTCATGTGGAACAACAGGAGCTTACCTAGCCAGTAATGATGTGGTTTATTCATATACGAACAGCGCTGCAACGGCTACTCTATTAGCGATTAGTATGAACCCTCAGGGAAGCACCAATACAGGGGTATTTGTTTATGGTTCTTGTGGTTCAATCGGAACAACTTGTTTGGGCGGTGTAGCCAATGCGAATGCTAGTATTAGAAACCTTACAGTGAATGTTGGTGCAGGATCAACCGTATATATTGTATTATCATCAACCACAGCAACACCAAATTATCCTTATACGTTAATTGTTCAAGAAGCCAATTGTGTAGCTCCGATCAATTTATCAGTTCCATCATTTACAACCACAAGTGCTAACCTTTCTTGGGCTAACGGGACGGGTAGTATCTCAACAACATGGGAAGTAGCGGTGCAACTTGAAGGCGCACTGATTCCTTCAGGAGCAGGTGTTTTGGCCGTGACCAACACAAATTTTCCTGTAACCGCACAACTAGACGGCACACCATTAGTTGCTGGAACTAAATATCAGTATTGGGTAAGAGCCGATTGTGGCAATGGATTGTTTAGTCCATGGTCAGGGCCGTTCTTATTCAACACAGATGTTTGCGAGGCCGTCAATAAATGTAATTACACTTTTGTTTTGTCTACTTCAACCGGAAACGGATGGAAAGGCGCCATCATGCAAATCAAACAAGCGGGTATTGTGGTAGGAAGCATCGGCCCAACATTTACTACAGGCTTAGGTCCGGTGAATGTTACCGTTCCGTTGTGTAATGCTTTACCATTTGATTTGGTATGGACAACCGCCGGAACTAATGCGAACTCAGTTCGTTTGTTGGTAAAAAACAGCTTTGACCAACCTATTTATTCTATAACCACAAACAGCGGAAGCCAAGTTGGCAATACTTTGCTCACTAAAATGGTGGATTGTTTGAATCCGGAATGTCAACCACCTTCTGGAATTATTGTCCCAACAGCAACCATAGCAACTACTTCGGCGGTAATCAATTGGACGTCTTCTGGAATTCCAACTACAGATTGGGGTATTTATATTGTTCCTTTTGGGCAGCCAGCGCCAACAGGAACTACTCCTCCGACATATACTGTGCCGGGTTCAGTGAATCCGCCTACGTTTACAATTCCTGTAGGAACCTTAATTCCAGATACACAATATAGTGTTTATATTCAGTCAATCTGCTCTGTAAATAGTCCAAGTACATGGGCGGGTCCTACTAACTTTACAACAATTCCAACCTGTTTTAGACCGACAGCAGTAGCGGTTACAGCAGCTAGTATTACCACTACATCAGCTACTGTTACTTGGACCAACGGTCAACCAACAGACAACCACTGGGAAGTTTTGTTAATTCCTGCAGTGCTGACTCCACAAGGACCAACAGCACCACCAACACCAGGGGTTGTACCACCTAGTGGAAATGGAGAATTGTTATTTGATGTAACTGCTCCGGGATCTCCGTTCACAGCTACAGGTTTACAGCCGGCAACCATATATTATGTATATGTAAGAACCGTTTGTTCACCATCTGATTCAAGTGTTTGGCAGCCAGCTACGACGCCAAGTTTTAATACTGTAACTTGTGACCCGGCTACCAAATGTAATTACAAGTTCGTATTGACTAACACTGCTGGAAACACATGGAATGGTGGTAGAATGCTGGTAAGACAAAATGGTATTACCGTTGCGACTTTAGGAGCTAACCAAATTAACAATGCTGCTGGTGTTACCGTTGCCATGTGTCCGGGTGTTCCATATGATTTATACTGGAGCGTTGCGGGAACTTCACCTGATTTAATAGGTGTTACCGTTGTTAACCCATTTTTGGATGTTCTTTATACAAAATTACCGGGTCAAGGAGCTCCGCTTACAGTATTGTATAGTGGAACAGGAAATTGTACTCCTGCACCTTGTTCTAAACCAACAGGTATGACAGCCGTTACAACTGCCACTTCAGCGACGCTTTCTTGGACAGACAACTCATCTCCTGCATCTCCGGATTTTGCTATCTATGTAGTAGCTACAGGACAACCGGCGCCAACGAACATTCCTCCGACACCGCCCACTATTGCGTCAACAGGAGGTCTTACTTCATATGTTTTATCACCTCTTACTCCGTCGACTTCGTACACTTTTTATGTAAAAGCGTTGTGTTCTGATACAGAAACAAGTGCGTGGACGGTTTTAACTCCAGTTACATTTGTCACTAAACCACTAAATGATGAGTGTTTAGCTGCTACACCGGTGCCTGTAAATCCGGGGCAAGCTTGTGTTACGACTGTGGCAGGAAATACCTTTGGGGCAACTGCATCACTGCCGATTTTAACCCCACCTTTATCGGGAACAGGTTGTGGTCAAGCCAATAATGACGTTTGGTATAGTTTTGTGGCTACGGCTACCAGCCATAGCATTAATTTGACGGATTTAGTGGGGACACCCGCTACTGCAACATTAAACCACAGTGTTTTTTCAGGCGATTGTAACAACTTAGTAAAATTGTATTGTAGTACAGCGCTTAACAGTGGTGCTACGGGATTAACAGTAGGAAATACCTATTACATCCGAGTGTACAATTCAAATACTACAGCGGGTCAATCAGTTACTTTTAATATTTGTATCACTTCACCACCTGCCAACGATGAATGCCTTGGAGCTATTGATGTGCCGGTGAATCCCGATCGAGTTTGTAATCAACAAACAGCAGGTAATACACTAGGAGCAACAGCTTCGGCACCTACTTTAACTGGGACTGGTTGTACAGGAAGCGATGACGATGTTTGGTTCAAATTTACTGCGACCAATAACATCCACATGATTGAAATCAAAGATTTGATCCCAACACCAGCATCGGCTACCGTAGCGTTGAGCCATACTTTATTTTCAGGGGACTGTGGTACTTTGACAAACATTTACTGCAGCAATCAAACCCAAAGTGTTGCCACTGGTTTGGTGGTTGGACAAACCTATTATATTCGCGTTTATACCAATGGAACAACAGCAGGTCAATCAGCAACCTTTAATGTTTGTATTAAAACGCCACCACCACCAGCAACGAATGATGCTTGTGCAAATGCAATTCCTGTAACCGTAAATCCAAATGCGGTATGTACTTTTACTACCCCAGGAAACGTCATTGGAGCCACAGCTTCAACACCAGCACCAACGGCTTGTCAAGGAAATGCGAATGATGATGTTTGGTTTAGTTTTGTTGCGACAGGTACCAGACATATAATTTCATTATTAAACGTTGAAGGAACAACAACCAATTTAAATCACGCGGTTTATTCAGGAACTTGTGGTGCTTTGGTTCAAAAATACTGTAGCGCTGCCAATAGTTTAACCAGTAACGATAACACTTTTGTGGTGGGTCAAACTTATTATATTCGTGTTTGGTCTAATGAAGCCACGAGTCAAGTAACAACTTTCGATCTTTGTGTAAAATCAGTTTCTACTTGTGAGAATGCAGCTCCGTTCTGTGGTTCATCACCAACAGATCCATATATTTTTGAAAACACAACCGGAATTCCGAGTACTGGTCAAATAGCTTGTTTGGGCTCAAACCCGAATCCAACTTATTATACACTACACGTTGGACAAACCGGACCATTGTATTTTAATATTTTACAAAATACCGCTATTGATGCTGCGGGTAATCCAACAGGTCAAAACTTAGATGTTGATTTTGTAGCTTGGGGACCATTTACATCAACACAAGCTTGTAGTCAAATTGCGTTTTCTGATTGTCCTACTTGTCCGTTTGACAACTTTCCGCCAAATAACACTTTTTATCCGTTTGGAAATATTGTAGACTGCAGTTACAGTGCCAGTTTTACAGAGACCCTTAGTATTCCTAACGCTCAACAAGACGAGTATTACATCATTTTGATTACCAATTTTAATGGTGCTGCTGGATTTATCAAGTTGGTTCAAACCAATTTCACAGATCCTGATGCAGGTGAGACCATTTGTTGTGGTGTCGAACTCGGACCAAACAAATCCGTTTGTGACCCTACTGTTACGCTCAATGCTTTAGAAGGTGTTGTTGATTTGAATAATGTTCCTGGCTCATATCAGTGGTTCTATAACGGATCGACTACTCCAATTCCAGGCGAAACAGGCCCAACTATTACTGTAAATCAATCAGGTTCGTACAAAGTTACCGGAGCTTGTGGTTTGAACGAAGTTGAGGATACTATTGATGTAACTTTTAATGTAACCCCTACACCAGATATTACCATTACACAACCTACATGTGAAAACTTGTTAGGAAGTATATTAGTTAATTCTCCAGTTGGGACTACCGCTGCATTACCTTCAAACTTATATATCTCTGAAGTGACCGACGAACCAAATGGCTCGACTTCAGCTTCTTTGACCTATGTTGAAATCTATAACGGAACAGGCGCAGCAGTTGACTTGAGCGGATACAAAATCAAACAATACAACAATGGAATTGCTGGAGCTCAATGTGATTTTGCTCTTTCAGGAAACATAGCCAACAACGCAACAGTTGTTGTTAAGTTAAGTAATGATAATAATTTGTTTGGTATTACTCCTCAGATGTCAGCAACAACATGTTCAGGAGTCAATACAGACGATAGTATTGTATTAACGACCAGTGCTGATGTAGTAGTGGATGTTTGGGGTGTAAACGGAACCAACTTTACACCATTAAATGCCGCGGGTTATGACTACAGACGTAACGCTTCAGCGATTGCGCCAAGTACTACTTGGAATTCATCGGATTGGACCGTGATTGATTGGACAGGTACCACCACAGCGGCTGATTACAGTAATATTGGTTCGCACTCTGCGGCCCCAGTTTCAGGATATCAGTACAATGTTGATAACACACCTTGGCAAACGTTGTCTCCTCCGGTGACCTTTACTGGACTAGCTGTTGGAACGCATACAATATATGTTAGAGATTTGACAACGACTTGTATATCGTCACTTACTTTTGAGATTACTCCTTCAAATGTCAATCAGCCAGTCACATCGTGTGAATACCCTGCGGTAGTTTGTATTTCAGATCCAAACCCAACTAATTCATTTGTTGGATTGACTCCGAACGGACAATTCACCACAAATTCGGCTCAGTTGGTCATTGACCCTGTAACCGGTGAAGTTAATTTGGCGGCCTCTCAACCTGGCTCATACCAAATTACTTATACTTTCGCAGGAGATTTGCCGAATTGTATTGGAACAGGAAGTACAACAGTACCAATTGTAGTAACTCCTTTGACTATTCCTGTATTTACCCAAATTGACCCGATTTGTTCTGGTACAACGGCGCCAAGCTTTGCCAATATCTCTAGCAACGGTATAACAGGAAGTTGGAATCCACCAACAATCAGCAATACTAATTCTGATACATATATCTTTACGCCTGATGCAGGTCAGTGTGCCGATATAGCAACCATGACTATTCAGGTTACAACGCAAAATATCACACCAACATTTACTCAAATAAATCCATTCTGTCAAGGAACACCTGCGCCGGCATTACCAGTAACTTCCAACAATGGTATGACTGGAGTTTGGACTCCTGCTACAGTTAGTAATACTGCTAGTGATACCTATACATTTACCCCAGACCCAGGACAATGTGGTGTCGCGGTACAAATGACTATTCAAGTAACACCGCCGAATATTACGCCGAGCTTCACTCAGATAGCACCTTTCTGCGAAGGTACTTCTGCGCCAACTTTGCCGGCTACTTCAACGGAAGGAATTACAGGTGTATGGGCTCCTGCTACAGTAAGCAATACCGCTACTGATACATATACATTTACACCAGATGCTGGTCAATGTGCTGTTCCGGTTCAAATGACTATTCAGGTTACACCACCTAATATTACACCGACCTTTACCCAGATAGCGCCATTCTGTGAAGGTACAACGGCGCCAACTTTGCCGGCTACATCAACAGAAGGCATTACCGGTGTATGGACTCCTGCTACAGTAAGCAATACCGCTACTGATACATATACATTTACACCAGATGCTGGTCAGTGTGCTGTTCCGGTTCAAATGACTATTCAGGTTACACCACCGAATATTACACCGACCTTTACCCAGATAGCACCATTCTGTGAAGGGACTACTGCGCCAACTTTACCGGCTACATCAACAGAAGGCATTACCGGTGTATGGGCTCCTGCTACAGTAAGCAATACCGCTACTGATACATATACATTTACACCAGATGCGGGTCAATGTGCTGTCTCGGTACAAATGACTATTCAAGTAACACCGCCGAATATTACGCCTACATTTACTCAAATTTTGCCGTTTTGTTCTGGTGTTACAGCGCCAATATTACCTGCAACATCTAATGAAGGAATTACAGGTGTTTGGAGTCCTGCTACGGTTAGCAATACGACTTCGGATACATATACTTTTACACCAAATGCAGGGCAGTGTGCTTTAGGTCAAACAATGACCATCACGGTTAATCCGACTTTAACACCTGATTTTGCAACGATTCCACCTATTTGCGAAGGCAGTCCAATACCAACCTTAGACAGCACTTCACCAAATGGAATTCCAGGCGTTTGGACTCCGGCAACCATTACTCAGAGCGGTACCTATACCTTTAGCCCTGCGCCTAATGTTTGTGCTCTTTCTCAAACTTTAGAGGTTACGATAGTTCCTAAACCAGTGTTCACTGTTGATGGAGGTTGTATAGGTGCGAATTATACATTAACCGTTTCACCTGAAATTCAAGGAGCTACCTATGTTTGGAAAGACGAGAACGGAAATGTAATTGTAGATGCTAATTCTTCAACTTTAGTGGTTACTCAAACAGGTAATTATTCTTGTGAAGTTACTACTAATGGCTGTTCGGATACCCAACCGGTATCGGTTACTACCATTTCATGTTTGATTCAAAAAGGTATATCGCCTAAAGGAACCGGTAGAGGAGATGATAAAAATGATTACTTCGATTTGGAAGGATTTAATGTATCTAAACTTCAAATCTTTAACAGATACGGAACCAAAGTTTACAGCAAATCTAGATATGTAAACGAATGGTACGGACAATCTGATAACGGAGATGAATTGCCTGATGGAACCTATTTCTATGTTATTGACATTGATGGTCAGAAATCAAAATCTGGATGGATTTATATCAACCACGAGCAATAGTCAAATTTGAGATTAATTGAAGTTTAAAAACAAAGCAAACTTTACAAAAAGTATTACAATGAAAAGAATAATCTATACGTCGTTACTCTTGGTTTTGACCTCACTTGGCGCTATCGCTCAGCAAGACCCTCACTATACTCAGTACATGTATAACATGAACGTAATTAACCCTGCTTATGCCGGCTCAAAAGAGAATTTGTCTTTTGGGTTGTTATACAGAAAGCAATGGGTTGATATTGAAGGAGCTCCTTCGACGTTCTCTCTTGCGGGCTCAATGCCTGTTGGCAAGAATGTCGGTTTGGGACTTTCGATGATTTCGGATAAAATCGGTCCTATTTCAGAGAACAATGTTTATGCTGATTTCTCATACACGCTCAGTCTTGGAGGAGAACATAAATTAGCTTTTGGTATGAAAGGTGGAGCTACCTTTCACAAAGTAGGTTTATACAGTGAAATCGGTCAAAGCAATGTGCCTGACTTGAATGACCCGGCCTTTGCTGAAAACACGAGCAACACGTTTTTAAATATTGGGTCTGGGGTGTTCTATTATACCAATAAGTATTATTTGGCTTTCTCTGTACCCAACATGCTTAAATCAACGCATTTGGATTATAACGGAAGAAAATACGGGAATGAGTCTGTGCACTATTTCTTAACAGGAGGTTATGTATTCCAGCTCTCTGACATGTGGAAGTTCAAACCTTTTGCTATGGTAAAAACCGCTTTTGGTTCACCGATTTCTTATGATATCTCAACCAACTTTTTATACAATGAGCGATTTGAAATGGGTGCCACTTACAGAAGAGATGATAGTTTTGGAGCCATGGTTAATTATTCCATCAATCCCAACTTGAGAATTGGTTATGCCTACGATCATGTTATCTCTGATTTGAAAGTAGCTACAACATCGTCGCACGAGATCATCTTGTTGTTCGATTTGAACTTCCCGAAAAAAGTATCTCAGTCTCCTCGTTATTTCTAATCTCTTAAAGCAAGCTTAACATGAAAAAGTTATATATAGCCCTTAGTTTTGCGATTACTTGTAGTATAACTGCGCAAAACGCCGATACGCAGAAAGCGGATAAACTTTACAACCGCTACGAATACGTTTCTGCCGCTAAAGAGTATTTGAAACTCGTTGAGAATGGCAAAACAAGCCCTTATGTTTACAAACAATTGGCGGATACTTATTTTAATATGTTTGATACAGCTGAAGCAGCAAAATGGTATGCACAGGCGACGCAAACAGATCAAGATGCCGAAACATATTATCGCTATGCGCAAATGCTCAAATCAAACGGTAAATACGAAGAGTCGAACAAGCAAATGCAAAAGTTTGCGGCTTTGGCTCCAAATGATCAACGTGCGATTTCATTCAAACAAAACCCGAATTATGTTCCTAAATTGTTGGATAAACACAAAAATTTCACGGTTAAACCGCTGGAAATCAATAGTGATAAATCTGATTTTGGAGCTGTTCTTTACGATAATCAATTGTATTTTACTAGCGCCCGCAACACCGCACGTAAAGATTATGGATGGACCAAAGAACCTTTCCTAGATATTTACAAAGCCGATTACAATATTGACGGAACTTTTACCAACGCTACAACCGTTAACGAACTCAATTCAAAACGTCATGACGGACCGGTAACCATCAGTGCTGATGGGAATACAGTTTATTTCAGCAGTGATAGTTTCCGCGAAAAGGTATTCGAGAAAGACAAAAAAAACAATCTTCAATTGGGTAAGAACAATCTTTTTGTTTGCACTAAAGAAAACGGAAAATGGGGTAAAATCATTTCGCTTCCGTTTAACTCAAAAGAATATTCTACCAGCAATCCAAGTTTAAGCCGTGATGGCAAAACCTTATACTTCTCATCTAATATGCCAGGGAGCATTGGAGGAGTTGATATTTGGAAAGTTGCCGTTAATGCGGATGGAACCTTTGGAGAACCTGTTAATTTAGGCACCAAAATCAATACAGAAGCCAACGAGAGTTTCCCGTTTATTGCTGATGACAACACTACTTTGTATTATGCATCAACAGGTAAGCAAGGGCTTGGCGGCTTAGACGTTTTCGTGGCTGATTTAGCCAAAGGAACAGAAGCCGTGAATATGGGACAACCGATCAACAGTGAAAAGGATGATTTTGACTTTACATTTAACAAGGACAAAAACATTGGTTTCTTTGCCAGCAATCGTGGAGAAAGTGATGATATTTACATAGCGACTCCGTTGTGCGGTGTTGAAATTATCGCTACGATTACCAATGCAAAAACAGGGGCAATTATACCAGGCGCCAAAGTGGCAATCTTAGACGATAAAAACAATGTGATTACGTCCAAAAATGCGGATGAAAAAGGACAGGTTTCTTATGATGTTGAATGTGACAAAGCATATAGCCTAGAAGTATCTAATGAAGGTTTTGAAAGCAATACATTTGCTGTTACCAAAACCAAAGGCGGCAAAAAAGAAATGCCTTTATCTATTCAACCTATTGAAGCGATTATCACCGAAACAGAAGTGGTGTTGAATCCAATTTATTTTGAGTACAATAAAGCTAATATTACGCGCGAGGGAGCCTTTGAGTTAGACAAGTTGGTTCAAGCGCTTAAAGCGAACCCTAATATGGTTATTTTGGCTAAATCGCACACCGATAACCGCGGTAGCGATGTGTATAACTTAAATCTTTCTGATAAGCGTGCTCAATCAACTGTTCAGTATGTAATTTCTAAAGGAATTGCCGCTGAGCGTATCTCAGGAAAAGGAATGGGAGAAATTGAGCCTAAAGTAGATTGTAAAGAAAACTGTACTGAAGAGCAACACGCTCAAAACAGACGTTCAGAATTCCTTATTGTCAAAAAATAACATAAGCTTTTATTATTTTTAAAGCGGAGTCAGATGGCTCCGCTTTTTTGTTTCTATACACTTGACAGTATCGATAACCATATAATAAATAGTGCAAATCATTTGTTCAATATGCTTCTGTTGCAAGGCTAGTTAGATTTTATTCTGGTTAATTTTCACTATGAAAAGACTAATTTTAAAAGATTATCATCGAATCAAACAGCGGATTTTGCTAGCCTTTATAAGTTCTAACAAAACAAGTATAGATTTTTAAACGACAAAAAGTATAAGATGAATCTTGCCAAGTGATTGATTATTTTTTTTTAGTAGGTCAGTGAATTTAAGTTTTAGTGAGCGCTCGCTCAAGTGAATGTTTAAATTTCTTATCGGATACTCTGACCAGAGATAGTTGTATTTCAGAAAAGGCATGTAAATCTGTTGCAACTAGCTATAGGCTTATATGTGAGTAGTGTTAGTTTCATTAAATTATACAAAAGCGGAACATCAAGTATCGAGCTAATAAATTCCAGCAACGACGCTTGATTTGCGGTTCTTGGATGCCCACTGATTGTAGATTTCGTTTCTTACAGTAAAACTTTTTAGCTCTCTCGTTGCAATAATTTTTTACTTAACGATTTAAAATTAAATCAAGTTCAGTTTTGATTTCTTAAAACGTGTCAAAATTTTATTTTTTTTTAAAATGACACAGAATTCGTGTCAAAAAAAAAATTTTGAAAAAAATGACACAAAAATTGTTGCGATTTGTTTTCACATTTTTGAATTGCAACAAAATATTTTGATTTCGGCAAATATTTTCGAATTGCTTAAATCTATCCGAGATTCAACTTGGAGATTGCCATGATCAATTATTATCATTGATTTTTGAGGTAAGGATAAAATAAAAAAAGAGGCCTTAAAGCCTCTTTTTTATTTCATATAATTATAAAATAATTAGTTCGGGGTAATCTTTACATTGTCAACTTCCCAAGTCGCAGATGCGCTGGTGGTGGAAGTATATTTAAAGGCTACATAAACGGTACTGTTACCTGAACCTGTAAATGAGTCGATGTTGACATCTCCTGAACCGGTCCAAACATAATTTCCGTTAATAGGTGACAAAGTAGCTGTAATTGGTGTCCAAGTTACACCGGCAGCATTAGGTGTTCCAGAACCGGGATAATTGTTGGAAATGAATACCTGAAGCGCGTTTCCTTGAAATTTAGTAGCTGTATCAAAAGTTAAAGTAGCACCATTGGTCAACAAAGATAAATCTTGTGCTGGTGATATTAACCAATCTTCATTGGCGTTGTTAGCGCTGTTAGCAAAACCAGACATTTTCGCACAAGCCCCTGGGTTTCCAAATGAAGCGCTTTGCGCCCACACTTGAGCCCCAGAAACACTAAAAGCAACCCATGAACCGATACCTCCGGTAAATGATTCGTTCAGTAAAATTTTTAATCTATTAGGATTGGTTAAACGAACATCACGAGTAGTTCTGACCATAAATTGGTAATCGCTACCGTATTTGGTCATAACGCCCAATATTTTACCGCTGCTGCTTGGTACAGATTCCCCAGCAAAACCGGCATATTGGCTCACGCGTAAAATCAATTCATTTCCTTGAATATCCTGAATGGTGTGGTTGGTAGCACTTCCTAAATTATTCAAAGTTGGATCAAAGTATTTTTTTCCCAAAGAAGTTTCAACAAATTGAACATTGTCAAGCTCTATAAGTTTGTTCAAATTAGCGTCGTTTTTGGCTTCTGCAATGGTCATTTTCTGAACTAAATCTTCTTCAGCTTTGTAGTCACTACATGAAGGAGTCAAAATTGTTTTGTAGTCTATAGCTGAAACTCTGCCCACTTCGTCGTCAAAAGTGTCATCAGGAGTTCCGTTGTTGTATAAAGACCCAATGACTGTTGAACTGTTTTGTTTCACAAAATAACGGTTACGCATCTGAATGTAAACCAACCTTCCCGGTTCGTATTTAGTGTACAAGTTGTAATCGTCAATGGGCATACTAAAACCTACAGTTCCGTCTTTAGAAACAAAAGAAATCGATTTGTAGAAGTTTCCACCTTCATCACTTGAAGTCACGTAAGCTTCCATGATAGAATCTTTATCAGCAAACTTTATATAGGAACCAGTAGCTGCAGAAGTTACTTCCGTAACATCAAGATCAGCTGTTACATCAGAGCAATTGTCTTTTAAGTCTGAATCATTCGGAACACCATAATGTTCAGGATTGGTACAGCTAATTAAAGCACCCAAAAGGATCGAAACGGATAAGAATTTATATTTTTTCATGATCTATGTTATTTAGGATTTGCCAATTAGTTTTTCCCGTAAATTTTTACATTATCTATCTCCCAAGTAGAAGATGCCGAGGTGGTTGAAGTGTATTTAAAAGCGACATATACCGCGTTGTTTCCTGAACCTGCAAAACCCGAGATGTCAAGCAAACCAGAAGACACATACGCATAGTTACCCGGAGACAGATTAGCACCTTCAATTTTGGTCCAAGTAACACCAGTAGCATTTGGGTCTCCGCTTCCAGAATAGTTTCTAGAAACATATACTTCAATTGCCGGGCCGTCAAATTTGTAAGCATTATCAAAAGCGATTGATGCACTAGAATAACTTGATAAATCTTGAGCAGGCGAGATTAACCAGTCAACATTTGCATTATTTCCGCCAGAGTAACCAGACATTTTAGCACAAGCGCCCGGATATGGGTTTCCAAAAGTTGGATCTAAAGTCCATACTTGAGCACCGACCTCGCTGTATTTTACCCAATTTGGGAAATTTGTTTCAAAGTCCTCTTTAAAAGTTGGATTGTCAAGATAAGGAATGTCGGTCTTATCGTCACAACTGCCCAAAACACCCGTAAAGAGCGATGAAATCAATAAAAATTTAAAAATATTTTTCATAGAATTTTTGATTAGAAGTTAAGATAAACATTTACAAAAAACGTTCTTCCGTAGCCTTGGAAGTATTTTGGTCCAAATGAAGGTGTTCCGTTGCCATTGTCGGCTACATAATCTGGATAAGTTGCTTTTCTTGATTGCTCAAAACCTCCTGTTTTGTATTTAATATCAAAAACGTTGTTTACGGAAGCAAAGAAACCAAAAGTATCATTTTTGATTTTCCACGATTTACCACCTACTAAATTAACCAATGTTATTGGGTCAAATTTTTCTTGTTTTAAAACGTTGCGCAAAATACTTTCGGTTAAGCCATCATAAGTGTCAGTTCCACCGTTGGTTACCACCGTAAAGTTGTTGGTTCTCAAAACACCTGAAATATCTCTGTAAGTGTCTGCCAAGTAGTTCACATTAGCACCAATCCACCAAAATTTAGGATCTCTATATTCAAGCCCAAACGAATAAGCTTGTTGTGGAGCTCCGGCCACACGATAGTTTTTCCAATATGCGTATCCAAAGTCAGTTAACGGAACCGGATTTGTTGATGAAGCCTGATTATCGTCATTGATACTTAACCTAGGGTTGTTATCATAGATTGATTGACTGTAAGTAGCAGCCCCAGTAGCTTTGATAGTTGAAGTAATTTGGTATTCAAAACCAAACTCAACCCCCATGTTTTTCTTGTTGATGCCGGTAATGACTTCACTGACGAATGAGTCTTCATTTCCTTCACCTACTTCACCGGTGTCAAATAAGTCCTCACCATAGAAATAAGACAATTTAGTCGAATTCATAATTTTACTGAAGTATCCAGTCAAGCGAGATTTAAATTTAGGAGTTTTAATGATGTAACTAGCATCAAAACTCATAATTCTCTCGCTGTCAATATTTGGGGTAATATTGTTGTTGGCACGAGCGTTAATAAATAAGTTTCTCATGTAAGGGGCTTTTGTTAAATAAGCGCCATTAAAATCAAACATGTGCCTTCCTGTAATTTTATAAGTCAAACCACCTTTGAAACCAAAGTTTTCAAAAATAAGCTTATCGCTATATCCATATGAATTGCTGGCATAGATACCATTTTTGTACAAACCTTCTCTTCTATATTCTGAACGAGAAAAAGACTGTCCTAAATAAAAGTCTACTTTTTTGTAGTTAAATTTAAACTGAGTGAATCCGTCAAATGTTGTTGCATACAAATTGTAATCATATCCGAAAGCATCGCCCACTTTTACATCTCTGTTCGGGTTATTCAAGTCAGACTGCAAAGCATCGCCTTGATAGAAAACGTTTACATCTCTAAAGTATTCACCGCCCAGCAAATCAAGCATTTTGGCGTAATTTCTAGACTTTAATTTTTTGAAATTAATACCTGCATTAACGGTAATGTTATCGTTGATTGACGAGTTCAAAATAGAATTAGCGGTCCACTGTTTGTCGTCTGTGCGGTCTTCATACAAAGCATAAACACTGCGCCCGTTTTGATTTTTTGACATATTGGCCCGGTACATGGCATTCCAGTCAATTTGACCATTGGCTACAAAAGCATTTTGAGCATTAATTGCAGTCGGGTTGGTATAGGTTGGGTTACCGTCTGGGTCGAGGATTGGGTTTCCACTACCATCGACAGCCGGAACATAATAGTCCAAAGAGTTCAAATAATAACTTGGTAAGTATTTATAGTAAGTTGGGTCAGGATTATTGGCCAACTGATATGCTAACCTGCTGTTTCCAACCGAACCCGTCTGGAAAGCAACATTGGTGTTTAAGTTGGTTTTGTCAGTGATTTTCCAGTAGTGACTTAGCATATTTATTGGTTCTTCAATACTTTTTACACGCGAGTTTCTCTTTTTACCATCTTGCCATCCCCAGTAAGAATTGTATTCGTTTCCTTTCAAATCAAGAACTTCTTGAGTGTTAGGCGAAACTTTGCCACGACGATTTTGCGCGTAGATAGATGTAAAGTTTAATGAGTGTTTTTCATTTATTTTTTTCTCAACACTTGCAAAAATTGAATTAGCTCCGTAATCGGTGCCTTCAAAATAACCTTCTTTTGCCCATCTTCTGGAGGCTGAAACTACAAAAGCCCAACCATTGGTGTTCATTCCAGAGGCATGTGTTCCCATAGCCCTCCAGCTGTAGTTGGTATTGGTTCCTGAGAAAGAAATGCGCGAACCTTTACGGTAAATTGATGCGCGTGTATTGATTTCTTGTGAACCTAAAATGTTTCCGAAAGTGTAATCAGAAGGGCTACTTCCTAAAGTAAACTCTTGGTTTCTGGTGGCGTCGTTGAGTCCGCCCCAATTGCTCCATTGTGGTCTGCCATCGTACAATTTATTCATCACTACACCATTAATCATAGTAGTTCCGTATTCATTGTCCAAACCTCTGATTTTGAAACGTGCTTGTCCCCAATTGAAGGCAGCGGCTTGTTGATAATTGTCTCTACTGGCTTGTAGCAAACCTGAAGTACTTTCTGAACCGCTGTTGTCATCGCCCAAATCATTTTCAGTAATGGTAATGAGGCTTAATTGCTGCTCTTGCGTAATGTCTTCTGAAGCGACAACATTTCCTAAATCGAGCATTTGTCCGGCGGTGATTTCAATTTGAAGTAATTGGACTTCATATCCTTGCGTTTCAATTTTAAGGGTATGACTACCCGCAGGCAAATCATTCAACGAGAACTTACCGGTATTGTCGGTGAGTGTGGTCATCGGTGAATTTACAATAGACACAACTACATTCTGCAATGCTTTGTTGTTTTTTGAATCGACAACTTTTCCGGTAACTCCGGTTAAGTTTTGTGCAAAAGCAAAAAACACTTGCATGACAAACAATGTACAGAGAACAAGTTTTTTCATAAAAATAAAAGAGATTAATTTTCTGGTTTAGCCAAGCTTAATAAAAACTTAACAGCCGACAAATGTACATCTTTTAATAATAAATTATACTTTTGACTCGAAATTTATAGATAGGTTCACCTTAATTTAACGCTACGATTTTATGAGAATTAGCAAAATAACAACCCTCTTCATTGTATTATTCGCAATTCAAACCGCCATTGGACAGAAAAAATTTTCAGTTCACACAGTTGCTTTTTACAACTTTGAAAACCTGTTTGATACCATCAACAATCCAAATAACGACGATGAGTGGTTGCCCAACGGAGCCCAAAACTGGACCTCTAAAAAATATCACAAAAAACTCGAGAATCTAGCGCGTGTACTTTCAGAAATCGGAACCGGAGATAATCCGCATTCGCCTACTTTGATAGGTGGAGCAGAAATTGAAAACCGAGGTGTGCTTGAAGATTTAATCAAACAACCCAAACTGGCCGCTTCAGACTATGGCATTGTTCATTTTGATTCACCGGACAAGCGCGGAATAGACGTAGCGCTACTATACCAAAAAAAGCACTTTAAACCAGTGAGCTCTGTTAATATTCCTTTGATGATCTATCGCGACGATAAAAAAGAAGATAAAAGCAAAGAAAAAGAGTCTGAAGACGAAAAAGAAGACAAGGATAAAGTAGAAGTAGGCAATGGTGAGCGTGTTTACACAAGGGATATTTTATTGGTTACCGGATATCTTGATGGTGAAGAAGTTAATATCATGGTTAATCACTGGCCTTCTCGTTCTGGCGGTGAGAAAAAGAGTAGCCCATTCAGAGAAGCAGCCGGAAGGCTCAACCGCAAAATCATGGATTCTATTTTCAAGATTAACCCAAATGCCAAAATCATTACCATGGGAGATTTGAACGATGGAACCTATAACAAAAGCGTCAAAGAAGGCGTGGGAGCTAAACGCAAAAAAGAAGAAGTTAAAGAATTTGGCATTTACAATCCGTTTGAGCAAATGGCGCGCGAAGGGAACGCAACATTATTTCACCGAGATGCCGGAGATATTTTTGACCAAATTATGGTGTCCGAACCGCTCATCAGAAATGATTATTCTTCGTTTAGATATTGGAAAGCCGGAATTTACAACCCGCAGTATTTAATTCAAAAAACCGGACAATACAAAGGATATCCGCTCAGACACGGCGCCAATGAAGTCGGATTTAGCGATCACTTTCCGGTCTACATTTATCTGATTAAAGAAATAAAATAAAACTCAAGGACAGCTGCGGTTGTCCTTTTTTCATGCTGTATCTTAGCAACTCAAAAAACAACATATGGCTTTGCAGAAACCGTTTAACTTAAACCGCTGGATTCAAGACAATCGTCATTTGCTTCAACCGCCGGTAGGAAACAAAAACATTTATGTCGATTCAGACGATTATATTGTCATGATTGTAGCCGGACCCAACGCCCGAAAAGACTATCATTACAACGAAACCGAAGAACTGTTTTATCAACTTGAAGGCAGTATCAAAGTCATTGTTCAAGACCAGGGCGAGCGCAAAGAGATGGAATTGCACGCCGGAGATATGTATTTGCATCCGGCCAAAATGCCGCATTCACCGGTTCGTTCAGAAAACTCTATAGGATTGGTGGTTGAACGCAAACGTGCCGGGAGAGGTTTTACCGACGGATTGCTTTGGCATTGTGAAAACTGCAACCACAAACTCTATGAAGTATATTTTGAACTTCATGATATTGAAAAAGATTTCTTACCGCACTACCAACATTTTTATCAGTCTGAAGAACTCAGAACCTGTGATAACTGCGGAACGGTTTTGCCGGCCGATGCTAAATATTTAGCTCAGGATTAAAAAATCACGTTTAAAAAAGAGATCGATGTGCAGATAATTTAATCTGATGAGCGAGTGGTTGCACATTCTTAAATATCAACTACATTTGCATAGCCAAAAATAAATAATCATAAAAATATGTCAACAATTGCACAACAATTCGGCATGACCGAAGCGTTAGAAATATTAGGAATTAAAGCCATTAACGAAGGAACATCCACTGGAGCGAATTGGTTTTCAGGCGGAGAAATCATCGAAAGCTACTCACCTGTAGACGGCGAGCTTATTGCCAAAGTAAAAGCTTCTACCGAAGCCGATTACGAAAAAGCCATGCAAGCCGCCACAGAAGCTTTCAAAACATTTCGCTTGATGCCGGCGCCAAAACGCGGCGAAATCGTGCGTCAGTTTGGTGAAAAATTGCGTCAATACAAAGAACCGCTTGGGAAATTGGTTTCATACGAAATGGGCAAATCGCTTCAAGAAGGTTACGGAGAAGTTCAAGAAATGATTGACATCTGTGACTTCGCTGTTGGGTTGTCGCGTCAATTGCACGGATTGACCATGCATTCAGAGCGTCCGTCACACCGTATGTATGAGCAATATCATCCGCTGGGCGTGGTCGGAATTATTTCGGCCTTTAACTTTCCGGTAGCCGTTTGGTCTTGGAATACAGCTTTGGCCTGGATTTGCGGGGATGTTTGCATTTGGAAGCCTTCTGAAAAAACACCTTTGTGCGGGGTGGCTTGTCAAAACATTATTGCTGAGGTATTGCGCGAGAACAACTTGCCGGAAGGTATTTCTTGTTTGGTCAACGGCGATTACAAAATTGGGCAACTATTAAACCGCGATACGCGCGTGCCTTTGGTTTCAGCAACAGGATCTACCCGCATGGGTAAAATCGTCGCGCAAGAAGTGGCGGCTCGTTTGGGTCGTTCATTGCTTGAATTAGGTGGAAACAATGCCATCATCGTTACTCCGGATGCCGACATCAAAATGACGGTGATTGGTGCTGTATTTGGTGCCGTGGGCACTGCCGGACAGCGCTGTACTTCTACACGTCGATTGATTATTCACGAAAGCATTTACGACAAAGTAAAAGATGCGATTGTGGCTGCTTATGGACAACTGCGCATCGGAAATCCACTGGATCAAAACAACCATGTGGGACCACTCATTGATACTCATGCAGTTGAATTATACAACAAAGCTCTGGAGCAAGTGGTGGCCGAAGGCGGAAAAATCTTGGTTGAGGGCGGTGTGCTTTCAGGGCAAGGTTATGAAAGCGGGTGCTATGTAAAACCAGCGATTGCCGAAGCCAAAAATAGTTTTGCCATTGTACAACACGAAACCTTTGCACCTGTATTGTATCTCTTGAAATACAGTGGAGATGTGACCGAAGCCATTGAAATTCAAAACGGCGTGGCGCAAGGTTTGTCTTCTGCCATCATGACCAACAACTTGCGCGAGGCAGAAGCGTTTTTATCCGCAGCCGGATCAGATTGTGGTATTGCCAATGTCAACATCGGAACTTCGGGTGCTGAAATCGGTGGCGCTTTTGGCGGCGAAAAAGAAACCGGAGGCGGTCGTGAATCAGGCTCAGATGCTTGGAAAGTTTATATGCGTCGTCAAACCAATACGATCAACTATTCGACCAGTTTACCGTTGGCACAAGGCATCAAATTTGACTTGTAAAATCTAAACTCAGATAAAAAAGAAAGCGTCCCGATATGAGGACGCTTTTTTATTTTTAATAGCCTGAAAACTACTTTGTTTTCTTAACGTATTGCGTTAGAATCACAATATATTGACCTTCGACACGACCTTCAATTTGCTCGGCATTGTCCCAAACCAATTTGATGTTGTGCACCGCGGCTCCGCGTTTGGCCGTAAAGTTGGCACCTTTTACATCTAAATCTTTGATCAAAACAACCGAATCGCCGTCGTTCAATATATTTCCGTTGGAATCTTTGTGAATGATTTTCCCTTCGTCATCATCGCCTTCACCGGTTGCTTTGGCCCATTCAAGCGCCTCTTCATCCAGATACATCATCTCGAGTAAATCGTGGTTTTTCAGACGCGCAAGCATACGCCAAGAAACAATTTGCACCGGCAGATGCTCATTCCACATGCTTTCGCTAAGCCCGCGCCAATCATTGGGTTCTGTGGTATCGGGGTTTTCAATTTGATCTCTGAGTTTTTTTGAAATCAATATGCTATTTTCAAGACTTTCGGATGTTTTTGGGAGAACGGTATACACGACCAAATCATCGCTGCTGCCGCTAATTTCGCAAACAGAACCACTGCGATCGTGTAGTTTTTTTTCGATTACAGACATAGGTTATAAGTTAAAGCTGGCGCCGATGTTAAAGACAAACTGATTGTTGTACTTCTCAAAGCCTTCAACATGTGAGTCATATTTGGCAAACGGGGTATTGGCCTCTGCAAACACGCCAAATCCGTCGGTAAAGAAATATCTAAAACCCAAATGCCCGCCAAAATTTTTAAGCCCTAAATCAAGCCCCGGATAAATGTCCATGCTTTTGTCTAATTTAAAAACATTGCCGATGTTGGCGTTGAAACGCACTTTTAAATCAAAACGATCTTTGAATTTTGGGCCATCACCATCAATCTCAACAGTATTCAAAAGATAATTACTGGTCACACCAAACGAGATGTTTTCGCCCATGCCATAATCAGCCGAAGCAAAAATCCCCGTTCCGTGATCTTGCGTGTTCAAACCCACTTGAGCTTTAATATCGCCTTTGCCTTTGTAGGCTTGAGCTTGAACCAACACACAGGCACAAAGCGCCAAAAGGGTGCATACTTTTTTCATAATTAATAAGAATTAGATTTCAAAAGCAAAGATAAAAATATACAGCAAACTAATTGCGTCCTTTTTCATCAGGATATAAAGATGCTACGGAGTCGCTTTGCCAGAATTCTTTAGTGTCAATATCCAGCGCGGTTAGGGGTCCCAAAAAAGCAGCTCCGGTATCAATGTTCCAAACACAGGCTCTTTGTTGTGGCGTTGTTTGATTGATTTGGGTCACTGGCGTGTGGCCAATGTATATTTCGTCGTAAATTAAAAACCTTTTCGGATAGGATAAATCGGTTTTTGAAAGGTTTGGATTGACCGCTAAGGCCGATTCCCATAGTGTTCGCTCCCAATAAAACATCTTCGGAAAATATTCATAATCAACGCCTTTTAAATTGGTAAAACCGGCGTGAATGAAAAGGCGGTTTTGATTGTCGAGATAGAAGTTCTCAAGCGATTTTAAAAAATCAACATGTCGTTTTTTTGTTTCGTCATCAAGTTTTTGATATGCTGCAACCGTCGATGCTCCGCCATGGTTGAGCCACATAGGATTGTCGCGTCCGTAATCGAGCCATCCACAAAGCAATTCGTCGTGATTTCCGCGCATGAAAATGCAACGATGGGTTTGTTTTAGATCAATTAGAAAATCAATCAACTTGGCAGAATCGCTCCAACCATCGACATAATCGCCCAGAAAAATCAATTGGTCTTTTGGGGTTATTTGTGCTCTTTCAAAAAGTTGTTTTAAGGCTTCTAAACCGCCATGTATATCGCCAATAACAAGGGTGCGCATAAGAAAAACGTTAATGGCACAAAAATACGGTAAAACACTTAACATCAATTGAGGAAAATCTGCAATAGGCTCAATTTTAATGGGACTAATTTTACTTCAATACCAGCGCGATTGCTGGCAGAAATCAGTTCAATTCAAAATTTTTATTAGCCATGAAAAAATTAATTTTAGGTTTAATCGCCGCAGTCTTGATTAGCTTTTCAGCTAACGCACAAACGAACGTTTATGCAAAATCAGGAATGGTCATACTAGTGACTCAAGCAAAAAGCAGTTATGTTAAAGGCAGTTCTTACAAAGATTGGCTGACCAAACAGACCGGAAGTTCCACTTCAAAATCTCCTGAAGAGGAAAAATTGTTTAGAGAGGTTTATGGTTTTTTGTCTACCAACTCAAACGCTGAAACTATATTCAAAAACTCAGATGGTTCTTCTTTGGTCGAACTTGCCAAAGCGAGACAAAAAGATGGAGTTCTTGCTTCAGAACCGAACGCTAAATGTGGGTTTTGGTGTCAATTAATCATTGAAATCATACAAATCATTATCGACACATTGCCTTTAATGCCTTGACAAGAAAGATGTTGGGTTTTTAAACTGTAAATTTTATCGTTTCACTAATTTAACGAAAGATGAAGAATAATTGGTCATTATGTTTCTTGAGTGTTTTTATTATGGAAATTTCTTGCACTTCAGTTAGAAGAATAGCCAATCAAGAAATTACTCTTAAGAATAATGTGGCGCAATTAAGTTTTTCGAGAAAAACTCCGCTTTTGACAGTATATGTGGACAATAACGACGCAAGGTTTATTTTTGATACAGGCGCTACAGTTTCTGTGCTGCATGATTCTACAATAGTGTCTAACTTTACCAACAGAACTTTTGACTTTTTTTTATCAGCCAAAGGAGCAGACGGAAAAAAAATAAGAAACAGAAAAATCTCAGTTTTGCTTTCGTCTGCTTTATTTGAAAGTCCGAACAAGGTTCTTACCTACATTAATACTCCGTTGTTTGATTGTTCGGCTAGGAAGCCATATTCGGGAATAGTTGGGATGGACGTTTTCTTTGCTGAGAAAAAATCGCTTCAAATGGATTTTACTAAGAATACAATAGCCAACATTTCTCAGGAGCAACTCCAGAAAGCTGTGACAGCGGAAGATTATAAACTGGTTAAATCTAGTTGTAAATTGGGTCAAATTCGGATTTTTCTATCTGTTGAAGGTGTTGAATATCCGTTTCTTTTAGACACAGGATACAGCGGGGCAATTATATTCCCCGAGGATAAGAAACGGGTCTTTAAAAACAACTCAAAACTAGAGTTGGAAGGATCTATTTTTCAGACTGTTTCTGCAACTACGCAAGGGAAAGAAACTATTTATGAGAACATGCCGATTCGTTTTTCAGATTATGACTTTGATGTAAAAATAAATGTTTCAAGCTCTATCAAAGCTCAAAACATTGGCATTGAATTCATCAAAGCCTTTGATTGGCTCATTGATTATAACCACAATAAAGTCTATGTCAAACGAAACCAGAATAAAATTGAAGATACATTTAAGAGAACGATTTCTTATTATGCAAAAGCTCAAGAAGGAAAGCTATTGGTTTCTGTGAAAGAAAAATCGCAAACTCGATTCAACTTAGGCGATCAAATCATCGCGGTTAATGGACATAAAGTTTTGCCTGAAAACATCTGTCAACTTATGGATTTATTGAACAAAACCGAAGATTGGAATACTTTAAAAATAGAAACAATTCCCGTCCAAAGGTAATTTCCAAAACACACAAGCCATTTTAAAAATTCAGGTTATGAAAAATCATTTCCTAATTGCCGTTTTATGGCTTTTTGGGCCAACTAACTTATTAGCTTCATTGCCGCCTGATGAAATTAGCCTAGAAGCAGTATTGCTTGAATTGTCTATTGAAATCAATGCCGTCAACACTTGTTTCGAGCAACAAATTTCACAACAAGAATCTTTGCTCATCGAGATTCGACAAAATTTACTCTTGACCACCGATTATCATCAAAAAGTCGATTTGCTCATTTTGAAATCTCAAATAGAGGAACAAATCCAAAAAATTCAGACCGAAAACACCGCTGAAATTGCTAAAATCCGATATTTAAAAGGGCTACAGATTATTAAAATTCTTTACGAAAAAGTCTTAAGCCTTGACCATCATTTTGCTTCCGTTCGAACTTTTAATGAAATCAGCAAAATGGCTAATCCGAATCAATATCCGGAATACAATAAACTTAGAGAATTAATTGCTGCCAAGAAAGACAAAAAAGGAGGCTTTGAACTCACTTCGCTTTTGGGAACCAATATGGTGGCTTCTGTAATGCAAACTTTTTCAAATTTAGTTGTGTCTAGCTTGACCAAAGCCGAAAGAGAAACAGAATTGTCCAAAGTTGAATGCATCCTTGATTTTAGTCTGCGTATGCAAAAAGACTTGAACACCATTTATTATGAAACGGCTTTTTTGCAAAACAACAATCAAAAAATCAAGCAAGACATTGAAGCACTTTTTAAAGAATATACCAAACCGATTGCTTATTTATCAACATTAGAAAGCTGCCGGACTAATGATGATTGGGAAAATTTAACCCAAAAAATGGAGGATTATCTTAAAAAAATGAAATCAACCGCCGGAAATAACCAATTGAAAATGAAAGTTAATATTGACTTTCCCATTGACCGATTGCTTTTGTTTATTTCTCAGTATAATAACTTCATTGATCAGGGCGGGAAATTCTATGAAAAGTTTAGCGTGATTTTGAATAGTTATGAAAACGAAAAACCCTGTGAAACAAAATTGCCTCTTGAGTACAAAAAACTTAAAGCCGACATCAATCTAGCCATTGAAAAATTTAACGTTGCATACAAGCCTGTCGAAATTAATGGCAGCAAGATGAAGGAAATACTCTACGGAATTAATGAATTTGACTAATGAACTCCAAAAATATAATCATCGTTTTATGGCTGATATTTTCTTGCCGGTTGTCAGCGCTCAATATCCATGAAGTAAATGTTACACAAATAGACAATCATCGAATTCGGGTAAGTCTATACACCGAAGCAGTTGAACTGTATTATTATCAAACTTGGCAATATTCAATTGACCAAAGAGAGATTACCATGAGTGTTTTATTTGTGCCCGGTTTTGGCTCAAAAATCGCTGTTTTGAACAATAATTTTGAGCTTTACTTTAATGACAATTTGATGGATTCATACAAGCTGACCGTCAAAGTTTATTATGACGTTTTTGATGAGAATCAACTTCAAGACACCATAAGCGGGACTTTGTCATTTCCGATTTTAAACTCAATTAGTTTAAAAAGCGAATTGTTCAATACAAAAGAATGTAGTTGTTGTTTTGAACCACACAAAAACGTTGAGATTAATATTTTTGACATATCAAATAAACTAATTTGTACAACTCTAGAATCTAATATTTATAAGGCCTTACAAGACTTTTCGGATGGATTTTATTTAATGGTTTACCAAATGGATGACAAACGCTGCATTCGGAAGATAATTCTCAAAAAACAGCCTTATTGAACATCATATTTCATCTTCCTCAAAACGCGCAAAGCTTCTTTGAATGATAAGTAAACACTAGGAAAAGGCTTGAGTAGTAACTTAGCGTCAATGAGTTTTTGTTTGGCATCATCAAAACCATTCAAATAACAAATCATCATAGTTGCTGGTAAATGTTCTAAGTCTCGAATTTCTCTGTTGGTCAAAGGAATTTTCTTCGACAGTTTTTCAAGCAAAGCCAAAGTCGAATTGTAAATGTGATACAACATTTTTCGGTTGAACTCAGGCGGTTGAAACAAAAAGGTTCGGTCGATTTTATAGTAACCATTTTCGTAAAACCGAATGGTTTGTTGTTCGAGCGGATAATAGCTTGTCCGATCATTTAGCCCCAACGGAACGTATTCGGTAATAGTAAAACTATCTTCGTCAAACTCAATGGTTACTTCGTCTAAGGCTGAATAAAACAATTTAATTTGCTCATTAATCAGCTCAATATCTACTCGAGACAGAAAGGTTTTCTCTCTAATTCGTTTGGGAATTCCGGCCCAACAAATCACAAAGAACTCTTTAAAAACGAGATATTTTGAGTTCAAATCTTTATGCCTAAAATTCATAAAGTCAATGACACCATCTAAGGTGAGACCGATGCTGTTGCGCGAATTATTTTCAATTCCGATGACGGTTTCTGTATTTTGATGATTGCGGTCTAAATCACCTTCAACCGGAATGGTGTTGCTGCCAATCCGGACAAAGACCGTGTTTGGTAATATCGTATGAATTCCCTTTTTAAAAAAAGAAACTTTGCTATTGGGTTTTATGGTTACCAAACCCACCACTTTGTCTTTGGGTAAATTCGGAAAAGGAACATTTTCGTATTGAATCGTTGGCGGATTTTCTAAAAAGGCATTCACCAAGTTTTGAATCCGGCTGTCATCAAAGAAATCATCGCCCACAATCTCGTTGTCTTGGTCTTCAACACCCACAACGATGTATGAATTATTGCTCGGATTTGAATTCGATAAGCCACAAATATGCTTGAGAAACTTAGCCTTACCTTCGCGCGAGTGCAAATTCAACTGACGCTTTTTGTCATAAAAACTGTTCTCATCGTGATGAGCCAATAAATTTTTAATCAAAAGGCGCTTATTAATCATTACTCAAAATTTAAGGAACTTTGTTTCCGGCGCTCTCCACCCAAATGGCAAACCAATCTTGAATGTCTAGGTTGATTTCAATGGCGCGGGGTAAATTCTTAATTCTTTGCGCATCAGTCGTTCCACAAACCGGCAAAATTCCCGCCGGATGTTTTAAAATCCAAGCCAACAAAATCACATCTGAAGTAGTGTTGTGTTGTTCGGCTAGTTGCTCAGCGATTTTTTTGACACGCAATGATTTTTCATCTTCACTTTTAAAAGCAGTACCGAGCGGACTCCAAGCCATCGGAATAATGCTGTTAAGTTGCATATAGTCTAAACTACCGTTGAGCATTGCTTCGAGATTTGTAGCCGAAAATTGAATTTGATTATAATGTACCGGCGTGGTTTTTTGAATCAAATCAGTTTGCATCGTTGTAAAATTCGAAACACCAAAATCTTTTATTTTTCCGCTCGATATTAATTTTTCAACGGCTGAGGCAATTTCTTCGGCGCGCATCAATGGGCTGGGGCGATGCAAAAGCAATAAATCTAAATAATCCGTTTGCAGATTTTGAAGCGATTGCTCAACCGACCAAATAATGTAATCTTCAGAATAATCGTAGTGCTTAATTCTGTTGTTTCGAATCTCGGCAGTGTACTGTATACCACATTTGGAAATGAGTTGAATTTCTGTTCTAGAAACCCCAGAATCTTTAAAAGCCTTTCCAAAAGCCGCCTCTGTGGTATATCCTCCGTATATGTCTGCATGGTCAAAAGTACTGATGCCCGCATCAAGGCAAACATGCATTAGTGAAGACATTTCAGCGGTGTTTAAATTCTTTCCCCAAACACCCCAAGTCATCGTGCCGGCAATGATTTTAGAAAATGGATTTTTATGAGTCATTAGTTTTTTATCTATGAGCTTAAAAGTCGCTTTGAAGTTACGGTTTTAAAGTTCTTAAAAATATAAAAATGCTATCACAAATCATCCTTAAAATTGAAGGAATGCGGGAACTTTTAACCATTCTTTAACATCTAGCTTCTGAAAAAAAATTCAATTTGCACCGTCAATTTTAACAGTACCTCAGTACCATTAATAACAGTAAAAATGGAAGAAACAACTGCAACGCTAGACATTCGTGCGATCAATGAAAAAATAGAAAGAGAAAGCGCCTTTATTGATTTGCTTTCCATGGAAATGAATAAAGTTATCGTCGGTCAAAAACACATGGTAGAGCGCTTGCTCATCGGATTGTTGGGGCAAGGCCACATTCTTTTAGAAGGCGTTCCCGGATTGGCCAAAACACTCGCCATTAATACGCTTTCAAAAGCGGTGCACGGTTCGTTTAGCCGTATTCAGTTTACCCCTGATTTATTGCCGGCGGATGTGGTGGGAACCATGATTTACAACATCAAGCAAAACGAATTTTCCATCAAAAAAGGACCGATTTTCGCCAATTTTGTTTTGGCCGATGAGATCAACCGAGCGCCGGCCAAAGTGCAATCGGCTTTGCTTGAAGCCATGCAAGAGAAACAAGTAACCATTGGTGATACCACCTTTAAACTCGACCAGCCGTTTTTGGTATTGGCTACACAAAACCCCATTGAACAAGAAGGAACTTATCCGCTTCCGGAAGCACAAGTCGATCGTTTTATGCTCAAAACCGTGATTGACTATCCAAAAATGGAAGAAGAACGACTCGTTATTCGTCAAAACCTCAATGGTGGCGGAGAAAAAGTGACACCAGTCGTTTCAGTAGAGCAAATCATCAAAGCCCAACAAACCGTCCGAGAAGTCTACATGGATGAAAAAATTGAAAAATACATTCTCGATATCATCTTTGCTACACGTCAGCCAGAAAAATACAAGCTCGACAGCATCAAACATCTCATCAGTTACGGAGCTTCACCACGCGGAAGCATCAACTTGGCTACAGCGGCCAAATGCTACGCGTTTATCAAACGTCGCGGTTATGTAATTCCCGAAGATGTACGTGCGGTAGTGCACGATGTGTTGCGTCACAGAATAGGTGTTACCTATGAGGCTGAAGCCGAAAACATCACTTCGGTGGACATCATCAATAAAATCGTGAACGAAGTTGAAGTGCCTTAATAGTCGCAAAGTTATATAAACAAAGTCGCAAACTGACTTGAAGACATTCGGCTAAATTATGGAAACCAAAGACCTGCTCAAAAAAGTCCGCAAAATTGAAATCAAAACCCGAAGATTGAGTGATCATATCTTTTCGGGCGAATATCACACGTCTTTTAAAGGGCGCGGGATGACTTTTTCAGAAGTGCGCCAATATCAGTACGGCGACGATATTCGCGCTATTGATTGGAATGTGACTGCGCGCTACAATGAGCCTTATGTAAAGGTTTTTGAAGAAGAACGCGAACTCACTATGATGCTCATGGTCGATATCAGCGGATCGGAGAGTTTTGGAACCAAAGCCGAATTCAAAAAAGACATCATCACTGAAATTGCTGCAACTTTAGCTTTTTCAGCCACCCAAAACAACGATAAAATCGGGCTCATTTTGTTTACGGATCAAATCGAGTTGTACATTCCGCCGCAAAAAGGGCGCTCGCATGTATTGCGCATCATTCGTGAGCTGATTGAATTCAAGCCCAAAAGCGCCAAAACGGATTTGGCACAGGCGCTTCGGTTTTTATCGAGTACCCAAAAAAAGAAAGCGATTGTTTTTGTGCTCTCAGATTTTATGACTTCTGATTATGAGCAAACTTTGAAAATAGCTTCTAAAAAGCACGACATCACAGGCATTCGTGTTTATGACGTCCGCGAAGAAAAAATGCCCAATTTAGGTATGGTTCCGATGCAAGACGCCGAAACCGGAGCGATTGCTTGGATCAATACCGCATCTGCAACTGTTCGCGCTCATTATGAAAAACACTACCGAGAACAGCTTCAGTATTTCAAAGAAACCTTTTCAAAATCAGGTTCCGGAGTTGTGGACACCCGTGTTGACGAGAGTTATGTTACCAAATTATTAGGTTATTTTAAATCGAGATAATTGTTTCAAACACATGAGAAGTAAACTATTAATTCTGGGAATACTGTTCTGTGCTATGAGCTTGACGGCTCAACAAAAACAATTGTCCACCAGTCTCGACAAAACCAAAAATAAAATTGGAGCCGAGTTTAAGCTAACACTTAAAACAACGGTAGACACTTCGGCCAGAGTGGTTTTTCCCGAACCCAAAACGCTCGGTGCGCTTGAAGTAATCAATTCCTATAAAATTGATACCGTTGACCAAGGAAGTCGCCGCGAACTTATCAAAAAATACGGATTAACACAATTTGACAGCGGTCGATACGCAGTGCCTAGCATCAAAGTACTCATCAACAACAAACCCTACTATTCAGATAGTTTGCGCGTTGAGGTCAACAATGTTCAGGTGGATACTTTGCGCCAAAAAATGTACGATATCAAACCCATTGCCGCGGCTCCGTCTGATTACTCTTGGCTTTGGAAGTGGCTCATCGCCTTGGCTGTTTTGGTTGGTTTGGCTTGGCTTGTTTATCGATTCGTCAAAAATCGTCAGAAGAAAAAAATAGAAGAAGAAGTCTATAAAACGCCCATCGAAAAAGCAACAATTTTACTCAATACCCTAGAGCAAAAACAGCTTTGGCAAAAAGGCGAAATCAAAGAATACTACAGCGAACTCACCAATATTGCTCGAAATTACATTGAAGAAGCCATTGAAATTCCGGCCATGGAAAGCACCACAGCCGAGCTCATCGAGGCTCTGCAACGCGCGTCGGTCAAAAAGAAAATGACTCTAACACCCGAAACCGTTGAGAATTTACAACGCGTTTTACAACAAGCCGATTTGGTCAAATTTGCCAAATCAAAACCGCTTGATTTTGAAATTGCCGAAGACCGCAAAAAGATTGAAAAAACCATTGTAACCCTTGATCAGTCTATCCCGGCTGTTGAGGTGGTGGAAGAAGAATCATTGCTCAACGAAATGCAACGTCAAGAGCAAATCAAACAGCAATTGCGCAAGAAAAGAAAGAAACGTATCGTTGTTGTAACGGTTTTTGTTTTTTCATTTATGATTGCGGCTTTTACCGGAGCTGTATTGGTCAAAGGCTACACTTATGTCAAAGACACCATCATCGGCAATAGTTCAAAAGAATTGCTAGAAGGCGAATGGATTACCAGTGAATACGGAAATCCCGGAGTGGTCATCAGTACGCCTCATGTACTTACGCGTGTTGATGTAAGCAAAACGCTCCCGGCAGAAGGAATGGCACTCATTAAAGAAATGCAGAGTTTTATTTTCGGAAGTTTGAAGGCCAGATTTATGGTCATGATTTCAACCACAAAACTCAAACAATCGGGCGAAATAGATTTGAACAAGGCGAGCGAAGTTTCAATGCAATATTATCAAATGCTTGGTGCTCAGAACATGATTGTCAAGCAAGAAGAATTTTCAACCAAAGAAGGACTTAAGGGTATGCGCTCATACGGAACCTTCTCTATGATTGATAAAATCACCAAGAGCAGCAGCAAATTTTATTATGAAGTTTTGCTCTTTAATCAAGAAGGAGGTTTGCAGCAAATCACTTTGGTGTATGAAGAAGGTGATCAATATGCCGGACAAATGAGCGAGCGCATCTTAAATTCAGTTGAACTCAGAAAAGCACAGCCATGATGAAAGAAGTAACCTTTTTAAATCCGCAGTTTTTCTGGTTGTTTGCACTAATGCCCTTGGCGATTGGTTGGTATATCTGGAAATTCAATCAGCAATCGGCTACACTCAAAATCAGCTCGCTTAAAGGTTTTGGAAAACCGAGTATGATTGCCCGACTAAAGCCTATTTTGTTTGTTTTGCGATTATTGGCTTTGAGTGCAATTATCGTAGCAATGGCCCGACCAAGAACCGTTGATGTCAGCAATCAAACCAAAACTACCAAAGGAATCGATATTGTCATCGCGGTGGATGTATCGGGCAGTATGCTGGCCAAAGATCTAAAGCCGAATCGAATGGAAGCGCTCAAACGCGTGGCGGCAAATTTTGTCGAAAAACGTCCGAATGACCGCATTGGATTGGTGGTTTATGCAGCTGAAGCCTACACCAAAACTCCGGTGACCAGTGATAAAGCTATTGTGCTCGATGCAATCAACAGTATTAAATACGACAATACATTGCAAGACGGAACCGGAATAGGGATGGGGCTGACCACTGCGGTGAATCGACTCAAAGACAGCAAAGCCAAAAGTAAAGTGATTATTTTGCTTACTGACGGAGTCAACAACGCCGGATTTATTGAGCCTGAAACCGCTTCAGATATCGCTGAGCAATACGGAATAAAAGTTTATACCATCGGCATTGGCACCAACGGAATGGCCGAATTTCCGTATGCCATTGCGCCCAACGGACAGTTTTTATTCCGAATGATGCAAGTAGAAATTGACGAAAAACTCATGCAAAGCATTGCGCGTAAAACCGGAGGAAAATACTTCCGCGCCACGAGCAACAACAAATTGCAACAGATTTATAACGAAATCAATAAACTGGAAACCACCGAAATTCAAGAGTTGCGCTTTTATGACTACGACGAAAAATACCGTTCGTGGGTCTGTGCTGCCGGCCTATTGCTGTTGCTTGAATTTGGCCTGCGTCAAACCGTTTTTAGAAGTTTTATATAGCCATGTACGAATTAGACGAATCAAAATATCTGTATTGGCTGGGCATTTTGCCGGTGTTGGTGCTTGTGTTTTTATATCAGCTTTGGTGGAAACGCAAAAAACAACGCGAATTTGGCGACTTAGCGTTGGTCAAAAAACTCAGTCCTGAACGGTCGGTGTTTAAACCGTCGCTCAAATTTGCGTTTTTACTTTTGGCATTGTGCGGTTTGATTATGGGCTTGGTCAATCCGAAAATCGGCACCAAAATGGAAAAAGTAAAACGCGAAGGCATCGACATTGTTTTTGCAATGGACGTTTCTAAAAGTATGCTCGCCGAAGACGTTGCGCCCAATAGATTAGAAAAAAGCAAACAACTTGTTTCGCAAATCATCAACCAACTCGCCAACGACCGCATCGGGATTGTGGCTTATGCCGGAAGCGCGTTTCCGGTTTTGCCGATTACCAGTGATTACGCTGTTTCTAAGATGTTTTTGCAAAGTATGAATACATCAATAGTTTCATCGCAAGGAACTTCGCTCGAAGACGCAATCAAATTATCGGCGTCATATTTTGACAAAAAACACAAAACCAGCAAATTGCTCATTTTGATTTCTGACGGAGAAGATCACTCAGAAGGAGCCGCCGAAGCCGCCGCCGAAGCGAATAAAATCGGAATGAAAATCATTACCATAGGTGTAGGAACTCCTAAAGGCGGACCGATTCCACTCAAGCAAAACGGAGTCGTGCAGAGCTTTAAACGCGATCAGAACAACGAAGTGGTCATCACCAAACTCAACGAGCAAAGTTTGCGGGAGATTGCCAAAGAAACCAAAGGCGGATACATCAACGGCAGCAATACCAAAGCAGTGTTGGATTATGTCAAAAAAGCCTTAGAAAATATCGAAAAAACGGAATTTGAATCAACCGAAATGGCCGACTTTCAATCGCAATTTCAGTGGTTTTTAGGTTTTGCCTTTTTGCTGTTGTTCTGCGATATTTTCTTGCTCGAGCGCAGAACCGAGTGGATTCAGAAGTTGAACCTGTTTAATGAAAAAGAATGATGAAGCAATTATTCATATATGGTTTATTTTTTCTTTCTTTGGCCGGTTTCGCTCAAAAAAAAGACAAGCATTTAACCCAAGGAAATGACGATTTCTCGGATAAAAGCTATAGTTCGGCTGAGGCAGAATACCGTCAATCTTTGGCACAAAATCAAGCAAACGCTGCCGCGGCATATAATTTAGGCAATTCGATTTACCGACAAAACCAACCGGCTGAGGCCAAATATTCGTTTGCCAAAGCCGTCAAAAGCGCGCAAACCAAAGAACAGAAATATCAGGCGTATCACAATTTAGGCAACAGCTTGATGCAAGAAAAAGATTATGCTGGCGCTGTTGAGGCTTATAAAAATGCTTTGCGCAACAATCCGTCTGACGAACAAACGCGGTATAATTTTGCTTTGGCCAAGAAAATGCTCAAAGACAATCCGCCAAAGCAAGACAAAAAAGACGATAAAAAGGAGAATAAAAAAGACAACAAACAAGATCAGAAAAAGCAAGATCAAGATAAAAAAGACGATCAAAACAAAGATCAAAAAGATAAAAAAGACGGCAATCAAGACAAGAAAGACGATCAAGGAAATCAAGACCAACCCAACCAGCCCAAACCAAAACCGGGTGGAATTTCAAAAGAAAGATTGCAGAATTTGCTCGATGCCGTAAACAACGAAGAAAAGAAAATTCAAGATAAAGTTAACGCTAAAAAAGTCAAAGGAAGACCGGTACAAACCGAAAAAGATTGGTAAAAATGAAAAAGATTTTAGTCCTTTTTTTGATTGCTTTTAACACGCTTTGCGCTCAAGTTCAGTTTGAAGCCAAGGTGAGCAAAACCTCTTTGGGGCTCAATGAACGTTTGCGTATTGATTTCTCGATGAATGCCGACGGAGATAATTTTAATCCGCCGTCGTTTGAAGGTTTTCGCATCGTGGCCGGACCGAGTCAACAAGTAAGCCAATCTTGGATCAACGGCCGCAGTTCGTTTAACAAATCGTATTCGTACTTTTTGTTGCCGATGCAAAAAGGCACACTGACCATCAAACAAGCTACCGTTGAAATCAACGGACAGATTTACAAAACCAACCCAATTAAAATCAACGTAACGGCAGCTGTTCCACAACCGCGGGATCCGAACGATGAACCGCAAATTTCATCAGATGACGCCTTGCATCTGGTGGCCGAAATTACCAAAGGAAATCCGTACATCAACGAGCCGATTACGGTGGTTTACAAGCTCTACTTTAGCTACAATATTGGAATTACCAACTGGCGCGAACTCAACAAACCCAAGTACAACGATTTCTGGAGTCAGAATATTGACATCAAACAATTGGTCGCCGAAGAAGGACGCTACAACGGCGAGCGTTATCGCTATGTGGTTTTGCGAAAAACGGTTTTGTATCCTCAGAAATCAGGCAAACTTGAAATCGAGCCGCTTTCATTGGATATTGACGTTCAATTGCCGACCAATCGACGCAATATTTTTGGACAAGTTCAAATTGTAAACGACAACAAACGCGTATCAGCCGGAAGCAAAACCATCAACGTAAAACCTTTGCCCGAAGCCGGAAAGCCCGCCGATTTCTCTGGTGCTGTCGGTAGGTTTAACTTCTCGGTAACACCCTCTAAAACCACGCTTAAAAACGGAGAATCGTTAGATTTGAAAGTTGCTGTTTCAGGCACCGGAAACCTTAAATTGTTTTCACTTCCAAAACCTGTTGTGCCGAATTCGCTCGAAATGTATGATCCGTCGCACAAAGAAAACGTGCAAACACCGCTTTCTGGCATGAACGGAAGCATCTCGGATACCTACACGATTATTCCGCAATTCAAAGGCAAATATCCAATCAAACCCATGTCGTTTAGCTATTTTGATTTGGCCAGCGGACGATACAAAACCATCACTTCGCCCGAGATTATGATCAACGTGCTCGACGGTCCGGGTGGACAACAATTGGCACAAGCGGATACCAATGCTCCAAGTGCCAACAAAGTTCAAGTAAACGCGAATCAGCAATTTGGCTTTATCAAACTCAAAACGCAATTGCAAAAAATGAGTCGTGAGGATTTTCTCGGTTCGACCTTGTTTTACATTTTGCTGTTTTTACCGCTGGTTGTGATTCCGATTATTGTTTTGCTCAAAAAGAAAAAAGAAGCTATTGATGCAGATGTAACCGGAAACAGAATCCGTCAATCGAATAAATTGGCCAAACAATTCTTGTCAGAAGCGCAAAAACAACTCGGACAAAAAGAACCGTTTTACATTGCCCTTGAAAAAGCTTTGCACAATTTTATGAAGGCCAAATTGCACATTGAAACCTCAGAGATGAGTAAAGACAATATTCGATTACTCATGGCCTCTAAGAATGTTCAGTCTGACACAACCGCTTCTTTGATGGCGCTGATCGAAAATTGCGAGATGGCTCGTTATGCGCCTTCTTCAGCCGCTGCCATTCAGCAAGATTATGACCGCGCGGTGACGCTTATTTCAGATTTAGAAAAACAAATTTCATAAGCCATGAAAAAAGCAGCTTTATTACTCATTTTGGTGGCTCAGGTTTTTTGGGCACAAAACAATTTTGAAAACGGCAATAAACTCTATCAACAAGGGCAATACGAAGCCGCTGCGGATGCCTATCAAAGTGTTCTGAATGGACGGCAAGAATCAGCGGAGTTGTATTTTAATCTGGCCAACTGTTATTACAAGCTCAATAAAGTGGCGCCTGCTATTTACAACTATGAAAAAGCTTTGACACTTCGGCCGGGTGATGCCGAAATTTTGAACAATCTGCATTTTGCACAAAAAATGACCATTGACGAAATCAAAGAAGTGCCCAAAGTAGGATTTGCCAAGCTTTTGCGCGATTTTACCGGATTGCTTTCTTACGACGGTTGGGCATGGATGGCTGTAGGATTTTCTACTTTGTTTTTGTTGTTTTTTATCGGCTACTATTTCTCGAGCTTCACCCTCTACAAGCGTATATTCTTTGTGGGGATGTTTGTTTTGATTTTTGTGATTTTGATCAGTTTGCTCTCGGCAGTATTTGAAAAAAGTCATGCCAAAAATGAACGCCCAGCTATTGTATTTGCCGAAAGCGCCGAAGTTAAAAGTGAACCGCGTGCAGCCGGATCTGACGTTGTGGTGTTGCACGAAGGAACCAAAGTCATGGTACTCGAAGTGCTCGATGATTGGAAAAAAGTTGAATTACTAGACGGCTCTGAAGGCTGGATACAAAGCGCCTCCATCAAAGAAGTAAAGCCTTAATCTTCGGTTTTGATTTTTAAATCTTCCGAATCAAGGTTTTCAAGCCAATGAGTGACCGAAGGATACAAAGCTTTTGAAACACTCAAAATGGGCGCGGCCAACATCGACTTTTGAATGTCTTCTTTCGAAACGATTTTATGCGCAAAATCAAGTTGTAATATGGCGAGTATAACACTCGTCATCAAAATAGCTTTGAGCACTGCAACGATGCTTCCGAGCATACAGTTGACCAGACCAATCGGTGTTTTGTTGATGGCTTTGGTCAGCACTTTTCCGAGCAATGAAACACCCAAAACCACCACGGCAAAAGTAATGACAAAAGCAACGAGTTGGGTTTTTTGGCCTGTCCACGAAACGCGAATTTTAAGCGCTGATTCGGCCACAGAAGAGAATTCCATCGCTGCCCAAATGCCCAATAAAATAATCACCATCGAGAGCATTTCAAGCAAAAAACCGCGCCGCCATCCGTTAAAAATGGCCAGTAAGAAGGCCAACCCAATAAAGATGTCTACCAAGTTCATAAAAACAGTATTTTTGCCCAAAAATATCAATAATGAGTTTACAAAAAAGATTTCGTTATTTTGTTTTAATTGTTTCTGCCATTGTATTTGTTTCTTGTTCGGATAATGATAAAACATTGAATTTGGCAAAGAGACCAGTTGTTTCAGAGCCAATTGCAAGAGGGTTACAAATAAAAAAAATTACTCAAAGCACATATGTAACATCAATGAATACAGATATTTCTGTAACTGACTTCATATACAGCGGAAATAAATTAATTGGCACCCATGGACAAGACGAGAATTCATACTCTGATGCACAAATTATTTACAACGGAAATAAAATAAGTCAAATAATTTCTCAAAGAAATGGAAGCACACAGGTTCAAAACGACTTATTTTACGGAGGTATTTTTCTGACATCATTACAAAATCAATACGAAAGAACAGAATTCACTTACGATTCCAACGGGAACATACAATCCAAAAAGCAATTTTATTTAAATCCTGACCAGGGAATAGAACAATTAGCTTCAACAATAAATTATACATATCAAAATGGGAATGTAGTTCAAGAAGAGAGGACTGATTTGCAATTTGGAAATTCCACGACTTTTTTAAATTATATATACGACGATAAAATCAACCCAACCAAAGGAATGAACAAATATTTTAGGTTGATATTTCAATCAGAGGGCTTTAATGGCTTGAGCAGTAATAATCCGATCTCACGCTCATATTATCAAGACGGAAATCAGAATAGCCCAACAGTTCAAACCTACCAACTAGAATACAATACTCAAAATTATCCGGTTCGAATCAAGCGTTTTTCAGAGAACAACACCCTGATTTCAGATACCCTTATAGAATATAGATAAATGTCTAGAGACACTCAACTCAAAGAACGCTGGGAGCGCGTTGTTGCTCAATTGTCCCATCAATTTGCACCGGGCGATGAACTTGATTTAGATGCCATTATTTACCTAATTGGCGTTCAAGAATTGGCTCAGTTGCACCGCACCTTTAAAAAAGACGAGAAAGTCAATTTGATGCACATTGCCATTTGCCGCTTGCTCGAACCATACGGTTACTACGAATTTGACTACATTGACCGCGAAGGTTGGCCGCATTATAAAGTAAAAGCCGAACTGCCGCCGCTCAAAGCCGGAGAACAATCAGTGCTCATGAAAGAAGCCATCGTTCAGTATTTTCTCGAGCGATCGTATATTGATTAAACAGCGCCAAAAAACTTTGCTCTACTGCGCTCTTTACGGGCATTTTTAATACATTTGCAGACTCAAATTACAAGCAAATCATGATAGATCAAATCAAAGAACACATTGCCCAAGTCCATGCTTTTACAGCGCAAAACGCCGCTGATCTAGAAGCTTTCCGCATCAAATATTTAGGAAGCAAAGGCCTGCTCAAAGATTTTTTCGCCGAATTCAAAAACGTTCCCAACGAACAAAAGAAAGAATTTGGTCAAGTCATCAATTTGCTCAAAACATCTGCTGAAGAAAAGGTAAAAACGCTGCAAGAATCTTTTGAAAACGCACAAGAATCACGCGGTATTTACGGAGATTTAACGCGTCCGGGCGAACCGTTTTCTATTGGGTCGCGTCACCCGATATCGCTTGTTAAAAACCAAATCATCGATATTTTTTCCAACATCGGATTCAACGTTTCTGAAGGCCCGGAAATCGAAGATGATTGGCACAATTTCACCGCGCTGAATTTGCCCGAATATCATCCGGCACGCGACATGCAAGACACGTTTTTCATCCAAACCAATCCGGATATTTTGCTCAGAACCCACACTTCGTCGGTTCAGGTGCGTTATATGGAAGCCAACAAGCCGCCGATTAGAACCATATCGCCGGGGCGTGTATTCCGCAACGAAGCCGTTTCATCGCGTTCGCACTGCATTTTTCACCAGGTTGAAGGTTTGTATATTGACAAAGATGTGTCGTTTGCTGATCTCAAACAAACACTGTTGTATTTCACCAAAGAAATGTTTGGCAAGAGCAAAATTCGTTTGCGTCCGTCGTATTTTCCGTTTACCGAGCCCAGCGCTGAGGTTGATATTTATTGGGGGCTTAAAACCGAAACCGATTACCGCATCACCAAAGGAACCGGTTGGCTGGAAATTATGGGTTGTGGGATGGTCGATCCGAACGTGCTCAAAAACTGCAACATCAACCCCGATGAATACAACGGATTTGCTTTTGGAATGGGCATTGAGCGCATCGCGATGTTGCTATACCAAATTGGCGATATCCGCATGTTTTATGAAAACGACGTACGTTTCTTAGAGCAATTTAAAATCAGTATTTAATTTTTTCAGAAGCTGATCCGGCTGTCCACTATATCTTTTGCGCTGAACCCCAGCACAAAAGGATGACGTTTCCATCCGGGCTAGCAGAGTAACTTCTCATAGATTTGTATGCGCAAAGACATCACCATTCCCGAAGTAGAAAACGTTTTTATGGCCGCTGTTCAAGAGTGGAACGACGACTTTCTCGACAACGTTTGGAACGTTTATCTCATCAACGATTCTGACCATGATTTGCACGATATTATGGTCGTTTCTAAAGCTTTTGGAACCCTCAACGGAGAAATGCGCAAAACTTCATTGCTTCGACACGCACTGGTTGAAATGCCGGCGGTTTCAGCCGTTAAAATCGAAATGATTGAAAGCAGTGTTTTGGCTTTGAACAACGAGTTTATGCTCACGTATTTTATCGGTAATACGCTTTACGACCGCAAATACACTTTTAAAGCGGGTGTTTTAGGCAAGCAAACTCTTGAAGAAGTGCCGATTCTGTTTAAAGACGGCGTGATTGTTCGCTGATTAATCGAGCTTTTCGGTCAGTTTTTTAAAGACTTTTTTGGCTTCTTTTCCTTCGTATAAAATGGCGTGAACCGCATCAATGATCGGCGTTTTAGCACCGTATTGTTGGTTGAGTTCCCAAGCACTTTTGGCGGCGTAATAACCTTCGGCTACCATGCTCATTTCCATCATGGCGCTTTGCACGGTGTAGCCTTTTCCGATCATATTTCCGAACATACGATTGCGCGAAAACACCGAATAACCCGTCACGAGCAAATCGCCCAAATAAGCCGAATTGTTGATGTTGCGCTTCATTTTGTGCACTTTTCTGATGAATTTTTTCATCTCGCGAATCGCATTGCTCATCAGCACCGACTGAAAGTTGTCACCGTAGCCAATTCCGTGGGCTATTCCGGCGGCAATGGCGTAAATGTTTTTGAGCATCGCGGCATATTCGGTTCCAATCACATCATCAGTGATTTTGGCTTTGATGTAATTGCCCGATAAGCAATTGGCCACCATTTTAGCTTTATTAGCATCTTGACAAGCAATGGTCAGATAAGATAATCTTTCGAGCGCTACTTCTTCGGCATGGCACGGACCGGTAATGACACCGATATTTTCCCAAGGAATATTGTACGTTTTTTGAAAATGCTCCCCCACAATCAAACTAGTTTCCGGCACAATTCCTTTGATGGCCGAGAAAACAACTTTGTCTTGCAAGTTTTGAGTTAATTTGCTCAATTCGCGATCTAAAAACGCCGATGGAATGGCAAAAATGATATAATCTGCATAAGCCACCGCCTCATTGATATCGCTGGTGAGTTTGAGTTTTTCAATGTTGAACTCAACTGAACTCAAATAGTTGGGATTGTGATGTTGGGTTTTGAGGTGGTTAATCGCTTCTTCATTACGCATATACCAAGCGATTTCAGGCAAATTGACACAAAGCATTTTGGCAATGGCCGTGGCCCAGCTTCCGCCACCGATGACGGCAAATTTTGGATTTTTTGTCATGAACACTTTCTTTAGTCAGGAGCATAGAAAATTCTAGCCACTGTAATAAAACGCTCAAAATATTTTGGAGAGCAATTTTGCTTTCAAAAATAACCAAAAAAACCGAACGGCAGTTATAACGCTAAACACTGAAACAGCACAATAATGAGGGTTTAAAAAAATTAACTTCTATTATTTTGATATTCAACACAATAGTTTTAAATTTGATACGTTAACTCAACAATAAAGTACAGTAAATGTTAACTGTGCTTCCACCATGAGTTAGTTACGTTTTGTTTTAATGTTGAAAAAGGCGTTCAAGAATCAGTTCCTGAACGCCTTTTGAATTTTTATAAAATTCTTTATTAATAACTCATCTCAACAATTTCCCGCACTTTTTCGGGCGTGATGTTTTGTTTTTCGCCCATGGCCAACCAACCGCGTTCTTCAAAACGTTTTACGATAAAATCGGCGGTGTTTTCAATGTTTTGTGCGTTTTCAGAAATACGGGTTTTCATGCCCATGGTATGGAAGAAGTCCACCGTTTTTTCAATGGCTTCACGTGCGATTTCTTCTTCGGTTCCGGTTAATTTCCAAATGCGATTGCCGTATTGCGCAAGTTTTTCTTTTTTGGTATCAAACATCACGCGGTATAAATTCGGGCCGATGATGGCCAAAGTGCGCGCGTGGTCAATTTCGTATAAAGCCGTGAGTTCGTGACCAATCATATGCGTAGCCCAATCGGTTGGAACGCCTTTCTGAATCAGGCCATTGAGCGCCATCGTGGCTGACCAAACAAAATTCGACGCCAACTTATAATCGGTAGGATTTTCTACTACATCCGGGCCGATTTCAATGAGTGTTTTTAAAATACCTTCAGCGATTCGATCTTGCAACAAAGCCTCGTGCGGATATGTCAAATATTGCTCCATGACATGCGTAAAAGCATCCACCACGCCGTTTTGCAGTTGTCTTTTAGGCAAAGAAGCGATTACGGTTGGGTCAACAATCGAAAACTTCGGAAAAAGAGCGCTACCGCCTAGGGTGAGTTTTTCTTGTGTAGCTTCAATAGTAACCACCGCGCCCGAATTCATCTCAGAACCGGTCGCCGGCAAAGTCAAAACGGTTCCAAACGGAACACAAACAGAAGCATCTTTAAACAAAATACGTTTTCTAAGGATGTCCGCAGCATCACCCGAATAATGAACAGCCGCTGAGATAAATTTCACACCATCAATAACGCTTCCGCCACCAACAGCCAAGACGAAACCAATGTTTTGTGCACGGATAATTTCTACGGCTTTCATCAAAGTTTCATAACGCGGATTGGGTTCAATGCCGCCAAACTCAACAATTTCATAACCGGACAAAGCGGTTTTTACTTGATCGTATACGCCATTTTTAAAAATACTTCCGCCCCCATATGCCAAAAGAATTTTGGTGTTTTTAGGAGTAAGTTCAGAGAGTTTTGAGATTTGGCCTTTACCAAAAATGTAATTGACCGGATTGTATAATTCAAAATTATTCATGACTAAGTTTTTTGTGAGCGCAAAGTTAAACCAAAGTCCTCAGCACAAATGGTAAGAGAATGTTAAGCCTTAGTAATAAAGTTGACTTTTGTCAATTTCTTTCCAGACTTTTTCGGGCAATAATGGACGAACATTTTTGCGATTTTTGATGCCCTCGCGAATAGCTGTTGACGAAATTTCAACCACCGGCGCATTAATTTTATGAATATTCAGATGTTGTGCAATTTCAGGTAAAATGGTTTCTTTTTCTGTAGCTTCACTTGCCATTCTTGGATAAACATAAATGCGATGTTGTGCTAAAATAGCTTCGTAGTTTTTCCATTTGTGCAATGTACGCAAGTTGTCTTCGCCCATGATCAGCGAAAACTCATCATCCGGATACTTGTCTTGCAAATGCGCCAAAGTATTCACCGTATAATTGGGTTGTGGCAGTTTGAATTCAAAATCCGAAGGTTTGATTTTTGGGTAATCTTCGGTAGCTAAATACACCAAATCCAAACGCAGATAATCGTTGAGCAAAGTTTCTTTTTTCTTGTGCGGATTGTGTGGCGTGACCATCATCCAGATTTGATCCAAACCCGAATATTCAGCCATATGGTTGGCAATGATGAGATGTCCCACATGAATGGGGTTGAAGGTTCCGAAATACAATCCGATTTTCATGAAATACAATTATTGAACGTAAGCGATTCCGTGTTTCTCTACCGTTTTTATGAGGTGCTTTTTCATTTCTTCAGAAGCGTTTTCTGATTCTGAATAAGTTCTGTCAAAACAGTTTTCTGCCTGCATTTTTTCTTTTTCATGTGCGAGATAAATATCTGTCTTTTGAACAAATTTAGCCGGATTTCCCACATAAACAGAATTGTCAGGAATGTCTTTAGTAACCACCGAACCCGCACCAACAATGACATCGTCTCCAATGGTAACGCCCGGCAAAATGATACTCGAAGCACCGATAAAAACCCGATTTCCAATGTGGGTGTTTTTAATTTTTGTATACCCTAGGTGAGTCCAAGTACTGGCGTCATGAGCTAAAATATGAACGTTCGGCGCCAAAGTAACATCGTCGCCAATACAGATGTGCCAAGCATGGGAATAATCAATAATACAACCTTCGCGCATGTTGAAGTTTTGGCCAACTTTCAACCCTTTTTTCTTTAAAATCTCCAAAGTATTTGGGCTTTTGATTCCCAAAAGAGCTTTGATAAAATTTTTTAGGCGCGCATTCATAACCGCTATTTTCTGATGAATGATTGAACCAATTCGTAGGCTTCTCGTTTGGCTTGATCTAAATCATAATTCTTGATGATTTTGTCAAATTGCGGAGCAGTCGCCAACTCAACGTGTGCTTTGGCAATGCGCATATTGATTTTATCTTCGCTTTCGGTAGAGCGTTCTTTGAGTCGTCGTTTGAGCTCATCTACACTCGGCGGTTTGACAAAAACTGCCAAGGTTTCTTCGGGAAATTTCTTTTTGATACGCAAACCACCGGCTACATCAATGTCAAAAATCACATTTTTGCCTAAAGCCCAAATTCGCTCAACTTCGCTTTTTAGGGTACCGTAAAAGTTGTCGCGGTATACTTCTTCCCATTCAATAAAATCTTCGGCTTTGATGTGTTTTTTAAAATCCTCGATAGACATGAAATAATAGTCTTTCCCGTCTATTTCTTGTCCGCGCGGTGCGCGCGTGGCTGCAGAAATCGAGAATTCTAATTCGAGTTCGGGCAATCCCAATAAATGTCTGACAATGGTGGTTTTGCCTGAGCCAGATGGCGCCGAAAAGACAATGAGTTTCCCTTTTTTCATCAGTAGATACAGTTATGCTGTTGTTGTATGTTAGAGTACATTGAGTACTTGCTCTTTGATTTTTTCAAGTTCATCCTTCATCATTACCACAAGTTTTTGCATTTCGGAATGATTGGATTTAGAACCCATCGTATTGATTTCACGCCCCATTTCTTGGGTAATAAAACCGAGTTTTCTGCCATTGGCTTCACTTCCGGCTAAGGTTTCAATGAAATAATTCAGATGACTTTCCAGACGAACTTTCTCTTCAGTGATGTCGTATTTTTCGAGGTAAAAAATGAGTTCTTGCTCAAATCTGTTTTCGTCTACATTTTCTTTGAGTTCATCTAAAGCTGTGCGCAGTCTGGTTTTAACGGTTTCTACGCGCTCAGCATCATACGCCAAAGCCTGATGCATCAAACTCAAAATATTGCCAATGCGGTGCAAGAATTCTTTTTCGAGCGCAACGCCTTCGTCTTTTCGGAATTGATTGATGTTGTCTAATGCTTGATTGATGACGGTTTGAATTTGTTTCCACTCTTCGGGATCAATATCGTCGCGTTCGGTTTTGAGCGCATCAGGCATACGAACAGCCATTTTCATGAGCTCGGTCGGATCGGCCTCGGGCAAAATTTCCCGCATCTGTGCAATGTAACCTTTGATAATCGGCGCATTGATTTTTGAAGAAGTTTCCTCGCCGGTAATTTCAACAAAAATCGAAAAATCTACTTTTCCACGCTCGAGCGATTGTGCGATTTGATTGCGCAAACTAAGTTCCATTTCACGATAGACCGAAGGCATACGCGTGTTTAAATCTAAGCCTTTGCTGTTGAGTGATTTGATTTCGACAGTAATTTTTTTGGTGGCCAACTGCAAGGTTGCTTTACCAAAACCGGTCATGGATTGTATCATACTAATTCAATAAAAAAGAAACCAAAGATACACAAAACCGCTAGTTTAGGACGATGGCTTGGGCGTATTTTTCTGAGTGACCAAATAAACACCCGCAAAAATCAAAGCCGCGGCGGTGAGTTTGATGCTGTTGAGCTGATCTTTACCCAAACCAATCGCAATGAGCGCTGCAAACAAAGGCTGCAAGTAGATAAAAACAGCCACGGTGGTTGGCTTGAGTTCGCGCATCGAAAGCAAGTTGAGCAAATACGTTCCAAAGGTTGAAAACACGATGACAAAGCCAATTTTCCAATACAAATCAGTTGGAATTTGACACCAAACAATTTCACCTAATTCACTCCAACCAAAAGGCAAAACCATCAAAAGGCCGAAGGTGTAAATCCATTTTACGAGCACAAAAGCATCATAACGCGCCATAATGTTTTTAACGATGATTAAATACAGTCCGTAAGAAACCGCATTGATAAAAACCAATAAATTCCCCAAAGTAGCGTTGGGCGCGCCGCTGTATGATTTGCCAAACGCAATGAGCAATAAAGTTCCGGCCAGTCCGAGCAAGATGCCCAAAACTTTGAGCGGTTTCATTTTTTCACGCAACAAAAGCGCTGACAAAACCAAAACGATGATGGGCGTTGTCACCATAATTACCGCTGCTGAAATAGGCGAAGTCAAACTCAATCCTTTGAAAAAAGTCAACATGTTGATGGCGACACCAAAAAGAGCGGCTGCCATAATTCTGAAATAATCTTCGCGGGCGATTTTTTGTTTTTTCCGAAAAGCCGCTATCAGCCAAAAAAGGATAGTAGAGCCCGCCACCCGCAGTAAGATAAAACCAAAAGGTTGAACATACCTCGGCATGACATCTTTAGCAATGGTAAAAGTCATTCCGTAGATGATTGAAACCGATAGAGCGGCCAACAAGGCCCATTTGCGCGCCGTCATTATTCTAGAGCTTCTATGGCTTTTTGAACAATTGCTGCTTGGTTGCCGATGAATATTTTTCCGTCAATAACAAAAACTGGACGACTCAAAAAAGTATAGTGTTCCAGCAAATACCGGCGATAATCTTCTTCGGAAAGATTTTGGTCTTTGAGGCCGAGCGATTTATACAATTGGGCTTTTCGGCTAAAGAGCGCCTCGTAGCTTCCGGCCAATGATTTCAATTTATCTACTTCTACTTCGGTGAGCGGCGCTTGTTTGATGTCGTGTAGTTGCAAGCCGTGATTTTCAGGCAGCGACTTAAGAATCTTTTGGCAGGTATCGCATGATTTGAGATAGTAAACGGTATTCATAGAAAATCTTTTTGCAAAGAAAATTCATTTGCCGCCAAAATGAGTACTTTTAAGCAAAAATATCTCTATGCAAACTGCTTTTGAAATCAACAGAACCAGCCGAAATGTATTGCTTTCATTTCTAGACAAATATTCATTAGAACAACTCAATAAAATTCCCGATGGCTTTTCAAACAATCTGATTTGGAACATTGGTCATATTATCGTAGTGCAGCAAATGTTGGTCTATAAACTTTCGGGTTTGCCGATGATGGTATCGGATGAGGTGGTTGAAAAATACCGAAAAGGCACCAAGCCGGAAGACGAAGCGAGCGCAGCTGAAGTAGCACAAATTCGCGATTTATTGTTTAAAACCATCGAGCAAACACAAGCCGATTATCAAGCCGGAAAATTTAACGGAACTACTTTTAACGGATTTACTTCGATGTCGGGTTTTACGATGAATTCAGTCGAAGATGCGATTTCATTCAACAATTATCACGAAGCCACACATACCGGCATCATGATGGGCATTCGCAAGTTTATTTGAGCTTGAGCAACGGTTCAATTTCTTTGCGCGGAACAGCCACTTCAATATCGCCGAAGGCATAAGCAGCAATTTCATAAGGATTGTAATGAAAAACCACCGCTGTTTTGGTCAAATAAATATTCTCGGGTAAAAAGAACTGATTGTTCGGAATGAAATATCCGGCTTCAGTTAAGGAAGTTTTCGAATCAATTTTATTTTGTTTTCGGAACTGTTTTTCCACCAGAGAAGCTACTGAAAGGGTGTCGGTAAACAATTGTCGGCTGGAAATTCTTTGACCGGTTTTTGAATCGTAAAATTCAGATAAAGTAGCGCCATAACCATGAGCTCCACCGGTAAAAGTGTAGTATTCCAACACCATATTCACCATTCGATCTGATTGCCATTGAAGACGACATTTTCCGGTCGCTTCCCATGAAGGAGGAAGCACTTTGAATCGCTCGAGAAATTCACTTTTGATCTGATTGTGCGTATTGATAAAACTATTAGTCAGTTCAAGATAGTTTTTGGCTTCCTGCGGTTTTTCGCCCACATACATAGCGCGGCGAATCATTTTAAAAACTGAATTATTGATGCTATCGGCTGCAGTTGATTTGTCCGTTGCTGCAACGATGTCTAAATTGAATTTGGCGCAACCTTCATGCGGCTGACAATTCTCTTTGCTCTGCGCTTGATAGTGTTGCGGCTCAAAGGTAATTTTTGATTGACACGAAGCGAGAATCAAGGCTGAAAAACACAAAAACCAAAGCTTTTTCATAAGTTGCTATATTTTTACTAAAGGTAACGCATGATTTGATAATTAAAGATAAATTTGGCAAAAAATAAAATATATGAAATTCAATACCAAAACCATACACGGCGGACAACACCACGAGCCGGTCACCGGAGCGGTCATGCCCCCGGTTTTTCAGACTTCAACTTATGCGCAAGTAACACCCGGAAAACCTGTTGGGGATTATGAATACAGTCGTGCCGCAAATCCGACGCGACAAGCTTTAGAAGACGCTTTGGCCTCGATTGAGAACGGTGCGCGCGGTTTGGCTTTTTCATCCGGATTAGCCGCTACCGACTGTTTGTTGCGCATGTTTAAAGCCGGCGATGAAGTCATTGCGATGGATGATTTGTACGGAGGAACGTATCGTTTGTTTACGCGTTTGTACCAAGACAGCGGCATCAAGTTTCACTTTGTGGACATGAACGATTTTGAGAAATTTCAGTCGCTCATCAATCAAAACACAAAACTGGTTTGGGTCGAAACTCCGACCAATCCGCTGATGAAATTGGCCGATATTGCAGAAATTGCTAAAATTACTAAAAAGCACAACATTCTATTTGCGGTTGACAACACCTTTGCCACACCTTATTTGCAACGCCCATTAGACTTAGGCGCCGACATTGTGATGCATTCAGCTACCAAATATTTGGGCGGACACAGCGATGTCATTGCCGGAGCTTTGATCATTAAAGACAAAGAACTCGGCGATGAATTGCACTTCAAACAATTCGCCACCGGAGGAACGCTTGGGCCGATGGATAGCTATTTGGTTTTGCGCGGCATCAAAACACTGCATTTGCGTGTGCAGCGTCATTGTGAGAACGGAGAGAAAGTTGTTGCTTTTTTGAGCAGTCATCCTAAAATTGCACAAGTATATTATCCTGGCTTGGCGTCACATCCTTTTCACGAAGTAGCCAAAAAGCAAATGAGTGGTTTTGGCGGAATGGTTTCGTTTACGTTTAAATCCGGTTTGAAAAAAGATGCTACGGATTTCCTTGAAAAACTCAAAGTTTTCACCTTGGCCGAGTCGTTGGGCGGCGTTGAATCTTTGGCCAACCACCCAGCACTGATGACGCATGCTTCTATTCCTGAAGACAAACGAAAAGAAATCGGAATCACCGATGATTTGGTTCGATTGAGCGTCGGAATTGAAGATGCTGATGATTTAATTGAAGACTTAAAACAAGCATTATTGTAATAAAAAAAGCCCGATGAACAATCGGGCTTTTTTATGAATATAATATCAATATCTATTATTGAATGTAATAAATGTATCCTACGTTAAACCAAATGAGCCAATCGTTAGCTTTGTTCTCAGTATAGATATTGGGGTTCGGATTCAAACCGTCGACCCAATCAGAGAAGTAATACTGCCATCTAAAATCCGCGAGTAAATCAGAAGAAGAGGTGAGTTTATAACGTGTTCCTACACTCCAAACCACTGACCAGACTGTTCCGGTTCCGTTTTCGGTAGCATTGTAATATTTTACAGGAGTTGTTGCAGGTTGATTTAATTTGCCCAGTGTTGAATATGCACTAGGGTCATAAAAACTGAATTGTCCTCCGAAACTCACATAAGGAGCAAAAGCGCCAACAGTCGCTGTAAAGTCTCTAATGCTTAGAGGAAAATACTCTAATTGCATACCGATATTGGTCACAGCAGTTGATCCGCGCATGGCTCTTAGCTGACGATTGAAGAGCTTTTTTCGATCTCCGTCTACCCATTCTCCGTAGTGACGCAAATTGGTTTTATTGAAAGACAATTCACTTCTGAGTTTGAAGTGGTCATTAAAATAAGTTTCGGGATTGTAGCAATTACAATCAGCTCGATAAGAGAAATTCAGATAGTGAATGAGCCCGATTCCGTATCCGGTATTTCCGGCATTGGTGTTATAGTTATGTCTTTCGCCATAGTCTGACTGAAAAGCCACTGGCCCGGCTATAACTCCGACTTCATGCGAAAAACCAAACTGAGCTTGCGCTTGCTTGGAAAGCCCCAAAACAAATAGCAAGGTCAATAAAAGATACTTGGGCATTTTCATATGGATTATTTCAATTCTCGACAAATATATAAAAACATCATTCACTTTAAAAAAAAACATTTTTTATTAAACGATGAAATGTAGATTTTGGTTTTTGGTTTCAATATATTAACACACAAAACATGTTTTTGCCAAGCATTCAATTGAGCTTAGATTAAGAATCTGAAAAAAAAGTATCGGTCAAATTCATAAAAATGTATATTTGTCGCCGAATAACGAAAACGTTTTCATTAAACGATTATAATCTACAAATTATGTCACAAAGTATCAATGCATTTATCGACTTGGTTGCTAAAAGAAACGGTCACGAACCTGAGTTTATGCAAGCAGTTAAGGAAGTAGCTGAAACAGTTATTCCGTTTATCGAACAAAATAAAAAATACCAAAACAAAATGCTCTTGGAGCGCATGGTTGAACCAGAACGTGTGATTATGTTCCGCGTTTGTTGGATTGATGATGCCGGAAACACACAAGTGAACCGCGGTTACAGAATTCAAATGAATTCTGCCATTGGCCCATATAAAGGAGGAATTCGTTTTCATCCTACCGTAAATTTGAGCATTTTGAAATTCTTGGCTTTTGAGCAAGTATTCAAAAACTCATTGACCACTTTACCAATGGGCGGTGGTAAAGGAGGTTCTGATTTTGATCCGAAAGGAAAATCAGACAACGAAATCATGCGTTTCTGCCAAGCATTCATGACTGAATTACAAAGACATATCGGAGCTGATACCGACGTTCCTGCAGGAGATATCGGTGTGGGTGGAAGAGAAGTAGGTTATATGTTTGGTCAATACAAAAAATTGCGCAACGAGTTCACCGGAGTTCTTACCGGAAAAGGAATTTCGTTCGGAGGTTCACTGATTCGTCCTGAAGCCACTGGATATGGCGATGTGTATTTTGCACAAAACATGTTGGCTACCCGCGGAGAAAGTTTTGCTGGTAAAACGGTCGTAGTTTCTGGTTCAGGAAATGTGGCACAATACGCTATTGAAAAAGCTACAGAATTGGGCGGAAAAGTAGTTACGGCTTCTGATTCATCAGGATATATTTACGATGCCGACGGAATCAACGCTGAGAAATTGGCTTTCTTGATGGAAATCAAAAACGTTCGTTACGGGCGTATCAATGAATATTTAGAAAAATATCCAAACGCAAAATTTGTCGCCGGAAAACGCCCATGGGAAGTAAAATGCGATGTGGCGCTTCCGTGCGCAACGCAAAACGAACTCAATGGAGATGAAGCAAAAATGCTTGTTGCCAATGGATGTATCTGTGTGGCTGAAGGTGCTAATATGCCATCAACGCCTGAGGCTATTGAAGTATTCTTGGCTGCGAAAATTTTGTTTGCTCCCGGAAAAGCTTCTAACGCCGGTGGTGTTGCCACTTCAGGTTTAGAGATGTCACAAAACTCATTGCGTTTGAGTTGGACACGTGAAGAAGTAGATCAACGTTTACACAGAATTATGAGTGATATTCACGAAGCTTGTGTACAATACGGTAAAGACGAAACCGGATTTGTTGACTATGTAAAAGGAGCTAATATTGCCGGTTTTGTAAAAGTAGCCGACGCAATGTTAGGTCAAGGAGTTGTATAATCAACCACCACCAAATATAGAAAGCCTTTCTGCAGTTGTCGGAAAGGCTTTTTTTATGATTGAATATTAAATCGAAGCTTTTTTCGTTTTCTGCTATATTTGTGACTCAATAAACTTGTTCATGAGAGCATACTTTACAGCGCTTTTCTTTTTTAGCTTCAGTTTGGGCGCCCTAGCCCAATACAATAAATCCTGGAAAGGATATTTTTCATTCAATCAAATAACCGATCTTGCCCAGAGTTCAAACAAGTTGATTGCATCTTCTGAGAACGCTATTCTCATTCAAGATGTTTTGACCGGTAACATCAAAACACTCAATACGGTTGATGGGCTTTCGGGATTAACCATCACGGCTGTTTACTATAGTTCTTCCCTTAAAAAAATACTCATTGGCTATGAAAATGGGCTTATGATTGTTTACAATGAAGTGGACGGCTCTATTTTATATGTTGTTGATATTCTCAACAAATCAATCCCGCAAAACGTTAAACGCGTCAATCATTTTATGGATGTGGCCGGAATTATCTATGTTTCTTGCGATTTTGGTGTTGTACAATACAATCTCAATACACTTCAGTTTGGAGATACCTATTTTATTGGTCCGGGCGGAAGTCAAATCAACATATCACAAACAACCGTTTTTAATGGACGAATTTATGCGGCTTCAAAAACCAACGGCATTTTTAGCGCCGATTTGAATAACCCAAATTTAAACGATTATAACCAGTGGCTCAACGTAAGTAGTTTTGGCTGTGTAGCGGTTGAAAAAACCGGAATTAATCTGGTGGCCGTGACCAATTCGGGCAACTTGCAGCGTTGGCAAGGAAGTTCTTTCGGTTCACTTGCACAACTCCCGGAAGTTGCTGTTGATGTCCGTGGTAATGATCAGTATTTGCTTATTTCAACGGCCAATCACGTATTGGTTTACAATGCATCATTAGCATTGCAATCAGACATTCAAAGCGGTCAAATTACTTCGGCACCATCATCGTTTACTTGTGCAAATTTGGTGGATAACAATTTATTTGTCGGAACGCAACAAAACGGAATTTTCAATAAAGTCATGACGGAGTCTGCTTTTAATAGCATTACTCCGGATGGACCTATCAGAAACAATGTTTTTGCTATTACAACCACAGCCAATAACCTTTGGGCGGTATACGGAGGATACGACCTAGATTATAACCCGTACAGTTTTTTTGGTTTTTCATTGCCTAAATTCGGTATGAGCAAACTCACCAAAAGCGGATGGCTCAACATATCTGCCGAAGAAGTACTCAACGCACGGTCTTTGTGTAGAATTGCGGTAAATCCAAATAATGAAAAACAGGTTTTTGTGAGCTCTTATTATTCGGGCTTGCTTAAAATTGAAAACGATATCCCCAATTTTTTATATAATGTAACCAATACGGCACCTAATGGATTACAAACCGTTCCGGGTCAGGTTCCTGATGATATCCGGGTCAACGGATCTGTCTTTGACAATGAAGGAAATTTATGGATGACTAACAGTATGGTTGCTAAAGGAATCAAGGTTTTAAAAAGCAATGGTCAATGGCAATCATATGACATGCAGGATGTTGTTACGACTTCGACTCAATTCAAATCTGGCAGAATGATTGTCGATAAAAACGGCACCAAGTGGATGACCAGTTGGCGCAACGGAATTATTGGCTTTAACGAAAAATACAACAACCGTTTCAAGGTTATTTCGAATTCGGCCGACGGAGGAAATCTTCCGTCTTTTGACACAAGAGCCGTTGCCGTTGACAATCGTAATCAACTTTGGATCGGAACCTTGAACGGACTTCGGGTTTTACCCAGTGTGGACAGTTTTTTTTCGAATGATGTTTTACAATCAAACCCGATCATCATTGTTGAAGACGGTTTGGCACAAGAGTTATTGTACGAGCAATCGATTAGTGACATTTTCGTTGACGGAGCCAATAACAAATGGATTGCCACGGTTGATTCAGGTGTTTTTTATGTTTCATCAGACGGTCAAAAGACTATTTATCACTTTACTACATCGAATTCACCTTTGCCAAGCAACAACATTAATGATGTCGAGGCCAATCCGGTTACCGGAGAAGTATTTTTTGCCACGGCAAAAGGCATGGTTTCATTCAAAGGGACTGCCACCGAAGCCAACAACAACTTGAGCAATGTTTATGTTTACCCCAATCCGGTGCGACCGGAATATTCGGGAACTGTCAAAATCAGTGGGCTTACCGATAAAGCCCATGTAAAAATCGCTGACATTGAAGGCAATTTAGTTGCAGAATTTATCACCGAAGGCGGAACCATTGAATGGGACACTACAGCTTTTGGGAAATACCGCGTGGCCTCGGGAGTGTATATGATTTTTGTGTCATCAGAAGACGGCTCTGACACGACGGTTAAAAAAGTCATGATTGTTCGATAACGGTTTTTCAAGACAAGCTTAAATAGGCCGCAAGCATGTTAGTCAAAACCCAAGCTATTGTTATTTCATCGGTTCGCTATCAAGAGAAAAGCTTGATAGTTCGATGCTTTACAGCCTCAGACGGCCTCAAATCATATTTTGTGCGCGATGCTTTTTCAAGCAAGAAAAACCTTCAGAAAATCGCTTACTTTCAGCCATTAACCTTACTTGAAATTGAGGCTATTCACAAGAACAAAGGCTCACTCGAACAATTCAAAGAAATCAAACTGCATCAGGCATACGAACAAATACCAACAGATATCCGCAAAAGCACGATAGCTCTTTTTTTGGCCGAGATGCTGCAGCATTCTATTCGAGAAGAAGAACCCAACTCTGGGCTTTTTACTTTTTTACAAACCGCTTTTCTTTGGCTTGACACCCATGAAAGTGTATCTAATTTTCATTTGGTTTTCTTGCTTGAACTTACAAGACATTTGGGTTTTTATCCCGACGTTTCAGAGCGTGAATTGCCCTTGTTCCATTTGCAAGAAGGTGTTTTTACCCAGCAAATTTTGCCCGGAACGCTCAATGAATTTGAAACCGAAATGTTTAAAAAACTCATCGATCTCAATTTTGACCAATCAGCCCATTTGTTTCATGTGTCAGAGCGCCAACAATTGCTCAAAATATTAGTTGCCTATTATTCGAGTCATCTAGACGGTTTTAAAAAGCCCCAATCACTCGAAGTTTTACAAGCTGTTTTTTCATAATTAGAAAGACTTTGTTGTTGTTTAAAAATGTTTATTTTAGCCCCAGATACACGTTCTACAAGATTTAAATCCAGAATTTATCAGGTTGTAAAGTCTTGAAAAGCCATTAATTAAAATTTATGAATCGAATCTTGACAACCTATTCTCTGGCTTTTGTTTTAGGGTTTCTTTTTATTGGAGTTACCAGCGCGCAAACAACCAGTCAAAAATCATACATCATCAGCAAGTCTGATTTTTACACTTTTGATATCAACAAGAATGATACTCCGGTTATTACGCTTAATTCAGAAGAAAAAAAATGGGTAGGCGATAAAGAAGATCCTTTGGTTCAAGGAAACAGAATCGATTATTCAGATGCTTTCGAATCGGTGTACGACATTGAGGCTTACAGCATTACTCCCGAAAATAAGAAAATAAAAGTTCGATACATCGACACCAAAGACCGAGAAATAGAAAACATTTTTTATCACGATCAAAAAATGAAAATCTATTATTTTCCGGATTTAAAAAATGGTTCAGAGACGTATTCATACTACAAAAAATCATATTACAATCCTCATTTTTTGGATCCGTTTTATTTTAAGGACGACCTCGAATGCAAGGAAGCAAAAATTACTTTAAAGGTTTCAAACAAAATAGAAATCGGATATGTTTTGAAAGGAAGAGAAACCGATAAGATTCAATTTACAACCCAAAAAGAAGGCGATTATACCCTCTACACTTGGCGATTGACCGACAGTCAAAAGGTCGAATATTTTGATGACGGACCTAAATTGTCGTACTATACACCTCATTTGATTTTTTTTATAAAAAGCTATGTAAATTCTGCAGGCAAGCAACCGGTAGTTGGTTCGGTTGATAATCTGTATCATTTTTACACGCAAACCATCAAAGACATCAATAAAGCCGATGAATCTAGCTTGCGGGCTCAAACCCTTGAGTTGATCAAAGGACTTTCTTCAGATTTAGATAAAACCAAAGCCATTTTTGATTTTGTGCAATCAAAGGTTCAATATGTTGCATTTGAAGATGGTATGGGCGGCTTTATTCCGCGTGAATCAGCCGATGTTTTTCAAAAAAAATACGGCGATTGCAAAGACATGGCCAACTTGCTGAACCAGATGTTGCATGTGGCGGGAATTGAGTCCAACATTGCTTGGATTGGCACCCGACACAACAATTATTCTTATGAAGAAGTTCCTTCGCCGATAGTCGATAACCACATGATTTGTATTGCCAACATTGACAAACAAAATTATTTTTTAGACGCGACCGGGCAGTATACTATTTTCCCAAGTTTTACTCCATTTATTCAAGGAAAACAAGCTCTTTTAAAAATTGACGATCATCAGTATAAGATTATTCCCGTTCCGATAGTTGCTTCAGAGGCCAACCAAAATTCGGGAAAAATCAAAATAAATATCGACGAAGATAAACTTGCAGGAACAGCCCAGTTTCAGATGAGTGGTTTTTTGAAAACCCAATTTTTGGCCTCGTATAAAAACTCGGTTGAAAAAGAAAAAATGCTCAAAAATTATCTTTCCCGATTTATTGTCAATTTAACCGCAAACAACTTTGAGGTAAAAAACGACGATTTATCTCGAAATCCGGTTTCGGTTTTATGTCAATTCAGCGTGGATAAATGGATCAAAAAAGTTGAGAATCAGCTATTGTTCAAACCCATTTTGTTTTTCCCTTTTTCAGATTCCCGCATTGACACTCAAATCAGAAAGGTTCCCTACATGTTTGATTTTAATAAATCGTACAATTTTGAATATGAAATTGCTATACCGAATGGGTATAAACTTGACTTCAAACCTGATGACTACTCCATGTCCAACGATCTTGTCAAGGCCAAAATCAAATACAAACTTCAGGATCGAAAAATAGTGGTTAATCAAGAGTTGGAACTCAACAAACTATTGCTCGAAACCGAAGATTTTGAGTCGTGGAATACCATCATTAAAAGCATTACCAAACAATACAATCAGAACATAATTTTAGTAAAAGAATGAAAAAAGTATTAGTTGTTATCACCGTTTTGTTGACTCAATTAACCCACGCTCAAAAAGAAGAGGTTAAAAATTATGAATGGGAAGTAGCTCCGAAATTCAGAGAAGTTCCAGAGGAATTCAAGAAGTATCCGGCGGTGGTTTTAAAAGATTACAGGCTCTATGACAACAGAGTTGGACAATATGCCTATAAAGCGTTTGTGGTCATGCATTCGGCGATAAAAATCCTTACCGAAGACGGCGTGAACGATTACAATAAAGTAAAAATTAACAAGCAATACGTTCGAGATTATCGCGATTTAAAAGCGCGCGTTATCAAAGCCAATGGCAAGATTGAGGTTTTATCAGAAGATAAGATTATTGAAAAAGAAAAATCTGACGAGCGTCAATTTGTTTTTGAAGGTGTTGAAAAAGGCGACATTATTGAATATTACTACGTCATCAAGGATTTTCCTGACTTTAGTGGTGTTGAATATTTTCAGCGCGACATTCCGGTTTTGGAAGCGAAATTTCAAATCAACGCCAATGTGAGTTCGGCGGTTACTTCGGTTTATGGTTACAACGGTATGAAAGACGAAAGTGTCAAAAGACACCGTGTTTTTACAGCGACTAATTTACCGGCTTACAAAGAAGAAGTCAATGCTGCCAACTTAGCCAATATGGCAAAAGTTTACTATTACACTGACATCAACCGAAATTACAGTTACATCACCTATTATAAAGAGTTGACTGAATTTGCCGAAGGCGTCAATGCTAAATCCATGGTTAAAAACTTCATCAGAGACCAAAAATTAGACGATGAGACCATTGCGCTGGATGAGCGTCTCAAGAGAATGGATATTTATTTAAAAGAAAACGTAGAGATTGTCAATCAAAACGAGTTTTATAACTATAAAAAGATTTTTGACGAGAACAAAATTACCGGTAGAATGTGTCTTTATCTTTACAAAGACATTTTAGATTACCTCAGAATTCCGTATCAGTTTTTGGCATCAACCGATAAATTCGACAATCATTTAGACAAAGAAAATGTGGTTCCGGCCACACTTTCAGAAATTATGATTTACATTCCCGAAACCCAAAAATATCTTTCGCCTTTTTATTATTGGATGCCTTACGGACCGCCTAATTCTGTTAGCGTTAACAACGATGCAATCTTTTTTGAACAAAAGCGAGGCAGCGCCAAAATTGATTATCATTTTGAAAAAACACAAGGCATTTCCATGAACGACAACGTGGTTAAAACCACGAGTCTGGTCAAACTCGACGACGATATGGAAACGGTTACGGTCAAGAAAAAACTCGAATTAACGGGTTATCGCGCTTATTATTACAGAAGCGTGCTCAAGTATATCAAAGAAGACAAGATTAAAGAAATGGTTAACGATGCTGTTTTTAGCAAAGTTGATATCGATTTGAAATCGCACAGTTTTTCAAACAAAGAATACAAATACAATTATGGTTCTGACCATCCTTTTACCATTGACACCGATGTAGTTATAAAAGAATCATGGGTTGAAAACGCCGGAAAGAACTATCTGGTTTCACTCGGAAAAGTACTCGGCGAGCAAACCAATTTATATCAAGAAACCGATCGAAGACAAGACATAGATTTATATTATCCCAAAAAATATATCCACAGTATTGTTTTTGAAATTCCTCCAGGTTATACCGTAAAAAACGCCGAACAATTAAAGATGCATAAAGAACTTAAAGATGCACAAAATAAGGTGGTTGGTAGTTTTGATTCGACCGCTAAAGTCGAAGGGAATCAACTTAAAATTAACATAGAAGAGTTTTACGATTTTACCCATTTAGGAAAAGAAAAATACCCTCAATACAGAGATTTAATTGACACTGCGTATGATTTTTTCAAAGCTTCGGTAGTTTTAACAAAGTAATTGACTATTAGGCCTTGGGATTTGTGACTAATCAATCAAAATTGATTACTTTCGCGCATTGATTTTTACTCGATAATTCCATGGCTAAAAAGTTTACTGAATACAAGGGAATCGACCTGCCTACTGTAGCGTCAGAAGTTCTTGATTTTTGGAAAAAAGAAAACATTTTCGAAAAAAGTGTCACCTCGCGCGAAGGCCAAAAGCCGTATGTGTTTTTTGAAGGTCCGCCTTCGGCTAACGGATTACCCGGAATTCACCACGTGATGGCGCGCGCCATTAAAGATATTTTTTGTCGATACAAAACCCAAAAAGGCTTCCAGGTGAAGCGTAAAGCAGGTTGGGATACACACGGATTGCCGGTTGAACTCGGTACTGAAAAAGAACTCGGCATTACCAAAGAAGACATCGGAACCAAAATCACCGTCGCTGAATACAACGAAGCCTGTAAAAAAACGGTCATGCGCTACACCGATGTGTGGAATGACTTGACCGAAAAAATGGGTTATTGGGTCGATATGGACGATCCTTATGTGACCTACAAACCCAAATATATGGAAACCGTTTGGTGGTTGCTCAAACAAATCTACAACAAAGATTTGTTGTATAAAGGATACACCATTCAGCCGTATTCGCCCAAAGCCGGAACCGGATTGTCTTCGCACGAGGTCAACCAACCGGGCACTTATCGCGATGTTTCAGATACGACCATTGTGGCTCAGTTCAAAGCGGTTCATGCTTCTTTACCGGATTTTTTAAAAAATTTCGGCGATATTCACTTCTTGGCTTGGACCACTACCCCTTGGACTTTGCCGAGTAATACAGCGCTAACGGTCGGACCTAAAATCGATTATGTATTGGTACAAACTTTTAATCAATACACTTTTGAGCCGATTAAAGTTATTTTGGCCAAGCCGCTTTTAGCTAAAATTTTTTCTGGAAAATATGCCGCTGCTGAAACAGCAACAGAATTAGAAAATTATAAGTCTGAAGACAAAAAAATACCTTATACCATTCTGGTCGAAGCCAAAGGAGCAGACTTGGTCGGTATTCGCTACGAGCAATTGTTGCCTTATGTGTTGCCTTATCAAACACCTGAAAACGCTTTTAGGGTAATTGCCGGAGATTTCGTAACCACCGAAGACGGAACCGGAATCGTTCACACCGCGCCTACTTTTGGCGCCGATGATGCCAAAGCAGCCAAAGAAGCAACGCCTGAAGTTCCGCCGATGCTTGTTTTAGATGCCGCCGGAAATCCGGTGCCGTTGGTTGATTTGCAAGGACGATTCATACAAGGCTTAGGCGATTTATCAGGCAAATATGTCAAGAATGAATATTACAATGACGGAGAATCGCCTGAAAAATCAGTAGATGTAGAAATTGCCATCCGACTTAAAGAAGAAAACAAAGCTTTTAAAGTTGAGAAATACGTTCACAGTTATCCACATTGTTGGCGCACCGATAAACCGATTTTATATTATCCGCTCGATTCGTGGTTCATCAAAGTAACCGAACGCAAAGAGCGTATGTTTGAACTCAACGACACCATCAATTGGAAACCGAAAGCCACCGGTGAAGGGCGTTTTGGAAATTGGCTCAAAAACGCCAACGATTGGAATTTATCGCGTTCGCGTTATTGGGGTATTCCGCTTCCAATCTGGAGAACCGAAGATAAGAAAGAAGAAATTTGCATCGGCTCGGTAGAAGAACTTTACACTGAAATTGAAAAATCAATAGCTGCTGGTTTTCAAAAAGATAATCCATATCAAGGCTTTGAAATCGGCAACATGTCTGAGGCTAATTACGACCTGATTGACCTGCATAAAAATGTGGTTGATTCGATTGTTTTGGTGTCGCCTTCAGGTCAGAAAATGTTCCGCGAAACCGATTTGATTGATGTTTGGTTTGATTCGGGCGCGATGCCGTATGCACAATGGCATTATCCGTTTGAGAACAAAGACTATATTGACAATCACGAGGCTTATCCGGCAGATTTCATTGCCGAAGGTGTTGATCAAACCCGCGGTTGGTTCTATACTTTGCACGCCATTTCAACGTTGGTTTTTGATCAAGTATCGTATAAAAATGTCGTGTCGAATGGATTGGTACTTGACAAAAACGGACAAAAAATGTCTAAGCGTTTGGGCAATGCAATTGATCCTTTCCAAACCATTTCTGAGCACGGACCCGATGCTACACGTTGGTATATGATATCCAATGCCAATCCGTGGGATAACCTTAAATTTGATTTAGAAGGCATTACCGAAGTGCGCCGTAAATTCTTCGGAACCTTATACAATACGTATTCGTTTTTTGCACTCTATGCCAACATCGACAACTTCCAATACAACGAACCAGAAGTTCCGCTCAGCGAACGTCCGGAAATTGACCGCTGGATTTTGTCAGAGTTGCATACGCTCATCAAAAATGTGGATTCTTATTACGCCGATTACGAACCGACCAAAGCTGCGCGCGCCATTTCTGATTTTGTGCAAGAGCATTTGAGCAATTGGTACGTACGTTTGTGCCGTCGTCGTTTCTGGAAAGGCGAATATGCCCAAGATAAAATTGCGGCTTATCAAACCTTGTATACTTGTTTGCTTACGGTAAGCAAGTTGGGCGCGCCCATCGCTCCGTTCTTTATGGATAAACTGTATCGTGATTTGACACAGGCCACTGGTAGTGAGTCTTTTGAGAGTGTTCACTTAGCAGAATTTCCGGTTTGCGTTGAAAACTTTGTTGATAAATCACTCGAGCACAAAATGGAGTCGGCTCAAACCATTTCATCATTAGTGTTATCGCTGCGCAAGAAAGAGATGATTAAAGTGCGTCAACCGCTCAAAAGGGTTATGATTCCTATACTTGACAAAAATCAGCGCACTGAGATTGAGGCCGTTTCTGACTTGATTAAAGCGGAGGTAAACGTCAAAGAAATAGAGCTGATGGACGATGCTTCAGGCATTTTGGTGAAGCAAATCAAGCCTAATTTCAAAACATTAGGGCCCAAATTCGGAAAAGATATGGGTTTGATTTCCAAAGAGATACAGTCTTTTTCAGCAGCTCAAATCCAGCAAATAGAATCTTCAGGCGCTTTGGATATTGATATTTCAGGAAAAAATATAACTTTATCGCTAGAAGATGTAGAAATTTCTACACAGGATATTGCAGGATGGCTGGTGGCCAGTTCCAACGGAATCACTGTCGCACTCGACATTACTTTGTCAGAAGAACTCAAGGATGAAGGGATTGCGCGTGAATTGGTCAACAGAATTCAAAATATCCGCAAAGACTCAGGTTTTGAAGTAACCGATACCATTCGCGTGGTTCTTGAAAAAGAAGCGCGATTGGAACAAGCAGTTCAAAATAACTTGGCGTATATCAAGGCGGAAACGCTGACCGAATCGCTGGCTTTTGAATCGCAACTTTCGGAAGGTTCAGAAATTGAGTTTGACGACATTAAAACAAGAATATTCATTTCAAAGTAGCTAGATTATGGTAGATGAAATTACACGTTACTCTGACGCAGATTTGGCAGAGTTCAAAGAACTAATCCTCAAAAAAATCCAAAAAGCACAGGCCGATTTAGACTTGATTAAAAGCGCCTATATGAATGACCTCAACAACGGAACCGATGACACCTCGCCGACGTTCAAAGCTTTTGAAGAAGGTAGCGAAACCATGTCAAAAGAAGCGAACTCACAGTTGGCTATCCGTCAAGAGAAATTCATCCGCGATCTCAAAAATGCACTGTTCCGCGTTGAAAATAAAACCTACGGAATTTGCAAAGTAACCGGAAAACTCATCAGCAAAGAGCGCTTGATGATTGTGCCACATGCTACGATGAGTATCGAGGCCAAAAATATGCAGAGATAAGCATCTCAAAACCCAAAAATTAACGCTCCAACCGGGGCGTTTTTTTTAGAAAATAGTAGTACTTTTGGCGCACTAAAAATTTAAAAATGTCTTTACGTAACGCGTATTTCCTGATATTCATCATTCTGTTGGTCGATCAAGTGACCAAGATTTACATCAAAACCAATTTTGTTTTGGGCGAAGAGGTCAGCGTTTTTGGCTGGTTTAAAATTCTCTTTATCGAAAATGAAGGAATGGCTTGGGGCACCGAAATTCCCGGCGCGTACGGAAAACTCATTTTAACTTTGTTTCGACTCGTTGCGGTAAGCGCGATTGGTTATTGGCTTTGGGATTCTGTGCACAAAGGAGGTTCAAAATATTTGATTGTAGCCATCGCGCTCATTTTAGCAGGAGCATTTGGAAACATCATTGATTCTGTTTTTTACGGAATTGTTTTCGATGATAGCCACGGCAAATTGGCCCAACTTTTCTCGGCGCAACCATACGGAACACTCTTTCACGGAAAAGTGGTCGATATGCTTTATTTTCCGATGGTGGATACGCATTTTCCGCAGTGGTTTCCGGTAGTGGGCGGTAAAGAATTCAAATTCTTTAATGCGATTTTCAACATTGCTGATATGGCCATTTCAACCGGCGTGGGAATTTTGATTGTCTTCAACAGAAAAGCATTTCACAAAAACCACAGTCCGATTTCTACAACTACTGAAGAAGCTTAAAATTGGTAAATGCGCTCAGGCGTGACGCAATAATCCAAGCGAATATCTTCTGGATTTACATCTTCAATTAAATCCACCGCTTCAAAAAAAGACAAACCTATTTTGACGGTTTCAGGCTTGCATTTTTTCAAGAATCGATCGTAAAATCCTTTGCCATAGCCCACGCGCTGACCGTTCTGATCAAAAGCCAACAGCGGAACAAAAACAACTTCAATGAATTCGTCAGGAACTGAAATTCCATGTATAGGTTCCGGAATTCCGTAGGTGTTTACTTTGAGTTTGGTGTTGTCGGTGAGTAAAAAATGTGTCATAGACAGTGTTTCAAAATCAGTGCGCGAAACGACGATTTCTTTGTCTTTGCCTGAAAGCAAATGCAGCACAAATTCAGTGTTGACTTCATTTTGCTTTTCAATGGGCAGAAAAACGTGAAAATAGGTTTTGTCCCAAATGGGCAAATGCAGCAATTGATTGGCAATTTGTAGACTCAAAGTATCGATTTGCTCCTCAGATAAGCTTTGTCTGAGTTGTTTATATCGCTTTCTTAAATCATTTTTGAGCATAGCAAGGCCGCTTTGAGTTCGGCTATAAAAGTAGTTAAATGCTCGACTTCTACATGGTGCATCACCACAATTTTATACCATAGATTCTCACCTTGATGCGTTTCGGGCACCAAATGGAATCGATCGGCAAGCTTTTTAGGAACATATTCAGCCGAAAGTGTGACGATGTTCATATGCGGTTCTCTGAAATAAGAGATGCCCAATTCATCGAGTTGTTGACATAAAAATTGCGTACGCATTTGCAAAACACTTACTTTTTCATACCAACCGTGCGGTCCGTAGGTAAATAAAATCATCCAAACGGCGATGGCATTGGCTCCGGAACGACTGCCGCAAAGCGTCAAATCCATACCTTCAACATACGAAGCTTCGGGGGTAAGTACGTTTTCAATGAGTCCTTTTCGCCCAATAAAAATACCGGTTCCGTAGGGCGCTTGCAACATTTTGTGGGCGTCAATGGTGATGGATGAAATATCCGGATGGGTAAAATTTATTGTAGATTTTTGGTTGCTAAACGGATATACAAATCCGCCATAAGCCGCGTCAATGTGCAACTTGAATGCTAAGTTTTTCTTTTGAAAAGCAGCAACATACAACTGCGGGTCGTCTACCGAACCAAACATCGTTGTGCCCATGTTGGCTACTGTGATAAAATATTTTTTTCCGTTTTGTTGGGCTTCCGCGAGAAGTTCTTCAAGCTTTTCCGATTCTATAGTGCGCGAATGTTCCTCTACCGGAACTTTGATCCAATCGATTTGCAATAAATTAGCACCTTTTGGAATAGAATAATGCGTGTCTTGTGATGATACAATCGCAATTTCAGATAAAGTAGCCTTTTGTTGATACATAAAATAATTGCGATACATCCACAGCGCTTGAATGTTGGCTTCGGTTCCGCCCGGTGAAATATAGCCGTCAAATCTGTCAGGCTCGGCTTTGAAAATATCAACGGCAATTACCTTGAGCACTTCTTTTTCAAGATTGTGTGTGCCGCTAAAAACATTTTCAGATTTGCCTAAAGTATGACAGCCGATGTGGTTGGGATTGGCAACGAAGGTTTGTAAAGTAGGCGCTTCTTTTAAAAAAGGCGCGTCGTCATAAAATACTTTTGGGTCGAGTTTTGAGGCCGGATAACCCAGCGATATATCTTGTGCAAAATTGATGTTTTCTTCTAAAGCTTTTTGAACCCGAGTTTTGAGCTGTTCACGCGTGCGTTTTTTCCAATAAATCATAAGCTGAAATTTGGCCAAAACTAAAGCCTTAAGCGCGGATAAAACATGATATTTGTTAGGTGTTAACGCATTTGCTTTTTGTGAGAATTCAAGTAACTTTGTTTTATGCAGCAGCCTTCATTAGAACTTCAGATACAATCGCTACCGGACAGCCCGGGTGTTTATCAGTATTATGACAAAGAAGGCAAAATTCTTTACGTCGGTAAGGCCAAAAACCTCAAAAAGCGCGTTTCTTCGTATTTCAACAAAGTGCACGACACGGCCAAAACCAATGTGTTGGTCAAAAAAATTGTCAACATCAAACACATTGTGGTTCCTACCGAATCAGATGCGCTTTTGCTCGAGAACAATCTGATTAAAAAACTTCAGCCGCGTTACAATGTACTTTTGCGCGATGACAAAAGTTATCCGTGGTTATGCATCAAAAAAGAACCTTTTTCAAGAGTTTTTTCAACCAGGCGGATGATCAAAGATGGCTCGGAATATTTTGGGCCGTATACCAATTTTAAAACGGTCAATACAATTTTAGAGCTCATCAAAGAACTCTATCCGCTACGCACTTGTAATTATGATTTGAACGAGCAGAACATTCAAAACCATAAATTTAAAGTGTGTTTAGAATTTCACATCGGCAATTGCAAAGGCCCGTGCGAAGGATATGAATCGCTTGAAAATTATCAGGAGCAAGTCGAGGCCATTCGGCAAATTCTCAAAGGAAATTTCAAAGACAGCTTGCGCAATTTTAAAAAGAAAATGACTGATTTGGCTGCCGATATGCAATTCGAAGCGGCGCAAATCATCAAAGAAAAAATAGAAGTGCTCGAAAATTACCAGTCGCGCTCAACGATTGTCAATCCGAAAATCAACAACGTCGATGTGTTTTCAATAGTATCAGATGAGGGCGCGGCTTATATCAACTTTTTGCAAATAGCCCACGGTTCAATCATTCGTTCGCATACCACCGAAATCAAAAAGAAGCTCGACGAATCTGATGAAGAATTGCTTAGTTTGATGATTGTTGAATTGCGCGAGCGTTTTCATTTACTTTCAAAAGAAATCATTGTTCCGTTTGAAGTTGATTTAGGAGAACACATCAAAGTAACGGTTCCGCAACTGGGCGATAAAAAACAGATATTGGAACTCTCCCAGCGCAACGCCAAATTTTACCGAATCGAGCAACTCAAACAGATTCAAATTGTCGATCCGGACCGACACACCAACCGCATTATGGCCCAGATGCAAAAAGATTTACGCCTTTCGGTTGAGCCCAGACATATTGAGTGTTTTGACAATTCAAACATTCAGGGAACGAATCCGGTTTCGGCTTGTGTGGTTTTTAAAGACGGAAAGCCCAGCAAAAAAGATTATCGTCATTTCAACATCAAAACCGTTGAAGGCCCGAATGATTTTGCTTCGATGGAAGAAGTCGTGTATCGTCGCTACAAACGCATGCTTGACGAAGGACAAAGTTTGCCGCAGCTCATTATTATTGACGGCGGAAAAGGACAATTGTCTTCGGCGCTTAAAAGTATAGACGCGCTTGAACTTCGCGGGAAAATAGCCATCATCGGCATTGCCAAAAGATTAGAAGAATTGTTTTACCCCGGCGATTCGGTGCCGCTTTATCTCGATAAAAAATCAGAAACGCTCAAAGTAATTCAATATTTGCGCAACGAAGCCCACCGTTTTGGGATTACTTTTCACCGCGATAAACGCAGTAAATCTGCCTTGCAATCTTCTATAGAAGACATTCCGGGTGTGGGTGAAAAAACCATGCAAACGCTGCTTCAGCACTTCAAAAGTGTTAAAAGACTCAAATTGGCGAGCGAAGATGAAATTTCTGCAGTGGTTGGTGCTTCAAAAGCCAAAAAAATTATCGACTTTTACCAAACTTCTAATCCGTGATGGTTCTATGAAGAAAATTGGGTGGTTCATTTTATTGTTCTTTACGACAAATTTAATTTGTGCTCAAACCGAAGAGGTAAAACCTAGGCCTAAAATTGGCTTGGTGCTCAGCGGTGGTGGTGCCAAAGGATTTGCGCATATCGGTGTTTTAAAAGTACTCGAAAAAGCCGGCGTCAAAATTGACTATATTGGTGGTACCAGTATGGGCGCTGTTGTTGGCGGGCTCTATGCCTCGGGCTATTCGGCTCAGCAAATTGACTCTATTTTTAGACAAACGGATTTTGATGCCTTGTTGAGCGATTACATTCCAAGGGCCTCTAAGAATTTCTATGAAAAAAACAACGACGAGCGTTACGCCTTTACACTTCCGTTGCACAAAATGAAAGTGGGCATTCCAACAGCCATCTCCCGCGGAATGTACAATTATAATTTACTGAATAAGTTACTCAACAGAGTGCGCAATATTCACGATTTTAATCAATTGCCCACGCCGTTTTTGTGTATGGCCACCGATATTGAAACCGGCGAAGAGGTTTTACTCAACAAAGGTTATTTGCCCCAAGCATTATTGGCCAGCGGTGCTTTTCCGAGTTTATTTGCTCCGGTTGAAATTGAGGGAAAATGGCTTGTTGATGGCGGGGTAGCCAATAATTTTCCGGTGGAAGCCATCAAGAATTTAGGAGCGGATTTTATCATAGGCGTGGATGTTCAGGACGATTTAAAAGATCGAAAAGCATTGCGTGATGCGACAAGAATTTTGGTGCAGATTTCCAACCTTCAGATGATTGAGAAAATGAAGGATAAACTCAACAAAACAGATATTTATATCAAACCCGACATTAGTAATTACGGTGTTATTTCGTTTGACCAAGGCCCAGAAATTATCAAAAAAGGCGAAGAAGCAGCCTTGGCATTGTATGATAAAATTAAAATTTTTGGTGATTCCAGCTATGTTCGCCTACCTGCCAAAAATACTGCTTCAGACAGTTTGAACATCAAGAATATCATAATCAATCCACTCAAGAATTATACACGTGCTTATGCCGTCGGTAAACTCAGATTCAAGCAAAACAGCAAAATTTCTTTTGAAGATTTGCGCCGAGGAATGGACAACATAACGGCCACCCAAAACTTCAGTTCTATTACCTACAGAATTGATAAAAACAATGAATATGACGATTTAAATATTCAACTAACCGAAAATCCGAACCAATCTTTTGTTCGTTTTGCGTTGCATTACGACGGTTTATACAAGAGCGGTATTTTACTCAATGTAACCCAGAAAAAAATTCTTTTTCGAAATGATGTTGCATCGATGGATGTTATTTTGGGCGATAATCTGCGGTACAATTTTGATTATTATGTAGACAATGGTTTTTATTGGAGTTTTGGCTTTCGTTCAAAATACAACAAATTCAACCGAAATGTTTTTACGGATTTTAGCGACGGCGCCTTGTTTAGTCAATGGAATATAGGTTCGCTCAATGTTGATTTTGCCGATTTCACTAATCAGTTGTATTGCCAGAGTATTTTTATTCAAAAATTTGTCATAGGAGCAGGCTTAGAACATAAATATCTCACTATAGAATCAAAAACCATTGACGACGGAGGTTCTTATTTTGAGAAGAGTCATTACGGAAGTGCCTTTGGATATCTAAAGTTTGATGCATTAGACAACAAATATTTCCCCAAAAAGGGATGGTATTTTTCAGGCGATTATCAAAATTATTTTTACTCATCCAACTATACCAAAGCGTTCAACAATTTTTCAGTTTTAAAAGGCGAACTTGGATTTGCTCAAAAACTCTTCAGAAAAACTACTTTAAAATATCAATCTGAAATGGGTTTTGCTATTGGTAAAGAAAGTGTTCACTTTTTTGATTTTGTGTTGGGCGGCTATGGATTTGCTCCGCTTAACAACTTTAAACCATTTTATGGTTACGACTTTTTGAGTTTGAACGGAGATGCTTACATCAAAAGCACGATTACCCTAGATTATGAAATTTTCAAAAAGAACCATGTAAACTTCTCGGCCAATTACGCCAATATTTCTGACAATATGTTTGATAATTCTAAATGGCTTTCAAAAATTAACTACAGCGGTTATGCAGTGGGCTACGGAATAGAATCCATCATTGGTCCGGCTGAAATCAAATACACATGGTCACCGGAGCAATCCAAAAGCTATTTAATGGTGAGTCTTGGTTTTTGGTTTTAGAACCACCAAAAAAATAGTTTGCTGTTGTTTAAAAAACAATATATTTGAAAACCACTAACAATTAAAAATAGTTGCTTATGTCTATTTGGAAGAAAAAATCAATCACCCAATTATTAAGTGAAGCCTCAGAATCTGAAAAAGGAATGAAGCGAACGCTCACCGCTTGGTCATTAGTTGCCTTGGGTATCGGAGCGATTATCGGCGCCGGTTTGTTTGTAAGAACTGCTACTGCCGCCGCACAAAACGCTGGGCCATCAGTAACCATTGGCTTTATTGTAGCTGCGATTGGCTGTGCTTTGGCCGGTTTGTGCTATGCTGAGCTTTCGTCGTCCATTCCAATTTCGGGAAGCGCTTATACATACACTTATGCCACGATGGGAGAATTGCTCGCATGGATTATCGGTTGGGATTTGATTTTAGAATATGCTGTAGGTGCTGCCACGGTAGGAATTGCCTGGAGCGAATATCTGAATAACCTGTTGGTCAATGTGCTGCATACGAGTCCTATACCTTATGAATGGTGCCATTCGCCATTGCAAGTTTCTGATGCCGGTGTCAGTGGAATCATCAATCTTCCGGCCTTGTTTATTGTGGCGGTTATCAGTTTGCTGTTGATTAAAGGAACTCAAGAATCGGCTTTTGTCAACGGATTAATCGTAGTGGTAAAAGTGAGTATTGTAGTGATGATTATTGTTTTTGGATGGAGTTTTGTTCATCCAGAAAATCATACTCCTTATATTCCTGAACCGTCTATTTTTACCGATGAACATGGGGTCGATCACCATTTCGGCGGAATTCTCGGTATTTTGGGCGCAGCCGGAACCGTTTTCTTTGCCTTTATTGGATTTGACGCAGTAAGTACCGCGGCACAAGAAACTAAAAATCCAAAACGCGATATGCCGATTGGAATTTTGGGTTCATTGGCCATTTGTACGGTTTTGTACATTTTGTTTGCGCACGTACTTACCGGATTAGAATCGGTTGAATTCTTCAGAACCAGCGGAAAAGAAGCTTCAGTTGCCAATGCGATTACATCGGCGATGGGCACAGGTTATCAATGGTTGGCCCAGTTTGTTACGGTTGCCATTTTGTTTGGATTTACGTCTGTGATTTTGGTGATGTTACTCGGACAATCACGTGTTTTTTATTCTATGGGTAAAGACGGTTTGTTGCCACAAGCTTTTGGTGATTTGCATTCAAAATTCAAAACACCTTATAAAGCCAACTTAGTCATCATGGTCATTGTGGGCTTGTTTGCTGCTTTTATTCCCGGTGATATTGTGGGCGATATGACTAGTATCGGAACTTTATTTGCTTTTATTTTAGTGTGTATTTCAGTAATTGTTCTGCGCAAAACCAATCCCGATATGCCGCGTGAATTCAAAACACCACTCGTGCCGATTGTTCCGATTCTCGGAGTGTTGGTATGTTTGGCTATGATATACGGACTGGGTTGGACCAACTGGCTCAGACTTATAGGCTGGCTTATCATTGGTTTAGTAATTTACTTCGGATACAGTAAAAAGCATAGTAAGCTCAACAATCCCGAGTAAGACAAATCCAAGAAATAATATAAATCCAAATTCTGTTCAATCCTCAGCAACAGAATTTGGATTTTTTTATGATTTTACTTGTTGGGAGGTATGATTTTTTCCGATATTTGTTATTATGAAAAACGGTTGGAGCGGTTTATTAGCGTATCTGCAATTTCTGATGAAACGGAATCCAGAGTGATTAATGACGTTTTTGAGTAAAAACATCAAAACGTTCATTAAAAACTTATTATCATGCCTATATATCACAAATTAGGAAGCATTCCGAATAAAAGACACATTCAATTCAGAAAACCCAACGGAGATTTATACTACGAACAACTCTTCGGAACCATTGGTTTTGACGGAATGTCAACCAATTCTTATCACGAGCATCGACCAACCCAAGTAAAAGAAATTCGCGGTCAGTACAGCGTTGCTCCCAAAATTGCCAAAGCCAACAACATGCAGTCGTATCGTTTGCGTGGATTTCAGGTGAATCCTGAATCTGATTATTTGCAGTCGAGAAAAATTGTTCTGACCAATTCAGATTGTCATATTGCTTTGGCTGCTCCGCAGAAATCAACTACGGAATATTTCTACAAAAACACTGATTCAGACGAATTAATATTTATTCACAAAGGAACAGGAAAACTGAGAACCATGCTGGGGAATCTCGATTTTAAATACGGAGATTACTTGCTCATTCCACGTGGAATTATTTACAAAATTGATTTTGACACCGACGACAATCGGTTGTTCATTGTTGAGTCACATCGACCAATTTATACCCCTAAACGTTATCGAAACTGGTTTGGGCAATTGTTAGAACATGCTCCGTTTTGCGAGCGCGATATCAGACGTCCGCATGAACTTGAAACCAATGACGAAAAAGGTGAGTTTTTGATTAAAGTCAAAAAGAAAGACGAAATTTTTGATATGGTCTATGCCACACATCCTTTTGATGTAGTTGGTTATGATGGATATAATTATCCATACGCTTTTTCAATTCACGATTTTGAGCCGATTACTGGAAGAATTCACCAACCGCCTCCGGTGCATCAAACCTTTGAAACCGATGCTTTTGTTGTCTGTTCGTTTGTGCCGCGTTTGTACGATTATCATCCTGAGGCCATTCCGGCGCCATATAACCACAGCAACATCGATTCAGATGAGGTTCTGTATTATGTCGATGGTGACTTCATGAGCCGCAACGATATTGAAGCAGGTCATATTTCATTGCATCCGGCGGGCATTCCACATGGGCCGCATCCGGGCGCAACCGAAAGAAGCATTGGCAAGAAAGAAACCCTCGAATTGGCAGTTATGGTTGATACGTTTAAACCTTTAATGGTCACTGAAGAAGCCATGAAAATTGCTGACGATAAGTATTTTCAATCTTGGTTAGAGTAAAAAATCAAAACACAACTTTTGGACAGATTCTGTCCGTTAATACCTTTATATTATGTCAAAAGAAGTAACATCCGTTGAATACGGACTCGAAAAAATATTTGAAGGAGCTCAAGATTTCCTTCCCCTTTTAGGTACCGATTACGTTGAATTTTATGTTGGGAATGCTAAGCAGTCAGCACATTTTTACAAAACTGCTTTTGGGTTTCAGTCGATGGCCTATCGCGGATTGGAAACCGGTTCTAAAGATTCGGTAAGTTATGTGCTCAAACAAGACAAAATCAAATTGGTTTTGACTACGCCACTCAGCAGCAAATCACCCATCAATGAGCACATCGTAAAACACGGCGATGGAGTTAAAGTCGTAGCTCTTTGGGTTGAAGACGCCCGCTCTGCTTGGGAAGAAACCACCAAACGCGGAGCAAAATCATATATGGAGCCGACGGTAGAAAAAGATGAGCACGGCGAAGTTGTTCGTTCCGGAATTTACACCTACGGAGAAACCGTTCACATTTTTGTTGAGCGCAAAAACTACAAGGGTGTTTTCTTGCCCGGTTTTGTTGAATGGAAGTCTGATTACAATCCGGAGCCATTGGGTTTAAAATACATTGATCACATGGTAGGAAATGTAGGTTGGGGCGAAATGAATCAATGGGTGAAATGGTATGAAGACGTCATGGGATTTGAAAATTTCCTTTCGTTTGACGACAGCCAAATTCACACAGAATATTCTGCTTTGATGAGTAAAGTAATGAGCAACGGAAATGGAAGAATTAAATTCCCGATCAACGAACCGGCCGAAGGTAAAAAGAAATCTCAAATTGAAGAATATTTAGATTTCTATGAAAGTCCAGGTGTTCAGCATATTGCAGTGGCTACCGATGATATTATTAAAACCGTAACCGGATTACGCGCTCGAGGAGTTGAATTTTTATCCGCGCCGCCTAAAGCTTATTACGAAGAAATCCCGAATCGTTTGGGAGAGCATATGAAGATGATGAAAGAAGATCTAACCGAAATCGAAAAGCTTGCGATTATGGTGGATGCCGATGAAGAAGGCTATTTGCTTCAAATCTTTACCAAACCCGTTGAAGACCGACCAACTCTTTTCTTTGAAATTATTCAACGAATGGGGGCTAGAGGATTTGGTGCAGGAAACTTTAAAGCGTTGTTTGAATCCATAGAACGCGAACAAGAAAAAAGAGGGACTTTATAAAAATCAATTAATAATTTTAAATAATTCTCAAAATTAAAACATAAAACAATATGATTTATTAATTCAACGTGTTAAAGTTGAATTTTCTTTGATAATATTTCAAAAACCGGCATATATTTGTACCAACAAAAACAGAAGGAGTGGTTTCCGGAAGTTTTTATATAAATTTTTTCATAATTTATAGTTTTTGGTTGGTTAATAGCATAAAAACCCGGTCATCATTTTTGACTGGGTTTTTTTGTTTTTAATACATTTGGAACAGATATTGCGTTTTGGGGCGAAATCATTTGAAAAACAAGTATGAAAAAAGCCATTGCATTTGTATTAATCATGACCACATTTGGTTTTAGTAGCCAAAAAGAAAGAGCCTTTGATGTAGGCGAATGGTACAAATTCAGAATTCACTACGGATTTATCAATGCGGGTTATGCCACACTCGAGGTTAAAGAAGCCGTCCGACAAAACAAAAAAGTTTATCACGCGGTCGGAAAAGGATATACCACAGGAATGTCTCGATTTTTTTTCAAAGTAGAAGATCTCTACGAAAGTTATTTTGACAAAGAAACGTGTAAACCATATCAATTTGTTCGAAAAATTGACGAAGGCGGATATCGAAAGGATCAAGAAGGATTTTTTAACCAAGACGACAACAAAGTTTTGGTCAAAGACTACAAAAACAAATCAGAGAAAACCTATACGGTAACCGAAAATGTTCAAGATATTGTTTCTACATTTTATTACTTGAGAAATTATCCGGCCATTGATCGAATGAAACCCGGAGAATCGGTAGCAGTTGACATGTTTTTTGACGGAGAAATTACCAAGTTCAAGCTGAAGTTTTTAGGAAACGAAGACATTGATACTAAATTTGGCGTTGTTCCGTGTATGATTTTTAGACCACTGGTTCAATCAGGGCGTGTTTTTAAAGAAGAAGAAAGTTTGACCGTTTGGATATCAGACGATGATAATAAAATCCCGCTGCGCATTAAAGCCAGTTTAGCCGTTGGCTCGTTAAAGGCCGACTTAGATGCCTTTAAAGGCTTAAAATATTCATTTAAAGTTAAAGTGAAACCTTAATGGAAATAACACATCCAACTCAAGAAATTTTAGATCGTTTGGACGAAAAGTTTCAAGCCATCAACCAAAAAACCGATACACATTTAGAAGGTCTTCTTTGGGCCAAACCCATTACTTATTGGGATTATATTCAAACTGATGCCTTACTCAATTTGCAAACACAAAGAACCACTTTACCCGATGAAATGGTTTTTGTAATGTATCATCAAGTCAACGAGCTTTTATTTAAAATGGTTTTGTGGGAAATCGAGCAGGTCACCCAATGTGAACAACCACAAACCGCTTTTTTTACCGAAAAACTCCGTCGTATAAGCCGATATTTTGACATGCTTACCACATCGTTTGACATTATGGGCGACGGAATGGAAGTAGAGCAGTATATGAAGTTCCGCAATACGCTTACGCCCGCTAGTGGATTTCAAAGTGCGCAATACAGATTGATTGAATTTGCTTCTACCGATTTGATTAATTTGATTGACTATAGATTCAGAGCCACCATTGACCGCAATACTCCGTATTCACATGCTTTTGAACACTTATATTGGCAAGCAGCCGGCAAGGACCACCAAACCGGTGAAAAATCATATCTAATTCTAGAATTTGAGCGTAAATACGGAGATCTTTTCCTCAGAGAAATGGAAAAGTACAATACCATTAATCTTTGGCGTAAATTCAAGCAATTACCGGAATCTGATCAAAAAAATCCGGAGCTTGTTCAAGCCATGCGTCACTATGACCGAACCGTTAACATTAATTGGGTGATGGGACACTTTAATGCGGCTAAAAAATATATTGAAAGCGGTCAAGGAAATGGTGAAGCCACCGGCGGGAGTGACTGGAAAAAATATATGTTGCCAAAATATCAACGACGCATTTTCTTCCCGGAATTATGGTCTGAAGATGAACTCAAAAATTGGGGCGAATAACATTTAGCGAAATCCTATTTTGAAGAAAATCCTCCTGAGCTTTTTTGTATTTGTGATTCTTGTTTCATGTAAACAGGAAGAAGAACTCGTGCCCGAATCGATGAGTAAACCCATTCCGGTGGTGGAGCAATTTGGATTTAAATACAACGATTTTACTGTTAGCAATGATACGGTCAGGAGCGGAGATACCTTTGGCAGTATTCTGGGCAATCAAAACTTAGGCGACAAAAGAGTTTACGATATTACCGAAAAAGTAAAAGATAGTTTTGATGTGCGGATTATGCGCATCGGAAAACCGTATACGATTTTTAGAACCAAAGATCGTTTTCAGAAAATTCAAGCGTTTGTTTATCAGCCGGACCGCGGAACTTATTATGTGATTGATTTTAGAGATTCGATTCACGTTTTCAAAAAAACACGACCTATTACCATCAAGACCAGAACAATTGCCGGCGCGCTGGATGGTTCTTTTTCAGAAGCGCTTCAAAAACAAAAAGTAGATGTTTCACTCGCCGGGAAAATCACCAAAATTTATGCTTGGTCGATTGACTTTTTCAAACTCAAAAAAGGCGATAAATTCGGAGTAACTTTTACCGAAAGATACATTGACGACACGATTTATGACGGTGTAGATAGCTTAAAAGCAGCGTTTTTTGAGTACAAAGGCAAAAAAATTTATGCTTTTCCGTTTGAGCAAAAAATAGGCTCAGGCAAACAAGAATATTTTGACGAAAACGGGAAAACACTCAAGAATTTTTTCTTAAAAGCACCGCTTAAATTTGTCAACATTACCTCAAGATTTGCCAAAAGTCGCTTTCATCCGGTGCAATTAATTTGGAAAGCCCACAAGGGAACCGATTATGCCGCACCTACCGGGACTCCTATCATGACAACCGCCTCGGGCATAGTTGAACAAACCGGATATACCGCCGGAAACGGGAATTTTGTCAAAGTCAAACACGACAGGACGTACTCGACGCAATATTTGCACATGTCTAAAATTCTAGCGCGTCGTGGCCAACGAGTCAACCAAGGCGATGTGATTGGTCGCGTGGGAAGCACCGGTTTAGCTACGGGTCCGCACGTTTGTTATCGCTTTTGGAAAAACGGAGTGCAGGTTGATCCGCTCAGACTCAATTTGCCCAGCTCAGAATCGATGGATAAGCGCAACTTGCCAAGGTATATGCAATACATACAGCCCTTAAAGAAAACTTTAGATAGTGTTGCTGATTCTCGAAATAGAAAGTAAATCAAATTCAAACTTAACCCTGAATTAACATCATAAATTGTACATTTGTCGGCTTAAAACCAACACTTGTTTTATGGCGTTACAGAATATAAATCCTACCCAAACAGCCGCTTGGCAAAAGCTTTCAAAGCACTTTGAGCAAATGAGTTCGCAAGAAATCAAAAACTTGTTTGTCTCTGATCAAACGCGTGCACAAAAATTTCACATTCTCTGGAACGACTTTTTGGTCGATTATTCCAAAAACAATATTACTTCAGAAACCATCGATTTGTTAATCGAATTGGCTCAAGAAGCCGGACTTTCTGATGCTATCGAGAAATATTTCAAAGGCGACATCATCAATCAAACCGAGAAAAGAGCTGTTTTGCATACAGCCTTAAGAGCTTTAGAAAACGATTTGATTCATGTGGATGGAATCAATGTTATGCCTGAGGTAAAAGCGGTGAAACAGAAAATTAAAACTTTTTCTGAGCAAATCATTAGTGGAAACCTTAAAGGATATACCGGTAAAGCTTTCACGGACGTGGTCAACATCGGAATTGGCGGCTCTGACCTTGGTCCGGCGATGGTGGTTGAAGCGCTTCAATACTATAAAAACCATTTGCGCACCCATTTTGTCTCGAATGTTGACGGTGATCATGTGCAAGAAGTACTCAAGAAAATCAACCCCGAAACCACGCTTTTTGTCATTGTTTCTAAAACTTTTACAACACAAGAAACTTTGACCAATTCAGAGACGATTCGCAGTTGGTTCTTGCAATCAGCCAAACAAGAAGATGTGGCCAAACACTTTGTGGCAGTTTCGACTAATTTGAAAAAAGTAACAGAATTTGGTATTGACGCCAACAATATTTTCCCGATGTGGGATTGGGTCGGCGGGCGTTTTTCGCTCTGGAGTGCCGTTGGTTTGTCCGTCAGTTTATCCGTCGGATATGACCATTTTGAATCGCTTTTAAAAGGCGCTCATCAAATGGACGAACATTTCAAAAACGAGCCGTTCAAACAAAACATTCCGGTGGTTTTGGCTTTGCTCAGCGTTTGGTACAACAACTTTTTTGGCGCCGAGAGCGAAGCTTTGATTCCTTATACACAATATTTACAGAAGCTAGCGCCGTATTTGCAACAAGGAATCATGGAGAGCAACGGAAAAAGCATTGATCGCAATGGAAAACCAGTTTCTTACCAAACTGGAACCATTATTTGGGGCGAGCCGGGCACCAATTCACAACACGCTTTTTTTCAGTTGATTCACCAAGGAACCAAGCTCATTCCGACTGATTTTATCGGTTTTGTAAAACCTTTGTACGGTGATCAAAATCACCACGATAAATTGATGTCAAACTTTTTGGCACAAACTGAAGCTTTGCTCAACGGGAAATCTCAAGAGCAAGTTCAGGCTGAATTTGACCAACAAAAAACAGATTCGCAAACAGCTGAATTTCTCAAACCATTTAAAGTTTTTACTGGAAACAAGCCCACCAATACCATTTTGATTCAAAAGCTAACACCGCAAAGTTTAGGTGCATTGATTGCTTTGTACGAACACAAAATCTTTGTTCAAGGGGTAATTTGGAATATTTTCAGTTATGATCAATGGGGCGTTGAGTTGGGTAAACAACTGGCCAATTCTATTTTGACCGAGATGGATTCTGGAAACATTCAAAAGCACGACAGTTCAACCACTTTTTTGCTTGAATATTTTTTAAAACATCGATAACAAATAACAACTCACAAAGAACCTTGCTTCGGTAAGGTTTTTTTATGCATTTTACTTATATTTGAAATCCTAAAAAAACAAAATATGTATCACATCCTACAAAAAGCACATTCAGGTTGGGCCTATTTGGTCCTGATTTTATTATTGGTTGCAGCGGTTAATGCCTTTATGGGCAAAAATGCGCAACGAAATTTCGAGCCAAAAGACCGAAAAATTTCCTTGTTCGCACTGATTGCTACACACCTTCAGTTGGTTTTTGGACTGATTCTCTATTTTGTTTCTCCTTTAGGGATGGCCTCGATGGGACAAATGAGTGATGCTGCACTCAGATTAACTTCACTCGAACATCCGCTGATTAATATTATTGCAATTGTTTTGATTACCATCGGATGGTCAAAACATAAAAAAACCGAAGATTCACAAGCGAAATTTAAATCAATTATGTTGGGTTACGGCCTTGGGTTTTTACTCATTTTGAGCCGCATTCCTTGGTCGCTGTGGTTTTAATAATGGCCTGTTGAGATTTTCTCTTTCGGTGCCGAAACAAAAACACATGAAAAAAACTGTAGTCATAAGTGTGTTACTAGGTGGTCTGCACTTGGGTTTTTCCCAAACAGTTTCTCCTAAAGACAAAGCAAAAACAACTGTTTCTGCCACAGCAGTGGTAAAAGACACGGTCAATAAAGAGAAGGCACCGCTGGTTCAGCCGGAGATTGTTTTTAACGATACCGTTATTGCCATCAAAGGCAAGTACAAATTGTACAAAAAAGGGGTGCATGCATCTTATTATGCTAATAAATTCAACGGAAGAAGAACTGCCAGCGGCAAACGTTTTGACAACAATAAATACAGTGCCGCGCATCGAAAATTTCCTTTCGGAACTATTTTGCGCATCACCAATGAAGAAACCGGAAAGTTTGTCTTTGTTGAGGTAACCGATCGTGGGCCTTTTTCACGCGGACGCGAAATCGACTTATCCAAAAAAGCCTTCATGGAAATTGCGCCCAACAAAAACTCCGGAAGCATGTTGGTCAAAATTGAAGAAGTTAACTAAGCCCAGTCTTTAAATGGTTTTTGACTTAAATAAGCATTGTAATATCTTTCATCTCCAGTAACTTCTGTTCCTAACCATTCAGGCTTTTCAAAGAATTCGTTTTCTTCAGTAAGTTCTATTTCAGCGATGATTAATCCTCTATTTTCACCTTCAAAAACATCCACTTCATAACAATGTCTTCCTGCGGGAATATTATACCTTTTTTTGTGAATAACCCCAGCCTCACATAGTTTCAAAAGTGGTATGGCGTCACTAAGGGCAATTTCTGTTTCCCATTCAAAACGTGTTGTGCCTGAGGTATTTCCTTTTCCTTTAACGGTTATAATTCCGCGTTCACCGGCTATTCTAATGCGGACAGTTCTTTCAGGATGTGAATTTAAATATCCTTGCGCAATAATTTGATTTGACGTCGCTTGTTGAATGAAAGCCTCTGACCGGACTAGGAATTTACGTTCTATTTCGAGCATGATTTAACAAATAAAGGACTTTATTTTCAAAGATATTACAATTATCTTTAGTTGCTTGATTCATTATTTCTCAGATATGGAAAATCCGCTCAAGAACCGTAAAATCATTCATGTAGATATGGATGCGTTTTATGCTTCTGTTGAACAGATGGACAATCCGTCGCTACGCGGAAAACCTATTGCGGTGGGTGGCGGTGAAACCCGAGGAGTCGTTTCAGCGGCCAGTTATGAAGCTCGAAAATTTGGTGTGCGAAGTGCCATGAGCGGTTATTTGGCCAAAAAAAACTGTCCGGATTTAATTTTTGTCCGTCCGCGATTTGATCGTTATCGTGAAATCTCGCTAAAAATTAGAAAAATATTCTTTGAGTTTACTGATTTAGTTGAACCGTTATCGCTTGACGAAGCCTATTTGGATGTTACTGAAAACAAAAAGGGAAACCCCAGCGCTACTTTAATCGCCACTGAAATTCGAAAGCGCATTTTTGAAGAAACCGGTCTTACAGCTTCGGCCGGAATTTCGATTAATAAATTTGTGGCCAAAGTCGCTTCAGATTACAACAAACCCAACGGTCAAAAAACAGTTGGGCCTGAAGAAGTTATTGAATTTCTGGAGCAATTACCCATCAAAAAATTCTACGGTGTGGGCAAAGTAACCGCGGAACGAATGTACAGTTTGGGTATTTTTACCGGCTTGGATCTCAAAAGTAAAACTTTAGACTTTTTGGACAAAAACTTCGGAAAGTCCGGAAGATTTTATTACAATGTAGTTCGAGGAATTCATTTGAGCGAAGTAAAAGCCGAACGTGTCGCCAAATCGGTCGCAGCTGAACATACTTTTTCTGAAAATCTTACCTCAGAGATTTTTATGCTTCAAAAACTAGAAAAAACGGCCGGAGAACTCGAGCGTAGATTAAAAAAATATCAAATTGCCGGAAAAACAATCACGCTCAAAATCAAATACAGCGATTTTACGCTGCAAACGCGCAGTAAAACACTGCCTTATTTTATTTCGGACAAATCGTTGATTTACGAAGCCAGTAAAGAGCTTCTGCTACAAGAACGCATGAAAAACTCGGTGCGCCTTTTAGGGATTTCACTCACCAATCTCAATACCGAGGTCAAAAAAACCATCGTGGTGCAACTCAAGTTTGATTTCTAAAAAAAAACCTCCGCTTGTGACGGAGGCTAATGTTTATTTTTCTATTTCAGAAACCCTGAGTGTGTTGACCATTCCTTTGTCGGCTACCGGCATCGCAGCCAAATTAATCAGGAAATCGCCTTTTTGAACAAATCCTTTTTCACGAGCCATTTCGTTGATATCGGTCACGGTATCATCGGTACTGACGAATTTGTCGTAATAAAAAGAATTAACGCCCCAAAGCAAGTTGAGTTGGGTCAGGATGTTTTTATTCGAAGTAAACACCAAAATATGCGCAGAAGGTCTCCAAGCCGAAATCTGAAAAGCTGTGTAGCCACTGTTGGTTAGCGTACAAATGGCTTTTGCTTTGATGACATTGGCCATAGTAGCTGCGTGGTGACAAATAGTTTTGGTAATGAAGCGTTTGGTTTTGATTTGCGGTGTGTTTTGCGGCACTTGAATCAATGGAGAATCTTCAACCGACTCAATAATCTGCGTCATTTTTTCAATTACTTGCACCGGATAATTACCCACCGATGTTTCGCCCGAAAGCATTACTGCATCGGCACCATCCATAACCGAATTGGCTACATCGTTTACTTCGGCACGCGTAGGTGTCAGGCTTGTAATCATGGTTTCCATCATTTGCGTAGCGATGATCACCGGAATACGCGCTGTTTTAGCTCGATTCACCAATTTTTTCTGAATCAACGGAACTTCGTGCGCCGGAACTTCAACACCCAAATCGCCACGAGCGACCATCAGTCCATCGCAATAAGCTACAATTTTGTCAATATTGGCAACGCCTTCCGGTTTTTCGATTTTGGCAATAATCGGAATTTTGTGTTTGGAATGTTTGGCAATAAGTTCTTGCAGTTCCATTAAATCCTCCGGTGTACGCACAAAAGATAATGCAATCCAATCCACTTGTTCGCTGATCGCAAATACAGCATCTTTGATGTCTTTTTTGGTCAGAGCCGGAAGCGAAACTTTGGTGTTGGGTAAGTTGACCCCTTTTTTAGATTTGAGCGGCCCTCCTTGAATGACCTTGCAAACTACTTCGGTTTTTTTGTCGGTTTCAACGGCCTCAAAAATGAGCTTCCCGTCGTCGAGCAAAATGCGTTCACCCGGATTGACATCTTTAGGGAACTCTTTATAATTCATATAAACGCGCTTGGCTGTTCCGGGAACATCCTCGGCGGTTTGAAACGTAATTAAATCACCATCGTGAACCACAACATCTTCTTTCATGACACCTACGCGTAATTTAGGACCTTGTAAGTCGGCTAAAATTCCGGTAGTATAACCGAATTCATCATTGAGGCCTTTGATTAAATCAATTTTCTCTTTTACATCGGTGTAATCAGCATGTGAAAAATTGATTCTAAATACGTTTACTCCGGCGTCAATCATGTTCTTGAGTACTTCTCGTGTACTGCAAGCCGGACCGAGCGTGGCTACAATTTTGGTTTTTTTGTTGGTTGGCATTTTATTAAAAAATTAAATTGTTTTTAGATTTTATGTTTTCAGGATCAACGGCATATACGGTTGATATACGGTTGATAGACTTTAATTCGGCGACCATTTTTGGCACCGAAAAGTAATTGTGGTTGTTTTCAATTTTCAGGAAATAATCGACGCGTTTGAGCTCAGAGATTAAGTATACTTTTCTAAAGACTTCCCAGTCGGCGGTTCCTAAAAGCCCGTTTCTGCGTTCTTGAGCTGCCGTTACAATGTCCGTTTGATTGGGAACCAAGCTCCATTGAATGTCGTGTATTTGGTCATCATAGGTAAACTTCGGGAAAAATGCCTCGCCTTCTTGAACCAAAATGCTAATTTCTTCTTTTGATTTTTTTAAATGAACCGGTAAAGTCTGGTTGATAAAATAAGATATGCGATAATCTTCAAGCGATGAATGAATAGCAATTAAATCATAATCGACTTCGTCAAATTCATCCAAATGTAGCTTTAAAACGGCCATAAGCAGCAAAAATCAGCTGTAAATATAAAACATCTGAATTATAAAAAAGCCAAAAAAATCAGGTATTAACTCTAATTTGACAACGAAATCGTTATAGTTTTAGGAAGTTTCAATTATTTGCCATCAATCTTATTCTGAAAAGCAAAATAAGCGCGTTGTGAAGCTTTTTCTTCGGCCTTCTTTTTTGAAGTAGCGCGTGCTTTGGCGACGATTTTTTGATCAATACTCAATTTAACACCAAAAAGACGCTCTCCGGTGATGGCGTTGTCTTCATATACGTCGTAGTAAAATGATTTTTTTTCTTTTTGACACCATTCAATGAGCAAGCTTTTGTAACTAATCACTTTGCCCTCGAGTTTCGGGATATTCACATAAGGAATAATCACCCGATGATTGATGAATTGTTCACAGAATTTATACCCTAAATCAAGATAAATGGCGCCAATAAGTGCTTCAAATACATTGCCGTGGATGTTTTCACCAAAATGTGAAGTAGGAACTTTGCTGTCGATAAACCCAATGAGGTTGAGGTCGCGACCGAGTTCGTTGAGGTGTTCTCGGCTCACAATTTTAGAACGCATTTTGGTTAAATAACCTTCGTCTCCATGCGGAACTTCGTTGAACAAATGAGCCGCAATTACAGAGCTAAGCATGGCATCGCCTAAAAATTCTAAACGCTCGTAATTAATTGGATTGCCTTTTTCGTCTGTTTTGTTGGCCGAACGATGCGTAAAGGCGCGTTGATAAATGCTCAAATCATTCGGTTTAAAACCAAGAATCTTTTCAAGCTCATTAAAAAAACTCCCGTCTTGTGGAGAACGGGAGTTTTTAAATATTTTTTGAAAAATCTTTTTCAAAATTAGTCTTTCAATTTTTTGAATAATAAACAAGCGTTGTGTCCGCCAAAGCCAAAGGTATTACTCATGGCTACATTCACTTCGCGTTTTTGGGCCACGTTTAAAGTGAGATTCAATTCAGGGTCAATGTTTTCATCAACGACGCTGTGGTTAATCGTCGGAGGAACAATAGAATGTTGCATGGCCAGAATCGAGGCAATCGCTTCAATAGCGCCAGCGGCTCCCAACAGGTGGCCTGTCATTGATTTGGTTGAGTTGATGTTGATGGTCTTGGCATGCGCCCCGAAAACAGCGCTAATTGCTTTGAGCTCGGCAACATCACCCAGTGGAGTTGACGTTCCGTGGGTATTGATATGATCAACTTGATCCGGAGTCATTCCGGCATCGTTCAAGCAGTTTTGCATCACCGCAATTACACCAATTCCTTCCGGATGTGGGGCCGTTAAGTGGTAAGCGTCAGAAGACATTCCTCCGCCGCCAACTTCGCAATATATTTTGGCTCCGCGTGCTTTTGCGTGTTCATATTCTTCTAATACCAAAGCGCCTGCTCCTTCGCCCAAGACAAATCCGTCACGTGTTGCGTCAAACGGTCTTGAAGCTGTTTCAGGGCTTTCGTTTCTGGTTGATAAGGCTTGCATCGAGTTAAATCCGCCCATACCGGCAATGGTTACCGCAGCTTCGGATCCGCCTGAAATAATCACATCACACATACCAAGTCTAATGTAGTTAAAAGCGTCAATAAGTGCGTTGGCCGAAGAAGCGCATGCAGAAACGGTTGTGTAATTTGGTCCCATAAAACCATTGCGCATTGATATATGAGCCGGAGCAATATCAGCAATCATTTTAGGAATAAAGAAAGGGTTGAATCTAGGAGTTCCATCACCTTTGGCATAAGTCATAACTTCTTCTTGAAAAGTTTCCAGACCACCAATTCCGGCACCCCAAATAACACCCACTCGGTTTTTCTTTACGTTTTCATCAGTGATTCCGGCATCTTTAATGGCCTCTTCACTGGCAGCAATGGCATATTGAGCAAATTTGTCCATTCTGCGGGCTTCTTTTCGGTCTATAAAATCTTCAATGTTGAAGTTTTTGACCTCACACGCAAATTTGGTTTTGTGCTTTTCGGTATCATAATAGGTAATGTGAGCAGCGCCACTTTTTCCGTTGAGCAATCCGTCCCAGTATTCCTGAATATTATTGCCAATAGGGGTCAGTGCGCCTAAACCTGTTACTACGACTCGCTTTAATGCCATAAATGTTTAATTAAATGGTTGGATTTTAAACAAATAATACCCAAATGTTTCTTAGAGGATAGCCATCATAAAAAGACACGGGTATTAGAGTATATTTTTGATTGTTATGCAATCAGGGTAAACGGTTGAAAAAATAATAACACCCGTAAAAACAAGTCTTACGGGTGATCCATATTATTATTTTTTAGCTTCTTCAATATAAGAAATAGCTTGACCTACAGTTGAGATGTTCTCAGCTTGGTCGTCTGGAATTTGAATGTCAAATTCTTTTTCGAATTCCATGATAAGCTCAACAGTGTCTAATGAGTCAGCTCCCAAATCGTTAGTGAAGCTTGCTTCTGTTACAACTTCGTTTTCGTCAACTCCTAATTTGTCTACGATAATCGCTTTAACTCTTGATGCAATGTCTGACATAATCTTTTAATTTTAGAATTTAATTTGTTGGCAAAAATAAAAAACTTTATCTTAAAACCATGATTTAGTTAATAAATGTGCTGAAGAATTAAAAAAATAATTTCATCTATAGGGAATAACAAGACCTAAATCTGCTGAATTATTCTTTCTTTTGTAGCAGTTTACAAGATGTCTCAAATGAAAAAAATCGTTCTTTTTGCCTCGGGCTCCGGAACCAATGCTGAAAATATCATCCGTTTTTTTTCTCACAAACCGGATGTCCAAGTCGCAGCGGTTTTTACCAATAATCCGCAGGCTGGAGTTATTGAACGAGCACAAAAATTATCTGTTCCATGTGTCGTTTTTTCTAGAGAAGAATTGAATTCAGGATTTGTTTTGCAAAAGATAGATCAAATTGTCCCAGATTTAATTGTTTTGGCTGGTTTTCTGTGGATGTTTCCCAAAGCAATTTTATCGCATTATACCACCATCAATATTCATCCGGCTTTGCTTCCTAAATATGGCGGAAAAGGAATGTACGGCGCGCATGTTCATCAAGCGGTTCTCAATAATAAAGAAAAAGTTACCGGAATTACGATTCACTATGTAAATGAACATTACGACGAAGGCGCCATTATTTTTCAAAAGGAAGCTTCTGTATCCGATTGCATTTCTGCTGAGGAAATTGCTCAAAGAGTGCACAAATTGGAATATCAATATTTTCCGCAAATTGTTGAAAATCTACTTAATACCGCTGTATAGATGCAATATGAAGTATTTATTTACACCGATGGAGCTGCAAAGGGAAACCCTGGGAATGGCGGTTATGGTGTGATTTTGCAACAGGCCGGAACCAATTATTACAAAGAATTTTACGAAGGATTCAGACATACAACCAATAACCGCATGGAATTGTTGGCTGTGATTGTCGGGCTTGAAAAACTCAAAAATCAAGGTACCAAAGTTTTGGTCGTTTCAGACTCAAAATACGTAGTGGATGCGGTTGAAAAAAAATGGGTTTTTGGTTGGGAGAAAACCGGTTTTAAAGGGAAAAAGAATCCCGATTTGTGGATTAGATTTTTAAAAATTTACCGAAAGCACCAAGTTGATTTTAAATGGATTAAAGGGCACAATGCGCATCCACAAAACGAACGTTGTGATCAGTTGGCGGTTATGGCATCACAATTGCCCAAGCTCTCGATTGATTTTAATTACGAAAAAGAAGATTCTGGGATGTTTTAATTATTGATTGCAACTCTAAAACTTTCAACTTATCTTTGCGCCTTAAATTTCACTCAAGCATAATGAACAAATTACTCATCGTCGGAACCGTAGCTTTTGATGCCATTGAAACGCCTTTTGGCAAAACCGACAAAATCTTAGGCGGAGCCGGAACTTACATTGGTTTGTCAGCTTCGCATTTCAACTTAAAATCAGCGATTGTGTCGGTTGTTGGAGATGATTTTCCACAAGAATATATTGATTTACTCACCGCTCGCAATATTGATGTTACAGGTCTTGAGATTGTTCCTGGCGGAAAAACTTTTTTCTGGGCCGGTAAGTACCACAACGATTTAAATTCACGCGATACACTCGTAACTGAGCTCAATACACTCGCAGATTTCCAACCAAAAGTTCCGGAGCATTTCAAAGATGCTGATGTGGTGATGTTGGGGAATTTGCATCCACTCGTACAAAGCAGTGTGTTGGATCAGTTAACGCATAAGCCTAAATTAGTGGTGCTCGACACGATGAATTTCTGGATGGATTGTGCTTTGCCTGAACTTTTATCGGTGATGAAACGCATCGATGTGATTACGATCAATGATGAAGAGGCGCGTCAGTTGTCAGGTGAATATTCACTAGTGAAAGCGGCTGCTAAAATTCATACCATGGGGCCAAAATATGTGGTGATTAAAAAAGGAGAGCACGGAGCTTTGCTTTTCCACAATAAAGAGGTGTTTTTTGCGCCTGCTTTACCGCTTGAAGAAGTTTTTGATCCAACAGGCGCCGGAGATACCTTTGCCGGAGGATTTGCCGGATTCATTACCCAAAGTGAGAATGTCTCTTTTGACAATATGAAGCAAGCCATTATTCAAGGTTCTAACTTAGCCTCGTTTTGCGTTGAAAGATTCGGAACAGAGCGCATGGAAAACCTGCAACAGGCCGAGGTCAAAGAACGACTCAAACAGTTTAAAGCCCTCACACAATTTGATATAGAATTATAAGATACAAGTGCCTCGAATTTTCGGGGCATTTTTTTTAACACAACACACACAACTATGAGCGACGCGCTTAAACACGAATGCGGAATTGCCCTGCTTAGGCTCAAAAAACCATTAGATTTTTACAAAGAAAAATATGGTTCTGCATTTTATGGAATTCAGAAAATGTATTTGCTCATGCAAAAACAGCACAACCGAGGCCAAGACGGCGCTGGCTTGGCTTCGATTAAATTGGATGTTTTACCCGGACAGAGATACATTAGTAGAATTCGTTCGAACGATCCGCAACCGATTCAGGATATTTTTACCCAAATCAATGAGCGATTAAACGATGAATTGAAAGCAAATCCTGAGGGAAACAATGATGTTGATTGGCAAAAAGAACATCTGCCCTATATAGGCGAATTGTTTTTAGGGCATGTTCGCTACGGGACTTTTGGAAAGAACAGCATTGAGAGTGTTCATCCGTTTTTGCGTCAAAACAATTGGATGCATCGAAACCTGATTGTGGCCGGAAACTTCAACATGACCAACGCAACACAGTTGTTCAATAGCTTGGTTGAACTAGGTCAGCATCCCAAAGAAATGACCGACACAGTAACGGTAATGGAGAAAATAGGTCATTTTTTAGACGAAGAAGTAACAGAATTATATCATGAATGTAAAAGCAACGGACTGTCTAAACGAGAAGCTTCTCCGGTGATTGCCAGTAAATTAGATATTGCTAAAATTCTGAAAAGAGCTTCTCGCGGTTGGGACGGAGGTTATGCTATGGCGGGATTGTTTGGGCATGGTGATGCCTTTGTGTTTAGAGACCCTGCGGGAATTCGTCCAGCCTATTTTTATGAAGACGATGAAATTGTCGCTGTGGCTTCAGAGCGTCCGGTTATCCAAACCGTTTTTAACGTCGAATTTGATTTGGTCTCTGAACTTGAACCCGGACACGCCATTATCATCAAGAAAAACGGACAGGTTACTCAAGAGCAAATTATTGAGCCGGGGATTAAAAAAGCTTGTTCTTTTGAGCGCATTTATTTTTCACGAGGTAGTGATGCTGAAATTTATCAGGAAAGAAAGGCCCTCGGGAAATTGCTGATTCATGATGTATTGAAAGCAGTGGATTATGATACTCAAAACACCGTTTTTTCATACATTCCAAACACGGCCGAAACCTCTTTTTACGGAATGATTGAGGCGGCAAATGATTATTTGAACCAGCATAAAAATCAATATATACTCGATAACCGAAAGACTCTTACAAAAGAAAAATTAGAGCAGATACTTTCGGTAAAAATCCGCACGGAAAAAATCGCCATCAAAGATGTTAAACTGCGAACTTTTATTACCGAGGATAGCAGCCGCGATGATTTGGTGGCACATGTGTATGATGTGACTTATGGCGTAATAAAACCCACCGACAACTTGGTAATCATTGACGACAGTATTGTTCGCGGAACAACGCTTAAGAAAAGTATACTTAAAATGTTGGATCGACTCAAACCTAAACGCATCGTAATTGTCTCTTCGGCGCCTCAAATTCGTTATCCGGATTGTTATGGTATCGATATGGCCAAATTAGAGGGGTTGATAGCATTTCAAGCGGCGTTGGTATTATTACACGAGAAAAACATGTATTTCTTGGTTGATGAAATCTATCAAAAATGCAAAAAGCAAGAGCATTTAAAAGACGATGAAATTCAAAATTTTGTCAAAGGCATTTATGATTCTTTTACAAATGAAGAAATATCAGGCAAAATTGCACAAATGCTAGCTTCAGATAGAATTAATTCAGAGGTTAAAGTAATTTTTCAGTCGGTGGATCATTTGCACGAAGCGTGCCCGAAAAACAAAGGAGATTGGTACTTTACCGGAGATTATCCCACCCCTGGGGGAAATAGAGTTGTCAACAAAGCGTTTATTAATTTCTATGAAGGAAATGATGCCAGAGCCTACTAAAAATGAGCTCTTTAAGCATTTTATCGAGTTTTAGGGTATTTCATCTAATTTATTTGTCAAACATACAAGTCTGCTATACTTTTGGAGAACCATAGCATTAGTAGGTTAAGTTTATGGTAGATTTGGGGCAAAAAGGGTGAAGAGTAATCTTCACCTTTTTTATTTTATACTAAGTTATTAACCATTTGTGTTTTGTATATTCACTCGTATTTGCCTCTATTTCCAATATATTTGATGGATTGATCAACACTTATTAACAATTCCCGTTAACTTTACAATACCATAATTTAGTAGGTTTAAGCTTTATGGTAGATTTGGGGCAAAAAGGGTGAAGAGCAATCTTCACCTTTTTTATTTGTGTTTGTTAGTAATCATAAAAAAAGCCGATCATTTGACCGGCTATTATTTTGGGGTTGAAGTTTACTACTTCTCTACAGCATACCTTCTAGCAACTTCAGTCCAATTGATCACATTAAAAAAAGCTTCAATATAGTCGGGACGTCTGTTTTGATAATTTAAGTAATATGCATGTTCCCAAACATCCATTCCTAAGATAGGTGTTCCTCCACAACCGATTTCTGGCATAAGAGGATTGTCCTGATTAGCGGTGCTACAAACTTCTAATTTTCCGCCACTGTGAACACAAAGCCACGCCCATCCAGAACCGAACTGAGTAGCGCCAGCTTTCGCAAAACGGGCTTTAAATTCATCGAATGAACCAAAATCTCGTTCGATGGCATTAAGCAAATCGCCTGTTGGAAGACCTCCGCCATTTGGCGACATTACCAACCAAAATAAATTGTGGTTATAAAAACCTCCGCCATTATTTCTGACGGCCGCATTTTTCTTGTCTAAATTAATCAGGATATTTTCAATGGTTTTTCCTTCCATATCAGTTCCTGCGATGGCTGCATTTAGATTTGTTGTATATGCATTGTGGTGTTTTGTATGATGGATTTCCATAGTTCGCGCATCAATATGAGGTTCGAGCGCATCATAGGCATAAGGTAATTTTGGTAATTCAAAAGCCATATCATTGAGTTTTTAAAGTGGATAAATATTTTATTCAAATTTAAAAATTTAACTTTGGAAATGAAACAACCTCCAGAAAATTAGTACTGATTTAACTTGCGTTGTTTATAACAATTGTGAGTATTTTGATATGAAACGAGCTTCCTTTTCAATATATGATGCATCAGCCGGTTCGGGAAAAACCTATAATCTGGTTCGGGAATACCTTAAAATTATTCTTTCGTCAGACCGAAACGACGCATACAAAAGTATATTAGCGATTACTTTTACCAATAAGGCAGTTCATGAAATGAAAAGTCGGATCATCCAAAGTTTGTCAGAATTTTCTAAACAGCAACCCGCTCCTAAAATGCGACAATTGCTTGAAGATCTTGCTTTTGATTTAGGTGTTGAGCCTGAAAAAATTCAGAAGAAGGCTGAGCAAATCATTAGACATATCATTCACAATTATGCCGCTTTTGACATCCTGACCATCGATAAATTTACTCACAAAGTTATCAGAGCTTTTGCTCATGATTTGGGACTTCCATCTACTTTTGAAGTAAGTTTAGACACTGATGAATTAATTGCTGAAGCGGTTGATTCAGTTATCTCAAAGGCCGGTGAAGAAAGAAACCTTACTCGGCTGTTGGTAGATTTTGCCATGGAAAAAACCGATGAAGACAAATCTTGGGATATCAGCAGAGAGATTTTTGAAACCGGAAAACTGATTTACAGCGAAAATAACCGATTTGAAATCGAGCAACTCGGCCCTTTGAGAATGGAAGATTTTACAGAGATAAAATCAAAGCTTCAAAAAGTATGTTCACAAATAGATGAACAAAACGTTGTTTTGGCGGAACAAGCTTTAAAAATTTTGCAGGAACAAGACATTGATTTAAAATCATTTTCAAGAGGTACATTCCCGAATCATATTCAAAGTATAGTTGATAGAAAATATAATCCAAAAAACAAAAGATTTTTCAGTACTGATGATATATCTTTAAATAAAGAAGCGGCAAACAAAAATCGGATAGACTCTGTTTTGCCAGAGCTTTTAGCACTTTTGCAAACTATTTATTCACAGTTTGAATTAAGAGATTTTTATCTGGCGTTTCTAAAAAATATAACACCTCTTTCGCTTTTACATACCTTGAGCGATGAATTAAAGAAAATACAGCATGAGCAAAATCTGTTGTCTATAGCTGAATTTAATGCGTTAATTCACAAAGAAATTCAAAATCAACCCGCTCCATTTATTTATGAGCGATTAGGGGAGCGCTACCGACATTTTTTTATAGACGAATTTCAAGATACTTCTGAAATGCAGTGGAAGAATCTGATTCCGCTTATTGATAATGCTTTGGCGGGTCAGACTGAATCAGGCGAAAAAGGAACTTTAATGATTGTTGGCGACCCAAAACAATCTATTTATCGATGGCGTGGCGGCAAAGCCGAGCAATTTATTTCTTTAAGCAAAGATGAAAACCCGTTTAGTAACCCTGATAAAGAATTGGTTTGGTTAGACACTAATTATAGAAGTTTTGATGAAATTATATCCTTTAACAATTCCTTTTTTCAGTTTTTGGCCGCGGAATTTCAAGATGCGGATTATAGAAATTTGTATGAAAACAAGAGCGTGCAAAAATTGCATGGAAAAACCGGCGGCTATGTCAATTTGACTTTTGTAGACGAAAACAGTTCAGCAACCGATGAGAGTATTGAAGATATAGACAAGGAGCTTCTGTATTGCGAGCAAACGCTTAAAACCATTGAACAAGTAAATAAAGCCGGCTTTTTGTATAGCGACATTGCCATTCTCACGCGCCGAAGAAGTCATGGAGTTGTGATTGCAAATTATCTTTCTCAACAGCAAATACCAATTATATCTTCAGAAACACTTTTAATTGAAAATGCTGAAGAAGTTCAGTTTTTGGTTTCAATTTTAGAATATCTTGACAATGGACAAAATCTGGAATCATTAGCTAAATGGCTGCTTTTCGTGGCTAAAAGCAAGGTGCAACCAAAAGAAGTTCACGATTTTATTGCGACAGCGATGGGTTTGCGTAAAGAAGTTGAAATACAACAGTTTTTGCAAAAATTTGACATATCAATTAAATTTGATGAAATTCGTAAAAAACCATTGTATGAAGCGGTCGAATCGCTAATTGATGTTTTTTTATCAACAAATCAAAATCACGCTTACGTACAATATTTTTTAGATTTAATTATTGATCGTTCATATCACAAACAATCAGGTATTTCGGATTTTCTAGAGCATTGGCATCAAAACGCATCTAAATACAGCATTCCGTCACCGGACGGTAATGAAGCGGTGCGTATTATGACTATTCATAAATCAAAAGGACTAGAATTCCCAGTGGTTATTTTTCCTTTTGCCGAAGAAAATTATAGCGCCGGTCAAAGAGACAAATTATGGATTCAAGCCGACGAATCTCAAATTGGACTTTCACGAGTTTTGGTCGATAACACCCAAGCGGTAAATGGATTTGGCGAATCAGCACAACAGATTTATCAACAGCGAAAACAAGAAGAATTACTAGACAACATCAACATTTTGTATGTTGCGCTTACTAGAGCTGAAGAGCAATTGTATGTGGTTTCTCGTCATATGAAATCAAACAAAGAAGGTCTTTATCCGAACAATATGGCTTCGTATTTTATCAGATTTTTAGAAAATTTGAAATTGTATGAGCCGTCAAATAACACATATGAGTTTGGAATTCAAACCAAACAATCAAACCACAACACGAGTCCAGGGATACTGAATAAAATTGAATTGGTTCAAGAACGATTAAATCCGTCGGCAATTAAAATCGCCAGAAAAGAATCCTTTTTGTGGGGTACACGCCAAAAAGAAGCAATCACTTATGGAAATGTTGTGCATGAAGTCTTGTCATTTGTTAAAAACTACAAGGATGTCGCGTTGGCTTTACAAGTTGCTTTAAGTAAGGGGATTATCAAGCAGCATCAGTCAGTTTTGGTTAGCGATACGGTTATGAAAGTAGTCAATCACCCGGAATTGGCGGATTATTTTAATCCGAAAAACAAAATCTTCAACGAGCAGGTTTTGATAGCGCCTAAATCTGATATTGTCAAACCCGATCGAATTGTAATCAATGAAATGGGTGATTATTTAATACTGGATTACAAAACCGGAAAGCATGAAGCTAAACATATTCAACAAATTGAGAATTATCAAAAAATTATTGAGTCAATGCAGGTTCGTGTGGTTAAAAAAGCATTGGTCTACACCAGTGATGATATAGAAATAATACATTTGTAAAAAATAATTTATGTACGGAAAAATTCAACAACATCTACAACTAGAACTCGAGAATATCAACAAGAACGGTTTGTTCAAAAAAGAACGCATCATAACCTCGGCACAAGGTCCAGAGATTACTATTTCAACCGGAGAAAAAGTGTTGAATTTTTGTGCAAACAATTATTTGGGATTATCATCGCATCCAGAAGTTATACAGTCGGCCAAAGACGCTATGGATACACATGGTTTTGGTATGTCGTCCGTTCGTTTTATTTGTGGCACACAAGACATTCACAAAAAATTAGAGCAGAAAATAGCTGATTTCTATCAAACTGAAGATACTATTTTATATGCAGCAGCCTTTGATGCCAACGGTGGTGTTTTCGAACCTCTACTTGACGAACAAGACGCAATTATTTCAGATAGCCTAAATCACGCATCTATTATTGATGGGGTCCGTTTGTGTAAAGCCAAAAGATATCGATATCAAAACAGCGATATGGCTGATTTAGAAGAACAGCTCAAAGCTGCCAATGATGCTGGTGTTCGTTTCAAACTCATCGTCACTGATGGTGTTTTCTCAATGGACGGTTTAGTAGCTCCGCTTGATAAAATTTGTGATTTGGCCGAACAATACGATGCTATGGTCATGGTTGATGAATGTCATGCAGCTGGTTTTATCGGCGTAACGGGAAAAGGTACTCTTGAAGCAAAAAAAGTGATGGGAAGGGTAGACATCATCACCGGAACTTTAGGAAAAGCTTTAGGTGGCGCCATGGGCGGATATACCACAGGAAAAAAAGAAATCATAGAAATGCTCAGACAGCGCTCTAGACCTTATTTGTTTTCAAACTCTTTAGCGCCATCGATTGTAGGAGCATCCATAAAAGTTTTTGAACTGCTTGAGCAAGGAACAACTTTACGCGATAAATTAGAATCAAATACAAATTATTTCAAATCCGGAATGAAAGCAGCCGGGTTTGACATTATTGACGGCGACTCAGCAATTGTACCGGTTATGTTGTATGACGCAAAACTTTCTCAAACCATGGCCGACGAATTGCTTCAGGAAGGCATTTATGTCATTGGTTTTTTCTATCCTGTAGTACCGCAAGGAAAAGCAAGAATAAGAGTACAGTTATCAGCCGCTCACACACAAGAGCACCTTGACAAAGCAATAAAAGCTTTTTCAAAAGTCGGAAAAAAATTAGGCGTAATCTAATGAACTGTTAAATGTAACCGATTCGGCTTTTATCGCTGATTTTGAGCGGCTTTTTTTTAACATTTCATTTTGTAGTTAAAAAATTACGTGTTACTTTTGCCAGACATATTATTGAAATCTAACAAAACTTAAGTATGAAACATTTTAACAAATTATTTGTTGCTGTGGCCATGGTTATGGGGTTGAGCTCACAAGCACAAGACAGTAACAATCCATGGGCTATTTCCTTTGGTACCAATGCTGTAGACACTAGAGTGAGTGCTGCTTCAAAAGTTGAAGATCAATTCTCTCAGTATTTTAATGTAAGTGACAACTGGAATATTTTACCTTCTGTCTCTTACATCACTGTATCAAGACACATCAATAAAGGTTTCACTTTTGGTGTGACTGGGTCTGTTAACCGAATCAAAAATTGGGTAGAACCAAGAACAACAATCCCTGGAGATTATACAGTAATCAATCCCGGAGACTTAAGTTACTATGCTGTTGATGGTAAAATCCAATATAGCCTAGGTAATTTGTTTGGTTGGAAAGTAGTTGACCCTAGCGCTCACGTTGGTGGAGGTTATGCTTCAATGGGTAAAGCTAGCTACGGAACAGCCAATGCAGGTTTAGGTTTGACTTTTTGGTTAAGCGAAATGTTTGGTGTTGAATTCCAATCAACATACAAATATTCATTTGATCAAGATTCAAGAATTCCTGAGCAAAATGTTCCTTCACACATGCAACACTTCGCAGGTCTTATTTTCAAATTTGGAGGTAAAGATACTGACGGTGATGGAATCTATGACAAAGATGATGCTTGTCCAGATGTAGCTGGTTTGAAACAATTTAAAGGTTGTCCTGATACTGATGGTGACGGAATTGTTGACGCTAGCGACTCTTGTCCTGACGTAGCTGGTTTGGCTGAATTCCAAGGATGCCCTGATACGGATGCTGATGGAATTGCAGATAAAGATGATGCTTGTCCAGATGTAGCTGGTCCTAAAGCTTTGAACGGATGCCCTGATGCTGATGGAGATGGTGTAGCTGACAAATCTGATAAATGTCCACAAGTAAAAGGTCCAAAAGAAAACGGAGGATGCCCTTGGCCAGATACTGATGGTGACGGAGTTCTTGATAAAGATGACAAATGTGTTGATGTAAAAGGAACAGTTGCTAACAACGGATGTCCAGAAATTACAGAAGAGCAAGTAAACAAATTGAACGCTTATGCTAAAACAATCTTGTTCAACTCTGGTAAATCAACCTTCCAACAACAAACTTACCCAGTATTGCAATCAATTGCTGCCATCTTGAAAGAGTACCCTTCTGCTAACTTCAGCATCGAAGGTCACACAGATAGTGATGGTAAAGATGCTGCTAACCAAAAATTATCTGAAGAAAGAGCTGCTGCAGTTAAAAACTATTTGATTGAAAATGGTATTGCTGCATCAAGATTAACTTCTGCTGGTTTCGGTGAGTCAAAACCAATCGATACCAATAAAACTAAAGCTGGAAAAGCAAACAACCGTCGTGTTGAAGTGAAATTAGTAAAATAATTTCCTAAAAAATATCTCTTTAAAACGCCTCGAATTTTCGGGGCGTTTTTTTTATTTTTATGCTATGACTTCAAAAACATTCTTAGACCAAATAGCACAATTACTCATTGATGAATACAGTGCAAAACTATCGCAGACTGTCATTGTTTTGCCCAACAAGCGCGCTAAGATATTTTTGATACAAGCACTCAAGAGCAAAATCACTCAAACTGTTATGGCACCTGAAATTGTCAGCATTGAAGACTTTATTCAGGAAGTTTCAGGATTCAGAACCATTGACCCGATAGAGCTGTTATTTGAGTTTTACCAAGCTTATTTGTCGGTAACCCCCAACGAACCTCAGTCGTTTGATTTGTTTTCAAATTGGGCTAAAACCTTACTCCAAGACTTTAACGAAATCGATCGCTATTTACTTGAACCGGACAAAATCCTTCGTTACTTAGACGAAATTAAAACCATCGAACATTGGTCAGTAAGTATTGAGGAAAGAACCGATTTAATTGAAAAATATCTCGTTTTTTGGAAGACTTTACCGATCTATTATCAAACCTTTCACAAGCATCTTAAAGCCAAAAAAATAGGTTACCAAGGTTTGATTTATCGTCAAGCGGTTGAGAAGATGCAAACACACTTTAAAGATTGTGAAAAACAGTTTCTTTTCGCGGGTTTTAATGCGCTTAACCAAGCCGAAGAAAAAATTGTACAGTATTTACTCAATGAGAATTTAGCTCGGATATATTGGGATATTGATGAGGTTTTTTTGAACGATCCAACACACGAGGCGGGATTGTTTATTCGAAAATTCAAAAAAAACTGGCCTTATTATCAATCACATTCTCTCGATTGGATTTCTACCCAATATCAAAATCCCAAGAATATTCAAATCATCGGAACAGCCAAAACGGTTGGGCAAGCGCGAATTGTAGGTCAGATTATTGAGCAATTGCAAAATCAAAACGCTCAATTCGATCTTAACAAAACAGCCATTGTTTTGGGCGATGAAACGCTTTTAATTCCGCTTTTGCATGCATTACCAGCGCAAGTTGACAAACTCAACATTACCATGGGTTATTCGGCTATGAATAATCCGGTTCAAATTCTGTTGAATAAATGGTTTAAAATGCATCTCAATGCGCTGTCTCGTTCTGAGCATCATTGTGTTTTTTATTACAAAGATTTATTAGACGTCCTGTCACATCCTTTAGTTGAACCGCATGCACAATCGCTAGAATTGATACAGAAAATCAAAGCGCTCAATTACACTTTTATTACCCATACGCGTTTGTTAGAATTACATCCTAATCCTAATGATTTTTTTGAACAGCTTTGCTATCCTTTGAAACAAAATCCACTCGAGGTTTTGGAACGCATTTCAAATTTGTTGCAATGGCTCAGAAACCAACTCACAGAAGAGCCGCAAGATCATATAACCCGTGCTTTTTTATACGCTATTTTTACAACCGTCAACAAGCTCAATAATTATGTTGAAACGTACGGTCAAATTCAAACTTTGGATAGTTTGTATACGATGTACAAACAGATTATTGATTTGGCAGAAGTTTCATTTGAAGGCGAACCACTGACTGGATTGCAGATTATGGGTATTCTCGAGAGTCGCGTGCTCGATTTTGATACTGTTATCATCACCTCGGTAAATGAAGGTAAGTTACCGGCGGGAAAGGCGCAGCAATCTTTTATTCCGTATGATGTTAAAATGAGCTATGAATTGCCAACTTACAAAGAAAAAGACGCTATTTATACCTATCATTTTTATCATCTTTTGCAGCGTGCTCAAAACGTATATTTACTGTATAATACCGAAAGTGACGGATTTGATTCCGGCGAACGAAGTCGTTTTATCACACAACTAGAAATTGAAAAACAGCCGGCACATTCACTTTTGCAATCTATTTACAGCGCCACAATACCCGAAAAGGTTCGTTCACCGTTGTCGGTTCCCAAGTCGACATCGATTATGGATAGACTTAATGAAATGGCTTTGTCCGGATTATATCCCTCAGTACTCAATAACTATATTCGCAATCCAATAGATTTTTACTTCAGAAAAATCCTTCGAATTGGTGAAGTCGATGAAGTTGAAGAAAACATAGCGCTCAACACGCTTGGCACCATCATACATGAAACTTTGCGCGTTTTGTATACTTCGTTTATCAAGCACAAGGTAGATGTGCAATCACTTAAGGAAAAACTATCACTGATTGACGCAGAAGTACTGAATCAATTTAAAGAAGTTTATAAAGAAGGCGAAATCAAAAAAGGTAAAAATTTACTGGCTTTTGAAGTAGCCAAACGAAACGTTTACAACTTTATTCAGGCAGAAATCAAATTACTTGAGCAAGGCGATGAACTTGAAATTATTGCATTAGAAGAATCGTTTACCAGAGTCTTTGCGCATCCGAGGCTTTCCTCAAGCATTACTTTCAGCGGTAATATTGACCGCATTGAAAAACGCAACGGGCGCATTCGAATTATTGATTACAAAACCGGAAAAGTTGATAAAAACCAATTGATTCTTTCGCATTGGGACGGACTCACCGAACAAATCAAGAACGACAAAATTATTCAGATTTTACTGTATGCTTATGTGTTTTTGCCACAGAGCCAGGCGCAAGAACTCGAAGCAGGCATTATATCTTTCAAAAACCTAAAAGCAGGTTTCATGCCTTTTACTTTTAAAGTCGATAAAGAACCAAAAACGCTGGTGAGCGATGATTTTTTAGCTGATTTTATGGAAGAAATAGTGGGTTTGTTGCTTGAGATTTTCAATCCAGAGATTCCGTTTGAGGAAAAGCTATAACTTGTGTTTTTTGAGAAAATGCAACATAGCATTTAAGGTTTCTGCTTTGTTTTCAATATAACTCATGTGTCCTCCATTGAGGGTTATCAATTCGGTATTGGTTTTTTCTATTTGCGAAATATTGTCTTGATAAACTAAAACCGGATCTTGAAGCCCCAGAATAAGCATTTTTGGATACGGCGTAAAATGAAGTAAAACCTCTCGGTCATTTCGAATTTTCATGCCTTCTAAAGCCGCGACAATGCCTTGAAGCGGTGTTTTGAGTGCCTGTTCTTTGACTTGCTCTATTTCTGATGACAAACGTGTTCGATTTTGTTCGCTAAACAAATTAGCTATTGACAATCGAACAAAAGCGGTGTAATCTTTTTTTACTGCGGCGATAGCACGGTCGCGATTGGTTTTTCGTTCCTCGCTATCGGCCAATGAAGTCGAATTCAGCAACACAATTCCTTTGATCATTTCCGGATACAATTCAGCAAAAGCCAGGGCAATGTATCCGCCCATGGAATGCCCGATTAAAGCTGCTTTTCGGATGCGCAAATGAGCAAGAATATCATGAACCATATCCGCCTGATCTTCCATTGAATGGATATAACCCAAACAAGCAGTTTGCCCGTGACCCAATAAATCTATCGTGATAACGCGGTGTTTTTTGGCCAATTCAACACGTAAATCTTGCCACATAAGTTGGTTTTCAAGAAAACCGTGTAATAAAACCAGCGCTGTTCCTTTACCGGAATCGGTATAAGCAATGTCTATGTTTTTGTAACGATGCGTCAGCACAGATGAATTCATTTGGCTGTAAAAATATCATTTTATTTACTGATTTGAACCTGAAAAATTATTCTGATTTCAAGAAGTCACCATCAATAATCAGCAACTGCGCACCATTTTCAGAGTAAGATCTGTGACTACTTCGGTCGTCCGAAACAATATACGTCATGTTTTTGGTCAGCAGCGTTTCTTCGCCTTGTTCAGATTGACTGATAAATGAACCTTCCAGACAATGAACGATATGCCCTTTTTGACACCAATGATCGGCCAAATATTGCGCAGAATAGGTCACAAGTCGAATTCTTAATCCGTTTAACTGAAGGGTTTGCCAAAAACAAGTTCCTGTGGTACCGCAGTGTTCGGTTTTTTGAATTTTCGTCCAATCAATGGTTTGAAAATCTATAAGCATATGATTGATTTTTGTGAATGAATCGAATCAATGATAATGGGCCATCATTTTGTACACTTTTCCTTCTGCGTTCAGAAACATGACTTCGATGGCTTTTTTATTCATCACAGATTCATAATACAGCGCAACCGAATCAACGCCATTTGCTACATCGATGAGTTTAAAATGCAAATCCGGAATTCGCTCCAAGGCTTTGGACCAATACTCAGCCACTAGTGGTTTTCCTTTTAACGAATCGCTATCCACGCCGGTTGCTATGCGAATCATGGGCGTTGTAATTTCAATATCTTCAGTATAATGGCTTAGAATTTTATCCATATCATGCGAATTCCAAGCGTCAATCCAATCTTGCGCAAAAGTTTGAGTGTTCATTTTGTTTGATTTTTTTGCATGTATTCACCAATGAGTTGTTCGTGGGTATGCGGACTTTTCGAAAGCGAATCAGCGATGCGTTCTTGTTCATGCGTGGTTTTATTCTGACTGATTTTCTTTTTGGCTTGCCATTCTGAAACGTCAATTTCAAAAGCGACAATTCCACGAGAAAGTCTGTTTTTATAATCTTCCGGTAATCGATTCCATTGCGCAACATAAGCTTGTTCATAATGCTCAACCGTTTGGTTAAGGATGTTTCTGATTTGATTATCATCCTCGATTATTTTTGCTTTTCCATAGGTGTGAACGGCCAGATAATTCCACGTTGGAACATTGAGTTCTTTGTCGTACAACGAAGGCGAAATGTAGGCGTGTGGCTCTGAAAAAATCACCAAACACTGCTGGTTTTCAAAAGTTTTCCATTGTGGATTCTCTAGTGCCAAATGCGATATGAGTACCATTTTTTCACCGCGTTCTTCAACCAAAAAAGGCAAATGCGTTGCGATGGGCTTATCATCTGTCGAGGTAATAAGAATCGCAAAACTAAACCGCCGCATAAATTCAAGAACCTCCGCGCGGTCGTTCATTTGGTTGAGCTCCGGAATGTACATGGTCTGAATTTATGAGTTCATCAAATCTTCAATTTCATCAGCTTCAATCGGAATGCTCGCCATCAAGTTGATTGGTTCGCCTTTTTCTTGAACCACTACATTGTCTTCTAAGCGAATGCCAAAACCTTCTGCCGGTAAATAAATTCCAGGTTCAACGGTAAATACCATATCGGCTTTCATCGGCTCGTGCAACAATCCGTAATCGTGTGTGTCAAGGCCCAAATGATGCGAAGTTCCATGCATAAAGTACTTTTTATAGGCCGGCCAATCCGGATTTTCATTTTGCACATCGGCTTTGTCCAATAAGCCTAAACCCAATAATTCTGAAGTCATGAGTTTGCCCACTTCTATGTGATATTGCTTCCAAAGCGTGCCCGGAGTGAGCATTTTAGTTGCTTCGTTTTTGACGCGCAAAACCGCATTGTAAACATCTTTTTGACGCTGGGTATAACGGCCCGAAACCGGAATCGTACGAGATAAATCGCTAGAGTAATTGGCGTATTCAGCGGCCACATCCAACAAAATCAAATCGCCGGCTTGACATACTTGGTTGTTTTCGATATAATGCAAAACGTTGGCATTGTTGCCCGAAGCAATAATCGGAGTATAAGCAAATCCTTTCGAGCGATTGCGAATAAATTCATGGATGAGTTCGGCCTCAATTTCATATTCTGCAACGCCGGGTTTTACAAATGGTAACAAACGTCGAAAACCTTTTTCGGTAATATGACACGCGTGTTGAATGAGCGCGATTTCTTCGGCTTCTTTCACCGAGCGCAAACGCTGTAAAATCGGATTGCTTTTGGCTACTTGATGCGCCGGATATTTGGCTTTCCACCATTTCACAAATCGATCTTCACGCGTTTCGGTTTCAACAGCCGCTCGATAATGTTCATTGGTATTGATGTACATGGTATCGGCATAGGTCATCATTTCATTGAGAATTTTATGAAAATCCGAAAGCCAGTAAACCGTTTTAATGCCCGAAACCTCAAAAGCGCGTTCTTTGGTGAGTTTTTCACCTTCCCAAATGGCAATATGCTCGTTGGTTTCACGTAAAAACAATATTTCGCGTTGGTGCTCATAAGGCGCATCCGGAAACAGCAACAAAACGCTTTCTTCTTGATCAACGCCCGACAAATAAAAGATGTCGCGGTGTTGCGCAAAAGGCAAAGTGCTGTCGGCAGAAACCGGATAAATATCGTTAGAATTAAAAACCGCTACGCTGTTGGGTTTCATGTGTGCTGTGAATTTGGCGCGGTTCTTCACAAAAAGTTGTCGGTCAATCGGTAGGTATTTCATGATTTCTGTAATTTGAATGATAATAAGTGATTCAAAAGTACAGAAACTAATCAAAGTCTAATCGGCCAAATGGCGTTATTTTATTTGCCGACGAATGCGACTCATGTGCCGCGAAGAAATCCCCAAAAAAGACGACAAATAATGCAACGGAACTTGTTGCAGCAGATTCGGCTCATTGGTCAAAAGCTTTTGATAGCGCTCCTCGGGCGATAGTGTGAGAAGGTCAATGCGATAATCGTCAATCAGAAAAATTTGACGTTCGATGAGTTTGTGGTAAAAAAGTTTAAAAGCTTCGTGATTTTTGTATAATTCATCAAAAGTTGTAAAATCCAGCACGAGCAATTCACAATCAAAAACGGCTTTGATGCTCTTGCGCGAAGGCGTTTTAGATAAAAAACTTTTGAGCGAAGAGGTAAAAGAATTTTTCAAAGCCAGATACGTGGTTTTTTCTTCTTCATCGATAGAAACCGCATGTTGTAAAATACCGCTTTGCACAAAACAGAAATACTTGCAGACTTCGCCTTGACGCACCAAAAAAGCATTTTTTTTGAGATGTACAACCTTGAAGGCATTTTGTATTTCAGCAATTTCATGCTTTGAAAAAGCACTTTCGGTAAGGATTTGAAGATGTTGCGCAAAGATGGCTTCCATGATTTTCAGAGCGGTTATTCTGTACCGCGGCAAAGTTAGCTAAAATCACAAGCATTAAGGTCTATTTTAATGTGTTGAAAACTAGTTGTCAAGGTTGTTTGTGTTCAGTATTTTGACGAATATTTAGCGTAATTTTATAATCATTATAAATTACTTAAAAAGTCTTGCTGATAATGCCAAATACGTGTATTTTTGTTTGATTTTTAAAACATTTTATTCAAATCTTATGGCAAAATCTGCATTTCTAAAGTCTTCCCTTGCTAAAAAGTATTGGATGGCACTGACAGGTTTATTTTTATGCTTGTTTTTAAGTGGCCACCTAGCGGGGAATCTTCAGCTGCTGGTTCCGAACAACGCGCTTAACTTCAACAAATATGCTTTGTTCATGACTTCAAATCCGGCGGTCAAAATTTTATCTTACCTTACTTATTTATCGATTATTTTTCACGCTATTGACGGAATCATGCTGACCATTCAAAACAAAGCAGCACGTCCGGTAGCTTATGCCAAAAATAATCCATCAGCCAACAGCGCTTGGGCTTCAAGAAACATGGCTGTTTTAGGAACCGTTATCTTGGTGTTTATTGTCACGCACATGGTCAACTTTTGGGCGAAAATGCATTTTGACAAGAACATGCCGTTGCAAACGATTACCATTAATGCACAAGGTCAATCACAAGAATTTTACCTAACTACTGATGGCGGATATTTGCCTAAAATGCAGGTAGACAACAAAATGATTGTTATTAAAGACCGAACCGATTTTTATGATGCAGGCGCTAATGTCAAAGTCAAAGAAGGTTATAAAGATTTGTACAAAATTACCGTTGCGTTCTTTAAGGATGCCAAATACGGATTGATTTTCACGTTGCTCTATGTTCTTTCTATGCTCGTGTTGTCTTTTCACTTGTTGCACGGATTCAGCAGTGCATTTCAAAGTCTAGGCCTCAATCATTCCAAATATACTCCGGCGATTAAAATCTTCGGAAAAGGATTTGCGATTGTCGTTCCTTTGTTGTTTGCCATTATTCCGATATACATTCACTTCTTTTTAAAAGCTTAATCCCATGGCATTAGATTCAAAAATTCCTCAGGGTCCTATTGCTGACAAATGGACTAATCATAAAAATCATCTCAAATTAGTTGCGCCAAACAACCGTCCGAAAATTGACATTATCGTGGTGGGAACCGGTTTGGCCGGAGCTTCTGCGGCAGCTTCTTTTGGCGAGATGGGTTACAACGTAAAAGCATTTTGCTTTCAGGATTCACCAAGACGCGCGCACTCTATTGCCGCGCAAGGTGGAATCAACGCAGCTAAAAATTACCAAAACGACGGTGATAGTACTTATCGCTTGTTTTATGATACGATTAAAGGTGGCGACTACCGCGCTCGCGAAGCAAATGTGCATCGTTTGGCCGAAGTATCCGGAAACATCATTGACCAATGCGTAGCGCAGGGTGTTCCGTTTGCTCGTGACTACGGCGGATTGCTCGATAACCGTTCATTTGGCGGAACACAAGTACAACGTACCTTTTATGCCGCCGGACAAACCGGACAACAATTGTTGCTCGGAGCTTATTCGGCATTATCAAGACAAATCGGGTTAGGACGCGTACAAATGTTTAACCGTCACGAAATGCTCGATTTGGTTAAAGTGGATGGAAAAGCCCGCGGAATTATCGCCAGAAACTTAGTAACCGGTGAAATTGAGCGTCATTCAGCGCACGCTGTTATTATTGCCAGTGGTGGATACGGAAACGTTTATTTCCTTTCAACCAATGCGATGGGCAGTAACGTGACTGCCGGTTGGAAAGTGCATAAACAAGGCGCTTTATTCGCTAATCCGTGTTATGTACAAATTCACCCGACTTGTATTCCGGTGCACGGAACCAATCAATCTAAATTGACTTTGATGTCAGAATCTTTGCGAAACTCAGGTAGAATTTGGGTTCCGAAGAAAAAAGAAGACGCTGAAGCTATTCGTGCCGGTAAATTAAAACCGACGCAAATTGCCGAAGAAGATCGCGATTATTACTTAGAGAGAAGATATCCTGCATTTGGGAACCTGGTGCCGCGCGACGTAGCTTCGAGAGCTGCCAAAGAGCGTTGTGATGCCGGTTACGGAATCGAAGCCAACGATACCAATGAAGGTGTTTATTTGGATTTCTCAACCGAGATTCAAAACAAAGGAAAACAAGCTGCTTTTGCACAAGGAAATCACAATCCTTCGGCAGAAGAAATCACGCGTTTAGGAAAGGCTTGGCTCGAAGAAAAATATGGAAACCTCTTTACGATGTACCAAAAAATCACCGATGAAAATCCGTATGAAACTCCGATGAAGATTTATCCTGCGGTGCACTATACCATGGGTGGTGTTTGGGTTGATTACAACTTGCAATCTACTATTCCGGGATGTTTTGTGGCAGGTGAAGCGAATTTCTCAGACCACGGAGCCAACCGTCTTGGCGCTTCGGCTTTGATGCAAGGTTTGGCCGATGGATATTTTGTCTTGCCATACACAGTTTCAGATTATTTGGCAGATGACATTCGTACGGGTAAAATTCCAACTAATTCACCTGAATTTGACGAGGCTGAGAAACGCGTAAAAGACTCCATTAACCGATTCTTAAACAACAACGGAAGCAAATCTGTTGATCATTTCCACAAGAAATTAGGTTTGATTATGTGGAATAAAGTAGGGATGGGTCGCAACGAAAAAGGCTTGACCGAAGCGATTTCAGAAATAGCTGCGCTCAAAGAAGAATTCTACAAAGATGTTTATGTTCCGGGAAATGCCGATGAGCTCAATCCGGAATTAGAAAAAGCATTGCGCGTGGCCGATTTTATCGAGTTGGGTCAATTGATGGCGATGGATGCTTTACAGCGTAAAGAATCTTGTGGCGGGCACTTCCGTGAAGAATATCAAGATTCTGAAGGTGAAACTTTACGTGATGATGAAAACTTCAAATTTGTGGGCGCATGGGAATACCAAGGCGATGACATCAGCAAAGAAGTGCTTCACAAAGAAGAATTGAAATACGAGTTTATCAAAATTGCCGCTAGAAACTACAAATAATCAGAATTATGTCTTCAGCTAAAAATATCAATATAACCCTTAAAATTTGGCGTCAGAAAGATTCCAAAGCCAAGGGAAACATGGAAACCTATCAATTGGCCAATGTATCAACTGCCAGTTCGTTTCTTGAAATGCTTGATCAGCTTAATGAGCAATTGATCAATGAGCGCAAAGAGCCGGTTGCTTTTGACCACGATTGCCGTGAAGGAATTTGCGGTATGTGTTCTTTGTACATCAACGGTCGTGCGCACGGACCAGATACTGGAATCACCACTTGTCAGTTGCACATGCGTATGTTTAACGACGGCGATACTATTTATGTTGAGCCGTGGAGAAGTAAAGCATTTCCGGTCATCAAAGACTTGGTAGTTGATCGCAGCGCTTTTGATCGTATCCAACAAGCCGGCGGATTTGTTTCGGTCAATACTTCCGGAAGAACCATGGATGCTAATGCGATTCCGGTACCAAAACCTGATGCGGACAAAGCCTTTGAAGCGGCAGCGTGTATTGGTTGTGGCGCTTGCGTAGCGACGTGTAAAAACGGTTCAGCAATGTTGTTTGTAGGCGCTAAAGTATCACAGTATGCATTGCTTCCGCAAGGAAAAGTCGAGGCTACCCAACGTGTGCTCAATATGGTGCGTCAAATGGACGAAGAAGGTTTCGGAAACTGTACCAACACTGGGGCTTGTGAAATCGAATGTCCAAAAGGAATTTCACTTGAGAACATTGCTCGCATGAACCGCGAGTTTTTAAAAGCAAGTTTGTCTTAAAGACAAATACATTATAAGATTAAAATCCCGGCTTTTTAGTTGGGATTTTTTATTTTTATCTCTATGAAAGTAGCTTTAGTTCAAACTTCATTGGTTTGGGAAAATCCATCGGCCAATCGTCAAATAATCGAAGAAAAGATTCATAAAATCAGTTCAGAAGTTGATTTGATTGTCTTGCCCGAGATGTTTACGACCGGTTTTACCATGCAACCGCAATTAATCGCTGAAGATTTCCCCGGCGAAACTTTAGTTTGGTTGCAACGTTTATCAGCACAAAAAAACGCAGCGATTACAGGAAGTATAGCGGTACGTGAAAATGAAAACTTCTATAACCGATTGTTGTTTGTCAAACCAGACGGGCCTTGGCAATCTTATGACAAAAGACATTTGTTTTCTTTGGCCGGTGAAGATCAAGTCTATACAGCCGGAAAAGAAAAATTAATCATTGAGTACAAAGGATTTCGAATTTGTCCGCTGATTTGCTATGATTTGCGTTTTCCGGTTTTCTCGCGCAACAATGAAGAATATGACCTTTTGATTTATGTGGCCAATTGGCCAGAAGTGCGAATTGCCGCCTGGAACACCTTACTAGCAGCTAGAGCCATCGAAAATCAATCTTATGTAGTTGCGGTCAATCGAGTCGGTGATGATGCCAATAAACACCGTTATGTTGGTCATTCACAAGTGATCGATGCTTTAGGCGATTTATTGCTGGAACCTCAAGAAATAGAAGATGTGTACACTGTGTCATTAAGCCTAGAACATCTGACACAAATTCGTCAAAAGTTTAGATTTTTGGCTGATCGAGATTTGTTTACTTTTTTAGAATAAAAGTCTGCTGAACATCCCAATTGGCCCGAATGTCAATGTTTTTAGGAAAATAGATTACTTCTTCGGGTTGGAGTTTTTGGAGGTAATTACCGGTATCCCATATACCATTTTTATTGTTATCACAGATAATGCGTAAAGTATATAAGTCCGGTTTGATTAATTCAAAATTAATTGTGCCGGGTTTTTCATGAATCATTGAGTATTGAACGACGCCATTTTTATCCGTAAGCTCAACAATGATGGGGTATTGTTTGACGTTTTCTACATCCAATCGAAGGTTTCCGTAATCAGAAATATTCTTGGTTTCAAATTCATAAAGGATAGGTTTTTTATTCAAGTGATCAAAAAAGTCTAGTAATCCGCCCGAAGCCATTTTTAGGCTGTATTTGGTGAGTGGCTCTTTTTTAAAATCCAAGTGAATGGTCAAATTCATTTCGTCGTAAATCAATTTAAAGGGAATTTTTTGAGTTGTGTCTTTGGCGGTAATGCTGATTTTTGACTCGTCGATTTTTGATAAAGGAATGTTGATTTTGAGCGAGATAGGCTCGGTTAATCCCAAAAACTTTGATTGAATAGGGTTGATTTTTAAAGAATCAGCTTTTTGATTTCGGATTTTAAAAGTAAAAGATTGATTGTATTTTCGATTGTTGACCACCACATCGAGCGAATCAACTTCTGATTTTTGAAGCTTGATTGGTTTAAACCACAAAATCATGGAGTCTTTATCAGTCACTTTGCTGATTTTGTGCGGATAGATTGCTTTATTTCTTTTGAGTTCGACCTTTAGGTCTTTTGGATCTCCATCATATCCTAAGTAAGCCGAAGCTGCTGAATTTTGAATAGGTTTGTATGCCTTAAATACCTGGACTTCTTGAAATAATTTTATTTCAAAAGCTTCGGTGCTCGGAAGATTAATCGGAGCGTTTAAAAAACCAATTTTTTCAGATTTAGGGTCAAAACGGTGATTTTTATTGTCATCTTTTAGACCAACAAGAACATACTTACCGGCTTTTATATTTTCTATTTTAAAAACACCTGAAGTATCTGCAGAATTGGTAATATATCTTGGATTTTGCTTAAAAACGGCTGAGTCGGTATACTTTTCATTAACTTCATAAAGCATGATGCTCAGATCTTTGTCCTTCTGCTTTGATAAAGCATCTTTTACCGAGCCTTCAACTTGCAACGAATCGATAAAAGCTCCGGTCGAGAAAACATATTTAAAATCTTTATACGGATTCCCTTCATTGAAATCTTGGATGCTTTGCCCGAAATTGAGATTATATGTGGTGTTGGGTTGTAAATCTTCTAAAAACTCGACAGAAACAGTTTTCGCCGCATTGAGCGGAAGAATTCTCGGTGTTTTCTCAAGTGGTGGCGAAATAATCAGTTGTTTGTTGATGTCTTTTAGCTTCACATATTCGTCAAAAGTCAACTTGATTACTTTATCGTTGAAATGGGTTGTATAGTTTTTTGGTAAACTAATTTTTAAAACTGGAGCTAAAGTGTCTTTATCGCCACCAGTAATGGTCCCGCGTTTGGCACAATTAGCGAACAACAAGCCAATAGCTATGAACAATAAAAGAAATTTCTTTTTCACAAACTTCACGATTTACGGTTACAAAGTAACGATTATATTCTAGTTTTTAGAAAAATTTGTTTTGAGTAAAAATGGCTATCAAATTTTTAAAAATAAATTTCTGAATAACAATTGTTTAAAATAATATAGTATTTAATTACACAAAAATTTTATTGACTCATAGCCATACAAACAATACTAATTTTAACCTCAGGTATTTTAAGCAAAGCTCTGCAGCAAGCCTCAAGTGTAGAGCCGGTAGTGAGGACATCATCAATCAAAAGTATGTGTTGCCCGCTGAATTTTTCGGGCTCAACTACATCAAATATATTTTGTTTCTGAACTTCTGTCCGGCCCAGTAAATTTTTCTTGGTCTGAGTTTTTGAATAAACGGTTCTTATGAGCAACGATTCTATCAATGGAATTTTAAGTTCTTCTGAAAGGCTTTTGCCAAAACTAATCACCTGATTATATCCACGCTCTTTTAACTTTCTGGGATGCAAAGGCACAGGCACGATTAGATCCATTTGACTGATAATATCCAGTTGTTTTAAATCTGAAGCGTACCATTGTCCAAATAGGGTTCCAACTTCTTGCATTTCTTGGTATTTCAACGCGTGAATAATGGGCTGAAGCAATCCTTTTTTGTGATAAAAAGCAAATGCAGAAACATGATTGACAGGTATTTTTCCGTAAAATTTACGGTAAGCTTCATTGTCAGGATTTAAATGATGCAATGTCTGAGGAATTTCATGACGACAGTGGAGACAGATGGTTTTTTCTCCGGCCAAAAGCAATTGGCTGCATCCCAAACAGACCTCGGGAAAGAAAAGGTTTAATAGGCTTTGAAACATATGAATGGCGTTTATAAAAATAAAAGTACAAAAAAACAGATTTGAATCTGCCAAAGTACTGTTTTTAATGTGCTTTTTATATTTTTGCAGCACTATGGCAAAACAAGAAGATTTATTTAAAAATGTAGTTTCGCACGCAAAAGAATACGGATTTATTTTTCCGTCAAGCGAAATTTATGATGGATTGAGCGCAGTGTATGATTATGCTCAAAACGGAGTTGAACTCAAGAAAAACATTCGTGAGTATTGGTGGAAGGCAATGGTGCAAATGCATGACAATATTGTCGGGCTGGATGCGGCTATTTTGATGCATCCCACAACTTGGAAGGCTTCCGGCCATGTGGATGCGTTCAACGATCCACTCATTGACAACAAAGATTCCAAAAAGCGTTATCGAGCGGATGTTTTGATTGAAGATTATGCCGAAAAATTACAGCAAAAAGCGCAAAAAGAAATTGACAAAGCACGCGAACGTTTCGGTGATGCTTTTGATGAACAACAATTCATCACAACCAACCAGCGTGTCGTTGAATATCTAGCCAAAAAGAAAACCATTCTTGAGCGTATGGCTAAATCTCTAGATAGTGGGGATTTAGACGATGTAAAAGCATTGATTGAAGAACTCGAAATCGCTTGTCCGGAAAGCGGTTCAAAAAATTGGACCGATGTTAAACAATTTAATTTGATGTTTGGAACCAAACTGGGCGCTTCTGCAGAAAATGCCATGGATTTGTATTTGCGTCCGGAAACAGCCCAAGGAATTTTTGTCAACTTTTTGAATGTTCAAAAAAGCGGACGCATGAAGATTCCTTTTGGAATTGCGCAAACCGGAAAAGCCTTCAGAAATGAAATTGTGGCGCGGCAGTTTATCTTTAGAATGCGCGAATTCGAGCAAATGGAAATGCAGTTTTTTGTTCGTCCGGGCGAAGAGATGAAATGGTACGAATTCTGGAAAGAAACTCGCTTAAAATGGCATTTATCTCTAGGTTTAGGCGAAAAGAACTACCGTTTTCACGATCACGAAAAACTAGCGCATTACGCCAATGCAGCGGCTGATATTGAGTTTAATTTTCCATTCGGCTTCAAAGAATTAGAAGGAATTCATTCCAGAACGGACTTTGATTTAAAAGCGCACGAACAATATTCGGGCAAAAAGCTTCAATATTTTGACCCGGAAACCAATTCGAATTATGTGCCTTATGTGGTAGAGACTTCGGTTGGTTTGGATAGAATGTTTTTAGCCGTTTTCTCAAATTCACTCTGTGATGAAGTTTTAGAAGACGGAAGTACTAGAACCGTTTTGCGCTTACCAAGTGTATTAGCACCTACCAAAGCTGCGATTTTACCGCTTGTAAAGAAAGATGGCTTACCAGAGTTGTCTCAAAAAATTATGGATGAACTCAAATGGGATTTCAAAGTTTCATATGACGAAAAAGACGCTGTCGGAAGAAGATATCGCCGTCAAGATGCTTTGGGAACGCCATTCTGTATTACAGTTGATCATCAATCATTAGAAGACGCAACCGTTACGATTCGCCACCGCGATAGTATGAAACAAGATCGAGTTAAAATTTCTGAATTAAGAAGTATCATTGATCATGAAGTTTCTATGAGAACATGGCTGTTGAAGACAGTGTAAAATTCTTCTAATTTATATAGAAAAGCCTGCAAAACAGCTGGCTTTTTCATTTTACCAACTTCTTTAAAATTTGATTAAAATCAGATAAAATTATTTCAGATTTCTTGTCGGCTTTTGTGTCTAAATAGACTTCGTTTGTAGTTGGAGGATAACTTCTGTGAAGCAATTGATCAAAAATAAATCGATCGCCAGCAGATTGTTTTATCAGAACCAAAATTTGCTCTAAATAATCATTCAATGCTTCAAAGATCTGGTTTTTGGGTTGTGTAAATTTCTTTTGGTAAATTCTTTTGGGCTTTTTATTCAGGGAAAGCTCTCGTATATCATTTGGAAGATGTGTCGAGAAAATTTTATAGAATAAATGAATGATTATTTCGGTTTTGCTTTCAATATTTTCCCAGGTTTGTCGCTCCAATTTCATGACCTTCTCGAAAAATGAATTCGGCAAATGCGATATCCAATAAAACATGGGTTCTTCTTTTTTTTCTAAAAGTTTATTTTGAATCAGAAGTTTGTTCCTTTTTCTGAAATGATTCAAACCGCTTACTTCATTTATTATTTTCTTGATCGATTGACCATGGGTTTGTTTGACAAAAACTTCAGCGTTTTTTCCATATTTTATTTGTGAGGCGTTCAATAAGCCTTCGATTTTAGCTGACATAAGTATCTCGAAAGTTTGCGACATTATCTTATGGCTGACTACTTGAATTTGACGTCCTTCAGCACCATGTTTTTTTATTTCAATGTTTTTGGGATGATTGTATGCCTGTAATAGATGCTCGGGTATTTCTTTGAATTTCGAGAGCGATATAAGTAAATTTAGCAACCACAACTCAGATTTACCTTCATATCCCAATGCTTTCTGAAGAGAATGAATCTCGACAACGCGTTTCTTATTTTTAGTGATAAAACAATGGATAGGTTGCAATCCATCCACTTTTATTGGCGATTGAAATGAGCCAAATTGAATATATGCTTTTTTGGCCGTCTTCATTTAGGCTGCTGTAACTGTTGAAGCCACTGAATCATATCGAGTTTTTCTTCTATGAATTGCTCTTTGACCTCAAGAGGTTTTGGGGCTTTCTTTTCGGTTTTTGTCTTTTTAGGTTTATTCAATGCATAGTAAGCCTTGATTCTCTTAATGATATACCAAGCTGTTTTTTGGGTTAAATTTAGTTCTATAGCCATTTCAACTGAGCTAATTCTGGGTTTGCCTTCGGTTACCAACCAAATAGCTGCATACCATTTTCTGAGTTCAATTTTTGAGTTGTGAAAAAGCGTTCCGGTTTTAGCATTGAAGTATTTTCCGGTGTTTTTGCATTTATACAAGCGTCCGCGACATTTATAAACCTTCGATGCCGGATCAAACGGACTCACTACATGCGGATTCCAACGAAGCTTCTCTAGATGCTCAAGACAACTTTCTTCGTCTTGAAAAGCGTTTAAAATTTCTGCAACGCTTTTAAAATCAAGATTTACCATGTAAAATGTCAATTTTATTAATTAGTGTAAAATTATATATATTTTAATATAAAACTCAATTTTCTGAATTAAAAATTCATTGCAAATGCAGTTTGACGAGTTTTTTTGCTGTTGATAAAATAATGTTAACAATGTGGATAATTCTATCAACAATCCGAAAATTAAGTTATCAAAAAATGTAATTTAGCACAGTCTGAAAATGAGCTTAAACCCAAAAAGACTGCCCCAAGCATCTACTTGTAACTCATTCAACCGGTCTAATGCTGCCCTATATTTATAGTAAAGCTTAGATGAGTTATTCATATATCATTATTGACGACAATTCAGAGAGTACCCTGAAAACATTGGCCGTAACGGCTCGTTTTCGGGAGCTTCAATTTATAGCGTCTGCGGCCACTTATCAAGAAGGTCTTAATTTGATATTGGAACATCGACCAACCTTTGTTTTTCTAGAGGTTGATCCTAAGGATTCAAATAGCGGATTATCGTTCGGACTCATTAATGAATTGCACCGATTTTTAAAGATTTTACCTAAAATAATTATCACAACCAACAATTCGCAAATGGCTTTGCAAGCCTTGCAATACGGAGCTTTTGATTGTCTTTCAAAACCATTGAGCGGAAGTGATTTAATCAAAACCATTCTCAAATTTCAAAAATCGCATGACGCGACTAGCCCATTTCCGTCTGTTTCGCCCATCAAATCATTTGTTGAACCTACAATACAACAGCCTCTAGTTGAGCAACCTGAAATTCAAGAAATTCAAGTAACCCACGAGGTTGTTGCGCCTGAAACAATTTCAGAGCAAAAGCCAACTGAAATAACCGAAACAATACACGAAGAAATTTCTGAAAGAGAACCTGCTGTTGAACAAACAGAGCCTATCCTTGTTGGGCCTGAAGAAGAAATTCTGAACAAACCAGTAATTGCTGAAATTGTTAAAGAAGAAAAACCGCTTATTATCTGTGTTAAATCATACGGTGACTACCGATTCATTGAAGCGAAAGACATTTGTTATTTGCAAGCCGATAATAATTCAACGGATATTCACCTGTTCAATGGAGAAATGATTACGGCTTTTAAAACTCTAAAGCATTTTGAAAACGTGCTCTCGAGCCCATTTGTTCGGATTCATAACAGTTATATTGTCAACATTGACTATGTTTCGAGAATTCACACCGGAAACTCGGTTTGTTATATAAAGAACACAACCACTAAACTTCCTTTCTCAAAATCGTACAAAGAAAATGTCGATGCCATCATCAGCAGCATCACAAATGGCAATTATTTAGAGATCTAGCAAATTCATTTACCCGAATTTGACCCTCATTCACTAACAAACGAATTCACTACACTATATAGCCCTCTAAATACTAGGCGTAGCGAGACATCCATTGTAGTTTTACATCGTGAAATGTGCGCAATTTCACAACAAAGGCGAGTAAAACAACAAAACATAAATGTCTCAGATTATGAAAAAAACATTCTTAACATTTGGATTATTATCACTAATGATGGTATTGACTTCTTTTAGGGCTCCAGAGATTGGGGGTAATGGTGCAGGGAGTACTGCTCCGAGAGGTTTCTCTGAAATTGGAGGAAATGGTGCAGGGAACACTGCCCCGAGAGGTTTCTCTGAAATTGGAGGAAATGGTGCAGGTAGTACTGCTCCAAGAGGATATTCTGAAATTGGAGGAAATGGTGCAGGTAGTACTGCTCCAAGAGGATATTCTGAAATTGGAGGAAATGGTGCAGGTAGTACTGCTCCAAGAGGTTAATAATTTAGAATAAATAAATATTTTGAAAAGGCTTCCTAATTAGGAAGCCTTTTTTATTTTTATAACTTAAAAAAGATTGAGTTTTGAGAAAACTTTTTAAATACATATGTTTCTTGTTTTTTATGATTCTTGCCTGTAATAACAAAAAAGAGTCAATAAATACGAGCCAAGTATATGATAAAGTATTTAAGCTTCTTGAAATGTCAAACAGCGATACTGTTGTTGAGAATAAAAGAGCTGAATACATAGATAAAGCTCTGCTAATAATTGAAAGTATTGATAAAAATAGAAATAGTAATAAATATTTGTTTGAAGCTGCATTGGGTTATTATAAACTAAAAGAAGATGCAAAATTTAATAAAGCTATAGTCAGCTTACTCAATAAAGCTAAAAATGAAAACGATTCTGTCTATGTTGCTAAAGCATATAATTTATTAGGCAATCAACATATTAACCTTGCAAACAACGATAGTGCTTACTATTATATTTTGAAATCAGAAAAAATGTTTTATAGGTTGCGAGATAGTTTAAGCTTGGGAAAAAACTACATTGATAAAGCTTTTGTTCAATTGTATGAAAATGATTTTTCTGGATGCGAGTTGTCCTCAATTCAGGCTTTAAATTACTTAAAAAAATACAACGAAGTTCAAAAAGAATATGATGCCTATAATTTAATAGGAATTTGTTCAAATGAATCAAAAAATTACGAAAATGCATTAATATACCATAATAAGGCTCTTTCTTTAGTTTATAAATATCCATCAATCAAGAAGTCAAAAGCTCATTACGAATCAAGTTCACTAAATAATATAGGATATGTTTACCAAAACATGAACAGATATGAAGATGCTATCAATAATTATAGAAAAGCATTATTTGATCGAGACTTACTCAAAGAAAGCCCATATATATATTCAACAGTGATTGATAATTTAGCATACTCTAAGTTTAAACTAAATCAAAACTCAGAACTTCCTGGGCTTTTTTTTGAAGCTTTAAACATAAGGATTAAGAATCAAATGTATTCAGGTACTATATTAAGCAAAATTCATTTGTCTGAATTTTTTTCCAAAATTAATGACACAATTAATGCAAAAAAATATGCTGTAGAGGCTTTGAGTGACTCAAAAAAAACAAAAGTATCTGGAGATTTTCTATTATCACTAAAACAACTATCATCAATTGATCATCAAAACTCTTCAAAATATTCAAAAGAATACATAAGAATAAGTGACAGTCTCCAAATAGAGGAACGCAAAGCAAAAGACAAATTTGCCCGTATTGCTTTTGAAACCGATGAAATCATTCAAGAAAAGGATAAGTTGGCCGAACAAAACAGAAGTTTACTCTACTTTTTTGTTGGGACCTTGTTTGTTGGTTTATTGCTTTTTGTGATTCGTACCCAACGAGCCAAAAATCGCGAGCTCTTGCTCAAGCAGCAACAACAAAAAGCCAATGAAGAAATCTATAATTTAATGATTTCACAGCAAGCCACCATCGAAGAAAACCGAGTGCGTGAAAAAAAGCGCATCGCACAGGAATTACACGACGGGGTTTTGGGGCGTTTGTTTGGCGCGCGCTTGAATTTAGATAGTTTGAACCGTTCGTCTGACGAAGAATCCATCAATAGTCGTTTTAACTATTTGAATGAGCTCAAAAATATTGAGCAAGACATACGCGAGATTTCGCATGATTTGAACCGTGAAAAACACGCACTTATCAATAACTTTGTGGCCATTGTCCATAATTTATTAGACGAGCAAAGCAATTCATTTGAACCGGTGCTTACCTTTTCAATTGACGAGAAAATTAAATGGGAAAGTATCGGCAACAACACCAAAATTAATTTATACAGAATCCTTCAAGAATCGCTTCAGAACATCAACAAATACGCACAAGCCAAGCACATTCATGTAGAGTTTAAAACGGATGGTAATTTGCTGACCTTAAAAGTCACCGATGACGGGGTTGGTTTTGAAGTAGACACTAAGAAACGAGGTATTGGATTGCAAAATATGTTGTCCAGAACCAGTGAGAGCGAAGGCTCCTTTGAGGTTCAGTCCAAAAAAGGAAAAGGAACCACCATTACCGTATCAGTTCCATTAATCAAAAATGAAATCGAAGCCTAAAATATATTTATATGCATCTATTTATTGTCGAAGACCACCCAGCTATGATTGAGGGTTATAAAGGAATTCTCAACGCTCATTTTAACCCCAACCAATTACAGTTTACCACGGCTTACACTTTTGAACAAGCCTACAAAATTTTAGAACAAGCCCAAACACCGTTTGATATTGCGTTGCTCGATTTGGCGATGCAGCCTTATCCTGAGCAAAAAATATTTTCCGGTGAAGATATAGCCGGTCGAATAAACGACAAGTTTCCCGAAACTAAAATTATGTTTCTCACCTCGCATACCGAGGGCATTTTGCTGTATAACCTTATTCGGACATTGAATCCTGATGCCGTTTTGGTTAAAAGTGATTTCCAATCCGATGAATTGGTACAGGCCATCAATACCGTCAACGAAGGCGAAAATTACTACAGCCAAACGGCTCGAAATTGCCTAAAAGCAGTGGCGAATTTATACGACGCGCTCGACTCATATGACCGGCGCATTATTTTTTTGCTCGCCAAAGGCATCAAGACCAAAAACATACCCGAACATCTGCCTATTTCGCTGAGCGCGGTGGATAAACGAAAAGCCAAAATCAGGCTGTTTTTTGATATTCCAAAAGGCTCTGACGAAGACATTGTTACAGAAGCTCAGAAACTCGGACTAGTCTAATTAACAGTTGTTGCAGAAAAACTGCCTCAACTAAATTCTTTTTTGATTAACTTCAAAGCATATTGCTATTCATTTTAAGAAGTATTGTTTTGAAAAATCTATCTGCCATCATTATCTTTTGGGTTGTATTGCTCTTGTTGGGTTGTCAGCACAAAAAGAATCATCCGAAAACCTCGCATCAAGACACCACTTCAGTTTATATCCAAAAAGCGCTTTCCAATAAAACGCCTTATGCTTTGAGGGTTCAGTACACTCAAAAAGCGGTAGCGGCTTTGGCTTTGGAGCAAAATGATTCTGTCAATAGAGATAGATTCATACAAATGTGTAGAAATTTTAACGATTTGAATAAATGGGAAGATTTAAAGGAAACCAGTAAGACATTTTTATTAAAAAGTCAGGAAGCTCATGACGATTACTTTATTGGTTATTCATATCGATGGTTGGGGGTGTATTATGAAAATAAAAGTATGAATGACAGTGCGTTTTATTATTATTTGAAGGCAGAAAAAATATTTATTAAGCTTGACGATAAAGAAATGCTAACGAAATTAAATCTTGATAAATCAAATGCTCAAATTAAGGTTTTTGATATCAATGGTGCTGAAAAATCTGCAATTAAATCACTGAAATATGCATATCTAATCAATGATAAATTAAGCCAATACGATGCGTTTATTAATTTAGGTATAGCTTCAACACAATGTGAAGATTATGATAAAGCAATATATTTTGTAAAAAAAGCACTAGATATAGCATACAGTAATTCAGAATTTAATAATCTTTTTATAAGTGAAATCGCTTTGAATAATCTAGGTTATTATTACGCTTTTATGAACAAGCATGTTGAAGCTTCGAGGATTTATCGAATAGCATTATCTAATAAGAATTTACAAAAAGAAAAACCAAGAATATATTCAACAATAGTTGGTAATTTGGCTTATTCAGATTTTAAAACAAACCCAAATAATTCAACTTCTTTTTTATTTTTTACAAAAGCTATAAAAATCGCCGATAGTTTGGGTAGAAAATCAAAAGTCGCTTTTTTTAAAAATCATTTATCTGAATACTACTTGTATAGAAAAGACTCTACTAGGTCATTAAAATTAGCCAGAGAAGCTATAGAAATTTCCAGAAAAACTAAATCGTATGATGACTTATTAATGTCATTAAAACAAATGGCACAAGTTGATTTTAAAAATCAATCTTTTTATTTAAAAGAATATATCAATCTAGTTGATAGCCTATATAAAAAAGAGAGGAAGGCTAAAAATAAATTTGAAACTATAGCTTATCAAACCGAAGAAATCACCCAACAAAAAAACATTGCTCTTAAAAATTATCGGCGCGTCTGGATTGTCGCCACAGTAATTATTGGATTGTTGGTTTTGTTGCTGATCATAAGAGCACAAGCAGCCAAAAAACGCGAATTAGAACTCAAGCAAATTCAGCAAAAAGCCAACGAAGAAATCTCGAATTTAATGCTTGATCAGCAAAACAAAATAGACACTGGACGAGCGCTAGAGAAAAAACGCATCGCCCAAGATTTACACGATGGTATTATGAACATGCTTGCCTCGACGCGCATTAATCTGCATTTACTCGTTCAAAAAGCGCCTGAAGAAACCCGCAAAAACTTCAATAGATTCGTCGATGGAATCCAAGATATTGAGAAAGAAATTCGTAATATTGCACATGACCTAAACCACGGAGCATTGGCCAATAAAGGCAGTTTTGTGGGAATTGCCGAAGCCTTAATACAAGAGCAAAGAAATATTTCTATCTGCCGATATCACCTTGAAATTGACTGGCAAATTGATTGGGAAAAAATGGCCGGATACAAAAAAATTCACTTGTATCGAATCTTGCAGGAAGCCTTGCAGAACATTCTCAAACACGCTCAGGCCAAAAACGTTGAAGTAAGCATGCGCAAAACAGGCGATTGTGTTTTGATGGAGATTTTTGACGACGGTGTTGGATTTTCGTTCAAGAACAAGAAAAAAGGTTTAGGTTTGCAAAACATCATTGCGCGCGCTAAAGCCAGCGATGCCAAAGCCGTGATCAAAACCAAAATCAACGAAGGAACCACTATAGAAATCACCATACCAATATCATAACCTAAAACTATGGCTACACCGATTAACATTCTCATTGTCGACGACCATCCTTTTATTATTGAGGCCTACAAAAATGCCATCAAAGGTTACAATTCCAAAGGAGCCTACGAATTTTCGATTACTCAGGCCAAAGATTGTAAAACCGGATACGAAGCCATCACCGAAGCTACCGAACCGTTTGGAATAGCCTTTTTTGATTTGAGTATGCCCACTTATGAAGAAAAAGGAATTTTCTCGGGCGAAGATTTAGCGCAACTCATCAAGCAACAAATGCCGGATTGCAAAATTATTTTGCTGACCATGCATACTGAACTGCTCAAAATCAACACCATCATCAAAAATATCAACCCGAACGGATTGGTCATTAAAAACGACTTGACTTTTGATGAATTGTTGTTGGCTTTTGACAAAATCCTCAAAGAAGAAAACTATTATAGTCAAACAGTGGTTCGATTGGTGAGCCAAATACAATATGACAACATCGAGATTGATGCTTTTGACAAACAAATTTTATTTCAATTGTCCAAAGGAGTCAAAACCAAAGATATTCCGCAGTATGTTCCGTTGTCGTTGAGCGCTGTCGAAAAACGAAAATTGCACCTCAAAGATTTACTCGAAATCAAAGGAGGTAGTGACATTGATTTAATCAGAGAGGCCAAAAACAAAGGGCTTTTATAGCCTAATGCGGGAAACCGTACTTAAAAATGCGGGAAACCGTAACGAGTTTTGAGGGAAACCACAGACGAGTATCAAGAGTCTTGTTGTAATTTAGCCCTATGTTTAACGAGGTAGTAGTCGTAAACATAAAAACACAACGTAGTGCTTTTGATTCGCCTTTTTTGCCCCAAACAAAAAATTACAAAATCTTCACTACAACATATAGAAAAAGCGGCAAATTAGGGAGTGCCGCTTTTTTTGTGCTTTTATTTTTCAGAAAGATTATTCGCTCAGGGCATTCCAGCCGCGCGCTTTAAGCGGAATTTTGGTGTTGGCTCGGGTAATTAAATGTATTCCTTCGCTGGCCTGGGTTATATGCCCAATTACGGTTAAGTCCGGATTGGCTTTGATTTTATCAAAATCATTCATATCAATGGTCAACAGTAATTCATAATCCTCGCCACCATTAATGGCAATGGTCGTGCTGTCTATATTAAATTCTTCGCAAGTACTAATGAACTGCGGATCCAGCGGCAACTTGTCTTCATACAAATTACAACCCACGCCCGATTGTTTGCACAAATGCATAATCTCTGACGAAAGCCCATCAGAAATATCAATCATTGAAGTAGGTTTTACTTCCAATGCATGCAACAAAGTACGGATATCAGTTCTGGCTTCGGGTTTTAATTGACGCTCGACCAAATACGCATAAGTTGATAAATCTGGTTGTGCATTTGGGTTGACTTGAAAAACCTGTTTCTCGCGTTCCAAAACCTGTAAGCCCATATAAGCTGCGCCTAAATCGCCGGTGACTACTAGTAAATCGTTCGCTTTGGCGCCGTTTCTGTATACCAATTCTTCAGAGATTGCTTCACCCAAAGCCGTAATACTCAAAATCAAACCTTTTTGTGAAGAGGTCGTATCACCGCCAATCACATCTACTTTGTATTGTTTGGCTGCCAGAGCAATCCCTTCGTACAATTCTTCGATGGCTTCTAACGGAAATCGATTCGACACCGCCAATGATACTGTAATTTGAGTAGGTTTGGCATTCATCGCACAAATATCAGACAAGTTCACCACGACCGCTTTGTAACCCAAATGCTTGAGCGGCATATAGGCCAAATCAAAATGAACGCCTTCAATCAGTAAATCTGTTGTAACGACAATTTTCTTATCTGAAAAATCCAAAACGGCCGCATCATCGCCAATGCCTTTGAGCGTTGAGGATTGTTGCAGTTCAAAATGACGCGTCAGGTGGTCAATCAAACCAAATTCGCCCAATTGAGCCAGGCTGGTGCGTTGTGGGTTTTTATCTTCGAGCATGATGGCGAGTTTCTATATTAATCAAAATTTTGAGCGGCAAAGTTACTAAGTTCGTTGGTTACAATCACGGTTAGTAACAAAAAACCCAACTGCTTGCACAATCGGGCTTTTTATCTCAGTCGCTCAGCAACTCAATTGCTCAGTTACTTTTAATCATTCAATTTTAATACGGCCATAAATGCTTCTTGCGGAATTTCTACATTCCCTACTTGACGCATTCTCTTTTTCCCTTTTTTCTGTTTTTCAAGAAGTTTTCTCTTACGCGAAATATCACCGCCGTAACATTTAGCCGTTACGTCTTTTCTGAGCGCTTTGACCGTTTCACGAGCAATGATTTTCGCGCCAATCGCAGCCTGAATAGGAATGTCAAACTGCTGACGCGGAATGAGTTCTTTGAGCTTCTCGGTCATTTTCTTACCGATGTTATAAGCGTTGTCCGCATGAATCAAAGCCGAAAGCGCATCAACACCATTTCCGTTCAACAACACGTCTACTTTTACCAAGTTCGAGGCGCGCATGCCAATCGGGTGATAATCAAACGAGGCATAACCTTTCGAAACCGTTTTGAGACGGTCGTAAAAATCAAATACAATTTCAGCCAATGGCATATCAAAATTGAGCTCGACGCGCTCGGTGGTCAAATAGGTTTGGTTGGTAATGATGCCGCGCTTTTCAATACAAAGCGACATCACATTTCCAACATAGTCTGATTTGGTAATGATGGTGGCTTTGATAAAAGGTTCTTCAACGCGATCAAGTCTTGAAGGCTCAGGTAAATCGGACGGATTATTGACCACAATAGCCTTGTCCATCTCTTTTTTGGTATAGGCCAAATACGACACGTTCGGAACTGTTGTAATCACCGTCATGTTGAATTCGCGCTCGAGTCTTTCTTGGATGATTTCCATGTGCAACATGCCCAAGAATCCGCAACGGAAGCCAAAGCCCAGAGCCGCTGAACTTTCTGCCTGAAAAACCAGTGAAGCATCGTTGAGCTGCAACTTTTCCATCGAGTTGCGCAATTCTTCATAATCTTCGGTATCCACCGGATAAATTCCGGCAAAAACCATCGGTTTTACATCTTCAAAACCGTGAATCATATTGGTGGTAGGCGTTTTGGCGTCGGTAATGGTATCACCCACTTTGACTTCTTTGGCTTCTTTAATGCCCGAAATCAAATAACCAACATCTCCGGTCGAAATCACATTTTTCGGAACCTGATTGAGTTTCAACGTTCCGACTTCATCGGCAAAATATTCATTGCCGGTGGCCATAAATTTAATTTTCTGACCTTTTTTGATCTCGCCGTTGACGACTCTAAAAATAACTTCAATGCCGCGGAACGGATTATACACACTGTCAAAAATCAAAGCCTGCAACGGTTCTTGCGGATCGCCTTTCGGAGCCGGAATGCGCTCGATAATCGCAGCCAAAATATTCTCGACACCAAAACCGGTTTTTCCGGAGGCATGGATGATTTCCTCCAATTTACATCCGAGTAAATCCACAATGTCATCGCTCACTTCTTCCGGATTCGCACTCGGCAAATCCACTTTGTTGAGCACCGGAATAATCTCTAAATCATTCTCTAAAGCCAAATACAAATTTGAGATGGTTTGCGCCTGAATACTTTGCGCGGCATCTACAATCAAAAGCGCGCCTTCACAAGCGGCAATCGAACGCGAAACTTCGTACGAAAAATCCACGTGTCCCGGCGTATCAATCAGGTTCAAGATATAATCTTCGCCTTTGTATTTGTATTCCATCTGAATCGCGTGGCTTTTAATGGTAATACCGCGTTCGCGTTCCAAATCCATATTGTCGAGCAATTGCGCTTTTTCTTCGCGGGCACTCACGGTTTGCGTGGCGCCAAGCAAGCGGTCAGCCAAGGTGCTTTTGCCGTGATCAATATGCGCAATAATGCAAAAATTTCGAATGTTCTTCATCTTCAGTTCAAGGTCAATGTGCCTATTTGGGCGGTTTTTTGGGCGTGCCCCTGCGTCATGCTTCCTCGGGTCGGGTCATTCGCTGTATCTTGGGTTCTGCTTTGCGCCACCCAAGGATGCCGCTGCTGCCCCTCACGCACTTGGCTGCAAATATAAGGCAAAGTTTAGAATAATACCGAGTGTTTGCCACCGATTTCAGCTATTGAAAAACCCGTTCAAAATGAATGCTAAAAGCGCATCAAAAAACATCAACCAAAAGTCAATTACTGAAGTCATCCTCTTTAAGTTTTACGGAATTATTGCATTTGATTAAAAACGGCTTGTACTTCTGTTACGGTGTGCTTTTCATCAAAGCGAATCTTTCTGTTTTCTTGGTTTTGCAACTCAAAATTTCCGTTCACGGTAAACTTCACTTCGGTTACTTTGTACCCAGTGATGTAGGTTACTTCTGCTTGATACAGACTGTCTTTAACAATGGGTTTCATGACCCAGTCAGTCTCCCACGAGAGCGGACTGTCAGCGCCTCTCACACCTACCGTTTCTATATTTTTCACCCCTGAAACATTCAGCGTATAAACTACTTTCTGTGTTTTGGTTTTTTGCACGCAACCGGTCAAAACTAAGCTGCACAGCATTGCTAGGAATATTATTGATTTCATAGTTTCCATTTTTGAGTGATGATGTAATCGAGTCCAAAGCGCCCGGAGCCCAGAGCCAAGTGGGTTAAACCCACCCACAAAAAGCCCATTGCAGGCAACATGTTCCATAGCCCAGCCTCAAATTGTTGCGCAAACATCGCGGTGAGCATCGTGCACACAATTAAGAAAGAAAATAGGCGCGTCTGAAAACCCAGCAACAAAGCCAGGCCGCCGACCGCTTCGGCAAAAGCGCCCATCCAAGCCAAAAAAGCCGGAAACATCGCAAACAAACCGCCGTACTGCGCTACATCATTCGGAAACCAAAAGGCCACTTCAAAGAGTCCGAGGTTTTTTTCTTCGGGGCTCCAAGGCATGCCGAATTTTGCGGCGCCAAAATCAGTGGTCAGCAAATAACCGCAAACCAAGCGTGGAATTGTCAAAATAATTTCCTGAACAAGATTGGCTTGAAGAATTGGTTTGGTAAATTGATAGAATAGTTTTTTCATGATAAAGTATTTTGCTTTTAATTTAAATTTCCATTGCCGGTTCGCGTTGAATCGGCGGTATATTTTGCTTTGCCTACATTTTTGACATTTCCGTTGCCCGAGACTTTTGCGGTGATTTTTTCATCGGCACAAACCAAAGTATTCCCGTTTCCAGTGGTGATAACCGCTACTTTTTGGGCTTGTAATGTTCCGGCAGAAACAGTTCCGTTGCCTCGGGTAGTTACATCGAGCACATCGACTTTTCCGGAGGCTTTAATCTGACCGTTTTCGATATTTTCTAATCGAAGATATCTGCCCACCACATTTTTGACCACTATTTGTGCGTTTGAATTGTTTTTGATGACCGAAGCTTCTGGCATCGTGATTTTGATGCGCAGGTTTGTGTCTTCAATGTACCTTTTGTTTTTGCGATTTTCTTTAAAGAATATTTTCAGGGTATATTCCAGAGGATTTTCTTCAAAGTCCAACAGCGGCAAAAGATTGTCGTCGACCACGGCTGATACGGACCACTTCGGGCCAATTTCAATGTCGACCACGCCGCAAAGATCTTCTACTTCAATTTTGTCAAAGCCCGAAAAAGCATACGAACGTTCAACTAATTTTCCGGAACCTCTGGTTTGTGCGCTAATAGTGATGAAAGTGCTGCACAAAAGCATTGCTACAATGATTTTTTTCATAATGATTAGATTTAGATGATTGAAACTCGATTATTGATGGTTGTAGGTCATGCCCAAATTCAAATCGCCTTTGACTTTTAGCGTCACTGAACCGTAGACATCTCCGGTGTTTTCAATGACCAAAGCGCTGTTTTGGGCTGTTTTGATTTGAATTGACTCCTGAGGATGGACCAAGGCGGAACCGTAACTTCCACCGCTGATAGGTGCTTGAAATATTTTGAGTACGGTGGTTCCTTCGTTTTTGAGATACGTTCTGAATTTTCCGTGTTCGTTTTGGCCCAAGACAAATCGTTCGTGGGGTTTGATAGAAGTATTCGAGTTTAATGAACCGATGATTCCACAAGAATAAATACTCCAAATAGTAGCAGTGAGCGCAATTATTTTTTTCATCTTTTTTGAATTACGTCAGAGAACATTCTGACCGATTGATGAAGCAAAATTGCGCTGTTAGAATCGATGAAACGCTTCAGATTATGATTTGAGACCTTATTTTAGGCGGTTTCCAGATAAGCTTTCGGCGAAAGGCCGGTATTTTTTTTGAAAGCGCGGTTAAATGTAGCTTTTGAGTTAAAACCGCAATCGTACGCAATGCCCAAAAGCGTCGATTTTTTGTGAGCGTTTTGTCGCAACATTTCTTTGACGGCCTCTATGCGATAGTGATTGATTAAATCATTGAAGTTCATTTCAAAACCTTGATTGATGGCTTTAGAAACCACCGAAGTATTAGTTTGTAGTTTTTTGGCGAGTTCCGTAAGAGTCAGTTCCGGATTTTCGTATAGCTTTTCTTGGGCGAGGAGCGATTCAATTTTGGCTTTCCAAATCAAAGCGTCGTCCAATTCTTTGGCTAAATTGTTTTGCGCTTCGGGCTCGATCAACATAGTTTCTGCTGTTTCGAGTTCCATGGCTTTTGGGTCAAAAACCGACAACTCAAACGGAATCGAGGTTTGTACTGAATTGGCATAGCCCGACAATCCGATGTAAAAGGTAATGAGCGAGAAAAACAAGAAAAACCACCAACTGCCCGTATAGGTTTTGAGCTCCGGATAGAACAATCCCAATACATCAAAAACCACCGGAAGCAAGAGCATTACTAAAAAAGCAATCAGATAATTTTTGATCCATCGAAAGAGAATCTTCTCAGCAAAACTCGTTTGGTCATAGATAAAGTTTTTATACGATTGATAATAACGCAGACTCAAAATCAAATAAACCACCATAGAGGCAAGTCCACAGTATTGATACCAAGGATCAAAATCTTTGTCCGCCTGATCGGCATAGAAATAATATCCTTTATAGATAAACGCATCATATACCCACAAATACAACATCCCTAAATTATAAAGCAAACCGGGCGCAAAGTGCCACAGTAACTTTGGCTTGAGCTTGAAAGCCGGATTCAAAAGGCTTTGGGTATAAAAATACAGCAGCGGCCCCATCCAAAACAGTTGCTGAAACGGAACGTAAAACAACACATCGCGATAAGGTTGGTTGTCGTACCATCCGGCAAAGCCCAACATCCATGGAGCGACGTAGGCCGAACACAAAATCAAAAAAGCGCCCAGCCAAAAATTAGCGTTGATTTGATGTGCTTTCCCTTTCCAAAAAAGCAATAGGGCATAAACAATCCCGTGAATAAACGGAATGAGCAACAACGATGAATAAAAGCCGAACTCGAACAGCATGCATTGAATTTTGGTGAAAGATAAGAAATCCAAGCCAAGGTTGTTTTAGCTAAATCACACGGGTTGTCTATTGCTTTGTCACACAAAAAAATGTGTACTTTTGCGCCATGATTAAAATCGGAAACATCCAATTGCCCGAATTCCCGCTCTTGCTTGCGCCTATGGAAGATGTGAGCGATCCACCGTTTCGCCGTTTGTGCAAAACCCACGGAGCCGATTTGATGTTCAGTGAATTTATCTCGTCAGAAGGGCTTATTCGCGATGCTATCAAAAGCCGACAAAAGCTCGATATTTTTGATTATGAACGACCGGTAGGCATTCAGATTTTTGGTGGCGATGAAGAAGCGATGGGGCTTTCCTCTAAAATTGTTTCGGCAGTTAACCCTGATTTGATTGATATTAACTTTGGTTGTCCGGTCAAGAAAGTGGTGTGCAAAGGCGCCGGAGCTGCGGTTTTAAAAGATGTTGATTTAATGGTCAAACTCACCGAGGCCGTCATTCGCGGAACACATTTGCCGGTTACGGTCAAAACGCGTTTGGGTTGGGACGAAAACATGATCAACATTGACGAAGTTGCCGAACGTTTGCAAGATATTGGTGTGCAAGCTTTGTCCATCCACGGACGCACACGCGCACAATTGTATAAAGGTGAGGCCGATTGGTCGCATATTGCCCGGGTGAAGAACAATCCGCGCATCAAGATTCCGATTTTTGGCAATGGCGATATTGATTCGGTCGAGAAAGCCCTCGATTACAAAAACCGCTATGGTGTAGACGGCATTATGATTGGCCGCGCCGCGATTGGTTATCCGTGGATTTTTAACGAAATAAAACACTACGCAAAAACCGGAGAGAAATTACCGGTTCCGACCATGCAAGATCGTATTGAAGCTGCCCGAAACCACTTGACTTGGGCGATGGAATGGAAAGGCGAATGGACCGGAATTGTTGAAACCCGCCGACATTATACCAATTATTTTAGAGGAATCTCACACTTTAAAGAATACCGTCAGAAACTCGTGACCCTAGACAACAAAGAAGATTTGTTCCGCGCGTTTGACGAAATCTCGAAAGCATTTGCCGATTATTCTTTTGTGTAAAAATTCAAATCAAGCTTCAGCTAAAATTTTTCGAGCAGTTTTTGCGTCACTCGACTCGATGCAATCCAAGAAGCGAGTAATCCCAACGAGAAAATAGTAGCCAACACAATCAGTATATTTTGCACCGAGAATACCACCGGATAAGCCAAATTCGGTGTAATCATCACCCACTGAAACTGTTGTTGCAGCAAGACAACTGCGATGCCCAAAACCAGACCGACACAGCCGCCGACGATGCTCAACAGTGCTCCTTGAAACAAAAAGATCGAGCGTAAATGTTTGATTTCGGCACCTAAATTATAAAGCGTTTTGAGGTTGTGTTTTTTGTCGAGGATCATCATAATCAGTGCGCCGACCAAGTTGAATAAAGCTACAATGATGACCAAGGTAAAAATCAAATACACCGCAATATTCTCGGTGTTGAGCATTTTGTACAAACTGTCGTTGAGTTGCGCACGCGTTTTAATTGCGGTGTTTTTCGGGAACAGTTGCTCGAGTTCTTGAATTACTTTTTGTTCATCTGCACCCGGTTTGAGTTTGCATTCAATGCCCGAAATTTGATTGGGTTTGAACTCGAGCAAGGCTTGGGTCAAAGTTAAATCGGCAAAAACAAATTTGGAATCTAAATCTTCGTTGATGGCATAAATGCCCGCCGGAGCGAGTTTGCAACGATTGAAAGCTTCGTCGGGATTTTCAATGGCACCACGGCCGGCTTTGGGTACGAACACCTCAAACGGATGGTTGAAATCAAACAAACCCATCGAGAGTTTCTGGCAAATGCCGTAACCCACGACCACTTGATTGGTGTGGTTTTCGAGCCATTGACCTTGATAAATGATTTTTTGAATCGGGTTGACTTTTTCAAAAACGGAATCAACTCCTTTTATATAGGTAACTTGTTCTTTTCCGTCGAATAAAAAAAGTACGCGCTCTTCAATAATTTTACTGCTCGAGGACAAACCTTGAATTTTTGTCAAGCCGAGTTCTTGCTCAGGTGTAAGTAAAAATGATTTTCCGTAGGTACTCGAGATTTTTAAATCCGGATCAAATTCGTTGGTAAAGGAAAGGCTGAATTCTTTGAGTCCGCTAAATACTGATAAAACCACAAACAAAGCCATCGAGCCCACCACAACGCCCAGCGCCGCAATACCATTGATGATGTTGATTGCGTTGTTTTTGCTCGCACTTCTGAGGTATCGTTTGGCTATGTACAGCGGAAAGTTCACACTAAGCTTTTCTGCGGCGTTCTAATAAGTCGCGATTTTCAATTGGGTTTTCTTTTCCGGCCAGAGCGTTGTCGATTTTTTCGATGTAATCCAGCGAGTCGTCAATATAAAAAACCAAATTAGGGACTTTGCGCAATTGCAAACGAACGCGTTGCGATAAATCGTGTTTGATCAGCGGTGCGTTTGATTTAACTGCCGCTAAAATTTCAGGTGCTTTTTCTTGAGGAAAAATACTCAAATACACCGAAGCAATAGACAAATCAGTCGTGACGCTCACTTTTGATACAGAAATAATCAGGTTGCTGATGTTGTTTTTTCGAACCTCACCTTGAAGAATATCCACCAAATCGCGCTGAATCACGCCGCCAATTTTTTTCTGTCTATTTGTTTCCATAGGACAAAAATACATTTTTTTTACTTGCTAACATCTGATTTTGCTCGTTGTCATATAAGGAGCCGGGAACCTGCTGTTCGCTTAACCCGAGCGAAGCGAATTGGCCGAATTCTTTATAATAAATTATATTGGATGAGGCAATCTTTTGTGCCAGATGAGCCGCCAGAGAAATCAGACAACTTAAACAACGGCACAAAAGGATAACCGCTGCCATCAGGGCTAGGGCAAAATGTTTATCTTTGACCTTAGAAGTCAAAATCAAAAAACCGCAGCCATTAAACATGAGAAAAATTGAACACATCGGCATTGCCGTAAAAGATTTAAAATCGGCCAACGAAGTTTATGAAAAATTGATGGGTCAGCCGCCTTATAAAATGGAATCCGTTGAAAGCGAAGGCGTAAACACCTCGTTCTTTATGAACGGACCCAACAAAATTGAATTGCTTGAAGCCACGAACACTGAGAGTCCGATAGCTAAATTTATCGAAAAACGCGGCGAAGGCATTCATCATATTGCTTTTGATGTTCAAGATATAGTGGCTGAAATAGCCCGACTCAAATCAGAAGGTTTTGTCATCTTGAACGAAGTGCCCAAAAAAGGCGCGGACAATAAATTAGTGGCTTTTCTGCATCCGAAAAATACTTTAGGAGTTTTGGTTGAACTGTGTCAAGAAGTTTCCGAGTAAGCGTTAAATCCCGCGTAAATACTGATTTTGCTCTAAAAATTTGTTGCAGAATAATAAAAAAATAGTAATATTGCATCCGCAATTAAAGGTCCTATAGCTCATTCGGTTAGAGCAACTGACTCATAATCAGTAGGTGCTTGGTTCGATTCCAAGTGGGACCACAAAAAGACTTTCAATTTTAGAGAGTCTTTTTTTTTAAATGTTAAAACTAAAGATCTTTTTTTTTCGTTTATACAACACGCTTTTAAAAGATTAACAGAACGAGTTTTTGCTCAAAGTTATTTTAGTATTAAAACCCATTGTTAAACAAAAAAAAATTTTGACGGAAAGATTTTTTACTTACTTTTACGGCCTATGAAAATTGTCCCGAGCATTTTTTTACTGGTTCTATTGATGGTGAGTGCCTCTGCTACTGCCATTCCAAGTAATGGGCCTCCACCTCCAGGGATTCCACCTCCGGGTCTTCCGATTGACGGAGATGTGGTCACTATGGCTGTTTTTGCCGTTTTGTTTGGGCTATACAAAATATATAAATCAAAATTATTCAATAAAAAAACTCCGGCCTAGACCGGAGTTTTTTGTTATTCTCAATAGGCTATTTTTTCTGGTACAATCGGCTTACGTATTTGCCAATTACATCAAATTCTAAATTGACTTGCGTTCCAACCCGAAAACTTTTAAAGTTGGTGTGTTCGTGTGTATACGGAATGATGGCCACACTGAAACCGTTATCTTTTGAGTTGACAACAGTCAGACTTACACCGTTTACGGTAATTGAGCCTTTTTCAATCGTTACATTGCCCAAGTTAGAATCATATTCAAATGTGTAATACCAACTTCCGCCAGCTTGTTCGATTTTGATGCATTGTGCCGTTTGATCAACATGACCCTGCACGATGTGTCCATCTAGCCGATCGCCAAGTTTCATTGCGCGCTCAAGATTGACGATATCGCCTTTTTGCCAACTACTCATATTGGTTTTTTCAATGGTTTCTCTGATGGCTGTTACGGTATACAAATCATCATCAATAGCTACAACGGTCAAGCAAACGCCATTATGCGCCACACTTTGATCAATTTTAAGTTCATGGGTGATTGAACTTTGAATGGTAATATCTAGGTTGTCGTCTTTTTTTTCTATTAAATGAACGATTCCGAGGGTTTCAATAATTCCGGTAAACATCTTTGGTTTATTTTACTAAATTTGCACGTCAAAATTAGCAATAATAACGCGCTGCTCCATGAAAAAACAAGAAAATATAATTGTCGGAATTTCTATAGGTGACTTAAACGGAATCGGAAGCGAAGTAGTTTTAAAAACCTTTGAAGATGCCCGCATGTTGGAGTTATGTACCCCGGTTATTTTTGCGAATGTCAAAATTCTCTCGTTTGTTAAAAAAACATTTGAATCAACCTCGACGCTGCACGGTATTGATCATATGAACCAATTGGTGCCCGGAAAAATCAATGTTTTAAACATCTGGAAAGAACCGGTTGATATAAATTTTGGGCAAAGTGATGACAAGGTTGGTGATTATGCCATCAAATCATTCGTCGCGGCTACCACGGCACTCAAAGAAGGACAAATTGATGTTTTGGTCACGGCGCCAATCAATAAATACAACATTCAGTCGGATGATTTTAAATTTCCCGGACATACCGATTACTTAAACCAACAACTCAGTGGTGATGCGCTGATGCTGATGGTGCACGACCATTTGCGGGTGGGACTTTTGACCGATCATGTTCCGGTGAATGAAGTGGCAAAACATTTGACTCCTGCTTTGATTGCTCAAAAAATACAAACTATTCACCAAACGCTCATTCAAGATTTTGCCATTACCCGACCAAAAATTGCTGTATTGGGATTGAATCCGCACAGTGGTGATAACGGTGTTATTGGCAAAGAAGAAATTGAAATTTTCTCGCCGGCCATCAAAGGATTATTCGACAAAGGCATCATGGTTTTTGGACCATTTCCAGCGGATGGTTTCTTCGGAAGCCATCAGTATGAAAAATATGATGCAGTTATTGCGGCTTATCACGATCAAGGATTGGTTCCGTTTAAAACATTGTCGTTTGGTAAAGGAGTAAATTATACCGCAGGATTGGATAAAATCAGAACATCACCCGATCACGGAACTGCTTATGACATTGCCGGAAAAGGACAAGCTGATTGCGGTTCATTCAAAGAAGCTGTTTATTTAGCTTTAGACGTTTTTAACAATCGAAATCAACATGCGGAAATCAGTAAAAACCCCATGAAAGTCCGCGAAAAACAAGCCGAAAAAAATAATAGGTAAAAAAAATACACCAAGACTTTTGTGTGTATAATTATTTTATATCTTTGCGCTCCCGATTCGTTCGGTCAAATTGTTGTTGAAATGAAGCAGTTAGATGAGTTCTTAATCCCTTTTGCAGGATTAAAGTTAGGCAAACATCAATTTGAATTTCAAATCGGAAAATCGTTCTTTGAAGACTTTAACTATGATGAGTTTGACGATGTTCATGTTAAAGTCAATGTGATTTTAGAAAAGAAAAGTACGCTTTTAGAGCTGACTTTCAAGCATCAAGGAACCGTTAATGTGCTCTGTGATTTGACCGGAGAGCCTTTTGATTTGCCGATTAAAGGAAAAATCAATCTGGTGGTTAAATTCGGTGAAGAATTCAATAATGACAATGAAGATTTGCTCATTTTGCCGCATGGAGAACATCAGTTAGACGTTAAACAATACATTTATGAAATGATTGTTTTGTCGGTTCCTCAGAAAAAAGTGCATCCCGGAGTAAAAGACGGAAGTCTGCAAACACCGGCACTAGAAAAACTAAAATCGCTTTCAGTAGGCGAGCCCAAAGCAGAAAAAGAATCAGAAACAGACCCTAGATGGGATCAATTAAAAAAACTATTAACGGATAAATAATAGAATAAAATGGCACATCCTAAGCGCAAAGTCTCCAAAACCAGAAGAGATAAAAGAAGAACACATTATAAAGCAACGGTTGCTCAAATTGCTACTTGCCCGGTTACTGGCGAAGCACATTTGTATCACAGAGCATACTGGCACGAGGGTAAAATGTACTACAGAGGTCAGGTAGTGATTGATAAGTCAATCGAAGCTGTTGCCTAATACATTCCCACAAAAGTTTACGAACTCTCACTCAATGTGAGAGTTTTTTTATTGGTGGTAACTTCGGGTAAATAAGCCTTCTTAAAACAACGTTGGTTTTATATTTTTTTGTAATTTCCACCCTTTATTAAATCAGTCTATTTAGTAAATAAATTAGCGAATATGAATACAATTACGGCCGCTATTACAGCAGTTGGCGCCTATTTGCCTGAGTACGTGCTTACCAATCAAATCCTTGAGACCATGGTGGATACCAATGACGAATGGATTACTTCACGTACCGGCATCAAAGAAAGAAGAATTCTCAAAGGCGAAAAAATGGGTACTTCTTATATGTGTATTAAAGCAGCCGAAAATCTGATTCAAAAAAGTGGTATCAATCCTGCCGATATTGATTTGGTTTTGGTGTCGACCACCACGCCTGATATGCCGGTGGCAGCAACTTCAGTCTATGTTGCTACACAGATTGGCGCAGTGAACGCTTTTGCATTTGACATTCAAGCGGCTTGTTCCGGATTTTTATACGGAATGTCAGCCGCTTCTGCATATATAGAGTCTGGACGATACAAAAAGGTGTTGCTCATCGGTGGCGATAAAATGTCGTCGATTATTGATTACACCGATCGTGCCACCTGTATTATTTTTGGTGACGGAGCCGGAGCAGTTTTGTTTGAGCCCAACCAAGAAGGTTTAGGTTTTCAAGACGAATACCTTAGAAGCGACGGCATTGGTCGTGAATACTTGAAAATTGATGCAGGCGGTTCGATTTTACCTCCGTCAAAAGAAACGGTTGAGAACCGTCAGCACTATGTATTTCAAGACGGAAAAACGGTTTTCAAATATGCAGTAACCGGAATGGCCGATGTAAGCGAAAAAATCATGCAGCGCAATCATTTGACCAAAGACGATGTCAATTGGCTCGTTCCACACCAAGCGAATCGTCGAATCATTGATGCCACAGCCGAGCGCATGGGCGTTGATGAAAGCAAAGTACTCATCAATATTGAGCGCTACGGAAATACAACTTCGGGAACACTTCCGTTGTTGTTGCACGACTTTGAACACAAACTCAAAAAAGGAGACAATCTCATCTTTGCTGCTTTTGGCGGCGGATTTACTTGGGGTGCCGTTTACCTAAAATGGGCCTACGATACAAAATAAGAACTAAAACACTAAAACCAATATTACCATGGATTTAAAAGAAATTCAAAACCTGATTAAATTTGTGTCTAATTCAGGAGTAGCAGAGGTTAAGCTCGAAACAGGTGATATTAAAATCACCATCAAAACTACTTTAGAAGGAAACGCTCCTGAAATTACCTATGTGCAACAAGCACCGGTAGCACAAGCTTTACCACAAGCACCTGTAGCTGCTGCGCCTGCCGCCGCTCCTGCCGCTACCCCAGCTGCTGCCGATGATAGTTCAAAATATGTAACCATCAAATCACCGATCATTGGTACATTTTATCGCAAACCGTCACCGGACAAATCACCATTTGTTGAGGTTGGTGCCAACGTAGGCAAAGGCGATGTGCTTTGTGTAATTGAAGCGATGAAACTCTTCAACGAAATCGAGTCAGAAATAAGCGGGAAAATCGTCAAAATTTTGGTAGACGATATGTCGCCGGTAGAATTTGACCAACCATTATTCTTGGTTGATCCTTCTTAATGAGGTTGGAAGTTAGCGCAATGCAGACTTCTAAATTGTCTAATTGACACATTGTCTAATCAAAGAATTATGTTTAAAAAAGTATTAATAGCCAATCGTGGCGAGATTGCATTGCGTGTAATTCGAACTTGTCGCGAAATGGGCATCAAAACAGTAGCGGTATATTCGACGGCAGATGCAGAGAGTTTGCACGTGAAATTTGCCGACGAGGCCGTTTGTATCGGACCTCCACCGAGTAATCTTTCGTATTTAAAAATGTCCAACATCATTGCGGCCGCTGAAATTACCAATGCCGATGCGATTCATCCCGGATATGGTTTCCTTTCTGAAAATGCCAAGTTTTCAAAAATTTGTCAAGAACACGGAATCAAATTCATTGGTGCATCACCAGAAATGATTGAAAAAATGGGGGACAAGGCAACGGCTAAAGCTACGATGAAAGCCGCTGGAGTACCTTGTGTTCCGGGTTCAGACGGGATTTTAGAATCGTTTGAACAAGCCAAAAAAGTAGCCAAAGAAATCGGTTATCCGGTGATGATGAAAGCTACAGCGGGTGGTGGTGGAAAAGGTATGCGTGCCATCTGGAAAGAAGAAGAGCTTGAAAAGGCTTGGGAAAGCGCTCGTCAAGAAGCTGCTGCTGCTTTCGGGAACGATGGTATGTACATGGAAAAACTCATCGAAGAACCACGACATATTGAAATTCAAGTAGTGGGCGATGCCTACGGAAAAGCCTGTCATTTGTCTGAGCGCGACTGTTCTGTACAACGGCGCCACCAAAAATTGACCGAAGAAACACCGTCACCATTCATGACTGATGATTTACGTCAAAAAATGGGAGAAGCTGCCGTGAAAGCTGCAGAGTTTATTCAGTATGAAGGCGCGGGAACGGTTGAGTTTTTGGTAGACAAACACCGCAATTTCTATTTCATGGAGATGAATACGCGTATTCAAGTGGAGCATCCAATTACGGAACAAGTAATTGACTACGATTTGATTCGCGAGCAAATATTGGTAGCAGCAGGAGTGCCGATTTCAGGTAAAAACTATTTACCACAATTGCACTCGATTGAATGTCGTATCAACGCTGAAGATCCGTACAACGATTTTCGTCCATCACCGGGTAAAATTACTGTATTGCACGCACCGGGTGGGCATGGAGTTCGTCTAGATACACACGTTTATGCGGGTTATACCATTCCGCCGAACTATGATTCGATGATTGCTAAACTTATCACGACGGCACAAACCCGTGAAGAAGCAATCAACAAAATGAAGCGCGCCTTGGACGAGTTTTATATCGAAGGTGTTAAGACCACCATTCCATTTCACAGACAATTGATGGACGATCCGGATTATGTTTCCGGTAATTATACCACTAAGTTCATGGAAACTTTTCAAATGAAATAGATTTCAAAAACACCAATAGAAAGCCTTACCTCAAGTAGGGCTTTTTTTATGCGTCATGTTTTGACTTCTAACCAAATAAAAAAGCCATCGGTTAAGATGGCTTTTTCGCGTTTTGTTTTATGTTGATTATTGCTTGATAAAGCGTTTCACAGAGGTTTCTCCGTTGGCGGTTACTTCAAGCAAGTAATTTCCGGTTTTGATGTTTGAAACATCGATGGTTCCGTTGTTGATCGTGCCTTTAGCAACTTGTTGCCCCAACATATTGTAAATGTTGTACGAAGCATCTCCTTCAAGGGTAATGTTCAAGACATCACCATTTACCGGATTTGGATAAATAGTGTAAGCAATTGTATTGTTCGCAGAGACTTCTCTAGCGGTTGAAGTGATGTTCACCGTATAATCTTCAACTTGCCCATATGAGAAAGCTTCGCAAGCAGTTGGAACAGCATTGTATTTCATAGAAACACGCATTCTGGTGGCTCCTAAAGAAGCTGTTGCAGGAATGGTAATTGAACCGGTCACAGGTGTTGTTTTAGAAGCGGCTTTAGTCCATACTGTTTCACCAGTATCCGCGAAATCACCATCTTGGTTGTAGTCGATAAATACAGCGTAACCTTCGTTATAAACGGTTGAAGTCCAACTCGGCGTAATGGTAATCGTGTATGCAGTTCCTCTTACCGCATTGGTGGATTGAGCTGTGAAGTTTTCATAACCCGCAGTTCCGGTTGAAGTATTGTTGATGGTTCCGAAAACAACTTTGCCAATTTTCTCATCCGCAGTACTGTTTCCTTGAGAAGTACAATAAGCCGCAGTTGCCGTTAAAGTCGTAACACTTACGGTATTGCTGGCAGCAGAAGCATTTCCGGCCGCATCTTTGGCAATCACATAAAAAGTATAAGTTGTAGCAGCAGTCAATCCAGTTACGGCGTATGAGTTGGTAGCTGATGTGGCTTTATAAACACCGTTTTGATAAACATCATATCCAGAAACTCCCACGTTGTCTGTTGAAGCAGTCCAAGCTAAGTTAGTAGTGGTCGCTGTAGTTCCTGAAGCAACTAAAGCTGTTGGAGCTGTCGGAGCCGAAGTATCCACAATCGCAGCTTGAATGTTTAAAGTATAGTCTTCTACTTGTCCGTATGAGAAAGCCTCACAAGAAGTTGGAATTGCATTGTATTTCATTGAAACACGCATTCTGGTGGCTCCTAGAGTTGCTGTAGCCGGGATGGTAAATGAACCGCTTACCGGTGTAGTTGTTGCGGCAGCTTTCGTCCAAACTGTTTCGCCTGCATCAGCAAAGTCACCGTCTTGGTTGTAATCTACAAATACGGCATAGCCTTCAGCATAAGTAGTTGCCGTCCAACTTGGTGTGATGGTAATTGTGTATGCACTATTTCTGTTGACATTCGTTGATTGAGCGGTGAAATCTTCATAACCTGCCGTTCCCGTCGAAGTGTTGTTGATTGTGCCGATAACAACTTTCCCGATTTTTTCATCCGCAGTACTGTTGCCTTGTGAAGCGCAATAAGCCAATGAAGCGGTCAAAGTAGTAACACTTACAGTATTGCTGGCAGTTGAAGCATTTCCGGCTGCATCTTTAGCAATCACATAGAATGAATAAGTTGTAGCGGCGGTTAACCCGGTTACTGCATAAGAGTTGCTAGTTACAGTAGCCTTGAACACTCCGTTTTGATATACATCATAACCTGTTACGCCAATGTTGTCAGTAGAGGCAGTCCAAGCTAAGTTTGTAGTGGTTGCGGTAGTTCCAGAAGCTGCTAAAGCTGATGGTGCGGTCGGAGCAGTTGTGTCAACTACTGGAGCCAAAGTTGTTACGGATACCGCATTACTCGCTACTGAAGCGTTTCCGGCAGCATCTTTTGCCTTAACTGTAAATACGTAAGTGGTTGAAGCAGTCAAGCCGCTTACTGTATAGGAGGTTGCCGCTGTTGAACCCAAAAGAACTCCGTCTTTGTATACATCATAACCTGTTACAGCTACGTTATCGGTAGCCCCAGACCAAGACAATGAAGTTCCGGTTTGTGTAGTTCCTGAAGCAGTCAAAGTTGGAGCAGTAGGAGCTGTAGTATCAGTTACACCTGATGTAATCGTAAAGTTGGTATTAGAAACATCAAAGAAAATATGGTTGGTTCCTTTGATCATAATTCTATTGGTAGTTCCCGGGGTATTAGGAATAACAACCGATTCAGTTCCATCATTAGGCGTAGCTGCCAATAAAGTAGACCAAGTTGTTCCTCCATTGGTAGATAATAAAATATCTACATTGGCACAATTCACACCATTAGCTGTTGTTCCGGCCACATTCCAAGTGATGGTTTGTGCGCTTCCGCCTACATATGAAACCGCTGTATTAGGAGCAGTCACCGCAAATGGTCCTGCTGTAGCGTTCACGGTTACAATCATGTCGTCACTGTTGTTTCCGCCACCACCGGTTCTGTTATCGCGAACGGTAAATCTGAAATTCATTGTTCTGGCAACTGAAGGAAGAGCTTCCACTGTCACTTCTGAACCTGCAGTGGTAGTAGCTCCGGTAAGTACCGAAGCCATTCTTGGGAAATATCTGGTTGGAGTAGTTACTGGTGAATAAGAACGGAAGTTCACACCGCTGGTTTTCGTAGCGCTCGGCGCAGTTGATGTGGTCTGAGAATCCATTTGCTCCCAGTCGTAAGTAAGTACATCACCGTTGGCATCAGTAGCAGTCCCGGTCAACATAAATGGAGTGCTTTTAGGGACGGTATAATCTAAACCAGCATTCGCAGTTGGAATTGAATTTCCGGTAGCCGTATTTACTGAACAAGTTTTGGTTTTGATGTTATTGGTTACTTGTTGAATGCTTACCGCGTGGAAATAGGCATCTGAGTGCGGCTGGACATCCAAAGAAGTAATTCCCGCATAACCCATAATAGTCGATCCGCTTCCAGGTTCAACTTGAACTCCGGTTCCTTCATTACTATGAGTGAAGGTATGGTTGGCACCAAACTGGTGACCCATTTCGTGCGCTACATAATCAATGTCAAAGTTGTCTCCTGATGGAATTCCGTCGGCAGGAGAAGTAAATCCACTGCCTTTTCCAAGCGGAACAGAAGTCGTTGGATTCACACAAATACAACCGATACAACCGGCATTTCCACCGCCACCTGTTGCACCAAATAAGTGACCTATGTCATAGTTGGCACTTCCGATGTTGTTGGTTAAAGTGGTTTGCAATTCTTGATTCCAAGCCCCGCCAGCTCCGGTAGCAGCCGCAGAATACGGGTCAGATGAAGCTGTCGTGTAAATCACCGTATCAGTATTGGCAATCAAAACCATTCTAGCGGCAAAATCAGTTTCAAAAACACCATTGACTCGCGTCATCGTGTTGTTAATCGCTGCAAGCGCTAAGGCTTTGGTTCCGCCAAAATAAGCGGTGTATTCGCCGGTTACTGACATCGCCAAGCGATAAGTTCTCAAAGTGGCATCATCCGCATTCGGGCGAGCTGCTTCTGTGCTTCCGCCTACAGTTACTGCATCGGTCACACGACATTGGAAACCATTGAGCGAAGGCATTTTGTCTGACTTGTTGTACACGCTATACGTTTTTAAATCCGTGGTGTACGGCTCGATGAACTCAGCAGATTTGTTCGGTCTGAGTACCATCGTTTGCAATCCCAGTGGAGAAACACTAAAATAAATAGTGGAACCCGGCTGATCAATACTTTCGCCGATATACGATTTGATTTCTGAGTATCTGGCCGCAAGTTCCGGTTCCATGTTAGAAGATTCCTTTACGCGGAATTTCTCCATCGCACCGGCTGTGTTTGGAAAAGAAACCACCAAACTTGATGGTCCGTTTGATATAAAACGCTTGGGAGCGCTTGATAGATTTTGTTTGAGTTGTTGGATGTCTAGCTCAAACAATTGTGGATGATTTAAGGATTGTTTGTTTGCAAAAGTTACTGCATCAGCTTTTGGGGCGGTAACTTTCCAGAGCGATTTTCCTGATTGGGCAAACGAAAAACTGCTCATTGCCAATAAGGCAATTGAAAGTAATCTAGTCTTCATAATTTAAATTGAGGTTTGGGTTATCGGGCAAATGTATAATTTAATTTTATTTGATTGCATTGTAAAGCAATGATTTATCAACATTTAGTTTAAAAAATTAGAATCAAATCTGTGAACTTGTTATTGTAGTCGTTATTTTTTTGCGATTAATTGATTTTGTATAAAAAAGCGTTGAAATCTTTTAAAGGAATTTCAGCAGACCGAAGCTTTAACCATTAATTTTATCAAATCAATTTTTTAAACATGCATTTAAGTTATTGGGAAATAAACAAATGGTTTTCATCCGTTGATTATACCATTGTGGGCAGCGGAATTGTCGGACTGCATGCGGCTTTGCATTTGCGTCAGCGTTTTCCGGACAGTAAAATTCTCATCCTCGAAAAAGGAATGTTGCCCGAAGGCGCGAGTACCAAAAACGCCGGTTTTGCTTGTTTTGGCAGTTTGACCGAAATCATCGACGATTTAAAAACACATTCTGAAGAAGAAGTCATTCAATTGGTTCAAAAACGTTGGAATGGACTGAAACTGCTCAGAAAAAACTTAGGAGATACCGCTCTTGATTTCAAGCCTTTTGGCGGATATGAACTTTTTTTAGAAAATCAATCTTCAGCTTACGAAGAAGCTTGGCAAAAAATGCGATTGGTCAATGAAATACTACAGCCCATTTTTAAGGCCGAGATTTTTTCTAAAGAAATCGATCGATTTAATTTTAAAAACACACACGAATATTTGATTTTTAATCCGTTTGAAGGTCAAATTGACACCGGAAAGATGATGCATGCTTTACTCCAAAAAGCTATTTCCGAAAATATTCTCATCCTGAACAACCAAAAAGTGACTGCATATCACGAAAGTTCCCAAGGAGTTTCGGTGGCTTTGGGCGATTTTAGTTTTACTACGCAAAAACTGCTTTTTGCCACCAATGGTTTTGCTTCAGAGCTCATTGGCCAAGCTGTCAAACCGGCACGCGCTCAGGTTTTAATCACCGAACCGATTGAAAATCTCGATATCAAAGGCACTTTTCACTTAGAACAAGGCTATTATTATTTCAGAAATATCAACAATCGAATTTTACTCGGAGGTGGGCGAAACCTCGATTTTGAAGGCGAAACCACCACGGATTTGCAAACCACTGAAATGATTCAACAGCGTTTAGAAATGCTCTTGCGCGAGGTTATTCTGCCGGATACTGATTTTAAAATTGCGCATCGTTGGAGTGGAATTATGGGGATGGGCGCCAGCAAAAGACCGATAGTAGAAAGGTTGTCAGAGCATGTTTACTGCGGCGTTCGCATGGGCGGAATGGGCGTGGCTATTGGAAGTTTAATCGGGCAGGAACTTGCCGAATTAGTATAAAATATGATCAAGAAAATCATTCGTTTTGTTTGGAAATTTACCTTGTGGTTCATCGGGCTTTCAATTTTGTCGGTGCTAGTTTTCAGATGGGTGCCGATTCCGATTACACCGCTGATGATGACGCGCGCTCTGGAAAATAAATTCGACGGAAAAGACATGGTCTGCAGCCATGATTGGGTGCCGATTGAACAGATTTCTAAAAATCTTCAAAAAGCCGTGATTGCCAGTGAAGACGCCAACTTTTTGCACCACCACGGATTCGATTTCAACGCGATTCAAAAGGCGATGAAAAACAACGAAAAAGGCAAAAAACTCAAAGGAGGCAGCACGATTTCGCAACAAACCGCCAAAAATGTTTTTCTCTGGCAAGGTCGAAGCTATTTCAGAAAAGCACTCGAAGCTTATTTTACAGTGCTCATCGAAGTTTTCTGGAGCAAAGAGCGCATCATGGAAGTTTATCTCAACAGCATCGAAATGGGCGATGGTGTATACGGAGCTCAGGCAGCTTCGCAGTATTGGTATCGAAAGTCCGCTGAAAGCCTAACCAAAACTGAAGCAGCCGGAATTGCAGCCATTTTGCCCAACCCGAGAAAATTTACTGCGACGAATTCATCCGCGTACATCAACCGCAAAAAAGGACGAATCGTCAAGCATATGAACTATGTAAAACTCGATTATTAAAAAAGAAAGGCGCCCAATCAAGAGCGCCTTTTTAGTTTATGCAAACAGCGGATTGTATTGCGGCCAATGTTTGTAAATCAAAATCGAATTGAGTAGAACTACTATTAGGGCCAATCCTAAGCCTGGAATGTCAATAAACATGTGAAACAACAAGATGTTAATTGAAATCGGCGCGAGAAGAATAAGTGCAAAAGCGACCCATTTTCTCATCAGCAACAAGGCTCCGATAAAAATTTCCAACAAACCCAAAACCGGGAAAATATATCCGGTGGCGTGTAATGAATTCATAAATTCTGCTGCAGAACCTGAGGGTGGTGGCAAAGGAATAAAGTTCAATAGTTTGTTGCTTCCAAAGACGATTAAAACCAGTCCTAAAAGCAATCTAATCAGTAGCGTAAATCTTGAATTCATAGGCTAAATTGGGTTTAGTTAAACATCAAACGAAATCCTAAATTAATAATTAATTGTTTAGAAAAAAGATATTTAACGAATAAAACCCAAAAATAATTCTTAAATATTTAATCAAAACTAAATACTTAAATTCATTCCGGCTACAATGGTTCGGCCCATATTCGGGATTCCATCGGGTTTGAGCCGCGATAAATGTGCGATGTATTTTTTATCAAACACATTATTGGCATTCAATTGAATTTCTATCAGACTTTTACCCATTTTTATTTTTCCGCCCAAACCTAAATTCACCAAAGTATAATCAGCGGTCGGCGTTTCAAAAGTGCCTATGTGACTTTGCTCAAAGGTATGCGCGACATTGAGCGAGGCATAACCATCACTCAGCCATTTTTGAATATTGAATTCTCCGCGCAAAGTGTTGTTCCAATGGTTAGCGGGAATCAACGGAAGCTTTGTGCCATCAGCTCTTTCGGCCTGAACCGTCTGAAAACTACTCTCAAAATGCAGCCAATCGAGCGGATGCGGATGAAAGTGCAATCCGGCTTCACCGCCGTAGAGTCGTGCGTCGCTTTGTACATATTCAAAAACCGGATGCGCCTCTAATGTTTGCCCGTTGGGCGATAAGTAAATATACCGCTGAATATGGTTGTAAAATCCGTTGACAAAAAACTCCCAGTGGCTGTTGCCGTATTCGAGGTTTAGATCAGTTTGGATGTTTTGTTCGGTTTTTAAGTCAGCATTCCCAATTTCATAGCGATTGGTTCCTTCGTGCACACCGTTTGAGGAAAGTTCCGCCAAATTGGGCGCTCTAAAACCCGAAGCCAAATTCAAGCGCAAATGGAGATTTTTAACCGGAGAAGTTTTGTAACCCAAAGCCGCATTGAAACTGTCGTAGTTTTTGTCTAAAGCTGCAAACGAGCCTTCTTCGCCCAAAATACCGTTTGATTCGGTGCTAACTTTTCTGTGGTCAAAGCGCAATCCGGCCTGGAGCGTGTTGTTGTTCCAGTCGTAATTAAGCGTTCCGAAACCGCCGATATCAAAAGTATGCGCGTCGGGAATCAAGTATTCTTCGCCCGAATTTTTGTTGGTTTGCGACATTCCTTGCACGCCCAAAATGGTTTCAGTATGCGCCGTTTTAGGCAAATGAAACTTCAAATCATAATTGAATGTTTTGAGATTCATGCGCAATGAAGCGGTTGGACTGTCTTCGAATTCGCTGCGTAAATTGTCAATATAGCCCAAATCGACATCGAGTTTTGAGCGATTGAGATAAATGATGTTGTTCCAACTCAGCAAATGATTCAATACGCGTTGTCTGGGATAATCCGGATTTCTAAAAGTAGTTTGAAAACCAATTCCATCTTCGGGAATGCCCAAATTCAGTGCGTTGTAGTTGTATCGGACAACGCTTGAAAAATGAGCATTTGAATACCCAACTCCGGTTTTCAGATCCGTTTCATTGTAGCGCGAATTGGTCACGCGATCACCGCCTGAAATTTGATAATCTGCATGAGTATTGTAGGCGCCGCGCGCCGAGAATTTCCAGTTTTCAGTTGACGTTTTTAATCCAACTGAAGTATTACTGCCCAAAGTATTGCTGAAGAATTTTTGGCTGACATTGGCTTTAAAAGTATGCGCCGGAGCAAATTTTTCAGGGTTAAAATAGAGCACGCCGCCCAAAGCATCTGAACCGTAAAGCAATGAAGCCGGGCCTTTAATCACCTCGACACTTTCAATACCGGAATCGTTGAGGCCAAGACCGTGTTCTTCACCAAATTGTTGGTTTTCAACACGAACGCCTTGCGAATAAACCAAAACGCGATTGCCACTCAGTCCGCGAATAACGGGTTTTCCGATGGAAGTTCCGGTAGAAATTTGCGAAACCCCTGGAATCGTTGCCAAGCCTTCAATGAGCGTCGAAGCGCCTTTTTGTTGCAACGAACGCACTGAAGCATGTTCGACTTTCATCACGTTTTGCGATTGCAATTTGTTGAAGGCAGTCGATACAATGACTTCATCCATCTGAAAAGCCGAATTTTGTAGAGTTACGTTGAGCTCATTGACTCCCGAAAGAAGCGTTAAGCTCAATTGTTGGGTTGCATATCCCAACGCCGAAATGGTGATTTTGATATTTTTAGAGGGCAATGAATTCAAGGTATATTTTCCGGATTCATCCGAATGCGTGCCTTGATGTAATTCAGCCAATTCAATGACTGCGCCTTGAACAGGCTTATTTTGGGTGTCGGTGATTTGCCCGGAAAGACTGCTTTGTCCGTGCAACATCGAAACCACACCCAGGCAAAAAAGAGAGATTATCTTTTTCATCAGTAAGAGGTTATAAATGAATAAATGCTTCTAAGACTTTCTTAGAAGTGAAAAACATTAAATAACCTCTGCGGGCGGCCCGCGAACAAATAATGTAGTATTGGAAATGACAACCAGCGATTGATCGGCTGTGAAAATTTTAACCGAAGAAGGTTGTGCAACTAGAAAATCAAAATGAAAAAGCTCCGGGCAAACAAAGGAACTAAAGGTAAATTCGCAACTCAAACATTCGTCAAACGGATGATGTTGGTGCGAAATTTCGGTTTTTCCCGAATAGACGTGATGACATTCTTTTTCTGAAAAAAGTTTGCTTAAGTGCTCATATGAATGCACTGATTGCAGCAGCATCGAGAACAATACCGCCGCCGATAAAAAAACATTCACTAAAAGGACCTTGCGTTTCATCATCTGCAAAAGTAGCAACACCTCAAAACAAAAAACCCGCTTTAACATAAATTTCAGAGTCAAAGCGGGTTGTTGATGTGATATTTTATTTAGACGAGCTTGTGCGCTACTAAATACTCAGCAATTTGTATCGCGTTGGTCGCAGCACCTTTTCTGAGGTTGTCGGCTACAATCCACATATTGATGCTGTTGGGCAAACTCTCATCACGACGAATTCTACCTACAAAAACATCGTCTTTTCCTTGCGCGTACATAGGCATCGGATAAGTATAAGTGTCGGTATTGTCTTGAAGCGTTACGCCCGGCGTATTGTGCAGCATCTGACGCACTTCGGCCAAATCAAAATCGTTGCTAAAAGTAATATTGATGGCCTCGCTGTGTCCGCCCACTACCGGAATGCGCACTGCGGTAGCTGTTACAGCAATCCCGTCATCACCAATGATTTTCTTGGTTTCGCGCACCAATTTCATTTCTTCTTTGGTGTAACCGTTGTCTTCAAAAACATCACATTGTGGAATGGCGTTGCGGTGGATAGGATATTTATAAGCCATTTCACCTTGAACTCCGGCATATTCGTTTTCGAGTTGTTGGACGGCTTTCACACCGGTTCCGGTAATGGATTGATAAGTCGAAACCACTACGCGCTCAATGTGGTACATTTTGTGAAGCGGTGCCAAAACCATCACCATTTGAATGGTTGAACAGTTTGGATTCGCAATGATTTTATCTTCGGCAGTTAAGGTGTTGGCGTTGATTTCAGGAACAATCAGTTTTTTATCAGCGGCCATTCTCCAAGCTGATGAGTTGTCAATAACGGTTGTGCCCGCTGCGGCGAATTTCGGAGCCCAATCCAGCGAGGTTTGTCCGCCAGCCGAAAACAAAGCAATGTCCGCTTTCATATCTACAGCGGTTTGCATGCCTACTACGGTATATTTTTTTCCTTTGAATTCAATTTCTTTTCCAACAGATTTTTCTGAGGCTACCGGAATGAGTTCTGTCACCGGAAAATTTCTTTCGGCCAAAACCTGCAGCATCACTTCGCCAACCATACCGGTGGCACCAACAACGGCTACTTTCATGTTCAATTATAGATGTGGTTAATAATGGCGCAAAGATACAAAAATAGGCTCCTGAAAATAAAAGCCTTTCAAATTTCAAAGCATAAAAAAAGGAAGCCAAAGCCTCCTTTTTAACGACAGTTTTTGAGTTCTATTTGTTTTTTAAAAGGTCGCGAATTTGGGTAAGCAATTCTTCTTGCGAAGGGCCAGCAGGCGCGGCAGGCGCAGGCGCTTCTTTTTTCTTCATGCTGTTGATGGCTTTGACCATAATAAAGATGACAAAAGCAATGACCAAGAAGCTAATCACCGCAGCCAAGAATTTTCCGTAGAGAATTCCGCCTTCGGTTTTCAGTTCTGCTAGGTTTTCAACATGGGCCGCTTGCAAGGCCGGATTCAACAAAGCAGGAGTAATTACATCTGATACCAATGAATTGACAATCGCGCCAAAAGCACCGCCAATGATCACTCCAACAGCCAAATCCATGGCGTTTCCTTTGGCAATAAAGTCTTTAAATTCTGAAATCATTCCCATAATAAATTGTTTTTAGTTAAAAATTGTTCTGAGTTCGTTGTCGAATGTAAGAAAATTTAACTTAAAAGCATCAAGATTTCTTAAAAATCTTGTCTATTCTCGGTAGAAAATCCTCTTGACACGTTGCGAGATGCCGGTCAAAATTTCATAAGGAATGGTTTGTAGTTTTTCGGCCAAGCTAATCACCGTCGGGTCTTCGCCAAAAATAATCACTGAATCACCTTCAAAGCAACTAATATTGGTTACATCAACCATGAGCATATCCATACAAACACTACCTATAATGGGCGCATGTTGACCGTGAATATTTACATAACCCACACCGTTGCCCAAATGGCGCGAAATTCCATCGGCATAACCAATGGGAATCGTGGCAATGACCGACTTTCTTTCAGCAATAAATCGCCGTCCATAACCAACGCTTTCGCCGGCTTCGATGGTACGCAATTGCGAGATGATACTTTTGAGCGTGCCCACATTTTCCAAATATGGTTGTTCTTCCGGGTCGTTTGAAATTCCGTACAACCCAATGCCCAAACGCACCATGTTGTATTGCGCTTTTGGGTAATTGCTGATGCCCGAGGTATTTAGAATATGACGAATCGGTTTGATGGACAATTCCTGCATCAAGCGCGAAGACATTTCTTCAAACAAATTAATCTGTGACAAGGCAAATTCGTGGTGAACCAAATCATCGCTCGTGGCCAAATGCGAGAGGATACTTTTGACATGAACTATTTTTTGGGCTTTGAGAATAGTAATTAATTCATCAAGTTGCTCTATTTCAAAACCCAAACGATGCATGCCTGTATCGAGTTTGATGTGGATGGGATAATTTTTGAGTTTTTTCTGCGCCGCAATTTTCAAAAAGGCATTCAGCCCTTTGATGCTGTATATTTCCGGCTCTAAATGATGTTGAATAATCGCTTCAAAACTCGTCGTTTCAGGATTCATCACCATAATCGGCAGTTTGATGCCATGATTTTTAAGCGCGATGCCTTCGTCGGCAAAAGCCACACCCAAATAATCTACTTTGTGGTGTTCGAGCAATTGGGCAATTTCAAAACCGCCGTTTCCGTAACCAAAAGCTTTGACCATCACCATGAGTTTGGTTCTGGGTTTGAGTTTGGCTTTGAAGAAATTCAAGTTATGGCTAATGGCGTTGAGGTTAATTTCCAGAACGGTTTCATGCGTTTTTTCTTCAAGAGCGCTGACAATTTTTTCAAAGTGAAAACTGCGCGCGCCTTTGATCAAAATCGTTTCATGGCCAAAATCGAGTTGGTCAATCTCAGCCAAAAAAGCATCGGTGTTTTTATAAGTCAGACAGTTCACAAATTTCGATCGATACTTGTGAATCATTTCGCCAATACCAATCACGCGGTTGATTTTATTAGAAATCACCAATTGCGAAACCTTTGAATACAGCTCATCGTTGGCCAATCCGCTTTGAAAAATATCCGACAAAATCAGCGTGCGTTTTTTGTGCTGCTTTTGACTTTCCATAAAGTCGAGCGCAATTTTAAGCGACTGAAAATCTGAGCTGTAACTGTCGTCAATCAGCGTCGAATGGTTGATGCCTTTTTTGACTTTGAGCCGCATCTCAACCGGATACAAAAGTTCAACGCGACTTTCAATCACTTTTGCATCGTAATTCAGATACAGCATGACCATAATGCATTGAATAGCGTTTTCTACCGATGCGTCGTCTTGAAATGGGATTTTAATTTCAAATTCACCTTGAGTCGATTTTATCTTCAGCAATGTTTTGTCGAGCACAGATTTTTTACCAATCAAAACATCGGCTTGTTCGTCTTTGCAACTCCACGAAAATCGCTGTACTTTGGGATTGATAAAGGCCTCAACCGATTTGTTTTTGTTGTATATCAGTACTTTGGCGTGGGCAAAAAGTTTAAGTTTTTCTTTCATTTTCTCGCCAATGTTGGCAAAACCTTCGTCGTGTGCCGAACCAATATTGGTGAGAATCCCAATGGTTGGGCGCACAATTTTTTCAAGGTTTTCCATTTCGTGCGTGGTAGAAATTCCGGCTTCAAAAATGCCCAAATTGTGTTGCTCGTTGATGGCAATGACTGACAGCGGAACACCCACTTGCGAGTTGTAACTTTTCGGGCTTCGAATAATGTTGTAATCAGGGCCGAGCAAAAAGTTGAGCCATTCTTTGACAATGGTTTTTCCGTTGCTACCCGTAATGCCAATCACCGGAAAATCAAACTGACTGCGATAGCTGGCCGCAAAAGCTTGGAGTGCATCGAGCGTATTTTCGACGATTAAAAAATTGGCTTTTTCAGCTAAACCCTCCGGAATGTGTGTAACCACAAAATTGCGCACGCCTTTTTCGATGAGTTCATCGATATACAAATGCGCATCGTTGTTCGGGCCGACAATCGCAAAAAACAAAGTTTGCGCGCTGTTCTGCTGTGAACGGCTGTCAATGGTAATGTTGTCTATGAGAATACTCGGATGATTGCCCACGCGTTTGGCACGAATCATTGGTGCAATATTCTTAACAGATAAAACCAAATTACTGTTTGTTTGAAGTTGCTGAATCTTCTTCGTGTTGTTCGTGACCTTTGCGCATTGCCTGATAATAAGCCGCGCGACTCAAAGGTTCGTATTCTTCGGTTTCGCCGAGCAAGACTAAACTGTCGTTATCGGTTTTGCGGTAGCTGTAATTGGCGAGGTTTCCGGTGCGCGTACAAACCGCATGAACTTTGGTTACATATTCAGCCGTGGCCATCAGGGCAGGCATCGGACCAAATGGATTTCCTTTAAAATCCATATCGAGTCCGGCCACAATCACACGGACGCCCGAATTGGCCAAATCGTTGCAAATCTTGACAATTTCATCATCAAAAAATTGCGCCTCATCAATGCCCACGACATCGCAGCCTTGAGCCAAAAGCGCAATATTGGCCGCTGCCGGAACCGGTGTAGAACGAATTTCATTGCTGTCATGTGAAACCACCATTTCGTCGTGGTAACGCGTATCAATCGCCGGCTTGAAGATTTCGACCTTTTGTTTGGCAAACTGAGCGCGTTTTAATCGGCGAATCAGTTCTTCGGTTTTACCCGAAAACATCGAGCCGCAGATGACTTCTATCCATCCAAACTGTTCTTTGTGATTAACGGTATTTTCGAGAAACATTTTATATTTTTCTTGCGCTTAAGATGAATAGTTTTTATTACTTTGTGGCGTGATATGCCAACCTAAAATTAGTATATTTACACCGCTGTCAAATGTAGAAAATTTTATCCAAGATTGGCTGGCAGTTGACAATTTAATCTCGACCTAACAAACCTGACAAATAAAACAACCTTCTTCAAAAAAGGACCCAAAAGTTATGAAAAAACAACTGGAAGCAGAGTTAATCAGCATTGCTCACCGAATTTTAAAACTTAAAAACAAATCCGAACTTTCTCAACTACATCAAGAAGCTCGTAATCTCTACGAAAAGCTCTCTGTTTTGCGCTTTGCAGAAGAACATTTTGCCGATTTAAAGCCTACCATTGGCCTGGCAGATATCGAAGAAAAACTTCAAGAAGAAACCATTTTTGAGCCTAAACCTGTAGTGACAGAAGTTGCTCCGGTGGCTTTTGAACCTGAAGAAGAACCAACGCCAGAACCTGCTTTAGAAGAATCAGAAGCAGCAACCATCGAGCTTTCGGTTGAACAAACCCAAACGACTACCGAAAACGAAACAGAAGAAACGCCGGAGGTTGAGGCTGAAGTGACCACTGAAGAAGAAATTCACGACGAGACTGAAGAGGAAGCCGAAGAAACCGAGCCGGAAACTTCTGAAGAAAAAATCGTTTTCCATTTAGAGTCGGATGATCTCGATGAAGAGGTTCAAGACGAATCTTTTGAAGAACAATCCGAAGACCACGATGCGCAAATCGAAGAAACCATCGGAGATTCTATCGAGGAGCCTGAGACATCTGATGAAGAAACCGCCTTCAAACCCGCTTTTGAATTGACTTTTGACATCAAAGACGGAGAACTGGCCGAAACCAAACCGGAAACCAAAAGCGCTTCGCAACAAATTACTTTAGACGATTTGCTCGGGCCGAATTATTCTGATCCGGTTTTTGTCAAACCCGAAGATTTGGCCAAAGAAACACCGGCAACTGAGCCGTCATCGGTGATTCCGATTAGTCGCAGTTACAATACCGATGCTCCGGTCATTTCGATCAACAAAGAAGGGCAATCACTCAACGACCGCCTCTCTAAAGGCATCATCATCGGCCTGAACGACCGTATTGCCTTTATGAATCATTTGTTTGCCAACAGCAGCGAAGATTACAACCGCGTGCTCTCGCAACTCATGACCTTTAATACGTTTGCCGAAGCCAAAGATTTCATCGACCACATGGTCAAGCCTGATTACAACAATTGGGAAGGCAAAGACGAATACGCCGAGCGCTTTATGGAAATCGTCGAAAAAAGATTTTCATAAGCCCCAAAATAGATACCCGAAAAATGCACGAATCATTCACAAAAGTTCGTGCATTTGTTTTTTAAAACCAGATTTTATGTCCAAACTCTACCTTGTGCCCACGCCGATTGGCAATCTTGAAGACATGACTTTTCGCGCGATTAGGATCTTGAAAGAAGCCGATTTGATTTTGGCCGAAGACACGCGCACCAGCGGAAAACTGCTCAAGCATTTTGACATATCCACCCCAATGCACAGCCACCACATGCACAACGAACACAAAACCGTTGAACAAATTGTGGGGCGATTGCAATCGGGTCAAACCATCGCGCTGATTTCTGATGCGGGCACGCCGGCTATTTCCGATCCGGGCTTTTTACTCACGCGCGCCTGTGTCGAACAAGGTATTGAAGTTGAGTGTCTGCCGGGCGCTACCGCTTTTGTTCCGGCACTAGTCAACAGCGGACTTCCGAACGACCGTTTTGTTTTTGAAGGATTTTTGCCCGAAAAGAAAGGGCGACAAACCCGTTATTTGGCACTCGCCGAAGAAACCCGCACCATGATTTTTTACGTTTCGCCGCATAAACTCGTCAAAACTTTGACTGAAATCGTTCAGTATTTTGGCCCCGACCGTCCGCTTTGCGTTTCGCGCGAGTTGTCTAAATTGCACGAAGAAAACCGCCGCGGAACCGCCGCCGAAGTGCTCCAATATTTCCAGGCCAAGCCGCCCAAAGGTGAAATCGTCATGTGTGTGGCCGGCAAAAAAGTGTAGGGCGTGCCCCTGCGGGTCGGGCTGTCCGCACTCGCTTTTCGGGCTGAATCAGCAGCATAGCCGAAACCATTTTCAAGCCCTCAAGAGCTCAAACAAAGCTTCCATCCCTCACGCGAGATTTGTTTACACAACATCCAATCCGGTAAAGGCAAATTGTTTTCCGCTGAACAAACCTAGGTCTGAAAGTTTCAAATCCGGAATCACCAGCAAAGCCATAAACGACAAAGTCATAAAAGGTGCGCGCAATCCACTGCCAAGTTCTTTGGCCATCGCGTCAATTTCTTGATACAACCGTCCGGTTTCCCAGCCGTCTTGATCACTCATGATGCCCGCCACCGGCAAGGCCAATGAAATAATTTTATCACCGTCCACGGCACAAACGCCACCGGTATTGTGAATCAAAGTATTCACGGCGCGACAAATCTCTTCGTCCGAAGTACCCACCGCTACAATATTGTGACAATCATGCGCCACCGAACTAGCGATGGCGCCTTTTTTAAGTCCGAAGTTTTTGATAAAAGCCACCGCGGGCGCTGCGTTTTTATAGCGGTTCACGACTGTTATTTTGAGCAAGTCGTTGGCGATATCAATTTCGTGTTTTCCGGCAACTACTTTTGATTTACAGATGAGTTCGTTGGTAATGAGTTGTCCGTCTAAAGCCTCCATCACCCGAATCGAATCTGAGGTTGCGGCCAGCGCAAAATCCTCGGGGTTTTTGGCCGAAGTATTAAAGTTATTCGGCGTACTAAAAGCAATCGGTTCAATGAGCGACTTTCCGTGATCAGCGACCAATTTTCCGTCGATGTAGGTTTGCAACACTTTGAAATGTGTCAAATCTTCCACGACAATAAAATCTGCGGCATCGCCTTGGCGCAACAAACCAACGTTCATGTTGTAATGCTGCACCGGATTGATGCAAGCCGCCTGCAATATTTGGAACAAATCCATTCCTTTGGCCACCGCGCGGGCGCACAACGCATTGATGTGGCTCACAATCAAATCGTCGGGATGTTTGTCATCCGAACAAAACATCATGTTTTCAAAATGCTCGGGCAACAAATCAATGAGCGCCTCAAAGTTCTTGGCTGCACTGCCTTCGCGCACGAGCACTTTCATGCCGAGTTGCAATTTTTCAAGCGCTTCTTCATAGGTAAAACACTCGTGGTCCGTACTGATGCCGGCGGCAATATATTTCTGAACCGCTTCGCCACGTAAACCCGGAGCATGGCCGTCAATAGGTTTGTTGAAGTGTTTGGCCCAGGCTATTTTTTGGAGCACTTGCGGGTCGTCAAACAAAACGCCCGGATAGTTCATCATCTCGGCCAAATAATAGATTTCAGGATGCGCCATAAGTTCTTTGATTCCGTCGGCGTCAATGGTAGCTCCGGCGGTTTCAAAAGCGGTGGCTGGCACACAAGACGGAGCTCCGAAGTGAAATTTAAGCGGCACTTTTTGTCCGTTTTCAATCATATAATGTACGCCATCGATGCCCAAAACATTGGCAATTTCGTGTGGGTCTGAAATCGTGGCCACCGTTCCGTGCAAAACAGCCAATCGGGCAAACTCTGAGGGAACGAGCATCGAACTTTCAATATGGATGTGCGCATCGACAAAACCCGGTAGAATGTAGTTTTTGACTTCGTGGTTTTGCTCTTGGATAGAGGTTATTTTTCCATTTTCAACCGCAACAACGCCTGAATAGATGCGGCGCGCGCCAATGTCGACGATTTGTCCTTGAATTTGCATAAAGAAGAATTTAAGCCGAAGTAACGAATTTTTTTTCAAACTCAATCTCAGTCGGTGGTGAATCTGCCCGTGTTTTTTCTAACTTTGACCTAACTTTAAAATCATATATCAACCAAACAAATTTTTTATGCGCTGGACTATTCAAAACCCACCCGACCCCAAACAAGTTGATGAGCTCAAAGCGGCTCTCCATGTCGACACGATTACTGCAACACTTTTGTTGCAACGCGGCATTCATACCTACGAACAAGCGCGCGTTTTTTTTAGACCTGATTGGCAGGATTTGCACGATCCGTTTTTGATGAAAGACATGCTTTTGGCCGTGGCTCGCATCGAACAAGCCATTGAAAACCAAGAAAATATTTTGGTTTTTGGTGATTACGATGTCGACGGAACCACCGCCGTGGCGCTCATGTCATCCTATCTCAAAACCTTAACACCCAATGTAGCCACTTATATTCCTGATCGGTATACCGAAGGGTATGGTATTTCATATCAGGGAATTGACTATGCCGATGACAACGGTTGTACGCTCATTATTGCGCTTGATTGCGGAATTAAATCAATAGACCATGTGGCTTATGCTTCTGAGCGCAACATCGATTTTATTATTTGCGATCACCATCAGCCCGGTGCCGAAATTCCCAAAGCGGTGGCGGTTTTAAACCCAAAACAAGAAGATTGCAACTATCCGTACAAAGAACTTTGCGGCTGCGGCGTAGGTTTTAAACTCATTCAAGCCTTAGCACTACGACAAGGTGAATTGGTTCAAGAACTCCGACCGTATTTAGATTTGGTAGCCACAGCGATTGCCGCCGATATTGTTCCGATGACCGGCGAGAACCGCATTTTAGCCAAGTTCGGGTTAGAAGTCATCAATACTTTTCCGCGACCGGGCATTCAGGCCATGACGCAAAATCTAAAAAGAAAAAAACTTTCTATTACCGATGTGGTTTTTATCATCGCACCCAGAATCAACGCGGCGGGGCGCATCAAACACGGCAATGAAGCGGTAGCCTTACTCACGGAATACAACTTAAGTCAGGCGGAAATTTTTGCCTCAGAAATAGAAAAGCACAATACCGACCGCAAAGAACTCGATCAGCAAATTACTGCAGAAGCGCTCTTGCAAATCGAAAACCATCAAGAGCAAAACCGAATGACTACCGTGGTTTATGATCCTTCGTGGCACAAAGGAGTGATTGGCATCGTCGCTTCTCGACTCACCGAAACTTATTATCGTCCAACGATTGTCTTTACCCAAAGCGGTGACAAACTGGCCGCCTCGGCGCGCTCGGTCAAAGATTTTGATTTGTATGAGGCGCTCGAGGCTTGCAGCGCGCATTTGGAACAATTTGGCGGACATATGTATGCCGCCGGAATGACGTTGCTCGAAGAGAACTATGCAGCTTTTAAAGAAGCCTTTGAACAACAAGTACAAAAGACCATTTTACCTGAAATGCTCGAACCAGAAATTGAAGTTGATTTGACCATCAACCTAGACGAAATAACACCGAAATTGTATAGAATTCTGCAGCAGTTTGAGCCGTTTGGACCGCAAAATCGCACACCGGTTTTTTTAACGCGCGGTTTGGTCGACACCGGTTTTGCCAAAAAAATTGGGCAAGATCAAACGCATTTGCGCATAACGGTCAAACAAAATAACGGATCCTCGTTTGGTGCGGTTGGTTTTGGACTCGCCGAGAAACTTTCGCTCATTGAAAACAAACAACGCTTTGATGCAGTATATTGCATTGAAGAAAATGAATTCAATGGGCAGGTAAGTTTGCAACTGCGTGTCAAAGATATTCGAAATTAATATGAGCAAAAACGATCCTTACCAGGCACTTCGGTATTCGGAATTCAAATATTTTTTACTGATGCGTTTTGCCTTGGTGTTTGCCTGGAGCATGCAATTTGTGGTGATTGAATGGCAGGTGTACAGCTTGACCAAAGACCCTCTATCCTTGGGTATTATTGGTCTCATGGAAATTATTCCGGCAGTGAGCATGGCTTTATTTGCCGGACACATCGTTGACCAAAGCGAGAAAAAAAATCTGTTGGCCAAATGCATTGCCGGTTTTTCTATGATTAGTTTGGGAATGCAGGCCATGACTTTACCCGAGTTTTCAAAATCCTTGTCAGTCAATACTGTTTTATACGCGCTGTATGCTTTGGTGTTTTTGGGCGGATTGGTACGCGCCTTTATTACGCCCACCGTGTTTTCGTTGATGGCTTTGTTGGTTCCGAAAAAAAACTATCCCAATGCCTCGACTTGGAGCAGTTCTATCTGGCAAATGGCCGCAGTTTCAGGCCCGGCTGTGGGTGGTTTTGCCATTGGTCTGATCGGAATTCACGGCTCGATGTTTTTGGTTTTGGGCTTTGCTGTTTTTTCGCTTTTATTGCTCACGCGCATTGAAAAGAAACCCATTCTCAACCCCAAAATTGGTGAACCCATCATGCAAAGTCTTCAAGAAGGCGTGCGTTTTGTCTTTGGGAATAAAACCATTTTGAGCGCTATATCACTCGATATGATTGCGGTGCTTTTTGGTGGTGCCATGGCCCTTTTACCGGTTTTTGCGCAGGATATTCTCAAGGTGGGTTCAGAAGGATTTGGCATTTTACGCGCAGCACCGGCGGTGGGTTCGTTCATTACGATGGTACTCGCAGCTTATATTCCGCTCAATAAAAACGCAGGAATCAAATTGCTTGCGGCGGTTTTTCTGTTTGGCGTTTGCATGATTGTTTTCGGTCTTTCGCGCTGGTTTTGGGTGTCGGTTTTGGCGATGTTTTTCAGCGGAATTTTTGACGGTGTTTCAGTAGTGATTCGTCAAACGATTCTGCAAATACAAACGCCCGATCACATGCGCGGACGCGTGGCTTCGGTCAATTCAATTTTTGTAGGATCATCCAACGAATTGGGCGCCTTTGAAAGCGGACTCACGGCCAAACTGATGGGCACGATTCCGGCAGTTGTCTTTGGCGGAACGATGACTTTGTTGACGGTCACTTTGACCGGTTGGTTGTCGCCTTCATTCAGAAAGCTGGACATTCACCGCGAAATTGAAAAGCTGGAAGATTAGTATTTTTTGAGTTCGAACTGTTCGCCATCAAAAACGCCATAGGTAAAATAGCCAATCCAGTCACCTAAGTTGATGTACTCAGCATTTTCTCCGACGTTGATTTGCATCGGTAAATGACGATGACCAAACACCAAATAATCATAGTGTTTGTCTTGTAGTTTGCGTTTGGCGTATTGAATGAGCCACTCGTTTTCTTCGCCCAAGAATTTTACATCAGCCTCGCCCGAAATGAGTTTGTTTTTGACCGATAAATATTGGGCCAACTTCACACCAATGTCCGGATGTAACCAACGATACAACCATTTGGAAAGCGGATGGGTAAACACTTTTTTCATGCGTTTGTATCCTTTGTCGCCCGGGCCTTTTCCGTCGCCGTGGCCTATGAGAAATGTTTTTTGGTTAAACGTAAATTCTCGGTTGTCTCGATAGACAGGAATCCCTAACTCTTGTTCAAAATAGTCATTCATCCACAAATCGTGGTTGCCGACAAAAAAGTAAATTTCGATGCCACTGTCGCGCATTTCGGCCAATTTACCCAAGATACGAACAAAGCCTTTGGGTACGACCGTTTTGTATTCGAACCAAAAATCAAATAAATCGCCCACCAAAAACAGTACGGCTGCATCTTTTTTGATTTCATCGAGCCAACGCAAAAACTTCTGCTCGCGCGGCAGACTGAGTTCGCGTGTGGGCGCGCCAAAATGTTGGTCAGAAGCAAAATAGACTTTTTGGTGTGCAGCGAGGTTCATCATTACAAATTATCTGAGGCATACCACTCGGCATAAGACGATTCGGTTTCCTGAAGTTTTAATGAAAATAAGGCAATGTTTTCGGGCAATCGGCTTTGAATTTTTTGCGCAAAATCAATCACCATGTTTTCGCTCGTGGGTTGATAGTTAACCAAAATTACATGGTGGCCGCGTTGTTTGAGCTCTTGAGCTAGTTCAATATGCGGCGTATTTTGATTGAAAACCGTGGCGTGGTCAAACAAATCGACAATTTCTTCTTTGACGATTTTTTTCAAATCTGAAAAGTCAATCACCATTCCGTATTTTACGTTGGCGGTATCGGTAATTGGATGACCAATCACAGTAACCGACAATTTGTAGCTGTGCCCGTGAACATTTTTGCATTTTCCGTCATAGCCAAAAAGTGCATGACCGGTTTCAAAACTGAATTGCTTGGTGATTCTGATGGTATTCATACGCGCATTTTACCGCACAAAAATAAGGTTTTAATCGAGACGGACTTGATTTGGCAAAGAAAACCGTTATGATCTGTGAGCACAAACAAAAAAAGCTGCCGAAGCAACTTTTGATGTTATGGATTCTCTTGAAAGGTTTGGTTTTCGTTGGCATCGGCTGCTCGAGCATTGAGCGCGTTGTTGTTGATATCAGTTACAAAGGCCACAAAACTTATGTTGTCTGCGTTGGCAATATTACTCGGAACAGGAATATTAAAATTTCTGGTTACGGTTGTATTGCGATTAGAGCCTTCTAAAGATTCGCCTAAGATATTGGTGAGCGATGCTCTGAGCACATGATTGTGTTCAAAATTCGGAACCACCGGTAAACCGCCATACAATTCAGTAATATAATTGCGTTGGTTGTACAAAAGATGATCTTCAAGCAAATAAACCACTAATTTGAGGTTGCTGTAATCTTCTAAAAAACGAGCGCGAACTTCTAAATCAATTTGACCATCGGCAACTGTTGAACTCATGGCTAAGCCCAATGTAGTATTGTTGCTGGTTAAATCAATTGCTTGTTGGATGTTGGATGTTTCAGGAAAACTCCAAATGGTCATTCGGTTGAGTCTTGAAACCGGCAAAGCAAGCGCGCTACTTGGCAGAATCAGGTTTTTTAACGGATCGATTCCGGCAAAATGATACGGGTCGTTTCCGTTGTGAATGGCTACCGACACTACTTTGTCAGAAGCTTCTTTGGTTTCTTCAATCGCCCAGGCTACACGTGTACAATTACCACACCATGTTCCGGTATAATCTTCAATAAGAACATTTTTTTTGAAATAACCAGATACCGGAGGAGCCAACGAAGTTGAGTCAGGTTTTTTCTCAATAATTTCAGTTTCTTGACAGGAAACCATCAATAAAATAGTCGTCAAAAACAGACTTGAAGCCCATAATCTCATAGCAAATCAAAGTATTGGTTTGAGCGATACAAATAAACTGAAATTTCTTTTAGTATTCGTGGGATTATTTATTTATTTGTAGCAAGAATCTCAAATATGATGAAAAAACTCACCCTGATCTTGCTTTTTGTTGGTTTATTAGCAAAAGCACAAACGCCCATGCCCAACATATCGTTAACCAATCTTGAAGGAAAAACACTTTCGGTGAAAAACGACTTTGCTGAAAAAGACAAAATATATCTGTTTTCATTTTGGGCTACTTGGTGTGCTCCGTGTATCAATGAACTCGATGAGCTTAACGATGTGATTGACGATTGGAAAAAAGAAGTCAACCTTGAGGTTGTAGCCGTGGCTACAGATGACGCACGCACCCAAAAACGCGTCAAACCACTCATCAATGGTAAAGGCTGGAGTTATCAGGTATTACTCGACTCGAATCAAGAACTCAAACGCGCCTTGACCATTGTGAATATTCCTTATACGGTGGTGGTCAAAAATGGACAAATTGTGCATATTCAAAATGGTTATGTGCCTGGCAGCGAAACTGAATTACTCGCCAAACTCAAGACGCTTTAAGCCATGAACAAAAAGACAATTGCTTTATGTATTGCTTTGGCAACGATGTTTTTTTCGGGGAATGCTCAAGAAAATAAAGAAACGAAAGGAACTTTTAGTGGTGGTTTTGAAACCAATGCCCAATGGTATTTGAATGATACAGGGCTCAAAGACGAATACAACAACCCGACAGTTCACCCGGAGGATCCACTGCGCAGCAACAGTTATTTGTTTGCCAATTACAAAATCAAAAAATGGGTGTTCGGAATTCAAGGCGAAGCTTATGAACAAAATGCGCTTTTGAACATGAATCCCAAATACAACCAAACCAATATTGCGACTTACTTTGCCCAATACAAAGGAGAGAAGCTTGATTTGACAGCCGGTTATTTTTACGAGCAGTTTGGCAGCGGTTTGCTTTTTAGAAGTTGGGAAGACCGAGCATTGGGTATCAACAATGCTTTGCGCGGCGGACGAGTTATTTTCAAACCGATTAAATCACTTACTTTTAAAGGAATTTACGGTCAACAGCGCACCGGATTTGATGTGGCTGAATCGCAAATTTTCGGAGGTAATTTTGATTTTTCAGTTTCAGATTTAATGGGTTGGAAAGAAACCGGACTGAGTTTTGGCGGCGATTTTATTTGGCGCTATGAAAAGCCCAATATTATCAATCCTAACTTTGACAATCTGACCAATGGAATCGGAAGCAGAATGAGCTTGTCGTATGGTTCTGTTTATTTTTCGGCAGAATATGATTACAAATCACCCGACGCGGTAGTTCAAGCGCCAGGCCAGATTGATAATCGATTGATCAAGCCAGGAAATGCGCTTTTAATCAATGCCGGATTTTCAAAAAAGGGATTTGGTATTGACGGAACTTTTAGACGATTAGAGAACATGAGTTTCTTTTCAGAACGCGCTGCCAAAGGCAATGTGTTTAATGATCGCATCATGAATTATTTACCTAGTTTGACCAAACAACATCATTACAACTTGGCCAATATTTATGTATACCAGGCACAACCAAGTGTGTTGTTGGCGGGTTCAAATTATGTAAAAGCCGGCGAGATTGGCGGTCAAATTGATTTGTTTTACGATTTTAAAAAAGGAACTGACTTGGGTGGAAAATACGGAACCAAAGTAGCGCTTAATTTCTCAAATTGGAACGCACTCAGCGGAACGTATTACATTAATTTACCGCAAGATTACACAACCGACTTTTTTGGTTTTGGCAAAAGAATGTACACCGACTACAATCTTGAAATCACCAAGAAAATCAATCAAAAATGGTTGACCGGTTTTAGCTATATCAACCAATATTACAACAAAAAGTACATCGAAGATGCCACCGGTGAAATCAACACACACATAGTGGGCGCTGAGGCAACTTATAAAATTACAGGAGCGCGTTCGCTTCGGTTTATGGGCGAGCACATGTGGGCCGATTACGACCGAAAAAACTGGGTAGCGGCTACTTTAGAATTTAACATAAACGCTTTGTTTACGGTATATGCCTACGATTTGTACAACTATGGTAACGATTTGGATTATTACCGAAATCACTACTACAATGTTGGTGGTTCATTCCGAAAAAAATCATCGAGATTGGCTTTGAATTATGGACGCCAACGCGGAGGATTGGTTTGTGTGGGCGGTGTTTGCCGATTTGTTCCTGAGAGCTCGGGTGTATCTTTGTCGTTTAATACTTCATTCTAAACTTATGGAATTAAGCTGGGTGTCAAAAGGCGGATTATTGGTTTTTTTTGCAGTAATTCTTTTTTCTTGTTCGTCTAGCGAAGAGGACTATGCTGAGGTACCAAAAGTATCGCCGGTACAATGCGATTTGTCCTTGGTGCCTTATCCAAAATTATCAGATTATCAGTTTTTTAAAGGAGACATGAAAAATCTGGAACCGGTTTATGGTTTGCTTCCTTATAAGCCCACCAGTGAATTGTTTTCGGATTACGCGCTGAAAAAGCGATTTGTCTGGATGCCCAAAAACACTAAGGCTACCTATGTGAGCGATTCTGAGGTTTTAGATTTACCGGTGGGTGCTGTTCTGGTTAAGGTTTTTTACTACGATCATTTACTGCCCGACTTGACGACCAAAATCATTGAAACGCGTTTGATGATTCGCAAAAGCGATGGATGGATTTTTGCTGAATATATTTGGAACGACGAGCAAACCGATGCTTATTTACAAGTTCAAAACACCACGCGAACACTTAGTTTGCAGCAAGGTTCTGAGGTTTTAAATTTCACCTATAAAACACCCAACACCACACAAGATTGCGCGCGTTGCCACGGTAATATAGTCACTCATCAAAACACTCCAATCGGCATCAAACCGCAAAATCTCAACAGCAATTATAGTTTTTCAGACGGTAATCAAAACCAATTGACTCAATGGATTTCAAAGGGCTATTTAAATGCAACTTTACCGACACAAATTACTTCTGTTGTAAATTATAACGATGCGAGTCAACCACTTGATTTGCGTATTCGCTCGTATTTTGACGCCAACTGTGCACATTGCCACAAAGATCAAGGCGAGGCACAAGAATTTGGCTTGCGGATGGAGTTTAAAAATACCGTTGATCCACACAATATGGGTGTTGGACTTCCGGCACAACATCCTCTGCCAGGCTATAACGGACGTATTGTTTACCCGAACAATCCGGCGCAGTCTATTTTGTATTATCGCCTCGATACAACAACCGACCTGTTTTATATCATGCCGGCTATAGGAAGATCCGTCAAGCATCGGGAAGGTGTTCAATTGGTTGAAGATTGGATCAATTCGTTTTAAACAAAAAAGGCCTGCCAAGCGACAGACCTTTTTTAATTATTCTTGGAAGGATTACTTCTTCATTACTTTTTGAGTAGAGCGATTTCCGAAGTTGTCAATAAAATGCAAAACGTACATACCGGTTGGTAAATGCGATACATTGAAAGTTTTAACTTCGTGCTTCAAATCAGCTTTTAAAACTACTTTTCCGTTTAAATCAAATAGTTCAAATGAAGTTGGTTTGAGCGCGTCGAGTGTCAACTCATTTTGCATCACGGTTGATTTTACAATCACGCCTGATTGCTCTAATTGGGCAACTTCTTCAGTAGACAAGGCCGGATCAAAACGATAGGTAATGTCTACATAATTGGTTGGATTTCCCACTTGAAAAGCTCTAAAAGAATAGTCTTTCGGATAAGGCCCCGATCCCACAACGGTATTTAAAAGATGACCGTCATTTCCGCTGTGTCCTCCGGCGGGAATTGTTAAGTAAGGCGTATTAATCGGGTAATTGGTTCCTTCTTCAACCGAAGACAAACACTCGTTGGCAAAGCAAAGTTCGAATCCAACGCCGTCTGTGTTGATTAGGCTGTAGCAGTTAATTTTCACATTTACTGGTGCGGAAGACAAATTGTGTACGTAAAAATCCAACTCACCTTCCGGATAAGTAGCCGCGTTAAAACCAAATACTTGCCCTGAACTAATAGGTGTTCCGTCTTGTTTGGTCATGGTTAGTTGCGCCTGTGTCAAAGAACTGGTCAACAGTATACCAAGTAGCAATATCTTTTTCATTTTGTTTGTTTTTCAGATTATTTTAGGATGATTTTTTGGACCTGAGTGTTGCCATTGGCATCGCTCATTTTAGCCATGTACATTCCTTTTTGTAAGAAGTTCAAATTAATTGAACCTCCAGCATTCACTTGTGCGGACGGATAAACAACTTTACCTGTAATATCAGTAATTTCTAATGTTACAGCGTTTTCAGCTTTGATGTTGATGATACCCGTTGACGGATTTGGCCAAATGCGCGCAAATGATTTATTAAAAGTAGTGTTGGCCAATAAATCAGTTGAATATGCTGCTTGCATGATGGCTTTAGTTGCTTGATCTTGAATAAATACAATAACCGCTAAGTCATTCAATTCTTCGATGTTCAAACCTGACAAATTTCCTTGCAAAGAGTGGGTTGTAGGGACATCATGTGTAAAGTCAACTGAAGTTCCGTTCGGATCTGGAATCATTTTCATCATCACATTGTGGAATGAAGTCTCACCGTTGGTAGCAACGTTGCCAGAAGTTTCTTTTTCAACCACAGCCACATGGATTTTGTAGTTACCAGTTAAGTATGGCATGGTGTTAATATTCACGGTTAAATCTTCTAAATCCAATTGATGCGTTGCGCTCAATCCAAAGAAAGCTGGTTTTAATTTTTCAGCATCCAAAGCTGATTGTAGAAGAGCAACACTCGAATTAGTTCCTTCTTTTGAATCAACTAACAAAGTTGGAGCAGCGTTGATTCCGTAATAAACAACACGCGAACCTACTTCAGCGGTGTAATACGGATCACCCGTTCCTGGCCAGTTTACTTGATAATTAATCAAAGCCATATCTTGCGCATTGGCTCCGGTCGATAAGAATGGATTGAAATAGTTCGTGTTGTATGAATAACAAGGTGCACAAGTTGAACTTGAGAATTTTTCATACAACGGAAATCTGGTTACACTCCCGCTGGCTACAGAAACGGATTTAGTCATGGAATCGTTTGTTAAATCACCATCGTTTCCTGCGCCGTTTACGTTAGAAACCCAAACTTTTAATGAATATAATCCGGGAGTTGCATCCCAAGTATTTGGGTGTGAGTATGTATAGCTTTGACCGGCTGTTAAAGTTAAACCGGTTACGTTTTGTGTGTATACCGCTCCATTGTCTAATTGCCAGTTTACATCAAATGAATTGATATCGGCCGTTCCCATATTTTTGATGGTTCCGCCGATGGTTTTGTTTCCGGTGGTTTCAATAGCATTCATGTTTACAGAAGTGGTTTCAGCATCAACTGCTTGAATCAAATCAACTGAAACTTGGTCGATAAAAATATTGTTTCCGTATCTCGAAGTTCCCAAGATTACTATGTATCCGGTTCCGCTGATGTTGCCCGGAATATCAAAAGTATAGCCGTACCATCCGTCAGCTGCCACAACTGGAGCTAATTGTGTTGATCTGTTTATAGTTCCCAAAACGGTACCTCCGGCTGCACCTGTGGTGTTGTAATAAACTTTAATGTTGTCCGCGTCAGTTGGATAACCTGAATCGCGATACATTTTAAGTTTCACGCGATATCTTCCATCAGGAAAAGTAATGGCTGGAGAAGTCAACCTTCCTGTACCGCCAGAAGTAATGTTGTAAGAATTAAAACGGGCCATACCAGCACCTGAAAAAGTAGCACAATTCGGAGCACCTCCGGTAGTTCTGCGCGCCCATGCATTAATGGTTGTTCCGGCATCGCTAGTAACCGTTGTTGAAGTCCAACCTAAAGCAACGTCAAATGACTCTGAAGCAACAGTTTGCGCTTGACCAATGTATGAAAGGAAAAGCATTAAAAATAAAAGAGTAGTTTTTTTCATGTTTGAGTAAGTAGTTAAGAGTGAGTTTTTTGAAAAATTTTACAAGTTTAATGAATATTTCAATGTTTTTGTCAGTCAAAGGATGATTTTTTAAAATAATTTTTATTTGTTGGTCAAGACTTAATTTATATATTTGCAACGCATTCTCGGGGATGTAGCTCAGATGGCTAGAGCGCTTGGCTGGCAGCCAAGAGGTCGTGGGTTCGAGCCCCATCTTCTCCACAAAAAAAGCCGAAGTTTTTACTTCGGCTTTTTTTATGTCATTTCTAAAACTATTTGTCGTCTGAAATATAAGTTTTATTACCGTTAGAGTTGATGTAATATCTTCCTCCGCGCGGTCCGGTATACACTTTTTTCCCGTTGTACATGCCCGTTACTTTATCCGGAGTTTTAGGCGCTTTTTCGGTTGTTTCTCGAACTTTTGCCTCGGCTTTTTTGGCTTTACTGGTTGTTTTTTCAGCTGATTCTTTAGCTTTGGTTGCTTTTTTCTCAGCTTTTTCAGCTTCTTTTTTGGCTGACTCTTTCATTTTATCAGCTTTCTTCTCGGCTTTCTCAGCGGTTTTTTTGGTTTTCTCGGCAGCCTTTTCTTTTTTTTCAGCAGCTTTCTCTTTTTTCTTCTCTGCTTTTTCTTTTTTGTCTTTTACCGTTTTTTCAGTCTTGGCTTTGGTTGCTTTTTTGTCTTTTTCTTGAGCAAAAATCGAAGTCGAGAATGCCAAAATCAAACATAATACAAATAATTTTTTCATGATTTCAAGTATTAAATTAATCACTTAAAGGTAGCTTTTTTCTGAAAATAAATTCAGTTTTTTTAAAAATATGCTCTGAGTTGAATACTTCCGTTGTGGATGGTGTTGCTGGTTTCGCTTTTTCGGCCTTGATAGCTCAAATTTACATCGAGATAATCGGTCAGGCTTTTTTGCAAAAGCAAGCGCCAAGTCGTGTTTTGTCCGGGTTGTAAACCTTCGAGCATCTGAAAAGCCACCGGCGAGAGCGCATCGCCCGAAAAATCGTTTTTGTACAGCGAAAACTCACCGTTCATGCTCATTTTTTTTAAGCCTGTATAAGTAAACGAAGTTCCGACGCGCGTTTGTTTAAGTATTTCAAACTTGCTCAACTGATTGCGTTTGTCTTGATATTCATAAAAAATATCCCAACTTGCATTTTCTGAAAACAAATAGGATATTTTAGGATTTACTTGCCACAAATTCAACCGATAGTTACGCGCCTCATAATTCTCGGCAGAGGAAGTTGCACGGCCTAATTTACCTGAAAAGTCAATTAGCCAAAGCTTTTGAATCAGATGCATATATTGCACTTGATGCGATTCGGTGTTGTTTTCTTGCGCGCCGGCCGAAAGCAAATTACGTGCTCGATTTTCAAGATAATTATAGGTCACCGAATGATGTTGTTTTCCGCGATTATAAAACAAACTATTTCTAATCGATGTGGTCAATCCGAGCAAATCTTTTTCGGAATTGCTCAGCGGATTTAGGTCAAAATTACTTCCGTTGCGACTGATTTTTCGGTCAATCAAATACGAAGTTTGGTTATAAAAATGCGACAAAATCTTTCTGATGCCCTCTTTTTGCTGCCATTGCAAAGCGTTGAGTGTTAAGCTGGCCGAAAATTTATTTTGATGCGTTTTGACAAAAATCTGGTTCGGCAAAAACACCCGAATATACTTGGCTTGATCCGGAAACGGCGCAATTTCAAATTCTTGTAATTCTTGAATTCCGTTGTTGTTGTAATCATTCCAGGCATAAACTCCGCGGCCGGGCTCAACTTCTAAATAAGTAAATTCTTGTCGGGCAATGTTTCCAGAAGCGGTTTCATAAGCCGTCGTCGTTTGAATAAATTGATTCAAAAAGCGTCCGCTGTACAATACTCGTGAATTCAGTGAAGGCTCATCTGTGCGCGAAGCATCTTCATAAGTCAAGTTTCTATAGTTGACAAAAACAGCCAAATCGTGTTGCTCATTTTGCAAGAGTTTTGATTTGAGATAATACGTATTAGAGGTGTTGACTTTTTGCAATTGATTGCCCACCAAACTATCGTTTATCCGATGTAAGAAACCTATTTCGGCAAAGACCTTGGTGCTGTCACCGCGACCTACAAAAGCACCATATTCAATGAAACGTTGACTGAGCGACGAGAGCAATCCGCTGCTTTTGATTTTTTCTTGGTTGTTTTCAAGCCTGAGCGACGAACCAATCCATTGTTTTTTGAAATGATATTTTACTTGCGATTTGCTTCGAATAAACTTTGAATCGCTCAGTGAACCATTGCTGTTCATCACGCTGCTTTTGGTTTGGATGTTCCATCGGCTCAGCACAAAAGCGGCATTTAAGCTGTGCCTGTTTCCGTTGAAGTTTTCCGAAAAGTTGAGGTTTTCAAACTGATATCCCAAAGTTCCCTTTTGTGGCAATTCCGCCAAAATTCCGCCCAGCAACAAACCTTGATTGCCCGAGGCCGAAGTCAGATTCCAATCGCGGTCAAACTCAATTGAATTCAAGCGTTCAATGGTTCGGAAGTTTTTTTGGATAAACTGATATTGTGACAGGGCATCGAGTTTCCATTTTCCGGTAAACAAACGCTGTTTGACGTTTATTTTTCCGGCCAAACCTTGGTTGTTGGTGTCGCCTTTGGATGAAAATAAATTCACGTCGTTATTACTGATGGCCGTTTCAAAATCAATATTGGTTTTTTCGGACGGATTAAATTTCCCGAAAACCGTGGCCATTTGCAATTTGACCGGCGCAATGAGCTTGATAATCGGGTCGTAATGACCTTGCTTTTGCCCGTTTTTGCGCGGCACATAAGTATAAACTCTACCGACCGCTTCATTTGAAACATCGTAGTCGCCTTGATTTTCACCGATAAACGTAAAGCGAACATTGTATAAAACCGCATTGGGATTGATGGATCGAACAAACGTTTCCAATCCGTCTTGGGTTATTTTTTCATACAAAATCTTATTTTCGGCAAAAGTGTCGATATAAGCTGATGGAGCGACCATTAAACTTTGATCATCTCCCGCCTCGGACAGAATTTGCGCTTGTTCGGCCGAAAGATTTTGTTGCAACGGCTGATTTTTTAAATCGTTCTCAGAATATACTTGTGCACCGATGCTCCAATCATCGCGTTTGTGTTCGGCACCGAAATGCGTCACCAAACGACTGTAATTTCGGTCTGAAAACTGATATTCTATGTTGATGCGCATCTCAGAAGTAATCGGAAAAAGCGAGGTAAAAGTCACTTCGCCGGCATTGTAATCAATCACATAGTCGTTGTTTTCGCCGCGCTTGAGCAAAATGCCATTGACATACACACGCTCAGAACCTGAAATCACTAAAACATACAATTCGCCATTGTTTCCGCGCAATTTATACGGACCTTGATTGCCTTCTTGGCCCACAAAACTACTACGCGCATATTGACCGCGAACCAATCCGGCCGAAGCGAAAACTTCAGTCGTTTTATCCGGTGCGCCAAAATTAAATCGCGTCGAAATGCCTTGTACTTTTTTACTAAAATTTAATAGGCGCATTTGTCGGTTTTCTAGAAATAAATCGCCGGCGCGAATGCTCCAACGCGGACCAAAAAGCTCGATAAAAATTTGATCAAACTCATCGAGTTTTTGTGAGTAACCATTGTTTTGCAGCGGAATGTTGTTGTCTTGAATCGAGGCGCGAATGCTAACTTTATCTGAAATTTTACCGGTGATTTGCAAGTCGAGATTTGAGTTGACCACCGTGTTCTGGTTGTTACCCACCGTAACTCCGCGCGTAATGCTGCCCGAAGTGTTAAGCCCGTCAAACGGGACGAATTTTTTATACGGATTGGCCGAGACTTCATACAAGCGATATTGCCCGGTTTCGGTTTTGACCACGCGACTTTGGTTGTATACACTATAAGTGCGTGTGAGCGACTCCGGAAATTTGAGAAAACGCACCGTAAGCGTATCCGAAAATTGATTGAAATTCGGTTTTAAAACGAGTTTGCCTTTTGCAAAATCCATGTGATAATAAGCCGTATCAATCTCGCGCTGATTTTTGTCGAGCAACTTAAAAAACGACGCATTCACACTGACGCTATCAACAGCAATGGTGTCGCGCACCGCCAGAATCTTTCGGGCTTTATACGGCGTTTCTATTTCCTGAGCCCAAAGCCCGGAAAAGCACAAAATTGCCCATCCCAAAAGTAATTTCTTCAGCATTTCACTATTAACGGCTAAAGAGCAAAAGTAGTGTTTTGCCGCTGATTCGAAATTGCTTTATCTAAGCTTCTTTGGTGATGATTTGCATGGTTTCGCGGCTGATTTGTTTGAGCAGAACCGTTTTGTCTTCTTCGACCATTTGCGCGGCTTGGGCGTTGAAATGGCGAATGGTATACAGCGAAACATTTTCATTATACGCCACGCGGAATTTTTTGGCCAAGATGGATTTTAGTTCCTCAAAGTTGCCGAATTTGTCTTCGATGCACACCGAAAAACTAATGGCCGAATTCTGAATCAAGCTCACTTTCATTTTAAATCGATGCAACAAAGCAAAAATCTCACTGATGTTGTCTTCTACAATAAATGAAAAATCAATCGATGAAAGCGACACCAACAACTGATTTTTCTTGACAATAAAACACGGAAGTTGCGGTTCTAAATCGGCGCCTTTGGCCACACTGGTTCCGGGCAATAGCGGCTCGAGAAATGATTTTACATACAGCGGAATTTCTTTTTTCTGTAGTGGTTGCAACGTTTTTGGGTGAATGACACTCGCACCGTAAAAGGCCAACTCGATGGCTTCGCGATAGGAAATTTGATTCAGCAAACGCGCGTTTTCAAAATAACGCGGATCGGCATTCATCACGCCCGGAACATCTTTCCAAATCGTCACGCTTTCGGCGCCCAAACAATAGGCAAAAATCGCTGCCGTGTAATCAGATCCTTCGCGGCCTAAAGTAGTCGTGAATCCGTTGTCATCAGCGCCCAAAAAACCTTGAGTAATATTGAGCATTTTGCGTTTAACTCCTTTAGAAATGTTCTTTTGTGTGACTTCCCAATCTACTTCGGCATCGCGATAAGTAGCGTCGGTTTTAATGAGTCCGCGCACATCGACCCATTGCGTTTTAATGCCGCGATGATTCATATAATGCGCCAAAATCGTGGTCGAAATCAGCTCGCCCATACTCACAATTTGGTCATATACAAAGTTGTAATTCGGTGATTTGTTGTGCCCGATAAAATAATCGAGTTCGGTAAACCAAGCATTTACGGCCGCAAAAACCGCATGCTTATCGTCTTCAAACAAATCGAGCAAAATTTGGTTGTGGTATTTTTTGACTTCTTGAATCGATGATTGCAATGAAGCCGATTTGTTAAAATAATCACTCACAACCACTTCGAGCGCATTGGTGGTTTTTCCCATGGCCGAAACCACGAGCAAAACATCGCTGTAGCCCACTTGCTCGAGTACCGAGTATACATTTTTAATACCGGCGGCATCTTTGACCGATGCTCCACCAAACTTAAATATTTTCATATGTTTGAATTATATTTTTTATTGGTAACCTATGGAATCGCTCTTTTGTCCTTGGTGTTTGTTTACAACAAACTCGTTGTAAGTGGCGATTTCATATTCTAATGTTTAGAAAAATATTGTTCTACAAATTTTGTGACCGCCTCATCGTCCATTTGGGCTACGCGCCAATCATCCAACACGCGCGCACCCGATTTTTCATAAAAATCAATGGCCGGTGTGTTCCAACTGAGCACATTCCACTCAACGCGGCGCACCTTGTCTTTTTGTGCCTGACGCAACACATGTGCATACAAAGCCTCACCGATGCCTTGACCGCGCAGCGCCTCGCGCACAATCAAATCTTCGAGGTGAATCGTTCGGCCTTTCCAGGTTGAATATCGATAATAATAAAGCGCCATTCCTACAATTTCGCCGTTCATTTCGGCCACAAAAGTACCAAACATCGGTTGCGGGCCAAAGCCGTCACGCACCAAATCATCTGCGGTTACGACCACGGCATCGGGTTCGCGTTCAAAAATTGCTAATTCTCGAATAAGCTCGAGTACAGCGGGCATATCTGTAGGGTTTCCGATGCGAATTTTCATCATATTTTTGGATAGCAATTCCGGCTATTCACTTTTATCTTTTGCGCTGAACGCCATCGCAAAAGGATAATCGTTTCTATCCGGGCTAGGTGAATTAGTTCCGTCGGAAACAAATATACAAATCCGATAAATTTGAGCGCAAATAAGTTTTAACAAGCGTCCAATCTTTGACAAAAAAAGCGATATTTGCACCACTAACTACAACGATTTCGCAATGGAAGAACGCAACAGAACCCTCGGGGAATTTATCATCGAAAAACAAAAAGATCATCAATATTCCTCGGGCGAATTATCCAAAATTATCAACTCAATTCGTCTGGCGGCCAAAGTGGTCAACTACAAAGTCAATAAAGCAGGACTCGTAGACATTGTCGGCGCTGCCGGTGAGCAAAACATTCAAGGCGAAGACCAACAAAAGCTCGATGTGTATGCCAACGACATTTTTATTCAAACGCTTATCAACCGCGAAATTGTCTGCGGAATTGCCTCTGAAGAAAACGATGATTTTATCACCGTTCAAGGTTTAGACAAAGGACACAACAACAAATATGTGGTGCTCATGGATCCGCTGGATGGTTCATCCAACATTGATGTGAACGTTTCGGTCGGAACTATTTTTTCGGTGTTCAGACGCATCACGCCGGTTGGAACCCCGGTAACACTTGAAGATTTTTTGCAACCCGGAACCGCCCAAGTAGCCGCGGGTTATGTGATTTACGGAACCTCTACCATGCTCGTTTATACGACGGGCCATGGCGTGAATGGTTTTACGCTCAATCCGGCCATCGGAACTTTTTATTTGTCGCATCCGAACATGCAATTCCCGAAAGACGGAAAAATTTACTCAATTAACGAAGGAAATTATGTGCATTTTCCGCAAGGAGTAAAAGATTATATCAAATATTGTCAGCTGGAAGAAGGCGATCGTCCGTATACTTCGCGTTACATCGGAAGTTTGGTTTCAGACATCCACCGAAATATGATCAAAGGCGGAATTTATATTTATCCGACCAGTTCTAAAGCGCCCAAAGGCAAATTGCGTTTGCTGTATGAATGCAACCCGATGGCGTTTATTGCGGAGCAAGCCGGCGGAAAAGCCTCAGACGGTTTTGGTCGCATCATGGAAATTCAGCCTGCAGAATTGCATCAGCGCGTGCCGTTTTTCTGTGGCAGTTACAATATGGTTGAAAAGGCCGAAGAATTCATGCATAAAGCGCATCGTTCTTAACCACAAAAACCAAATAAAAAAGCCGCTTCTTTTTTCGGGAAGCGGCTTTTTTTATGTCGAAACGGAATTATTTATTCATGTGCGCCATTTCGTACACAAAAGTGTCTAGGTCAACTTTGCGGTCAATGAGTGTTAGCGCTTTGTCTACAATATAATTCACGTTGGCCGGTGTAAAGCCCAAAGCAATCGCGAATTTTTTGAGCAAAATTTCTTGTTTGTCCCCCAAATGATGATCGACATGTACCATGCGGCCTAAATCATACAAACGCTCGAGTCGTTGTGAGTACAAATACGGCGGATTGATCGGATATTTGAGTGGGTTTTCAAGAATTTCTTCAAACTCTTCGTGCGTGATTTCAAGTTTGGTGGCTAATTTTTCGAGGAATTGTTTTTCTTGCTCTGAAACGTTTCCGTCGGTCATAGCCACACGAACAATAGCTGAAAAATGGCCTTTGTTTCTAGATTTAAATTCGTTGTCAAAAAGATCAGAAATAGACATAATCGTTTGTTTTTTTGTTGTCTTACAAAGTTAATTTTAATTGCATTTTGTTCAAACAAAAAAGACGATTTTTAATTGAAAAACTTAGCTTTTTTTAAGATTTTTTTAGTTGAATAAATTGTAAGTTTACCCAAATAGAAAAGTGTTTGTTCAAATCATTTTCATGAGCGAGTTCACCGTTTATTTTACCGTTGGTTTAAAGCATGTGCTGAACACTCAGGCCTATGATCATGTGCTTTTTTTGATGGCGCTTTCGGCAGGATACGCTTTTAAAGATTGGAAACGCTTGCTTTTGTTGGTGTCGGTTTTTACTTTGGGCCATACTTTAGCGTTGTTTTTGTCTGTTTTTGGATGGTTAAGTATTGACAGCACGCTCGTTGAGTTTTGTATTCCACTGACTATTTTATTCACTGCTGTTACCAATTTTTTCAGCTTTAAAAAAAGTAATGGTAAGCAAATGATGATGGTCGGTTTTGTAGTCACGTTGCTATTTGGCCTCATTCACGGATTGGGTTTTTCAAATTACTTTAAAGCATTGTTGCCCGGAACCACTTCGGATAAAATATTTCCACTTTTGGAGTTTGCGCTCGGTATTGAAGGTGCTCAAGCAACGGTGGTGCTTACTATGCTCATTTTATCGTATATTGCCCGCACGTTTTTTAAATGCTCGAATCGCGATTTTGTCATGGTAATCTCAGCATTTATTGTGGGCGTAACTTTGCCGATGATTCTATCTTCTGAATTTTTGAAAAATCTATGAAACCCAATAAACTCAATAAATACGACAAAGCTTATTTGCGCATTGCCCGCGAGTGGAGTCAACTTTCCTACTGTGAACGCAAAAAAGTTGGCGCTATCATTGTGCGCGACCGAATGATTATTTCCGATGGCTACAACGGAACGCCTTCGGGTTTTGACAATTGTTGCGAAGATGAATCCGGACTCACCAATTGGTATGTATTGCATGCCGAGGCTAATGCTATTTTAAAAGTGGCCGGTTCAACCCAAAGTTGCGAAGGTGCCACCTTATATATTACGCTTTCGCCTTGCAAAGAATGCAGCAAACTCATTCATCAATCGGGTATTAAACGCGTGGTTTATCAGATTGGATATCGCGATACTGAAGGCGTAGATTTCTTGCTCAAAGCCGGTGTAGAAGTTGATCAAATTGAAGAACTCGATTCATGAAAAAAAGGCGCGTCATAGTTCCGTTGCTTTTGGCAGTCGCTCTAGCGCTGGGCTTTTTGTTGGGCGGTTATTTTAACTTTCCGGCGCAGCACAAACGCTGGCTCACCAACAATCCGAAAAATAAACTCAATCGATTGTTAGAATTAATCGATACCGAATATGTCGATTCGGTCAATACTGATTCTATAGTAGATTTAACCGTCAACAACATCTTGGCTCAGCTCGATCCGCATTCGGTGTATATGTCGCCGAGTGTGCAAGCCGAAGAAGCTCAGAGCATGAAAGGTGATTTTGTCGGGGTCGGGATAAATTTCTTTTTGTATAAAGATACAGTTGCTGTAGTAAAATCGCTTGAAAACGGACCTTCAGCCAAGGCCGGAATTTTGCCCGGTGATCGAATTTTGTATGCCGGAAAAACGCGTTTATATGGTCGAAAGCTCGATTCGGATTATTTGTTTTCTGAGTTTAGAGGCGAAGAAGGCTCGCCGCTGGAGCTCACGGTTTACCGAAAAAGTATCCGTAAAAAATTCAAGGTTCATTTAAAGCGAGCCGTGGTGCCAATTAAAAGTGTTGATGCGGCATTGATGCTAACGCCGACGGTTGGTTATTTAAAAATCAATCGTTTTGCCGAGACCACTTATGCTGAGTTTCAAGAAGGCATGACCCGATTGCGCAATGCAGGCATGAAAACTTTTTTGATTGATTTGCGCGACAACAGTGGCGGTTATATGGAAATGGCCGTGAAAATTGCCGATGAATTGTTGCCAAACAAAAAACTCATCGTTTTTACCAAAGACAAAAAAGGCAAAATAGAAAAAGCTTATGCCACGGATCGAGGTGATTTTGAAGAAGGAAAAGTCTGTGTGCTTATCAATGAAAACAGTGCATCGGCCAGCGAAATTTTGGCCGGAGCCATTCAAGACAATGATCGCGGAATCATTATCGGGCGCAGATCTTTCGGAAAAGGATTGGTTCAAAAAGAAACCAGCTTTGACGATGGGTCAGCGGTGCGTTTAACCATTGCGCGCTATTATACACCTACCGGAAGATCGATTCAAAAACCATACAAAAAAGGAGACGAAGCCGATTATGAAAACGAGTTCAACCATCGTTTTGAAAACGGAGAGTTATATGATAAAGACAGTATCAAAGTAGCCGATTCGCTCAAGTTTAAAACCAAAAAAGGCAAAATTGTCTATGGCGGCGGTGGCATTGTGCCCGATGTTTTTGTTCCGCTTGAAGGTAAAAAAGGCGAAGAAAGCATTCCGTACATCATGCAAGAATCCGGCATTGTTTCAAATTTTGTTTTTGAACAGCTAGATGAAAACCGCGGCGAGTTCTCTAAAATGGGATATCAAAAAGCGGTTGATTATTTGAGCAAAACCGATGAATATCTCAACCGATTCCAACGGCATTTAGACCAAATGGGGCTTCATGTTCGCTTGACGCAAAACAAATCACTGGTCAAAAAATACCTTACCGCTGAATTTGCCCAACAACTTTTCGGAGATCAAAAATATTATGAAATCGCGCTCAAAAACGATCCGGTGATTGAGGCAGCGCTCAAACAATAATCAACGTTTATCGTGGCTTTGTGCATCGATGCCGTTGTTCCAGAGCGTTAGAACATCGGTGGCAACTGCGGCACCACTTCCGGCGGCAATAGCCAATTGACTGCGCCAGCCTGCGAGCGTTCCGGCTACATAAATTCCATCGGCCACTAAATGATCTTGGTTGCGCAAGTAAATACGTTGTTTTTCGGCGACAGCTTTTGGGTGCGGTGCTACATAAGGCATCAATCCATCGATGTCAAAAGTGTTAGAATAGCCAATGGCTAACACTAGAGCGCGACAAGTGTAGGTGTTTTTGTTGGTATGTACCGTAAAATGAGGTGCGGTTCCTTCAATTTTGAATACTTTTTCGCCTTCGATTTGATCAATGTGTGGATATAATTGTGTTAAATGTTCCAGCGATGAAGCGAGTAAATCAGCACCAAGTGTTCCGGCCGGAATTCCGTAGGCATTGTTGAACAAGGCTTCTTGTAGAGATGAAGTTTTTTGATGAGCGATTATTGCTATTTTCTTGTCGGTGACAAAAGATTTTTTGTGGGCTGAACCCAAAACCAGTGCACAAGACACACCGGCAACTCCGCCGCCAACAATCAGAATATCGTAGACCATTTACAAGCGACCTTTGGTTTTTTCGGCAATTATTTTTGAAATCTTGAAAATAGCCAAGACACATACAGCACAAAACGAAGCCACTACGCCGATTAAGGCCACCATGCTTTTTTCGCCGAATAAATTACTGAAATCGAGTAAAGTAATATTGAAGATAACCAGCGCCAGCGCAATGACCAGCAAAATATTGGTAAAGATTTTCATATTCGCAGTAAAAATTTGAGCAAATGTAACTAAAAATGGCCTTACAGAAATAAGCCTTTAACATTCGAGGCAAATAATTTAACGGCAATAGCCAAAAGCACTACGCCAAAGGTTTTACGCACCACTCCGAGTCCGGTTTTACCAAGCATTTTTTCAATTTTTGCCGAAGATTTCAAAACGATGTAAACCAATAAAATGTTGAGCAAAATGGCGATGATGATGTTTTCGATATAGAATTGTGAACGCAACGAAAGCAGGGTTGTCATGGTTCCAGCACCGGCAATGAGTGGAAAAGCCAACGGAACAATCGAGGCCGAACTGGCTTCGGTGTCGCGGTAAATGCGAATCCCTAAAATCATTTCAAGGGCGATAAAAAACAACACAAACGAGCCAGCCACTGCAAATGAATGCACGTCGATTCCGATGAGTGAGAGGAATCCTTCGCCTACAAATAAAAAAGTAATCATGATGAGCGCGGCAGCCAATGTGGCTTTTTCAGATTCAATATGGCCGTGTTTGGCACGTAAATCCACGATTATCGGAATGGTTCCGACAATATCAATCACGGCAAAAAGCACCATGCCGACCGTAGCAATTTCTTTTAAATCAAAGTTCATAGGATTGAATTTGGGCGCAAAATTATTCATTATCACATGGTTAAAAGCCAAAACGAAGTTAATTTTGAAAATACCAAGCCGGATTCTCACCAAAGTTGACCTGACTTCTTTAAATTTGCCGCATGTTTCAACTAGGTAAAACCATCGTTTCTGAAGATATCCTTGAAAAAGAATTCGTCTGCAACCTCAGTGCTTGTAAAGGCGCTTGTTGTGTTGATGGCGATGCGGGCGCACCACTTTCAAAAGAAGAAACCAAAATCTTAGAAGAAATTTTTCCGCAAGTAAAACCCTTTTTGCGACCTGAAGGCATTGCAGCTATTGAAGCCCAAGGCACTTGGCGCGTGGGAACCGATCAAGATCTTGAAACGCCGCTCATTGACGAAAAAGATTGCGCCTATGTTATTTTTGACGGACAAACGGCTTTGTGTGGTATAGAACAAGCTTATAATCAAGGAAAAGTCAACTGGAAGAAACCGGTTTCGTGTCATTTATACCCGATTCGCATCAAAGATTTTACGGAATTTGCCGCGGTAAATTATGACAAATGGGACATCTGTGATGACGCTTGCAGTTTAGGAAAAGAGCTTCAAGTTCCGGTGTATAAATTTGTCAAAGAAGCGCTCATCAGACGCTTTGGTGAAGATTGGTATGCCGAACTCGAAACAGTGGCTTTGCAGTATCAAAAAAGTCCGCGCAAACGATAAAAAAATCTCTCTCATTATTTGGGTCAAAACCCGCATGTTTCAAGTGTTTTTCAGAGCTTTTCGGGCTCTTTTTTTACAGATCATAAAAACATTAAGTGGTTGTAAAACAGGTTTTTAAAAATAAAACTTTGTTTTGGCTTATTTTAAAGCTTTGTTAAAAAATACAGCCGATTGTGAATAAGTTTGGCTTTCAAAATCGATGACAAATGGTCAACTTTGTACAGGTTAAAATCAAGCGATGATTTTGACTGATTTCTACACAAAAAACACACAAAAATGTCCGCAATAGAACCGATTCTACAAGAGAACAAAAACCGCTTTGTGATTTTCCCGATCAAGCATCACGATATTTGGGAATGGTACAAAAAAATGGAAGCCAGTTTTTGGACGGCTGAAGAAATTGACCTACAACAAGATTTAACCGATTGGAACAACACGCTCAACGCCGATGAAAAATATTTCATCAAACACATTTTGGCGTTTTTTGCCGCTTCAGACGGAATTGTCAACGAGAATTTGGCTGAAAATTTTGTCAATGAAGTGCAATATCCTGAAGCGAAATTTTTCTACGGATTTCAAATCATGATGGAAAACATCCACAGCGAAACCTATTCGCTTTTGATTGATACCTACGTAAAAGACGAAACCGAAAAAGACCAGTTGTTTCATGCGATTGAAGTGTTTCCGGCTATTAAAAGAAAGGCCGATTGGGCTTTGCGCTGGATCAAATCAGATTCATTTGCCGAGCGTTTGATTGCTTTTGCGGCGGTTGAAGGAATTTTCTTCTCGGGAGCATTTTGCTCGATTTTCTGGCTCAAAAAACGCGGATTGATGCCAGGCTTGACCTTTTCAAACGAGCTGATTTCGCGTGATGAAGGCGTGCATTGTGACTTTGCCGTGCATTTGCATAATCATCATTTGGTGCACAAAGTGTCTAAATCGCGCATTCGTGAAATCATTGTAGATGCACTCAATATTGAGCGCGAATTCATTACCGAGTCGTTGCCGGTAAGTTTGATAGGTATGAATTCTACTTTGATGATTCAATACTTAGAATTTGTAGCCGACCGCTTGTTGGTAGAGTTGGGTTGTGCGCGTGAGTTCAACGTAAGTAATCCGTTTGACTTCATGGACATGATTTCGTTGCAAGGAAAAACCAATTTCTTTGAAAAACGCGTAGGCGAATACCAAAAAGCCGGCGTAATGAACAACGATACCGAAGCCCAAAAAATTTCTTTCGACGCCGATTTCTAAAAAATATTTCTTTATACGCCACTTTGATTTTTACACGCCATAATGCCTAAACCAGAAAGCCCTAGCCCCGATAGAGGCGGCATCCTTTTGTGCGGTTGTTCAGCACAAAAGATAAAGCCGAGAGCGGGAAAGAGCTTCTAAAAATCCATAACAATTATCCGAGAGCAGTGAAGGGATTCGCTGTTGTCACAAAAACAAAACATTATGTATGTAGTAAAAAGAGACGGACACAAAGAACCCGTCATGTTTGACAAAATTACCGACAGAATTAAAAAACTCTGTTATGGGCTCAACGATTTGGTTGATGCCGTTAAAGTAGCCATGCGCGTCATCGAGGGATTGTACGACGGAGTGACTACTTCTGAACTAGACAATTTGGCTGCAGAAACCGCCGCGTCTATGACCATCACGCACCCCGATTATGCTTTGCTGGCGGCGCGTATTGCGATTTCTAACCTTCATAAAAACACTAAAAAATCGTTCTCGGAAACCATGACTGATATGTATCAGTATGTGAATCCGAGAACCGGAAAATCTTCGCCGCTGATTTCGGACGAAGTATACGAAGTGATTCAAAAAAATGCTGAGTTTTTAGATTCACACGTCATTTATAACCGCGATTTTAACTACGATTACTTTGGGTTTAAAACCTTAGAGCGTTCGTATTTGCTCAAAATCAACGGAAAAATCGTCGAGCGTCCGCAGCATATGCTCATGCGCGTTTCGGTGGGGATTCACCTAGATGACCTTGAGTCAGTGATTGAAACCTACGAGCTCATGTCGAAGAAATTCTTCACCCATGCCACACCGACTTTATTCAATGCCGGAACACCAAAACCGCAAATGTCGTCTTGTTTCTTGCTCACGATGCGCGATGACAGTATTGACGGTATTTACGACACACTCAAACAAACCGCTAAAATCTCGCAATCAGCTGGTGGAATCGGACTTTCTATCCACAATGTGCGCGCTACAGGATCATACATTCGCGGCACCAATGGAACTTCGAACGGAATTGTTCCGATGTTGCGCGTGTTCAATGACACGGCTCGTTATGTAGACCAAGGTGGCGGAAAACGCAAAGGAAGCTTTGCCATTTATTTAGAGCCTTGGCATGCCGATATTTTTGAATTCCTCGATTTGAAAAAGAACCACGGAAAAGAAGAAATGCGTGCGCGTGATTTGTTCTTTGCGATGTGGACTTCTGATTTATTCATGAAGCGCGTAGAAGAAGACGGCAAATGGACGCTGATGTGTCCGAACGAATGTCCGGGCTTGTACGATACTTATGGGGAAGAGTTTGAAGCTTTGTACACTTCATATGAAGAACAAGGCAAAGGCCGCAAGACCATTAAAGCGCGTGATTTATGGGAGAAAATCCTTGAATCGCAAATCGAGACCGGAACGCCGTATATGTTGTACAAAGATGCTGCGAACCGCAAATCAAACCAGAAAAATCTCGGGGTGATTCGTTCGTCGAATTTGTGCACTGAAATCATGGAATATACTTCAGACGATGAAATTGCCGTGTGTAACTTGGCTTCTTTGTCACTTCCGATGTTTGTTGAGAACGGAGCGTTCAACCACGAGTTGTTGTATACCGTAACCAAACGCGTGACGCGCAACCTCAATAAAGTAATTGACCGCAATTATTATCCGGTCAAAGAAGCCGAAAATTCCAATATGCGCCACCGTCCGGTAGGATTGGGCGTGCAAGGTTTGGCCGATGCGTTCATCATGTTACGCATGCCATTTACCAGCGATGAAGCCAAAAAACTCAACCAAGAAATTTTTGAAACGCTTTATTTTGCTGCCGTAACTGCCTCGATGGAAATGGCCAAAGAAGAAGGACCGTATTCAAGTTTTGCCGGATCGCCGATGTCGCAAGGCGAATTCCAATACAACCTTTGGGGCTTGAAAGACGAAGATTTATCAGGTCGTTGGGATTGGGCTTCACTCAGAAAAGAAGTCGTACAATACGGAGTGCGCAACTCGTTATTGGTAGCTCCGATGCCAACTGCTTCAACCTCGCAAATTTTGGGCAACAACGAAGCTTTTGAGCCGTATACATCCAACTTGTATACCCGCCGAGTACTTTCGGGTGAGTTTATTGTCGTGAACAAACACTTGCTTGAAGATTTAGTCAAACGCGGTTTGTGGAACGAAGACATCAAGCAAGAAATCATGCGCCATAACGGATCGATTCAGAACATCGATTCGATTCCGCAAGATCTCAAAGAATTGTACAAAACCGTTTGGGAAATGTCGATGAAAGACATCATTGATATGTCGCGTCACCGCGGTTATTTCATTGATCAATCGCAATCGCTCAACTTGTTTATGCAAGATGCAAATTATGCCAAACTCACTTCGATGCATTTTTATGCTTGGAAGTCCGGACTCAAAACCGGTATGTATTACCTCAGAACCAAATCAGCGGTAGACGCCATCAAGTTTACCCTGAAAAACGATAAAAAAGCCGAACCGACTCAAGAAGCCGTTGCCGTTGAGGTAGCCGAGCCGAATGAAACCGGAGAAATGTCGGCAGAAGACTTTGCAGCCATGATCGAACGTGCCCGCAATGCCGGACCGGACGATTGTGAGATGTGTGGATCGTAATTATTGAGACATTTACATTCCATTAAACAGCTATCTATTGCAGGTAGCTGTTTTGTTTTTAGTAGCTAATCCTGCTATTCGCTTTATCTTTTGTGCCGAACTCCGGCACAAAAGGATGCCGCTACTATCAGGGCTAGGGCTCTTGGTTGACGATTTGCATAACGTTCATAAAGAATTACTTTTACAACATATTTTACATCCATGAACTGGGAACAACTCTTATCACTCAAACGTCAAGGCGATACCGCCAAACGCTTGCGCAAAGAACAAGACGATACACGTTTGGGCTTTGAAGTCGACTATGACCGCATTATTTTTTCGGCGGCCTTTAGAAGTTTGCAAGACAAAACACAAGTCATTCCGCTGTCTAAAACTGATTTTGTACACACACGCCTCACGCACAGCTTAGAAGTCTCGGTGGTAGGCCGTTCACTCGGTCGTTTGGTCGGCAAAAAAATCATCGAAAAATATCCGTATTTGCAAGAAGTACACGGTTTTCACATGAATGATTTCGGAGCCATTGTTGCGGCTGCTTCGCTCGCGCATGACATCGGAAATCCCCCGTTTGGGCATTCGGGCGAAAAAGCCATTGGTGAATATTTTTCAATTGGACCCGGGCTTCAATTCAAAGAACAATTAACCGCCAAACAATGGCAAGATTTGATTGATTTTGAAGGCAACGCCAACGGTTTTTCGGTACTCACGGCCAATCGCCCAGGCATTGAGGGCGGACTGAGAATTTCGTATGCCACGTTGGGCGCTTTTATGAAATATCCCAAAGAAAGTTTGCCTAAAAAACCCACCAAAAATATCTCTGATAAGAAGTATGGTTTTTTTCAGGCCGACAAAGAATTCTTTCAAGAAGTGGCTGCTGATTTGGGTTTAATTCGGAATAAATCAGCTGAAGACATTGGTTTTGAACGTCATCCGCTGGCCTATTTAGTCGAGGCCGCGGACGATATTTGCTACACGATTATTGACTTTGAAGATGGTATTAACTTGGGTTTGGTTTCTGAAGATTACGCGCTGGAATACTTGATTAAACTCGTTCAAGGAAACATCGATACCGATAAATATAAATCTTTAGAAACGCGTGAAGATCGTATTAGTTATTTGCGCGCGCTGGCCATCAACACGCTCATTAATGATGCAGTTCGGGTATTTTTAGAGAACGAAGAAGCCATTTTGCAAGGTAAATTCCCGTATGCGCTCACGGATAAAAGCAAGTATAAAGCACAGATGGATGACATCATTGCGCTCAGTGTTCAGAAGATTTATCGTAGCCGAGAAGTGATTGATAAAGAGCTTAAAGGCTATCAAATTATTCATACGTTACTTGATAAATTCATCACCGCTTATAACAATCGCGCTGAAGGAAAAACAACTCAATACGATAAGCTTTTGTTGCAGATTTTACCCGAAAAACACCTCATTGAAAAAGAGTCGTTGTATGACCGTTTGTTGCATATTTGTCACTTTATTTCCTTACTAACCGACGGCAATGCATTGCTTTATTATCAGAATATTACGGGGCTTAAATGATAGATTGTTAATGTTTTAAATCGATGTTTGAAATAATCAAAAAAATAAGTTAAGTTTGTTGCTCAAAAAATTTAAAACAATGAAAAAAATTACACTATTAGCCGCATTGTTTTTCTCAGTTGTAGGATTTTCTCAGGACAATAAAAAACTGATTCAATCATACATTGAGAGTAACCGTGGAAAGTTTGGTTTAACCGCTCAGGATGTTTCTGATTGGTCAATCCAAAGAGAATTTAATGGTAAAGGAACCAAAATAACGAGTTGTTATGTGGTTCAAAAATACCAAGGCGTTGAGATTTTCAATGCGCAGTCAAACGTTTCTGTGAAAGATGGTCAAGTTTTAAGATGGGCCAACAATTTCCACGCAAATGTTGCTCAAAAAGTGAATACGGTAAATCCTTCTTTATCAGTGATTCAAGCTTTGAACAAAGCGTATGCTGATATGGGTTATGCCGCTGAAAACTTCTCGATTTTATCATCAGACGGGAAAAATTTCAACGTTTCAGACGGAAAACACGAAGATCCTATTTTGGCTAAGTTAGCTTTCTTGCCAGTTGCTGACAAATTGAATTTGGCTTGGGGCTTCCAATTCTATTCACCAGATGCTAAACATTATTGGGATGTGAAAATTGATGCTGTAAATGGTAGAGTTTTAGCTAAACAAGATTTGACCATCAGCTGTAAAATGGGTGATGCTGAGCATATCAATCATGACGCTCGAAGTAATTTTAACTTCCAGTTGAATGCTTTTAACCCAACTTCAATTTCTTCATTGGTAGCCAATCCAGGAACCTACAGAGTTTTGCCTTATAATGTTGAAAGCCCGAACCATGGTAATTTTGAGTTGATCAGTACTGCTGGTAATACTTTGGCTTCTCCTAATGGATGGCACGATGCAAACGCTTTGAATGGTACATCAGCTGCGCTTAGATTTACATATACAAGAGGTAATAATATCTTAGCACAAGAGGATGCTAATGGTGATAATGGGAACGGTATTCGTCCTGATGGAACTTCAACCTTGACTTTTGATTTTCCATATTTGGATCAAACACACCAACCAACAGATTATACTCCGGCTGCAACCACCAACTTGTTTTACATGACCAACATCATGCATGACATTTGGTATCAGTACGGTTTTGACGAGGCTAATGGTAACTTCCAACAAAACAATTTAGGTCGTGGCGGAACTTCAACTGCTACGGGTGATGCTGTTTTTGCGGATTCGCAAGACGGTTGGTCACAAACCACTGCTACTTTGAACAACGCCAATTTTACTCCAACCAACGACGGTGTAAGACCAAGAATCCAAATGTTTATGTGGACTTTAGGTGCGCCTCCAACTAATTATGTCACGATTAATTCACCTGCTTCTATTGCTGGCGCTTATCCTGCAACTACCAATGTTTTTGAAGGAACTGATAGAATCCCTGTTCCAGCTGCGCCAAACGGAATCACCAGAGATCTAGCCTTATATCAAAACAACCCAACACCTCCAGGGTACAATTCAGCTTGTCAAACACCAACCAACCCGTTTGATTTGACCGATAAAATTGTATTGATTAGAAGAGGAGGTTGTTTCTTTAATCTAAAAGTAAAGAATGCTCAAGATGCGGGCGCTGCAGCGGTTATCGTTATGGATAGTATTGCTAACAACCCAACCAGACTTTCAATGAGTTCAACTGGTTTATTGGGAATTACCATTCCAGCGGTTTTTGTGAGCAAAGAAATTGGAGATTCATTTGTAGCGGAATTAACCAATGGTTCAGTAAACGCCAAAATTGAAGTTCCTGCAAACTTGTATTTGTATGCAGACGGTGATTTTGACAACGTAGTAATTGGACACGAATACGGACACGGAATCTCTAACCGTTTAGTTGGTGGTGGTCAAGCAGGTTGTATGGCTAATTATGAGCAAATGGGTGAAGGGTGGTCAGATTGGTTCGGATTGATGAATCAAATCAAACCAACAGATACTGGCGATATGCCAAAAGAAATAGGAACTTATGTTATCAATCAACCGACTACAGGTTTTGGACTCAGAGATTTCCCATATTCAACCGATATGGGGCTAAATCCAAGAACTTTTGCAGATTCAAATGCCGTAATTCCTACTGATCCAGCTGATACAGCATACAGATATGTAGTTGGAGAGTTTTGGGCTTCATGTTTATGGGATTTGACTTGGGCTTATATTAATAAATATGGTTATGATCCAGATATTTACAACGGAACCGGCGGTAACAATAAAGTAATGCGTTTGGTAGCTGATGCTCTTAAATTAGAAAACTGTGCTGCTACGAACATTGTCACTGGTAGAGATAATTTATTTGCGGCTGACCAAGCCACTACTGGAGGTCAAGATTATTGTTTGATTGCGGATGTTTTTGCCAGAAGAGGGGTTGGACTTAATGCCAGTTCAGGAAGTAACAATGACTGTAATGACCAAGTGGAAGATTTTACACCATTCCCAGCAGGGCCAAACTGTACATTGGCAGTGAACTATTTTGATAAATCTGATATGTTCCGTATTTATCCAAATCCTGCCAACAATGTGGTTAATGTTCGTATCAACAACTACACAGGTAAAGTAAATATCCAAATTGTGGATATCAACGGACGTGTGGTTATGAACCAAACCGATGCTAACTTTAACGTTGAAAAATCACTTAACATTAGCGGTTTGCAAGCTGGGGTTTATGTGGTAAAAATCGCAGGAGATAACATCAACCACACACAAAAATTCATCAAGAAATAATCAACACACTTGATAAACTAAAAGCCCAGTTGAAAGATTGGGCTTTTTTTATTTTTGCTCATTAAACAGAGCGGCCAAACTATCAGAATCTATTTGACAAATTCGTTGCAACTCAGCCACGGTTCCGTGTTCTATAAACATATCAGGAACGCCTAAATTCTTAATCGTTGTAAGATATCCATTTTCTTGAGCAAATTCATTGACGGAACTGCCAAATCCTCCTTTAATACATCCATCTTCAAGGGTAATGATGGTTTTGAATTTTTTACAAATTTCATGCAATACAGTTTCATCTAGAGGTTTGACAAACCCAAAATCATAATGGGCGAATGCCTCAGAAGATGATGTTTTATTTAAAGCTTGCGTAACGTTATAACCAATAGTTCCGGTTGAAAGAATAGCTGTTTTTTCACCTTCTTTCAGACAAATGGCCTTTCCGATTTCAATTTTTGAATAAGGAACTTGCCAATTTGTATTGTTTCCGCGCCCTCTTGGATAACGAATCGCAATGGGATGTTCCAAGCCCAATTGAGCAGTATATAAAATATTTCTGAGCGCAATTTCATCTTTTGGGGCATAAATAATTAAATTCGGAATGCAACGCAAATAGGCCAAATCATATAAGCCGTGATGGGTAGCTCCGTCTTCGCCCACCAAACCGGCTCTGTCCAAACAAAAAATGACCGGTAGGTTTTGCAGCGCTACATCGTGAATAACTTGATCATAAGCACGTTGTAAAAAGGTTGAATAAATATTGCAAAAAACCGTCATGCCTTGGCTGGCCATTCCGGCAGAAAGCGTCACTGCGTGTTGTTCTGCAATTCCGACATCAAAAGCGCGCTCAGGTAGTGCTTCCATCATGATTTTGAGGGAACTTCCGGTGGGCATGGCCGGTGTAATACCCACAATATTAGGGTTTTTACGGGCTAAGTCAAGTAAAGTTATTCCAAAAACATCCTGATATTTCGGAGGTAAATCTGCATCTGTATGAGTTAGGATTTCTCCCGTGGTTTTGTCAAATTTTCCCGGGGCGTGGTATTTTACCTGGTGCTCTTCGGCCATGGCAAAACCTTTTCCTTTGGTCGTTATGATGTGCAAAAACTTAGGGCCTTTGATGCTTTTGAGGCGATTGAGCTCGTGAATTAAACTCGGAATATCGTGACCGTCAATCGGGCCCGAATAGTCAAAATTGAGCGATTTAATGATGTTGTTTTCAATGTGGTTTTTTCCTTCTTTGACCGAAGTTAAATAGTTTTTGAGCGCACCTACACTGGGGTCAATTCCGATGGCATTGTCGTTGAGAATCACCAGTAAATTCGCATCAGTTACTCCGGCATGGTTTAAACCTTCAAAGGCCATTCCCGAGGCAATGGAAGCGTCGCCAATCACGGCCACATGCTGACGATGATGTTCTCCTTTGAGTTTCGAGGCAATAGCCATTCCTAATGCTGCCGATATGGATGTCGATGAATGCCCGGTACCAAAAGCGTCATAAATACTTTCAGACCGCTTCGGAAAACCCGAAATTCCACCCAATTGTCGGTTGGTGTGAAATTGGTCTTTTCTGCCGGTAAGAATTTTGTGTCCGTAGGCCTGATGTCCGACATCCCAAATAAGCAAATCATCGGGGGTGTTAAAAACATAATGTAATGCGATGGTCAGCTCTACAACACCCAAACTCGCACCCAAATGGCCTTCTTTGACCGAGACGATGTCAATGATAAACTGTCTGAGTTCTGCGGCTATTTGCGGCAGTTGTTGCGGGTTGAGTTTCCGCAAATCATCAGGGCTTTGAAGCTGTGTGAGCAAATTTTCAGACATAAAGCAAAGGTAACAAATTGAATTCCTATTTTTGCGGCATGGAACCGATTTTCACCGACGAGTATTTTATGCGAAAAGCCTTGCAAGAAGCTGAATTAGCTTACGAAAAAGGCGAAGTGCCGGTGGGTGCTGTGGTAGTGGTGGATAATCGAGTCATTGCCAGAACACACAATCTTACAGAAGTTTTACACGATGTAACAGCACATGCCGAGATGCAAAGTATTACCTCTGCAGCCAATTTTTTAGGCGGAAAGTATCTTGTGAATTGCACGCTGTATGTAACGCTTGAACCTTGTCAAATGTGTGCCGGTGCTTTGTATTGGAGCCAACTTTCGCGCTTGGTGTATGGTGCTTCAGATGAACACCGAGGTTATCAAGTGATGGGCACCAAATTGCATCCGAAAACCGAAGTTAAAAGCGGTGTCATGGCTCAGGAAGCAGCCGCATTGATGCAACGTTTTTTTGCCGAAAGAAGAAATAAAAAGTAATCAAACATCCAAAAAATAAATAATGAACACCCCAATTGAACACCTTAGAAATGTAATCGAACCCATCAGACAAGAAATTCTCAATCATTCGGTATATCCGCAAATTCAGACGCCCGATGACTTGAAGTTGTTTATGCAATACCATGTTTTTGCTGTTTGGGATTTTATGTCGCTTTTAAAAACGCTGCAAAACAACTTGACTTGTACTTCAGTTCCTTGGTTTGCGGTCGGAAATGCCCAAACGCGTTATTTAATCAATGAAATTGTGGCCGGTGAAGAATCTGATTTGAATAGTCAAGGTGAGCGCATGAGTCATTTTGAGTTGTATTTGAGCGGGATGAGGCAATCCGGCGCCGACACAACAGCGATTGAAACGTTTATTACCGAACTAAAGCAATCCGGTGATTTTGACCGTGCTTTTGAAGCATCCAATACACCGGAAGCGGCTCGAAAATTTGTTCAATATACTTTTGAAGTCATCAACAGTCAAAAACCGCACGTGCAGTCGGCGGTGTTTACCTTCGGTCGCGAAGATCTGATTCCGGGGATGTTTATGTCGCTCATTGGCGATATTGACCGCAATTTTCCGGACAGTATTTCTGAGTTTAAATATTATTTAGAGCGCCATATTGAAGTAGACGGAGATCACCACAGTCATTTGGCCTTAGAAATGACCCAACAATTGTGCGGCGATAACCCCATTTATTGGCAAGAAGCCGAAGCTGCCGTAGTGAAAGGTTTGCAAATGCGCCAAGCGTTGTGGGATGGCGTTCATAAAGAGCTCATTGCTCAGCGTGTGCCAGTGTAATTTTTCTTTGGAAAAAGAATTTTCACAAACCCGATTGTGCAGCCCGGATGGCAGCGGCATCCTCGCTCTGAAAGGGCGAGATAAAGCGAACAGCCGGAATAGTCTGCCCAAAAAATAAGCATAAAAAAACCGCCACTTGGACTAAAGGGCGGTTTTGTTTTTTTAAGAAATCATCTTTCCGTCTTGATCGTAAAAGTGATATTCTAGGTACGTGTAAGCATCACGAGGTATGATTTTCACCCATTTCTTGTGCTCGAAAAACCATTTCAAGCGCAAGGATGGAAAACCTTTACTGAGGTAAGCAGCCACAAACGGATGTGCATTGAGCACTACTTTGTTGTGGGTTTTTGAGAAGCGTTCTAAGTCGGATGCAATTTTGTCAATGATGACAATCGGTGCGTCAACTTCTCCGTTTTCGTTGTTCGGATCTTCTTCTCTGGTTTTAATGTTCACTTCGGGTCTTACGCGTTGGCGGGTGATTTGCACCAAGCCAAATTTGCTGGGCGGTAAGACTTTGTGTTTGGCTTTATCGTCGTTCATTTCTTCGCGCAGAAAATCAAACAAGACTTTGCGGTTGTCAGGGTTTTGCATATCGATAAAATCAATAACGATGATGCCGCCCATGTCGCGCAATCGAAGTTGTCTGGCAATTTCTGCTGCTGCAATCATGTTGACCTCGAGTGCGGTGTCTTCTTGATTGGTGGCTTTGTTCGAGCGGTTGCCACTGTTGACGTCAATAACGTGCAGGGCTTCGGTGTGTTCTATGATGAGATAGGCACCTTTGCTCATTGAGACGGTTTTTCCGAAGGATGTTTTGATTTGGCGTTCAATACCGAATTTTTCAAAAATCGGAGTGTCTCGGGACTGATAAAGCTTGATTATAGATTGTTTCTCGGGTGCAATTTCTTGCACGTAATCTTTGATTTGTTCGTACAACTCTTCATCATCTATGTGGATACCAGTGAAAGTATCGTTAAAAACGTCTCGTAAAATAGACGATGCTCGATTGAGCTCGCCCAATACTTTAGACGGATGATGAGCCGTTGGTAATTTTTTACACATTGCAGTCCACCTACTCATGAGGTTCTGCAAGTCTTTTTCTATTTCGGCTGTTTTTTTGCCTTCGGCTACAGTGCGAACTATAATACCGAATCCTTTTGGTTTGATGGTTTGTACTAGTTTTTTGAGGCGGTCTTTTTCGGCTCTTTCTTGAATTTTTTGAGAAACCGATACGCGATCTGAAAACGGAACCAGTACGATGAATCGTCCGGCGAGTGAAAGTTCAGAACTAATGCGTGGCCCTTTGGTTGAGATGGGCTCTTTGACCACTTGAACCAGTACAGATTGATTGGTGCCCAGCACGTCGGCTATGGCTCCGTCTTTATCAATCTCTTTTTCAAACTGAAAGTTTTTGAGTGAGAAATCTTTTATTTTACCTGTGCTTACAAGTTTGATGAATTTCAGCTGAGAAGCAAGATTCGGTCCGAGGTCGTGATAATGTAAAAAGGCATCTTTTTCGAAACCTACATTTACAAAAGCCGCGTTGAGTCCGGCAACGGGTTTGCGAATTTTTGCAATAAAAATGTCGCCGACCTGGAAGTTGTTTTGTTCTTGTTCTTTGTGTAATTCAATTAGTTTTCCATCTTTTAATAAGGCAAAATCTACGGCTTCAGAACTAGATCGGATGATTAATTCTTTATTCACACGTTAAATTTTTATCCGTGAAGTGGTTGTCGGTCTGGGAGAGTTCAGAAGAACTAACTTGAACTGCCAACTTCTCAAGGATGGATTAAACAATATTTTACAGGTATATTACCCGGTGAAAATTAGATTTCAAGACATTACAATCTTAATCGTCTAATTTTCAATTTCAAGGAACGTTTAAAAAGAAAAAAGTAGTTTTTAGACTACTTTTTCTTTTTGTGACGGTTAGCTCTCGCTCTTTTTTTACGCTTGTGCGTCGCTACCTTATGTCTTTTTCTTTTTTTACCACTTGGCATAGCTGGTGAATTTGTGATTAATAAAATTTTTTATTTGGCCTCGTTGTTAGTTTTTACGCCTTCTACGAAAACTTTAGCTGGTTTGAAAGCCGGAATGTTGTGCGCCGGAATTTTGATAGTGGTGTTTTTAGAGATATTTCTTCCGGTTTTTTCAGCTCTTGTTTTGATGATAAAGCTACCGAATCCTCTTAAATAAACATTGTCTCCTGTTTCTAAAGAAGTTTTTACTTCTTCCATAAAAGATTCTACAGTGGCTTGAACATCTCCTTTTTCAAGACCTAACTTCTCAGAAATTTTCGCTACGATGTCTGCTTTCGTCATTTTCTTTCGTATTTTAAAATATTAATTTGGTTTTTTTTGAGGCCGCAAATATATGAATTAATAAAACAATAAATCAACCTAATTGACTAAAATTTAATCACATAAACTTTTATTTTTGTTGACCAAAAAATTAACATGGATTTTGCCTTCCAAATTACCAAATGGTATCTTCAAAATAAACGCGATTTACCTTGGCGAAATACCCGAAATCCTTATCATATTTGGCTTTCTGAAATCATGCTGCAACAAACCCGTGTAGCTCAGGCCATGCCTTATTACGATGCGTTTACTGAAGCTTTTCCGACTATTGCTGATTTGGCGAACGCTTCTGAAGAACAGGTTTTAAAACTTTGGCAAGGCTTGGGTTATTATTCGAGAGCGCGCAATTTGCATCAGACAGCGCAAAAAATAGCTTTTGAATTAGACAGTAAATTTCCAGAAACCTATCACGAGTTGCTCAAACTTAAAGGAATCGGTCAATATACCGCGGCGGCTATCGCTTCGTTTTGTTTTGACCAAAAAGCTCCGGTCGTTGACGGAAATGTTTATCGGGTATTGGCTCGTTTTTTTGGAATAGAAACCGATATTGCCTCATCTGTTGCGTTTAAAGAGTTTTTTACCTTGGCCAACGAGTTGATTCTAACAGAGAATCCGGGCTTGTTCAACCAAGCGATTATGGAATTCGGTGCGCTGCAATGTGTTCCGCAGAATCCGGATTGTACAATTTGTCCTTTGAACAGCGCTTGTTTGGCTTTAGCGCAGAAAAAGGTCAATCAACTTCCGGTGAAAATCTCCAAAACCAAAGTGCAGCAAAAGCATTTTAATTATGTAGTTTTTGAAGATGAAAACAAAAAAACCGTACTTCAACAACGGTCCGAATCGGGCATTTGGAAACGATTGTATGAATTTCCGTTGTTGGAAACAGCATTTGTTGCGGATGAAAAGATGATTTTAGAATGGCTTTTGAAATCTGAATATAAAGATCAAATTACAGCCATTGAAGAACTAACTTCTGAAGAAATTTTGCATCGGCTTACCCACAGATTGTTGCACATAAAATTCTGGAAAGTCAAGCTCTCGGGCATTCTTCAGAATGCAATATCTCATCAAGCCGCAGTGGAGCTTCCGACACCGATTGTAATTTTTAATTTTATGACACGCCAATGGAATTAGTTTTTAAAAAATCATTACATTTGGTCGAATTACAACCATCCCAAAAAAACCTCTAAAAAATGAGTGGAACCTTAAATAAAGTAATGTTGATCGGGCACTTAGGTGAAGATATCAAAATGCACTATTTTGAAGGAGGAAACTGTATCGGAAGATTTCCTCTAGCAACCAATGAAACCTACATCAACAAATCAACCAACGAAAAAATTACTTCGACCGAATGGCACAATTTAGTGGTGCGCAACAAAGCCGCTGAAATCTGTGAAAAATATCTTTCAAAAGGAGATAAGATTTATGTTGAAGGACGAATCAAGTCAAGACAATGGCAAACCGACGAAGGAGTTACCAAATACACCACTGAAATTCAGGTAACCGAATTTACGTTTCTCAATGTCAAAAAGGAAATAGAACCAAGATCAACCGATAAAAATTCCGGATTTGACGGAAGCTCGAATTCGATGCCGGACAACGATATGCCGTTCTAAGAAGTTTCACCAATTTGTTTTCATTTGGACCCAGAGCCCAGTTATTCTTTTTGGTCAACGATAGACACCCAGATGTTGTTGGGTTTTGCAGGAATATTTATTCTGCTGTTTTGTTCTGCGATGGTTTCGGCTGCAGAAGTAGCTTATTTTTCGCTAACACCAAAAGATATAGATGATTGTGCTCGAAAATATCCTGAAAAGGCCAAAATCATTTCTGCCTTACTCGAAAAACCTAAAAAATTTTTAGCCACTTTGCTTGTTGCGAATAATTTCATCAATATCGGAGTGGTTATTTTATTTTCGGTGGTTGGCCAGCATATTTTTGAAACCATTGCGTCTGCGGTTTTGCGCTTCATTACAGAAGTTATTTTGGTTACCTTTTTAATCTTGCTTTTTGGCGAAGTTTTGCCCAAAGTCTACGCCAATCGCAACAATCTAAAGTTCGCGCAATGGGTTGCTTATCCACTGCTGTTTTTAGACAAAATCCTTTCGCCGGTGAGCATTCCGATGCGCTCGATTTCAATTTATCTGCACGAAAAACTCGGAAAGCAGAAGACCAATTTTTCAGTTGATCAGCTTTCGCAGGCACTCGAACTTACTTCCAGCGAAGACACTTCACATCAAGAACAAAAAATCCTCGAAGGCATCGTTTCGTTCGGCAATACCGACACCAAACAAGTCATGAGTCCGCGGATTGATTTGTTTGCGCTTGAAATAACTGAAACTTTTGCAGAGATTTTGCCCAAGATCACCGAAAAGGGTTATTCGCGCATTCCGGTCTATCGCGAGCATATTGATCAGATTGAAGGCGTTTTATTTGTCAAAGATTTGCTGCCCTATATTCACAAAAAAGAATTCAATTGGACGTCGCTTTTGCGCGAGCCTTTCTTTGTGCCCGAGAATAAAAAGCTCGACAATTTACTGCAAGATTTTCAGCGCATGAAAAGCCATTTAGCGGTGGTGGTCGATGAGTATGGCGGAACTTCAGGCGTGGTTTCGTTAGAAGATGTCATCGAAGAAATTGTGGGCGACATCAGTGATGAATTTGACGATGAAGACATTCATTTTTCGCAAATAGACGATCAAAATTTTCTGTTTGAAGGCAAAGTTAATCTCAAAGATTTTTATCGAATTACCGGCGTAGATGAAGATTTATTTGAAGCCCACAAAGGCGAAGCCGAAACCTTGGCCGGATTTATTTTGGAAGTTTTGGGTCATTTCCCGAAGAAAGGACAGAAAATACATTTTGAAAATTATCGTTTTACCATAGAATCGCTCGATAAAAAACGCATCAAACAAATCAAAGTTACCTTAGAATAAGTATGAAAAACCAGCAGTCTATTTTGTTTTTAACGTTGATTTTACTAGCAGTTTCGGCCATTTCTTGCCGCAAAGAAATATTGCCCAAACCCGATGGCCAATTGCGTTTGGATTATCCCGAAGCGACGTATGATCATTTCGAAAACGACTGTCCGTTTACCTTTGATATGAATTCTGAGGCTGTGATTAAAGAAAAATCTGATTGTAATTTTGAGATTCATTATCCCAAAATGAAGGCAACCATTTATTTGACCTACAAACCGGTTTCGGGCAATATCAAAGTGCTTTTGCGCGATGCTCAGAAACTTACCTATGAGCATGTCATCAAGGCCGATGATATTCTCGAGCAACCGTTTGTCAATCAAGACCACAGAGTATACGGAATGTTTTACCATGTAGACGGAAACGCCGCTACCAACGGACAATTTTACGCTACCGACAGCACCAAGCATTTTATAGATTGTTCGGTATATTTTTATGCCAAACCCAATTTTGATTCGATTATGCCGGCAGCGAGTTACGTAAAAAACGATATGCAGCGCTTGCTTGAAAGCCTTCGTTGGAAGAAATAAAAAAGGAACCCGATCAAGGTTCCTTCGTTTTTTATAATATGCTTGGTTTATTTTCCAGCGACCATATTCGATACTTTATACGTTTTTCCGTCGGCGGTAGCTTCTACCACTTTGGTCAAAGATTCAGGTGTTTGCAATGAGCTGTCAAAACTCACCGTAGCAAGTTTTTTGTCAAAATCAACGGCTGCTTTTTGAACACCGTCTAAATCTGATAATTCGTCCTGAATAGTTTTGGCGCAACCAATGGCACAAGTCATTCCGTCAATCGTAAAAGTGGCGGTCTGTAATTTTTCAGGGTTAATTGTGTGTTTCACTTTGGCGACCGTTTTTTCCGGAGCCGGGCTGGCAGTTTGTTTGCAACCGGTAACAACGATTCCGCAACAAGAGGCAACTGCGAAAAATTTTGATAAGTTCATGAGATGAGGATTTAGTTAGAGGGATGCATCATCTGAAGAATCCGCAACAAAAATAATTAATTTTCTCAGGGTCAATTCATAAAATTATTACAAATTTGAACTCAAATTAATCGCTATGGAAACCCGTCAACTCAAATGGTTTTTACTTTTGGTGCTTGCTCTGATTTGGGGCAGTTCATTTATCTTGATTGAATTGGGTTTAGATGGGCTCAATCCTTTCCAATTGGGTTCGCTCAGAATTGTATGCGCAGCGGTATTTTTGCTGCTGGTGAGTTATAAGAATTTGCCTGAAATTCCACGCCATCAGTGGAAGTATGTCGCTTTGGCCGGTTTGTTTGGCAATTTTATTCCGGCGTATTTTTTTGCTTTGGCCGAGACACAGATTTCCAGTTCAGTCACATCGATTCTTAATTCACTCACACCGGTCAATGCTTTGATTTTGGGAACCGCTTTTTTTGGGCTCAGCGTCAAACGCAGTCAGGTAATTGGGTTGATTATTGGTTTGATTGGAACGATGATTCTTATTTTAAGTGGCGCGATGGATCACCCAACTCAGAATTATTGGTTCGCCGGATTTGTGCTGGTGGCTACGATGTGTTATGCGACCAACGTGAATTTGGTCAAAAAATATTTGTCTGATTTGAGTCCGAAAGCCATCACCGCCGGAAACTTCGCCATCATGCTTTTGCCTGCGTTGATCATTTTACTGGCCACGGGTTATTTAGACATTGTCACCACGCCGCAAACGATCAAAGCTTCGTTTTTTGTTTTGCTTTTGGGTGTTTTCGGAACCGGAATTGCCAACATTTTGTTTTATAAACTCATCCAGATTTCCTCGCCGGTTTTTTCAACGCAAGTCACTTATTTGATTCCGATTGTGGCCTGTGCTTGGGGTATTTTATACGGAGAATCTTTGAGCGCTCTGCAACTTTTGGGCGCGGCCATCATTTTGGTCGGCGTTTATTTAACCGGAAAAAAATAAGGCCGCCCCGAGAGACAGCCTTTTATTTTTGAATGTGTTTCTTTTATTTGAAATCTTCGTCCGAAACCCCTTCGTTGATTTTGACTTCGGTGGTTATCAGTAAAATTTCAATACCTAAGTTGATGCGCGTCTCATACGGAAACTTAAGCCCGTTTACTTCGCGATAATCACCGAATGAAATGGTTTGGGTGATTTCTTTTCCGGCTACATTCAGCGTTAGGGCTTCGGCAATTTTCAGACCGGTTTGCGCATCAAAATACTTGAGGTTTTTACCGTCTTTAATCACATAAGCATCTGTTCCGTTGTAGTTTTCTAATCCTTGTAATGTAACGCCTGGTTTGTTGAGTAATTCCAATTCGTTAAACGGACGCGCTACTTGTTGGTATTCTTTGAATTCCTCAGGCGTCAAGTCTTTGCGTTGGCCTTGTTGTATGATATAACCCGATTTATCATTGATGACTTGTTTCATCATCGACATGCCCATGGCTTTCATCTCGCGCATCATTTTGCCCGAAGAAGTGCTTTTAGAAGTCAGTTCAACCGGGGCGCCCTGAATGGTTCCTGAGGCCACACTCATCAAGGTTTTTACTTCAGAAACTGCTTTTTGTCCACCGATGTTTTTGAGGTAATTTTCAAGGACTGATTTGGCGGTTACTGAGTTGGGGACGATGCGTTTGTAATCGGGTTTGGTGGTGTTTCCGCCCCATTTGTCAAAGTAAAACATTGGGATTTTGAGTTTTTCGAGCGCCGGAATAATTTCTTCGCCTTTGCCTGCAATCACGATTCTGGCCTTGTCGGGTTTGAGGTACAAATTGGCCACACGCAGAATATCTTCGGCTGATACCGCGTTGATGTTGCGGATATAATTCTCGTAGAAGTCTTCGGGTAAACCTTGAGTTCTGGTGCGTAAAGCATATCCGGCAATGGCTTGCGGTTTTTCGGTTTGCATCACAAACTGGCCAATAAAACTCGCTTTGGCATCTTTGAGTTCTTTATCAGAAACTTTTTCGGTGCGCATGCGTTTGACTTCGCCCATCATTTCAACCACGGCACTATCGGTCACGGCGTTTCGCACTTGCGCATAAGCTATAAAACGGCTGATGTATTTTTGTGCGCCAATATTGGATCCCGCATCATACGTCCAGCCATGCTTTTCACGAATGTTATCCATCAAATGTCCGTTACTTCCGCCCAAAATGTAGTTGGTGAGCATCACCGGAAAATAATCGGCATCGGTCATTTTGAGTCGACAGAGATTCATAATCGAAATCTCAGACTGAACCGCATTGGGCACATCGACAAAATTAATTTGCGTGTATTGAACGTCTTTTGGGTCAGTATAACTCAAATTCGGCGCGGCTGCTTTTAGCCAAGGCCCGAACAATGTTTCTATCTGTGTTTTGATTTCATCAAATTTTACATCGCCAATGACCACTAAATAAGCGTTTTCAGGCACAAAATAAGTGTTGTAATTTAAAATTACATCATCTATAGTAATGTTCTTCAATGAATTTTCTGAAACATACTCGCCAAACGGATGGTTTTTGCCATAACACAAAACATTTTCTGCTCGGCGGGCAATGGTTGAAACATCTTTTTCACCAGCTTTAAGACTTTCGAGCATTTTGGCTTTTTCTTTGTCAAATTCGGCTTGATTAAAAGCGGTGTGCAAGGCACCTTGCGCCATAAGCTCTAAAATGCGTTGGCTGTATTTTGAAAGCCCGCTGGCATAGGCACCTTCACTACTAAAATTGATTGAAGCGCCTAAAAAATCGACTTCTTCATTAAAAGCATCCTTGGTGGTGTTTTCAATACCGCTGCCCAAAAGTGTGCCCATCAAATCAGAGACACCTTTTTTGTTGGTTTCGGCATACGGTGGATTGTCAAGGGTTAAATTAAAAGAAACCCTCGGCAGTTTATGATTTTCAACCACCAATACCTTGAGTCCGTTGCCGAGTTCAAAAGTTTGTGGTTTGCCAATGTTGACTGTGGGCACCGGTCCGGGTTTGGGCATAGGAATATTTTGCGCCTGTATAGTCAAGCTCAAAACGGATAGGGTAAATGCTAAAAATCTTTTCATAAAGGTCGATTAATTAGATTTTGGAACATAGTTCAATATGAGGCGTTGGTTGGCATTGAGATATTTTTTGGCGGCTTCACGGATTTCTTCACGCGTGATCGAACGATACAAATCAGCCTCAGTGTTGATGAGGTTGACATCGCCATACAAAAGATAATATTTGGCCAAATTTTCGGCGATTTTTTCAACACCTGAGTTTCTACTGACAAAGTCTGTATCAATAGCATTTTGCAGTTTTTGATAATCGCGCTCTGAGATGAGTTCGGTTTGCAACTTGAGGATTTCTTGATCAATTTCGGCCAAAATGCTGTCGGTTGAATTGTTGCCCATCGGCAATCCGTAAATTACATACATGCCGTAATCTTCTTGACTGACCGGGAAAGCGCCAATTTGCAAGGCCATTTTTTTCTCATCGACAATTTTCTTGTATAAACGCGAACTTTTTCCGTCGCTTAAAACCGAGGAAATCAAATCAAGCGCGTGGGCATCGCGACTTTTCATAGAAGGAATTCGGTAACCTACCACTATGGCCGGAATTTGAATGTTCGGGTCTTCGTAGCGCGCTTGAATAGTTTGGGTAATGGGTTCTTCAGCTATATTGATTTTTTCAGGGTCAGCAGATTTTTTGATGGGGCTAAAGTATTTCTTGATCCATTCTACGGCTTGTTGGGTTTCAAAATTTCCGGCCACGACCAAAACAGCGTTGTTGGGCACATAGTATTTTTTGTTGAAAGCCTGAAAGTCGGCTAGAGTAGCGGCATCAATGTGTTCCATAGAGCCATCAATATCCCATCGATACGGATGCTTGACAAATAATTTTTTACGGACTTCAGAAAGCAGGCTTCCGTAGGCTTGGTTGTCTACTTTTAGGCGTTTTTCTTCTTTGACGACTTCTTTTTGGGTGTCAACGCCTACTTGGTTGATGATGGGTTGACGCAAGCGGTCGGCTTCCATCCACAAAGCAAGTTCAAGATTGTTGGACGGAAATACTTCGTAATAATAGGTGCGGTCGACCGTAGTGTTGGCGTTGTTGTATCCGCCGTTGCCCGAGACAATTTTCATCCATTCGCCTTTGGGAATGTTGGTAGTGCCTTCAAAGAGCAAATGCTCAAAGAAATGGGCAAATCCGGTGCGGTTGGGGTTTTCATTTTTGGTGCCAACGTGGTACATGACCGACGTGGTAATGACCGGAGCGGTTTTGTCTTGATGCAGAATCACATGCAAGCCGTTGTCTAAGGTGTATTCTTGAAATTCAATTTTTTGGGCGAATAAATTACTGCTCAAAACAGTCAGGAAGCAGCCGATGAACCAAGTTTTTCTCATATGAATTACAGTTTTGCAGATTTTAGTCTGCTTTGAATAAGATTGTGTTACGCCAAATGTAGCATTTTTAGTTGAAGTTTTCCAGTATACGGTTTTGCGTGAGCGATGGCAGCGGAAATCCTTTTGCGCCTTTCTTTACAGGGGCAAAAGATTGAAGCGAACAGCGCGACGGCGCACTCCGCGGCTTTTTGTGTGAAATGGGTTGGAACGCCGGCACGCCCTGAAAAAATATTTTGCAAGACTTGAAGCTGTGATGATCAACAAAAAAGAGCAATTAAAATTTTTTTGATAAGATGTTGTGGGTGTCGATTTTAGCTGTATATTTGCGCTCATTTTATAAACAAAATAAACATTATTGTTATGTACGCAATCGTAGAGATAGCAGGGCAACAATTCAAAGTAAGCAAAGACTTAAAGGTGTATGTACACCGTTTGGCTAGCGAAGAAGGTTCAAAAGTTTCTTTTGACAAAGTTCTTTTGTTAGACGATAACGGAAACGTTACTTTAGGCGCCCCGGCTATAGAAGGAGCTTCAGTTGAAGCCAAAGTGTTACAACACTTAAAAGGAGACAAAGTAATTGTTTTCAAAAAGAAAAGAAGAAAAGGGTACAAAAAGAGAAACGGTCACAGACAAGCTCTAACCCAAATCGTTATTGAAGGCATCAATGCTTCAGGCGCTAAAAAGAAAGCAGCTCCTAAAAAAGCAGAAGTAACCACTGAAGAATAATTAACATTAAAAACTAATACGTCATGGCTCACAAGAAAGGTGTCGGTAGTTCTAAGAATGGTAGAGAATCAGAATCGAAACGTTTAGGTGTTAAGATTTTTGGAGGTCAAGCTGCTATTGCTGGGAACATCATCGTAAGACAAAGAGGTTCTAAACACAATCCGGGTGAAAACGTTTACATCAGCAAAGATCACACTTTGCATGCAAAAGTGGACGGAATTGTGAAGTTCCAGAAAAAAGCTGATAACAAATCATACGTTTCTATCCTTCCGTTTGAAGCATAAAAACTAGATTTTATCTCATAAAAAAGCCCGATTCATTAAGTCGGGCTTTTTGTTTTGTATGGGGATTGATTATTTGACCATCATTTTACGGGTTTCGATATGATTACTGCTGTCGCTGAATTTGACAATGTAAGTTCCGGCAGCCAGACCATTGGTTGGAAACGGAATATTCGCTTCACCATTAACTGAAACGGTATTTTTACGAACTACTTTTCCTTGTAAATCAGTAACGGTGTATTGCAGTTCTTTGGCGGCAGGCCAGTTGATGTTGAATAAGATGAAGTTGTTGTTTTGCGGATAACTGATGATAACAAAAGAATTCACTTTGTCTATTTGATTGCTCGAAAGCAGACCGATTGCCTCGACGGCCAAGCTACCAATGTTGGCGTTGAAATCGGCGATTGCGATATCGGATTCAAAGCGCAAACCAATCATGATTAATTTCCGAGAATAAAACTCAGGCGTCGTTCCTGCCTCAACATTGCTAAGTGTCCAGCCGTTAGGAAGGTCAATACCCGAAAGAATCGGAAACTCATAACGTTGGTTGGGTTCGTCAGCAAAAACCACGACTAATTTCATATGCGAATCGATTGTTGGGGTTTTGTAGACAATAGACGAAATGAAAACCATCGGGTCCGGGCTGTTAGTGGTATCCATGTTGACCTTATAGAGTATTAGATCAACCGGATGGTTTGCAGGCAGATTTCCGGATATTTTAATCGAATTACCGCCGGCAAAAGCATCGTCAAAATCCCAACGTGCAGTTAGTAAATTGTTTTCAGAAAAAGCCCATTGCCAAGTGGGTAAAATATTTTGTTGGTTCATGTCGTGCCAAGGCTCTGAACTGATTTGGCTTCCGAGTGAGAATTTTTTGGTGCCGTGACCCGTTGAAAAATTGGTGCTGAATTGATTTGAAGCAATCACCGAAGCTTCGGGAATCCAATGGCACAAACCTTTAAAACCCGTAGCCTCAGTGGTTGATGGATTGTTGTCATCGCCTGAAAACAAATGGTTTTCTGCATTATAAAACGTTGTGTAATCGGTTGGGTCGTTGTTGAAATTGGTATAAGTAGAATTGTTATACACACAGTTGGGGGCGAATAAGCCCAGTGAAGTGACCGGTGTAACGCCATCAGTTTGATGCAAATTGCTCATAAACGTATTGCCGCTGAGTTCAAAATCACCTTGGTTGCGTCCGGGCCAAATATCGGCACCGGTAAATACATCAAATTCAGAACGACCAATAGTGGCAGCTCGCGCACGTGAGGCATTGGGCAGTGTGGTTCCGCTCCAGAAAAAATTAATAAAAATGCTGCTGCTTACTCGGCTTTCAAAACCGTTGGTTGTATCGCCATCGGCGTCGTCTTGTACCAGCGGACTGTTGTTGGCATTGAGTCGGTTTTGCCAGCCCACAGCGCCGCTCAGTCGCATGGCATCATACCACATGACTTCTTTACCAACAGCCTCGGCGGCAGCGGTCAATGCTTTGACAAAGTCGCGCATGAGCAAAGCAGTCGTAGCATTGGTGGCGGTTTCTTCGTTGATGAACCAGCCGTCAAAACCGTAGTATTGCATCATGTCAATCATTTTGGGCAAAATCACAAAATTTCCGGAACCGTCTTGTTCGAGAAAATTGGTCAACGTGGTGGTTGATCCACCAAAAGCAGTCGGGGCAAAAAAGACATTGCCAAAAACCTTGACGCCATTTTTGTGGGCAGCATTCACCCAAGGCGAAGACGGAAGTTGCAAGGTCTGCGAGGCAGTTCCGCCAAACCAAACGAGTTTGTCAATGTATTGCCAATGCGTAAAATTATACAGATTGAACTGACTTTGCTCGCCAAAATAATTGCCGAAATTGTTCATTCCGTCGGGCAAATAAGCAATTTTCATTTGATTGCTCAAGGCCGGATTTAATTGAGAATTTGCATCCATAAATCGCTCAGCCAGCGGAGTCGTTGCGATTAAATCAGTCGACGCGGTCGGTCCGGTTTGGGTCCATTGTTTGGCTTCATCTACCGTGAGAATGTAGGGTGCTGAGTTAACAATTTGCCCAAAGCCCTGAAGGGACAGTAGCCAGCATCCGCAGAAGAATAGTTTTTTCATATTGTTTATTTTGCTTTGGCTTTTTCGAGCGCTTCGTTGTAACTTTCTTTGGCCTTATCGCTTGCTTCTTGCAATGACGACTTGGTTTCTTGAGCGCTTTTTTCAAGCTCTTTTTTGATTTTGTCCCAAGCGGCTTGTGCATCATCGGCAGCTTTTTGAGCGGCAGCTTGCGCTTTTTTGTCGCCTTTTTCGATGGCTTTTTGAACCTCAGTTTTGGCCTTTTCTAATTGATTTTTGATGGAATCTGCCGAAATATCCAAGTCGGTTTTGATTCTGGTTGTCGAGGTAGTTACGGTTTTGACTGAATTGTCGCTTTTGACTGTTTCAACCGTTTCAACGGTTTCTTTCTTACAAGAACACAAGGACAAAAAAAGCAGCGCAATAGATATTCTTTTCATAAAAGTTTGTTTTTAGCTTTCTAAAGGTAGAAAAATTCAAATAAAAAACCCTCAACTTTTCAGCGAGGGTTCTTATCTTCTTAAGATCCTAAAATCTTACAGTCGTTTTAGTATCTGTAGTATTCCGGTTTGAACGGACCTTTTACATCTACTCCGATATATGCAGCTTGATCTTCTCTTAAAGTTTCGAGTTCAACACCTAATTTCTCTAAGTGCAAAGCAGCTACTTTTTCGTCTAAGTGTTTCGGCAACATGTATACTTCGTTGTTGTATTTGTCACTGTGGTTCCACAATTCAATTTGAGCCAAAGTTTGGTTGGTAAACGAGTTACTCATCACAAAACTTGGATGACCCGTAGCACAACCTAAATTTACCAAACGACCCTCGGCCAAGATGATGATGTCTTTTCCGTTGATGGTGTATTTGTCTACTTGTGGTTTGATTTCTACCTTAGACGCACCATGGTTTTTGTTGAGCCAAGCCATGTCGATTTCATTGTCGAAGTGACCAATATTACAAACGATGGTTTTGTCTTTCATTTGCTCGAAGTGGCTACCCAAAACGATGTCTTTGTTTCCGGTAGTAGTGATTACAATGTCAGCGTTGCCAACAACCGTGTCTAATCTTTTTACTTCATAACCGTCCATCGCCGCTTGCAATGCACAAATTGGGTCTATTTCAGTCACTGTAACGATAGAACCAGCGCCACGGAATGAAGCTGCAGTACCTTTACCTACGTCGCCGTATCCGCAAACCACAACTCTTTTTCCGGCCAACATCACATCAGTAGCACGACGGATTGCATCCACCGCCGATTCTTTACACCCGTATTTGTTGTCGAATTTTGATTTGGTCACCGAATCGTTCACGTTGATTGCCGGCATCACCAAAGTTCCGTTTTTCATTCTTTCGTATAATCTGTGCACACCGGTAGTGGTTTCTTCAGACAAACCTCTGATTCCGGCTACCAATTCTGGGTAACGGTCAAAAACCATATTGGTCAAATCACCTCCGTCGTCCAAGATCATGTTGAGCGGTTTTCTGTCTTCGCCAAAGAACAAAGTTTGCTCAATACACCAATCAAATTCTTCTTCGTTCAAACCTTTCCAAGCATACACTTGAATTCCGGCCGCAGCAATCGCAGCAGCAGCCTGATCTTGCGTTGAGAAAATATTACAAGATGACCAAGTTACTTCAGCGCCCAAAGCAATCAAAGTTTCTATCAAGACCGCCGTTTGAATGGTCATGTGCAAACAACCGGCAATGCGCGCTCCTTTGAGTGGTTGAGAAGCACCGTATTCTTTGCGAAGCGCCATGAGTCCTGGCATTTCAGCTTCTGCCAATTCAATTTCTTTTCTTCCCCAAGCTGCCAGAGAAATGTCTTTTACTTTATATGCCACATAAGGCGTAGTTATCGTACTCATTTAAAAAGTATATTTGTGTTTATATTTTGAGTGGGCAAAAGTACAAACTAAGTTTTTATTTCAAAAGCTTTAAAGTAATTTTATGAATCGTTGACTCGGTTTAACCTGCTAAGAATCAGAAAAATAATTTGAAGCTATTTCCCGTTATTCGCTCTATCTCCTGATTTTCTTTCGGCTAGCCTACAAAAAATCAGGAGGATGCCGCTGCTACCGGGGCTAGAGAATGTTCAGACTATGCCTTTTTATCAAACTTTAAACATAAAACCACATACCCAGTTACACCTCTGGAAGATTGAGGAATCGGTTGAACAATTGACCAAAAATCTCATTTTAAAACCCGAATCACAACAGCGTCTCAAAAACATGAAGTCGGTTGAACATCAAAAAGGGTTTTTATCGGTGCGGCAAATTCTCAATCATTTGGAGTTGTCTGATTTTGATTTGAGTTATGACGCGCACGGAAAACCACATTTGTCCAACGGATTTTTTGTCTCGATTTCGCATGCACACGGTTTTTCAGGAATCGCCATCAGCAACCAAAATTTAGGCCTCGACATCGAAGCCATTAAATCCAAAGTCCTGCAAATAGCCCCGCGTTTTATGGATGTTAATTTGCATCTCAAAGGCCTGTCAATAGCGGAACAAACCGAAAAAGCCACCGTGGTTTGGGGCATCAAAGAATCGGTTTTTAAAATCAAAAACGAAAAAGGCATCAGTTACCCGAACCACATCAGTGAATTGCCTTTTGAGCTTTCAGACGGAAGAGCCACGGCGCGATTGGACTTCAACAACCAGACAGAATTTTTCCCGGTTCATTTTATTAAACGCGAAGACTATATCTTTGTTTGCACTTTTGAATCTGAATGAGTTCTATTTATACATTCATAAAACAAGCAAAACAAAACGGTCAAAAACTTTTGGCGGTGTTGGTTGATCCTGAAAAAACTTCAGTAAACGATGTCTTGCTTTTATCTGAAAAGATAAAATCGGCTCCGATAACTCATATTTTATTGGGCGGAAGCACTTTTCACGGAAATCACTTGGATGAATTGGTTCGGCAACTAAAAATACACACCCAATTACCGGTCCTTTTGTTTCCGGGAAATCATGTTCAAATTGCTCATTTGGCCGACGGTATTTTGTTTTTGTCGCTCATCTCTGGGCGCAATCCGGAATATTTGATAGAGCAACAAGTCCAAGCGGCACCGATATTGCAAAAAACACAAATGGAAGTCATTCCCACTTCATACCTTCTCATCGAAAGCGGCTCCCAAACTGCGGTGGAGCGTGTAAGTCAGACAACACCCATCGATAGAACTCATTCTGATCTAGCCGCACAAACTGCTTTGGCCGGACAATATTTAGGGCACAAATTGATTTATCTCGAAGCCGGGAGTGGCGCTTTGAATCCGGTTCCAACAGAATTGATTCAAAAAGTGGCGCAAACCGTTTCAATTCCGGTGATAGTCGGTGGCGGAATCAGAAGTTTATCTGCTATCCAACAGGCGTATGAAGCCGGCGCAGACCTTGTGGTTATAGGAACTGCCTTTGAAGAAAACCCTCATTTTTTTGAAACACAATCATGACGGATTTCTTTTTAAATGCCTACAAAGACGCTTCGTATTTTCGGGTTTTTCTCGAGTTGGTTGTCTTTTTATTGGGCATTTGGAGCGTTTGGCTTGTCAAAAAAGTCAATATACTGGCATATCCCACCGGTTTGATAGCGACGGTTATTACCAGTTATCTACTTTATGAGGCGGGTTATTTGGGCGATATGATGCTCAACGGTTACTTTTCAATCATGAGTATTTACGGCTGGTATCAGTGGGGAAGAAATAAGGAAAAAATCACCCAAAACAAACAGATTTCGCGTACCAATAAAACTGAAAAAATCATCGGAATTCTATTGTTTTTACTGACAATTTTTGTAGTTTTCGCGGTCTATAAAACCTTTGATTATCCGATTCGCCCAGACAACTATGTCGATATGCTGTCGTCGGGACTTTTTTTTACCGCTATGTGGTATATGGCGCATAAAAAAATTGAAAATTGGACCCTTTGGATTATTGGAGATATAGTCGTAGTGCCCCTTTATGCCTACAGAGGTTTAGGGATGTTGGCACTGCAATATTTAATTTTTACAATTTTAGCCGTTTGGGCTTATTGGACATGGAGGAAAACCTTAAACAGCAACATTCAATCATCATAAAATTCGCGTTATTCGGCCCAGAATCTACCGGAAAAACCACACTCGCCAAGCAATTGGCCGAGTATTTCCAAACTGAGTGGGCGCCTGAATACGCTCGCGAATACTTACAACAAAAATGGAATAACTACCAACAAGCATGCGATCCGGATGATTTGTTGCCCATTGCCATTGGACAAACGCGATTAGAAAATGAAGCGCTTTTAACGGCTAATCAATATTTGTTTTGCGACACTTGTTTGCTAGTCACCAAAGTGTTTTCTGAAATCTATTATAACTTTTGCGATCCGACTCTAGACAAAGCTGCGCGCAAGCATAAATACGATTTGTTTTTCTTGACCGATGTTGATGTTCCGTGGGAAAAAGACGATTTGCGCGATGCTCCAGACAACCGTGAGCAAACCTTTGAAACATTCAAGCAAGCGCTCATTGACAATGACAAACCTTTTGTGATTCTAACCGGTGATGCGCCTACGCGTTTGCAAAAAGCCATTGAAATTGTCGAAATCCTTACTGAGGCCAAAAAAGCAGGATTCAATTCGCATGATTTTGTTCAGTTTTATCAAAAAGGTATATCGCTTGATGATATTCGTCAGCATTTGGGCATTTTTCAAAACGGAATCGCCAAAGCAGTGCTGGTCAAGCCTGCAACCAAAACGGACGGAATCATCAAACAAACCAAAGAAGATTTTGAGCGATATGCGGCTTATTTTGACACGCAAAAAGAAAAGCTCAAGCTGCTCAAGTTTGTTCCAGCCTCGGGTGCGGCGAGCAGAATGTTTAAATTTCTCAATGAATTTCTCAACGAATTTGACCCTGAGAACGACACCATCAACAGTTATATCAATCGGCATAATGCGCCCGATTTAAAAGTTTTTTTGACCGGATTAGACAAGTTTCCGTTTTATGAAACCATTGAATTAATTCTCAAAGAACTTAACGCTGATTACAGTCAATGGGAAGCTGATCGCAAGCAATACGAGTTTATAAAACTTTTGCTCGATGCTCAGTATTTCAATTTCAGCAACAAACCCAAAGCGATTTTGCCTTTTCACAAATACAGCACGCATACGGCCACGCCTATTGAAGAACATCTCAACGAAAGTGCGCTTTATGCAAGTTCAGACGGAATTGCGCGTTTGCATTTTACCATATCTGATATTCATCAATCGCAATTTGAGCGCATTATTGAGTCTGAAATCAGCAAAGTGGAACAAAAAACCAACTCCAAAATACAAATCGATTTTTCGTTTCAAGACAAATCAACCGATACCATAGCAGTTGGTTTGGACAATCAACCTTTCAGGGACGATCGCGGACGATTGGTATTCAGACCCGCCGGCCATGGAGCGCTCATTGAAAACCTGAATCGCATGGATGCCGATGTGATTTTTATCAAAAACATCGATAACGTCATTCAAAACCACATTGAAGAAATAACCCTTTATAAAAAAGGCTTGGCCGGAATTCTGCTCGAATTGCAGCAACAAGTTTTTGATTGGCTTTGGCTGATTGAAAACCAGCAAATCACCGAAAATCACTTGGGCGATATTTTGACTTTTGTCAGTGAAAAGCTCAACATGCCCATCATTGATGACTTTAAGAAATATACTTTTGAATATAAGATAGAACACCTCAGAGATTTGCTGCATCGACCTATTCGCGTCTGCGGCATGGTTAAAAACGAAGGCGAACCCGGCGGTGGACCGTTTTGGGTACGTGATTCTAAAGGCCATCTGTCTTTACAAATTATTGAAACTTCGCAGATTGATTTAAACAATCCTTCGCAAGCTTATATTTTAGCACAATCTACCCATTTTAATCCGGTGGATTTGGTTTGCGCTACCAAAGATTTCAAAGGAAATAAGTTTGATTTAAAACAATACATCGACCGCGAATCGGGTTTCATCGTCCACAAAAACAAATCCGGAAAAAGCATCAAAGCCTATGAATTACCAGGCTTGTGGAACGGAGCCATGGCCAAATGGATCACCGTTTTTGTCGAGGTTCCGCTCATTACGTTCAATCCGGTCAAAACCGTCAACGATTTACTCAAACCGGCGCATCAACCGCAGTCATGAACCTAGATCAACTCAAGTCAGAACTCAAATACAAAGCCGTGCGCAGTTCGGGAGCCGGCGGACAAAATGTCAACAAAGTTTCTACCAAAGTCATTTTGTTGTTTGATGTCATGGCCTCTGAAGCGCTGAATGCCGAACAAAAAGAACGATTGCAATTCCGTTGGGCCAACCGACTTTCTGCTGAAGGAATTTTACAACTTTCTTGTGACGAGAGCCGCAGCCAATTCAAAAACAAAAACCTGGTCACCGAACGATTTTTTGACTTGCTCACCTCGGCACTCGCGGTAGTAAAAACCCGAAAAGCCACCAAAATTCCACGTTCGGCCATCGAGAAAAGAATCAAAAACAAACGCTGGGCTTCTGAGATCAAAGCTTCACGGCAAAAGCCTAAATTCTAAAATATTCCTTGACGATTCACAATTAATGCTTAATTTCGTGCCGTCTCAAAGGGGTGCTCTAAATCACGAGCTGAGATTATACCCAAAGAACCTGGGCAGGTAATGCTGCCAAGGGACGGCCGAGCGGTCAGAAATGTTCGATGACATTTTGCAAAGAAAAAACGGTGCGGTGGCCAACGCAGTCCATTTTCAAAGCAACGCAAAGCAAGAACACACATTTATCAACCAGAATAATTACCCCTTTTATTCGTAAAAATGATTACGGATGAAAACTTTATTCGCTTCGAGTCAAACCGACTCAAAAATTTCAAAATTATTTTTTGGGCGTGTCCCTGCGGGCCGGGCTGTTCGCGTCAATAGCAAGCCTTCGCCTCGCGCACTCGGCCTTGGCTCGCTGATTTCTGCTGCCATCCCTCACGCGGGTGCGGTGCTCCTGGTCGGCCTTTTGTTTTCAGGCCAAGTAAATGCCCAACAAAAAACACCCGACACTACAAAAGTCAACGCGCTTGATGAGGTTTTGGTCAAAGCCACGCGTGCACAGAAAAAAACGCCGGTGAGTTTTAGCAATGTTTCTAAAGAAGAACTCTCATCGCGTAACCTTGGGCAAGATATTCCTATTTTGCTCAATTTTATGCCGTCAGTCGTGACCACTTCTGATGCCGGAAATGGGGTGGGCTACACCGGAATTCGCGTTCGTGGCACTGATGCTACACGCGTGAATGTCACCATCAATGGCGTGCCGTATAACGACAGCGAAAGCAGCGGAACTTTCTTTGTTGATTTACCTGATTTTGCCTCGTCTTTGCAAAGTGTTCAATTGCAACGCGGCGTAGGAACTTCTACCAACGGAGCCGGGGCTTTTGGCGCGAGTTTAAATTTGCAAACCGATGCCGCAAACCCCAAAAGTCAAGGTGAGTTTACCAATACTTATGGCAGTTTTGACACGCACAAACACACGCTCAAATTCAGTTCCGGGCTCATCAATGACCGATTTGAAATGTCCGGCCGCGTTTCGAGTATTAACTCCAAAGGTTATATCGATCGCGCTTCGTCTGACTTGAAATCGTACTTTTTGCAATCGGCTTATGTGGGCAAAAAAACACTCATCAAAGCCTTGCTTTTTGGCGGCGTTGAAAAAACTTATCAGTCTTGGAACGGCATCGATGCCGATAAATACAAGTCTGACCCAACCTACAATTATTCAGGTTTGTATTATGACGATGCGGGCAATGAGCGTTTTTACAAGAACCAAATCGATTATTACCAACAACATCATTTTCAGTTGCATTGGAGTCAGAAATATACCGAACATTTCAGTTCTCAAGCGGCTTTGCATTACACCAAAGGCAGTGGCTATTATGAGAATTTTAAAGAAGATGCCACCCTTTCAAAATATAATTTAACCGCGAACAATGGCACAACCCAAGCTGATTTGGTCAACCGAAAATGGCTCGATAATGACTTTTTTGGAACTACTTTTTCTGCGAATTACAAAAATGAAAAGCTTGATTTAGTGGTGGGCGGAAGCTGGAATGAATACCTTGGAGATCATTTTGGCAAAGTAGTTTGGACCTCCGCGGCAGTGGCTTTGAATCCGAATGACCGCTATTATGACGATCGCGCGACCAAAATTGACGCCACAGCTTTTGCCAAAGTCAATTATCAACTCACTTCAAAACTGGGTTTGTTTGGCGATCTGCAATTCAGAAATGTAATCTATAATGCCAATGGTGTGCAGCCACAATTGGTGCGCGAAAGTTTTGGTTTTTTCAATCCTAAAGCCGGACTTACTTACAGCGTGAATCCAAAAAATACAGCCTATGCGTCGTATGCCAAAGCGCATCGAGAACCCAACCGAACCGACTACGAAGCCGGAAATCCCAAGCCAGAAAAGCTCGATGATTATGAACTCGGTTGGCGACATGAATCCGGAAAGATTAAATGGAATGCCAATATTTATTATATGGCTTATACCGATCAGCTCATTTTAACCGGAAATCTTGATGAGGTGGGCAATCCGATTCGTTCAAACAGCGATAAAAGTTATCGTCTCGGTCTGGAATTAGAAGCCGCATGGAAATTCTCAAAGCGTTGGTTGCTTCAGCCTAATTTTACTTGGAGTCAAAACAAAAATGTATCGCTAGAAGTAGCCGGAAAAAAAATAGGCAACAAAACCATTGCTTATTCACCTTCAATGATCGCAGCCAACCGATTGGAATTTTCAGCTACGCAAAGACTCAAAATGAGTTGGTTGTTTAAGTTTGTGGGTGAGCAGTATATGAACAACCTCGAATCTGAAGCAGCTCGATTGCCGGATTACGCTGTGAATGATGTCAATATTTCTTATGAAATGCCGCTAAAAAGAATTTTTCAATCGGCTGTTTTGAACGTGATGGCCAACAATATCTTTGACAAAAAATACATTTCGAATGGCTATATGTATGATGTTTATCCGTATTACTATCCGCAAGCCGGAATCAACTTTCTGGCCGGATTAACACTTAAGTTTTAGTTGTAAATACGTATAGAGTTGCCTCCCAAAACTTCTACGCGATACGGAACCATTGCATATCGCGCATTGGCAGCAGTGCCGTCAAACATGCTGTACTGATAATGATCGTCGCAACCGCATTTCGCATAGAGTCCTTCGATACTCAATACCGAACATGCGGTTGACGATTGATTAGGACAATTGCCATTCCAAGCTCTGTAATCTGAGTCTGAAACCCGCATAATAACAGTTTGAGATCCGTTGGGCAATGTAATAGATTTTGGGTTGAGGTTGGTATTTAAATCACTGTACAGCGGAAGATTTAAGTTCAAGGTTACCGAAAAACTGTAGTATGGTAAATAAGGATTGTTATTGGTTCGGGCTGCGTCTTTTTCACAAGCCATTAAAACTAAAATCAACGATAGATATAATCCTATTTTTTTCATCTTTCAAACGGAATTAAGCAATGCTCAGCGCAAATATAATTTAATTAAACATGACGGGCTTATCATTAACAGATTATTGTTATATTTGCCCGACAGGAATCCCGACTAAGGGATTTTTTCTGTTTATATAAATGACCAATATTATGAGCGGAGTATCATACTACACAGCAGAAGGATTAAAAAAGCTACGAGAAGAACTCGATTATTTAAAAAATGTAGCACGCCCTAAAGCGTCTCAAGATATAGCAGACGCCCGTGATAAAGGCGATTTGTCAGAGAATGCAGAATACGATGCGGCTAAAGAAGCACAAGGCTTGCTTGAAATGCGCATCGCTAAATTAGAAGAAGTGCATGCCAATGCTCGCTTGATTGACGAGTCACAACTTGACTTGAGCAAGGCTTTGGTGTTGTCCAACGTAAAGATTAAAAATCAAGCCAACGGTTTGGAGATGAAATATACGTTGGTGGCTGAAAGTGAAGCCGATTTGAAATCAGGAAAAATTTCTGTGACTTCACCCATCGGTAAAGGATTACTCGGGAAATCAGTAGGAGATGTGGCCGAAATCACGGTGCCTAACGGAACCTTGAAGTTTGAAATTCTAGAAATATCCAGATAAAAGATGGCGAGCATATTTACCAAAATCGTCCACGGAGAAATTCCGGCTTATAAAGTAGCCGAAACCGACCGTTATTTGGCTTTTCTCGATGTGAATCCCAATGCCAAAGGCCACACTTTGTGTATTCCCAAACAAGAAGTTGATCAGTTGTTTGATATGGATGCCGAGCATTATGCCGGTTTGATGGCATTTGCGCATCAAGTGGCAGTGGCACTCAAAAAAACGGTTCCGTGCAAAAGAATCGGAATGGCCGTGATAGGACTCGAAGTTCCTCATGCACACGTTCATCTGATTCCCATTGACCAAATGGACGATATGCGCTTTCAAAACAAAGTACGTTTAACGCCTGAAGAATTCACGGATTTAGCAAATCGCATCAGTCAAAACATGTAAAAAAATAGCCAATTGTAAAAGTCACTTGCTCCTAAAAGCAAGTGATTTTTTTATGCAGTAGTTTCAAAGGTAATTTGCATCGTTGTGCCTTTGCCCACTTCAGATTGCAGTACTTTTATTTTGCCTTTATGGTATTCTTCAACGATGCGTTTGGTGAGCGATAAACCCAAACCCCAGCCGCGTTTTTTGGTGGTAAACCCCGGCTCAAAAACGCTTTTAAATTGATTTTTCGGGATGCCTTTTCCGGTGTCTGTTACTTTGATTTTTACCAATTTTCCTTCATATTCAATTTGCACCGAGAGTTTGCCTCTGCCTTTCATCGCATCAATGGCATTTTTGACCAAGTTTTCAATGGTCCAACTGTGCAGCGTTGGATTAAGCGATACCAAGAGTTGTTTTTTGGGCGCTTTGAAACTGAAGACCACTTGATTTGAAAATCGCGATTGCAGATAGTCGTATGATTGACGCGTTTCTTCAATAATATCGCGTTTTTCCAGTATGGGCTCAGAGCCAATTTTTGAGAATCGATCGGTGATGGTTTGCAATCGAACAATGTCTTTTTCAATTTCAGAAACCGTTACCGGATCAACATCGTCGGCTTTCATGATTTCTAGCCAACCAATGAGCGATGAAAGAGGTGTGCCGATTTGATGCGCCGTTTCTTTCGCCATACCTGCCCAGAGTTTGTTTTGTGTGGCAATTTTGGTGCTCATATAAAAATTGTACACCAAGGCCGCAAACAATACAATAATCAAGAGCAAGGCAACCGGATAGTATTTGAGTTTGTTCAAAAGTGATGAATCGCCGTAATACAAATACTGGAATTTTCCGGGGACATATTCAATGCTGATGGGTTCGTTCTGGTTTTTGAGTTGAAGCCAAAGAGCTTTGAGTTGACTTTGATTTTTGACAATTTCTTCATCGATGTTGGTCGTGTTGATGATGGAGTCGTTTTCGGTTAAAATAATGGGAATATTGGCATTCTGGATAATCTTGAGTGGCAGTTCAATATCGGTGTTGACATCGGCATTTTTGAGCGTCTTTTGCGCTTCGGCCCAATGTTCCATCTTGACGCGTTCTTCGTTTTTGAAGATTTGAAAAAAAGTATACGTATTCCACAAAATCAACAAAACAATCACAAATGATGCTGCTATGAGCGTCCAGCGGGTAATGTTTTTTCTGTTTGAAAACTCCATGATTTTGATTTCTGGGAATAAATATAAAGAAATTATTCGGTAGCCCTGACAAAATAAAATCAATAAAAAAGGCCTGAACTAGGAGTAATTCAGGCCTTGAAGTAATTGAGACAATGATTTATTTTTTCACGATGCGTTGCATTTCGGTTCGGCCGTTTTCGTCGGTCATTTGTATGAAGTATATCCCCGAAGTCAGCTCACTCAAATCAATGCTGTTTTGGTTGAGAACACCTTTCTTTAAAAGAGCTCCTTGAATCGAAATCAATTGATACTGCAATATTTTTGCATCTGAATTAATCTGCAAAACATCTACCACCGGATTCGGGTAGGTTGTGATGTTGCTTTGGATGTCGTCACTCATTCTCGCAGCAGCGCCCCAAGTGTATGAGTAGCCATTGCTTTTGTTGAGTAAATCGGCAGTTTGGTTACCTGTACCACTGTTACCGTTGTTGAATACAATGTTCACAGAAGTTGGGCCCACAATGGTGTATTTGTAAAAACCATTTACATCCGGAGTCATTGTAAACCCAGGCCATGTAGCATTGGCGGCACTTCCGGTTGGTAAGGCATTCCAATAATAAATTTTAGGGGTAACGGTCCAATTCGACGGTGGTTTAAAATACACAGTCATTGAGGTTGGACATCTGTTGGCAGGCTCCGAAGCTAACCAACCATTGTCATAAAACTTGGTTCCTGCGGTAGCTGATAAATCGGCGGTTTGCAGGCTTCCGTCGTTAAAGATTAAATTCGCTGCACTTACCGTGGATGGGAACGTAAATTTATACCAGCTGCCACAATCCAGAGTCATGGCAACGCCCGGCCAAGTCACAGCAGTAGCTGTTCCGGTTACATTCCAATAATAAATTTTAATGGCAGAACCCCAATTGCTTGGTTTTTTGAAATAAACGGTAAAGGTTGGCGCCGCAGTAAATGTATAAGTCTGAGTCGAAACAGCAGAGCTTGTTCCTGCCGTATTTCTGACAAAAACTTTTAAGGTGGTTGTGCTCGTAATCGCTAAGGTTTTGGTGCCAACAGCCGAAGCCGAAGCTGTAGTAGGCGTTGAACCATCTGTAGTGTAATAAATGGTTGAAGTGCTGTTGTTGGCTGTGAGTACTGTATTGACTGTCGTTCCTGCGGTGAAACTTCCTCCGGCTGGTGAAATAGTTAAACTTGGCGTGTCTACCACAACTTCTTTTTCCCAAACCGCATAATCGGTTCCGGAAGTTTTTAAAGTCCATCCAGTTCCCGGATTCCACAAACCGGGGCCAATTTTCACCACCACTTTGTTGTCGATGGTGGCCGAATAAAATGAACCTGAATTGCTCACCACTACTGAACTGTAGGCGTTGATGCTGTTGTTTCTTCTAATCGCCAAGAGTTTGTCAATAGCAGTTTTGTTGGAGGCATAAGTAACCGTTACGCCATCTTTGCTGTAGGTTCCACCATTGTAATGCGGAAAAAACACGCACGGAATGCCCGGATGCGTTAAAATAAAAGCATAACCTTTCATGATGTTGTCCGAAGTTACAAAACTTCCGGGTTTTACGAATGTATCGTGGTTGTCAATAAAGGTAACAGCTTTGTCGGCATAACCGTACTGACCTGCCAAGCCCGGATATCCGGCTAAAGCTGCGTAGTTTCCGCTGTTGATGGCCGGTTGTAAAGCGTTATAATACAAAGCAAAGTCAAAAGCCGCGGAACGATTTCCGGTGCCGTTGATCCAAGCTTTCAAAGCATTTACGTTTCCGTCCCAATATTCGCCCACTGATGCATAAGGCGAAGATGAATTGATGTAGTCTCCAAAATAACCGGCAGAAAATCCTTTGGCCACATCCCAACGCCAACTGTCAAATCCTAAACCTTTCAGACGGGTTAGGTATTCTTTGACCCCGTTTTGCACTTGTAAATTGGTGTGATCCAAATCACGGGCTCCGTTGAAATCTTCTCCGGTATCGGCTGTTCCGCAAGGTCTATAGCCGGTAATGGTTCCGTAGTTGGCCTCATCGGTGCTGGTGATGGAATGGCAATCCCATGTAGGGTTGGTAAAATCGGTCCAATTGGTTGTTCCGCCTCGGTGGTTTACCACAACATCAGCCATCGGGTGAATTCGCGGAGAGCTAGTATTCATCGCGGTAAGCAAAGCTCTGAGCTGCGTTTCTGAACCATAAACCGTTTGGCTGAAATTAAAAAGCTCGGTCGGAATATAACCCACACCTCCGGTTGATTTGCTCGGTGGCGGCAACCAAATTACATTAAAACCAACCGATGCATAACCACTGGTTCTGTTTTTTAAAAAGTTATACAGTCCGCCTTCAGCACTTACAGATGCTTGTGTATGCACATCCCAACCAAAAGCTTGCAACATAATATCATTGACATTGGCTGCTGATTGTCCGGACATATTAGACCAGGCAAAAAGCACAAAACAGATCATCGTCAACAGTCTGTTTTTTGAAGTAAATCGTTGTTTCATTTTAAAAAGCGTTAGGTTCAAAATTGAGTTTTGTTTTATGAAGTTATTAATTAAAGTCTTACATTTTTACGTTTTAAACGATGGTTCTCCTAATTTTTTAAATTAAAACACTACTAAAACGTTATAGTTGTGTGAATTGTTGATAAATAAATTTCGAATCAGTCGATATGCAAAAGTGAACCTATGATTTTGGATGAAAATATTTTTTCAACAAACCAACTTCTTTTCAACAGGGAAGAATCTTGCATGGGTCGATTTGTTATTTTTGCTTCAAATCTCAATCAGAGCATGCTTAGCCTAGAACCCAAAGAATTGTCGCCTGCCCGTTTACAAGGATATTTACAAAGCGCCGTGGCTCCGCGCCCAATTGCTTTGGCGAGCACCATGAGCGATGATGGCCAGCCCAATTTGTCGCCATTTAGCTTTTTTAATGTGTTTAGTTCTAATCCGCCGATTTTGATTTTTTCGCCGGCAAGACGTGTGCGCGATAATACGGTCAAACACACTTTAACCAACGTACAAGCAACGGGCGAAGTAGTCATTAATGTAGTAAGTTATGCCATGGTGCAACAAACCTCGCTTTCGAGTACTGAATATGCCGATGGTGTGAATGAGTTTGTCAAAGCTGGGTTTACTGAAATTGCTTCAGATTTGGTGAAGCCTTTTAGGGTAAAAGAATCACCGGTTCAGTTCGAATGCAAAGTCAATCAGATTATTCCGTTGGGCGATCAAGGTGGTGCCGGGAATTTAGTGATTTGTGAGGTGCTCAAATTGCACATCGATGAGCGCGTTTTAGATCAAAACGGTGTCATTGACCAACACAAAATTGATTTAGTAGCGCGCTTGGGAAGCAATTGGTATTCGCGCAGCAATGCCGGTCTGTTTGAAGTGCCCAAACCATTAGTAACTTTGGGAATTGGGGTAGATAATATACCCGCCAAAATCAAATCAAATCCTATTTTTGACGGAAATGATTTAGGAATGTTAGGCAATGTTGAAGCTTTGCCCAATGCCGAAGAATTGGCTTTTTTTGTGCAACAAAATTTTGAAGTCAAAAGTGTTTTAAGTGCCGACGACCACCAAAAAGTTTTTGCCAAAGCCAAAGAATATTTACAACAACAAGATGCGGAATCAGCCTGGAAAATTCTATTGGCAGCCGCAGTTTCATAACAACAATTAAATTACAGAGAGATGGAAGTTTCAGGAAAAATCAGAGTTATTAATGCCGAACAGCAGGTGAGTGCCAGCTTCAGAAAAAGAGAATTGGTCGTTACGACTGAAGAACAATATCCGCAACACATTATGATTGAGTTTACGCAAGACAAATGCGATTTGCTCAACAGCTATAAGGCCGGCGATGCGGTAAAAGTGTCGATTAATTTGCGCGGCCGCGAGTGGGTCAATCCACAAGGCGAAACCAAGTATTTTAATTCGATTCAAGGTTGGAGAATTGAAAGATTGCAAACTGAAATGCCGCAACAAGCTCCGCCGATGCCGGCAGCTCAAGCTTTTGAACCGGCACCAACTTTTACCGAAGAAGAACACGACGATTTGCCTTTTTAATCGAATTAAAGCAACAAACAAAATCCCAAATGTTTCAAGAGCGTTTGGGATTTTTTATTTTCGCGACATAATATAGAATCATGTTTTTTTTAACCAAGGATTTGTTTTTCCCGCCGGTAGAGGAAGCCTCGTATGATGGATTGCTGGCCATTGGCGGAGATTTGTCTACCGAGCGTTTGCTGTTGGCATATCGCAGCGGTATTTTTCCGTGGTTTCAGCAAGGTGAACCCATATTATGGTGGTCGCCGCCACGGAGAATGGTCGTGGTGCCCGAGTGGTACAAAACGCCCAAAAGCATTCGGAACTTAATCAATCAAAACAAGTTTCAAATTACCTTTAATCAAGATTTTGAAGCAGTGATTAAAAACTGCCAACAAATTGTTCGTCCGGGTCAAGACGGCACTTGGATTACCGATGAAATAATTGCGGCTTATATTGAACTTCACCGCCAAGGCAAAGCACAATCGGTTGAAGTTTGGCAAAACAACGAACTCGTTGGCGGTTTATACGGAGTTGACTTGGGCCATGTTTTTTGTGGCGAAAGCATGTTTTCAAAAGTATCTAACGCGAGCAAAATTGCCTTTGTGAGTTTGGTCAAATACCTCCATGAAAAAAAATACCGTCTCTTGGATTGTCAATTACACAACGATTATTTAGAGCAATTGGGCGCCTTTGAAATCTCGCGCGAGACGTTTGTCAAAATCCTCAAATCGGTTTAAGAAGTTCGCTTCCAACAATTGGCTATATGATCATTGACCATGCCGGTGGCCTGCATATGCGCATAAACTACGGTGGTTCCGACAAACTTGAATCCGCGCTTTTTAAGGTCTTTGCTCAAAGCGTCTGATAGCGGCGTTGCGCCCGGAATATCTTTTAAAGTTTTTGGATGATGGTCGATGGGTTTTCCACCGATGAAACCCCACATATAATTGCAAAAACTGCCAAATTCTTCGCGAACTTTCAAATATGCCTGAGCATTGCTCACTGCTGCGCGAATTTTCAGTTGATTGCGAATAATGCCCGCATCGAGCATCAAAGATTGAATTTTGTCTTCAGTATATTGACTTACTTTTTCGAAGTCAAATTGATCAAAGGCTTTTCTGAAGTTTTCGCGTTTGGCCAAAATGGTATACCAACTCAAACCCGCTTGAAAAGTTTCAAGGATTAGAAACTCAAACATTTTGTGGTCGTCGTGAACCGGTTGTCCCCATTCTTGGTCGTGGTAATTGCGGTAGAGATCGTCTTTTTCGCACCAAGCGCAACGTGTTTTATTTTCCATGGATGTATTTTTCGATGAGTGAGTGCCCGAGATAAATGAGCGGAGTGAGCAATATGGCGATGCCGAGTTTCACCGAATATCCCGTCAAAGCTGACAGCAAAAAGGTTTCATTGTCCATTTTTCCGGGGAGCCAAAAGGCGATGCCCAGCACGATGAAACTGTCAAAAAGCTGAGAAATGACTGTGGAGCCGGTGCTTCTGAGCCAAATCATTTTGTCGCCGGTTTTGTTTTTAAAAAAGTGAAAAATAGTTACATCAATGAGCTGTGAGACCAAAAAGGCGGTGATGCTTCCGACGATGATGAGCATGCTTTGCCCAAAGACTGCGGTAAATTGCTCGTCTGTGACCAGCCCGTCGCCTTTGACGGCCGGAATTTTGAGACCGAGATAGAGCAAAACAAAAGTGTAAGCGATGAGACTAGCGGTGATGAGCGAGAGTTTGCGCACACCTTTTTGACCGAAGTATTCGTTGATGAGGTCGGTAGTGACAAACACAACCGGCCAAGGCAAAATGCCCAAACTCATCACGGCACTGCCGATATAAATGAGTTTACCGCCGATGAGTTCTGCGACCACGGCATTGGTAATGAAAATGCCCGCGAGCACTACATAAACCGTGTCTTTTTTGGATTGAAACATACAGATTGCTTTTCTCAAAGATAGCTTTTTTTGGAAACCAATTGCACAAGCGATGGAAGCAAAGTACCGCTTACTGCAAACAGCGCGGCGCCGAGCGGAGGGAGCGCATGGGCAGGCGTGTGCCATAAAAAAACCCCAACTCAAATTGAATCGGGGTTTTTATTTAGATATTTTTGACTACCAAAAACTTTTATAAACTACGGTTTTAGGTTGTCCGTTTCCGTAGGCAACACCAATATCGCGGATGGCTTTGATCATGTCGCGTTTGAGGTTGACATCGACTTCCATTTTGTAATTCCACTCGCGTTTATCAATTTCAAGAACACGTTTGCCGATTTTGTCAGAAAGCGCTTTGGCATCTTTGTAGCAACTAGCTTCAGGATCAACACTGCTCAAGAGCTGACCCACTTGGTTGGCGGTGTCCCAATCTTGGTTGGCGTTCCAAAGGTTGTTGGCTTCAACCATGATTTTCTTACAATCACGCTCGATTTTTTTTCTAAACATCGGCGCGGCCGCGGCCATAGCTTTGTTATAACACTCGGTACATTCTTCCGGAACAGAGGTTAACTTTCCTAAAGCACCGTCATAGTCCATGAGTGAATTGGCCATAGAATTAGCTTCGTTGATGATTTGCGTGCAACGAGCGTTGTAATAATCTATGATTTTGGTTTTGGCTCCCGATAAAAAGCTTTGCATGCCCGAATCGTTGGCTTTGATATTTTTAAGTGCATCCAAATAAGCTTTGGTTTCGTTGGCACCCACGCCTTTTACCGATACACTTTTTGAGGCATATAGTTTACCTTCAACTCCATCACCCACATAGAAATTCACATCAAGTGAAAGCGCTGTCATTGGCGGAGCTGTTGCGGTAATATCTTTGCTGGTTACCACAATTGAAGGAACAATGATGAACTTTGGTCTCGGATTAGAGCCTGAAATTCCGTTGGCAGTAAGAATTTGGTTGAGCTTATTGGTCAACATATTCTCAGCTCCTGAAGGCAAAGCGTCTCTTTGTGGCGGGATATACGCATTGATAGAAATTCTGCCTAATGCTGCAGCGCTGGTAGATGATTCTTGCGCCATTACGGCTACACCGCTTAAGGCAAGCATCCAACAACTGATTGTTTTAAAAATATTTTTCATAAGACTGTTTTTTATTTTTCACCCAAAACAAGAGTGGCTTGTCCCAACCCTTTGGTCATGAGTTTGTTGGTGATTGAATAAGGAGCATTTTTAAGCATGGTTTGTAAACCTTTCAAGAAGCTTTTGGCGTCCATGGCTTTTCCGTTGGCATCAAAAAGCGGGATGCGCACTTGCTCAAACAACATCGAGGTTTCTCCTGAATCTGATTCTGAAAAGCGATGGTTGACCGTATTGTCATTCATCCAATCAGAGATGATTTCACGCAATTCTTTTCCGTTGAACTCTTTTTCAAGATCATCAGGCCAAGAATCAAACTTTTTAATACGAACGATGATTTCGCGTCCATTGGCAAATAAATCGTCAAAGTGTGTTTGCAATTGTGCATTAAAATTGTCGATGTGTGCTAAGACGGCTTCTTCTAATAAAACAGGAAGCTCAGCAGAAAAAGATGGATTACCGGTTCCGGTTGCTCCGGCTACTTGTTTGTCCGTATAGGCATCCAATCCTTTGAGTGTATAGGTAATCGATTTTTTGGGCCCGGTTTGATTTACGGTCCAAGTGAGTTCCATGATGATATCTGCTTTGGCAACTTTTTTGAGTTTTTCAATTGGAGTTTCGGCCACACCGGCACCGCCTTTTGAAGTTAGTAGAGCATTTTCGGCACTTTCAGATTCGAGTGTTTTAATGGCAGCCGCCATATCTTTGAGTGGAAATCCTCGGTCGGCCATGAGGCTGTTAAGTTTAGCAACAACAGCTAATAGGTCTGAATTTTCTTGAAAAGCTTTCTTGTAGTTCGGAACCTTTACGGTCTCACCCAAACCAGCCACTTCAGTCATGTAACCGTTTTTGTTGCACCAAACATCACTCGGAACAACCATAATGGTTGGTTTTTTGGCTTGAGCGAATGATAAAGTCAAGCTCATAAGAGCTAAGACTAAAACTGCTTTTTTATATAATTGTTTCATATAGGTTATTGTTTGATAATGCCGTCGGCAATGAGTTTTTCTTTGAGTTCTGAACGCAATACACGTACGATGAAACCATTGGTTACACTTCCGCGTCCTTTTTTGCGATCACGACTTATTTTGTCAAGGATACGTTCATCACGCAATGAGATGTAGTTTTTGTATTCTCCGCCGTCAGCAAAAAACTTATTGAAATAGTCTTCGTATTTTTCTTGTGCATTGACTTCTAAAATCAGTGGTTTTTGTTTACATTCTTGTTTGCCTTCTAACAGACCAAAGAAGATAATATCGCGGATGGCATTTTTTTTGGCCTGCTCAACAGCATCTGAACGATTACGGCCATTGCCCCATGCCTTTACAGTTTGCGATCCGTCGAGTTCCACACCCATACACTCGGTTTTATAACCGTAATTTCCGGCAATATTTTTTTGCGAAAAGCCTACCCAACTAGTGAGTAGCAATAATGCGATTGTGATTTTTGTTTTCATAGAATTTGATTTTTTTAGAATCCTGATGATAATCCGCGGATGATACCAGCTGCTTCTAGGTCTTTTCTTAAAGCGTCTTTTTGTACCGAAACCAAAACGCCAATTTTGTATTCTTTGCCCACTTTTACACGGTCGGAAGCATCTACGTTTCCGTCAGAAGATTCAGAAACATATTTCATGTATTTTCCGCCTTCTTCAAAAAACGGATCAAAAAAATCTGCTTTTTCTTCTTCGATGTTTGGATTACTGGCTAAAGGTCGTTGTGAAGTACAACCTTGTCCGCCGCCTGAAAAGCCTTTGAAAATTACTCCGTGAACAGCGTTTTTCTTTGCTTGAGTAGTGGCAATCGTGGCGTTTTTAGAATAAGACCATACTTTAATTAGGTAGGTTCCGTCTTTGCCAATTCCAGCGCATTCAATTTCATATCGCCATGCTTTAGTGGCCTCGTCGGCTTTTCTTTGTTTTCTGGCAGATTGCGCAAAACCAAATGTGGTAATCGCCAACAATGCCAAAGTCATCCATGCTTTTGTTTTCATTTGTTTTTTAGTTTAAATCGTTATTTTCCTTTCTTTTGAATAATCAACATACCCGGATAAAACTCTTTTCCGCTTACTTTTTTGAAATAAGTTCGGTCTACTTTGCTGTTTTCTGGGTTTTCTTCGTCTGCTCCGTAACGGTTGTCCCAAATAGGCTGGCTCGTGTCAACCTTAATGCTGCCAACCACAACGTACTGAGTTTTTCCGTCTTTGTCTTGTACTTGCTCTAAAACATCAAATTTTGATTTGTCTGACAATCCTTCTTTTAAACCAATTTTAGCTGTAATAGGTTCGCCTGTAAATAACGGAGTTTTAGTTTTAAACTCATCGTGATTTTTCTGAAGTTTAACAATTACGGCATCAACCGCTTTGACTGTAGCTTTTTCAATGAGTTCTTCTTCGGTTTTTTTAGTAAAAACGGAAGACTGAACATCAGCCCATGAAGTATCAGATCCAATATATTGGAGTTTGAATATTTTTGATTCGTCAAAGGCTTTTTTCTTCTCAGCAGTTATAGTTGCATCATCAGCCCAATAATCGTTGTAGAAAATAGCTGCGGTTTCATCATCCCAAACCAAGCGATACAAGTGCGCATTGGTTTTAACAACATACCCTTTTCCGGCAACAGTAACTGCAGCCGATGTTAAGGTAGTGGTTGTGGCTACATCGCCTAAGCCAGCTGTTTCGGCAATGCTTCCAATAGCATTAAGCCAACCACTAGCTTTTTTGGCCACTTCTTCTTTGGAAACATAGTTGTAGTCGTTCACTAAAATAAAAGTGTTTTTGATCAGCTCCTCGCCGGCATCAGCTAGGGCTTGTAAACCGCGTTGACTGGCTTTGGCTTTGGCAATATCTAAAGCACTGGCATCATAGGTACCTCTGCTGGCGATTAAATTCATATTGAAGCCGCCTTTTTCAGAACGATTAAACCATTTGGCTACAATATCGCGTGCTACGTTATTGGCTTCTAGAAAAGCGGTGATGTTACCCGATTCGTCTTTGGCATTAGAGGTTGGAATAACGCGATTGCCCAGATTGTGGTCGTTAAATTTTTCAGGAATCGGGCCCTTCTCGAATGAAGCGCGGATTACATTGGCATAAGGCCTGCTTTGATCGTCAATCATTAAGGTGTAAAGCGAACTTCTGCGGTATTTAACAACTGGGTTGGTGGCTTCGGTTTGTGCGTAAGTTATTTGTGTCAGGCAACACCAGACAGCAAAAAGAACGATATTTTTTTTCATATCATTCTTAGAATAAATAACCTACAGAAACTTGAATTACCGAATTGCTTGCTCTTTTGTTGTCAGGAACTAAATCTCCGCCTACATTGGTCAAGCCTAAGTTATATCTTCCTTGAAAAATAACGCCGCTTTTTAATTCGTATTCTAAACCGGCTCCAACACTAAAGTCAAGCGTTTTTACACCGTCGATTTTATCATTTGAATTGTTGGTTTTGTTTTTGGCCGAGACAAGAAAGCCCAATTGGGGACCGGCTTCAAGACTCAAGTTGTTGACTAATTTGAATTTAGCCAACACGGGAAGTGTTACATAATCTAATTTAGTTCTGCTAAACCCGGGAATGTCTCCAGTGTAGGTAGAACCTTGTCCAGAATACAATAACTCGGGTTGGACAGAGAATTTGTCATTGACGATAATTTCCGCCAGTAACCCAAGGTGTATACTCGTACGCATGCCTTGATCTTCAACATCTCCCATGAGATTAGATGCGTTGAGACCGCCTTTGATACCTAATTTAATTCCTTCTTCTCTTTTCGATTTTTGGGCTTGTACTGTTAGTAGGGAACAGGTTACGAACAATACGACGAAAATTCTTTTCATAAAAAAATATTTGTTTTGTGTTAAATGGATTGATTTACTTATAAATAACTACAACAAGATTATAACTTTTTTTTAACAAAAGCAAAATTCTAGCGGGGTAGTTATGCTGTAAATTTTGTTAAATTAAAAAAGATTGTAGTTTTGAAATTCACTTTTAAACCATTTAAAATGATTTCTAAAAAGCACCTTTATTTATCAATCGTTTTGCTGTCAATATACACTTTATCAGCTCAAAATGTTCGTTTTGGACTCAAAGGCGGGCTCAATATTTCAACACTGACCGTTAGGGGAATAAATCTCAAAGGCGATTTAAGTTATAAACCAGGATTTCACATTGGGGCATTAATTAATTCAACAATTTCTAAAGAATTTTCTATTCAGACAGAATTTTTGTTTTCAAATCAAGGTTATAATTATGATGAAGGGACCTATGAAATGGTTGGTAACATTAATTATTTTGCTATACCTGTAATGGTGATGTATTTTCCGACGAAAAAATTTAGTGTTCAAGCCGGGGCACAAGTTAGTTTTTTAATGAGCCATAAAGCTGAAATCAGTATGAAGGGTGATGAATTTGACCCACTAGATCCTGGGTTTACTAAGAATACAACGGTTGATTTAAACGATTCTACCCAAAGTGTTGAGCTGGGTATGAATGTGGGTTTGGGTTATAAAATCAACGATCATGTGTTTTTTCAGGACGCTATAATTTTGGCTTAACCACCGCCAATAAAAAAGAAACAGGACCAAGAGCCTCGGGTGAAGAAGATCGCAATAGTGTATTTCAGTTTTCGGTGGGCTATTTGTTTTGAAGAGTTTTTCGGTTAAAGATTTATTCTGCTCAGATTTGTGGGTCAGAAAATCTTGTTAAAATAAAAAAGGCCGTTTCGTGAGAAACAGCCTTTTTTTATGATGTGTTTTGAGATTAACCCAAAGCAACTCTTTTGAATCCGGTAACGGTCAAACCAGCATCAACTGTTTTGATGTAGCCAGCAACGCTCATAGAACCGTCTTTGATGTAATCTTGGTTCACCAAAGTGTTGTCTTTGTAGAAACGTTGGATTTTTCCTTTAGCGATGTTGTCTAACATAGCTTCAGGTTTTCCTTCAGCGCGCAATTGATCTTTCGCGATTTCGATTTCTTTCTCGATGATAGAAGCATCAACGCCCGCCTCATCTAAAGCAATCGGGTTCATCGCGGCAGCTTGCATCGAAACGTTTTTAGCAGCTTCTTCAGCGCCCGGAACGTTAGCAGAAAGTGCAGTTAAAACGGCAATTTTGTTTCCGGCATGGATGTATGATCCTACAAACGCACCTTCTAATCTTTCGAATGAACCGATTTCGATTTTTTCTCCGATGACTCCGGTTTGCTCGATTAATTTCTCAGCAACGCTGATTCCGTTGTAGTCAGCAGCCAATAATGATTCTTTGGTGTCGTGGTTCAAAGCAAGTTCAGCTAAATCGGTAGCCAATTTCACAAAACCTTCGTTTTTACCTACGAAATCAGTTTCGCAGTTCAAAGTAATAACCGCACCGGCTGTTTTGCTTGCATTTACAGCAGCAATAGCAGCTCCTTCGGTTGATTCTCTGTCTGAACGGTTAGCAGCTACTTTTTGTCCTTTTTTACGAAGGATTTCAATGGCTTTGTCAAAATCGCCTTCGGCTTCAACCAAAGCTTTTTTACAATCCATCATACCAGCACCGGTAACGGTTCTCAATTTATTTACGTCTGCAGCAGTAATTGTTGACATAATATTTTTTTGAAATTTAGGTGATTAAAAAAATAAATTCCAAGTTCCGTCTGAATCATTTGTACCACAAGAAGAATCGATCGGAACTTGAAATTTGTGTTTTGAGAATTTTTATTCTTCTGTTTTTGGAGCTTCTTCAACAGCAGGAGCAGCTACTTCAGCAACTACTTCAGCCGCTGTTACTTCAGCAACTTCTTCTTCTGGGTCGTTTTCTACGATAGCGTCGGCGTTTCTGTTAGAAAGTCCGTCGATAACAGCAGCAGTTACCAAGCTTAAGATTTTATCGATTGATTTAGAAGCATCGTCATTGGCAGGGATTACGTAGTCAACCTCACGTGGGTCAGAGTTCGTATCTACCATAGCGAAAACTGGAATGTTTAATTTTTGTGCTTCTTTTACTGCGATGTGCTCAGCTTTTATATCTACTACGAACAATGCAGCCGGGATTCTTGACATATCGGCGATTGATCCTAAGTTTTTCTCGAGTTTAGCACGAAGACGATCTACTTGCAAACGCTCTTTTTTAGAAAGGGTAGCGAAGGTTCCGTCTTTCTTCATTTTGTCAATCGCAGCCATTTTTTTCACGGCTTTGCGAATGGTAACGAAGTTGGTCAGCATACCGCCCGGCCATCTTTCTGTAATGTAAGGCATGTTGGCAGCTTTTGCTTTTTCGGCAACGATGTCTTTTGCTTGTTTTTTGGTAGCTACGAATAAGATTTTTCTACCTGAGGCTGCAATTTTTTTCAAAGCTTCGTTGGCTTCTTCAATTTTAGCAGCGGTTTTATATAGATTGATAATGTGGATACCATTACGCTCCATATAAATATAAGGAGCCATGTTTGGATCCCATTTTCTGGTCATGTGTCCGAAGTGAACACCTGCTTCCAGTAATTCTTTTACATCTACTTTTGACATTTTAGTACTAGTTTACGTTCTGTTGAATTAGCAATGAGTCACTTAAATCGCTTGATTTTTCAAGACTTTCGACTTCATTTAGATGCTAAACTAATCTCCCTTTTCAGGGGCAACAATAACTGGTTATTAAAATTTTTAATTTGATGCCTGATGCTTATGCGATCAGGCGGCCACATTAACGTTTAGAGAATTGGAATCTTTTACGCGCTTTTTTCTGACCGAATTTTTTGCGCTCTACCATTCTTGGATCTCTAGTCAATAGACCTTCTGGTTTCAAGATAGCTCTGTTTCCTTCGCCTGCTTCGCACATTGCGCGAGACAAAGCCATACGAACAGCTTCTGCTTGACCGGTTGTGCCACCTCCGTATACGTTTACTTTTACATCAAAGTTGTTGGCATTGTCCGTCATTTGCAACGGTTGCATTACTTTGTACTGTAAAGTAGCAGTCGGAAAATAAGTAGCGAACTCTTTTTTGTTTACCGTGATTTTTCCTGTTCCTTCAGAAACATAAACACGTGCAACGGCGGTTTTTCTTCTACCGATTTTGTGAATTACTCCCATTACTTAAGTTCGTTAAGGTTAATAGTTTTAGGTTTTTGAGCAGCGTGCGCGTGTTCTGAACCTACTACAACATTCAGGTTTCTGAAAAGTTGTGCGCCCAATTTGTTTTTAGGCAACATTCCTTTTACAGCTTTTTCTACCAACATTGCAGGGTTTTTAGATTGCAATACTTTGGCAGTAAGGGTTCTTTGACCTCCTGGGTAACCGGTATGACGTGTATAAACTTTGTCATCCAATTTGGCACCCGTAAGGTTGATTTTTTCTGAGTTGATAACAATTACGTTATCGCCACAGTCTACGTGTGGGGTGTAACTTGGCTTGTACTTACCTCTTAAAATCATAGCGACTTTTGAAGCAAGACGACCTAAGTTGTGACCCTCTGCATCAACAACAACCCACTCTTTGGTAACAGTGGCTTTGTTTGCTGAAATTGTCTTGTAACTTAATGCGTCCACAATAAATTCATTTAAAAATTAAACATTCCATCCCCAATAAAGGGGTTGCAAAAGTACACTATTTTATTTTAAATCCAAATAGCTGTAAAAGATTATTTTAAGTGAATTTATTTGTCTTATTTTTATGTGTAAATCTTTTTGCTTTCACTTGGGGTAAAACAGGTATACATCAGGTGGACATTTAGGTAAAATGCAGGTTGTTAGCCTAATCCGACAGTTATTCTTATATTTGTTTTCATACTTTTACCTTCAATATAAAACATATGAAATCTAAAGCAACGCTAAAACAGATTGCCAAAGAGTTGAATGTTTCGGTTTCAACCGTTTCCAAAGCCTTAAACGATAGCCCAGAAATCAGCGAGCAAACCAAAAATAAAATTCAAGAATACGCCAAGCTCAAAAATTACAAGCCCAATATTATAGGTCTGAACCTTAAAAACAGAAAAACCAAAACCATCGGAGTCATTATTCCGAATATACTCAATCCGTTCTTTGCCAAAGTTTTTACAGGAATCGAAAAAGTGGCCGAATCCAAAGGCTACAATGTGATGACCTGTATTTCAAATGAGTCGCTTGAAAAAGAAATCAATGCGCTGGACATGCTCAACAACGGAACCATTGACGGTTTCATTTTGTCTATTTCTGAAGAAGCGCAAAAACAAGGAGCTTTTAATCATTTCACCGAAATCATCAACAGCGGAACACCGATTGTGATGTTTGACCGAATTTCAGATGAAGTAGCTTGTGATAAAGTGATTGTGGATGATTTTGATTCAGCGGTTAATGCAACTCAAGCATTGATTCAATCAGGTTGTAAGCGCATTGCTTTGCTCTCGACTATTGATCATTTGAGTGTTGGAAAGTTGCGTGCCAAAGGATATTTTCAAGCCATAGCTGATCAGGGTTTGAAGGCTGATGAAGATATTGTAATTAGAACCGGCAATCAGGACGAATTTGACAGCAAACTGGAATCGCTTTTTGAAAGCCAGGTAATCGATGCGGTTTTTGCTTTAGATGAACACGCCTCGGTCATGGCGCACAAAATGGCTTTAAAACGCGGATATAAAATTCCCGAAACGCTTTCAATCATTGGTTTTGCCGATGGCGTTTGGTCGCGAAGATTAACCCCGAGCTTATCAACGGTGAGCCAACACGGACCAGAAATTGGCGAAGCGGCAGCCGAACTATTGATTGATCGACTTGAAAATGAACACGAAGAAAAACCCTTTCAAACCAAAATAATCCAAACCGAATTGCGCCGACGCGATTCACTCAAAAAATAATATGAAAAGAAGTTGTCTTTTGTTGATGCTTATGATGTTCCAGTTTGTAACTGCGCAAACCGCGATGGATATATTTGATATTGCTCGCAAAGGAACCGCGGCTCAGGCTATAGAAGCCGTCAAAAAACAACCAAATATTTTTGATTCGGTCAATAAAGATGAATATACACCGCTCATATTGGCTTGCTATCGCGGAAATACAGAAGTTGCCAAAGTTATCTTAGACCACAAAACAAATATCAACCAGAACAGCCCGATGGGAACGGCACTGATGGCCGCCACAGTCAAAGGAAATGCTGAAATAGTTGAGTTGCTTTTGGCCAATAAGGCAGAAACCAATATATATGACACCAATCAAAATAGTGCTTTGCTGTATGCCGTGATGTTCAAAAACCACCGCATTGCCCAAATGTTGATCAAGGCCAAAGCCGACGTGAATCATCAAGATTTGCGCGGACATTCAGCATTAGATTACGCTGTTTTGGCCAACGACGACCAAATGATTCAAATATTAAAATCTCCATAAAAAATGAAAAACTAAATATCACTAACAAAACAAAAACTAAACAAACAAATTATGAAGAAAATTACTTTTAGCGCTGTCGCGTTACTCTCGGCAGCAGCCCTTTCTGCGCAAATTTATTCTACCGGGAATCTCAGTTTTATAACGGGTTATGGGGGCAGAATTGACGTCAATCAAGACAATGTTGTACTCACTTTGGTCGGACCTTCAACCGGATGGCTCGGAATCGCTTTTGATGCCACCCAAATGGACGATGTGGGTAAAGATGTGGTTTTGTTTGACGGAACCAACTTATCTGACAGAACCTTTAACGGTCAAGGAGTTGTTCCGCCATTAGATGCTGTTCAAAATTGGACCGTTTTGTCTAACACAGTTACTTCAGGTGTCCGCACCGTTATTGGTACCCGCGCCCGTGATACAGGTGATGCGAATGATTATGCTTTTAGCGCTTCGGCCAATTCACTCAACATCGTTTGGGCCAGACGACTCAGCAGTATGGCTATCGGATATCACGGTGGGGGAAGTTGTGGAGCCACGGTGGCAAACTTTACCTTAGGTAATGCTGCTTTTGAAAAAGAATCGTTCCAGATGTCACCCAACCCAGCCAATGGATTTACCCGTATTGAACTTCCGGATTCTGTGGCGTCGGGTGAACTCAAAATGTATGATAACCTAGGCCGAGTGGTAAAAAAGCAAACGATTACCCATGAATTTGATACGCTAAATACTTCAGACTTGCCATCAGGAAATTACATGGTCGTTGTGAGAACTCAATACGGTAATGCCACCAAACAATTATTGGTCAACTAATCATCATTTAAAATGTTTTAAAAGTCCATTTATTAATTAGATGGACTTTTTTTGTTTGAAATGATTCGCTTAAAACAAGATTTTCGTCTAAGCCGCGTTAAACTTTGGGTCGATGTGTAACAAAAGCTTTCGCTGAATTACTACTTCGGTCAACAAAACAAACAAATGAACTACTTAAAAACGGCAATTTTAATAGGTGTTTTGCTGCTTTGCATCAATGTACATGCGCAAATGCCTGATCTTTCCTCCAAAAGGGTGTATACTACGCGTTCAATCCCAGAAGATGAAGCGCCTGAAATTGACGGACTTATTACTGAAAAAGCATGGGATGCGGTCGAATGGACTTCAGACTATATCGAAAACCAACCCGACGAAAACACACCGCCATCTGAGCAAACCAAATTCAAAGTTATTTACGATAAAAAGTACCTTTATTTTGCTTTCAGATGTTACGACAAAGATCCGCAAGGGATTGTCAAACGCATGTCACGCCGCGACGGATTTGAAGGCGATTTTGTCGAAATCAACATAGATAGTTATAACGATAAACGAACCGGATTCTCATTCACCGCCTCGGTTTCGGGTGTAAAAGGCGATGAGTTTATTTCAGACAACGGTAACAACTGGGATTCGAGCTGGAATCCGATTTGGTATCTCAAAACCAATATTGATGCTGAGGGATGGACCGCCGAGATTAAAATTCCGTTTTCGCAACTCAAATTTGGCAACGCGCCCGAACAAGTTTGGGGTTTACAATCTACCCGAAGATATTTCAGAGCCGAAGAGCGTTCGGTTTGGCAACGCGTTCCGCAAGATGCGCCGGGTTGGGTAAGTGAGTTTGGCGAATTGCGCGGACTGGTGAATCTTGAACCGCAAAAACAGCTCGAAATTCAGCCTTTTGTGGTGAGTCAATACGAAACATATCCAGAAGAAAAAGGCAATCCTTTTCGCGATGGTCGTGATGCCAAACTCAATGGCGGTTTAGATGCCAAAATTGGAATCACCAACGACTTGAATTTAGATTTGACCATCAATCCTGATTTTGGGCAGGTCGAAGCCGATCCGGCTGCCATCGCCTTAGACGGTTTTCAGATTTTCTTTGAAGAGCGGCGACCGTTTTTTGTTGAGAATAAGAACATTTTTAATTTTCGGTTTGCCGATGGCTCGGATAATTTGTTTTATTCACGCCGCATCGGGCGCAATCCGCAAGGTTCTCCTGATACGGGCGGTTGGGTCAAAATGCCTCAAAATACTACGATTTTGGGTGCCGCAAAATTCAGCGGAAAAACCAAATCAGGTTGGTCGCTGGGTTTGCTTGAAAGTGTTACCAATCGCGAATATGCCAAAATATCAGAAACTTCCGGTCGCCGTTCTGAAATTGTAGAACCACTCACCAATTACTCGGTTGGCCGCATTCAAAAAGACTTCAACAACCGCAACAGTTATATAGGAGCGATGCTCACCACCACGCATCGCAATTTGTCTGATGGAGAATTAGACTTTTTGCGTAAAGCAGCCTATAGTGGCGGAATCGATTTTAAACACAACTGGAAAAACCGCAAATATTATTTTGCCGGAAATATAGTGGCCAGTCATGTGGTGGGTAGTAAAGAATCGATTACCAAAACGCAAAGAAGCTTAACGCATTTGTTTCAACGCACAGATGCGGGCCATGTGCATGTGGATGAAAACAGAACTTCACTTACCGGAACAGGAGGACGTTTTGAAATGGGCAAATCCAGCAACGGACATTGGCGTTATACCGGAATTTTCATGTGGCGTTCGCCAGAGCTTGAACTCAACGATATTGGTTTTTTGAGACAGGCCGATGAATTGAGACAATTCGGGATTTTAACCCATCAAACACTCAAGCCTTTTGGAGCTTTCAGAAAGATATTTACGCGATTTGAGCAATTCTCAAGCTATGATTTTGACGGAAATTTTAATCGTTTACAATTTACTTTGAGCACGAATTTGAATTTTAAAAACAATTGGAATTCTTATGCTCAGGTTGTCTATAAACCGCGCATTTATACCAATACTATTTTACAAGGCGGGCCGAGGTTTAGATATTCACCTGAAAATTTTCAGTCCATCAATTTCAATTCAGATTCGCGAAAAAAGTTTAATTATTATGCAGGCGTTTATTATTCACAAGGACAAAGCGATTCGTTTTCGTACTTAGAATATGACTGGGGTTTTAATTATCAGCCTGTGGATGCATTTACGATTTCATTCAGTCCGAATTATGCCATTAACAAGAGTAAAACACAGTATGTCGACCAGCAAGATAATGGTGGGAATATGCGCTATATCATGGGGCAATTAGAACAGCAAACGCTCATGGCTTCGGTTCGGCTCAATTACAATATCAATCCAAATATGACCATTCAATATTATTGTCAACCATTTATTTCACGTGGGCGATATAAAAATTTTGGGCATGTGGTTCATCCGACAGCAGCTAATTATAAAGATCGATTGTCGCTTTATGGAGCTTCGCAAATAGCATTTGACTCGACAAATGATGTTTTTAATGTTGATGAAAACACCGATGGAACCGTTGATTACTCTTTTAGTAATCCTGATTTTTCAGAAGTTCAGTTTCGTTCGAATTTGGTGTTGCGTTGGGAGTACATTCCCGGCTCAGAGATATTTTTGGTTTGGTCACAAGGCATCAACGGACTCGCCAACACACGAGACAATCTATGGCGCGGTTTAGACACTCAAATTTTGGGGCAACAACCCGACAATATTTTCTTAATTAAAGCAACCTATCGATTTCTACTTTAGTGTGCTGCGAGCCAATCTGCTCCGGAGCCCATTTCAACTTCCAGCGGAACGGCCAACACAAAAGCATTTTCCATTTCGTGTTTGATCATCGGCTTGATTTTCTCAAGTTCCGATAAATGCACATCAAACACCAATTCGTCATGCACTTGCAAGAGCATTTTGCTTTTCCAGTTTTCAGAGGTTAGTTTTTGATGGATGTTGATCATCGCGATTTTAATGATATCAGCCGCGCTTCCTTGAATGGGCGCATTCACGGCATTTCGCTCGGCGGCTCCGCGAACTACTGCATTGGCTGAATTGATATCTTTTAAATAGCGTCTTCGTCCCGAAACCGTTTCCACATAACCGTGTTCGCGCGCAAAATCAACTTGTTGTTGCATGTAGTTTTTGAGCTTCGGATAGGTCTGATAATACGCTTCAATGAGCGCAGCGCTCTCGCTTCTGGACAAATTGGTTTGGTTCGATAAGCCAAAAGCTGATACACCATAAATGATTCCGAAGTTGACGGTTTTGGCATTGCTTCGTTGTTCTTTGGTAACCTCTTCGGGCGATACATGAAAAACTTTGGCAGCCGTGCTTCGGTGAATATCTTCGTGGTTTTGAAACGCTTTGATCATGTTTTCTTCACCCGATAAAGCAGCAATAATGCGCAACTCAATTTGCGAATAATCGGCAGAAAGCAAAGTGTAATTTTCGTCACGCGCAATAAAAGCTTTCCTAATCAAACGTCCGCGCTCGGTGCGAATCGGAATGTTTTGCAAGTTCGGATTGTTCGAACTCAAACGTCCGGTGGCGGCTACAGTTTGCATATAATCGGTGTGAACGCGCTGGGTTTTCGGGTCAACTTGCAACGGCAAAGCTTCAATATAGGTACTTTGCAATTTCACCATCTGACGCCAATCGAGAATGTCTTGAACGATGGGATGCTCGTTGGCCAAATAACTCAAGACTTCTTCACCGGTTGCGTATTGTCCGGTTTTGGTTTTCTTTTGTTTGGCGCCGCCGATTTTCATCTTCTCAAATAAAATATCACCGAGTTGTTTGGGCGAGGCCAAATTGAATTTCTCGCCGGCGGTTTCATATATTTTTTGCTCGATTTGTTTGATTTCGGCATCCATATCTTGTGACATGGTTTTTAAGAAATCTACATCGAGCCGGATGCCTTCAGATTCCATATCGGCCAAAACCTGCACCAGCGGAATCTCGATTTCATCAAAGAGTTTTTTGGTGCCAACTTTTTCTAAAATAGGCTGAAAATGTTGTTTGAGTTGAAAGGTTATATCGGCATCTTCGGCAGCGTATTCTTTGATATCTTCAAGCGCTACTTCGCGCATCGATTTTTGGTTTTTGCCTTTTTTGCCAATGAGCGTTTCGATGGATTGCGGTGCATATTTCAAATAAGTTTCGCTCAGCACATCCATGTTGTGGCGCATATCTGGATTGATGAGGTAATGCGCAATCATCGTATCAAAGCAATAACCTTTTACTTCAAGGCCGTATTTTTTGAGCACTTTGATGTCGTACTTCATGTTTTGTCCGACTTTTTCGATTGATTCATTTTCAAAAAACGGGCGGAATTTTTCAGCGAGCTCGATGGCTTGCGATTGATCTTCCGGAAACGGCACATAATACGCTTTGCCTTTTTCGAATGAAAATGACATACCGACCAATTCGGCATTGAGCGCATCGATTCCGGTGGTTTCGGTGTCAAAGCAAACCGATGATTGTTTGAGCAATTGTTGCATCAGTAATTTTACAGGCAAATCGCCTTGAACCACTTGATACAGATGCTCAGTATTGGCTAGTGTATTGTAATAAGATTGCGCGCGCGGCTCGTCAGATTCTTCGTCTGAAAAACCAAACAAATCAAACTGATTTTCGTTTTTAGGAGCCGTTTTTTTGGCTGGTTTGGCTGCTTCGGGAGCATCGCCGTTTAATGAACTGGTGTCAATTTCGTCGTATTCTTTTCCGCTGCCGAAGAGTTTGTCAAATTGAGTTTTGAGCTGACGGAATTCAAGTTCTATAAACAAAGCATCGGTTTTTTCGATATCGGGTTTGCTGAGTTCATAGTCGTTTGCATCGAAAGTCACCGGACAATCCAGCAAAATGCGCGCGAGTTTTTTAGAAAGTAAGCCCAGTTCTTTGTTGTTTTCGATTTTGTCTTTGAGCGCGCCTTTGAGCTTGTCGGTGTTCTCAAGCAGGTTTTCCATCGAACCGAATTCTTTGAGCAATTTTTTGGCAGTAACTTCGCCCACCCCTGGAAAGCCCGGAATATTGTCGGCAGAATCGCCCATCATGCCTAAAAAGTCAATGACTTGCTCGGGATGCTCGATTTCGAATTTTTCTAAAACCTCAGGTACACCCCAAATTTCTATGTCGTTACCGGCCCGGGCGGGTTTGTACATAAAAATGTTTTCTGAAACCAGTTGCGCATAATCTTTATCGGGCGTTACCATAAAAACCTGATAGCCTTCTTTTTCGGCTTGTTTGGCCAAAGTTCCGATGAGGTCGTCGGCTTCAAAACCGGCTTTCTCAATAATCGGAATGTGCATGGCTTGCAAAAACTGCTGAATATAAGGTACCGCAATTTTAATCGCTTCGGGTGTTTCGTCGCGATGCGCTTTGTATTCTTGGTATAATTCGTAACGATAATCGCTGCCACCTTTGTCAAAGGCCACGGCCAAATGATCGGGTTTTTCTTTTTTGATGACTTCCATCAACGAGTTCATAAAACCCAGTACAGCCGAGGTGTCCATGCCTTTTGAGTTGATGCGCGGGTTTTTGATAAAGGCATAATATCCGCGAAAAATTAAGGCGTAGGCATCGAGCAGGAATAAACGTTTTTGTGACATTTGTAGTAAAATCTTAGAAAGGTAAAAGTAGTAAAATTGGCTATACTTAAAATTTTATTTAGAAATGATTCTAAGAATTTTTTACGCTTCTTTAAGAGTTTCTGAGCGGCTTTTCATACAGAAAAATAGGGCTTTGCTAAAACCAAGTTAAACTTCAAATGAACTTTGGGTTTCTTCATTTTTGCTTCATTTTTGACGGGCTAATTTTACTTCACCATTAAAAAGAATATTAATTCAAAAAACTTAGAAATCATGAAAAAAGTAGTTTTGTTATTAGCAGTGTTACTCGGTAGCTTCACATTCGCCAACGCAAACACCATCAAAAAACAACCAACCGCCACAAAAGAAGCAAAAGTGCACGAAATGCGTCGTCACAAAAAAGCTAAAAAAGCCAATCAAGCAGCTGTAAAACCGGCTAAAGCTGAAGAAAAAGCCAAAAAATAATTGAGTTAGACCGCCTGAAAATTCAGGTAATGAAGCCGGCCTTAGTGCCGGTTTTTTATTAATTTCCATAAAATCAAACAGTATGAAAAATCTAGTTTTAATGTGCGGATTATTAATGGTGTTATCTTCCAGCGCACAAGACAAGAAAAGTAAAACTCAAATAGAACCACCTGTAGCGGTAACTTTAGCTTTTGAAAAGCAATTTCCCAACGTCCAAGGCAAGTGGTCAAGAACCTATCGCGGGGAAATGCTTTCAGAACTTAATTTTGATGCTGATTTTACTTTAAAAAACATCCCAATGATGGCAACTTATACAGAAGCCGGAGTGTTTAAAGCGCTCGCATGTGAAATTTCACCCGGAGAACTTCCGCAGCTTGCCCGAGATTATCTGAAAAAAAATTATCCCAACTTGCCCGTTCAAAAAATAATCAAAGTAACTAATGATGTGTCGCAAACACATTATGAAGTGGGTTTGTTGGTGCAAGGGCAACTCACCGATGCGATTTTTAATGCGCAAGGCGATTTTTTGAATTTTGCCGGGAAATAAATATTGTCTCAGCAAAGCCGGTCATACATTTGGCTGGCTTTTTCTATATCTTTACACAACATTTTAGGTTTATGAATGTACTGATTGTTGAAGATTACCGCGATTTGGCTCAGGAAATTACCGACTTTTTATCTAAGTCAGGTTATGTGTGTAAATGGGTTTCGAGTTGCAGTGCCGCTTTTGAAGAATTGGCCGTAAACTCTTATGATGTGATGTTATTAGATTTGGGTTTGCCGGATGGTGACGGTTTTGAAGTACTCAAAAAAGTAAGAGCTCAAGCAGATAAAATGGCCGTTATTGTCATTTCGGCGCGAGGCGAACTCAACGACAAAATCGACGGACTTCAGTTGGGCGCCGATGATTATTTAATTAAACCTTTCGCCCTTAGTGAGCTTTCAGCCCGTTTGTTTGCCGTGATTCGCAGAATGCATGGTTTTACGGTCAACGATTTGAACATTCACGGATTTCATTTGCAATTGCAAGATTACAAAGTCACTTTTGATTCGATTCCAATCAATTTGACCAAGAAAGAATTTGATATTTTTCAGTATTTGGTGCTCAACAAAAACAGAGTAGTGACGCGTTTGCAAATTACCGAACATATTTGGGGCGATGTTCTTGAGGTTAATTCAGATTCGAATTTTATCGATGTTCATGTGCGGAACTTGCGTAAAAAACTCGATAAACATGCACCGATTCAGTGGTTTGAAACCGTTAGAAATGTTGGGTATCGAATCTCTGACTAATCTTTCTCTATGAAAATCAAACATCGACTTGCCATTTTTAATGCGCTTACCCGTTTTGCGGTGGTGCTTATCTTGTGGTGGTTGCTGCCTATTTTGATTGAAAGAGTAGTTTATAAACACATCAACGCGAGTTTGATTTCTAAGAAAGAGAGTTTTATCAAACATCTGGATAAGGAAGAAATCAACGATTACATTATTAAAAAGGATTCGTCTGAAACTTTTGCCAGTTTTACCACTTTGCACGATGAGTTTTTACAGCTTTCGCGTTTGCCGTTCAAACAAGTAACCGAGAGCACTCGATTCATTACCGAACCCCGCCTTATTGAAGGCGAACAAAATGATTACCGCATTCTCGAACATAGATTCACCTATGATCGCCAGGCATATTTGCTCGAAATCGGCAGTAGTTTGAGCGAAATTAAAGATTTGACCATTGCCATTCGCGTTTTCTTTTTGGTGGTTTTGTTTGTGACGATTTCGGTGACTTTTGCTGCTGACACCTTGTATATTGAATATCTGCTCAAGCCTTTTTACAGAATTATCGATACCAAAATCAGAAAAGTTGACCAGCCTGAAACATTTGATCATACACCGATTCATTCAACTTCGGCTGATTTTAGGGCACTCGATGAGGGTTTGAATCAGATGATGTCCCGCATCAGTGATTTGTTTGCCAAAGAAAAGCAGTTTATTGCCAACGTATCGCATGAATTGCTCACACCGATTGCCTTGCTCAAAAGTAAGTTTGAAAATCTATTGCAGAACGATTCACTCGATGACGATGCGATTGACAAAATTGCCGCCTCGCTCAAAACGCTGGATCGACTCAAGAAGATCATCAGTAATTTGTTGTTGATTTCGCGCATTGAAAACAATCAGTATCAGCTGAACGAAGAAGTAGATTGTCATGAAATTGCAACCAATTTGACCCAAGAACTTGAAGATAGAATTCAAGCACGAGGGCTTACGCTGAGCAATGAACTAAAATATAAATACAAGTTCAAAGGCAATCATACGCTTTTTCAGATTTTGCTGTATAATCTATTGATAAATGCGGTAAAATACAATCGGGAGAATGGCTCAATTATTCTGTCAGATCAAATGAATCAAGACGAGTATTTATTGAAAGTAACCGATACTGGAATCGGAATGACTCAGGAACAGATTGAGAATGTTTTTAAAAGATTTTCACGTCAGAACAAAGATCAGGAAGGGTATGGATTGGGCTTGGCGATTGTTGACAGCATTGCTCATTTTCAGAATATCGCTATTAAAGTTACTTCAGAAACCAATAAAGGAACTGTTTTTATGTTGACTTTTAAACGGAGCATATAAGTTTTCTGATTTTTACAACCCAAAAAACCAAAACTTCATTTAATCTTCATTTTCAAATCCTAGTTTTGTTGCTCTAAACAACAAGATTTCAGGATTATGATTAAAGCTGTTATTATCTCGGCATATGTTTTTGCTGGGATTATCAGTGGTCAGAGCCAAACAGAGCCAAAGAAAATAGCTCATGTAAAAGAAATCAAGGCTAAGAGAATCAAGAAGGCCAAAGTTGAAAAAAAAGAATCGGCAACTGTTGTCGGTGGTTCAAAAATAAAAAAGTAATCACCTTTCTATATTGCCGACATTTGGATGATGTCGGCCAAATAGGATTGTTTGATTGGGAAGAAGAGGGTAAGCAATTGCCCTCTTTTTTATTGCGCTTAACTTTCGTTAAAATTGATATAATACGGGACTTTTGCGTTTGATTAATTTGTTATTTTACGCAAAATTTTCCGAATGCTTTTTCGTTTTTTATTCCTGATTTTTATCTTTCTGCTCATTGAAGTTTATGCTTATCAAGCATTCAAAACCTTGCTCAAAACGAAATGGGCTTTGCTCACTTATCAAGGGCTTAGTTTATTGATTTTAGTTTTTATCATTTATTCGTTTACTCAATTTGATCGTTCGGTAGGACAGACGCGCTATACGCTAATTACATTAGGATTGATGTTGTTGGTGTATTTGCCCAAAATTGTTGTGACGCTAGTGATGTTGGGCGAAGACATCTTTAGACTTTTGTTTGGAACAGTACGATATTTTACCCAAAGTTCTTCAGAAAGCTTTTTGCCCGAGCGAAGAAAATTTATCAGCCAAATCGGATTGGGCTTGGCAGCCGTTCCGTTTTTGTCACTTATTTACGGAATGACTGTGGGCAAATACAACTATAAAGTTATCAAGCAGCGGATATTTTTTCCGGATTTGCCTGTTGCTTTTGATGGATTTACCATTACTCAGATTTCAGATGTACACAGCGGAAGTTTTGATAATCCCGAAAAAATCAATTATGCCATTGATCTAATCAACGAACAAAAAGCCGACATGATTTTGTTTACCGGCGATATAGTCAATACACACGCCAAAGAAATGCATCCGTGGATTGAGTCGTTCAATCGAATTAAATCTTACAAGTATGGAAAGTTCTCAGTTTTGGGCAACCATGATTACGGCGAATATGTTACTTGGTCTTCACAAGAAGCCAAGGACAAAAACTTCCAAGACATTAAAAATTTGTACGGCGATATTGGTTTTGAGTTACTTTTAAATGAACATCGATTCATTGAAAAAGACGGACAGCGCATTGCACTGGTTGGTGTGGAAAATTGGGGACGCAACTTCAAACAAGCCGGAGATTTAAATAAAGCGACGGCAAATTTATCAGAGAGCGATTTTAAAATTCTCATGAGTCACGATCCGAGTCATTGGGAATACGAAGTCAAAAAACACCCAAAGAACGTTCATTTAACGCTTTCCGGTCACACACACGGAATGCAGTTCGGTATAGAAATCCCTGGATTTTTTAAATGGAGCCCGGCGCAATATATGTACAAGCAATGGGCCGGACTCTACGAGGAATTCGGACGATATGTATATGTGAATCGAGGCTTTGGATTTCACGCCTATCCGGGTCGCGTAGGTATTATGCCCGAAATAACGGTTATTCAACTAAAAAAGGGCGAAAAATTAGCATAATTCGTATAAAACGCTACATTTGTAACGCAATAGCTCAAATGACAGCCGATTATAAATTAAATTTTAGCTTTCATGTCAAAATTTGGAGAACTTATCAACGCCCAAGTTCCGGTTTTAATTGATTTTTACACCGAGTGGAATGAAGCCTCAGTTTCTATGCATCCGGTCATTAGAGATGTAGCCGCGGCATTAGGAGATAAGGCTAAAGTCATCAAAATTGATGTTGACAAAAACCAAGAACTCGCTGATGCTCTTCGCATCAAAGGTTTGCCAACACTAATGATTTACAAAGAAGGGCAAATGATCTGGAGACAATCCGGAGAGTTAGATGCCAACACCATTATCGGTTTGGTTCAAGAACAAATCTAATCGATTCTCACACCTACAAACCCGTTTTCTTTTAAGAACTGCAACGTCTTTGGCAAGGCATATTGTATGTTTTTAAATGCTTTTAAACTGTCGTGAAATACGACAATGCTTCCTGATTCAAGATGATTGACAACATTGCTTAGGCATTTTTCAGGAGCAACTGAAGCGTCAAAATCAGCGCTGAGCACATCCCACATGATAATTTTATAGCCTTTTTGCATGAGTTTTTGCGCTTGACTTCTCTTGATTTTTCCGTAGGGTGGACGAAATAAGAAAGATTGAGTAGCCGCATAATCTTCCCATTTGATGGTGTTTTCGATGTAGGTTGAGGTTGCGGTTTTCCAACCGTTCAAGTGATTAAAAGTATGGTTTCCGGTGGCGTGTCCGCGTCGAATAATTTCTGTATAAATCTCAGGGTGTTTTCGGACATTATCGCCAATGCAGAAAAAAGTTGCCTTGACTTGATAAGCGTCGAGTTGGTCTAGTACCCATGGGGTTATTTCAGGCATGGGACCGTCGTCAAAAGTCAGATAAACAATCTTTTCATGCGTCGGTAAGTTCCAAATATATTTTGGAAACAGCCACTTGACCAACCGCGATGTTTTAATCCAATACCATTTCATATGAAAAAGAAAGGCGCCCTCGCAGACGCCTTATATTGCTTACATATTGTCGCGGTGAAAGCGAGCGAACATTTGGTTATACGAATTAAACGTAGATTTTTGTTGGTTGAAGAACTCAGTGTCGCCTCGGTCGCGCATCACTTCAACAAGCGTTCTGTAGCGCTCGATGTCGGTAATGATGTCTATAATTAAGTCATTTTGCTCAGAAGCCTTTAATCCTTTGTAGAACTTAAGATTTTGTTGGTATTTTACAATCAAATCCATGAGCAATTGACGGGCCTTTTGTTTTTGACCGACTTCGTAATATCCACCCGCAAACGGATCTACCAATGAATAATAACCATAATATTGAAGCGGCATTTTTTCCATGGCCAAATCAATAATCTTAGCAGCCTGATCTTTTTGTCCTTGGTTGATGAGTTGTTCCATCAAACGCGCCATGTTGGCTCGATAGGAAATGCTGTTTTTGCGTGTTTCAGGATCGTGATAAATGGTTTTGAGTTCGCCGTTGCCCCAATCCCATTTCATGACAATGTTATACATCTTTTGACTGTCAATCTGACCCATATCGAGCGGACTTCCGTCTTTTGGAATCGGTGTGTGTATAGGCACAAGTTTATAAACCATACCGTCGAGTTGCAGATAGTCTTTCATCCACAAATAATCGTCGTCACCAAAACTTCCGCCGGTAAAATAAATCGGGCGTTTCCAGTTGTTGTTGGCCAATACATCGAGCATCATCAAACGATTTTTGTACAAAGCTGGGCCTTTGATTTCAATGTCGATGTACGGAACAATTGAATCATACTGCGCCGGATTGACCACTTTGTTTTGAATGATGTTGTTTTTGTCAATCGGAATGCGGATTTTGTTGGTCGGATAAAAGTGGATTTTTTGTCCATTATCCATGTCAATCAAAGTTCGAGGGTCGTCACTGGCAATAAAATGCAGTAAATCTTTGAGATTCCAACGCGCTTCGGTTTTGGCATTGTGCACTGCATAATCAAGTTTATCCCCAACATATTGGTCATGGGTAAATGAAATTGGCAAACCATCTGATTTATAGGTTTTCATTTTCATCTGATCAATGTACCAATCGGTCATAAATAGACTGGTGTTGACTATCTTGATATCGGTTCGAATGCCTTCAATTTCTTGCGCATACCAAAGCGGAAAAGTATCGTTGTCACCGATGGTAAACAAAATCGCGTTTGGCTCACATGAGTTGAGGTAGTTTTTGGCCATCGCAATCGCGGTATATTTATTAGAACGATCGTGATCGTCCCAATTTTGCGAAGCCATCAGCACCGGAGCGGCCAAAAAGCAAAGACCAATGCAAACGGGTCCGGCCAACTTAGGTTGTATATATTTACGTGCCGATTCAAACAAAGCATATACGCCAAATCCAACCCAAATAGCAAAAACAAAGAATGAGCCGACTAGTGCATAATCGCGTTCACGCGGCTCAAAAGGCCTTTCGTTGAGGTATATTTTTAGCGCAATTCCGGTGAATAAGAACAATGCCATCAACACATAAAAACTCTTGAGGTCTTTTTTGGCATGAAACATCATTCCGGCCAAACCTAATATAAAAGGCAAAAAGTAATACAAGTTTCGGCCTTTGTTGTTCAATTGATCATAGGGTAAATTAGCTTGTGAACCCAAGTGCATTTGATCAATCGGGGTAATGCCACTGAGCCAGTTTCCGTCAAGCTGATCGTATTTTCCTTGGTTGTCATTTTGTCGACCTACAAAGTTCCACATCAAATAACGCCAGTACATATAGCCAAACTGGTATTCAAACATAAAACTCAAATTGTCCCAAGTAGACGGTTTTTGAATGTCTAAATATTCACCGTAGCTTTTCAAAAAAGTGATGTAGCCTTCAGTGTCGATTTGTTTATCGGCATAAGCTTTTCTGAATTCGGAAATGACGTCAACGAGTTCTTTCTCTTCAGAATATTCAGGTTTGATTTTAAACTCAGGTTCGCGGGTAAAGCGAATGTAATTTTCAATGTGTTCAGTACTCCACAAACGCGGCAAAATAGCTTTTTGATGATCATCGCTGTTTTGTTCGGCGTTTTTGTAATTGTTGGTAATAACGTATTTACCGGTTTTGTAATCGCGTTCGTAGTTGGGTGCTTTGTCTAAATAAGGTGTTTCTTCGTCCAATCCAGCAAAAGAATCCGTGTATTGCGGACCGTAAAACAAAGGGTTTACGCCGTATTGTTCACGATTGTAATAAGCCAAAACCTCGGCCGCATCAGAAGGTTTGTTTTCATTGATAACCGTATTGGCATTGGCGCGAATCGGCAACATCATCCAAGTAGAGAAACCAATCAGAATAAATAGAACACACAGAATAATGGTGTTGTAAAAAATCAAACCTTTTTGTCTGGTATAACGCAAACCAAAATAAAAGAAAGCTACAAACAATAAGGTAACGAAGATGGTTCCTGAGTTAAATGGCAGGCCAAAATTGTTGACCATATAGATTTCTGTTTTCCCGAAAAATGCCATCGTCAGTGGTAAGAGCAATTTGAAAATGAACAACAAAATGGCTACAACCACAATATTCGCTACTACAAAGTTTTTGATGGTGATGGTTTTGTAGTGTTTGAAATAGTACAAAAATCCAATCGACGGAATAGCCAATAAAGCCATAAAGTGAACGCCAAAAGACAATCCAATGATTAAACTAATCACCAAAAGCCATTTGTTTCCGCGGGGAGTAAACATGTCTTGTTCCCAACGCAAAGCGAGCCACAAAAGCAAAGCAATCAGCAACATGGCCATGGCATACACTTCGGCTTCAACCGCATTGAACCAAAAACTGTCCGAAAAAGTAAAAACCAACGCGCCTACAAACGAACTTCCGAGAATGACCATTGCATTGTTTGGAGTGATTTCTTCAGGGTCAGTACTGGAAGCAATGATTTTTCGCATGATTATCGTCGACGACCAAAACATAAACAAGATGGTAAACGCGCTTGAAAACACCGACATCATATTGACCATCAAGGCTACATGTTGGGCGTCGGTAGCAAACATCGCAAAGAAAGCACCCATCATCTGGAAAAGAGGCGCTCCCGGAGGGTGACCTACTTCAAGTTTGGCAGCGGTGGCAATATATTCACCACAGTCCCAAAAACTCATCGTGGGTTCTACAGTCAGTGAATAAGTAATCAAGGCAACGGTAAAAGCGACCCAACCGATGATGGTATTCCACTTGTTGAAATTGAATGACGTCATATAAATGTTTGTAGTTTTTAAAGCGATACAAAGAAACTATTTTTTTGTGTATGCCCGTTTTGATTCATAAAAAAATCCGAGGCTGTTTATCAACGATTTAAAAAGCGAAGTATTATGTTCAAAAAATAATTCAATAAAAATTAGAGATTTTTTTTCTAAAATCTTGCTTAAAATAAATTTTGTTATAAATTTGCACTCGCTTTACAGCAATGGTAATGGTCCATGGTGTAATGGTAACACTACGGTTTTTGGTGCCGTCTTTCTAGGTTCGAGTCCTAGTGGACCAACAAAAAAGCCTCCTGACTCAGGAGGCTTTTTTTATTTGTACTATTTTAAAATTTAGATTTTAAAAGTAATCACCGGACGAATAGCGTGATTTACTAAATCTTCACTGATGCTTCCGTTAAAGAAATGCGCAAAACCGGTTCTTCCGTGTGTGCACATGCCAATCAAATCAGCATTTACTTTGTTGGCAAAATTCAAAATTCCTTTCTCAACATTGGTGTCGTTGTAAATATCCATGCTGTAATTGGTGTAATTGAATTCAGCCATAAACTCGCTCATGATTTTCTCGGCAGTATGTGTTGGCTTGAAACTATTCGGCGTATTTACCATCACTAAATTCAGTTTTGAATTGAAAACTTTGGCAAAGTCGAGCAATAATTTGAAAGGTTTTTTGATTTCATTTGAAAAGTCAGAAGCAAAAACAAAATTCGAGGCTTTGAAATCATTAATTTGATTTTTAATTACCAATACCGGAACGTCCGAGAATCGAACTACTTTTTCAGTGTTTGATCCAATGAACATTTCTTCAAAACCACTAGTTCCGTGCGAACCCATCACCACCAAATCCACTTCGTTCTTTTTGATGATTTTCATGATTCCGTCAAAGGCTTTCTCAAACTGAACTGCTTCAGAAACGTTGATTCCGTCTAGAAAATCTGCGTCCATTAGTTCTTCAAGATTTTCAAGCGCTTTGTTTTTGTACAGCATGATTTCAGGAATCTGGTGTCCGCTGCCAATGGCATCACCAGCTTGATGCGGAAGTTCCAACATGTGTAGCAAAATGATTTCGCTGTTGTTCTCTTTGGCAATCTGTGCTGCCACTCTTAATGCATATTCGGCGTGTTGTGAAAAATCCGTTGGGACAAGTATTTTTTTCATAGTAAAAAAAGTAAAAATTTGTAGATACAGTTTTATTTTTCTGCGTCATAAAGGTAATATAATTTTTTTACAAGCTTAATGATTTTTGAATTATAAAAAAAGATTATATTTGCACCGTTATTTATAGAACGTTAAATAATGAGGGAAGCACTGCTTCCCTCTTTTTATAAAAAAATATGACATTCAAAGAAAAAGTTCGCCAATTGCTCGAGGATGCTCTTCAAGAAAGACCTTCGCTGTTTTTGATCGATTTAACCATTACCGATGCGGGAAAAATCAATGTGAATATTGATGGTGATAATGGGGTAACTTTACAAGATTGTATTGATGTCAGCCGCGCCATTGAGCACAACTTAGACCGTGAAGAACAAGACTTTGCGTTAGAAGTTGCTTCGGTTGGTGTTGGTTCGCCGCTTAAATTGGTTCGACAATACATCAAAAACGTTGGAAGAACTTTGATTGTAAAGACTGAAAATCAAACTATTGAAGCCGAGCTTGTAGCGGCAAATGATAATTTTATAACTTTATCCTGGCAAGCCAGAGAACCTAAAAAAATCGGAAAAGGAAAAGAAACGGTGCAAAAAACGGTAGAGATTCCTTATTCTGAAATCAAAGAAGCTATTGTTACAATAATATTTTAATCAAAAGATGGCATGGAAAATTTAGCATTAATCGAATCGTTTTCAGAGTTTAAAGATGACAAGCTGATCGATCGCGTAACGCTTATGGCAATTTTAGAAGATGTGTTTAGAAACGCATTAAAGAAAAAATTCGGATCAGACGAGAATTTCGACATCATCATCAATCCTGACAAAGGCGATATGGAAATTTGGCGCAGACGTGTCATCGTTGCCGACGAAGATCTCGATTTGGAAAACGAAGAAATCACCTTGACTGAGGCTAGAAAAATTGAACCGGATTTTGAAATTGGCGAAGAAGTTTCCGAAGAAGTAAAACTCATCGATTTGGGTCGTCGCGCTATTTTGGCTTTGCGTCAGAACTTGATTTCAAAAATTCACGAGCACGATAATACCAATCTGTACAAACAATTCAAAGATTTAATTGGCGAAATTTACACTGCTGAGGTACATCATGTGCGCCCAAGAGTGGTTATTTTGGTTGATGACGAAGGAAACGAAATTGTGCTTCCGAAAGAAAAACAAATTCCATCTGACTTTTTCCGCAAAGGCGACAACGTGCGCGGAATCATTGAAAATGTTGAGCTCAAAGGCAACAAACCGCAGATCATCATGTCGAGAACTTCTGAAAAATTCCTCGAAAAATTATTTGAGCAAGAAATTCCGGAAGTGTTCGATGGTTTGATTATGATTAAAAATGTAGTACGCATTCCTGGCGACAAAGCCAAAGTAGCGGTTGATTCTTATGATGATCGCATCGATCCTGTGGGCGCTTGTGTGGGCATGAAAGGTTCGCGCATCCACGGAATTGTTCGCGAATTAGGAAACGAAAACATCGACGTAATTAATTATACAACCAATACACAATTGTATATTTCACGTGCACTCAGCCCGGCTAAAGTTTCATCCATCAAAATTTTCGAAGACGAAAAAAGAGCTGAAGTATTTTTGAAATTAGAAGAAGTTTCTAAAGCCATTGGTCGCGGTGGTCACAACATCAAATTGGCTGGATTGTTAACGGGTTACGAATTGGATGTAATTCGCGAAGGAAGCACCATTGATGAAGAAGATGACGTAGAATTGGCTGAATTCTCTGACGAAATCGACGGATGGGTTATTGACGAATTTGCTAAAATCGGCTTAGATACCGCCCGAAGCATCCTCAATCAAGACGTTGATGATTTGGTTAGAAGAACAGACTTAGAAGAAGAAACGATTTTGGATGTGATTCGCATCCTCAAAGAAGAGTTGAATTCTTAAGCATACAACACTAAACAACAACACAACCAAAGCCACAAATAAAAAGATTTTATGTCTGAAGAAAGAGTAATAAGAATTAATAAGGTTTTAAGGGAATTTAATATTTCACTTGACAGAGCCGTTGAGCATCTCAAAGAGAAAGGCATTACCATTGATGCCAATCCGAATGCCAAAATCTCTGAGGTAGAATATGGGATTCTTCAAGGCCAGTTTGCCGGTGATAAAGGCAATAAAGAAGCATCTAAAGAAGTAGGCGAGGAAAAACGCAAAGAAAAAGAAGCGCTGCGACTAGAGCGTGAAAAAGAGATTGAAGACAAGCGCAAACAAGACGAAGAGCGTCAGCGCAATGAAGTTATCAAAGCTCGTGCAGTGGTTTCCGGGCTGAAACAAGTGGGTGTTATTGATTTAGATGCTGCTCGAAACTCTTCAGAAAAAGATACAACGCCTGAAGTTTCACAAACAGCTCCTGTTGAAGTAAAAGCAGAAAGCAAACCTGAAGCTGCAGCGCAAACTCCGTCAGAGCCGGCGGTTGATGATACGATTACGACACAATATCAAAAACTTTCCGGAGCAACTTTGACGGGTCAAACAATTGATTTATCGCAATTTGAGCGCGCTAAAAAGAAAAAGGAAGATCCGAAACAAGCGGCCAATAACGCCAACCAAAATCAAAAGAATAAGCGCAAACGCATTCCTTCAAAACCCAATGAAACCAAACCGGGTCAGCCACAACAGGGGCCAAGACCGGGCGGAAACATTCAAGGCGGAAACAATAAACCTGGCGGAAAACCTGGCTTTAACAAAGGAAACAATCGTCCGGTTATTGCCAAAGTTGAGCCTACAGAAGAAGAAGTTAAAAATCAAATCCGCGAAACCTTAGAAAAACTTCAAGGAAAATCGGGTAAATCCAAAGCGGCAAAATACCGTCGTGACAAACGCGATTCTCACCGTCAAAAAACTGAAGAAGAGCAAAGAGCTTTTGAAGAAGGAAGTAAAATCCTCAAAGTTACTGAGTTTGTGACCGTGGGCGAGATTGCAACGATGATGGATGTGCCGATTACTAAAGTGATTGGAACCTGTATGTCATTGGGTATCATGGTAACGATGAACCAACGATTGGATGCTGAAACACTGACCATTGTAGCAGATGAATTTGGATTTGAAGTTGAGTTCATTACCACCGATATCGAAGAAAATATTCAAGTTCAAGAAGATAGCGCTGAAGATTTGGTTACTCGCGCGCCCATTGTAACGGTAATGGGTCACGTTGACCACGGAAAAACATCATTGCTTGATTATATTCGTAAAGAAAACGTAATTGCCGGTGAGTCCGGTGGGATTACCCAGCATATTGGAGCGTACGGAGTTACTTTAGAAAACGGTCAAAAGATTGCGTTTCTCGATACTCCGGGGCACGAAGCCTTTACGGCCATGCGTGCTCGTGGAGCTCAGGTAACCGATATTGCTATCATTGTAATTGCCGCTGATGACGACATCATGCCGCAAACCAAAGAGGCGATTAGTCACGCACAAGCAGCTGGAGTTCCGATTATTTTCGCCATCAATAAAATTGATAAACCCAATGCCAATCCGGACAAAATCAAAGAGCGTTTGGCTGGTATGAACTTATTGGTTGAAGATTGGGGCGGTAAAATTCAATCACACGATATTTCTGCAAAAGCAGGTACTGGTGTCAAAGAACTACTTGAAAAAGTATTATTAGAAGCCGAAATACTTGATTTAAAAGCCAATCCGGATCGATTGGCACAAGGAACAGTTGTTGAAGCACAACTCGATAAAGGAAAAGGATATGTGGCGACCATCTTGGTTCAAAACGGAACTTTGCGCATTGGAGATTATATGTTGGCCGGTAAAAACCACGGTAAAATCAGAGCAATGTTTGATGAGCGCGGACATACCGTAAAAGAAGCTGGTCCATCAACTCCGGTTTCGGTTCTTGGTTTGGATGGAGCACCAACTGCTGGTGATAAGTTTAATATTTACGAAGACGAAAGAGAAGCCAAACAAATTGCCGCAAAACGTACCCAATTGCAACGCGAGCAATCCGTTCGCACGCAAAGACACATTACTTTGGCCGAAATTGGACGTCGTATTGCATTAGGACAATTTAAAGAACTCAACATCATTATTAAAGGTGACGTGGATGGTTCTGTTGAAGCACTTACCGATTCATTCTCAAAATTGTCAACCGACGAAATTCAAATCAACATCATTCACAAAGGTGTTGGTGCGATTACCGAAAGCGACGTTATGCTCGCTTCGGCATCAGATGCGATCATCATCGGATTTAATGTTCGCCCGGCCGGAAGTGCCAAAGCTTTGGCTGAAAAAGAAGAAATCGATATCAGAAATTACTCAATCATCTACGACGCTATTGACGACTTGAAAGATGCGATGGAAGGAATGTTGTCTCCGGAAATGAAGGAAGAAATTACTGGAACAGCTGAAATTCGCGAAGTATTTAAAATTTCAAAAGTGGGTTCAATTGCCGGCTGTATGATTACTGACGGTAAAGTGTTCCGATCTTCAAAAGTTCGATTGATTCGAGAGGGAGTCGTGATTTTTACCGGCGATATTGCTGCTTTAAAACGCTTTAAAGATGATGTGAAAGAAGTCAGCAAAGGATATGATTGCGGTATACAACTCAAAAACTATAATGACATCGAAATCAACGATATCATCGAGGCCTTCCAAGAAGTTGCCGTCAAAAAGAAACTTAAATAGTTGTATAAAAAAAGCCCTGAATATTCAGGGCTTTTTTGTTGATTATTTGTTAGGTCTGATCAGAAGAGCATTGGGGTATTTTTTCTTGAGCATATTCAAATTGCGCTCAGCTTCAATTCTGGTTTTGAAATTTCCAATCCAAACTTTGTATACCGGTGTGTTAAAAACAATTGTTCCGTCGTAGTTTTTGAATTCTTTTCTAAAGTCTCCTAAGGTTTTCTTGGCAGGCTCACTTTCACCGCTGAAAATTTGAATTTTGTAACGGTCGGTAATGGTTAGAGAGCTATTTATTTTTCTTTTTTCTGTCAAAAGTTGCTCAAATTTAGGGTCTTGGTTTACGGTAACTTTTGACTCTTGTGCACATATTTTTTTGGCAGAAAATGCTAAAAGAATAAGCGTTAAAACGGACCATTTTGTCATTGTAATTTTCATAAAGTAGTGATTTTTATACAAATGTAATACTTCTTGTATTATTCAAAACGAGATCGTCTATTTAGAATTGATATAAATTGAGTTTTAAGAGTATTTTAAGGTTTTGTGGATAACTCATAAATCGTATTTTTGTGGCAGTTTTGAAGTAAAATGTGCAAAAAAGCCTGAGTTTACGGCAAAATTCGCATTTCAAATTATAGTAGATAATCATAACTAAATATGAAAAAAGTGGGTAACCATAATTCGTTTTCTAAAAAATTTATCTTCGGCTTAGCGCTTCTGCTAACATTCTCATTAACCTCTATTGCACAAAATCCGGCTTCGGCTCCGGCTGATGCTGCTGCGGCAGCAACCGCGGCTCCTGCAGCAGGTGGTGGTGATGCGGCCAAAGGGAAAGAATTGTTCAACACCAATTGTGCGGCCTGTCACAAATTAGATGCAAAAGCAACTGGTCCTGCGCTTCGCGGGGTTGCTGCTAAGCATGACATGCAATGGTTTTACAAATGGATTCGCAATAGTTCTGATTTGATTAAATCAGGCGATGCTGCTGCGGTTAAATTGTTCGAAGAAAATAACAAAGCGGTCATGACTGCTTTTCCTCAATTGTCAAATGCAGATATTGACAACATCATCGCTTATACTTCTGAGCCAAAACCAGAGCCTGCTAAGGCGGGTCCGGCAGCGGCACCTCCGGGAACTGAAGCGGCTTCAGGTGGAATCTCAAACGATGTGATTCTTGGAGCGCTTTCGTTGGTTATGCTGATGTTGGTGGTTATGTTGATGTTGGTTACACGCGTGCTCAACAAAATTGCTAAAGCCAACGGTATTGAAGTTGAAGGTAAAGAGCCGTCAACGCCAATTTGGGTTGCATTTGCGAGAAATCAATTCTTAGTATTTGCTACTTCAGTATTATTGATTTTAGCTAGTGGATATTATGTTTATGCTTTCTTCATGCAAGTGGGTATTGACCAAGATTACGAGCCCGTTCAGCCAATTCATTATTCGCACAGAATTCACGCCGGCAGCAACGGTATCAACTGTAAATATTGCCACTCGGCAGCGCGTGTGAGTAAAAATGCAGGTATTCCTTCTTTGAACATCTGTATGAATTGCCACAAAAATATTTCTGAGGTTTCAGATACTACTGCAACAGCAGATCATTCAAAAGCATTCTACGATAACGAAATCAAAAAATTATATGCTGCGGTGGGTTGGGATCAATCTACACAGAAATACACAGGCAAAACGCAACCGGTTAAATGGGTTCGCATCCACAATCTTCCTGATTTTGCTTACTTCAACCACTCACAACACGTGACAGTGGCTGGCGTAGAGTGTCAAACTTGCCACGGTCCGGTACAAACCTATGAAGTGATGAAGCAATTTGCTCCGCTTACCATGGGTTGGTGTATTGACTGTCACAGAAAAACCGACGTGAAAATGGAGGGTAATGAGTATTACACCAAAATTCACGAAGAACTTTCTAAAAAATATGGTGTTGACAAACTTACAGCTGCTCAAATGGGTGGTTTGGAATGCGGTAAATGCCACTACTAATCAGAATTTATTAAGAAGCTAACTAATTATATATGTCATCTAACAAAAAATACTGGAAAAGTGTTGAAGAGCTGAACGAAAACAGCTCAATTGTTGAGACACTCAGAAATAACGAGTTTGTAGAAGAAATTCCAACAAATGAATTTTTGAGCGATGAAGCAACTTTGTCTACTTCATCAACCACACGACGTGATTTCTTAAAGTATGTCGGATTCAGTACAGCGGCTGCAACTTTAGCTGCTTGTGAAGGTCCGGTACACAAATCGATTCCATACGTAGTTCAGCCGGAGCAAATCATTCCGGGTGTTGCTGATTATTATGCGACAACCATGTTTGATGGTTTTGATTTTGCTCATTTGTTGGTCAAAACACGCGAAGGTCGTCCGATTAAAATTGATAACAACACTATGCCGGGTGCTAAATTCTCTGCTAATGCCAGAGTACACGCATCTATTTTGTCTTTGTATGACAGCATGAGATTAAAGCAACCAAAAGTGGCCGGTAAAAATGCTACTTGGTCTGACGTGGATGCTAAAATCAAATCTTCATTGGCGGAGGCAAAAACTTCTGGCAAACAAGTAGTATTGTTGACCGGGACATTAGCTAGTCCAACCACTGAAAAATTAATCGCTGATTTCTTAGCGAAAAACCCAACAGCCAAACACGTAATTTACGATGCGGTTTCATCATCTGAATCTTTAGATGCTTTTGAAATGGCCTACGGAGAGCGCGCTTTGGTAGATTACGATTTTTCAAAAGCTTCTTTGATTGTGTCAGTCGGAGCTGATTTCCTCGGAGATTGGCAAGGTGGCGGATACGACGCAGGTTATGCACAAGGCAGAATTCCTAAAAACGGAAAAATGTCTCGTCATTTCCAATTAGAATCCAATATGACTTTAACCGGTGCTGCTGCCGATAAGCGTTTGCCGATGTCTGTGGCCGATCAAAAGCAAGCCTTGGTTAAGATTTATAATATTATTACCAATTCATCTGTTTCAACCGGAAAAGTTGAAAACGAAGCCGAAGTTGTTAAAGCTGCTCAACAGTTAAAAGCTGCCGGCTCTAAAGGAGTTTTGGTTTGTGGTATCGAAGATAAAAATGCTCAGTTGTTGGTATTGGCCATCAACCGCGCTTTGGCTAGTGAAGCTTTCACAACAGCCGGTACCCGACAAATCAGAAAAGGTTCAAACGCTAAAGTGGCTCAATTTCTTTCAGATTTAAAAGCAGGAAATGTTCACACATTGATTATGAGCGGAGTGAATCCGGTGTATTCGATGCCAGCTTCTGCTGATTTTGCTGCTGCGATGAAAAAAGCCAAAACAACCGTAGCTTTCTCTTTGAGAGAAGATGAAACGGCTTCTGTTGCTACCATTGCTGCTGCTGTGCCACACTTCCTTGAATCTTGGAATGATGTGACGATTGTAAGAGGTTCTTATGCGTTGACACAGCCAACGATTCGCCCTTTATTCGACACCAAACAATTCCAAGAAGTGCTGATGTTGCTCAACGGAATTTCAGGTTCGTATTATGACTATTTAAGAGCCAATGCATCTGGAATGATTGCAGGTTCTAGCTGGAATAAAGTACTTCACGACGGTATTTATATCGGAGCAGCTTCGGCTGCTACTGGAGGTGCTGCTGATTTTGCCGGTGCAGCCAATGCATTAGCTCAATCGAAAAAAGCTTCAGGATTTGAACTCTTGTTGTATACCAAAACCGGTTTGGGTGATGGACAACAAGCGAACAATCCTTGGTTGCAAGAGTTTCCTGATCCGATTACGCGTGTGTCTTGGGACAACTATGTAACTGTTGCTCCAGCCGATGCTAAAAAGCTTGATTTAGAAAACAGAATCGTTGCCAATGGTGGCTTGAACGGAAGTTACGTTACCTTGAATGTCAATGGTAAAACCCTTGAAAATGTTCCGGTGATTGTTCAGCCAGGACAAGCGGTTGGAACTTTAGCTTTGGCAGTTGGTTACGGAAAACAAGCTTCTCTAAAAGAAGAAATGCAAGTAGGTGTTAATGCTTATGCGCTTTACAATAATTTCAACAATGTTCAATCGGCCAATATTCAAAAAGCTGGCGGCGAGCATGAATTTGCTTGTGTTCAATCGCAAAAGACTTTGATGGGTCGTGGTGATATTGTGAAAGAAACCACTTTAGACATCTTCAACAAAGAAGAGGCTGAAGTATGGAACCCAACACCAAAAGTATCTTTAGATCACCAAGAAGTTGAAGCTACTACAGTAGATCTTTGGGCATCATTTGATCGTTCAACAGGCCATCACTTCAACTTGGCGATTGACCTCAATGCTTGTACCGGTTGTGGTGCTTGTGTGATTGCTTGTCATGCTGAGAACAACGTTCCGGTAGTTGGTAAGGCAGAGGTTAGAAGAAGCCGCGATATGCACTGGTTGCGTATTGACCGCTACTATTCATCTGAGGCTACTTTTGCGGATGATAATGAGAAAAAAGAAAACTTCAAAGGTTTATTCGGTGACAAAGGTTCACTAGACGGATTCGGTCAAATGGAGCATGCTGCGGATAATCCTCAGGTAGCTTTCCAACCAGTCATGTGTCAACATTGTAATCACGCACCATGTGAAACAGTATGTCCGGTTGCGGCAACATCACACGGACGTCAAGGTCAAAACCATATGGCATATAATCGTTGCGTTGGCACGAGATATTGCGCCAACAACTGTCCATACAAAGTACGTCGTTTTAACTGGTTCTTGTACAACAACAACAGCGAGTTTGATTTCCACATGAACGATGATATGGGTAGAATGGTGCTCAATCCGGATGTAAATGTTCGCTCACGCGGGGTAATGGAGAAATGCTCTATGTGTATTCAAATGACACAAGCTACTATTCTCAATGCGAAACGCGAAGGAAGACCGGTAAAAGCGGATGAATTCCAAACGGCTTGTTCGGCTGCTTGTTCTTCAGGAGCTATGAAGTTTGGCGATGTAAACAACCAAGAAAGCGAAATAGCTGCTTTAGCACAAGACGAGCGTATGTATCACTTGCTAGAGCATGTCGGAACCAAACCGAACGTATTCTATCAAGTAAAAGTTAGAAATATCTAATTCAATTAATAATCAAGAAAAATAAGATAGTAAGATATGTCGTCTCATCACTACGAAGCAAGTATTAGAAAACCATTGGTTATGGGTGATAAAACTTATCACGATGTAACCGTAGATGTTGCTGCACCTGTTGAAGGGCCAGCTAACAAGCAATGGTGGACCGTATTTTCAATTGCATTAGCCGCTTTCCTTTGGGGATTGGGTTGTATTATTTATACCATTTCAACCGGTATCGGAACTTGGGGTTTGAATAAAACCGTAGGTTGGGCCTGGGATATTACCAACTTCGTTTGGTGGGTAGGTATCGGTCACGCAGGGACCCTAATTTCAGCAGTATTGTTGTTGTTCCGTCAGCGTTGGAGAATGGCCATTAACCGCTCGGCTGAGGCGATGACCATCTTCTCGGTAATCCAAGCAGGTTTGTTCCCGATCATCCACATGGGTCGTCCATGGCTCGCGTATTGGGTAGTGCCGATTCCGAATCAATTTGGATCATTGTGGGTGAATTTTAACTCGCCGCTTCTTTGGGACGTATTTGCGATTTCGACCTATCTTTCGGTTTCACTCGTTTTCTGGTGGACAGGACTTTTGCCTGACTTTGCGATGATTCGCGACAGAGCAGTGACTCCTTTTAACAAAAGAATTTATTCAATTTTAAGCTTCGGATGGAGTGGACGTGCCAAAGATTGGCAACGCTTTGAAGAAGTATCTTTGGTTTTAGCCGGATTGGCTACACCACTTGTACTTTCTGTACACACCATTGTATCGATGGACTTTGCAACTTCGGTGATTCCGGGTTGGCATACGACCATCTTCCCGCCATACTTCGTTGCGGGTGCGGTATTCTCAGGATTCGCGATGGTAAACACCCTTTTGATTGTGATGCGCAAAGTTTGCCAATTAGAGGCTTACATCACCGTACAACACATCGAGCTCATGAACATCATCATCATGATTACGGGTTCAATCGTTGGGGTGGCTTATATTACGGAGTTATTCATCGCTTGGTATTCAGGCGTAGAATATGAGCAATACGCTTTCTTAAACAGAGCAACCGGACCTTATGCTTGGGCTTACTGGTCTATGATGACTTGTAATGTGTTTTCTCCACAGTTTATGTGGTTCAAAAAACTCAGAACGAGCATCATGTTCTCATTCATCATCTCGATTGTCGTAAACATTGGAATGTGGTTCGAGCGTTTTGTAATCATCGTTACGTCATTACACCGCGATTACCTTCCGTCTTCATGGACCATGTTCTCACCAACATTTGTTGACATCGGAATCTTTATCGGTACTATTGGTTTCTTCTTCGTTTTATTCTTGTTGTACTCACGCAGCTTCCCTGTAATTGCACAAGCAGAGGTTAAAACTATTTTGAAATCTACAGGAGAAAATTATATCAAAGAAAGAGAAGCACATAAACATTCACATCATGAGTAATAAAGTTATTTACGCCATTTATAATGACGATGACACTTTGATGGATGCTGTCAAGAAAACACGCGCAGCACACCACCATATTGAAGAAGTTTATACGCCTTTCCCGGTGCACGGATTAGATAAGGCAATGGGATTGGCCCCAACCAGAATAGCAATTTGCGCGTTCATCTATGGTTTGGTTGGTTTGTCTTTTGGAACTTTCTTGATGAATTATGTCATGATTTTGGATTGGCCGCAAGACATTGGAGGTAAACCAAGTTTTAGCTATTTGCAAAACATGCCTTCTTTTGTTCCGGTAATGTTTGAAGAAACTGTATTCTTCGCTGCCCACCTAATGGTAATCACGTTTTACTTGAGAAGTAAGTTGTGGCCGTTCAAAAAAGCAGAAAATCCAGATGTTCGTACCACAGATGACCACTTCTTGATGGAAGTTGCGATTCATGACAACGAAAAAGAACTCGTTTCTTTCTTCGAAAGTACTGGTGCTGTTGAAGTTAAAGTAATTGAAAAGCATGATTAGTCTTATGAAAAGCATTTTTAGAATATCACTTGTAGTTGGTTTTGCGGCGTTTGCATGGTCATGTCATGACAAGTCTCAACCTAATTATCAATATATGCCCAACATGTATGAATCAGTGGGCTATGAAACTTATGCTGAAACCCATGCTTTTAAAAATGGTAAAGAAGGACAGTTGCCAGTTCCCGGTACCATTAATAGAGGTTATGAAGTATACGAGTATCCGAACACCACTGCTGGTTTAGAGGCAGCAAGAGCTAATCTGAAGTCTCCACTTGATCCGGCTAGCGTTGATATGGATAAGGCCAAAGAACTTTTTGAAATTTACTGTGGTATTTGTCATGGTAATGCCGGAGACGGTAAAGGTAAATTGGTAACTCAAGGAAAATTCCTTGGTGTTCCGAACTACAAAGATCGTCCAATTACAGAAGGAAGTATTTTCCACGTTCAAACGTACGGCTTGAATTCAATGGGCTCTTATGCTAACCAATTAAGCACTAAAGAACGTTGGATGGTAACCGCTTATGTGTTACAACTCAAAAGCAAATTATAATTGTAGAACAAACTGATCTTAATAGATATGTATACCTTTTCAAGTAAATTAAAAACATTTTCCTTCATCCTGATGGTCGTTGGTATCCTTGGGATTGGATATGGTTTTTTAAATGCGCCTAAAACTACTGAGGATGTCGAAAAAATCCTGGCTGCTGATGAGCACCATGGAGGAGGACACCATGCTCAGGCTGAAGCAACTCACGAAGCAACTGCGCATGAGGCTGCCCCAGCGCATCAAGAAACACCTGCCGCTGAGGCTGAAGTTCCTGCAGCAGACAAGACCGCTGTAGCAGCTACAGATGAAGCGCATGATTCTATTGCCCCAGTTGATTCTACAAAAGCAGCTGCTCCGGTAGTAGTAGAGGCACCTAAGAAAGAAAAAGTAGTTACTGAAGCCGAAGAACATGCAGCGCATCAAGCACACTTAGAGCATGTTTTGCACCAATTGCAAAATAAGCCTTGGTCTGCAGTATATGTTTCATGTATCTTCTTCTTGTTATTGACCATGGGAACTTTGGCTTTCTACGCGATTCAACAAGTAGCACAAGCAGGTTGGTCACCGGTTTTATTCCGCGTGATGCAAGGAATTACTTCCTATTTGCCCGTGGGATCAGTTATTTTATTGGTTTTCTTGATTGCTGGCGGATTGCATATGCACCATTTATTCCCTTGGTTGGGTGAGGGTGTAACGGATCCAAAAAGCCCTAACTACGATGAAATCATTGCTGGTAAATCTGGATATTTGAATTTCCCATTCTGGATCATTAGAGCTATTGTTTTCTTACTTGGATGGAACTTATACCGTCATTTCTCTAGAAAAAATTGTTTGGCTCAAGATGAAGCTAATGACAATGCTTTCTACAAAAAGAACTTCAACATTTCAGCCATGTTCTTGGTGTTCTTTATCGTCTCAGAATCAATTATGTCTTGGGATTGGATTATGTCGCTTGACCCACATTGGTTCAGTACATTGTTCGGATGGTATGTATTTGCGAGTTTCTTTGTAAGTGGTATCACTACGATTTGTATGATAACTCTTTACCTAAAAGGACAAGGTTATTTAGAGCATGTAAACACCAGTCATATCCACGATTTAGCTAAATTCATGTTTGGTATTAGCGTTTTCTGGACTTATTTGTGGTTCTCTCAATTCTTGTTGATTTGGTACGCAAACATTCCTGAAGAGGTAACTTATTTTGTTACTCGTATTGAGCACTACAACTTGCCGTTCTTTGGTGCAGTTGTGATGAACTTTGTATTCCCAATTTTGATTTTGATCAATACAGATTTCAAACGTATTACTTGGGTACTCGTTATGGCTGGAACCGTTATTTTGTTGGGTCACTACGTGGACTTCTTCAATATGATTATGCCAGCTACTGTTGGAGATCAATGGTTTATCGGAGCTACCGAAATCGGGGCTTTAATGTTCTTCTTGGGCTTATTCATCTTTGTAGTATTTACTACATTGACCAAAGCTCCATTGTTGCCAAAACGCAATCCTTATATCGAAGAAAGTAAACATTTTCATTATTAATATTTAAAGTAAAGACAGATGACAAGTTTGTTGGTAATTATAATTTTAGTCTTATTGTCAATTGCTTTATGGCAATTAACCAAGATTTTTGACTTGACTCAAGTAGGGGCAAAGTCGAACGATACGGGTGTTGCTGACGATAATGATAACAATGTACAAGGGTATTTGATGTTTGGCTTTTTGGCTTTCATCTATATTTTTACAATCTATGGATTACTTCGTTGGGGCAATGTAGTGTTGCATACACCAGCTTCAGCCCACGGGGGAATGGTAGATAACTTAATGAATATTACTTGGGTTTTGATTTTCACTGTTCAAACCATCACCCAAGCATTATTACACTATTTTGCTTACAAATACCGAGGTAAAAAAGATCAAAAAGCTCTATATTTTGCTGATAACAACAGATTAGAGGCTATTTGGAGTATCATTCCGGCCATTACACTTGCCGGTTTGATTTTGTACGGATTGTATGCTTGGTCCAACATTATGTTTATCGAAAAAGACGAAAACACCATTGAAATCGAACTCTATGCGCAGCAATTCAAATGGACAGCTCGTTATGCCGGAGCCGATAATGTTTTGGGGAAAGCCAATGTTCGTTACATCGAAGGAGTTAACGCATTAGGTGTAGACATGTCTGACCCGAATGCGCAAGATGACAAGGTAGTGACTGAATTGCATATTCCTAAAGGGAAAAAGATTCATTTCAAAATGCGTTCACAAGACGTCTTGCACTCAGCATACATGCCACACTTCAGAGCACAAATGAACTGTGTTCCGGGAATGGTTACTGAGTTTTCTTTTACCCCGATTTACACGACCGATGAAATGCGTAACATGACATTCATGCAAGAAAAAGTAGCCAAAATCAATGCGATTCGCAACAAGAAGAGCGAAGAATTGGTAGCTAAAGGTCAACCGGCGCTAGATCCGTATACTTTTGATTACGTATTGTTGTGTAATAAAATCTGTGGGGCTTCACACTACAACATGCAAATGAAGATTGTAGTTGATTCACCAGAAGATTATCAAAAATGGTTAAAAGAAAAAGCAACCATTGCTGAAGAAGTAAAAGCAGCCAATGCTAAACCGGAGGCCACAGAAGGTGCTGCGCCCGGAACCGATACAGCAAAAGTAGCCGATGCTAAAATGGTAGCGGCAGTTGTTAAAAAATAATCGAGAATTAAAATTTAATTAAAGCATATATTATGTCAGCAGAAGCTTTAGATCACGCACACGACCACGCACACGGACACGATGAACATGATCACCACCATAAAGACACCTTCATCACCAAATATATCTTTTCGATTGATCATAAAATGATTGCTCGTCAATATTTGTTGACAGGTATCATTATGGGGATTATTGGTGTAGGTATGTCGATGCTTTTCAGAATGCAATTGGCATGGCCAGAGGAGTCTTTCAAAGTATTCAGTTTCTTTTTAGGTGAAAAATTTGCTCCTAACGGAGTGATGACCAACGATATTTATTTGGCTTTGGTTACCATACACGGTACCATCATGGTGTTCTTTGTATTGACCGCAGCCTTGAGTGGAACTTTTAGTAACCTTTTGATTCCATTACAAATCGGAGCTCGCGATATGGCCTCTGGTTTCTTGAACATGGTTTCATACTGGTTGTTCTTTACTTCGAGCGTGGTTATGGTTTGCTCTTTATTTGTTGAGTCAGGCCCAGCTTCAGCCGGTTGGACCATTTATCCGCCACTTAGTGCTTTACCACAAGCCATCGGAGGTTCAGGAACGGGTATGACACTTTGGTTGGTGTCGATGGCCATCTTCATTGCTTCATCATTGCTTGGATCTTTGAACTACATCGTAACGGTTTTAAACCTCAGAACCAAAGGAATGAAAATGACGCGTCTTCCGTTGACTATTTGGGCCTTCTTTATTACCGCAGTTATTGGGGTAATTTCGTTCCCGGTATTATTGTCTGCTGCTTTGATGCTCATCATGGACAGAAGCTTCGGAACTTCATTCTTCTTATCTGATATCTACATTGCCGGAGAAGTATTGCATTACCAAGGCGGTTCGCCGGTATTGTTTGAACACTTGTTCTGGTTCTTAGGTCACCCTGAGGTATACATCGTTCTTTTACCAGCTTTGGGGATTACTTCTGAAGTAATTGCTACCAATGCTCGTAAACCAATCTTCGGATACCGAGCGATGATTATGTCGATGATTGCGATTGCTTTCTTGTCAACCATTGTTTGGGGTCACCATATGTTCTTGTCTGGTATGAATCCATTTTTAGGGTCGGTGTTTACATTTACTACGCTCTTGATTGCGATTCCATCGGCGGTAAAAGCATTTAACTACATCACCACACTTTGGAAAGGGAATTTGCAAATGAATCCTGCCATGTTGTTTTCTATCGGATTGGTTTCAACGTTTATTACCGGTGGTTTGACTGGTTTGATTTTGGGAGACAGTACTCTGGATATCAACGTTCACGATACTTATTTTGTCGTTGCGCACTTCCACTTGGTAATGGGTATCTCTGCATTGTACGGAATGTTTGCCGGTATTTATCACTGGTATCCTAAAATGTTCGGTCGTATGTTGAATAAAAACTTGGGATATATTCACTTTTGGGTAACGGCAGTTTGTGCTTACGGGGTTTTCTTCCCAATGCACTTCATTGGTTTAGCCGGTCTTCCAAGACGTTACTACACCAACACCAATTTTCCAATGTTTGACGATTTGCAAAACGTAAACGTATTGATTACCACTTTTGCTTTAGTGGGTGGTGTTTTCCAATTGGTGTTCTTGTTTAACTTCTTCTACAGTATTTTCTACGGTAAGAAAACGGTTCAAAATCCATGGAAATCCAATACACTTGAGTGGACCGCACCGATTGAGCACATCCACGGTAACTGGCACGGAGAAATCCCTCACGTTCACCGTTGGGCTTATGATTACAGTAAACCAGGACACGATGATGATTTCGTTCCGCAAAACGTTCCGATGAAACCGGGCGAAGAGCAACTTCATCACTAATCCTTCAAAACAATATAAAGAGCCTTTCCGACTGAGAAAGGCTTTTTTATTTCAGCTTATTTATTTCTTTATATTTGTCATATGAACCAGCATTTAGATCCAACCAACGAACACTTCAACCCTGAAGAGTTAGACCTCGAAAAAAAACTCAGACCACTCAGTTTTGACGATTTTGCAGGTCAGGATCAAATATTAGAAAACCTCAAAGTTTTTGTTGAGGCTGCTAATTTGCGCAGCGATGCTTTAGATCACACGCTTTTTCACGGACCGCCCGGATTGGGCAAAACCACTTTGGCCAACATCCTCGCCAACGAACTTGGCGTAGGCATCAAAATTACCTCTGGCCCTGTCCTCGATAAACCTGGAGATTTGGCCGGCTTGCTCACGAATTTAGAGCCGCGCGATGTTTTGTTCATTGACGAAATTCACCGATTGAGCCCCGTGGTCGAAGAGTATCTGTATTCAGCCATGGAAGATTTCAAAATTGACATCATGATTGAATCCGGACCCAATGCCCGTTCGGTTCAAATTACCTTAAATCCGTTTACATTGATTGGCGCCACCACGCGCTCGGGCTTATTGACTGCCCCGATGCGCGCCCGTTTTGGTATCCAAAGCCGATTGCAATATTACACCACCGAATTGCTCACCACGATTGTTCAACGCAGTTCTGCTATTCTCAAAATGCCCATTACCATGGAAGCCGCCATCGAAATAGCCGGTCGCAGTCGAGGCACACCGCGTATCGCCAACGCCTTGTTGCGCAGGGTACGCGATTTTGCCCAAATCAAAGGCAATGGCAAGATTGATATAGAAATCGCTAAATACTCGCTCAAAGCGCTTCATGTAGATGCGCACGGACTCGATGAAATGGACAACAAAATCCTCGGAACCATTATCGATAAGTTCAAAGGCGGCCCGGTTGGGTTGTCTACTTTGGCGACCGCAGTTTCTGAAAGCAGCGAAACCATTGAAGAAGTGTACGAGCCGTTCTTAATTCAAGAAGGGTTTATTGTCAGAACCCCACGCGGACGCGAAGTGACTGAGAAAGCCTACAAACATTTGGGCAAAATCAGAACCCATATTCAAGGCGGATTGTTCTAGGGCATTTCCCTCAGAGCAGTCGGCTTTCAGCCTTGTGCTTCTTCGGGTCGGGCTTTTCGCTTTATCTTTGGTCGTTCGTACCTTTCGCCCAAAGGATGCCGCTTCAATCCCTAATGCAAATTCTGTTTCCAAATGAATCTTCCGCAACAACATACTAAGCTCATCAAAGCCGAAGCACTTCGGTTGGGCTTTCTGTCGTGCGGAATTTCCAAAGCCGGCTTTCTCGAAGACGAAGCTCCGCGATTAGAGCGTTGGCTCCATCAAAATCACCACGGCCAAATGCGGTATATGGAAAACCATTTTGACAAACGGCTCAATCCGCAGTTGCTGGTCGACGGGGCGCAAAGTGTGATCTCTTTATTGCTCAATTATTATCCAAAGCAAACCCAAATTGAAGGCACCTACAAAATCTCTAAATACGCCTACGGACAAGATTATCATTCGGTTATCAAAGAAAAGTTGCAACAGCTCTTAGGTTTTATTCAAGAAAACATTGGTGAAGTTTCCGGTCGTGCTTTTGTTGATTCAGCGCCGGTACTCGACAAAGCTTGGGCAGCCAAAAGCGGACTGGGCTGGATAGGCAAGAACGCCAACTTAATTACCAAAAGCGTTGGATCGTTTTACTTCATTGCCGAACTCATCGTTGATTTACCGCTTGAATACGATGCGCCTACGACGGATCATTGTGGCTCGTGTACTGCATGCATCGATGCTTGTCCAACGCAAGCCATCATTACTCCTTATGTGGTAGATGGAAGCAAATGTATTTCGTATTACACCATCGAACTCAAAGAAAACATTCCGCAAGAAGCCCAAGGTAAAATGGATGATTGGATTTTTGGCTGTGATGTTTGTCAAGATGTTTGCCCTTGGAACCGATTTGCACAACCGCACCGCGAAAAAGCCTTTGAACCACATCCGGATTTGCTCCAAATGACCCGACAAGATTGGCAAGAAATCACTTTGGAAACCTTTCAGAAAGTCTTCAAAAATTCAGCGGTTAAACGAACCAAATATGATGGTTTGATTCGGAATATTGATTTTGTTAAATAGATTATTATCTAAACAAACATTGTATAACTTCGCAAGCTCTGAACCGATTATCTAATGAAGTATTTTACTAAAACTATTATTCACCCTCTGTTTGTTTTTCTGATTATTACTGCTCTTGAATGTATTCCTTATACTGCAGATAAAACTATACGATTCAGTATGCCACATACGGGAGATAATTTCAGGTCTTTTGACAATCCAACAGTATATTATTACAATGGAAAAGGGAAGTTTTCGTATTCTTCACAAGAGTGTTTTTTTAAGTTTGGAAATCCTCCATTTGAAACTAATCCGGAAGATGGCGGAGTAAAATATATAGAAAAGCGTATTGTTGATGCCATACCTTACCTCGGAGATATGTGTGGCAAACAAAAATCAGCACCGGTTTATAATCGGATAAAAGTACCTGCATACAAAAAGTATTTGTCAACCAATTATTTGCTCGATAACTTTTCAGATATATCTCATTTTACCTTTTATACTCTTTGGGCTTTATCACTCATGTTTTATCTCAGAGAAAACAAAAACAAAAGCTATCTGACTTTTGCCATTTGTTTTCTAGGTGGCGCGATGTTAGAATTTGTGCAATTGTTTTTTATTGAAGGAAGGAATGCTTCGTTTGAAGATGAAGAACTCAATTGTTTGGGCGCCGTAGTTGGCATTGTTCTTTTTTGGATACTTCAAAAAATGAAAGTAATTAAACTAACTCCTAGCAGTTGATTCCCGCTCAATGATTGTCGTTTTTAATTCAATTGTTTTGGGTTGAAAAGACTTTTCATCTCGACGTGCAGTCATCTCTTCCAAAAGTAATTTCAAAGCTTCTGACCCCATTTCATAACTCGGTTGGTCCACGGTGCTGAGTTTGGGGGTAATTACTTGTGACATAAACCAATTACTAAAACCGATGACGGCCACATCTTGCGGAACTTTTATGTTGTGTTCATTAAAATAAGCCAAAACGCCCACAGCCACTAAATCGGTAATCACAAAAATACCATCAACATCCGGATGTTCTTCTTTGATTTGTTGGGCAAAGGCATAACCTTCTTCAAAACTCACCCGTTCGCACGTATACACCAAGTTTGTGTTAAATGGAATGCTATTTTTCTCCAGCGCTTTTTTGTATCCTAAGAATCGATCAATCGCATTTTGCGGATTCACGGGCCCACGAATGTGCGCAATTTTTTTACAGCCAATGTTCACCAAGTGTTGTACCGCCTGCATAGCCGCCAATTGATCGTTGATGATCACTTTTGAACTGTGAATAAGCTTAGAGATTTTATCAAATTGCACCAACGGAATTCCCTTGTGCAGGATTTCTTTGATGTGGTCATCGTCATTCGATTCGTTTGACAAGGACATCAAAATACCGTCAACCCTTTTATTGATGAGCAGCGCCACTTGTTTTTTTTCAAGCTCCAAAGATTCGTTTGACTGAAGAATAATGACCAAATAACCGTTTTTTTCCGCCTCGGCAATGATGCCATTGATCACACTTGAAAAGAAATGATGTACCACTTCGGGAATGATCAGCCCAATGGTTTTTGATTCACGTGTACGCAGATTTACCGCGAAAGAGTTGGGTGTATATTGTAGTTGATGTGCCAAATTCAAGACAGCTTGTCGGGTTTTCGGGCTGACATCCGGGTAGTCTTTGAGTGCTTTTGAAACGGTGGTAATCGATATTCCGAGTGTTTCAGCGATTTCTTTAAGCGTAATATTCTTCATTGGAGCAAATTAGCAAATTTATCCGAAATCGAAAACGTTTTCGGTCTTTTCGAAAACGTTTTCGATTTTAATCTTCTAAAAATTAACACTTTAAAAATTAATTTCGAAATAATTAAACCCATTAACTATTAATCTAATAATTCAAACCATGAAAAAAACTACCCAATTTCTGAAAAAGCTTGGTTTCTTAGCCGTTTTGCTGTGTTTCCAGTGGGCTTTTTCACAAAATGCATCTCTCTCTGGTGTGGTTTCTGACGCAAAAGGGAATCCATTGCCCGGAGTGAATGTGCAATTAACTGGCGCCGGAAAATCGACTTCTACTGATGCCACAGGGCGCTATTCATTTGGCAGCCTTTCAGAACAAAGTGTTGAAGTGGTCGCCTCGTATGTTGGCTACAAAACACAAAAGAAACAAGTAACCCTCTCGGGCGCAACCGTTCTTGACATCACAATGTCAGACGATGCCAATCAACTCGAAGATGTAGTGGTAACTGGAGTTGTAAACCCAAGAGCCAAAATCAAATCGAGTGTTTCCATCACTACTGTAGATGTAAAGCAAGTAGAGCAATCAGCTCCGCGATCTACCGCTGAAATTTTTAGAACCATTCCGGGTATTCGTTCAGAATCATCAGGAGGTGAAGGTAACGCGAATATTGCCGTGCGCGGGGTGCCGATTTCGTCTGGCGGTTCAAAGTATTTGCAATTGCAAGAAGACGGATTACCGGTTCTTTTGTATGGGGATATTGCTTTTGCTACGGCTGATATCTTTACGCGTTTTGATGCCAATATTTCAAAGATTGAAGCCATCCGCGGAGGTTCAGCTTCGGTGTTGTCTTCAAACTCACCGGGCGGTATCATCAACTTTATCAGCAAAACCGGAAAAACCGAAGGCGGTTCAATGACTTCAAGCTTTGGTTTGGATTACAATAACTTCAGAACCGACATCGAATATGGTTCGCGCATTGGCAACGGCATGTATTTCCACGCAGGTGGTTTTTACAGAACCGGTGAAGGTGTGCGCACCACCGGATTCAATGCCAACAACGGAGGTCAGGTAAAACTTAATTTCACCAAAGAATTTGAAAATGGTCAAGTAACGGTTTACGCCAAATTCTTAGATGATCGCGCAGCGGCTTACATGCCAATGCCTGTCAAAGTAACCGGAACCAATTCAAGTCCGAATTGGAGCAGCATTTCAGGTTTTGATGCTACGCATGGCGCTTTGCAATCACCTTATTTAATGCACAATGTTGGCTTAGGTCCTGATGGTCAATTGCGTCGCGCTTCTGTTGCCGACGGAATGCATCCGGTGTCTAAAACCATCGGAGCCAGTGCTTCATTTGACTTAGACAAAGGCTGGAAAGTCAGCGATAACATTCGCTATTCAGCCAATAATGGTGGCTTTATCGCTCCATTCCCGGCACAAGTTGACACAGCAGCCAACATCGCAGCCAGTTTCGGCGCAGGATCAACTTTAACCTATGCTAATAATGGTGCGCCTTTCAATACGGCCAATGGTTTGGTGTCGCGCATTCACATGTTTGACACACAACTCAACAATTTCAACAATTTTATGAATGATCTGCGTTTGACCAAGAAGTTTGATAAAGTGGGTATTACCGCCGGTTGGTTCAAATCAACGCAAAACATCTCAATGTCATGGTTGTGGAACTCATACTTACAAGAAGTGTCTGATGACAATCCGCGTTTGATCAATGTGACCGATGCCGGAGGAAACTTGTTGTCTGAAAACGGTTTGTATGCTTACGGAACTCCGGCTTGGGGTAACTTAGCGCGCAATTATGACACAACGTATGATGTATCTGCTCCATATGCCAACCTTACTTTTGATGCGACTGATAAACTTTCATTAGAAGGCGGTGTTCGTTATGACAAAGGAAAAGTAAGCGGTTCATTTGCCGGTGGAACTTCCAGAGCATTTGACGTGAACAACGACGGAACCATTTCTGCTCCTGAGAACAATGTGTTTGCCGTGAATACCGCCAAAGAACAAGCGGTGAATTATGAGTACAGCTATGTATCTTATTCAGTAGGTGCCAACTACTTACTCAATGCGCAGCAATCTATTTTTGCACGTCACAGCCGTGGCGCTTCGGCCAAAGCTGATCGTATTTTGTTCCAAGGTTTAGATTACTTCAACGGAGATAAAATCAATTCATTGGATTATCTTACACAAACAGAATTAGGTTATAAGCAAAAATTCAGCAAAGGTTATGTTTATGCTACTTTGTTTAATGCAGTAACTACCGAAGAAGGCGGCTATGAAGCTACTTCTAACAGCATCATCGAGAACGATTACAAATCATTCGGTTTAGAGCTCGAGTCTTCTTACAATGTTATGGACAACTTGAATTTGCGCGGTGGATTCACTTATACCAAAGCCGAAATCACTTCAGGTGCCAACAAAGGAAACGAGCCAAGAAGACAGCCTAAAATGATGTACAACTTTGTACCAACGTATAAGTTTGGGCAAAAGAAAAGCACTATTGGCTTGAGCTTCATCGGCCAAACCAGAGCTTATGCACAAGATTCCAATGATTTGGTGATGAACGGATTTGTGATCGTCAACGGATTTGTTGAAGTTCCGGTAGCCAAAGGTTTATCGTTGAACTTGGCCGGCAACAACCTTTTCAACACGCTCGCAATAACCGAGGCCGAAGAAGGAAGCATTACCAACAACCAAGTAAATTATGTTCGCGCCAGACCACTTCCGGGGCGTTCTATCTCAATGGCGTTGAGCTACAAGTTCTAAAATTGAGTTTGTTTTGTTTAGTTTAATAATGAATTCCTGTATCTTTAATTGAGAGGTACAGGAATTTTTTAATCCATAAGAATATGCTTCAAAAAAGTAGGCTGCGGTTTTGGCAAATCTGGAACATGAATTTTGGTTTCTTCGGAATCCAATTCAGTTTTGGTTTACAACAAAGTAATATGAGCGCCATTTATAAATACTTGGGCGCCGACGAGGCCAGTTTGCCGATGCTTTGGTTGGCGGGCCCGATTACCGGATTGATTTTGCAACCGATCATCGGAGCCATCAGCGACGGAACTTGGTCACCCAGATTCGGCCGAAGAAAACCCTTTTTTCTCATCGGTGCCATTGTTTCGAGTATTGCTCTTGTACTGATGCCGTTTTCAAGTAGTTTGTGGATGGCTGCCAGTTTACTCTGGATTTTGGATGCCGCCAACAACATCGCTATGGAACCATATCGCGCTTTCATTGCCGACAAGTTGCCCAACGAACAACATTCTATTGGTTTTTTGATGCAGAGTTTTTTTACCGGTTTGGGCATTACTTTGGCCAATTTTACACCGGCATTGCTCGTGGCTTTGGGCGTTTTGACTTTTACCGACAAAATGAGCAACGGAATTCCTACTTATACATATTATGCTTTTTTTATCGGAGCCGTTGCGGCCATAGTTTCGGTTTTGATATCGGTGTTCACCACCCAAGAATATCCGCCTACCGATGAAGAATTACAAGAAATAGCTTTGCAAAAAGCATCCGCAGGCATCATCAGTAGAACTTTTACGGAAATCAAAGAGGCTTTTCAGACCATGCCCCTGACCATGAAACAACTCATACCCGTTAAATTCTTTAGTTGGTATGCGATGTTTTGTTATTGGGAGTATATTACGTCAAGCCTTTCAGAGTCCATTTTTTTTACGACCGATCAGCATTCTGAAGGTTTTATGAAAGCGCAATTACTTACCGGAAATCTCAACGGAACCTACAACATCATCTGCTTTATGGTGGCTTTTGCCTTGGTCCCGTTGGCCAGAAAATTCGGAGCCAAAGGCGTGCATTTTATTGCCTTGCTCATTGGCGGAACCGGTTTGCTCCTGATGCCTTATCTCAACAATTCTGACATTTTATTTTCTTTGTACAATCCGTTTGGAAGCGCCATTGAAGTGAGTTCGATTTATTTGTTCTCCTTTGGTTTGGGTATTTCGTGGGCTTCGATGATGGCCATGCCGTATCAGCTTTTGGCAGGCTCGATTCCCAAAGAAAAGCGCGGCGTGTATATGGGCATTTTCAATATGTTCATTGTGATTCCGATGGCGATTCAAATTTTTACCATGCAGTTTTTTGTGTTTGATTGGCTTGGAAATAATCCAATCAACGTGATCCGTTTGGCCGGTGCTTTTCTGATCATCGGCGGATTGTTTACACTGTTTATTACCGTTAAAAATAAAAATGAAATTGTGGTATGACACGCGCGCTTGCTTATCAAAACGGAATCGATTTACTCAAAACCTGCTCGTCTGAACAAGGTTTTTTGGCCAGTGCGCAAGCTATTTCAAATTACAAAAGAGTTTGGGCGCGCGATGGAGTCATTTGCGGATTGGCTGCTTTGGCTTCGGGCGATGCGCAACTGATCGATACTTTCAAAAGAACACTACAAACCTTAGCCAAGCATCAGCATTCATCCGGAACGATTCCTTCGAATGTAGCCTATTCTGAAAACGGAGTTGAAGTCAGTTATGGCGGATTGGCCGGTCGCGTCGATGCGGTTACTTGGTACATCATCGGACATTGTCAGTATGCTCATACGACCCAAAATCCATCGTGGATGAGTCATTATCAAAAATCGATTGAGCAGTGTTTTGCACTACTTCAAGCTTGGGAGTTCAACAACAAACATTTGGTTTATGTTCCGCTTTCGGGCAATTGGGCCGATGAGTACATTACCGAAGGCTATGTTTTGTACGATCAACTCTTGCGTTTGTGGGCGCTGAAAGCTTATAACCATTTTGCGCAAAGCAATCAAATAAAACAAAAAATCGCCGAGGTTACGCAAGTCATTCAGGCTAATTTTTTTCCGGATAATTCGCTTGTGAAATTTCATCCGCGGGCCTATGAAGCGCATTCGTTTGAAGGTTTTCTTCCGTGTTGTTTTACACCGGCCGGATACAAAAAACCTTTTGATGCCTTTGCCCATGCATTGCTTTTAATGTTAGATATTACTTCTGAGGATTTAAAAAATCAGATTGTTTCACAATTTAAACAGCACATTCAAAATCAGCCATTGGGTTTGGTTCCGGCATTTTGGCCGCCCATTACTCCTGAAGATGCTGAATGGTTATTGCTTGAAAACAATTGTAAATATGAGTTCCGCAACCATCCGTACGAGTTTCACAACGGCGGAAGTTGGCCGATGGTCAATGGATTTGTAGGCTTGGCATTGAACAGTTGCCAGGATTCTGATTTAGCCGATGATTTGCTTGAGAGAATAAATCAAGCGAATGCACAAAAAAATAATGCCTTTTACGAAAATTTCAATTCGCAAACCGCTCAGCCCAACGGTGTTCCCGAGTGTGCGTGGAGCGCAGCCGGAGCTGTATTATTACATCAAAATCTAAATCATCATTTTAATTTATTGCACTCATGAGCAAACCGGTAGATATAGTGTGTGTGGGCGAAGTCTTAATCGATTTTATCGGACACGAAATGATATCACTTGACAAAACCAAAGATTTTCACCGTTTTTTAGGCGGATCGCCCACCAATGTGGCTGTAAATGCCGCACGACTCGGACTGAATTCAGTTTTAGTAGCCACCAGCGGAAGCGATGGTTTTGGTGATTACATTCATCAAAAATTAGAAATAAATCAAGTGCAGACTGCTTATATGCGCAAATCACTGGCCTTGCCTACATCGGTTATTTTTGTTTCTCGTTCCACCCAAACGCCCGAATTTATTCCGTTCAGAGAAGCCGACCGAGAAATCCTTGAAGATCAATTGCCCGATGCTTTGCTTGAAAAGGCCAAAATATTTCACACCACTTGTTTTGCGCTGAGCAAAGATCCGGCGCGTATGACGATTCTCAATCGGGCGCACAAAGCCAAATCACTTGGGTTGCAAATGAGTATCGATATCAATTATTCTGAAAAAATTTGGCCCAATCGCTATGAAGCGCATCAGGTGCTCAAGGATTATCTCTCGACCAATCCGCTGGTGAAAGTCAGCGAAGACGACTGTTTGCGTTTGTTTGGTGAGGTCAAAGCCGAGCGTACCATTTTTGAATATTTTCATCAATTAGGCGTATCGACCCTATGTTTGACCAAAGGCAAAGACGGAGTAGTAGTGTCAGACAATCAATTGGGAATTTTCAATCAACCGGCCATTCCGCTTAAAGAAGTTAAAGACTCCACCGGAGCCGGAGATGCTTTTTGGACCGGATTTTTGTTTGCGCGCCTGCAAAACAAATCGATGGATGATTCAATTGCGATGGCGCAAAAATTGGCCAGCATTAAACTGCAGAACGTAGGTCGGTTGCCGGATAACATTAGAAGTTTAATGAATTAGCAACCCAATATTTTAAAAACAAAAAACCCAAAGCGATGAACTTTGGGTTTTTTTGTGGTACCTCCAGGGATCGAACCAGGGACACACGGATTTTCAGTCCGTTGCTCTACCATCTGAGCTAAGGTACCATGCTCTTAAAGCGGTTGCAAATATAGAATGATTTTTAATTTATCCAAAACAAATATTAAAAAAAATCTATTCGTACCTTCGCCCCACTAAACGAGTGTTTATGCGCCTAGCGATTGACATTGGCAATACTTTGATTAAAGCGGCTGTATATGAAGATAATACCTTTGTAGAGCGATTTCAATTTACCGCAGATACTTTTGAAAGCGGCTTTGAAAAAATACTTCAGCTTTATCCGAATTGTTTGAATTGGATTTTGACTTCGGTCGGTCAGATTACCCAAGAGCAGTTTGAAAAATTCACTTCGAGGGTTCGACTTCATGTTATAGAACGCAACTCGAAATTTCCTTTTACCAATCAATATCAGACGCCACAAACCTTAGGAATTGATCGAATGATTTTGGCATCGGGTGCTGTTTTGCAATATCCCAACCAACCGCGTTTGGTGATTGATGCCGGAACTTGTATTACCTATGATTTTGTCGATGCGCAAAATGTATATCTCGGCGGAGCGATATCGCCGGGTCTACAAATGCGTTATGAAGCCCTGCATCACTTTACGGCTCGATTGCCTTTGCTTGAGAAGTCTGAACCGGAAAATTTCATCGGCCAATCAACTGCTGAGTCAATTCATGTTGGAGTGGTGAAGGGAGCATTACATGAGATTGACGGATTTATACAACAATATGCGACTGGGCATGAAAACATTATCATAATTTTAACGGGCGGAGATGCAGATTTTTTGGCTAAACGATTAAAAAATACCATATTTGCCCATTCAAATTTTCTGTTAGACAGTTTGAACCAAACGTTTCAATATCAAACCCAAAATGATTAAAAAATTCATCTTCCTTTTTGTCTTGCTGATTTCTGTTATTTCTCATGGCCAGCAAGCAACTTCATCTCCTTACTCTTTTTACGGAATTGGCGATGTTAGATTCAAAGGAAATGCCGAGGCTAGAATGATGGGGGGAGCTTCTGTTTTTGCGGATAGTATTCATTTAAACTTTCAAAACCCGGCTAGTTTTTCAGGCATGAAATTGACCACTTTTACTGTTGGAGGGTCATTTAACAGTGCACATCTCAATGCTTTTAAAGGCAATGAAAAATCTCAAAGATCTACCCTTGACTATCTCATGGTGGCTATACCGCTCAAGAAATCAGGATTTGGTTTTGGACTCATTCCTTATTCTTCGGTGGGTTATAAAATCAGAAACACGGATCCTTTAACAAGCGACTACAAATATTTTGAAGGAACTGGCGGAGTTAACAAAGTTTTTGCGAGTTATGCTTATAAATTCAAGCCCAATTTAAGCGTTGGATTGAGTGCTCATTACAACTTCGGACAAATTGAAACTACTTCGGTCAATAAAATTTTTGTTGCTCAATTGGGAACTCAAGAAGTCAATACTTCGGAGCTGTCGGGTTTTAGTTTAGATATAGGAGCCTACTATAATTATAAGGTCAATCCAAAACTTGATTTGACGACCAGTTTTGTTTTTAGTCCCCAAACCAGTTTAAAATCACGAAACACCCAAGTCATTTCTACCGTGTTTCTAATTAATGGTTTTGAGCCTATTAATGTAGACAAATTAGACGAAGTCAACCAAACCAATACACTTCATTTGCCTGCAAAATATACCTTTGGAATTGGACTTGGCCAAAATAAAAAATGGATGGTCGCTACCGAATTTACCTTGCAACAGACCAGTAACTTTGGTGCCAGAACCAATGATTTAAACAAAGTTGCATACGAAAACGGATTTAAATATAGCTTAGGCGGATATTATATTCCTAACTATTCGAGTTTTTCAAGTTATATCAAAAAGATTACTTATCGCGCCGGATTAAGATATGAAAGAACCGGCATGGTTATCAACCAAGAACGTATACGCGATTATGCCTTAACCGGCGGTTTTGGTTTGCCTTTGGGTGGCGCTTTTTCAAATTTAAACTTAGGGGTTGAATGGGGTCGTCGCGGAACGGCAAAGGCTTTACTGATTGAGGAAAATTACACCAATGTCATCATCAGTCTTTCTTTGAACGATCGTTGGTTTATCAAACGTAAATACGACTAAATCTCTGATTGCGTGAAAAAAAACGCTGGTATATTGATTTTTTTCTGCTTGCTATTTACAGTAGCTTTGAGCAGTTGCGAGAGCAATTTTAAAGAAGTTCAGAAAATTCACTATACTGAGTTTGTTCCGACCGGCGAGGCTGATAATTTTAATTTAAAATATACCGATTCCGGACGAATAAAATCCATTTTGGTGAGCCCGAAAATGCTTGATTATGCAACGGTTGAATATCCTTTTACCGAATTTCCGAAAGGCGTTCACGTAACTATGTATGACAATCGAGGACAGCGAACTTTTATCAGTTCGGATTATGCGGTTACTTTTAAAGGAACCGATATTATTGACTTGCAAAAGAACGTCAAGATTTTCAACGAAAAAGGACAACAACTCGAAACCGATCAATTATATTTTGATCAAAAAAACGAATGGTTTTTTACCGAAAAAAAATATAAATTTACGGATCCAAATGGTGTTTCGTATGGTGAAGGGGTTGACTTTAGCAAAGATTTTACCATCGTGAATTCACAGCGCATCAGCGGAGCCATCAATAGGGCCGAATAATATTAATTATGAGAATACTTCAATATACCCAATATCTATATCTTATTTTTTTCGTGGTTTTTCTCTACGAAGCATTTTCAAAATATCAGGCCGGTGAATCTCCGTGGTTGGTTTTACTTTTGGCTGGGATGTCGTTGTTTATGTTTTTCTTCCGCAGGCGTTTTGCCCAAAAAATGCAACAGCGCAACAAAACTTCCTAAAGCATGGAAATAGGTATTATTGTTCTATGCCTATTGCTTGCCGCCTTGTTTTCGGGTATGGAAATCGCTTTCATATCAGCCAACAAAATTTATCTTGAAATCGAAAAAAAACAAGCCAGTTTCATTTCGAGAATTCTGACCAAACTCACTGCGAATCCTTCAAAATTTATCGCTTCGATGCTCATCGGCAATACCATAGTGTTGGTAGTGTACGGATTTTTCATGGGCGATTTGCTCATGCAGTACATTTTGCAGTTGGGTTATCGCCTTACTGACTTGTCTAATGTGCTGATACAAACTTCGATTTCGACCTTTGTGGTGCTCATCACTTCAGAGTTTTTACCCAAAGTTTTTTTTCAGGTGTATGCCAACAGTCTGATTAAGTTTTTTGCGCTGCCGGCGTATTTTTTCTATTTATTGTTTTCGTTTATTTCAACTTTTGTTTTGTGGATATCGGATTTTATTCTGCGTCAATTTTTTAAAACGCAAGGCGATGAAATTCCGCTGTTTTTCAGCAAAGTCGAATTGGGGAATTATATTTCTGAACAAATGAACTCGGTTGAAGATCAAGAAAATATTGATTCCGAGATTCAGATATTTCAAAATGCGCTTGAGTTTTCGGGCGTTAAGGCGCGCGATATCATGACGCCGCGCACCGAAATTGCTGCAGTTGAAATTCACGATTCGGTATCGGAACTCAAAGAGAAATTCATTGAAACGGGTTATTCCAAAATCTTGGTGTATCAAAATTCCCTCGACGACATTTTGGGTTATGTGCATTCGTTTGATTTGTTCAAAAAACCGCGCACCATCAAATCGGTTTTGATTTCGGTTGAGTTTGTTCCCGAAACCATGTCCATAAAAGATATTCTAGATTTGCTCACCAAAAAAAGGCGCAGCGTAGCCGTGGTGCTCGACGAATACGGCGGAACTTCGGGAATTCTCACCGTTGAAGACATCGTTGAAGAATTATTCGGTGAGATTGAAGACGAGCACGATGCTTTAGAAGAGCTCGCCGAAGAAAAGATTTCGCCCTCAGAGTTTTTGCTTTCTGCCCGATTAGAAGTTGAATATCTCAACCAAACCTATAAACTCAAAATACCCGAAGACGATTCCTACAGTACTTTGGGCGGATTTATTGTTAGTCATACCAAAGAAATTCCGCAAAAAGGTGAACAATTCAGCCTTGAAGGGTTTCATTTTGTCATCGAACAAGCCTCTGGACAAAAGATTGAATTGGTCAAAATGACCTTGAAAGACTAAAATTTGGTTCTAACACAAAAAAACTTGCAAAATATAACCCTGTGGCTATGGTTATTAAATAGATAATTGTATTTTCGCAAACTGAATTAAAAATTAACAATTTATACAATGGCAGTTTTACAAAAAATCAGACAACGTTCTTTACTTCTGATCCTCGTTATTGGTTTCTCATTATTGGCTTTTATCGTACAGGATTTGTATCGAAAAGGCGGATTTAATGATCTTCCGAAAAACGTCGGAACCGTTAACGGTAAAGACATTGCTTTTGAAGATTTCAGAGTAAAAGTGAGCAACCTTGAAAAAAGTGGTCAACAAGGAATGACGTCAACTCAGGCGGTGAATCGCGTTTGGGACCAAGAAGTTTCGATTGCGTTGCTAACTGCAGAATTTGACAAATTAGGTATTCGTGCCAGTGAGAAACATATTTTAGAGGTTTTCAAAGCTGATCAAAGCATTGGTCAAAACCCTATGTTTCAAACCAACGGAGTGTTTGATTTGGCTAAATTCAAAGAGTTTTTCAAAGCGAATCCTGAGCAAGCGCAGATGTTGAAAGATCGCGAAAAAGATGCTGAGCTCAACGCCAAATATCAAATCTACAATACTTTGCTTAAAGCAGGGATGTACACTACTGAAGCCGAAGGTAAACTCAAATACCAAATGGAGTCTGATAAGGTAAACTTTGATTTCGTTTCAGTTATGTATTCATCAATCAACGATAAAGACATCAAAATTTCAGATGACGAAATCGTTGATTATATGAAGAAAAACGAAAAGCGCTATAAAGCTGAAGAAACCCGTGAAGTTGATTATGTATTGATTGAGGACAAACCATCTGCTGAAGATGAAAACGAAGTGAAAACTTCGGTGAATGCTATGCTCAATTCAAGAGTGGTTTACAATGAGGCAACCGGTAAAAATGATACGGTGCCAGGCTTCAAATATGCTACCAACATTGCTGAGTTTGTTAATGAGAACTCGGATATTCCATATGATTCGTCTTATGTAGCCAAAAAAGATTTGCCTGCTGGTGTTGCTGAACAATTATTTAGCTTGCCTGCAGGAGAAATTTTCGGGCCATACATGCGCGACAAATATTATTGCATTTCTAAAGGAATGGGTAGAAAAGCTGGAGCTAATGCTAAAGCTAGCCACATCTTGATTAGTTATGAAGGAACACAAGTTCCGAACAAAAAAGAGAAAAGAACCAAAGAGCAAGCCAAAGCAAAAGCAGAGCAATTATTGGCTCAGGTAAAAGCAAATCCCGGAAGCTTCTTCATGTTGGCTTTGACCAATTCTGATGATTCATCAGCGCAACAAGGCGGTGATCTAGGATACTTTGCGCCTGGTCAAATGGTAAAACCTTTTAACGATTACGTATTCAACAATCCGGTAGGTTCTATTGGTTTGGTTGAAACTGATTTCGGTTTCCACATCATCAATGTAACGGACAAACAAGATGCGGTGCGTTTGGCTACAATTGCTCGTAAAATTGAACCGTCTGAAGCTACGGCCGACAAATTATACACCAAGGCAGTTAAGTTTGAAATGGATGCCAATAAGCAAGATTTCGAAAAAGTAGCTAAAGCTGCCGGTTTAATGGTCAATCCATCGGTGAAAGTGCAAGCTATGGATGAATATTTCGGAGCTGCGGGTCAGCAACGTCAAATTGTTCGTTGGGCTTTCGACAAAGAAACCAATGTAGGCGATGTGAAGCGTTTTGAAATTGTCAATGTCGGAAACATCATTGCCAAACTCAAGAAAGTGAATGAAAAAGGATTGATGGCTATTGAAACAGCACGTCCGATGATTGAACCTATCTTGAGAAACAAGAAAAAAGCTGAAAAAATTGCTGCTAAAATGAAAGGTTCAACCCTTGAAGCTATTGCTGCTGCATCTGGTTCTACTGTTCAACAGGCAGTCGATTTGACACTTGAGAATGCCAACATTCCAAATGCCGGATTTGAGCGAAAAGTGGTAGGAACTGCTTTTGCAACCGGTGTAAATAAAATTTCTAAACCAATTGAAGGTAGTGTTGGTGTGTATGTAGTTCGTCCTACAGTAATTGCGAAAGCTCCTGCTTTGCCGAACTATAAAACATACGTTGACAAATTAAAACCACAAGCTGCAGGTAATGCCGGAAGAGCTATCCCTGCCTTGAAAGATGAGGCTGACATCGAAGATAATAGAGCAAGATTCAATTATTAATTCAACTATATCAGCACAAAAAAACCGGCTTGAGCAATCAGCCGGTTTTTTTATGCAATCATTTCAGCATAAGTTAAAATTGTCGGGTAGCCTTTATTTTTAAAATAAGCTTCAGGATTTGCTTTGCTCAAAACCATCACAAAATCGCCACCCCAACCACCGAGGCTTTTAATAACACCATCGAAATCAGCAAATAATCGTTCTTGTACGGTTTGTAGATGAAGTATTTCAGATAATTTTTGTTCGTGCGCTCGGATGGTTTGCGTCAAATTTTCAAAGTCATTTTTCAGAACCATGTTTTGTGTTAGTTGGTCAAAAGTACTAATGAGGTCAGTATTTGACGAACCGTTGGCACGATAACTTTCAATCGCTTTTCGGCTGTCTTGCTTTTGATTTAAATAAACAAAATAGATGTTTTGCGCGCATTCGGGTTTGAATTCAATTGTTTGGACAAACGGTTTGTTTTCTTTTCGCTGATATAAAATCGCGGAATCATTCTGCGCACAAGCAATGTCGTATCCGCTGCCACCAAAGGTTTTTTGGAGCAATTCATAAGCGTCAATTTCAAACCATTGAGCCACATTGTTGATTAAAGTTGACGAACTACCTAAGCCCCAAAATCTAGGAAAACTCAAATGAGTTTGAATGCGAAATCCAGAGCTGTTTTCAAGCAAGGTTGGATTCATCAAATGCGCTTGGTGTAGAATCGACAGCAACCGCAGAAATGTTGGCTCTATGGTTAAAGTTTCACCCGAAGCAATTTCATCCAAAGACAATACTGCTTGCAGCCAAATCGAACCGTCTGCATCAAAACTTGTCCAATCTATCGAGCGATGATGCGTTAGTTCAATCACCAAATCTTGACCAAATTTGGTGGGCAATGCCAAAGCGGTTGCTCCGTCCAGAACCAGATATTCTGAGGTAATCAGAAGTTTTCCGTTGCTGTAAAAGCGCTTTTGCATGATTTATTTTTTTCTAAGTTCTTCCAAAAAGGCCACGACCGCCGCATGCGAAACCACTTGATTTTTGAAGTGTTCTTTTACTTGTTGACGTTCGGTATCGTTGGCCTGAAATTGATTCAGAATATTGTTTAAGTGCATTTTCATGTGGCCTTCTTGAATTCCGGTGGTGGTGAGTGAACGCAAAGCTGCAAAATTCTGGGCCAAACCAACCGCCGCTACAATTTGCATCAAATCACGCGCAGAAGGCTTCTCCAGGATTGACAAAGCCAATTTCACCATCGGATGCAATGAAGTCAAGCCACCGACGGTTCCCAAAGCCAAGGGGACATCCATCCAAAATCTGAAAATACCGTCTTTGACCTCGGCATGCGATAAACTGCTGTATTGACCGTTGCGCGCAGCATAGGCATGAACGCCGGCCTCGACAGCTCTAAAGTCATTTCCGGTGGCCAAAACGACCGAATCAATCCCGTTCATGATGCCTTTGTTGTGCGTTACAGCGCGATACGGTTCAATTTCAGCGATGCGAACCGCTTGTACAAATTTTTCGGCAAAAGCCTCGGGATCTTCTATTTTTTTATCGATTAATTCTGAAACAGCGCACGAAACTTCAGCGCGTACCAAACAATTCGGCACGTAGTTCGACAAGATGCTCATGACAACTTCTATGTTGCTTTCGTCCGAAGTAAAATCAGTATAGTTACTTGCTTTGGTTTTGAGGGTTTGTGCCAATTGCTCCAAGCATGAATTGATGAAATTCGCACCCATCGAATCTTTGGTTTCAAAGGTCACATGCAGTTGAAAATAACCTTGAAGCTTTTCTGATAAATCTCTTAATTCAATGTTGCGAATTCCGCCGCCACGGGAACGCATGTTTTGCGTAATCGAATCGGTTGACGCAATCAATTCTTCTTGGATATCATTAAAAAAGGATCGAAGTTTATCACGGTTGCCGTTAAAGATAAAATGAACTTGACCAATTTTTTCGGTGTCTAATACGGTTGTTTTAAAACCTCCGCGTGTAGCCCAAAATTTCGCCGATTTGGCCGCAGCCGCCACGACAGAGCTTTCTTCAATGGCCATTGGAACGGTGTAGTTTTTTCTGTTGATGACAAAATTGGGGGCAATTCCGAGCGGCAAATAAAAATTAGTGATGGTGTTTTCAATGAATTCGTCGTGGAGCTTTTGTAGAGACGCATCTGAATTCCAATAACTCTTGATGAGATTAAGGGCATTTTCGGGCTCAGAAAAATAGGTTTGAGCAATCCAATTGATCTTTTCTTCTTTGGTTAATTTTGAAAATCCAGAAACGGTTTGATTCATTGTAAAAAATTTTGACAAAGATACATTTTCAGCCGAAACCCTTGGTTTTTATAGGGTTTTAAATTTTATCAACAAACGTTATTTTTAACATAAAACCACTTGGTTTGAGCGTGTTTTAGAAGTAATTTTTCAATCGATGAATACCGAGAACCAACCCGCATATATCAAAGGAAGAGGCGCGCAAATCAATGTGCAGAATCGGTTTTTTGCGCAATCTCAAGAAATTTTAGACGAATTTTTGAATTATTGTGCGCTCGAACAAGAAGCGCCCGAAAGCAACAAAACTACTTATCAAGAGGTCTTTCCTAAAACGATTGTCAACACCGTCGAGAGCCCGGATGTGGGCATGACCTATTCGATGAATATGTATCAAGGTTGTGAGCACGGTTGTATTTATTGTTATGCGCGCAACAGTCATGAATACTGGGGCTACAGCGCCGGATTGGATTTTGAACGCCGTATTTTGGTCAAGAAAAACGCACCGCAATTGCTCGAAGAAAAACTCAAAAGCAAAAGTTGGCAGGCGCATACCATTGTTCTTTCGGGCAATACCGATTGCTATCAACCCGCCGAGCGTCGTTATCAAATTACCCGAAAATGTTTAGAAGTCTTTTTGAAATACAAGCATCCGGTAGGCATCATCACCAAAAATGCACTCATTTTGCGCGATTTGGATTTACTCAAACAACTTGCTGAAGAACAATTAGTCGGCGTGAACATTTCAGTGACTTCGCTTTCTGAAAAAACCAGAATGTTGCTTGAACCGCGCACCACAACGATTCAAAAAAGACTTGAAACCATTCATCTTTTGTCAGAAAATGGCATTCCGGTTAATGTAATGCTCGCACCGATTATTCCCGGCATCAACAGTCATGAAATTTTACCGATGGCCAAAGCGGTTTCTGAGGCCGGTGCGCTTTCCATTGCTTACACAGTCGTCAGACTCAACGGAGCCATTGGCCAAATTTTCACCGATTGGATTCGCAAAGCCATGCCTGACAGAGCCGATAAGGTATTGCATCAAATTGAGGCTTGTCATGGCGGAACGCTCAACGATAGTCGCTGGGGTAACCGTATGCGGGGCGAAGGTGAAATCGCGCAAATGATTCGCTCGCAAGTGGTTTTGGCCCGAAAAAAATATTTTGCTGATAAACAGTTTCCACAGCTCAATACTTCACTACACGCGTCTTTCAAAGACGGTCAACTCAAATTGTTTTAAGTTGATATTCTGATTGTAACAGCCGGAGGATTTTGGTGACTCATGGATTTATCCGAAAAAAGTGCGCTTATGTGTAATTTTTTCACTAAAATTGACGGTTTTTATACATTTTATCAGATGAAATTAAACAAATTTTTCGCGCTGTTTTTGTTGGTTTGTACCACTGTAGTTGCGCAACAGAAAATCACCGTAGAAGAAATCTACAGCGGTGCGTTCAGAGCCAAAGGCATGGACGAATTACAATCACTAAAAAATACCAATCAGTACACGGTCTTGAATTTTGATCGAGCCACGCGCAGCATGCAAATTGACTTGTACGATTTTGCCACCTTAAGCAAGGTTGCGACGCTCATCGATACCAAAAATTATTCAGATTTAACCGACGGTATTGACAGCTATTCTTTCAGTGCTGATGAAAAGAAAATTTTAATTGCCGCGAATTCCAACCAGATCTTCCGCCACTCGTTTACGGCGGATTATTTTTTGTTTGACATTGCCGGAAAAAAACTTGATAAACTCTTTGATTTTCAAGTGCAAGAGCCAACATTTTCACCGGACGGAACCAAAATAGCTTATGCTCGTGAGAACAATTTGTTTATTTATGACATTGCTTCAAAAACTTCGACAGAAGTAACTTCTGACGGAAAGAAAAACGCCGTCATCAACGGAATTACCGATTGGGTCTATGAAGAAGAATTTGCTTTTGTACGCGCTTTTGATTGGAGTGCTGACGGCAAGAAATTAGCCTACATTCGCTTTGATGAAAGTCAAGTTCCAGAGTTTTCGATGAGTGTTTTTCACAAAGATTTATACCCAAAAATAGAAACGTTTAAATATCCGAAAGCCGGCGAGAAAAACTCAGAAGTTTCGTTGCACATTTATGATGTGGTGGCCAAATCTCAGAAGCAAGTTGACTTAGGCAAGTATTCGGATTTTTATATTGCGCGCCTGAAATGGACCAATGATGCCAATGTTTTGTCTGCTCAAGTGCTCAATCGCCACCAAGATAATTTAGATTTATTGTTTGTGGATGGCAATTCAGCGGCGGCCAAAGTGGTGCTCAACGAAAAAGACAAAGCTTATGTCGATGTGACCGATAACTTAACATTTTTAAAAGACAACAGTTTTATTTGGACGAGTGAAAAAGACGGTTTTAACCATATTTATTTGTACGATAAAACCGGAAAACTCAAAAACCAAGTCACTTCCGGACCCTGGGAAGTCACTAATTATTATGGCTTTGACGAGAAAACATCAACGGTTTATTATCAATCGGTAGAGAATGGTTCCATCAATCGCGATGTGTATCGCATCGGCATCAACGGAAAAAACAAAGTCAGATTGACCGCACAAACTGGAACCAGTTCGGCCACTTTTAGTCCGAATTTTCAATACTTCATCCACGCTTATTCAAGCGCCACGCAACCGCCGGTGTATTCGCTCAACGAATCAAAATCGGGCAAAACCATCAAAGTCATCGAAAACAACGAGGCTTTGCAAAACAAACTCAAAGCATACGATTTACCGCAAAAAGAATTTTTTGTGCTCAAAACCGAAAAAGGCAATCAGCTCAATGCTTGGATGATCAAGCCTAAAGATTTTGACGCGAGCAAAAAATATCCGGTGTTTATGTATCAATATTCAGGGCCGGGTTCGCAACAAGTCAACAACGACTGGAACAGCCACGACGATTACTGGTTTATGATGCTCACCCAAAAAGGTTATATAGTAGCTTGTGTAGATGGACGCGGAACCGGATTCAAAGGTGCGGATTTTAAAAAATGTACGCAAAAACAACTCGGAAAATACGAAGTTGAAGACCAAATTGACGCGGCCAAAGTATTCGGAAATTATCCGTATGTCGACAAAAACCGCATCGGAATTTGGGGCTGGAGTTATGGCGGATTTATGGCATCCAACTGCATTATGAAAGGCGCCGATGTGTTTAAAATGGCGGTAGCTGTGGCTCCGGTAACCAACTGGAGATTCTACGACAGCATTTATACCGAGCGTTATATGCAAACCCCGCAAGAAAATCCATCGGGTTATGACGACAATTCGCCGATTAACCATGTAGATAAGCTCAAAGGCAAGTTTTTGCTTATCCACGGTTCGGCCGATGACAACGTACATGTACAAAATTCGATGCAAATGATGGAAGCGCTTATTCAAGCCAACAAACAGTTTGATTCGCAGATTTATCCGGACAAAAACCACGGAATTTACGGCGGTAAAACCCGTATTCAGTTGTTCAATAAAATCACGAATTTCATCAAAGAAAACTTATAATTCTAAACTAAAAACCAATTTATAAAACCATTATTATGACAGAAACTACAGCTAAAACCGGACATCCAAAAGGGCTTTGGGTACTCTTTGGAACCGAAATGTGGGAGCGTTTCAACTTTTACGGAATGCGCGCACTTTTGACCTTATTTATGGTCAACTCATTGCGTTATCTCGAATCTGATTCCTCTATTTTCTACGGCGGATTTTTGGCCTTGTGCTATTTGACACCGATGTTGGGCGGATTTATTTCAGATCGATTTTTAGGCAACAGAAATTGTATCATGATGGGCGGTGCGCTCATGGGCGTTGGACAATTGTTTCTGTTCTTTAGTGCCAGTGTTTTCAGCGGTAACCTTGAAATGGCCAAAACCCTCATGTGGGTTGGTTTGTTTATCATCATTTTTGGAAATGGATTTTTCAAACCGAATATTTCCTCTATGGTGGGTAGTTTGTACCCAAAACAAGAAAAATCAAAACTCGATACCGCATTTACTATTTTTTACATGGGGATCAACTTGGGTGCTTTCTTAGGTCAATTCATTTGTCCGATTGTGGGCGATGTAAAAGTTAACGGAGTGCAAGATCCGTTTGCCTTTAAATGGGGTTTCCTGGCTGCTGCTTTGGCTATGTTCACAGGAACCTTGGTGTTTATGTTTTTGAAAAATAAATATGTAGTAACGCCTGAAGGCAGACCGATTGGAGGGTTGCCAAAACACAATACTGCTGATGATTTTGAAGAAGGCGAGGCGCAAACAGCCAGCTTTAAAAATACATCGATTTATTTTGTGAGCGGATTGTTTGTGGTGTTGTTTTTTGTATTCAGATATCTTTTGGTGGATGAATTTGGATTCTCAAACTTTGAAATGGGAACGCTGGTCAAAGGAATCATCTATCCGTTTATCTATTCTGCCGGAATCGCACTCGCCACATTGATTGTATCTGATACTTCAATTACAAAAATTGAAAGAGACCGAATTTTTGTAGTGTATATTGTGTCGTTCTTTATCATTTTCTTCTGGGCGGCCTTTGAGCAAGCGGGTTCATCGCTCACTTTTATCGCATCGAACCAAACGGATCGTCACTTCTTTGGTTGGGATATGCCGGCTTCAATGGTGCAAATCTTCAATGGATTGTTCGTCGTGATTATGGCCGTTCCGTTTAGTATTTTGTGGGACAAACTCAGAGCTGCCGGAAAAGAACCGGTTTCTCCGTTCAAACAAGCCGTTGGTTTGTTTTTGATTGCGTTGAGTTATTTTATCATCGCGCACAATGTAAAAGATTTGGGTAGCAGCGGGATGTTGGCGGTTAAATGGCTTATTTTGTTATACTTAATCCAAACGTGTGGTGAGCTTTGTTTGTCACCAATCGGATTGTCATTGGTTGGGAAATTGGCTCCGAAACGTTTTTCATCATTACTCTACGGCGTGTTCTTTATTGCCAATGCGGCAGGTTATGCACTCGCAGGAACTTTGGGCGCGATTATGCCGGCCACCGGGGATAAATTTGAAAAAGCAACCAAATTAGGTATCAACCTCCAAGATGTATTAGACAAAAAAGTAACATTGACTGCAGAGCAAACTGCGCTCATGGCTAAAGAACAAATCGCCACGGCCAACCCAGTTTTTGCCGGATTTGAAATCCACAACTTATATGAATTCTTCATGGTATTTGTTGTTTTGTGCGGAATTGCCGGTCTTATTTTGGCGCTTTTGTCACCAGTACTCAAAAAAATGATGCACGGTGTTCGCTAAGAGCAACTAAAAAAATATTTTTTATATCTTTCAAACCTACAAGCGCCAAACTTGTAGGTTTCTTTTTTTAAATCAAACAACTATGTGGAAAAATCATCCAAAGGCATTGCCTTATTTGTTCTTGTCTGAAATGTGGGAGCGTTTCGGTTATTATCTCATGATTGGCATCTTTACACTTTATCTCAAAGATGTCGAAGCCGGTTTTGCCATGACTGAAAAAGAAGCTTCTGATTTATACGGAACCTTCATCGCACTGGTATTTCTCACGCCTTTTTTGGGCGGATTGATTGCCGACCGGTATTTCGGTTACAAAAAATCCATTGTTACAGGCGGACTCATGATGGGTGCGGGTTATATGATGATGGGCATACACGATTTAACGATGCTGTATTTAGCGATGATTTTGGTGATTGTTGGTAACGGATTTTTCAAACCCAATATTTCAACCTTACTCGGAAATTTCTACAACGATGAGCCATACAAAGCCCGAAAAGATGAAGGATACAATATCTTTTATATGGGCATCAATGTCGGAGCTTTTATCTGTAACTTTTTTGGTGCTGCTTTTAAAATTCTCTTCGGATGGCAATATGCTTTTATGGCGGCCGGTGTGGGGATGTTCATCGGTGTACTCGTCTTTTTAGCCGGTACGCGTCATTATGGCGATAAAACCGAAAAGAAGGGTGTTCAGCCAGGCGATATGCCTTTTTACAAAATTGTCTTGTTTATTCTTTTGCCTTCGGTTGTTTTCGGAATGATTGGTTGGTTTTTAAAAGGTGTACAATCAGAGGCTAATCCGGATTGTGCTATTTTTGGGTCAGACAGCACCGATGCTTTCATCTTTGCCTGTATTCCGGTGATTTTCTTCTATGCCAGCTTGTATTTCAAAGCTAAAACCGAAGATAAACGACCTATAGGTGCGCTACTGACGATTTTTGGCGTGGTGATTTTGTTCTGGGCGGTATTCAAACTCAACGGCTCGGCGCTTAACAATTGGGGCGACAAATACACCGATCGTTCTTTGCAGGGCACTTCACAACAAATCGCTTCAAAACTGGTTCTGACTGATACGCTGGTCTATAAAAAAGATTCGGTAGCGCTTTATGACGAAGCATTTCGCATTCAAAAGAAAGACGGAAAAGTTGTGAAAACCGTTGACTATCCGCTCTATTTTAGAAACGTTACACAAGCTAAACTTCCGCAAGAAGGCACTCAGGTCTACAATTGGTCCGCCAACTTAAGCCAATCGATCAATCCGGGTTGGGTAATATTGCTCACACCGCTGGTCGTAGCTTTCTTCACCTATTTGCGCAGCAAGAAAAAAGAACCATCTACACCCACCAAAATTGCTTTTGGGTTGCTCATTTCGGCTTTGTCGGTTTTGGTGATGGTCGCGGCAGTCAAAGCCGGATCGAACGGAGCCGAGAAAGTCAGCGTTTGGTGGCTCGTGGCCAATTATGGAGTGATTACTATTGGCGAATTGTTTTTGAGTCCGATGGGACTTTCAGTGGTATCGAAACTCAGTCCGAAAAACATTACTTCGCTCATGATGGGCGGCTGGTTTTTAGCCACTTCTATCGGCAATAAACTCAGTGGCGTTTTGGCCAGTATGTGGGATTCGTACGAAGACAAGACCGATTTCTTCTGGATTAACTTCGGATTGCTTATGTTTGCTACGGCTTTGATGTTTGTTTTGCTCAAACAGCTTAATTCAGTCATGAAAGAAAAAGGAATAAACTAACTTCTATGGAATCTAAAATCACCACTGAACAAATTCAAAATTTTACCGGAAAATATCCAAAACAGCTTTGGTATTTATTCTTTAGCGAGATGTGGGAACGCTTCTGTTTTTACGGAATGCGCGGTATGCTTGTCGTTTTTATGGTCAGTCAACTCAGCATGAAAGACGAAGTGGCCAACTTGCAATACGGCGCCACACAAGCTTGGGTATACGCATTCACTTTTATCGGAGGTTTGTTTGCTGACAAAATCCTGGGTTTTAGAAAATCACTTTTTTGGGGCGGTATGCTCATGATTTTGGGCAGTGTGATTTTGGCCATTGATCCTAAGAACTTCTTTTTTATCGGTATTAGTTTTACCATTGTCGGAACCGGATTTTTCAAACCCAATATTTCATCGATGGTCGGCCAATTGTACAAAGACAACGATCCGCGTCGCGATGCCGGTTTCTCTTTGTTTTATGCCGGTGTGAATCTCGGAGCACTCATCGGTGGATATATCTGTATTGCGGTGGCCAACGGTAATTTATGGGCTTCTTTAGTTCCGGAAACTTTGCGCTGGAACTATGCTTTTGGTTTTGCTGCGATTGTCATGGTTATCAGTTTGCTTACGTTTACACAAACGCAAAAAAGCTTGGGCGAAATTGGACTTTCACCTTTGCTTGGGCTTGAAAATTCCAAACGAAAGCTCTATGAAGTTTTAACTTATATAGGTTCGTTAGCGATTATTCCAATCATCATCATGATGGTGGCCAATACCGTTTATACCGATTATTTTATGATGATTATTGGTCCGGCTTCGGTAGTGTATTTGTTTTATGAAATGAGAAACTTCAGTTCTTCTGAAAACAAAAAGCTGCTGGCGGCTCTGGTATTCATCATCTTCTCTATTTTCTTTTGGGCCTTTTTTGAGCAAAGCGGAGGGTCATTGAGTTTGTTTGCCGCCAACAATTTGCACAATACGGTTTTGGGTGTTGCGCTTGACCCGAATGGTGTGAACAATTCAGCGAATTCACTATTCGTAATTATTTTTGCCGCTTTGGTAGGCATGGTCTGGATTTTTATGGCGAAAAAGAAAATCGAACCGGACACCGTTGTGAAATTTGGCTTAGGATTTTTGTTCTTGGCCGGCGGTTTTTGGGTGTTTTATTACACTAAGTTTTTTGCTTCGCCCGATGGAAGAACTTCGTTGGATTTATTCACTTTTGGTTGGTTTATCATCACTTTCGGAGAACTTTGTTTGTCACCGATTGGGATGAGCGCCATGACCAAACTTTCTCCACAAAAAACGCAAGCCGTGATTATGGGGATGTGGTTTTTGGCCAGCGCCTACGGACAATATTTTGCAGGATTGTTGGGTGCCAACATTGCCAGCGCCTCTGAAAATGCATCCAATCTTGAAAAGTTAAATGTTTACGCTGATGGATACGAGCAATTAGCCATTTACGCATTGATAGCCGGTGTTGCGCTGATTGCGATTTCTCCATTGGTAAAAAAACTCATGCAAGATGTCAGATAAATGATTATCTTCGGCACTATTATTGCCAGAGGCGGCTCGTTTTAAAATAAATTTTATGAAAAAATTATTCATTGCATTATTGCTTATAACGGGTTCTTTAGCTATTCAAGCTCAGGAACTTACTTGGGAAACTAATTTGAAAAAGGCTTCCGAAACATCAATAAAAACCAAAAAACCATTGTTGTTATTCTTTACCGGAAGCGACTGGTGCGGTTGGTGTATGAAACTTCAAAGTGAAGTACTTAAAACACCTGAATTTGCCAAATGGGCCCAAAAAAATGTAGTCTTAGTGGAGTTAGATTTTCCGCGAAGAACTCCACAATTGCCAGAGATTCAACAACAAAATAATGAGTTGCAACAAATTTTTGCTATTCGTGGGTATCCAACCGTTTGGTTTGCGATTCCTTCTAAAAAAGACGGAAAGATCAATTTAGACAAGTTAGGAAGTACCGGATATGTAGCCGGTGGACCTTCAAAATGGATTGAAACTGCCGATCAGATTTTGGCAACCCGAAAAAAGTAAATCAATCTGAAAGCATATAGAATCCCTTTTTACCGGTATAGTGAAAAGGGATTTTTTGTTGGCGGCAAGTTTCTTCCCAACGTTTAATACTTGACGGATAATTGTTACCATCAGCTACAACCCTTAAAGGCCGCCAACTCATAAGGATTCGTTCAAGGTTAACTTTGGGTCTGGCACAAAGTAAAAGGATATCAGGTTTTCCTTTTATGTGATAATTACACAAACTATCCAGAATTAAGATTTTACAGTTTTTATAGCGCGCTTGTTGTTCTAACTTTCGGTATTCAATTTTTTGAATAAAACTTGAGGTTTGATAATTTTCAAGTGTGGATTTTGCAATTTCTCCACGGTGATAAACGAGAACTTTTGAACCATATCGGTCGACAATCATCGTTGCTTTTTTCTGATGAAATACCAGCCATTCTCTTTTATTCTGGGCATTTTGACGACTTATACCATAGGCCAATTGAAAAATTATAATTGAAGCTAAAACCCATCTGATTCTCGAATATACAGGTTTTTTTAAAGCCCAAACAGCGCATAAAATGGCTAAATATGCAGCCCATAACATCCAAAAGTTAAACGGTATATTGCGAAATACATATTCATCGGCCTGAGCAATGGTCTTGATAAATGCATTTAACGCCTGAATTAATGTGCTAATAAGTTCTAAACCTGCTTTGGGAACCCAGCCCAGAGCTGCCAAAATCATGATCGGAACGCATACGGCCATAATCAACCCAATTATGGGAATCACAACTAAATTTGCCAACAAAAACAAGCCTGGAAACTGGTGAAAATAATATAAACTCAGCGGTAAAGTGCCTATTTGGGCCGCTAACGAGACGGTTGTTATTTGCCAAAAATATCGAACAATTTTATTTTTAGAAGTGAACCATTGTTCAAATATAGGTTGTAGACATAAAATGAAAAACAGAGCGACATAACTCAATTGCAAACCTACATCAAACAAAAGCGTCGGAGCTATGAGCAAAATCAATAAAAGAGATACTAATAAGGTGTGAAATATATTAGTGCGCCGTTTTAAATGCAGGGCCACCGCAACAAACGAATACATCGTTACTGATCGAACCACCGAGGCCGAAAGCCCAGCCAACAAGGCAAACCCCCAAAGCGAAAGCAAGATGACCACCAACTTGAGCCAACGTGTTTTTTGATTTTTGGGCAAAAACTTCAAAATAAATCCCAAAAACAAAACAATAAAACCAACGTGCAAACCCGAAACCGACAGAATGTGAACCACGCCGGCTGATTGATAATCATGCATGATTTCTGGTGAAATTTCTTGTTGTTGTCCAACGGTCAGTGCTGCTAAAACTTGAGCGACTTGTGTGTCGATTCCGCTTTTTTGCAATTCATTCATGGCCCGTTGTCGAATTTGATTGGCCCAATAAAAAAGATCAATTTCAGGTTGCGGAAGCAAAACGGTGTTCGTACCGCTGGCGAACATCTGCCCATAAATGTTTTTGAGTTGTAAGTATTCCCAGTAGTCAAAACTTCCCGGATTCATTTGCGGTTGTGCTGTATACAGCTGACCGATGATGCTTAGCCTGCTTCCAACGCTGATAGTTTTGTTGTCAAAATCTGTTTTCTTGCAAAGGACAATCAGTTTTCCAAAACAGCTTTTTTGATCAATGCATTTGACTTGTGCAACAAAGCGATAATTCTTGGCGGTAGTTTTTAATTTTTCGCTCAGCACAACATCCACCTGATGTATCGGCCGAGGGCTGATCAAATGACTGAAATGGTTAGGATAGTTGTTTTCGCGATGCAGTGTATAGGTTGCGATGCCACAGCCAACAGAGGTAAAAAACACAGTTAACCCCAGAAAATACTGAAGCTTTGGCCGTTTTTTAACAACTAAATGTAAGCAGACAAACAACAGCAACAGCGCTCCCAAAAGGGCAAGGCTGTGCAACGGAAGGAATGGGCAAAATCGGGCGTATAAAATTCCTAATGTCAACCCGATTGCCACCCGGGTTAACGGAAACTGTATGGCGTTCATGGCTCTAAAGTATTCAATTCAAGCCAATAAGCCAAAAAAATTACTCTAAAATTCTGTTGGCTTGCGCAAAAGTTCTTCCGTAATAGGGTTCTTTGGTCGAAGATATCACGACGCCTTTTTGGGTAGATGAATGTATGAACTTGATTTCTTCATCGGTCACTTCGGTCACCATGCCAACATGGTTAATGGTTCGTCGACCATTGGTTTTGAAGAAAATTAAATCGCCTTTTCGAATGTCGTCTTCATCGAGTACACGACCAATTCGGGCCATTTCAACTGAGGAACGCGGCAAGGTGATGTCAAATTTCTTAAAAGTGCTGAACATAAGCCCTGAGCAATCAAATCCGTCAGAAGTGGTGCCTCCGCTGCGGTACCGTGCGCCGAGTTGCTCTGAAGCTGCATTGATGAGTTGTTGCACCAAATAACTCGAATCGTCCACGTTAATGACATAATCGTCGTCATTTTTGTCATTGATGCGACTGCCGCTGACTACTGCTTTTTTCGGCTCAGCTTTTGGCTCTGTTTTTTTGCTTGATGTTTTGGTCGAAGCGGTGGCTGTTTTTTTGTATTCGGGTGCGTGATAAATGCCGCGCTTCATGGCTTCAGACTTTGAAGTAATAATGGTTGAGGTTGGCTTACAACTGGCCAAAGTAATGACCGCTAAAAGAAAAAGGATAATTCGTTTCAAAGGATATTTTTATTTCAAATGAATATTACAAACGCTCAGAATTTAAACTTCGTACAATGAGCTCAGCTGTTTTTTCACTCGCACCCGTCCCGCCGAGTTTGGCTTCAAGGGCATCGTAATCGTTTAAGAGTTTCTCACGATGCGTTGGTTCAAGAATTTTGCGCAGTTCGAGCTCAAGGTTTTTGGTGTTACAATCTCCTTGAATGAGTTCGGTAACCACAGGCGCATCCATGATTAGATTGACCAGTGAAATATATTTAAGCGTAATGATGCGCTTGGCAATTTGATACGAAGCCCAACTGCCTTTATAACAAACCACTTCGGGCACTTTAAACAAAGCGGTTTCAAGGGTAGCGGTTCCCGAAGTAACCAAAGCGGCCGAAGCATGACTGAGTAAATCATAGGTTTGATTGGCCACAAAATGTACGTTTTTATTCTGCAAAAAACTTTGATAAAACTCTTTGGGCTGACTCGGTGCTCCGGCAATCACAAACTGATACTCTTTGAACGCATCAGCAACACTAAGCATCACGCCGAGCATTTTGGTGATTTCTTGCTTTCTGCTTCCGGGCAAAACCGCAATAATGGGTTTATCTTCGAGTTGATTTTGTGTTATAAAAGTTCTTTGGTCAATTCCGTTTCGGTGGTGGATGGCATCAATGAGCGGATGCCCTACAAAATGAACCGGGAAATGATGTTTTTGTTCGAAAAAATCTTTTTCAAAAGGCAAAATCACATACAATTGGTCAAAGTCGCGTTTGATGGCTTTGATGCGGTTTTCTTTCCAAGCCCAGATTTGTGGTGAAATATAATAATGTGTTGGAATTCCTTTGGTCTTGGCCCACTGAGCAATACGCATATTAAAACCCGGATAATCGATAAAAATGAGCGCGTCTGGAGCAAAAGCTTCAATGTCTTTTTTGCAGAATTTTATGTTATTGAGTATCGTTTTCAAATTAAAAACCACTTCAATAAAGCCCATGAACGCCAAATCGCGGTAATGCTTCACGAGTGTTCCACCGGCTTGCTGCATCAAATCGCCGCCCCAAAACCGAATCTCGGCCTGCGGATCTTTGCGATATAAGGCTTTCATGAGATTGGAACCGTGTAAATCGCCTGAGGCTTCGCCAGCAATGATGTAGTATTTCATGATGCGTTTATAAAAATAAAGTGACAATGGTAATGATAATCAGCCCTAGAATCACGCCTTGTGATATTTCTTCGCGGTCTTTTTTGATTAAAAAATAAAACAAAAGAATGTTCAAAATAGCGCCTAAAGTAAGAATCTTCCCCAGCATGCCTTGCTCTTTGTACAAGTGCATTCCGGTTAAATATCCCATATCGGTAAATAGATTTATAAACAAGAAAGTTCCCAAAAAAGTAGTGAGAAGTGCCAGAAAAACCCCAATCATTAAATCCTTATTTTTCATCTTTTGTCTGGTTTAAATTCCATGTGTTGAGCTGTGCCAACGCATGATGCGCCGTGAGGTCAAACTGAACGGGAACCACTGAAACAAAATTATTCTCTAAAGCCCAAATATCGGTGTCTTGACCACTGTCCTGGTTCACAAATTCGCCCGTCAACCAATAATAATCTTTACCCATGGGCGAGGTTCTTTTGTCAAACTTTTCAATCCATTGTGCCTGTGCCTGGCGACAAATCTTAACGCCTTTGATTTCAGATTCAGGAGCTTTCGGGAAATTCACATTGAGCACCACACCGTTGGGTAAGCCATTCTTTAGAGTGTGCGCAACTATATTTTTCACATAGTTTTTGATCGGTTCAAAATCGGCATTCCAGCTAAAATCATCCAACGAAAAACCAATGGCAGGAATACCTTCAATACCCGCTTCAACAGCGGCACTCATGGTTCCGGAATAGATCACATTGATCGAAGCATTTGAGCCGTGATTGATGCCCGAAACACACAAATCTGGTTTGCGATGGAGCAATTCATTGACTGCCAATTTAACACAATCAACTGGGGTTCCGGAACAACTATATTCTAAAATCTCAGCGTTGGGTTCAGAATGACGGTTCAAATAAAGCGTATTGTTGACTGTAATGGCGTGTCCCATGGCGCTTTGCGGTTTGTCCGGAGCCACGACAACTACTTCGCCCAAAGCACTGACCACTTCAATCAAAGCGCGAATGCCCGGAGCGGTAATTCCATCGTCATTGGTCACCAAAATCAAAGGTTTTTTCATGAATTTTAGTTGATTTTATTTTTAGAAGCTCATCCTGCTGTCCGCTGTAGCTTGGGTCGGTTAAAGAAACCGCCCAAAGGCTGCCGCTTCCATCAGGGCTAGGCCAAACAACATACATCAGGCCAGCTGCTCAACCAAATAATCCCGCAAAAATAATCATTTTTAACAGGAAGTTGCTACATTAGCATCTTTAACAAAAAATTAGCCAGCCAAATCAAGCAGCGCTTGGGTTTTTGCTTAATTTAGACCAAAAAATTTAATGAACCGCTTAATTGAATTTATGAAAAGAAATTTCAAAGTATTACTAGCCGTCTTGTTTTTATCGGTAGGGTTATTTGCCTTTACAGGAGTCTTTAAATCTCCGGGCGATCCTGAAAAAGACAAAATGTTGCTCGAATTGCTCACTTTTGTCATTGAGCGAGGGCATTACGAGCCAGCCGCTATGGACGACAATTTCTCAAAAGGAATCTACAAAGATTATATCGAAGCACTTGATCCGTCAAAACGCTTTTTCATTCAATCAGACATCGATGAGTTCGCCAAATATGAAACACAGTTAGATGATCAAATCAAAAACAAAGACCTTACTTTTTTTGATTTGACTTATGACCGACTCATGAAGCGCATCGCTGAGAGCAAAGGTTTTTACAAAGATATTTTGGCCAAACCTTTTGACTACAACGTAAAAGAAGAATTCAATACAAATTACGAAAAACTTCCGTACGCCAAAAACACTGATGAACTCAAAGAAAAATGGCGCAAACAAATCAAGCTTTCTACTTTGTCATCACTGACAGACAAGCTCAAAATGCAAGAAGATATAAAGAACGGCGTCAAATCAGACGATAAATCAAAAAACAAAACCACTGATAAGAAAGTTGAAGAAAAGCCAGAAGCGCCTAAAACCTTCGAACAACTTGAAAAAGAAACCCGCGAAAGTTCGCTTAAATCACTCAACGAATACTTTGATTTTATCAATGATTTAGACCGAAACGATTGGTTTTCAGTCTATGTAAATGCCATTGCTACGCGCTTTGATCCGCACACCAATTACTTTCCACCGGACGAAAAAGAGCGTTTCGATGTGAGCATGAGCGGCAAACTCGAAGGAATTGGTGCGCGTTTGCAAAAGAAAAACGATTACACCGAAATTTCAGAACTCATATCCGGAGGTCCGGCTTGGCGCGGAAAAGAACTTGAAGCGGGCGATATCATTCTCAAAGTAGCGCAAGGCAATCAAGAACCGGTTGAAGTGGTTGGAATGCATCTGGATGATGTGGTTAAAAAAATCAAAGGGCCGAAAGGAACGGAAGTTCGTTTGACCGTGAAAAAAGTCGACGGAACCATCAAGATTATTTCCATCATCCGCGACATTGTTGAAATCGAAGAAACCTACGCTAAATCTAGCGTAGTTGAGAAAAATGGCGTTAAATACGGGATTATTTATTTGCCTAAATTCTACATCGATTTTGAGAACAACGATAGTCGTGATGCGGGTAAAGATGTTGCTCAAGAAGTTGAACGTCTCAAAAATGAAGGCGTAAAAGGCATTATCATGGATTTGCGCGACAATGGCGGAGGTTCACTCAAAACCGTAGTGGATATTGCCGGTTTGTTTATTGAAGAAGGTCCGGTAGTACAAATTAAATCAGCCGGTCGCAAAAAAGAAGTTTTGTATGATCGCGACAAACGCATTCAGTGGGACGGCCCGCTCGTGGTGATGCAAAATAGCTTCTCGGCTTCGGCTTCTGAGATTTTTGCTGCAGCCATGCAAGATTACCGTCGTGGAATTATCATCGGAAGCAAGCAATCATACGGTAAAGGAACTGTTCAAAACGTGATTGACCTCAATCAGTTTGTACGCGGTAGCAATGTAGGTGATTTGGGCGCACTCAAAACCACGACACAAAAATTCTACAGAATTACCGGCGGTTCTACCCAGTTAGAAGGTGTGAGCAGCGATGTGGCAATTCCGGATCGATATGCTTATTTAAAAATGGGTGAGCGTGATATTGACAACGCGATGCCGTGGGATAAAATTGATCCGTCTGAGTTTAAATTCTGGGATAAGCAATCGAATTTCGATGCTGCCATTGACAACAGCAAAAAACGCATTGCCGATAACCCTAAATTCAAACTGATTGACGAAAATGCCAAGTGGATTGATGAGCGCAACAAAGAAAATGTGTACAACTTAAACATCGATCAATTCAAAGCCGAGCAAAAAGCTATTGAAGAAAAAGCTAAAAAGTTTAAATCAATTGCCGATTACAAAAATAGCTTAGAGTTTAAATCATTGCCATATGAGCAAGAAGCTATGAAAACCGATTCTTCGCTCAAAGAAAAGCGCGACAGATGGCACGAAAGCTTATCAAAAGATATCTATGTCGAAGAAGCACTCAATGTCCTCGATGATTTGCAACCTAAAAACGCTGATAAAAAAGTGGTGACCAAAATCAAAAAGGAACCCATTAAATCTTAAATAAAAAGCCTCTCGATTGAGAGGCTTTTTTAATTTTATGAGTTACCATTCATTGACTTTGTTGGCATCCATCTTTAAAAAGATAAACAACAAAATGGTAAAGCCCCAAAGCCCCGAACCTCCGTAAGAAAAAAACGGCAACGGAACGCCAATGGTCGGAAATATTCCGGCAACCATGGCAATATTAACAAAGAAGTGAATAAACAAAATACAGGCAACACAATAGCCGTATACGCGACTGAATTTGGTCTTTTGCCGTTCGGCTAAATATATGATTCTAAAGATGAGTCCGACAAAAAGCCCAATTACAACCAATGAACCCAAAAAGCCCCATTCTTCGCCCACCGTGGTGAAAATATAATCGGTGTGTTGCTCCGGTACAAAACCGCCTTTGGTCTGTGTACCTTCGAGGAAGCCTTTGCCAAACCATCCGCCCGAACCAATGGCAATTTCTGACTGGTTGGTGTTGTAGCCGATGCCTTTCATGTCGACTTCTTTGCCGAGTAAAATATTAAAACGGTCGCGATGGTGTTGTTTAAAAACGGATTCAAAAACATAGTCTACCGAAAATACAAAGCCTGTAATCATGACCAAAACCACTGCACTGGCAATGATGTTTCGATCGACAATTCTACTTCTAAAATAAAATAGCACAATAACGGCTGCGGCAATCAGTACAACGGCCCAAGGTTTAAAAAGCAGTGCCATTACAAACAAAATGATGGCAATAAAACCGGTCCACAAATACCACGGTGGAAGCCCTTCGCGGTATAAAACAAAGAACAGCGACATGAAAATAAGTGCGCTTCCCGGGTCGTGTACCGCAATCAAAATCACCGGCACAAAAATGATGGCCAATGCTTGAATTTGTCGGTTGGTGTCTTTGAGATTCACCTGAACATCACTCAGGTACTTGGCCAATGCTAACGAAGTTGCGGCTTTTACAAACTCGGAAGGCTGCAAACCAAATGATCCAAATGAATACCAGTTGGCTTGCCCTTTGACGGTTTTACCAAAGACAAACAATCCGGCGAGCGAAAGCAAACCGATGACATAAATGACTCCGGCAAACTTTTCATAAAATTTCCCTTCAACCGATAAAACTATAAATATCAGCGGAATGGCCAGCGCAATACTAAACAACTGTTTTCCGTAAAACTGTGAAAGGTCTAAAATGTAATTGTCATCCGAGAGCGATAATGACGATGAATAGATGTTCAGCCAGCCCAAAATGACCAGAACAATATAGATGAATACGCTCATCCAATCGAGGTTGTTGGTTACACTTTGATTCTTCATCGCAGTTAGTTTTCAGTGGCTTCTTCGGGTGAATCGGCTTGTTTTTCAGTAACCGTCGGTTTTTTCAGTAGCAAGGTATCGGTTTCTTTTCTTCCGGTATATTTGGCATATTCACCTTGCAGGCTTCCTTCGAGCATACGTTTTTCAAGATCGGTACGCGTGATTTTTTTCTTGACGTATTTTTCAATCATCAAACTCGCAATCGGTCCGGCCCATCGCGCGCCCCAATATCCGTTTTCAACCAAAACAGCCAAAGCAATTTTCGGATTGTCTTTCGGAGCAAACGCCACAAAAATCGAGTGGTCTTGTAGCTTTACTCGTTTTCCGTTGATTTTGGTGTAATTTTCAGCCGTTCCCGTTTTACCACAAATTTCAATGCCTTCAACTTGAAGGGCATGAGCGGTTCCCAAATTATAAACATCGAACAAACCGCTGACTACAGGTTCAAAATACTTGCGATCAATAGTGGTGACGTGTTTGGTTGTGAATTTTTTGTCAATCGGTTGGCCTTTGATGCTTTTGATGATGTGCGGCGTGTAATAATATCCTCGATTGGCCACAGCAGCCATCATATTAGCCAGTTGAATCGGAGTCATCAATACTTCACCTTGCCCTATTGCATTTGAGACAATAGCAGTGGCTTTCCAGCCTCCGTTGGGATAAATGCGTTTGTAGGTTTTTGATGTAGGTGCTTTCCCGCGGCGACCCGTTGGTAAATCATAACCCATGAATTCGCCTAAACCAAAGCTTTTTAAGTGTCTGCTCCAAACATCCACACCGTCTGCCGGTCGCAAATATTTGTTGATGGTCTTTAAGTAGACGGTTCCAAAATAAGCATTACACGACTCATAAATACCGCGGTGTAATTGCTGCGCGCCGCCATGACAGTGACAACGCATAAATCGTCCGCGCGCATAACTAAAACCGTGGTTACAAAAAACTGTGGTTTGTTCGTCAATGACGCCTTCTTGCAAACCGATGAGCCCGGTGAGAATTTTAAAAGGCGAGCCTGGCGGGTATTCAGCCAACAAGCCTCTGTCATACAATGGTTTAGCGATTGAATCTCGGTAGAGCATGGTATAATTTTTCGAACGTTGTCTTCCGACCAAAATTGCCGGGTCATACGAAGGAGCCGTTACCAAAGCCAGAATTTCTCCGGTTTTGGGTTCAATAGCCACAATTCCACCGCGCTTATTGACCATTAATTCTTCGCCGTATTGTTGCAAGTCGGCATCAATGCTCAGGTGAATGTCTTTACCTTGCACTGAAATAGTGTCGTATTTTCCTTCTTTATAAGGTCCGATTTCGCGGTTGAATTTGTCTTTGAGGATATACTTAACGCCTTTTACGCCGCGCAAAATGTTCTCGTAGCTTTCTTCAACACCTTGCTTTCCGATCAAATCTCCACTGTTGTAGTACGGGTTTTTTTGAATGGTTCGCTCGTTCACTTGTGTGATAAAACCAAAAACATTCGCGCCAAATTTTACTTGATAATCGCGCAAAGAACGTTTCTGGATGTAGAAACCTTCAAACTTTCTAATCTTTTCTTGAAAAGCGGCAAATTCTAATTTGTTGAGCTGCGGCAAAAAAACCGAAGGAAGTCGTGGGCTATACACTTTGGCTTTGTTCACGATTTTGATAAAATCAGCCTTGGTGATATTCAGCAATTTGCAAAACTCAATCGTATCGAGGTTTTTGATGTCTTTGGGAATCACCATGATATCGTACGACGGCTGATTGGCTACGAGCAGCTTTCCGTTTCGGTCATAAATATAGCCGCGTTCAGGATAATCATACTGAATTTTAATGGCGTTGTTGTCGGATTTTAGCTTGAAAGAATCATCGATAATTTGCAAGTAAAAAAGTCTGAGCACCAGCAATATTGCTCCGATGATAATAACCGTTGGCAATAGAACTTTTCTCATCGTCGGCTCGGCTTAATTAAGTAAATAATCAGGATACACATCAGCAAAGTAAAAATAGTGCTGACAGTGGTTTTGAGGATGATCTCAAAAATAAAATTAAGCCTGAAAACCTCGAGCAAAAACAACACAAAGTGATGCAAGACAACCGCGATGAGCAAGAATGAAAAACGCTCCGGAGTCAGGGTATCGTTGAGTTTAACGGTTTGATATTCGTAACTCAAACCAAACGAGAATTTAAAAATATACGGTCGGTAATATGCCAAAATAATTGAAGCTGCTGCATGCACACCGCCCGAATTACAGAACATATCCAAAATAAGTCCGAGCATAAAACTTGAGAGTAAAAGCCCGATTTTATTTCCGTTTACCGGATACAAAATAATGAACAATATATACGGATACGGATTGATATATCCCAGAAAATCCATATTGTTGAATATGAGAATCTGAGCCGCCAAAAGCAGAATAAAACGAGCGATATTGTACAATACAGCACTATTCATCTTCTTTGCGTTTTTCGAGCTCCTGAATTTCTTGACGGTCTTTGCTCTTAATGATGTACACATGGCCTAAGTTGGTCATGTCGTTGAACAATTTCACATTGAGCGTGTAGTAGTTGGTTTCGTTGTCGATGTAGATTTTATCAATGGTTCCAATGCCTATATTCTCCGGAAAAATAACCGATTGACCACCGGTTACAATCGTATCGCCTTTGCGCACCGAAGCCAAACGCGGCACATCAATGAGTTGAACAAATCCGGTGTTTTTGCCATTCCAAATCAGTGAGCCAAAGTGATTTGATTTTTTGATTTTGGCGTTGATTTGCGATTTAACGTTCAAAATACTGATGACCGTGGCGTAGTTTTTTGAAGTTTTGTCAATAATACCCACAATTCCTGAACTGTTGACCACACCCATATCCGGCTTAACACCGGCGGCGCTTCCGCTGTTGAGCGTTAGGTAATTTTCATACACATTGTACGAGTTGTGGATGACTTTTGAAACGATGATGTCTTGTGGGCGAACGCCTTTGAGCGAATCCAATTTCGGGGCGATGGTGCTGTCTTTAACCGTCAAAAGCAAACTTCTCAAGCGCGCATTTTCTTGAGCCAATTGCTCATTTTCGTTTTTGAGGTTGAAATATTCGCGGGTTGAATTGATTTGTTCATAGACGCCCCCACTCAAGAAATTAGCAGAACTAATCACTTTGCTTCGGTGATATGAATGTGACTGAACCGTAAAAACCAACGATACCACTAAAAGCAGCAAAAACAGCAATCGATAGCTGTTTTTAAAAATGAATACAAATATTTGCTGCATCTTCTTTGGGTATTCTGGAGACTAGTTCGTTTAGGTCCGATTCTAAAATAAATCGATTCGTTGTGCGGGTTTATTTGATTAAAATACTTCTGAATTTCGGAATGTTTTTCAAAGCCATTCCGGTTCCACGTACTACGGCTCTGAGCGGATCTTCAGCAATGAATACCGGTAAGTCCGTTTTTTGTGAAATACGTTTGTCGAGTCCACGCAACATGGATCCTCCACCGGCCAAGAAAATCCCGGTGTTGTAAATATCTGCCGCCAATTCCGGTGGTGTTTGCGAAAGCGTTTCCATCACAGCATCTTCAATACGCTGAATTGATTTGTCTAATGCTTTGGCAATTTCGCGGTACGAAACATCTACTTGTTTTGGTTTACCGGTCAATAAGTCACGACCTTGAACCGACATTTCATCCGGTGGTGTTTCTAAATCTTCTAAAGCGGCACCCACGGTAATTTTGATTTTTTCTGCAGTACTTTCACCCACAAAAAGGTTGTGTTGGGTACGCATATAATACACGATATCGTTGGTAAAAACGTCACCGGCAATTTTCACTGATTTGTCGCAAACAATTCCACCCAAAGCAATTACGGCAATCTCGGTAGTTCCACCTCCGATGTCGACAATCATGTTTCCTTTAGGTTGCATGATGTCAATGCCAATACCAATGGCTGCGGCCATCGGCTCGTGAATCAAATAGACTTCTTTTCCGTTTACGCGCTCACAAGATTCTTTTACTGCGCGCATCTCAACTTCGGTAATTCCAGACGGAATACACACCACCATACGCAGGGCAGGAGTGAACATTCTTTTTCTAAGCGCAGGAATACTTTTGATAAACAGGCTGATCATCTTTTCAGAAGCGTCGAAGTCAGCAATAACCCCATCTTTGAGTGGGCGTATGGTTTTGATGTTTTCATGGGTTTTACCTTGCATCATGTTGGCCTCTTTACCAACGGCGATGATTTTTCCAGAGATTCGGTCGCGCGCTACAATCGATGGACTGTCAATGACTACCTTGTCGTTGTGGATGATTAAGGTGTTTGCGGTTCCAAGGTCAATCGCGATGTCCTCGGTCATGAAATCAAAAAATCCCATACTTCTTTTTAGGGTTATAGTGTTTATACAATTTTTTAACGCACAAAGTTAAACAAATTAATGTTTAAAATGACGTGTTCCTGTAAATACCATGGCAACTTTATTTTGGTTGCAAAAATCAATGCTCAATTGGTCTTTAATCGAGCCTCCGGGCTGAATTACAGTGGTTATACCAGCCTTGTGAGCAATCTCTACACAGTCCGGAAACGGAAAGAATGCATCGCTGGCCATCGCGCTTCCGGTTAAGTCAAATCCAAAGCTGTGGGCTTTTTCGATGGCTTGTTTTAAAGCGTCCACACGTGAAGTTTGTCCGGTACCCGCAGCCAAGAGCGTCTGGTTTTTGGCCAAAACAATTGTGTTGGATTTGGTGTTTTTACAAATTTTTGAGGCAAACAGTAAGTCATTAATTTCAGCATCCGTAGGAACTGTATCAGTAACGGTTTTGAGCTGTTCTTTATTGTCTGTCAAGTCATTTCGGTCTTGAACCAAATAACCGTTGAGCGCCGATCTGACTTGTCTTTGCGGCAAATCGATTTCTTTTAAAACGAGCAAAATTCTGTTTTTCTTTTCAGATAAAATTTCGATGGCGCTTGGGCTAAATTCCGGCGCAATGACCACTTCGCAAAACAAAGGATTGATTTCAGCAGCAGTTGCCTCATCGATTGGTCGGTTGGCAATGAGCACCCCGCCAAAAGCCGAAGTCGGATCACAGGCCAAAGCCGCCAAGTAAGCTTCTCGAATGGTATTTCTGCTCGCCAATCCGCAAGCGTTGTTGTGTTTTAAGATGGCAAACGTAGGCGCATCGTTTTTGAATTCTAAAATCAAATTTACCGCTGCATCTACATCGAGTAAATTGTTATACGACAATTCTTTTCCGTTTAGTTGGGTAAACATCGCGTCAAAATCGCCAAAGAAATAACCGCGTTGGTGTGGATTTTCGCCATAGCGCAACACTTTTCCGTCGGCTGAACTCAATTTAAAAATCTGTTCGTCGGTATTGAAATAATCAAAGATGGCCGTATCGTAATGCGATGAAATATGAAAGGCTTTGCTCGCTAATTTTTTGCGTTGTTCGAGCGTGGTTGCTCCGTTTTGCGATTGAATTAAATCGAGTAAATAACTGTACTCATCCACCGAGGGAACAATCACCGTATCTTTAAAATTCTTGGCCGCGGCTCGAATGAGCGAGATGCCTCCAATGTCAATTTTCTCGATGATATCAGCTTCAGATGCGCCCGAAGCTACGGTTTTTTCAAACGGATATAAATCAACGATAACCAAATCAATTTGCGGAATGTCAAATTCTTGCATTTGCTGTACATCACCCGCGTGGTCTTGACGATTGAGAATGCCGCCGAAGATCTTTGGATGCAGCGTTTTCACACGTCCGCCCAAAATAGACGGATATGAGGTAACATCTTCTACTGCGACGACCGGGATGCCCAGATTTTTGATGAATTCTTCGGTTCCGCCGGTCGAATAGATAGTGACTTTGTGCTCGTGCAAAGCGCGAACGAGCTGCTCAAGCCCGTCTTTCGAATATACCGAAATCAGCGCCGAAGCGATTTTTTTTGTTGTGTTCATGAGTGGTTGTTGTGTGTTTAAAGGTTTATTTCAGACCGAAGTCAAAAATCAAAGTGCAAAAGTAAATTTTTACGCAAGAAAAACCATCCCAAGGCGTAACTTTATTTTGAATGTTTTGACCAATGCAGCGGCTTTATTTTTTCTAGGTTTTTGACAAAATAATCCGCAATTTTACTCATCCAAAAACATAATTATGGTTGTTTACTGGCGTTTGCTCGGAGAAAGTTTTGGTTTTGCACTCAATGCCTTGCGCACCAACAAATTGCGTACCTTGTTGTCGCTTCTGGGCGTTACCGTTGGAATCTTCTCGATTATTGCCGTGCTCACCGCGGTTGATTCGCTCGATCGAAAAATCAAAAAAGACCTCAGTACGCTTGATAAAAACACCATGTACTTGACAAGTGTTCCTTTTGGTCCTTCAGATATTCCGCAATGGAAAATCGAACAATTTCCAAAAGTGACTTACGACGAATATCAATACCTCAAAAAGGAAGAAATTGATGGTGTTGAGAACATGTCTTTTCAGTTTTTTACCAAAACAGAGCAGGTTCGATTTGAATCCAAAACCATGAGCGATGTCAATATGGTGGCGGTGACCGATGAGTTTGACGACATTCAACGCATGGAGTTCGATGAAGGTCGTTTTTTTAATGAATCCGAATCAAATTCAGCCAGACCTGTAGTGGTTTTGGGGTATGAAATTGCGCAAGGCTTGTTTGACGGAGCCGAACCGATTGGAAAAACCGTACGCATTTACGGGCAGCGCTTTCAAGTTATTGGCGTGACCCAAAAGAAAGGCGGATCAGGCATTGATGTAGGTGGAGGTGACGATACATCCGCTTTTTTTCCGTCCAATTTTTTGCGCAAACTCTATGGCGATAAAAATGATATGATGCTTCCGGTGATGGTGATTAAACCCGAAAAAGGATTTGATATTGACGAGCTCAAAGCACAAATCGGCCATAAACTCAGAGATTATCGCGGCATCAAGACCGATAGCATTGACAATTTTTTTATCAATATTCTCTCCGGACTGACTGATTTTATCGATAATATGGTTGCCCAACTCAACACCATTGGTTGGATCATCAGCGGATTTTCGTTGCTCGTGGGCGGTTTCGGAATCGCCAATATTATGTTTGTATCGGTCAAAGAACGCACGCATCTCATCGGCATTCAAAAATCACTCGGAGCCAAAAACAAATTTATTTTACTGCAATTTTTATTTGAATCCGTTATTCTGTCGGTCATTGGCGGTGTCGTTGGGCTGATTTTGGTATTCATCATCGCACAAGTACTCACCAATATGCTCGACTTTGAATTTGTCTTAGGCATAGGCAACGCACTGCTCGGCACCGGACTCTCGGCTTTAATTGGATTAATCTCAGGCGTGTTGCCCGCTATTTCGGCTTCGCGATTAGATCCGGTGGAGGCGATCAGGACGGGGATGTGATTTTTTAGAAGCTTCATCCCGCTGTACGCACTATCTTTTTTACGCAAGCTTCAAAAAGGATAGTCACTGCCATCGGGGCTAGGGGTTCTGTGTTTGCTTAAAAAAATTCAATCATAAAAAAACCCGGCGTTCACCGGGTTCTCATTATCTAATTTCGTTATTCTCAATCAAGTCAATGTACAAATTCACTTTGTCTTTGAGTTCTTTTCGGTTGACGATAAAATCCAAAAAACCGTGTTCGAGTACAAATTCTGAAGTTTGGAAACCTTCCGGCAAATCTTTTCCGGTGGTATCACGCACTACGCGCGGTCCGGCAAACCCAATCAAAGCGCCCGGCTCAGCAATGTTGATGTCGCCCAACATGGCGTATGAAGCAGTGGTTCCTCCGGTGGTCGGATCGGTACAAAGCGAAATATACGGAATCTTCGCATCGGCCAATTGCGCCAATTTGGCTGAGGTTTTGGCCAATTGCATGAGTGAATAAGCCGCTTCCATCATACGCGCACCGCCTGATTTTGAAATCATCAAAAATGGAACACGATGTTTGATTGAATAGTCGATTCCGCGGGCGATTTTTTCACCTACAACGGCACCCATCGACCCACCAATAAAACCAAAATCCATACAGCAAACCACCAAGTCTTTACCTTTCGATTTACCCACGGCAGTTCGCACGGCGTCGTTGAGTTTGGTTTTGTCCATGACTTCTTTAAGGCGATCTGAATATTTTTTGGTGTCAAAAAAGTTCAACGGATCTTTTGAAGTCATCTTGGCGTCGAGTTCTTTAAATTCGTTGTTGTCAAACAAAATCTGAAAATACTCGGCACTGCCAATGCGCACGTGAAAGTTATCCTCGGGACTGACCCACATATTGCGCTCGAGCTCGTCAGCATCAATAATTTTTCCGGTCGGTGTTTTATACCACAAACCTTTAGGAACATCTTTTTTATCTTCGGTAGCGGTGGTAATCCCTTTTTCTGTTCTTTTAAACCAAGCCATATTTATGAGTTTAGAAGTTTAGAAGTTTAAAGTTGTTGCAACTAAAAACAGCTAACTATAATGTATTTACGTTGTTTAAATCGGCAAATGCTTGCTCCAATCGCTTGCAGAAAGTTACTTCGCCTTCGCGAACCCATTTTCTCGGATCGTAGTGTTTTTTGTTCGGTGCATCCGGACCTTCCGGGTTCCCGATTTGGGTTCTCAAATAGTCAATATTGTTCACCATATAATCGCGGATGCCTTCGGTGTACGCAAATTGCAAATCGGTATCAATATTCATTTTAATCACGCCATAGCTGATGGCTTCGCGAATTTCCTCCAAGGTTGATCCTGAACCGCCGTGAAAAACAAAATCCACCGGATTGGCTGCGGTGTTGTATTTGTTCTGAACGTATTCTTGAGAATTTTTCAAAATTTTCGGAGTCAATTTTACGTTGCCCGGTTTGTATACGCCATGTACGTTTCCAAAAGCAGCGGCAATGGTAAAACGAGGGCTCACTTTCATGAGTTCTTCGTAGGCATAAGCCACTTCTTCGGGTTGGGTATAAAGTTTTGAGCTATCGACATCTGAGTTGTCCACGCCATCTTCTTCACCGCCGGTAATACCGAGTTCGATTTCTAAAGTCATGCCCATTTTGCTCATGCGCGCCAAGTATTCTTTACAGATTTCGATGTTTTCGTGCAAAGGCTCTTCAGATAAATCAATCATGTGCGAACTATAGAGCGGTTTTCCGGTTTGGGCAAAGTGTTTTTCGCTGGCATCGAGCAATCCGTCTAACCAAGGAAGCAATTTTTTGGCGCAGTGATCCGTATGTAAAATCACCGTTGCTCCGTAGGCTTCAGCCAAAGTGTGAATGTGTTGCGCACCGGCAATTCCACCGGCAATAGCAGCTTTTTCATTGGCGTTTGACAAACCTTTTCCCGCATTAAAAGCGGCACCTCCGTTAGAGAACTGAATAATCACCGGAGCTTTGAGTTTGGCTGCGGTTTCAAGTACTGCGTTGATGGTGCTTGATCCGGTAACGTTGACGGCCGGAAGAGCGAAATTATGTGCTTTGGCGTAGCTGAAGATTTCTTGAACTTGATCACCGGTAGCTACTCCGGGTTTGATGTTGTGCGCCATGATGTTTATTTTAAGTTATAGGGTGACAAAAATAATGATTTCTGTTTTTAGAACGGATAATTTATCCCAATATTTAAAACTGAATTGGCAAAGTTGTAATCTCTGAACCACTTTTTGTTGGCGGTTTCAGCCGGATTGTAGGTTTTGAATCCAAAGTCAATTCTAAAGACAAAAAACGTCGCGTCATAACGCAGACCAAAGCCCGAACCTACGGCCAAATCTTGCAATGATTTAAATCCTTCAAAGACCGATTTTTCATCTTCAACATTGTCGAGTACATTCCATATATTACCCGAATCTACAAACAAAGCACCGTTGAATCGTTCAAAGAAATTAAATCGAAACTCACTGCTGATGGCAATTTTTAAATTCGCTTCATTAAAGTCATTGAGCGATGAGCGACTGCCCGGGCCGAGTGAATACGCTTGCCAGGCTCGGTTATCGTTGGTTCCTCCGGCAAAATAACTTCGCGAGAACGGAATACTCTTAGAATTTCCGTACGGCACGGCCATGCCCACAAAGCTTCTAAAAGCCAAAACCTTTTTGTTTTTCATATCCCAATGTTTGATATATTCAAGCTCACCTTTGAGATATTGTGAATATGCCACTTCAAAAATAGTTTTGCTCGCGTCTTGACCACCGGTTTGTTTTGAGAGGTTGGCCAAAAGCGACAAGAAATTTCCGGCTGATTCAAATTTGGTTCTGAATACATGAAATGTTTCGTCGTAAATATCCGATTTAGTGGTTTTTGACAGCGTAATGTTCGAAGCAAAAATCAAGTTATTTTCAGTAAGGCGGTTCGCTCGCTCAATGATGTTGTTGATGGTTTTTTGATCGGCGGTAGTTGCCGTAATGGTTCCGTTGTTGATGTCGGTCACAAAACTGTTGATGCCCGAGGGAACATACAACTCATTATCACTGTTAAAATAAGCCGGATTGGCATTGTATTTAACAGCCAAATCATTCAAAGCAACATACGAAGATTGGTAAACATTGAAGTAATTTCCGGGATTGACGTTCTTGACATACTGAATATTGAACAAGTCAAAGCGCATGGTTGTGGTTCGTCGCGGTGTCCATGTATAAGTCATGGCGCCGGTAAAGTTTTCTTTGTCCAGCCCAATGTTCTTTTGTTTTGAAAAACCCATCGTGACCGAGGTGGACGGAATCATGCTTTTCGGGATGATTTTCTCGGTATTGAAAAACATAAAAATCCGTGGAAAATTAAGTTTCATATCAATTCCGTAATCAGAAACGTTGAAGAATCGATTGTCGGGATTGGCCAAATCCTTTGACGAACCAATATTGCCGCGGGTCGCAATTTCAAAGGTTTCAGCACCGTTAAAAACGTTTTTAATTCCAAATGACAGCGTTCCCGAGATACCAAAATCCTGAATGTTTGAATGCGTAAAGTCAATTCCGTATCCAAAACTGAATTTTTCTCTCTGCGTGAGATAGATATCAGCAATCAGCGATTGACCCAATGAGTCCGCAGGATTCTGACGATATCGAATGGACGGATAATTGAATACTTTCAAGTTCGACAAATAACGCGTAGTTAAGTTGCTGCGCAAATCCGAATAATAACTTCCCGGTGCAACAAAAACCGCATCAGTAATAGCTTTCGGACGATATTTGAGTTTGCCTTTACTGAATAAATTGAAGTTTTGAAAAGTGGTTTTTTTCTCGGCAACTTCAACGGTGTCTTTGGCGTTAAAATCGGTGTGAATATTTACTTCGCTGATTTTGTAAAGATTGAACGGTCGCGTTTTAATTGAATCGCCGTCGTTGTATGAATAATTGTCAATTTTTAAATTGATGTTGGCTTTGTGATTTCCGTTGAGTGTGTCAATATCAAAACTCACGTTGGTGGGTTGAAAATTATAACCACCATTGTTTCTGAAATGAGTGGTGATGCGACTTTTCTCATCCTCAAGGTCAGAAGTTTTATATGGTTTTCCGGTTTTAATCAGAGAGTTGGCCGCGTTTTTTTTGTACAGCGAATCAAGCGCCGGAGTCAAAATTGTGGTTTTAATCGTGTCAATGATATATGGTTTTCCGGTTTGAATTAGATATTTTATTTTGGCCTTTTGTGTGTTTGAGGAATCAATTTCGTACGAAGCTTTTACATCAAAAAAACCGCGATTAAAATAATGCGACTTGAGTCGTTGAAGTGATTTTTCGGTACTTTTTTTATCTAAAATGACCGGAGCTTCACCAGTTTTTCTCAGAAATTCATGAATGCCTTCATACCAAAAAGAATGGCCCAATCGATTGACTTGTTTGGCCGAAAGCAACTTAGACATGCGTTTATATTTTTCCGGATTCTTGACAAACTTGGCTTTATAAATTGAGTCGTGTTTGAGGTTGGCCCAGTTGTAGAGATGCAACCGCAAATGAAAACCCAAAATAGAAGTGTTGGGTTTTTGATACACCAAGGCCGAAACTTCTTCAGTGTTGACTTTCTTGTTATTGACCAAAATTTCTGACTTGGTCAACAGCCTTTTGTTTTTCGGAACCCTTTTGAGTGTATTACAGGCAGCGAATATCATCCCGATTAGGATAAATAATGATATTTTTGTCGTAATGTTTCTCAAGGGTTCGGGATATTTGATTCAAAAATACATTTTTTTCTATGGTTAGTAAAAACCAACTCAAGTTAATCGCGCGTTTGCAACAAAAAAAATATCGCACAAATCATCAGCTTTTTACCGCCGAAGGTGTTAAGGTGATCGGTGAATTACTTGCGGCTCAATTTAAGTTACATCATTTGTATTACACTGAACCTGTTTTTGAATCGGTTCCAGACCCAATGAAAAGCTTGGTTTCTGCTGCTGAATTGTCCAAAATGAGCGCGCTCTCAACGGCGAATAATTGTTTGGCGGTTTTTGAAATGCCTTTATCAAAACCAATAGTTAATCGAGGATTAATCGTTGCTTTAGACGATATCCGAGACCCGGGCAATTTGGGAACTATTTTGCGTATGTGTGATTGGTTTGGTATTGAACAACTCATTTGCTCGCATCAAACGGTTGATTTGTACAATCCGAAAGTGGTTCAAGCCACTATGGGTTCTTTGGCTAGAGTGCAGGTTCATTATGTTGATTTGCCTGAATTTCTGCTTTCAAGCTCGCTTCCGATTTTTGGAACTTTTATGAACGGAGAAAACATCTATCAGCAGGATTTGCCTAAAGAAGGCATCATCGTTTTGGGCAACGAAGCCAACGGAATCAGCGCAGCGGTAGAAAATTGTATTGCCCAAAGAATATCCATTCCAAGGTTTGGGAGATTTCAACAAACCGAAAGCCTTAATGTGGCTTCAGCAGCGGCTATTGTTCTGAGTGAGTTTTGCCGCTCGCTTTAATTCTAATGGAAAGTAAAGTTAATCAGAACCGCTCTGGTTTTCATCGAGTTAATGTTACTTGTCCACGGACTATTCGGGTCAACATCGCGCACCAATTCATCTTTTAAACCAAAAACACCTCTGATCGAAGGCGAAAACTTGAAGTATTCAAAATACAAATCAACTCCAAAGCCCACTTCATAATTCTGTGTCCATTGTTTCATACGGAACTTCTGTTGTGTATTGTCGTCTTTTGAGTTTTGATTGCTCGCTAAATTCATCGTCGTAGAGATTCCGCCTACCAAATAAGGACGGATATTTCCGGTTCTGGCCGACGAAAATTTAAGCAATAAAGGCAAATGAATATAAGTCGAATTGACTTCGCGATCGCGATCAATCGGTTTGGTTAACGATGGGTAAGTAAGGTTTCTTTTGGTGTAATACAAACCGGGCTCAAAACGCAAATTCAAGAAATCCAACAAGCGCAAATCACCTACCAAACCTACGTTAAAACCGGTTGTTCTGTTAACTTCAATATCGGGAGCATTGACTTTGTAGTCAAATTTAAAGTCATAAGAGTTGAATCCGAGAAAATAACCCCAATAAACGCGTTGTTTGTCAAAATTTTCCAGATTAATCAACGGGTCCTTGCCAAACATTTTTTTGGCCTTCTGGGCATGAGCCGAGAGCATCACGAGGAGAAATAGCCAAATAATTTTGTTTTTCATAAAGGCAATTATTTTTTGGATGCCGAATAAATGGTAGCTGCACCAAACATTTGCGGTCTGTTGACGACTTCTATAAACCCAATTTTGCGCAAAATATTGTTGAGCTGTTCGCCAAACGGAAATGCCGCTGCTGATTCAGAAAGATAACCATAAGCCGATTGGTCTTTTGAAAATATTTTTCCGATGAGCGGAAGGATGAATCGCGTGTAAAACTGATAACCTTGTTTGAATGGAAATTTAGTTGGATTTGACGTTTCTAAAATCACGAAAATACCGCCGGGTTTCAGCACGCGCAAAATTTCTGAAAGTCCTTTTTCAAGGTGTTCAAAATTGCGAATTCCGAATGATACCGTAATCGCGTCAAAATAATTATCTTCAAACGGAATGTCTTCAGAATCGGCCAAAATCAATTCGATTTTATCGTTGAGGTTTTGATTAGTTACTTTCTGACGTCCTATGTCAAGCATACCGGCCGAAATATCCAAACCAACAATGCGCTCGGCCGAAGTTTGGGTCAGCATGATGGCCAAATCGGCGGTTCCGGTGGCAATGTCTAGCGCCGTCTTCGGATTTTTTTCGGCGACCAAAGCAATCACTTTTTTACGCCAATTCATGTCTGTTCCCATCGAGATGATGCGATTGAGGCCATCGTAATTTCCGGAGATATTGTCAAACATCTGGGCAACCTGCTCTTTTTTGCTCAGCTCAGATGATTTATAAGGCGTGATTTTTTCGGTACTATTCATAAGTGGGGCAAATATACTACAAAGCCGTTTACCAAAAAACGTTTGTGGTGCATTTTAAGCCTTGCGGATGTAGGTTTCAAAAGTAAAGTCAAAAGCGTGTTTTTCGTCTTTCGGGTGGTATTCTTCAGCGGTGAGTTGCCAGTTTTTTGAATTCATCTCCGGAAAGAAAGTATCGGCTTCAGCTTCGGTGTGAACACGGGTTAGTTCAACGACATCTGCTATGGACAAAGCCTGAGTGTATATCTGTCCGCCACCGATGATAAAGACGTCTTGATCTTGAGGAACTTGTCTTAGTGCTTCTTCCAAACTATTCACGGTCAAGCAATCATCTACTTGATAGCCCATTTGCCTTGATACAATAATATGTGTGCGGTTGGGCAATTTTCCGGGTAAACTTTCAAAAGTTTTTCGACCCATAATAATGTAATGCCCCGAGGTGAGTTGTTTGAAACGTTTAAAGTCATCCGGCAAATGCCACAAAAGTTGATTGTCTTTGCCCAAGGCTCTGTTTTCGGCCATGGCTGCTACGAGAATTACCATCCATCTATTTTTGAAAATTCAGATAAACTAATAAAATGTGTATCTTAGTCTGTAAGACCTGAATCCGTTAGTTCTGGACAAAATTACATTTAAATTCAAAATATAAATTCGGTTTGTGTACCTTTAAGCCACAAAATGAAACCCATGCGCAAATTTGTTTTTCTGTTGTTGTTTACCACCCGATTTTGGGCTCAAGATATTCAACCAGAAGTGCTTCCATCGCCAATGATTGCGGTTGATTCGCTTTATCGCGAAGATCAATTTTATTTGGGTTTTACTTATAACATTTTGCTCAATATGCCCGGAGACGTCAATCAGAATAAATTTTCTCCCGGATTCAAAGGCGGTTTTCTGCGCGATTTTCCGATTAATAAACGTCGGAATGTGGCCATTGCACCCGGACTTGGAGTGACTTATTCTAATTATTTCCAAAGCTTGTTCATCACGCGCGTCAACGGAGAACCTTATTACAGCACTAAAACCGTTGGTTCGGCTTATCAGAAAAATAAGTTTGAAGAATTGTTTATCGATGTGCCTATTGAGTTTCGTTGGCGCACTTCACAACCGGTCGGGCATAAGTTCTGGCGGGTATATTCGGGTGTGCAATTCAGTTATTTAGTCTACAACAAATCAGTCTATATTGATGATGCAGTTGCGGTGCGCATCCACAACAATCCTGATTTCAGAAAATGGCAAGTAGGTTTATATATAGCTGCCGGAAACAACAGTTGGAATTTATATGCTTATTATGGATTGTTGCCAATTTTTCGCGATGGAATTCAGGTCGAAGGCGAAACCATTAATTTGCATACACTCAACCTAGGGCTGATGTTCTATATTTTATAGCCAAAAACGCCAAAGAATCAGCTGCGGGAGCAAACCTGTTAAAAAACCTAGCGTTAGTTCAGTATAGTTGTGCGCTTTCATTAGCAAACGCGACGAAGCAACTGCTCCGCAAGCTACAAACAGCAAAGCAATCAGATAGCTTATATTTTCGCCGGTTTCAAGGCTGATGCCCATCACGAATGATGTTAAGGCGCCCATGCCAATCATGTGTAAGCTTACTTTTTTTTGCAAAAATAAAAATCCCAAAGCAATCAATGTAGCGGTCATTCCGCCTAAAAAAAACAAATACAAACCCGGCATACTTTGATAAAGTTCTACACTAAGCAAGAGCAAAGTCATGAGCATGACCTGAAAAGCCAAAGGCATTTTTCGCTGCTCGACTTTTTGAATCATCATCGAGTCAATTTTGCCAATCACTTTCAGGAAATACAAAAACACCAGTGGAATAAGCAAAGTTAAAATGGCAATGCGAACCAACATAATTTCAATATCTCTGGTTTCAAAAAAATCTCGGTAGATATACAAATACAACGAAGTGCCCATCAGCGGAATAAAAACCGGATGAAACACATACGATAAAAGCAGAAGTATTTTTTTCAAGATTACATTTTTTTGCGCAAGCGCGCTACGGGAATATCCAGTTGCTCGCGGTATTTGGCGATTGTTCTGCGCGCAATCGGATAGCCGCGTTCCTTGAGCATATCAGCCAATTGGTCGTCGGGCAGCGGTTTGTGTTTGTCTTCTTCTTCAATAATATTTTGCAGAATCTTCTTGATTTCTAAAGTCGATACATCTTCGCCTTGGTCGTTTTTCATCGCCTCTGAGAAAAACTCCTTGATGAGTTTGGTGCCATAAGGCGTTTCGACATATTTGCTGTTGGCCACGCGCGAAATGGTTGAAATATCCAATCCAACGCGATCTGCAATATCCTTAAGAATCATCGGACGCAGTTTGGTTTCGTCGCCTTCTAAAAAGTAATTGCGCTGATATTCCATAATGGCGGTCATGGTCACAAAAAGCGTTTCTTGGCGTTGTTTGATGGCATCGATAAACCATTTGGCCGAATCAAGTTTTTGTTTGATGAATTGCACCGCATCTTTTTGGGCCGCGCTTTTTTCTTTCGACATTTTATAGGTCTGCAACATTTCTTGATACTCGCGTGAAACGTGCAAAGTTGGTGCATTTCTGCCATTGAGCGTCAGCTCGAGTTCGCCGTCGTTGATGCGAATGGCAAAATCAGGAATCACATTTTCGGTAATCTTACTGTTGCTGGCAAAAGAGCCGCCGGGTTTCGGATTGAGTTTTTCAATCTCATGGATGGCCTTTCTGAGTTGCTCGTTGCTGATGCCCAACTTTTGTTGTAGTTTTTCGTAGTGTTTTCGAGTAAACGCTTCAAAGTGTTCCTCGATGATTTCGGTGGCATGCGCTACGGATTCGGTAGGCGTTTTGTGTTTGAGTTGCAAAAACAAACATTCCTGCAAATCGCGCGCGCCCACACCCGAAGGCTCTAGTTCGTGAATGATGTGCAAAATCCGCTCAACGGTTTTTTCGTCGGTATAAATGCCTTGTGTAAACGCCATGTCATCCACAATATCCATCAAACTGCGTCTGATGTAGCCCGCATCGTCCATACTGCCTACCAAAAACTCAGCAATTTCGCGGTCTTCATCGCTCAGAATAAATGTATTGAGTTGGTTGATCAAATCTTGGTGAAAACTCACGCCCGAGGCCAACGGTGATTCGCGTCGTTCGTCGTCATCGCTGTAGTTGTTGGTTTGGGTTTTGTAATCGGGCGTTTCATCGTTGCTCAGGTATTCGTCAATATTGATGTCTTCGGTTTCAATGGTTTCATTGTCGTCAAAATCATCGTATTCGTCTTGGTTGTCAAACTCGTCTTTTTCATACGATTCGTCTTCTTCTTTACCGGCTTCGAGCGCCGGATTTTCGTTCAACTCTTCTTTGATGCGCTGTTCAAAAGCCTGAGTGGGCAACTGAATGAGCTTCATAAGCTGAATTTGCTGCGGCGAGAGTTTCTGTAAAAGTTTAAGATTTAGACCTTGTTTGAGCATAAAAAAATCAAATTTCTTGGGTGTTCCAAAATTAAAAAATTGCGCTGTATTTTTAATTTTATTTGAAGCTGTTCCGGCTGTTTGCTGCAATCTTTGGCTGCGCTGCGCTGCGCCAAAGGATTTTTGCGTCCATCCGGGCTAGTTTTGAATCGTGTATAAAAAAGTCCGGCAGCAAACCGGACTCATGATTTTTATCTTAAAACTCTGCGTTTTGCGGTGTTCTCGGAAAAGGAATCACATCGCGAATGTTGCCCATGCCTGTCACGAACAAAACCAAACGCTCAAATCCGAGCCCGAAGCCCGAGTGAACCGCGCTTCCAAAGCGGCGTGTATCCAAATACCACCACAATTCTTCTTCGTCAATGCCCAAAACGCGCATTTTTTCTATCAATACATCATAGCGCTCTTCCCGTTGTGAGCCGCCCACGATTTCACCGATGCCCGGGAACAAAATATCCATGGCGCGCACGGTTTTTCCGTCTTCGTTCAAGCGCATGTAAAACGCTTTGATGTTGGCCGGATAATCAAACAAAATCACCGGACATTTAAAGTGTTTTTCAACCAAGAAACGCTCGTGCTCGCTTTGTAAATCAGCGCCCCATTCTTCGATGAGGTATTGGAATTTTTTCTTTTTGTTCGGCGTAGAATCTTTTAAAATGTCAATCGCTTCGGTGTAGGAAACGCGTTTGAAATCATTTTTGAGCACAAAGTTGAGTTTCTCTAAAAGACTCATCTCGCTGCGTTCTGCCTGTGGTTTTGATTTCTCTTCGTCCAAAAGACGGCTTTCTAAAAATTTCAAATCTTCAGCACAATGTTCAACGGCATAACCCACGACATATTTGATGAAGTCTTCGGCCAAGTCCATATTGTCATCCAAATCGTTGAAGGCCACTTCGGGTTCAATCATCCAGAATTCAGCTAAGTGACGCGAAGTATTTGAGTTCTCGGCGCGGAAAGTTGGACCAAAAGTATACACTTGACCCAATGCCATCGCATAGGTTTCGGCTTCCAATTGCCCTGAAACCGTCAAGTTGGTGTGTTTGCCAAAGAAATCTTCTTTGTAGTTGATGCTTCCGTCTTCAGATCTTGGCGGTTGATTCAAATCCAACGAAGTTACCTGAAACATTTCACCGGCACCTTCGGCATCTGCTCCGGTGATAATCGGTGTGTTGACATACACAAATCCTTTTTCTTGAAAATATCTGTGCACCGCATAAGACAACACCGAACGCACACGCATAATCGCTCCAAAAGCATTGGTGCGCACCCGTAAATGCGCGTTTTCACGCAAGAATTCAAGCGAGTGTTTTTTGGGTTGCATCGGGAATTTCTCGGCATCTGAATCGCCTAAAATTTCTACCGAAGTGGCTTGAATTTCATATTTCTGCCCGGCTCCTTGGCTTTCACTCAAAGAACCTGTTACCGATAAAGCGGCTCCGGTGGTGATTCTTTTTAAGATGCTTTCGGGCGTATTTTCAAAGTCTACCACACATTGAATATTGCTCAAAGTTGAGCCGTCATTAAGCGCAATAAACTGATTGTTTCTAAATGTTCGTACCCAACCTTTGACATTGACCGAGGCAATAGTTGTGTTGCTCTGCAATAAGTCTTTTATTTTGGTGTGCTTCATCGTTAATAAATTTGAAGTGCAAATATAATAATGTGATTGTGAATCAAGGTGTTTATTCGTCTTCTTTCACTGCTCGTTTTTTCTCAAAAGTGAGTACAAGCGCCGGCAAAACCAGTAAGTTGGCAAACATCGCAAAGAGCAAAGTACACGAAATGAGTCCGCCCAAAGCAATGGTTCCTACAAAACTCGACAGGGTAAATACCGCAAATCCGACAATCAAAACCACCGAGGTATAAAAGGTACTAATGCCGGTTTCCCGCAGCGCGCTTACCACTGACTTCTTGATTTTTCCGTTGCTTTGAATCAAATCATGACGGTACTTAGCCATAAACTGAATGGCGTTGTCCACCGAGATTCCAAAGGCAATACTGAAGACCAAAATGGTGGATGGTTTGAGCGGAATGCCCAAATAACCCATAATGCCTGAGGTAATACACAGCGGTAAAATATTGGTAATGACTGACGCCAAAACCATTTTGACTGAGCGGAACAAATAAGCCATGAGTCCGGCGATGGTTAAAATCGCAAAAATGAGCGACTCGATTAAATTATCCACCAAATACGAAGTTCCTTTCTGAAAAACCAACGCTTTTCCGGTTAAGGTAACTGTGTATTTTTCTTTCGGGAAAATCGCATCAATTTTGGTTTGCAATTGCTTTTCTACACGCGCCATTTCATCGGTGCCAATGTCGCGCATAAAAGTAGTGATGCGGGTGTAACGTCCGTCGGCATCCACATAGCTTTTCATCAAATTGTCTTGGGCATTTTTGTTGGCATTCTTGGCGTATGACAATATAAAAGCTTGCTCTTGTGAGGTTGGCAAATCGTAATATTCCGGATTGCCGTTGTAGTAGGCTTGTTTGGAATATTTGACCAAATTCACCAGCGAAACCGGTTTTGAAAGCTCCGGCATTTGCTCAATGGTTTGCTGAAGTTCGTCCATGCGGCGCAGGGTTGAAAGCTTCATCACGCCTTTTTTGCGGTGCGTATCAATCATGATTTCAAGCGGCATCACACCATTGAATTCTTTTTCGTAGAACAAAATATCTTTAAAAAATGCTGCGCTCTTCGGAAGTTCACCAATCAAACTGCCTGAAACTTTCATCTGCATTACGCCAACCAAACTAAAAAGCAACATCAAAACATATACAGCATAAATACGTGAACGCTTGGTTTTGACCATGTCTTCAACCCAATCCAGCAGCGATGAAATATAATTTTTGCTCAGATGATATAAGTGTTTTTCTTTCGGAAGCGGCATAAAACTGTACACAATCGGCACAATGCACAGCGTGAGTAAATACACCGTAATGACGTTGATTGATGTGACCAATCCGAATTCATACAACAAATCATTTCCGGTGATCATAAAGGTTGCAAAACCTGCAGCAGTGGTCAGGTTGGTCATCAAAGTCGATACACCGATTTTTGAAATCACGCGCTGCAAAGCCTTTGCCTGATTGTTGTGTTGCTTTATTTCTTGCTGGTATTTATTGATCAAAAAGATACAATTGGTAATGCCAATCACAATAATCAGCGGCGGAACAATGGCCGTTAAAATGGTAATTCGATATTCAAAAAAGCCCAAGGTTCCGAACGACCAAATCACACCCAAAAGCAAAATGCAAATCGAGATGAACGTAGCCCGAAACGACCTGAAAAACAGAAAGAAAATAAACGAAGTGATAAATAAAGCAGCGCCGATGAACAAGCCGATTTCGCCCTTCATATCTTCAGCGTTGATGGTTCTGATATAGGGCATACCTGAAACGCGCAAATCGATTCCGCTTTGTTTTTCAAATTTGTCTACCGCCGGAACGAGCGTCTGGATGATGAAGGTTTTTCGTTGCGCAGTATTGACGATTTCTTTTTTGAGATAAACCGCTGCACGAATGCTGCCGCTGCTTTTGTTGAATAACAAACCTTCATAAAAAGGCAATTTGTGAAACAATTCGTTTTTGATGCCTTGTAAATATTGCTCGTCTGAAGTTTTTGTGGGATCAATCAGCGATACCATTTCAAACTTTTGAGCGATGGTGTCTTTTTGAAGTTTTTTTAAATCGCTTAATGAAACAACGAGCTCAACTTCGGGCGCTTTTTTTAGACCTTTCATCAGGTCGCTCCATGCTGCAAAATTTTGGGGTGTAAACAGTTTTGGATCTTTAAAACCCAACACGATTAAGTTGCCTTCTTCGCCAAATTTGATCAAAAAGTCACGATACTGACGATTGGCCAAATGTTGCTCGGGTAAAAGATTAGCCTCGGTATAGGTCATGCGCAAATTGCGCCACTGAAACCCTAAAAATAGGCTCAGAGCAGCAATAACAACAATAATGGCTATTCTGTTTTTGAGAATTACACGCGCCAAACGCTCCCAAAAACCAACTTTTATAGTGTTTTTCATACAGGCATAAAAAGTTCGGCAAAGGTAAACAAACAATAGAAAAAAATCTTAAAAAAAGCTTGTAATTTCTGGGCTTTTGGCGCTACATTAAATTTTTATTATTATTTTTCGAAAGTGCACCGCAATTGCATTTGAATTTGCAATTTTGAGGACCGCATTTGATTTTTCGGCTTCTAAACAAACCGCCTATGAACAAGCTTAAGAATACCGTATTTTATTTTTTGGTTACCGGAGGTTTTTCGGTATTGATTTACTGGATTTTAACCCAAGGAAAATTACTCGAAGCCGGTCGTTCAATTGTTCATGTCAATTCTAAAAATACGCTTTGGGCCGATTTTGTCAAGTCGTTTTTAAACAACTTGCATCATCCTTTGGCCATTTTATTGGCGCAAATCATTACCATTATTATTGTCGCTCGTTTGTTTGGTTGGGTATTTCGCAAAATCGGTCAACCGAGTGTGATAGGCGAAATCATTGCCGGAATCGTGCTTGGGCCGTCTTTACTCGGAATGTATTTGCCTGAGTTTTCGCATGTTTTATTCCCGGCTGAATCATTGGGGAACTTGCAGTTTTTGAGTCAAATCGGATTGATTCTTTTTATGTTCGTAATTGGTATGGAACTCGATTTGAAAGTATTAAAAAACAAAGCCAACGATGCATTGGTGATCAGTCATGCCAGCATCGTGATTCCTTTTGCATTGGGTATTGGACTCGCGTATTACATTTATCATCGATTTGCTCCGGTAGGCGTTGAGTTTTTGGCTTTTAGTTTATTTATGGGCATCGCGATGAGTATTACCGCTTTTCCGGTTTTGGCCAGAATTGTTCAAGAGCGCGGCATGCATAAAACGCGTTTGGGAACCATTGTTATTACGTGTGCTGCTACTGATGATATTACTGCTTGGTGTTTATTGGCTGCGGTTATTGCGATTGTAAAAGCCGGAACTTTCTTGAGTTCATTGTATACGATTGGATTGGCGCTGATTTATGTTTTGATGATGATTTTTGTGGTCAAACCATTTTTGAAACGCATCGGAGATTTATACGGAACCAAAAGCAAACTCAATAAACCGGTAGTCGCTATCTTTTTTCTGACGCTGATTATGTCGGCCTATGCCACCGAAGTCATTGGGATTCACGCTTTGTTCGGTGCGTTTATGACTGGAGCCATTATGCCGGATATTGCCAAGTTTCGCGCATTGTTTATTGATAAAGTCGAAGATGTCTCGGTGATTTTACTCTTACCGCTGTTTTTTGTTTTCACCGGATTGCGCACGCAGATTGGACTCATCAACGATCCATATTTGATTGAAGTTACTTGCTATATTATATCGGTCGCTGTTGCAGGAAAGTTTTTGGGCAGCGCCATTGCAGCGAAATTTGTTGGGCAGAACTGGCGCGAAAGCCTCACCATTGGTGCGCTGATGAATACCCGCGGTCTGATGGAACTCGTCGTGCTCAACATCGGTTATGATTTGGGTGTATTGACTTCGGAGGTTTTTACGATGATGGTGATCATGGCTTTGGTCACAACTTTTATGACCGGACCGGCGCTGGATATCATCAATTTTGCTTTTAAAACCAAAGAAACTTATTTGCCTGAAGTGCGCGAACAGCTCAGTCGTCAATATAAAATTCTGATTTCATTTGGCAACAACGAAAAAGGTAAATCGCTGCTGAGACTGGCCAACAGTTTGGTCAAAAAACAAAAAGACGCTTCTGCGGTTACGGCCATGCATTTAACACTCAGCGATGAAATGCACGCGTATAATTTAGAAGAATTAGAGCAGGTTCGTTTTGAGCCCATCATTGAAGAATCAAAAGTGCTCAAACAAGAAATCAGCACGCTTTTTAAAGCTACTGTGGATATTGAAAATGATATTGCCGAAGTGGCCAACCAAGGCGAATATGATTTGTTGTTGGTTGGTTTAGGGAAGTCAATTTTTGAAGGAACGCTGCTCGGAAAAGTACTCGGATTTACCTCGAGCATCATCAACCCTGACCGCTTACTCGACAAGTTTACCGGTAAAGAAGGCTTGTTTGAAAATTCGCCTTTTGACGAACGCACGCGCCAGATTATCTCTAAATGTAAAATGCCTTTGGGCGTGCTTATCGATAAGGATTTGAAGCAAGTCAAACGCGTTTTCATGCCTCTATTTTCTGCCGAGGACATTTTCTTGACTGATTACGGACAACGACTTATTTACAACAGCGACGCTTCGATTTCGGTATTAGACATCAACAATTTGGTTAAAAGTAACTTTGTTATGGAAAGTGCTTTGCATTCGCTCGAAGAAAAATATCCGGATCATTTGGTTTTGCTTGAAGAACGCATTATGAAAAAAGAATTTCTCGCGCAACAAGATTTGATGATCATCAGTTTAGAAAGCTGGAAAAGGCTCGTCGATTCTCAAAGTGTTTGGCTCAGCAATGTGCCTTCGGTATTGATTATCAAACCATAAAGCACGAAAAATCCGCTCAAAAGGCGGATTTTTTTATCAGAAATTTTTCCGATTATTATACTTTCATGATTTCGGCTTCTTTGTGTACCAATAAATCGTCAATTTTTTTGATGAATGAATTGGTTAAATCTTGAACATCTTCTTCAGCTGATTTGCAAATGTCTTCTGAGGTGCCTTCTTTTTCGAGTTTTTTGATGTCGGTGTTGGCATCTTTGCGCGCATTTCGAATCCCGATTTTAGCATCTTCGGCTTCAGCTTTGGCTTGTTTGGTCAAATCGCGACGTCTTTCTTCAGTGAGCGGAGGTACTGAAATGATGATTACCTCGCCGTTGTTCATCGGATTGAATCCTAAATTGGCCACCATAATCGCTTTTTCAATTGGGCTGAGCATGCTTTTTTCATAGGGTTGAATCGTAATCGTGCGTGCATCCGGCGTATTGACGTTTGAAACTTGCGACAAAGGTGTTTGCGAACCGTAGTAATCAACAAATACACTGCCCAACATAGCCGGTGAAGCTTTTCCGGCGCGAATGTTCAAAAAGCTTTTCTCTAAATGCGCAATGGTGTTTTGCATTGATTCCTTTGCGCTGTCTATGATAAATTCAATTTCTTCAGTCATTATTAATAATTTTTTGAGTGAAGTTTTAAACGTTCACTACCGTTCCAATATTTTCTCCGTTGCAGATTTTAAGCAAATTCCCGCGTTTGTTCATATCAAAAACCAAAATAGGCAATTCGTTTTCCTGACTCAAAGTAAAGGCGGTCGTGTCCATAACATTCAAGCCTTTTCTAAGCACATCTTCAAAACTGATATAGTCAAACTTGGTGGCGCTGGCGTCTTTTTCAGGATCCGAAGTGTAAATGCCGTCTACACGCGTTCCTTTTAAAATCACATCCGCATGAATTTCAACACCGCGCAACACCGCAGCGGTATCGGTCGTGAAATAAGGATTTCCGGTTCCGGCGCCAAAAATCACGATGCGCCCTTTTTCGAGATGACGAACCGCGCGTCTTTTGATATAAGGCTCGGCGATGGCTTCAATTTTTAAAGCGGTTTGCAAACGCGTGAGCATTCCTTTGTCTTCCAAGGCGCCTTGCAAAGCCATTCCGTTAATCACGGTGGCGAGCATGCCCATATAATCTCCTTGAACGCGATCCATGCCATTGCTGGCACCGGCCACGCCTCTGAAAATATTTCCACCGCCAATGACAATAGCGATTTCAACACCCAGGTCATGGACTTGTTTGATTTCTTCTGCATATTCAGCCAAACGAGCCGGATCGATACCGTATTGACGGTCTCCCATGAGGGCTTCACCGCTTAATTTCAGAAGAATTCTCTTGTATTTCATGTGTGATTTTTATCAGTTGTGCAAATATAGTTATATTCTTTATCCGCAAAAGCGAGTTCAAAAAAAATCTATAATGCTTTTTTTGTGTGACTAAAGTCATTGAGAACGATGGTTTAAAAGTGATACATTTGCGCTGTTAAAATCAATTTCCCATGAAAGCAGCCATTGAACGCGCAATACAAAACAGCTACAGTTATACCGCTTATCGCAACCTAGTTACCCAGTTGTTGGGTGAAGGAAAAGTCACCGGACATGAGCAATCTGCCGATTTATTGCATTATGCCGAGCTCAATGAAGTACGTATGAATCGATTGGATAAAACCATGCATGTAACTGATTCGGTACAAGAAAAATTGCAAAAACTACAGCAAAAATATATTTGGCTTGTATTGTCAGAAGGTTGGTGTGGCGATGCGGCGCAACTGGTTCCGATTATGGATAAAATGGCACAAGCTTCTCATCAAATTGAATTGCACATTGCTCTGCGCGATGACCACGATGATTTGATGCAACATTTTTTGACCAATGGCAGTAAATCAATCCCTAAACTCATCGTGCTCAAAGCCGATAACCTTGAAGTTTTGGGCAGTTGGGGACCGCGACCACAAGCCGCAGCTGAGCTTATCAAAGATTACAAAGAAAAACACGGGGTGGTGGATCAAACCGCCAAAACCGAATTGCAATTGTGGTATTTACATGACAAAGGCGTCAGTACACAAGAGGAAATTACTGATTTGATGTTGCATTGTGAACAACTGAGTCTTCAAACTTGCTGATTTCAAACGCATTTACCACTGAATAATCGCCGATTTTGGTGCGGCGCAACGCGGTTAAATGCGCCCCTGAATTCAGCGCTAAGCCAAAATCATAAGCAAGTGAACGAATGTAGGTTCCTTTGCTGCATACTACCCTGAAATCAACTTCAGGCATGGCAATACGCGTGATTTTAAATTCGTGAATCACAGTTTTACGCGCGGAAATTTCAACAGTTTCACCGGCGCGAGCGTGTTCGTATAAACGCTTACCGTCTTTTTTGATGGCCGAAAAAATAGGCGGTTTCTGATCGATTTCGCCCGTGAATTGTTCGGTGGTTTTTAAAATGAGTTCGTCCGAGATATGATCCGTGTCAAAACGCGCATCAATTTCGGTTTCTAAGTCATACGATGGCGTAGTGGCGCCGATGTAAAAAGTGCCGGTATATTCTTTGACTTGTCCTTGAATTTCGGGGATTTTTTTGGTGAATTTACCTGTACAAACAATCAGCAACCCAGTGGCCAAAGGATCTAAAGTGCCTGCGTGGCCAATTTTGATTTTCTTGAGGCCCAACTTGCTTTTGAGCACCCATTTCATTTTATTGACTGCCTGAAACGAGCTCCAATGCAAAGGTTTGTCGATTAAAAGCACTTGACCGTTTGTGAAATCTTCGGCTGAAATCATAACACAGAAAGCGGATGAACAAAAAAGTGAATCAACAGTAAAATAAGTCCGACTACAATTCGGTAATAACCAAAAACTTTAAATCCATGTTTGCTCAGATAACCAATAAAGGTTTTAATGGCCAACATCGCTACAATAAAAGCCACGACATTGCCAATGATGAGCAATTGGGTTTGTTCTCCGGTCAAAACCAGGCCGTCTTTGTAGTAATCATAACATTTTTTTACCGTCGCGCCCAACATGGTCGGAACCGCCAAAAAGAATGAAAACTCAGCAGCGGCTGTGCGCGATAATTTCTGACTCATACCGCCCACAATGCTGGCTCCGCTGCGCGAAACACCCGGAATCATGGCCAAACACTGAAAAAGTCCAATTTTAAAACCTTTGATATAAGTGATTTCGGTTTCTTGTGCTTGTCCGAACCAATCGTCTACTTTTAAAAGTAAAACGCCACCCGCCAAAAGCGATATAGCCACAGTAACCGGATTCTCGAGCAAAGCGTCGATTTTTTTATTGAAAATCAATCCCAAAACCACCGCCGGAATAAAAGCAACCAAAAGTTTAAAGTAAAAATCCAGCGTCTGTAAAAAGCGTTTGAAGTACAAAACCAATACTGATAAAATGGCACCGAGTTGAATCACGATGGTAAAAAGTTTCGTAAACTCTTCGTGTTCAATGCCAAAAAACGAGCTGGCAATAATCATGTGGCCGGTAGAAGACACGGGTAAAAATTCGGTAATGCCTTCAATAATCGCCAATACCAACGCTTGTAATGTATTCATGGAGTTGAATTTTAAACCTAAAGATTATTCGGCTTTTTTAGGATTTTTCAAAATCGAATAAATGGTGATGCCAAAACCAATCAAAACGGTGGTGGGCGCCAAGCGGATTCTTCTGAAATCAAAAACCGAATCGTTGAACACCTTCGGATCATCGCTACCACCGCCCGACATCAAAATAAAACCAACGGCAATCACCGCCAAACCAATAAGCAAAATTTTGTAATTGACTTTTTCAAAAAGAAATTCTTGTTTTTGTGGTTGATCTTCCTTCATAACAAATTAGTATAAATCGTCGGTTCTTAAATTCAAATAACGCTGAGTCGCAAAAAATGTACTGATCCACGAAAGCAAAATCCCGACCGCCAGCACACCGCCCAAAACAGCGGCAATCATGGCCGGGTTGCCCAGAATATCTAAGCTAGGGAAGTTGTTATCTACATACATGAGTGTGCCAACCAAAGCCAAAACAGCCAACACCGCGGCAATAAAGCCCAAACGAATGCTGCGCCAAATAAACGGTTTGCGGATGAACGATTTGGTCGCGCCCACCATTTGCATGGTTTTGATGATAAATCGGTTTGAGTAAATAGACAAACGCATCGAACTGTTGATGAGCAAAATGGCAATAAGCGCCAAAATTCCACTCACAATGAGCATCCACATACTGACTTTGTTGATGTTGTCGTTTACCAAACTCACCAATTGTTTGTCATACACCACATCGGCCACCATTTCATTGGCTCTGAAACGGCTTTCAATTTTTCGAATATTCGGCAAATCAATATAATCGGCTTTGAGGTGAATATCAAAAGAATTTTGCAACGGATTTGCACCCAAAAAAGTCATGAAATCTTCACCAATAATCTCCGTATGTTGTTTCGCGGCTTGCTCTTTGGTCACAAACTCGCTGCTTTTAACAAATTTGGCTATTTTAAGTTCTTGCGCAAAAGCGCTCGTCACACTGTCAGTCGCCTCGTTTTTAAAAAACACCGTCATGACAATGTTTTCTTTAAAATCGTCCGATAATTTTTTTGAATTGATGATGAACAATCCCAAAATTCCCAACAGGAACAGTACCAAAAACATACTCAAGACCACCGAAAAATAAGAAGATATCAGTCGTCGCTTTTGAAATTTTTCAAATGAAGAACTCATAGATGCATACAATTATGGCGTAAAAGTAAGAAACAATTTGATTCCGCACAGATTCTCCGGTTAAAGTTTTGACTTTCGTCTAATAAGCGTAAATTTGCCCTCGGTTTTTAGTAGCCAAAGCCTTGAACTACGCGCTTTAAGGCCGCCCGCTATTCACTGCAATCTGCCTCGCCAACATGGCTCGGCAGGATTTCCGTTGCTATCGGGGCTAAAAATCAAAAACGCATATTCGCCGGAAGCTTTAATCCCGTGCGCCAAACATAAATCAACCATAATTCAACTGTCTTTGCGACAGCCATCACATGAAATATCATCCGAACGAAATCGAAACCAAATGGCAAAAATATTGGGCACAGCACCAAACCTTTGCCGCTACTAACAACGCCGAAAAACCAAAATATTATGTCTTAGATATGTTTCCGTATCCATCGGGCGCCGGATTACACGTCGGGCATCCGCTGGGCTACATTGCTTCAGATATTTATGCACGCTTCAAGCGTCATCAAGGTTTTAATGTGTTGCATCCGATGGGTTATGATTCATTTGGTTTGCCGGCCGAGCAATACGCTATTCAAACAGGACAGCATCCCGAAAAAACCACGCGCGAGAACATTGCTCGTTACCGCGAACAACTCGATAAAATTGGTTTTTCGTTTGATTGGAGCCGCGAAGTACGTACTTCCAACCCCGATTATTACCAACATACCCAATGGATTTTCATCCAATTATTTGAGTCGTATTACTGTTACGATACGCAAAAAGCATTGCCTATTTCTGAGTTGGTGGCCGCTTTTGAGAAAAACGGAAACGCCCAAATCAATGCGGCGTGCGACGATGATGTGCCAGTTTTCACCGCTCAAGAATGGAACGCATTTTCGGCTGAAGAACAACAAAAAATATTGCTGCAATACCGTTTGACTTATTTGGCCGAAACCGAAGTCAATTGGTGTCCGGCGCTCGGAACCGTTTTGGCCAACGACGAAATTGTCAACGGCGTATCCGAACGCGGCGGTCATCCGGTCATCCGCAAAAAAATGACCCAATGGTCGATGCGTATTTCGGCCTATGCCGAGCGTTTGTTGCAAGGTTTGGACGAAATTGATTGGACCGAATCGCTCAAAGAAGCCCAACGCAATTGGATCGGAAAATCGGTCGGTGCCAGTGTTCGTTTTCAACTTCAAGACAACAATCAATTCATCGAAGTTTTTACCACACGCCCTGATACAATTTTTGGAGTAACCTTTATGACTTTGGCGCCCGAGCACGAACTTGTGGCTCAAATCACCACGCCCGAGCAAAAAGCTGTGGTTGAAGCCTACATCGAAGCAACCGCTAAGCGTTCAGAGCGCGAGCGTATGGCCGATGTCAAAACCATTTCTGGGGTGTTTACCGGTGCTTATGCCGTGCATCCGTTTACCCAAGAACGCATTCCGGTTTGGATTGGCGATTACGTTTTGGCCGGTTACGGAACCGGAGCCGTCATGGCTGTTCCGGCGGGCGATGAGCGCGATTATGCCTTTGCGAATTTCTTTAAAGGAAGCTTGGGCATGCCCGAGATTAAAAACATTTTCAACCAAGATATTTCGCAGGCTGCTTATGCTGACAAAGTTGGTTTTGAACTCATTAACTCTGACTTTTTAAATGGCTTAGATTACAAAGCAGCCACCAAAAAAATCATTGAAGCACTCGAGCAAATCGGTGCCGGAAAAGCCAAAATCAACTATCGTTTGCGCGATGCGGTTTTTTCGCGTCAGCGCTATTGGGGCGAGCCGTTTCCGGTATATTACGTCAACGGATTGCCGCAGATGATTGCCGCAGAACACCTGCCGATTGTGCTTCCGGAAGTAGAAAAATATTTGCCTACCGAAGACGGACAACCGCCACTGGGTAACTCAGCGCAGTGGGCTTGGTCAACCGTTGAAAACAAGGTTGTCGCCAATGATTTGATTGACCACCAAACCGTATTTCCGTTAGAGCTCAACACCATGCCGGGTTGGGCGGGCAGTTCATGGTATTGGATGCGTTATATGGATGCGCACAACGCTGGGGAGTTTGCTTCGGCCGAGGCCTTAAACTATTGGCAAAATGTCGATTTGTACATCGGTGGTAGCGAACACGCCACCGGGCATTTGTTGTATGCGCGTTTTTGGAATAAATTCCTTAAAGACCGCGGTTTTGCCCCCACCGAAGAACCGTTTAAAAAGCTCATCAACCAAGGAATGATTTTGGGGATGAGTGCGTTTGTGTATCGCAGTGAAGATTCTAAAAAACTATATTCTAAAGGATTAATTGCTGGTCAAAATGTACATCCAATTCACGTTGACCTTTCAGTCATCAACGACATTACCAATGAATTGGATATTGAAGCGTTCAAGAATCATCCGTTGTATTCAGATTATAAAGATGCCGAATTCATGCTTGAAGACGGCAAATACATCGTCGGTCGCGAAGTCGAAAAAATGTCCAAATCCAAATACAACGTCGTCAATCCGGATGACATTTGTACCGAATACGGCGCCGACACTTTGCGTTTGTACGAAATGTTTCTCGGGCCGCTCGAACAAGCCAAACCATGGAACACCGCCGGCATCACCGGAGTTTTTGGCTTCTTAAAAAAACTGTGGCGTTTGTATTTTGACGATAACGGATTGGTCGTGACCGATGAGGAACCAACGGCTGAGATGTATAAATCGCTGCACAAAACCATCAAAAAAGTCACCGAAGACATCGACAACTTTTCGTTCAACACTTCGGTGTCACAGTTTATGATTTGCGTCAATGAACTCAGCCAACAAAAGTGCCACCACCACGCTATTTTAGAGCCGCTGGCTGTTTTGGTTTCGCCTTATGCGCCGCATATTGCCGAAGAATTATGGAGCCAATTGGGTCATGAAGGTTCGGTATCGCAGGTGGCCTTCCCGAAATATGAAGAAAAATATTTGGTCGAAAGCGAGAAAGAATATCCGGTTTCGTTCAACGGAAAAATGCGTTTTACGCTCAAACTGCCGCTTGATTTAACGCCGGCGCAAATTGAAGCCATCGTCATGGCTGATGAACGCACCCAACAGCAATTGCAAGGACGCACGCCGAATAAGGTGATTATTGTTCCGGGTAAAATCATCAACTTGGTGGGTTAAAACCTGACAAAATTGCATGAAATGTTAAGCCTAAGTCAAATGGCTTGTAATTTGACAACCAATGCGTACTTTTAAAAACTAAAAAATATAATTATGTTACTATTAGGAGGTCTTATTATGTTGGTGAGCTGGCTTGTAAGCTACCGACTCAAAAGCAAATTTGAACAATATTCTGAATTGCATTTGCAAAATGGCATGTCCGGAAAAGAAATCGCCGAGAAAATGCTTGCCGACCACGGAATCTATGACGTTCAAGTGATTTCAGTCGAAGGACAACTTACCGATCACTACAACCCAACCGACAAAACGGTCAACCTGAGTGAGGCAGTATATAACCAACGCAACGCTGCGGCAGCTGCGGTCGCTGCGCATGAATGTGGTCATGCCGTGCAACACGCCCAAGCCTATAGCTGGCTCGAGATGCGTTCTAAATTGGTGCCGGTGGTATCGGTTGCTTCTAACTGGGTTCAATGGATTTTGATTGCAGGTATCTTGATGATTCGCACTTTTCCATCTTTGTTATTGGTCGGAATTGTGCTTTTTGCCGCGACTACTTTGTTTTCGATCATCACTTTGCCTGTCGAGTATGACGCGAGTAACCGCGCCTTGGCTTGGCTTGAAAACAAACACATGCTTACCCAACAAGAGCAAGCCGGCGCTCAAGATGCCCTTAAATGGGCCGCGCGTACTTATGTGGTAGCAGCTATTGGTTCGATAGCGACCTTGCTTTATTATATAATGGTATACACCAACCGTCGATAAATAAATGAACATGAAAAAACTCGTTGGCTGCTTTATACTTTTGTCTGGTCTGTTGAGCGTTCAGGCGCAATCACCAACAGTGGTCTGGCAAAAACTATACGGCGGATCAGGTGAAGAGATTGCCAACAAAGTAAAACAAACGGTCGATGGCGGCTACATTGTGGCGGGCTACACTACTTCTTCAAATGGAGATGTTACCAGTAACCATGGCAATTATGATTATTGGGTGCTCAAGCTAGATGCAACTGGAGCTATCGAGTGGCAAAAAACTTATGGAGGAACCTTTGATGATAGAGCTAATGATGTAGAACAAACTTCAGACGGAGGTTATATAGTGGTTGGGGTTTCAGAATCAACCAACGGTGATATTACCAATTACAGAGGCGATAAAGATTTCTGGGTTTTAAAACTGTCAGCCGACGGAACCATTGAATGGCAAAAAAAATACGGTGGTGACGATAAAGAAACTGCCTATAGTGTTAAACAAACCACCGATGGCGGATATATTGTGGCCGGGAATTGTTATTCATACGACAATACTATTTTGCCGGTCAATGGAGATGTAATAGGTTTTCACGGTTTCACCGATGGTTGGGTTATCAAGCTCAGCAATGCAGGTGTCATTGAATGGCAAAAGTGTCTGGGGGGCACAAGTATTGACGACTTTTTTAAAGTTCAACTAACTTCTGATGGCGGTTACATCCTAACAGGCGATCACAGCGTATATAACTATTGGCTCGTAAAATTGGCAAACAATGGCGATTTGCAATGGGAAAAAATTTATGCAGATACCGACGATGCTCAAGATGTCATACCAACCTCAGACGGCGGTTATATTATGGTGGGTGATGTAGTTAGCCAGATTGGCAATGCAACCGGACACAACTATGGCGTAATCAAAGTCAATAGTGTTGGAGATTATGAATGGAGAAAAGATTTCGGAGGCGACGGTTTTTTTGATATTGCCAAATCCATAAAACAGACTCCTGAAGGCGGATACATCATTGCCGGAGTTTCTGACTCTTCGTATAGCGGCAATGTCACCGGACCCAACAACGGTCAACAAGATGCTTGGTTGGTCAAAATCACCAGTACCGGCGTTATTCAATGGCAAAAATGCTACGGAGGAACTTCTTATGATGGGGTCAGTACTATTCAATACACTTCAGATGGCGGTTACATCATGGCTGGATTTGCTCAATCCAATACCGGAAATTTTGTGACCAATCACGGAGGTGCTGACATGTGGATTGTGAAGCTTGCGCCCGATAGTTTAGGTCTCGAATCTTCAGAATTAGATGATTCTTCAGCGCTTTTTGCACCCAATCCGGCCGAGGAGAAAATTACCTTTTTACAAGAAGTTGATTCGGTTTCCCTGTATAGTATCACCGGTGAGCTTTTGCTGGAAACCCGTCAAAAAACCAGAGAAATCAACCTGACCAACTTAGCCAAAGGGCATTATCTGCTCAATGTTCAAACCCCAAAAGGTTCGTACAAAACCAAGTTAATCAAAAAGTAAATACAGAATAAAATAATCAATCCGCTTCATTTGAGGCGGATTTTTTTTTGGCGTTGCGCGACCTTCGTTCCTCAGGTCCGCGCCGGGCTGTACGCCCTCGCAGCGCCTCATCCTTCGGCGCGAGCTCAAACAAGGCTGCCATCCCTAACGCAAGGAATGCTTTGTGGTATCAATTACCTCGATGCTTAAATTACCTGATGTTTTAAGCCCCATTGCGCCAATGAATCAAGTGCAGGCAACAATTCTCTTCCGGCTTCAGTCAAGGTGTAAGTCACATGCGGAGGCATCACTTCAACCACTTGGCGCACCACCAACTGATCGGTTTCGAGTTGTTTGAGGTGTTGAATAAGCATTTTTTCGGTGATGGGTACAATGGCCTTTTTGAGTTCGCTGTAGCGTTTTTGACCATCGCGTAGATTCCATAAAATAAGTGGTTTCCAACGGCCGCCCAGTTTTTCTAAGGTAAAACTCACCGGACAAGCAATGGTAATTTGTTGCCGATTCTCGTGGTTGGTTGAGGTTTCTTTGATAGAATGCATTTCACATACTTTTAGGTAGGTACTTGTACAAAAGTAAGTATAAAAATAACTTTGCCCAACATTTAAATCTTAAAATTATGAAATACGTTATTACCGGCTCAACCGGAAACATCAGTTTGCCTTTGGCGCAAAAACTCATCGCCGCCGGGCACGATATCACCATCATCAGCAGTGATGAAAACAAACGCGCAACCATTGAACAATTGGGCGCTAAACCTGCCATTGGGAATTTGTTTGACACCGAATTTCTCACCCATACTTTTACCGGTGCCGATGCGGCTTACATCATGATTCCACCCACATTTACTGCCGAGGATTGGCCTGCTTTTATGAAGCTAGCTGCGGATAGTTATGTTCAGGCCATAGCTAAAAGCGGTTTGAAAAAAGTGGTGCAACTCAGCAGTATTGGCGCCCATTTAGGACACAGTTGCGGACCGATAGATGGTTTGGGTTATTTAGAACAAGCGCTCAGCAAGTTAACCAACGTAGATGTGATTAGTTTGCGTGCGGCTTATTTTTATACTAATTTATTTTCGATGATTCCGCTCATTCAACAAGCGGGCATTATGGGGTCGAATTTTGGAGCTGCCGATGAAAAAATGGCTTTGGTACATCCGGCGGATATTGCCGAAGTCGTAGCCCAGAAGTTGCAACAACTCGATTTTACCGGACATACACAGGTATATGTTTCGAGTGATGTGCGCACTTTTTCAGAAATCGCTCAGGTGGTCGGTCAAGCAATGGGCAAACCAGAATTGCCGTGGGTGGTTTTTTCAGATGAAGATGCTTACCAAGGCATGTTGCAAGCCGGATTGCCCGAGACCAATGCCCAAGGTTATTTGCAAATGGGTAAAGCTTTTAGAAGCGGCATCGCCCAAGAACATTATTTCGCGACCCACGCACAGCCTCAAGGTTCGTTTAAATTAGAAGCTTTTGCTCAGCTTTTGGCGCAAATCATTTAATAGAAGTCATACTCCGTCGGGTTTTCAGATAGATGAAGGCCCGATGGTTACTTTGAACTATCCGGGACACGCTGCGTGAGCGATTGCAGCTAAGTGCCGTGCACTGCGCAAAGCGCGACCCGCAGGGGCACGCCCAAATGAACATCAAATTACAGTTGAATTTGTCGATTGATTTGTTGGTCGAGCGAAATAAAGGTTTCGGTTCTGGAGACGCCTTCAATCGCCTGGATTTTGGTGTTGAGCAAATGCATTAGATGCTCGTTGTCGCGGCAAATAATCTTGATGAGAATCGACCAGTTTCCGGTGGTGTAGTGGCATTCGAGCACTTCAGGGATTTTTTTGAGCTCGCGAACGGCTTCAGAATTGCGCGCAGCTTTGTCGAGGTAGATGCCCACAAAAGCCATGGTGCTGTAGCCCAAAACTTTGGTGTTGACAATGAATTTTGAACCCGAAATTACGCCGGCTTGTTCGAGTTTGCGCAATCGCTGGTGAATGGCCGCGCCCGAAATGCCGATTTTGTGCGCGATTTGCAAAATGGGTTTGCGCGCGTCTTCCATGAGGTCACGCAGGATTTCTTTGTCTATTCCGTCTATTTCAATCTGAAGTTGGTTGATTTTCATGGCTTAAAAATTTCAACCAAAAATAGTGATTTGCTTTTGATTTGAAACAATTTAAGATATTCTGCTTCGGGATAAATATTACCCGAGGTAAGGTTTTTCGGTTTCGGTAAAATGAATTCCAAACTCTTCAAGCTCTGCCAAAAGTGGTGTATAAACCTCAGAGCGAATCGGCAATTGAACGCCCGGCTCGGTGATTTGTTTGTTGAGAATGCGCAAAGCGGCCATCGCTACCGGAAGACCGACGGTTTTGGCCATCGCGGTGTAGGTTTGGTCTTGCCCGATGCACACCATTTGCGAATCGATTTGTTTTTTCTCACCGTTTAGTTCATATCCAAACTTGTGATACATGACGATCATGTCTTTGTCGCCGGGTTCAAGTGTCCAGTTTTCGGCCAAGATTTTCTCGAGGATTTGCGCCGGAGTTGCGTTTTTAAGCGCTACTTTTTTGTCATCGCTAAACAAATCCAGCTCGGTAAATTTGCGCCACATAACATCGTTTTGCGTAATGCCGATTTGTGCGCAGAATTGGTTTTCTGTGTTTACGGGCGCGGTATACGGTAAAAACAACCGCACATAATCGCGGTAGCTCAAATGTTCTGAGTTGTCAATGGTATAAGTATCATCGGTCATGCCCAATTGCACAAAGGCATCCCATGCTTGGCAATATCCGGCCCGACGAATGGTTCCGCGCAAAAGCGTTTGTATGTTTTCAAGGCCATACACCGAGCGATATTTGAGCGAGTCGCGGTTGGCGTAGGTTTCAAAACTTCCGTAACCAGCCACTTCAAGAGCATCGGTTCGGGTGAATAATTTTTGATACGGAATATATTTATAACTGCCTTCATGGATGAATTTGGCCGCGCCGCCTTGACCCGCCAAAACGACATTGCGCGGTGCCCAAGTAAATTTATAGTTCCAGGCGTTGTTGTCAGATTCCGGAGCAATGAGCCCGCCGCAATAAGATTCAAATGAAAAGATATTTCCGCCTTGGGCTCGAATTTCATCAATGATTTTCATGGCGCTCATGTGGTCAATGCCCGGATCGAGTCCGACTTCGTTCATAAAGACCAAACCGTTGGCTTTGACTTGTTCGTCGAGATTTTGCATGGCTTCGCTGATGTATGAAGCCGTGACCATATGTTTTTTATAGGCAACGCAATCTTGCGCCACTTCAATGTGCATGTGTGCCGGCAGCATCGAGATGACCAAATCGGCTTTTTGAATTTGCGCTTGACGTTCTTCAGTATTGTTGATGTCGAGCGCAATAGCTGTGGCATTCGGATGATTGTTGGTTTTTTTGCGGGCCAACTCTACCGACAAATCGGCAAGGGTCAGATGCAATTGTTCGCTATCGGATTTTTGCAGTAAATATTGAATCAACGATGAAGCCGAACGCCCGGCACCAATAATCAGTATGTTTCTCATGCTCGAAAAAAATTGTTGCCAAAGGTATAAAATTCACCCCAAAATAAAAGCCCGCTCGAGGCAGGCTTTTGTATGATTTGCAGCAAAAATTATTCAGCTTCTAATTCTTCGAGATCTTTGAGGTCTTCCTTTTTCGATTCGATTTTGTGTTGCTCTAAATCGCTGTCTTTGGCTACTTCGTCGGGCATCATTACGCGAACAATAACGGCCACAAGCAAAACGCCTCCGGCCATGAGTAAATACTTCGGAACCGAACGATCATTGGCGTCAGATTTACTGTAGGCCAATGCGCCAAAAAGCAGCGATAAACCGACCGGCAAAAAGCCCAAGGTACCCATAGGTAAAATCACAAAAACAACGCCTAACAAGGCAAAAATAAACGATAGTACAATAAAGGTTTTTCTCATATTAAATTCCTTTTGCGTTAGTGAGCGATAATTGTCCGGTGCCAACTGGGATGCTGAACTTAATCAAAACCGGTACTTTTTTGTTGTCGGCTGTGAGCCAAATCAGGTTTTTATCAGTGCCGCGCAACTTGTCGGTATTGGCCCCAATTGAAACTTTGTAACAACTTTTTGAACCCAATGGTCCGGCATCAATGGTTTCTTTGCCCATGTATTTGACGGTCGCGCTCATTTCTTTTTCGTCAAAAACCACAATAAACGATTTGGTCTGACCTGGTTTCATTTTACTGAAATCAATGTTTCTGACTTGATAAAGTGTGGTTACCACATCTTGCGTGCCGGGACGAATACGAAAAGCACTTCTGCGCTCAGGGGTGTTCTTTTTATTGACAGTACATTCAAGCGTTCCGTTTTTGAAGATGTATTTCTCTTTTTTGGTGTAGGTTCCTTCAAGAATTTCTCTTTTGTACAAACTCGGTTTCAAAGTGCTCGGATTCACATACGACTCATAGCTGTCGCGGATTTTAAAAAACGAATCCCATTTGCTAAAGGTGTTGGCTTCACAAATCAAATGCAATAAGGTGCTTTTGGAAGTTGATACTGATTCGGTTTCCATGGTTACTTGCGCCAGAGGTGTCATCAGTCCGCTCATGTTGTACGAAGCCGAATATGTGAGTTTTTCGCCGGCTTTTACCGCTTGGGCAAATCCGCCGCTGGCAAAGAGCAAAAATGCTGTAGCGACAAAGAGAAGTTTTTTCATGCTTGAAATTTTTTGATGAACAAATGTAATATTTTTTTGTGAGAAGCTTTATCCCGTTTTTCGTTCTATCTTTGGCTTGTAAAGAACCAAGCCAAAGGATGCCACTGCAACCGGGGCTATAAAATCCGAATATTAACAAACAAAATTATAATCGAATATTTTTCATTTTTAGTATCAATCTCATGAACAGAAAAATTATCGCAACCGCTACTTTTATGGGCGCATTGGCCATTGTTTTGGGAGCCTTCGGTGCTCACGGACTCAAAAAAGTACTCACGCCCGAACAACTCATCACTTTTGAAACAGGTGTCAAATACCAAATATACCATGCTTTATTTTTGTGTTTTTTAGCGCTTTTGCCGGGTTTGTCAGATAAGGTTCGCACTACCGTTTTTCACTGTGTTTGGATAGGAGTTTTGTTTTTTTCGGGTTCGATTTATTTGTTGGCAACCGGCAGTGTCACCGGAATTAACTTCAAGCCATTCGGATTTATTACACCTATTGGCGGGCTGTTGATGATCATCGGTTGGATGTTGGTTTTTATCGATTTTTTCAAGAAAAAGCCATAATATTTTCAGTTTAAACAAACCGACTAAAATATTCTTTTTACTTTTGCGCTAAATTTAAACACAACACAAAATACTTTTTTATATGGATACCTACGCTCAAATTACGAAATCGATTTCGCTGGAAAAATACGGAATTACCGGTGCCACTGAAATTGTCTACAATCCTTCGTTTGATTTACTCTATAATGAAGAACTCAATCCCGCTTTAGAAGGATACGAAAGAGGGCAACTTTCTGAGCTTGGAGCCGTCAATGTAATGACCGGAGAATTTACCGGGCGTTCGCCAAAAGACAAATACATCGTAAAAGACAGCGTTACCGAAAATACCATTTGGTGGAATTCAGAAAAAGCTGCCAACGATAACAAGCCTATTGCTCAAAACACTTGGGAAGCGCTTAAGCAAAATACCGTTCAACAACTCTCAGGCAAAAGACTTTTTGTAGTTGATGCTTTTTGCGGCGCCAATGCCAATACGCGACTTAAAGTTCGCTTTATTATGGAAGTGGCTTGGCAAGCGCATTTCGTCAAAAATATGTTCATTCGCCCGACGGAGCAAGAACTTGAAAACTTCGGCGAACCAGATTTCATCGTCATGAACGGTTCAAAATCCGGGTTTAAAGATTATGCCGCTCACGGATTAAATTCTGAAGTTTATATCGCTTTCAACTTAACCGAGAAAATGCAATTGATTGGCGGAACTTGGTACGGTGGCGAAATGAAAAAAGGGATGTTCTCAATGATGAATTACTATTTACCACTCAAAGGAATGGCTTCTATGCACTGTTCTGCCAACAAAGGAAAAGACGGTGATGTAGCGGTTTTCTTTGGCTTATCAGGAACCGGTAAAACAACGTTGTCAACCGACCCTAAAAGAGAACTCATCGGTGACGACGAGCACGGTTGGGATGACGAAGGCGTGTTTAATTTTGAAGGCGGATGCTATGCCAAAACCATTGATTTGAGCAAAGAAAACGAGCCGGACATTTACAATGCCATCCGCAGAAATGCACTTTTAGAAAATGTTACGCTCGATGCGAATGGGAAAATTGACTTTACCGATGGTTCAGTAACACAGAACACGCGCGTTTCTTATCCGATTGACCACATTCAAAATATTGTTCGTCCGGTTTCAAAAGCGGGACACGCCACCAAAGTGATTTTCTTAACGGCCGATGCTTTTGGGGTGATGCCGCCGGTTTCAAAATTAACTCCGGAACAAACCAAATACTATTTCTTATCGGGCTTTACGGCTAAATTGGCCGGAACAGAGCGCGGTGTTACCGAACCACAACCGACTTTTTCAGCTTGTTTTGGCAAAGCATTTTTATCGTTGCATCCAACGCAGTACGGTCAGGAATTGGTCAAAAAAATGGAGCAACACCACGCCAAAGCTTATATGGTTAACACCGGCTGGAACGGCACCGGAAAAAGAATTTCCATCAAAGACACCCGTGCGATTATCGATGCGATATTGGATGGTTCGATTGAACAAGTAGGTAGCACAACGGTTCCGGTATTCAATTTTGAAGTGCCCACTTCATTGCCAAATGTCAACACAGAAATCCTCGATCCGCGCAACACTTATGCTTCTGCCGAGCAGTGGAATGAAAAAGCAGTTGATTTGGCGGGTAGATTTATCAAAAACTTCCAACAATATACCGACAACGAAGAAGGTAAAAATTTAATAGCAGCTGGTCCGCAATTGTAGGTAGTTGCTGCTCAAAGGCTTAAACGCGTCGATTTTTGAGTGATTTTTTAAAATTTCACTTTAAAATCGGCGCTTTTGTTTTTTAAAAATCCGCAGAGTGAAAACGTTTTCTTATTTCAGATTCTAAATCAAGCGCGGTTAAAATTGCCAAGCTTTGGTTTTTTTGAGATGGTTTTTGTCATATCCTCAAATCGTTTGTTGCGCGTTTTTTGTGTCTATTAAATTATTTACTTTGTTGCATAATTCTAAAAATGAACAAGTTATGTCAGTTAAGAAACAATTTATAAAAACAAAACCGGTTTGTAAAGTAACTTTTACTCTTGAGGCCAAAGAAGCGCAAACGGCTGCTGTAATCGGAGATTTTAACAATTGGAATGTTGAAGAAGGTGCCTTAGGCAAACTCAAAAATGGAACTTTCAAAGGTGTTTTTGATGTAGCTAAAGATGCATCTTATGAATATCGTTACCTTGTTGACGGTGTTTTTATCAATGAACCAGAAGCCGATTCATATCGTTGGAACGCATACGCCGGTGCTGAGAATTCAGTATTGGAAGTATAATTTTCGAGTTTGAAAATGAAAAGCCGCTCTTATCAAAAGAGCGGCTTTTTTTATGTTTTAACCCAAACGAGTCAGAAAACTCAAATCTGATTCCGGCGCTAATTCTTCAGGGATTTGCCCGGCTCTAAATAGGCGAGCGCTGAGGTTTCCTTTGAGTGTAATGGCATCGCCTAAAACTTCAAGCCAACTTCCTTCGCGCAAACCCAAAACCGGCACGGAATTAAAACTGTGAAATTCCTTGATGCGCGTCTCGCGGGTTTCGCCCATGTGTTTAGATTGCAAATCCGGATCGAGATAATGCGGATTTAAATTAAACGGAATCATACCCAATGTCTGAAAACTCGGTGGATACACAATCGGCATATCGTTGGTGGTTTGCATGGTTAGGCCGGTAATGTTGCTTCCGGCGCTGGTGCCTAAATACGGTGTTCCGGCTTTGATTTGATTGGCCAAAACAGACATGACATCAAACTTATACAATTGCGAAACCAGTAAAAAAGTGTTTCCGCCACCGGTAAAAATTCCTTGCGCTGCTTGAATGGCTTGCTTTGGATGTTCAAATTCATGCAAACCGCGAACTTCTTTGCCAATTGAAGCAAAAGCTGACCGAACTTTATCGGTGTATTCATCATGGGTTATGCCGCCCGGGCGCGCATACGGAATGAACAAAACGGTAGAACAATCTTGAAAGAAATGCGCTAAAGTAGGCAGTAAATAATCCAGATAACTTCCGCCATGAATGGTCGAAGTACTAGCAATGATGAGTTTTTTCATGAAAGTAATTTTTCGGTTTAAAGATAAAAAGCTTTGTCCAACTTTTGAGCGCGATTTTAAATTAACAAAGCCTTATCATTTCTCAGACAAAAGTTTGTGTTATTTTACAGCTGATTTTTCACAGAGCATTGTGACTTATGTCAGCCATCAAACGGTGAAAAATGATTAACTTTAAAGGAAATAATAAATTATTCAACTATGAAAACCCGGCTGATTCTATTTAGTTTCCTTTTTATTTCATTGATGGTTCAGGCTCAGCAGCCCAGAAAATTTCTGCACGGACAAGTAATCAACGATTCGCTCAAGGTTGAGAATGTGGTTATTTTTAATATCAATGCGCGCACCGGCACCACCACTTTGCCCAAAGGTTATTTCAATATTTTGGCGCGTGAAAACGACACTTTGGTTTTTTCGGGTTTATTGTTCAAGTCCAAAAAAGTGGTGATTACAAAAAACGATCTCGATTTGGATTTGTTCAAAGTAAAGCTGCAAATTTTCACCAACGAGCTGGCTGAAGTTGTGGTAACCGGTAAAAACCAAGATCCAAGCCTGAAAAACAAACAAGCCATAGTCGATAAAAAATACGCCGACGATGCACAAAGTTCGCCCAAAAACATTGCCATGCCCAATTACAACGTGACCGAAAACGGAGTTAACTTTGTGCGATTATATAAAGATGTTTTGAAGGTTTTACGCAAAAACAATCCGAAGAAAAACAACTTTACCGACGAAATGGCTTTTACCGAACTTGTTGTCAAACGCATTAATTATTCTTTTTTTAGTGAAACGCTCAAAATCGATGACGATCATCTCAAATTGTTTTTGGTGTATTGCAACAACGATGCTCAGTCAAAAACATATACCGAGAAAAATTCCGACTTTGAATTGATGGATTTTTTGGTGCGAAAAAACAACGAATTCAAAAAATTAGTTACTTCAAATCCGTAAACTTTTGACCCGAAAAATCAGCTTTTTATTTTTTCTTTTTCTGAACTTTTATGGGCTTTGGGCTCAAGTTTTACCGCGTCAAGAAATTACCGGTTTGGTGGTTTTGCGCGATGTTCCGACAGAAAAAGTCAATGTACACAACGACGATTCGGGTTTTACTACATCAACTGCTTCGGACGGTACTTTTAAAATCATGGTTAGATTAGATGAAGCTTTGGTCTTTACAGCGGTAAATCTTGAAACGCGTCGGATAAAGATTACCCAAGAAATCCTAAAGAATGGTTTTGTCAAAGCAACTATGTCTGAAACAACCGTGCCTTTGCCTGAAGTTACGGTCAATGACAATCATGGAATAACAGCTGAAAACTTAGGAATCATTCCGCGCGGTCAACGAAAATACACCCAAGCGCAACGCAGACTTCATGAAGCAACTTCGGGTGGCGGAATTGTTCCGCTCAATCCGATTCTCAATGCAATGTCCGGGAGAACCAGAATGCTCAAAAAAGAAATTCAAGTCGAGCAAAAAGAAAAGTTGCTTTTGCAATTAGACGGATGGTTTGATTATGATTATTACACGCAAACCCTCAAAATACCGGAAGATTACGTTGACGGATTTGATTATTATATGATTAATGATGCAGATTTTGTTCGGGCGCTCAAGGCTAAAAACAAAACGCTGACTAAGTTTCTGGCGCTCGGTTTGGCTCGGAATTATCTTCGTGACCTCGAAGCTGAACAGAAATAGTTATTTTTTAGTCGGATGAAAAAGATACTCACTTTGTTTTTGTTTTTGACTTTATGTTCGTTGAGCGCGCATAAATTTTATGTGTCGATTTTTAAAATTGAGCATTCCCCAAAAAAACAACGACTTGAAATCACAACGCGCATTTTTATCGACGACCTGAATGCAGCGCTCAAAAAAAACTATGCTGCGGTTACTCATTTAGGTGAACCCGCTGAAAGCATTCAGGATACGCAACTCATGAATCGTTATTTGACAGAGCATTTCTGGGTTTATGTCAATGGTAAGAAAATGCCTTATCAATACGTTTCGCATGAGTACGAAGACAATGTTTTGATTGGCTATTACAAAATCAATGGCGTGGCCAAAGTAAGTTCGCTCAAAGTTCAAAATTCTGTGCTCTTAGAGATTTCTGACCAACAGCAAAACGTGATTCAGAGTCAATTCAACAGAAAAAAACAAAGCTTGTTACTCACTTCTGAAAGCATTTCAGGTGTGTTAAAGTAAATGTGATGCGTAACAAATTTTAAAAAACTACTACTTTTATCATCTACTAAAGACTTTACTCTAAAGACCATTTTTATGAAAAAACATCTATTGGTTGCCCTTTTGTTATCGATGATGACCGCTCCATTTCTAGCACAAGAAGCTCCAAAAGTCAAAGAAAAAGGACATGTTGACGAGAATAAATTCCGTCAGATGTATGACTTGCTCGCTACACCCAACAGTTATCGAACGGCTTCAGGGGCGCCGGGACCGGAGTATTATCAACAACAAGCCGATTACAAAATAGATGTGGAACTCGATGATAAAAACGCGCGTTTGTTCGGTACTGAAACCATTACCTATACCAACAATGCTAAGGAATCTTTAGATTATTTGTGGTTGCAATTAGATCAGAATATTGCTGCGCGCAACTCACAAACGCCTTTGGTAGAGAATTCTAAAATGGATCCTTCGATTAGCGTTGCAGGTTTTTCAAGAAAATATCTCGAAGAAAAGTTCGACGGAGGTTTTAGAATCGACTATGTTAAAGACGCCAAAGGCAACCCGATGTCTTATACCATCAACCACACCATGATGCGCATCAACTTGGACAAACCATTGGCCCATGGCGAGAAAATTGTTTTGAACATCAAATGGAACTACAACATCAACAATTATATGATCGATGGCGGGCGCTCGGGTTATGAGCATTTTGCCGATGGAAATAATTTATATGTATTGGCGCAGTTTTATCCGCGCATGGCGGTATATAACGATGTTGAAGGTTGGCAAAATCAGCAGTTCTGGGGCAGCGGTGAATTTGCCTTGACGTTCGGGAATTACGAAGTGAATATTACCGTTCCGGCCGATCATATTATGGAAGCCACCGGTGTTTTGCAAAATCGTGCCGAGGTTTATACGCCTGAACAACTCAAACGATATGCTCAGGCTGAAAATTCGTATGATAAACCCGTAGTTGTGGTCACACAAGCCGAGGCCATGGCTGCCGAAAAAGGTTTCTCAACCCAAAAGAAAACCTGGAAATTCAAAGCCGAAAATGTGCGTGACTTTGGCATTTCAACCTCGAGAAAATTCATTTTAGATGCGATGGCTGTTCAAATTGGCAGCAAGAAAATCATGGCGGTTTCGGTCTATCCTAAAGAGGGAAATCCGCTGTGGGAAACCTATTCAACGCGCGCCGTAGCGCATACTTTAAAAAGCTATTCAAAATACACTTTTGATTTTCCGTATCCGAAAGCCGTCTCTGTAAATGCGCAAGATCAAGGTATGGAATATCCGATGATTTGCTGGAATTTTGGGCGCCCGCAAGCTGATGGAACTTATTCAGACCGTGTCAAATACGGTATGTTGGGTGTGATTATTCACGAAGTAGGGCATAACTTTTTTCCGATGATTGTCAATTCAGACGAGCGCCAATGGACTTGGATGGATGAAGGTTTGAACACCTTTATGGAGTATTTGGCTGAGATTTCTTTTGATCCGAACTTTCCGGCTGATCGCGGTCCGGCCAAGAAAATTGTTCCGTATATGAGTGGTGATCAATCCAAATTAGAGCCCATCATGACCAACTCAGAATGCATCAAACAATTCGGAAATAACGCCTACGGAAAACCGGCCGCAGGACTCAATATTTTGCGCGAAACCATCATGGGACACGATTTGTTCGATTATGCTTTTAGAACCTATTCATCGCGCTGGAAGTTCAAACATCCCACCCCGGATGATTTCTTCAGAACCATGGAAGACGCTTCTGGCGTTGACTTGGATTGGTTTTTTAGAGGATGGTTTTTCACCACGGATTATACCGACATCGGCATCAAAGAAGTCAAACAATATTTTGTAAGCAACGATCCGCCCAAAGATTTCAAAGCGCCCGAAGTAACCCGTCGCAACCGACTCAAAGCTAGTGGACCGCTGGTGTATATGATAGCTGATGCAAGTCCGGATTTTAAACCAGAAATGAAAAAACCACTCGATATTGCCAGTGTGACAGCCTTGGATGAGTTTGTCAAAACTAAATTTACGGCCGAAGAACAAGCCAAATTAGAAGCTCCGAAATATTTCTATCAAGTGACCTTTGATAAACCCGGAGGTTTGGTCATGCCGATTATTGTTCAGTTGACTTATGAAGATGGAACGACCGAAGATTATAAATTTCCGTCGCAAATTTGGCGCATGAACGATGCTGAGGTGACTCGCGTGTTTGCTACCCAAAAAGTGATTTCAAAAATAGCGGTGGATCCAAAAGAAGAGACCGCTGATATTGACACCAGCAATAATGTTTGGCCGAAACAAGAAGTTAAATCAAAATTTGATTAACATTTATTTAGTTGCCTATGCGGTCGGGCAATGACTTTAGTTTGTACATTTGCAGCAAAATAATCGATTATGTTTGGTATTGGAGGCGGTGAATTAATTTTCATTTTGTTTGTAGCTCTGATGTTGTTCGGAACGGATAAAATTCCAGAAATCGCCCGTAACTTGGGTAAGATTATGGCACAGCTGAAAAATGCCACCAACGATATCAAAAGCGAAATTCAGAAAGGCGCTCAAGCCAACGGACTGGACAAGACTTTTGAAGAACTGCACGGCAACTTTACCGGACTTACCCAAGATATTGAAACCGAAGTCAACAAAGCTAAAACTCAGATGTTGACTGAAACTGCATCAACGCAAGCTGAAGTTGCTCAAAGTCTCGAAGATATTCAAGAAGGTCCGATCAAACGCCAAAAATAATGGTCGAGAAAATCATTGCGCTCGATAAAAAAGCTTTTGTTTTTCTCAACTCTTTGGGTTCTGAAACCTATGACGGTTTTTGGCTCATCCTTACCAAGCAATGGACTTGGATTCCGTTTTTTTTGTTGCTGTTTTATTTGTTGCAGCAAAAAATCGGTTGGCGTAATTTGGGAATCGCGCTCGTGTATATTGGTCTTTTGATGTTTTTGTGCGATCAATCTGCAAATTTGTTTAAAGTAACTTTTGAGCGACTTCGCCCATGTAACGATCCTGAAATCAAAGATTTAATTCGGATTGTAAAGCCCAGTGTAACTTATAGTTTTTTCTCGGCACATGCCGCCAACTCTATGGCTGCTATGGTCTTTGCCTATAGTTTGCTCAAGCGATATTACAAATTTGGGCTTTGGATTTTTGTGTTTCCGTTGGTTTTTGCCTACAGCCGAATTTACCTCGGGGTACACTTTCCGGGAGATATTTTATTCGGATATTTATTTGGCGGATTTTTCGGTTGGCTATTTTTCAAGCATTATTCTAAAAAATATTTTCAAGCCATTTAAAGCACACGGCTTACGGTTAAACCATCCCGAATTGGAAGTAAAACCGTTTCTACTCGCGGGTCATTTTTAAGATATTCGTTGTAAGTCATGAGTGCTTTGGTACTTCGGTCGTTGTCTTTGACCGGTTCCAAAACTTTTCCGCTCCAAAGTACATTGTCGGATAAAATCACACCACCGCGATTCATTTTCGGTAAGATTAATTCGTAGTAATTTTGGTAATTTTCTTTGTCGGCATCAATAAAAACCAAGTCAAAAGTATCAACGAGCTTTGGGATTATTTCAGTGGCCAGACCCAAATGCTGCACAATTTGTTTTCCCCAAGGCGATTGATCGAAATATTTACGCTGAAAACCCACCAGTTCATCTTTGATGTCAATGGTATGCAAGACACCATCGGCAGCCATTCCTTCGCACAAACACAAAGCCGAATAACCGGTATAGGTCCCGATTTCCAGTATGTTTTTTGGCCGAATGAGTTTGGAGAGCATACTCAAAACGCGTCCTTGAAAATGGCCACTGAGCATGCGCGGACTTAAAATTTTAAGGTGCGTTTCGCGGTTGAGTGCCGCGAGTAATTCGGGTTCGTTTTCGGAATGTTTTTCGACGTAATCTTCGAGTTCTTCAGAGAGGAAGTGCATGGCTGAATATTTTCTCAAAGTTATCAAATTATCTTAGCGCCCAATCGGTGAGTTTGAATTAAATTTGCCACATGCAAAATGACAAAAAAGATATTCGAGCGTTGTCTAAAGAGCAATTACGAGACTTTTTTAAAGCGCAGGGCGATCAGGCTTTTCGCGGAAATCAAGTTTATGAATGGCTTTGGGGCAAAGGCGCACATCAGTTTGATGACATGACCAATTTGTCTAAAAACACGCGTCAGATGCTTGAAGAGAATTTTGTCATCAATCATATTCATGTCGATCAAATGCAACGAAGCGAAGATGGAACGGTCAAAAATGCTTTGCGACTTCACGACGGTTTGATTGTTGAGTCTGTTCTGATTCCGACCGATACCCGAACCACGGCTTGTGTTTCTAGCCAAGTGGGTTGCAGTTTGGATTGTAATTTTTGTGCGACGGCTCGACTAAAACGCATGCGCAATTTGAATCCGGATGAAATCTACGATCAAGTCGTTTCGATTGATAAAGAAAGTAGATTATACCACGGACGGCCCTTGTCAAACATTGTTTTTATGGGTATGGGCGAGCCGCTGATGAACTACAACAATGTTTTGAGTGCGATTGAAATGATTACCTCGGAGGAAGGCTTGGGTATGTCGCCCAAACGCATTACGGTTTCGACTTCGGGCATTTCTAAGATGATTAAAAAAATGGCCGACGATGGTGTGAAATTCAAATTGGCGGTGTCATTGCATTCGGCCGTTGAAGAAATCAGAAACCAAATCATGCCTTTTACCAAGAACTTTCCACTGACTGATTTACGCCAAGCTTTGGAATATTGGTACCAGAAAACCAAAAGCAAAGTTACCTATGAATACGTGGTTTGGAAAGGCATTAATGATGATCAGAAATCCATCGATGCTCTAGTCAAGTTTTGCAAATATGTTCCGTGTAAAGTCAATTTAATTGAATACAATCCTATTGACGACGGCATGTTTCAACAAGCTGACGAATCAGCCATCAATGCCTATATTCGCGCACTCGAAAAGCACGATATTGTAGCCAAAGTGCGCCGAAGTAGAGGTAAAGACATCGATGCTGCTTGCGGGCAACTTGCCAACAAAGAAGCATAAAAAACGCTCCCGAATTTGAGAGCGTTTTTTGTTTATAATTAGATTAGTTTCCGATGATAATCGTATAAGTATTTCCGTTGACGGTATAAGTTGCTGTGTTGTCACAAGTTCCGTCACCATAATCTAAAGTGGCTGTTCGGTTGTTTCTTTGAAAGGTTATCACACCTTGAACAATGAGCGGTTTGTTTTGTTGGATACAACTCATTTTTATTTTAAGGGGTGTAGTAATCGTACTTGTTTTATCGCTAGCACTTGGGAATGATGTGGTCCAATTTCCGGTTACTTGATACTCATTATCTGCCAAAATGTTTGGAGTGTCATACCCCGCAGTAATTTCTCTGGTTCGGGTTCCAACTCTGTGAATAACACGGCCATCAGGAAAAGTAGCATTCATATCCATGTTCATTACCACTACCGGATGACCACTAGTCATGGTTCTGGTGAAGGTTTTGTTGCCGGTAAATTTTACATTGTTGTGATAGAAGTTATCAAATTGGTAGTTGATGGTATGCGAAGTAGCGCCCGGTTGGTAGGTAAAAGTGATGATGATTTTTCCTTTAAGCACATTTCCGTTGTTCATTGGGCAACCGGTGGTTCCGAAATCGATGGTTTTAATTACCTCTTGTCCGGGTTCTAGTTGTGTTCCAAAATCAGGAACTCTAGTTACTGTTGCACATGATGGAAGATTTGAAGTTGATGAAGAACTTTCTGCACTGCGATTAGCAGCACTGTTTTGGGTTGCGTCGAATTGTTCTTCGACTAGATCAGATACATCATCGTTGGCAATATCCATTTTTGAATTCATTTTGGCCTCGTCTGCGCTAAAGTCTGAAGCAGAACTGCTTTTAGAGTCATCCTTACTACAAGCTGTAACCATCAATGCTAGCACAGCGCTCATCATTAAAAATTTAGTTTTCATAATCTCGTCGTTTTTAAGTTTGCCTTATGACTGAACTCTTTTGAAAGAGTTTAATTCAAATGTAAAAAAATATAAAATATTGCCTTGTTGCACAATTACTTTTATAAGTATCTTTGGGCTTCTGTATGAATATTACCGCACAAATAAAGCAGCCCATTCAGTCCGAAATGGAACTTTTTGAAAAGAAGTTCTATGAATCGATGAGTTCTCAGGTGGCCTTGCTCAATCGCATTACGTATTATATTGTTAACCGAAAAGGCAAACAAATGCGTCCGATGTTTGTGTTTCTCACCGCCAAAATGCTTAGCGGCGGAACGGTTAACGAACGTACTTATCGCGGAGCTTCGGTTATTGAGCTGATTCACACAGCAACTTTAGTGCATGACGATGTAGTGGATGATAGTAATCGCCGTCGCGGATTTTTCTCAATCAATGCGCTTTGGAAAAATAAAATTGCGGTTTTAGTCGGAGATTATCTGCTTTCAAAAGGCTTGTTACTTTCTATCGATAACGGAGATTTTGATTTGCTTCGGATCATTTCGGTAGCAGTGCGCGAGATGAGCGAAGGAGAACTGCTTCAGATTGAAAAAGCCCGTCGATTAGACATTGTCGAATCGGTTTACTATGACATTATTCGAAAAAAAACAGCTACTTTGATTGCTTCGTGTTGTGCTTTGGGCGCTCGTTCGGTAGTTGATGATCAAGCGGAGGTTGAAAACATGCGTCATTTTGGCGAGCTCATCGGAATGGCTTTTCAAATCAAAGACGATTTGTTTGATTATACTGACGATGCCATCGGCAAACCCACCGGAATTGATATCAAAGAACAGAAAATGACTTTGCCATTAATCTATGTGCTCAATCACTGTTCTAAAGACGAAAAATCGTGGCTCATCAACTCCATCAAGAACCACAACAAAGACAAAAAGCGCATCAAAGAAGTAATTGCTTTTGTCAAAAACAAAAATGGATTGGCCTACGCCGAACAAAAAATGCTCGAATTTCAGCAACAAGCGCTCGCTTTGTTAGAAAAATATCCTGATTCTGCCTATAAAAATGCCTTGATTCTTATGGTCAACTACGTGATTGAAAGAAAAATTTAAAAAATATTTTATTTTTCAAATTGCTAATAAACAGGTAGTTGTAAATTAAATTGCAATTTTTTTCATTTTTTTTGTCGTGTCATACAACCCTTTTTCACGAATCTGCGTCTATGCTCATAGAAACGCAAGCTAAAATCAGGTTTTGAAAGTAATCGATTTACATCAGCAAGAAAAGCAAACCATTGCGCTGGCACTTGACCATAATCGTCAAGCACAGCACTTGATTTACTCACAGTACGCGCCTAAAATGTTGGGTGTTTGCCGTCAGTATATCAAAGATGTGCACACCGCTGAAGACGTTATGATTACTGCCTTTATGAAAGTTTTTACCCATCTTAAAAATTTTGAACACAAGGGAAGTTTTGAAGGTTGGATTCGCCGCATCGTCGTCAATGAGTGTATTTCGTATATCAGAGCTCATAAAAAAGTCAGTTTTATGGAGGATGAGAAATTCACACCTGAAAGTGTCAATGAAATTGACAGCCAATTCACCGTTGAAGAAATTCAGTTTTTGATTGATGCTTTGCCCGACGGTTATAAAATGATATTCAACTTATACGCCATTGAAGGATACAAACACCACGAGATTGCCCAAATGCTCAACATCAGCGAAGGGACTTCAAAATCACAATTGTCTCATGCCCGAAGAATACTTCAGGAAAACATCCACCAATTAAAATCCAGCCAAAATGGAACCAAATAAAAAATTAGAAAAGCAAATCAAAACGCAATTGCAATCGCGCGAGATTCAACCGACACCGGCCGCCTGGGATCGTTTAGATGCTATGCTCACAGTAGCTGAAGAGAAAAAAACCGGTTTTAACTATCAATGGTTGTACATCGCGGCCGCTTTGATTGGGTTTGTCGCTATTGCTTATGTTTTTCTCAGCAATCCAAACTCGGTCGTGGATGCTGCCAGAAATGAAGTGGTTCAACAGAATCAGCCGGCGATTCAAAAAAATCAAGATTCAATTGAAAAAGTAAATCAGTTGCAAGATAAAGTTGAAGTAGTTCCGCAAACTTTTCATAACAAACAACAAACGGTAGCCGAAAATCAACCGAAACCAAGAAAATCAACATCCATTCATGAAAAATCAATTCCACAACCAGTAACAACATCAGAAAAATTAATCGCTCAGGAGTCATCAATCAATCATCAAAAAACGGAACAAATCAATCCGACATCGCCCGTAAAATCTACCGTAAACCCTGAAACCGCCTTGGCCCAAACCGAAATCAAACTCGGAACTTCAGCCATCAAAGTCAATGCGTCTAATTTGCTTTCTAAAGTCGATGGCGAACTCAATCTTACCTTTCGCGAGAAAGTCATCAAAAGCATCAACCAAAATTATCAAAACGTCAAAGTGGCCTTGGCCAACCGAAATCAAGAAACAAACATCAATCAATAATTAAAAATCAATCATCATGAGAAGTTTTACTTTTTACCTCACCGGAATTTTGCTCTTGTGCATCAACCTTATTTTTGCTCAAGAAACCTTTGAATCACGTGCCAAAGTAATTGCCAACAAAATCTCAGTCATTACCAAAGAAGAAAAAGAGGCACTCAAAGTTGAAGTAGAAGCCGTCAACGAAGAACTCGCCAAAGGTCAAATTACCCAAGAACAAGCTGACCAAAAGAAAATTCAATTGGCCGATACACGCGCCAAAAACATCGAAACCCGCGTAGCACAAGCGCAAAATGAACTCCGCGATTTGGTTCAAGAAAAAGTCGATGGCAAATTGCAAGAAAGCGATTCAACCCGCACGTTTATCATCCGATTAAAATCAAGAAACTACAAAAAACAAGATTATAACGAGCGCAGAACCACCTCGCAATTCGTGTTTGCTTTCGGACTCAACAACTTGGTCACCAACGGAGCCGTAGCCAATTCAGACTTTAGATATTGGGGTTCACATTTTTACGAGTGGGGCATCACCTACAACACGCGCATCCTCAAAAACAACAATTTGTTGCACGCCAAATACGGCTTATCCCTCATGTACAACAACTTACGCCCTACCGAAAACCGTTATTTTGTTGAATCAGGCAATCAAACCAATCTGGTCACTAGCGCGCAACATTTGGATGATTCACGTTTTAGAAATGTATATTTAGTGGCACCTTTTCATTTAGAATTCGATTTTTCTGGTTCAAAAACCAAAGACGGAAAAACCACTTTTCAAACCCACAAAAGCATGCGCATCGGTTTGGGCGGTTATGTGGGCGGCAACATCAAATCCAAACAAATTTTGTGTTATGAAGATGACAACGGCAACGATGTGCGCAGCAGAACCCGCGGCGATTTCAACGTGAATGATTTTATTTATGGTGTGAGTGCATACATTGGTTACAAAGAAGTCAGTTTGTATGCCAAATACGATCTCAATCCGCTCTTTCGCAACAACGCCATCGATCAGCGCAACGTTTCACTCGGTTTGCGATTTGACTTGAATTAAGCATGTTTCAGTTAGATTATATTTAGGTTGAAAAGCGTTTCTTTTTAGAGGCGCTTTTTTATTTTTTTGAAGCTATTTCCTGCCATTCGCTGTATCTTTTTCAAAGCAAAACCTATGCTGCGCGTCGGTTTGGCTTTAAAAAAGGATGCCGCTGCTGTCAGGGCTAAAGGATGCCGAAACATTCGCGAAACTTTGTACCTTTGGCAACACTGAAATTTTTGTGCTTTGATTTCAAAATCATCCATCGATACCGTATTTGAAACCGTCCGAGTTGAGGAGGTCATCGGCGATTTTGTACAACTCAAGCGCGCCGGTAGCAACTACAAAGGTTTGAGTCCGTTTTCAAACGAACGCTCGCCTTCCTTTATGGTTTCGCCGGCCAAACAAATCTGGAAAGATTTCAGCTCAGGCAAAGGCGGCAATGCCGTGGCTTTTTTGATGGAACACGAACATTTTACCTATCCTGAAGCCATTCGCTATTTAGCCAAAAAATACAACATAGAGCTCGAAGAAACCGAACAAACCCAAGAAGACAAAGCCCAAGCCGATACGCGCGAGAGTATGTTTTTGGTTTCTGAGTTTGCACGCGATTATTTTCACCACACTTTATTACAAACCGAAGAAGGCAAAGCCATTGGTTTGAGCTATTTCAGAGAACGCGGTTTTACCGATGAATCAATCAAAAAATTCTCTTTGGGTTATTCGCCTGAACAGCGAGATGCTTTTTCAAAGGAAGCACTCAGTAAAGCCTATCAACAGACCTTTTTAGAAGGCGTCGGACTTTCGATTGTGCGCGAAGACGGCAGTTTGCTCGATCGCTTTCGCGGACGCGTGATGTTCCCGATCCAAAGTATGTCCGGTCGCGTGTTGGGTTTTGGCGGACGTATTTTGGGCAATGACAAAAAAGTCGCTAAATACCTCAATTCGCCTGAGAGTGACATTTACCACAAAAGCAAGGTTTTATACGGAATTTTTCAAGCCAAACAAGCCATCGCCAAACAAGATAATTGCTATTTGGTCGAAGGTTATACTGATGTGATTCAGTTTCACCAAAGTGGAATTGAAAACGTTGTGGCCTCCTCGGGAACCGCATTAACGCCCGACCAAATCAGACTCGTCAACCGACTCACCAAAAACATTACAGTACTTTATGATGGCGATGCGGCCGGTTTGCGTGCTTCTATTCGCGGAATTGATTTGATTCTTGAAGAGGGGTTGAACGTGCGCGTGTGTACTTTTCCGGAAGGCGAAGATCCCGATAGTTTTGCACGCAAAAACTCCTACGATGATTTGGTCGCTTATCTCGAGCAAAACGCCAAAGATTTTATACAGTTCAAAGCTTCTTTACTCATGAAAGAAGCCAACAATGACCCAATTAAAAAAGCCGATTTGATTCGCGATATGGTGGCCAGTATAGGCAAAATCCCCGATCGCATTAAACGTGAAATTTATATTCAAGAATGCGCGCGCATTATGGATATTTCTGAGCAGGTGCTCGTGAGTACGCTGGCGCAATTGGTGCAAAAAGATTTGTCCGAAGCCGGTAAAAAAATCCGTCAAGAGCAAAAGGCTTTTGAAGTGGTCAAGAATGAAACGCCTGAGCAAGTGGCTGCGGTGGATGTGTTGTATGAACTAGAGCGCAAAATCATCGAAATTTTACTTCTCTACGGAAACCATGAAGAAGAATTCGAAGATTTAGTACTCAAAACCAACGAAGACGGCGAAATCGAGACGGCTCTTGAAAAGCGAACACTCAAAGTTTTTCAGTATGTTTATTTGAGCCTTCAAGAAGATGAAATCGAGTTGGGGAATCCGTTGTTCGGCAATATTTTCAAACACCTCACCGATTATTATCACCAAGCCGAAGAGTTCCAAATGGATCAATATTTAACCCATTTAGAACCAGAAATGGCTGCAGTGATTACCGATATTCTAATGCTTGAAGAGCAATTCTCATTGCACAATTGGGAGTCCAAGCAAATCATTGTCAAACTCAAAGACCAAACCATTGCGCAATATGTTTCTGAAACGATTCTAACCTTGCGTTGGTATTTGGTCAATAGAATTATAGACGAATTAAAAGGAAATATAAGCCAAGAGCCTGAAGCTGACAACTCAGAAACGCTAGCTATGGCCACAGATTACTACAAGTTAATTCACTCGTTTTCTAAAAGACTCGGCAGGGTACTTTCGCGCTATTAAACAATCTCCAACGTTCTGGCCTTGTTGACCAAATCGACCAAATTGGTTACGTTGAGTTTGGTTAGCAAACGCAGTTTATAAGTACTGATGGTTTTTTCGTTAAGTCCGAGAATCGAAGAAATCTCATTGTTTTTCTTGCCGTTGCTCAAATAACGTAAAACCTCAATTTCGCGGTTTGAAAGTTTTCGATACAAACGCTCGCTTTTGTTTTGTTTGGCAATCAGTGCTAAGTTGCGTTTAATCGAGTCGTTTAAAATGGTTTGTCCTTGATACACCTTCATAATGGCGATGCCCAAGGTTTCAATTTTGGCAGTCTTGTGTACATAACCCGCCACTCCGGCTTTAATTGCGTTCGGAGCGTAAATTTGCTCAGAATAGCTGCTAAAAACGATAATCTTCGTCTTTGGATAATGCTTGATGATTGCTTTTAATTCATACAAACTTGACAAACCGTCAAGGTCGAGATCTAGTATGAGGACGTCAATTTCTTTGGTGTATAAGACGTCTTTGACCATAGAGAAATTACCAACATTTGCTACAATGCCGATATCAGAGTGGTCTTTGAAATAGGATTTGATTCCAAAGTGAACCGCAGGATAATTATCGGCTAAACAAACTTTAATCATAATAGTGGTGTTTAGAGGGATTGCTTAATTTGCCCTAAACTTAATTAAAAAAAACTGAACTCCTTACTTTTTTTGATGAATGGATAAAAACTATCGACGAACTAAACAAACCGGTATCGGATTCATTTTGTGAAGATTATTCCTATGCAGTTTGCTGTAAATGTCAAAAACCTCTTTTTCTCGGCCTGCAAAATTTTCACTCTTCTGGCCGGCTTCAGCAGCCAACATCGCCCATTCGAGTTCATCATAACTGGCGCCTAATTGGTCTTCATCGGTTCGATCATCGCCAAACAAACCGTCGGTGGGAGCTGCTTTTAAAATCGATTCCGGAACGCCTAAATAAGCGCCCAATGCATACACGTCTGACTTCATCAAATCGGCAATCGGGCTCAAATCAACGCCGCCATCACCGTATTTGGTGTAAAAGCCCACGCCAAAATCTTCGACTTTATTTCCGGTTCCGGCCACGAGTAATCCGTGAATTCCGGCAATATAATACAGCGTTGTCATTCTCAAACGCGCACGCGAATTGGCCAGCGATAAATTGAGCTTTGTCAGGTCTTGACTTTGGGGGATTTGTTGTTTGAAATTTTCAAAAACCGGCGTCAAATCAACTTCGGTGCGTTCTACATTCGCAAAGCGCTTTTGCAGTTGTTCGATGTGTTCTCTACCGCGTGAAACCTGATTAGCGGCTTGATGAATCGGCATTTCAACGCAAATTACTTTCAAACCGGTTTGAGCACATAAACTTGATGTAACGGCCGAGTCAATTCCGCCAGAAATGCCTACAACAAAACCCTGAACGCGGGCGTTTTCGGCATAGGTTTTTAGCCAGTTGACAATATGTTCGTTGGTTTTCGGAATATCAAGAGTAGATTTTTTATGCATTTTTTCAGAAAATTTATTCAAGTGCCATGTATCTTTGCAAAAGTAAAAATTATTTGAAGCTATTTCCTGCTGTCCGCTGTATCTTTTGCCTGTTAAAGAAACAGGCAAAAGGATGCCGCTGTCATCAGGGCTAATTTGATTCGCATTTATGAAAAAACACTTGTGTTTACTGATGGTTTTGAGTTTGACAATCATGGGTTGCGACAAAAAATCCAAGATTGAAAAAGCAGTCGAGGCTATTCCTGTGCAGCTCAAAGTGCATCGTTTTGAAAAAGCATTTTTCGGAGCAACACCGCAAACACTCGGGCAAGTCAAACAAGAATATCCTTTCTTTTTTCCGTCAGAGAACGACGATCAAGTTTGGCTTGATAAAATCCAAAATCCGCAGTGGCGCGAACTTTATACTGAGGTCGAAAAACGTTATGGCGATTTTAGCACACAAACCCAAGAAACCGAAGAGCTGTTCAAACACATCAAATATTATTTTCCCAAAACGCAGCTCCCGCAAGTATATACCATCATCGCCGAGATGGATTACCAAACCAAAATCGTTTACACCCGAGACAAATTGATTATTCCGCTTGAATTATATTTAGGACGCGATCATCGTTTTTACGAATTTCCGAAATATTTAAAAGAAGGTTTTGAGCCGCGCCAAATGATGCCGGACATTGTTACGGCTTATGCGCGCACCCAAGTTCCGCCGCCGCACAGCGCTGATTTTTTGAGTCAGATGATTTATCACGGAAAAATGCTGTACCTAAAAGACATTTTATTACCTGATTACACCGATGCCGAACGAATCGGATATTCTGTTCAACAACAAAAGTGGAGTCAAGATAACGAAGCTTATGTTTGGCGTTATTTTATTGAGCGCAAAATGCTGTATGATACCGACCAAAAATTGTCGTCTCGTTTTATCAATATGGCGCCTTTTTCAAAATTCTATCTCGAAATTGACAATGAATCTCCGGGCAGAATCGGCACTTGGATAGGTTGGCAAATCGTTCGTTCGTATATGAAAAACAACGATGTTTCACTGCAAACCATGCTCATGACCGATGCCAAACAAATTTTTGAACAATCCCATTACAAACCCAAAAAAAATGAGTAATTCCATAACATCTGAAATCAAAGTAAATGTAACTTTAGACGAGAACCGTATTCCTGAAAAACTGAGCTGGACCGCTCGCGACGGCGGTGTTGATGCCGAAGAAACCAAGGCGGTTTTACTCTCTATTTGGGATTCTAAAGCTAAGGAAACTTTGCGTATTGACCTTTGGACCAAAGACATGCCGGTGGATGAAATGAAACAGTTTTTTCACCAGACTTTGGTGGCCATGACCGATACTTTTCAGCGCGCAACCGGCGATGAGAAAATGGCCGGAACTATGAAGGATTTCTGTGATTATTTTGCCGAGAAACTCGAACTTATTAAATAGATTTTTAGAATTTCTGACTTTTGAAAAAGTCTTGGTTGATTTGATCGATAAACTCTAAAATCGATTCTTTTCCGGTATTTTCAAGTGATGAAGTCACAAAGTGTTGCGGCATTTCTTCCCAATTATTGGCCAACATTTGTTTTTTGTAAGCAGCGATGTTCGAATCAATTTTTGAACGTCCGATTTTGTCGGCTTTGGTAAAAATAATCAGAAACGGAATTTCGTATTCGGCCAAATATTCCATGAATTCCAAATCAATTTTTTGGGCCTCGTGTCGGATGTCAATCAGCACAAAAGCGCAAACCAATTGTTGTCTTTTTTCAAAATAATCCGTGATGAATTTCTGAAAAGTGGCTTTGGTTTTCTTTGAAACCTTCGCGTAACCATAACCCGGTAAATCTACCAAAAACCAATTTTGATTGATTTTGAAATGGTTAATCAGTTGTGTTTTTCCGGGTTTAGCCGAGGTTTTTGCCAAATTTTTATGGTTGGTCAGCATGTTGATCAGCGACGATTTGCCCACATTCGAACGACCAATAAAAGCGTATTCCGGAAGCGGCTCGTTCGGGCATTTCTCAGGTTGAGCGTTGCTGATGATAAATTCGGCTGAGGTAATTTTCATGTTTTCAATCCATAAAAAAGCCCTCGATTAAAAGGACTTTGGGCGTTTTATAAATGTACTTCTTTGAGCCATTCGTGTAACAAGCGGTTAAATTCATCCGGATGTTCCATCATCGCAGCATGTCCGCATTTGTCTATCCAATACAAGGATGAATTAGGCATCAGTTTGTGAAATTCTTCGGCTACATCCGGCGGAGTAACTTGGTCGTTTTTGCCCCAAATAATACAGGTTTTTACATGCATTTTGGGTAAATCCTTAGCCATGTTGTGACGAATCGCGCTTTTGGCAATGGTTAAGGTTTTGAGTACTTTGATTCGGTCATTGACCACGGTAAAAACTTCGTCTACAATTTCTTTGGTTGCGATTTTCGGATCGTAAAAAACAGCTTCGGCTTTTTTCTTGATGTATTCATAGTCGCCGCGTTTCGGGTAACTGTCGCCCATCGCACTTTCATACAAACCTGAGCTTCCGGTAATGACCAATCCGGCTACTTTTTCGGGATACATTTTACAATGGTACAAAGCGATGTGTCCGCCCAGTGAATTTCCCAGCAGAATTACCCTTTCAAATCCTTTAAAAGTAATGAAGTCTTTGACGTATTTGGCAAATGCTTTTACATTGGTTTTGAGGATGTTTTGGGTATAAATCGGCAATTCCGGGATGACCACTTTATAGCCCAATTTCGGAAAGTAATTGGTAACGCCGTCAAAATTGCTCAAACCACCCATTAAACCATGCAGAATAACAATAGGCGTGCCTTCTCCGGCCTCATAATAAGTGTATCTACCTTCTTTTTTTACCTCTAAATTCATGAATCTGCTTTGGCATTTGTTTGCGGCAAATATAAAAAGAATATCCAAGCGTATCCGAATAAAAATCAAAATCCAAAGCCTTGTGATTTGCTTAAATTTCTGTTTCAGTAGTTCTTTAAGTTTTTAAAAGTTTATTCGGTCTTTTTGTTAATCTTTTTCAGAATATGCCGCATTTGATTTTAAATAGAAACTTTTCTTAACAATTTGACAAAGAATTAATTGAAAGCTTCCGGTTTGTTTTTTTGCCAAAATAGAACTAGAGTGGTAAAACTTATCAACAAAGTGGTATTTTGTGGTAAAATGTGGTATTTTATTTTATATTTTTGCCTCTAAACATTTTAAAACCATTTTCTTGAACTCATTCATCGGATCATACGAGTGTAAAGTTGACGCCAAGGGTAGGCTTCTTTTGCCTTTGCCGCTCAAGAAGCAACTCTCTGCTGTTTTGCAAGATGGTTTTGTGTTGAAGCGTTCGGTTTTTCAGCCTTGTTTGGAGTTGTATCCGATGCAAGAATGGAATACTATGATGCAAAAAGTCAACAAACTCAATCGATTTGTCAAGAAGAACAATGACTTTATTCGCCGTTTTACCGCGGGTGTGAAAGTGGTTGAAATGGACAATTTGGGACGTTTGCTCATTCCGAAAGATTTGGTTTCGTTTTCTCAGATTTCTAAAGATGTGGTGTTGTCGTCAGCGGTGAACATCATCGAGATTTGGGACAAAGATTTATATGAAAAAGCCATCGACGATTCAGTAGTTGATTTTGCTGATTTGGCCGAGGAAGTAATGGGACAGGTAAATGACGACGATCATGGAATATCATAATCCCGTATTGCTGCATCCTACGGTAGATGGGCTCAATATCAATCCTGACGGAATTTATGTCGACGTTACTTTTGGTGGTGGCGGACATTCGCGCGAAATCCTCAAAAGACTCGGGCCCAACGGAAAATTATTTGCTTTTGATCAAGACGAAGATGCTTTGGCCAATGCGATTGAAGACGAAAGATTTGAACTCATTCATGAGAATTTCAGATACATTAAAAGGTTCTTGCGATTTCACGGTATAAAACAAGTCGATGGTATTTTGGCTGATTTAGGAGTTTCCTCGCATCAGTTTGACGTAGCAGAGCGCGGTTTTTCAACCCGATTTGAAGCCAAACTCGATATGCGCATGAGCCGTAAAAATGAACTCAGTGCTTATCAAGTGGTCAATACTTATGATGCTGCCGGACTTACTCGGATTTTACTCGAATACGGCGAACTCAAAAGCGCACCGGCCATGGCCAGAACCATCATTGAGGCGCGCGAGCACCAACCGATACAAAATACCGAACAGCTCAAAACGGTCTTGAGTCGTTTTTTGCCGGCGCACAAAAGCAACAAAATTCTGGCTCAGATTTATCAAGCCATTCGCATTGAAGTCAACCAGGAAATGGAAGTTTTAAAAGAGTTCTTAGAGCAATCGCTAGAGATTCTAAAACCTGGCGGAAGATTGAGTGTAATCTCTTATCATTCGCTCGAAGACCGATTGGTCAAGCGTTTTATGCGCAACGGGATGTTCGAAGGTGAGCCGGAACGCGACTTTTTTGGTCGTTTTACCGTGCCGTTTAAAACCATAGAAAAACTGATTGTCCCAAGTCAGCAAGAAATCGAAATCAACAACCGAGCGCGCAGCGCCAAACTCAGAGTAGCCGAAAAGTTGTAAGCAATTTATACCATGAAAAACGGAGTTTACAGCATTTTAAAAGCGAGGTTTCTGATCAATGAAGAAGCCAATGCCGCCAAGAACTGGCGATTCATTGTGTTCTTAATTATTCTGGCGATTCTCATGATTGCCAACACCCAAAGCTACGAGCAGAAAGTGTTCAAAATTGTGGCCTTAACCGGCGAAGTCAAAGAATTACGCTCAGAATTTGTTGACAGACGTTCAGAGCTGATGCAACTCAAAATGGAATCCACCGTGTCTTCTGAAATGGAAGCGCGCAAAATATACCCGGCCTCAGTTCCACCGGTCAAGATTAAAGTTAAAAAAGCAGAAGAAAAAGGTTTCTTTCAAAGATTATGGCAGTAGAAGAAAAATACATATCGTACCGCATGTATCTGGTGGCGTTTGCTATTTTTTTGATGGCTGTTGCAGTTACGTTTAAGTTGACCAAAATTCAGTGGAGCGAAGGTGATTACTATCGAAAACTGGCCAAAGAGCGCACGGTTAAAAACTTTGTGATTCCGGCTAACAAAGGCAATATTTATTCAGCTGATGGAAGCTTGTTGGCGACGTCAATTCCAAAATACACCGTTCGATTTGATGCCGTGGCGCCCAAAGCAGAAGCCTTTGATAAAAATGTACGTGCCTTGGCTGATTCATTGGGCGTGTTGCTTAAAAAATCCTCCGGTGAAATCTACAACAACCTCAGAAAAGCGCGTGCCAACAAAAGCCGCTACTTTTTGGTTGCCCGTGATTTGAGCTATACCGATTACATGAAAATGAAAAGTTTTCCGCTGTTCAACCTCGGAGCATATAAAGGCGGAATGATTACCGAACAAAAAACGGTTCGCGAACATCCGATCGGAAAAATTGCCGAAAGAACCATTGGCTACGAGCGCAAAACACCTACCGGGACTCTCGACGGAAAAGGAATCGAATGGGCCTTTCGTCAATATCTCAACGGAAAAGACGGCAAAGTCCTCAAACAAAAAATTGCCAAAGGTCAGTGGAAACCGATCCGCGATGTCAATGAAGTAGAACCGCAAGATGGTTACGATGTCATTTCGACCATTGATGTGTATATTCAAGACATTGCGCATCATGCTTTGCTCAAACAATTGCGCCAGTACAATGCTGATCACGGTTGTGTGGTCGTGATGGAAACCAAAACCGGAAAAGTAAAAGCCATCTCGAATTTGGGGAAAAATCCGGCCAATGCGAACAAAACGGCGGATAGCACTTATTTTGAAACGACTAATTACGCTATAGCTGAAGCCCACGAACCGGGTTCAACCTATAAGTTGGCCGATTTAATGGCTTTGCTTGAAGACAAAAAACTCGATACCAGTGCGGTGTTTGACAGTTATGGCGGTATCATTACTTATTCAGGAAAAAAAGTCCGCGATTCACACGAAGGCGGTTACGGAAGAATTTCACTCGCGCGTGGTTTTGAAGTTTCCTCGAATACGGTTTTGGTGCAAGCGGTGTATAATAGCTACAAAAACGAACCGGAAAAATTTGTCCATCACCTCAATAATTTCGGACTCAACAAGCCACTCGGATTGCCGATCAAAGGCGAAGGCATTCCTTATATTCCGCAACCCGACAGCCCGCGTTGGAGCGCAATTTCACTTCCGTGGATGGCTTTCGGCTATGGCGTTTCCATTACACCTTTACAAACACTGACCTTTTACAATGCGGTGGCCAACAACGGAGAAATGGTCAAACCGCAATTTGTTTCAGAAATCAAAGAATGGAACAAAACCATCAAAAAATTCAACAAAGAAGTTATCAACCCGCGCGTTTGTTCGCAAGAAACCATTGCCAAACTCAAAGCGGTGATGCAAAATGTGGTCAAAAAAGGAACGGGTTCTAAGTTGTATTCCAAAGATTTTTCGATGGCCGGAAAAACCGGAACCGCTCAAGCCAATTATGCCAAAAACGGCGGAACCGAAAAACACTATATCTCATCATTTGTTGGGTATTTCCCGGCTGATGATCCGAAGTATTCTTGTATCGTCGTGGTGCACGAACCCAATACTTCCAACAACAATTACTACGGAGCTGATGTGGCCGGTCCGGTATTTAAACGTATAGCGCAAAAGATTTTTACCGACGCGCCGTCCATGAACGAAATCAAAAATCTGAACCGCAAAAACAAAGCGCAAGAAACTAGTTACGCGAACTATTACACCAAAGTTCAGAATACCAAAAATATCATTCCGAATGTAAAGGGAATGCCTGGGATGGATGCGATTGCATTACTTGGAAATTTAGGGTTAAATATTAGAGTTAAAGGGACTGGAAAAGTCAAATCGCAATCCATCCAACCTGGGCAAATTTTTAGCAAAAAAACCACCATTTTACTCGAATTATCGTGAGCGTTTTAAAAGACATATTATACAAAGTATCCATTGAGGCAGTCAAAGGAAGCACTGAAATTGAGGTCAACCAAATTGATTTTGATTCCAGAAAAATAGCTGCAGGGGATGTTTTTGTAGCCATCCGCGGAAGCCTTTCAGACGGTCACAACTTTATTGAAAAAGCAATAGATAACGGAGCTGTTGCGGTGATTTGCGATGCGTTTCCGAATGAAATCAAATCAGGCGTTACCTATGTTCAAGTCAAAGATACCAATTTGGCTTTGGCTTATATGGCCGCTAATTTTTACGGGCATCCATCCAAAGAATTAAAATTGGTTGGTATTACCGGAACCAACGGAAAAACCACGATTGCATCTTTGCTCTATCAAATGTTTGGCAAAGCAGGATATGCTTGCGGATTGCTTTCGACTGTAAAAATCATGGTCGATCAAACCGAATACAAAGCCACACATACCACACCGGATTCGCTCACCATCAACAAATATTTGCGTCTGATGGCCGATGCCGGAGTGACCTATTGTTTTATGGAGGTCAGCTCGCACGGTGTTCACCAAAAACGCACCGATGCACTTCATTTTGCGGGTGGCGTGTTTACGAATCTCTCACACGATCATTTAGATTATCATCCAACGTTTGCTGAATATCGCGACGTCAAAAAATCATTCTTTGATCATCTGCCAAACACCGCTTTTGCCCTGACCAATATCGATGACAAAAACGGCAGCTTGATGTTGCAAAACACGGTGGCACACAAACGCACTTATGCGCTCAAAACCTATGCGGATTATCGCGCGCAAATACTTGAGAGTCAAATGTCGGGTTTGCTTTTAAAAGTGAATGATCAAGAAGTTTGGGTGCGACTCATCGGAACTTTTAACGCCTATAATTTGCTTGCCATTTACGGAACCGCGGTTGAGTTGGGCATGGAACCGCTCGAAGCTTTGCGTTTGCTTTCTGAACTTGAAAGTGTTTCAGGTCGTTTTCAGTACATCGTTTCTGAGCAAAAAATTACCGCGATTGTTGATTATGCCCACACGCCGGATGCTTTAGAAAATGTACTCAAAACCATCAACGATATCCGAACCAACAACGAACAACTCATTACGATTGTAGGTTGCGGGGGCGATCGGGATAAAACCAAACGCCCGATTATGGCGCACATTGCCTCATCGATGAGCGATAAAGCCATTATTACTTCTGACAATCCGCGCACCGAAGATCCACAAGCGATTATTGCCGATATGGAAAAAGGTGTTGAGGCGCAAAATTTTAAGAAAACCATGTCCATTACTGATCGCAAACAAGCCATTCTAGCGGCTTGTCAACTCGCGCAACCGGGAGACATCATTTTGATTGCGGGTAAAGGACACGAAACTTATCAGGAAATTCAAGGAGTTCGCTATGATTTTGATGACATGAAAATCGTTACCGAACTATTAACTCAATTGCAAAAATAACAAGCCATGCTGTACTATTTATTTGAATATCTCGACAAAACCCTGAACATTCCGGGCACCGGAGTTTTTCAGTACATCACGTTTCGTTCGGCTGTGGCTGTGTTGCTTTCGTTGACACTTTCAACCATATACGGAAAACGCATCATTGGCTTTTTGCGCAATCAGCAAGTAGGAGAGACGGTTCGTGAACTCGGTTTGGCCGGACAAAATGAAAAGGCCGGAACCCCGACCATGGGTGGGCTCATCATCATCATGGCGACTTTGATTCCGGTGTTTTTGCTCACTAAGCTCAACAATATTTACATTATTTTACTGATTGTCACCACGCTTTGGATGGGCACCATTGGTTTCATTGACGATTATATCAAGATTTTCAAAAAAGACAAACAAGGTCTCAAAGGCATTTTTAAAGTCATCGGACAAGTAGGCTTAGGGCTCATTGTAGGCTCGGTTTTGTATTTGCATCCGGGCGTAACGGTGCGCAAAGAAGGTCCGAGCAGCATCACACTCAAGCAGACCGAAAATGTGATTTCGCCTTTGCCGGTAGACGAAAAATCAACCGCCACAACGATTCCATTTTTCAAAAACAACGAATTTGACTATGCCGAATTGCTCTCGTGGATGGGCGATGACTACGAAAACTACGCTTGGCTCATCTTTATACCGATTGTGATTTTCATCATCACAGCGGTATCCAACGGAGCCAATCTCACCGACGGAATTGACGGACTCGCCGCCGGAACCTCTGCCATATCGGTGCTCGCGCTGGGCATCTTTACCTTCGTTTCGGGGAACGTGATTTTTTCAAGTTATCTCAATATTATGTACATCCCGAATTCGGGCGAAATGACCGTGTTCATCGCTTCCTTCGTTGGAGCTTTGGTCGGTTTTCTTTGGTACAATTCCTACCCGGCCTCGGTATTCATGGGCGATACCGGAAGCTTAACCATTGGCGGTGTGATTGCGGTTTTGGCCATTTCGGTGCGCAAAGAATTGCTTATTCCGCTGCTGTGCGGGATTTTCCTGGTCGAGAATTTTTCGGTGGTTTTGCAAGTCAGTTATTTCAAATACACCAAAAAACGATTCGGCGAAGGCAGACGCATCTTTTTGATGTCACCACTGCATCATCATTACCAGAAAAAAGGTTACCACGAAAGTAAAATTGTCACCCGATTCTGGATTGTCGGAATTCTACTGGCCATTTTATCCATCGTGACTTTAAAACTCAGATAATGCAAAGGCTGGTGGTATTAGGCGGAGGAGAAAGCGGCGTGGGAACCGCCATCCTCGGAAAGCAAAAAGGATACGATGTTTTTGTGTCCGACTTTGGAAAGATCAAAGATCATTACAAAGAAGTTCTTACCCTTAACGGAATCAAGTGGGAAGAAGAAACCCACACCGAAAAAAAGATTTTGAATGCCGATGTGGTCATGAAAAGCCCCGGAATTCCCGATAAATCACCCATGGTCAAAAAGCTGCATGAGCACAAGATTCCAGTGATTTCAGAAATTGAGTTCGCGGCGCCATTCACCCAAGCGGTCACCATCGGAATCACCGGCAGCAATGGCAAAACCACCACGACCATGCTTACGTATCACTTGCTCAAATCAGCAGGACTCAATGTAGGTTTGGGCGGAAACATCGGAAAGAGTTTTGCTTGGCAAGTAGCCGAGAATCAATACGATTATTATGTGTTGGAGCTCAGCAGTTTTCAGCTCGACGGCATCATTCATTATCGACCCGATGTAGCCATTATTACCAACATCAGTCCCGATCACTTAGATCGCTATGAATACAAGTATGAAAACTACATCGCATCCAAATTTAGAATAACCATGAACCAAACCGCCGAGGATTATCTCATTTACGATGCAGACGATGAAGCCTCAGCCAACTGGTTAAAACAAAACAAAACGAATGCTCAATTAATTCCTTTTTCACTCACGCAAAAGTTTGACAAAGGAGCTTATCTAAACCAAAACAAAATGGAAGTAAACATCAACGAAGAAGAATTCATCATGGAGACCGAGTCAATTGCGCTCGAAGGAAAGCACAATGTCAAAAACGCCATGGCCGCCACCTCGGTTGCCAAACTGATGAAAATCCGCAAGGAAACCATTCGCGAGAGTCTATCCAATTTTCAAGGCGTTGAACACCGTTTAGAAAAAGTACTCAAAATTCAAAACGTTCAGTACATCAACGATTCAAAAGCCACCAACGTCAACGCCACCTTTTTTGCTTTGGATAGCATGACCGCTCCAACGGTGTGGATTGTGGGTGGTGTCGACAAAGGAAACGACTATTCAGAATTGATGTCGCTCGTGCACGAAAAAGTTAAAGCCATCATTTGTCTGGGTGTCGACAACAAAAAAATCATCGATGCTTTTGGCAATGTGGTCGATGTCATGGTCGAAGTTGATTCGATGAGCGCTGCCGTGAAAATGGCGCAACGCTTGGCCGAAAAAGGCGACAACGTATTGCTCTCACCGGCTTGTGCGAGTTTTGATTTATTCGAAAATTACGAAGACCGCGGACGTCAGTTCAAGCAAGCGGTTCAGAATTTATAAATTTTTTAGAAGCTAAATCCTGCTGTACGCTTTTATCTTTCGCGGCGAACCCCGCCGCCAAAGGATAGCCGCTACCATCAGGGCTAGGCAACCCACTAACCGACAACTCAGAAACGTCAATCATGTTAGAACTCATTAAAAACCTCAAAGGAGACAAAGTCATCTGGACCTTCGTGGCCCTTTTGGCGCTGTTCTCGTTTATGCCGGTTTTTAGTGCGAGTAGCAACTTGGCCTATATGGGTCACGGCACCGGAAACACCTTAGCCTATTTGGTCAAACACTTTGCGCACATTTGCATTGGGTTTATGATTATTTACTGGATCCACAAAGTGCCGTATCACTATTTCAGAGCCATTTCAATAGTGGCGATGCCGGTGGTTTGGGTGCTTTTGGCCTACACACTCATCAAAGGAACCGTCATTGCCGGAGCCAACGCCAGTCGCTGGATACAAATTCCCTTTATTGGCATTACCTTTCAAACCTCGACTTTGGCCTTTATTGTGCTCATGGTTTTTGTGGCGCGTTATTTATCCAAAAAACGCGAAGAACCTATTACGTTCAAAAATTCACTTTGGGAACTCTGGGCGCCGGTATTTGTTACCTTAGGACTCATTCTTCCGGCCAACTTTTCAACAGCAGCGCTCATGTTTTCGATGGTGCTCATGCTCACTTTTGTGGGTCAATATCCGCTCAAATACATTGGTCTGATTGTAGGCGCGGGCGTATTGGCTTTAGCCTTTTTTGTTTTGGTCAGCAAAGCTTTTCCCGATGCCAAATTCTTTAACCGTGTCAAAACTTGGGAAAGCCGTTTAGAAAACTTCACCACAGATAAACCCGACGAAGACGATTATCAAATCGAGAAAGCCAAAATTGCCATTGCATCAGGTGGAATTCAAGGTTTAGGACCGGGCAAAAGCGTTCAGAAAAACTTTTTGCCGCAATCTTCTTCCGACTTTATTTTTGCCATCATCGTTGAAGAATACGGACTCATCGGCGGACTCACCGTCATGTCGTTGTATTTGTTGCTTTTCTTCAGATTCATCGTTGCGGCGCACAAAGCCAATACTTTATTCGGAAAACTCGTCGTCGTAGGCCTCGGATTTCCGATAGTCTTTCAGGCGCTCATCAACATGGCTGTGGCCGTTGAATTGCTGCCGGTTACAGGACAGACTTTACCGCTGATCAGTAGCGGAGGGAGCTCAATTTGGATGACCTGTATTTCTATAGGCATCATCATCGGGGTCACCAAAAAAGAAGAAGAGATTGCCCAAGAACTTGACGAAAAACAACGCCGCGAAGAAACGCTCAAACGCATGATTGATGCACAAATTGAACGCGAAGAAATCGCCGAACGCGCCTTGCGTGAAATCGAACTTTCCCAAACACAAGGACATTCTATTACAGATGAAGCACATCCGTTGGATCCCATTTTAAATAAAAACAAATCATAATATGGCCGGCTTAAAATTCATACTCAGCGGAGGCGGTACCGGAGGCCATATTTATCCGGCTATTGCCATTGCCAACGAACTCAAAAAGCGTTATCCCGACGCAGAATTTTTGTTTGTGGGCGCTCGCGACAAAATGGAAATGCAAAAAGTTCCGCAGGCCGGTTACGCCATCAAAGGTTTGTGGATTGCCGGCTTGCAACGCAGATTGACTTTTGACAACGCGATGTTTCCGTTCAAACTCATCAGCAGTTTGCTCAAATCAAGAGCAATCATCCAACAATTTAAACCCGATGTGGTGATTGGCACCGGAGGTTTTGCCAGTGGTCCGTTGTTGCAAATGGCCAATGCGGCCGGAATTCCGACGGTGGTGCAAGAGCAAAATTCGTATCCGGGCATCACCAATAAATTGTTGGGCAAGAAAGCCGCGAGCATTTGTGTGGCTTATGAAAATTTGGAGCGTTTCTTTCCGGCCGACAAAATCAAATTTACCGGAAACCCGGTGCGTCAGGATTTGGTAGACATAGCCGGAAAAAAAGAAGAAGCGATTGCTTATTTCGGTTTAAACCCGAATCAAAAAACTTTACTGGTTTTGGGCGGAAGCCTTGGAGCGCGCAGAGTTAATCAACTCATCGCTGCCGAGCTCGACTTTTTTACACAGCACAACATTCAACTCATTTGGCAGTGTGGAAAGCTGTATTTAGATCAGTATCAATCCAACAACGATAGGGCAGATGTTCAAGTAAAAGCATTTATTGACCGAATGGATTTGGCGTATGCCGCTGCTGATTTTGTCCTATCGCGCGCCGGAGCTTCGTCGGTTTCAGAGCTTTGTTTGGTGGGTAAACCGGTGGTTTTTATTCCGTCGCCCAATGTAGCCGAAGATCATCAGACCAAAAATGCGCGCGCGATTGTTGAGAAAAAAGGCGCCATCCTCATCCGCGAAAGTGAACTTGATGCCGATTTTGAAAAAGTTTTTACTGATTTGCTCGCCGATGAAGCGCAACAAAAAACCTTAAGTGAAAATATCAAAGCGCTGGCAAAACCCCACGCAACCCAAGATATTGTCAATGAAATTGTGCGGTTATGTCCGCCTCAAAAAATATAATTCAAAATGAATCTGAGTCAAATTCAAAACGTTTATTTTATCGGCATCGGTGGCATCGGTATGAGCGCCTTGGCCCGATATTTTAAAAGCATTGGCAAAAATGTTTCGGGTTATGACAAAACTGAAACTGAACTCACGCGTGAACTCGTTCAAGGCGGTATTTCGATTCATTTTGAAGATTCTATTGATTTGATCCCCAACACCTTTTTGCCCGACAATACTCTGATCGTCGTGACTCCGGCGGTTCCAGTGCATCATGCCGAATGGAACTTTTTTCAGGAGCGCGACTATCAGATTAAAAAAAGAGCCGAAGTGTTGGGCATCATTACCCGTGATACTTTTTGTTTTGCGGTGGCCGGAACGCATGGAAAAACAACTACTTCGAGTATTCTCGGACATGTTTTGTATCAAAGTGGTTTGGATGTAACTGCTTTTGTGGGCGGAATAGTTGAGAACTACGATTCCAATCTGATTGGCTCAGGAAAAACCATTACGGTGGTTGAAGCCGACGAGTTTGATCGTTCTTTTTTGCACCTGCATCCGGACATTGCTTGTGTGACATCAACCGATGCGGATCATTTGGATATTTATGGTGATAAAGCCTCAATTGAAGCCTCTTTTACTGAGTTTGCCCATAAAGTCGAAGACAAATCCAAGCTGTTTGTAGCCGAAGGATTATCGCTGGAAGGCGTTACCGTGGCAGTAAATAAAAATGCACAATTCAAAGCTTTTAATGTACGCATCGAAAACAGCGCTTATGTTTTTGATGTGCAAACACCTACGGAAACACTCAGCGGTTTTTCGTTTAGTTTGCCCGGAACGCACAATTTGACCAATGCACTGATGGCTTTGGCGATGGCGTATACTTATGGCGTTGCTGCCGAAGATATCAAAAAGGCGCTGGTTTCTTTCAAAGGAATTCGCCGTAGATTTTCGTTTCAAATCAAAACAGATGATTTGGTTTTTATCGACGATTATGCGCATCATCCCACCGAAATTAATGCGGTTCATCAAGCGGTGCGCGAGTTATACCCGAACCAGAAAGTGTTGGCTATTTTTCAGCCGCATTTGTTTAGCCGAACCCGCGATTTTGTCGATGGTTTTGCCGAAAGTTTATCGGCCTTTGACGGGGTGTTTTTGTTGGATATTTATCCGGCGCGCGAGTTGCCCATTCAAGGAGTTACCTCCAGTTGGTTGATGTCCAAAATGACCAATCTAAAGGTAAAATTGGTTCAAAAATCCGATTTAATTTCGAGTATTAAAAATAGTGAATACCGCGTTATTGTTACCATTGGCGCCGGTGATATTGGAGAATTAGTCAAATCAATTAAAGAATCTTTGCTATGAAAATTTTTAGTTGGGATAACATTCGACTGATGCTGATGTTCGCTGTGATGGTGTTTTTATTTTCATTTTCATCCATCCGAAATGAACACCGAAAACTCACCCAATCCAAAGTAGTTTTTGTTCAGGATAAGAACCCATTTATCAGGGCTGAAGTGGTTAATAAATTGTTAATAGAAAATAAAACACAGCCCCAAAGCATTCAAAAAGTTGATTTAGATTTGAACAGGTTGGAAAAGTCCGTTGATGCCAACCCGATGATTGAAAAGTCAGAGGTTTTTGTGAGTATTGACGGGGTTTTAAAGGCAGTGGTCAAACAAAAAACACCTATTGCCAGGCTGTGTAATGAAGGGGAATCATTCTACATTGACTATCAAGGTGGTACAATGCCATTATCAGATGAATTTACAGCCAGAGTTCCAATTATCTCGGGGGAAATTAACAACATAAAGCAAAGCGAACTCAGCCAAGTGCTGCGAAAAATATACAACGATGACTTTTTGAAAAAAAACATCATCGGGATTCAAATTTCGTCGCTCGGAAGCTTGAAGATGACGACTAGGAATTACAATTTCGACATTGAATTTGGACGACCTATTAACATCGAGCGAAAATTCAGCAACTACAAAGCTTTTTATCAGAAAGCCGAAAATGACAGTTTGTTGAGTCGTTATAAGAAAATAAATCTGACGTTCACGCAACAAGTAGTGTGCACCAAATAATAGATTATGGAAAAAGAAAACATTGCAGTAGGTCTTGACATCGGAACTACCAAAATTGTAGCCATGATTGGCAAGAAAAACGAGTACGGAAAACTCGAGATTTTAGGGGTTGGAAAATCTAAAAGTCTTGGCGTTGCCCGTGGTGTGGTAAATAATATTACCCAAACCATCCATTCTATTCAGCAAGCTATTCTTGAGGCCGAAAACAACTCAGGATATCAAATCAAAGATGTGGTGGTGGGTATTGCCGGTCAACACATTCGCAGTATTCAGCATTCAGATTACATCAGCCGCAGCAATCCTGAAGAGGTCATCAGCGGAAAAGATATTGATTTACTCATCAACCAAGTACACAAATTAGCCATGTTGCCGGGTGAGGAAATTATCCATGTATTGCCGCAAGAATTCAAAATTGACGGGCAGTCGGGTATTAAAGAACCGATTGGTATGTACGGTGGTCGTTTAGAGAGCAGCTTTCACGTAGTGGTTGGTCAGGCGTCATCGATTCGCAATGTGGGTCGTTGTGTGCAAAGTTCAGGCATTGAATTGTCTGGCTTAACTCTTGAGCCACTCGCTTCGGCCGATGCGGTTTTGAGCCAAGAAGAAAAAGAAGCCGGTGTGGCGCTCATCGATATTGGTGGCGGAACTACTGATTTAGCCATTTTCAAAGATGGCATCATTCGTCATACGGCTGTGATTCCATTTGGCGGAAATGTAATTACCGACGACATCAAAGAAGGATGCTCCATCATTGAAAAACAAGCTGAATTGCTCAAAGTAAAATTTGGTTCGGCTTGGCCGGGCGAGAACAAAGACAACGAAATTGTTTCGATTCCGGGATTGCGTGGTCGTGAACCTAAAGAAATATCGCTCAAAAATCTCTCGAAAATCATCCACGCTCGTGTGGTTGAAATCATCGAGCAAGTGTTCGCCGAAATCAAAGCTTACGGTCATGAAGATCCGCGCAAAAAACTCATTGCCGGAATTGTACTCACTGGTGGTGGTTCAAACCTAAAACACATCAAACAACTCGTTGAATACATTACCGGAATGGATACGCGCATTGGTTATCCGAATGAGCATTTGGCCGGAAACTCAGACGAAGAAATTTCGAGCCCATTGTATGCAACAGCGGTTGGTTTGGTGATGAACAGCATCGAGAATCAAACACAAAGCGCCGTTCGCATTGAATCGCAAACCGTTCCCGAAAAATCAAGCCCGAGAGTAGAGCGCAAGTTTGAACCGTTTGAAATCCCGAAAGCCGTTGAGCCTGAAACTCCGGTTTTTGAAAAGGTTGAAGAAATTGCACCGGAGGCTGTGGCTGAAGAAGAAGTTTTCATCCGTCCGGAATCAACCGAAATCAAAATGCGTCGCTCGTTTTTTGATCGTTATGTAGACAAAATCAAAGAATTTTTGGACAACGCAGAATAAGAATTAGCCCAACATAATAAATAAGAATACAAAATACCAAAAAGTATGACAAACAACTCAGAATTTGGAATCTCATTCGATTTACCTAAAAATCAATCCAACGTGATTAAAGTAATCGGAGTAGGTGGCGGTGGTAGCAATGCCATCAACCACATGTTCAAGCAGGGAATCAAAGGAGTAGACTTTATTGTTTGCAACACCGATTCTCAAGCTTTGCAAAACAGCCCGGTTCCCAACAAAATTCAGTTAGGTGTAAACTTAACCGAAGGACTCGGAGCTGGAGCCAATCCTGAAGTAGGACAACAATCGGCTATTGAAAGCATTGCCGATATCGAGAAAATGCTCGACACCAATACAAAAATGGTATTTATTACAGCCGGAATGGGCGGAGGAACCGGAACTGGGGCCGCACCGGTCATTGCACAGTTGGCTAAAGAAAGAGATATTTTAACCGTTGGAATTGTGACTGTTCCTTTTCAGTTTGAAGGAAAAGTTCGCTCAGATCAGGCTTTGGCTGGCGTGGAGCGTTTGCGCAAGCAAGTTGATTCACTCATTGTGATTAACAATAACAAATTGCGTGAAGTGTACGGAAATTTAGGTTTTAAAGCCGGATTCTCAAAAGCTGATGAAGTTTTGGCTACAGCTTCACGCGGAATTGCCGAAGTTATTACGCATCACTACACTCAAAATATTGACTTAAAAGACGCCAAAACCGTACTTTCAAACAGCGGAACCGCGATTATGGGTTCGGCAACAGCTTTGGGTGACAACCGAGCCAAAGACGCCATTGTTGCGGCTTTAGACTCACCTTTACTCAACGACAACAAAATCACCGGAGCCAAAAACGTATTGCTGTTGATTGTTTCCGGAACCACCGAAATTACCATTGATGAAATCGGAGAAATCAACGACTACATTCAAACCGAGGCCGGATATAATGCCAATATCATTATGGGTGTGGGCGAAGACGATACTTTGGGCGATGCGATTGCGGTAACTATTATTGCTACGGGTTTTAACGCCGATCAGCAAAGCGGAATCGTGAATGCCGAGCCGAAAAAAATCATTCATTCACTCGATGGAGAGCACAAAATTGAGCGCGATTTGACCCAAAAACCGGTCGCTTCATTTCAGTTAGATACTGAAGTGTCTCAACCGCAAGTGACCGCTGCTGCCGAAGAGAAAATTGTCTTTGAACTCATCGAAGACGAAACCCCTGCCGAGCCGGTATTGAACGAAAACGAACTCATCGCCATGACTGAGTTCATCAAAAACCTTGATGTAACCTTTGAAATTGTTACACCTGAAAAACCGCTTTCGTTTGAATTGCCCACTTTTGAGGCAAAACCTGCGGTCGATATCATCAATGAAATCAAAGTGGTTGATGCCACCGAAGTCAAACAAGAACAAGCCAGTTTTACGTTTGATATGCCGGTAAGCGAACCCGCTGCTGCCATTGACGAAAACAAAATTGTTTTTGAACTCAGCAACGAAACCAAAGACATCATTGTAAATCAACCTGTACAAGTCGTGCCGATGACCGAGCTCAACGAAACCGGAATTGTTCGTTATTCACTCGAAGAATATATGGAAGTTGAGAGTGAATTGCTCAATTCAAAACCAGCAGCTGCCGTGGCAGAAGAACCAATTGCTGAAGAGCTCAATATCACTATGAAAAAGGTTGAAGAAGTATCTAATTTTTCTCCGGCTTTTGAAGATGTCTCTCCGATGGAAATGTCTATTGAAGAAACTTTGAAACTCAGAGCAGATGAGCGCAGAAGAAAATTAAAAGAATTCAACTATAAATTCCACAACAATCCATCGCGTATGGATGAGTTCGAGAAAGAACCGGCTTACAAAAGATTAGGCATTGACATCACGACCAATCCGGCTCAAAATCAAGCATCGCGTCTTTCATTAGGCACTGACAGCAATGATGATGTACAGTTGCGTTCTAACAACTCATTTTTACACGACAACGTAGACTAAGCTTTAGCGAATTTCATTCAAATCGCTGCAGATATCCCGAGTTTTCCATCGAATGCTCGGGATATCTTTTTTATGGCTCTCTTTTGGTTATCTTGCTTGGGTAAAAAACAAAAATTACTTAATAACTAACAAATTAGCAATGAAAAAAACGACAAAAGCTTTGTTATTGATGGCGGCCATTTCAATGAGTTCACTCTCTCAGGCGCAATTGGGCGGAATGCTTAAAAAAGCAGCTACCAAAGCAGCAGAAAATGTAGCAACCGGTAAATCCCCAGCAGCAGGAACAAGTGCAGCTGTTGGCGGTAGTAGTCCAGCTTTAGATTGGAGCCAATATCCTATGACACCTGCCATTACCATGAAATCATTATTAGACGGTACAGAAGTGTCTGATAACGGTAATCTGAGAATGAATTTTTACCGAGCTACCTTTATTCCAAACAAAAAAGCTTCAGGCGGGAATGTAGATATGATCTACGATAAAAACGTTTTAACCACCAAAGTATACGCTAACGGTCAGTTGATTAAATCACCTACCTACGGAGACGGAAGTTATTTCAATGATGGGAAACAAAACACTTATCAAGACAACGGCAACCAGCAATCGGATTTGATGTTAACACAAGAAGGCAAGTATAAAATTGATTTCTTTGCCGGAGGAAAACAGATTTACACCTTTGATTTTGATGTTCATAAAAAGGCGGACACTGATCCGTATGCTGCCAGCTCAGTGCTTTGGTATTCAACAGGGCCTTGGGAAAAATGGGCATATGTAACTCCACAGAGTACCGGAAACTTCATTTTCGGATTTTACTTGATGCACACCGATTTTAAACCAGATCCGAATAATGCCAGAAAAACAACTAAAAGCATCGTTTGGTACCCAGAACTAATGCAAAACGGAAAAACAATTTCAGTTCCAAACAAGCAAACTGCCATTGTAGAAAAAGGTGAATGGAAAGATTTCTCTTGCTCTATGAAACTCGTGGGCGCAAAAGATTTCTTGAAAATAGCTGAACTCAAAGACGGAAGTTACACGATGAAGGTAACCGTTGACGGTGAAGCTGCGCCAAGAATGTACGACTTTAAAGTAGCGGGCGGAGCGATTGTTTTGTGCGACAAGCAAGACCGCGCCAAAAACAAAGACCCACAAACTTTGGTTGAAGGCTGGAACAATTATTTCTGGTTAGAGAAAAAATAATCTAAGCAACAAACCTGCTTGATACCCCGAAAGGCTTCTGTTTTTCGGGGTATTTTGTTTTAAAAGAATTCAAAATCTAGAACATTTTTTGTAGTTTTGTCGGGCTTTTATCCGGCTATCCGCTGCTATCTTTTGCGCCGAACCACGGCTCAAAAGGATATTCGCTTCTATCCGGAGCAGGGCATCAGAATTCACATAAAAAACTGCATCAGATGAGTTTATCTGCAAACATCATGGAGGAAATCAAAACCGCCATGCGCGCCAAAGATACCGTGGCGCTCGAAGCTTTACGCGCGATTAAATCGGCTATTTTATTGGCCCAAACCGAAAGTGGTGCCAAAGAGGAATTGTCAGCCGACGAAGAAATTAAATTATTACAGCGTTTGGTCAAACAACGCAAAGACAGCGCAACAATCTATACCGAACAAGGCAGAGCTGATTTGGCTGCTCCTGAACTGGCTCAAGTAGCCGTGATTGAGAAATTCTTGCCGGCACAATTGTCAGAGGCAGAGATTGAAGCTGCTGTGGCTAAAATCATCTCAGAGAATGGTTTCTCAGGAATGGCGGCTATGGGGCAAGTCATGGGCATGGCTTCGAAAGAGCTTTCTGGGCAAGCCGATGGCAAAACCATTTCAATGATTGTCAAAAAATTATTGGCTTAATAAGATTTCAAGATAGAAGGATTTTTATATCATATTGTTTAATAAGTCCTACGGTCTTATAATTTCACCATCTATATAATGGCTGCGTAGTTCAACTGGATAGAATATCAGATTTCGGCTCTGAGGGTTGGGGGTTCGAATCCCTTCGCGGTCACGAATAAATACACAAATAAGAAAAAACGCCAAGCTCGCTTGAGCGTTTTTTTGTTTTGTGTATTTTCAAAGCGGAGCTTTGAGGGAACTGCACAGCAGAATCCCCTCAATTCCAAAATTACTCGATGTTCAGAGGCCAATCTCGCTTGAGCGTTTTTTTGTTTTGTGTATTTTCAAAGCGGAGCTTTGAGGGAACTGCACAGCAGAATCCCCTCAATTCCAAAATTACTCGATGTTCAGAGGCCAAGCTCGCTTGAGCGTTTTTTTGTTTTGTGTATTTTCAAAGCGGAGCTTTGAGGGAACTGCACAGCAGAATCCGCTTTTTACACAACGAATCACTTCATCAGCTTGACTTTTATCATGTTTTTATTGCTTTTGACGAGCTAACTTTAATACAGTTAATCATCAAAATACTTTCATTATGAAACAGCGTGTTCCGGTATCGACCATTATGTCGAAAAACCTCATTAAACTCAATTTAACGGACGATTTAACCAAAGCCGAGGAATTATTCAAAAAGCATCACATTCGTCATATTCCGGTGGTCAATGGCAATAAAATTCTCGGAATGATTAGTTATACAGATTTGCTCCGAATTTCATACGCAGATGCTATTGATGAAGACGAAACCAACGTAGAAGTAACTGTTTACAATATGTTTTCGCTCGAACAAGTCATGGCAAGAGATTTAGTAACCGTCTCACCTGAAACCAGCATTAAAGAAGTTGCAGAAATTCTGGCCAAACGAGAGTTTCACGCTTTGCCGGTAGTTGAAGGCGAATTGTTGGTAGGAATTGTCTCAACCACGGATTTGATTAAATACTTGATTGAACAATATTAAAAGAATGCTCCTGATTACGGGAGCATTTTTTTATTATTTTAGTGGCTTAAAATCATTGGTTTATGAAAATAAAATTACTTACGATACTAGTCTTTTTTGTCACTTTGCTCAGCATGAATGCTCAAACAAGTTTTTCATACAGTAGCTTTTTGTTTTGCAACGACGACCCAATGGAGGTTCCCACCATCACTGGTCAACAGGGCGGTATTTTTTCTTCTTCACCTCCAGGAGGTTTGAGCTTAGATGCAGTAACAGGAGCTATTTATCCGATTGCCAGTACTCTGGGCATGTATACAGTTACCTATACTGTGCTCTCAAACGGAACTAACCCAACAGAAACCTACTCTGTGGCAGTCGGAATTCAATCACCGCTAGTTCCGACTTTTGATCCAATAGCAACCATTTGTCAAGGTACAACTCCTCCGGTATTACCAACAACTTCAAACAATGGAATTACAGGAACTTGGTCGCCCTCAACGGTAAGTAATACAGCTACTACTGTCTACACATTTACACCAAATTTAGGTCAATGCGCTGTTAATATTACTATGGTTATTCCGGTTTTACCTGCGGCAACTATTCAAATTTCAGCGCCGAGCCCTGCGGTATTTTGTCAAGGAACTCAGATTGCTATGACTTTGAGTGCCTCGGGTGTAAATGGCCCGCTGATATACAGTATTGACGGTGGTGCTTTATACACAATTACTTTGAATCCATCGGGTTCTGTGTCTATTATTCTTCCTGATGGATTAGAAGCAGGCTCACACAATATTACAGTAACTGGCAGTGATTATTGTGGTGGAACTGCTGTGGCGACATTGGCATTTGACATTCAAACAGCTGTACCGGTTGATTCGCTTCCGGATGTAACCGTTTGTGGTTCATACACTCTTCCGCAAATTAATTTTGGAAATTACTATACTAATTTAAATGGTACCGGAACTCAATTGTTCGCGAATGATATATTAACTTCTAGTCAAGTAGTTTATATCTATGCACCAGCTGCTAACGGTATGTGTAGCGCAGAACATGCTTTTCATATTACCGTAGTCCCGGTTCAAATGCCAGTAATTTATGGGCAAGACAACCATGATTATATTTATGTTGATGGAAATACGGTGGTGCAACCTTTACTACTTTCAGTTTCTTTAAACGCGAATTATACTTATCAGTGGTATGAATCAGGAGTTGTTATTCCAAATGCCAACCAATCCACTTATTTGGTCAATACGCACAAAGAAAGTGGCTTGCATGTTTACCAAGTTAGAGCAACTTATGATTTTGGAGGTTGCGAAAGTTATTCGCAAGATTTTGTAGTTCACGAAAGCCCTGTTCCGGCTCCTTTAGGAAATCAAGACCAGACCTTTAGTCAGGGACAAACCTTAGCTGATTTGATTGTAAATGGCCAAAACATTCAATGGTATGATGGTTTAGGCCGAAATGTAAACGCCAATCCGCTGCCGCTTTCAACGGTTTTGGTTGATGGGGTAACTTATTACGCCAGCCAAACCATCAATGGGCACGAAAGCCCCGATAGATTGCCTGTTACGGTGCATTTAAATGTCATGGGTAATACCACTTTTGATCGCGCATCGGTTATGATTTTGCCTAATCCGGTTCAAGACATTTTGTTTGTTCAAAGTAATGAGCCGGTCAATCACATTGAGATTTATAACATAATGGGACAAAAACTCATTGATGCGCATACTTCAAAAGTCATGATGCAATCATTGCCCTCAGGAGTTTACATTGTACAAGTAAGTACTAAAGCCGGGCAACAAAGTTTACGCGTTGTAAAAGAATAAATTAAATAGCATATTCTTTAAGTCGAACAATGGCTTCAGCTGGATTCTCGTCTTTAAAAACGGCATTCCCGGCCACCAATACATCTGCGCCTGCGGCAGATAGCTGTCGGGCGTTTTTATCAGATACACCACCGTCAATTTCGATTAAAGCTTTGGCGTTTTTTACTTCAATAAGTGATTTTAATTTTTTGATTTTTTGATAAGTATTCTCAATAAATGATTGTCCGCCAAAACCGGGATTCACACTCATCAAACAAACCAAATCGACCTCTTGAATAATGTCTTCAAGAACAGAAATCGGTGTGTGCGGATTCAATGCTACGCCGGCGTTCATTCCTTCAGCTTTGATGGCTTGAATGGTTCTGTGCAAATGAGTACAAGCTTCGTAGTGAACCGTCAAAACATTCGCGCCCAAAGCGGCAAAAGTTTTAATGTATCTATCCGGATCAACAATCATCAAATGCACATCAACCGTTTTTTGAGCATGACGCGTAATGGCCTCCAAAACCGGCATACCAAATGAAATATTGGGCACAAAAACGCCGTCCATAATATCAATGTGAAACCAATCGGCCTTAGACTGATTAATCATTTCAATATCGCGTTGTAAGTTGCCAAAATCGGCTGAAAGTACTGAGGGTGCAATAAGTGGTGTTCTCATAGAGTTGTGAAGTTTATCACAAAGGTAAATGATTTGGTTTAACCAGATATGACAAAACTCATATTTGAACTTTAATTAAATCTTAGACTTTGCTTCCCTTAAAAAGCAAAACTTCTTACACGAGCCGCAGGCGAACTGAGCGTAGCTAAACCCGAGAGCAAAGCTCGAACAGACCGGAGGGTTGCTTCCCATAAAAAAGCAAAACTCCGGTAATCAGCCGGAGTTTCAATCATCAATCAAAAAACGAACAGTTAATCAGACTGTTGTCATCGTGTGTAAAATTCTTTTGTGAACTTTACCCTTGGATTATCCAAGATATGTTTTTAGTATTTTACTTCTAGAGGTGTGTTTTAATCTGCGAATCGCTTTTTCTTTAATCTGACGAACGCGTTCACGAGTTAAGTCAAAAGTTTCACCGATTTCTTCAAGAGTCATCGGGTGTTGATCACCCAAACCAAAGTACAAACGAACTACATCGGCCTCACGTGGAGTAAGCGTTTCTAATGAACGCTCAATTTCAGTACGCAATGATTCATGAATTAATTCTCTATCCGGATTCGGAGATTCGCCCGAGCGCAAAACGTCGTACAAGTTTGAATCTTCACCTTCAACAAGCGGCGCATCCATTGATAAGTGACGACCAGAATTTTTCATGCTCTCTTTAACGTCATTGACCGTCATATCCAATTCTTTGGCAATTTCTTCTGCCGATGGCGGACGCTCGTTAGATTGCTCGAGTAAAGCATACATTTTATTGATTTTGTTGATCGAGCCAATTTTGTTCAGCGGTAAACGAACAATTCTCGATTGTTCAGCCAAAGCTTGAAGAATAGATTGACGAATCCACCAAACGGCGTACGAAATGAACTTAAAACCACGGGTTTCATCAAAACGTTGAGCCGCTTTAATCAGACCCAGATTTCCTTCGTTAATTAAATCCGGAAGTGTTAATCCTTGATTTTGATATTGTTTGGCCACCGAAACCACAAAGCGAAGATTGGCTTTGGTTAGTTTTTCGAGGGCTCTTTGATCACCTGCTTTGATTCTTTGTGCCAATTCTACTTCTTCATCGGCTGTAATCAAATCTACTTTACCAATTTCTTGTAAATACTTGTCAAGCGACGCGGTTTCACGATTGGTTACCTGTTTGGTGATTTTGAGTTGTCTCATGTTTTATTCTCCTTTTTTTAAAAGATTCTCGGCTTGTACGGTATAAGTTCCAAAAAAGTTACAAACAGCCTTAAATTTTTTTATTTTGGGCATTTCCCTGCGGGTCGGGCTGTGCGCACTCGCTTTTTGGCGGTCATTCTTCTCAATTAAAAAATTATTTTTGAATCAATCAATTGTTTTGCTTTATGATTGCAACTGGCCAAAAGAGCTCAAACAAAGCTTCCATCCCTAATGCAATTTGCGAATATAAAAAAACCCGGTATTAAACCGGGTAATATTTGTATAAGTAAGATTATCTATAAGGTTCTGTTGGCAACCCAAGTACCGGATTGACTCAAATTATTTTGCCAAACACCGTTGGCACTGTTGCCAAAAATGCCTCCTGAAAAATTAGCGTTTTCCATCGAGCCTGAAATCGAAATTCCTTTGCTGCTTCCATGAATGTACCAAATAGAATCTTCAGGAGTTGAATAGGCCAAGCCATAAATTGATTCACCACTGGTCATCAGATTAAAAGTTCCGTTGTCTGAATCGCCGTTGTATGAACCCTGAAAACACTTTACTTGGCTATCTGAATACTCTTTCATCAAAATCATCGAAACTTTGTCATATCCCGGCATCACCAAATCTGTAACTTCAATTTCATCACCATGAGCATTACAGTTAAAGTCAAATTTCATGTTGCCTTTGGTAAATGTAAGCCCGGAAATATTTTGATTTTGAGCTACCGATTCGCTGGTGGTAAAAGTGTGCTTGGTGCCCTGTATAACTAAAGTAGCATTAATGGTTCCGTCATTATGGATGTTTATTTTTGCTACTCCTGAAGGACCGACCAAAATGCCTTTATAGATGCCGTAGTTTGACAGATCATGCGCTACAACTGCTTCTGGACTAGTAGCCAAAGCAGCTGGTTGTGAGTCAGAATCGTCGCTTTTAGAGCACGAAAAAAGGGTAGAAATAAATAGAAGGGTAAAGAATTTCTTCATATGTTTGTTTGATTAGGGGTTTGTATTAGTTTGTTGTTGTAAAAATAATTACCAAAAAGTAAGTGACTAAGAAAAATCGATAAAAGCATCACAAACTCGACCAGAGTTTAACTTTAACAAAAAACCCTCACTTCGTCGATGAAATGAGGGTTTTTTTATCTTCAGAAATTATTCTTTTTTATCTCTTGGCGGTCTGTTGTGGTCTCTCGGAGGGCGGTTTTCGTCACGCGGAGGACGATTCTCGTCTCTTGGAGGTCTTGGCAATAAGGCCTTTTTAGAAACACGCTCTTTTTTGGTTTTCGGGTCGATGCCCATATATTTCACGGTAAATACATCGCCCATTTTAACCACATCAGCAACGTTTTCGGTGCGCTCCCAAGCTAGCTCAGAAACGTGCAATAAAACTTCGTTGCCCGGAGCTTGCGTATATTCAACTACAGCGCCAAAATCTAACATTTTAATCACTTTTACTTCGTAGCTCTCACCAACGGTTGGTTTAAAAATAATCGAGTCGATTTTGGCCAATACTGCTGCAATTCCATCCGGATCTGTACCCAAGATTTCAACAATACCTTCTTCGTTGACTTCATTGATGACAATGGTAGTTCCAGTAGCTTTTTGCAATTCTTGAATCACTTTACCACCCGGACCAATAAGAGCACCGATAAAGTTTCCTGGAATGGTACGCATAATGATTTTAGGAGCATGTTTTTTCACATCAGCTCTAGGAGCAGGAATGGTTTCAATCAATTTCTCTAAAATATGCATACGGCCGGCACGAGCTTGTTCAAGCGCTTGCTCCATGATATCGTATCGCAAACCATCAATTTTGATATCCATTTGACAAGCAGTAATGCCATCTTTGGTTCCGGTTACTTTAAAATCCATATCGCCTAAGTGATCTTCATCACCCAAGATATCTGACAATACTGCGAATTTTTCTCCGTCGGTAATAAGCCCCATGGCAATTCCTGAAACCGGTTTGATCATCTGAACTCCAGAATCCATCAGCGCCATCGTTCCGGCACAAACGGTTGCCATCGATGATGATCCGTTAGATTCTAATACTTCTGACACAATACGAACGGTGTACGGACAATCCGCAGGAATCATGTTTTTCAACGCGCGTTGGGCCAAGTTTCCGTGACCTACCTCACGTCGTGAAGTTCCTCTGAGCGGTTTGGCTTCACCGGTTGAAAACGGCGGGAAATTATAATGTAAGTAGAATTTTTCTTCTCCTTGCTCAGACGGCAAATCAATTTGGTTGGCCTCGCGTGAAGTTCCCAAAGTTACGGTTGCCAAAGCTTGCGTTTCTCCGCGGGTAAAAAGCGAAGAACCGTGTACCGATGGCAAATAGTCAACCTCACACCAAATCGGACGAATGTCAGTAGTTTTACGACCGTCCAAACGAATTCCTTTTTCAAGGATAACATTGCGAACCGCTTCTTTTTGGGTTTTGTAGTTGTATTTGCTAACCAATTCAGCTAAATCAGCGTTTTCGGCATATTCTTCTTCAGAATACAAGGCAACTACTTCTTCTTTTACGGCTGCAAATTTTTCACCTCTTTCGCTTTTGGCAGAAGCTTCTTGCGCAATGGCATAGTATTTATCATAAGCCGCTGCTTTTACTTTTTTATAAACAGCTTCGTCTTCTTTCTCCGGCTCGTAGGTTCTGTATTCTGGTGAACCCACCGCTGCTCTGAGTTTTTCTTGTGCTTTGATTTGCGCTTTAATTGCTTCGTGTGCAAATTTGATGGCCTCGATCATTTCGGCTTCTGAAATTTCTTTCATTTCGCCTTCTACCATACAAACTGAATCCGCTGAAGCACCAATCATCATGTCAATGTCGGATAATTCTAATTGTGCTTTGCTCGGATTGATGACGAGTTTTCCGTCTACGCGTGCAACACGAACCTCTGAAATTAAATTGTAAAATGGAATGTCTGATACGGCCAACGCAGCTGAAGCAGCTAATCCGGCCAATGCATCGGGCATTACATTTTCGTCATGCGACATGAGTTGAATCATGACCTGCGTTTCGGCGTGGTAATCATCCGGGAAAAGCGGACGCAATACGCGGTCAACCAAACGCATGGTTAAAACTTCGGCGTCACTCGGGCGCGCTTCTCTTTTAAAGAAACCGCCCGGGAAACGTCCTGCTGCGGCAAATTTTTCACGGTAGTCAACCGTCAAGGGTAAAAAATCAACCCCTGGGTTAGCGGTTCTTGCCGAAACCGCTGTAGCTAATAGCATACAGTCGCCTGAACGGACGACAACCGATCCGTCGGCTTGTTTGGCTAATTTTCCAGTTTCGATTGAGATGGTTCTTCCATCGCCCAAATCGATGACTTCTGTCGTTGCTTTTGGAATCATAAGTTCTAATTCTGTTAATTAAACAAAGGGCGTTGTGTTGTTGTAGTTGTTGTACCCAATGAAAAACCAAACTTTTTATGCTTAATAGCTAAAAAAAAGAGGCGCGCGGGCACCTCTTTTTCTGAATTGTTATTTTCTGATATTCAATTCTTTAATAATCTCACGGTATCTCGTAATGTCTGTTTTCTTGAGATAGTCGAGCAATGAGCGTCTTTTACCTACCAATTTTACCAATGAGCGCTCGGTGTTGTAATCGTGACGATTTTTTTTCAAGTGCTCCGTAAGGTGGTTGATTCTGAACGTGAACAAGGCGATTTGCCCCTCGGCAGAACCTGTGTTTTCAGCTTTACCTCCGTGTTTTGCGAAGATTTCAGCTTTTACTTCTTTAGTTAAGTACATGCTAATATTATTTAAATGATTATTATGTATGAACCGAGATTTTCTCAATTCGTGTGCAAATGTAAAAATAAATATTGATTACAAAAGGCTCGCGTGTGAATATTTCTAAAACTTTTTGGCAACATTGCTTTTTCTGGACAATTAAGGCAAGATGTGTGAAAAATGCCCTAGCCCGGACAGTAGCGGTATCTTTTTGGGCTGGGGTTCAGCGCAAAAGATATAGCGAATGGCCGGATCCAAGCTCCAAAAGAGCGAATAGATAAAGTAATAGTTTCTGAAAATTTTAAAATAAAGTGGACACTTGCTGGTTGACAAATTCTAAAAAGCGTTCGTCTTGCTCGGTAAACGCATCAAGCTCGTGCGAATCAATATCGATTTGACCGATGTTTTGGCCATTGACAAAAAGCGGAACCACGATTTCAGATTTGACCGTGAAACTACACGCGATGTAATTGTCTTGTAAGGAAACATCAGGCACCACGAAGTTTTGGTTGGAAACTGCCACTTGTCCGCAAATGCCTTTGCCAAACGGAATCACGGTGTGATCGGTCGGAGCGCCCACATAAGGCCCGAGGATAAGTTCTTCTTTTTGACCGTTGCGAAAATAAAATCCAACCCAATTGTAATGAGCAATGTTTTGATTGAGCAATTGACAAATTTCGAATAACTTTTCGTCACGGGTTTTGCCGGTTTGCTGGATGATTTGGGTGATTTCGGGTTGTAATTCTGAAAAGGTCATGGGATTTTTTTGTGCAAAAGTATTCATTGCTGCGTGCGGAATTTCTATATTTTTGTTAAAAATTACTTCTTGAAAAAAGCACTGTGCTCATACCGTCCGTTTTTTACTTTTTTGTTTCGGTTTTTTGCCACTTATGCAGGCTTGACGCTGTTGTATCGATTGTATTTAATGACTTTTGATCACGAGCTTACTTTTGAAGTAGACGGAATAACAGAATCGGTAGCACATCAAGTAAAAACGCTTTTGGGTTGGATTGGCTATCAAGCGGTTTTGGAACCACATCCGGGACAAGCTTCTATTAAAGTAATTTTGGAAGGGCAATATGTTTCGCGCATTGTTGAAGGTTGCAACGCCTTGAGCGTGATGATTTTGTTTACTTCGTTTGTGATTGCTTTTTCGGGCACATTTTGGCGCACATTGATTTTTATTCTCTCGGGTTGTATCATCATTCATTTGCTCAATGTAACACGCATTGCTCTACTCTCGGCTGCTTTGTTGCATTTTCCGGACAAAGAACCTTTGTTGCACGGAGTAGTATTTCCGTTGTTTATTTACGGAGTAGTTTTTGGTTTATGGATAACTTGGGTAAGCTCATATTCAAAATATGCAACTAAGAAATCTCAATAAAACTTTGCGATTCAGCGTGCTTGCTGTTTTGGTTTTGTTGCTCATTGCCATTAGAGCCTTTGAGCACAGGATTTTTTATGATCCGTTTTTAGATTATTTCAAAAACGACTATCTGAACTTGCCGTTTCCGCCCTATGATGGTTTGGCGTTGTTGGGTTCGATGTTGCTGCGCTATCTGATTAATTCAGTGATTTCAGTAGCGATTATATATTTGGTTTTTACCGATGCATCCCTGATAAAACTTACCATAGTTTTGTATGCTGTTTTGGGACTCTTGTTGCTTTTGGCCTTATTTGGTTTGTTGTGTTTTTCGGATAGCCAGAGCAATTTTGCGCTGTTCTATGTTCGAAGATTGCTGATTCAGCCGCTTTTTCTGTTGTTGTTTTTGCCTGCTTTTTATTTTCAGAAGATCAAAGAAGCTTCATAAAAAAGGTTCGGTGAGTTTGTATTTGTATGAAAACAAAACCAAACCGACTTTTGATTTGATTCCGTAGCGATCAAAAAGCCCGGCTCTGTACCCTTCTAATGATTTTACAGAAAGCCCCATTTTATTGGCCATTTGATCATAAGTAAACTCTTCGTCATTACAAACTAATTTCAAGAATTCAAGTTCTCGTTCTGACAATTCGACGTTGATTTCGGGTGCATTTCGAGTGTGGTCGTCAAAATTTTTGACGCGTTTCAAGATATCGGCCACATTGTTATAACCCACTGTCATGATGTTGTTGATGGCGAAATTCAGATCTTGGGCGGTACAGTTTTTATTTAGAAATCCGCGCGCTCCGGCATTATAGGCTTGACTGATGATTTCTTCGTCAAAATGCTGGGTGAGGAGTAAAACTCGATACTCATCAATTTTTTTTTCAAGCACTTCCAACACTTGAATACCGTTCATTTGCGGCATCGAATAATCCAAAATGTACATGTCGGGCGCATTATTTAAAGGTAAGGCTGACAAAAACTCAACACCGCTGTCAAACTCATGTGTAACGATTATATTCCCAAGTTTATGTAAGAGCTCTTTGATGCCTTGGCGAACAATTTTGTGATCATCAATCAGACCGATGCGAATTAAATTTTCCATATGATGCAGCTTATGAGTGGTGGTCAAGTCTAATTTATTGGATTTTTTCAGATAGGATAATTTTGGTTCCGCTATTGGGCTGGCTTTGAATTTCAAAATGATAATCAATCACCGAAGCTCTTTGCTGGCAATTGATAATGCCAATTCCTTGCGATTGTATTTGAGAAGTGTCAAACCCAACTCCGTTATCTTCAATACAAATGGCAAACGGTTTTGGTTGAATTTGAATGCTTATTTGACTTGCCCGTGCATGTTTAAAAGTATTGTTTAAACACTCTTGAAAAATCCTGAAAAGCACGATTTGCTCTTCAGCTTTAAAGACTTTTTCAACTGTGGGTTCAATATAATCAATTTTGATGAATTTATTCTTTTTGATGCGTTCAACTTCTTGGCTAATGGCTTTGATGAGGCCATTTTGACTGAGCCATTGATTGTTGAGCGAGTGGCTCACTTTGCGCAACGTATCTGATAAATGGGCCAGTGATTCCGAAACAGGGTTCAAAGCAGCCGATGTGTCGGGCCAATCCAATTTGAAATGTTCGAGCTGAAAATTAATCACGGTGAGTTGCTGACCTGCATCGTCGTGTAAATCTTGTGAAATATTATTGAGTAAGTGTTCTTGGCTTTCTAGTAAGGCGCTGTTGAGTGTTTTTTGAAAGGTGATTTCCTTTTCATAAATCACGGCATTGTATTTTTTGATTTTTTGGATGTAAAGCTTGATGATGACAATGCAAAACAGAATAATCAGACAGATAAATAAAAACCCGATGATGATACCGAAAGCAATATTAGTGTTCATGGTGGCGATTGATCAATTTTCTCTCTCTGTAAATATATAAATTGGCTAGCGAATAATAAATAAGATTGACAAAATATCCGATGAAAGTGTATAAACTGATATTTTGATAAATAATAGCGTTACTAATTTCTAAATTCCGGAAACCAAACATAAAACTAAAGCCAAAGAAGAAAATTACTGGTGTAAAAAGTAATAGATATTCGTTTTGGGTAAAATAGGATAAGTTTTCACGGTTGAGTTGATGATAACTGAAGTACAAAAAAAGACTTATGTAAATTAAGGCACCGATTATAAAGGTTAAATGATTCAGGTTTGATTGTTCAATAAAAAATAGATTGGCAAATCCAAAAGTGATAAAACCCGAAAGAATGATTTTTCTTAAACTCATCAATTCATCAACTTGAGTAATAATTACTAGCCATATTGAAAGATATATAATAAAACTAATAGAATATAAAACTTTCATGTGAATGATTAAACATTCGAATATGACCGACAAAACTTCGGTAATCAAGCCGACAAATAGAACTGAAAGTAAGAAAAAATGTTGTTTTTTTTCTCTCTTCAAAGAAAAAAAACCGTGAATAAAAGTTATTAAAATAAATACCCTGATGGGATTTATTCTACATAAAAAATCTGTTATACTTAAATTTTGCACTTTTTAATTCATGGTTATTTTGACAAGAAATTACATTGGTGAACCAGAGTAATCATAATACTTCTCACTTCCATTTCCAAAAATAACTTTAAAAGCAATAGTTGTAATACTGTCAATCGAAATGTTGACAAAATAAAAACAGCATTTTTGAAGATCTACACCAGGGTTGTCAAATAAAATGCTCTTGAAAAAAGGATATGAATAACAATCTCCTGGGTAATAGTAATTGTTGACTATTCTGATGCTGAGCTCTTTTGAGTCTATAGACAAGGACATATAAGTTTGATATGAATCAACATTAAAAGCGCCACCTTTATTTTGAATTTGTGTCAATGACAACGATACACAGTTGTTTTTTAAAATCTCTGCATCGATATCTTGGATTGTCTGTTGACTGGTTATGAGATGCTCGGCCTCAATATTATTCATTGACATATCATATTCAATAAAATGAGTGTTTGTTTTGAGCCATGAAGGCGTCGTATTATAGTCTGAGCTCACTAGGTAAATTGTGTAAAGAGTATATTCAAAACCTGCTGAGGGCTGCTGAATATTGATGATGTAATCTTTGTTTTCAAGTTCCCATTCTGCTTGGTCAATACCGTATTCTGAAAAGTTTCGGCTGCTGGCATAAATTTCCATAGTTGTTTAGTTTTAATAGGTTATTGCTGCAATTTGGCAAATCCTTTTGACATAGGCATTAGGGGAAACCCTAAAAAATAGTTCAGAAAAATCTTATTTTCAAATCAATATCACTAACTTTATGCAAATGAGATTTATAAGATGAAAATTCAAAAACATTCAGGTGAATTAGTTGAGTTCGATGTTCGAAAACTTCAAAATTCGCTCAACAAATCGGGTGCAGACGAATCTGTCATTAGTCATATTATACAACAAATTCAGAATCAGATTTATGATGGCATGTCTACAAAGAAAATTTACAAGGCGGCTTTTGCTTTACTCAAAAAAACTTCGAACTCGCATGCTGCCCGATATAATCTCAGACAAGCCATGGAACAGTTAGGACCTGCGGGTTTCTTTTTTGAAAAATACATCGCTAGGCTTTTTTCGGCCGAAGGCTATCAAACCCAAACCAACTTGACTTTGGAAGGCAAATGTGTCACACATGAAATTGATGTCGTGATGAAGCAAAGTGGGCAATTGTCCATGATTGAATGTAAATTCCACGGACAACGAGAATCGGTTACCGATGTCAAAGTGCCAATGTATATTCTTTCGCGCTTTAACGATGTCAAAAATCAAGAGCATTTATTGTTTGATTCGTTGACCCAAATTCATCATTGCTGGATTGTAACCAACAATCGATTTAGCTCAGATGCGCTCAGATTTGGGCATTGCTCGGGGCTTAATTTGCTCAGTTGGGATTATCCCGAAAATCAAAATTTGCGCGATAAAATCGATGCCAATCACTTATATCCGGTTACTTGTTTGACTACTCTGACGTTGAATGAAAAAAACCAACTTATGGGTCAAAATGTTATATTGGCACAAGAACTCATACAAAAACCGACCGTTTTAGACGACATTCATTTGAGCGCGAACCGAATCAAGAACATACTCAAAGAAGCCCATGAACTTTGCAGACAAAAATTATAGATTATGAAAATTCAATTCATCGGAGGGGCCGGCGCGGTCACAGGCTCAAAAACCCTCATCGAAAGCAACGGCATGCGCATCTTGATTGATTGTGGTCAATTTCAAGGCATCAAACCACTGCGCGAACTCAATTGGGAACCTCTACCTATTTTGCCCTCAAGTATTGATTGTGTTTTGCTCACCCATGGGCATTTAGATCATTGCGGATGGTTGCCGCGGCTGGTGCATCAAGGCTTTTCCGGTAAAATTTATTGCACAGCGCCCACTGCAGCCATCGCCAAACTCATTTTGCTGGATAGTGCCAAAATTCAAGAAGAAGAAGCCGAGCAAGCCAACCAAGAGCATTATTCCAAACACGAAATAGCCGAGCCTTTGTATGATGTGGCGCAAGCGGAAGCGGTTTTTCCGAAATTCCGAATTGTCAAACCCAATCATCCGGTAGCCTTAGATGCCGAAATATCAGCGGTTTTCACCAATGCAGGTCATATACTCGGCGCTTGTAGTATTACTCTAGAAATCGAAAATAAAACCTTGGTTTTCTCAGGCGATATTGGCCGCGATGACGATGTGCTTTTGTTTGCGCCCACCAAACCTCAAAAAGCGGATTATGTTTTTTTAGAAAGTACCTATGGCAATCGTTTACATCCGGATTCAGACGTTTTGGTTGAACTTGAAGCATACATCAACAACACTTTTGACAAAGGCGGTACTGTGATCATTCCGAGTTTTGCGGTTGAACGTGCCCAAACGGTGATGTATTTGTTGTGGCAACTCAGAAAAGCCAACAGAATTCCTGAGGTTCCTTTTATCATTGATACACCGATGGGCATTAGCGTTCTGGATATTTTTATGGACAATCGTTCTTGGCATAAACTCAATGAAACCGATTGCCGCGATATGTGTCAGTTGTTTTCATTTATTTCTGATTATCAAGAGACGATTCAAGCCGTTTTTGACAACCAACCCAAAGTCGTCATTGCCGCCAGCGGAATGCTCACCGGCGGACGTGTATTAACTTATCTTGAAAGATACATCACCAGAGTTGAAACTACCGTTATCATCATTGGTTATCAAGCCGAAGGAACCCGAGGAAGAAAGTTGCTTGAAGGTGCCGAAGAAATCAAAATTCGCGGAAAATACTATCCGGTGCAGGCCAATATTCAAGAAGTTCAAGGGCTTTCGGCACATGGCGATCAGGCCGATTTGCTCAATTGGTTGTCTGAACTTAAAGCTAAACCGCAAAAGGTATTTCTTGTTCACGGTGAAAATCAAGCAGCCGATGAATTGCGTATCAAAATCCAAGAAAAGTACAGTTTTGATTGCAGCGTAGCCAGAATGGGACAAGTTTTTGAAACCTGATTTTTAACATATTATTGAAGCTTTTTCGTAGAACTGTCGTTACATTTGTGCCATGAAATTTCAAAAATCCATCAGCGTTTGGTTAAGCATTTTGCTCTTGGTTTCCCAATTTGGATTGACCATGAACATGCATTATTGCGGTGATCAGGTGCGTTCGATTGACTTTTCTACTACTTTTTCAAAACCCCAAAAAGACAAATCGTGTTGCGGCATGAAAGAGGAAAGTTCTTCGTGTTGCAAAAACAAAAAAGTGCTGCTGCAGAAAAAAATTGACAGCAATCTTCAAAAGTCTTTTTCATTTTCAATAGTTGACTTTACGGTGCCATCGCAGATTCAAATACCTATTTTAACGGGTGAATCTGCCTGCATGCAAAATACTTTTATGCAGTATTATTGTGATTCGCATGCGCCACCGCTGTATCAGCTTTATTCTCAATACATTTTTTACGAGTTGGTTTGATGTCATTCGGCAGGATATTCCTGATAGTTTCACATTAATCGACTTTTTATGTTTCTCAAAAACTTACTGCTTTTGTGGTTGTGTGTTTTTTCTGTAAACCTTTTTGGGCAAGACACGCTCAAGAACGTTCAGATTGAAGCCTCGCGCAAAAGCCTCAAAAAATCGCTGCATCTCACACAAAATACTACCGTGATGAGCAGCAAAGAATTGCTCAAAGCGGCCTGTTGCAATTTGGCTGAAAGCTTTGAGACCAATCCGGCCATCGATGTCAACTTTGCCGATGCGCTCACAGGAACCAAACAAATCAAAATGCTCGGGCTCACCAGTCCTTATTTGCTGATTACCCAAGAGAATATTCCTTCGGTGCGCGGCGCTTCACAAGCTTATGGATTATCGTTCGTGCCCGGAACTTGGGTCGAGAGTATCCAAGTGACCAAAGGTGCCGGCTCGGTCGTGAACGGTTATGAAAGTATTTCGGGTCAAATCAATACCGAGCTCATCAAACCGCTCAAAGACATTCCGCTTTTGATTAATGTTTATGGCTCGAGTGATGCGCGTTTTGAACTCAATACGCATTTCAACCATCAGTTTTCAGAAAAATGGGCGAGTAGTTTGTATGTGCACGGCAATATGCGCCAAGTCAAGAAAGATATGAACGACGATGGTTTTCTGGACAATCCGCTGAGCAAACAAGTTAATCTTATCAATCGCTGGCAATATGCCAATGCCCAAACCGGCTGGGTGGCTTTTATTACCGGACAATACATGCGCGACAATAAACTCGCGGGGCAAGTCAATTTTGACCGAACCAAAGATGTGGGTTCAACGCGTTCTTGGGGTTCTGAAATCAATACCGAACGCATCGATTTGGCTACCAAAGTAGGTTATGTTTTTAAAGATATGCCGTTTCAAAGCATCGGTTTTCAGAATGCTTTTAGCCACCACAACCAGCGTTCTTATTTTGGGCTCAATAATTATAACATCCGTCAACGCAGTTATTATTCGAACTTGATTTTTAATTCAATCATCAACAATACGAAGCACAAATTTGCCACCGGCCTTAATTTGACCGCCGATGTGTACGATGAATTTTGGCAAACCACCGATTGGAGTCGAACCGACAATTCCGCGGGTGTTTTCTTTGAATATACTTATGACAATGCTGACAATTTGAGTTTTGTTTTGGGCGGCCGCTTCGACTATCACAACCGATTGGGCGCTTTTGTCACGCCGCGTTTGCATGTCAAGTACATTCCTTGGGAAAAAGCGGCGTTGCGATTATCGGCTGGACGCGGTAAAAGAGCCGCCAACATTTTTGCCGAAAACCAAAACTTGATGGCGAGTAATCGTACGTTTTCAATAGCAAATGATCATGGAAAAATTTATGGTTTAGATCCGGAAATTGCCTGGAATTACGGTGTGAGCTTTAGTCAAAGTTTCTTTTTGTGGGGCAAAAGTGCCGATGTCAACTTTGATTTTTACCGAACCGATTTTGTGAATCAAGCTGTAGTTGATTTGTATCAAAACCCGCAACAAGTATTGATTTACAACTTGTCGGGCGCTTCTTATGCCAACAGCTTTCAGTTGGATTTTAACCTCGAACTCAAAAAGCATCTCGATTTGCGCACAGCCTATAAATACTATGACATACAAACGGATTATTTATCCGGAAAACAAGCGCGTCCGCTTCAGGCCAAACATCGCTTTTTTGTCAATTTGGCTTACGCCACACAAATGAACAATAAAGGCCGACAATGGAAGTTTGACGCGACGCTCAATTGGCTCGGACCACAGCGACTTCCGTATACAGGATCTAATCCGCCGAGTGAGCAATTGCCGGTTCAAGCCAATGGTTTTTCAACGCTCAATGCCCAAATTACCCGTGTTTTTTCATCCGCTTTTGAAGTTTATGTAGGCGGTGAAAACATGGCGAATTACCAACAAGAGCGAGCTGTTTTAGGTGCACAAAATCCGTTCGGAAATTACTTTGACGCTTCGATGATTTATGCGCCGGTGTTCGGTCAGATGTATTATGCCGGACTTCGATACAAAATAAAATAACCTTAAAATGAATTACATATGAAAACACTGATGATGATGCTTTGTCTGTTGCTCGCAATGGGAAACCTGCAAGCGCAAACCAAAAACAAAAATGCACGTTATACTATTGATGTCAACGGCAATTGTGAAACCTGTAAAAAGCGCATTGAAAAAGCTGCGCTCAGTGTCTCAGGCGTAAAATTAGCTAGTTGGGATGTGGCCACTCATGAACTTTCACTAATTATCAACGAAGAAAAAACATCGATTCTTGAAGTCAAAAAAGCCATCGCCAAAGTGGGTCATGATACTGATGAAGTAAAGGCAGAAGATTCTGTGTATGAAAACTTGCACAGCTGCTGTAAATACGAAAGAAATCCGGCCAAGCGTTAAGATTGCTTTAAAGTACAGCCATAAATTGTGCGAAACTTAAATTATTCTTACTTTCACGAACTCTAAAATTAAAACCCGCAAAAATGAATCAATTTGAATGGACACAATTACTCAATCCTGAATTCTACATCACGTTTGAATTGGCCGGTGTTCAGTTGGGTTTATTCATTGTTTTGTTTATTGTTTTTGCTGAAACAGGTTTGTTTGCCGGATTCTTTTTGCCTGGCGACAGTTTGCTTTTTCTTTCAGGAATTTACAGCCGTGATTTGGTTGAAAACGTGGCCTATATTGGCGGCGATTTTATGAATGTAACGATACTTTCAACACTCGTGGCATTGGCTGGAGTTTTGGGCAATATGACCGGATATTGGTTTGGCGCCAAAAGCGGATATTATTTGTTTAAGAAAGAAGATACTTTTTGGTTCAAGAAAAAGTACTTGTTTCAATCCAAAGATTTTTTTGAAAAGTACGGTGGAAAAGCGATTATTTTTGCGCGTTTCTTGCCTATTTTCAGAACATTTGCGCCCATTGTGGCCGGAATTGTCTCGATGGACAAAAAGAAATTTATGTTCTTCAATGTACTGAGTTCATTCTTGTGGTCGTTTGTCTTGATTTTCTCAGGACATTACTTATACGGAATGTTCTTGGATTTCGGCATTGATCTCAAACACCACATTGAATGGATTGTCATTGGAATTATCATCGTTTCTACCTTTCCGGTTTTGTTGAAACTGTTTAAAAAGCCAAAACCCAAAACAGAATAGTAATCAATAAAAAAATCCGAAGTTTTGAGCTTCGGATTTTTTTATGTTTAGATGTTGAAATTACATCATACCCGGCATTCCGCCACCCATAGGCATTCCGCCGGCCGGAGCATCTTCTTTGATGTCTACCAAAGCACATTCAGTGGTCAAAATCATTCCTGATACTGAAGCAGCATTTTCAAGTGCTACACGGGTTACTTTTTTCGGGTCAATAATACCAGCTTTGAGCATATCTACATATTCATCGGTTTTGGCATTGTATCCAAAGTTGTCTTTGCCTTCGCTTACTTTGGCCACCACTACTGAACCTTCTAGTCCGGCGTTTTCTACAATCGTTCTGAGTGGAGATTCTACCGCACGCGATACGATTTGAATTCCGGTCGCTTCATCGGCATTATCTGCTTTGATTTTGTCCAAAACTTTTTTAGCGCGCAACAAAGCAACTCCACCACCGGCTACGATGCCTTCTTCAACCGCAGCACGAGTAGCGTGAAGCGCATCATCTACGCGGTCTTTTTTCTCTTTCATTTCAACTTCTGAAGCAGCACCTACATACAAAACGGCTACACCTCCGGCCAATTTAGCCAAACGCTCTTGCAATTTTTCACGGTCGTAATCAGAAGTTGTGGTTTCCATTTGTGCTTTGATTTGGTTCACGCGGTTTTGGATCATTTCAGGTTTTCCGGCACCATTGACCACAGTTGTATTGTCTTTGTCAATGGTTACTTTTTCAGCGGTTCCAAGCATATCAAGCGTAGCATTTTCAAGCGTGTGACCGCTTTCTTCAGCAATCACGGTTCCTCCGGTCAAAATCGCGATGTCTTCGAGCATAGCTTTTCTTCTGTCGCCGAAACCGGGTGCTTTTACGGCTGCAATTTTAAGAGCGCCGCGCAATTTGTTCACTACCAAAGTTGACAAAGCCTCACCATCCACATCTTCTGCAATAATCAATAACGGTTTGCCTGATTGTGCCACCGGCTCTAAAATAGGTAACAATTCTTTGAGCGACGATACTTTTTTGTCATACAACAAAATGTATGGTCTTTCTAGTTCAACCTCCATTTTTTCCGGGTTGGTCACAAAGTAAGGTGACAAATATCCGCGGTCAAATTGCATTCCTTCAACCACGTCAACATAAGTGTCGGTTCCTTTGGCTTCCTCCACAGTAATTACGCCCTCTTTGCCCACTTTGGTAAAGGCTGCCGCAATTAAATCGCCAATCACCTCGTCGTTGTTGGCTGAAATAGAAGCAACTTGTTTGATTTTTTCTGAAGATGAACCTACTTCTTTGGCTTGTTTGCCTAAGTCGGTTACAATGGCTTCAACCGCTTTGTCGATGCCGCGTTTTAAATCCATTGGGTTGGCTCCGGCAGCAACGTTTTTGAGTCCTTCTTTGACGATGGCTTGTGCCAAAACAGTTGCGGTAGTGGTTCCGTCACCGGCCAAATCATTGGTTTTTGAGGCCACTTCTTTGACCATTTGCGCGCCCATATTTTCGAGCGTGTCTTTTAATTCAACTTCTTTGGCTACTGAAACGCCGTCTTTGGTTACCGTCGGTCCACCAAACGATTTTGAGATGATTACGTTTCTTCCTTTGGGACCTAAAGTCACTTTTACTGCATTCGCCAAAGCATCAACACCGCGTTTTAACCCGTCGCGTGCTTCAATGTCAAATTTGATATCTTTTGCCATAATGTTTAATTTGTTTTAATGATTTTCTGAAGGTTAAACAATTGCCAGAATGTCGTCTTCTCTCATGATTAAATAATCTTTACCGTCCAGTTTCAATTCGGTACCGGCGTATTTTCCGTACAGAACAGTATCGCCTACTTGAACGGTCATGGTATGGTCTTTTTTGCCATTACCTACCGCTACTACGGTACCTTTTTGCGGTTTTTCTTTCGCGGTATCGGGAATGATAATCCCAGAAGCAGTTTGGGTTTCTGCGGCAGCGGGCTCAATGAGCACACGGTCTGCAAGAGGTTTGATTTTTAATGCCATAAGTGAATATTTTTAATTGTTGTTATAAGGTTTGCCGCGCGGTTGTCAGAAATTGTGCCATGGACTAAAAACTGACATTTTAGCGTAAAAAAAATGCCAGCATGTCAATGCTGGCATTCATGTCGAATAGTTTCGATTATTTTTGAGCCGGAGCTGCAGGAGCAGGTGTGGCCGGAGTTTCAGTTTTTGGAGTTTCTTTCGCCGGAGTCGCAGCAGCCGGTGCAGCAGTTTTTGGTGCAGCCGTTTCGGTTTGATCAATAATTTTTGAATCCTGATCGCCGCCAGCATTGGTAAAGCTCAAACTTGAAAGCAAAACCAGAGCAATCAATAAGCCTCCTAAAGTCCAAGTACTTTTGTCTAAGAAATCAGTTGTTTTTTGCACACCGCCAATCATTTGCGATCCTCCAAGGGTTGAAGACAAACCTCCACCTTTCGGGTTTTGCACCATAATCACGATGATGAGTAAAAAACATACGATGGTAATCAATACTAAGAAAATAGAAAATGTACTCATTATTACTTGTTATTTTGTTGTAAATTCTTGATATCTAAAATTCGGTCTGCAAAGAAACTACTTTTTTCTGGATATTTCAAAATTAAAATTTCATAAGCTTGAATTGCCTTTTGATATTTTTTTTGTTCTAAATATACGCGTGCCAAAGTTTCGGTCATTAGTGAACTTGAATCGGCGTTGCTGGATTCATAAAAAACCGTTGGAATCGGTGCATCGGGCTTGATCTGAGGAATTTTAGGGTTGGCCTCGATGAATTTGTCAATTAGGGCGTTTTTTTTTTGCTTCTCGAGGTCGATTTCGGAAGCTGGGGTTTCAGGTGCAGTATTTTCGGTTCTTTCAATAGGTTTTAAACTCGAAAGTTGTAACCATTCTTGAAACGAATGTGTTTCGCTGGTCGTAAAATGTAGCGGTTTGCCCAAATCAAGTTTTTCTTCGCTAACCGGTTCAATTTCTTGATGAACTTCTGCCACAACTTCCTCTGGCAACATCTCAGAAATTTCAGCTTCGGCAATTTCTGAAGCCATTTCTTGAATCGGTTCTTTTTCAATTTGAGCCACTTCGGCTTCTTTGATCGAATCAAGCAATGATTGTTCTACTGAATTCTCTCGAATTTCAAGTTTACTTTCAGTTTCGGGCTCAATTTGGATTTCGTCAACTGCGGTTACAGCCTCGATTTGCGGTTCATCAGCCAAAACAACTTGTTCTGTTGTTGAATGATTTGGGTTGATGTTGGTAAAAGTATCCGAAGTAATAAAGTCAAACAAAACGCCGCGATCGGTGGTGTGTGCAGCGGCTATTTTAAGCGCATAATTATACTTAAAGCTGTTTTGATTGTACAAACCTTTGAGATACAAGGCACGAGCACTCTGAAAATAAGGAAATTCCTGAGCAATTTTCTCCAGAACATCGGTTTGCTTGTCTTGAACAAGTTCCGGATGGTTGATCAGTGATGTAAATTCAGATACATTCATAACTCAGGAAGCAATCTCTGTTTTAAAAGTGGATGGCAAATTACTAAATATTTTCTGATTTACCACTTGGCCAACGACTCGTTGAAGATGTCTTGGGTAATACGCTCAAAAATCTCGTCAACCGCTGTGTTGAGTTCTGAGCCTACGAGTTGTTGTGTGCCCGGGAAGTTGTAAAAAAAGCTAAATCGCTTTTCAAACGAATCACTCTCTTTATTCTTGTTTGAAAAACGCACATTTACCGTAATGCTGAGTCTGCTTTCGGCTGCGCGCTGATCGGCTGTAGCAGTGGTCGGACTAATGCGGTAATCAACAATTTCGCCTTCGTAGATTAAATCTCCACCAGTATTAACCAAATTTAAAGTTGTTTGGTTTTGAATCAGGTTTTGTAGTTTTTGGGTAAAAGTTCTATCAATGCCCGGTTCAACCAAAGCAGCAGAATTCTGAAAATAATTTACCTGAAAAGTTTTCGCATCAATCTTTCCGGCACCGGTAAAGTTATAGACCGAGCAGCTGTTAATGCTAAAAGTAATCGTTAAAAGTAAAACGAATTTCAGGTATTTCATTATGGTACTAAAAGATTGCGAATGTAATTCATTATTTTGAATTATGGAATAACATCGCCTTGGTAATAGTAAAGCGCTTTTACATGTGAGGATTCAAAATTGCCGTGATAATATGAGTTCGCTGTAGATTTTTTGGGTAAATCATAGGCGTTAAACTCAAACACATATTGTTCGGTTTCTTGATCAACTTGAGTGTCTAGGTAAATGACATTATTGGCTGAATGAAACATCGGATCCGCCATGCGAGTACTCGAATCATAACCATTAGCAGCCAGTGCTCTTAACAAAGGTAACATGGCAGCTTTCAATGGATTTACTTTTTGATCATGTGAATAAAGGCCATTTGACGGGTCTGTCCAATTACCATTAAATGTCATATTGTGAGCAGAACTATATCCGGCATATATTCCATGTTCGTAATAGCGGTATGGAGTTTCGCCTGGAAAATATTCTTCGTACGTAAAGTAATCATAAGTAGCCAAGTATTCATCGCTCAAATTTATGGAGTGTTCTATAAGATCATCATAACAGCCAGGGCATTCCGGATCATCAGGAGGTGCCGGAGTGGGCGTATAGCTGATGACATATCTGTTTTGGACAGCGTCATAACCAACCGGATATCCATTTATTGAAGTTACACGGTGCGAAGAATCATAAGCAAAAGTGCTCGTGTAAATCGTTCCACCATAATTATAGTGCATGATAATTAAATCCTGATTGCCATCATATACAAAGTCTTTTACGAGGGTTCCATTAGGTTCTGTAATTTTTTTGATTAGCCCATTCGGATAAAAGTAAAAGTGTTTTTCTGCATATTGAATTCCTGGCCAGATGACAACTTTGGCAAGTTTTGTCGGGTCAAGAGCTGTAACAGATCTTATAGGTTGCTTAGCAGCCGCATTGTTCTGATCGAATTCATCAGTATCGCTACAAGAAAAGAAAAGCAATGCAAAAGACAGAATTGCGTATAATTTTTTCATATCGAATTGTTTAGTTTCGATAAAGGTAAAAATTATAAGTTGAATTGTTTGATTTTTCGGTATAAAGTTCTCTCAGAAATACCTAATTCGTCAGCAGCAGCTTTGCGTTTGCCTTTGTTTTTTTCAAGCGATTTTTTGATCAGTTCGATTTCTTTTTGTTCGAGTTTGAGAATTTCTTCTTCTTCAACGGTTTCAGCAAATTGATACGGTTCGTCAGCTTCAGTATATACTGTTGGATTTTGTGTGTGGGTAATCACCGAAGTATTCGGGCTGTGTTCATACGAAATTTCATTTTCAAAAGACTGATTTCCATAGACTTTTTGAATCAAGTTCGGATTGATGTCTTGTACTTTTCCGCCGCCATTTTTCATGAGTTCGAGCGTGAGTTTCTTGAGATCGTTCAAATCACTTTTCATGTCAAACAACACCTTGTACAGAATATCGCGCTCGGTGCTGAAGTCGCTTTCTGACTTACTGTCTTTAATCACCGATGGCAAATGATTGTTTTCAAGCGGCAAATACGATTGAAGAATTGAAGCTGTGATATCGCGTTTGGTTTCAAGAACCGAAATCTGCTCGGCGATGTTGCGCAATTGGCGAATGTTTCCGTTCCATCGGAATTTTTGTAGCAATTGCACCGCTTGTTCATCTAATTTAAGCGGCGGCATTTTGTATTTATGGGCAAAGTCGGCGGCAAATTTTCGGAACAACAAATGAATATCGTCTTGGCGTTCGCGCAGCGGCGGAAGCGTGATTTCAACGGTGCTCAATCGATAGTATAAATCTTCGCGAAATTTTCCTTTCTGAATGGCATCGAGCATATTGACATTGGTCGCGGCTACAATGCGCACATTGGTTTTTTGTACTTGTGAAGAACCGACTTTGATGAATTCGCCGTTTTCAAGAACGCGCAACAACCTTACTTGCGTGGTCAGTGGAAGTTCGCCCACTTCATCCAAAAAAATGGTTCCGCCATTGGCTACTTCAAAATAACCTTCACGCGTGCCGGTAGCGCCGGTAAATGAGCCTTTTTCGTGTCCGAAGAGTTCGCTGTCGATGGTTCCTTCAGGAATTGCACCGCAGTTGACGGCGATGTATTTTCCGTGTTTTCGGTGCGAAAGGGAATGAATAATCCGCGGAATATTCTCTTTACCCACGCCACTTTCACCCGACACCAAAACGGTTATATCGGTCGGAGCAACCTGAATGGCTTTTTCAATCGCGCGGTTGAGTTTCGGATCGTTTCCGATGATTTCAAATCGCTGTTTGATGGCCTGTACGCTTTCCATAATAAGTTTAATTGGTTCGAACTTTTAGTTCATATCGCTGTAACCAACGGCTTTTCCGATCAAGGTTCCGCTGGTACAATTGGTAATTTCAACATTGACAAAATCGCCAATTTTATAATGTTCACGCGGAAAAACCACGGTAATACTCTGTGAATTTCGTCCGGATAAATCGTTTTCAGAGCGTTTGGATGTTTTCTCGACCAAGACTTCAACGATTTTGCCTACGTAATGACGCGAGCGAATGGCACTGTGTTTTCCTTGTAAATCGACAATTTCTTGCAGACGACGCGATTTGTCTTCATCAGGCACATCGTCTTCCATTTTACGAGCGGCGAGTGTGCCCGGCCGTTCAGAATAGGCATACATATAACCAAAGTTGTACTGAACATATTCCATGAGGCTCAAAGTGTCTTGGTGGTCTTGTTCAGTTTCGGTTGGGAAGCCTGCAATCATATCTTGGGTAATTTCAACATCCGGAATAATTTGTTTGATTTTGTCAATGAGCGACATATACTCTTCACGGGTGTGTTGACGATTCATGAGTTTGAGGATGCGGTTGCTGCCCGATTGCACCGGAAGGTGAATATGACTGCAAATGTTGCGGTGTTTGGCAATCACATGCAAAACTTCTTCGTGCATGTCTTGCGGATTCGAAGTCGAGAAGCGAATGCGCATTTTCGGAAAGGCCACCGCAACCATGTCGAGCAGCTGAGCAAAATCTACGGCAGTGGCTTTGGCGAGTTCTGAGGCATTGTCAAAATCTTTTTTGAGCCCTCCACCATACCACAAATAACTGTCGACGTTTTGTCCCAATAAGGTAACTTCTTTAAAACCTTTTTCAGATAAATCTTTGATTTCTTGCAAAATGCTCTGTGGTTCGCGGCTTCTTTCACGACCGCGGGTAAACGGAACTACGCAAAACGTACACATATTGTCGCAACCACGTGTGATCGATACAAAAGCAGTTACACCGTTGCTCATCAAACGTACCGGGGCAATATCGCCGTAGGTTTCTTCTTTTGAGAGAATCACGTTGATGGCTTCGTTTCCGGCCTCGACTTCTTGAAGCAAATTCGGTAAATCCTTGTAAGCATCCGGGCCAACCACCAAATCGACAATTTTTTCTTGTTCTAAAAATTGACTTTTCAAACGCTCGGCCATACAGCCCAAAACGCCCACTTTCATGTTCGGATTTTGTTTGCGCTTGACCGCGTTGTATTTCTCCAGGCGTTTGCGAACGGTTTGTTCGGCCTTGTCGCGAATCGAGCAAGTGTTGACCAAAACCAAATCGGCCTCTTCTAAACTTTGGGTGGTGTTATAGCCGTTGGTAGCCATAATAGATGCCACTACTTCGCTGTCGGCAAAGTTCATAGCGCAACCATAACTTTCGATGAAAAGTTTTTTGGTGTTTTGATTTTTTGGGTCGAGTACGAGGGCTTCGCCTTGTCTGGTTTCGTCAATTGTCTTTTCCATGCGTAATATAATCGTTCAAACGGACGGCAAAGATAATACAAATTCAAAAAAATATGACAAGATGTCAGCGAAGGATTTCTTGATACAATATATTAAGGTATGATTTGCATACTTTCTTCTTAAGCAGTCTTTGCTTCAATTGATTGAAAATTCTTTGAAATACAAAAACATCGGTGAAATGTTCAAAATTTCGTTCAAATACAGCTTATTTAAAAAAAATAGATACTTTTGCCCCAAATCGCAGTAGCCTATTTTGGCTGTTCTTGCGTGTTAAAACAGGATTATGGCAAAGAATTTAGTGATTGTTGAGTCGCCTGCTAAGGCAAAAACCATCGAAAAATTTCTGGGGAGTGATTACCAAGTGGAATCGAGTTATGGACACATAGCTGACTTGCCCTCTAAAGAAATCGGAGTGGATATTCAAAACGGTTTCAAACCCAAATATGAAGTTTCTTCTGATAAAAAAGCGTTGGTTTCTAAGCTCAAAACTTTGTCTAAAAACGCAGAAATGGTTTGGTTGGCTTCCGATGAGGATCGTGAAGGGGAGGCTATTTCTTGGCACTTAGCCGAAGAACTCAAATTGGACAAAAACAAAACCAAACGCATTGTTTTTCATGAAATTACCAAATCAGCCATTCTTAAAGCGATTGAAAATCCGCGTGAGATTAATTACGATTTAGTTAATGCCCAACAAGCGCGTCGCGTTTTAGATCGTTTGGTAGGTTATGAACTTTCACCGGTTTTGTGGCGCAAAGTCAAAGGCGGACTTTCGGCCGGACGTGTGCAGTCTGTGGCGGTTCGTTTGATTGTGGAGCGTGAAAGAGAAATTCAAGAGTTTAAAGCCGTTGCGAGTTATTCAGTAACAGCTGAGTTTACCAATGTTTCCGGTAAATCTTTCAAAGCCAAATTATCCAAGAATTTCAATACCCAAAAAGAAGCCGAAGATTTTCTGAATCAAAGCATTTCATCACAGTACAAGGTTTCGGACATTGAAACCAAACCGGCCAAAAAATCACCTGCGGCCCCGTTTACGACTTCGACTTTGCAGCAAGAAGCTGCCCGTAAGTTGTATCTTCCGGTGGGCATTACCATGCAATTAGCGCAACGTTTGTACGAGGCCGGACTCATTACGTATATGAGAACCGACAGCGTGAACCTTTCGCAAGAAGCGATGAATGCAGCCCAAGCCGAAATTGTCAAATCATACGGCGAAAAATACGCCAAGCCGCGGTCGTTTGTCACCAAAGCAAAAGGCGCACAAGAAGCACACGAAGCCATTCGACCGACTGATATGTCACGTCATACAGTTAATATCGATCGGGATCAGGCGCGTTTGTATGATTTGATTTGGAAAAGAACGTTGGCTTCGCAGATGAGCGATGCTGAACTCGAGCGAACAGGTGTTAAGATTCAGGCCAACAACCACAACGAAATCTACGCTGCTTCGGGCGAAGTGTTGCTTTTTGACGGTTTCTTAAAAGTTTACCTCGAAGGAAACGACGACGATGAAGAAGAACAAGAAGGCATGTTGCCGGCCATGAAGGTGAACGAATCCTTGCTATGCCCGTCAATTGTGGCTACCGAAAGATATTCTAGACCGGCGCCTCGTTATACCGAAGCTTCACTGGTAAAAAAACTGGAAGAATTGGGGATTGGACGTCCATCGACTTATGCCCCGACCATTTCAACCATCATCAATAGAAATTATATTGAAAAAGGAAATCTAGAAGGGCAAGAACGTCCGTATATGCAACTGGTTTTAAAATCAGGCGCTGTGACGAGTCAACAGCTCAAAGAAAATACAGGTTCTGATAAAGGGAAATTGGTTCCGACAGACATCGGAACGATTGTGACGGATTTTCTGGTAAAGAATTTTGGTAACATTCTCGATTATAATTTTACCGCCAAGGTCGAGCAGGATTTTGATGAAATTGCCGAAGGAAATACCAATTGGCAAACGATGATGAACGAATTTTACAATACGTTCCATCCGAATGTTACTGAAGTTGAGGCCAATGCCGAACGTGAAAGCGGCGAACGCATTTTGGGCATTGATCCGCAATCTGGTCGTCAGGTAAGTGTTCGTTTAGGTAAATTTGGTCCGATGGCACAAATTGGCGAAGCTGATGCTGATGATAAGAAATTTGCTAGTTTAAAATCTGATCAAAATATCAGTACCATCACCTTAGAGGAAGCATTGAATTTGTTCTTGCTACCGAAGATTTTGGGTCAATACAAAGGTGAAGAAGTCGAAGTGAGCAATGGTCGATTCGGACCGTATGTAAGATTTGGCAATACTTTTATTTCCTTACCCAAAGGTGAAGATCCGCTGGATGTAAACCTTGAGCGCGCTCAAGAATTAATTGATCAGAAGTTGCAAGCCGATGCGCCAATTGCTACGTATGAAAACATGCCGGTTCAAAAAGGTGTAGGTCGTTTTGGGCCGTTCATCAAATGGAATGGATTGTTTATCAACGTGAGCAAGAAGTATAATTTTGACCGACTTTCACAAAGCGATATTCAAGAGTTGATTCAGGATAAACTTCAAAAAGATATTGACAAGGTGATTCACCATTGGAAAGATGAAGGGATTTTAGTCGAAAAAGCGCGGTGGGGTCGCTCGATCATTACCCAAGGAAAAATCAAAATAGAATTGGGCAAAGAAGTAGATGCTTCAAAACTAACGCTTGATCAAGTCAAGGAACTCATCGAAAAGAAGGTGCCGGCCAAAAAAGTAGCTGCCAAAAAAGCGGCTTCAAAATCAACTACAAAAAAGAAATAATATATGGAATTTAGTTTTTTGGAACCTGTTGCAGATGAAATTCAAAACTTAGTTAAAGAATTATCGTCACAGCAACTTGGGCGCAAAATTGTATTTCATACCCAAGATGATTTTCCGGATTTAGATCAAATCAAATTGGCCATCATTGGAGTAAGTGAAAATCGGGGCGGTTTTGTAGTCGATTTTGAGTTAACTCATTTTAGAAATGAATTTTATCGTCTGTATCCGGGGAATTGGGAAGCATCGATTGCCGATTTGGGCGATATTTTGCCCGGAAGCACCAAAAGTGATACATATTTTGCCTTGCAACAAGTGGTTTCTACTTTGCTCAAAAGGCGTATAATTCCAATCGTTATTGGTGGTACGCAAGATTTAACTTATCCGTTGTATCGTGCCTATGATCAATTGGAACAGATGGTTAACTTGGTTTCTATTGACAATCGTTTTGATTTTGGCAAGGAAGAAGAAAGCATTTCAGCCCAATCATATCTGACCAAGATTGTTTTGGATGAACCCAACAATTTATTCAATTTTTGCAATATTGGATATCAGACTTATTTTAATTCGCAAGAAGAAATTGATTTAATTGAAAAGTTGTTCTTTGATGCTTATCGATTGGGTGATATTTCAGGCGATATAACTTTGTCTGAACCTGTTTTTAGAGATGCTGATATTGTATCTCTAGATTTAACTTCGGTAAAATCATCAGACTCGGGGAATTTTATAAGTTTTATGCCTAATGGATTTACCGGTAAAGAAATCTGTGCTTTGTCTCGTTATTCGGGTTTAAGTGATAAGGTTTCAATGTTTGGTATTTTTAATCACCATGGAACAGCTCAAGAAGCTGTTTTATTAGCTCAAATTGTTTGGTATTTTATTGAGGGTTTTCATTATCGGTCAAACGAGTATCCTTTTGGAAGTAAGGACAACTATGTTAGATACATTGTTCCGTTAGACGAAGACGAATTAGTATTCTTCAGAAGTGATAAAACTGAGCGTTGGTGGATTGAAATCCCGTATATTTCATCAGGCAATAATAAATTAAAGAAAAGTGCGTTGTTACCATGTTCTTACGAAGAATACTTAAAAGCCTGCAATCACGAAATACCTGAGCGGTGGTGGAAAGCACAAAGAAAGAACATAATCTAAGTAATAAATTAACTTTAAAGTAATTATCATCAGTTTATCTGTAATTTTTATCCTACAAAAAAATCAAAAATAACGCATTTTATCGATGTTTTTTGCATTTTATCGATTAAAAATTTTTTTAATTCAGGCTTTACTTCTACTTTTGAAAAGTGAATTGATGCATTGGCTGTAGGCTTAATAAATTTTAATAACATTTAATTGCTTTTTTAAAAAATAATAAATAGGTTTACGGCCTCAAATTATAAACACATTTCATAACCCCAATTATATGAAGAAATTCATTTCATTTTCGGTAATTTTAGCTACGTTAATCAGCTGTGGAGGCTCGACTGACAAGGGAGAATTGGTAGGAGTTAAAGGAAGGAAGTGGCATCCGGAAAAACCATACGGAATGACTCTAGTTCCTGGTGGGTCTTTCATTATGGGGAAATCAGACGATGATTTGGCCAATGTGCAGGATGCGCCCACCAAAACGGTGACCGTTCGTTCATTTTATATGGACGAAACTGAAATTACTAATAGTGAGTACCGTGAATTCGTTGAATGGGTTAAAGATTCAACGATTCGTGTTCGTTTGGCTATTCTGGCTGATGAAGTTGGCGGTGGCGGTGCGGCCGGTGGTGCTAGCGGAAAAAGCGGAAAAGGAGCAGGTAAAGCTTCTGGAAGTATCGGTGACTTTGCTTTCAACGATGCCGATCCAGCTAAAATGACTCCATATGACAAATACATGTATGAGAACTATTACAGTGTTGGGACGGATGATGATCCATATGCTGGGCGAAAACTCAACAGAAAAGTAAAGTTGATTAAAGATACTTCTAAATATCCGGATGAATACTATACTGAAGTTATGGACTCGATGTATTTGCCTGTTGCTGAGTCGTATAACGGCTTAAGAACTGTAGATGTGAATAAATTGAAATTCCGTTATTCATGGATGGATATTCAAGCGGCTGCAAAAGCCAAGACTGGTAGAAGAAAGGATTTTATCAAGACTGAACAAACTAAGGTTTATCCAGATACTACAGTATGGATTAAGGATTTTGCATATTCTTACAATGAGCCAATGCATAATGATTATTTATGGCACCAAGCTTATTCTGAGTATCCTGTAGTGGGTGTCAACTGGAAACAAGCCAAAGCTTTTTGTGCGTGGAGAACACTTAAAAAGAATACTTGGATTAAATCTAAGAAAAAAGGAAGAGATTTAACAAATTCTTTCCGTTTGCCAACAGAGGCTGAATGGGAATATTCTGCACGAGGCGGTTTACAATCAGGTACTTATCCTTGGGGTGGCCCTTACACTAAAAATGACAGAGGTTGTTTCTTGGCAAACTTCAAGCCTAATCGAGGTGATTATGCTGCTGATCAGTCATTATATACAGTTGAAGCTAAGTCTTTTGAGCCTAATGGTTATAATTTGTACAATATGGCTGGTAATGTAGCAGAGTGGACTGATTCGTCTTATGATGCCGGTGCTTATGAATATGTATCCTCAATGAATCCAAATGTTCCTGACACCAAAAATATGCGTAAAGTAGTGCGTGGAGGTTCATGGAAAGATGTTGCTTATTTCATTCAGGTAAGTACGCGTGACTTCGAATATGCCGACACAGCTAGAAGTTACATCGGCTTCAGAACTGTTCAAGATTACATGGGTACTGTAACTACAGGCAATGGTAAGGCACCTAAAAAATAAAACTATTAACCAATTTTTATATTAATTAACTTAACTAACTAACAATTTTAATTATGGCAATTTTAAGCAAAAAAGCAATGAATTTCGCTTACGGTATGGGAGCGGCAGTAGTAATCATCGGAGCACTTTTCAAATTGATGCACTGGCCGGGAGCAAGTATCATGCTTATCGTAGGTCTTAGTACTGAGGCTTTTATCTTTGGTCTTTCTGCATTTGAAAAACCAGACGAAGAGCTTGACTGGTCATTGGTTTATCCTGAATTAGCAGGAGGTGAGGCTAGAAAAAAAGATAAAAAAGAAGATCCAAAAGATGCACAAGGTTTGCTTTCACAGAAGCTTGACAATATGTTGAAAGAAGCTAAAATTGACGCTGAGCTTATGGCTAGCTTAGGTAATAGCATACGTAATTTTGAAGGCGCAGCTAAAGGTATTTCTCCAACAGTTGATGCCATTGCTTCTACTAAAAAATATAGCGAAGAAATGAACACTGCTGCGGCACAAATGGAGTCTTTGAACAGTTTATACAAAATTCAATTAGAAAGCGCTTCTAGAAACGCACAAATTAATAACGAAGTAGCCGAGAACAATCTTAAATTGAAAGATCAAATGCAGTCATTGACTTCTAACTTGTCTTCATTGAACAATGTTTACGGAGGTATGCTTTCTGCAATGAGTAATAGAGGATAATTTTTCTCACATTTTTACTAGTAATAATCAAGAAAATTAATTAAGAAAAAATGGCAGGAGGAAAATTAACCCCTAGACAGAAGATGATTAACCTGATGTACTTGGTTTTCATCGCAATGTTGGCATTGAACATGTCAAAAGAAGTACTATCAGCGTTTGGATTAATGAATGAAAAATTCGAAGATGTAAACAAAGGTGCAAAAAAAGCTAATGAAGAAATGCTTGCTGTTTTAGCAGCAAAAGCATCTGAGAATGCTACTTTTAAAGTAGCTTTAGAAGAAGCTAATCAAGTGAAAGATGCTTCTAAAAAATTCTACGATTACTTAGAGACTGTTAAAACTGATATCACAAAGGATTTTCCGGTTGAGGAAAAAACAGGGAAGCTTCCTTATGAGGCCATGGATAAATCTAATATCGATGAGAAATGGTTCAAAGGCGATGGATATTCAGCTAAAGGTAAAGAAATTGTTGCTCACTACGATGAGTATTTAAAAAGCATGAAATCGATTTTAGGACAAAATGTGAAATTGACACCTATTGTCCGTGAAATTGATGCTAAATTTAATACTGCTGATGTGAAAGATGGTGAAGGTGTTAAGAAGAAATACCTTGACTACCATTTCAAAGGCTTCCCAGCAATCGCAACTTTAGCTAAAATTGCATTAGCTCAAAACGATATCAAAAAAGCAGAAGCTGATGTATATAGTATTTTGCTTGGTAAAGCTGCTATTGAAACAATGTCACTCAAAAACTTCCAAGCGATTGTAGCTCTTGACAAAAATGTTTATTTCCAAGGTGAGCAAGTAACAGGTAAAGTTGTTATTGGTAAATACGATGAAAATATCAAAGTTGCTGGTTTCAACGGACCTGGTAAAATCGTAAACGGTCAAGCAGTTATTAATTCAACTGCGGGTAGCATTGGTGAGCAAAATCTTAAAGGAAGTTTTACATTTATGGAAGATGGCAAGCCGGTTAATCTACCTTTCGAAGGTAAGTATGTGGTTGTTCCTCGTCCAAATTCAGCGAACATCTCTGCTGACAAAATGAATGTTGTTTACCGTGGTCTGCCTAACCCTATGACAATTTCATTTGCAGGTATCTCTGACAACAATGTTACAGCTTCAGCTCCTGGTTTGACAAAAGCTGGACAGAACGGTAAATACAATTTAAATCCTGGTACAGGTACTGAAGTAACCGTTTCAGTTTCTGGTAAAATGTCGGATGGAAAAACAGTTTCTGATAAAAAGGTATTCCGTATCAAGAACATACCTGGTCCACAAGGTGCTATTGGTGGTGAAATGGGTAACACTAAAGGAGCTAAATCTCGTTTAGAAGTATCTCAAATTACAGCTAAGTTGCCTGATTTCTTGTATGACCTTAATTTCCAAGTAACTCAATTTACATTTAAAGTTCCTGGTCAAGCGGCCATTATTGTTAACGGAGATCGCGTTAATGGTCAATGTAAAGCTGCACTTGCTAGAGCCGGAAGAGGTGACCAAATTACAATCTATGATATCAAAACTAAGATTGTTGGTGTTGCTTCTAATATCATCCCGCCCAAGTGTTCACCGGTTATTTATGAAATACAATAATCATTTGAGGATATACGTTTAAAAAGCCTCAAATAACCTAAAATAATAAAGATGAAGCTAAGAAATTGTTTATTGGTACTTTTAGCCATCACTGCTGGTAAGCTTTCGGCACAATCAAATTTGCTGAATGCTAAAACCCCTAGTGAAATCGGCAAGAAAACACCTGCACAATTGATTTCTGACAATGACAAGCCACTGCCATATGGTTATGTACATGACAGAGATGTATTGATGGGTAAGAGTATTTGGGAACTCATCGATCTTGATGAGCGTATTAACTTCCCATTGTATTACCCAATTGATACTGCCAATATTGGTAAAGACCGTAGATCACTATTTACTGTTTTGCTCAATGGCATCAAAAGTGGAAAAATTACGGAGGTGTATGCCGATGATTATTTCAATACCAAGAAGACACTAAAAGATATGCAATCATCTTTTAAATATGTTGATACGACGCAAACTGGTTTGGATGAAATCAACAACTTTTATGACGACTATAAAGCTGGAAGAAAAGTTCTTGATCCGCAATACATCAACACCAAAGATTTGACCGCTCAAGATATCACAGGATACAAAATCAAAGGATATTGGTATTTTGACAAACGCCAAAGTGAGCTAAAATACAGATTATTGGGTATTTGCCCGGTATCTCCTGAGGCTCGTGATATAGGTGCTGAAAATCCAGACGTAATCGAACTTTTCTGGGTTTACTTCCCTGCAATTCGAGACGTTCTCCATGAAGCAAAGGCTTTTAATGACAAGAACTCTGCACAGCCAATCACCTTTGATCACCTTTTGAACTCACGCAGATTTAACGGTGTGATTTACAAAGAAGAGAACGTATACGGTGACCGTAACATTGCTGATTACGAGAGAGACAATGCGCAAATGCAGCTTTTAGAATCAGAACGTATCAAAGAAAAGATTCGAAACTTCGAACAAGATATGTGGAACTACTAATTGGTAGTACATTATAAAAACAAAACTCCCGTTCATTGAGCGGGAGTTTTTATTTTTGCACTATGTTTGACTTTCTCATTGTTGGTTCTGGATTGGCTGGTTTATCCTTTGCTGAAATTGCATTGCAAAACAACTGCAGCATTTATGTCATTGACGATTGCAAGCAAAATGCGTCTTATGTAGCCGGTGGTTTATATAATCCAATCATCTTAAAAAGATTTACAAAAGCTTGGCAATCTGAAAAGCAGCTTCCATTCGCTGAGCAATTTTATCGATGCTTGGAACAGAAATTCAATACATCTTTTTATCATGATTTACCTGTTCTAAGAAGGTTTTATTCGATAGAAGAACAAAATAATTGGTTCATAGCAGCAGATAAACGGGAACTTTCTAATTACCTTTCTTCGGACCTCGTTAAAGAAAATTTTAATGGCCTCTCAGCGCCTTTCGGCTATGGTAAAGTGAACAACACCGGCTACCTTGATGTCGCTGCTCTGATGGATTCTTTTCGAGCTTATTTAAGAAGTCAAAATCTTTTTAGACAAGAAGCTTTTGACTATACGGAGCTTCAAATCAATAATGATGTGTTGTCTTATTGCGGTATTACTGCTAAACACCTTGTTTTTGCTGAAGGTTTTGGCATGTTGCAAAATCCATTTTTTTCTGATTTGCCAATGGTCAGCAGCAAAGGCGAATTGCTCTTGATTCATGCTCCAGAATTAAAGCTCGATTTTATTGTCAATACAGGTATTTTTATTCTTCCGGTCGGGAATGGACATTTTAAAATTGGTGCTACTTACAACTGGCAAGATCAAACAACGAAACCCACCCAAACAGGGAGAGATGAACTGTTATCACAACTCGATGAAATCATCAATTGCCCCTACGAGGTTATCAATCATTACGCCGGAATTCGCCCTACGGTTAGCGATCGCAGGCCTTTAGTCGGTACGCATCATTTATACAAAAATGTTCACCTGCTCAATGGGCTGGGTACCCGAGGTGTTTTGTTGGGCCCGTCTATGGCTCAAGAATTATATGAACAAATTATGCATAATAAACCCGTTCAAGCCGAAGCGAATATCAACCGAATTTATCTCAAGCGCGGAATTACGATTTAGTTTCCGGATCGTATGAAACAAACATATTGATATACATATTGCGGGACATCCTTAGTATGGGAGGATATAAAATAATCAAAGTTGCCACAATCGCCACAAAAGAAGGAATAAGTTTCAAACCGATAAAAACGTGCGCAATAATAAAAGCAGCCACACCTACCGCTACATTCACAGCGTAACTGACATACATGGCACCATAAAAAAATGAAGGTTCAATCTGATACACCAATTTGCAGTGACTGCATTCTTCATGCATGGTCAACACCTGATTTAGATGATAGGGGTTTTTCTTAACGTACATGCTTTCATTTTGGCATCGTGGGCAAGTTCCTGTTAAAATGCTGTTGAGTTTGGTTCCTTTTTTTAACATTTGCAAAAATTTTTGACAAAGATACCCTAAACTAAGTTTTTACCACAGTAACAATAGTCACAATTATGCTCAACATACACAATTTATCGGTTTCCTTTGGCGGAACGTATTTGTTTGAAGAAATCACCTTTCGTTTAGGAGCCGGAGACCGAGTAGGATTGGTGGGTAAAAATGGTGCCGGTAAATCGACATTGCTCAAGATTTTAGCCCGTGATATAGCTCCGGATACCGGAAGCATCGCAACCGAAAAAGAAATCCGCATTGGTTTTTTAAGACAAGACATCGATTTTGAACACGGAAGAACGGTACTAGAAGAAGCCTATCAAGCGTTTACTGAAATTAAAGCGGTCGAAAAAAAACTAGATCAAATCAATCATCAACTGTCAACTCGGACGGATTACGAAAGCGAATCGTATTCCCAACTCATTGAAGATTTATCTGATTACACCCATCGCTTTGAACTGCTTGACGGATATAATTATGTGGGCAATACCGAGAAGATATTGCTTGGGTTAGGATTTAAACGCGAAGACTTCAACAATCTTACCGAGACTTTTTCAGGTGGTTGGCGCATGCGTATTGAACTTGCGAAATTACTTTTACAAAACAACGATGTGCTTTTGCTCGATGAGCCCACGAACCACTTGGATATTGAAAGTATCATTTGGCTCGAAAACTTCCTGAAGAATTATCCGGGTGTAGTGGTCATTGTCTCGCACGATAAGATGTTTCTGGATAATGTAACCAACCGAACCATTGAAATTTCTTTGGGCAAAGCTTATGATTTCAATAAGCCTTATACTCAATATTTGACTTTGCGCCACGAAATCCGTGAGAAGCAATTGGCCACGCAAAAAAATCAACAAAAGAAAATAGAAGAAACCGAAAAACTCATCGAGAAATTCAGAGCCAAAGCCAGTAAAGCTTCGATGGCACAATCGCTCATCAAAAAACTGGACAAGGTTGAACGCATTGAAGTCGATGAAGATGACAACTCTGTGATGAGTATTTCGTTTCCGGTTTCAAAAACGCCCGGGAAAGTGGTGGTAGAAGCCGAATCAGTTACCAAAAAATTCGGTGATAAAACCATCTTGAAAGACATTAATTTGCTCGTAGAACGCGGCAGCAAGATTGCTTTTGTCGGGCAAAACGGACAAGGAAAATCAACGTTCATTAAAGCAATTGTCAACGAATTTGACTATCAAGGCAACATCAAACTCGGTCACAATGTTGAGTTGGGTTATTTTGCCCAGAACCAAGCCGAACATCTCGATGGCGAAATCACGCTCTTAGAAACCATGGAAAATGCCGCTACGGACACCAATCGTTCCAAAGTGCGCGATATGCTCGGAGCCTTTTTGTTTCGTGGAGATGATGTAGAAAAGAAAGTCAAAGTACTTTCAGGTGGCGAGCGCAATCGATTGGCTTTGTGCAAGCTGCTGCTTCAGCCCATCAACGTTCTGATTATGGATGAGCCGACGAATCACCTCGACATTAAATCTAAAAACGTGCTCAAGGCTGCTTTGCAAAAGTTTGAAGGAACCTTGCTGATTGTTTCGCACGACCGTGATTTCTTGCAAGGAATGTCGAACATTGTTTACGAGTTTAAAGATCAAAAAATCAAGGAGTATTTAGGCGATATCAATTTCTTTCTTGAGCAACGCAACGCCGAAAACATGCGTGAGTTTGAAAAGAAAGAGGTGGCGGTGGTCAAAGAAATGCCCAAAGTTGAAAAGAAAACGCTTTCATTTGAAGCGCAAAAAGCTCAGAAAACATTGCAAAATAAACTCTCTAAAATTGAAAGTCAAATTCAACAGCTCGAGAAGCAAATTCAGCAAGATGATTTAGCCTTAGCTTCACATTACGACAAACATGTTGAAGACGCCAACTTTTTTACGGCTTATGAGCAAAAGAAAAAAGATTTAGATCGTTTGCTCGAAGATTGGGAGCAAGTGCAGTTAGAACTAGAAAAAGTTTAGTTTACTGAAACGGATTTCTCGGATTCCACTCAACTTCAGGCTCAAGATATCCGAATAGCGTTGACATACAACGGTTAATCAATGCATTTTTGTGCTCAATAAATCCGTAGGTTTGAATCGGAACCGCGCCAACTGAACTTTTGATTTCCAGCGCAGTTCTTGAAAAAACTACTTCGCGGTAATCTTTATGAATGGCACAGGCAATCATATCGTATAGCATATTCAGATAGAGCATTTTTTCGCGCTGTACCGTATCGTCATAACCTAAAAAATAAGTATCAAGTGAATCTCCGTTGACGATCATAGTATTGAATCCAATGAGTTTTTCATCGAGGTAATATCCATAAAATAAAAAGTCATCGCCAAAGATTTCTTTGAAGGTGCTGAAGTGTTTTTCTGCAAGGAAAAAAGTATTGAACGGAGCGTTTTTGGCCACATGAAAATAAAGCTCGTAAATTTTCTTTTCGTTAGCTTTAACCTCGTCCAAACTCATTCTGCGCTTTTCAATACCGTTTTGCTTTTTGCGTGCGCGTTTGTATTGATCACGGTATTTTTTATTGAGTGCCGCTAGATAATCTTCTTCAGTTTTCCAATTTTCGCGGACCTCAAAAATCATGTTTGGCTGAGTGCTGAATTTGTAGAAGCCGTTGAAAGTTTCCGAATCAAAAAGCTCGATTTGTTTAGCATCAAAATCTTTATAAGTCACGATATGCACTTTTTTGCCCAGTTGCGCAAATTCTATTTTTAAAGCCTCAGCTGCCAAGTAAAGTGTTTTGGTGACTCGCTTTGAATCTGCCTGAGAAGCTAATTTAAAAGCATGTTGACCCGTGAGCATATTATTGCCAATGAACAAAACGTGCGAGGCAAAATGGCGAAAAACAAAATTTCTGACGGTGGTTTTTAAACATTGGTCGCGCTCGCCAAAAGATTCCAACAAATTCAAATCAAGGAATTCTGCGATGGCCACCCCTATGAGTTGATTGTTTTCAAACAATCCAATAAACCGGCATTGCATATTTTTTGGGCAAGAGTGCTCTAATACTGCTATATATTTTCGGCTTAAAAAAATATTGCCGCGCGCTAAAGCATCCCAAGCATCGGGAAGGTTTTGTGCGCTCGAAAAAATCTCAAAAGTATACGGTGTAATCAAAAGCAATGATCTGAAGCGATAAAAATAGAGAATAAAAAAATCTCGCCTGAAAAGCACCGACGAGATTTAACAATATATTGTCATTTTTAGCTTATTGCCAAGCGCAAATGATTCCGCCCATAATCATGAAGGTAACAGCCCAATATCCGCCTACAATAAGTGAATATTTATAACTTCTTCGCTCGTACAAAGCGTTGGTAGCAATCATCGGCAGCGCCAAAAATAATCCGGTCATAAAGCCATGTAAGGCTCCGTGTTTGAATGTTCTGTAGGCCGAACCGTAATCTGCCATAAACTCTGTGAATGATGCTTTGGCTGTTTCAGGATGTCCGCCAACCATGCCAAAAGCGCCAAATTGGTGAATGGTCAACATCTGAATAATGAAACTGATTAAGAAAGCGTAAAAAAACGAAAGTCCAAAAATCATTGCCATGTTGGCGCCTTTTATTTTTTCTTCGGTCGTACCCGATTCTTTCATCCAAGCGTTTCCGAATACTTTTGGATTGTACCAAATAAAGCCGATTACCATTGACGAAGCAGCGGCAGCTAAAAGCGCTAAAAAGTTAATTTTCATTTCCATAATATGGTTTTTAATTGGTTAGTGTATCAAATGTAGTTTTTTTCAAATAGATTTTATAGCGCTTTTTGCTTTTCAGCACATTTTCAACGAGATAAAAATGCTCATTCTAAAGATTATTTGTAGTTATTATTGTAAGAAAAAATCATCAAAAAAATCAAAAAAGATGTATTTCATCGATTTTTTTTGCAGATTGTCGATTGCGTATGTAGTTTTACATCGTCAAAAAAACATAAACCAAATCTGTCATGAAAAAACTATCTACTTTAATCTTGTCACTTGTTGCTAGTGCTTCAATGATGGCAAATATCTCAGATGCAGAGAAAGAAGCTTTAGTTAAATTGAACAAAGCCACCAACGGAACTCAATGGACTAATAAATGGGATTTAAAAGCACCAGCAGAATCTTGGTTTGGTGTTAAGATTGTCAATGATAAAGTGGTTGCCATTAATTTGCAAAACAATCACTTATCAGGAACGCTTCCTGCAGAGCTCGGAAACCTTGTGAATCTACAAAGTCTTAATTTGTTTAAAAATGATATTTCTGGGGTTATTCCGGCCACTATAGGAAACTTAAAACAACTAAGAACGCTCAATCTGGCATTTAATAAAATAGAAGGTAAAATTCCGGCTTCATTGTGCGAAGTTTCTGGTTTGGTTACCTTAGAATTGCACATGAACAGAATTTCGGGCGAAATTCCGACTAACATAGGGAATCTTCAACATTTAAGAACATTTTCAATGTACAACAATGAGTTGATTGGTAATATTCCTAATTCGTTGTACAACATCAAATCTCTAAAATCATTATTGCTGAGCAGTAACAAGCTCTCAGGAACTTTGGGAAGAGAAGTTGCCAACTTATCATCTTTAGAAAGTTTGAGTCTTTTTGAAAACAACATGCAAGGTCAAGTTCCATTTGATTTGGAAAAATTGAGCAATCTCAAAGAAATGAACATTTCTTACAACATGTTCAGTGGATTGGTTTCAAAAAATCTGGCACAACTCGATACACTCAATATGACCATGATCAACGATAAAGGCTTGGCAGTGAATCTACAAGTAGCCGACAAATCTTCAGCTTTGGCCAACGAAGACTAAACAAACACCCTTTTTTCCCAAAATACTACTACTACCCTTTAAACAAACAAAATCTCCCTAAAGATGAAAAGAATTACTACAGCGCTGCTGATGCTGATGGTTACCTTACCTATGCTCGCAGGAATTTCAATGGCCGAAAAAGATGCCTTGGTAAAGCTCTACATTTCAACCAACGGCACCCAATGGAAAAACAAATGGGATCTCAATGCTCCGGTAAACAAATGGTTTGGAGTTAAAGTGAGCGGTGATAAAGTCATTGCGCTTGACTTGACCAACAACAACCTCACCGGACAACTTCCTGAAGAAATTGGAAATTTGGTCAACCTTCAAAAACTTAAATTGACTAAAAACCGAATTTGGGGCGCTATTCCAACAAGTATCGGCAATTTAAAAGAATTGAGAATATTGAATCTTTCTTTCAACTTGATGTCGGGTTCTCTACCAGTAGCTATAGGAAGCATGACAAATCTTCAATCGATTGAATTGTTCATGAATCAGTTTACAGGAAATTTACCGGCTGAATTAGGAAATCTCAAACAACTCAAAAAGCTGTCACTGTACAACAACGAATTTGAGGGCGCTTTACCAGTTGCTTTGTTCGAGTTGACTTCTCTGAAAGTTCTTTTACTGAACAGCAATAAATTCTCAGGCAAACTTGATAAGAAAGTGGCCAATTTAACCAAACTTGAAGTATTTAGTTTGTTTGATAACAATCTGCAAGGACAAGTTCCTTTTACACTTGAAAAGTTAGGGCGTTTAAAAGAAATGAACATCTCATACAACGCGTTTTCAGGTCCGGTTTCTAAAAACCTTTCTGATTTGGATGCACTCAACATGACCATGATCAATCAAGAAGGACTGGCAGTAAACTTGCCGGTGGCCGATAAAAACTCGGCACTCACCAACGAAGAATAATAAATAGAAATAAATAGTTTTTTTCATAATTAATAGTTAATCATTGTTTTAAATTAAATTGAATGGGTTGAAAAGCCGCCTGGGTTAGGCGGCTTTTCGTTTTTATGTACTTCTGAAAAATCAATGTTTTGATTATTTTTTTAAAAAACCTTGCGTTTATCAATATTCGTCGTATATTTGCCCTCGAAACAGCGCGGGATAGAGCAGTAGGCAGCTCGTCGGGCTCATAACCCGAAGGTCACAGGTTCGAGTCCTGTTCCCGCTACTAAGTTAAAGTCTTAAAAACCAAACGGATTGTGTACGCAATCCGTTTTTTTATGGCTGCAATTTCGCTACTTTTACAAAACGTACACGGTATCGTACACGTTTTTAATATGAAATTGAATTTTTCTGAACCCAAAATTTTTACCGGAGGCGTTGCTATTTCTGATTGGTCAAAACTATCAGATCAGCAAAAACAAGAAGCACTTGAAAAAGATTGGTATTTGTATTATTCCTATCGCAATCCCAAAACAGGGAAATTAGAAAGACAACCCAACATCAAGGCCGGAGCCAATCGTTTTAAAACCAAAACAGAACGATTGTCTATTCTAAAAACACTGCAACGAAATTTATTGTTTTTGTTAGAACAAGGTTTTAGCCCGTATGCGGATAATTCAGCTTTGGAAGGGAAGTTATTGCGTAATACTTCTGCTGATAATAATAAAGAAACGGTCATTCCAATAACAATTAGTCCGATTGATCCAACCATTATTAATAAATCTTTAATAACCATTTCTGAGGCTTTTCAATTGGCATTAAAGATTAAAAAGAATGTTTTAAGTGCTACATCATACCCTAATTTCTCTAGTAATGTAAAGCGGTTTGAGATTTGGCTCAATGAAAACGGTTTTGAAAACAAAACTATAGATGCCATTTCCAAAAAAACAGTTATTAAGTATTTGAATGTTGTTCTAGAGAATACTAGCCCAAGAACTCGCAACAATACCCGAATTGAATTGAGTTCGCTTTTTCAAACTCTAGAGGACAACGATGTTATTGTTGAGAACTTTGTCAGAAAGATCAATGTGCTTAAAGCAAAACCAGAACGAAATAAAACCTACAGCACAGCATTACAAGAGGAAATATACAATTACATGGCTTTAAATGATCCGCTTTTGTTGTTGTTTGTAAAGTTTATTTCATACAACTATTTGCGCCCTATTGAAGTTTGTCGCTTGAAAGTGGGTGATGTTGATTTGAAAGACCAACGATTGTTTGTTCGTGCTAAAAATGCTCCCGTTAAAATCAAAATCATACCGCAAATCTTAATTAAAGACTTACCTGATTTGTCAAAATTGAATCCTAACGATTATTTGTTTACACCAACCGTTATTGGAGGAGAGTGGAACACCTCAGAAAACGATAAACGCGATTATTTTTCTAAACGCTTTAAAAAAGTAAAAGACCACTTTAAACTCGGGACAGACTATGGTTTGTATAGTTTTAGACATACGTTTATCACTAAATTGTATAATGAGTTTGCTAAAGTCATGACACCATTTGAAGCCAAAAGTAAATTAATGCTCATTACTGGTCACAATACAATGGATGCCTTAGAGAAATATTTGAGAGATATTGATGCAGTTTTACCGGAGGATTATTCGGGGTATTTGTGAGAAAAATAAATTTCATGAGAATTTATTTTCTGTTACGGATATAAGAGGAATTTTATTATATTAGCAATAATTCAAATCCCACCAGCTTTAATTTTTACTCATAATCTGTTTCAAAGGGACGGATGATTTTCTTATTGTTTATGATAATAAAAAAGCTTCTTAGAAAGATTTTAATTGCGGATTTGCCTGAAGAGAGCCTTGGTCATAATGTTCTCTGTCATCAGTGGCAAAACGCAGCTGACATATGGAATAATCAAAATAATGGAAAATCTGACTCAATTGGTGTTGAAAGAATACTCAAATTAGTACTTATATTATCTCAGTTTTTTTTTCTAGGAATATACTTTAGAGCAATTTTCGGAAAATATGGTAAACTCCACAAACATCTAGGAGTTGAACTGCATGTCGTTCTAAAATTAATTTCATCAATCACTATACTATATTTTGGTATTTACAATTCAACTACGTCAATTTATGGAGTCCATATAATTAAGTTTTGGTGTTATTGGATGATATTTGAAACTCTATTTTACACAGGCAACTTAGTTTTCAGTGAGGAAGTTTTTGCTAAACCATATTCTAATAAAAGGAACCTAATTTTAATAGTTATTGACTACATAACTTTAAACCTTGATTTTGCCAACCTTTATTTAATAAAAAGAGCTATTCATCAAAGTTTACATCGTGACACCATTGAAATTGTATCTAACGCCTATGATGCAGTTTATTTTAGCTTTATTAGTTCATTAACTATCGGATACGGTGATATTACTCCAACTCATGAAGGTAGGAGTTTAGTGGTATTTCAAAGTATAACAATGTTGGTTTTTGGAGTACTTTTTTTAAACTTTTATTTGTCTAGAGCTAATGATAGCATCGGTAGCAGGAAATGAATAGTAAGAAAATTAACAATAAAAGATAATCAAATGAAAGTACTTCATGACCCGTCAGAATATATAAGAGGAATTCAACAAATACTTATCTCTGATAAAAAGAGAATTGGGTTTCTATTTGGTGCTGGAAGTTCACTTTCGAGAAAAAGCGAAAAGTCACTTACAGTGCCCGCAATTGGTCAAATGACTACTGATATTGTAAAAACAGCGGGAGAATTAGAAGGAAAGTATAAAACCGCACTTGAAGAGATAAGGATAGAAATAGGTGAGCAAAATTTCAATATAGAAACAATTTTATCTAACCTTGAACAAAAAGCAAGTTTTATAGGCGGTGGAACATTAAACACTTTGCAAAAGGAAGATTTCGAAAATCTCATAGTCGAGATTAAAAAGAATGTTAGAAAAATGGTTAGCGTCCACAAAATTGAAGAAACAAAAATCGCAACTAAAGATATTGTAAGTGAGTTGGTTCAGACTGATTTTGCTAACTGGATAGGTCAAGCGGAAAGAAAATATCCGATTGAAATATTTACTACAAATTATGACTTCCTTTTTGAACTTGGTTTAGAACACAAAGAAATTCCATACTATGATGGATTTTGTGGCAGTCTTAGACCTTTTTTCAATCCTGAATCTGTCGAAGATTTTGAGTTTTTGGCAAAGCAAACAAAGCTTTGGAAGATACACGGTTCTTTAGGTTGGCATTTTGACAAAGACACAGAGAAGATATTAAGAGTAAACCCTGATGATGATGATATTTTAATCTATCCATCCTCATTAAAATATAAAGATTCAAAAAAACAGCCGTATGAAAGTTTACTTGATAGGTTATCAAATTTTTTAAAAAAAGACGATTCAATCCTTATTACCTGCGGTTATTCTTGGGGAGACGAGCATATTAATTCAAGAATTATTTCAGCTTTAAAAACCAATACAACATCCCACGTCATTGGATTGATTTACGACAAATACAAAAATAAGGATGAGAAATTCGAGTATTCACTAACCCCTGAGAGCAAACTTTCTGAACTGGCAAAAAGCAATTCAAAAATTTCAATTTATGGAGGGAGAAACGCCATCATAGGATGCAATTATGGTGAATGGTGTTTAAGAACTGAACCGAGTAAAGAAGATACTGTAAATGTGGTCTTATATTTTGATGAAGATGGTCCAACAGATTCAGAGGAATTGAATAAAGAATTTAAAGGAACAGAAAAATGGACTGGAAATGGAGAGTTTATTTTGCCAGATTTTAGCAAACTCGTTAAGTTTTTGAATGCTATGATTAGCGACAATGAAATCAAAAAAATTGGAGCAAATGTCAAAAAATAAAATTACAGAAATAGGGGAAATTGATAGTATTAGCGGGAACAATATTTCCGTCAAGCTTTTTGATAATATTAAGTCAAATATGCCTGTTATTGACGGTGTTGTCTATAGAGTTGGTCAGATTGGTTCTTTCGTAAGAATTCCTTTGGGATATGCTAATTTATATGGCATTGTAACTCAAATTGGTTCGGGGGCGATACCTGATAGTTTAAAAGAAATCTATTACAAAGATTATGATTCTTTTAAAAATACGAGTTGGATAAATATTGTTCTAGCAGGTGAACAAGTTGGTAAGAGATTCGAAAGAGGTATAACCCAATATCCAACAACTGGCGACAAAGTTCATTTAGTTACAATAAACGATTTAAACATTATTTACGGTGGGTATGAAGATTCCAATTCAATTACCGTTGGAAATATAAGCGTCTCTGAAAGTCTTGATGCAAAAATTGATCTAGATAAACTCATCTCAAGACATTGTGCTATAGTAGGTTCCACAGGTAGTGGTAAATCCAATTCAGTTTCAGTCTTACTTGAGTCAATCGCAAAAAGAAATTTTCCAAGTTCAAGAATATTAGTAATTGACCCACACGGCGAGTACAATGATGCTCTTTCAAAACATTCCAGAGTTATTGAAACCAATTCAAAAGAAGTTGAAAATAAACTATATATACCTTTTTGGGCATTACCTTTCAATGAATTAATGAAAATGTTTTCGGGGACTATTTCAGATGCCAATAGGGAATATATTAGAGAAAAAGTTGTAGAAGCTAAAATTGCTAGTGCAAATGAAAACAAATTAGATGTTCCGAAAGAAAGCATTACAGCTGATTCCCCAATTCCTTTTAGTATCAAACAGCTTTGGTTTGAGCTAGATGATTTCGAAAGACAAACATATCTTGAAAGAGCTAAACCTGAAACTATTACTGAAAAAATACAAATTGGTGATGCCGATAAATTGAAATCAAATTTGTATCAACCTGCAAGTGCTGGTGGTGGTAGTCCTTTTTTAAATAATCAAGCAAAAGGCATTTTGGGTTTTTTAGATAGTGTAAGAAATCGACTTAATGATTCGAGTTATAATTTTCTATTCAATCCAGGAGATTTTACACCAAATCTACGAGGGAAAATACAATCAGATATTGATAGTTTGTTTATCGATTGGTTAGGAAACCCATTACCCATTACCATTTTAGATTTATCAGGAATTCCGAGTGAGATAATGTCTTCAATTTCAGGAACACTTTTAAAAATAATCTATGATGGTTTATTTTGGGGAGTTAATACTAAAGTTGGAGGGAAAAACCAACCCTTGTTAATTGTTCTCGAGGAAGCGCATAGTTACTTAAAGGCAGGAGAAGACTCAATATCTTCAAGAACTGTTCAAATGATTGCAAAAGAAGGAAGAAAATACGGTGTTGGATTGTTACTTGTAACTCAAAGACCTTCTGAATTAGATGAGACCGTTCTTAGTCAATGTGGGACAATGATAGCTTTGAGGATGAACAATTCTAAAGACAGAGGGCATATAAGGTCTGCCGTACAAGACGAATTGCAAAGTATGGTTGATTTACTTCCAAGCTTGAGAACAGGGGAAGCATTAATTTCAGGAGAAGCAGTAAAAATACCTTCAAGAGTTAAATTCTTTAAAATATCTAATGCTCCAAAAAGCTCTGATCCAAAAGCTTCGGAAAAATGGCTTCAAACAATTGAGAATACTGAAACCGAATACAAAAGCCTTTTAAAATCTTGGCGAAATAAAAATTATAAATTATGAGTGTACCAGAAATGATTCCAGTAAGTTCTTCCAATATTGAAAGTATTGGTTATGACGAGCAAAACGAACAAGTTTATGTAAGATTCCTTAATGGAAGTCTTTATGTTTATAAAGGTGTTCCTTTGCGCGAATTTGAAGATTTACTAAATGCTCCTTCATTAGGGTCGTATCTTCATAGAAACTATAAAAATGTTTATCCCTATGAAAGAATCGGGTAAAGATTTAATAAAAATCAACCAACAACTCAAACGAGTCGAAATCAAAGAATTCGAAATCGAAAATCAAATCGTTTTTAATTATTTTGACAATCTTCCTGCAAACGAAAGAGATGATAAATTGCTTAAAGCTATTTATATAGGCGTGTTGGCGCTCATGGAAGATCGGATTTCAGCTTTTCTTGCCAAAACGAATAATGAGTTAGGAACAGAATTAGAAAGTCTGAAGATGATTTTCGAAATGAAAAAAGAATTGTTCTACAAATCCACCATAAAAGGAAGTTTGGCAGAAGAAGATATTGCTGAGTATCTAAACAATTTTTTTATCGAAAAACGTATAAAAGACAGGGCGTTTCTTACCGGAAACACATCTGGAAATTTACCAAGAAATAAAACAGGTGATATCATTTGCGAAGTCAATAGTTTACCTGATTTAAGGATTGCAATTGAATGTAAGTTTGATAAAAGCATCCGTTTAGGGGATATCGAAACGAAAGAAATATTTACCCGTAAAACCGATACAGCATGGAGTCAACTTTTGGAAGCGCAAGCTAACCGCGACGCAAAGGTCAGCTTAATTGTTTTTGATATTTCATTAGTTGACAATTCAATTTTGAAAGTATTTGATAATGTAGGTTATATTCACGGAGTCGGTTTTGTAGCGATTATTGACTCTCAAAAAGGGAATTATTCTAATCTTGCGATTGCCTATATGTTAGCTCGGGATATTGCTGTGAACGCAAAAGTTATTGATATTGACAAAGACGTTTTGGCTATGATGGTTAACAGGATTATTAAAGACATCAATGAGATTCTTTCTATAAAGACATTAGTAACTCAAAACATCGACAACAATAAAGCAATACTGAAACAGCTAGAAAAATCAGTTCTTTTAATGGAATTCAATCAAGAATATTTGAAACGCTTTTTAAGTCAAGGAACTTTAACCAAAAAAGATTTAATGGATTTTTATATGGGTGAGGATATCAAAGACAGGTTTAAGGTTATTGAAAAAGACATAGACCAGCTATAACTGTTTTTTAATACAATTTTAACGAATAATGGAATTAACAGGTAAACTTTTAACAGAACTTCAAAGAAGGTTAAAAATAGGTAACCGCAGAGGAGTTCATTTGAATGCAATTCCGGCAAATTCTCGCTATAAGTTTGATTTGAATAGACTTGCTAGTATTGATAAAAACTTACCCAATAGTTTCTTAGATGCTTTACTTACCGAACTACCGTTAAAGTTTAGAATTAGTTGGAAAGACAATGTTCCTGATTTGAATTCGCTTTTTGAGGAGGATCAATCTCAACTTGTTAAAATAACGAAGGCATTTGAAAACCTTATTAACCAAACGGAAGTGATAGAGTCAGAAAAAGGAATAAATACTTTCGGGTTTGGTTTTCCCATTTTGGTTAGAAGAGACAAAGCAGATAACAAATTAACTGTAGCTCCGATATTAATCTGGTCTTTGAGGATAAAAAGAACTAAAGAGTTTAATACTTGGGAAATATTAAGAAACGAAGAGGATCCTATTTATGTGAATGAGGTTTTAATTAATCATTTACAAAGTGATATCGGCATTGAGATAGAACAAATCCCTCAAGAAATGTTGGATGATGGTTTAATCAGCAAAGAGGAACTTATTGAAATTTGTTCAAAATTAATTAGAGCCGTCAACACTATTTCCCCAGAAGACATAGAAGACACTTTAAAGAAAAAGTTAGTTAATATCGTTTCAATAGGAGATAAAGCACACTATGAAAAGTTACCATTGAATCCTTCAAATTCATTTATTGATTTTGGAGGGTTGTTTTCAATATATGAAGTTCAAAAGCAAAATATAATCAACGATTATAACAACCTCATGGAACTCGAGAGTATGCGAATCAATCTTGAGGATATGAATGAGCATCATTTTCAGTCTATATCTTCGATTGAAACCGATCCAACACAACAAAGTATTCTTCATTCGTTGGAATCAACAAGAAATATTTTGATTCAAGGCCCTCCGGGAACTGGCAAGAGTCAAACACTTACCGCCGTTTTAATCAATGCCCTAGAAAATAATAAAAAAACAATCGTTGTTTGTGAAAAGAGAACCGCTTTGGAAGTGTTGCACAACGCCTTAATTGAAAAGGGATTAAACTATCATTGTGTTTTAATTCGAGATATTATAAAAGACAGGAAAACGGTTGTAGATTCAGTAAGGGATAGAGTCGATAACTCAGAATATAAGCGATATCGGTACAATTATTCCAAAGAGTCTTTAGACAATATAATAAATAAAGCCAAAAATCTAATACAGAGTATCAATAAGAAGCATCAAAAAATCGGGGAGGAAATCTTTGGCGATAAAAATTGGACAAAAATTGTTGGAAAGTTATTGAAAGAGCAAAAGAATTTCAATAACGAAGTTAACTTGAACATTGACAAAAATAGGTTTGAGTACAACACTCAAGAGTTAAATACGTTGCTTGATTTATTACAAAGGGGGCAGTTCCTTTATGAAAGTTATTTGCCGATATCTTCAAGGTCGTTCTTAAATTCTTCAAAGTTTATGAGCGATAACCCTTATTTGATTGAGCAGAAAATCAACGAAGATTTTGATTTTTATTCATTTCAACTTAGCGAAGTTAAAAAACTTCATGAGCAAGTCTCTTCGGAATTTTATGAAAATAGAAAGTCAGCGTTTGGACGGCAACTCGATAGAGTTAACAATATTATTGATTCAATTAGTATTGTATTTCAAAAAAATGAGCAGAATGAAGATTTAATTAATGAATCAAGAATCAACAGTTTTTTCTACAAGATAACTTCATTGTTTTCAGGCATCAAAAAGGAAACGATATCTGATTACAAAAAGTTGCAGTTTTTATTTTCACAGTTAGAAAATGAAATGCAGCTTTCAAAAGATTTACCTTCAATACGTTTTGATGGCAATTTACTTACGAAGAAAAAAGAATTTAGTGACTGTATTAACAATATTGAAATAACAAAATCGCAATTTGAAATCACAATTCAAAATGAGTTCAAGAAAATAGATCTACTACAATCAGATTTAAACGAATTTGACTTAAAAAGTTTACCCCGTTTGAAAGAGAAGCTATTTGCTCTAGAAGACAAAATCAAGAATGACAATTGGGTAAATGAGAAAATTGAACTTAGTGAATTTGACAACTTCTTGAATAACGTTACAGATTTAATTCATCATAAAAAAGAGTATTTCAATACCGATTATGATTTATTTACTATTGAATTTAAATGGTTTCAATTTTATAATTCTCTATCTGAGATTAACAAATCAATTGTTGACGAATTAAAGTCTAAATCCAATTGGAGTAAAACTTTTATGGTTTTTTACCTTAACTCAATGCTTGTTAATTCGGCTAGTTTGGATTTACCCACCAATGATGAAGAACATAAAGAGCTTGACTTAGCTTTGAATTCAATTGAGAGCGAACAATTCAAATTCATCAGAGAGTTTTGGTTTTCAAAACAAATCGATTTGACACGAGAATTCGAACAAAGGAATACTAACCTTTCAGTTGAAAATCTCTATAATAAAAGAAGTAGCAACAGATTTAAAAGGCTTTCTCTGAGACAAATTGTTCAGTATGATGCTGACTTATTTACCAATTTCTTTCCGATTATTTTGACCTCTCCTGACGTAGCAAGTAATCTTTTTAAAGGGATGAATGGGTATTTTGATATTGTGATGTTTGACGAGGCGAGCCAGCTTAGACTTGAAGATAACTTGCCAGCAATCTTGAAAGGCAAACAAATCGTCATTGCAGGTGACGAACATCAAATGCCTCCATCCAGTTATTTTAGTAAGATGTTTGATGGTTCTATCGAAGATGAAGAAGATATTGAAGAAGAAGAAATTGTTGTAGACAGAGACAATATGTTGCTTTCTTGTGAATCATTACTTGATTTTGCATCGGAACTTAACTTTCAAAAAAAACATTTAGATTTTCACTATCGTTCGCGACATCCTTTTTTGATCGACTTTTCAAACTTTGCTTTTTACAATCAGAGACTGAAACCATTACCAAATAATTTTGATTACACTCCAATAAAGTACATCCAAGTGAATGGGACTTTTTCAGAACATACTAATGATGCAGAAGCTGAAATGGTCTTGTCGATAATAGACAAAAATATCAACAGATTGCCGAATGGGAAATATCCGTCTCTGGGCATTGCAACTTTTAACATAGCACAACGGAATCTCATAAAGAGTAAAATCATTGAAAGACAAAAGTTTTCAAAATTTGAAGCATTCAATAGCAAAATTCAAGAGCTAGAAGAAAACGGAATGTTCATTAAGAATCTAGAAAACATTCAAGGGGATGAGCGCGATGTTATTATATTATCAACAACCTATGGTGTGAGTAAAGACAGAAAATTTGCGCAAAGATTTGGTCCAATAAACCACTCAAAGGGATATAAGTTGTTGAATGTTATTATAACCAGAGCAAAATATAAAGTGTATTGTTGCACCTCTATTCCTGAACAGGTATTTTTGAATTACAAAGATTATTTGATTACTGAAGGTTCAAATAATAAGAGAGCAGTGATGTATGCTTATCTTGCCTATTGTAAAGCAGTAAGTGAGTCGAATAGTGACTTAAGACTTTCTGTTCTTACTACTTTGGCCGAAAATACTACTAAAAGTACTGGTTTTGATGTATATCGGGGAGGCGATTTGGAATCACCTTTTGAGGAAGAAGTATATCAGAGTTTAGCTGATCATTTTGGTACGGAAAAATTGATAATGCAGCTTCCTTACGCTGGATTTCGAATAGATATCGTTTATGATCCAAAATTAGTTGGTGTACCCAAAATTGCTATCGAATGTGATGGTGCAAAATATCATTCAAGTAATGAAGCCTATTTATACGATATGCACAGGCAAAAAATCCTTGAGAAACACGGTTTTGTATTCCATAGGATTTGGAGCACTAACTGGTGGCGAAATTCAACAAAGGAAGCAGCTAAGTTAATAGAGTACATTAAAAAAACTGAAGCAACTTCCATTTCAAGTGTCAAGGATTACTCTAGTACTGCGTTAGCATTTACCGATGATATCGAGCTGGTAGAAGATTATGCCTCAAATAACACGCTTGCAAATTTTGATACAAATTCAGAGACCACATTTTTGATTGAGGATAACACTTTTGTCGAGGCTGGTAATGCGAGTGAAGTAAAACTAAACAGCATTGTTTTGGTGAAATACATGAATATTGATAAGAATGTTTCAGTTCAGTTAGTCGATACCGAAAACAATAAAAACGATAAATCAGGAATTCAAAAAATATATTACAAATCTCCACTGGCAGTTTCGTTGCAAGGCCATTCAATTGGCGATATTGTCAAAATTGGAGAACTTGACAACTTTGTTGAAATACTTAAAATAACAAATTAATTATGGATCAAGCTACCTTAAACATTTTAACAGCGCGTTCGCAAGCTGATAAGGCAATTAATTCGCTGAAAGGAATTCTACTCGGTATCAACATGGATGCAATTGTTGATGATAACGAGATTAAAGAACTAAAAGAATGGGCTAAGAAAAATAAGGATTTAATTAAACGGAATCCTTTTAATGAGTTTATGTTCATCATTGAAAAGACTACAGGAAGTGGGGTTCCGGTAAAAGAGACAATCGAAGATTTATTTTGGTTGTGTCAGAAATATGAGAATGACAATTACTATTACAATGCAGTAACGGCAGATTTACAAACCTTGCAAGGGCTCTGTCACGGAATCATTTCAGATGGAATTATTAAAGACGAAGAAATAATTGGGCTCAATGATTGGTTATATCAAAACGAGCATTTGAATACATTTTATCCGTATGATGAAATTAGGAGCTTACTCTTGTCAATTTTGTCAGACGGTAAAATTGAAGAAGAAGAAAAAACAGTGCTGTTGGCATATTTCAACCAATTTGTGAATCTTAACAATGTAGCTGTAAAAGATAAAATAGATGAAATTACAAAAGATATCTCAATTTCAGGACTATGCACCAGTGAACCAAATGTCCTTTTTGAGGGTAAAACATTCTGCGTTACAGGCATATTGCAAAGAGGCAATCGGGAGGATTTAAAGAAAAAAATTGCTGAGCTTGGGGGTATTCCTACTGATACAATTAACAAGAAAACAGATTATCTAATTGTTGGGGATAACGGAAATCCAGCATGGGCATTTTCTTGTTATGGCAGAAAAGTTGAAAAAGCACTTCAATTGCGAAAAGAAGGACATACAATAGTATTGATTCATGAATTTGATTTTTTTGATATTCTTGATAATTATTAGTCATTTTTTAGCTCTTAGCTTATTTGGAAACACATAAAGAATTGAAATGAGTAAATTGTTAGGTTCAGATATTGTCACAATTATAATTGCATTAATTGCGGGTTTAGTGGCGCTATATCAAGTGAAATCAAATGTCATTTCTGAGGCGCGAATTAAGTGGATAGAAAATTTACGAGAAATTTTGAGTTCATATTGTTGTGAATTAGAAGAATGCTCTGTTTTGAAACTTGATCTTAATGAAGAAACGTTAAACAAGTCTGATAAAGAACTAGAAAGAGCTTTTGAAAAATTTTATTTACCCTATTCAAAATCAGCAAAAGAAGTTCTTAAACTTCAAAGCAAAGCTTTATTATATTTAGATTCAAAAAATCCAAAACACAAGAGGATTGAAGAATTGATGAGAAAAAACTCATTGCTTGTTCATGAAAAATATGCGGATAACAGAAAAGAAATTCAAAATAACATTCAGGAGATAATTATAATCTCTAAAGACATTTTTGAAAACGAATGGGAAATATCAAAAAAGTTATTTAGGATATAGAAAGACAAACAGTAAATGAGGTTTATAATAAATACTAACGATTTTTAAAAAGTGTATTCTTTTGGGACACTTTTTTTATTTTTTTCTAAAACTGAGATTAGATTTTTCTGTGTCAAAGCGACACAACGGTTATTCATCGCAAAAATCTTTTAAAATTTTACTTGAAGCATTGAGGTATAGCTTTAAACATAATGTAGTTTGTATACTCGTAGGCGGTAACGTATAAAGTTCTGTATTTTGGTATGTGTTTGAAGGTATTTATACAGGTTAGGAGGCGACTTTATCTATGATTGTTAGGCTATATGTTAAAGAGTAAATACAGGCAAAGTATTGTTCTATACAAATGCAAAACCACCCGAGAAGGCGGCTTTGTTTTTATTTGTTCAGCAAAGTAGGAACACTAATGAATGTTAAGAAAGGATGCACGGATTGCAAATCCGCTCCACCGGGGTTAGTCGGTTTATACTAAATCAATAATTCATTTTTATTGATGTTAGTTTATTTTCTATGTTTTAGGTTTATATAAAAAAGGAAAAACCCTTGCGTCTCTCAAATTTAACATTCTCAATTCTTTTCAGGGGCTTCTCTATATCATATTCTAATAAATTAGTTAGGATTATTATTTCCCCGCTTTTTAAATAAATTTTTGCCAATCTGAAAGTTTCAAATGTTGTGTATGGAATTCCCCATTTATCTTGATTTGCAGACTTACAGATGACGATTTTTGATATATCGGCTGAATTAAATGTTTCTATTACCCCTTTTTTAATTCGAATAATTTTGTCTTTTTCAATTAAAAACTCTTCATTTATATTTTTCAAACTATATACAATAGTTAGATAAAAAGTAAAAACAAAATTTATTATAATTAAGACAAAAAAAATAGAAATACCTGAGTTTTGATTCTTGTATTTAAACAAAATAATTGCAATTGAGAAAAACAAAAGCAATAAAAAAAAATCAAACCAATTTCGTGTATAATTACTTAATTTAAAACAAAGTTTCATCTTACATAACCATTAAAATTAACTGAAAATGTACTTATTGAATAAATTGATTGATTCCAAAGTTGATTAGCAATTTCCCCAGCTTCAAACCCTAGCCCAACAATAGCGCCGCAGATAGTTCCCATAGGACCTCCTAGATAGGAACTAACTGCAGCAGTTGTTCCAATTGATGCAGCAAATCCTGTGGCCCTGTATGAAAAAAGAGTACTACTTACTTGTGAGTCGTTATAGTCAACCGAAAGGTTGTAAGCTCCAATTGCATTATTAATTGGCCCTAACACACGACCTGTTTTCCCCCAAGCACCATATTCTGATGCGAATTTAGAAAAATTTCCAATTTTATTCATTATTGGCATTGATTCACGAATATTAGTCATCCTAATTTGTTTAAATGCAATAGCTACCTCTCCAAAATTTAAAGCATTCCCCCAAGAACCTTCAGAAGTTTTTTCCCACGACCATTTAAAATTAATTTCTACTTCACCTAAATCGCTACCATTTGCAACACCATGCCTACCTGCCCATTGCGTCTTAACTCGTTCATAACCAAACATACTTGCATATATAGCTTGAGCTTCCTTTCCAGTATAAGTAGTTCCCAGCAAACCACCATCCCCCCATGCTGCACCAACATTAGTCCCAAATGGTATCGGCATTCCGCTATCAGTTACACCAGTGTACATTCCTGTACTTGTTGGAGTAGAAATTTGCATCCCAAATACAGAAGTAAAATGCTCACCTCCAACACCGCCACCGCCAATCCCATCCGCTCCACTAGGGTCAGCTAAGGATACAGGATTATTATCCATCGCGCAATACGGTGATTGGTTAAAATGCGTCACAGGGTCAATACCTGTCCATCGGCCAATGGCAGGGTCATAATCGCGCATGTCCATGTCATAGAGGTTAAGGCCTAATTCGTCTTGCCATTCTTGTCCGTTGAACTTATACTTATTGGTTTTTTCGGTTTCTAAACCAAGTTGTCCCACCGGGGTTTCTAGCTCAATTTCATTTTGCTGCTCATCGGGCTTATAAGCTTTAACGGTACTATTATACGCATCGTGTTTGAGCCCAAAGGGATAGTAGTGGTTTTCTTCTAATATTTTTACCTGATTAACTTGCGGGTCGGGGTCTAAGCCATAGGTAAGCCGGATGTTGCCCAAATGATCTTTGTATTGAAATGCATAATTAAATTTATAATCACCATTTACTTTATTAGCAGCTACATAACCTTCGGGGCTTGGGAAAAACTGTAAATCATCGTTTAAATATTGAAAACCGTCAATGTACAAAGTTCTTTTGATGGTGGCTCCTGAGGTTATGATTTTTTCGGTTTTATCACCCAAGGCATCGTATATATATTTAATAGTTGGCATACCCCCAGGTTGAGCAAAGGCTATTTCTGTTGGTAAATTTAGATGATTATATTTTATGCCTTTTGATGGTATCTTTTTATTTAAATCTTGTATTTGGTTTCCGTGAGCATCATAACTATAATCAATTAAATTACTAGCCGCGCTATCTCTGAAACCAATTAAGTTGTTGGTAGCATCAACAACACCAATTAATTTATCCGAATCAGTTTTGTAGGTATAAATTAAATCATCGGTTGGAATTGTAACCCCAAATGCATCTACATAGCCATTTCTTTTAATTCTGGTAATGTTGCCATTGATGTCATATTCTACAGACTCATTATAAGAATTTCTGATAGGCGATGTAAGTTCGGGTTTTTGATAAACAGCATCTAGCATCCGATTTAGTTCATCATATCGGTAGCTGTATTTTCTTAGCGTGTTATCGGTTGCTGTTCGCCAATAGGTTTCAGATATATTGCCATTATATTGGGCTGTTGTATTGGGAACATTTCCTTCAATGTTGTCATAATTGATTTTAAAAGCAAACAAATCCATGGGGTTATTACCGACAGTTAATTGATTGACATCATTGATTTGCGTGAGCCAACCTCGAATGTTGTATTTATAATCAATCACCTGGCTTTCCCCTGCATTTGGCCCATCATAGGTAATTTTTTGAATGAGTTTTCCTAATTCATCATAATTGTAATTCACTAAATGTTTTACATTGGTATTATCGCCATAAGTGATTTCGTGAGTAATTCTGGATACTCTTCCGTGGTTGGTGTATTCAAAATTGTTTTTGGTGCTCAGAACAAGCGTTGCGTTTTTATGATTTGTTGTTACTGATTTTACTTTTCCATCAAATCCTAATTCACTAAAAGTATTTGTATAGCCGCCCAAGTAATTATTTTTATAGGTTGCCACAGCCCGACCTCGGTAATCATATAACAAATAAGACGAGTTCATTTTTATGGGGTCAGAAGGGTCGGTGAGGACTCTTACCCATGAACTGGTTAAAAGCCCTTGAGGTTTGTTTATATTGTTAAAATAAACAGCGTTGTTTGATAGTGGAGTGGTGAATGATGTTGGTGCATCAGGATAGGCATAGTTGTCATAATAATTAACGGTTAGTAGTATGAGGTTTTGAGGTAAATCATCAATGGTATATTGAATGTTAAAGCCATCAACAGTGTTGGTTCCTGAGGCCATTTTGGTTGAATTGGTAACTCCGTTGTTGTACTGATTTTGCAAGTTATCACGAATATTAGAATTGTCGCTATTCGCTACAAAGTTATCACTGAACCATCCGGTTAGAACAATTCTATTAAGGTTGTCATAGCGATTGTATAGCCAACCCATATCACTATCTGTTCCACCGAACGGATTATTCACGGGCCCGGTGGCCACAATTCTATCTAGTGCATCATAAACTATATACTCCCATTGTTTTTCAGGTTGTTTTTTCTTGATGAGCCTATTTTTATAATCATACTCATATTTATAACAAAGATTATCTTCGGCATTTTCGTTTTGTGAAGAGGTAAAATACTTCGGGGGTTTTACCATTTTTAAATTATCAGAATCATCATACTCATAAACGGTTCGTGCTTTTTCAAACCCATAATTGGCACTTTTTTCGTGAATTAACCCTTTCATGTCTTTGGTAATGAAAGTAGTGTTGCCGTTTTCATCTGTTATTTCACAAGATAGGTTCATGTTGCCTTTTACCTTGACTTCGTGTTCACTACCCATCTTCCAATGGGTTCCCGGCGAAGACATTTTGTTGACAAGCCCAAAAGGCGATTCATTGTATATAAATTCACTGTACCTTTCAGGTTCATCATAACCTTGAAATTGTGAAAGTAGAGCGCTAGGGTCATCCATAAAGCCCATATCTTGCGTTGCGGTAAAAGGCAATGATTTTAAAACAGGTTTGCCAAAGTCATTGTATTGAGTATAACTAACAATGTCTTTGTCGTTGTTTTCAGATTCTTTGTGAGCAACTTGCTGCACAGGCCTTCCAAAATCATCAAAATAGGTTACACTGGTTGCCACATTAAGAGGGTCGTCGCTGGTATCGGGTGAAGTTGTTGGCTGTTTGTATATTGTTTTTTTTACCCAATTTTTATCATTACTTTGAGACCAAAGAGCAAAAGGAAAAACAACTAAAAATAAAAAATATCTAAAAGTCATGATTAATTAGGTTTTTGGTGATAGTTGTTTTCTGATAGAATATATTTTTGACCATTTACGGGGTTCAGTTCCTTGGTAAATTGAAGCCTCCCTAAAGGATCATATTCGTTGAATATGGTATATCCTTTTGGATCAGTAACACTGACAACTCCCACAGGAGGATTATAGGTGTAAGTAGTTACTAAAGCATCAGGATGGTTGTCTCTTAAGGTCTTTAATAAATTTCTGATGATTAAGTCTTGCGCTTCGCTATACGGATTCTTGGTGTCAGCTTTAATCCGTGAAATTAAGTTGGCATCAATATCACTGAATTTTACGCCTACTAATTCAGCAACAACAAACCGATTATCATAGCCATAGATGTAGCTTACATAACCCGCATTTGTAGTATTTCCTGCGGCGTATTTGGTTGTTTGAATTTTGTTTCCGACACCATCATAGTCGTAGAGTACGGTTGTTTCAGGAACATCACCTGGTTTAGCTTTTTTTATGTCCGTGACTAGATGTGGAAAATTAGGTTCGTTATAAAAAAGTTGAGTTTTTCCGTATTTAGCAGATGTAATTTGACTTAAATAAGGATAGGATTGGTAGTCATAAGAAATGTAATCATCTATGCTTAAGTCAATTTTATTGGTCATTTGAGAATACTGGTCATAGGTAATATCACTGCCAAAATATTCACCCGTTTCAAGATTCTCAATTGTGTGTTGGGCGTTTACTAAGTATTTTCTTGTGTTCTCAGGATGGAAATAGTGATCTATACCATAATAGCCGCCCTCACCATCGGAAAGCAGTAAACCAAGCATGTTGTATCCCTCCCAGTCGTAATCTTCTAGGTAAGTATGATTCTCAGTGTAAATTTGAGTTCCTTGCTTGTTGTATATTAGCTTTTGTGTTAGTATGTCAAACTTTTCATATTGATACTTTTGCATATTAATAGAACCATCACCATAACCAATGTTATATATTGGTGCTATTTCTGATATTCCACCAACAGAGGTAATGCCTGGGATACCGTAAGGTGCATCTTTTTCATATAAATACTCAATATAACCATTCTCGTTTCCGGCAGAATCTAGCGTCTTTTCTAAAACATGTTTGTAATGAATTATTTCATTTGGGTTTGCATAGCCTCTGGTTAATATATGAACTTTGTACCAGTATGCTGCCAAATCATTTTTATAATAAGCATTCACTACCTTATCAAGAAATCTGCTCTTTAGATATTCATATTTCTTCTTACCAACAAAATTTCCCTGTTCGTCTTGCATCGTTATGCTGGCGATTCTAAAACCATCTACCATTTGAGTGGTTGGATCTGCATATTGAACGCCTTGAGGAACGATTAATTCATTTTGCTCATATTCTATTATAGTTTTACCCTTACTAGAGTTTATAATTTCATTAAGGATACCGACTGTTGCGTAATTTATGTTAAATGACCTATTAGAATTAGGCGGATTAAAATCAAAAATGTCAATATTTACGTAAGTTGGGACATGATTATGAGCAAAATCAGGGATTAGATTTAGATTCTCATCTCTACCATTATAAAAACCAAGGTAGTCACGGGCATAAGAGTCTATTGCGGGAACTAATTCTGGTCTGTCATATCCGAATTCAAAGAGTCTTTCTTCTAATACATTATTTTGATTGTCGGAGCCACTGACAGAAATTCTGTTTAGTTTCAAGCGTTTTTCGGTATACTTATTTGCGGACAAAGGGCCAAAGTAACTGTAGTCAAAATTTATTTTCTTTTGAATGTCATTACTCCGATATTTTAAAATATTGATGGATGAAAGTTTGTTGCCAGTTCCGCCAACAAAACTCATATCGTCTCGATTATCGTATGAAAATGAAATAATTTTTACTCCGTTGTGGTATATTGCAGTAGGTAGCTTCTCTATCATTTTGTATGAAGCTTGATTGAGGTAATAGATTGGGTCAGGATAATTAGCAATAGGTCCGTTTCCATTATATCTCGAAATCACCAATTCGCCATCACCATTATTAGGGATTATTTTTGACCACTCAAATGTCTGATAATCTATTGTATATATATCAAGCCCATTTTTTGACACTAGTCTAGTCAATTTATAATTTGATTTGTTTATCCTATCCCTAAAACCACCTTGACCGTAAGAACTTGAGATTATTGATTCAACACCATCAAGGCCAAATGTGTACACAGTCCCATCCTCTGCGGTAATTATAATGTCTGAAGAATCTGTATAAACATCCCAATTGACATTAATTCTCTCGTTTTCTAAAGGGACAGCTGTGTTGTGCCATCTGGCGCATTGAAGAGTTTCATCAAGACCGATAGTATTGACCTTGTAGAAGTCTTTTGAAGGTTGTTCCGTACAGTCAAAGATTCCAAAGTTGTAAATACATTCGCTTGGAGTAACATAATTTGGAGGACTACCTCCTGGCAGTATACTAAAACCATCAGGTTGATTATTAACGATTCGATTTATTGAACCTCCAGCAAACAAATTCCATCCTAAACCTACACAACTAGCTGTTTGGTCTACTTTAATTCCTGATATAGCATAATTTATAGAAATGGGAAAGTTCATTTCTCTACCTTGAAAAGTATACAATGGAATGCCATAATTACCAACTCCACGATAGGTATCTATGTTTAGGCCGCTGCCGCCGCTAGATGAGTTTGATACACCTCGATTACCTCCAATTGATCGCTCAAGATCGCTGTCTTGCGCACTTGTTGTGGTCACAAAAAGGAGAGTCAAAAAAAGGCTTAAAATTTTATAAGAATATTTCATGTTTTTGCTAATTATTTTTGTGTCTTAATCATTTTGATTGATTCGCTTCCTTTATCTGTTTTGATATAAATAATATATATGCCCTCTTGATAAGGACTCAAGTCTACTGGAACAGTTTTAGAGGTAACTTCAAATTGCTTTAAGGTAACTCCGTTTAAGTTGACAATGGTTCCGTAACCGTGGTTAAAATCAAAACCGATAATTACGTTAGTGAAGCTAGGAGTTGGGTTGGGGAAGGCTTCAATAGGAGGTTTTTCTTTTGTGGCTTTCATCTTGTCTTTGAGTTTTACAACCCAAAAATCATTACTTCCATAATTTTTTTCTTTGTCGCCTGATGCGTTTGAATTGGGAGACTTGTTATCGCCCATACCTGTTAATCCAGATAAAAGGTCTCCTCCGGAACCTGATCCGAATGGATTATTGTTGCTGAATAAACCATCACTCACAGAGGTATTCATTCCGAATTTTACTCTTGAGTCTTTATTGACTTTATCAGTGAGTTGTTTGGTTTTTTCATTGATTTGATTTGAGACATCGTTGTAAAACTTGTTCACGGCTTCATTGAGTTCTTTTACTTGCTCGTTGGCTAATGCTGTGGCATCATCTAATATTTTGACATTTTTTCCGTTTCCAATTTTTATACTGGATTCTGTTTTCTTTTTAATAGTTTTCCCAAATCCTTGATTGCCTTTTTGAGATGGATTTGATGTTCCTGCTAAAACATAACCGCCGTCTCTGGTTTCAATCAGTTTTTTTAAGGTGTCCTCACCGTAACTCCCCACTGATTTCCTCCAAATTTCTTGGCCATTTTCATTGATTTTTATGCCGACAAAATCATTTACGCCTTTATCATCTTTCTCATCTAAATTCACTTCGCTTTGCGCAAAACCTCCAAGAAGTAAAGTGTGGTCATCATTCTCGATGACAGAAGTTAAAACATCTTCACGACCAATGTTATAAGTCTCTTGCCAGATGTTGTTTCCGTCGGGTGTTATCTTAACGAGCCAAAAATCAGTTCCGCTGGTGTTGTTAGTTCTTTTGTCGAATGAGCTAGGTGAATTCGAGGTGCCAGCTATGAGAAGATTACCATCAAAAGTTTGATGTATTAGCGTTAACTGATCATCACCTTTACCACCAATGGTTTTCTGCCAATCAATTTCGCCTTTTTTGTCGAGTTTGACAATCCAGTAATCACCCATTCCAAGTGAAGTTTCTGCTTTATTGCCGCTAGCGGGTGAATTAGAGTAGCCGCCAATAATATAGCTGCCATCAGTAGTTTGTTCAATACTTCTGAGTTCATCCGTAAATAAACCTCCAAAAGTTTTTTGCCACTCGATTTCTCCTTTATCATTTAGTTTAATTACCCAATAATCAGTCGCTCCAAATTCATTTTGGTTTTTATCGCCAGATTTTCCTGAATCAGATGTTCCTCCAACCAGATAGCCCCCATCTTTGGTTTGTATGACAGATTGAAGCACATCTTGTCCGTAACCTCCGATGGTTTTCTGCCACTGTTGACCACCGCCTGCATTTAGTTTAATAATCCAAAAGTCATCTTGACCTTTTGAATCTTCTAGCTTGTCAAAACCTTTATTTGAATTAGATGTTCCGGCTAGTATGAAACCACCATCGCGGGTTAATTGTATTGATTTAAGAAAGTCGCTGCCTTCGCCACCGAAGCTTTTTTGCCATTCCATTTCACCATCTTCATCCATTTTCCAAATCCAATAGTCGAGATTTCCTTTGTTATCATCAGTTTTGTTTCCCGAATTTTTTGACAAAGAACTTCCGGCCATAATAAATCCATAATCAGGCGTAGGCTGTGCGTCAGTTAAGATATCAGCTTGTCTACCGCCTAGCGATTTTTCCCAGAGAATGTCTTGACCAAGTGTAGCATTAGCAAAAAGTAGCATCAACCCATAAGCCATGTGCTGCCCAATTGAAAAGGGTAGTGATTTCATATACAATGAATTAAGTAATACAATAAAAAAAGAGGCAGAGAGAAAATGTGGTGGTATGTAGAAATTCTAAAGTAGTATGGCGGAAAAGAATTGTCATTAGGGAAAACCCTAATTTTTTAGAGGATTTTCCCTAATTCAAAGATTGGAAATGACTGAAAATTTAGAGGTAGATTTTCTGTAATAATAGTTAACGAGGCACTATTAATAGATAAAAAAGCAATTTCTAATACCGTTCAAGATCATACAATACTTTAAAATATTATAAATTACTGTGAAATACTGTTGAATACTCTACACTATTGGAAACAACCTTAAAAAGGAAGTTTTTCATTTGTGTGATGTTAGCTGAAAACATATACAATATTGCCATTCACTTATCCGATTCAGAAATCGAGCGATTGTATATGATGTTAGGTCAAAGAATCAAACCTAAATCTAAGAAGAAAACACTCCGTAAACAATTATTTACTGACCATCAAGCCATCGATTATCTCTTAACAAATGTTTTCAAGAAAAGTAAAACACTTATTTAGCCTAATGTTCTTCATTTTAATCGTAATTAATGGTTTTAAATATCGATTAAATGAAAGTCATTTTTAAAACTCATTTCTGTATATTTACACTTGATTTTTATTTATTAATCAGTACACGAATTCGTATACAGTTCGGTAAGTTTTTACTAAATTTGCCAACGAAACAGCGCGGGAAAAGAACTAGCGTTGAGAGGCTTTCGAGTATTTAACATAGTATTGGTTTTTTGAGTATCACAACTCATAACCCGAAGGTCACAGGTTCGAGTCCTGTTCCCGCTACTAAGTTAAAGTCTTAAAAACCAAACGGATTGTGAACGCAATCCGTTTTTTTATGGCTGCAATTTCGCTACTTTTACAAAACGTACACGGTATCGTACACGTTTTGTTTTATAAGTTGAGGATTAAGCATGATGAAATTTTTTAAAAGCTACGTCTCTATTCACTTAGAATTTTCACTATGTTTTTATTTGCTTGTAGGTAAATCAATTCTTTTGACTTCACAGATAAAGCCAGTTTCTTCGCAATATATATCTCATGATATTGATTCAGTTTACATACCCTTAATTGAAAAAAATATGATGGGTTATCATTTTTATAATTCGGAATTTGGTGTAGGGTGTAGGTCTGAATTTAGTTATCTTTCAGATTACATATTAGATTGTGGAGATCATTTTGATTTTAATATTTATCGAATAGAAAATAATGCATACCCAAATGCTGATATTGAGTTATACTCGATTAAAAATAATTATTTTCAAGTCATTAGAAAAGGCAAAGAGTATCACCCTGCTCACCGCTCAGTTATTACATACGAGGATGCTATTTCTAGAAGAATTTTAGTTGGTTTAGACAGGAATGCAAAGAAACTAATATTTATTTCGGGGGAAGTTTTTAAAAGCAGTATCTCTCAAGATTTCAAATTAGATATTGAAAGACCCTCAACATTCTTAACATTTTTAGAATTTAAACTTTTTAACTACAATCTTGAGAATATTGAATTTGTTAAAAGAAAAAGGAACTACTTATTGTTTAAAGCCAACTCAAAAGAATTAACCGGTGAAAAATTCTACATAAAGGTAAAAACTTATCACGATGATTTTGAGACCATACAGATAAAAGGTGAAAAAAGTGGTTGGACAGAAAGGGGAACTTATCGCTGGACGGATGAAAAATAAATCTCACATTTTTAAACATTTTAACTTATTTTAATTTAATCAGATGAATAAAACCTTACTCACCTTAGTTTTTCTTATCTCTTTTTTAACCTCAATTGCTCAAACTGACTCCAAATGGTCTTATGGTTTGGTGGGAGGTAATTATATTTATTTTTTTAATAACCTTGACAGCAGCTATGGTTTTGAAAATAATAGAACCAAAACCAGCTTAAATGTTGGAGGCTATTTTGAGTACCAATTTGCACGAAAATTTGGGGTTAAAACCTCGCTTACATACAGGTCAGCAAGTCCAGACTATCATGTGAATACAAGAGTTCAATATTTTACAGGCAATGTTAAAATCAACTTTCTAGATATTACTCCGTTAATCAAATACGATTGCGGGTCAACCTACCGCAAAGGATTTTACATGGTTTTCGGCCCCAAAATATCTTTTATCACCAAGGCTGAAGAAGACGGAGAAGATGTTAAAGATGTTTTTAACTCATCTTCGTATGGATTTCAGTATGGTATTGGGACGCGTATAGCCAAAGTTGTCGATCTTGAAATCAAACTCGATTATGAAGTGGAGCCTTTTTTTGATAGAGGTAAAGGGGTTGAAACACATACATACGGAATCAATACTCTTTTATATGTTGACCTCCAGAGAATTTTCTTCTCAAAAAAACCGTAATCCTTTTTAAATCGAATTATCTTTGCGATTGAACAATAAACAAAGCTAGATTTTCTGCTTTGAACCTTCTATTACAGTTTTTCGATTTATGACACACAAAGCAGGCTTCGTCAACATTATTGGCAATCCCAACGTAGGCAAATCAACCTTAATGAATGCCTTTGTAGGTGAGCGACTTTCAATTATTACCTCGAAAGCGCAAACCACGCGCCATCGCATTTTAGGTTTGGTCAATGGCGATGATTTTCAGATGGTCTTTTCTGATACACCGGGCATCATCAAACCGGCTTATGAAATGCAAGAATCGATGATGCAGTTTGTCAAAAGCGCTTTTGAAGATGCCGATGTGCTCGTGTATATGGTTGAAATTGGCGAACAACAACTCAAAGACGAAGCATTCTTCAACAAAATTGTTCATTCCAAAGTTCCTGTTTTACTACTCATCAACAAAATCGATACTTCCAACCAAGAACAACTCGAAGCACAAGTCGCGCTTTGGTCTGCTCAAGTACCCAATGCCGAGATTTACCCGATTTCAGCTTTGCAAAACTTCAACGTTACCGAAGTCTTCAATCGCATCCTAGAACTATTGCCTGAATCGCCTCCTTATTATCCAAAAGATACCCTGACCGATAAACCCGAGCGCTTTTTTGTCAACGAAAGCATCCGCGAGAAGATTTTACTCAATTACAATAAAGAAATCCCGTATGCGGTCGAGGTCATGACCGAAGAGTTCATAGAAGACGAGCGCATTATCCGCATTCGCTCTGTAATCATGGTCGAGCGCGATACCCAAAAAGGCATCATCATCGGTCACAAAGGCGAGGCGCTCAAACGCGTCGGTATGCAAGCCCGTGCTGATTTAGAAAAGTTTTTCGGCAAACAAATTCACTTAGAATTATACGTCAAGGTCAACAAAGATTGGCGTTCCAATGCCAACCAACTCAAGCGGTTCGGCTACAACCAACAATAGGCATGAAAAAACTCGGATTGTTTTGCGTTCTTCTTTTGGGTTTTCTGAGTGTTTCTGCTCAAAACAAAACTTTGCCCGAAGGCTGCGTACAATTTACACCCGAACAATTGCCGTGGCTTGATTCCGTGCCCAACCTTCCGCCGGGAACGCGGTTTTGTGCCTTGTATGGCGACATCAAAAAGCAAGATCCGTTCGCTGTTCGCTTACAACTTCAGCCGAATATTGTTCTCAAAAATCATTACCACGAACAGGATGAAGTAGTCACCGTGCTCGAAGGATCGGTTTCTGTTTCATTTCCCGGACAGCCGGCGCAAACTTTTGGGGCAGGCAGTTTCTATGTCAATGCCGCCCAGGTACAGCACGCCGTGCAGGTTGGTCCACAAGGAGCTACTCTGCAAATCAATGCGCAAGGCCCGTGGACGGTCATTTTTAAATAATTCAGGTTTTTTCAGGGCGTGCCCCTGCGGGTCAGGCTTTTCGCTGCAAGTCCTCGCTGCGCTGCGGGCTTTTCGCTGTAATCCTTCACGCGAGCGTGTAACTGAATCATCGGCCTTTCAAATCATTCAATAATCTTCAAGAATAAGGCTTCGAGTTCATCCATTTGTCCGGTGCCATTGAATCGAATCTGTCTTGCAATAAAATACAACAGAAACCAAACCACCACCATCAAAAACATTACAAGCAAATCAAAGTTATAAGGTTGGTGCAAACTCAGATTTGAATACAACATCGCCCCAAAAACTGTAAAAATTCCGGCTACTATAAAGTGCAGAAACATAAACAAAGTCCAGAGCGTTTGGTCAGGGCCAAACAAACCGCGAATATGGGTATGATCTTCTTTGGGTTCAAGTTCTAGGTGTAAATGCGGTGACCAATATTGTTTTTTGGTGCCTGAGACAAACATCCAAATGTGATTCTCGCAAATCTTGACTCTGAAATCTTCTGATTTTTGCGCGGCAAATGCCTCAAATTTTTGTCGCAATTCATCAGTGTTGGCCGCCACATCCTTGTAAAACCGAAGGCGTAAACGAATGGTTTGAGTAGTATCCATCATACTTAAATAAAATAAAGGTTTGAGTTTTGGCCGTTGAAAATCAGTTTAATCTAAGCTAATGTAGCAAATTAGTAGCGATTTACCTGATTAAAGTTTACCTTTGCCGCCAATTTTGCAATGAATATGAGTAATATAGTCGCCATTGTCGGAAGACCCAACGTCGGAAAATCAACCTTGTTCAACAGACTTATCCAGCGCCGCGAAGCCATCGTTGATTCGGTTTCAGGTGTGACGCGTGATCGCAATTACGGAAAAAGCGAGTGGAACGGAAAAGCGTTTTCAGTGATTGATACCGGTGGTTATATCCACGGTTCGGATGATGTTTTTGAAGGTGAAATCCGCAAGCAAGTCGAGCTCGCCATTGATGAGTCAGATGTGATTTTGTTTTTGGTCGATGTCGAAGAAGGCATCACCCCCATGGACGAAACCGTAGCCAAGCTTTTGCGCAAAGTGACCAAACCGGTTTTGCTGGTGGTGAACAAAGTGGACAATGCCATGCGCGAGAAAGATGCCGTTGAGTTTTACAACCTCGGTCTCGGCGAATATTATACGATTGCCGGAATGTCAGGCAGTGGCACCGGTGATTTGCTCGATGCGCTTATTGCTGCTTTCCCGGAACAACCCGAACCGACCCAAGAAGAAACTGAATTGCCGCGTTTTGCCGTGGTGGGTCGCCCGAATGCCGGGAAGTCGAGTTTTATCAATGCGCTCATTGGTGAAGATCGCTTTATGGTCACCGACATTGCCGGAACCACACGCGATGCCATTGATATGCGCTACAATCGTTTTGGTTTTGAGTTTAATTTAGTCGATACGGCCGGAATTCGCCGCAAAGCCAAAGTCAAAGAAGATTTAGAATTTTATTCAGTCATGCGTTCCGTGCGTGCGATTGAAAATGCCGACGTGTGTATTTTGATGATTGATGCCACCCGCGGATTCGAAAGTCAAGACCAGAACATTTTTTGGTTGGCTCAGAAAAACCGAAAAGGCATTGTGATTTTGGTCAATAAATGGGATTTAGTCGAAAAAGATACGATGTCTACCCGCGACTATACCGAGAAAATCCGCAAAGAACTCATGCCTTTTACCGATGTGCCTATTTTGTTTGTATCGGCGCTCACCAAACAGCGTTTGCTCAAAGCATTAGAAACCACGGTTCAGGTATATGAAAGCCGTAAAAACCGTATTTCGACTTCAAAATTCAACGAGCATATGCTCAAAATTATCGAGCACAATCCGCCGCCGGCACTCAAAGGCAAATACGTCAAAATCAAATTCTGCATGCAGTTGCCCACACCGACTCCTCAATTTGTGTTTTTTGCCAATCTGCCGCAATACGTCAAAGAACCTTATAAGCGCTTTTTAGAAAACAAAATCCGCGAACAATGGGATTTTTCAGGTGTGCCGATCGATATCTTTATTCGTGAGAAATAACAGTTGTTTTACTGATTTTTCGGCATTAAGTCATTAACTTAGGCGTTAAATGATAGACAATGAAAAAGATACTAGCCTTTTTACTGCTTTTCACGTCGGTGCTTTGGGCACAAGTCACACTCAAAGTAACATCCATTCCGGCCAACACACCGGCCAATAGCACTATTTATTTAGCAGGTTCTGTCAACAATTGGAATCCGGCCGATTCAAATTATACTTTGCAACCCGATGGATTGGGGAATTGGCAAATTGTTCTTCCGCAATCTACAGGAACCGTAGAATATAAGTTTACCCGAGGCAGCTGGGCCACGGTTGAAGGAAACGCTACCGGAAGTTATTTACCCAATAGAAGTTTTACTTATAACGGCTCGGCACAAACCATTAATTTGACGATTCAATCATGGGAAGATTTGGGCTCCGGAAATCCCGGAACCACTGCTTCGAATGTGCAAATTTTAAGCAATTCTTTTGGGATTCCGCAATTGAGCACTACCCGACGAATCTGGCTATATCTGCCGCCTGATTATACAACTTCGAGCAAACATTATCCGGTTTTATACATGCAAGACGGGCAAAATTTATTTGACAACCAAACCTCATTTTCTGGAGAATGGCAAGTGGATGAAACGCTCAATTCTTTGTTCAATCAAGGCGATTACGGCGCTATTGTCGTAGGTATTGACAACGGAGGCGCCAACCGACTCAATGAATATTCACCATGGGTCAATGCGCAATACGGCGGAGGTCAGGGCGATGCGTATATGCAGTTTCTCACCCAAACCCTCAAGCCCTATATAGATGCCAATTATCGAACCAGAACAGAGCCGTCTTTGAATGCACTCATAGGCAGTTCGATGGGCGGCCTCATTGCCACTTATGGTGCCTGTGCTTATCCGAATGCCTTTCAAAAAGTGGGTTCGATGAGTCCGGCCTATTGGTTTTGTTTGAATGATTTGAACAGCTATATCAACAATTCAGTTTCTGGTTTGCAAAACCACCGATTTTACTTTGTTTCGGGCACGAATGAATCGAGTTCAATGGTTCCCGACATCAACACCATCAAAAACAATTTGACACTCAAGGGGCTTACGGCTGCCAATACGCGTACCAAATTCGACAGTTATGGCGTTCATTCTGAAAGCTATTGGCGTGGAGAATTCGGCGCTTTATATCAGTGGTTGTTTGCCGGAGAGAATTTATCTACAAATCAAATTAAAAAACCTTCCATCAGTCTTGTTCAATTAAATTCAGGGCAAGTTTATCTGGAAGGAATTCAGAACAAAGCTTCTTTTGAACTGTATGATTCATGGGGTAAAAAAGTTAAATCTTTTGAATTATTTGATGGTATTTTTGAAATCACCGACGGACTTTCGGCAGGCGTCTATATTTTAAAAAGTACTCAACTCGATATCAAACCTTTAAAAGTAATTCAAAAATAAAAGCAGCCTTTTGAGACTGCTTTTTTATTATGATCTAATTGTTTACCAACTTCCGCCGCTTCCGCCGCCGCTGAATCCGCCGCCGCCGAAGCCGCCTCCAAATCCACCACCGCCAAAACCGCCGCCGGAGCTTCCGCCGCCAAAACTTCCACTGCCAAAACCGCCTCGGCCCAGACTGCTCAGAATGATGGCGTCCATCAAACTGGTTCCGCCACCGATGCCGCCTGAATTTCCGCCGCCGCCTTTTTTGCTTTTAGAAATGATGACCAGCAAAATGATCACAAAAATAATAATCGGTAAAACCGGAAATGATTTCTTGTGCTTTTTGTGTTTTGGATCGGCTTTGTATTTGCCTTTAAAAACGTCGATGATCGCATCGGTTCCTTTGTCTAATCCGGCATAAAAATCACCTTTTTTAAATTCGGGAACAATTACATTGCGCGTAATTTCTCCACCAATTCCGGCCGTGAGTCGATCTTCAAGTCCGTATCCGGCTGAGATCCAGATTTTCTTTTCGGCTTTGGCCAGTAAAATGATAACGCCGTTGTCGTTTTGTTCGCTTCCGCCAATGCCCCATGCGTGGCCCCATTTCGGAGTCAGAATACCAATATCTTCGCCTTTGAGGCTTTCAATAGTGATGACTACAATTTGCGTCGAAGTTGAGTCAGCATAGCGAATGAGTTTTTGTTCTAAAGCCGATTTGTTTTCCGGGCTTAAAATCTGCGCATAATCATAAACGCTGGTTTGCAAATCGGGTTTTTTCGGAATCTCGAATTGCGCCCAAAGATTCATCGTGACCAACAAGCAAAAGGCGAGTAAGCTTTTGAATAGTATTTTTGTTTTCATCAGCCTACAGAAATTTCGTTTGACAATTCGTTGGTGTCATCATCGGCAAACGGAAAGAATTTTTTGAGTTCTTGTCCGGCCAAAGTGATTCCGTCGACTAATCCTTGCGCAAAGCGTCCGGCTTTAAAATGATTGGCCATGACCTCTTTAGTGCTGTCCCAAAAATCATCGCTTACCAAATCATTGATGCCTTGATCGCCGCAAATAGCAAATGCTCGATCTTCGACCGCTACATAAATGAGTACGCCGTTTTTGAGCTCGGTTTTGTGCATATCGAGTAAATGAAAAACTTCCAAAGCGCGCTCATAGGCCGCCTTGGAAGCTGTTTTTTCAATGTGAACCCTGATTTCGCCCGAAGTTGCTTTCTCGGCCAAACGAATGGCTTCAACGATTGCAGCTTCATCGTCTTTGGTCAAGAAATCTTCAACTTTTGACATGAATCAAATTTTAGAATTTTACTTCAACCGGTTTATCCGCACCTTCCGCTGATTTGAAGTATGGTTTTTCAGCATAACTGCCCAAGAAAATACTTTGCGGCATGGCCAAAACATAACCGTTGTAGGCTTGAACTGATTCGTTGAAGCGCGTTCTGGCAGTTAAGATTTGGTTCTCGGTGCTGGCCAATTCATCTTGTAATTTCAAGAAGTTTTCATTGGCTTTGAGTTGCGGATATTGTTCTACCGAAACCAATAATCGCGACAATGACGAAGTCACGCCGGTTTGCGCCTGTTGAAACTGATTCATTTGCTCCGGAGTAATGTTACTCGGGTCAATGGTTACCGAAGTGGCTTTAGCACGCGCTTCAATCACCGCAGTTAAAGTACTTTTTTCAAAGTCAGCAGCACCTTTTACGGTGTTGACCAAATTGCCAATCAAGTCGTTTCGTCTTTGGTAAGCGGTTTCTACATTACCCCATTCTTTTCCAACGGCTTGGTTGTATCGCAAAGCCGAGTTTTTGACGTTCATATAATAAAAAATCAAGAGTAGAACCACTCCACCAATAATTATCCAAGGCAAAAATTTTCTCATGTTTGTTCGATTTAATGTTTAATATATAGTTTTAATTTTAAGCTTACAGTTCTTCTTTGATTTTGAGCAATTGCTCTTTGATTCCCTCCAATTTGTTGATGATCTCATACTTGTCGAGCGATTTTTTCTGTCCTTCTTTCAAATGCGTTTTGGCGCCTTCAAGGGTAAATCCGCGCTCTTTGACCAAATGATAAATTAGTTGCAGATTTTTGACATCTTCTTGGGTAAACATCCGGTTGCCCTTGGCGTTTTTCTTGGGTTTCAGAATATCGAATTCCTTGTCCCAAAATCGAATCAGCGATGCGTTTACATTAAATGCTTTGGCCAGTTCGCCTATGCTGAAATATCTTTTGTCGGGTGATAATTGTACTTGCATCAGTCTAATGATTGGTTTTCTTGGTTAGCTAATTTTGAAATGGCCGCGTATTCTGCCGCCGAGATATTTCCGTAATAATAATTGAGCGGATTGACCACTTCGCCGCCTTTGTGCACTTCGTAATGCAGGTGTGGAGCCTCTGAGCGTCCGGTGCTGCCCACGTAGCCAATAACATCGCCGCGTTTGACGCTTTGTCCGGCACGACAATTATAACGGCTCAAATGCCCGTATAGTGTTTCGTATCCGTAACCGTGGCGAATGACGATGTGATTCCCATACCCCGAAGCGGTATTGTCGGCACGCGCGACCACTCCGTCGCCGGTAGCGTAAATAGGCGTTCCGGTTTTGGCCGAAAAATCCATGCCTTCATGAAACTTGCGCACTTTGGTAAACGGGTCGGTTCTGTACCCAAAACCCGAAGCCATCTGCCGCAATTGCTCGTTTTTAACCGGTTGAATCGCCGGAATCGCCGCGAGTAATTTGTTTTTTTCTTTGGCCAATTTTAAAATTTCATCCAATGATTTGGATTGAATCACGAGCTCTTTGGCAATCACATCCATGCGTTTTGAAGTGCTCACCACCAGCTCAGAATTGTCATAACCTTCGAGTTCCTGATAACGATTAACCCCGCCAAATCCGGCTTTTCGTTGTTCTTCCGAAATGGGAGCCGTGTTAAAATAGGTTCTGTAAATATGGTTGTCGCGGTCTTCAACATTGGCCAAAACTTCTTCAACCTGATCCATTTTTTTGTTCAAAATGGCATATTGTAGTTTAAAATTGTCAATCTCGCGGGTCAGCAAACGGTCTTTGGGCGTTTCAAAAAAAGGCGTGTTCAAAAGAACCACAAAACTCAAAAAACCAAACAGCGCCGAAGCCAGTAAAAACAAGGCAGCATATCCGAATTTTGTTCGCTTTTTGGTCTTGATTTTTCGGTAGGCCAAATTTTCGGAATCGTAATAATATTTTACCTTCGCCATGTTTTAAAAAATCCTATTTTTGCGCTCAGAAAAACGTTGGTCGAGCAAATTTAAAAAATGTTTCGATTGCTAGGCTGCTTTTTCGGCAATATTAATTTTTTGGCGCCTTTTCCGGCTGTCCGCTGTATCTTTTCCGCCCTCAAGCTGAGTTGTAAACCGGCCAAATAATTCGGGCGCAAAAGGATGCCGCTTCCATTCGGGGCGTTTTTGTTGACGCGTTTGCTCAAACATCGGTTTCCCCGGAGTTTATTGGTCAGTCGCCTCAATCACGTTCAAAAAACCAACAAAATGACATCACAAGAAATCCGCAAGAAGTATCTTGACTTTTTTCAAAGCAAAAATCACTTAATCGTTCCTTCGGCACCTATTGTGCTCAAAGACGATCCGACCTTGATGTTCAACAACTCGGGGATGGCCCAGTTCAAAGAGTATTTCTTGGGCAATGCCACGCCTAAAAGCCCGCGTATAGCCGACACCCAAAAATGTCTGCGCGTATCTGGCAAACACAATGATTTGGAAGACGTAGGTTTTGATACCTACCACCACACCATGTTTGAAATGTTGGGCAATTGGTCTTTTGGGGATTATTTCAAAAAAGAAGCCATTACCTGGAGTTGGGAACTACTCACAGAAGTATATAAATTGCCCAAAGACAGACTGTATGTAACGGTTTTTGAAGGTGATGAAAAAGAAGGCATTCCGCGGTCGGTGGAAGCTTTGGCTTGCTGGCAAAAATTAGTGCCTGAAAACCACATAGTTTTTGGGAATAAAAAAGACAACTTTTGGGAGATGGGCGAGCAAGGGCCTTGTGGTCCGTGTACCGAAATTCATTTTGACGGACGAAGCGACCAAGAAAGAGCCTTGGTGCCCGGAGAATCCCTGGTCAATAAAGACCATCCTGAAGTTATTGAAATCTGGAACAATGTCTTTATGATGTTCAACAGATTAAAAGACGGAAGCTTAGAGCCTTTACCGCAAAAGCACGTAGATACCGGAATGGGCTTTGAGCGTTTGGTACGAATCATACAAAAAAAGTCTTCTAACTATGACAGTGATGTTTTTACACCACTGATTGCCCAAGTGGAGCAAATTACCGGATTTAAATATACTTCTGACGAAATCAAAGATATTTCTGAAGAACAAAACAAAACCAACATTGCCATTCGTGTAGTGGTGGATCACGTCCGCGCCGTGGCTTTTGCCATTGCCGACGGTCAGTTGCCCTCGAACACCGGAGCAGGTTATGTAATACGTCGAATTCTGCGTCGCGCCATTCGTTACGGATTTACGTTTTTGAATACCAAAGAACCTTTTATCAACCAGTTGGTGGCTGTTTTGGCTGATCAGATGGGTGACTTCTTTCCGGAGATTAGAGCTCAAAAAGCATTGGTAACCAATGTGATTCGCGAAGAAGAAGCCTCGTTTTTGAGAACACTCGAGCAAGGGTTACAATTGCTAGACAAAGTAGTAGCCGAAACTTCAGGTAAAGAAGTCAAAGGCGAAAAAGTATTTGAACTCTACGATACTTTTGGTTTTCCGAAAGATTTAACGGCCTTGATTCTCAAAGAAAAAGGTTATACCTACAACGAAGCCGAATTTGACACAGAACTCGAGAAACAAAAAGCGCGTTCGCGAGCCGCTTCAGAAGTAGCTACCGATGATTGGACTGTGCTCATAGACGGAAACGTCGAGCAATTTGTAGGCTACGATCAAACCGAAAATCAAGTCAAAATCACACGTTACCGCAAAATCGATTCTAAGAAAGACGGTGTTTTGTATCAAATCGTCCTCGATGCGACTCCGTTTTATCCGGAGGGTGGCGGACAAGTGGGCGATAAAGGTGTACTGACTTCGGCCAATGAACGCATCGAAATCATTGACACCAAAAAAGAAAACAACTTGATTTTGCATTTGGCCAAAAAACTACCCGAGAATGTTTCGGCTGGTTTTACGGCACAAGTCAATACCGATTTGCGCACAGCAACATCCAAAAATCACTCGGCCACGCACTTGATGCATTTGGCTTTGCGCACGATTTTGGGAACGCATGTGGAGCAAAAAGGCTCACTCGTGGCACCTAATTATTTGCGTTTTGATTTTTCACATTTCAGTAAAGTTACCGACGAAGAATTGCAACAAGTAGAAGCTTTTGTCAATGCGCGCATCGCAGAGCAACTCTCGTTGGTTGAACACAGAAATATTCCCATTGAGCAAGCTTTGGCACTAGGAGCCATGGCGCTTTTTGGTGAGAAATACGGCGACAGCGTGCGCATGATTGAATTTGGACAAAGCAAGGAATTGTGTGGCGGCATCCACGTGAAAAACACCGCCGATATTTGGCATTTTAAAATTGTTTCTGAAGGCGCTGTAGCTGCCGGAATTCGTCGTATTGAAGCCATCACGGGCGATGCGGTGAAAGACTTTTTTAGCCAACAAGAAAACGCTTTGGCAGCCATCAAAGAAACACTCAAAAATCCGCAGGATACGCTCAAGGCGGTGGTTTCATTGCAAGAAGAAAATGCCAAACTGGCCAAGCAAATCGAGGCTTTGATGAAAGACAAAGTAAAAGGCATGACTGCGCAAATTGCCTCGGAATTTCAAGAAATTAACGGCGTTGCGTTTTTGGCCAAACAAATTGATTTGGATGCTTCGGGCGCGAAAGATTTAGCTTATGAATTAGGTCAAAACAAGCAAAATGCTTTCTTGCTTTTGGCTACCGCCGATGAGGGAAAACCGATGCTCACTTGTTATATCTCAAAAGAACTCGTCGACAGTAAAGGCCTCAATGCCGGAGCTGTGGTGCGGGAGCTCGGAAAATACATTCAAGGCGGTGGCGGCGGTCAACCGTTTTTTGCCACAGCCGGCGGTAAAAATCCAGCCGGAATTGCCGAAGCTTTGCAATATGCTATTGATTTTATTAAGTAAAAACCAGTTTTAACGCATTCGATAACAAGTTTTTATTTTTTTATTTAAAGCTTTTTAGTTTATTTGTGCGGACTAAACCAAGTGCTAACCCTATGAAAAAATTAACCGTATTATTTATCATGGCCCTGGGTATTTTTGCCTCGTGTGTGCCTTATCCTGAAGAGAATCCAGATCCGGTAGCTCCGGTAGGTGATTTAGAAGTTGATTTTGACGGAAGTCATTTTACATCGGTCACTACTTCTGTTGTGCTCAATGATAACTCGCTCACCATCAAAGGCGTCAATGAAGCTGGTGCCTATTTCAAAATTATTGTTCCTGAAGCTCCGCTTCTTGGAACCTACACTTTAGATGTGGTGCCTGGCTTGGTTTTAGAGTATAATCAAAATAATGGTTCTGATTCATATATTGCGGCTAAAGATGACACCGGACCATTTGCAAGTTTTGCGGATTATGTGAATACGGCACAATTGGTTATCACACAAATAGACAGAGTTCATAAAAGAATTTCCGGTACATTCAAGTTTACAGGCGTTCGTTTTGCGGATGCGCTTCATACAGCCGTAAATACCAAAGTATTTACCAACGGAACATTTACGAATTTGCCCTACACTGCCACCGAAGTGGTCGATCCGAATGAGACAATTTTGGTGAAGAAAATTGTCAATAATTACCCAGGGTCGGGGATAGCTGATCAAACGGCTGAATATACCTACAGCGGCAATAAAATGGTAAAAGAAGTTTATACTGATTCACAGGGTCTTCAGTCGACAACTACTTATACATACAGCAATGATAACATCACCTTAATTGAAGAGCGTGAAGGAAATGATTTGGTTTTTAGCGAATCATTTGTATACAACTCTAACAATAAATTGGTAACCTATATCGCGGTAGATACTTTTGATGAGACCAGCGTAAAGGAAACTTATGTACACAATCCTGATGGAAGCATCAGCGTGACAAGATTTACAGGTGATTTGACTTCACAAACGCAAGAAGACGGAACGTCGACTATTTATTTTGTAGGTGGAGAAGTAGACCACATTACGTTCTCATCCGGAAATACTATTACCTACACCTATGACAGCAAAAATAATCCGTTCAAAAATGTTCTCGGATTTGATAAGATTGCTTTTGTAAATGGTGAGGCAAAAGGTATTTCTAAAAATATTACGCAAAGTTCTGGTGCAACACCTGATCTTACTATTACCTACACCTACAACAACAATAATTATCCAGCAACATCAACATTGCCTGAAGTAGTTTCTACCTATTCGTACGAATAAAACTTCGGTTCAATTGACCATAAAAACAAACCCAAACATTTAAATTTGTTTGGGTTTTTACATTCGAAGTGAAAGGAAATTATTCTTGCTTCATCCAAAGACGCTAAATCATTTTTAAAAATGAAAAAAATATTTACCCTAATAGTTCTTGCTGTTTTAGCAATTTCGTGTTCGTCTGATTCGAGTTCTAGTCAGTCATATTCGGGCGTTTTAGTCAAAAAAACAATTCAGTATTTTACCAATGGTTCACCTTCTGTTACAACTTTTTATCAATATAATGGGGCAAAATTAGTTTCAACTACTTCTGACGATATGGTCCATAAATATTACTATACCGGCAATTTAATCACCCAAGAGGAAATCTATTTTAATGATGATTTGGCTTATGTATTGAACTTTAGTTATGACAATCAAAATCGATTGGTTCAATCCCGCAGAGAAGCCATCGGTCCGGGACAAATTTTTAGAAACGTTTATCACTACAATGCTGATAATACGATTTCTGTAGATGAATATTTTATCTTTGAAACCGGCAGCGATGAAGAATTGTCTCATGCAAAATTTTATATGAATTCTGCTGGCGAGATTGATAAGATTGAAGAATATAACGGTTCTAGTGTACAAACCACGACCTTTAGTTACGACCAACAGAATAATCCGTTCAAAAATATATTGGGTATGCGCCAATTGTTGGTTCCTGAAAGTGGCTTTGATTCGAATGTAACCAGTATTGTTTACACAGGCTATCCACCAGAGACGCTAAACAGAAGTTTTCAATTTACCTACAATACAGATCAATATCCGGTAAGCATGTCGCGAACCATCGGAACCAATCAAGATGCAACCATGCAATATTTTTACGAATAATTCATGCAACTCACCACTCAGATTGCTATTTTAAAGAGCAATCATCAGATTGATTATCAGGCAAATATTCTTTGTTTGGGCTCTTGTTTTGCGCAAAACATGGGTGAGAAGTTTGATTATTATAAGTTTCAAAATAGCTGCAATCCGTTTGGTATTATTTTCAATCCGGTTTCGTTGGAAAGCATCATCAAGCGCGCGGTGAATTATCAGAAGTTTACCGCCGATGATTTGTTCTTTTACAACGAGCGCTGGCAGTGTTTTGAACTCCATTCTGAAATGTGCGGCACAGAGCCCGAAGATTTACTCTTGCAGCTCAATTCGGTTTTAGAGCAATTCCACCAAGATTTACAAAAGGCTACGCATTTCATCATAACCCTTGGAACTGCTTGGGTATACAGACATTTGGCATCGCAGCAAATTGTGGCCAATTGTCACAAAGTTCCGCAATCGGAATTTCAAAAAGAATTACTTTCTATAGCTCAAATTCAACAATCTTTAGCCAAGATAACTTCCAAAGTGCGCAGTCTGAATCCGAATATACATTTTATTTTTACCATCTCGCCGGTGCGACATCTCAAAGATGGTTTTGTACAGAACCAACAAAGCAAAGCCCATTTGATCTCTGCATTGCATGATTTTTTACAAACCGATGCTGCCACTTCGTCTTATTTTCCAGCCTATGAAATTATGACGGACGAATTGCGCGACTATCGATTTTATGCCGATGATTTGCTGCATCTGAATGCTTTGGCCATTGAATATATTTGGCAAAAATTCACATCCGGCCAGATTTCAGTTACTTCCTTACCCGTGATGTCTGAAGTTGACAGCATCCGAAAAGCATTGGCACATAAGCCGTTTCAGCCTAAATCTGAAAGCCATCAAAAGTTTCTAAGCCAATTACAACTTCGAATTGAAAAGTTGCAAAGTCAGCTAGGGCAAATTTCTTTTTAATCTTCACTTTTAAGAGCATCGTACGCTAAATACGTATTTCTTCGTATTGTCTTGCGCTTGGGTTTAGCTCAGTTTTGTATCGTAAACAATTAAACCGATAACAAAATGAAAACCCTGATCCATTTAGCAAAAAGCATACTGATTGTGGCTTCGTTATTTCTGGCTTCGTGCAGTAAAGATTCAAGCTCCTCGAGCAGCAGCCCAACGCCTTCGGGCGGTAATTATTTTAAGCTCGACGGAACACTCGTCACACCCGATGTAGTTAATGTAACCGTTTATGACAACATGGTAGCCGGCGGCAAATACATCGATGTGTATGCCTTTAAAGACAGCAAACAAGTGCTCGAATTGCACATGCCTGCGGCGGTCGGAAATTACCCTGCACAACACGACGGTTTTACGATGACCAACTCTTGGTTAACCTATCAAAACCCAGCTGAATCCAATTTTGAATTGGCTGATTTTCACTCGAATTCAGGCTCTATGAATGTGACTTCATTTAACGAAGCCGATGAAAAACTCGTGGCAACCTTTTCGTTTGTGGGTGGTAATACTGCTTCAGCAACTCATAACATTACTGAAGGTCATTTGAATATTTCAGGATTTTAACGAAACAACCTAATCGATGAAAGTTCAACCTGTTTATTTATTGGCATTTTTCTTTTTCTTCTTAAGTCAGAGTGCTTTGGCTCAGCGACCTGTTTTGACCGATGAAGAGCAAGTCACCGAAATGGTCACCAAAGAAGTTGATGAGATGTATCACTCAGAGGAATTTCTGAAAAAGAAAAACAAAAAATTCGCCGAGGTCAAAGGTACCATGGTCGTGGATATTGGCGTAGTGCAAAGCGGAAAAGTTTCCTCATTTTTTAAAGTTGACAGCGAAATCAAAGACATCGATTTTATCAACTTCATGTCTGATTATATCCTTACACACAAATTTAAATTCAAACTTCAAAAACAACAGCGCTATAAGGTTCGCTATAGTATAACCTTTTAAGTTCAACCTAAATAATTACACAAATGAAAAAAGTAACTCTTGCCGTATTGGCCCTCGGGATGATGGGCACATACTCAGTTCACGCTCAATTAGGTGGTCTTTTGGGCAAAAAATCAGCCGGAAAAAAGTCGGGTAGTTTTGCTACCGTTTGGGAATCAGAATTTGACAACAAAGCCACTCGTTTGGCGCTCAGTGACGGTGATGGTAATTACATCATTGGCACCGACGATAACTCGGCGACCGTTTTGGATGCCAACGGTAAAACGATTTGGAGCGGAGATTATAAAAAACTCACCACCAACAAAACCAATAATTCAGAATATCAATATACTATTTGGAAAGAAGGCAAAAAAGGCGGCTATTTGTTCTTGTTTGACGCGCGCAAACTCGGCACCGACCGTGTAGCTGTTTTGGATATTGCTACAGGTAAAGAATTGTGGAATTCTGAGTTGTATCAAGACTTGATTCCCAAAGACAATAAAGGAATGGAAGGCACCGACGATGGAGAACTCGATACCGTGAAATATATTTATGAGCTCGACTCGTTTTTGATTTCACAACGCAACTCGATTATATTGGTTAAAGCTGCCACCGGTGAAAAGGTATGGGAAACCAACCGTTTCAAAGGCGGCGTCGGTAAATATGTATACGATGCCAAGCGCAACGAAATTATTATGGTCAACTACAAACCAACGGCTTTGGGCGCTTTGTTTGCAGGCTTTAAAAACCAATTGGTACGCATCAATGCCGCTAATGGCGATGTCCTTTGGGATGCTACTTTTGTCGGAACCATCGAAAAAGAATTGGTCACGCGTCGAGCGATTATTGACCTTTGGATCAAAGGCGACAAAATCTTTATGTATCTCGACGGTATGAATGTATACGACTATAATACCGGTCAAAAAATATGGTCAGTAAACTACGAAACCGATATGCAAGGAGCCAATGGTGGTTTGTTTAGCGGAAACAAAAGATCAAAAATCTACCGCACACTAGCTGATCCGTTGTTTACCGATGATGCCGTTTACTTGGTGATTTTAGGAACCCGCGACCGAACCAAATACATCGAAAAACACGATTTAAATTCAGGAAAATTACTCTGGGCATCCGAGAAAATCACCGGCGCGTTTTGTATGCCCAATATTTACAAAGCCAATGACAAAATTTTGGTTCAAGTGGGCGGAAAAGTTCAAGTTCAAGAATTGCGTTTAGAAGAAGTTTCTGGAGGTTTTGGCGGAGGAATGGCATTGGGCGGATTCGGTGGCGGAACGATTAAAAGATGGGTGCCTTATATCTACTGGGATTACAAAAACCAAAAGAATTCAGTGTTGTGTTTGGATGATAAAACCGGACAAACTGCTTGGCGTTCAGAGCGCTTTGACAAACGCATCACCGATTTTATCTTAGACAACAACAAAACAGTATTTGTGGGCGACGGAGATGAGTTCTACGGATATGACATTGCCTCAGGAAAACAACTTTTTGACGTAAAACACAATGATGCTCATGTAGGCCGCGCAGCAGATGTAATCGATTTTGATGACAAAGTAGTGGTGCTTTCAGAAAAAGGATTGGCGGCGTATTTCAAAAAAGACGGTTCGCGTGCTTATGCCACCGAGAAAATCAAAGGGGTAGATTATTTCTATCACATTGGCGATAACTACTTTTTAAGAGATCAGCGCAACAGCAAAAACATCATTTACGGAATTGATATGACCAATGGCGAAACCAAAGGTTCTGTTCAATCTAAAGGAAAAGGCGGAAGCCCTGAATATGGCGACGGGATTGACATCTCATCTGACGGCGAATACATTTTTGCTTTCAAAGGGCGTAAAGTTGAAAAAATTAAAGTAAACAATTAGATAGGTTGAACGCTATAATTGTTTCGGGCTGCTGAGAGAAATTTTGGCAGCCTTTTTTACCTTTTTACCATGAAAACAAAAGTATCTTTCTTATTGATAATGTTTGTGATGGTTGCCCAGGCACAACAAGTTCAATGGGCACACAAACTCATCAAGTATTCATCAGATTTGGGCGGAAAACAATTCGGGATTAAAAGAATTCTAGGTCGGCCCGATGTCTTTCCGCAAGGTGGCGTTTCGCCCAACGCATGGACACCCAAAAACGCTTTAGATGGCCGCGAAATAGTTGAAGTAAGTTTTGAAAAACCGCAAAATGTCAAACAAGTGGCTGTTTTTGAAAATGTCAACGCTGGCTGCGTGGTGCGCATTTCGGTAGCCGACGCTTCGGGCAATTATCAAACGGTTTGGAGCCGAAAGAAAGACTGGAAAACGCCGACTTACAAAGCAACCATACCAGCCGACCGAAGTTATTATTTCAGACGCAAACGCCGCAAAATTCAAGAGGCTCCCGAGCTTTTAAACCCCGGCATTGAAAACGCGATTTTAGATCAGGTTTATCCCAACATAGCATCGGTCAAGGTTGAATTTGACTTCTCCTTGTTGCCCGGTCAAAAACAAATTGATGCTATTGGTATATCAGATAGTGATGTTCCCCTAAAAGCTCAAGTCAACAGTAAAGCTGTTTTTGAACAATTGCCCCCAGCAGCCGCTGTTTTGCTCGACGGAAAAGAAGTGAGCAGTATTTGTTTGAGTCCCGACGGAAAAAAAATGTTCTTTAGCCGATTTGAAAGCGAACAAGATCAAATGTACAGCGCTGCCAAAAGCGGACAAACCTGGAGCAATCCTGTGTCTGAACCTGCTTTGAGCAGTAATGATAAATACAATTTTGTTGAATCCATCGGGGTTGATTGGTTGCTCAAAGGCGGTAATCGATACAACAAAAGTTTGGGCGAAACGGGTTTTCAATTATATCATTTCCCGGCCAATGAACCCGGCGAACTCATCAAAGTAACGGCATATAACAATTACGGAGAAACCGCTGATGCTGCGCTTACAACTGATTTAAAAACGTTGGTGATGGCTGTTGAATCTGATTTTACACAGGGTGGAAGCGACTTTTATTTTGCGTCACGCAAAGAGGACGGAACCTACGGATTGTTGCAGAGTATGGGGAAAATTGTCAATTCGGCAGATGAAGAAATTACGCCGCAACTTTTGCCCGACAACCAAACTTTGTTGTTTAGTTCATGTGGTTTTAGCGGTTATGGCAATTATGATCTTTATGTGACTTATCGTTTGGATGACACCTGGAAGAATTGGTCTGAACCGGTGAATCTTGGTTCTAAAATCAATACAGATTCATTTGAAGGTTCTCCATTTTATGACGTGGTTCACGAGCAATTGTATTTTGTTCGATCAGTGGACGGAACGATGAAACTTTTTTCGGTTGATATACCCAAGCAAGAATTGATGAAAAAGTAAATTTAAAAGTTTATTTATGTTGATTTTGTTCTGTTTTATGGTCGTGGTTTTTCTGCTTATTGTACTGGCTTTTGAATATAATTTCAGACGCGAACAACATCGTTTTAAGCAAAGAACACAAGCCATGCGTCAGACCATTGCCGATTATAATCTTCAACACCAAAGGCAGAAAGTCAAACTTGAATTATGCGATAATTTTAATGAAGAATTCACTAAAAGACGCGTTACTTTGGGTGAATCGCTTTTTGCCCTGAATTATCAAATGCTCGAACTCATCAGTAAGGCCAAAAACTGAAGCCTATTTGACCTGACTTTTATCGGGATTTTACTATTTTAGTAGGAAATCAATTATATGAAAATCCGTATTCTATTGGGTTGTGTTTTTTTTGTTTTCGTTGCTTGCCAAACCCAAACCAAGCAAAAAGCAGAAACGCTTACGCCTCATCAAAAAGAAATCATCAAGCGATATAAAAAAATCAGCTATATCGTCAATACTTATCCGGATTCTATTGATGATTATGCCGATTGGCTTGAGCGCAAAACAAAAAATGAATCTGCCTTGTATCAAGCTATGGCGCACTTTGCCCGCGGAATTTATTATCAAAATATTTCCAGCTACGAGCTTTCCAAAAAAGAATTGGAACAGATTATTCAAACGGTGCGCAACACTAAATACGATACCATTTGTGGCCGAGCCTATCTGGCTTTGGGGAACAACTACAAAAACACCGGTGATTACCCGAAAGCTTTTAGCTATCTGTATAAAACGCTCAAAACCTACGAAAAACACAACAATAAATACGGAACTTCGAGTGCCTATGGATGCATGGCTCAGATTTATTTGCAGAAGAATGATATTGCCTCAGCCGAGGAATACCTCAAGAAAGCCATTGACATCATGGGGTCTGACAAAGACAATCATTTTTATTTGATTTTTATCCATACGCTCGCCAATGTTTATGGGATGCAAGGCAATTACAAGGCGGCTTTAAAGTTGGATGAAGAAGGAATCCGCATCTCGGAAAAACTCAAAATGCTCCGAAACAAATCAACCTTTTACGACAACAAGGCCAATTGTTATATGTATTCGAATCGATTGGACAGCGCGGCTTATTATTTTAACGCGTGTTTGAAAATTGATACCGAGGTGGGCGAAAAAAAGCAAATCGCCGACACTTATAGCAATTTGGGTGCGCTTTACTTTTATTCAAAAGACTACTCAAAAGCGCTTGCGTATATGAACAAAAGTTTTGCATTGCTCGAAGAAATTCACAATCTGCCCAACATGATACGCGCGTATGATGTGATGGTAGATATTTATAAAGCCAAAGGGAATTATCTCAAGGCGCTCGAACTCAAAGATCGCAAAGAAGAAGTAATCCGGCAGATGATTTCTGAAAAAAAAGAAGCCGCTTTGGCCGAATTCAAAGTGGTTTATGAAACCGAAAAAAAAGAAAAAGCACTGGCGCAAAACCGTGTCAAATTACTGCAAAAAGAAGCCGAAGCCCGTCGGAAAAACTATTGGATTGCCGCTTCGGTGACTTTGGCGTTTTTTATTGCGCTCATCGGCGGACTGATTTACCGACAAGAAAAAATCAAAAACCGACAACAAGAACAAGAGTTCAAGCTCAAATCAGCCATTGCGCAAATCGAGGCTCAGAACCAATTGCAAGAACAGCGCTTGGCTATTTCGCGCGATTTGCATGACAACATTGGCTCTCAGCTCACTTTTATTATTTCGTCGGTTGAAAATCTCAAATATGCTTTTGATATTCAAAACCCGAAACTCGACGAAAAACTCACGGCCATTGGCAATTTTACGCGTGAAACCATCAGTGAATTGCGCGATACTATTTGGGCGATGAATTACCAAGAAATCTCGATTGAAGAACTTGAATCGCGCGCGCTGAATTTTATCGAAAAAGGTAAAAATTCGCATGAGCATATTGATTTTTCATTTCAGGTTGATGCTTCTATCAAACAAATAAAGCTTAGTTCTTTGCAAGGCGTGAATTGTTATCGAACCTTGCAAGAAGCTATTCACAATGCCATAAAATATGCACGCGCTTCGCAAATCAACATTCAAATCGCCTCGCTCAATCAAGACGAAATTCAAATCGTGGTTTCTGACAACGGAATCGGGTTTGATCAAATGAGCATCGAAAAAGGCAACGGGCTTTTAAACATGCAAAAACGCATTGAAAGCATCGGCGGAATTTTTTCGATTCACTCTGCACCGAATCAAGGCACGCAAATCAAAATATTGTTGCATCAAAATCAACTCGGATTGGTATGATGAATTGGGTTATTTATATCGTTTTTGGGTTGTTGGTTCAGCCTCAGGTCAATCCGAAAAAGACAATTGATGCACTCAATCAAATGCCTTATGAACAAAAGGTAGCCAAGGCGGCTTTGCTCGATAAAAAGTTTCTTGAGAATGCGCAGTCAGCCCACAAAATTGGTTATACCCTAGGCGAAGCAGAAAGCTACAGCAATTTGAGTCTGATTTATTACACCCAAGGAAAATATGCGCTCGATGTGCAATATTCACTCAAAGCCATTGCCTTGTTTGACAAGCTTCATGAGTATGAAAAACTGGCCTCGGCATATGGTGAATTGGGCTATCGTATGAAACGGCGCGACATGAAAAGCGCACAATATTATATGCAAAAAGGCAAACGAATTGCCGAAGACCGAAAATTCACACAACCGCTTTTGGGAATTTACAACAATTACGGTGTGCTCAAGGAAATGCAACAATCGCTTGATTCGGCTTTGTATTATTACCAAAAAGGATTAGAACTCAAAGAATCTATTCACGATAGTTTGGGCTTGCCTTATAGTTTGAACAATATAGCCGGAGTTCATTTGCTCAGAGGTGAATTTGCCCGGGCCAAACCTTTATTTGAACGCGCACTGGATATCAGAGCTCGCCGAAAAGACCAAGCCGGAATCATGGAAAGCTATTCGTGTTTTGGTGATTTTTATCTGATGCAAAACCAACCCAAGCCAGCAATTGTCTGGTATCAGAAGGCACTTGAAAAAGCTCAAGAACTGGGTTATATCGATTTTATTCAAAAAAGCCACAAAGCAATTTCAGAATGTTATGAAATCCTAGGTAATTCTGCTTTGGCTTTAAAACACCATCAAGCCTACAGCCAATTCAAAGACAGTTTGGTCAACACACAAACCAATGATAAAATAGCTGAATTAGAAGTCCGATTTCAAACCAACGAAAAAGAAAAAGAAATTGTTCAGCACAAAAACGAATTGCTCGAAAAAAATATCGAAGTTAAAAATGCCCGTTATCAAATGGCTGGTTTGGGCTTGGTGGCTTTGTTCGTTTCGCTGTTGGGTTTTTTGTTTTACCGACAGCAAAAACTCAAAATTCGCCAGCAACAACAAGAGTTTGAACTCAAAAGTGCGATTGCTCAAATTGAAACTCAGAATCAATTGCAAGAGCAACGATTGGATATTTCGCGCGATTTGCACGACAACATCGGAGCCCAACTCACTTTTATTATCTCATCGGTGGACAATCTCAAATATGCGTTTGATATCCAGAATCCGAAACTCAGTAGCAAGCTCAACAACATCAGCGCGTTTACGCAATCGACCATTGTTGAATTGCGCGACACCATTTGGGCGATGAACTCAAATGATTTAACCTTTGAAGATTTGCGCGTGCGTATGATGAATTTCATTGAAAAAGCACAATCTGCTCAAGAGCAAACGCAGATTATTTTTGAGATTGATTCAAAACTTGATGCTTTGGTTTTGAGTTCGGTTTTGGGCATGAATGTCTACAGAACCATGCAAGAAGCTGTCAATAATGCCATTAAATATGCGCATGCCCGTCAGATTCAAATTCAAATCAAGAAAACCTCGGCTGGATTTGAAATGAAAATCATCGATGACGGTCAAGGTTTTGATTTGGATGAAGTAGTCAGAGGCAACGGATTGCACAACATGCAAAAACGCATCGAGCAGATTGGCGGCACTTTTAGTCTGGATACTCAAGTAGGAAACGGAACCCAAATTTCGCTTTCAATTCACCTTTAAAAATTTTGTTATGATTCGCATTGCCATTGTAGACGACAACTCATTTTTGATCAAAACCATTCAAGAAAAACTTTCCTTTTTTGATGATTTTACGATCAAGTTTACCGCCGTCAACGGACAGGAATTGCTCGATAAATTAGATAAAAGCCACGCCGTTGATCTGATTCTGATGGACATTGAAATGCCGCAGATGAATGGCATCGATGCTACTTATCAAGTCAAACAAAAATATCCGCAAATCAAAATCATTATGCTCACGGTTTTTGACAACGATGAGAACATTTTCAAATCGATTAAAGCCGGAGCCGATGGATATTTTCTCAAAGAAGTCAATCCGCAAGAACTCTACAACGGCATCCACGAAACGCTCAACGGAGGCGCTGCTATGACGCCGTCAATCGCTTTAAAAACCTTAAAATTGTTGCGCGAACCGGTATATTTTGACGATGCACAAGCCACCGAAGAAGTCACCCTTACAGCGCGCGAAATTGAGGTTCTGGAACAACTCAGCAAAGGTTTGAAATACAATGCGATTGCCGAGAATTTATTCTTGTCGGCCGGAACCATTCGCAAACACGTCGAGAATATTTACAACAAGTTGCAAGTCCACAATAAACTTGAAGCGATTCAAAAAGCCAAGAACAACAAGTTGATTTGATTATAACTTCTGATTCAAACTTGCCCAACCGCCGCCGTTGATGACCTCAATGCCTTGCGCTTTTAAAATGGATGCAGCTTGAGCACTGCGCATTCCGCTTTGGCAGCAAACGACCACTGGCTTGTTGAGCTTGATGATTTCGTTTACTTTTCCTGAAATAACTTGCAGCGGAATATTTTTCGCGCCTTGGATATGTCCAGAGGCAAATTCTTCGTGTGTTCTTACATCAATAATCACCGCTCCTCGTGCGATAAAATCTTTTAAGTTGTCTGATTTGGCTCCGAATCCGAGCATATTTAACAATCCCATAGTGTTTTAAATTTTGTCAAAAATACACGTGTGATTTCAACTGTTCTGTAACAAAAGTTACGCTGAAACAACCGAGCAACGGAGTTTTAAAATACGAAAATTAACGTATTTCCGCACTCATAGGCCGCTCATACTTTTGTTTCATAACATTTAAAAAACAAAACGTATGAAAACTAAAAAATTATTCTTTCAATGGGCTTTGTGCTTGATTGCTTTGTGCTCGGGTGCTACTTGGGCCAACAATGTGCAAATTACCGGAACTTCCGTATCGGGTTCGAACATCAGTTTCAACATCAGTTGGGAAAACAGTTGGTATGCCAGCGCGGCACCGGCCAATTGGGATGCTGTCTGGGTATTTGTCAAATATCAAGATTGTAACACCAAGTTGTGGAATCATGTCAACTTAAACACTTCTGGCCATACCGCTGCTTCTCCTTTGCAAGTAGATACCGTGACCGATGCTAAAGGTGTTTTTATTCGTCGCAGCGCCGTAGGTGGAGGCAATATAGCTTCAACTGCCGTGACTTTGAGCATGAACTTACCGGCCGGAACTTATAACTTCAAAGTGTACGGAATTGAAATGGTCAACATTCCGCAAGGAGATTTTCAAGTAGGAGACGGAGCAGGTTCTTACACCTACAACAATGTAACCATCAACAGTACAGCCCAAACCAGCGGACTTACTGCCGGAGCGATTAGCCCTAATTATTCGGCATCAATTCCGGCGACTTTTCCGATGGGTTACAATTCTTTCTATTGTATGAAATATGAAGTTTCGGTTGAGCAATACGCAGATTTCTTGAATTCATTGACTTTTGACCAACAAAAAAACAGAGTCGTGACCGATCCGATCAGCGCCGCGGGAAGTTATGCGATGTACAGCGGAACTTCTTTGCAATATCGTTGCGGATTGTCTATTGTGACCCCGGGCAGCAACGGTGCAATTCCGGCTGTTTTTGGTTCAGACGCCACTCCGGGAACGCCCAACAGCGTCAATGACGGACAAGACATTGCCATGAATATGATTGGTTGGTTTGACTTGGCAGCTTATTTAGATTGGGCAGCGCTCAGACCGATGACTGAATTAGAATTCGAGAAAGTTTGTCGCGGACCACAACCTAGAGTAGCCGGCGAATACGCTTGGGGCAGCACACAAGTTACAGCAGTATACAGCAATGCTTTGAATAATGCCTTTCAATCGAATGAAGTCCCTTCAGTAGCGGTGAACAATGGTATGTGTGCTTATGGAGTGAACACAAGCAGCAGCGTTTATGGACCTGTCAGAGTAGGAGCGATGGCTACCGGAACTTCAGGCAGATTGTCTTCGGGTGCAGGATATTATGGCGTTATGGATATGTCCGGAAATGTTTGGGAAACCGTCATCGGAACTTACTATGCCGCCGGGGTTACTTATACCGGAACTTTGGGTGACGGAAGCCTAGATGCTACCGGAGCCGCCAACCAAGCCACTTGGCCCACCACTAATTCTTCAACCAATGGAGTAGGTTACAGAGGCGGTTCTTATTACAATGTTTCGCCTTATATCTGTACTTCAGACCGATATAGTATTATTAATTCAGGCGTGAACCGTTCATACGGAAATGGGGGTAGAGGTGTTCGATAACATCTAATTAGATTTTTATTGTGCTATTGAGTACAATGAACTTTAAAATTATTATTCATTAAAATCTAATCAGATGAGATCAACAAAATACTTTTTTCAAGTGTTGATGGTAATTCTGCTGGCTCATTTCCCGATTTATGCCCAATATACCGGCGGATCAGCCAACGGAACTTCGCTCAATGAACTCACGAGTTCTATCTGTGCAAATCCGGCTCATTTTTATGCCTATTTTGGAGGAAGCTCAGACGGAAGCGGCGTCAACACTTTAATCAGCGCTACCTGTAGCACCCCACCGGGAGGATTTGCCTATATGGGTGGTTTGGGCGATGGAGCTTCGGTACACACCATCAGCAACACATCCTGCGGATTGCCACCGGGTGCTTATGCCTATACAGGCGGTAGCGGCGATGGACAGAGCGTTCACACACTCATGAATCAAACTTGTCCCATTCCACCGCAATTTTATGCTTATTTCGGAGGAGAAGGCAGCGGTGCCTCGATGGATCAAAACCGAAATTGCGCGATTGTTTTGCCTGTGGCAGATTTTACCGCAACGCCAACCACGGTTTGCGTGAACACCGATGTTCAGTTTACCGATTTGTCTACCGCAGCCGTTGCTTGGGAATGGACTTTTACCGGCGGAACGGTAGTTGCCCCTTCAACAGTCAACAGTCAGAATCCCATCGTTCGTTATGCCACGGCCGGAAGTTATCCTGTAACGCTTAAAGCCCTCAATTTTGACGGTAGTGATATAGAAACCAAAACAGCATACATCACCGTGGGAGCCGCAGCAACCATCACAGCCACCACACCGGGCGCTCGATGCGGAGTAGGTTCAGTCACTATTGGCGCCACCAGCGGAGGAATTGTACGTTGGTACAACCAAGCCACCGGCGGAACTTTACTGGGAACCGGAGCTACTTATACTACGCCGAGCATCAGTGTCAATACAACTTATTATGCTGAAGCATACAACGGCTGTGTAGCTTCCACCCGAACTGCGGTTTCGGCCACGATTAATACGGTGCCGACGATTACCGGAACACCGGCCAGCAGATGTGGTGCGGGAGTTGTAACTTTGAGTGCGAATCCAAGCACCGGAACCGTTCGTTGGTATGATGCCGCAACCGGCGGAACTTTACTCAGTACCGGAAGCACTTATACCACACCAAACATCAGTACAACGACTACTTATTACGCTGAAACTACTTCGGCTGAAAGCTGTACTTCGGCCAGAATTCCGGTAATAGCAACCATCAATTCGGTACCGACCGTTACTTCAACTACGCCGGCTACGCGATGTGGCGCAGGTTTGGCCACGATTCAAGCTACGGCGAGCGCAGGAACTTTGAATTGGTATGCTGCTGCGACCGGAGGTACGGCTTTGTTTGTCGGAAACAGTTTCAGTCCGAATGTAACCGGCACAACCACTTATTACGTTGAAGCTTCGAACAACGGATGTACTTCGGCCAGAACGCCAGTAACGATTACGGTCAATTCAGTTCCAATAATCACTTCAACCACACCGGCTGCTCGTTGTGATTCAGGTAGCGTAACCCTACAAGCAACCGCTTCTAGCGGAACTTTGAATTGGTACAGTGCAGCCACCGGCGGAACCTTGCTCGGCAGCGGAAACAGTTTTACCACACCATCCATTACTACCTCTACGAATTATTATGTCGAGAGTACAGACGGAACGTGTACTTCAGCCAGAACTGCGGTTTTAGCTACGGTTAATGCGACACCGAGTATCACTTCAACTGCGCCATCACAGGTGTGTGGTTCGGGAACGGTTACTTTATCGGCAGTGGCCAATGTGGGTAATTTGAATTGGTACAATGCAGCCACCGGCGGAAGTGTTCTGGGAACCGGAAATACGTTTACCACGCCGTCTATTACAACGACTACTACGTTCTATGTTGAAGCGGTGAATGCAGGTTGTACTTCGGTGCGCGTGCCGATTGTGGCTACGGTGAATACCATTCCGACCATTACGTCTACTACGGGTGCCGTGACTTGTGGAAACACCGGCGGAACCTTATCAGCAACAGCCAGTGCAGGAACGATTTATTGGTATAGTGTAGCTAGCGGAGGAACCGCTTTTGCGACTGGTAATAGTATACCGGTTAGCGGAGCTTCGCAAACGTTCTATGTTGAAGCGGTCAGTAATGGCTGTACTTCACCAAGAGTTGCCGTGGTGTATATGAACAATCCGGTTCCGTCTATAACGTCGGTCACTCCGGGCAATCGCTGTGATGCGGGTTCATTGACTCTGGGGGCGACCACAGATTCAGGTACCATTCAATGGTATGATGCGCCTACCGGGGGAACTTTACTCGGAACGGGTAGTAGTTTTATTACACCGGTGATTTCATCCACGACTGTATACTACGTTCAAACCGACAACGGAAATTGTGTGTCTGCACGAACTCCGGTCACGGCTTCGATTCTGCCAACCGCAGCGCCATTGGGTAGCTCATCACAGAGTTTCTGTGCGGGCGAAACCGTCGGGATGTTGGTGGTTACCGGATCTAATATTCAGTGGTATGATGCTGCTTCGGGCGGAAATCTCATCGCGAGCAATACACCGCTGGTGTCCGGAAGTACTTATTACGCATCTCAGACGGTCACTTCATGCGAAAGCCCGAACAGATTAGCGGTGAGTGTTGTTTTAGGCAATTGCTTGGGCAATGAAACCTTCGACGCCGCTCAGTTGAACCTCTGGCCAAATCCGGTGGTTGATAAACTTCAAGTTTCGTACACCGAAAACATCGATCAAATTGAAGTGCACAATATGCTCGGTCAACTCATCATGAACCACTCAGTTCAGGCGCGTGAGCACCGTTTAGATTTCAGTTCGTATGCCGCCGGAACTTATTTGGTGCGCATCCACATCCAAAACCAAATCAAAACCTACAAAATTATCAAGCAATAATTTTTGTTTTTAGATGATTTGTTTTGAACCACGTCTGCAAAGGCGTGGTTTTTTGTTGTTCGTACATCAGAAATAATTTTATATTTGAAACCTATGAAACCGCTTGATCGCAAAACCGAAATCATCACCGTGGCTGCCCAACTCTTCAAAGAAAAGGGCTACAGTGCCGTGACCATGCGCGACATTGCCCAAGCCATGAACATCAAAGCGGCCAGTTTGTACAACCACATCAAATCCAAGCAAGAAATTCTGGTTTTGATTATTATTGAAATTGCCGAAGAATTTACCCGAACCATTTTGCAGATTGTTTCTTCAGATGAATCTACCCTCGACAAACTCAAAAAAGTCATTCAGCTGCATATCGATATTACCGTCAGAAACCCCGATGCCTTGGCTTGTTTGAACAACGATTGGATGCATTTGTCTGACAGCGAATTGTCGTATTTTGTCAAAATGCGCGAAGAATACGAAGAGCATTTCAGAACCATCATCCAACAGGGTATTGCCCAAGGTGAACTCAAAAACCTCAATGTTGAGGTCGTGATTTTCTCCACGCTTTCCACACTCAGAACGCTTTATTTATGGTACGGAAAGAAGAAAAGTCCCAACGAATCGGTGCTTAAATCAGCCATGACCGAAGTGCTGTTGCAAGGAATTGTTTAATTTTTTCAGTAGCCGGGAACCTGCTTTACGCTCCCAAACTTGAGCGCTGAACTCCAGCGCTAAAGGTTTTTCGCTTCAATCAGGGCTAGGGTATTAGTTTCCTTATGAACTTTTGTCTTAAATCTGGGAACGCGGTAAAAAGCGTCTAATTAACAATTAGTTACAAATTTTCAAACGTTGTCGTAACTTTTCAGAAATAATTTTTAAATTTGCATAGTAAACTAACAACTGTTAGTTTTGTTAAACGCAGACCCTATGGCTAAATTTCATTCGCTTAAAATTGCTGATATTTACAAAACCACCAAAGATTGTTCGGTGGTTACTTTTGAAGTTCCCGAAACATTACAAGCCGATTTTCAATTCAAACAAGGACAGCATTTAACCTTGCGTTCAACCATCAATGGCGAAGATGTTCGTCGCTCGTATTCGCTTTGTACCAGTCCGGCCGAAAACAAATGGCAAGTGGCAGTCAAAAAAATTACCGACGGCGTGTTCTCAAGTTATGTCAACGACGCGCTCAAAAAAGGCGATACACTCGATGTAATGCCACCACACGGCGCTTTCCACACGGAAGTCAATCCGACAGTAGCCAAAAATTATATTGCCTTTGCTGCCGGAAGCGGAATCACGCCGATTCTCTCTATTATAAAAACGCATTTGGCTGCCGAACCTCAGAGCACTTTCAAGTTGTTTTATCTGAACCGCACCGTCAAATCCATCATTTTTAAAGAAGAAATCGAACAACTCAAAAACCTGTATTTCGGGCGTTTTGAGATTTTTTATTTCTTGACTAAAGAACACCGCAGCATCGAATTACTCAATGGTCGTTTCACCGCTGAAAAGATTCAAGTGCTCACCGATAAAATCATCGACATTCCCCATACAGACGATTGCTTCATCTGCGGTCCTGAAGAGATGATTCATTTGTTGCGCGAGGAACTAACTAAAGCCGGATTACCCAAAGAGAAAATTCATTACGAGCTTTTCAATACGGGCTTGTCGGATGAAGACAAACAGCGCATCAGTAAAATCGTCCAGCAAAAAGTCGAAGGTACCGAAGTGACCATCATCGACGGTGGCAAAGAATTCCACTTTGTGATGGGCGAAGATTTTGACAACATCCTAGACGGAGCATTGGCCGCTGGAGCCGATTTGCCGTTTGCTTGTAAAGGTGGTGTTTGCAGTACTTGCCGTTGTAAAGTGGTCGACGGAAGCGTGGAGATGAAACTCAACTATTCACTCGAAGAAGATGAAATTGCTAAGAATTATATATTGAGTTGCCAAGCCGTTCCGACCTCTCAAAAAGTCGTCGTCGATTTTGGCATTTAACCCATCATCCAACCCTAAAAACTGAAGATTATGTCTGAAAAAGAAATCAAAAGTTTAGAACAAATATTCGAACAGCGCATTGCCAACGACGAGAAAATCGAGCCCAAAGATTGGATACCGGAGAAGTATCGCCAAACACACATTCGTCAGATTTCGCAACACGCACATTCTGAAATTGTGGGTATGTTGCCCGAAGCCAACTGGATTACGCGCGCGCCATCGTTGCGTCGTAAAGTAGCTTTGTTGGCCAAAATTCAAGACGAAGGAGGACACGGTTTGTACTTGTACAGCGCTGCCGAAACCTTGGGTATTTCCCGCGAAGAAATGTATGAGCAATTGCATAGTGGAGTTGCTAAATATTCGAGCATTTTCAACTATCCGGCCATTACTTGGGCCGATATGGGCGCGGTGGGTTGGCTGGTAGACGGAGCGGCCATTATCAACCAAGTGGCTTTGATGGGTACCTCGTACGGGCCTTATTCACGTGCGATGATCCGCATCTGTAAAGAAGAAAGTTTCCACCAACGCCAAGGCTATGAAATCCTGCTGACGCTTTGCAACGGAACGCCCGAGCAAAAAGCCATGGCGCAAGATGCCCTGAATCGCTGGTGGTGGCCATCGCTCATGATGTTCGGCCCGAAAGACGCTGAATCGCCCAATACTGAGCAATCCGTAAAATGGAAACTCAAGCGCAAAACCAATGACGAGTTGCGCCAGCAGTTCATCGACCAAACCGTTCCCCAAGCCAATATTTTGGGATTGACCATTCCGGATCCGGCCCTCAAATGGAACGAAGAGCGCAAGCATTACGATTTTGGCGAGATTGACTGGAACGAATTCTGGCAAGTGGTCAAAGGCCACGGACCTTGCAACAAGCAACGTTTGAACGCACGACGCACCGCCTGGGAAAAAGGAACCTGGGTGCGCGATGCCGCGATGGCTTATGCCGAAAAACAAGAAATGAAATTAGAAAAAGCAGTATAACTGACAAGATAACGATTATGAAAAACTGGCCACTTTGGGAAGTATTTATCAGAAGTAAAAACGGATTAGAGCACCGTCACTGCGGTTCGCTTCACGCCTCAGACGCTACGATGGCGCTCGAGAATGCCCGCGATGTATACACGCGACGTATGGAAGGAGTGAGCGTTTGGGTGGTAGAATCTAAATACATTACCGCTTCAAATCCGGAGCACAATGGCGAAATGTTCGAGCCTGCCAAAGACAAAGCCTATCGCCATCCGACGTTTTATGAATTGCCGGAAGAACTAAAACACATGTAAGATGAACGAGTCACTGATTCAATATATTTTCGGAATTGCCGACAACGCTTTGATTTTAGGTCAGCGTTTGGGCGAATTGTGCGGTCACGGCCCGACTTTAGAAACCGACATTGCCGGAACCAACATCGCGCTCGATTTGCTCGGACAAACCCGAAGTTATTACCAGTATGTTGCGCAATTACAAGGTGGAGATGCTACCGAAGACACGGTTGCTTTTTTGCGTTTGGAGCGCGATTACAAAAATGTTTTGCTCGTGGAGCAGCCCAATACCGATTTTGCCTATGTGATGGCACGTCAGTTTTTGTTTGACCAATTTCATCTATTGTTACTTGAAAAATTGCAGTTCAGCCAAGACGAAACCCTGGCTGCCATTGCTAAGAAAAGCATCAAAGAAGTCAGTTACCACGTGCGTTTCTCATCCGATTGGGTCAGACGTTTGGGCGACGGCACCGATGAAAGCCATCTTCGCATGCAAGACGCCATCGACCATCTTTGGCAATTCACCGAAGAGCTTTTGGAGATGACACAAGCTGATTCTGAAATGGTTGCTCAAGGAATTGGCGTGGATGTTTCGCAACTAAAATCAACCTATTACCAAAATGTAAACGAAGTACTTTCAGAAGCCACTTTGAAAACACCGGTTTTAGAATTCTTCCAAAAAGGTGGAAAGACCGGTCGACACAGTGAGCACATGGGTTATATTTTGACCGATTTACAATATATGCAACGCACTTTTCCGAACATGACTTGGTAAGATGACTACGACCGATATTCAAATAGAGCCCGAATTCATCGAGATACTGCAAAGCGTATCCGATCCGGAAATTCCGGTTTTATCGCTGTTGGATATGGGTGTCGTTCGATCGGCCCAACGAAACGGAAATACAGCAGAAATAAAACTCACGCCTACGTACAGCGGCTGTCCTGCGATGGATGTAATGGGTGATGACATCAAAAAAGCCTTTCGCGAAAAAGGTATAGAAGCCCGGGTTCAACTGGTATTATCTCCGGCTTGGACTACGGATTGGATTACCGATCGCGGAAGAGCAGCGCTCGAAAGATACGGCATCGCAGCGCCTTTACAACCCGAAGCAGACAAGGAAGCTTTGCTTGGGAACAAAAAAATTGTCCAGTGTCCGCAATGCGGTTCACAAAATACGCAATTGGTGAGTCAGTTTGGTTCTACGGCATGTAAGGCGCTTTTTCAGTGCCAAGATTGTCTGGAGCCTTTTGACTACTTTAAGTGTTTGAAATAAATCAAGCTGCGAGGTTGTAAGAACCTTGTGGATTTTAAATATAAAATTAGGTATGAGCAATTCCATTGAACTCAAAATCGAGAACAGCATTGCGTGGATTACGCTGAATCGTCCGGAAGTTTTCAATAGCTTCAACCGCGAGATGGCCTTGTCGATGCAAGATAAATTAGATCAATGCGCTGCCGATACTTCGGTACGTGTGATTGTCATTACCGGAGCCGGAAAAGCTTTTTGTGCCGGACAAGATCTCAAAGAAGTCACTACACCTGAGCTGATGCCGGGTTTCCGAAAAATCCTCGAAGAACATTACAACCCAATCATTGAACGCATTCGCACTATTGACAAACCGATTGTGGCTGCTGTAAACGGAGTCGCCGCAGGAGCAGGAGCCAACATTGCATTGGCTTGTGATATTGTGGTAGCTGCCGAATCAGCCTCGTTTATCCAAGCATTTAGCAAAATTGGTTTGGTGCCAGACAGTGCCGGAACGTTCTTTTTACCAAGACTTATTGGTTTTCAAAAAGCTTCCGCCTTGATGATGTTGGGCGATAAAGTCGGTGCGAAAGAAGCCTTTGAAATCGGTATGATTTATAAGTTTTATCCGGTGGCGTTTTTTGAGGAAGAAGTCGAGAAATTGGCGATTACCTTATCGCAAATGCCGACCCATGCCTTGGCTTTGACCAAAAAGTTATTGAACAAATCGATGATCAATAACCTGCAGGAGCAATTGGCCATGGAATCAGACCTTCAAATTGATGCGAGTTCATCCAACGATTATCAAGAAGGCGTGAATGCGTTTATGGAAAAAAGAACTCCTGAATTTAAAGGAAACTAAATGAATGTAGCTGTTATCGGTTCGGGAACTATGGGAAGTGGCATCGCACAAGTAGCGGCTACGGCAGGTTGTTCGGTAAAATTATTCGACCTCAATCAAGAAGCTTTGACTAAAAGCAAAAATACATTGGAAGTCACGTTGTCTAAATTAGTTGAGAAAGAAAAAATCTCCGCCCAAGACAAAGCCGACATTCAAAACCGAATGTCCTATGTTTCTTCGCTCGCTGATTTGTCGGATGCCGACTTGGTCATTGAAGCCATCGTCGAAAACCTCGAAGTCAAACGCAAATTGTTTTCAGAACTCGAAAGCATCGTTTCTGAACAAACGATTTTAGCTTCGAATACTTCGTCTTTATCCATTGCTTCGATTGCGGCATCCTGCCAAAAATCTGAGCGCGTGCTTGGGATTCACTTTTTCAATCCGGCGCCGCTCATGCAACTTGTTGAGGTGATTCCGGCGGTACAAACCAGTGAAGCTACTTTGCAAAAAGCAGTCGAAACTATAAGCAGTTGGAAAAAAGTGGTGGCCGTCGCCAAAGATACACCGGGTTTTATTGTCAATCGCGTCGCACGTCCGTTTTACAGCGAGGCGATTCGTATTTATGAAGAAGGCATGGCTGATTTTGCCACGATTGACGCCGCCATGAAAAGCTGCGGAAATTTCAGAATGGGCCCGTTTGAGCTCATGGATTTTATCGGACACGACGTCAATTACATCGTCACCGAAACCGTCTTTACGGCCTTTTATTTTGACCCGAGATACAAGCCGTCGTTCACTCAAAAACGTTTGCTCGAAGCGGGATTTCTGGGTCGTAAATCTGGCCGCGGATTTTACGATTACAGCCAAGAAATGCCACAACCAAAAACAAATGATGCGTTGGCAAAAACCATTTTCGAGCGCATATTAGTGATGCTCATCAATGAAGCTGCCGATGCTTTGTTTCTGAATATTGCCTCGGCCCAAGACATCGACAATGCGATGACCAAAGGTGTCAATTACCCGAAAGGCTTGCTCGCATGGGCCGATGAATTGGGTATTGATTGGTGCGTGCAAAAGCTCGATGCCTTGTATGATGAATACCATGAAGACCGCTATAGGTGCAGCCCAATTTTGCGCAGAATGAACAGAGAAAACAAAACATTTTATAACGCCTAATCGCGAAATTTTCCGATTAGGTTTTGCTATTTTAAAACATGAGCCCAAAAGAAATTGTACATAAAATGCTCAGCAACGATGCCTTCAGCCAATGGCTCGGCATTGAACTCGTGCACATTGATCACGGAACCTGTACACTTTCGATGACCGTTCGCGCCGAAATGCTCAACGGATTCAACATTGCTCATGGCGGAATTACCTATGCTTTGGCCGACAGTGCCCTGGCCTTTGCTGCGAATTCCCACGGACGGCAATCGGTTAGTGTCGATACGTCCATCAACCATATTGAGACGCTTCAAGCCGGCGATGTCATCACTGCTGTGGCCCGCGAAGAGGCACTCAAAAACAAATTCGGGTTTTATTCGGTTCAAATCAAAAAGGCCGATCAAACCATCGCGCTGTTCAAAGGAACGGTGTTTCGCAGTGATCGCGAATGGTCATTTTAGGAGCTTTTTCCTGCTTTCGCCTTTATCTCTCCGTTGTACTACGAGGATATCGGCTCAATCAGGGCTAGGGCATCCGGCTAACAAGAAAATAAAGTTTAAAAATAAGATGGATTGCACATCGCAACCTCAAAAAAAATAAATCATGGAATCCTACATCATCGACGGCCTACGAACGCCCATCGGAAATTACCAAGGAACTTTAGCTGCCGTGCGCCCAGACGATTTGGCGGCGCATGTCATCAAAGCCTTGGTGGAACGCAATGCTCAAATCCCTACAGACGCCTATGCCGATGTGATTCTGGGCTGTGCCAACCAAGCCGGCGAAGACAACCGCAACGTGGCACGTATGGCGCTTCTTTTAGCGGGTTTACCTTATACTGTTCCGGGAGAAACCGTGAACCGTTTGTGTAGCTCCGGACTATCAGCTGTGATTCATGCCCACCGAGCCATTCAAGCCGGCGACGGAAAAGTATTTATTGCAGGCGGTGTCGAAAACATGACGCGTGGACCTTTGGTTGTTTCAAAGCCATCAGCGGCCTACGGAACCGACAGTAAAATGTATGACTCCAGCTTCGGATGGCGTTTTGTCAACCCGAAAATGCACGAAATGTACGGTACTGATGCCATGGGCGAAACCGCTGAAAATTTGGTGGATCTGTACCAAATTTCTCGTGCCGACCAAGATGCTTTTGCATTGCACAGTCAGCAAAAAGCTGCAGCCGCGCAACAAAAAGGTCGTTTGGCGCAAGAAATTACACCCGTAACAATTCCGCAACGCAAAGGCGATCCGGTTGTTTTTGCAAACGATGAGTTTATCAAACCCAATACTTCTTTAGAAGGGTTAGCCAAACTCCGCCCGGCCTTCCGCAAAGAAGGAAGTGTCACTGCCGGAAATGCGTCCGGACTCAATGACGGAGCCGCTGCCTTGATAGTGGCCTCCGGTGAAGCGGTTGCTGAATACGGGTTGAAACCTTTAGCCCGAATCGTCAGTTCGGCAGTAGTCGGTGTCGAACCTCGAATTATGGGTATCGGACCCGTAGAGGCGAGTAAGCAAGCTTTAGCCAAAGCGGGTTTAACGCTTGAGCAAATGGATGTGATTGAACTCAACGAGGCGTTCGCAGCGCAAAGCATCGCGTGTATTCGTGCCCTAGGGTTAGCCGATAACGATCCGCGTATCAACCCGAATGGTGGCGCTATTGCCATTGGTCACCCACTCGGGGTAACGGGAGCCAGAATTGCTTATTCTGCCGCTTTGGAATTACATCAAACCGGCAAACAATACGCCTTGATTACCATGTGTATTGGGGTAGGGCAAGGGTATGCGGTGATTATTGAACGCGCCTAAAAAGAAAAATTGGGTCACTAGCCCCGATGGCAGCGGTATCCCCGCAACGCAGTGAAGGGATATAGCGAACAGCGGGACCGAACATCCCGAAAAAGCACTCAAGTTTGTGCTTCAAAAAAAGATAACTAAAGACGCTCAGCGTTGAAGAGATATACTATGAATAAAATGCAACATTACGTTTTAGGGCAATGGACCACCGCCAACGGGTCGGGAACACCCACCTATGATGCGGTTACCGGCGAATTCATTGCGGAAACTTCCGTTGAAGGATTAGACATCCCGGCTATTTTGCACTACGGGCGTACCAAAGGCGGCGAAAAACTCCGAAAAATGACCTTTCAAGAACGCGGGAACATGCTGAAAAGTTTGGCGCTCTACTTGAACAAACGAAAAGAACCATTTTATGACCTGAGTTACCGCACAGGCGCTACCCGCGTGGACAGCTGGATCGATATTGAAGGGGGCTTCGGGAACTTGTTTGCCAATGCATCGTTGCGCAAATTATTTCCCAACCAACCGTATCACGTAGAAGGCGATCCGATTGATTTGTCGCGCGGCGGTCGTTTTATGGCGCATCACATCATGGTGCCGAAAAAAGGGGTAGCCATTCATATCAATGCCTTTAATTTCCCGATTTGGGGCATGTTAGAGAAATGTGCCGTGAACTGGATGGCGGGAATGCCAGCCGTGGTCTTGCCAGCGCCGTCAACGTCTTATTTGACCGAGGCGGTGGTGCGTGAAATCATCGCGTCCAATATTCTTCCGGAAGGGGCATTGCAACTGATTTGCGGTACCGTGACCAACATTTTTGATACCGTTGAAAGTCAGGACGTGATTACGTTCACGGGCTCGGCAGCTACCGGACGTAAATTGAAAGCCCATCCACGTATCATCCAAGAGGCCGTTCCGTTTACTATGGAAGCCGACTCGCTAAATGCCTCCATTTTAGGAGTAGATGCCGTACTGGGAACACCCGAGTTTGACTTATTCATCAACCAAGCGCGTAGCGAAATAACGGTGAAAGCCGGACAGAAATGTACCGCGATTCGCCGTATGATTGTCCCTGAAAACTTGATAGACGATGTGCAAAATGCTCTGGCGAAATCCTTAGATAAAGTAACCATTGGCGACCCACGCCTCAAAGAAGTTCGCATGGGTGCTTTGGTAAGCAAACACCAAGTCGAAGTGTTGAAAGGTCGCGTGAACGAACTCGCTCAGCACAGTCAAATCGTGTACGGTGGCGATTGGGATGCGGTTTCTTTAGTAGGTGCCAATACCCAAGGGGCGTTTGTTGCACCGGTAGTGTTGCGTCAAGACCGACCTTTCGAACATACTGCTGTGCACGAAATCGAAGCCTTCGGTCCGGTGTCGACATTAATGCCATACAAAACTCTGGACCAAGCCATCGAATTGGCCCAAATGGGGAAAGGTTCGTTGGTGTCTTCGATCGTTACCAATTCTGATGAGATTGCCAAAGACTATGTAGTCAATGCGGCGTCGCACCACGGACGCATTCTCGTGCTTAACCGCGAAAATGCCAAACAAAGCACCGGTCACGGTTCGCCACTCCCATTACTCGTTCACGGCGGTCCGGGACGTGCCGGAGGCGGTGAAGAAATGGGCGGGGTACGCGGTATCAAACATTATATGCAACGCTGCGCGATTCAGGGTTCGCCCACCACGTTAACCGAAATCACCGGTATTTACCAAGCCAATGCCAAATACAAGGAAGCCGACCAACATCCGTTCCAGTACCATTGGGAAGATATCCAGCCCGGAATGTCATTAAAAACGCACAAGCGAACCATCACCGATACCGATATCATCAACTTTGCGAACCTCACTTGGGATCATTTCTATGCCCATACCGATATCACCTCCTTGGACGGTAGTATTTTTGAAAAGCGTACCGCTCATGGGTATTTCATACTTTCGGCTGCCGCCGGATTATTCGTGTACCCAAACAAGGGACCAGTAGCTGCCAACTATGGGTTGGAAGAATGCCGTTTCTTACGTCCGTTGTACCATAACGATACGGTGTATGTGCGTTTAACGTGCAAACAAAAAATCGAACGTGATGTCGCTTCGGCCGAACATCCAAGCGGTATTGTGAAATGGTTTGTCGAAGTTTTTGACAGCGAAGACGAATTGGTAGCCGTGGCCACGATTCTCACCATGGTGCAAAAAAAACAAACCGTTTTTGTGGAAATGACTACCGAGAAAATCCAAGCCTGTTTGGACAAATTGACCGAATCGTCCCAACCGAAATGGGGCATCCTCACCGCGCAACATTTGATCGAACATTTGGAAGAAGGCTACCGCATCATGTCGGGCGAAAAGCAAGATTTCGAGATTGCCACCCCCGAGAAGATTTTGGATAAAGTCCACCATTCGTTATACAATTACGAACCCTTCCCGAAAGGAACCGCATTCCCAACCATGAAAAAAGGCGAGTTAGAAGACTTGATCCATCCTGATTTAGCCACGGCCAAAGCCAAATTCTGGGAAGCGCGCGAGGCGTATGTAACGTTCTTCAAGCAAAATCCGGAGGCGCAGCTCAAGAATATGGTCTTTGGTCATTTGAACCGCTATGAGAGTTATCTGCTCGAGCGCAAACATTTGAACCACCATTTTGAACAGTTTGGCGTTTTGTAAAAGTCAGAAGCCGGGAACCTGCTGTACGCTACTATCTTTCGCGCCGAACCCCGCCGCAAAAGGATAACCGCTTCCATCAGGGCTAGGGCTTGAGTATACAATTGAAATATTGAATTAAAGTTGAACATTATCGAAATCAAGCCATAATGAACAACACAGAAAATAATATGGAACACTACGTAAAACACCACATACAAGAAAACATTGCCACGATTGAGTTTTTTCATCCGGAGCAAAATTCGCTGCCGGGAGCCGTTTTGGCTGAATTGGCACAAACCATTACCGAAGTCGGACAACGCGAAGACGTAAAAGTCATCATCTTGCAAAGCGGTGGCGACCGGACGTTTTGTGCCGGAGCGAGTTTCAAAGAGCTCATCGCCATCAACGATGCCGCTACAGGAAAAGTATTTTTCTCCGGCTTTGCCAATGTCATCAATGCCATGCGCAAATGTCCGAAGTTCATCATCGGACGCATACAAGGAAAAACCGTAGGCGGCGGCGTGGGTATTGCAGCGGCCACCGACTATTGCATGGCCACCCAGTTTGCAGCAATTAAACTCAGCGAACTCAATGTCGGAATAGGACCCTTTGTGGTGTCGCCCGCTATTGAACGCAAAATGGGTGTTTCGGCAACGGCGCAAATCGCCATTGATGCCAATACGTTTTATGAAGCGTCTTGGGCCCGCGAAAAAGGATTGTTTGCCCAAGTCTTTCCGTCGTTGGAAGAACTAGATGCAGCGGTTTGGGCTTTTGCACAGCACCTATGCACTTATAATCCCGAAGCCATGCTTGAAATGAAAAAAGTCTTTTGGCGCGGCACCGATGATTGGGATACGTTACTCGCCGAACGCGCAGCCATCAGCGGGCGTTTGGTGTTAAGCGAATTCACCAAAGCAAAATTGGAAAAGTTTAAAAGCTAACCTGAAAGCAAAGCAATGATCTACGAATTCAAAGGGTTCATTCCCGTCATCCACGAAAGTAGCTTTATTCACCCGCAAGCATCGGTTACGGGGAATGTGATTATTGGGAAAAACGTGTATGTCGGGCCCGGCGCTGCCATTCGCGGTGATTGGGGTGGAATCATCATTGAAGACGGTTGTAATGTTCAAGAAAATTGCACCATTCATATGTTTCCGGGTAAGAACATCACACTCAAAGCCGGAGCGCACATTGGTCATGGAGCCATTATCCACGGAGCCAACATTGGCGCTAACTGTTTGGTTGGCATGAATGCAGTGATTATGGACGATGCTGAAATTGGCGATGAATGCATCATTGGTGCGTTAACTTTTGTCAAAGCCGAAATGAAAATTCCCAACCGAAAAATGGTGGTCGGAAACCCGGCGGTCATTGTCAAAGATATTTCAGACGAGATGATTGCCTGGAAAACCAAAGGAACCCAATTCTACCAACAATTGCCCCAAGAGTTATACGAAACGCTGCGAGTTGTAGAGCCGCTAAGGGAAATCCCGAAAGATCGCCCCACGCAAGAAGCGTTTTATAAAACTTTAGAAGAATTTAGAAAAAAATAATCTTAACCTGATAGGTTTAAAATAGAGTAGAATGTTTGAATTCAAAATGCCCAAATTGGGTGAAAGCATTTCCGAAGCCACCGTGATTAGTTGGCTCAAAAATGTGGGCGATTTTATCTCGGCCGAGGAAACGCTTTTAGAAGTGGCCACCGACAAAGTAGACAGCGAAGTGCCCTCACCGGTTTCGGGGACCATCAAAGAAATTCGTTTTCAAAAAAACGATGTGGTCACCGTAGGAACCGTTATGGCGTTGATTGAAGTTTCAGCAGATGCTGCGGTACACGCGCAAACAGCTACCAATTCTTCAGAAGCGAAACCAACTGCTCCCGTCAGTGTCGTTTCTGAACCAAGCGTTGCACAATTGCGAACCGGCGGAACCACTTTTTTATCACCGCTCATCATCAGTATTGCCCAAAAAGAAAACCTTTCGATAGAAGAATTACAACTCATTCCGGGTTCGGGAGCAGACGGACGTTTGCAAAAAAGTGATGTCTATAACTACTTGAAAAACCGCAAGTATCCTGTACAAAGCAAACCATCATCTACCAACCCACAACCGACATCATCCTATCCAAAACCCAAAATCAACTTCACCGAAGGCAAAGATTATATCATCGAAATGGACCGTATGCGCAAGATGATTGCCGATCATATGGTGTATTCCAAACAAACTTCGCCGCATGTGACATCTTATCTAGAAGTTGATGTCACAGAATTAGTGGCTTGGCGTAATGCAAACAAAGACACTTTTCAGTCGAAAACCGGTGAGAAGTTGACTTTTACGCCCATCTTTGTAGATGCCGTAGCGAAAGCCATACAAGATTATCCCTTAATTAATGTGGCGGTCGAAGGCAACAAAATTTATGTTCGCAAAGACATCAACATCGGTATGGCCACGGCTTTACCATCGGGGAATCTGATTGTTCCGGTGGTAAAAAATGCAGCTGAAAAAGATTTAATTGCTCTGGCAAAAGAGGTCAATCATTTGGCCGAAAGCGCTCGCAACAACCAACTCAAACCCGAAGAAATTCAAGGAAGTACGTTTACGATTTCAAATGTGGGAACTTTTGGCAGCCTGATGGGCACACCCATCATCAACCAGCCCGAAGTGGCCATTTTGGCTTTTGGCCTCATCAAAAAACGTCCGGAAGTAATTACTACTGAAAAGGGCGACGAAATTGCCATTCGCAGCATGATGTTCCTCTCGTTATCGTTTGACCACCGCGTGGTTGACGGTTTCTTGGGCGGTTCGTTCTTGCGCAAAGTAGGCGATTACTTAGAACAATTCAATACCAACACAACACTATAAAATATGCAAGATCTCATGACACAGTCCATAAAAATTACACCGGTAGCTCAATCCAGAGTAGCCCAAGTAGAACTCAACAACAGCATCGTGATGGGTACCCAATTTTCCGATCATATGTTCGTTTGCGATTATATTGACGGGGCTTGGAGCAACGCCCGAATTGAGCCGTTAAACCTTATTCCGACGCATCCGGCCGCCATGGCTTTGCACTACGGACAAGCTATTTTTGAAGGTATGAAAGCTACTTTGGGTCAAGACGGAACACCGCTTTTGTTTCGCCCTGAAGAAAATGCCAAACGATTGAACCACAGTGCCGATCGTATGGGCATGCCATTGTTTCCGGAAGATTTGTTTGTAGAAGCCTTGAAGCAATATGTGGCACTCGAGAAAGCATGGATTCCTACCCAAGAAGGCAGCGCTTTATACTTGCGACCATTTATGTATGCCGACGAACCTTTCATCGGCATGCGCGCCGCCACGACTTATAAATTTGTAATCATTGGCTCTCCGGCCGGACCATTTTTTAGTCGTAAGATTAAATTGTACGCCGAAAAAAAATACGTTCGTGCCGTCAACGGAGGAACCGGTGAAGCCAAAGCCGCCGGGAATTACGCTGCCGCCATTCGTCCAACTGAATACGCCAAAGCCAAAGGTTATGATCAAGTTTTGTGGCTCGATGCGCATGATTTTAATTATATCCAAGAAGTCGGGACGATGAATATTTTCTTTAAAATTAACGGAAAATTCATTACTCCGAATTTAAGCGGTTCGATTCTCAGCGGAATTACCCGTATGAGTGTTATTGACTTGTTGCGTCACAAAGGCTTTGAAGTCACTGAGCGTCCTATTACGATGGATGAAATCAAAGCCGCACATGAAGCCGGGAAATTAGAAGAAGCTTTCGGTACCGGAACCGCGGTAGGCATTGCGATGGTTGAAGAAATCGGCAACAACGATTTTACACTGAAGTTGCCCGAAGCCAATCCGGTTTCGGTGTTGGTTAACAATACCTTGAATGCTATAAAAGTACAACAAGAAGCCGATCCATTCGGTTGGATTGTACCCGCAAAATAATCTGCACAAGCCAGTGCCCAAAACTTATGATGGATCCAAAAATATTAGAAAAAGCGTTTACGACCATGGTCACTGCCAAAACTATGGCCGAGTGGTATGAAGCCAATTTCAAAACCGTTTCTAAATATGTGCACGCCACTTCGCGTGGACACGAGGCGATTCAAATTGCCCTAGCGATGCAGCTCGGTCCACAAGATTATGCCTTTCCGTATTACCGTGACGATGCCATGTTGTTGGGCATCGGGATGCAACCCTATGATTTGATGTTGCAACTCATGGCCAAACGCGATGATCCGTTTTCGGGCGGGCGCACTTATTATTGTCATCCGAGTTTGCGCGATGCCAATAAACCCAAGATTCCGCATCAATCTTCGGCAACGGGTATGCAAGCCATTCCGGCCACCGGAGCGGCCATGGGATTTTGGTACAAAGAGAGCGCCGGAATCCCTTATGAATCCTCAGAAATGCCTTTGGTGGTTTGCTCTTTGGGCGATGCTTCGGTGACCGAAGGTGAAATTGCAGAAGCCTTTCAAATGGCGGCTTTAAAGCAATTGCCCATTTTGTATTTGGTACAAGACAACGGATGGGATATTTCAGCGAATGCAAAAGAAACTCGTTCACAAAACGCTTATGAATATGCGCAAGGGTTTCACGGTTTAGAAGCCGTCAGCATTGACGGAGCAAATTTTACAGAAAGTTATAACGCCCTTGGAAAAGTAATTCAAACTATACGCACCGAACGCCGTCCGTTTTTGGTACATGCCAAAGTTCCGTTGCTCAACCACCATACTTCTGGGGTTCGCATGGAATGGTACCGCGACGATTTAGACGAAGCGCGTTCACGTGATCCGTATCCGGTGCTTTGGAGGCAAATGCTCGAAGCCGGATTTTCTGAGCGCGATTTAAAAACCATAGAAGCTTCAGTTTTAGAAAAGGTAAAAGCCGATTATGAAAAGGCATTACAAGCCGAAGATCCACGTCCGGAAGATTTATTTACGCATGATTTTGCACCGACACCGATAACGGATGAAGTCGGAGCGCGCAATCCGGAGCGAGAAGACAAAGTTGTCATGGTCGATTGTGCCTTGTTTGCGGTCGAAGAGCTCATGAAAAAGCACCCCGAATGTTTGCTTTACGGTCAAGACGTGGGCGGACGTTTAGGCGGCGTGTTCCGCGAAGCTGCTACTTTAGCACAAAAATTTGGTGACAATCGCGTGTTTAATACACCCATTCAAGAAGCCTTTATTGTCGGTTCAACCGTAGGAATGTCTGCAGTCGGTTTGAAACCCATTGTTGAGGTTCAGTTTGCCGATTACATTTGGCCGGGCTTGAACCAGTTGTTTACCGAGGTCAGTCGTTCGTGTTATTTAACCAACGGAAAATGGCCGGTGAGCATGATTCTGCGCGTTCCGATTGGCGCCTATGGCAGCGGCGGGCCGTATCATTCATCTTCGGTCGAAAGTGTGCTGACGAACATTCGTGGGATTAAAATTGCCTATCCAAGCAACGGAGCTGACTTGAAAGGTTTGATGAAAGCTGCTTATTACGATCCGAATCCGGTGGTGATTTTAGAACACAAAGGCTTGTACTGGAGCAAAGTCAAAGGAACCGATATGGCGCGTGTGAATGAACCTTCAGAAGATTATATTTTACCATTTGGGAAGGCCAACCTCGTTCAGGAAATTTGGCCGCAAGAAACCACCGAAACACTTACTGTTATTACCTACGGAATGGGCGTTCATTGGGCGCTCAATGCTTCAGCCGATCTTAAAAACCAAGTTGAGATTGTCGACTTGCGCACGTTGTATCCACTCGATGAAGCAACGATTTTCAAATCGGTACGCAAAGCCAAAAAATGTTTGGTCGTGACAGAAGAACCCGTGAATAATTCTTTTGCACGCAGTTTGGCCGGACGTATTCAAGAGGAATGTTTTCGCGATTTAGATGCGCCGGTGATGGTCATCGGTTCTGAAAATCTGCCAGCGATTCCGCTCAACAGTACTTTGGAACAGACTATGATTCCAAATGCTGATAAAGTCAAAGCCAAAATAAATGAGTTATTGCGCTACTAATATGGAACTGGTATCATGGCTTCTTTGAAGAAAAAAATCATCGCTTTTTTGCCCAATCGCATGGTTCATCTTTTACTTTTTGTGGTGCGTCAGATTCGTTTTTTGAAAGCCCAAAAAAAATACAATCAAACCAAAACGATTTTTGAGGCCGCAATTCCTAATTCGCAGCAATTGTCTCTAGTTCAACTCAAAGAACTTCAAGATAAATATTCTTATCCGCCGGAATATGGCTACTCGCTCGATATATTAGACCAACGAGGCCGTGAAAGGTCGCAACAGCTTTTGGCAATGGCTGAAAAGTCATGTGATGCTTTTTTGGAGTTGGGATGTTGGGACGGAATGGTGACCTATCATTTGCAAAAGCTAGGAAAAAAAGTTTGTGGAATTGATGCTCGTGATATTGGTTTTGATGCCAGAGCACTGCAAAACGGAACTGATTTAAGAAAAATGGACGCTGCTGAACTTGCTTTTTCAGATCAGTCGTTCGATTTTGTTTTTTCTTATGATGCTTTTGAGCACTTTGCCGATCCAAGTGCGGTTTTGAGTGAAATTTATAGGGTTACCAGGCATGGCGGTTATATTTATCTTGAATTTGGCCCGTTGTTTAATGCTCCTATGGGGCTTCATGCATACCGACAAATTACGGTTCCTTATTGTCAGCATTTATTTTCTTACGATACGTTAAACTCTTTTTTGGAAGAGCAAAAACTCGATCCGCTTGATTTAACACATTGCAATGGTTGGTCGCTACAGCAGTTTAGAACATTGTTTGAATCTTATACAGATAGGCTCGAGAAAATTATTTACAGCGAATTCCAAAGTTTTGATCATTTGCAGTTGGTTCAGCAATATGCTGATGTCATGAAAAGTAAGACGGATGATTTAGATGAATTGCTTTGTGACACCATTAAGGTTTTATTTCGAAAAAAATAGAAACAAAAAAGCACGAATAAACCACATTCGTGCTTGTATACTTTCAGATGTATTTTCTTAATTATTTCTTGGCTGGCGGATATTGCGATAAAATCTGCGTCACAAAATTGTTGATGACTTCGTCCTTCTTATCGACATTTTTAGTTAGATAACCCACTCCGGTTCCTTGCCAAATGAGTTCTTTTTTCTCAGCGTCAATCAAATCAATCGTCAGGATTCCGTCGGTTGAGTTGTTCACCGAATAATACCCGCCCAAATAAGGACTCCAGCCCGGGCCCCAACCATAACCCCAACCGCTGTAAAATTGGTTGACGTTGACATTTTTCTCGGCTTTTGCGTTGATGTTCACCAACAAATCCGGATGATCGCTTTTGGTAAAGCCTTTGGCCAACATCACGGCATCAATTGAACGCAAAATGCGCTTTTTGTCTAAATCTGAAATTTCAACTTTATCAATGCCGGTTTTATAGTAAGCAAAGGTTTTATACTTTGAAAAGTCTACACTTTTGTCATAGTCGGTATTGACTTGAACCGATGCGCAAGACGCGATTGCTAAAAGCCAAAACAACGATATTACTTTGATCGTTTTCATAGTGTGGAAAATTTTATACCCTATTTACTTGATTATGATGCTAAAAAGCAACGTAAAATTCGGCAATTTTAGTTTTGCTTCTGACGACTTTAACAATACGATAGCATCAAAAAAAATAGAAATCCCCTTTACTGAAAACTATATTTAATCTTCTAGCAAGTTGTCGGCTACTTCATTGGGTAAAGTTACTTTGAGCAGCGGCTGGCTTTCCATGGCGCGTTTGATGGCAAATACGGCACCTTGGTTGCGCGCCCAACTGCGTCTGGAAATTCCGTTGTTGACATCCCAGAATAACATCGATTCTAATTTTCGGGCAGATGCAACCGAACCATCGAGTAACATACCAAATCCTCCGTTGATTACTTCGCCCCAACCAACGCCGCCACCGTTGTGAATACTAACCCAAGTAGCGCCTCTAAAACTATCGCCAATCACGTTGTGGATGGCCATATCGGCGGTAAAACGAGAGCCGTCGTAGATGTTTGAAGTCTCGCGATACGGCGAATCGGTTCCTGAAACATCGTGGTGATCACGACCCAAAATCACATAACCAATTTCACCCTTTGCAATGGCTTGGTTGAAAGCTTGAGCAATTTTGATGCGACCCTCGGCATCGGCATAAAGGATGCGCGCTTGCGAACCCACAACCAATTTATTTTCTTGAGCGCCTTTGATCCATTGAATGTTATCGGCCATTTGCTGGCGAATTTCCTCGGGAGCGCTTTGCATCATTTCTTCTAAAACCGAACATGCAATGGCATCGGTTTTCTTTAAATCTTCTGGGTCGCCAGAGGCACAAACCCATCTGAACGGACCGAATCCGTAATCAAAACACATCGGACCCATAATGTCTTGCACATAGCTCGGGAATTTAAATTCGCGGCCCAAAGTCGGATGTTCGTTCATAACATCGGCACCGGCACGAGAAGCTTCCAATAAAAAAGCATTTCCGTAGTCAAAGAAATATGTTCCTTTGGCGGTGTGTTTGTTGATGGCTGCGGCATGTCGGCGCAAGGTTTTTTGCACTTCTTCACGAAATTTTTCGGGCTCGTTGGCCATGAGTTCATTTGATTGCTCAAAGCTGTAGCCTATTGGGTAATAACCGCCCGCCCAAGGATTGTGCAGCGAAGTTTGATCAGAACCTAAATCAATGTACAGATCTTCTTGGTCAAATCGTTCCCAAACGTCAACGATATTGCCCAAATAGGCAATAGAAACAACTTCTTTGTTTTGTTGTGCTGTTCTAACACGAGCGACCAACTGGTCAATATGTTCAACAATTTCATGAATCCAACCTTGTTCGTGGCGAATGCGGGTAATTTTCGGATTGACCTCGGCACAAACCGTCACACAACCGGCGATGGTTCCGGCTTTGGGCTGCGCACCGCTCATTCCACCTAATCCGGAAGTCACAAACAAACTGCCGGATGGATTTTTCTTGATTTTTCTAAAACCGTTCAAAACGGTAATCGTGGTTCCGTGCACAATGCCTTGTGGGCCGATGTACATATAGCTTCCGGCGGTCATTTGTCCGTATTGGGTAACGCCTAAAGCATTGAATTTTTCCCAGTCATCTGGTTTGGAATAATTGGGAATCATCATACCGTTGGTCACTACGACGCGTGGTGCTTCGGTATGCGATGGAAACAAGCCCATCGGGTGACCTGAATACATGACCAAAGTTTGCTCATCGGTCATTTCAGAAAGATATTTCATGGTGAGCAGATATTGCGCCCAGTTTTGAAATACGGCTCCGTTGCCACCATAGGTAATAAGCTCATGCGGATGTTGCGCTACGGCATAATCTAAATTGTTTTGAATCATGAGCATGATGGCCTTGGCTTGCTCAGATTTTCCGGGATATTCTGAAATCGGACGTGCATACATGCGGTAATCCGGACGTAAACGGTACATATAAATGCGGCCGTAGGTTTCGAGTTCGTGTTTGAATTCAGGAATGAGCATCGCGTGGTGTTGCGGCTCAAAATATCTTAGGGCATTGCGCAGAGCAAGTTTTTTTTCTTCAGCGGTAAGGATTTCTTTGCGTTTGGGCGCATGGTTGATGCTGTTGTCAAAGGGTTTTGGTTCTGGTAAAATGGCCGGAATTCCCTGCTGGATTTGTTCTTGAAAGGTCATTTTTTTATGTTGCATGTTAAACGCTGAATGATGGTCAGCGACTTGACTGAATTTGAGTCGCTAATTTAAGAGATTTTTCTGGTTTTACTAATGATTTGCGTTAGATTTGAGATTAAGAGGAGGAGATCCAGTGGGTCTCAGGTATAAAAAATTAATGGTTTGATTTTGAGTTATTTATACTGATTGTTGTGTCCAAGTGTGCGTTAGGGATTGCAGCAATTGTTTGAGCTCTTTTTTGCGCTCTGAAAACATGCTGTTCTTAACCTTGTTTTCCGCAAAAAAAGCGAGTGCGCAAAGCCCGGCCGTAGGCAACGCCCCACTAAAATCCTTTGTTTTTATCAAAGCCATACGGGCAATGGCGACAACCGCTTTTGCAGCAGTAACCGCGCTTGAGGTGGTATTGCTCGGTGAAACATTTATAACCCTCGGGCGTGTAGTAGAAATCTTCGCCTTGGATGGGTTTATTTTCGTTATTTTGTTTGTGCATGTTGCAAATTTAGGAATATGATGCTGATTGTTTCAAAATTTTTGGTTCCAAAAGGATATCGCGCTTTGACGGCGTTTCCGTTTGTTTTTTTGCGCGAGAAATCCAGTAAAGATGATTTGATTTTGATGAACCACGAGCGAATTCACTGGGCGCAACAAAAAGAGTTGTTGTTGATTGGTTTTTTTATTTGGTATGGTTTGGAATATTTGTACAAGTTGCTTCGATATAAAAACCATCAAAAGGCATACAAAAACATTGTTTTTGAGCGTGAGGCATATGCAAACGAGCGCAACTTGGAATATTTAGCGACTAGAAAATTTTGGCATTTTTTGATAACTTAGATATTAAAAACCAGTTTGTAATGCTCTTGAAAATCGACCAACAACCGTTATTTTCGACGAGCGTCGTCTGAAGTGGAATTTCTTTAAAAAGAGTCTGTTTTTTAAAAATTACTTTTCTATTTTTACGTACTAAAATTATGAAAATGAGAAGGTTTGCGCATTACGCTGTTTGGGCTTTAGTGATGTTTTTTTGTTCGAATGCCATGGCTCAATTGTATGTAAGCAACAATTATGTTTATGTGGCCGATAAGTATTTGTATGTCAAGCAAGATGTCAATATTCAAAACAGTGGGAATGTTTATCTGAGAAATCAATCGCAACTTTTGCAAGGCACAACCAGCACTTCTAACAACAAAGGAGCGGGAAAGCTTTCGGTTTTTCAAGAAGGAACTACGAACAATTTTGCCTACAATTATTGGTGTTCACCCGTTGGCGGATCTGCCGGCGTTTCAGGAAACGAAGCATTCGGGATAACTATGTTAAACCAACCAACTTCTGTTATAAACAGTACGCCCGCCATTATTTTGCCGACTACGCAAACCAATGGCTTGGCAAATCCACTAAGTGTTTCCTCGGCTTGGATATATAAATTTCTTTCTTCATCACAATATTCTCAATGGATTCCAGTGGCAGCAGCTAGTTCAATCCAACCTGGCGAGGGTTTTACCATGAAAGGAACTTCAGGAACTGATAGCTCATTTGCCGAGTTAGGTGTGAATAACAACCCCGGAAGTGCACAACGTTATGATTTTAGAGGACGTCCTAATGATGGCGATATTGAAATTTTATTGGCTGCAGGGAAAAGAACTTTAACCGGAAACCCATATCCTTCCGCTATTGATTTGAAAGCCTTTTTATTAGGCGCAACGGCTTCAACAGGCGTAGCCTATTTTTGGGAACAAGACAAAACCGTCAATTCACATTTGCTTACTGCCTACAAAGGTGGTTACGGAGTTTATTCGCCTATGGGAGGTGCCACTGTAGCCGGATATGGAACAATGGGCGTATATACACCGGCTATTTTTTATGCCTATGATGCTGCCGGAACTGCCTTAGGATCGGTAGGTGTGGGGAACAATTATGAGAGACGTTTCTGCCCGATAGGTCAAGGGTTTATGTTAGAAGGCGCGTCAACCGGTAGTGTCTGGATGGAAAACCAATACCGCGTTTATCAAAAAGAAGGCGCGGCTAATTATTCCCAGTTCGAAAGACAATCAACCAAAGGAGAGCAAAGAGATATCAGTACACAAACGTTGCCTGATATTCCTTCGGTATCCGGCTTTGATTATACAACGGTAAGTACAGCGCCGATTCCACAAATTAAACTCAACGTTTTGCTCAACAATCAAGCTGTCCGTCAGAATGTGTTGGCTTTTCATCCGGCAGCGACCGATGGTGCTGATTTTGCGATGGATGCTCACTCACCAGATATGACCGATATGGATGCCTTTTTCTTGATAGATAATCAACCATATACCATTGATGCCATTGATTTTAATATCCAAAAGCGCATTCCTATGGGATTCAAAAATCCTGCGCAAGCCAGTTTTAGAGTTAAGGTTGCAGAAATGGTCAATTTTGCTGAAGCTTCGAGCGTTTATTTACACGATAAAACAACCGATGTTTATTATGATATTCTCAACGGGGAGCACGAATTTACTTTACCGGCCGGAACCAACAACGATCGTTATGAAGTAACTTTTATCAATCAAGCACTTGAAAATACTCAGTGGACGGCCACAGATTTTGATGTAATTCAAAACAATGTTGCCCAAAGTTTTACAATTTCTAATCCTTCAAAAGCCGAGATTAAGTCAGTCGGATTATTTGATTTAACCGGAAAACAAATTTTCGTTGCCAAAGATTTGGGCAATCAATCAAGTTATAAATTCCCAACTTCTATGTTGCCTGATGCTGTTTATATTGTGAAAATATCAACCGCTTCACATCAGGACTTCGGAAAAAAAATACCGGTATACAACGGAGCCAAATAATCAAATATTGACTTCGTACAATCAAATCGTCACGCTCGATAATTCTGCCCAGATTCATCTGGTGATTAAGCGTGATGATTTATTACATCCGCATATCTCCGGAAATAAATTCAGAAAACTTAAATACAACCTTGAGCAAGCCAAGTTTTTAAATCATACAACTTTACTGACTTTCGGTGGTGCTTTTTCAAATCATATCGCTGCGGTAGCTGCGGCCGGAAAAGAATTCGGTTTTAAAACCATCGGCGTTATTCGCGGTGACGAATTAGGTTCAGAAATTCAAAACAATCCAACTTTAGCTTTCGCACAATCGCGCGGAATGCAATTTGAGTTTGTATCACGCGAGGTATATCGTTTGAAAGAATCATCGGAATTGATCTCTTCACTTGAGCAAAAATGGGGTGATTTTTACTTAATTCCCGAAGGCGGAACCAACGAACTAGCGGTTCGAGGAGCAGAAGAAATTTTGACTTCTGACGATACATCGTATGATTATGTTTGTTGTGCAGTCGGCACGGGCGGAACTATTTCCGGTCTGATTCGTTCGGCCTTTTCGCATCAAAAAATTTTGGGATTTCCGGCGCTCAAAGGTGATTTTTTACAAGCTGAAATTTGTAAATTTGCCGCGATTGGCCATTGGGAACTTATTCAAGGATATGATTTTGGCGGATATGCAAAGGTTACTCCTGAATTAATTGAATTTATCAACGATTTTTATCAAAAAAATCGAGTGCCGCTCGATCCGATTTATACCGGAAAAATGGTTTTTGGCGTTATGGATTTGATTTCAAAAGGATATTTCCCGCCCGGTTCAAAAATCTTGATGGTTCACACCGGCGGATTGCAAGGAATTCAAGGCATGAATCAAGTTTTGAAACAAAAAAAGTTACCCTTAATAATTACAAATGATTAAGAAATTGTTGTTGGTTTTTGTGGTTTTGTTCTTGGCAGCTTGCCATACGCAACAAACCGTGGTGCGCACAACCAAACCGGCTTACAAAAGACCAACGAATTCAACGGCAAGTTCTTCGTCTAAAAAGAAGCCTGCTTCATCGAATTCTAAGGGTGTTTCTCAAAAATCAACAGCTAAAAGCACCTCAAAAACAGTTGCCAAAACGGCGCCTTCTAACAATTCGAAATCGCCTGTCAAAACACCAACTTCTGCCGTTGTGGTTGCTCAAAAACCGGTAATTCCGAAACCAGAAGTGGTTCAATCTAATGAGGATTCTTTGGTTTTGGCCGAAATCAAAAAAATCGAGCAGAAATACGAATTGGCCAAAGAAGAAAACAAATCCAGCGGCAACAATGAGGTATATTCTAAAACTGAAATTCTTGAAGCCACTACACGCGTCAAAGTGACAACGGCCATGATTTTAGATTACATCAATCAATATAAATCCATCGCTCAGAGCAATATGCGCGATTACGGAATTCCGGCCAGTATTATTTTGGGTCAGGGGATTTTAGAATCGGGTTCAGGAACCGGTCCGCTTTGTATTTTAGCCAACAATCATTTCGGAATCAAATGTCACAAAGATTGGAACGGACCAAGCATTCGCTATGACGATGATGAAGAGCAAGAATGTTTCAGAAAGTATGATCAATCGATGGATTCTTACCGCGATCACGCCTTGTTTTTGCTCAACCGTAAGTGGTATGCTCCTTTGTTTGAATTAGAAAAAGACGATTACAAAGAGTGGGCGCGCGGACTCAAAAGAGCCGGTTATGCGACCGATCCGAAATATCCCGAAAAACTCATTGCCATCATTGAACGTTATCAGCTCAATCAGTATGATGCCGAGGTTTTGGGCAAAGATTTTACACCGATTAATACCGGTTCGCAAATTTCACCCAAATCTGATTCGTATCAAGTGGGTCAAGGCGATACCTTGTATTCAATTTCCAAAAAATTCAATATTTCTGTCGATGATTTGAGGCGCAAAAACAATCTTCAAGACAATGCGCTTTCCATCGGACAGAATCTAATCGTAAAATAATATGTTATACCAAAGAAGCAGTCAGCTTTTTGTTGAAGCTCAAGAGGTGATTCCCGGAGGCGTGAATTCGCCGGTACGCGCTTTTAAAGCCGTAGGAGGAACGCCTATTTTTATGAAACGTGCTCAAGGGGCTTATTTGTTTGATGAAGATGATAATCGCTACATCGATTACATTAATTCTTGGGGCCCGATGATTTTAGGTCATGCCCATCCGGCCGTGGTGGATGCTGTAATTAAACGAACACAGCTCGGAACTTCATTCGGAACGCCCACAGCATTAGAAACTGAGATTGCCCAATTGGCTGTTTCAATGGTGCCGAACATTGATAAAATTCGGTTTGTCAACTCTGGAACTGAGGCTTGTATGAGTGCCGTTCGCTTAGCGCGCGGGTTTACCAAAAGAGACAAAATCATCAAGTTTTCGGGTTGTTATCACGGACATTCAGATTCGTTTCTGATTCAGGCCGGAAGTGGCGCCAGTACATTCGGAACACCCAACAGTCCCGGAGTAACCGCCGGTACAGCCAAAGATACTTTGCTGGCTCGCTACAATGACTTGAATCATGTTCACGAATTAATTACTGCCAACCCAGAGCAAATTGCGGCCATTATTATTGAGCCGGTGGCCGGAAATATGGGTTGTGTTCCGCCTCAAAATGGTTTTCTGGAAGGCTTGAGAGATTTGTGTGATGCCAACGGAATTCTACTTCTATTTGATGAAGTGATGACCGGTTTTAGATTGGCTAAAGGCGGAGCGCAAGAATTATACAACATCAAAGCAGATATAGTCGCCTTCGGAAAAGTTATCGGCGGAGGTTTGCCGGTAGGCGCTTTTGCTGCTCGAGCCGAGATTATGAATCATTTGGCACCACTTGGTCCGGTTTATCAAGCCGGAACACTTTCGGGTAATCCACTGGCTATGGCAGCCGGATTGGCGATGCTGCAAGCGCTGAATGATGATGCGGAGATATTTGATCGTCTAGATAAAAAAACGGCTTATCTTGAAGCAGGTATTCATAGAATTATGAAGGCGAATCAGATTGATTATACCATCAACAGAGTCGGCTCGATGATTTCGGTGCATTTTGATGCACAGCCGGTAGTTGATTTTCAAACCGCAGCCAAAGGCGATAATCCTCGATTTAAAAAGTTCTTCCACGGATTGTTACAAGAAGGTGTTTATATTGCTCCTTCAGCCTATGAAACTTGGTTTATTACCGATGCGTTGACTTATGACGATTTAGACTTTACCCTAAAAGCAATTGAGAAAGTTGCTTCAACCTTATAATTGTGATGCAAAATAAAAAAGCCCGCTTATTTAGCGGGCTTTTTTATTGATTTTAATTCTAGTGAACTAATTTTTTAAGTAATTCAGGATCGCTGTTCAATACTTTTTTCTGTTCGTCATTCAAGGCAGACATCAGTTTTCGAATGTATTGTTTTGAAGCATTTTCTTTATCTGTTTCAGATAGCTTAGCGTCTGACATAGTGTTGTGCTTGGTAACCATCAACGTAGTCAAATCAGCTTTGAGCGTTTCGTTCATTTTAATTTTAGAAGCCAACAAAGCAATGTCTTTTTGGGCAGCTTCTTGAGCCGTAGTTTTCTTGGCTTGAGCTTGTGCAGAAACCGTAAAAGCCAGCATAACAGCAATTATAGCAATGATTTTTTTCATAATAAGTTTTTGATTAATTAAAAACCAAATCTAGGCTTTTTTTGAATTACCTCAAAATTAAATGTTTCTTATTCTTTTTGGGCATCTTTTTGTTCGAGCTTTTCAGCTTTTTTTTCAACTCTTTTCTCCATTCTTTTCTGAATCATTTCTTGAGCTCTTTCTTTTCTTTCAGCTTCCATTTCTTGCCATTTTTTTAACTGTTCCGGATTTAATATTTTTTCAAATTTTGCTTTAATTGCCTCTTGGTTTTTCGTGAATTCGTCTTTCATGGTTAACTTTTCCTGAAGTGTAAGGACTTTTCCAGACTCTTTTGCAGCTTTTCTCTCGCTAATCATGTTATCTCTTGATTTTTCTTGCTCCATCAAAATCGGTTGAATATCTTTTTTCTGAGCATCGGTTAGGTTTAACTGTGTTGAAAGTCTCTTCAAGCGCATTTCAACTCTTTGTTCCGGGCTCATCGGTTCTCTTTTCATCATAGGTCTTGCACCTTCCGGTTTCTTGGCTTCTTCTTTTACTTCGCTAGTTGCTTTAGGAGCTTCTTTTTTGTCTTTTTTAGTGTCTTGTGCCCAAGCAGAAACACCTACTGACAACAAAACAACGAATGCTAATTTTTTCATGATATTAAATTTTTAAGTTTTGGGCTTTTGGACAAAGCATACCGAAGATAGTTTAATTATAGTCAAAAATAAACTCATTTTAACAAAATAAAAGCAAAGCTTATTTATTACTTTTGCTGCGTGAAAAAGCTCGTCTTCATCATTGCCTTGTCAGTACTGCTCAAACCTGTTTTTCCGGTGATTGAGTACGTGGTCAATTATGATTACATAGCCAATACGCTCTGTGTGAACAAAGCCAAACCGCAAATGCATTGCAACGGAAAATGTCATTTGATGAAAGAATTGGCCAAAGCTTCAGAAACCGAAAAACCAACCTCGCCAGATAAAAAGCATACGAGCCAAGATACCAGCGATTGGTTTTATACTGAAATGTTTGCGTTTGAATGCAATTTTATTTCCGATTTTCAAGGCACTTCATATTTTCAATACAACAATCTCTATGCTCATTTGAGTGTTCAGGGCATTTTTCACCCGCCCACATTTAGCGTGTAAAACTTTTTTAATGTTGATTAATTTGATTGGTCAACTGGATTTTTATATCCCAAAGCTACATCCGAACTTCAAACATCGGATGCCTATTCACGCATAAAATTTTAAAATCAAATGAAAAAAATAATGATGGCTATAGTGGCCACCACAGGTTTATTGTATACGGTTACTTCATGTTCTAGCGACAGCAAAAGTTCAACACCTTCACCCACCGAAAAAGGAAACATCGACCTTGAATTCGATCAAGTATTCGGTGATGCCGACCTAATACTCAATACCCAAACCAATACAACATCGCAAGCTGAAGGTTTGAAAATCAGCACAGTTAAATACATCGTGAGCAACATCTTACTCGAAAAAGCTGATGGTTCAACTTTTACTTACCCAAAAAGTGACAGTTATTTTATTGTTGACGAATCAAACGAAGCTTCACATGTTTTGTCGTTAACCAATATTCCTGCCGGTGATTACACCAAAATCCATTTCGGAATCGGAGTCGATAAAACGCAATGGGAACTCGGATTGTCTGGTCAAGGCGATTTATACACCAATGCCGATGCAGCCGGTATGGTTTGGACTTGGGCGGCCGGTTATAAATACGTTGCCTTTGAAGGAACTTTTACAACAGCTACTGTTACCGATGATACTTCATTTATGGTACACACCGGAAAAACTTCAGATACAGCTTATAACTACGAAGAAGTAACCTTAGATTTCCCAAATGCTGCTCAAGTTCGAAGCGACGTTACGCCGGATGTTCACATTTATGCCGATGTGGCTAAAATCATTGACGGACACCACAAAATCAAGCTCGAAGACCACAACAGTATGGGTATGGGCGCCATGATTATGGGCGGAGATATCCTCACCGATATCATGCATAACGTATCTGAAATGTTCAGAGTCGATCACGTTCACAACGATTAACAGTAGCTCATTCCTGCTGTGCATTACAAGTCCTCGTTTCAAAAGCGGTCGGTGCAGGGCGCCTTTCGGCTTCCGTTGGTCGCCGTCATCGCCGCTTGCCGACAACGCTTTTGAAACTCCGGGCTTTTCATTGCCATCAGGGCTAAAAATCAGTCACATGAGAAAATTATCTCTAATCGGATGCTTGCTTTTACTCGCTTTTGTTTTGGGTTGTTCGAATGATTCCGACGTTTATCATGATGTTCCGCTCACCGTAAAAGTTCCGGAGAATTTTCCGCCGATGGTGTATGACCTGAGCAGCAATCCGCCCACGCAAAAAGGTTTTGAACTGGGCCGGAAGCTCTTTTATGAAGGGCGTTTGGCTTCAGACGGAGTGGTTTCTTGCGGTTTTTGTCACGTACAATCGTATGCTTTTACACACCACGGGCACACCGTGAGCCACGGAGTTGACAATGCTGCCGGAAAACGCAATGCGCCACCCATTCAAAACTTGGCCTATCAAAGTCGTTTTATGTGGGATGGAGCCAGCGATTTGCTCGATACTCAGCCTATTATACCATTGCTCAGTGAAGTTGAGATGAATGGTTATTTGCCTAATATCATGCAAATGCTCAAATCTGATCCAACATACGTTCAATTGTTTGATCAAGCTTTTCCGGGCAAACCCATCGATGCCGAACACATGCTCAAAGCCTTGGCGCAGTTCATGGTCATGGTTACTTCGTCCAATTCTAAATTTGACCATTATCGCCGCCATGAATCAGGTGGGGATATGACCGCTCAGGAACTCAACGGTTATGCCTTGTTTCAAGCCAAATGTGCTTCTTGTCACGCCACGGATTTATTTACCGATAATTCGTTTCGAAACAACGGCTTGACGATTAATCCAGCGGTGAATGATGTAGGTTATTATCGCATCACGCTAAACGAAGCTGACAAATACAAATTCAAAGTACCGAGTTTGCGCAATGTCGAAAAATCAGGGCCCTATATGCACGATGGACGTTTTTTAACGCTTGAAGCCGTATTAAATCACTATGGCTCAGGTGTGGTTAATACCGGAACGCTTGACCCGCAACTGATTATGGACGGCGTTTTAGGAATTCCACTGACCAGTCAAGAAAAGACCGACATCATTGCCTTTCTCAAAACTCTAACCGACAATACCTATCTCACCGACCCAAAATTCTCAGAACAATAACATGAAAAAAATAATATTTCTTTTCTTGACCTTTTCAACCGTCTCGGCTGCCGTAAAGGATACGATTGCTAAAAACCATTTCAAACAGTTTTTGATTTTAGACGATGACGATGATTGCGATGCTTGCGGTTGTTCGGCCAGTGGTGGTAGTATGGGTTTTGCTTCGATGCTCAACGCGCACTTTGTGGGTTTGCGGTATTTTTATCAGCATTATCAGAGCAACGATGGTTTGTACAGCAACTCACCTTGGTATGACGAGCAGTTCAATACGGTGCAACTTTGGGCGCGAATTCCGGTGGTTAAAAAAGTGCAATTGTCTGTTTTGGCACCGTATCATTTTCATGAGCGTGAAACCAAAAAAGGAAATCAAAATTTGTCCGGTATTGGTGATGTAACACTCATGGCTATGTATCAACTCTATCAAACGCATACTGACAGCACTTATTTTGCGCATACCTTGCAATTAGGCGCCGGTGTCAAGTTGCCAACGGGTAAATTTGATGAGGCCAATTCAGGAAGTTTAAACCCGAGTTTTCAGGCCGGAACCGGTAGTTGGGATTATTCTTTGGCAACAGAGTATACCATTCGCCACCAAAAAATCGGACTCAACACCATGGCGCAATACATTTTTAAATCAGCCAATAAAAGAGAATATCAATTTGGCAATCAACTCAATTATGCGGCAACGCTCTTTTATTTATACGAGAAAAATAAACATTCGGTGGCGCCACAGTTGGGCGTTGCGGCCGAACATTATCAAAGCAATGTTCAGCGCGGTCAGAAACTCGACGACACTGCGGGGCAAGTTTTGTTTTGTAAAACCGGATTTGAGGCCGGCCGAGATAAACTCTCTTTTGGATTTAATTTTATGTGGCCTTTGCAACAAGATTTAGCCGGCGGAAACTTAAAAGCCATTGCGCGCTGGAGCATTAATTTAAACTACGGATTGTAAATTTTTCGCTACATTAGCCTGATAACCAAAAACAAAACATATGGAAACTGTAGAAAATTCAAATCCAAAACCGCTATCAGTAAAAGAATGGCTGATTACTTTATTGCTCATGGCTATTCCAATAGTAGGTATTGTTATGCTTTTTATTTATGCCTTTGGCAGTAACGAAAACCCCAACAGACAAAATTGGGCCAAAGCGCAACTTATTATGATGGCTATTGTTATAGGTTTGGTCATTTTTGCCCTGGTATTATTCGGGTCTATTTTTGCTGCTATGATGGCTGCCAGAGGTTAACCCAACAAAACATAAAATGAAAAAGGAACTCAACTGAGTTCCTTTTTTTGTCCATTTAATATTTTGAATTATTTAAGGTGAACGGTTTTAATGTCGCCGTCTACACTTACGTGTGTCATACCGTGTTTGGCTAGGTTTTTCATGGCCGCATCCCATTTTTTACCGCTGAGTTCAGATTGAACTCTGAGCATGCCCAAGTCCATTGAGTTGTTGTGGGTTTTGAGCAACTCGACGATGCGTTTTTCATCTTCGGTAAGCTCAATGACATTGGCTTTTTTCTCTGGGCGCATTTGCGGAAAGAACAACACTTCTTGAATCGAACTGTTGTTGGTTAAAAACATCATCAAACGGTCCATGCCGATGCCCAAACCTGAAGTAGGTGGCATGCCGTATTCAAGCGCTCTGAGGAAGTCTTCGTCAATAAGTCCGTTGGCTTCGTCGTCGCCTTTTTCGGCCAAGCGAATTTGATCTTCAAAACGCTCGCGCTGATCAATTGGGTCGTTGAGCTCTGAATAAGCATTGGCGATTTCTTTACCGCAAACCATGAGTTCAAAACGTTCGGTCAGTTCCGGATTGTCGCGGTGTGATTTACACAAAGGAGACATTTCTTTAGGATAATCCGTAATGAACGTCGGTTGGATGAAGTTGCCTTCGCATTTAGCACCAAAAATTTCATCTATGAGTTTGCCTTTGCCCATGGTGGCATCGACTTCAATGCCCATGGATTGCGCTGCGGCAAAAAGCTCGGCTTCTGATTTGCCTGAAATATCAAAACCGGTAAATTGTTTGATCGCATCAGTCATGGTGACGCGGGCATACGGCGCTTTGAAATCAACAGTGTGCTCGCCAAAAGTAACTTGGGTAGTTCCGTTGACTGCCATGGCGCAATGCTCGAGCAATTGCTCGGTGAATTTCATCATCCAATGGTAATCTTTGTACGAAACATAGATTTCCATGGCGGTGAATTCTGGGTTGTGCGTTCGGTCCATGCCTTCATTGCGGAAGTTTTTTGAGAACTCATAAACACCTTCAAATCCGCCAACAATGAGTCTTTTTAAGTACAACTCGTTGGCGATGCGCATATACAAAGGAATATCCAGTGAATTGTGGTGCGTAATAAACGGACGCGCCGCGGCTCCGCCCGGAATGGGTTGCAATACCGGCGTTTCTACTTCTAAGTATCCGCGCTCATTAAAGAAACCACGCATAGCGTTGAACAATTTGGTGCGTTTGATAAAGGTTTCTTTGACGTGGTCGTTGACGGTTAAATCAACATAGCGACGGCGATAGCGTTGTTCAGGATCGGCAAAAGCATCGTAGATTTTTCCGTCGGCATCGGTTTTGACCACCGGAAGCGGACGCAAGGCTTTAGATAAAAAAGTCAATTCGCTTACATGCACTGATATTTCGCCCACTTGCGTTTTGAATACTTTTCCGCGTACGCCAATAAAGTCACCGATGTCCAACAGTTTTTTAAACACGATATTGTACATGGTTTTCTCTTCATCCTGCGAAATTTCGTCACGCGCAATATACACCTGAATGCGGCCTTCAGAATCTTTGAGTTCGGCAAAAGAGGCCTTGCCCATGATGCGTTTACCCATGAGTCTGCCCGCCAAAACTACTTCTTGGCCTTCGTATTTAGAGAAGTTTTCAAGAATATCTTTTGAATAAGCAGTGGTGGTGTATTCGGCAGCCGGATAGGGCTCGATTCCTAATTGTCGCAATTCAACCAGCGCCTCGCGGCGGAGTATTTCTTGTTCTGATAATGCCATGGCATGGTGTTTTAAAGTGCGCAAAGATATTGGATAAGTTTTAGAGTTGCAATGCACGAGGGCAATAATTCAAAGGGAGGTTTTGGAAATCGAATCTTGATTCGTAGCCCCGATTGCAGGCGATATCCTCACGCGGCAGCGCGAGATAAAGCCGAAAAGCGGGCACAGGGTTGGTTTTGGAAATTTAGGCTTCGCTTCTGATCAAAAAAACGGCTTTCTGAAGGCAATTAAGTTGTATTTTTGCGGCATGAATAAAACGGTTCAACTACAAGATTTGGGTCGCCAAGACTATCAGGCGGTTTGGGATTATCAGGAGCAATTGTTCAAGGGAATTGTGGATGTGAAGCTCCAGAAGCGCAACCAGCCGGAACTGGTAACGGATAATTATTTTTTGTTGGTAGAACATCCGCATGTGTATACTTTGGGCAAAAGCGGTGATGCGTCGAACATGCTTTTGAGCGAAAAACAGCTCGAAGAAAAAGGCGCTAAGTTTTATAAAATTAACCGCGGTGGCGATATTACGTATCACGGCCCGGGGCAGATTGTGGGTTATCCGATTTTGGATTTGGAGAATTTTTTTACCGATATCCACAAGTATTTGCGCTTGCTCGAAGAGACGATTATTCTGACTTTGGCTGATTATGGTATTGCTTCGGGTAGGAGTGAAGGTGAAACAGGCGTGTGGCTCGATGTAGGAACTCCGTTTGCCAGAAAGATTTGTGCGATGGGCGTTCGTGCCTCGCGTTGGGTGACCATGCACGGTTTTGCGCTGAACGTCAATGCTGATTTGGGTTATTTTGACAACATTATTCCGTGTGGCATTCGCGGAAAAGCGGTGACTTCTTTACAGGTGGAGTTGGGCGTTGCGCAGGTGGATGAAGCGGAAGTGAAAGCCAAAATTCTACAACATTTTTCTGAACTTTTTGACGCGCATTTGACAGAGATGTCAATGCATTTGCAATACTCTGGTGCTATTTAATATCAAAATCCAGACTCAGTTGGTCGGGCAATAATTTGAACGACATTCGGTGGTACGGTGTGCTTCCGAATTTTTTGATGGCCTCGCGGTGTTCTATTGTTGGGTAGCCTTTGTTTTTTTTCCAGTTGTACTGAGGATGTTTTTGGTGGATTTCATCCATAAAATCGTCGCGGTAGGTTTTGGCCAATACTGAGGCTGCGGCAATGCTTAAATATTTTGAGTCACCTTTGACAATACAACTATGTGGAATGTTGTCGAGCGGTTTGAATCGGTTGCCGTCTACTATAATATATAATGGTGTTGGATCAAGCTTGCGCAGCGATTCCTGCATGGCTTGGATAGAGGCATTGAGGATGTTGATTTCATCAATCACATCGGGATGCAAATGAGTGTAAGCAAATGCGATGGCTTCAGCTTCGATGATGGGTCTTAGTTGGTATCGCTGTTTTTCGGTGAGTTGCTTGGAATCGTTGAGCAGCGGATGTTTAAAATCAGGTGGGAGAATTACGGCTGCTGCGGTGACCGGACCCGCGAGGCATCCGCGACCTGCTTCATCGGTGCCGGCTTCAATTGAAAAAGAGGAAAAGTTGGATAGTAGCATTTTGCTAAATTATAAAAAAGTGAGGCTGTTCAACGATTTTTGTTGTGAGTTTAATGATGTTGTTTTTAAATACATAAACATTTCTAAAGTTTTTTTAACACCCGTTACAAAAAGATATTAAGAATATATATTTGTTTATTTAAGAATTAATTAAGAAGTTTGCGGGATATCTAACTCAAACGAAATTTTATATGAGATCGAAGTTCAAATGGATTTTTACGCTACTTGTAGTGTTTACAATGCAGTTGGCTCTGGCACAGGAGAAAACTGTAACAGGGGTAGTTTCTGACGATCAGGGACCTCTTCCTGGTGCCAACGTAATGGTTAAAGGCACTAAAAATGGTGTGCAAACAGACATCGATGGTAAATTTGCCATCAAAGCTAAAACTGGTGATGTTTTGGTTGTGTCTTTTATTGGTTACACTGATACACCGGTAACGGTTGGCTCTTCTAATGTAGTCAACATTAAAATGAAAACCGGAGAAGGAGAAAAGTTGAATGAAGTTGTTGTAACCAGTCAGGGTATTAAGAAAGAGAAAAAAGCCTTAGGTTATGCGGTAACAACGATTAAAGCAGAAGACTTTGCTTCAAAACCATCAACCGATGTTGCGCGTGCTTTGACCGGTAAAGCGCCAGGTGTAAATATCCAACAAACCAGCGGACTTGCAGGTTCAGGAACGAATATTATCATTCGTGGATATTCTTCAATTACTGGTAGCAATCAACCGTTATTTGTTGTAGATGGGATTCCATTTAACACAGATACAAACTCTAATACTGACAGTAACGGAGATTTTATTGTGGGTGCAACTAATGCATCTAGCCGCTTTTTGGATTTAGATCCAAATAACATTGAAAGTATAAACATTTTGAAAGGCTTAAGTGCAACCACTTTGTATGGCTCTGCTGGTAGAAATGGAGTGGTCTTGGTTACTACCAAATCAGGTAACACAAAGGAAATTAACAAAAAGATGCAGGTGAGTTTTTCCCAATCATTATATATGACTCAAATAGCTTCTTTGCCGGATTATCAGAATAGATACGGGATGGGTTTTGATAATAATTTTCAAACCGCTTTTTCGAACTGGGGCCCGGCTTTCGGTACTGCCGGAACACAAGGAATTGGAGCTGATGGAACTGTAATTCATCCCTATGCATATTATGGAAATGAAATATTTCCTCAGTTTTTTAATACTGACAATGCTGGTAATGTTACTCCTAAAACTGTTAAGTATCAACCATACAACAGTGTTGAGAAGTTTTTTAGAACAGGTATTGTAACCACAACTTCATTAAGTGTTGGGGGTAGAGCTGAAAATACTACTTATAACTTAAGTGTTGGGCATACCAACGACCAAGGTTTTATAGAAAACAATGGTTACAAGAGATTAAATTTAAGTGTAGGAGGAACTACTAAGTTGGGGAATGGTTTTTCATTTAGCTCAACCATGAATTTTGTCAAAACTGAGAAAAACGCACCGCCAACGGCTGCAGGTTTTGGAAGTAATTCTGCCTTTCCATCAGTATTTGCAAACGTTTTGTATACTCCTAGAAGTTTTGACTTGTTTGGTCTTCCATATGAGAACCCACTCACTCATGCTTCTGTGTATTACAGAAGAGATATTCCTAATCCAAGATGGACGGTTAAAAATGCTAGTGATGATGAAACCGTTAGACGTTTTTATGGAAACTTCACCACAAGTTATGAAATTAATTCTTGGTCTAATATTTCATATCGTTTGGCGATGGACAATTATACACAGAATAAAAAATATTATATCAATAGAGGGAATGGGCAGCCAATCGATGATGAAGGGTTTTTGACTACAACGGTAAAAGAGAATGCCATTTTTGATCATACTTTCAGTTACAATTTTGATACTAAGATTGGAAAAAGTGGTAATTGGAACCTTGATGGGACTATTGGATTTAACCCAAGACAAGAAAGTGTGAATTACAACAGACTTTCCAGTACTGTTCAAGTGGTTTATGGGTTGATTGAACATGACAATTTTGAAAACCATGATAATGAGTCAATTCCAACAACTTCTTATCGTTCAAATTTCAATATCATTGGTGCCTATGCTAGTACAACATTAGGTTTTAAAAAGTATTTGTATTTGAATTTGCAAGGTAGACGTGATTCTTATTCTTCGTTACAAAAAGCGACTCGATCATTATTTTATCCTTCAGCCTCACTTTCTTTCATTGCCACAGATGCATTTGAATCATTAAAAGGTAACAAATATGTAAATTATCTGAAAACCCGTGTAAGTTATGGATCGTCTGCAGGTTTCCCTGATCCTTATCAAACTGTTGGAACACTAAATACCACTTCAAAAGCATTTTTGAAAGATGACGGGACTGTCATTAATGCAATTTCTCCTTCTACAGGATTGGCTAATGTTCAGTTAAAACCAGAATTAATTAAAGAAGTTGAGGTTGGTCTAGAAGGTAAGTTTTTCAATAATCGTGTTGGTGTAGATTTGTCTTTATACAGAAAAGTTTCTACAGATTTGATTATCAATAGACCTTTAGACCCATCAACTGGATTTACGGTTCGAGGAGATAATGTTGCTGAAGTAAGCAACAAAGGAATTGAGTTGGGATTGAATCTTGGAGTAATTAAGTCTAAGGAAAATGATGGTTTCTCTTGGGATGCTACTGTTCAGTTTACAAAAAATGAAAATATCGTTGAGTCACTTGGTTTAGGTTCTATTAAAGAACTTTATATTGCTGGTTTTTCAAATTTAGGAAACTTTGCCGTTGCGGGTAGGCCTTATGGTGTTATCTTAGGTAGTGCGATATTGAGAGACAAGAATGGGAATTACGTTGTTGGTAGTGATGGTAATTACTTAAGAGATAGTAAGATTAGAGAAATTGGTAATCCAAATGCAAAATGGCGTTCAACTGTCATTAATGAATTTAATTACAAAAATATTACTTTCCAATTCCAATTTGAATATCAAAGAGGAGGGGATATTTATTCTACAACAGCGGCCGCTTTGCTATCTCGAGGTCTAACTGAGGATACTAACTTCGATCGTTCTGGAACGGTTGTTTTGCCGGGGGTTAATCAAAATGGTAATGTAAATACTACACAAATTGGTTACACACAATATGGTTTCAATAATTCAGGATTCTTTATCAATGAACAGGCTATCTATGATGCAACTAATTTGAGATTAAGAGAGGTTTCTTTGTCATATTCACTTCCGAAAAAAATGATTGAAAAGACACCTTTCGGAAAAGTTTCTATTTCGGTTGTTGGTCAAAACTTATGGTTCAAAGCGTTTAATTTTCCTAAGCACTTGAATTTTGACCCTGAGGTACTGAGTCTTGGTGTAGGTAATGGTCAGGGATTTGATTACCTAACAGGCCCTACAGCTAAACGTTTTGGTTTTAACATTAACCTAACTTTCTAAAAAAAATGAAAATAAAAAAGAATTTTTACAGTTTGGTTTTACTTATGACCCTCTTTTTTGTTGGGGGATGTGAGACAGTTGACTTAGATCAATTGGAAGACCCAAGTCAATTAAACGCTAAATTAATCGATCCTGTATATGCATTTAATTACATTCAGTTGCAATTACCGGATTATGTTAATTCTACTAATCGATTTACCCAACAAGTTACTCGTCAGATGGCTATGGGCGGTGGAAATACATATGACAATGCTTATCAGGCAGAAGATTTCAACACCAATTGGACTATAGCATATACCATGCTGAATGCCATTCAAGTTATGGAACCTAAGGCCATTCAAAATAAAGAATTCTATGCTTTAGGAGCTGCTAAGGTAATCAGATGTTATGTTTTGTTGACTTTAACAGATATGTATGGAGATATCCCTGTAAGTGAGGCACTCAAAGGAAATGAAAACCTTACTCCTCATTTTGATTCGAGCGCATCAGTATATACAAGAGTATTGTCTGAATTAGATGCTGCTATTGAAATACTAGGTAGAAATAGTAATTCAGCTAGTAAAATCCAAGATTTATATTATTCAAATCAATCAAGTTGGATTACTCTTGCTAAAACATTGAAATTAAAAATGTATTGCACTGCAAGATTAGCAGGGCCTGACTTTGGCGTTAATGATATAGCTGCTGCGATTTCTGGAATTCTTAATGAAGGAGATTATATTGACACAATTGCTGAAGATTTTCAATTCAAATATGGTAGTACCCGATTTAATCCAGCAAGTAGACATCCTGTTTATTACGATCAGTATGAGTTGGGTGGAGGTGCATACATTGGTAATTACATGTTTTGGACAATGACAACAGAAAAAGGCATCGCTGTTCCTTCAACTGGAACTTCTACTTCAGCAAGCAGTAATGTTGATCCTAGAACTCAATTTTATTTCTTCAAACAAGCTAATGTAGCTCCTTCAAATTATGATCAGTTTTCACTTCCTAACAGAACCAGACCAGATCATTATAATGACCTAAAGTATACTTCTTTTTATGATAACACTATCAGAACTTGTTATACCGTTTCAAATTGGACGGGTGGTTCAATAGTTGATAATGGATATTGGGGTAGGGATCATGGGAATAATGGTGGAATTCCACCAGATTCTGACAAAAGAACCGTATGTGGTGTTTATCCAATAGGTGGTGCTTGGGGTCCTCCATCAAGTGTGCAAACCAGCGGTAATAAAGGTGCTAAAGGAGCTGGTGTTATGCCAATTTTATTGTCTTCTTATGTGCATTTCATGAAAGCCGAAGCAATCTTAACTTTGGGAATAGCTGGTGATGCTAGACAAGAATTACAACAAGGAATTGAACAATCAATTGACAAAACAATTAATTTTTTACCAAGTGAAAAATATGTTGTTTCTCCAACTACTACTCCGCCATCATCTACTGCTCTTCAAGCTCAGAAAAATTGGTATGTTAATACCTTTATTTTGCCTAGATATGATGCTTTGCCGAACAACGATAAAAAGCTTGAAATGATTATAAAAGAGTATTATATTGCTGCTTGGGGTAATGGTATTGAGCCATATAATAATTATCGAAGAACTGGATATCCTAGCAATTTTCAGCCTACTTTAGAACCGATTGCGGGTCTATATTATAGTACTGCTTTGTATCCTAGAATTGCAGTTGTCAATAATCCTAATGCCCCAACTAATGTTAGAACCAAAAGAGTTTTTTGGGATAAAGCATCATTCAACCTTGAATAATCTTTTAAATATAAGATATGAAAAATATATTGTTTATTCCTTTTTTGCTACTAGTTTTTTTAAGCTTTTCTTCTTGTGAGAAAGATGATAGTTTAGATCCAAGACCAGTTATTCAGGATGGTCAGTTTGTTCGTTTAGATATTACCAGTAAACGTTTAAACGTCAACCAAAGTGAAACTACTTTTTTTGGAGGCACACTAACGAAGCCAGGTTCTAATAATCCTGTTGTTAAGTATAATTTGTATGTTAGAAAAATTGATATTTACGGATTTGCTACTGACTTTGTTTTCTTAAGAACCATTACCACTTTTCCTGCGGACTTAAAAATAACGTTGCCTGAAATTGCTGAGGCACTCAATGTTCCTGTTTCATCTCTTGTATTTGGAGATAAATTCAGATTCTACGGAGAGAGTTTTGATTCTGCTGGCAAAAGAGCAGATTTTTACAGTCTTTCAGCCACAATTCAGGGTACTCCAAGTTATAAACAAGCTTACAGATTTATCACAGATTTAACTGATAATTCTGGGATGAGTGATGCTGAGTTAGCTGTTTATGATAATTACACGTCACAATAAGATTAACCTGTTAATATTTAAAACATGAAAGTATTCTTTAATTCATTAGCTGCACTCTCATTTTCTTTGCTTTTGTTTTCTTGTGAACAAGACGATAGATTTAGTGGTGCACCTGACCCGAGTAAGGTTAATTTTGTCGAATTACCAGCGACTATATCTACCACTGAAATTAATGTTGTTTCAGGCCAACAATTTCCAATTACATTAGATATTTCACCACAAACGTTTGATGTAGATGTGAATATTGAAGTAATTTCGTTCTTGCCTAACATCAATAAGAGGGCTAGAAAAACATTTACCATTAAAGCAGGAGAAACTACTGTTTCTGGTAAAATGAACGCTCCTTCTGGCGATCAAGGTGCTACCTTGCCATTCACTCAGAATATGAATTTATACATGTCTGCAATTACTACTGCTCCAAAAATTACAAGTGATGGTGTTGAGCCTATTGGTTTTGCAGGTAAACAATATTCAATATCCTCAAATACAGTTGTTCTAGGTTATGGTGATTCAGCATTTGGTGGTGTAAATTCTAACAGATGTGCTGTTAGATTTGATTGGAAGAATCCACCAGGGGGAGGAAATCCTTTTAGTAACAATTTGAACATTAGACTTAAGCGAGATGGTAATGTTGTCACTGTTGCTACTCAATCTACTCAGCCAATCAATGGTACTACAACAAGTACTTCACGGTATGAATCGCTTAACTTTTTAAGTTCAGCACCTGATGGAACCTATGTTGTTGAGGCATTTGCAGCAAAATTAACGTCTACTCCAGATCCAATTGATGTACCTATTCGTTTTACAGTGCGTTACCCAAATGAAGATGTTAAAACTTTTGCAAGCGTTTTGACCGGACTAACTGTAGGAACTGCTTCTGATGCTAGACCTGTTTTTCAAATAATTAAAACAACAGTTGACGGACAAGCTAACTACGCAATTAGTTTGTTGTAGTATTTTTTTTAACTTTTAAAACCAAAATATTTAGTTTTTGTTATATATAAAAATTAAATATTTTGGTTTACATTTGCGTTTAATAACTATTAACTTAATTTATTAATTATGAAAAAATTATTACTATTTGCCTCTTTGGTACTGGCATTACCATCGATTGCTCAGACTACATTTTGGACTGAGTATCCGACTTCTCAACCAGCTGCAAGCACAGGTATGAGAAGTATTTCTATTGTCGACGATAATATTGCTTGGTTAAGCAATTCATGTGGTACTTCTGGTTGTACAGCGATTAGAAGATATTCAAGAAGTGTTAACGGCGGTACAGTATGGAACACAGGAGTAGTTGATTTAGGAGCTACTTCAGCTGATTTAGAAATTGCTAACATCCACGGTGTTGATGAGAATACTGCTTTCGCTGCTGTTTTTCCTAAAGCATCAAGCCCAGGCGGTATTTGGAAAACTACAGATGCTGGGACTACATGGGTGAAGCAATCAACAGCCTCTTTCAATGATGCGGCTTCGTTTACTAACTTAGTTTATTTTTGGAATGCTAATGAAGGCTTAGCTATGGGTGATCCTGCTAATGGATATTTTGAAATTTACAGAACCACCAACGGAGGTACTAATTGGACTAGAGTTGGTTCTACTCCAGCATTGGTTCCAATTGATCCACAAGAGTATGGTTTGACTAATCAATTCACTACAAATGGTGATAACATATGGATTGGAACTACCTTTGGAAGAATTTTGAAATCTTCAGATCGTGGAGTAACTTGGTCGGTTTATCAGTCTCCTATTCCTGATTTTGGTGGTGGTATTAATGGTTCTGGCTCAGGGGATATGGCCTTTACAGACGCTAACAACGGTTTGTTGCAAACAGATGCATATGAATTATTTGCTACTTCTGATGGAGGAGCAAACTGGACAGCTTTAACTGTTGCTGCTGATACAGCATTGAAAAACTTCGGTATTTCTGAAATTCCTGGTCAACCAAATGTATATATTTCTGTTGGAGAGGATTTATTGAATTCGCCTAATAGAGGTTCAGCTTTCACCATCAATGGTGGTGTCGACTGGGTACACATACCAGATACAGATGAAGTTGATGGCGGTGTTGTTGCTTTCTTGAATAACAATACAGGTTTTGCTAGTGGGTTCAGTACTTCAGCTGCTGTAGGTGGTATCTGGAAATGGAATGGTCTTGATTTGTTAGCTAATACTGCTTTCTCTGCTGACAAATTGTTCACTGCTTACATCAACAATGCTACAAGAACACTTCAAGTAAATGGTAAAAACATTGCTAATGTTGCTGTTTATGATGTTCTTGGAAAACAAGTTTTCAATAGCTCTTATACTTCTGTAGATAATGTGTCAATCAATGTTGATTCATTCAACAGCGGTGTTTACATGGTAAAAGTTGCTAGTGCTGAAGGAAATGCTTCAACTATTAAAGTAATCAAACAATAATTAGTTTGAACTTAAATATAAAAGCCACTCAATGAGTGGCTTTTTTTTATGGATTTATTCGAGGTTTGAGTTTACCTTAACAAACAAATATCTATTTTTGCCCACACATTATAGGTTATGAGAATTCTTTTCACGCTTTTGTTTTTATGTTTTTCACTTTCTGGTTTGTCTCAGGAAGCTGAAAAAGACAAGCCACGCAAAAGCTTACTCAAAACCAAAGAGCAAAAAGAGAAAGAGTTGGCTCGAAAAGCTCCCATTACTTCCTATAAAATATACAATTTGCAACGCGATACGACTTTTGTTGATACATCGCTCACCATACAAAAAGAGTATCAATACAATTATTTGCGCAAAGATTTATTCGGTAGAATTGCTTTTCTCAACGAAGGGCAAACCTACAGCATGCTCGATTTTGGTTTGAATAAAGTAACTGCATTTCCGGAGTTTGGTCATCGCGGAAAACATTTGAATTACATTGAAGCCAATGATATCAAATATTATTCTGTGGCCACACCATTAACCGATTTATATTTTAAAACGGTCATGGAGCAAGGTCAATCTCTCGATGCTTTTTTGACGGTCAATACTTCAGAAAAATTCAATTTTTCAATAGCATACAAAGGTCTGCGATCACTCGGTAAATACATCAATCAACTTTCAAGTAATGGTAATTTCAGATGTACGGCCAGCTATAAAACTCCCCAAGGGCAATATGTATTTAATGCGCATTACACCGGACAAGATTTGCTCAACGGCGAAAACGGTGGAATCACCACTCCTGCTGATTTTGAAAGCAAAGACGCCAATTTTAAACAGCGTCAAAGGCTTGAGGTTTTCCTGACCGATGCAACCTCGTTTATGAAAGGCAAACGTTTTTTTGTCGATCACCGATTTAGAATCACTTCTTCTAAATCTGATAACAATTTGTTTTTGACCCATCAAATCAATTACGAAACCAAGTTCTTTGAGTATTATCAACCAACCGTAGCCTCACAAGTCGGGACACAAACCATCAACCATTTTGGAGATTCTTATGTCAGTAGTTATATCAATGATCAGGTTCACTACAATCGGCTATACAATCAAATCGGTCTGAGTTACGAAAGCAAAAAATTAGGCCGATTCCAATTTTATACAGATGACTTCCGATATAACTATTTTTACAACACGGCAGTCGTACTCAATAACCAAAGTATACCAAGCCTTCTTAGTGATAAAATCAATTCCCTAGGCGCGCGCTATGATTATCAGCAAAATCATTGGAGCGGCTTTGCTCGTTATACCAATTCACTCACCAATCAATCACTTACGGATATTGAGTTTCAAGCAGCTTACAAACGCAACGATAAAAACCAATTTTCATTCTCGTATCAAAGCGTGAGTAAATTGCCCGATGCAGTTTACAATCTGCACCAAAGTAGTTACATTGCCTATAATTGGTTCAACAATTTCAAAAATCAAAAAAGCAATACACTTACCGCCAAAGCCGAAACTCAGTTCGGAACCGCCGAATTTCAAATCAGCAATTACGACAATTTTTTGTATTTCAGTGATGACAGCAGCAATGCATTGCAACAACTCATTTCGCCTAAGCAATACGAAAAATCCATCCAATATTTCTCGGTCAAAGCCAGCAAAGAATTCCGTGTTTGGCGCATCGCCCTTGATAACACCTTACTTTATCAGCAAACCAAGCAAGACGATGACGTGCTCAATGTGCCCAAATTCGTGACGCGCAACACCTTGTATTATTCCGACTATTACTTCTCGCGTGCGCTCTATCTGCAAACCGGCTTTATCTTTAATTATTTCACGAAATACTACGCCAACGGATATAATCCTATCCTGACCGATTTTTACGTGCAGAATAAAACCAAAATTGGCGATTTTCCGCTGATTGATTTCTTTATTAACGCCCGCGTGCGACAAACGCGCATTTTTCTCAAAGCCGAGCATTTCAATTCTTCGATGGCTTCGCAAAACCGATTTTATTCGGCGCCGGGTTATCCGTACCGCGATTTCATCATTCGCTTCGGACTGGTCTGGAATTTCTTTCAATAGTTTTTGGGCGTGCCGGCTGATTCAAAATTTATACACAACTAATACTTTCGCGCAGCCGTCGGGCTTTTCGCTTTTATCTTTTGCTCGTTCCTACGCAAAAGGATAACCGCTACAATCCCTCACGCAAATAGCATCTCCGAGATTAACTTCTTGCAAACTTGCAGACCATCATTTTATCGATATATTTGCACTCTAAATAAGCTCAGTTGCTCAGCAGCTCAGAACTCAGTCACTTAATAATGAAATACGCAGAAAACATTCTCGGAACCATTGGCAACACGCCGCTGGTTCGACTCAATAAAGTAACCGCTGAAGTTGACGCTTTGGTACTCGCCAAAGTGGAAACCTTCAATCCGGGCAATTCAGTCAAAGATCGCATGGCCGTTAAAATGGTCGAAGATGCAGAAGCCGACGGTCGTCTCAAACCCGGCGGCACCATCATTGAAGGAACTTCAGGCAATACCGGAATGGGCTTGGCTTTGGCTGCTATTGTCAAAGGATACAAACTCATTTGCGTGATTACCGACAAACAATCCAAAGAAAAAATGGATATTTTGCGCGCTGTGGGTGCCAAAGTGGTCGTTTGCCCGACCGATGTTGAACCGACTGATCCGCGCTCGTATTATTCAGTCTCTAAACGTCTGGCCGAAGAAACCCCGAACGCTTGGTATGTCAACCAATACGACAATCCATCCAACGCCATTGCGCATTATGAGCAAACCGGCCCAGAAATTTGGGAGCAAACCGAAGGCAAAATCACGCACTTTGTCGTGGGCGTCGGTACCGGCGGAACCATTTCAGGCGTGGCCAAATATCTCAAAGAGAAAAACCCAAACATCAAATGTTGGGGTATTGATACTTATGGTTCGGTGTTTAAAAAATACCATGAAACCGGCATTTTTGACGAGAACGAAATTTATTCGTACATCACTGAAGGCATCGGTGAAGACATTTTGCCTAAAAACGTCGACTTTTCACTCATTGACGGATTCACCAAAGTCACCGATAAAGACGCAGCGGTTTACCAACGCAAATTGGCTTTAGAAGAAGGAATTTTTGTAGGCAACTCTGCCGGTTCAGCCGTTAAAGGATTGTTGCAACTCAAAGAACACTTTAAACCCGAAGATGTCGTGGTGGTTTTGTTTCACGATTCCGGAAGCCGTTATGTAGGCAAAATGTTCAACGATGATTGGATGCGTGAGCGCGGTTTCTTAGACGAAGAAATCACCAAAGCCGAAGATGTCATCAAAGATCATCTCGACAAACCACTCATTATTGCGCGCACCGAAGAATTGGTATCACACGCTATTGAACGCATGAGAAAATATAAAATTTCGCAAATTCCGGTGATTGACACCACAGGTTTTGTCGGTTCATTAGACGAATCTGCTTTGTTTGATTTATATGTTAATGACAAAAACGCAGCCGAGCGTCCGATTCGCGAAATCATGGGCAAACCATATCCAGTGGTTGCTGCCGGAACTTCGATTGAAGAAGTTTCTAAACTCATTAGCAAAGAAAACCAGGCGGTGCTGATTAATTTAGGCAACGGCAAACACCACATCATTACCAAATACGATATCATCGGAACCATTAAATAATTTCTCCGGCAACCCTCAAAAGTTGCCGTTTTTTTTTTGACTATGAATTTTACAGCCATCGATTTTGAAACCGCCACCATGCATCCGGAGAGTGCATGCGCTGTGGGTATCGTGACGGTCAATGACGGCATCATCGTCGATGAGTATTATACCTTAATTCAGCCTCCGTATAACCATTATTCTTATCACAACATCAAAGTCCACGGTATTCGTCCGGTGGATACCGAAAACGAAAAAACTTTTGACGGGCATTTTCCTGAAATTCAAAAAAGACTTTTCGGCAGAACCATCGTAGCGCACAACGAATCTTTTGATCGACATGTGCTGATGCGCACCATGAAGCATTACGGCTTGTATTACGATGAGTTAGAAATCGCCGATCGATGGGAATGCACCTGTAAAATCTATCGCGCCAAAGGCTATAAACCTGCGAACCTCAAATATTGTTGCGATCAAAATCAAATTGCCCTCAACCACCACGAAGCTTTGTCAGATGCGCGCGCCTGTGCTCAGTTATATCTGCTCAAATGATTTGTGTTGACCAACGTTTTTTGCTAATTTAGACCTGATTTTTATAATATGTCGGCAGTCATTCGCTTAAAATATTTCTTTGAAAAATACGGCTTTCACGTTTCGTCGCGTTTGGCTGATAAGCTCGGAATGCGCGCCAACAGCGTTCGACTGTTTTTTATTTATATATCGTTTGTCACGGCCGGACTTTGGTTTGGGGTTTATTTGACCTTAGCCTTTTGGATTCGACTCAAAGATCTCATTCGGGCCAAGCGAAGTTCTGTTTTTGATTTATAATTTTACTATACGCCATGATTATTCACTTCAACGCCATACAACATGAAAACAGATTTTATTTCAGTGATTTTGAAATACTCAAAGTCACAACGCAGCGGTTTATTGATTTTATTTTCGCTGATTGTTTTGCTCCAATTGGTTTTGTGGTTTGATATAGGTCAAACTGAGTTTCCTCAAGAAAATCAAATTTGGACCCAGTTGCCGCCAAGAGTTGATTCTGCTCAAAGGTCATTCTCAGAATATCGGCCGAAACCCTTTAATCCCAATTTTATTTCAGATTACAAAGGTTATATGCTTGGGATGTCCGTTGCCGAAATTGACCGGTTGCTCGCTTACCGAAAAACGGGCCGCTTTGTGAATTCGGCACAAGAGTTTCAGCAAGTGACAAAGGTTTCACAGGCACAGCTCAAAAAGATGGAGCCTTTTTTTAAGTTTCCGGATTGGGTGACCAAGAAGAAAGATTTTTTTATGGCTCAAGAGAAATCTCCTAAAAAAGTTGCGATGCTAGACATCAACTTAGCCACGGCCGAAGATTTAAAACAGGTTTATGGCATTGGCGACGGATATGCGCAGCGCATTATCAACTATCGGCAAAAAATGGGTGGTTTTGTGCACATCGATCAAGTTGATGAAGTATGGGGCTTACCCGTGACAACCGCAGTGGCTTTGAAGCAAAAATTTGCGGTGGTGAACTTGCCGCAAATTTCTAAAATCAACATCAATAAAGCCGGGGTTAAGGAGCTCATGCAATTGCCGTATTTTAAATATTCACTGGCCAAAGCAATTGTCTTGCAACGCAGTATGAATGGCTTGTATAAAAACGTTGAAGATTTGGCAAAGATTTCAGATTTTCCGGTTGATAAAATAAAAATTATTGCCTTATATTTGGATTTCTAAAAAAAAATAGACATTTATGAGTTCACCTTATTTTACAGAAGAACACGAATTATTCAGAAAGAGTTTTCGAGATTTTTTGCATGCCGAAGTAGTTCCGCATATTGAAAAATGGGAAAAAACGGGCACGATTGAACGTTTTATCTGGAAGAAGTTTGGTGAAATGGGCTTCTTTGGAATTAATTACCCAGAGGCTTACGGTGGTATGAACCTCGATTTGTTCTACACGGTTGTTTTTTTAGAAGAACTTCAAAAAATCAAATCTTCCGGTTTTGCGGCGGCCATGTGGGCGCATGCTTATTTGGCGATGACACATCTTAATGCCGAAGGTGATGAGCGCATCAAACAAGAATATTTGGCGGCGAGTATTGCCGGTGAAAAAATTGGCGCTTTGTGTATTACAGAACCATTCGGCGGAAGCGATGTGGCCGGAATGCGTACCACGGCGGTTAAGCAAGGTGACAAATACATCATCAATGGTTCAAAAACTTTTATTACCAATGGTGTGTATGCCGACTATTATGTGGTGGCAGCCAAAACCAATCCGGAGTTGGGCAACAAAGGCATCAGCATCTTTTTGGTGGATACCAATACCAAAGGAATTTCGGCAACGAAGTTGGATAAATTGGGTTGGCGCGCTTCAGATACGGCCGAGATTGCTTTTGACAATGTAGAGATTCCGGCTGAGAATTTGATGGGCGAAGAAGGTAAAGGCTTTCCGTACATCATGCAGCATTTTGCTCTAGAACGACTCATTATGGCTATTAATGCGCACGCGCGCGCTGAATATGCGATTGATTACACGATTGAATATATGGCACAACGCCATGCTTTTGGTTCTACAATTAACAAGTTTCAGGCGCTCAGACACACTATGGTCGATCACGCTACCGAAGTAGAACACTGTAAAATTTTCAACTACGCTGCAGTAGCTCGTCTCAATCAAGGTGAATATGTAGTCAAAGAAGCTACGATGGCCAAACTCAAATCCACGAAAGTGGCCGATGAAGCTATTTATGCTTGTTTGCAAATGCTCGGCGGTTATGGTTATATGGAAGAATATCCACTCGCGCGTTTGCTCAGAGACAGTCGTTTGGGACCCATCGGCGGTGGAACATCAGAGATTTTACGAGAGATTTTGTCTAAGATTATTATTGATCAGCAGAGTTATAAGCCTGCGGTGAAGTAAGCTTTTAAGAAAAAATCAAGAGCCAACAGCTGATTAAGTTTGTTGGCTTTTTTTATTGAGGAACTATTGCGCGAGGGATGGAAGCAAGGTGCCGCGCACCGCGGACAGCCCGACGGCGACTGAGATTTGATGGGTAGTTGGATGTGGCCTCGCCGGCGCGCCCTGATTAAAAAACTCTTTTTAGACTCATTTAGTCAGATTTAAATTTTTTAAATTCTTTTTGTTTGTTTGTTGTTTTTTCTGTTACCTTTGCGGCCTTAACGAGAGGAGGTGTCCATTTATGTTGATTATACCAATTAAAGACGGAGAAAATATTGATAGAGCACTTAAGCGCTACAAAAGAAAATTTGATAAAACCGGAACTGTTCGTCAGTTGCGCGCACGTCAGGCTTTCACCAAACCGTCGGTAACGCACAGAATGAAAATTCAAAAAGCGGCTTACATTCAGAAATTGAAAGACAGTATCGAAAGTTAGTAGTAACTTTTTAAGTCATAGAACCGTTAGTTTACAAAGTTTAATACCTTTGGGCTAACGGTTTTTTTATGGACAATCACCAACAAGCTTTTCAAGATTATTTGCTGCTCGAAAAAAAGTATTCGGTGCATACGGTCAATGGTTATTGCGCTGATGTTTCGGTTTTTGAAGCCTTCGTCAGGCAAGAGTTTGATCAGGATGCTTTGGCGGAGGTTCATTACAGTCAAATTCGCAGTTGGATTGTTCAGATGGTTGAGTCGGGCCTGTCGAACGTTTCAGTCAATCGTCGCGTGGCTTCGCTTAAAAGCTATTATAAATTCTTGCTTAAAATTGGTCAGATTCAGACCAGTCCGCTTTTGAAACATCAAGCGCTCAAATCGCCCAAGAAGTTGCAGATTCCTTTCTCGGAAAAAGAGATTGATTTGGTGCTCAACAATATTCAATATCCTGAAGGTTTTGAAGGTGTGCGTGACAAACTCATTATTGATTTGTTTTACACGACCGGAATTCGGCGCAGTGAGTTGATTCATCTGAAAACTTCGGGTGTTGATTTGGTCGGGTGTACGATTAAGGTTTTGGGGAAAAGAAACAAAGAACGTATTATTCCGATTTTGCCGGTGGTGGTTGATCAGTTCAAAAAGTATCTTTTGGAACGCGCTAATTTAGAAGTTGTTAAAGATTCGAGTTGTTTTTTCTTGTCAAAAAGTGGCGTTAAATTGAATGATTCGTTTGTGTATAGATTAATAAATCACTACTTTAGTAATGTCTCGGAGAAAGCAAAAAAGAGTCCGCATATTTTACGTCATACGTTTGCGACTCATATGCTCAACCACGGGGCAGACATTAATTCAGTTAAAGAATTGCTCGGGCATTCGAGTTTGGCTTCAACGCAAGTGTATACGCACAGTAGTTTGGCTGAGCTTAAAAAAGTATACGGGAATGCCCATCCGCGCAATCGGGAGTAGTTCTTTGCAAGTTTAACCCTAAAATTTTTTATTATGAAGGTAAATGTTCATGCTGTTAACTTCACGATTGACAAAAAACTCACTCATTTCATTCAAGAACGTTTAGATAAACTCGAAAAATATTACGACCGAGTGGTAGCGGCAGATGCTTTTTTGAAAGTTGAAAACACGAGTGATAAAGAAAATAAAATAGTTGAGATTAAAATTCATGTGCCCGGCGATGATTTGATTGTAAAAAAACAATGCAAAACTTTTGAGGAAGCAGTTGAACTTTCAGCAGAATCTTTAGAGCGTTTATTGGTAAAAAGAAAGGAAAAAATCAGAGCTAATATTTAGTGAAAAATTTTTCTAGAAAATGTTTTGTTTAAAAAACAAAAACCTATACATTTGCAGTCCGTTAGAAATAGCGGACTTTTTTTATTGTAAATGCCGGTGTAGCTCAGCTGGCTAGAGCAGCTGATTTGTAATCAGCAGGTCGTGGGTTCGAGTCCCTCCATCGGCTCGGCTTTTAAAATAGAAAAGGTTAGGGAAGATACTCAAGCGGCCAACGAGGACGGACTGTAAATCCGTTGGGAAACCTTCGCAGGTTCGAATCCTGCTCTTCCCACATTTTTTTGCTCGAAAACCTGTCAAAAGTTCACTTTTGTAAAGGTCTGAAAAGAAAAAAAAAGAGTAAGGGTTCACCCTTACGGATCACCGAGCAACAGCGAGGTAATCCTGCGGATGATTTGAGTATTAATGTATTCGAATTGTCTAAGATTAACTTCAAAAAACTGAGCGTAAGCGAAGTCTTTTAAAGAAGTTTAAAACACAAGCCGGTGTAGCTCAGGGGTAGAGTGCTTCCTTGGTAAGGAAGAGGTCACGGGTTCAAATCCCGTCATTGGCTCAAATTCGTTTAGAGAATTTTGAACACTAAATATAAACTAAGATTAAAAATTAATTAAAATGGCAAAAGAAAATTTTAGTCGTACCAAGCCACACCTTAACATTGGTACGATTGGTCACGTTGACCACGGTAAAACTACATTAACTGCTGCAATCACTAAAGTATTGTCTGATGCCGGTTATTGTCAAGCTAAATCATTCGATCAGATTGATAATGCTCCAGAAGAAAAAGAAAGAGGTATTACTATTAATACTTCACACGTAGAATATGAAACTGCTAACCGTCACTATGCGCACGTTGACTGTCCTGGTCACGCGGATTACGTAAAGAACATGGTTACAGGTGCTGCTCAAATGGACGGTGCTATCTTGGTAGTTGCTGCTACAGATGGTCCAATGCCACAAACTCGTGAGCACATCCTTTTGGGTCGTCAGGTAGGTATTCCTAGAATCGTGGTGTTCATGAACAAAGTGGATATGGTTGACGATGCTGAGTTGTTAGAGCTTGTTGAAATGGAAATCCGTGACTTGTTGTCATTCTACGAATATGATGGTGACAATGGTCCTGTAGTTCAAGGTTCTGCTTTGGGTGGATTGAACAACGATCCAAACTGGGTTCCTAAAATCATCGAATTGATGGAAGCTGTTGACAACTGGATCGAAGAGCCAGTTCGTGACAATGCTAAACCATTCTTGATGCCTGTTGAAGACGTATTCACCATTACTGGTCGTGGTACTGTAGCTACAGGTCGTATCGAAACTGGTGTTGCCAATACAGGAGATCCTGTTGAAATCATCGGTATGGGTGCTGACAAATTGACTTCTACTATTACAGGAGTTGAGATGTTCCGTAAAATCCTTGACCGTGGTGAAGCTGGTGACAACGTTGGTTTGTTGTTGAGAGGTATCGATAAAGCTGATATCCGTCGTGGTATGGTTATCTGTAAACCAGGTTCAGTTAAACCACATGCTAAATTCAAAGCAGAGGTTTATATCTTGAAAAAAGAAGAAGGTGGACGTCACACTCCATTCCACAATAATTACCGTCCGCAATTCTACGTTCGTACAACTGACGTAACTGGTATCATTTCATTGCCTGCAGGTGTAGAGATGGTTATGCCAGGTGATAACTTGACTATTACTGTTGAGTTGTTGAGCCCAATCGCTCTTAACGTTGGTTTGCGTTTTGCTATCCGTGAAGGTGGTAGAACTGTTGGAGCTGGTCAGGTAACTGAAATTCTTGACTAAGAATAATTAACCAAATATAGAGCCAGCAGGTTTCCGTTTAGGTTGCTTGCTGGCTTTTACTACGGGCGTAGTTCAAGGGTAGAATAGCGGTCTCCAAAACCGTTGATGGTGGTTCGAATCCTCCCGCCCGTGCAAAAAAACATGATATAATGAAGATCGTTAATTATATATCAGAGGCGTTTGAAGAATTAAAATCCAACACCACTTGGCCAGCTTGGGAAGAGGTGCAGCGTTTGACCATTGTGGTGGCTGTATTCTCTGTTTTGTTTGCTTTGGCTACTTGGGGCGTTGATGAAGTTTGCGCTAAGTTTATTGCCGCAATTTTTAATTGGATAAAAGCTTAATTCTTTTGTGATGACAGATACTAATGTGAAAAAATGGTATGTGGTACGAGCGGTAAGCGGCCAAGAAAACAAGGTGAAAGCTTACATCGAAACCGAAATCAACCGTTTGGGTATGGCTGATTACATATCGCAAGTATTGGTGCCGACTGAAAAAGTGGTGCAAGTACGCGACGGAAAAAAAATCACTAAAGACAGAGTGTATTTTCCGGGTTATGTAATGATTGAAGCCAACTTGGCTGGTGAGATTCCACACATTATTAAATCTATTACAGGAGTGATTGGATTTTTAGGTGAAACCAAAGGAGGAGATCCGGTGCCGCTCAGAATGTCCGAAGTCAACCGTATGCTCGGTAAAGTAGATGAATTGGCTGTGAAAACAGACAATCAAGCGATACCGTTTACAGTGGGCGAAACCGTAAAAGTAATTGACGGTCCTTTCAACGGATTCAACGGATCGGTTGAGAAAATCAATGAAGAAAAGCGTAAGCTTGAAGTGATGGTGAAAATTTTCGGAAGAAAAACACCACTTGAACTCAGCTTTATGCAAGTTGAAAAAGTATAATTTTTTTGTTACATATAACTCACATCAATCGCTTCCAATTGATCGATGTAAAATTTTTTAGAAATGGCTAAAGAAATTAGTAAAGTAGTTAAACTACAAGTTAAGGGAGGTGCTGCGAATCCATCGCCACCGGTTGGACCTGCTTTGGGAGCTGCTGGGGTTAATATCATGGAGTTCTGTAAGCAATTTAATGCGAGAACCCAAGATAAAGCCGGCAAAGTTTGCCCTGTGCAAATTACAGTTTACAAAGACAAATCATTTGATTTCGTCGTTAAAACGCCACCTGCAGCTGTACAGCTGTTAGATGCTGCCAAGTTGAAGTCAGGATCCGGAGAACCAAATCGTAAGAAAGTAGCTAGCGTTACTTGGGATCAAATCAGAACCATTGCCGATGATAAAATGGCTGATTTGAATGCGTTCACTATTGAGTCTGCTATGAGCATGATTGCTGGTACAGCTAGATCAATGGGTATAACTGTAACTGGAGATTCTCCTCTAAAATAAGGGATAGACATGGCAAAATTGACTAAAAAGCAAAAAGAGGCTGCTTCAAAAATTGAGAAAAACAAATTGTATTCATTAAAAGATGCTTCATCTTTATTGAAAGTTGTTGCTTCTGCAAAATTTGACGAGTCTGTAGATATCGCTGTGAAGTTGGGTGTTGATCCACGAAAAGCGAATCAAATGGTTAGAGGAGTTGTTACCTTGCCACACGGTACAGGTAAAGATGTAAGAGTTCTTGCGCTTGTTACTCCAGATAAAGAAGCTGAAGCTAAAGCTGCGGGTGCAGACCACGTAGGTTTAGATGACTACCTCCAAAAAATCAAAGACGGTTGGACAGATATCGATGTCATCATCACGATGCCGGCTGTTATGGGTAAATTAGGTCCTTTGGGCCGTGTGTTAGGTCCTCGTGGATTGATGCCAAACCCTAAAACAGGAACCGTTACTATGGAAGTAGGTAAGGCTGTTCAAGAAGTGAAGTCAGGTAAAATTGACTTCAAAGTTGACAAAACAGGTATTGTTCACGCAGGTATCGGACGCGTTTCTTTCGAGGCTGATAAAATCGCTGACAATGCTCATGAGATCATTCAAACATTAATCAAACTAAAGCCAACTGCTGCAAAAGGTACTTACATCAAGTCTATTCACTTGTCAAGTACTATGAGCCCTGCGATTGCCTTAGATCCGAAAGCAGTATAATTGGTAGTTAAACATTAGTATTATGACTAGAGAAGAAAAATCAAGAGTTATTGAAGATTTAACTGCACAATTAGCCGAAACCAATGTAATGTACATTGCAGATATTTCTGGTTTGAACGCAGAGACTACTTCTAACCTTAGAAGAGCTTGTTTCAAAGCGGGAATCGAATTGGCAGTAGTTAAAAACACTTTGCTTGAGAAAGCCATGGAGGCTTCTGATAATGACTATGGCGATTTGTCATCAGTGCTTAAAGGAAACACTTCAATTCTGATTGCAGAAAATGGTAATGCTCCTGCAAAGATCATCAAAGAATTCCGTAAAAAGTCTGATAAGCCCATCCTTAAAGGAGCTTACATTCACCAAGCGGTTTTTATCGGTGACAACCAATTAGATGCGTTGATCGCACTTAAATCTAAAGAAGAAGTGATTGGTGAAATCATCGGAATCTTACAATCTCCGGCTAAAAATGTGGTTTCTGCCCTTAAATCAGGTGGTGGAAAAATCGCTGGAATTGTTAAAACGCTGTCTGAGCGTTAATAGTTTGATACGTCAAACTTTAAACGTCACAGACGACATTGGCCCACGCGCGCACTTAAATAAATTATATTTTACAAACTATTAAAAACGATAGAAAAAATGGCAGATTTGAAACAATTCGCAGAACAATTAGTTAACTTAACTGTAAAAGAAGTTAACGAACTTGCTACAATCCTTAAAGAAGAGTACGGTATCGAGCCTGCTGCTGCTGCAGTAGCTGTAGCTGCTGGTCCAGCTGCTGGTGGTGGTGATGCTGGTGCTGCTGAAGAGCAAACTGAATTCACTGTAGTATTGAAAGATGCTGGTGCTTCTAAATTAGGAGTTGTAAAAGCAGTTAAAGAATTGACTGGTCTAGGACTTAAAGAAGCAAAAGATTTAGTTGATGCTGCTCCTACAAATGTAAAAGAAGGAGTTTCTAAAGATGAGGCTGAAGGTCTTAAGAAAGCTTTAGAAGAAGCAGGAGCTGTAGTAGAGCTTAAATAAGTTTCACACAGTTTGAAAAACTAGGTTTAGGCCTTGGACAATCGCGTCCACGGCCTAAACCATTTTTCGTATAATAAAATTATATATCTGTTTTGGAATCAAAGCAGATTCAAATACCCAAAGTTTACAATCATCACGAAGAAAGAAAACAAACAATTTCCTGGTTTGTTTTACAAGATGTTTTGATTGTTTTTTCAAAAAGGAAAGTAGAAGACAAGCGTGTTTTTAAACACAAAAAATTACTTTTTTTTAATCAAAATTTTGTCCATTGATGATCACAAATCAGACTGAAAGATTGAATTTTGCCTCGACCAAAAACATCCCCGATTATCCGGATTTCTTAGATGTTCAGGTTAAGTCGTTCAAAGATTTCTTCCAACTGGAAACCAAATCAGACGAACGAGGCAACGAAGGGTTGTACAACACCTTCATGGAAAACTTCCCCATCACAGATACGCGTAACAACTTTGTGTTGGAATTTCTAGATTATTTCGTTGACCCGCCACGTTACAGCATCCAAGAGTGTATTGAAAGAGGATTGACCTACAGTGTTCCGCTCAAAGCGAGACTTAAATTGTACTGTACCGATCCAGAACACGAAGACTTTGAAACCATCGTACAAGATGTGTATTTGGGAACCATTCCCTACATGACACCGAGCGGTACGTTTGTAATCAATGGTGCTGAGCGCGTTGTAGTTTCACAATTACACCGTTCTCCGGGCGTATTCTTCGGTCAGTCTTTCCACGCCAATGGAACCAAACTTTATTCAGCCCGTGTGATTCCGTTTAAAGGATCATGGATTGAATTCGCGACCGATATCAACAGCGTTATGTACGCCTACATCGATCGTAAGAAAAAATTACCTGTAACTACTTTGTTCCGTGCCATCGGTTTTGAGCGTGATAAAGACATCCTCGAAATCTTTGACTTGGCTGAAGAAATCAAAGTATCCAAAACAGGACTCAAAAAATACATCGGCCGTAAATTAGCGGCGCGTGTACTCAACACTTGGCACGAGGATTTCGTAGACGAAGATACTGGAGAAGTAGTATCCATCGAGCGTAACGAAATCATCTTAGATCGCGACACCATCATTGACAAAGACAATGTTGAAGAGATCATCGATGCCAACGTGAAGTCTATTTTGTTGCACAAAGAAAACACCAATACGGCTGATTATTCTATCATCCACAACACGCTTCAAAAAGACCCAACCAACTCAGAAAAAGAAGCCGTTGAGCACATCTATCGTCAGTTGCGTAATGCAGAACCACCTGATGAAGAAACTGCTCGTGGCATCATCGATAAATTGTTCTTCTCAGACCAACGTTACAACTTAGGTGAAGTAGGTCGTTACAGAATGAACAAAAAACTCAATTTGGACATTCCGATGGACAAACAGGTGTTGACCAAAGAAGACATCATCACCATCGTAAAATACCTTATTGAGCTTATTAACTCTAAAGCCGAGATTGATGATATTGACCACTTGTCTAACCGTCGTGTAAGAACCGTTGGTGAGCAGTTGTCACAGCAATTCGGTATCGGATTGGCGCGTATGGCCAGAACGATTCGCGAGCGTATGAACGTTCGTGACAACGAGGTGTTTACCCCGATTGATTTGATCAACGCCAAAACTTTGTCGTCTGTTATTAACTCATTCTTCGGAACCAACCAGTTATCTCAGTTCATGGATCAAACCAATCCACTGGCCGAGATCACGCACAAACGTCGTCTTTCTGCATTAGGGCCAGGCGGTCTTTCCAGAGAGCGAGCCGGTTTCGAGGTTCGTGACGTTCACTACACGCACTACGGTCGTTTGTGTCCGATTGAAACTCCGGAAGGACCGAACATCGGTTTGATTTCATCTTTGGGTGTTTATGCCAAAGTAAACAGCATGGGCTTTATTGAAACGCCTTACCGCGAAGTGAAAAACGGTAAAATCGATTTGAACGCAGCTCCGATTTATTTGAGCGCTGAAGAAGAAGAAGGCAAATTGATTGCTCAGGCCAACATCGCCATGGATGACAACGGTAAAATTACAGCCGATAAAGTTATTGCTCGTGAAGAAGGTGACTTCCCGGTAGTAGAACCGTCTGTGGTTCATTACACGGATGTTGCTCCGAACCAGATTGCGTCGATTTCAGCATCGCTTATTCCGTTCTTGGAGCACGATGATGCGAACCGTGCGCTCATGGGATCCAACATGATGCGTCAGGCCGTACCCTTATTGCGTCCTGAAGCGCCGATTGTGGGAACCGGTTTAGAGCGTCAAGTAGCTTCTGATTCACGTGTACTCATCAACGCCGAAGGAAACGGTGTGGTGGAATACGTTGATGCGAATATCATCACCATCAAATACGACCGTACCGAAGAAGAGCGTATGGTGAGTTTTGAGCCGGATGAGAAAACCTATCAACTCATTAAATTTAGAAAAACCAACCAAAGCACTTCGATCAACCTCAAACCGATTGTCAGAAAAGGCGATCGCGTAAAATTAGGTCAAGTACTTTGCGAAGGATATGCTACCCAAAACGGAGAATTGGCCTTGGGTCGTAACTTGAAAGTGGCCTTCATGCCATGGAAAGGGTATAACTTCGAGGATGCGATTGTAATCTCTGAAAAAGTGGTACGTGACGATATCTTTACCTCAATTCACGTGGATGATTATTCACTCGAGGTGCGCGATACCAAATTGGGTAATGAAGAATTGACCAACGACATTCCGAACGTTTCTGAAGAAGCAACCAAAGATTTGGATGAAAACGGTATGATTCGCATTGGTGCTGAAGTAAAACCTGGGGACATCCTCATCGGTAAAATCACACCAAAAGGAGAATCTGATCCAACTCCTGAAGAAAAACTCCTCAGAGCGATTTTCGGTGACAAAGCCGGTGATGTAAAAGATGCATCGCTTAAAGCATCTCCATCGTTGAGCGGTGTTGTTTTGGACAAAAAATTATTCGCCAGAGCGGTTAAAGATAAACGCAAGCGCACACAAGACAAAGATGCGCTTACGGCTTTGGAAATGGAATTTGAAACTAAGTTCGTAGAGCTTAAAGATAAATTGGTTGAGAAACTATTCTTAATCGTAAACGGAAAAACCTCACAAGGTGTGATGAACGATTTGGGTGAAGAAGTTTTGCCAAAAGGTAAAAAATACACGCTCAAAATGTTACATGCCGTTGAAGATTTCGCACACTTAAGCAAAGGTCAGTGGGTAGCAGACGATGTAACCAACAAATTGGTGAACGACTTGATCCACAACTATAAAATTAAGTTGAACGACCTTCAAGGTGCGCTTAGAAGAGAGAAATTCACCATTACGGTAGGTGATGAATTGCCTGCCGGTATTTTGAAACTCGCTAAAGTGTACATCGCCAAAAAACGCAAACTCAAAGTGGGTGATAAGATGGCGGGTCGTCACGGGAATAAAGGTATTGTGGCGCGTATCGTTCGTCAAGAAGATATGCCGTTCTTAGAAGACGGAACACCGGTAGACATTGTACTCAATCCACTTGGGGTACCATCGCGTATGAACATTGGTCAGATCTACGAAACCGTATTGGGTTGGGCCGGTCAAAAACTCGGTAAAAAATTCGCGACGCCAATCTTTGACGGAGCAACTTTGGATCAAATCAATGCGCTTACTGATGAAGCAGGCGTTCCGAGATTCGGTCATACGCATCTTTATGATGGTGGAACCGGAGAGCGTTTCCACCAAGCGGCTACGGTAGGTGTGATTTACATGCTGAAATTGGGCCACATGGTTGATGATAAAATGCACGCGCGTTCGATTGGACCATACTCACTCATTACGCAACAACCATTGGGTGGTAAAGCTCAATTCGGAGGTCAGCGTTTTGGAGAGATGGAGGTTTGGGCACTCGAAGCTTATGGTGCTTCAAGTACGCTACGCGAAATCTTAACAGTGAAATCGGATGACGTAATTGGTAGAGCCAAAACGTACGAGGCCATTGTTAAAGGTGAAACGATGCCAGAACCAGGGCTTCCTGAATCATTCAATGTATTGATGCACGAACTCAAAGGTTTGGGATTAGACATCCGTTTAGAAGAATAAAATCAGTTTTCGGGTTTCAGTGGTCAGGGCTTGGTTTTTAAACTGACTACCGACCACTGACGACCGAAGATTAAAAAAACAGTTTCAAAATAATCAATAGTAACGACTATGATGAATAATAGAAATAACAAAGAAAAAAATCTAATCAAAAGATTTGACAAAATCTCGATTGGATTGGCTTCTCCGGAATCAATCTTAGCCGAATCAAGAGGCGAGGTGCTTAAGCCGGAAACCATTAACTATAGAACCCATAAGCCAGAGCGCGACGGACTTTTCTGTGAGCGTATTTTTGGGCCGGTAAAAGACTTTGAATGTGCTTGTGGTAAATATAAAAGAATCCGTTACAAAGGAATCATTTGCGACCGTTGCGGTGTCGAGGTTACTGAGAAAAAAGTACGTCGTGACCGTGTGGGGCATATCAATTTGGTCGTGCCGATTGCACACATTTGGTACTTCAGATCATTGCCGAACAAAATTGGTTACATCTTGGGCTTGCCATCTAAGAAATTAGATATGATTATCTACTACGAAAGATACGTAGTAATTCAGGCTGGTATTGCCAAGCATCCTGACGGAGAGCCAATCGAAAAACTTGATTTCTTAACTGAAGAAGAATATTTGAACATTTTAGATACGCTTCCGCAGGAAAATCAATACTTAGACGATACCGATCCAAATAAATTCATCGCCAAAATGGGTGCTGAGTGTATCATGGATTTGTTGGCCAGAACTGATTTGGATGCCTTGTCATACGAATTGCGTCACTCGGCCAACAACGAAACGTCTAAACAACGTAAAACAGAAGCGCTTAAGCGTTTGCAAGTAGTTGAATCTTTCCGTGAGTCTAATTTAGACCGCGAGAATCGTCCTGAGTGGATGATCATGAAAGTAATTCCGGTGATTCCGCCTGAATTGCGTCCGCTTGTGCCGCTGGATGGTGGTCGTTTTGCAACCTCTGATTTGAACGATTTATACCGTCGTGTGATCATCCGCAATAACCGTCTGAAAAGATTGATGGAGATCAAAGCGCCAGAAGTGATTTTGCGCAACGAAAAACGTATGTTGCAAGAATCAGTAGATTCATTGTTTGACAACACGCGTAAAGCTTCGGCTGTAAAAACTGAATCCAACCGTCCGCTTAAATCACTTTCTGATTCACTCAAAGGAAAACAAGGACGTTTCCGTCAAAACCTCTTGGGTAAACGTGTGGATTATTCGGCGCGTTCGGTCATCGTCGTCGGACCTGAGCTCAAAATGTACGAGTGCGGTCTTCCGAAAGACATGGCGGCTGAATTGTTCAAACCGTTTGTGATCCGCAAACTCATCGAAAGAGGAATTGTCAAAACCGTTAAATCGGCTAAGAAAATCATCGATAAAAAAGAGCCTGTAGTTTGGGACATCCTTGAAAACGTAATCAAAGGACACCCGGTACTCTTGAACCGTGCTCCTACCTTGCACCGTTTGGGGATTCAGGCATTCCAACCTAAATTGATCGAAGGAAAAGCTATCCAGTTGCACCCACTTACTTGTACGGCGTTCAACGCGGATTTCGATGGTGACCAGATGGCGGTACACTTGCCATTGGGCCCTGAGGCAATTCTGGAAGCTCAATTGTTGATGTTGGCCTCGCACAATATCTTGAACCCTGCCAACGGAGCGCCGATTACGGTACCTTCGCAAGACATGGTTTTGGGTCTGTATTATATGACCAAAGAAAGATTGTCAACCCCTGAGCATAAAATCTTGGGTGAAGGTTTGACCTTCTATTCTGCTGAAGAAGTGAACATCGCTTTGAACGAAGGAAAATTAGAACTCAACGCTCGTGTGAAAATCAGAGCCAAAGATTTCAATGAAGAAGGTCAACTCGTTTGGAAAATCATTCAAACTACCGCAGGTCGCGTACTATTTAACGAAGTAGTTCCTGAAGCTGCCGGATATATCAACGAAGTATTGACTAAAAAATCTTTGCGTGATATCATCGGACGAATCCTTGCAGTAACAGATGTTCCTACAACGGCTGCGTTCTTGGACAACATGAAAGATATGGGATATAAATTCGCTTTCCGCGGAGGATTGTCATTCTCATTGGGTGATATCATTATTCCACAAAGAAAAGACGAATTAATCGCCGATGCTCGTGAGCAAGTTGAAGGAATCACCATGAACTACAACATGGGACTCATCACCAACAACGAGCGTTACAACCAAGTAATTGACGTTTGGACTTCTACCAATGCAATGCTTACTGAATTAGCCATGAAAAACATCCGTGAAGACCAACAAGGGTTCAACTCGGTGTATATGATGTTGGATTCAGGAGCGCGTGGATCTAAAGAGCAAATTCGTCAGTTGACCGGTATGCGTGGACTCATGGCAAAACCGAAGAAATCAACTGCCGGTGGTGGAGAGATTATTGAAAACCCGATTCTTTCTAACTTTAAAGAAGGACTTTCAATTTTGGAATACTTCATCTCGACGCACGGTGCACGTAAAGGTTTGGCCGATACGGCGCTTAAAACGGCGGATGCGGGTTACTTGACTCGTCGTTTGCACGATGTTTCTCAAGATGTGATTGTCAACCAAGATGACTGCGGAACTTTACGCGGAATCGAGGTAACAGCACTCAAGAAAAACGAAGAAATCGTTGAAAGTTTAGGAGAGCGTATCTTGGGTCGTGTGGCTTTGAACGATGTGGTAAATCCATTGACTTCTGAAATCATGGCTTATGCCGGACAACAAATCACCGAGCATATTGTTCGCGAAATCGAAGCCTCTCCGTTGGAAGCTGTTGAAGTTCGTTCAGCCTTGACTTGTGAAGCGCACAAAGGAATTTGCGCTAAATGTTACGGTCGTAACTTGGCTACTGGTAGAATGACCCAAATTGGTGAAGCGGTTGGTGTAATCGCCGCTCAATCGATTGGTGAGCCGGGTACACAGTTGACACTTCGTACCTTCCACGTGGGTGGTACGGCAGGAAACATTTCTGAAGAATCAAGCTTGGTAGCACGTTTTGACGGTCGTATCGAAATCGAAGACTTAAAAACGGTTAAAGGCGAGGATTCAGAAGGAAACACTGTAGATATCGTTATTTCACGTTCAACCGAGCTCAAACTCGTTGATCAAAAAACAGGTATCGTACTCAATACACACAATATTCCATACGGTTCTAGCATTTTTGTAAAAGACGGAGATGCTATTGCCAAAGGTGATACGATCTGTAAGTGGGATCCATACAACGGGGTAATTGTTTCTGAATTTACCGGAAAAATTGCTTACGAAGATTTAGAGCAAGGTCAATCATTCCAAGTAGAAATTGACGAGCAAACCGGATTCCAAGAAAAAGTAATTTCTGAATCGAGAAATAAAAAACTCATCCCAACCCTTTTGGTATACGGAAAAGATGACGAGCTTATTCGTTCGTACAACTTACCGGTAGGGGCGCACTTGATGGTTGAAAACGGCGAGAAAATTAAAGCGGGTAAAGTACTCGTGAAAATTCCGCGTCGTTCCTCAAAAGCAGGTGATATCACCGGAGGTCTTCCGAGAATTACCGAGTTGTTAGAGGCTCGTAATCCATCGAATCCTGCGGTTGTTTCTGAAATTGACGGAGTAGTTACGTTTGGAAAAATCAAACGTGGTAACCGCGAAATTGTCATCGAATCTAAGTTTGGTGAAATCAAGAAATACTTGGTGAAATTATCCAGCCAAATCTTGGTGCAAGAAAATGACTTCGTAAGAGCCGGTGCTCCGCTTTCAGACGGTGCCATCACGCCAGAAGACATCCTTAGAATTCAAGGTCCTTCAGCGGTACAACAATACTTGGTAAACGAGATTCAAGAAGTGTATCGTTTACAAGGGGTAAAAATCAACGATAAACACTTTGAGGTAGTTATCCGTCAGATGATGCGTAAAGTGCGCGTAGAAGACCCGGGAGATACTTTATTCCTTGAAGAGCAACTTATCCACACCAAAGACTTTATCGACGAAAACGATAAACTCTACGGAATGAAAGTGGTGGTTGATGCCGGAGATTCTGACAACCTTAAACCGGGACAAATTGTAACGCCACGTCAATTGCGCGATGAGAATTCATTGCTCAAACGTGCCGACAAAAACTTGGTGTCTACTCGCGATGTAATTACCGCCACGGCTACGCCGATTTTGCAAGGTATTACCAGAGCGTCGTTGCAAACCAAGTCATTTATCTCGGCTGCATCGTTCCAAGAAACAACCAAAGTATTGAACGAAGCTGCAGTTGCGGGTAAAGTTGATATGCTCGAAGGTTTGAAAGAAAATGTAATTGTCGGACATAGAATCCCTGCCGGAACCGGTATGCGCGATTATGATCACACGATTGTAGGATCTAAAGACGATTACAACGAAATGATGGCTAATAAAGAAGAATACATTTACTAGTTATGAACGATTCTAATCAACCACAGCAAGGACAAATCAATATCGAGATTGATGAGGCAATGGCCGAAGGAATTTATTCCAACTTAGCTATTATCAATCATTCTCCTTCAGAATTTGTTGTAGATTTTGTTTGTATTATGCCCGGAACACCGAAGGCAAAGGTAAAATCAAGAGTGGTGTTGACGCCGCAGCACGCCAAACGGTTGGTGAAAGCTTTGGCCGAAAATGTTCACCGCTTTGAAATGGCACACGGAGAAATCAAAGACTCCGAGCATCCGCCGATTCCTTTGAACTTTGGACCCACGGGTCAAGCATAAAGATAAAAGCCTCCTCAAAAGGGAGGCTTTTTTATTTTGGAGTTTTAAAATTCAAATTAATCTTTATTGCGCTTCGAAAAAGAGAAAGCCAAAAAAATAAACCTACATTTTTTATAATTTATCAACACGAAAACGTTATAGTTTTCTAATTTAAAAATCAGATGTTAAAAGGCAGTTAAAAAATATTTAAGTTTATGAGCCAAACAAAGCAAAATACTTGGTTCTAGCTTTTTAGCTATTTAAGAATCAGGTTGTTTTTTAATCAAACTCATTCATTTATGGAAAGAAAACTCCACCGCGATTTTACTGCTTTGCCCCATCTTTTTATCAAACAAATTTTCTTGATTGTTTTTCTGGTTCTGAGCGTATTTGGGCTCAGGGCACAATCTCCGGTTTACTTCTCAAGCGGCAACTACAATCCGCCCAATAACTGGAATCAAAACGCAGCCAGTTTGATGTCAACCATTGCAGGTACCAACATTGCTATTGTTACTCCCAATGGTTCCGGAAATCAATATTTCAGGTTTTACAGCGCCTTGTCCGGCGGAACGAATTTTTCTCCGAACAGCACGACTAGTGACATCCTGTTGGCGGCCAATAGCATCAACACTTTGCAAACCAATACAGGTAATGGAAGTAAGGCCTATTACATGAATTTGGCCAGTCCGTTTGCCGCTACACGCGTTGTTTTTAAAACCGTTGGCTCTGGAACAACAGCGCGCGTTGCTGCGTTTGAAATTCAAGGCCCACTCAGAACGATTAGTTCAGCTTCAAGAAGCATTACCACACCCAATCAAAGTCAGTCTGTGACCGTTACTGCCAATCTCGACGGTTCGCTGTCAACAGGTCAAGGCGTTTGGCTCAGATATACCACCAATAATTACAGTTCTTCAACAGTGGTACCCATGACCGGTTCAGGAACAACCTATACCGCTAGTATTCCGGCACAAGCTGTGGGTGCGACGGTTTCGTATTATTTATTCACTTCGGGTAAACCGGCTTCCATAGCTCATGCTGATGCTGATTTGATGACCATCAATTTAAACAACAATTCGGGTTCGAATTACAGTTACACAGTTGATTCTGCTCCTGCAGCTCCGGCGCAACCAAGCGCCATTTCAGGAAGTACCGTAGTTTGCAACGGATCTTCACAAACCTACAGTGTTACCAACGATACCAATGCCACCAGTTATATTTGGACATTACCTTCAGGCTGGACCGGTTCAAGTTCAACCAACAGCATTACCGTAACGGCTTCTTCCACAGGAGGAACGATATCGGTAGTGGCACAAAACGCACAAGGAACCAGTCCTTCAAGTTCGTTAACCGTTAGTGTGGCTACAGCAACTTCGATTAGTTCACAACCTTCAACATCTTCGCAAAACTTGTGTTTGGGAACATCCGCTACCGCATTATCTGTTACGGCTAACGGAAGTAGTTTGACCTATCAATGGTACCGAAATACTTCGGCTTCTAATTCTGGTGGAACGCTCATCAGCGGAGCTACCTCATCTAGTTATACACCAACTTATACCGGAGGTACAGCTTATTATTATTGCGTTGTAGGCGGAGCTTGTGCGCCAACCTCGGTGACCAGTAATGTTTCAGGAGCCATCACGATTGGCGGATTCCCGAATGACACGGCCACTTACACTATTTCGAATGGTGGAAACGGTGGTCAAGGTTTTGGCGCTTGGGCCTATTCAGTTACCGGAAGCGGAGGTACATTTACCGGCGGTTCTGACGTTGGAACTGCTTGGGGTATTTATGCCAATTCAGGCGGAGTCACCACAGCGAATCGTCCTTTTGCTGCTGAACTTTCTATCGGACAAACGGTAAGTATGGGCTTTGATAACGGAAATGTAGATACCGGAAACAAAGTCGGATTCAGACTCAGAAATTCAAGCGGTAACGTTTTGATGGAATTCAGAATCATCGGTGGTGCTACTCAATATTCCTTATATGACGGAGTCGGAAGCACGGTTAATGATACTGGAGTAAACTTCACAACCGCTGGTTTAAGTAATATTACTTTGGCTTACACGGCTGCGAATACTTATGCGATTTCAATTACCCGCTCAGGAGTGACTACGGTTCTCAATGGTCGTACTTTTGCAACCGTTACCGGAGGGCAAGTTCCTGCTTCGATTGAGTTTTTCAACAGCAATGCGGGCAATGGCTCTACCAATAATTTCTTTTTTAATAATTTAACAGTCGGTTATCCAAAGATTTTTGTACAACCTTCAACCAGCGCACAAACTATCTGTTTGAACGGTTCGTCAACTGCTTTGTCGGTTTCGGCTTACGGAAATAGTTTAGGTTATCAATGGTACAGCAATCCTGGAGCGGTTATAATCAGTGGCGCCAATGCTTCTACTTATTCCCCGCCAACCAACGCGGTAGGTTCAAAAACTTATTACTGCGTGGTGAGTTATACCGGAAGTTGCGGCAGCGCTTCGAGCTTGACTTCGGCTTCGTCGGGAACTGTAACAGTAAAAGCTTTGCCAACCGCCACAATTTCAGCTTCGAGCGCTTCGGCTTGCTTGAACGGAACTTCACCGAATATAGTTTTTAATGGCTCTGGCGGAACAGCTCCGTATACTTTTACTTATAAAATCAATTCAGGCAGTAACCAAACCGTAACAACAACTTCTGGGAACAGTGTTTCGGTTCCGGTGGCTACTTCGACCTTAGGTACTTTTATCTATGAATTGGTCAGTGTTCAAGACGCAGCAACTCCATCGTGTTCTAACCCACAATCAGGCTCAGCATCCGTAACGGTGGGTAATCCAGCTACGTATTACGCCGATGCCGATGGAGATGGTTATGGAAATATAGCCGTTCCGGTTCAAAGTTGTGATGGATTGCCACCGATGTATGGCGGATATCCTGCTGTGACCGATACAACCGATTGCAACGATAACGACGCACTTCAACACGCTTTATTTTCATTTTATTTAGATCAGGATGGCGATGGCTACGGAATTGGTTCTTTGGTGTCTGTGTGCGCCTCTGATGCCTTCACGCCGCCGACAAATTATTCAACCAACAACACCGATTGTAATGATGCCGATGTCAATTACTATCAAACCTATCCGTTTTATGTAGATGCAGACGGCGATGGCTATGGAACCGGAAGTTTGGTGCCAGTCTGTGCGATGTTTGATTTTCTGCCACCAAACAACTATTCTTTAGACAATACCGACTGTGACGACAGCAATGCGCTCAAGCATACTACATTTACTTTTTATGTTGATGCCGATGGCGACGGATATGGTTCTACAACTACAGATTTAGCTTGCGCTGTTGATGCCAATACACCGCCTTCGGGATATTCGGTTTCTGATACTGATTGTGATGATGCGGATAATACCAAACACGCACTTTTTGCTTTCTATGTGGATGGTGACAGCGACGGATTCGGAAGCGGTGCTCCTGAAATGCTCTGCGCGGCCAATGCCAATGCAGCGCCTGCGGGTTATTCAGCAGATAATACCGATTGCGACGATGCTGATAACTTAAAGCACACTACTTTTTCTTTTTATGTAGATGCAGATAACGACGGTTATGGAACCGGAACCCCAACCCAAGCTTGTGGCGAAAACGGAACCACAGCTCCGAGTGGCTATTCATTGGTTGATGGTGATTGTGATGATGCAGATCCGTCAGTATACAGAAATAATCCTTTGTATTATGATTCAGATGGTGATGGTTATGACGGCGGTTCTGTTCCGGGAATAACTTGCTACGGAGCCTTGCCTCCGGGAACTTCGCTTACCACTTTGGGCAGTGATTGTAATGACAGCGATAACTCTGTTTTTCAATCCGCATCTTTGTACACCGATGTAGATGGCGACGGATACACCTTGGCCGGTTCAGTTCCTACTTGTTATGGGGCTAGTCTGCCTATCGGAACTTCTCTGACCAGCTTAGGTTTGGATTGCGATGATAACAATGCTGCAATTTATCAAGCAGTCAATTTATATGTTGATTTAGATGGAGATACCTTTACCAACGGGCCATCAAACATCAGTTGTATTGGTGCTACACTGCCTTTTGGAACTACGTACATCAACAATCCAACCGATTGTGATGATCAAGATCCGAACAAACATGCCAGTTTCTATTTCTACCCAGATATGGATGGCGACGGATACGGAAGCGGTACTTCGGCATTGGTTTGTGCTGTAGATCAATGGACGCTGCCGAGCGGTTATTCAAATGATAATACCGATTGCGACGATACTGATTCAGCTATTTTCCAAAGTGCCTTTTTGTACACAGATGTAGATGGTGACCATCATACGGTTGGTTTTGGATCAACGGTTTGTTATGGAGCTTCACTGCCTGCGGGAACTTCGCTCACTTCATTAGGTCAAGATTGTGATGATAACAATGCGCTTGTCTTCCAAAGCTCACAAGTGTATGTTGATGCCGATAATGACGGTTACACCGTGGGTGGTCTTATGACAATTTGTTACGGAGCGACTTTACCAAGTGGTTACGCTTATAACGCTTCAGGTGCAGAAGATTGTAACGACAATAATGCAGCTGTTTACCAAAGTAATCTTTTATATACCGATGCTGATGCCGACGGATACGATGCCGGTTCAGCGACAGTCTGCTACGGAGCCACTTTACCTAATGGAACTTCATTGAGTTCTTTGGGTTCTGATTGTGACGACACCAACAATTTGTTGCATCAATCGACTACGTTATATGCCGATGTTGATGCTGATGGTTTCGGAACATCAACCCCGACTTTGGTTTGTGCTCCGGTAAGTTGTGCATCGACCAACACGATTGCGGTTAAATTCCGCGTGAACATGTCTGCTGAAACGGTTGAAGCAGGCGGAGTGCATGTTGCAGGAAACTTTGCTTCGCGCGGCTCAACTTCGCTTCCAACTGATTGGTCACCAAGCGCTGCCGGAAGCCAATTAAAATCTGTTGGAAACAATGTGTATGAGTTAACGGTCTTGTTTCCATCCTCGGCTGCCGGACAACAACTTCAATATAAATTCTTGCGCAACAACACTTGGAATTCAGGTGCAACACAATATAGCGAACAGAATATTTCTACCGTATGCGGAATCAACGGTGGTGGCGGAAACTTTAATCGTGTACTTACTTTGCCAAGCCAATTTATGTTGGTAGAAACAGCTTATGATCAATGCCCGAGCAGTGCCGTTAACTACCTGTGTGATAATACCGATTGTAATGACAGCAATGCGGCGATGCATGCTACTTATGAGTTTTACACCGATGCTGATCACGACAATTACGGTACGGGAAGCGCAGTAATGGTTTGCGCCATCAATGCGGTTTCGCCACCTACAGGATATTCTGTTAACAACACCGATTGTGACGACAACAATATTTTGGTGTACAGAACCGGTGATTTATTTACCGATGCCGATGCTGATGGTTATACCCTTGGAGCAGCTCTTACTATGTGTTACGGTGCTGCGGTTCCTGCGGGCTACTCGGCGACTTCTTTGGGCGAAGATTGCGATGATGCTGATGCTAATAAATACCAAGTTGGATTGTTATACACTGATGCAGACGGTGATGGTTATACCGTAGGAGCTGCCGTGGCGATATGCTACGGAAATACCGTTCCTGCCGGATATTCATTGACATCAAATGGCGAAGATTGTGATGATGCTGATGCTAATAAATACCAAGTTGGATTGTTATACACTGATGCAGACGGTGATGGTTATAGCGTAGGAGCTGCCGTGGCGATATGCTACGGAAATACCGTTCCTGCCGGATATTCATTGACATCAAATGGCGAAGATTGCGATGATGCTGATTCAAATAAGTTTCAATCAGGTTTGTTCTACGTTGATGCTGATGCTGATGGCTACACGGTTGGTTCGGCAGTAGAAGTTTGCTATGGATCGGGTTTACCTGTAGGCTATAATCCTTTTACAAATGGTGAAGATTGTGACGATGCTGATGCTTCAAAATATCAAACTGCGATGGTTTATATCGACGCTGATAGTGACGGTTATACCTTAGGTTCGGCAGCATCAATCTGCTACGGAATCAGTATTCCGGTTGGCTACTCATTTACTTCTAACGGCGAAGATTGTGACGACACCAATGCAGCTATCTATCAATTCGCTACTTACTATGTAGACGCTGATGGTGATGGATGGGATAACGGAACAGCTTCGGTTTGTTCAGGAACTTCAGCACCTGCGGGCTATTCAGCTACGACTAACGGTACAGATTGTGACGACACCAATGCTACCATCACAGTAGGTTCTACTTACTACGCTGATGCTGACGGTGACGGATATGGTAATGCAGCGGTTTCAACTACTGCATGTACGGCTCCATCAGGTTATGTTTCAAACAACACTGATTGTGACGATACGAACATTTCAATCTATCAATTGGCTACCTTCTATGTAGATGCTGATGGTGACGGATGGGATAACGGAACTGCTTCAGTTTGTTCAGGAACTTCAGCACCTGCTGGCTATTCAGCTACGACTAACGGTACAGATTGTAACGATACTAATCCATTGTTGACAGACAATTGTACAGGAGGTTCAGTGGTTAACTTGACGATGTTTATCCAAGGGCATTACATTGGCGGTAACACGATGAACCCGGTTAAATTCTATCAAGATGGTGTGTCTGCGGATACCGATGTTGAGGATTTGACAGTTGAGTTAC
>JAFDZC010000019.1 GCA_018267095.1 Bacteroidota bacterium
CCTGAAAAAGAACCCGTAACGCCTGTGGGCAAGTTCGATGCGGTGACATTCGTTACACCATTAGCCGTATTGTAAACAATCGGAGCAATTGCAGTGTTGACACAAAGAACTTGGTTGTCATTGCTCGTAGATGATAAGGTCATGGCTACTCCGGTATTAACCGTAATAGTCCCGCCTAAAGAAGCATTGGCGCAATTGCCCGTAGTGGTTACAGTATAATTGAATACTCCTACTGCGGTTGGCGTTCCTGATATGGTAAATGTTCCTGAATTAAATACCCCGTTCATGCCGGCAGGTAAATTGGCAACGGTTGCCCCAGTGGCGTCTGTTAAGGTGTAGACAATCGAAACAGGTAATGCCTGATTCGCACACAGAGTTTGATTGTTTGATGACGCAGCAGAACTCAAAACAATACTTGAATTTGGCTGAACCACAATAGTCCCGTTGGCCGAACAAACGTCTGTTCCGGCAGTGATTGATACTGAATAACTATAAGTACCGGGAACAGTAGGCGTGCCTGAAACTGTAAACACCCCTGAATTATAACTTCCGGTCACACCCGGTGGTAAAGTTCCTGAAGCCAATACTCCATTTGTTGCACCGGTCGTGGTGTATGTTATTGGAGTAATGGATTGACCAATACATAAAGTTTCGCCAGGCGATGAAGTGGTCACTGTACAAGCGCAATTAGAAATAATTACTTGTGCTGTCGTTGTATATGCCGGACAATAAGCTGTTGCCGGGATTTCATATTGAACTGTGTAGGTATTGTATAGACTGCCGTTTGGAGTAATTGTACCCGTATTCGGGTCAAGAATCAACCCGGCCGGAGTAGAAGTATAAGTTCCTCCAGGCGTTAATCCTGAAGCAATTACAGGCTGTGGAACCGTATTACTTTCACAAAATGGGCTTACTCCGTATGAGATGGTTCCCGTCGGTGGATTTCCAACATCAAGATTGAATTGTCTGAGGCTGACACAACCTGAGAGCAAATCTTCAACACGAATCCAAATGGTAGACGAAGTGGCGCTGGTGATATAATGTTGTACATCCGGATCTGCAATTAATCCGGTTGAAGAACCGTAAAGAGCCTCATTATTCGTGTTGGTGTTATAATAACTAACGTTGTAAAACGCCGGATTTAGAGCACCTAAAACAGCCGTTGTCTGATCAATGTTACCAAAATCATATTGCGCGGCAACTGGCACACAAAGGCTAATATCATTGGGCTGTGTCAATGAAATATCCGGTAAATAGGTAATTGTGATATCATCGCTAGCCAACAAACAACCTCCTGCTGTATATTGTTCAAGTTTATAAACTCCCGATTGAGTTACTATTAAATCAGGGCCGGATTCTCCAGGAATCAAAACGCCATCTTTGTACCACTTAATAACGGTTGTTCCAACGGTTAATCCTGAATTAATTGTAATTGGAGTGCCATAACAAACTCCTGTGTTGTTATTTAAACCAAATTCATCTAACAATTCCAATGGCGGAATGGTGAAATTTTGAATAAAAACCGCAGAATCTAAAAGGTTATCAGATACATTTCCAATCGCTAATTTAATATGATAAAGCCCCCCACATTGCAACTGCGAATAGGCTCTAATCACTTTGGTAAATCCATCGTATTCTACCGTTGGTGTAGCAGAATTATTCGGGTTCAATCCTGTCGTTAGATTATTGAAAAAATAGGCCGGATTTTGCGCTCCAACACCATTGTTTGCTTGGCCGTAATTGACATTATCTATCGAAATAGGTGTCGTTGTATTGGGTATTAAGGCAATATTCTTTGCATTACCTGTGTATGGACCTGTAATACCCGGGCCACTCAAAAAGAAACCAAAGCTATCATTAATGCTGTTTACGTATTCAGGATATTCTTCTGAGCCAAAAACAAAGTCAAAATTGAGTTCGAGCCCTGTAGCTACAAAGTCAAACTCCAAAATGGCCGAGCTTGAAATAGTATTTCCTGCAATTGATGCTAAATCTGGATCAGAACCAAAAGCTGTAGGCGAGAGCATATTTCCGCAACCCAATGTTGAGCAATTGTTAGGGCCAAGTCCATATTGGGCGTTACCAGTTGCTAAAATAATTCCGTGGGTAAGACCCAGGGTGCTTCCATTGAAGTTAACGTTAAATTCCCCAACTTGATCTCTGAGGATGTTAGCACTCGCAGCACTTCCGTTAAATTTTACATTTAAAGGCGTAACCCCTTGCCCTACCAATGCGTTCTGCACCAACTGAGCGGGCGTTTGTGTCGTGTTGTTGATCAGCACCTGCGCCTGCGACAAAGCACTAGCAAAAAAGGCCATCAGCAATAGAATCTTTTTCATAGCAATAAATTGAAAACGATGCAAAAAGTTATAATAAAAACTTAAATCTTCAAATATACAGATTCACTCAACATAACTTCGTTAAATTTGCAAAAAATCAAACAGTCATGATTAAAATCACCATAAAAGAAACCCAAAATCCTACGATTCTCAAATTTGAATTTCCCGATTTTATCACCCAAAATGAAAGCTTTGAATTCAAAAACATTGACGAAGCTCAAAATTCGCCTTTAGCGCAAAAACTCTTTTATTTACCGTTTGTCAAAACCGTTTATATCTCCGGAAACTTCATTGCTATTGAGCGCTTTAGCATTGTGGAATGGTCTGATGTTCAAGAAGCGGTTGCCGAACAAATCGAAGAATTCGTCAATAATGGCGGTGAGATTGTAAAACCATCTGAACAAAACGCACAGAAAAAACCGGTAAGCGTGTATGGCGAAACCACACCCAATCCGGCCACACTCAAATTTGTGGTCAACACGCGCATCACACCGGCGGCAGTTGAATTCAAAAACATCGACCAGGCGGATGCCTCTCCACTAGCCCGCGAACTTTTTAACTTTGCGTTTGTCAAAGAAGTTTTCATCGACGAGAACTACGTAACCATCACCAAATACGACCGTTACGATTGGAACGAAATCACGCTCGAATTGCGCACCTTCATCAAACATTACATCGAAAACGGCGGAACCGTCGTTGACCCCACTTTGATCAAAGAATCCAGTCCGGCCGAAAAACAAAACGCGCCGCAATACGAATCGCTCGATCCGACCTCGCAACAAATCATTGACATCCTCGAAGAATACGTGCGTCCGGCGGTGGCAGCCGATGGCGGAAACATCGTTTTTGATTCATACGACGACCGTGAAAAACGCGTCAAAGTGATCTTGCAAGGCGCTTGCAACGGTTGTCCGTCGAGTACTTTTACACTCAAAAACGGCATTGAAAACATGCTCAAAGACATGCTCAAAAACCCGGAAATCAAAGTCGAGGCGCTCAACGCTTAACACAAAATACAAAAGCGTCTTTCGGGGCGGTTTTTTAATGAGAAGCTCATCCGGCTGTTCGCTGTAATCTTTTTGTTTTGCAAACAAAAAGGATTTCCGCTGCCATCCGGGCTAGGGCAACTCAGTAAAATCAAACCATCGTTTATGAACGAACTCTCAAAAGAATCGAGCCCATATTTGTTGCAACACGCGCAAAATCCGGTGCATTGGAAAGCCTGGAACCCGCAGTCGTTGCAATCGGCACAAGAACAAAACAAACTGCTCATCATCAGCGTTGGCTATTCGGCTTGTCATTGGTGCCATGTGATGGAACACGAAAGTTTTGAAGACACTGAAGTGGCCGAAGTCATGAACGCTCATTTTGTCAACATCAAAGTCGATCGCGAAGAACGCCCAGATATTGACGCGATTTATATGAAAGCCGTTCAAATCATGACCGGACAAGGCGGTTGGCCCATGAACGTAGTGGCTTTGCCCGACGGAAGACCGGTTTGGGGCGGCACTTATTTCAGAAAAAACCAGTGGGTCAATTCGCTCGAACAGTTGCAAGAACTCTATACCCAACAACCTGAAAAAATGCTCGATTACGCCCAGCGATTACAATTGGGTTTAGCGCAAATCAGTCTTTTGCCCGAACCTAAACAAGCTGCTGATGAGCAAACTATTGATTTGTTGGTCGAAAAATGGAAAAAAAGTTTTGACCATGAATTCGGCGGATTGGCACGCGCACCCAAATTTATGATGCCCAGCAATTATAAATTTTTGATGCGTTATGCCTATCAAAACAACGATGCCGAGTTACAAGAATTTGTTGATCTAACCTTAACGCGCATGGCTTGGGGCGGTTTGTTTGATACGGTCGACGGCGGATTTTCACGCTATTCGGTCGATATGCGCTGGCATGTTCCGCACTTTGAAAAAATGCTTTATGACAATGGTCAATTGACATCGCTCTATGCACAAGCCTACAAACGAACCCAAAATCCGTTGTACAAAACCGTCATCGAAAAAACTTTGGATTTTGTCACCCGCGAATGGCTCACTTCAGAAGGTGCTTTTTACAGCGCGCTTGATGCCGACAGCTTGAATGCGGCAAATCATCTTGAAGAAGGCGCTTTTTATGTTTGGACAAAAACAGAATTGCAAAACATCCTCGGTGACGATTTTGCGCTTTTTGCTCGTTTGTTCAACATCAATGATTTCGGGCATTGGGAACACGAAAACTATGTCCTAATCCAAAACCAACCCTTAGACACAATCGCGCGTGAATTTAATCTGACCGAAGATGAACTTTCGGAACGCAAATCCGGTTGGGAAAAACTACTTTTTGAAGTTCGTCAAAAACGCTCAAAACCACGCCTGGATGACAAGTGTCTGACTTCATGGAACGCTTGGATGCTTAAAGGATATTTGGATGCTTACCAAGCTTTGGGTCATCAGCAGTATCTAGAAATTGCACTCAAAAATGCGCATTTTATCAGCCATAAACAGTGGTCGCCGGAAGGTTTTTTGTGGCACAATTACAAAAACGGAACCAGCAGCGTCAATGGTTTTTTAGAAGATTACGCCGCTGTAATTGCTGCGTTGATTAGTTTGCATCAAACTACTTTCGACCCGTCGTGGCTCAAGCAAGCCAAGCAACTCACAGATTATTGCTTGGAGCATTTTTACAGAGAAAGTCAAGGTTTTTTTGCCTTTACTTCAGATTTAGACGATGCTTTGGTGAGCGAACATTTTGAAGTTGAAGACAATGTGATTCCGGCATCCAACTCGGTGATGGCCAAAAATTTATTGCAACTCAGCGTATATTTTAACCATGCTTATTACGAAAAAACAGCCACACAAATGATTCAAAAAATGCTGGGCAATATTGATTATCCGAGCGCGTTTTCAAATTGGCTCAACAATTATTTAGATCTGGGAAAAACTCGAAAAGAATTGGCTATTTGCAGTTCAAAGGCCGTAGAATTAGCGCGCGGATTTCATCAAAATTATTTGCCGAACGTATGGATTTCCGGCACAAATGAACCTTCTGATTTGCCTTTTCTTCAAAACCGATTCAATAATCACAAAGACTTGTTTTACATCTGTCAAAACCAAACCTGCCAACAGCCGCTCAGCGATATCAGTACTGTTTTAAACGAACTAAAATCTCTATAAATTAATTTATTTTTACACCAGAATATATGTTTTGCATCCAGAAAATTTTATTAGAAACTCCGATGAAAATCCATCAAGAAATTCGCTCGATTGACCAATATTTAGATTCATTGCTCAACCTACTGCTTGATTATGCACCAAAATTGGTGGCTGCGCTGATCATGCTTTTTGTGGGTATTTGGGCCATTCGGGTCATCAATAGAATCTCGCGCAAAATTATGTTCAAACGCGAGATAGAGCCCACGCTTATTGAGTTTTTGTCCGATATTATTTATTGGGGCTTGCGATTGGTTTTGTTTATTGCCGTTATCTCAAAATTAGGAATTGAATCGTCATCATTCTTAACCATTTTAGGTGCAGCCGGTTTGGCTATTGGCTTATCATTACAGGGTTCGCTTTCTAACTTTGCCGGCGGAATGCTGATTATTTTGTTTAAACCGTTCAAATTGGGAGACACCATTGAAGCGCAAGGAGTTTCAGGAACCGTGATTGACATTCAGATTTTTGTCACGCAATTACTTACGGCCAACAATCAGGTAATTTTTGTGCCCAACGGAGCCTTATCTAACGGAACCATTACCAATTTTTCGAAGCAAAGTACGCGCAGAACGGATCTGACCATCGGCGTTTCATACGAAACCAATTTAAAAGAAGTCAAAGAGGTTCTCACTGAGGTTTTAACTTCTAATAACAAAATTCTTAAAACACCGGCGCCCAATGTTTCTGTTCGAGAACTCACCGATTCGGGTGTGAAATTGGCCGTTCGCGCTTGGGCCAAAAATGAAGATTTTGGGGATGTTTCCATCCATATTCTAGAAGATTGCATGCAAGCTTTAGATAAAGCTGATATAAAATATCAACCTTTTGTGCGCGAAACTTCGAAGTAATTTTTACCTTTAGTGCTATTCAACTCGAACTTATGAAATCCTTTTTAAATGTATCATTGGCCATCCTTTTTTCGTTGACTTGCATGGCACAAAACAAAGATGTCAACGGACGAAAAATCAATCCGTATAATGTTCACATCACCGGAATGGATCGGTTTGTATCGCAAAAACCTGAGGGTTCACCATACCTGAATAAAGCATTTTCATTGGCAAAAATTGAAGGTTTTGACGGAAAATTTGCACTAAGATACAATGCTTATAGTGATGAGTTTGAATTTTTAGACAATAAGAGAGATACTCTATTATTAGATAAATCTGAAGTATATTCAAAAATAACTTATGCCGGTTCAAACAAAGTATACCTCTTGGTCAATTATATCAACTCGTCCGGAAAAATGTATCAGGGCTATCTAATTGAACAACATCAAAAAAATAATTGGGCAGTTCTTAAACGAGAGCGCATCAGCTTTTATCCGGGCAAAAAAGCCAAAACATCGCTTGAAAACGATATGCCCGCTAAATACAACAAAGAAAAGGAGGATTTTTATCTCAGAAAAAACGATGGTTCCATAGTTGAATTTCCAGAATCAAAAAAACAACTTAGCAAGCTATTTCCCGATAAAAAAGATGCCATTGAAGTTTTTGTAAAAGAGCAAAAAATTGATTTTGAATACGATCAAAACAAAATCATTGACTTCTTAGCTCAATAAAACAACTATTTTTTTGCCATCGTTCCTACAAAATCTTTGAGGTAAAACGGCTCGAAATAAGCCAAGTCTTCAAATGAGTTTTGTGTAAATTTTTGATGACTTATTGTAGCCATTTCTTTGGCTGAAGGAAATTCAATTTCAGATAAAAAAAAGTGGTTTTCGGCCTTGAGCACTTCTTGGCATTTAGATTGACAATCGCCCACAAAATATAGGTTTTGACCATACTCAGCAAATGAATTTTCATCAATGATTTGCGCTTCAACACCGCGCACTTGATGAAATTGAGTATCATAAATTGCGCTGTATACTTCCATGCGGCGCGCATCTATCATCGGAACAATCAAACCATCATTTATTTGCACTTGACTGGCCAAAACTTGCAAAGTATCAACGGCTATGAGCGGGATATTCAGCGCATAACACAAACCTTTGGCGGCCGAAACTCCGATGCGCAATCCGGTATAAGAACCCGGGCCTTGACTGACCGCAACAGCCTGCAAATCTGAAAAACGCAACTGACTCTCAAGCAAAGCTTCTTCAATAAAAACGTGAAGCTTTTCCGCATGTGAATATCCGCTTTCGGCAACTTCTTTGAGCGCTATGACTTCGCCATCACGGGCAATTGAAACCGAACAATTTCTGGTAGCCGTTTCAATATTGAGGATGTAGCTCATTACTTTTTGTTTTCGGATGATTTCGGATTGGAAAGTTTTACTTTATCGCCTGAATTTAAATCTTTGGTGACCGTTGTATACGGGCCGGTAATGATTTCTTCACCCGGTTTTAAGCCTTCTGAAATTTCAATATTGGTGTCGTCTTGAATACCGGTTTTTACAACTCTAATTTTGGCTTTATCGCCTTGGCGCACAAACACGCATTCATACTTTTTGTCGCTTTTGTGCTTGTTTTTATCTTCATTGGCCGGCGCTCCCAGATTGGTTTTAACCGTAGCGGTCGTATCATTTTTAACCACCACTGCACTGATTGGAACACCCAAAACTTTCTCCTTGCGCTTGGTAATAACATCAACCGTTGCAGTCATACCAGGACGGAATGGCGAATAAGAAGCCGGTTTGCCCACCAATAAATCTTGATATGATTCTTTGAGAATTCTGACCTTGACTTTAAAATTGGTTACTTGGTCGGCGGTTAAGGTTGTGCTGGCTGAATTTGAAATACTCGTGACCAAACCTTTGAACTGTTTTTTCAAATAGGCGTCGACCTCAACTCGGGCTGAATCACCCACATTGATTTTTACAATGTCATTTTCGTTAACATCAACTTCGACTTCCATATTGTTTAAATTGGCCACGCGCAAAAGCTCGGTCCCGGTCATTTGTTGGGTTCCCAGAACGCGTTCTCCGAGTTCTACATTGAGCAAAGAAATCGTTCCGTCCGCCGGAGCGTAAATAGTTGTTCGTCCTAAATTGTCTTTGGCTTCATTTACCGTAGCCGTAGCGCTTTTCATATTGTAGTAGGCCGATTGTTTTGAAGCTTTGGCATTCTCAAAAGCAGCCACCGCTTTGTCCCAATCCGATTTTGATATGATTCCTTTGTCAAATAAGGTCTTGCTTCGTTCGTAACTGGCTTTGGCTTCGTTGTAAGTTGCATCGGCTTGGCTCAGACCGGCTTTGGTTTGCGATAAACCTGCCAAAGTTCGGTTATAACCAGAAGTGTATAAATCAGGATTAATGCGTACCAACAAATCGCCTTTTTTGACTACTTGTCCTTCTTTTACGGGTAAATCAATGATTTCTCCGGAAACTTCCGATGATATTTTGACTTCAATTTCTGGTTGGATTTTCCCGGTAGCCGACACGGTTTCAACAATGGTCATCTCAGAAGCTTTGGCTGTTTCGACCTCAATACTGTGGTCTTGATTTCCGATGATTCCTTTTTTGTTGAGGATGAGCAACACGATGACAAGCAAAATAGCTCCTCCAATAAAGTAATAAAGTTTCTTTTTAGACATGATCAGCTGTTATTTAAAAATCGGAATCCCGAAATAAAGTTCAACAATTTTGGTTCTGAAAATAAAGTCGTATTTGGTGCGCAATGCCTCAGATTGTGCATTGGCATATAAGGCTTGCGCCTGATTAAAATCAAAACTATTCATCAATCCAACCGCATAACGTTCACGGGCATAATCAAAGGCTTTTTGTCTTGATTGCAATGCTCGGTCTGCCGATTGATATGATTTGAAAGCCCCTTGAGCATCGGTGTAAACCGTGTAAACCGTTTTTTGCAAATCGAGTTCGCTTTGTTTTTGGGTATTTTTACTTTTCTCGAGCATTACTTTAGATTTGGCTACGGCATTGCGCGCGGCAAATCCGTTGAAAATCGGAATATCCATCTGAATTCCAAAGTTGTGCCCTTTGTTCAAACTAAACTGATCAAACATCGGCTCAGCTTTGCCAAACAAATACTGAACATTGGGTTGCATCACCGGATAAGTCACCCCGCCAACCGTTACAAAACTACCGCTCTCAATGGTTGGATTGGTAGTGTTGAGCTGTGCTCCCGTAATTCTGTTGGCATCTGAGGCGCGCGTGCTGAAGCTATAAAATCCTTGCAAAGTCGGTTGATAGGCGCCGCGAGCGATTTGAACATCTTTCTCAGCTAATTTGGTATTGGTTTCGGCAATTTTGAGTTCGATGCGAAAGGTTTTGGCTTTTTGGTACACATCTTCCGGTTTTTGAAGTAACACCGAACTTTGGTTGGCAGGATAATCGGTGTCGGCGATGTCAAAATCATCTATTTTTTCGAGTTGTAAAAGTTGCGCCAAACTCAGTTTAGAAATTAACAAAGCGTTTTCGGCCACAATCACTTTTTGCTGATCAGAGGCTACCGTTGCTTGGTTGTCGAGCAAATCACCTTTGGGAATAGAACCCGCAGCCACCAATTCTTCTGAACGTTTGAGCTGTTGCTCATCAAGCGCCAAAAGCTGATTCTGAACTTTTAGGCTTTCTTTGTTGAACAAGATTTGTAAATAGGCATTGGCCACATTGAGCGAAACATCGTCTTTGATTTTACTGAGTTGGTATTGCGCTGCCAATTCAGCCAAAGTCGATCGACGCAAGCGATTTTGATTTTGCAAACCTTTGTAAATGTCAATACCGGTATTGAAACCCACACTGGTAAATTGTATGGTTTGGTTCTCTAAAATACCGGTAGTAATGTTTTGGTTCAGACCAATATTCCAACTGTGACGAGCCGAAGCATTGAACGACGGAAGAAAATTACCGACAGCGCTTTTGTGATCAATTTCGGCCAATTGTTGGTCAAGCTCAGATTGCTTAATGGTAATATTATGTTCTAATGCATATTGAACGCATTCTTGAAGCGTCCATTTCTTTTCGGTGGTTTGCGCTGTAACCGGCCCGAGTATCAGAGCAAAAAAAGCAATAAATAGAGTCTTTTTCATAAAGAATTTGAAAGCATTACAAAGGTATTATTCCATTTTGAATTCTGAATCGAGAAATTGAGATAATCGCATAAATTCTTCTTCAGAAAAACCTTTCAAGAAACCTTTAGTCCGCGTGCTTTATTTTTTGTTACAACCTTTAGTTTATTTTTAGGTTTGACTACTTTTGCGCTCAGAAAATCAACTCGTCATGAAAAAGCTTTTGTCTTGCTTTGTTTTATTATTTTTCGGTTTTTTGGCTGGGTGCAGTTCAACCCAAAAAATTGAAGCACTCAAACCAGAAGCTGATGATGCAGCTCCGCTTCTATACGATCCGGCCATATCCTACATCAACCTTCCGGTAAAAATTAAAATCCAAGACATTGAGAATCAAGTCAACAAATCGCTCAATGGTTTGATTTATGACGACAGCAATATCGAAGACGACGATTGCGAAATCAAAATATGGAAACAAGCACCCATCAATCTGCAAAATGTGGGCGGAAAAATCAAAACCACACTTCCGCTCAAAGCGCAAATCAAATACCGCATCGGAACCGATCGTTTGGGCATTGCACTGTACAATACCAAGGAATTTAATTTCAACGGTGTGGTAAATTTACTCAGCGATGTGAATTTGTCAAACTGGAAACTCAGCACACAAACTGAATTCAAATCGCTTGATTGGAACGAAAGCCCGACGGTAAATGTCCTGGGAAAAGCGGTTCCGATTACGTATGCCATCAATCCGACGATTAAATTCTTTAAGTCAAAAATTGAAAAAAGCATCGATGCCGCCATTGCCAAATCGATGGATTTCAAACCACAAGTGCTCGATGCGCTCGATAAAATTTGTACGCCGTTTGAGATGAGTCCGCAGTATCAAAGTTGGCTGAGAATCAATCCGCTTGAATTATATACCACCGATGCCCAATTGGTGCGCGAGAACATTAGTTTCGACATGGGGCTTAAATGCGAAATGGAAACGCTTATTGGCGGTAAACCTGCGAGTAAATTTGATCGTTCAAAAATCATCCTCAAACCGGTAAGCAAAATGCCAGAACACGTTTCGGCGAATATTATAGCGGTTTCAACCTATGAGCAAGCCTCGAAAATTATGACACAGAATTTTGCCGGTCAGGAATTTGGCTCAGAAGGCAAAAAAGTAAAAGTTCAAAATGTGGCGCTTTGGCACAAAAACGGCAAACTCATCATTGCTCTTGATTTGTTGGGCAGCGTGAACGGAACGGTCTATTTATCTGGTTTCCCGCAGTATAACAGCGCCACCAAAGAAATATATTTCGACCAATTAGATTATGTGCTCGACACCAAAAGTCGTTTGCTCAAAACAGCCAACTGGCTCGCACAAGGATATATTTTGAAAAAGATGGAGCAAAGTTGTCGTTACTCGATTGCGCCAAATTTGGCCGAAGGTCAGAGCAGTCTACAGAAATACCTTAAAAACTTCAGTCCGATGCCGGGCGTTTTTATCAACGGAACCACCAAAGAAATTGATTTTCAGAAATTTCAACTCACCAACAAAGCCATCATTGGTTTCTTGCGCGTGAACGGTGAGGTCTCGGTTTCTGTGGATGGTTTGTAGTTAGGATTTTTTCTGGCGAAACAAACGATAGGCAAACCAACCGCCAAAACCTACCAATAAATACGGAATCAACATCAAGTATACAATGCCGTCGTTGACCGCTTCGGCTTTGGTTTTATTGCCTTCACTTTCAATGGCTGCGCGGCACATAGCACATTGCGCCCAGGTTAGATTCGAATAAATCAAAACCAAAAATAAAACAAAACCTCTTTTCAGCACCTTTTGCATACAGCTGGTATTAATAATTATAATAGGGTGCAATCATCAGATATACAATCACACCGGTAACGGCCACATACAACCATATTGGGAAGGTGATTTTAGCTAACTTTTTGTGCCTATCGAAGCGTTCAGCCAAGGCGCGAACATAGGTTACGAGCACCAGCGGGATTACTCCAATGGAAAGAATAATATGCGATATCAGCAAAAAGAAATAGACCAAACGCATTACTCCTGCTCCACCATATTTTGTTGCATCGGCTGTCATGTGATAAGCCACGTACATCACTAAAAAAAGAACCGATAAGGCAATTGCTAAAGTCATGAGTTTTTCGTGTAATTTCCGATTACCCTTTTTAATTGCGTATACAGCAGCAATCAATACTAATGCGGTAATTCCGTTGATGGTGGCATAAATAGGCGGTAAGAAACCAAAAGGTTCTACAATGATGCCAAAATCTTTTAGTTTAACCGTGAATAATATTGCAACGGCCACCGGGATGATGATGGATACCGCGATGATGAATTTGTTGAATTTGGTTTCGACCGAACTTTTATCGGCACTTTCAATAATTTCTGGGGATTGATTGTTTTCCATTATTCTCTGAGTAAAATTGCAATGTCATGTTGAATCGCCTCGACACCTTTTTTGTCAAGTCCGTCGTAATATAAAATAGGATTGCCGTATTCGTCTTTTCTGCAGCGAATTTTTCCGTCTTTGTCAATCAACGCAAACAAACCGGAATGCTCAAAACCACCGTTGACTTTGGCATTTTCGCCTGCATATAAATTGAATCCTTTGTTGGCCAAATCAAAAATATAGGTTTTATCTCCGGTTAAAAAATGCCAATTCGACGATTGAACACCGAGGGTTTGTGCGTGCGCTTTGAGCACTTCGGGCGTGTCGTGCTCTGGGTCAATTGAAATCGACGCAATACCGAAATTGGGGTTACCAAAGAACTTATTCTGAATTTGAAGCATGCTTTGGTTCATACGCGGGCAAATGGTCGGACAACTCGAAAAGAAAAATTCGAGCACATAAACTTTTCCTTTGTAATCGGCATTGGTAATGATCTTCCCGTTTTGATCGGTCAGTTTATAGCTCGGAGCCGGACCAATGGTTTGAAGCGTTACAACTTCATCACTGGCATTATCGCCTTGGTCAAGTCTTTCATTTTTAACAACATCTCCGTTTTTGATGCGATTGACAATCTTTGGAATGGCATAAATGCCGAACAGCAAAACGATAAATGAAATACCGATGTATGATTTGTTTTTAAGCATAAAATTAGATTTGTCGGTGTGCGTTGTTGCGTTTGAGTGCGAGTCGATATTCTGCCAAAATGACTTTGACGTCGTCGGTCATTTCATTGTAAAGATCAGAAGGTGATGATGTATCGTAGCCTTCTTTGTATTCGTCTTTGTCTTTTCGACCGCGCAAATTTCTTTTTTTGTCGATGATAAAAACGTTGTTGGTTCCGTAATGAACATCGAGTTCACCTTTAAGTTTAAGCTGGTCGTAATAAGCTTTGATTTGATCTTTGGATGCAAACACAAACAACCATTTCGACACATCGGTAATATCATCGAGTGAACCCAGAATTTCTTTGACTTGTGCCTCGGTCCCTTGAGGAGCCACCATCACAAATTGAAAATCTTTGAAGTCTTTGTTCTTGTTATAAATTTTTTGATTGAGATTGAAATAATTGCCTTTTCGCTCCAAAATATTATCCCCCGTAAAACCTAAAATGGTAATTTTTTCATTGAGTGAAACCGGCTTTCCATCAAGAGAAGTCCAATGACCCAAGTCGGGCACAGAAGGCGTTACAGTTGGCAAAAACATAAAACTGTTCACACCGGTGGCAAAAAATAAATAAGCAACAATCGGGAGGATAAAAAGCGTAAAAAGAACTAATTTTTTTTTCATGCGACGTGCTGATTTAAATGCATACAAAAATAAAAAAAGGCACGCAAAGCGCACCTTTTATCATTCATTAATATCTTGTTAAAAATTCCATTTAATGGTAGAATTTTTAAATACTTCAAAAACGTAATTGGCCTCGACCAATAAGATAAAAACCAAATAAAGCACCAGGAATATAACGGTGGCTACAACTGCCCATCGCAAAGCTGGTTTTTCTCCTTCCATGTGCATGAAAGCCCAAACAATATAATAAGCTTTAAAAACAGTCAAAATGATGAATATCCAGTTGAGTAAATTCATACCCAAAAAGTGGTGCAAATGCAAGGCCTCAGGCTTAATAATTCCGAGGATTACTTCTACGGTAGTTACGACAGACAATAATCCGAAAACTGCCCAGATTCTTTTAGTATTAGATACGTGTTCGTGCGCCATGATATATCGCTATTAATGAGATTAAACTAAGTAGAAGAAGGTAAATACGAATACCCAAACAAGGTCAACGAAGTGCCAGTAAAGCCCCACTTTTTCAACCATTTCATAGGTACGTCTCTTTTCGTAAGTTCCAAGCAACACATTGAAGAAAATAATGATGTTGATGACCACTCCTGAGAATACGTGGAATCCGTGGAATCCGGTAATAAAGAAGAAGAAATCAGCAAACAATTTGCTTCCGTATTCATTGCGTTTCAAGTTAGCACCTTCAACCACCAAATGCGCATTGGCCAAACGAGCCTCTGACTCAGCACGCGTCAAAATAGTTTTGTGTTTGTGCTTGGTTAGTGCATGATTAATTTTCGGGTCATTTTTAGAAGCTTCTGTATCCTCGTAAATCACTTCGGTACGAACCAAAAGCTCAGGATGCGCTTTGAATCCGGCTTGAACTTCAGCCACTGAATATGTAGGAAGTGTAGGCTCATCCATGAACCATTTTCCTTTGTTGCGCTCTAATTGCTCTCTTTCTTCCGGAAGCGTCACAGCAAAATCTTCCAATTTTACACGTTTACCGGTATTATCAACAAATTGAAGTAAGCTTCCACCTTTGGTTTCAATGGCTCCGTACTCACCGTGGATGAAATTTTTCCACTCCCAAGCTTGTGAACCCACGAACACCAAACCACCCAATATGGTCAAGAACATATAAATAGCTACTTTGTCTTTTTTCATTTGATGGCCGGCATCAACCGCCAATACCATGGTAACTGACGAGAAAATGAGGATAAAAGTCATCAACGCCACATAATACATCGGAGCCGAAACACCGTGCATGAATGGAAAGTGCGTGAAAACCTCATCCGCCAATGGCCAAGTTTCGATAAATTTGAATCTTGAAAAACCATAAGCAGCCAAAAATGCAGAAAAAGTCAAGGCATCTGATACGATGAAAAACCACATCATCAATTTGCCATAACTCGCTCCTAACGGCTCATTGGCACCGTCCCAAGTTTTGTGTTCGCTGTTTGCAGTAACTGTCGCTCCCATAAAAGTTAATTCGTTAAAAAGTTCCCAAATTTACATTTTTTTCTTATTTGAAGAAATATAAAAACAAAAACAAATAAACCCACAATAAATCGAGAAAATGCCAGTACATCGCACCTAGCTCAATTCCAAGGGTTTGAGTTGCCTTGTATTTTTGTTTAAAATGATTATAAATTATCACCAAAAGTGAAATAATTCCGCCTGCCAAGTGCGCCAAATGCACTACTGTGACCACATATAAAAAAGTCGTGGTAATATTGCTGGCCGGACCCGTGAAATAATAACCCATCTCAATCACTTGTCCGAAGCCCATAAATTGCAGCACCACAAACAAAGCGCCTAAGCCCAAAGTTGCGAGCAACCACATAGTTGTGGCAGAGCGGTTATCAGCCTTGATGCTCTTTTTAGCCAAATGAAAGGTTAGACTGCAAACGATAATCACCGCCGTGCTGGCGTAAAAAGCAGTGGGCATCTGAAAATTTTTGAGCCAATCGGCACGCGATTTACTCACCACAAAAGCACTGGTCAGCCCGGCAAACATCATGGTGATGCTGAGCATTCCGAACAAAAGTAAAAGCTTGTACGAGCGATCGTTGCGCGCTTTGTCTTCGGGGGTTAAACTATATTTACTCATCTTATCTTAAGAATTTATCAGTTATGTAAATGATTTGTAGTAATGTAATATAAAGAACGCTCACCAGCATCAACGTTCTGGCAGCTTTGGGCGTTTGCAATTGATATAATTTGACTGAATAAAACAACATCCACAAACCTAAAAGTAAAACCAAAACGGCACTCACCGGTGTAATGAATAATTGACCTGTAAAACCCAGCATCGGCAACAAAGAAGCGATGATCAGCCAAATGGTATACAACAAAATTTGCATCGCGGTTGACTTGTCTTTTTTGCCTGAAGGAAGCATAAAAAATCCCGCTTTTTCATAGTCTTCATACAAAAACCAGCCGATGGCCCAAAAGTGCGGAAATTGCCAAAAAAACTGAATCAAAAACAAGGTTCCGGCTTCAATACCGAAATTACCCGTGGCAGCTACCCAACCCAACATAAAAGGAATAGCTCCCGGAAAAGCGCCCACAAAAACTGACAAAGAAGTAACGGTTTTAAGCGGCGTGTAAACACTGGTGTATAAAAAAATAGAAATCGCCCCAAACATCGCAGATTTTGGGTTGATCATATAGAGTAAAATCAATCCGACAATCGTGAGCAAACTCGCTAAAAACAAGGCGTGATTGGGCGACATTCTTCCTGAAGCGACCGGCCTGTTTTTGGTGCGATCCATCAGTGCATCTAGGTCTTTTTCGATGACTTGGTTGTAGGCATTCGATGCGCCCACCATACAATATCCGCCAACGGCAAGCATGAGTAATTGCGGAATTCTTTCAAGGGAAAATTCATCAATACCTAGCAAATATCCGGCAATAGATGAGAAAACAACACTGATTGCCAAACCCGCCTTGGTAATTTCTTTAAAATCCAAAAATGATTTTTTGACCGAAAATGGAGAACTCAATGCGTTCATGCGTGTTTTTAAATCGGCGCAAAGGTACTTTTCAGAAATGATATCAGCAAGAATAGCGTCATAAAAAAAGTCTGAGAATTTTGGGCTGTTAATAATCAAAATACCAATTAAAAATATCGCTGCGAATGCCCACCGAAAACCAAGTGGTCGTTTCTTTAAAAACCGTTGGTGTATTGGCCATCGGATTAAAATCTCGGTATATAAAACTGCCGAACAATTTGAGGTTTGAGGCCAGATTGAGCAAATAACCTGCTTGTACATCGGCAATGAGAATATTGGTTTTGTTGCCCTGCCCTACTTTTACACCTGTGAGATACGGTTTGTCATTGTCGTAATCAAGATAAATATTACCTCCGTAATTATACGTATTGCCGTTGGCATTAAAATCAAAACCACGAACGCCATAAGTAAGTTTAGCATCGGCAAAATAACGCCCTTTATGATAACGCCCAATCAGAATCAATTCCTGAAAATTGGCACCCCACTGATGCCCGACATTTTGATTGGCATGTCCGTAATTGGTGGATGGATCACTGTGTGAATACACATACGGACGCACTCGATTGTATTCTAGTTGAAGCAATAAATTCTCAACATTAAAAGCATTAAAATATTTCACTCCTAGCTGATAGCCATATTTATTTTTCCAGCTTTTTTGTCCGGCTTTGATATCGGCCAATGAAAATTCGTCCAACAAAAATTGTCCGTAAAAATTAAACTGATTGTTCCATTTGTATTTTCCGGTCAGACCCATCAATGCATTTCCGGATTTGGCTGAAGAAGCAAACTCGACCGAACGGTAAAAAATAATCGGATTAAAGAAACTCATATCAAAACCGCGACCGTTGGTGTTGGCCCAAATAACCGTCTCGAAAAAACCAAGATTGAGGCGCTTAGTCGCATTCCAACTCAAATAGTGATTGGCCATGTATTTGCTCGCATAAGTTCGATCAGCGGTAAATTCAGGACTGATGTCTTTAAGAAACATATAAGTATTGGTATATCTAATCTTCCAAAAAGTGGTGCTGAGTTTAAAAAACGGATACGGACTCACACCATCGGTAGTAATAAGCGATCGGTAGCCATCGCCTATGAAATTTCTACCATAACCGGCTTGCATCGAAAAAATATCGCTCGGTGTAAAAGTAATGTTGGCCTCGGCCATCGGCATATCAAAAGCGTCACTTTTAAAACTTTTAGCAATCCCAATTCCGGGAATCACCGCCGAATCTCCTCCCGAAGGCTTGATGGACATAGCATAACGGTTGTAGTAATCAGCAAATCTACCTTGACTTTCAAAAATCGTTGAAGTAAACACAACCTGTCTTCCTAAACCGCCCTGAATCTGTAAACCGCGCGTATTGATGTAGGTGTATTTGAGTTCGCTCGGACTGCTTTTACCCATCTGCAAATCCAAAATCGGATTAAAGGTAAACCAATAGCCATCGCCTTGAATTTCGGCAAAATTTTCATTAAACAACTTCTTACCCCACCACGATGATTTGTTCATCATGAGCTTTTGGTTTTCATCGCGAAACTTATAATAACGATTTACATCAGCATAAGTCAACGGTTTTATGGCCGTGTGATTATTGCTTCCGACTTGGTTAACTGCGGCGTCAAACCAAGCGTAATAACTGTGTGAAAACGGAACATTGAGCGGGCTTTCAAACTTTGGATTGTTGAATTTATGATAGCGAATATTATCATATTCCGTGAGTTCTTTGTCTTTATTGGCTACATAATTACGCGCGGCCAATAAACGCTGCTGCTCGGCTTCGGCGGCCAATTGTGCTGAGCTTTTGAGCGGAATAGAAATCTTGACCGTATATTTTGCATAATTGGGTTGACCATTGTACAAAGCCGGCGCTACTTTAGGCAATTGATCAAATACTTTTTGGGCTTCTTGACGCAATCTTTCATCGGCGGCATCAATGTATAAAGTTTTAAAAGTGCCCGTATCGCTCACTTCAAATAAAACAATCACACTGCCGGTATATCCTGAATTTTTTAAATCCGTCGGAACTTCAAAATGATTGAAAATAAAATCTTGCAACTGACTGTTGAAACAATCTTCTAGGTCTTTGCCGGTTTTCTCTTTACAAGCCTCAAAAGTGGGATGTTGCTCTTTAATTTGCGTGAGCTCTTGTGCGGTTGCTCCAAGGGTAAACAATAAAAAAAGGATTGAGCGTAGTTTTGTTTTCATACTAATAAGAAGAATCTGCAATCTGACCATCGGCTATGGCTTTGGCTCCTGAGGTTCCGATGCGTTTTACACCCAACTGAATCATGGCCGTGGCTTCATCAAAAGTACGCACACCACCAGCAGCTTTTACCGGAAGCGGTGAAGCATTTTCCAACATCGGAATAATCGTTTCTAGAGTAGCGCCGTTGGGCAAATTGTTTTGAGTGATATAAAATCCGGTAGATGATTTAACAAAGACTGAATTGTATTGGTTTTCTTTAAAATGATCCAGCACTACTTTTTTTATCAAGGTTGATAATTGAATAATTTGCTGATGATTGAGCGCAGCAACTTCAATAATCCACTTGACAATTTTGTGGTGCTGTAAACCCAATTGCGTACAGGCCAAAATCTCTTGTCGCACTAAATCAATCTCGCCTCTTTTAAAGGCTTCGTAATTACATACAAAATCTAAATCGTCGGCTCCGTCTTCGATGGCTTGTTGCGCTTCTTTGAGCTTGTCGTCAAGTGAAGATTGTCCAAGCGGAAAATCGATCACCGTTCCAACGCAAACTTTTGACTGTGCAGCATCTATCATTTCACGAGCCACCGAAACTATGTTGGGACGAATCATAATGAGTTTAAAATCTTCGTCAATAGCTTCTTGAATGAAGCGTTTGTTGATGGTCAGATTTTCTGCATCAGAAAGCCCGGCTTGCTCTGCGGTTTTGAGATAAGTCGAATCAAGATATTGTTTGATATTCATAATATTTCAGAATAAAAAAAGTTCGTCTGGTGGAACTCTGTATGTCGGGTATAAAAATAAAAAATCCCACCGAAGCGGGCATCTTTTATTTGATTAATTTAAAACTCTTTTGCGCCAGAATAACCACAACCGAACAAGCCAAGGCTCCAGAACTGTTGGCTAAAACGTCTAGCGGATCAGCAGAACGATAAGTTGTTAATGTTCCTTGGGCAATTTCGATGGTTATGCCATACAAAAGCGAAAGCAACATAGCCTGAAACAAGGACTTTGCAACAAACCCGTTTCTGGCACCCAAATACATATACCAACTAAGGGTAAAAACAAAGTGAAACACAAAGTGAACACCTTTGTCAATATCTTGTATTTTGATGGTGGGCAGCATCCGAACATCGCTCATACTAAAATAAGTAATCAGCGAGGTCCAACCCAGAGCAAAGAATAAGAAAATGCTTTTACGCTCCGATAAGCGCTGCATAAGCTTCACTATCTAATAATTCCTGAAAATCAGCTGCGTTTGAAACTTTAACTTTGATCATCCAACCGGCTCCATAAGGGTCTGAATTGACTACTTCAGGATTGGTTTCAAGCGAATCATTGAACTCAATAATTTCTCCGGCCATTGGCAAGAACAAATCTGAAACGGTTTTGACCGCTTCAACGGTTCCGAAAACTTCGTCTTTGTCGAGTGTTTGGTCTAAGGTTTCAACTTCAACATAAACAATATCACCCAATTCTTTTTGGGCAAAATCGGTAATTCCAACGGTAGCAATTTCACCGTCAAGCATAATCCACTCGTGATCTTTTGTGTACTTTAAATTTGCAGGTATATTCATTTTGTAATAAAATTTATCTGTTGATAGTTCGTGTTTTTGAGTTTAGTTTCCGAAATTATATCGCATCGTAAATCCGGCTCTGATGTTGGTCATTGGGTACGAAGTCGAGATAACTGCTTTTGAGAATTGATGGTCGTAATAGAACAACAAGGTTAAATTCTTGCTGAAAGAATAATCAGCGCTCACTTTTACTGACCAAATATTCTGTCCGCCCGAGAGCTTATTGTTGTCGTAATCTAAATAACGAACAATGGTTTTGCTGTTTCGATAGGTTCCGTCAATTTTGATGTTGATATCACTTTTGATAATACCCGTCGGATTATCGGCCAATTTTGACGAGATAATCACATCTTTGATTCGGTAACCCAAACCAAGTGTATAATCCATTCCGCGCACTTCAGTAAGCAAATTGTTGTCAAAACTCAACGACATCGAACGGTCTTTTTTCACTTCAGCCAAAACTTTTACCGAGTTTTTCATTTCCATATCAAAACGAATGAGCGGATTGAATTGTTCAACTAAATTCACGTTTGAAATGAGTAATTTGTTGTAGAAATTCCCACCAACATCGCTTCCGGTCGGGTTCTTGTCATACTCAAAATTTGAACGAAATGAGTTAACCGTGTACGTTGCTTTATATCCGTGTTGGATAGACAAACGTTTGAAATTGTCTTTAAAGAATTTGTATCGCATCAAACCGGTGTATTTGATGTTCCAGTTCGGAATCGGAAAATCTCTAAACGTATTCAAAGCCACACTCGAAGCGCTTGTGCCGGTGTAAGCAGCCATAAATGCAGGAATCAAAACCGATTGATTGTTTTTGCCAAATCCTATCGGAAACCCTTTGTTTGAAACATAAGTGGCATATTGCGGATCATTCGGATCGGTCGGAATTGGATGCAAATTATCTCCGTATCTCGGAATATTGCTTCCATAGTAATTCTCGGCTAAACGATCGGCAATCTTGATTCTGTTGTCTCTGAAATCTTGAAAAGCCGCCGAATAATTCTCATCGCTTTGGCTAAAAGCTGTCTTGATCAAAACCGTCGAAATGGCAAAGTTACCCGTGCTATACGGAGAACGAGGATTGTAAGTTCCGTCTGCAGAAACATCGTATTGTTCTGAGAAATTGCGCACATAGGTTCGGTCACCCGATAAATCAATTTTGAAATCCGGAAACAAATCGACGTTGGCCGTAAGGTTCAGCGTTCGGTTGATTACTTGTGTAAAGCTTTGATTAAAATCTTGATAATTGGTCAACCATCCGTTTTTGGCCGCTTCGTAACGAACATCCGCCTGTGAACCGAAAATGAAACCTAAAGTCGGTTTAGAAGTCCCGAAAAAGCCAACGCTCGGCAAATAACCCGGCAAAACAGTTCCGCGATTTTCTGAGTAATTGATGTTGATCGTTTTAAAACAAGTAAGCGTATTGATTAAAGCATCTTTAAAGAAACTGTTCTGTGCTGCTGCCGGCTGAGCGGTATTGACCACTTTTTGTCCCGGTTTGGGCGGAGCTGTAGTTTTAGGCGGCGTTGTTTTTTTCTTGGTAAGCCCAATATATTTATAGAACGAATCCATATTTAAAGCCGTGTTGAGCTTATGTGAACCCGCATTTTGAATGGTATTTCCTAAATTATAAGTTTGTCCGTCAACCTCAAGTTGCGACATAGCTATCGATGCTCTTTGCCAACTGTAGTCTCCTGTATATGAATAAGTTGATTTCACAAAACTCAAGAAAGGCAATTTATTGATGGGCAATTCGTAGTTAACAACCAATTGGTGGTTGTGTGTGTTAGGTTCGCCCGTATTCCAATAATCGGTAAACAGAGTAACACTGTTGATCGGCATATTGTTCTCGTCAATATAATTACGGACGATATTACTTGAAGATGCTGTGTAATTTACTTTGAGCGATTTAGTCAGATTATAACCAAAACCATACTGATAGTTAAACAAATAATTGCGTCTGTACAGCGGATCCAGCGGAATTCCGGCCACATCAATCTGACGGAATTGCTGCTGATTATACTGGCGAATAATACTCGCACTAAACGAAATATTTGACGGTAAATAGTTGAAGTTAAAATCGCTCAACATTTTCAGATAAGAACTTTTCTTGAGGAATTTGTTGTTCTTGAGCGGTTCAACAGCTTTGGGTTGGAAATTAAAGGTGTAATCAGCCGTGGTATTGACTTGCTGATCCAAATAATCTTCAATTTCAAAATTGTGTTTTTCAACCTGATTAAATGAATACGACAGCGTTAAGTTTTCCGGATCGTAAACGCGTTGTTTTTGATTGGGTGATCGCTCTTTTTTAACTCCGATAAAGTTGATGCTTTTGCGTTTGGTATAATCAATAGCGCGATCTTTGATTTTTGAGCGTTCGGCTGAACTTGCAGTAATATCCAACACTTGATCCAGCTTGATATCTTGATTAAACGGATCATACAGTGGTGTGATGGTTTCTTCACCCACTGAATAGTTAAACGGCAAGTTAATATGCCATTTTTTTGGCATCAATTTTCCTAAACTCAAGTTGGTAACAACGTTGTATTGTTGGGTGTTCTCACGACTGCGTTCATTCGGACCTTGTTCCAGCGAACCAAAGCCAACCGTACTCATTTTTCCCATAGCCGATACGGTGGCAAAATCAGCCAAATTAGTATCGACATTGGCCACAGCAGCCATACCGCCTTTGTTGTCCATTTCGGCCAATCTCAGCTCATTGAACCAAACCTCACCTTTGATGGGTCTTGAAATCAAAGGATTTCCAGCCGCATCTCTACCGGTTCTGGTGTTGTTTTTAATTCCTATCATCAAGTTTCTGACCAGCCCAAAATTTGGATTCCCTCGAACCCCGATGCGCATGTTGCCCGAATAAGAAGCGTCTAATTCGTCATCGTATCGGTAAAAAATCTCATTCGGACCGAGTGCCGGAGCTTGTCTTGACAAAATTTTAATCTGAGTAAGCAACTCCAATGGAATTGTCAAATTATTGGCTTCGGGCCAAATAGCTTCAGCTGAAGTCGCTCCTGGTGCTGTTACCTTTAACGGGACTTCAACCTGATAGAAGTTGTCAGTAAAATCATTTCCGAAACGCAAAAAGGCAACCATTTCATTATCTTGTAAAGGCATTGAAGTATCAGCCGCATAAGCCTCAGCGTGGATAAACATTTTGAGTTTTTTAAACTGGCGCATGTCAACGCTAATATTCTTGAAAACACCGCGAGCATCGGTTGCTTCAAGACCTTGTTCACCCGAAACGCGCAATGACAAAGATTGTTCGTTTTGGTTGATGATGGTATTGTTGTTATACAATTGCTCGCGAACCACACCCGGTGGCGTAACATAACGAATAGGCGAACGATTGCTGTTTTCTAGAATATTTACCGATTGAACTTCAAAAACCGTTGGGTCATCAGCCACATTGGTATCGGTTCCAGGTGGAAGTACCGAGTCAAGCGTATTGGTATAACGTCTCCAATCGCCTCGAACCAAATCAAGCGCTGCAAAACGCAAAGTCACTTCATCCTTGAAGCCGGTGGTAAACATTCTGATAAAACGAATCGAAGTAAAATCGCTGATGCTACCAATTTTTCGTTCAAATTCAGTCACCGGAATTTTGAATTGAATCCAACGAACGGGAGTTGATTCTCCAAAAGAAGAACCCGAAGTTTCGGCCGAAGTGTCGCGAATATCCGTAACAAAACGCGTATTTCCAACCTCAATACCCGGTTTGATATCTACGCTGTATTCGTAGTATGCATCAAAAGTATCCATCGTGTTGTCGCGATTGATATCCTCAATGTCCGGAAGAGTTGAATTACCTCGGTTGTTATCCGTAACCGTTACAGGTGAATTTCCTTGAGTTCCGTTGTATCTTTTGTAACGATCGATGACGCTACCCGATGCCTGAAGGAAATATTCATAATTATCACCGGCCGGATCAGATTCACTGGCATACTCGGTGTAGATACTTGCTTCATCGGCATCATTCATACCGTCAAGTCCAATATCTTGCGCGTTGCGGTTGGCTCCGTCTACATCAAAAGCATAAATAAGCGATTGCGACGCCGGAACTCTTCCCCAAATTGTACTGATATACAATTGATTTGACCCTGCTTCGGGCAAACCATTCTCGTATTGTTTTCGTCCATCGCGCAAAATATCCTCAGAAATTGACCCTAAGTTAAAATAAACTTTTCCGACATTGTCACTGGTTGCCGGGAGCGAGCCATGACCCACATAAGGATCCATTACCCAAAATTGAATAAACTCAACATTGGCCTGTTCAAAGTTGGTTGAATTGAGCGAGCGCATAATTCCTCCGAAATTGGCTTGCGCATTATTGGCAATATTAGTACTGGTCTCGTTGTTATAAGGACCTCTTTCTTTAGGATAATAAGTTAAATCTAAAGTGTTGATAATTTGAACTTGTCCCGGGGCAATATCCGTATTCGGATAAACTTCGCGCGTGAAAATTCGGCGTGTTTTATTGAGTGAAATATCATCGGTTGAGATACCGCCGGGTTTGGTGTAAATAATTGGATCAATGCTGTACCAACTCATTTTTGCACGCTTAAAGCCATAATCAATATTGTTTGACTCACCATTGAAATTATAAGGGCTTGGTGTCTCGTTTCCGGTTGTTTCGGTATCTTTTATCGGAGTCGATGACAATGACCAAGAAAGCGGCGAACGCAAGTCAATATTGGTCTGAGAGCCTTCAAAATCATCAATATACAATGTCGACTCACCGTTGAATTTGTCCGCTTTTGGCGTATCTGGCTTTAGAAAAGCGACTTCACCTCTAAACGAAAAGTTAGAAGGAACATCTGTATCCATAAACGGCAACTTATTGACCATTCTGGTTAAAAATGGTATTTCAGTAGCATAATTCGCATGCAATCCATAGATTGTGTTATTGACTGATTCTTGTCCGTAGGTAGATTTTTGCGTGAGTGGACGTTCGGTCATTTTGAGCAAAGTTCCACCAACCATAAATTTATCAGAGAACTTATGGTCAATGTTGACGCCCATAAAACGGCGTGTTTGCTGCCCAAAAGTTGAATTATTCTCAACCGAAACCTGAATAGGTGTGTTAGAAGCTTGTAAAGAAGGATCTAAAATTTGTACTCTCCCCGCTTGATAGTTTACTGTATAATCAACACCTTCCATGAGTACACGACCGCCTGCGGTAACCACTACGGAACCCTTTGGCACGTTGAAGGCACCAATCGGAATACCGTCACCTCCAGATGATTTAAACTTACCGCGCAACTCATATTTGTTTTTACTACCGTCTTGAAGTGCCGACGATTGGGTTTTGCGATACATGTTTCTGAAAACATACTTGGCTTGATTGGCATTATAAGTAGTTGGATCGTTATAGTTTTGCGTTGGAGCATCTTTTAATTTGTCAAAAATGAGTTTGCCAAAAGGCTCTACTGTGCTAAAAATCAATCGCCCGTTTTGTGTATCAACGGTCAATCCGGGTAAAAAGTCAAAGAATCCATCGCCACCTACTTGTGGGTCATTGGTTGAGTTTAATCGGTCAAGATTAAATACTTTCAACAATGGAATATTGTTTACCCAATTTTCGGGATGCAGTGGATCGTTTGGCGGAAACGGAGAACCCGCTACAGGACTGATATAATTAAGCGGTGAAGGGTCAGAATACAAAATATTGAATCTGAAATCCTGCTGTTCCAACTGAAATGCTCCCGGAATCTGATAGATGTTTTTCATCATCAAATTCCAAACTGGCTTTTCAACATTGGTCAAATTACTTTTGAGCATTTTAAGTACCAATGCTTGGGTAGTAATCGCTTGCAATTGTCCCGTACCGGGATCGGTGGCGCCCGCTTGAGTTGCATCAACTCCGTCATTACCGAATTCACCTACTTGATAAACTTTGTCTCCGATGGTGTATTGGTAAGCTACCGCCAAAACTTCATCGTTTGAAAGTTTTTGTTGGAGTGAAATATAACCCAATTGCGGATGAAAACTAAACTCGTTTGAATTGAGTTTTCTGGCGTTCTCAAGCTTTGAAAAATCCATTCCTTCTACCGGAACCACTACGTTAAACCCAGAACTGGCTGTGGCAATCTCACGGATATTCGAATTCAAAAAACCCGATCCGCCGGATGAATTATCGATCAATCCCGGATCGTATTGATTGTTTTTATTGTCTGACGGACTATCAGCAGGCACTTTGAAAAAACCTGCAGGTGTAGGGTTGAGCGATACAATTTCAGTGTCCGGATATGCCGATTGTTGCGATTCCCCCAAATCTTGAAGCGCGATGATGTTTCGCTGATTGTTGTTGGTGTTGTTGACGCGGTTTTGACGATTGGTAATCCAAACTTCTATCCGTGTAATTTGAACTCGGCTGTCAATAAAAGGATAATTCTTTAGAGCTGCGTCATAGCGGTTTCTGAAGTATTGGGACAAGAAAAAGTGACGGTCGTTATCATACTCCAAACCAAAAAAATCAAAATCCTGAATGGTTCCACCTCCTTGAGCCGTAACGGTTTTGGTTTGTGATTTTTGTTCAGAGAAAACCCCAGTAATTGTGGTTCGCCCAAATTGAAGCTGAGCTTTTACCCCAAAGAGACTTTGTGCCCCGCGAATAAGTGATCCGCTCAGTGGCATGCTCACATTACCGACTTCAATTTTTTGAATGATGTCATCTTCGTCAGGAGTGTATTCTAACTTAATTTGATTCTGAAACGAAAAAGTTGATTGTGTATCGTAGTTAGCTGTTACTTTAAGTCTGGTTCCCACCTTACCCATGAGCGACATATTGATTCGCTGGTTAAAATCAAAGTTGATGTTCTGACGATTTTTAGGTGAAAAAGCCGGATTGTCTTGTTTGGTGTAACGAACTCCAAGATCAACCTCAACGGAACCGGTAGGTTTTACATCAATGGTGTTGCTTCCGAAAATCGATTCAAAAAAACTTGAATTAACATAATAACGCGGAAGCAAGTTCTTTTTGGCTGCTTCTGAGCCTGCTTTTTTTCCGTCAATGGCATCCGATTTTTTCTTGTAGTATTCACGCATTGACTCACGAAGCATCAGTTGTTCGTACTCTTTAGGCGTTAGAATAATTGGGTAATTGATGTTGAAATCGTCTACCTTGTTGGTATAGATATATCGATCGGTTACCGGATCATACGTATAAGCTTCAAGTATGCTGGGCGGATTGCTCAATTGTAAAGTTCCCGAGGAATATCCAGGCTTGATGCTGTCTTTTTCTTGTTCTTGAACTTGCTCTTGAACTTGAGCAAAGGTTGTCCCTTCAAAGAACAAAAAAAGCATCAAAACAAATATTTTGAATACCGGCGATAAATTGCTTAAGTATCTTGTTTTCAAGTATTATAAATTTTTTAATGCCTGTTTGATGATAGCTTCTACGCTGGCAGATGCGTCTTGTAAGACAATTTTGTCTACTACTTTCTCTGCCAATTTTTTGTTAAAGCCTAAAACTTCCAGTGCTGATAACGCTTCTTCTTTGTTTGTATTGTTGGCCACGCTCGAAACTTCATCCAAATCATAGAGTTTTAACACCTTGTCTTTAAGATCGAGTATAGCGCGTTGTGCTGTTTTTCCACCGATTCCCTTTACTGACTGAATCAGCCCGACATCACCGCTGGCCAATGCCTGAATAATTTGTTTGGGCTCAAGCGATGAGAGCATGGTTCGCGCAATGTTGGCTCCGATGCCCGAAACAGACAACAACATTTTGAATATTTCGCGTTCTGATTTTTCAACAAAACCAAACAGCGTGTGCGCATCTTCTTTTACTTGAAGATACGTGTATAATTTGATGTAATCTGTCGCGGGAAGCAAACTGTATGTATGCAATGAAATATGAATCTGATAGCCCACGCCACCACAATCTATGACGACCTCAGTAGGTGATTTTTCAACCAATTTTCCTTGAATATGCGCTATCATTATCTCTTTAAAGCAGTTCCAAATATAACAAAAAACTTTAATTAGCCTTTTGCACGGGCTGCTTAAAATTTAATATTAAAATTCTTTAATTTTTTTATCTTTTCTTGAGCATCAACAACCGCTACCGCAGCCATATTGACCATCTCTTCTACACTGGCACCTAATTGAAAAATATGCACCGGTTTGTCAAGCCCCATTACTATTGGCCCAATCGAATCAACTTTATACAATTCTTTGAGCAATTTATAGGTAATATTGGCCGATTCCAAATTCGGAAATATGAGCGTGTTGACTTTTTTTCCGGCGAGTTTTGAAAACGGAAACTTCGCCTTGAGCATATCGGGATTCAAAGCAAAATCTGCTTGAATTTCACCATCCACTACCAAATCCGGGTAGTAATTATGCAAATAAGAAACCGCTTCACGTACTTTGGTAGCACTCAAATCAGAAGCGGAACCAAAATTTGAAAATGAAACCATCGCAATCACCGGCTCCATACCAAACATACGAACAGTTTTGGCGGTCATCAGGGCAATTTTGGCCAAATCATCAGCCGTCGGATTCGGATTAATGGCCGTATCAGACAAAAACATCGGTCCGCGATTGGTCATCATCATATTGGTGGTAGCAATGAGCGAAATTCCCGGCGCTTTACCTATGAGTTGCATGATGGGCTTCACCGCTGACGGGTAACTGCGCGAATAACCCGTTACTAGTGCATCGGCTTCGCCTTCATTGACCATCATCGCTGCAAAATAGTTGCGCTCACGCATCCATTTTTGAGCGTCAAGCAACGAAATTCCTCTGCGTTGGCGCGATTTCCAAAAGATATCGGCATAACGCAATCTTCGCTGATCTTCTTCTTTGGTTTTCGGGTCATAAATCGGCACATCCGCATCAAAGCCCAACTCTTCTTTGAGCTCTAAAATGAGTTCGCGGTTACCAAGCAAAATGGGTTTTCCGATGCCTTCTTCATGAACAATCTGAGCCGCTTTGAGTACGTCGAGATGATCCGCTTCGGCAAAAACCACTCGCTTCGGATCGGTCTTGGCGCGGTTGGTGAGCAATCGCACCATTTTGTTGTCAGAGCCCAAACGCTCCATGAGTTGGTCTTGATATTCTTCCCAATCTTGAATGGGTTGCAGAGCCACTCCGGAATCCATAGCCGCTTTGGCCACAGCCGGAGCAACCGTTGTAATTAAGCGCGGATCAAAAGGTTTCGGAATAATATAATCGCGGCCAAATACTAATTTGGTTTCGCCATAAGCAATATTTACTTGTTCGGGCACACTTTCTTTGGCCAAGGCAGCCAATGCGTGAACCGCGGCCATTTTCATTTCTTCGTTAATTTTGGTCGCGCGCACATCAAGCGCTCCTCTAAATATATAAGGAAAGCCCAAAACATTGTTGACTTGGTTCGGATGATCCGATCGGCCGGTAGCCATAATGATGTCATTGCGCGTGTCAATGGCCAATTGGTAATCAATCTCCGGAATCGGATTAGCCATCGCAAACACAATCGGATTGCTGGCCATATCGAGTAACATTTCTGGCGATAGAATATTTCCGGCTGACAAACCTAAGAAAACATCGGCACCGACCATTGCTTCTGCCATAGTGGTTCCGGCCTTTCCGGAGGTATATCTTTTTTGCAAATCTGACAAATCGGTTCGCCCGTTGTGCAAAACACCTTCTTTATCAAACATGATGATGTTTTTGGGTTGCACGCCCAACATCACGTACAAATTAGCACAAGCCAACGCCGCCGAACCCGCACCTGAAACCACCACTTTTACACGGTCAATTTTTTTCTCGGCCAACTCTAAGGCATTGAGCAAAGCGGCCGACGAAATAATCGCCGTGCCGTGCTGATCGTCATGCATGACCGGAATATTGAGCTCTTCGACCAATCGGCGTTCGATTTCAAATGACTCGGGCGCTTTGATATCTTCAAGGTTGATTCCTCCGAAAGTAGGAGCAATATTTTTGACTGTCTGAATGAATTCTTCAATGTCTTTGGTACCAACTTCAATGTCAAATCCGTCAATATCAGCAAAGATTTTAAAAAGCAAAGCCTTGCCTTCCATCACGGGTTTAGAAGCTTCCGGACCAATATCGCCCAAACCTAAAACCGCGGTTCCATTAGAGATAACTGCGACTAAATTTCCTTTAGAAGTATATTTATAAACGTTGTTGACGTCTTTGGCAATTTCTAAACATGGTTCAGCCACGCCCGGTGAATAGGCCAACGACAAATCACGTTGGGTTGCGTATTTTTTGGTAGGAACGATTTTAATTTTACCCGGCGTAGGTTTGGCGTGGTATAGTAAAGCTTCTCTGCGTTTGCTGTTTCTGTTCATGCTTTTGGGATTTATTCCGACCGACAAAGGTAAAAGTCTGGCGGTAAAATAGAAACTTTTACGCTTGAATCTTTACTTATTGCCCATTCTGATTTTGGGATGGCTGCGCAGCGGGTGCCGGAGCACTTGTATTCGGAGCTGATTGTCCGGATGAATTATCTAGAGGAGTTTTCTGTGCCGGTGCATTTTCGTTGTATTGGGTCTCTTCAATATCCTCTCCTTTTCGTCCTAATTTCACCTTCGGCGCATCTTTAGTTCCGGTAATGGTAAGCGGAATTCCAATGATGCCCAACGGCGGCAAACCCAAACGCATTTTGATATTGAGTTTTCCGTCAAAACTCGTGGTTCCTTCAATGCGCGGACGGAAACCGGCAAATTTAAACTTAAAACGTTCAATGGTGATGATGTTGTTTTTGATAGTCGTTTTGATGTCCACTTTACTCACGTCGGGATTGCGAATCGCATCGGTATGGGTTTTATCGCTCACGGCTCCGAACATTCTAAAGCCTTTCATTTTTACTTGTCGTACCGATAAAACACCACCGCCTTTGAGTGATGGATAAATGGGTTGCATATTCCCGTCGAGTTTACCGGCGACACGGTAATCCAACGAAACTTTCCCTTGGGCTTTTTCGGCAGCCGAAGCCATTTCGCGAAACATTTTGATTTCGACATAAGCGCGTTTGATGTCAAAATCTTCAGCTTTGATTTTAAAGTCAAAAGCAGCGCGCGCCAGCGTTTCACTGAGATAAGTCGCATTCATATTCACCGGGCAATCAATAATACTGAAACCAGTATTGACAAGGGAAAGTTTGCCTTTATTGATCGATAAATTTCCGTGGGATTGGGTCAAATTCAAACCTTGAAAATCAACTTTAGCTGCGTTGGCTGTAAATTGTAAATCAAAATTCGGCGGAATCACCACCACACCGGTTTCTTTGGTTGCAGTTGTTGTCGCTTTTGCATCTTCTTTGGTTGTCGGTTGACCGGTTGCACCCGAGGTGAATTCATCAACGTTGATATAATTAGACGTCAAATTGAATTTTCCTTTGAGCACCTCGCGATCAGACAACACAAAATTGATGACGTTTTGCAAGTATCCGTCCATTTTAAAATCGGATGTGCCATAAGCCGCCAAGAAATGATTAAAGAACATTTTGTCTTGAGCAAACTTAAATACACCCTGATTAATCACGAATGGTTTGGGCAGATATTGACTTTGGGTTCGGATATTTTTGAGCTCAAGGGTTCCGCTGTTTTTGAGTTTGTCATAACGTCCGGCCACTGCATCGCTCTGAACTCCTTTAAAGGCGACATCGGCTTTGATGTATCCTTTGACATCTAGGCCATCCACCGGAAAAACTTTGTAAACACGCGCCAAATCAACACTTCCTTTGGCTTTAAGGTTGTAGGCAACATCGTCAAAATTCTTGAAACTCGCTTGCACGAAAAAAGGTTTTCCTTCAAAAGTAAACGATGCCGGATTGATAATCAATTGAGTTTGTGCAAAGGTTCCGTTGCCATTAAACAGCGATGCCAAAAGGTTGATATGGGTAATCGGTTTTGGATAATACTGCGTTTGAATGTGAGCATTTTTGAGCAAAACCGTTCCTTTGGTGACCGGAAAGATTGATTTTTCTTTGTTGTAAATTCCCTTAGAAATTACATTCATTTTGAGCAAACCACTGAGATCCATGTTTTGCAAACCGGCCGCTTGATCGAGTTTTTTGAGATCGAGCGAGGCCTGCAAATTAGCCTCGATGATTGGCTTTTTGAGCCCGCGCGCTTTGACAATCGCTTTGAGGTAATCTTTTCCGACATTGAAAAACAACGAATCAACACTCACTTGGATGTTGTCAGGATTTAAAGCCGGGATTTTCGTGTCAAAATTCAAGAAAATATTCGACAGCGGATAGGGTGCGTTTTTGTACTCAATATGTCCGTCGCGAATTTTCATATTGAAGTTCATATCCGGACTTTTGTTTTGCGATGCGATGTATTGCCCTTTGAGCGAAAGACCAATATCGGTTGAGCCTTTGACTTTGGTTTTCTCAAGCCAAGTTACATATTCAGGCGGAAGCGCAGTAAAGAAATCGTTGAGTCGGCTATCGGTTGATTTGATGCTGAAATCCATATCGTAACCGTTTTTGAGAAAGTCGAATTTACCGGTAAACTCAACGGGAAGTTTGTTGATTTTGAGGTTGTTTTGTTCAAAGATAAACGCCAATGAATTCGTGTTGATTTTGGTAATCAAATCGGCTTTGACCTTTTTGTTTTGAAGATATTGTTTGTGGTCGTACGTTAAATTGAGCGAATCAATTTCGGCTTCGGTATAAATATCAAAAATCGCTTGATCTAAATCGCCTTTGCCAATGTAATTGAAACCTTTGGCATCGACGAGCATTTTTACAGACTCGTCATTGTAGATGAGATGGCTGTTTTCAATCGCAATTTTTTCGAGTTTGAGCGATGTATTTGAATCTTTGCTCGAAGGTTTTTCGTCTTCAGAAACATAAACGTTGTAATTGGCCTGACCGTTTTTGTTGACATGCACATTCATCAGCGCGTTGGACAAAAAGATCTTATCAATTTTGACGGTACTGTCAAAAATCAAACTTTTGACGTTGATTCCAAAGGCAATTTCTCCGGCCGAGACAAGTGTTTCGTTGCGGTACGGAGCCGATCCGTTGAGTTTAAAATCTTTGAGCGTTAAGGTCAGCGACGGAAAATGATTGAAAAAAGACAATTCAGCTTTAGAGAAATTGAGCTGGCCATCTAAGCGTTCGTTGGCAAATTTCTTGACTTCTTCGGCTATTTTGCCCGGAAATAGAATGGGCAGCAAAAACATCAACAACAAAATACTCAAAACAGTAACAACCGTTATCTTGAAGGCTTTGACCAATTTGCTCTTTTTTTCTTTTTCCATGAGGCAAAGGTAAGATTTTCATTGACCTTTAAAAATAAAACCCAGCTGATTTTCAAAAGAAAAACCTCCCAAATGGAAGGTTTTTCTGAAAAAAATATTAACTAACTCTAACTTACTCTTTGATGAGTCTGGTGGTTTTTTGACGATTATTGGTATCGGTGATTTTTACCAAATACATTCCGGTTTTGAGATCCGAAATATTAAATCGATAACCATTTGACTCGGCTGTGAATTCTTTGACCATTTGCCCGGTGATTGAATAAACCTGAACTTTTGAGGTAGCCACATTGATTTGGAAATACTCTTGCGCCGGATTCGGATATAAATCGATTGCCTCGGTAATATCAATTGCATCAATACTCAAGGTAGATGCTTTGTTTCCGAAAACTCTGAATCCGCCCGGTTCAATACTGATGTTCATATTGGTATCGGTCACGTCAAATGAGGTGTCGTCCATCATGTTGTACCAAGTTCCGGTAAATGGAAATCCACCAGCAACATTGTATGTATTGTTCGTGAAATTGGTTAGTACATAAACATAACTTAAACTTCCGGTTTGTGTGGTGCTGGTCCATATATCCAAACGAGGATGACCAATCGAACCAAAGTTCCAGGCATACGATCCGTTTTCAAAAACATTCTCGGTTTTTTTCAAATTAATCAGTCGTGCCCAATTGTTGTAAATAGCACTTCTGTTGGCATTGCCTAACCAGTTTTCGGTCCATTGAGGTTGTGGCTTGGTGTCGAGTTTACAATCCGGATTAGAGAAAGAAACATTTCCGTTATTACAAGTCCAAAGAGATTTTTCCCAACCTAAATCGCCAAAATGCCAAATCATTTTTGGCCCGGGAACCAATAGGTGAACCGCTCCCATAGCTGAAGTTCTGAGCAAAGCTTTGTTCAAATCACCTTGCGTTTGTCCGGTTTCGGTAGTGGCTTTGTACAGAACGCGCTCTTCGTCATGACTTTCGGCATAACCAACAAAACGCTCAGAAGCATCAGCAATTCCGGATAAATTGGTTGCATTTCCTTTGATTAAATTGGCATAAGCATCGGTCATTTTGCGCCATTGCATGATTCCTTTGGTGTTGCCTGATTTGAGGTAATTGGCCCATTCAACTTCTTCGTTGTATGAACCGCCAGTTCCTAAATGTTCAAAAATTACAAAGAAATTCGGATCGAGTTCCCATTGTTTATCAGCATACCATTTAAGTTTGGCCACGCGGTCTGATTGATAATTGTTGGTACAAGCATCTTGTCCGCCCGAAACGTTTGACGGGCATGAATTGGTAAATCCTTTGGTCAAATCCCAACGGAAACCATCAATTTTGTATTCTTGAATCCATTGTCTGATGGTGCGCGTCACATAAGTATTGGTCAAATTGTCCGGCTCTCTGAAATGGTTCAAATCAGTTCCTACACTATAGGAGTGCATCGCTGCTTGGTTACAATAAGGATTCTCAGAAGTTACTCCGTTATCCCAACCGTCACCATCAGTATCCGTCATCCACATACGAACCAGTGGTGAACGTCCGAACACGTGATTGAGCGCCACATCAAGAATCACAGCGATTCCGTTTTGGTGACACAAATCAATAAATTCTTTGAGTTTGGCCGGCGGCCCGTAACGCTTGTCAAGCGCCATGTGATAAACACTGTTGTAACCCCAGCTCATATTGCCTTCAAATTCCATGACCGGCATCAGCTGAATAGCATTGACTTTAAGGTTTTTAAAGTAATCAATACGGTTGATTAAATCTTGGTAGCTGCGGTTGGCATCAAAATCGCGAACCAGCACTTCATAAATCACTAAGTCTTTCTTTTGCGGTTTTACGAAGTTGGTGGTAGCACTGCTCCAATTGTACTGATAATAAGCATTGGGTCCGGTTTGCAAAACTGAAACTTCGCGCTCTTGCCCGGCTGGATAAGTCGGAAGCCCCGGATAAACGCCTAAAGAAGCAATTTCCGGATCATCAAATGGCGACAATACCAAAGTTGAAAAAGGATCAGCTGTTTTTACAATAGCCGGTGAATTGGCTGGACGACTCGTTACATCGCATACCCAATACTGAAAACTATAGGCTTGATTAGGTGTCAAACCATTCAACTGCAACCAGAATTTTCCAGAGGCTGGATCTTTTTTCATGGCGTAAGTTCCGTCGGGTTGCCAGTTGTTGAAACTTCCGGCCACATAAACAAAATCTTTGAATGGTGCATTGAGCACTAAAGTTGCCTTGGTTGCATCGGCCGGGTCATAATTAATTCCGTCTTCAAGCGAGCCTGATGGCATCGCCTCGGAGATGGTTCCCGGATTGATAATCACTGAAAACTTTTTGACTTGCACATAAGTGCCTTGGGTTACTTCAAGTTCATAATTTTGATTTTGGGTAATCCCCGTATGGTTGTATGAAAAGAAAGAAGTGCTCGGGGCTGTGGAGATACTCACGCCGTTAGCCTTCAAATTATAACTGGCCGCACCGTTGGTGTTGGAAGCTTGAATAGAAAGGCTAGAACCCGAATTCAAAATAGTAGCACTATTAAGTGCCGGTGAAATCAAAGTAGATTGAAATATCCCTACATTAAAAATGAAATCAGAACATGCCGTTGGTTTTTTGAGCGTTTGTGAACCGGTAGCATTTCTGAATACCATGCCCATTTTGGTGGCACTCGATTGTTGGGTTGCATTGAGATTGAAATAAGTACTTGGTGTAAGGGTTATACTCCAAGTTCCGTTGCCGTTGTTGGTCATAAGTCCCACGCCATCATCTTGTCCCCAGTTACCAACTACCGAAAATCCGAAAGCATTGGCATCATTCCCGATTCCGGCGTGCATGTAGACTTTTGCCGGATTTGTACCCATGCTATTACATGTAGCACTGGCGAAGGATACCGTTATGGTAATTTGGTCGGTGACATTGAATGAAGCCGGTGAAATAGTTACCTGTGCTGACATCAAGACCGTGAAAAAACCGAGCAACCATGTGAATAAAATTTTCTTTTTCATATGTTTAAATTATATTTTTCATTGGTAACATATGGTATCGCCTTTTTAATCATAGGTGTTTGTTTGCAACAAACTTGTGTTAGTGGCGATTTCATATGAATTAAGTTAAAAAGAGGCTGCCAGATGACAGCCTTCTTTGTGAAATCGTTTAATTGTTGACCGCCTCCAGAGTGTATTTATAATCTCTTGGGTTTCTTACATCAATGGTGATGTTATATTTTTGTTTAGTACCGTCATCAGTTCCTGGGACAGTAATATCACCACTGGTTGTTCCAGTGACGTCAGTTAACACACCAATAGAGGTTGCCTTACCTAAAATAGTTACTAAAGTAGCTGTTGGAGGAACTGAGGGTGGCGTACCTGTCAAGTTGCCTGTCCAATCACTCGATCTGAATCTGATTTTTCTTCCTTTGAACAAATCGATGGTAATTTTCCAGATATTGGGTTGATCTCCTGCATCCATAGGCACCATATTGTCAAAACCAAGTGATTTGACTCCTTTACCTATAACTCCAAAAGCTCTGTAGTATTTAATCGCACATGTTTTTGTGGTTCCGGCTAAATTGGCTTTTACAGAATAATAACCTGCCGTCGGCACATTGAATGTATCAGAACCACCTTCAGTTAAGGTGCCTGCATTAATTCCATAAATCGTTGGATTAGCAAAAGAACCACACCCGTCAGGTTGATAAAATTTGTAATTACCTGCCTCTAAATACATGTAGCCTTCATAATCGCTATCTGATGAACTAGCACTCGATTTGATTTGTGGAGCATCTGCAGCGTTTGAACCATCTTTGACCAAAGCTAGAATTTTTTGGCTAGTTGGATAACCCTTGATAGATATCGTAATTGGATTAGAATACTGAATAAGATTATTGTTATTGTTTGGGTTATTACCTAACAATGAACGAATCCTAAAATCAATATTCATGGTGCCACAGTTGAATGATGGCAATTTATTCATCCATGTGTTGACTTCTGAATTCAAGGCAGTATAGGTTCTGTTATTTGGGTTTTCTGGAGTTACCCAATTGAATTCAACAACATTCTTCCCCTCTCCGTCAGGAACGAAAGGCACATCGTGATCTGATATAATAATCTGATAGGTAGATACCGAGGAAACACCATTATTAGCTTGCCCCCAATCAAGTTTGATACAATTGTTTGCGTCAATTCCAGTATTTAACTCTGAAGGAGTTACCACCGCAGCATCTTTGCTCAATTGAAGACCTTGTGCACTTGCTACAGGATCCGTATCGTTCTCGCACGAGACTAATCCGATGAGTAAGCCCGCGAAAACTGAAATAATTGATATTTTTTTCATCATGCGAAATTTAAATATTAATAACCAGGGTTTTGGGTAAGGTTTGGATTAGCTTGCATCGCTTTGAGCGGAATAGGAAATACATTATAATGATTTGGAATAGCTGTTCCTGCAGCTACACCACCTTTCCAAGGCCAAAGATAAGACCCTCCAGTAAATTTGCCGAAACGAATCAAATCTGTACGTCTATGCCCTTCAAAGTTGAGTTCTCTTGCTCTCTCATCTAAGATAAAATCTAATGTCAATTGACCTGCATTGATTGGTGTTGCGTGTGAACGATTGCGGATATCATTAACATATCCAAGCGCTTCTGTAGTAGAACCTCCACCGCCTCTGAGCACACATTCTGCATAAATCAAATAAGCATCCGCCAATCTGAATAACGGGAAATCAGTACCTGAAAATTTTGTTGCAGAAGCAAGAGGTATTTCTGCATTAGTGTTTCGGAATTTTATTGACGGATAACCATCAATCCATGTTTTATAATTATTCATTGTATAATTGTGTCCTGTTGTCCAAAACAAATGTGCACGGTCATCAGAAGATGCAGCTAAATCAGCAGCACTGGCTCCAAAGAGACCATACCACGCACTAGTAGCTCGATGACCTCCCCATCCTTCAGTAGCACCATAATCACCCAACGACATTGTATCGCCACTCAAACTACCGCTAACCAAATATGTAGTATTACCATAACTCTGGCTGGTTAACGGGTCTGCAATTAATGGGAAAATAATTTCTGTTTTAGCAGAACTAACATTATTGTCTGCAGAAAAAAGGCTTATAAAATTTGGAGTTAATGAATAACCTCCCTCGTCAATCACTTTCTTAACCTGAGCTAAAGCTTCAGCATATTTTGGTGTTCCAGTGTAGACCTCAGCATTTAAATATAATTTAGCCAATAACATTCTGGCAACCGCTTTATTGGCGCGTCCATATTCATTGGTTTGTGGTAAAGCACCTTGAATCGCTAGCAATTCAGACTCTACAAAAGCAAATAACTGTTGACGATTAGCTTGCGGAGCAGGAACTGAATTGGATGTGTCTTCAGTAACCAAAACACCTTTCCCAAAACAATCAATGAGATAATAATAAGCTAATGAACGTAAAAAACGCAACTCGGCTATATATTGTTCTTTATTATCTAAACTAACGTTTCCTAATACAGAAATCAGGTTATTGCATTGAGGAACCGTGTAGTATACGCGATTGTATAAATATCTAAAAAACTTATTGTTCTCATCCCAGTCTGTAGCTGTGGTTAACTGATCTAATCCATTATCACCCCAACGATTTTTCATGTCGTCAGCGGTAAAATCTTCTAAGTTGATAATGCCGCGTAAAAATGGTGATTCTCCGGCATCATCCCCAGGTGTATCAGTACTTCCCGGGCCATTAGCACCTGACAAAGCAAATGAACCATATATTTTAGAAACCAATCCTTGAACCGCATTTGGGTCACGGGTTAATAATTCTTCTAAAGTCAATCCATTTTCAGGCTCAGTAGTCAAATCATCGGTACAACTGTTCAAGAGCAACACCGCAAAAAATAGTCCTGTAATTATTTTAAATTTTTTCATAATGCTATTTTATTAAAAATCAAGATTAACACCTAATGTAAATGTTCTTGGTCTTGGGTAGAAAGTTCTGTCTATACCATTGAAATTCTCTGGGTCTTGACCGGTATATTTGGTCAAAATAAATACGTTGTTAACCGAAGCAGAGATTCGTAATGTCGATTTTTCTACAAATTTTTTGATTTTATAACCTGCAGAAATGTTGTCACATCTCAGGAAAGTAGCGTCCTGCAACAAATAATCGCTAAATGTTGCATTACCGAGAAAATCTTTAAAAAGAGGATTAGCAGCGCCGCTGTAAAAATCTAAAACGTTATTTAAATAACCCGGTGTTTGAGGAGTAACACTTGATAAAGATCCATTGGTCAAGGTTTTTAAGTTATATATCTGACCTCCGATTTGACCTCTGAAATTGGCAGCAAAATCAAAATCACCAACAGTCACAGTAGTATTAAAACCAAAAGTCCAATTTGGTCTTATAGCAGCATAGTAACGGTCATCATTGGTAATTTTACCATCGTTGTTGCGATCAACATAGGCTCCTACAATTGGTTGTCCATTGGCATCATAAACTTGTTCATAAACCCATGCGGAATAAGGCTGATGCCCCACGGCCGATTGCGCTAAGTATACTCCGGTCTGATTCAATCCAGACCCTTTGTCTTGAACTTGAGAAACTCCTTCAAGGCTTTTGACGGTATTATAACTGTATGCTATATTTCCTCCGATAGCCCAAGTAAATTTTTCTTTTTGAAAAATCTTAACGTTAAGTGCAGTTTCAAAACCTTCACCCTCAATAGAACCTACGTTGCTGATAAATTCTGAAGAAGCCGTACTTTGACCCGGCAACACAGGAACAGTTGCTAACAAATCATCTGTTTTGCGCTTGAATACATCCACTGACCCTGAAAGAATTCCTCGTTTAAAAATTTCAAAATCCAAACCTAAATTGTAGGTTGTAGTTTTTTCCCAGGTGATATCTGGATTGTAAGGTCTGGCAGTATAGGTAGTGTATCCTGGTAAATATTGCCCAGTATTTGTTCCAATTTCAAAAAATGGTCTGGTAGGAAAATATCCAACAGCATCTGTAATTCCAGCTTGACCAGTTTTACCCCAGCTGGCACGCAGTTTAAAATCTTGAACAAAGTCAACATCTTTTAAGAAAGATTCTTCTTTGACTTTCCAGGCCAAACCAATTGCTGGAAAATAACCCCAACGTTTGTTAGGCAAAAACAAAGAAGTCCCATCTGCTCTAAAGGTGGCGGTCAACAAATATCTATTTCTAAAGTCAATATTGGCACGACCAAAAAAAGCTTGCAAATTAAGTGGATTGTAGTAACTACGATCACGATTCTCAGAATCAACCTCAGGAGTTCGCAATCCAGTTGCTGAATCATATATAAATTGTTGTTTGTTACCTTCAGATATAAAATTTTGATACGAATAACCCGCTTGAGCATCAATACGAGTAACAAATCCGGTTAAATTTTTAGTATACACGAAATAAGCATCCATAGTTTTGTTTGTATTAGTCTGGTTTTCCCCATAGTTCAACCCCGGATTGAAAACATATGAACTAGGTGAATTTGGGTCTGCCACATACAAATTTTGATATGTTGCTAAAGCTCTATCGCTGTATATTTCTGCAATTCTTGATATTGAGGCGTCTAAACCTAAGTTAACTACGGCTCTCAAATCTTTCAAAAACCACATTTTATAATCAAATTCAGCATTACCTAAAAAACGAGTAACGCGTTCAGGTCTTCTACGTTGATTTAATAAAGCAACCGGATTGTATGCTCCAGAAAGCTTATAGGTTGATGTCTGACTTGCGGTGCCTTTATTTTTAAAATCTTCATATGTAGCTTGATAATATCCGCCAAATCTATCTCCTAGCGGAGTTCCATATATTGGTTTGGTCGGATCCATAGACAAAGTATTTCCGATTGAGCCATTTTCATCAATCGCATTTTTATCAGAATAAGTTCCTTTAGCATTGATGTCTACTTTCAAATCATCATTCAAGAATTTAGGGGTTAGCTTAAACGAATATGAAAATCTCTGATAATCGCTCGTTTTAACTACCCCTTGGGTATTGTTGTAGCCTAACGAAAATCTAAACGGAACTTTTTTGTATAAATTAGCCCGAACACTAAAAGTATGGTCGGTTGATATTGCCGTACGCATAATTTCTTTTTGCCAATTAGTATTGTATAAGATACGCCCTTCAATTTGAGGGGTATCCAAATCATCCTGAATATCAGTTGTAGGGTCATCAATTCCCAAATAATTGGTATACGAAAAAGTTGAACCATCTTCTTTGATGACAAGAGGCACATACTTTTGGTTTCTTACAAAACGTGTAAAATCAGAAGCATTCATGACATCTAACATTTTAGTTACTTTAGAAACCGAAACCGTGGCCGAGTAACTAAATTGTGGGGCGCCAGAAGTGCCTTTCTTGGTCGTAATCAAAATAACCCCGTTGGAAGCACGAACTCCATATATAGCCGTTGCTGACGCGTCTTTCAAAATCGAAAAACTCTCGACATCACTTGGGTTTACAAGCGTAAATGGGTTACTAACTCCCGCTGGATTTAAATCACTAATCGGAACACCGTCAATAACAATTAATGGATTATTACTTGCGTTTAAAGATCCGCCGCCTCGAATACGAATATTTGGCGCCGAATCAGGCGAACCACCATCGTTGGTAATTCTTACCCCAGCCGCTTTACCAGCCAACAATTGATCGGTAGAAACAATGGCTCCTTTATTAAAATCTTTAGAAGTTACTAAAGCTACTGAACCGGTTGCATCTTTTTTCTTGGCAGTACCATAACCTACCTGAACCACCACTTCTTGTAATTGATTTGATTCTTCTTCAATAGCTACGTTCAGGTCACCTAACCCATTATAGGTTACAGTTTGTGATTTGTACCCAATGTAAGAGAAATTAATTTTGTCTCCGGCTTTGATTTTTACGAGTTTATATTTTCCGTCAAAATCAGTTTGGGTACCGTTCTGCGTCCCCTGAACGGTTACATTTACTCCCGGCATGGGCTGTTTTGAAACCTTATCGGTTACAACCCCTTCAAGTGTGCTCTGTGCAAAGACACTCAGCGGAAGCAAAAGCATAAAAAATAACAACTTAGTGTAAATTGTTTTCATACATTTTGTTTAAGTTAGAATTAGTTTTTAAAGCTTGCACTTTACTTCGAAACGTTAAATTTAAGTAAAATTTTCGATTGCCTTTCCGCACAGCTGTTAATTGTCTGGTCGAAAACGTTTTCGTGTTGAAAACTTTCGGGTTAGCTCAATTTTTTAAGGATAAAATTTCGATAACTCAAAATTAAATATACCTTTATTCAGAAAACAACATTAGCACATAAAAAGCCTTTATGAAGAGAAAAGTTACCCTGAAACAAATCGCCAAAGAACTCGATGTTTCTATTTCCACCGTTTCAAAATCACTGCGCGACAGCCCAGAAATTAGCGAAGATACCCGTCAAAAAGTACAGGCTTTTGCCAAACTATACAACTACAAACCTAACTTGATTGCCCTGAGCCTGAAAAACAAAAAAACCAAGACCATCGGCATCATCATTCCCGAAATTGTGCATCACTTTTTTGCCACGGTCATCAGCGGAATCGAGCACATTGCCAATGAGCGAGGCTACAATGTAATTGTCTGTCTTTCAGATGAATCTTTTGACAAAGAAGTCATCAATATGGAGATGCTCGCCAACGGAAGCATCGATGGTTTTATCATGTCACTCTCAAAAGAAACCCAGCTCAAAAAAGACTTTCACCACATCACCGAAGTCATCAATCAAGGTATGCCGGTGGTGATGTTTGACCGCGTGACCAACGATATTTTATGTGACAAAGTCATTATTGACGACAATCTGGCTGCCTACAACGCGGTGCACGATCTCATCAACAATGACTACAAAAAAATCGGCCTCATTACCACTGTTGATTACGTCAGTGTTGGAAAATTGCGTACCGACGGCTATCTGAAAGCGCTCAAAAACAATGATATTAAAATCGATGAAAATTTGATTGTAAAAATTGAAGACATCGAAAACTGTACTGAGCCTATTGAAGAACTCATTGCAAATCAGAAACCAGAAGCCATTTTTGCGGTCAATGAACTCTTTGCCGTGACTGCAATTAAAGCCGCTAAAAAGCTCAACATTAAAGTTCCTGAAGATCTGGCCGTGATTGGTTTTACCGACGGAATCATTTCAACTTATTCTTCGCCAAGCATCACAACCGTAAGTCAAAACGGAATCAAAATGGGCAACAAAGCAGCGCAAATGCTCATTGAACGTTTGGAATCTGAAGATGAAGAAGAACACTACAAAACTGAAGTTATTGAAACCCATTTGGTGCAACGCGAATCAACACCTGCGCTAAAATAAAAAACAACGCAACTGAATTTGAGCGCGTTAATTTTTAACTTTTGTTTCCAGTAATCAAAATATAATTTATATTTACACCCGCTATCAAAACTTGTACTTTACTTCGAAACTAAAACAAGTTTGATAAGCCCAGCGCTTATCGTTAATTTTTAAATTACGATATGGAAAAGCGTAGATTAAGTTTCTGGGAAATCTGGAACATGAGTTTCGGCTTTCTCGGCATCCAGTTCGGATTTGCTCTTCAAGGTGGATATATGTCCAGAATTTTTCAAACCTTGGGTGCTGAGCCGCACGACATTCCCGGCCTTTGGATAGCCGCTCCTCTTACAGGACTCATCGTACAACCCATTATTGGCTATTTAAGTGATCACACATGGTCACCGAGATTTGGTCGTCGAAAACCCTATTTTCTTTTGGGGGCCATTTTGAGTTCATTCGCTTTATTTTTTGTTCCCTATTCCTCTGTTTTGTGGATTGCTGCCGGTTTCTTATGGATACTCGACGCCTCAATCAACATCAGTATGGAACCGTTCCGAGCCTTAGTAGCCGATAAACTTCCGGACGAGCAACGTTCTTACGGATTTATCTTGCAAACGCTTATCATCGGCATCGGAACTTGGGTGGCCTCAAATCTTCCGTGGATGGTCAAAAAATTAGGCTTTTCAGAATCGTCTAACGTCGGAGAAATCCCTGAGAATGTCAAAGTTGCTTTTGGCATTGGGGCGTTGGTTTTTCTCATCAGTATTCTGTATACGGTATTAACCACGAAAGAATATCCGCCCAAAGATCTTGAGCAATTCAAGACCAAAAAACAGAAAAATACTTTCTTTTCAGATATTAAAGAAGCCTACCAATCCATGTCAGGAGTCATGCTTAAATTGGGTGTGATTCAGTTTTTTAGTTGGTTTGCCTTCTTTACCATGTGGAGTATGGCCACGCCGGCTTTGACCGAGCATGTTTTCAAAGCACCCGCCCCGATGCAGGATCATTTCAATATGGCCGATGCCGCGCAGAAAATTAAATTTGATGAGCTCAATGCAGCCTATCAATCGGCTTCAGATTCGGTTGGTTCAGCTATGGGATTGTACGGACTTTCATCGATGGCGTTTGCCTTGTTGCTTACCTTCTACTCTTCAAGATTAAAAATCAACCGAAAATACGTACACATGTTTTCGCTTATTGCCGGAGGTGTAGGCTTTTTAAGCATGAGCTTTTTACCCAATCCGTCGTATTTGAATTTGTCCTTTATATTAATTGGATTTTCATGGGGCAGTATTTTGTCGATGCCGTATGCGATGCTTTCAAGTTCGGTTGACGAAGACAAAATGGGACTCATGATGGGCTTGTTCAATATGTTCATCGTGATTCCGCAAATCATTGCAGCCTTAGGCGGCGTGAATTTATTTTCAAAAATATTCGGTGACGGAGCCATCGCGCCTATGTTACTAGCCGGTTCATCATTGGTCATTGGCGGATTGTGCAATTTCTTGATTACCGACCCAAAAGTTATTAAAGGATAAACCCCAAAAAATGAATAAAAAAGCTTTCATATTTGACCTCGACGGCGTGATTGTCGACACAGCCAAATATCACTTTCTGGCTTGGCAAAAAATTGCCGCCGAGCTCGGAATAGAATTTACCCCAGAACACAATGAACACCTCAAAGGCGTGAGCCGCGTTCGATCGTTAGACTTAATTCTTGAACTCGGAAAAATCGAAGCCTCACAAACCGATAAAGATCGGTGGCTCGTTCAAAAAAACGAGGACTACTTATCGTATTTAGTGAACATGAACTACAGCGAAATTTTGCCGGGAGTCATGCCGGTTTTGCAATATTTAAAAGAACAAAATCAAGCCATCGCCTTGGGTTCAGCCAGTAAAAATGCACGCACGATTCTTGAAAAAACAGGCATCATGGAATATTTTGACGTCATCATTGACGGCAACGACGTTAGCAATGCCAAACCTGATCCGGAAGTTTTCATACAAGCCGCACGCAAACTAGGCATCGCTAATGAACAATCCATCGTTTTTGAAGATTCGGTGGCGGGTGTTCAAGCGGCCAACGTTGCCGGCATGACCAGCGTAGGCATAGGCGAGGCGAGCATTTTGTATGAAGCACAATACACTTTTAAAGACTTTACCTATATGGATTTGAGTTTTATAGAATCATTAATCAAAAAATAACCGTCGACGCATCATCGACACCCAAAAACAAACCACAAGCAAAAACAAAAAGAGAAGAGAAAATGAATCAGGATTACATTCAACCAGACAATTGGTCCATTATTGAAGAAGGATTTGATGTCGCCCAAGTAGAATCGTCTGAAAGTTTATTCAGTCTGGGCAACGGCACCATGGGACAGCGAGCCAATTTTGAAGAAACCTACTCAGGAGCTACCTTTCAAGGAAGCTATATCGGAGGCGTATATTACCCGGACAAAACCAAAGTGGGCTGGTGGAAAAACGGCTATCCGGAATATTTTGCCAAAGTACTCAACGCGCCCAACTGGATTGGGATTGACATTTCGATTAACGGTGAAACGCTTGATTTAAATCAATGTCAAGAAGTAAAACGCTTTCGCCGGGAACTCAACATGAAAGAAGGTTGGTATCACCGTTCGTTTGATGCAACGCTCAAAAACGGTGTTGAAATCGCTGTAAACGTGCGTCGCTTTTTGTCGCAAACTTTAGACGAAGCCGGACTGATTCGCTACGAAATTACACCGCTCAATCAAGCAGCTACCATTGTTTTCAAACCGTATCTCGATGCCGGTGTCACCAACGAAGACGCCAACTGGGAAGAAAAATTCTGGGAACCGCTCGAGGTAAAACACCAAGGTGACTCGGCTTTTGTCACGGCCAGAACGTTCAAAACGCATTTCATCGCCACCACGTTTATGAATAACCGCGTTTTCTTAAACGGCAATGCAACCAACAACACTACAGAAATTGTCGAGGCCAACAATGAAAAAATACAATTTCAATATACCCTGCAAGCAGCTCAGGGTGCTACCGCATCTATTGAAAAAATAGGTGGTTACACCGCTTCAATGAACCACGACAACACCCAAGCGGCCGCCGAAAAAGTCATCGCTGCTGCTTTGTCCAAAGGGTTTGACGCGTTGCTCGCAGAACAAATCGAATCTTGGGGCAAAATCTGGGAAATGTCCGATATTACCATCGATGGCGATGTCAAAGCACAACAAGGAATTCGCTTCAACATCTTCCAACTCAACCAAACCTATTCCGGAAGAGATTCGCGCCTGAACATTGGTCCGAAAGGATTTACCGGTGAAAAATACGGTGGTTCAACCTATTGGGATACCGAGGCGTATTGCATTCCGTTTTATATGGCGACCAAAGATCAAGAAGTGGCGCGCAACTTGCTGACGTATCGCTACAACCAACTCGGCAGAGCCATTGAAAATGCCGAAAAATTAGGCTTTACCAATGGCGCAGCGCTTTATCCGATGGTAACCATGAACGGCGAAGAATGCCACAACGAATGGGAAATCACCTTCGAAGAAATCCACCGAAACGGCGCCATTGCCTTTGCCATTTACAACTACCATCGCTATACCGGAGACTACTCCTACATTCCTGAAAAAGGACTCGAAGTCTTGATTGGTATTGCGCGCTTCTGGCACCAACGCGTCAATTTCTCATCGGCCAAAAACCAATACGTGATGTTGGGCGTGACCGGTCCGAATGAATACGAGAACAACGTCAACAATAACTTCTACACCAATTACATCGCCAAATGGTGTTTGCAATACACCGCCGAGCAAGTGCGCAAAGTAGCTGCTGAATACACTTCAGATTGCAGTCGCATTGCGCAAAAAACCAACATTTCAGAAACCGAATTGCAAGCTTGGGAAAAAGTCGCTCAAAACATGTATTTCCCCTACAGCGAAGAGCATCAAGTGTATTTACAACAAGATGGTTTCTTAGACAAAGAACTCGTGCGTGTGGCCGATCTCGACCCAAAACAACGCCCGATCAACCAAAAATGGTCTTGGGATAAAATCCTGCGTTCGCCTTATATCAAGCAAGCCGATGTGCTCCAAGGTTTCTATTTCTTTGAAGATCACTTCACGATGGACGAGCTCGAAAGACACTTCAACTTTTACGAACCGTTTACGGTGCATGAAAGTTCGCTTTCGCCTTGCGTTCACTCGATTCAAGCCGCGATTTTGGGCAAAATGGATATGGCTTATACCTTCTACCTCAGAACTTCGCGTCTGGATTTGGACGATTACAACAAAGAAGTCAAAGAAGGTTTACATATTACTTCGATGGCCGGCACTTGGATGAGCATCGTCGAAGGTTTTGGCGGTATGCGCGTCAAAAACAACCAATTGCATTTCAGCCCGCGCATTCCCAAAGAATGGAACGGCTACTCATTTAAAATTAACTTCCGCCACCAAATTTTAGAGGTGTCGGTACAGCAAAACCAGACCAAATTTGCCCTCGAAGGCGACCGCGAAATTACCGTGGTGGTCAACGGACGCGAAGTAACCGTCGAGCCCAATGGTTTGGTAACCGTTTAGGGCGTCTCCCTGCGGGCCGGGCTGTCCGCTTTATCTTCTTGATGCCGCCCCAAAAGCGGCATCAAAAGGATATCGCTTCCATCCCTGACGCGGCAGCCTTTTTCAAAAAAAGCAGCACACTAAAAATCAATAAAACTTCTATGAAAAAAATCCTTTTCCTTTTGTTGGTGGCTGCAACGGCCCAAGCACAACTGCAAAAAATAGAACCTCCGTTTTGGTATGCCGGCATGCAACACTCTGATCTGCAAATCATGTGTTATGCGCCCAATGTGGCCCAATACAAAGTGAGCGCTTCGGGTGGCGTGGTCATCAAAAACATCCAAAAAACCGAAAATCCGAATTATTTGTTTGTCACGGTTGACACTAAAAATCTTCCACCACAAACCTTTGATTTAAATTTTACTGCCGTCGATTCTAAGAAGCCAGCTTTCACGCAAAGTTATGAGCTTAAAAAGCGCCGCGAAAACTCTCGCCTGCGCAAAGGTTTCGATGCCTCTGATGTGGTTTATCTGATCATGTCTGATCGATTTGCCAACGGAAATCCGGCCAACGATTCCAGCCCATCACTCACCGAAAAAGCCGATCGCGCCAATCCCGGCGGGCGTCACGGAGGGGATATTCAGGGCATGATCGATCATTTAGATTATTTGCAACAATTAGGCGTTACCGCGCTTTGGCCTACGCCGCTGTGCGAAGACAACGATACCAAATATTCGTACCACACCTACGGTCAATCTGATGTTTATAAAATTGACGCACGCTACGGCACCAACGAAGAATACGTCGCGCTATCCAAAGCGGCGCATGAAAAAGGCATCAAACTCATCATGGATTATGTGACCAATCACTGGGGCGCCGAACATTGGATGTACAAAGATTTACCCACTTATGATTGGTTTCATCAGTTTCCGGGTTTTGCCCAATGCAATTACCGCATGACTTCGCAATTTGACACGAATGTTGCTGAAATTGACAAAAAACTCTGTGTCGACGGTTGGTTTGTGCGCAGCATGCCCGATTTGAATCAGTCGAATCCGCTCGTGCTCAATTATCTTACACAAAATGCTCTTTGGTGGATTGAATATGCCGATTTAGACGGTTTCCGCGTAGATACTTATTCGTACAACGACAAACAAGGCATTGCTCAGTGGACCAAAGCGCTCACCGATGAATATCCGTATTTTAACATAGTAGGCGAAGTTTGGATGTACAGTCAAGCGCAAATGGCTTATTGGCAAAAAGACAGCAAAATTGGCGCGATTGAAAGTTTCAATTCTTATTTGCCGAGCGTGATGGATTTTACCCTGCAAGACGTTCTATCATCGGTACTCAATGAAGACCAAGCTACCTGGGACAAAGGGCTTATTCGAGTTTACAACAATTTCACCAATGACTTCTTGTATCCGAATCCTGACAACATCTTAACTTTTATTGAGAACCACGACACCACGCGTTTTAATGAACTCTATAAAAACGATTTTCAGAAATATCAAATGGCGCTTACCATTATGGCTACCGTACGCGGAATTCCGCAAATCTATTACGGCTCTGAAATCGGCATGAGCGGAGATAAAGGCAAAGGCGATGCAGATATTCGCCGCGATTTTCCCGGTGGTTGGAAAGGCGATGCCAACAATGCTTTTAGCGCTTCTGGGCGTACTACCGAACAAAATAAATTCTTTGATTTTACTTCAAAACTTTTGAATTGGCGCCAAAAAAACGCAGCGGTTCACTTCGGGAAAATGAAACACTATTTACCGGATAATAATGTTTATGTGTACTTCCGTTATACCGATGATCAATCGGTGATGGTGCTCATCAATAACAGCAACCAAAAACAAACCGTCAAAACCCATCGCTTTGCCGAAAGCATTCAAAATCACGAAGCCGTTTATGAGGTTTTGAGCCAAAAAAGATATCCTTTACCTTCTGAAATAAGCCTTGATGCCAAATCGGTTTTAATTCTTGAGTTGAAATAAAAACTATGAAAAAAACACTTGTTCTTTTACTGATTTCATGTGTGGCTTGGGCGCAAAATGCCTCACGCAAATACCTTTCGCACAGTTACAAACAAAATATACTTGAAATCAAAACCTCGGACGGGGCTTATCGCATTGAGCCTTATTCTGAAAGCACGGTTGAAACTTCCTTTATTCCCCATGGCGAACGATACGAAAGTGCTTCCTACGCGGTGGTTCCATCAGCCAAAAAAACAGGATTAAAAGTCAAGTTTTCTGAAAACAAAAACAAACTGTATTTACAATGTGGCCTGCTGAATCTTGAAATTGACAAAGCGCCGTTTCAAATTCAATATTTGCTGAGCGATTCGAAAATTTTGTCTGAAAAAGAAGGTTTCACCAAAGTCAATGACTCCACCCAAACGCTTTCATTTAATATTGATTCCGAGGATGAATTATATGGCGGAGGCGCTCGTGCTTTGGGCATGAACCGCCGCGGGAATCGCTTAGCACTATACAACCGAGCACATTACGGCTATGAAACCAAAGCCGAACTCATGAATTTTTGCCTTCCGCTGGTGCTGGCTTCGAAAAGCAACAACCGATATTATGCGGTACATTTTGACAATTCAGCCATTGGTTCCCTTGATTTAGACAGCAAAAAGAACAACACGCTCACCTATGAAACCATCTCGGGCCGAAAAACCTATCAAGTGATTGTGGGCAACAGTTTGACTGAACTCACGCAAAAATACACTGACTTGACCGGAAAACAGCCGCTACCGCCGCGTTGGGCACTCGGAAATTTATCGTCGCGTTTTGGCTATCACAACCAAAATGAAGTCGAGAATACCATTAAGAAATTCCAAGAAAATCAAATTCCTGTCGACGGAATTATTCTGGATTTATATTGGTTCGGCAAAACGGTTCAAGGCACGATGGGCAACCTCGATTGGGACAAAGACAACTTTCCGAATCCCGAAAAAATGATGACTGATTTATCCAACCAAGGCATCAAAACGATTCTCATTACCGAGCCGTTTATCTTGACCACTTCATCAAAATGGCGCGAGGCGGTAGACCAAAAAATCTTGGTCACTGACAAATCCGGAAAACCGTGTACTTGGGATTTTTATTTTGGCAATACTTCGCTGGTGGATGTCTTCAAACCCGAAGGAAAAGACTGGTTTTGGAATGTCTACAAACGACTCATCAAACAAGGTGTTGGCGGTATGTGGGGCGATTTGGGCGAGCCCGAAGTATTCCCCTCGAAGGCCATCACCGCAGCCGGAAAAGCCGATGTCGTGCACAATGTTTACGGTCATCAATGGGCCAAACTCATTGCCGAAGGTTATCAGAAAGATTTCCCGGAACAACGACCGTTTATCTTAATGCGCGCTGGTTATTCAGGTTCGCAGCGTTTTGGTATGATTCCGTGGAGCGGTGATGTGAGCCGTTCTTGGGGCGGATTGCAAAGTCAAATGGAAATTTCACTGCAAATGGGCTTGCAAGGTTTGGGCTATATGCACTCTGATTTGGGCGGTTTTGCAGGCGATTATTTTGACAACGAACTCTATTTGCGCTGGTTGCAATACGGTGTTTTTCAACCGATTTTCAGACCGCATGCCCAAGAAGATGTCGCTTCAGAAGTAGCGCGCAAAGATGTGGCCACGATGGCACAAGCTAAAAAACTGGTCGAATTGCGCTACCAACTGATGCCGTATAACTACACTTTGGCTTTTGAAAACAACCAAACGGGTATGCCACTGATGCGTCCGGTGATGCTAGAAAATTCGGAAAATCACAGACAAAGCATTTCAAGCAAAAGCTATTTTTGGGGTCATGCGTTTATGGTCACGCCCATTAGTCAAGCCGGCGTAACAACTACTCAGATTACTTTTCCGAATGAAAAACGCTCTTGGTTTGATTTTTACACCGAACAAAAATACAATGGCAACAGCACCGAAACCGTTTCGGTAGCGACTGATCATATTCCGGTGTATGTGGCCGGCGGCAGCTTTGTGCCGATGACCCGAACTTTCAACAATGCAGCACAGTATTCGTTTAGCGATATCATTGTTCATTATTATTACGACGAAACAGTTCCGAACTCAGAAGGGCTAGCCTATAATGACGACGGAAAAACACCGAATGCTTTTGAAAAAGGCGCCTATGAAAAATTGAAGTTTACAGCCAAAAACACCCGTCAAACCATCAAAATTTCTATGAGCGACGAAGTAGGAAAAAATTATCAACCTATAGACAAAAAAGCAACTTTGGTGGTGCACAACATGCCGATGAATATTAAGAAAATCACCGTCGACGGTCAAGAAGTTTCGGTCAAGATGTCTGGACATAAAGCCGAAATTTCGATGCTTTGGGGCAAAGGAATGACTAAAGAAATTCAAATTCAGTTTTAAAATGATGCTCAAAAAAATAACTCTGCTTTTTATCGGACTCATGCTATTACAGCCCGTTATGAACACAGCACAAACCCATCAAAAAAAATCAGCCAAAACGCATGCAAAATCTAAAACTCCTTTTGTATGGGAAGGTGCCAATTTGTATTTCTTGATGACCGATCGTTTTTGCAACGGAAATCCTAAAAAAGAAATCTATTTCAACCGAACCAAACCCACTGCAAAACTCCGCGGTTTTGAAGGCGGCAACCTGCGCGGCATTATCCAAAAAATCGACGAAGGTTACTTTGATCAATTGGGAGTAAATGTCATTTGGTTCACGCCTATTGTCGAGCAAATTCACGATGGTGTAGATGAAGGCACCGGGCTCACTTATGGTTTTCACGGTTATTGGACGCGCGATTGGACGGCACTTGATCCGAACTTTGGCAGCAAAAAAGATTTGGCAGAATTGGTGTCAAAAGCGCACGCCAAAGGAATCCGCATCATGCTCGACGGTGTCATCAACCACACCGGACCGGTAACCGAAGTGGATACCGTTTGGCCTTCGGATTGGGTGCGCACCGGACCGCAATGTGCCTACAACAACTATGAGAACACCACCGCATGTACACTCGTCAAAAACCTGCCGGATGTACTCACTGAAAGCGAAAAAGAAGTTGAATTACCCGGTTTTTTAATTCAAAAATGGAGAGCAGAAGGCCGCTACCAAAAAGAAATGGCCTCATTAGATGCTTTCTTCAAAAGAACCGGATATCCGCGCACTCCTCGAAATTACATCATCAAATGGCTCACGGATTATATCGCAGAATTTGGTATTGACGGATACCGTGCCGACACCGTAAAACACGTCGGTGAGAATGTCTGGTCAGATTTCAAAACCCAATGCGATTACGCTTTTGCCACCTGGAAAAAGAACAACCCAACCAAAGTTTTAGACAACCTTCCGTTTTATACCATTGCAGAAGTCTACAATTACGGCATCAGCGGTGGCCAAGACTTTGATTTTGGCGATAAAAAAGTCAATTATTTTCAACACGGATTTAACAGTTTGATCAATTTTGAATTCAAGTGGAATGCAGCGCAACTCAGCTATGAAGCCATGTTTGACAAATACAATCGTCAACTGCAAGGTCCGCTCAAAGGCTTTAGTGTTTTGAATTATCTTTCTTCACACGACGACGGTAAACCCTTTGATCCCGACCGAAAAAAACCATATGAAAGTGCCAATCGCTTGTTATTATCACAAGGCATTGCACAGATTTATTACGGTGACGAAACCGCTCGCTCACTGGTGGTTCCGGGCACGGAAGGTGATGCAACTTTGCGCTCGTTCATGAATTGGGAAGATGTGGCTTCAAACTCAGAGACGAAAAAAATTCTCAACCACTGGCAAAAATTAGGGCAGTTCAGAAAAAAACACATAGCTGTGGGCGCGGGCGTTCATCAGAAAATATCAGAAAAACCCTTTGTGTTTTCAAGAACCTATCAGCAAGGTAAAATGCACGACCGAGTCGTTATTGGACTTGAACTCAGCACTGGTGAGAAAGAAATATCCGTAGGCGAAATCTTTAAAAACGGCAGTTTAGTAAAAGATGCTTATTCAGGCCAAACGGCCATGGTCAAAAACGGCAAAGTCAAGTTCAACACCGAATTTGATTTGCTATTGATTGAAGCTCAAAAATAAACCTTCCAAACGCCTTTCATATCGAAGGCGTTTTTTAGTTTTACTGCTCATTTAAATGTATGTATCAACCTCGCATCATCGGACATCGCGGAGCCGCCGGACATATAGCCGAAAACACCTTGGCTTCGTTTAAAAAAGCTTTCGAACTGGGGGCACACGGCATTGAACTCGATGTTCATCTGAGTGCCGACGGTCAGGTTTTGGTGTTGCACGATGATACGCTCGATAGAACAACCAACGGTTCTGGCCTAGTGAATCATTGTCATTTGAGCGATGCAAAAAAACTATTGATTGACAAAATTCATCCCATTCCAACCTTAGAAGAAGTTTTTAATGAGTGCCCATATGAAGTACTGATTAATGTTGAAATCAAAGATGCAAAAGCTACCGAAGCGGTGGTTCAACTCATTTCAGCGCAAATAAAATCCGGCAAGAAATATTCGAATTTTTTGGTTTCAAGTTTTGATTGGAGCGTGCTCGAATTGATCAAAACCATCAATGAACAGATTCCGCTGGGTGTTTTGACTGAAAAAAATATGGAACAAGCGGTTGTTATGGGACATCAAATTCAAGCCAAAAGCATCCATCCTAACTTTCGATATCTGGATACTGAAAATGCCCAATTCATCAAAGAAAACGACTTTGAAATTCACACTTGGACGGTTAATGAACCTGCCGATATCGAACGTATGAAAGCCTTAAAGGTAGATGCCATCATTAGCGATTTTCCTGACAGAATATGAAAATAAACTACGACATCATCATTGTGGGCGGCGGCGCAGCGGGTTTTTTTACGGCCATTAATATTGCCGAGCTAAAACCGCAACTCAAAATAGCCATCTTAGAACGCGGTAAAAATGTACTAGAAAAGGTGCGCATTTCCGGCGGCGGACGTTGCAATGTTACCCATGCTTGTTTTGTTCCCGATGAGTTGATTCAATTTTATCCGCGGGGCGAAAAAGAATTGCGCGGACCATTTCATCAATTTTGCACCGGCGATACCATTGAATGGTTTGAAAAACACGGTGTAACTTTAAAAATAGAAGAAGATGGCCGCATGTTTCCGGTAAGTGATTCTTCGCAAACCATCATCGATTGTTTTTTACAAGCGGCGCAGAAACATAAAATCGATATTTTAACCGGACAAAGTGTACAATCGATTTTTAAATCTGAGAAGTACTGGAAAATAGATACTCCAACACAAAATTTTAGTTGTCATCAACTCGTAATGGCCACCGGAAGCAACCCGAAAATCTGGGAATTACTCGAACAAATGGGTCATTCCGTTGTGGCACCGGTGCCGTCTCTTTTTACCTTTAACATCAAAGATCCGCGCATCAAAGATTTGATGGGACTTTCATCACTGGCGCATCTCAAAGTAAAAGGCACGCAACTCGAAGCGTTTGGTCCGTTGCTGATAACTCATTGGGGCATGAGCGGACCCGGAATTTTGCGACTTTCGGCTTGGGGTGCGCGCATTTTGGCTGAAAAAAATTATCAGTTTGCGCTCGAAGTTAATTGGCTGAACGGACTTGATGCGGCTTCAACCGAAGATTTACTCAAAACGTTCAAATCTGATTTTGGCAAAAAAATAGTAAGCAAACAATCGCCTTTTGCTTTAGCGCAAGACCTTCCTTTAGAGATAAAAATCCCGAATCGCTTGTGGGAAAAACTCGTGTTTGCTGCCGGAATTCAATCCGAGGAAAAATGGGCCGATCTCAATAAAAATCAAATCCAAAAACTCACCCAAGAGCTTTGTTGTGGGATATTTCAGGTAAACGGAAAAAGCACTTTTAAAGAGGAATTTGTGACTGCCGGCGGAATCGATTTGCGCGAAGTGAACTTTAAAACCATGCAAAGCAAACTGCATGACGACTTGTTTTTTGCGGGCGAAATCCTCAACATCGACGCTATTACCGGAGGATTTAACTTTCAAAATGCTTGGACCGGCGGTTTTATCATCGCAAAAAATATTTGATTTAGTTATTTAAAAATCAATATATTTGGTTGACAAAACCAACCGCTATGAAAAACCGATTACTCTTAACCTTGCTTTTAAGCCTGACTGTTCTGTCAACTTTACAAGCCAAGAACCCAATTTGTTTAACTTCAGCGAATACCTCTTTGCTTTGCTCGCCTCCAAGTGCTTTTAGCTATTCTTATGTTGGCAGCAATGACATACAACTAACTTGGTCAGATAATAACGCTACAACTTGGGAAGTTGTGGTTCAGAATACCATGTCAACTCCGGCATTAGATGCTGCGGCAACAACGGTTCAATCGCAAAATTATATTGCCACTAATTTAGAAACGGGTCATTCTTACTATATTTATGTTCGTTCGGTTTGTGCTGATGCCACTAAAAGTAGTTGGACATTAGGAGCAAGCATTTCGGCTTTTTACAGCCAATCCACCAATGATGACCCTACCCAAGCAATTGATTTAGCCATCAACACCGGCATTCTTTGCAACAACATTAATTCATGTGTACTCGCCGGCGGAACACCTTCAAACATTCCGATACCTGCCTGCGTTAACACCCTCGGAAATGATGTCTGGTATAAATTTACGGCAACAGAGACCAGACACGTTATCAATTCGCTAAACTCCAACATCATCTCAATGGCTGTGTATTCCGGATCGAACGGAAATATGGATTACATTGGCTGTGCGACTAGTGGCCTCAATGGTTTTGACTATGCTTCTTATATCATCGGAAACGAGTATTTTGTTCGTGTTTGGAGCAGCGTTACATCTGCACAATTAATCCCTTTTGATTTGTGTATAAAATCAGTAGCTGATTGTGCACACGGAGAGCTTTTTTGTGGCTCCAATGCGAATGATCCCTACATTTTTGAAAATGTTATCGGGGTTCCTTCATCCGGTCAGGTGGCTTGTTTAGGATCCATTCCCAATCCAAGATACATTACATTAAAAGTAACTGAAACGGGGCCTTTGCAGTATCAAATTATGCAGAGTTCAAACTTTGATGTCGCTGGCAATCCGGTAGGAACCTTTATGGATGTTGATTTTGTAGCTTGGGGGCCTTTTACCAGCGCAGAAAATTGTAATGAGATTGCTTTTGTGGATTGCCCGACTTGCCCGAACAATACCACTTCGCCGACTTTTTATCCGTTCGGAAATATTGTTGATTGCAGCTATAGTGGCAGTTATACAGAAACTTTATTTATTGCCAATGCAATTGCAGGTCAGTACTACAAACTTTTAATTACCAATTTTAATGGACAAAACGGCTATATTAAATTAGTACAAACCAACTATGACCAACCTGGTTCCGGGAGAACTGCTTGTGCCGATAAATTACAACTGGTTGCTTTTGTCGATTTAAATGCTGACGGAATCAAAGATCCGAATGAATTTAACTTTCCATACGGAACTTTCGATTATCAAATAAACGATACCGCCGAGGTTGTTCATGTGGATACGCCCACCGGAAGATATGATTTGTTTGATAGCAATCCGGCCAACAGTTATGATTTCAGCTATCATGTATATCCCGAATTTACAAATCACTATGGATGTACCACTACCTACAGCAACTTGAGTGTAGGGGTTGATCAAGGGGTTGAAGTTGTTTATTTTCCGGTAGTTCCGGCCAATGGCGCTTTTTATGACCCGATGGTTTCTATTTCCTCGGTCAATCCGCCCGTGCCGGGTATGACTTATCACACGAGAATCGCCTATAAAAATGACGGAAACACCATGGTTTCGGGTACCATTACTTTTACAAAAGATCCACTGTTGACGATAAGTTCGATCAGTGAGGCAGGAGCGACCACCACGGCTACCGGTTTTACTTTTAACTTTACGGATTTGGCTCCTTTTCAAACCAAATTCATCGATGTTTCGTTAGCTGTTCCGGTGATCCCCAACATCAACATCTGGGATTTTGTGACTAACTCAGTAGAATTAACAACAGCTTCGGCAGACGCTAATTCGAATAACAATGCGCAAACTTTGACCGAAGCGGTGGTTGCTTCCTACGATCCGAACGATAAAATGGAAATACACGGTGGTCAGATTTTGATTTCGGATTTTGACAACTCAGATTATCTTCAATACACCATTCGTTTCCAAAACACCGGAACGGCCAATGCCATCAATGTGCGAATTGTGGATATTTTAAGCGAATTACTCGACGAACAAAGCATCCGTATGGTAAGCGCAACCCACAATTATACACTGCAAAGAATCAACAATCAGTTGGTTTGGAGTTTTAACAACATCCAACTCAAACCCAAAATTCAAAATGAAGAGTTGAGTCAAGGTCAATTGGTTTTCATGATTAAACCGCGTCCAGGTTACCAAGTAAATACTACCATCAGCAATGTGGCCAGCATTTTCTTTGATACCAATCCACCGATTGTGACCGAAGAGGCAAAAACCACTTTTGTAAATGCATTAGCCAACACTGAGTTTACAGAAGAAAATTGGTCTATATATCCAAATCCGGCCAATCAACAAATACAAATTGAGTTAGCACAGACCCATGAATTAATCAAAAATATTGAGGTAATCAATTTGTTGGGTAAAACGGTGCTCAAAGTTGACGGCCTCAAAACAAATCAACAAACTTTAGATATTTCAAGTTTGTCAAAAGGAATGTATTTGCTCTCGATAACTTCACAAAACAACCTCAAACAATTCAAGAAACTTTTGATTAAATAAGTATTGAAGTCTCATCCGAAAGATGGGACTTTTTTTATTTATTGAGCCACCAAATAGCAACGTTGAGCAATCCAGCAAATGAAACCCAAGCTAGATAAGGCAACATCAAATAGCCTGAAACTTTATCAATGACTTTGAATTTAAGATAGGTTTCATAAATCATGAGCCAAAACAAAATCAACTCAAGCAAAGCCAACAATGGATTTTGCATGTAGAAAAACAAAACCGACCAAAGCGCATTCAAAGCCAACTGAATCCAGAAAAACAAAAGTGCTTTTTGAACTGCTTCTTTTTCAAAGTCAATTCTTTGCCAAATACGTCCGGCTGCCACGCCCATGATGGTATAAAGTAAACTCCAAACCGGGGCAAAAACCCAAGCCGGCGGATTAAAAAAAGGTTTTTCTAAAAGCGGATACCATGTTTCTACCGAAGTTCGAGTGGCCATGCCCGAAAAGTATCCAACGGTTAAACAAGTGGCTACAAAAACAGCAATTTTCAGAAATCGATTCATGAGATTTTTTTTCAAAAATACAGATTTAAAACAACTCGCTTGTTGGTTTTTTACCTCGTGAAAAAAAGTATCTTTGGCAAAAATTCCCATATGCTTACCCAAAAGGATTTTATTACAAAACCAAGCACCCACAAAGTTGATTCTGCGGCTTTTTGTTGGAGTGCACCCAGCAATATTGCGCTGGTCAAATATTGGGGCAAATTAGAAAATCACACTGATGCTGAGGGTTTGTTCATGAGTCAGATTCCGGCCAATCCGTCGTTGAGTTTTACCTTAAGCAACTGTAAAACGACTACTTCGGTGGTTTTTGAGCGAAAAAATCCCGACGAAAATTTCTCGTTTGACTTGCTTTTTGAAGGCCAACCCAAAGAAGAATTCAAACCCAAAATTCAAAAATTCTTTGAGCGCGTTGAAATCTATTGTCCGTACCTCAAAGATTTTCATTTGAGCATCGACACCCAAAATACCTTTCCGCACAGTTCAGGCATTGCCTCTTCTGCCTCAGGCATGGCTGCTTTGGCGATGAACATCATGAGTTTAGAACGCGCGTTGCATCCGGAGATGAGTCTAGAATATTTTGAACAAAAAGCCTCGTTTTTAGCGCGCTTGGGTTCGGGAAGTGCATGCCGAAGCATCCGCGGAAATGCCGTCGTTTGGGGGCAACATAATGAAATCAAAAACAGTTCAGATTTGTTCGGCGTGGCTTTTTCAGAGACCATTCATCCGAATTTTAAAAACTATCAAGACACCATCTTGCTGGTGGACCGTGGTGAGAAAAAAGTTTCGAGTACGGCCGGTCACGATTTGATGCACCAGCATCCGTTTGCGCATGAGCGATTTGCCCAAGCGCACCGAAATTTATCTCAGCTCAAAAGCGTTTTACAAAATGGCGATTTAGATACGTTTATCACCCTTATGGAAAACGAAGCGCTGACTTTGCATGCCATGATGATGACCTCGGTTCCGTATTTTATTTTGATGCATCCCAATACTTTAGAAGTCATTAATCACATTTGGAACTTTAGAAATCAAACCAAAATTCCGGTTGGTTTTACTTTAGATGCCGGAGCGAATGTGCACATTTTATATCCCGAAAACGTTCGCGAAGAAGTTTTACAATTTATTCAGAACGAATTAGTTGGCTATTGTCAAAATGGTCAGTATATTTGTGACGTTGTTGGCGATGGCAGTCAACAAATCAACCCCTAATTTTGCGCACAACATTATTGTATCTGCAGCGTTAAACCAAAAAAAGAATTAATTACACTGTTAATACTACATTGTTAATTACATGAAAGGACCACTTTTCTACTCAAAAATCCTCCTGTTCGGAGAATACGGAATCATCAAAGATTCAAAAGGTTTATCCATTCCGTACAATTTTTACAACGGAGCGCTTAAATCAGACGGAAACACTTCGGCTGAGGCAGTTCGTTCGAATGAAAATCTCAAACGATTTGCAGCGCATTTAGAAACTTTGCAAACGGAGCAACCCGAGTTGGTTCAATTTGACATTCAGACTTTAAAGAATGACATTGCTCAAGGCATGTACTTCGATTCAAGCATTCCGCAAGGTTATGGTGTGGGCAGCAGCGGTGCTTTAGTAGCAGCGGTGTACGATAAATACGCGCAGAAGAAAATCACGGTGCTTGAAAACCTCACCCGCGAAAAACTTTTGCAACTCAAAAATATTTTTGGTCAGATGGAATCGTTCTTCCACGGGAAAAGTTCCGGCCTAGATCCGCTGAACAGCTATTTGAGCATCCCGATTCTGATCAATTCTAAAGACAACATCGAAGCTACGGGCATTCCGACGCAAAGCCGCACCGGAAAAGGCGCTGTGTTTTTGCTTGACTCAGGCATTGTGGGAGAAACTGCTCCGATGGTCAACATCTTCATGGAAAACCTCAAAGATCAAGGCTTCAGAAGTATGCTCAAAAATCAGTTTGTTAAATATACTGATGCTTGCGTTGAGAACTTTTTAGGTGGCGACCTGAAATCGCTTTTCTCGAACACCAAAAAACTATCCAAGGTGGTGCTCAACCATTTCAAACCGATGATTCCTGAAGAATTTCACGGCATTTGGCAAAAAGGCATCGATACCAATGATTACTATTTGAAATTGTGTGGTTCTGGCGGCGGCGGGTATATTCTTGGTTTTACCGAAGATTTAGAAAAAGCCAAAGCTTCGCTCAAAGATTACAAATTAGAAATAGTTTATCAGTTCTAAAATCAATCCCTGAAAAACCCTTTTTATGCTCAGCCGAAAAAAACGATTGTTTCTGATGAAAATCGTCAGTTTGTTTTCGGTGGTGCGCGGTTACAATATTCCGATTATTGTATTGGCACAATATCTTTCGGCTATTTTTATTTTGGCTCCGGGCAAAAGCGCACTCTCTATTTTGTTGGATTATCGATTGTTTGTGGTTGTTTTGGCTTCGTCAATGGCGATTGCTTCGGGCTATATCATCAATAGTTTTTACGACAGTCAAAAAGATTTGATCAACCGTCCGAACAAATCTATGCTCGATCGATTGGTGAGTCAAAAAACCAAATTGCAGGTTTATTTTTCGCTCAATTTTCTCTCGGTTTTGTTGGCATTTTTGGTTTCATGGCGCGCAAGTTTGTTTTTTGCGAGTTATATTTTTATGATTTGGCTCTACTCGCACAAACGCAAGAAATACGCGATGTTTTCAAATTTGATTGCCTCGTTCTTGGCCGTTTATCCTTTTTTTGGCATCCTTCTTTTTTATTATTACCGACTTCCGCTCGACGAACTTGAAAACCACCGCAACGATTTGGCGGTCATTTTTAGTCATGCGGTATTTTTGTTTTTATTGTTGCTGATCCGTGAAATGATCAAAGACCTCGAAAACATCAAAGGCGATTTGGCCAACGGTTACAGAACCATTCCGGTGCTTTTTGGCGAAAGAACTTCTAAAATCGGCATCACTTTGCTGTTGATGTTGACCGTTGTTCCGGTCTATTTTCTGGTGAATGTTTTTGATGTTGGCTATATGGATTTGTATTTCTACGCCGGTTTTATGGTGATGATTTTCTTTTGCTTAAAACTCTGGAAAAGCCAAGGCCGCGAAGATTATTTACTCTTGCACAACCTGCTCAAATTTTTGATTGTGGCCGGCGTTTGTTGTATTGTGCTGATTGATCCGATGGTGCTCATCCACGGAAAAAGACTGCTGCAAACCATTTAATGTAAACCCGCCCCGAAATAAAAGCTATCTTTGCCGAAAATTTCGTCATGAATCAAAACAATCGCTCAGACAAACGACCTAATAAACGACCGAACAAGCCTGCTTACAATTCGTCGAAACCACCTATGGAAAAACGTTCACAGAAAAAAGTGAACACAGCTCCAAAAGCAGAAGCCCCTAAAGCAAAAAGCAAAGATTCTGATGCCATCAGACTCAATAAATATATTGCCAATGCAGGAGTTTGCTCACGTCGAGAGGCCGATGTTTATATCCAATCAGGCAATGTAAAGGTCAATGGCGAAGTAATTACCGAAATGGGCTATCAAGTAAAACCGGGCGATACAGTAATTTTTGATGGAACCCAACTCACTCCGGGTAAAAAAGAATATCTTTTGCTCAATAAACCGAAAAACTTTACGATCTCGGCAGATGAAAGCGGCGAGAACCGCAATGTTTTAGATTTGGTTCGCTCAGCTACCAACGCTGTCTTATCGCCGATTGGCCGTATGGACAAAAACACCACCGGTTTGCTGGTGCTTACCAACGACAACGATTTGATTGTCAAATTCAATCAACCCAACCAAAAGTCAATCAAGATTTATCAGGTTTCACTGGATAAAAATTTAAAGTTCGAAGATTTAGAAAAAATTGCTTCGGGCGTAACCTTGGACAACCATCGTTTGTATGTAGAGGAAATCAGCTACATCGACAACCAACCCAAAACCGAAATCGGACTCAAGCTCAGAACTTCTAACGTCAAAGTGGTCAGAGCCATTTTTGAACAATTCAAATACAATGTGCTCAAAGTAGATCGCGTGGCTTTTGCCGGACTGACCAAGAAAAATCTCCCGCGCGGCAACTGGCGATTTTTGACCCAACAAGAAATCATCAACCTCAAAAATTCATAAATGCATCCGAACGAAAGCATTGCTTTGCAGTGGTTTGAAGCCTTCAACACACACAATCTCGAGCAACTTTTGCGTTTGTATGACGAGCAAGCGCAACACTTCAGCCCAAAACTCAAAGTTCGGCAACCAGAAACCGACGGCCTCATCCAAGGCAAAGATGCTTTACGCGCTTGGTGGCAAGATGCTTTTGACAGAATTCCTTCGTTGCAATATCAAGTAAATACGCTCACAGCCAATGATGAGCGCGTTTTTATGGAATACACGCGCATGGCCGAGGGCGACCCCAACATGCTGGTAGCCGAAGTATTAGAAATCAAAAACGGAAGAATCGTTTTCTCGCGCGTTTATCACGGTTCATAAAAAAAGCCCCTCATTTCTGAGAGGCTTTGTGCGGGTGATAGGACTCGAACCTACACGCCTTGCGGCACCAGATCCTAAGTCTGGCACGTCTACCAATTTCGCCACACCCGCGGCAATTGTGGCTGCAAATATAGATATATATTTTAAAAAACAAAACTATTTGACCAGACAATTCAGAATTGTTTTTGACGCAAAAACGCTGGGGTTGTTTATAAAATTTAATAGGCTCATTTTTGAATATTTGTATATTTGACCTAAACACATTCACCTGTACATGGACTCTATCAAAAGCTACGTTCAACAACACCAAGAACGCTTCATCAACGAACTCATTGAACTTTTAAAAATACCATCGGTCAGTGCCGATCCGGCGTATGCGCAAGATGTTATCGATACTGCTGACGCCGTCAAAGCAAGCCTCGAAGCTGCCGGTTGTGATCATGTCGAAATTTGTGATACACCCGGCTATCCCATCGTATACGGCAAAAAAACAATCAATCCGAACTTACCCACCGTTTTGGTTTACGGACATTATGATGTACAACCACCGGATCCTATTGATTTATGGGATGCTCCGCCTTTTGAACCGGTGATTAAAAAAACCGAGCTGCATCCTGAAGGCGCTATTTTTGCTCGCGGAGCCTGCGATGACAAAGGCCAAATGTATATGCACGTCAAAGCGTTGGAATACATGGTGCGCAACAACCAACTTCCTTGCAATGTCAAATTTATGATTGAAGGCGAAGAAGAAGTCGGCAGCAAAAGCCTCGGCTGGTTTGTCGAACGCAACCAAGAGAAACTCAAATGTGATGTCATTTTGATATCTGATACCGGAATGATTTCTAACCAACAACCGTCCATCACCACCGGTTTGCGTGGCTTGAGCTATGTAGAAGTCGAAGTAACCGGTCCGAACCGCGATTTACACTCAGGTTTGTACGGAGGTGCTGTGGCCAATCCAATTAATATTCTGGCCAAAATGATTGCCTCATTGCACGACGAAAACAACCACATCACCATTCCCGGATTTTACGATAAAGTTGAAGAACTCTCAGCGGCCGAAAGAGCCGAAATGGCCAAAGCTCCGTTTGATTTAGAAAAATACAAAAAAGCCCTCGACCTGAACGATGTTTATGGTGAGGCCGGATACGTTACCAACGAACGCAACTCGATTCGTCCGACTTTAGACGTAAACGGCATCTGGGGCGGCTACACCGGCGAAGGCGCCAAAACGGTCATTGCCAGCAAAGCCTACGCTAAAATATCGATGCGTTTGGTACCGCATCAAGATTGGGAAGAAATCACCGAATTGTTCACCAAACATTTCCAGAGCATTGCTCCTGCCGGAGTACGCGTCCAAGTCAAACCACACCACGGCGGGCAAGGCTATGTCACGCCTATTGACAGCGTCGGATACAAAGCAGCCAACAAAGCCTACACCGAAACCTTTGGCGTTCCGGCCATACCGGTGCGCTCGGGCGGAAGCATTCCGATTGTGGCTTTGTTCGAAAAAGAACTCAAAGCCAAAACCATCCTCATGGGCTTCGGGCTTGACAGCGACGCCATCCACTCGCCCAACGAACATTACGGCATCTTCAATTTCTTAAAAGGCATCGAAACGATTCCGCTGTTTTACAAGTATTTCACCGAAATGTCCAAATAAACCTCAATCCGTCCACCGTGGCGGATTTTTTTTGTGGGCGTTCCCGCCACCGAAAGCAAATTCAAAACCGAAAATTCATTCAGGCGGCGGTCAGGCTGTTCGCTTTATCTCGTGCTGCGCACGAGGATATCGCTGCCATCCTTAACGCAAAATCAGCCGCACAGAAAATCAGTTGTTTTTGTTTTTGGCTTCAATCCATTTGGCCATATAACGCGTGCTGCCCAGCGTGTGGTGATGCAAGATTTGCCCTAAAAAGTGTTTTTGTCGGTGCGCTTTCAAGTTCAAAAACAAAGCTTCTATTCTTTGGCTTAAAATCGATTCGAACTTCTTTTTATCGTAGCGTTGCTCGAGTATTTCGAAGCCGGTTTTTTGGGCTTCTTCCCAAAGCGCTTGGTCGGTATACAAACGAATCGCTGCCGAAACAAATTCTTCCGGTGCATCCACTATGAGTCCATTCCATGCGCCGTTGATATGCATGGCTTCAGCGCCAACAGTTGTCGTTACACTCGGCGTTCCGACTTGCATCGCTTCGAGCAATTTGCCTTTAACGCCCGCACCAAACCTGATCGGCGCTAACATCACGCGGGCTTGACCAATCGCTTCCGTAGCAGAATCGGCACGACCCATGATGTAAAATCGCTCTGATGGTTTGTGCAGTTGCTGGGCTTTGGGCGGTGTGTAAGCTCCATAAATTTTTAAGGTTGCCTCAGGCAGTTGCTTGCTGAGCAAAGGCCAAATATGGTCTTTAAGCGCGCGCACTGCATCCCAATTGGGCGGATGCATCAAATTGCCGATGAACATAAAATCTTTTCGCTCATCAAAACTCTGTATGTTCAGTTTTTCGACTTGAGATATTTCATCCATCAAAAACGGAACATAACACAACAAGTCAGCGCTGATGCCGAATTGTTGGGCAAGCAAATCGCATTCAAATTCTGAAATCATCAGCGATGCGTCGCAGCGCAAAATACTGGCAATCTCGCGTTTGGCTGTTTCTGAATACAAATCGTCTGCTTCAAATTTGCGGTTTTGTTCTGAGGCTTTTTGTCGGGCCAAGCGCAAAAGATGCAAGTCTTCAGTGTCTAAAATGCGTAAAGCTTGCGGGCAATGTTCGGCCACGCGCCAGCCGAATTGTTCTTCAATCATAAATCGGTCAAACAAAACTGCGTCGGGCTGAAGCTGTTGCAAAAAATCGTCAAAGCTTGCATCATTGAGCAAAATTTCCGCAGTTTGCACTCCCAATTTTGTTAAATCCAAACTAAACGGACTTTGTGCTGCCGCGCTGGCAAAGGTAATTTGGTAATTTTCGCGTAAGAAAAACTCAATCAATTGCTGCATGCGCCAGCCAGCCGCTGAAGATTGCGGCTCAGGCCAAACCAGGCCAATAATGAGCAGTTGACGTTTTTGTTTCATGATTCTTCGGCCCGAAATTACAACTTTCAGCGCTGCGTTCTAAAATAAATTCCTGATTTATAACAACGTATAATTTTTGGCGTTAACTTTGTAACCATCATCATCAAAATCAGGCTTCGGCATGCCGCGGCCACAAATCAATCATCATGTTACAATCTTTCTTCCTCCTGTGTTCGGGGGCAGACCGTCAGCTATTAAAAGACTGTTCTGCGGGCGAACAAACCAAATTTGCCGGAATCGGCGCTACCGTTTTCTTTACTGCTGTGATGGCTTTTTTGGCCGCTGCTTATGCGTTGTACACCGTTTTTGACAATCCCTACTCGGCTGTTGCTTTTGGCTTGGTTTGGGGATTGCTCATTTTTAACCTGGACCGTTTTATTGTATCAACCCTGCGCAAACGCGATGACTTTTGGGCTGAATTCAAACAGGCTTCTCCGCGTATTGTCTTGGCTATGATTATTGCGGTGGTCATTTCAAAACCACTCGAAATCAAAATCTTTGAAAAAGAAATCAATACGGTTTTGCTGCGCGAGAAAAACGCGATGACGCTCAACAACAAAAAGGAAATTTCAGGTTATTTTCAGACGGATATTGACAAGAACAAAAAAGAAATTGAGCGCTATCAAGCTGAAATTACCGCCAAAGAAAAAGAAGTCAACGCGCTCTATGACACCTACATTGCCGAGGCTGAAGGCACCAAAGGAACGATGAAAATCGGGAAAGGTCCGGTTTTTAAAGAAAAAATCGCCAAGCACAATCTGGCTAAATCTGAGCTCGACACTTTGCGCAAAAACAATCTGAATCGCATGGTCCAAAACGAGCAAAAAATCAAAAACCTGCAAACCCAACAAGAACAAAAAGTAGCGCAAACCCAGCCTGTGATTGACGGTTTTGACGGATTGATGGCGCGCATCAACGCTTTGAATAAACTACCTTTACTGCCTTCTTTGTTCATCATGCTCTTGTTCTTGGCCATTGAAACTGCACCAATTTTAGCCAAACTCATGTCGGGTAAAGGTGAATATGATATCAAATTAGAAGATATTGAAGCCGCGCTCAAAAGTACACTCGCTCAAGACCAACATCAGCGACAATTATTGGTCAGCACCAGCGCCAGCATGCACAATCAAGTATATGCCGACATCGCTAAAGACAAAAAACTGTATGATTTACAGCGCAAAAAAGCCACAGAATTATTAGAACTTCAAGCGCATGGATTTGTTGAAAAACAGAAAAAAGCGCTATAAATTAAAAAGTCGACCTCTAGGGAAAGTCGACTTTTTTTAATCATCATTCATTAAAACAACTCAATAATTCTTGTTCTTTGGGGGGACGAACAAAAACTCAGTAACATCGGCTCATCTTTGCCGAATAACTTAAAAACTTATACCAATTTTAAAATTATATGAAAAAAATACTGATGATTAAATGGTTTAAACTTTTGATTTTTATGCTGGTTAAATAATCCTCTTAATAGCTAGATAATTATTAATTTCTTTTAAAACCTCTCCCTTTGTTTGTGCATAATCAAAGACTATTAATTCTTCAACATCTATATGATTTATTTTGGGTTCAAGTGCCTTGATAGGTGTGCTTACAAAAATATTTTTCAAGCGTCCACATGATTTTTTGAGCAAAATAAAATCTTCAACACTATTGATGATAAAGAAAAAAGCATCATACAATTCCGGATTGTCAATATTGAACTTTGTTTTATAGCCACATGACTTGATTTGTGCGGAACCTGCAAAATTATACTTCATAAAAATTGAAAACGCTTTTGAAGTATCATAAACAAAAAATGACTTTCCCATAATGCCTTAAAATTTCTATTTGGCTATTTTTTTTCGGATGGCTTCAATGATTTCAAACGCTTCTGCCCGATCTGAAAAATCAATCTTGATACTAATTGTCTTGAAATCTTTTGTCACAATAATCACTTTATAGGAGTATTGTTGGTACAAAAAAGCAATCAGTAAACACAGGCCTGAAACCAATGATAAGGCTAGTTTAATTTCAAAAAAATGAATTTGAAAAAGAAAAAGCACAGCAAGAAGCAGAAAGGATGCTATTAATGAAAACGTGTTGATGATTGCATTTTTAATTTTCATCAACCTAATTTTTCCAATCGAGTTAATCCCAATTGGAGCTGCATTTTTGTATGTTTTGATACAAAAAAAATCATGTTCAACAAAGCCTAGGGCATTTTGGTATTCTAAGGGTTTGGGTATACTTTGGGGCATAACACTCTTATTTGCCACAAAATTAAATTGCATGCAAATACCCGAGTTTTTTTTTCGCTAAAACGATTTTAAGTATCGATAAAAAAGCCTTAACTGTCGATGAAAAATAAAAAATGAGTTTAAAAAAAGTTAAAGCAAATTAAGCCTCTTGAGCAAATCGGCTCTGTGCTTTTTGCTAACAGGAATGACATCTTTGCCGATTAAAACGGTATTGTCTTGAATATCAACTATTTTTTCAATGTTTATGATGTGCGAACGATGAATTTTCATGAATTGCTCTTCTGGCAATTTTTCGGCAATTTTTTTCAAAGTAGTGTGAACGACCAATTTTCCGTCTTCGGTTTTGATATCGATATAATCGCCTTTAACTTGTACTGAATTGATTTTGGCAATTTCAATTTTGACCAATCGATTATTGATGTTGACGTAAATTTCACGCGACTTTTTTTCAGGAATTCGTTCAAAATGATAATTGCTTTCTCGTTTTTTCAAGACACGATCGATTGATCTTTTGAAGCGGTCGAACATCAATGGTTTGACCAGATAGTCTGTTATACAATCGTATCCAAAAGCGTCAATAGCTAGGTTTTCATCGGTAGTAACCAAAATCACTTGAGGAATATTTTTCATGGTTTGAATCATGTCAAATCCCGTGAAATTGGGCATGTGGATGTCTAAAAAAATCAGGTCTATTTTATGATTATTCAAAAACTTCATGGCCTCAATAGCACTCGAGAACTCTCCAACATTTTCAAGCAAAGGGATTTCTTGAATCATGACCTTTAAAATTTCTCTAGATAAAACTTCATCGTCAATAATAATGCACTTCATTTCTTGATTTTATATTGTATTTAAAAATAATTCAATGTCTTGTAAGACAACTTCAAATTCTGTTTTCAGATTTGTTTTTTGCGCTCGTAATTGTTCTTCAAAATCAGCCGCTAAATGATACGCTTTTTCTAAACCCAATAAGCCAAATTTGTGTTTCAGTTTGTGAACGCTTTCAGACATCAAAAAATAGTCAGATTGCTCACTTTCTTGCTTGTATTTTTCTACCTCTTGCGGAAACTCTTCTTTTAAAATTCTGATGAGCCGCTCGCGAACTACTTGATTGTCTTGAGCCAATTGTTCGATATACAATAGATTGGGCAGTTCTCTCATGATTCTTTATTTAAAGTAAAATAAAATGCTGCTCCTTGATTGGGTTTGCTCTCAATCCAGATTTTTCCATGTTGACTTTCAATAATTTTTTTGACTATTGACAATCCTATTCCGGTAGATTCCTGATTTTCATGCAAAGACTGAAATATTTTAAACACTTTGTCTTTGTATTCGTCAGCAATGCCCGGACCGTTGTCTTTAATAAAAATAACATAGTAATCATCATGTTCCTCTGACCCAACTTCTACATAGCCTTTAACTTTGTCATTGTAATTGACCGCATTGGTGATTAAATTCTGAAACAACTGAAACATTCTAATTCGGTTGGCATTGAGATGAGGCAATTCACCCACAACAATTTCAATGTGTTCCGGAATAAAAATCGTACTCACAACATTGCTAACCAAGTCATTTAAATGAAGTGGTTCTTTGATTTCCATGTCCGCCTCAATTTTGGCATAAGACAGCAAACCATTGATGAGAAAATCCATTTTCTCGACCTTGTCCATAATCAACGAAAAATACTTTTGCGTATTTGAATTAAATCCGGTTCGATTTTCTTCTTTAATCCAAGTAACCAAAGCATGTATACTTCTGAGCGGAGATTTTAAATCGTGCGAAACAATCTGTGCATATTCGTTGAGATATTCATTTTGCGCTTCAAGTTTCAGGAGCAAATCTTCTTTTTGCGCTTCAAAAACATTCTTCTCGGTTACATCAAAGTGTAGCCCAATAGAACCTACAACTTCGCCTTTTTCATTGTAATTCGGCGCGCCACTGACCAACCAATCGCGGAATTCGCCTTTTTTGGTTTTTACGGTCACTTCATAAGAACCTGAAAGGCCTGAAATCCTATTCTCAGTTTGCTTTTTGATGATCTGTCTTTGATTTGGTTCCAAAAACACCTCCGCTCCTTTTTTCCCGATTAAATCTTCCACTGAATAGCCCGACATTTCTGAGAAGCGCTGATTGACCAATTGAATCACATCATTATTGTCAACTTCCATCAAACCAATATTCATGTTGTCAATAATGGCGCGGTATTTTTCTTTTTCGGATTCGAGATTCTCGCGATACTTGATGCGCAAGCTAATATCATTGTAACTCCAAAGATGACCTCTATAAACTCCGTCGGTAAAAACCGGCGTATAGGTTCTTTCAAAAAAACGCCCATCGGCCAATTCTAAAAGCTCTGAGAGTACTGTTTCTTTGCGCTCTAAAATCTCGTCTATGCGGCGTACAAACTCTTCTTGATTTTTAAAGAATGATTTGGCTTCTTCGGCAGAGTTGGTACAATCGGCTCCAATCATGTCTTTGGGCGGAGCCTTGATGCCAAACATATCACAAAAACACTGGTTGACCAATAAAATTTTTCGGTTTTCATCTTCCAGCAACACGCCGGTTTGCAAATTGATGATCAGCGAATAGAGTCTGTTTTCGGATTCTTTGAGTTTATCGTTAAAATCTTTCTCTTTGGTGATATCTTCAACAATAACAAAATAATGCGAAGGCTGTCCGGATTCATCCAAAACGCACTGCCCTTTCATTCTCGACCAAAAAAATTGATTATTTTTCTTTTTGTGCAACACTTCACAATCAAAAGTCTTTCGGTTTTCAAAAGCTTTGAGCATTTTTTTCAGGTCTTCTTTGTTGGTTTGCTCAGATTGTCCGACTTCAAGAAGCGTTTTGCCGATAACTTCTTCTTTTGTATTGGCCGTTAGCTTTAAATAAGCATCATTGATCCAAAAAACTACACCTTCAAAGTCAGTAAAAACAATTCCTTTCTTATTGGCGCTGGCTACCAAAGACAACTTATTGAGTTCTTCTTTGTCTTTTCTGAGGTTAACTCGTTGATCGTTGATGGTTTTGAGCAGATCTTTCAGCTCTTCATTGGTAATCTCTTGGTTTTTGAGCACATGCAACAAATCCATTAAAGGGTCATGAATGGCAAAGTCTCGAATGCTAAGCCCTTTATTGTTGACTTCTTGAATTGATGAAAACCAAGGCGAACCCACAAACAATAAAAACTCATTGTGTTTTTCAAATTGGCCTTTTAGACAAATGGTATCATCGTTTATAGATTCAATGATGATGAGTTGACTCACTACTTGATCCCATTTTGAGAAATCAATCAAATTCAGAAACGGCCTTTTCAGATAAAAAAAATCAGAAAAAGATTGCCCTTTTTTCAGCTCCGGAAGTAGTTTTGACAAACTGCTTCCAAAGTATTGGATGTTGGATTGTTGATCCATCAAAAAATAAAACGGAAAGATTTTATCAAAATCCGCGCGTCCGAATTCAAATTTAAATGCATCCATACTACCAACTCAATTTGAAAATTTCATGTGTTGCTCCTTCTTGCCTTGAATGAATAAGTTCAATAGATATATCGGTTTTAAAAATGATTCCCAAACCTTGAATTAAACCTCTGACAAATTCCCTTAAACCTTGACGCTGAGAAACATAATGCAAATGTAAACTAGATTCTGTTAATTCGGTAATTCTGAATTCCGGCGGTGTGAGTTTGGGATATAACAACATCACGCGATTGTGAAACAAAGGCAAATTCATTAAAAAGTCTCTGAGATTATTTCCGCCTGAACGCATCAAATCTCCGTATTTATCCTGTGTGGTTTTAACTACCCACCATTGACCAAAGGCCACCAATACTTCATCCAAACTCATGTTCATTTCAAGTGAAACGGCTTGAGCCAATTTAAAAGTTACCTCGTCGTCATAAGGTTCGCTGCTGATAAAAAAATCATGTTCAATACCACTGGTCTTTTTGATGGCTTCCCACTTTTCTGGGCCGAAATTAACCACGACCAGCTCTTCAATGGCTTTATTGACAATTCCGTACATGAGTGTTTAAATTGAAATCAATACGTTTTGCGACCAATAATTCAATAGATTTTCTACGATTTGAACGTAATCATCATACTTTAAAGGCTTTAGCAAATATCCGGCTATCCCTATTTCAAAGCACTCTTTTACATCGCGCTGATTGGTTGAAGTGGTGAGAATAATGATGGGAATGTACTTGAATAATGGGTCTTTTTTGAGCATACTTAAAAACTCTATCCCATTTATTTTAGGCATATTTAAATCCAAGATAATCAGATCAGGACTGCACTTTTTTTCGCGAAGCATTTGCAGGGCAACTTCGGCATTGTTTGCTTCAGTTATCTGGTGATTCATCTGAAGTTTTTCAAGCACTCTGTTGAATTTCATTACCTCAATCAAATCATCTTCAACAAACAGAATTTTTAAGGTTTTCATTACAAAAAGCAAGGTTACACAACGTGTAAATATAAGCTAAAAACCAAAGGCTCATTTTTTTTTCGATGAAAACCAATTTAGGTTCGCCGAATAAACCAAAAGTATAGATGAATGAAATTTATTTCGCTACAATTTTGATTTATAACGGTTTTAAAGCAGCTAATTTGTGGGCAAATATTGAGTCTTTTATCCCAAAAGTTCTTCGCGTTGTTTTTTGGTCAAACCTTTGACCACTTGCTCATACGAATGCGTAATGAGTTCTTTAAGGAGTTGATCGGGTACGCCGGCATTGACTTTTATGGTGTTCCAATGAATTTTACTCATGTGGTAACCCGGTTGAATGTCGTCATATTCTGCGCGTAATTCTGCTCCGTAATCCGGGTCGCTTTTGAGGTTGAGCGCAGGATTTCCGGCTTCCCATTCTTTGAGTGAAGTGAGGGCAAACATTTTTCCGGATACTTTAAAAACCAAGGTATCTTCATCAAACGGAAAATGTTCGGTAACGCCTTTTTTGGCCAGGCAATATTGGTAATAGGTTTCTAGATTCATGACGGATTATTTTTTTCTAACGAGCCTAAATGTGTGCATTTAAAACCACTTTCGTATTTGAGACCGTAGCCAAAAAGTCGGTCCATTGAAGCATGGGCGAACAGTATAATTCCGATGAGTTGCGCCAGAGAACTTTGGTTGTATATTCCGAAGAAATAAACCAGAATCGCCAGCCCGCGATGGTGAAAAACATTGTAACTCCAAGCGCCTATTTTGTTGCCAAACAGATAACCCAACATACCAATGTCTGGTGCTAAAATCAATGCCAAAAACCATCCATAAGTATAATCCAGTTGATTGAAAAGATAAATTCCCAACAGGAACAACGCTAATTCTTCGAGTTTAATAATTGTTTTCATTTGATTATTTTTTCCATCATTCTTTCTGGGTAAGCCAGCGGTGTGAACCCGAATTTCTCATATAAAAAATGGGCATCACGTGTGGCCAATCGCCAAATTTTGACTTGCTGTAACTGCGGTTCATTCATCATGGCCTCGATCAGTTTTGATGAGTAGCCTTTGCCGCGGTATTGTTCATCCACAAAAACATCCATCACATAAGCAAAAACCACATGATCGGTAATGACACGCGCAAAGCCAATTTGCTTCTGATCTAAAAAAAGCCCAAAACAAATCGAATGATCAATGGTGCATTGTACTTCTTCAACGGTGCGTCCGGCCGCCCAATAAATATCTTTGAGAAAGTTTTGAATAAAAGCTACATCTAGCTTGGTTTTATCGGTAGATACAGTAAGCATTACTACAAATTTTGAGATTCAAGTAAATACAAAACCGGTTTAGACGGCGAAGCGTCGTTCTCAAATGAAGCGATTTGCAAATTGAGCATATAACTTCCGTCGGCAACAGCGTTCGATACGTAAATCATTTCGGTAATCGTACAATCGTGGCGCGCATCGGCATTTAATACAGCAACATTTTGAACATTCCAAAAAGCTTTGTGCGCCAAAAGTTTTCCCTCATCGCTTTCACGATCTACGCTTGGTAAATCAATGAGCAAATGCTTGACACCGATTTCACGCAAAAACAAAGCGGCTTCTTCCAACAAATAAGGCGGATTGGTGTGCGAGTATTTGAGGTGTTTTTTATCTTCCGGATTGGGCAAAGAGCGAATCACAATGGCTTCGGGCACTTTTCCTTTGAGCGCATCTTGAATTTGAACGCGTGTAATGACTAAATCTTCACCTTGCTTTATGGGTTGTACAGAAATGAGTTCGGCCACAAAGAAAAAGGTTTTCAAAGCCTGGTTTACGCTGTAAAAATCACGCGTAATATGCCCCAAACATTCGGTGTGTGTTCCGTGTCCGTGCGGGTTGAACTGAATGTTGTTGAAATTGGTAGACGAACTACCTTCAGAAACTTTTCCGACCCAATCGCCAAAGCGCACCGGCTCAATCACCGGTTTTTCTATATACCAAGCAATCGGATTTTCGTCGGTATTGGTCAGTGGAATAGAAATGTCTATCGGCCGAGACAAATCGGCCTGAAATGTAGTCCCGAGGTAATGAATAAGGGTTTTCAAAACTGTGGTTTTACGTCAAATGTAGCAAAAATAAATCGGAGGCAATTCCGTCGGCCATAAACTTCCCGGCGCGGGTGGTCATGAGTTGCTGATTTTGAATTTCGAGCCAACCGTTCTCAAGGTATTTCTGAGCTTGTGCTTTTAAATGCGATAAGGTTGGAGCACCAAATTCAGTTTCAATCCGCTCGAACGAAACACCCCAAATGGTGCGTAATCCGGTCATAACGGCTTCATTGTATCGGTCTTCAAAAGTAAGCGTTTCAGATTCCGACGGTAAAATTCCCGACGCAATTGCATTGAGGTACAAACTGTTGTTGGCGATGTTCCAACTGCGCTCACGGCCATTGTAGCTATGCGCCGACGGGCCAATGCCGAGATAGGTTTTGCCCAACCAATACGCCGAATTGTTCTTCGAGAAATAACCTTCGCGCGCAAAATTCGACACTTCATAATGAATAAAACCTGCCGCCTGAAGCGTATCGGTTAAATACAAAAAATGGTCGCTGGCTTCTTGATCACTAGGTTGCGCTATTTTTCCGGATGAGACCATTTGGTGTAAAGCTGTTTTGGGTTCGACCGTGAGCGCATAACTCGAGATGTGCGGAATGTCTAACGACAAGGCAATTTGTACATTTTTTTGCCATTTCTCAAGGGTCAATCCCGGAATTCCATAGATGAGATCAATGGTGATGTTGTCAAAAAGAGCGCGCGCCATTGGCAAACAAGCCAACGATTCTGCCGCTGAATGTGCGCGGTTCATCAACTGTAAATCATCCTCAAAAAACGATTGAATGCCAATACTGAGTCGATTAATGCCGATGCTTTTGTAGGCGACTAAAGTTTCCTGAGACAAATCATCCGGATTGGCTTCGAGCGTGATTTCGGGGTTTTCTGAAACAGGATAATGTTGGGCAATGGCATCAATCAAAAAACGAATATCTTCAGGGTTTAAGATACTCGGTGTGCCACCACCAAAATAAATCGTTTCAACCGTCTGCCCATTCAATTCAGATTTTCGCAATTCAATTTCTCGTGCCAAAGCCTGAACCATTTCGCCTTTCTTTTTCAAAGTGGTCGAAAAATGAAAATCGCAGTAATGACAAGCCTGCTTGCAAAAAGGAATATGAATGTAAATGCCCGACATAGTCCGGCAAATATAGCTATTCTTGAGTAAAGATTTGTTTAAACACCCCGTCTGAAACTGTTATTTGTTCGGAAGGATTTGCAGGGTTAACTGCTGTAAAATTGTAGGTTCCGGTTACGATGTTTTGGCCCAAAAATTCATTGTACACCTGATTCCCGGTTACCGAATAGCTTCCGGTGCAATTGTATACTTTATATTGTAAATCATTGGTGTCAAATTTTGCCAATTCAAATTTGTTGCTACTTCCCGGGCTAAAGGTATATTCGCCAATCACCGAAGTAGAATTAACCGTAGTAATAATCAGATATTCATTGTCGCTAACCCATCGATAGGTTGCATTACTACCATCATACCAAGCATTAGTTTGATACCATTGATTGTTATTAATTTTACATTTAATCTCAAGTCCGCCAACCAATGGTGCAATATTTCGGCAAGTAGCTTCAAAACTACCGCTAATATTTTTGAACTCTGAGCTTAAATTTTCATTGTTTAAATATAATTTTCCTGAAAAACTCACTTTGACTCTTCTTGAACTCTCGTTGTAAGAATCGAGGTGAAAAGTAAAATAATTGGCTGCATAAAACTTATAGTTCTTATAAATAGTTCCGTCGGCTGTAACGAGTGTAGCAGATGCTAAATTTCCATTGGTATTAAATTCAACATCTAACTGATGATTATCGCTCGTTTTTAAATTAACCAATATTAAGTTCTCTGTAATTTTGGCTGTCGTGGTTGGTGAAGTGGCAGCAACTCCGCCAATAGAAAAATTTCCGGTATTATTTGACGATGTAGTCGATGTTGAAAAACTGCTTTCAGGTGTACATGAAAACAGCAAAACAGCCGATACAATCAAGATGAATAAATGTCTAATTTTCATAAATGGTTTTTATTTCTAGCAAATATAAAGGTATTTTATTACTGAATTCTATTTTCATTTTGTTTGACAAAAGCATCCCAACCTGAATAACTTTTTCCGGCCACCACTTTTCCGGAATTAAAAAAATGACAAACCGCTGCCGCCAAACCATCGGTTGAATCGAGATTTTTGGGCAAGGTTTTGAGTCCGAGCAATTGTTGGAGCATTTTGGCCACTTGTTCTTTGCTTGCATTGCCGTTGCCGGTAATGGCCATTTTGATTTTTTTGGGCTCGTATTCGGTAATGGGAATCTCGCGTGATAATCCGGCCGCCATCGCTACGCCTTGAGCACGACCAAGTTTGAGCATTGACTGTACATTTTTGCCAAAAAACGGCGCTTCAATAGCAATTTCATCCGGATTATAGGTTTCGATGAGTTCGATGGTACGTTCAAAAATTTTCTTGAGTTTGAGGTAATGATCGTCGTATTGACTCAAGAGCAATTCGTTGAGTTGGATGAATTCCATTTTTTTGTTGACGACCTTGATGAGTCCAAAACCCATAATGGTGGTTCCTGGGTCAATTCCTAATATGATGCGCTCGTTGGACACGATGAATGATTTAAAAAGTCAAAGGCAGGGTAAAATGTTTACTTTTGCGCCCATGACGGCAATTGCTCACAAAGCTAAACAATTCTTGGTCTTCACCATCAAAGTTTTGATTGTGAGCGCAGCCTTTTATTTTATTGTCCGGCAACTACAACAAAATTCGGCTTTAAGCCTTGAAAATGTGCAGCAATTATGGACTCAAAATCTGACTTGGACTGGCGTTTTACTGTTGATTTTGCTGAGTTTTCTGAACCGCTTTTTTGAGATTCTCAAATGGCAAACGCTGGTAAGTTCATTTCAAAAAATAACGCTCACACAAGCTGCTGCACAAGTCTTGGGCGCTTTAACAGCCGGAATTTTCACACCAAATGGTTTGGGCGAATATGCCGGTAAAGCTTTGTTTTATCCAAAAACGCAAACCAAAAGAATTGTTTTCTTGAACTTGATTTGCAACGGCGTTCAGATGCTTTACACCATTGGTTTTGGATTGTTGGGTTTGTTGTGTTTTAATGCCTATTTTGGGGTAGTTTCAAATGGAATCGTCGGCGGATTTTTAGCTGGATTGATTGCGGTTTTTGCAGTTTTATTTTTCAGCCGAAGCTTCACCATTCGCGGTTATTCGATTCAAAAGTTAATGGAGAAAATCAACGAAATTCCGCGAAAAATCCACCAAAAAAACTTGCTGTTGGGTTTGGGTCGCTATCTGGTTTTCTCGCATCAGTACTATTTCTTATTTTTGGTTTTTGACGTTCAGCAGCCCTATTGGTTGCTCATGTCGGGCATTACGAGCGTCTATTTTTTGGCCTCGTCGCTGCCGAGTTTTCAGTTTTTGGATTTTGCGCTCAAAGGCAGTATGGCTGTTTTGTTTTTCGGACCTTTGGGCATCAACGATTGGATTCCGGTGTTCATTACCGCACTGATGTGGTTTTTGAACGTGGTAATTCCGGTGGTGATTGGAAGTTATTTTGTGTTGAATTTTAAAACCAAACCATGAGTATTGTTTTGTTGATTGTTGTTCTGATTTATTCGGTGACGCTGTGGCAACTGATTGCAGGTTATCAAAAAATCAAGACTTTTCACCCGCAAAAAACAACGCCCAAAACGCATTTTTCAATCGTGGTTCCGTTCAGAAACGAAGCCGAAAACTTGCCGCGACTTTTGCAAAGCGTGCACGAGCTCAATTATCCGTTGGAATTGTTTGAAATTATTTTGGTGGATGATGCCTCTGAAGATACTTCACAACAAATCATTTATCAGTGGCGCATGAACCACGGTTTGTATCATGTGACTTTGCTTGAGAACATTCGCCGTTCGGGTTCACCCAAAAAAGATGCGATTGGCCGCGCAGTTCCGATTGCAAAAGGCAGTTGGATTTTGACCACCGATGCCGATTGCGTTTTACCGCCAGATTGGCTGATGACTTTAGACGATTATATTCAGAAACAGCAACCCGAAATGATTGCAGCGCCGGTAATTTATGAGCGAGCCCGAGGATTTTTAGGGCAGTTTCAGCAATTGGATTTGGTGAGTTTGCAAGCCGTTACGATGGGCAGTTTTGGTTTAGGCTTAGGTTTTATGGCCAATGCGGCCAATTTGGGTTATACCAAAAATCTGTTTCAGCAGTTGGGTGGTTTTGAAGGTTCGCTGAGTCAGCCGGGTGGCGACGATGTGTTTTTGTTGCAAAAAGCTGTAGCGCAATGTCCGGAAAAAATACATTATCTCAAAGCAAAACAAGCCATTGTCAAAACCCAAATCGAGCAAAGTTGGAGCAAACTCCTGAGCCAAAGAATTCGCTGGGCCGCTAAAGCAACTCATTATAAAAGCGTTTTCGGTCGCGATTTGGCGCTGATGACTTTTGCGGCGAATTTGGCCATATTGCTGGCCGCTTTTTTGGGTTGTTTCGGTTGGATTTCACTCGAGATGACTGCCGCTATTTGGCTTGTAAAAGTTGTAACCGATTACGCCATGACGACTCAGGCTCATGGGTTTTTAACCGGAAAAAGTATGTGGCTATGGATTCCGGCCAGTGTGTTATATCCGTTGTTTGCCACGCTGGTTGCTTTGGTTTCACTCACCGGAAAATACCGCTGGAAAGGCCGAACTTACTCGGTGTGACTTCTGCCCTAGCCCGGATGGGAATGGCATCCTTTTGTGCTGGGGTTCAGCACAAAAGATAAAATGTACAGCCGGATCAGCTTCTAAAAAAATGAAAATCTTACTTGTTTTCAACATTCAGCACCACCGGTACCACAAATTGTGTTTTGACCGGAAGGCCGCGTTTGATGGCCGGATGCACCTGGGGAAAATCAACTAAGCGCGCTTTGAAAATGCTGTCTAAAGCCGTTGTGTTGTAGGGATTGGTTTGTGCCGATTGCGTGCTGAATTCAAAAGTAGCATTGGGCAATACGGTGACTTTGAGTTGCAGCGTATCGATTTCGGGATACAAAACCGCAAGTGTGTCGGTATTGAGTTTTTCTTGAATGAGTTGGTTGAGCTGATGAAGAAAACACTCGTTTTTCTGGGTTTTGTCGGTGAGTGAATCGCAGTTGTCAAAGCTTGGCCATTCGTCAACTTGGTTCCAATTGATGGATTTGAGTTCTTTTTCTAAAAGCGTATCGGCATCGGGCACCTGACGGTTGAAGTATTGACACGAAGTCAAGGTCAGTAAAAGCAGTAAAAGCGTTAAACTTGTATTTTTCATGCTTAGTGTTGGCCCATGTTTTAAAACCGGACTAAAAATACAATTTTATTTTAATTTAAAACTTCAAAATAATCGTTTGGATTTAGGCAGAGCTATGGCCCTAAAAAGAAAAAAGCTATCCACAAAAAGTGGAAAGCTTTTCATTGGTCTAACTACTAAACCTGATACACTCTGTTAGAAGTGTATCGAAAACAACACAACTGTCTTAAATGCTTTTTCGGAAAAAAAGGTTTTCGTTTCCGAAAACCTTTCACCGATTTCGCGGTCTGGACGGGACTCGAACCCGCGACCTCCGCCGTGACAGGGCGGCATTCTAACCAACTGAACTACCAGACCTCGCTGTAATGCGGATGCAAATATACTACAGAAATCTAAACCTGCAAGAGATTCTGAAAAAATATTTGACTTATTTGTTTTTTATTATCTAAAAGATTGTTTTTCAATCAGGTAGGTTGTGAGGATTTTTTCAAAATCGGCGCCCACATTCACCGGCACATATTTGATTTTGTTCTGCATACAGGTTTGCGCGACTTTTTTGAAGTATTCCTGCACGCCGGCTTCGTATTGTTCTTGAATATTATTTGAAAAAAGAGTCACTTCATCACCACTTTCGAGGTCAATGAACTTGCGCGGCGCATTGTCATACTGAAACTGAACTTCGGTTTTGTGATCAATGACGTGAAAAAGCACCACGCGGTGTTTGTCGTGTCGCAAATGTTGCAAAGCATTGAAAAGCGCGGTATCATCGCCACCTTGAAACATATCGGTAAACAAAACAATCATTGAACGTCGGTGGATTTTCTCGGCAATCTGATGCAAATAAGTAACCGTGTCGGTGGTTTTAGCTGTTGCTGGTTTTTGCAAAACCGTTTCGAGTTGGTCGAGAATCATTCGGTGGTGACGATCACTGCCTTTTTCGGGCGCGTAGTATTCATAAGAATTTGAATAAACACTAAGCCCGACCGCATCGCGTTGCTTTTTGAGCAAATTCATGAGCACCGCCGAGGCTAAAACTGAAAAACCGATTTTGCTCTCGAAAAACGGCTGTCCGTCTTTGAGTTTTGGGTAATGCATCGACGAAGAACTGTCAACGATTAAATGGCAACGCAAATTGGTTTCTTCCTCAAAGTTTTTGGTGTACAAACGATCGGTTTTAGCGAACAGCTTCCAGTCAATGTGTTTGGTGCTTTCGCCGGTATTGTAGACTTTGTGTTCGGCAAATTCGGCAGAAAATCCGTGAAAAGGCGATTTGTGCATGCCCGATATAAAGCCTTCCACCACTTGATGTGCAAGCAATTCTAAATGCTTAAATCCGGAGATGAGCTCTTTTTGTTGTTCGATCTTTACCATGAAGCCAAAGATAGTAAAAGTTGATTCAGAGCAAATGGTTTTAAAGAATGAATAACAAGCGCAATTGAGCACTTTTACACAACCGATAAAAACCCGGGTGCCCTTTGAAACTTTGGGGCGAAAGCAATTTAAGGCGTCAAATCGGGATTAGGGCTGCATCTGATTCGCGATTTGGCCCGGGCTATCGGATGAAAAATAAATGTATTTAATGCTCTATAAGTTGCTCTAATTTTTCAAGTCGCGCGGCTAAGTCTTGCAATTGTTTTTGCTGCTGCTCAATGATTTGTTGTTGCTCTTGCACAGCTTTGACCAACGGAACTACAAATTCACCGTAGCGCAATCCGTAGTAATCGTTTTCATTTTTGGGTTTGTCCACTCCGGAGAATTCATAGCCGATAGACTTTGCTGCGGCTTCGACATCTTGAGCCAAAAAACCTGAATAGACCGAACTTGGAAGCTGGCTTAAATAGGCAATCTTTTCATCATCAGATTGGTTTTGATGCGTGAAATCATAAACTTTTCGGGCGTTGACATGATAAGTAACCGGTTTGAGTTTGCTAATGAAACTCAGTCCGGGAACATTTTCTTGAATATCTTCTTTAAAACGTTTATCTGACAAAGTTGTCCAACCTACTTGCCCACCGATGCTGGTAATTCCGGTATCGCCCACACGCACTTGATTATTAGCGGTCACAGTTACTCCATCGCCCAAAGCCATTGAATTACTAAAATTTCCGGTAATGTAAGTGGAGCTGCCCACTGCGGTATTAAAACTGTTGTTGGTCAAACCTGATAAAGCGAGTGAACCAATGGCTACATTGCGGGTTCCACCGGTTTGTTGGTAGGCTGTTCGATATCCAAGCGCGGTATTGTTATTTGCCGTTGACACCCTTAAAGCATCAACTCCAATAGCAGTGTTTTGATTTCCTGTAGAATTGCTGGCAAGAGCGTAATAGCCAAGGGCAGCGTTGTTGTTACCGGTGCTATTTTGTGACATTGCATTAGAGCCCACAGCCGTATTGGGTGTACCTGAGGAATTGCCAAATAAGGCATTGTTTCCAACAGCCACATTATCTGAAGCCGTGTTGGTGTACAAAGTATTAGTTCCGAGAGCAGTATTGTTGTTTCCACTGTTATTTGAATACAATGAAGAACTACCGATGGCAACATTACTACTCCCTGAAGTATTGTAATACATTGTGGAGATTCCTTGTGCTACATTGAAATTTCCTGAAAGATTGGAATATAAAGAAAAGGCTCCTACTGCTGAATTATTGGAACCCGCATTGTTGTTGCGCAATGCAGCAGAACCAAATGCTGAATTAGAATTACTCGTTATGTTTGACAAAAGAGCGCTGTGCCCAAAGGCGCAATTGTTATCGCCTGTTGTATTGGCCGATAGTGCACTTTTACCAAAAGCACTGTTGTTTAATGTTGTGGCAGATAAACCTAAAGCCGATAAACCAAAACTAGTTGCGTTTATACCTATTTTCCCAGAAACCGTGGCATTTCTCTTAAAAACTAAGTCGGCATTGTCAGACGTTCCGATGAAATGAGTAGCCGGATTCGTCCCTGAATTTCCGTTCAATGACCAACCGAAGCTCCCCAATACCGAAGAAGGATTTTGCCAAGTAACATTCCCAGAGGCATCGGTTTGCATGATTTGTCCGTTGGTTCCGCGTTGCAGTGGCATGATGTAATTGTTTGTTCCGAAAAAACCATTATTCGGGCCAATGGAAACTCGTCCTAAGAAGTAACCGCTGTAACTATTACTGTCATCCGGAACTACGGAAAATATACCATAATTTGTTCCTGTTCCACCAGCGCTGGATATCTCAGCCGCATATCCATATCGATCTTCTGTAGAAGCGGCATTAACATTATTCAATTGCGCATAGCTGCCGTAATACCTAGTTAAACCGCTTCCGTTGATTTGAGCATAATTTCCAAAAACGTATTGGGTATTATCCGTTGTTGAATCATCTATTAACGTATAAATGCCATGAGCACCATTGGGGGCAATAATATAATTTGAAACACCTATAGCATGTGCCGTTCCAGAAGATAAAAGGTCATTTTCAACCCCAACCATGTTGCCTCCATCTCCATTAAAACGATTCAGCAATCCGTAGTGCGCTGTGTTTCTACCATAGGATTCAAAATAATTATATTGCCCGTAGTCATCATTCGATGTGCTCTGAAAAAAGTTGTAACTGCCATATTTGTATGAATTAACTCCTGATCTAAAATAATTGTATGATCCATATGTAAGGGCTAGGTTCCCGCTGTCTTCGAAGGTACTTTTGATGCCATAGCGCGATGAATTATCACTACTTAAAAATTGATTTTCAACCCCAACTTGTTCGCCGGCTGAGTAGGCACTAAAGATATTTCGGCAGCCAAACTTAGGCGATAATCCTGCGTTGTCAAATTGATTTTTCAAACCGGTAATTTCATAGGTCGATACATTACCGCCGGCTGATCCGTCAAACTGATTGGATACACCCAAAGTTTTACCGTTATTACTGTCTTCAAAATAGTTCTTCACTCCGGCCACATCACTTGTGTTGAGCGGATTTAAACTAAAAAGCTGGTTGTCAATTCCGGTGCGTTCTCCGGTTCCTGGCGCGTTGACAATGTTCTCGATTCCAATGGCCGATTGAGTTTGCGAAGTACTGGTTTCAAGGCCAGTCATTAAAGCAGTTTTAGGCCCCGTACCATCCAAAGAAACTGAACTGTAAATTCCGTATTTTGGGTTTGTACCTGTGGTATTGTTTTCAATAGTGGCTCCATAAGTAATGCCACCTGCGGAAGTATTGTTGTTGTTGACCTTTAATCCGTTGAAAAGTCCGGCTCCGTTTCCTGTGACTACGTCTAATTTAGAAGCGGTTCCAGCTCCCGGTCCAATGGTCACTTTATCGTTGTTGTAGTTAGATTTCATCACGCCGGTTCCAGCTCCAGACCAATCATCGTCGGCTCCACCCAAAGCCAACCAAGCTGTTGTAGGATTGTTCCAATAATAAAACCCCGGAGATTTACCAGCCGAAGTCGTCGTTAAATACACCATCATGCCTTGTTGTGCAGCGGTTGGATTGGTGGCCGGGAAAGCATCAATTTTGGGAATAATCACACCATCGGTATTGGCCGGTGTGGCCTGATTGCTCGATTTGATTTCGAGTTGGGCATTGGGCGTGGTGGTGTTGATTCCGACTTGCCCAGACATAGCTTGCGCAATAAAACAAACTATGAATAAAAGTTGCAGCCTTGTTTTCATAATTTAATATTTCAGGCAAAGTTGCTGTCTTGATTTGGGCTTAAAAACAGCCAATAGACCAACGTCGTTTTAAATAGACGAGTGTAGATTGGAAGCTCTTTCCTGGTATGTATTTTTTTGTATTTTTGAACAAATGACTTGCGAATGAGCTTACATCCGTGCTTGATTATTGACGACGATGAAATAGACCGACTCACCGTTTTGGCGCACGCCAAGAAGTATGATTGTTTGAAAATTAACGGTGTTTATAGCTCGGCTGATGAGGCACTAAAACACGGAGTTCCGCCGGATACTGAGATTTTGTTTTTGGATATTGACATGCCTGGCCTCAGCGGTTTAGAATTTAGAAAAATCATGCAACAAGTACCCGTATGTATTTTTATCACAGCCCACCCGGAACATGCCGCCGAGAGCTTTGGTTTGGAAACTTTAGATTTTATCATCAAACCCATCAAACACGATCGCTTTGCACAAACCATCGACCGTATAGAAAAGTATTTTGATGTGCGCCAAAAAGCGGCTTGGTTTGAGAAAAGCATCGGAACCGACACAGTCGTTATCAAAGAAGGTCATAAAGAAACACGCATCAAGATTCAAGAAATTCTTTATCTCGAAGCACTCAAAGATTATACGCTCATCATTACACCTCAAAAAAGACATTGTGTACTATCGAGTTTGGGCAATTTACTCAAAGAATCGCATTTTGAGTCGTTTGTGCGTATTCATAGAAGTTATGCAGTGCAAAAAAATCATGTTCAATACAAAGCCCCACTTGAAGTTGGCCTCTCCGGAGGTTATAAAATTCCTATTGGTCGCAGTTACAAAGATTTATTAGATTTCTCATGAAAAAAATCATTTTGTTATTATTAGCCTTTCAGGGTTTGATGGCACAACCTCCGGCCATCAAGAAGAAGATGGATTCTCTACAGATCGCCTTGAACCAAAATCCACCTGCAGCAGCAAAATCAAAAATCTATACTGAACTGGCTAAAATATACCGAAACATCAACCCAAACCAAGGTTTAGATTTCGGACATAAAGCCATGGAAATTGCTCAAAAACTCAGCAACCCTGATTTGATTGCCACAGCGCATATGGCTCAAGGAGTGAATTTGAATAACCTCGGGCAAATTGATTCGGCCAAAGCACATTATGACCGCGCTCTCAAATTGGCCAAAGAAGCTGTCCTCAAAGCAGATGTTCACCAGTTACTGGCCAAGTATTACTTGTCTGAGGGTGATTATTCGCAGAGTTTAAAAAACAGCTTGTTAGCTTTGAAAATCTACGAATCCAAAAACAACCTCAAAGGAATTGCCGAGGCCAATTACCTCATGGGTACCGTATATAATTACATCGAAAATCCTGAGAAAGCCATCAGCCATTATCAAAAAGCATTGGCCATAGCCAAAAAAATGAACAATCCGGCCAGTATTTGCGCCAATCTTATGGGCATCGGATTTCAGTATCAAAATAAGGGCGAGTATCTCAAAGCTTTGCCTTATTTAGAGCAATCTTTAGAGATGGCACAAAAAGCCGGCGACCCTTTTTCATTGGGCAACGCCTGTAAATCAATCGCTGAGATTAACTTTAAATTAAATCGCCTTGAAAAGTCCATTGAGTTTCTCAACCAATCTGAAACCTATGCTTCCCAAACCGGAAATTTGCGGCTCATCTATTCGATTTATTTTTTGCGCGGAAAAATCTACCTCAGTCTGTATGAAAAAGGTACGCGTCTGCCCGGTGTAAATTTGCTCAATGATGCCGAAAGCAATTTTAAGAAGTGTATTGAAGGTGACCAAAACAGCGGAAACTTGGCCGTCATTGCCCAATGCTATGAATTGCTGTCTAAAGTATACAGTTACCAAAAAAAGTATAAAGAAGCTTTTGAAACCCACGAACGCTATACTTTGTACCAAGATACTTTGTATAGTGAGGAATCTAAGCAAACCATACAGTCGCTCGAAGACCAGCGTACTATTGAGCTAAAAAACAAAGAAATTCAACTCAACAAAGTCAAACTTGAATCTGAAAGTAGACAAAAATACCTTTACATATCGGGTCTTGTTTTCTTGTTGCTCATCGGAGGTTTGCTTTGGTTTCAGAACCGACAAAGGCAAAAAGCCAATCAAAAATTACAATTGCTCAACCAAGATTTAGAGCAAGCCAACCGAAATAAGACACGTTTTTTTAGTATTTTGAATCACGATTTGCGCGCGCCGGTTTCGAATTTGATTCACTTTTTGCACCTTCAAAAAGAAAACCCCGATTTGCTTGATGACCAAACCAAAGTGCGTTTTGAAAAGAAAATTATTACCGGAGCTGAAGATTTGCTTGCTTCAATGGAAGATATCTTGCTGTGGAGCAAAAGCCAAATGGAGCAGTTCAAGCCCAATCTGAAGAAAACATCGATTCATCAGGTTTTTCAGGATACACAAAAAGTCTTTTCAGGATACATGAACATTGATTTTAGCTACGAAATTCCAGAAAATCTTTTCGCAAATACCGATGAAAACTGTTTGAAAACCATCATTCGAAATCTTACTAGTAATGCCATCAATGCGTTTGCCGGAACAGAAAAACCATCCATTCGATGGAGCGCGCAACAAGATGACTATCAAATCATTTTGACCATTACAGATAATGGGCCAGGCGCCGAAGAGCAACAATTTAAAGCCTTATACGACACAGACCAAAAAGTGGGGATTAAGTCTGGTTTGGGTTTGCACTTGGTGCGCGATTTGGCTAAATCTATCGAGGCTAAAATTGAGGTGAAAAGTCAAATTGGGCAAGGAACTATCATTCAAATCAGCTTGCCCAAGAAATCTTCTTTGTAAAGCTTATTCTTCATAAGTCACCAAAACGCGAATGGGTTTTGAGAGAATACTGCTTGAATTACTCGACTTGGTCCAGATAACAACACTGGTGGTTGTAATGTAATAGTCGTATTCGTATCCTATGGAACCATTATAGGACGGCGGCACAAAACTTCCGGCGGTGTATTCAACCATTACATTGACCGATAAAATTTTATTGCTGCTCACACCATGGGCGATAAACGTTGAATTTCCTTGTGTGGCTCCGGTGGTTCCGGTGAGTTTGACCATCTTGACGGCCGGCGCATTTGATCCCAACTTGGTAAAACCGTTGATTTCAAGTTCTGATGCAGGTGTGCTGGTTCCGATACCAACTTTTCCCGTGCCTTTGATGCGCATTTTTTCGGTAAAAGAAGCGCTGGTTCCGTATCCAAAAGCAATATCACTGGTCCCTAAATCAGAATGAATTTGAAGTAAATTTCCCTGAATGCCAAATCCATAATGCGTTCCAGCGCCGCCGTATAAGGATATTTTATCGCCCAAAGTGGTTGCAAATTGAAGTGGATAATCTGATTTAAAAGAGCCTATCCCGACATTCCCTACTTCAGAAATGGTCATTCGTGTACTATTGTCATTTGTTCTAAATTGCAAGGAGTTGGGCATCGATGCCGGACTGTAGATAATTCCGCCACTGGTAGAAACTCCGTTATAGCCAAAAACTATCCCTGATTCTTGATTTGACAATAAATTTAAAAAAGTGTATTGGTCATCTTCGATTACTTCTGATGCATAGATATTGGGCGTCATTCCCGTAGGGTTGGTTTTGATATGCAATCTCGAAAACGGATTAGGCGTTCCGATGCCGACATTGCCTGCGCCTGTAAAACGGACATTTTCAGTAAAAGTTCCACTGGTTCCATATCCAAAAGCAATATCACTGGCCACTAAATCAGAGTGAATTTGAAGTAAGTTTCCCTGAATACCAAATCCGTAATGCGTTCCAGCACCGCCGTATAAGGATATTTTGTCGCCCAAAGTAGTTGCAAATTGAAGCGGATAATCTGATTTAAAAGAACCAATCCCAACATTCCCCAATTCAGAAATAGTCATCCTTGTACTATTGTTGTCTGTTCTAAATTGTAGGGAGTTGGGCATCGTTGCAGGACTGTAGATGATTCCTCCGCTGGTGGACACTCCGTTAGAGCCAAAAATCACTCCTGATTCTTGATTCGATAATAAATTTAAAAATGTGTATTGATTATCTTCGATTACTTGTGATGCATTGATATTCGGTGTCATTCCGGTGGCATTGGATTTAATATGCAATTTCGAAAATGGATTGGTCGTTCCGATACCAACATTGCCTGTACCTGTGAAACGAACATTTTCGGTAAAAGAAGTGCTGTTTCCGTATCCGAATCCGATGCTGCTGCCGATATTAGAACTAAAAATTTGCAGCAAAGCATTGTTGATGCCAAAACCATAACTTTTAGATGGCCCGGTATTATACAAACAAATTTTATCGCCAACGATTGATTTAAATTCCATCGGATAGGTTGGATTGACACCTCCGACTCCAATTTTACCGGTATTGTCAATTTTTAATCTCTCAGTATCATTGGTTTTGATGATGAGCGATTGATTGTCTTTGGTGCCCAAAAAATTTGATAAAGGATTGGTTCCGCTGTTTCCGTTGAGCGACCATTGATGCGTTCCGCCAATACTGATCCAATTGCTTGTAGTTTGGCTCCAATAGTAAAACCCGGGTAAATTAAGCCCTGAGGTTGTTGTGAGATATACCATCATTCCGTCTTGACTTGAAGTGGGATTCACCGTCGGAAACGCATCTATCTTAGGAATCAATATTCCGTCCTGAGCTGATGGCGCTGTCTGATTGCTCGAACGAATATCTAGTTGAGCATCGGGCGCAGTGGTACCAATTCCCACTTGGGAAAAACTTATTTGTTCAAAAAAAAGCAACATGAAAAGCAACAATAAACGGATCATATTTCTAAAAGATTTATCAAGGCTCTTCAAATTTAAAATGAGCTGCGCAGACCTACACTAATCTATACACCAACAACCTTTTAAAAGGACACACAACATCTTTTGAGCTTAAAAAAAAGCTAATTTTGTCGATATACGCGCAGAAATGGAAAAGTGGAAATGCATCATTGTCGACGATATTGAAATAGACCGCCTCACGATTTTTTCGTTTGTCAAAAAATGTTCTTTTTTAGAAGTGGTCGGCGTATTTTCATCCTCAAAAGATGCGCTTGAAGCATTGAATAAAGGTGGTATTGACGTGGTTTTCCTAGACATTGAAATGCCGCATTTCTCAGGGATAGATCTGAGAAAAAAAGCGCTGGAAGTTCCGGTCTGTGTTTTTATTACCTCGCACGCCGAATTCGCTCTGGAAGGTTTTGAATTAGAAGCATTAGACTACATTGTAAAACCATTGACTTTTGAAAGATTTACACTCAGTTTAGAGCGCATTCATTCTTATTTGGATATCACATCCAAAGCGCATCTTTTTGAGTCAACTTTGGGTGCTGACCATATTTACATCAAAGAAGGGTATGCGCAAACCAAGATAAAACTCTCGGATATTTTGTATCTCGAAGCGCTTAAAAATTATACTTTGATGGTCACCAATCAAAAAAAACACCGCGTTTTGTGCAACCTCGGAAATCTACTTTTAGAAAGTAATTTTCAATCATTTGTTCGTGTCCACAGAGGCTTTGCAGTTCAGAAACACTACATCAAAAAAAAACATGCCGCAGAGATTGAACTCATCAACGGAGCGAGAATTCCCATTGGAAGAAGTTATAAAGACCAATTAAAAAGACACTTATGAAAAAACTATTTATTTTTTGGTTGTGGTTTTTCATCTGTTCAGTTCACGCGCAAAAAGAAGGACAAGCCTTGATAGATTCGTTGCAGGCTGCTTTGCCCAAAATGAATGACGACACACTAAAAGTTAATGCACTGAGGCAACTTTCATTTGCCTATCACAACATCAATCCCGAACAAGGAATCGTTTATGGTCAAAAAACACTGGCCTTGGCTAAAAAAATAAATTGGTCCGACGGTGTAGCCAATGCCTATAAGAACATCGGATTAAATTATTCTACCTTATCTGATTTCCCATCGGCCCTAAATTATTACGCCCTCGGGCTTAAGGCTAGTAAAAATGAAAAAATAAAAAGTGATTTGCTCAACAATATCGGATTAACCTATAGCTATCAAAGTCAATACAGCAAAGCGTTGTCTTATTATTTTCAGTCTTTAAAAATCAAAGAAAAATTGCATTATGCACAAGGCATCGCCCCAACTTATTACAATATTGCGGCACTGTATTATGCTTTGGGCGATACACAAAAAGCCATTTTTTACAATCAGAAAGCGCTGCAAGCCAACAAAAAAATCAACAACCAACAAGGTTTGAGCAGAATTTTATTGACTTTGGGCAATATTTATTACGATGAGCATCAGTTTGAGGCTGCGATGAAATGTTATCAAAGTGGTTTAAAAATAACAGAAAAACTTGGCGACAAAACTGCACAAGCTATATATCTCGCTTCAATTGCCAATGTCTTTTATGAGCAAAAAAAATACGCTTTGGCGATAGAGTTTTGCAAAAATGCCACGGCCATTACAAATCAAGGAACGCCCGATGAATCGGTAATTTCGCTTTGTTCAAGCATTCTGGGAAGTGTTTATCTTGAGATGGCCAAAGAAAAAAACAACCAACCCGAATTATTAAAAAAGGCCCGAGCACACTTTATTTATTCTGTTGACCTCAACAAAAAAATAAATCACCAAAAAGCGCTTTTTGAAGATTATGATCGACTGTATCAAATTGATCAATTACAAGGGAATTATAAGTCGGCACTGGAGTTCTATCAACTTTCTAAAGCGTATAAAGATTCTATTTTTAGTGCTGAAAACAAAGAAACCATCAAAAATCTAGAAGACAAAAGAGCCATTGAATTGCGCGACAATCAGATCAAAATCAATAAACTCGAACTTGAGTCAAAAGAAAAGCAGAAAAACTATTTAATGTTGGGGATTTTGCTTTTGGGCATTATTGGAGCATTGCTTTGGTTTCAGAACCATCAACGAAAAAAAGCCAATCGCAAATTAGCCAATCTGAACCTTAAACTAGCCTATTCAAATAAAATAAAAGCCAAGTTGCTGAGCATTTTAAATCACGATTTAAGAAGCCCGGTGAACAGTTTTATTCACTTTATTCAATTTCAAAAACAAAGCCCAGAATTGCTGACACCCGAGTCAAAAGAACGCATTGAAAACGAAACCTTAACTTCGGCCAAAAATCTTTTACAAACTATGGAAGATTTGCTCTTATGGACCAAAGATCAGATGGACAATTTTGAGACGCAGCCCAAAACCTTTTATATTTCGGCCCTTTTTAAAGATATTAAAACTTATTTCGCAAGTGAGAGTCACATTGAAATGCAATTTCTTGATTCGGCCAATGTACAAATTCACACTGATCCAAATTACCTCAAAACCATCCTGCGAAATTTAACCGCTAACGCTGTAAAAGCATTGCAGCAAACCCAAAACCCAATTATTATTTGGAAAGCCGAACAGGATGAAAAAGGTATCCGTTTATCAATTTCAGACAATGGTTTGGGCGCTGATGAAGAACAGTTCAAAGCCCTGTTTGAAGAAACAGAAATTTCAGGTGTTCAAAACGGCTTAGGTTTGCATTTGGTTCGCGATTTGGCCAAAGCCATTGAGGCTGAAATCGTGTTAAAAAGTCAAATTGGGCAGGGAACAACTATTGAGATTCGGATATAAAAAAACCCGGACGAACCGGGCTTATCATTGAAATCATTTTGCTGTTACAACAATGCGTTGAGGCTGTCGGCATAGGTTTGCTTTGGAGCCACGCCCACTTGACGACCTACTACTTCCCCGTTTTGAAACACAAGTACCGTTGGAATGTTACGCACACCGTATTTAGCGGCAAATTCTTGGTTGCTGTCTACATCGACTTTCCCGATAACGGCTTTGTCTGAAAATTCTTCGCTGAGCTCGTCGATGATCGGGCCAACCATTCTACACGGACCGCACCATGCTGCCCAAAAATCTACCATTACGGGTTTATCTGATTTTAATACTACTTCTTCAAAAGTAGCATCGGTTATTGCTAATGCCATAAAATTATTTTTAGTGAATTGTCTGCCAAAATTAGAGATTTATTTTCAAAACAAAAGTTTCTAAAATTAGTTTTAGTTATTCAGATATTAACACAGACTATTTTTATATATTTGATACATCCCAATCCAAATTTATTCTTGTTACTGTAAAAATAAGATGATTTGGCGTGGGGTTTTTTTATGTTGATTTGTTATCATTCTTGGCGGATTTTTCCTGCAATTTATTAACCTCAAATAATGAATAAAACGATGCATTTGATTCAAAAAATGTTTGCTCTTGTTGCTTTTTCAGGGCTTGTCATTTCGTGTAACAACGATACAGCCGAAAGCAATCAAACTCAAAACAATTCTAAGGCGCTTAGCCGAACCGCTACCCCTAAACGTTATTTATTTGACGCTACCAAAGCCCAAACAGCCGGTAATGCCGACTGGGTGATTTGTGAAAATACCAGCGGAACACCGGTGAGATATCCAAGTCCATCTCAAACCTCAATTACCACTTCTACACCCGAGAGTTACTGGCGCGGAGGTATCTCTGCTTGGGGAGTTGCTTTGGCAGCCGAAGGGCATTATGTAGAAACTTTGGCTCCGGGTGCAGCCATTACTTACGGTAGTACCACCAACGCACAAGATTTATCTAAGTTTGATGTATACGTGATTGACGAACCGAATACGGCTTTTACGGCTGCCGAGAAAACAGCGATTATCAACTTTGTCAAAAATGGTGGCGGATTGTTCTTAATTGCTGACCACACCAATTCAGACCGGAACAATGATGGTAAAGATTCTCCGATGATCATCAACGATTTGTTTACCAACAATTCCGTACAAGCGAATCCATTTGGTTTAGCCGTTGAATTGACCAATTATTCACAAACTTCAACCAATGTTTTAAACGATGCAACCAACACCATTCTGAACGGAATGGCCGGAGCCGTAACGCAACTTAAATACAGCGCAGGCGCATCCATCAAAGTAACCACCAGTGCCAACAGTTCAGCTAAAGGTTTGATCTGGAAAACCGGACTCTCCAGAACCAGCACCACAGGAATCATGGCGGCTTCAGCTACTTATTTTAACGGACGCGTATTCTTGTTGGCCGATAGTTCACCGGCTGATGACGGAACCGGAAACCCCAGCGACACACTATATGCAGGTTGGACTGAAGTGGGCGGAAACCACGCCAGACTTCATTTGAACGCTTCTTATTGGCTCGCCAAATTGCAATAAAAAACAAGCCGGATTTAATGTCCGGCTTTTTTATTTAGTTGAGTTTGTAATTCAGTTGCATTTGATCAAGTTCTTGCAACAATTCTTTGGATATTTTTATTTTGAGTTTTCGGCTCGGCATTGAAAGTTTGGTGACAACTTTAAACTGTTCCGTTTCTTGCGGCGCAGCATCTTGAATTTCTTCTTCGATGAGCATTTCAGCTTCTGGGTTATCAGGATCATCACCTTCAACACTTACTGCAGAAACTGTAACTACAGAAGTTGGTGCAGGTTGTTCGACTTTGTTTTTTACTTTTTCGATCTCAAGCACTTCAAAACTCACTTGATGTTCGCCTTTGTTCGATTGAAAAAGATTTCCGAGTAAACCAATCATGTCTTGTTGCAATTCGTGAATATTGAGTTGAATCGATAATTTCTTGGCAAAATTCGGCAAGACATCTGCCAACAATTTTACGTCTTGAAATGAAATCCGCGGATCTGATTTTTTTCCGGTTTCGCGGTTGAGCCAGCCTTCACGCACATTAATCTTAAAGAACAAAAACTGATTGTTCACTAAAAAATGTCTGAACTTGAGATATTCTTCGTCAAAAATCTTGAATTCAAAACTTTCATCGTAGCCTTCTAAATTAAAAATTGCCCAGTCTTTTCCGTTCTTTCCGGTTCTATATTGTACCCCCGTGACAATGCCTGCAAAGGTTAAGTTCTTACCAATGTAACTCTCAAGATTCTTCAGCTGATTGAGTCGAACCGTGCAGAAATATCTCATTTCATATTTATAATCATCCAGCGGATGTCCCGAAATATACATGCCCACAACTTCTTTTTCTCGGGCGAGTTTTTCCATAGTTGTCCAATCTTCACTGGCAGGAACCACAGGTTCGGGAATTTGCACATCACTGCTTTCTCCGAACAAACTCACTTGTGATGAGTTCTCGTTTTCTTGAAACTTTGAACCATAACGCATGGCTTTTTCCAGGAACGTAACGCCATCAGTATCTATGTGAAAGTACTGGGCGCGCAAAACTCCGTCAAACGAATCAAAACCTCCGGCCAAAGCCAAATTCTCAAAGGTTTTTTTGTTCGCAGCACGCAAGTCTATTCGTTTGGCCAAGTCAAAAATCGACTTGTATTTTCCTTTTTTGCGATTCTCAACAATGGTCTCCACAGCATTAAGCCCGACACCTTTCACAGCACCCATGCCAAAGCGAATCGCGTAGTTTTCGTTTACGGTAAACTTATAAAACGACTCATTCACATCCGGCCCTAAAACCTGAAGTCCCATGCGTTTGCATTCTTCCATAAAGAACGAGACTTGTTTGATGTCGCTCATGTTGTTTGAGAGCACGGCCGCCATATATTCTGCCGGATAATTGGCCTTGAGATAAGCCGTCTGATAGGCCACCCAAGCATAGCAAGTCGAGTGCGATTTATTGAACGCATACTCGGCAAAGGCTTCCCAATCCTTCCAGATTTTTTCGAGTTTTTCTTCGGCGTGACCTTTGGCTGCGGCTTGTCCGATGAATTTTGGTTTCATCTTATCGAGTACATCGCGTTGCTTTTTACCCATCGCCTTTCGCAAAACATCGGCATCACCTTTAGAGAAATCGGCCAGTTTTTGCGACAAAAGCATTACTTGCTCCTGATAAACGGTAATTCCGTAGGTGTCTTTGAGCAATTCTTCGCAGGCTTCTAAGTCATATTCAATAGGTTCTTCGCCATTCTTACGACGAATAAAACTCGGAATGTACGCAATCGGCCCCGGTCGATACAGCGCGTTCATGGCAATCAAATCATTGAACACCGTTGGCTTGAGTTCTTTCATGTATTTCTGCATGCCCGGGCTCTCGTATTGGAAAATCCCAACCGTTTCTCCCCTCTGAAAAAGCTCGTAGGTTTTGACATCGTCAATCGGAAATTCATCCGGATTGAGCTCAACACCTGTGCGGTATTTAACGAGTTTGACCGTATCTTTAATCAAGGTCAACGTTTTGAGTCCCAAGAAGTCCATCTTGAGCAAGCCCGCGCTTTCCACCACTGAGTTGTCAAACTGTGTCACAAACAAATCCGAATCTTTGGCCGTTGCCACCGGAACAAAGTTGGTAATATCGCTCGGGGTGATAATTACCCCGCACGCGTGAATTCCGGTGTTGCGCAAATTGCCTTCGAGCACACGCGCTTGTTGAATGGTTTCACTGCTGAGATTGCCTTCATTAGAAAGTGAAATCAATTCTTTGATGCGATCAAAATCTTCAGGACGTAAAACCTTTTTGATTTCGGGTTCTTCTTCTTTAAGAAAACGAGACAAACTCCATTTGGAAGGAATCATCCCCGGCAACAACTTGGCAATTTTATCGGCTTCAAACAAAGGCAAATCGAGTACGCGCGCGGTATCGCGAATCGCTGATTTGGCTGCCATGGTTCCGTAGGTGATGATTTGCGCCACTTGGGTTGAACCGTATTTGTTGATGACGTAATCCATGACTTTACTGCGTCCTTCATCGTCAAAGTCAATATCAATATCGGGCAAAGAAACGCGATCCGGATTCAAGAAACGCTCAAAAAGCAAATTGTACATCATTGGGTCAATGTTGGTGATGCCCAAACAATAAGCCACCACCGAACCGGCAGCCGATCCACGACCCGGCCCGACCGAAACGCCCATACTGCGCGCCGCGGCAATGAAGTCTTGTACAATCAAAAAATATCCGGGATAACCCGAGTTTTCAATAGTAGCCAATTCAAAGTCAATGCGCTCTTGAATTTCGGGGGTAATTTCGGCATAGCGCCGTTTCGCTCCGGCGTAGGTTAAATGATGCAAATATTTATTTTCACCGCGCTTGCCTCCGTCTTGGTCATCTTCGGCCACGCGAAAATCATCGGGAATTTCAAATTTGGGCAACAAAACTTCGCGTGCCAAATTGTACACTTCTGTTTTGTCAATAATTTCAGCAATATTGGTAATCGCTTCAGGCAAATCACCGAAGAGCAATTTCATTTCATCGGCAGACTTGAAATAGTATTCTTGGTTGGGCAAACCGTATCGATAGCCACGTCCGCGACCTATCGGGGTGTTTTGTTTTTCACCATCGCGCACACAAAGTAAAATATCGTGGGCGTTAGCATCTTCTTTATTGATGTAAAAAGTATTGTTGGTCGCAACCAATTTAAGCGCGTGTTTTCTGGCTAAGGCAATCAAACCTTCATTGACGCGGTTTTCGTCTTCTTGGTTGTGGCGCATGAGCTCAACATACAAATCGTCGCCAAATTGTTGCTTCCACCACAAAAGCGCTTCTTCGGCTTGGTTTTCACCCAAATTGAGCAATTTGTTGGGCACTTCGCCGTAGAGATTTCCGGTGAGTACCATCAGATCTGATTTATATTGTTCAATGACCGAACGATCAATGCGCGGCACGTAATAAAATCCATCGGTGTAAGCTATCGACGACATTTTGGCCAAATTGTGATAGCCTTTTTTGTTTTTGGCCAAAAAGACTATTTGGTAACCGTTGTCTTTTCGGGATTTATCGCGGTGGTCGTCGCATACATAAAACTCACAACCTACAATCGGTTTGATTACTTGTTCGGTAGGTTCTTCGCCTTTTTCAAGCGCTGCTGAATTTTTGGCTTCGGCCGATTTGTTGTGGTTGAGGATGTCGCGCACAAAGTGAAAAACACCCATCAAATTGGCGTGATCAGTAATGGCCACTGCGGGCATTTTTTGTTCAATAGCCGCTTTGACCAAAGCCGGAACACTGATGGTAGATTGCAAAACCGAAAACTGGGTATGGTTGTGCAAATGCGCAAAGGCCGTATCAGCGAGCAATTGTTTGTTTTGCGAAACATCTCTGGGTGTAACCGGAGTCGTTGTTGGACCACCCATTTTTTGACGCAAAGCATCTGAGGCTTGTTTTAAGTTGAGATGTTTGAGCCCAACCGCTTCAATCGGGCGCGGGTTTTTGAGTTTGAATTGCTCAAGATAATCATCAGAAACACCGAGTTCTTTGGTGGTAAATATACCTTGACGAACCAATTCTAAGAAACAACGCGAAGTTGCCTCAACATCGGCCGTAGCATTGTGCGCTTCAGCGAATGGAACGCCAAACAAATAATCGTGTAATTCTGTGAGTGTGGGCAATTTGAATTTTCCACCGCGGCCACCAGGCAATTTAAGCAAGTTGGCTGTAACCTCGGTACAAGTGTCTAAGATGGGCATCTCGGCCATCGGCGATGTCACTCCGGCGCGATAAAATTCGCAGCCCATAATATTGACATCGAAACCGAGGTTTTGCCCGACAATGAATTTAGCTTGAGACAACACCACATTGAAGCGCTCTAAAACATCCATCAAAGGAACACCTTGCGCTTGAGCCAGTTCTGTAGATATTCCGTGCACGCGCTCGGCATCATAAGGAATATTGAAACCTTCAGGTTGAATCAGGTAATCTTCGTGTGAGAGAATCTTACCGTTTTCGTCGTGGAGCTGCCATGCGATTTGAACGCAACGAGGCCAGTTGTTTACGTCAGAAATTGGTGCGTCCCAACGCTTGGGAAGCCCCGTGGTTTCGGTGTCAAATATTAAATACATGCAGTGTTGATTTGTTCAAAAACGAACTTCAAATTTAGTCGATTCAAACCAAAAAAAACGAGCAAGTTATCAACAAAAAGCCCGATTAATTGACCATTTCAACTATTTCGGGCTTTGAGATTTTTAGGTTTAATACACTAAGAATTTTTGGCAACAGAAGGGTTTACAACTATCGAACGTCCTTGAACCGTTGCGCCATTAAGCTCAGCAATAGCCTGTGTAGCTTGTTCTTCGTTAGGCATTTCGACAAAACCAAATCCTTTGCTTCTGCCAGTGATTTTATCGGTAACGATTCGAACCGAATCAACGGTTCCGAAGGCTTCAAACGAAGCGCGCAAATCTGATTCTTGAATGCTAAACGGAAGGCTGGCGACAAAGATGTTCATATGAAATTCTATTTGGTTTTATTTAAACAAAGATAGTCGATTTTGCTCGCAAAACCTGAATTACAAGCATAAAAAAACCACCCTTTAAGGATGGTATCATATTTCATTATTTTGACATTATTACGGATTGATTGGAACTCTATAAAAAACGCCATTTTGAAAATAAACTTCTTTTTGCGCTAGCGACTCAGGATCTGTATTGACTGCTTTGAATCTAAAAGTTCCCGAAATAGTGCCACCATTATATTGCGAAACAACTACTTCGCCGTCACCAACTCCGATGGCAGTTTCATAAGTGTACAAATTAGTGTTGTCTGTTAAAGTATAAATGGCTTTACGCGTTAAACTGGTTCCTAATGGATAAGTCACAAAAGTTGCTGGGTTTTTGGGATCAATGGGTGTGGAAGGCGCAGGAATTTTGATAGCAACTGTTTCGTTGAGCGTAGAAGCTTGAATGGTAAGTTTATTGCCGATCTCCAACGTCGCCTTTACATTTCCTCCTTGCCAAAAACCGTTGTCTTTATCTCCCTGAAATACCGCGTAATTATTGACCTTAATATCTTCTCCGCAAGACACCATCGAGGCAATTATGGTGAATAAAAAAAGAAATTTTTTCATTATTGATTTTGAATTTTGAAAAACAAAAATAGCTTTTTAAGTTATATAACCGACTTTTATTTTAAAAAAATAACATACCCATACAAATCGAGACAAACCAGCCTCATTTTAAGCCAAATAAAAAAACGCAAAACCGTTAGATTTATTGAATATTAATTTTATCTTTGCGCCCTCAATTAACCGAGGTCGAGTACCTCAATTTTAATCATTTAAGATTATGTCAGTAAAAATTAGATTACAAAGACACGGTAAAAAAGGAAAACCTTTTTACTGGGTAGTAGCGGCTGATTCCCGCTCAAAAAGAGATGGTAAATACCTTGAAAAATTAGGAACTTACAATCCAAACACCAACCCTGCCACCATCGATTTGAATTTGGACAGCGCAGTACAATGGCTACACAACGGTGCTCAGCCAACTGATACTGCCCGAGCTATCCTTTCTTACAAAGGTGCTTTGCTCAAACACCACTTGGACGGAGGCGTTCGCAAAGGTGCTTTGACACAAGAGCAAGCAGATGCTAAATTGGCGGCTTGGTTAGAGGCTAAAGTAGCTAAAGTGGATGCTAAAAAAGACGGTTTGTCTAAAGCAAAAGCAGATGCTAAAGCCAAAGCATTGAAAGCTGAAAAAGAAGTAAATGAAAAACGCGCCAATGCTGCTGTTGAAGCTGCCGCTGCTGCTGTAGCCGAAGAGGCTGCCGAGGAAGCTGCTGTTGAAGCAGTTGCTGAAGAAGCTGCCGAAGTAGTTGCCGAAGAAACTGCAACTGAAGAAGCACCTGCAACTGAAGAAACTTCTGAAGAAGCTGAAGCTTAATTATTGCTGCGATAATGCGTAAAGAAGATTGTTTCTATTTAGGTAAAATCGCTAAAAAATTCAGTTTCAAAGGCGAAGTCTTAATCTACTTAGATACCGACGAGCCCGAGCTATACGAAAACATGGAATCAGTGTTTGTTGAATGCAACAACCATCTGGTTCCATTTTTTATTGAACAAAGTTTGCTGCATAAAAACGACCTGTTGCGCGTACGTTTTGAAGACGTAAAAACCGAGCAAGAGGCCGATGAACTCGTGGGCAGTTCGGTGTATTTGCCGCTCAAAATGTTGCCCAAACTCACCGGCAACAAATTCTATTTTCACGAAGTCATTGGCTTTAGCGTTACCGACCAAAGACTCGGAAAAGTGGGCACAATCAAAAAAATCCTCGACAACACCGCCCAACCGCTTTTTGAAATCGAGCACGAAGGCCGCGAAATCCTGATTCCGATGGTGGATCACTTCATCATTAAGGTAGATCGCGCCCAGAAAAACATTACGCTCAATGTTCCAGAAGGACTTATTGAGATGTATCTTTAGGAGACGGTAAGATTTTTGGATTTTTAGAAGCCGGGAACCTGCTGTACGCTGTAGTCCTCGCTGCGCTGCGGGCTGCCGCTTCCATCAGGGCTAGGCTGTTTACTAAATAGAATCATTTTGTTTTTTTAACAAACTATATAAAGATACCTGAAGTCCACTGGACTTCCTCCTCTTAATATCACCCGAGGCGCAGCCGAACTGAGCGAAGCTAAATCATCAGGGCTAGAGTTGGCAGTTAACTGAAAAATTTAACTTCCAGACGAGCCCGCGTGAGGGATCGCAGCAGTAAGCCCGCAGCGCAGCGAGGACTTATCGCGTAGAGCCCGACCCGCAGGGGCACGCCCAAACAATAAAAACCATGAGTACTTTCCAGTTCAAAAAATTTTCTGTCAACCAAGATCGATGCGCCATGAAGGTGGGCACCGACGGTGTTTTGTTGGGCGCTTGGACACCGCTCAATCATGACCCATACAGCATTCTCGACATTGGCACCGGCACCGGACTCATCGCACTCATGTTGGCCCAACGCTGCGATGCCGAGCAGGTTGACGCGCTAGAAATTGATGCCGACGCTTTTGAGCAAGCAGTTGATAATTTTGAACAATCGCCTTGGAACGACCGCTTGTTTTGCTTTCATGCCTCGCTCGACGATTTCATGGACGATTTGCAAGACGAAGAATATGACTTGATTGTTTCGAATCCGCCGTTTTATACCGAACAAGTTTCATCGGGCAATGCTGCTCGTGACCTAGCACGCCAAAACGCATCGCTGCCATTTGAAGATTTGTGCGAAGCTGCGGGTATTTTGCTGTCTGATATCGGGGTTTTAGCGGTGATTATTCCGTTTAAAGAAGAAGAAAAGTTTTTGCAATTAGCCGCCGAAAATGAGCTTTATCCGTATAAAATAACACGCGTCAAAGGAACGCCTGAATCTGAAGTAAAACGCAGTCTGCTCGCTTTGCGCCGCGATGCACAGAAAACGCCCGAGGTTGACGAGCTTGTTTTAGAAATCCGCAGGCAGCTATATACCAATGAATATATACAGCTGACCCGGGATTTCCTTCTCAAACATTAACTACTTATTTTTCTCTAACTCTGTTAACCGTTGCAAAACCGTTTCAAGTAGGCTTTTTTGTTGTTCTATTTCCTTTTTTTGAACCTCAATAATGGCTTGTTGCTCTTGAATAGATTGCACCAAAACCGGAATCACTTCGGCATAATTTACGCCCAGAAGCGGAGTTTTTTTCCACACTCTGCCTTTACCTTCTTCTTCAGTCCATTCTGAATCAACCACAACTTCGGGGAGAACTTCTTGTAAATCTTGCGCAATAAAACCTAAATGTTTGCTGCCGTTGTCAATTTGTTGATTATTCCATTTGAACGAAACCGGCTTCAATTGCATGAGCTGATTCAAGCCATAATGCAGCGGTTGAATTTGTTTTTTTTCTCGTCTATCACTGGTATTGATGGTTCCGTTGGTAGCAAAAACGGTATTCCAGCGGTTGGCAGCCTGACCCAAACTTTGTGTGCCATCATTCATAGGCATAAAACGCACACCCTGAAATTGATACAAATCGGTGACCGTAGCTAAATCATCCGCGCTGTTCCCAACAGTTAAATTTGGGCCAATGTTATAAATGCGCCAATCGGTATTAACAGCTGTATTCCTGAAAAAATCTAACGCCACGTTAGAAGTTGCGCCAACGCCCGATGTGTTTGCTATACGAACAGTTGTTAACCCTGCCGGGCCAGAAACGTGTAATTTTTCGGTTGGTGTTGCTGTACCAATACCTACTTCTCCAGTAGCTTGAACAGTCATTAATGTTCCCGTGGTTACGGCTGTGGCGGTTGTAGCACTTGTTCCAATTTTAAAACTATCCGCCGAAGTATCTAAGCCCATATTAAAATGTCTTGCGCCAGTGCTACCTATGTGCACAACGGCATCACCTGTTCCTTCTTGCTCGAGGTACAATTGACCAATGGTTGTAGAGGTAGAATTATCTTTTATCTCTAACTTATGTAATGGCGTTGAATTACCAATGCCAATATTCCCGTTTTTCAACACGACCATAGCATCACTTCTTTCTGCGGCATCCACCGTGTCATCATTGTCCAAGTCAATTGCATTCCCAATGACAAACAACCTATCAGATGCGTTAGCAGTTCTAAATTCATTGGCTCCATTTGTTGAAGGTGTATACAAAGTTGCTCCAATACCTAAAGCTACTTCGCCAAAACTTTGCGCTTCGTTATTCACACCAAATGATGTTGAAGCACGACCTCTCGCAATTGTCTGATAACCGAAGGCGGTCGAATAAATATTATTAGCATTCGTTCCAAGACCGAAAGCTGTCGATTGGGTGGCATTCGCCGTTGCGCTCCAACCAAAAGCAACCGACCCCATTCCTGATGCTGAACTAAGGCTTCCTAATGCGACAGAACTAATACCCAATGCCCTTGTTCCGAAACCCATAGCTATTGAACTGGTTCCAACATTGGCATCATCCCATTCTGTTCCAGCGGCTGTACCAGCTCTAAATGCTGCTTTTCTGGGATTCCAAACCATGCGTGTTCCGGCTCCCGAAGGTACGACTGCACCACTACCAGAAGTTCCTGTTGAAACCAACCCATCCGTCCCATCAATTAAAACGGCACCTGCATCAGCAGTGATAGTTCTGCCTAAACCTGCACCGCCAAAATCATAGGCTTCATCAAGCGTTCCGGATGTGTTGCTTTGTAAATATTCTTTGGTAACTACTGCTTTTCCATCTGCGGCCGTAATCATCGCATTGGTGGTCGATGGCAAACGAGTTAAACCATTTTTTAAAATAACCATAGCATCGCTTCGTTCAGCATTATCGACTATAGTATTGTTATTGGCATCAATTGCATTACCGATTACAAACAAACGATCCGTTGCATTGGCTGCTCTAAATTGAGTTGACCCATTAATGGTTGTTGTATAGGTTGTTGCTCCAATACCCAACACGGTTTCACAAAAACTCGAAGCGGAGTTCTGAACCCCAAATACCGTAGAATTCTGACCGCTGGCAACCGTCGAAAATCCAAATGCTGTAGATCTTACTCCGCTGGACGTAGATGATTCTCCAAATGCGGTTGATACATGACCACTGGCTGTAGTACTAAACCCAAAAGCAGTGGTTTGATTCCCACTTGACCTAGTTGAATATCCAAATGCTACTGAACCATATCCCGTATTGATATCATCCCATTCGGTTGCAACTACATTTCCTGCTCGAAAAGCTGCATTTTTGGGATTCCAAACCATTCTTGTTCCGCTTCCAGAAGGCATATCCACTCCGGCTGAAGTATTTAAACCAATTGAAACTAGTCCGTCTGAGCCATTAATGCTCACAGCTCCTGTATCAGCAGTTATAGTTCGACCCAAACCTGCACCACCAAAATCATAGGCTTGATCGAGCGTTCCGGATGTGTTGCTTTGTAAATATTCTTTCGTCACTACTGCTTTTCCATCTGCAGCTGTTATCATCGCATTGGTGGTAGATGGCAATCGAGTGAGGCCGTTTTTGAGAATAATTAATGCATCGCTCCGTTCCGAGTTTTCAACTAAAAAATTGGCATTAGCATCAATTGCATTACCGATTACAAACAATCGATCTGAGCTGTTGGTCGGCCCAAACAAATTGGTTCCGCTGACTGAAGGCGTGTAGGTTGTAGCTCCTATTCCAAAAACAGTTTCTCCATAACTCGAAGCAATACCTGAATCGCCAAAAGCGGTTGAAAGATAACCGTTTGCTTGGGTATTAAATCCGGCAGCAAAAGTGTGAGCGTTGGTAGATTTTGTTCCTAACCCAAACGCAGTAGCATCAGGCCCGCTGGCTTCAGACGACCAGCCAAACGCAGATGAATACGATCCGCTGGCCTTTGTTTGACTCCCAAAAGCAACCGATTCGAACCCAATATTGGTGTCGTCCCATTCATTAAAAAACACTCTTCCCGCGCGAAAGGCAGCTTTTCTGGGATTCCAAACCATTTTGGTTGCACCTCCCGAAGGAGCTAATGCGCCCGAATTATAAGTTCCTGTCGAGACCAAGCCGTCGGTACCATTGATGGTAACTGCGCCTGCATCAGCAGTTATCGTTCTACCTGAACCGGTACCACCAAAATCATACGCTTGGTCGAGTGTGCCAAGGCTTGTTCCTGCAATGGGTTTCCAATCAACTGTTGCATTGTCCCAATAATAAAACCCTGGCAAATCGGTTCCAGATGTTGTTGTTAAATACACCATCATGCCTTGTTGCGCGGCTGTAGGATTGATGGCCGGAAAAGCATTTACTTTCGGAATAATTAATCCATCTGTATTGGTCGGTGCCGATTCATTGCTGGATTTAATTTCTAATTGGGCATTGGGCGTGGTGGTGTTGATTCCTACCTGAGCCAAAAGACTTACGGTGCTGAACAACAGCAAAACTGAGAGCAAAAATCTGATGCGCATACCTAATCTTGTAATGTTTTGAGATGAAGTAAAATTCTAGCATTCAATCAAAAACCACAATACGATATTGCGCGTACACGCCTACGTTATTAAACTGATTTTTGGCACTTTACACAGATATTGAAGAAAAAAAATACGCCAAAGCGCGTATAGAACTAAAAAGGAATTTCGATGATAACCCGCAATCCGTCGGATTCTTGAAAACGAACTTTTCCGTCCAAATCTTCAATGCGGTTTTGAATGTTTTTAAGTCCGTTGCCAAATTGATTTTCATGTTTGAGTCCGGTTCCGTTATCGGCGATGGTGATTTGCAATTGATGCCGAAGCCCCAAAATATGAACCTCAACCCGAGTGGCTTGGGCATGTTTGAGGATGTTATTGAGAATTTCTTTGAGCGCCAAAAACAAATTCTTGCGCACATGTCCGTCAATAGCTTTATCGCTCAAAAGTCCCAATTGTGCATGACACTGAAAATCTATAAAAGTTCCTTCAAAGAGCTTTTCGCTGTAGTTCAGAAAATAATTGGTAAATCCGGCCAGCGTATTTTGCTTGTCGTTGAGCGACCAAACAAAAGTACTGACGCGTTGAGAGATTTCAGAAGCAGTTTCGTTAATTTTCTCAGACAATACTTTGAGTTCAGGCGCACTTTGGGTTTGCTTTTGCAACAAATCAGAGTGAATCAAAATGCTCGATAATCCGCTGCCGATATCGTCGTGTAAATCTTTGCTGATTTCGTTTTTCTGATGCAAAAGTTTGAGATTTTCTTTGTTGCGCCGGCGAATGATGACCACCACTAAAATCAAAGCCAAAACAAAAAAAACCGCCATCATCAACTGAAAAAAAACAATGTCTTTTTCTTTCCTGAGCCTTTGCACTTCGAGCGAAAGAATTTTGCGTTCGTTTTCAATGTATCCTTTGGTCATGCTTTGCAGATAATAATTATTCAAGTCAGAGGTTTCTTGGTTGAGTTGAATAATTTTAGCTAAAATGAAATTTTCTCTTTCGGGTTGTCGGCCTTTGAAGGCTGTAAGTGCTTTTTCAAAAAATATTTTTCTAAAAGCCAAATTGATGCTTTGCGATTGCATCAGTTTTAATCCTGCCTGATAATAATTTTCATCTTTTGAAATATCGTTTGGTTTGCATTCCATCAAAAATCCGTATCCAACCAGTTCAATATCGTGATAAACACTTCGCTGCGCCGAAAGAATGCTTTTGGCAAAATAAAATTGTGCGCTATCGAATTGTTTTTGTGACAAATAAATTTCGCCGAAAGTTTGTTCGCAGTTGGGAATCCCGCGTCTGCTGTGCGTTTTTTGCGCGTATCGGTAGGCTTTTCGGTTGTAATAAATCGCTGAATCGGGTTGATTGATTTTGAGCTTGGCTTGTGCTAAATTGTTGGCTATGTGATCGGGTCGAATGATATTTTTTAATGGATTCAAACGCGGTTTTTGCGGATAATATCTTTTGGATTGTTGCAAACTTTGCTCGGCTCGTTGGTAGTTTTTGAGCTCAAACTCGTTGATGGCTTTAAAAAAATAAGCATCGGCAATCAAAAGCGAATCATTTATTTTAACCGCAGCATTGATGCTTTTTTGCGCTTGTGTTTTGCCGAATTCATACAGACCGGTGTAATAAAACAATTCTGATTGCAAGCTGTTGATATAGCAACTCATGGTATCGGTTGCCTCAAAATCAGTTAAATTTCTGGTGGAATTGAGCCATTTTTGCGCTTGGTCAATTTCGTCAGTCTCGAGATAAAACTGTGCTTGATTAAAGGTTTTGTTGATTTTCTGTCGCTGCTCACGGGTCATTTCTTGGCCAAAAACCAAAACCGAAAACATCAGTAAAAACAGCGTCAGAATTTTTTTCATCTTATCTTTTCAGGTACATATTGACTGCTTCCACACGCGTATTGACGTGCAGTTTTTCATAAATATGCTGAATGTGTTTGCGCACCGTTCCCACACTAATGTCCATGTCGGCGGCCACTTCTTTGTTCATTTTGCCCCGCGCTAGCGAATCGAGAATTTCGCGTTCACGAGGCGTGAGCTCTTCAACGGCTCTATTTCCGCTGGCCGAAGCACTAGAGAAACTCGCCACCACTTTTCGCGCAATACTACTGCTCATCGGGCTTCCGCCATCAAAGAGTTCATCGAGCGCTCGGATGATTTTGGCTGGGCCATCCGTTTTGAGAATATAACCGCTCGCGCCGGCTTTGAGGCTTTCAAAAATGACTTCGTCTTCTTCAAACGATGTACACATCATAAAAAGCAATTGCGGATGTTGCCACTTGAGTTTGCGTACACATTCAATTCCGCTTTCGCCCGGCAAGTTGATGTCCATCAAAACGGCATCAATGGCTAACGACGGAATGCCTTCAATAGCTTCTTCGGCATTTTGAAAAGCGGCTATTACTTGATAATGCTCCGTGTATTGAATCATCAGGCACAAGGCTTCGCGCAAATCTCGGTCGTCTTCAACTATGGCAATCGGGCGTTTCATATTTTATTTTTCAGCAATATTAAAGATAGATTTTTTATTGTGAAATACGCCATTGCGCGTAATAAAATAGCCTCCCAAACTGAGAGGCTAGCTTGATTATTCAATAAAAAATGCTTTGGAAATACCTTTTTTATTGAACTTTTTGCTGAAGAGCATGGTTTTGCAAAACCATCATTTGCGTTTGAATCAAACGTTGAATCGCATCAGCAACGCGTTGTTTTTGAATCCCGGTCAAATCTTCGATTTTTGCAGAACTTGTACCTAACGAACGGTTGTATTTACTGATGGCATCATTGACTTTCGCCAAATCATTCGCTGCCGGTGTTGCTTGGGCAAAATAATCTTCAGCCGAACCTTCAGTAATGTATTTTCCTTGGGCAATATCTAACTCGGCGCCTCCGGTTTCACATCGAATCAGGTATTTTTTGATGTTTTGACACAAATCATAAACTTCGTTACCGGTAATTTCTGCGGTATCATTGATTGATAGCTTTTGAATTTGCAGTTGTTGGTTTTTGAGAATTTGCTCGCTGCGCAAAACCGATGCAGTCGTGGCGGCATAAACATCTTCGGTCGCTTTGGGTGAGCGCACCAATATCAAAATCAACGAAGCCGCACTCAAAATAATCACCGACGATACAATCGTGTTGACTTTGGTTTCAGCCTGACGAATTCCGGTAAAGAAATACACCGGTAAAAAAACGAGCAACAAAGCGCCAAAACCAACTACAATGAGCATATTCGCGCCGGGCCAGTGCATTACTTTAAAGATGAGTCCAATGCTCATGAGCATACCGCAAATAGTTGCAATGCCCGAAATGGCTTTTTCACGTGAAGTTTGTTTTTCTTTGATTTTCAAGGTAAAAAGCAACGGCAAAAACACAAAGTTCAATATGGCAACACCCAAAACCAACATAACGGCAGCTCCGGGTAAATGCATAAATTTTAAGGTGAGCCCTACCACGAGCAGAGCCGTGAGCACACCACCTGAAAGCAACATTATTTTTTTCATGATATAATAATTTTTAAAGGTGAGCAGGGCGATTGTTTCTTCTTCAATCTCCCTAAGTTCCCGTTTGTAAAAATGCTTGATCCGCTGCTGATAAAATGCTTCAAAATCATCTTCGGCGGCAAGTTCGTGCTCCACCACACAACAAATGTGATCGAGCAGATCTTGCTGCAAACCTTCTAATTGGATTCCTTGCGCCAGGAGATCCCGCCGTATAAACTCTATTTGCGCATCGGTTAACAAATACATGCCTAAGATATTTGCGGTTTGAGGTCTAAAAGGAATTTCATCGTCTCGATAAACTCAGCCATTTCACTGATTTTTTCATCGATTTTAGATTGTCCTTTCGGGCTCAGACTGTAGTATTTTCGGATGCGTTTGCCGACAAATTCGGTTTCAACGGTGACCAGGCCTTCGGCTTCCAAAGCGTGTAAAGTCGGATAAAGCGCGCCTTCGGTAATTTGGATTCTCTCCGAAGTAAGCTCCTTGACACGTTGGGTAATCTCGTAGCCATACATCCGCTGATTGGCCTCGAGTTGCTTGAGCACAATGGTTTTTAAGGTTCCTTTAATGAGTTCTGAAGAAAATATCATAACGGGCATTTGTTTTGTACAACGCAAATATACATAAGAATATTATGCATTAATGATTTATGTATAAATTTTTTTCGAAAATGAAAAAGAATTGATTTTATACCTCTAAAAATCAAATGGTTAAACAATTGATAAATTTTTGAAAAACGTTGATAAAAGCTGAAAAACTTGCAGCGAAATCGCTTTCGTAACCTTGCAGAAAGTATTTTTCTGCGTACATTTGCCCCGATTTAAAAACAGATCCACTGATTATGAAACCAGATTTATTTCAAGCTCCAGATTATTATCTTTTGGATGATTTGCTTACCGAAGAACACAAATTGGTTCGCGATGCGGCCCGTGAATGGGTCAAAAGAGATGTTTCTCCTATTATTGAAGATTATGCACAACGTGCCGAATTTCCGACGCAAATCATTAGTGGTTTGGCTGAAATCGGAGCCTTCGGACCATACATCCCAGAAGAATATGGCGGTGCCGGTTTAGATCAAATTTCTTACGGACTCATCATGCAAGAAATCGAGCGTGGAGATTCTGGGGTTCGTTCAACTGCATCGGTTCAATCATCCTTGGTGATGTATCCGATTTGGAAATACGGAAACGAAGAACAACGCAAAAAATATTTACCAAAATTGGCCTCAGGCGAATGGATGGGCTGCTTTGGACTTACCGAACCCAACCACGGTTCTGACCCGGGCAGTATGATTACCAACTTCAAAGATATGGGTGATCACTATTTGCTCAACGGAGCCAAAATGTGGATTTCGAACGCGCCGTTTGCACAAGTGGCGGTGGTTTGGGCTAAAAATGAAGAAGGTCGCATCCACGGACTAATTGTTGAGCGCGGCATGGAAGGTTTTACCACGCCTGAAACGCACAACAAATGGTCATTGCGCGCCTCGGCCACGGGTGAACTTATTTTTGACAACGTAAAAGTTCCGAAAGAAAACTTGCTTCCGGGCAAATCAGGTTTGGGTGCTCCGCTAGGCTGTTTAGATTCAGCTCGTTTTGGTATTGCTTGGGGCGCTATTGGTGCTGCGATGGATTGCTACGACACCGCACTTCGTTATGCCAAAGAACGCACTCAATTCGGAAAACCGATTGCAGCGACTCAATTGCAACAGAAAAAATTAGCCGAAATGATTACCGAAATCACCAAAGCGCAATTGCTTACTTGGAGATTGGGCGTGCTCAGAAACGAAGGCAAAGCGACCACCGCACAAATATCAATGGCCAAAAGAAACAACGTCGATATGGCCATCAACATCGCACGTGAAGCGCGTCAGATTTTGGGCGGAATGGGCATCACCGGAGAATATTCCATCATGCGTCACAGCATGAACCTCGAATCGGTGATTACCTATGAAGGAACCCACGATATTCACTTGCTTATTACCGGCGCTGATATTACAGGGCTTCCGGCTTTTAAATAAATCAGCGAAAATCTCCATACAAAAGCTTCTCATAACAGGGAAGCTTTTTTTTTACAATAAAAAAGGGAGCGCCATAAAAGACAACTCCCCTTTTTCCCCATAACAAATAGAACTATCGTTTATCGTTTTAGTCTGCAAGCAGAAACTAAAAAGATTGAGTATAAAGCTGTAAGTGCGCAACTAGTATAATGTCCCAAATTAATCCCATAATCACAACTTACAGCAAGATTCTTAAGAACGATTATTTTCTGATTCAAAACTATTTAATCGCTTTTTGGTTTGAAAATAATTGCGGTATTTAACCTGATTTTGCAGATAAACATTTGGCTGATTTTCAAAAGAATAACAACGCTTTTACCGATAAAAACGTCAGACTGGCCGCAATTTTTTCAAAGGCAATTATATTATAATTAGCTTTGACCAACTTATAACAAACATGAGCAAAAAAACCCTAACCATCCTGCAACATTTTTTGGGCATTTTGGCCTTTTTGTGCATTCCGATTTTCTCTTCGCCTGATTTTAGTTGGGCTTTTGACTTTTTGCACATCAGAGGTTTTCAACGTGACTTTACCAGCTACGTTTTGTTTGTTTTTTTCTTTTATGCCAATTATTACGCTTTGATTCCGCGCTTGTATTTTACGGATCGAAAAAAAAACTACTTTCTGAGTGTTCTCTTATCGTATGTTTTGTTGAGCGGTATCAACAAGCTTTTGTTTTTTAGCTTTGAGCCAATGCACATTCCTATGCACACTGCCCACGGACATATGCATTTCGGGCACAAACCGCTCAATATGCCCATCGGAAGCGATTTCTTTAAATTTATATTGGTGTTTTTACTGTCGTTTCTGTTTCGTATCAACAATCGCCTGACCGATATTTACGAAGAAAAACTCAAAGCCGAAGTCTCGTATCTCAAAGCGCAAATCAATCCGCACTTTTTGTTCAATACGCTCAACAGCTTGTATGCATTGACGATACAAAAATCTGATGCTGCGCCCGACGCTGTTATTAAACTCTCCAGCATGATGCGCTATGTAGTTACCCACAGTGATTCCGACCTTGTTCCGCTGCAAAGCGAGATTGATTATATAGCCGATTATATTGCCTTGCAACGTCTGAGAATTTCTGAACCCGCCAACTTACTCTTTGAAGTGACCGGAGATACTTCTGAAAAATTTATTGCGCCTTTGTTGCTGATTCCGTTTATTGAAAATGCCTTCAAATATGGCGTCAACACTGAGCAGGATTGGCATATTGACATCCGAATCAACATCACTGATACCGATTTCAGTTTGTATGTGGGCAACCAAAAAGTTTCGGTTCCGATGCACGAAGACGGAAGCACCGAACAAGGCATTGAAAACACAACCAAACGCCTCGAATTGATTTACCCAAACAAACACAACCTGCAATTAACCGACTCGCCTCATCGTTATGAGGTTGATTTAAAAATTCACTGGTCATGATCAAAGCCATTGCCTTAGACGACGAACCGCTGGCACTTCAAGTAATCGAAAGCTTTTGCGCGCGGCTTGATTATATTCAGCTTGAGAAAACATTTACCAAAACTTCTGAAGCGCACAAATACTTGCGCAAACAACCCGTTGATTTGATTTTTCTCGACATCCAAATGCCCATGCAAAACGGTTTGCGTTTTTATGCCGATATCGAGCAAAATTGTCAAGTGATTTTTACCACCGCTTTTAGCGAATATGCTGTCGAAGGTTTTAACGTAAGTGCGACTGATTATCTGCTCAAACCTTTTTCGTTTGAACGTTTCGCCCAAGCCGCCGATAAAGCCAAGCAAAATTTTGACACGCGCCATAAATCGCCGAATACCGAAGCGCAATATCTGTTTATTCGTGCCGATTACAGTTTGAACAAAATCCTGATTTCAGACATTTTGTTTGTTGAAGGCTTAGACGATTATCTCAAAATTCACATCCGCAACCAAAAAACCATCGTGGCACGCATGACCATGAAATCCATACTCGAAAAACTGCCCGCCACTGAATTTCTGCGCGTGCATCGTTCGTTTATTGTTCCGCTTTCGGGCATTGAAAAAGTCCGCAACAAAATCATTTACATCGGTGATGAAGAAATTCCGGTGAGCGCGAGTTATGAAGCCGCTTTTAATAAGGCATTATCAGGGGTAAAATAAAAAGCGGACAACATCCGCTCTTTTTTATGCTTCCGGTGCCAATTCTATGGCCAGTCCGTCTAAATCTTCGCTCAGGTGAATCTGACAACCCAAACGGCTGTTGGGTTTTACGTTGAAGGCTTCCCAAAGCATGGCCTCTTCGTCGGGGTTTTTCTCAGGCAACGCCACATCGTTTAAAACATAACACTGACACGAAGCGCACATGGCCATGCCGCCGCAAATACCAATGGTTCCCTCAGGCGCGAGTTCATAAGCGCGCACGAGTTCCATAACGTTCATATTCATGTCGGTCGGCGCTTGCACACTATGCGTTACGCCTTCGCGGTCGGTAATGTGAATGGTAATATCCATGCTTTTTTATTTTTTTAAAAGCTCTTCCGGCTGTGCGCTGTATCTTTTGTTTTGAACCCCAAAACAAAAGGATGCCGCTGCCATCCGGGCTAGGCTTCGCTCCTATTAATCAATTGATTTCACAACTGCTTTTTCAGCTTCTTTTCGGCTGCCGTCAAAACCGTCTACGCCCGAAACCGTGGTGTATTTGAGCACATATTTTTTACCCGGATTCAAACGTTGATACACACTCTGACACATCAAAGTCGCCTCGTGAAAACCGCACAAAATCAGTTTGAGTTTGCCCGGATAGGTATTCACATCGCCAATAGCATATATGCCTGGTATGTTGGTTTGATAGTCGAGCGCGTTGTTGACTTTGATGGCGTTTTTCTCAATTTCTAAGCCCCAGTTGGCAATCGCCCCTAATTTAGGCGTGAGTCCAAAGAGCGGAATAAAGAAATCCGTATCGAGGGTTTGCATTTCACCGTTGATGTCCAAAGTCAAACGCTCCACATGGCCGTTGCCTTCAATGCCGACCACTTCAGCCGGAGTAATCAAATTGATTTTGCCGAGCTTTTTGAGTTCTTGTACTTTCTCTACCGAATCCAACGCGCCGCGAAACTCATTGCGTCGATGAACCAAGGTAACCTCTGAAGCTACATTCGAAAGAAAAATACTCCAATCCAACGCCGAGTCGCCACCGCCGGCAATCACAATGCGTTTATCGCGAAACAGTTCCGGATCCTTGACAAAATACTCTACGCCTTTTTCTTCGTATTGAGCAATGTTTTCAATGAGTGGTTTGCGCGGCTCAAAAGTGCCCAGACCACCCGCAATGGCAATGGCTTTGGCTTGGTGTTTTGTGCCTTTATTGGTGGTAACTATAAAGCTGTCGTCTTCAAGTCGTTCGATGGTTTCAGCGGTTTCTCCGAGGGTAAATCCCGGTTGAAATTGCTTGATTTGTTCCATCAGATTGTTCACCAAATCGCCCGCCAATACTTCGGGATAACCCGGAATGTCAAAAATGGGTTTTTTCGGATACAACTCGGCCAACTGACCGCCCGGTTGCGGTAAGGCGTCAATCAAATGACATTTGAGTTGCAATAAACCTGCTTCAAAAACAGCAAACAATCCGGTTGGGCCGGCGCCTATGATGAGAATATCGGTTTGAATCATGTTCTAAGTTTCAGATAAAAGTTGTATCGGGCAAAATTCTGCAAGTACAACTGAATGAAAAATGACAAATGTCACACTTGGGACACTTTTTTGCGCGAGGGGTTGCAGCGAATATCCTCCCGAATCTTCGGGAGATAGCAGCGAAAAACCTGACCCGCAGGGACGCGCCCTAATCCATTAGGCAATATTGACTACGGTTTCAATTTGCGGCGCGTATTTTTTGATGGTGGTTTCAACACCGGCTCTGAGCGTCATTTGGTTGACACTGCAGCTTGTGCACGCGCCTTCAAGACGCACCTTGACGTGTTTGCCCTCGTCAATCGAAACCAGCGTGATATCGCCGCCGTCTGAATTGAGAAACGGACGGATTTCTTCGAGTGCTTTTTGAACGTTGGTGGTTAATTCTTCTGTAGTCATGTTTTTATCTTTTAGCGGATGCACTAATTCTTTTTCACAGCCGAACAACCTGCCATTGTGGTAATTTTGATGGCTTCGGTAGGCGGCAAAGTTTCGTTTCGGCTGACGACTTCTTGCACAACGTTGCGTGTGATGTCTTCAAATACTTTTTCAATCACCGAGGCGGTTTGCATCGCGGCCGGTCTGCCGAAATCCCCGGCTTCACGGATGCTTTGTACAATCGGCACCTCGCCTAAGAACGGTACTTGTAAATCTTCGGCTAAATTGCGCGCGCCTTCTTTTCCGAAGATGTAATATTTGTTTTCAGGAAGTTCTTCCGGGGTAAAATAAGCCATGTTTTCTATGATGCCCAACACCGGCACTTTGATGCTGTCGGATAAGAACATCGACACACCTTTTTTGGCATCGGCGAGTGCCACGGCTTGCGGTGTACTCACCACCACGGCTCCGGTAATCGGCAGCGATTGCATGATGGATAAGTGAATGTCGCCCGTACCCGGCGGTAAATCAATCAGCAAGAAATCAAGTTGGCCCCAATCGGCGTCAAAAATCATTTGGTTGAGCGCTTTGGCAGCCATCGGTCCGCGCCAAATAACGGCCTGACCCGGAGCAGTAAAAAATCCGATAGAAAGCATTTTGACTTCGTAGCTTTCAATCGGTTTCATTTTTGAGCGCCCGTCAACTGTTACGGATAGCGGTTTTTCGGTTTCAACATCAAACATAATCGGCATCGACGGTCCGTAAATATCGGCATCTAAAACCCCAACTGAAAAGCCCATTTTGGCTAAGGTTACTGCTAAATTGGCTGTAACCGTTGATTTACCCACACCGCCTTTGCCCGAGGCTACCGCAATGATGTTGCTGATGCCGGGAATAGCTTTGCCCTTGATAGGATCTTCTGGTTTTTCGGGTGTTTCTACTTTGATGTTGACTTTGACCTCGGCCTCGGCTGAGACCAAGTTGTGGATGGTTTTGCGGATGTCGTCTTCAGCGCGCTTTTTGATGTGCATCGCCGGACTGTGCAAGACCAATTCTACCACCACTTCGTTGCCAAAAGTGAGCACATTGGTCACGGCTCCGCTTTCGACCATATTTTTTCCTTCACCGGCCACCGTGATGGTTTCAAGGGCGGCCAAGATGGCTTTTCTGTCTATTTTCATTTTGCTGTCTTAAAAATATCGTTCAGCTTAATTTTATTTAAACTGATTTTAGACGGCAAAGATAATATGAAATGTTGTGAAACAAGGGTTAATGAATTGAAAATCTTTATAGCGGTTTTGCGAAAAACTTTAGAGCGTTTGCCCTTGCATGAGCTTGATTTTAAAATCGGTAAACTGAATCATCAGTTGATTTTTAAGATGGTCATACTGAGCATTGAGCCATTGATTTTTGACCGACGAAAACACCACTGCATCCATTTTTCCGGAGTTGAATTTGGCTTGTGAAGTTTTGAACGAGGCCTCGGCCAACTTTGTTACTTGCTCAAATTGCGGGCGAAGTTGCTCGTAATTGGCCTTTTTTTGCGCTTCGGTATCGAGCTGATTTTTGAGTTGTCGCTTGGCTTGTTCGAGCGCGCATTTGCTTTTTTGTTCTTCGATGCGCGCGGCTGATACCGAACGATTATTTCTGAAACCATTGAACACCGGCACATACAACTGAATCCCGACTTGCTGGTTTTTGTTGTTTTTAAATTGCGTGTGAAAATCGTCCACTACTACATTCGGCTGATTGAGCGGTTTGTAGTAAAAAGTCGAAGCGCTGTAATAAGTTGACAAGGTGGGCAAATTGCGCGCACGCAGGCGTTGACGATCGGCCATACTGGCTTTTAAATTAAGCTCCGCCGCTATGATTTTCGGGCTTGAAAAATCGGTTTTGCTCATCAAAGACGACTCAATACTTTGTGGTTTATCAAGTGTAATTTGTTCAGGCAATACTGCATCAACGCTGATGAGTTGCAACAATTCACGTTTGCGCAAAGCAGCGAGTTGTTGGGTTTCTGACAACCTGATTTGCTCTTGCGCATGGCTGAGTTGCATGTCGTATAAATCGCTGTTGGGTTTGCTGCCAAGAGTGACTTCTTTAGAAATCCGCTCAAGATTAAACTGTGCATTTTTGAACTGTTCTTCTTGAATGGCCTGCAATTCTTGCGCGAACAAGGCTTGCAAATAACTCTCGAGTATTTGCAATTTGTATTCGCTTTCAAAAACAGCTAAATCGGCTTGGGCAATTTTTTGTTCAATACCACTGCGCGCGCGACTGGCCAACGATTCAAAGTTGAGTAAATTCATTTGCGCATTCAAGAAAAAACTGTCGTTTTGAATGTTCGAGCTGACCCTGCCATTGGTGGCCGGATCAATCGTAGAACCAAAATTATAACTCTGAACTCCGCTGAGCGAAACCTCGGGCATCCACAACAAAGCCAAAGGTTGATGCAATTTCTGTGTTTTTTTGACCTGAAGGTTTTTGATTTGAGCCTCGAGACTATTTTTCATTCCTTGGTCAAAACAGCGCTGCAAAGTCCAAACTTCGGTTTGCGACCAGCCCAGAGTTGCGCAAAAAAACACGAAAAACAAAACGAACTTATTCATATTTAAGGTATTGAAGCACATCTACTCTGGTAGCCTGATAAGCTCTTGAAAGCACTACCAGCAAAGTCAGCACAAGCAAAACCACAAAGCCTACCACAAACGGAACCAGCGAAATCTCAATGCGAAAAGCAAAATTGTCGAGCCACCTATTGAGCAGATAATACACCGGAAAAAGCGCTAAGGCAAAACCAGTCAAACAAAAGACAATGTATTGTTTTGAAAGTGTTTTGAGCAAAACTGAAGTGTCGGCGCCCAAGGTTTTTCGGATGGCGATTTCTTTCATGCGGCGTTGAATCGAGAAAGTCGCCAAGGCAAACAATCCGAACAAAGCAATCAAAATGACAATCAGATTGAGCAACGAAAACAAATTGCGCTGTTTGACGTAGTTTTCGTAGGTGCGCGCATAGGATTTATTGACAAAATCATAGACAAACGGATATTCGGTATCGACATTTTTGACCCAGAATTTGCGAATGTCATCAAGAGTTTGCTCGGGATTTTCTGAACTAATTTTTACGTGCATTTTGTTGACGTTGTTGATCATCCAATCAATGGTTTTGAAATGAAAAAACACCATCGGCGGAATTTCTTCTTGCGGGCTGAACAGATTAAAATCTTTGACGACCCCGATAATTTTGAGCTTATTGCCGTTCCAATCGATGGTTTTGCCAATCGGATTGGGCTCGTGCATCATCTTGAGTGTCGTTTCGTTAATGAGCATTGAGTTGATGGTATCTGACGCTATTTTGTCAGATAAAAATCGGCCTTGTTTGAGCTGAATTTGCATCATTTCGAGCATTCCAAAATCAACACCCATATTGCGGCCTTGAATGTTGTTGTTGTGGTAAGAAAAACTCGAAGTAGAACCGTTGGCCGTTCCAAAATTAAAAGCACCGGATGCCACTTGTTCAACGCCTTTGATTTTACTGAGTTCGGCTTTGACCATCTGATAGCGATTGAGCAGTTTTTGTTGGTAATTAGGATCGTGCCAATCGTATTTATTTCGGTAATCAATCACGATGACTTGATCGCCTTTAAAGCCCAAATCGCGTGTGCTGATGAATTGCACTTGCTCATAAACAATGTAGGATCCGATGATGAAAAAAGTCGCAATGGCAAACTGAAGAACGAGCATGCTGTTGCGCAACCAAACGCCGCTTTTGCTTCGGCCGAAATTGCCTTTGAGCACTTTGAGCGTTTCAAAATTTGATACATAAACCGCCGGAAAAACGCCCGCCACAGCAATGGTAAAGATGAACACCGATAACAATTGCGCATAAAATTGACTACCGTAAATAATGAGTTCTTTACCCAAAAATTCGTTGTAATACGGCAGCGATAACTCGACCAAAACCAGTGAAAGCATCAAAGAAAATGCGGTAATAAGCGAAGTTTCAAAAATAAACTGCGCGATGATGTTGCCTTTGCTCGCGCCGATGATTTTGCGCACACCGACTTCTTTGGCGCGTTTGATGGCACTGGCTGTAGTCATGTTCACGTAATTAACAATGGATAAGACCAAAATCAACACCGACAAACCCACCATAATCAGCAAAAACTGATAGTTGCCTTTTCCTTCGGCCATGCATTCAGCTATAGCGTGCAGTCTGACCTCTGACAAAGGTTGCAATATCGTTTTAAAAGTATCTCCGCCGTTTTTCTTGAGCCATTCTTCGGGCGTGATGCCTTCTTCTTTGGCCCATTTAATCACGCGATTTTGATACATGAGTTGACCGATGTGAGCAATGACTTTGTCTTTGTCTGTTGGGTTTTTGAGTTTGATCATGAGCCCATAACTGAAATTGCCCCAATTGTCTTTGTCACTGTCCATGCGGTTTTCTATTAAATGCGTCACTGCTTCGGGCGCCATGGAAGATTTGCCCGGAATGGTGTAGACTCCGTTAACGGTGAGCTGTTTTCCGGCATAAATAACTTGTTTACCCATCGGGTTTTCAGCACCGAAAAGTTTTTGCGCGGCTTTGTCTGAAAGTGCAATACAAGAAGCGTCTTTAATGGCTGACTGCGCTGTTCCGTGGATAAAGTGAAACGGGAAACAAGCAAAGAAAGGCTGCTGCGCATCAATGATTTTAAAAATCTCTTTGCGGTTGCCATAGCGCACGTTTTCGCTGTTGTACCAATTGTCAAAATAGCAATAAGTGTCTACTTCCGGAAAATCTTTCTTGAGGTAATTACCCAACGGAGCCACGTTGGTTGACCAATATTCGCCATGGGCAACTTGGTTGATCGAGACAAAAACCTTGTCTTTTTCGGTGTTCCATTGGTCGTAACTTTGCTCGTCGTTCCAATACAGAATGGCAAAAATAAGACCGGCCATGCCCATACTCAGACCCAACACATTGAGCGCTGTAAAAAGTTTGTTTTGTTTGAGATTGAAAACAAAAAGATGAAACCAGTTTTTAATCATGACTGTTCGTTTTTTGATGATGATGATTATTTGTGGGTGATGCTACCCGATGAGCTTTTGTCAAAATTGGTTTTGGCCGGCGAGCCGTAATAGACCACATCGGCACTTGAACTCGCACTGATGCTCAATGATTCTGAGGCATTCACCGTCACATCGGCTGAACTGCTGGCCAAAACTTCCGCTGATTTTGCTTTTAGATTGCGCAACAAACAATCGGCTGAACTGCTCGCCTCGACATTTAAAATATGCGCCGCACCTTCGAGTTGTACATCGGCCGAACTGCTTGCATCAACTGACAAATTTTGAAAATCTACCTGCGCTTTGACATCGCCGCTTGAAGAAGCTTTGATTGTGAGCGAATCGCCTTTGAAATTTCCCGAAATACTGCCTGACGAACCGACATCTAAAGTGAGTTGCTGCGCTTGCAAAGTGTTTTTTACAGTAATATCAGCCGAGGCGCTGGCTTTGATGGATTGCAAATTCGGTCCGCTCACCTGTACTTGAACATTTTTAAAATGCAAGTGATTGCCTTGTTCTTTTTTGTTTTTACCGATGAATGAATCGATGAAAATCTCTAAAGTTCCGCCTTTGACTTCGGTTTTGACATAGGCCAATTTCTCTTGATCTTCACATGAAACTTGGATTTTGATTTCATCCGAAACCGTATAAACCACATGCACCTGAGTCGATGCTTTTAATTTGTTGAACGAGCCAACCGTTCTGTTTTCTGAAGCTTGTGCAATTACCACCATACTAACCAGTGCAGCGGTAAGGGTCATTATCAATTTAATCATGCTCTTTTATTTTAAATTAGGAAACAAATACGTCTACATTTCTTTGGTTGTTTTTTTCAGAAAGAATCATTCCGTCTTTCATTTGAATGGTCTTTTGCGAAAACGACGCGTCGTAATTAGAATGCGTTACCATCAGAATCGTCGCGCCTTGCGCATGCAAATCGGTGAGCAATTCCATGACTTCGTTGCCGTTTTTACTGTCGAGGTTTCCGGTGGGTTCGTCGGCCAAAATCAGCTTCGGATCAGTCACCAAAGCACGCGCCACGGCCACTCTTTGTTGTTGTCCGCCCGAGAGTTGTTGCGGATAGTGTTTGAGTCGGTGCGAAATGCCCAAACGCTCGGCTATTTGCGTTACTTTCTGTTTGCGCTCGGCTGCCGGAACGTTGTTGTAAATCAGCGGAAGCTCAATGTTGTCATACACCGAAAGCTCGTCAATGAGATTGAAATTCTGAAAAACAAACCCAATGTTTTGCTTGCGGAATTTTGATTTTTCGCTTTCGCTAAGCGCAGTCATTTCATGTCCGAGCAATTGGTAACTGCCTTCAGAAGCGCTGTCGAGCAACCCGACAATGTTGAGCAAAGTTGATTTTCCACTGCCCGATGCGCCCATGACCGAGACAAATTCTCCTGAGTTAATAATGAGCGAAACACCACTGAGCGCGCGGGTTTCAACTTCTTCGGTTCTAAAGATTTTTGAAAGATTTGAAATTTGTATCATAGATTCGTTTTTTGATGATTGTTTTTATAATTCTCTCCATTGACTGCTATAACCTCCGGCGGCGTGGTTTCCGGTAAAGGCTAATTTATAAACGCCCGCGGCCAGCAATGAAATCTGCGTTGTATCATGGGTGGTTTGAGTGCATTTTTGCCCATAGATTTGATTTGCGTTGGCATCTAAAAGTACAAAATCAAGCGTTCCGGATTTGAGTTCAACCAAGGTTTGCAATTCTATCTTGACCGCAGTCGAAACGCTGAGCAACACATAACTCTCGCCGCTGTAATCTGAAAATTTGGCGGCTGTAAAAGATTTTCCGTTGGTGTTGCTCCATTTTTTATCGGCAACCGGATTCCCGAAATGCGTGCCTGAAGCTTGAATGTGCTGATTGACGTAATCAACCTGAGGCTTCTTCTGGGCGTTGGCTGATGAAATGCTCATAACACAGCTGAGCAAAATCAAGGATAAATAGCTTTTCATGTTTTAATTTTCTAGGGTTAATTCGTCTTTGTTGATATAGTCTTTATACTGTGAAGTGATGACTTGTTCGCCGGCTTTGAGTCCGCTTAAAACTTCGTAATACAGCGGATTTTCACGACCCAATTTGATGTTTCTTCGCTCGGCTTTGTGGCCGTTGACTACAAAAATCCATCGACCGGATGTTTCGGCAAAAAAGGCTCCTTTGGGCAAAACCAGCGAGCGCGTTTTCTCGGATAAATTCAATCGAACGCCAAAGCTCAAACCTTGTCTGAGGCCCGTCAATTCTGGCGACACGAAATTCAACTCGACTTGAAATCGTCCGTTTTTGACCTCGGCAATGACTTTGCTGATTTGCACTTCGAGGTTTTTTCCGCCAAATTCAATGGTTCCTTTTTGACCTTCGGCAATTTTTTCGAGGTAAAATTCATCCACCTGAGCGATGAGTTTATAGCCTTTCATCACATCTATTTTAGCCAGTGATTGCCCTTGTTGATAGGTTTTGCCCAACACCGGCTCAAACGAAGTCAACCTTCCGGATTGCGGCGCCAGAATCAAAAAGTTTTGTTTGTTTTTGCGCAAAACCTCGAGGCTTTTTTGCATGATACCAATGGATTGCGCCATTTGACCCATTTGTATGCGATTGGCTTGTTTTTCTTTGGCGATGCTTTGTTTGATGATGTCCATGCGCTCTTTTTGAAAGCGATAATTTTCTTGGGTGCGCTCCCATTCATTTTTGGCGAGAATTTCTTGGGCGTATAATTTTTTGTTGAGTTCAAACAATTGCAAAGCATCTTGATAATCGTGCTCCATCCCGATTAAATCTTTGGCCATACTGAGTTCTTGGTTGCGCAAATCCAGTCGAGCTTTGTTCAAGTTGTTGATTTGCTCGATGATGGCCGTTTCTTGTTGCATATAATTGAGCTCGGTATTCGGATTGTACAAACGCACCAAAGGTTGCCCTGCACGCACTTGATCGCCATTGCTGACATAAATTTCTTGTACCGATCCGCCTTCGACCACATTGACCAACACCGAATTAAGCGGCTCGACTTCGGCTTGAAAACTCAAGAAATCTTCAAAATAATCTTGCTCTACGCGCTGAATACTGATTTCAGATTTAGAGACATTTAAATTGCGCTTTTTGCCGAGCGTCGTATAGGCTAAAAAACCCAACAGCACAAACACCACCGCGGCCAGGCTCAGATACTTTTTTTTGTTATTTTTACGAGGAATCAAAACGTCCATAATCGATTTGTTTGGCACGGACATTCGGAAAATAATGCCATGATTTTAAAATTTATAAATCACTGCAAATCAATCAACTATAAAACAAACTAAAACACCAAGTGTTCGCTATCGGACACTTTTTGTACGAAACCGAACAGTGCATGAAAAAAACGCTGGCTTCCATTCTGATTATTGACGATCAAGAAGACATTCTTTTGGCGGCGAAAATGCTTTTGAAAAAACATTTCGAGCATATTTACACGGCCAACAATCCCAAAAATGTGGTGCATTTTTTATCCGAAAACGACATCGATGTGGTGCTGCTCGACATGAATTACCGCATTGGCTTTGAAGATGGTCGCGAAGGCTTGTATTTTATGAAAGAAATCAAAGCGTTCTCACCCAAAACTGTCGTTGTTTTGATGACGGCTTTTGGCAAGGTCGAAACCGCTGTTGAAGGGCTCAAATCGGGCGCTTTTGATTATGTCCTCAAACCTTGGGAAAACGAAAAACTGCTCGAGGTGATGCGCAGTGCGGTCGATGAAAGTCGAAAACTCAAAAAGAAAACGGTAACCGTTTCTGCGACCGAAAAGTTTTTTACCGGAAACGCTCCGGCGATTAAAAAAGTGTATGCCGTGGCCGACAAGGTCGCGTTAACCGATGCCAACGTACTGATTTTGGGCGAAAACGGCACCGGAAAATTCGTCATGGCACAATATATTCACAACCAATCGGCACGAAAAAACCAAACTTTTGTGCATGTTGATTTGGGTTCGCTCAACGAAAATATTTTTGAAAGCGAACTGTTCGGATATGCCAAAGGCGCTTTTACCGATGCCAAAACCGATACCTCTGGGCGCTTTGAAAATGCGCAAAACGGAACCATTTTTCTCGATGAAATTGGCAATGTTCCGCTGCATTTGCAATCAAAATTATTGCAAGTGATTCAAACGCGCAGCGTGATTCGATTGGGCGAATCCAAACCCAGACCGCTCAATGTGCGTATCATCACCGCGACCAATTTGAATTTAAAAGAACAAGTGGGGTCTAAGAATTTCCGCGAAGATTTGTATTACCGCATCAACACCATGGAAATTACCTTGCCGCCTTTGCGCGAAAGACATGAAGACAAAATTCCGTTGGCAGCTTTTTTACTTGAGAAAATGGCTGAAAAATACGAGCGCGGCCAGTTATCATTTGCCCCAAATGCGCTCACACAGATAAGCAAACACGCCTGGAATGGCAACATCCGAGAAATGGAAAACCGCATAGAACGCGCGGTTATTCTGTCGGATCAAACCGAAATTTCTGCCGCCGATTTAGATTTAGAAAATGTCCATTTGTTTGAAATGCCAGAAGATTTAGCGCTATCTGACCTTGAGCGACATACCATTGAAAAAGTCTTGCACAAACATCATTTCAACATCAGTAAATCGGCTGAAGAATTGGGCTTGTCACGCGCAGCTTTGTATCGCCGGATGGAAAAATACAACCTCAACACGCCTTAAAATGCGCGGACAAAAAATATATCAACTGCTGTTTTTGCGTTTGCTGCTCCTCTTGGCTTTGTTGGGATTGAGCGCCTTTTTATACTTCAGACAACTGCAATACAGCAGCCTTTTTGTGGGGCTCATCTGCATTTTGTTGTTGTATGAATTGTATACCGCTTTGCGTGAGGCTTTCCGAATGTACGACCGCACGATTGACTCTATTTTACAAGGTGATTTCTCGTCGGATTTTAGCGGACATAAATCTTATCAAAATTACGAGCGGCTTTTTGCTTTGTACCATCGTTTGCGGGGGGAACAGCACGAGCAAATTTCGCGGGATATCATTTATCAATCCATCCTGAACAACATTGAAACCGGCATTGTGATCCTGCAAAAACAATCTGATGGTTGGCATGTTTTTTTGATGAACGATTATTTCTCAAAACATTTTCAGGCGCCCAAAGTCAGTCATTGGAAATACCTCAGAGAACGACTTCCGGCTTTGTGCGAAGTCATTGAAAAATCTGAATTCGGCGAAATCAAAACATCGCTGCAAATTCGCGTAAACAAAGAAGATACTCAAACCTTTATGTTGCAAACTTCGGCTTCGCGCACCTTTGAGCAAGATTACTTCATCCTGATGCTCGACAGCATTCAAAAAGTCGTCGAACGCAAAGAAAAAGAAGCCTGGATTAATTTAATGAAAGTCATCTCGCATGAGCTTTTGAATTCACTTACACCGATTCGTTCGCTGTCGCAAAATCTACAGGAACTGGTAGCACAAGAACAGCTCTCGACTGAAGATCTACAAGATATTCGCCTGAGTGTGCACACCATGCTCAACCGCAGCAACCATTTACAGGAATTTGTAGAGAGCTATCGAAAACTCGCCATGTTGCCCTCGCCGCAAAAAGAAAAAGTCGAGCTGTCAGAACTCATTGAACAGTGTTTGCTGTTGATGCAACCGCTTTTGAAACCCAAGAATATTTCAGTGCGCAATGAAGTAAATTTTAAGCGCTGGATTTGGGTCGATAAAAACCAAATGGAGCAAGTGCTCATCAACTTGCTGACCAACAGTATGTATTCACTCGAAGGAAAATCTCAGGGCCATATCTACCTGAGTTGTGAACTCAAAGAAAAACGCGTCTACCTCACTATTTCAGACAACGGTTCAGGAATTGATCCAGCCATTGAAGACAAAATTTTTCTTCCGTTTTTCACTACGCGTAAAGAAGGAGCCGGTATTGGTTTGACGCTTTCTAAGAACATCATTGAAGCCCACGGCGGTTATTTGGCCTTTGAAAGCACACCAGAGAAAACTTCGTTTACGGTTTGTTTGGTGGAATAATCAACCTTGAATTTCGGGTTGCCAAAAGTGTTTTTCAAAATCGACAATTTGGTTGTCAACCACTTCTACACCTTCGTTTTCAAGCAATTGTTGCATCAGGTTGGTGCCTTGAAAATGATGCTTACCGGTGAGTACGCCGTTTCTGTTTACCACGCGATGTGCCGGAACGTCATCTCTGTTGTGACAAGCATTCATCGCCCAACCCACCATGCGGGCCGATCGGGCAGTACCCAATGCTTTGGCAATGGCTCCGTAGGATGTAACGCGCCCAAACGGAATTTGTCGGGCCACGGCATAAACGCGTTCAAAGAAATGGTCTTCCATATTTATCGGCAACAAAGTTTAACCACGGTTAAAACGGCCATCAAAGCAGCAATAGAACCTATGATTTTATTGATGTTCTGCATCAAGAAACGCGTCTTTTGCTCTACTTTTTTAAAGGCAACAAGATAGGCATAAAACACCGAAAATGAACCCGCGGTCACTCCGAGCACAAATCCCAAAACAGAAGCATTTTCAAATTTAAAATATCCCGAAGTGGCCAAACTAATGCTCGCAAAAACATAAAACGGAATCGGCAGAAAATTAAGACCAGAAAGCAACATGCCAAAAAAATAGCGGTGCATTTTCTTTTTAAGCGAAACCTCTTTGGGTAAGTTTTTAGGCTTTTTGGCAATCCAGAAAAAGTAAATGCTCAAGCCTGAAAATATGAGTACGCCAATTTCTTGTAGCAGCGCAATAATTTCTGTGTGAATGTTGATGAAACGCGCAAACAATACGGCGATATAGGTTTGAATAAAAACCACCGTTGAGGCGCCAAAAGTAAATTGAAGTGCTTCGCGTTTTGTTTCCTGAAGGCCTATTTTGGCTACGGTCATATTGATCAGACCCGGCAGAATAACCGCCATCACCGAAATGAAATAGCCCAAGAGGAACGAAAACAAAAAAGCCATCTACTTGATTTTAAAACGAATATACGTAATTGGCTTGTTCTTTTCCAAATATAGTTTTTCGTAATGCGTTTGAATTTCAAGAACTTCGGCCGGACTGCCTTCGTTGTGGTAAATATGGTGGTTGGCATAGAGCACTTCATGGCCCAATCCGTGGAGCAAGCCCAAAGTGTAACCATGCATGAATTCGCTGTCGGTTTTTAAGTGCATCAATCCGTCTTTTTTGAGGATTTTTTTATAGCGCTGCAAAAAGTCGGCATTGGTCATGCGGTGTTTGGTGCGTTTGTATTTAATCTGCGGATCCGGAAAAGTAATCCAGATTTCATCAACTTCATCGGCAGCAAAAGCATACTCAATGAGTTCGATTTGCGTGCGCAAAAAGCCGACATTGCGGATGCCTGATTCAACAGCGGTCTTGGCTCCGCGCCAAAAACGAGCGCCTTTGATGTCAATTCCAATAAAGTTTTTCTCCGGGAAACGTTCGGCCAAACTCACAGAATATTCGCCTTTTCCGCAGCCGAGCTCCAGAACAATCGGATGATTGTTTTTAAAAAAATCGCGCGCCCAATGGCCTTTGAGCGGAAAATCGCCTTGCATAAGGGCTTCGCGCGTTGGCTGAATGACGTTGTTAAAAGTGTCGTTTTCTCTGAATCGTTTGAGTTTATTTTTACTGCCCACAATAATGTCTTAATGTTTTGGCAAAATTAATTAAATATGCCGCATTTGAAATCTTTTTATCTTGCCGATGTAAAACCGCTTTTAAAAATGTCTGATTCTGCTCAAAAAATTCTCGTCGCACCGCTCAATTGGGGTTTGGGACACGCCACGCGCTGCATTCCGATTATTCGGGCTTTGCAGACTTTCGGATACACGCCCGTTTTGGCTTCGGACGGACAAGCTTTGGCATTGCTCAAAAAAGAATTCCCTGAGTTGACCACGCTTGAACTTCCGTCGTATGACATCGAATATGCCCGAGACGGTGCTGAGTTTAAGTGGAAGATGATCAAAAATCTGCCGCGTATGGTCGATGCTATCCGCCTCGAAAAGAAAATGGTGCGTCAGTGGGTCAAAGATCACGGTTTATTGGGTATTATTTCAGATAACCGTCCGGGCGTGTTTAGCAAAAAAATTCCATCGGTGTTTATCACACATCAATTGCGCGTGCTTTCGGGCAATACCACTTGGATCAGCAGTAAATTGCACCAGCACATCATTAAAAAGTTTGAAGAATGTTGGGTGCCCGATTTCGAATCATCGCACAATCTGAGCGGAAAACTCGGCCATCTCAAAAATCCCGACGATAAAATTAAATACATCGGTCCACTGAGTCGATTTGAAAAAAAAACAGAGCCGATTCAATACGATTTGATGGTTTTGCTTTCGGGCCCCGAACCCCAGCGCGGCATGCTCGAAGAACGGTTGCGGGCACAAATCGACCGATACAACGGACGCGTGATTTTTATCTGCGGACGCGTCGAAGAAAAACAAAAAATTACCGAAGTAGACGGGGTTACTTATTACAATTTTATGACTTCGTCCGAACTTGAAAAAGCCTTTAACCAAAGCGCTTTTGTGTTGGCCCGCTCGGGTTACACGACACTCATGGATTTGGTCAAACTACAGAAAAAAGCCTTTTTTATCCCAACGCCCGGGCAATACGAACAAGAATATTTGGCCAAACGAATGCGCAAAAACGGCTGGTTTTTGAGCGCGAAACAAGATGATTTTAGATTTTCGGATATAACGCAAGGACAATTACATCAACCTCCGAAATTGGTCGAAGAACCGGTACATTGGAAAAATCTGTTTTGTTTGTTTGAGCAGTAGTCAATCGCGTTTTTACTTGGCTTTTTCAAGCGTAAAAGAAAACTCTGAACCTTTGCCGAATTCGCTTTTGACGTAGATTTTTTCTTGGTGTACCTCGATGATGTGTTTCACGATGGACAAACCTAAACCAGAGCCTCCTTCACTGCGCGCGCCGCTTTTATCAACTCTGAAAAATCGCTCAAACAAACGCGGAATATATTGCGCTTCGATGCCTTCGCCATTGTCGTTGATGCGCACGATGACTTTATCGTCGGTGAGACTTTCAATACTGACTTCAGTCGAGCCTTTTTCTTTGCCGTATTTCACCGAGTTCATGATAAGATTGATGAGTACTTGTTCAATCTTTTCGCGGTCGGCCATGACATAAATGGGTTTGGGATACTTCATGTCAAACAAGAGCATGATGTCTTTTTTGGCGGCTTCCATCTCGAGCAAATCAAAAACGTTTTGCACCAAAGCTACGATGTCAAAACGGTTGATTTCGAGGTTCAAATCACCCATTTCAAGCTTAGAAATCATATCTAAATCTTGCACGATATAAATGAGTCGTTCAACGCCTTTTTCGGCGCGTTGCAAATATTTTTTGCGGATGGTTTTGTCGTTCATCGCGCCATCAAGCAACGTAGAAAGATAACCTTGAACGGTAAAAAGCGGTGTTTTGAGTTCGTGCGATACGTTGCCCAAAAATTCCCGACGGTATTCTTCGCGCACTTTGAGCATTTCGATTTCGAGTTTTTTATCGGTGGCAAACTTCTGAACTTCGCGCGTGAGCGTAGCCATATCAGTTGTAATGGGCTGATTGCGCAAGGTAGATGAATCTAACAGCGATACATCGTCGTAAATTTTTTGAATGCGTCGGTAGATGAAATGCTCGACGCGGTGTTGGATGACAAAAAATGAAAATGCACCGACTACCAGCGCAAAACCCAAACAAATTAAAAACGAAAAAGTAAAAAAAGCATACAACAAAACACCGAGTATCGCCGTACAAAACAAGGCTACATAAGCCGCAGAAACCGCCGCAAAAGTGTATGTTTTTTTAAACTTGATGGCCATTAAACTTCAAACTTATAGCCGACGCCTTTGATGGTTTTAAAGTAATCGTCGCCAATTTTCTCGCGCAATTTACGAATATGTACATCAATGGTTCTGCCGCCTACAATGACTTCGTTGCCCCAAACTTTATCGAGAATTTCATCGCGTTTGAATACTTTTCCGGGTTTGGAAGCGAGTAAGTAAAAAAGTTCAAATTCTTTGCGCGGCAAGATGATTTCTTGATCTTCTTTGATGATTTTGTATTCTTCGCGGTTGATTTCAATGCTGCCCACGCGAATGCTTTCGGCGGTGGATTTTTCATCGTCTTTCAAACGACGCAAAAGCGCTTTTACTTTGCTGACCAACAATTTAGGCTTAATCGGTTTGGTGATGTAATCATCGGCTCCGGCATCAAATCCGGCTACTTGTGAGTAATCTTCGCTGCGCGCGGTGAGAAAAGTAATAATCACTTGGCTGAGCTCGGGCATTTTACGGATTTGTTCGCAGGCTTCCATTCCGTCCATTTCAGGCATCATCACATCCATAATAATCAGATGAGGCAAGTCTTTTTTGGCTTTGGCAATGGCTTCTTTTCCGTTGGAAGCGGTGAGAATTTGATATCCTTCTTGAGACAAATTATAACCGACAATTTCTAAAATATCCGGTTCGTCATCGACCAATAAAATTCTAATGTCCTTTTTTTTCATGACTCGTCATGCGTTGGTTTAGCGGTTGTAAATGTAAAGATAAAATAATAGTGCTTACGGCATTAACCGTAATTTAATATGTTAACAATTCGGTAATCTTAACCCAACTTAATGGTAACCCGAGAGTAACATCAACTTTACAAAACGGCCGTTTCTTTGCACCAAAATTTAACACACAACAGATGAAATCTAAACTGGTTATCGCTCTGCTTTTCATTGGACTACTGACTTTTGCTCAAAACAAAGGAACCATTACCGGAACACTCACCGATAAAGATGCCAACAACGCACCGCTGCCTTTTGCCAATGCACTGATTAAAGGAACACAAATGGGCGCGACCACCAACGAAAAAGGCGTCTACAGCTTGACTGTGGCACCCGGAAATTACACTTTGGTTTTTAGCTTTTTAGGCTATGAGAATCTGGAAGTTCCTGTGAGCGTTGCTGCCGGACAAACCGTAACGGTCAACCGCGCTTTGGGCTCGGGCAGTTATAAATTGCAAGATGTCGTGGTCAAAGCCTCGGGCGGACGCGAGAAAGAAACCGCCACCATGCTCGATCAGAAAAAAGCCGTTGAAATCAAACAAAGCATCGGAGCGCAAGAAATGGCACGCAAAGGCGTGAGCGATGTTGAAGAAGGCCTCACAAAAATTACCGGAATTACCAAAGTAGGTTCGCGCGGTTTGTTTGTTCGCGGACTTGAAGATCGATACAACAATTTACTCATTAATGATTTGGCCGCACCGACCAACAATCCGTTTAAAAAGATTGTACCGCTGGATTTGTTTCCGACGGATATTGTGAGCGTGATTGAAGTTTTTAAAACCTTTAACCCGAATATTTACGGTGATTTTGCCGGCGGAACGTTTAACATCGCTACTTCGGCCACCGGAAAAAGTCAAACCAAAATCAGTTTTGGTGTGGGCTATACGACCGATAACAACTTGAGCCGTTTTTTAATGGCTGACGACACCAACACCACCAAAGGATTTTTCGGACTCATTGGCAGTGATCGTCAATTGCCGAGCGCTTTTGGAAGCGTGCCGTCGAATGCGAGTTTATCGTCAGAAGATTCCAAAAACAAAGTCAAAAACGGTTGGAATGTCAACGACCGATTGAGTCCGCTGAATACCAGTGTAGGTATTTTGCATTCAGAGAAATTTGACTTTTCGAACAACCGAAAACTTTCGTATTTGTTCTCGCTCAATTTTGACAATGCTTACAAGGTGAGAGACGGTGTGAACAATACCATCAATGCCAACGGTGAATTCAACAACCATTTGCACGGAAAAGAAAGCGCTTATAAAACCAATGTTTCTTCTTTGTTGTCGATGGAATTCAAAACCAATCGCTGGAAGTTTTGGGGCAATACGATGTTTTTGCGCTCTACCGAAAGCACCATTTTGGACCAAATCGGAACTTTTGACGGAAACACCGCGAGTTATATTTTAAAACGCACCAATCAATTTGAGGTTTCTGATTATTTAAACGGACAAATCTTTGCGCAATACAACTTGACCGAAGATAAAAACCAAACCATCAAAGCGGGCGGTTCATTTGCCAAAACCTCTTATCAGCAACCGGATCGCAAGTTTTTTAGTGCCGCTCCGCAAGGCGATGGTCAGGGAATTATCAACTATGGTGGCAATAACTTTATCAAACAATATTTAGACATTACCGGAAATTTCTTTTACGCACATTTGTTGGAATATAACTTGAAATTCGGCTCGGGCGATGAAAAGAAAAATCGTTTGACGATTGGTTATAACGGCAACGGCAACAACGCCAAAACTTCGTATCGCTTTGTGTTCATTAGAGAAAATCAGCCGAGCCAAGGAGCCTTTAGCGTTCCGGTGAATAGTCTTGACAGTTATTTGAATGAAGATTTTTCGCTGAACAATATATATTATGCCGAAGGTTCTAATGCTTCGTACAAAACCAAACTCAACGAATTTACTAACGCTGGTTACGCTAATTTACTTTTAAACTTTGGTGCGTTTGAAATCAACGGAGGTTTGCGTTTTGAAAAATACACGCGTGAAATTAAATACCGCTTCAATGGCGCTTTTACCGATCCGTACAGCAAGAAAACCATTGACAAAAATTATATCTTGCCTTCGGTGAATGTAAAATATGCACTCAATGAAAAGAGTAACTTGCGTTTGGCGGTTTCAAAAACGTACACCAAACCGGTACTCATGGAAGCTTTGCCGATTACCATTATCAATGCCGACAACACCAGCCAACAAGGGAATCCGTTTGCGGTGAACAGCGATAATTTAAACGCTGATTTAAAGTATGAACTTTTTCCGACGTCCAAAGAAATGTTTGCCGTGGGTGTGTTCGGAAAGAAAATCGACAACCCGATTGAGCGCACATACAAAGCAGATGCCGGTGGACAAATTACCACATTTTTGAATTCTGACGATGCTACTTTGTATGGTGTTGAATTAGAATGGGGCGTTGAACTCAGCCGTTTGAGCAAAAGTTTATCGGCTTTTTCTTGGGGCTTCAACACATCGATTATGCAAACCCGAGTAAATGTGGCCGACAAAACGGTGAATCCTGATGGTTTGACCAGCACATCTATCGAGACACACAAAAGCAGAGACTTGCAAGGCGCATCTAAATGGCTCATCAATTCTGATTTGAAATACCAATTCAACTTTAGAAAAGACTGGAGCAACACTTTGACTTTGGTTTATTCTGTTTTTGGCAAACGCATCTACAGCGTTGGAACTGCCAACCTCGACCATATTTATGAATTGCCGGTAAGCCGATTAGATTTGGTTTTGGGCAGCAAAATTGGCGAGCACTGGAATTTGAAATTCTCTGCCGACAACTTGCTTAACCCGAAAGAATACTATCAGTTAGGCGACAACAACAAAACCACTATTTACGCTGACAGTCGCTATGTACAAGACTACAAACGCGGCGTTGGATTTTCGATGAGTGTAGGCTATACGTTCTAAAAATTAAGAGCTCCTTGGTAACATTAAATTTACCATAACCTTTGATTTATATAACTTTTTTGTAACGATAATCTAACCGCTTTCAAATTTGGGGCAGCTAGCTTTGTATCAACAAAAAAACCAAAAAAACAACATGAAAAAATCATTCTTTACACTATTATTATTTGCCGGTTTGTTCGCGTCTTGTACCTCTAATGACGACGATGAAGTAAGCACACCAACTCCAAAAACAGGTGAGATTACAGGCGAGATAACTTCTGATGTTACCTATGCTTTAGGCAACTACACCTTGAAGGGAATCGTAAAAGTAAAACCGGGCGCTACTTTGACTTTTGATGCCGGATCAACGATTACTTGTGATATCGCCACAGGCGACAACGCATTGGTGGTTTTAAATGGCGGAAAACTCATCATCAATGGAACTGCTTCACAACCGGTAGTGTTTACTGAAAAAAATAAAACACCGGGCAACTGGGGCGGTATCATCATGTATGGCGATGCACCTATTACAGCGGCTTCAGGTGCTGCTACAGCTTTATCTGAAGACGGAAACGTACAGACTTATGGCGGAACCAACCCAACGCACAACGGCGGAACTTTGCGTTACGTTCGCGTTGAATATGCTGGAAAAAAATTAGGTGACGGTCAAAAAGAAAACAATGCCTTTACTTTTTATTCTTGCGGATCAGGGACTATTCTAGACCACTTGGTTGCTTATAAAGGAGCAGACGATGGTTATGAATTCTTCGGAGGAACCGTAAGCGCAACCAACTTGGTATCTTACGGAAACTTTGACGATGCCTTTGATTGGCAAGACGGTTGGAGAGGGCAAAACAATGAAAACTGGTACGCCTACCAAACCAGCAAAGGAAACTTTGGTATGGAGATCGAAGCTTCAAACAACAACAATGCTTTTGGCCCAAAAATCAGCAAAATTACATTGAGAAAAGCGGCAGGAACTACCCCGGAATCTGATACAGATATTCAAGTAGATGCTTTTCAGTTCAAAAAAGAAGGCAACGGTGAATACGACAACATCATCATTGACGGTTATGGTGATTATACTGTAGGAAGCACTGTTTATCACGGTTCTGCGGTAAAAATTCAAGATACCAATACCAACACCAACCAAGTAAATGGCGGCAAACTAAAATTGACCAATGTTAAAATTGTCAACACAGCGGTAACCACTCCGATTGGAGCTACTGATGCCATCAGCGTATCATTTCCAGCAGGTAATTTTACAACCAGCACGTCAGCAACTGGGGCGAGCATCAACAACGGAAATTGGTCGAATGTAGACGGAACTAATTTGGTCCAATAGTACCCAATAATTGCACTATATTTTTGAAAAGAGCACTTCTGTATGGGAGTGCTTTTTTTATGATTCATTTATGAAATTTATTTCTATCTTTACCGCGGTGAATTATATGAAAACGAACCTACTACATATCGCCCTGTTTTTTACTTTGTTTTGCTCTACAGCTGTGATGGCTCAAGACAACAGACAAAGCACGAATGCCGATGTTTTGGGTTTTTATCCGAATCCGGTAAGCAACGGAAAAATTTTCATTACTTCTAAAACTTCCCTAGATAAAGACATCACAATTTTTGATGTTCTCGGTAAAAAGGTTTTGCAGACCACCATCAACTCTAAAGAGCTCTCTATTTCCAACTTATTACCGGGTGTCTATATCATCAAAATCCGCGAAGGCGAAGCAACTACCACTAGAAAATTGATAGTCAAGTAGTTGTTTTAACATTTTATCTTTTCTTAAATTTTATTTTACCTAAATTTCTTTTTTGTAAAGGAATTTACTTTCTATATTTGTAGTCCGAAATATTAAAAACTCGAAAATGAAAAAACTTTACATTTTGTTGTGCGCTGTAGTGAGTTCAGCGTCTTTTGCCCAAACTTTTTATTCTGAAAATATGGGTACTCCTTCTGGAACTACGGCCATTAGTGCAAACGTATTTCAAAACTCAGCTCCGATTGTTTATTCTGGTACAGCTGACGTTCGTGCTACTTCTCCATCATCAGGTTACAATGGTTCTTCAGCCGGTGGTAACGTTTTAATCAATGCTGTTGATGAGTATTTCCAAATTGATGGTTTGAATAGTTCAGCATACAATTCAGCAGATTTACAATTGTCTTTTGGTATCAATACACAAACCAACGTTTCAAACGTTTTAACTGTTGAAGTAAGTACAGACGGAGGAACTAATTGGGCACCTCTTAGCTATACTCCTAGTGCTACAGGTTGGACATTGGCCACTATTGGTGGCGGAACCATTCCTTCAGCTGCAACCCTTTCTATTCGTTTTAAATCGACCAGTACCTCGCAATTCAGAATTGACGATGTTAAATTGAGTAGTGTTTCAGCTTCTTGTACTTTGTCATTAGGTTCAGCTACCGGAGTTTGCGATGCTTTCAATTTCGGAACCGACACTTATACAGCAACCATTCCTTATATTGGTGGTGGCAATGCTACCTATGTAGTGACTCCAAATGCAGGTACTGTAGGCGGTGATGATGTTTCAACTGTTGCTGCTGGTAATATCATTATTACAGGTATTCCTGAAGGGACTAATTTGGTAGTTACTGTAACAGGAGGTACTTGTAATACTTCAGCTACTTTAAACTCACCTGAGTGTAAACCAGTCAACCCACTACCTTTTCACGAGCATTTTAACTATGCTGCTGGCGCTTCATTGGGAGCTCAAGAATCTTGGACCAACATCAACTCAGGTGACAACATTGTTGCCGCTGCTGGTAGCTTATCGTATCCAAATGTAGGAACTTCTGGCAACTCAGTTACTTTTACTGGCGCAGGTATTGACTGTTTCTCACCGTTTACACCAGCTACTTCCGGAACTGTATATGCTTCATTTATGGTAAACGTAGCTGACATGACAAACGTAACAACTGATTTGGCTGAAACATATTTTGCAGCTCTAACGGATGCTACTAAATCTTTCAAAGCTAGAATGTTTGTAAAGAGAAACGGAACGCAATTCCAATTAGGATTTGATGCTGCTTCAACTACAACCAACTACGACGCAACTCTAAGAAATATAGGTGAAGTAGTTTATGTTGTAATGGGTTATGATTTTGGAACGAACACTTTGAGCTGCTGGTTGAATCCAGATTTGACAAGCTTCAACGCTTCAACTCCGGCTACTTTAACATCAACTCCAGCTACAGCTATTACTGAACTAGGTGGTTTTATCATCCGTCAAGATGCTGATAACAGAACGCCAAGTATGGTGTTTGACGAGTTGAACATTGCTACTGATATTGCTAGCTTATTGGCTGTTAAACAAAACAACATTGCAGGTTTAGAGGTTTATCCAAACCCTGCTAACGATGTATTGTATATCAATACTGCTGCTAACCTTGAGAAAAACGTTGTAATCTATGACGTTTTAGGAAAACAAGTATTGAGCACAACTGCTACAAACTCTGTAAACGTTGCTTCTTTGAAATCAGGTATGTACATCTTGAAAATTACTGAAGCAGGTAAAACTTCTACCAGTAAATTGGTGATTAAGTAATCATTACCAACATAGAACAAAAAACGCCAACCCAACCGTTGGCGTTTTTTTTATTGATATTTTTGCTTTCCGAAAAAGAACTTTGATTGATTACTCCTGACGACATATTTACCCTAAACAGCCGCAAAGCCTTTGATAAACTGGCGCTTAAAGTGTTTAGATATCAATTCGAGCACAATACAGTATACAGAGCTTTTTGCAATTATTTGAAAGTGGATGTTCAGAAGGTAAAATCTCTTGGGCAGATTCCGTTTTTGCCGATACAGTTTTTTAAAAGTCACCAGGTAATCTGCGGTCAGCCGAATATCGAGCAAATCTTTACCAGCAGCGGAACCACAGGCATGAGCACCAGCCGTCATTTGGTTAGTGATGTTTCGCTCTACGAGCAAAGCTATCGTTTGGGCTTTTCTGAATTTTACGGAAACATCCAAGATTATGTGGTTTTGGCCTTGCTTCCATCCTATTTAGAGCGTGAAGGTTCTTCGTTGATTTATATGGTCGATGATCTCATCCAAAGCAGTCAACATCCCGAAAGCGGATTTTATCTGCACAACTTAGACGAGCTTGCTCAAAAACTCAAAACCCTTGATGCTTCCGGACAAAATGTACTGCTCATCGGAGTTACTTATGCTTTGTTGGATTTAATCGAGCGACATTCATTTGCGCTGCAAAATACCATTGTCATGGAAACCGGCGGCATGAAAGGCCAACGTCGTGAACTCATCCGTGAAGAATTGCATCAGATTTTGTGTGCGGGTTTTGGGGTATCGTCGATTCACTCAGAATACGGCATGACCGAATTGCTCTCACAAGCTTATTCGCTGGGCAACGGCATTTTTGAGTGTCCGCCTTGGATGCATATTTTGGTACGCGACACCGAAGACCCATTGCAATATATTGATTTCGGAAAAACGGGCGGCATCAACGTGATTGATTTGGCCAACCTGAATTCATGCGCGTTTATTGCTACCCAAGATTTAGGCAAACAACATCCTGGCGGCAGCTTTGAAGTGCTCGGGCGATTTGACCACAGCGACATCCGCGGCTGTAATCTGATGGTGATGTAAAGTGAATTATACTACGCTGAGTACAAAGTAATTTTTCTTTCCGCGCTGCAAAAGTACAAACTGATCGTTGATCAAATCAGCGGCGGTTAGGCTAAAACCTTCCGCTACCTTTTCGCGATTGACCGAAATCGAGTTTTCTTGCAAAGCTCTTCTGGCCTCGCCGTTTGATTTTAAAAAGCCCGTTTTTTCGTTGAGCAAAACCACAATGTCTATGCCCGCTTCAACTTCAGCTTTGGAAATTTCAGCTTGCGGAACTCCGTCAAAAACTTCCAAAAATGTCGCAGCATCCAATTGCTTTAAATCATCAGCCGTTGCATTGCCAAACAAAATATTCGAAGCTTGTACTGCTTTTTCATACGCTTCTTTTGAATGTACAAACACCGTTACTTCTTCGGCCAATTTGCGTTGTAAAACACGTAAATGCGGTGCCTGTTGGTGTTCTTCAATTAAAGTATTGATGGTTGGCTCATCCAGAAACGTAAATATCTTGATGTATTTTTCGGCATCCACATCTGTCGTATTGAGCCAAAATTGATAGAATTTATACACAGAAGTTTTGTCGGCATCCAACCAAATATTTCCGCCTTCAGATTTGCCGAATTTAGAACCATCCGCCTTGGTAATCAGCGGACAAGTCATCGCAAAAGCTTCTTTAGCACCTTCGGGATTCATACGGCGAACGAGCTCGGTTCCGGTGGTAATATTGCCCCACTGATCGCTTCCGCCCATTTGCAAAACGCAGTTGTAATGTTTGTGCAGATGGTAAAAATCGTATCCTTGAATAAGTTGGTAGGTAAACTCGGTAAACGACATGCCTTCGCCTTCGCCCGACAAGCGTTTCTTGACTGAATCTTTGGCCATCATATAATTGACAGTGATGCGTTTTCCTACCTCACGAGCAAAATCAATAAAGGTGAAATTTTTCATCCAATCATAGTTGTTCACCAAAATCGGCGCATTGGCTGCAGTTGAATTAAAATCGATAAAGCGCGAGAGAACTTGTTTGATGCCTTCAACATTGTGATTGAGTGTGGCCTCGTCAAGCAAATTGCGCTCGTCTGATTTTCCGGATGGATCACCAATCATACCGGTCGCACCACCGACCAAAGCAATCGGTTTGTGCCCGAAACGCTCCAAATGTACCAGCAAAATAATCGGTACCAAACTGCCAATATGCAACGAATCTGAAGTCGGATCAAAACCAATATAAGCGGTGGTCATTTCTTTGAGTAATTGTTCTTCAGTTCCGGGCATCATATCGTGCACCAGTCCGCGCCATTGCAATTCTGCTACTAAATTTTTCATATCGATGTTGTTAACGGCCGTTTGATTATTTCGGCGAGCGCAAAGATAGTTATTTGTAGAATTTGAAAATCGAACAATCTATTTATCTTTACAAAATGATACTCATTACTGGCGCTTCCGGATTGGTCGGCTCACATTTAACTCTTGCATTGCTTCAACGCGGGCAAGCGGTTCGGGCGTTGTATCGAAGCAAAGATTCACTTGAAAAAGTTCGCGCCCTCTTTGCACTATATGGGCAAGCCACATTATTTGAAAAGGCCCATTGGGTGCAAGCCGACATTACCGACATTCCAGCTTTAGAACCTCTTTTTGAAAACATACAAGAAGTTTATCATTGTGCCGCGTTGATTTCATTTGACCCAGCCGATGAGAAAAAACTGCGCAAAATTAACATCGAAGGCACGGCCAACATCGTCAATCTCTGTCTAGATTTTAAAATACAAAAACTGTGTTATTTGAGTTCAATTGCCGCCTTGGGCCCACCTGTAATTGAAGGTTCAGCCATTAATGAAACCACCGATTGGAACCCCGAACACAACCACAGCGATTATGCGATTTCAAAACACGGTGCCGAAATGGAGATTTGGCGTGCACAACAAGAAGGTTTATCGGTGCGCATCATCAACCCCGGCGTGATTCTCGGACCGGGTTTTTGGGACCAAGGCAGCGGGATTATTTTCGACCGCGTCCACCGAGGTCTTTTGTTTTACACCCGCGGAACCACCGGATTTGTGGGTGTAGATGATGTAATTCAGTGTATGATTCAAAGCATGCAAACAGAAAATTCCGGAGATCAGTTTATTGTGGTGACCGAAAATAAATCATATGAATGGTTGACCAAAACCTTGGCTCATCAACTCAAAGTAAACGCTCCAAAACTATATGCTCCTTTATGGCTCACTGTTTTATTGGCAAGACTTGATGGTTTACTCAGTTGGTTCGGAAAAAAAAGAACCCTGAGTATAGCAATGGCCAAAAGCCTGCACAGTCAAGAGGCTTATCAAAATACTAAAGCACAAAATCAACTGAAAATTCAGTTTGAACCACTCGAGCAAACCTTAGCAAGAATGTGTGCTTACTACCTAAAGAAAAGATAATTATTCAACTTTAGGCAAATCGGTGAGCGGAAGCGGCTCTTCTTTTCCGATTGCTTTTTCAGCCTTTTGCTTTTCTTGGGTAAGTCTTTCGTTGACTTGGTCGTACATTTTTTTATAAATTTCAACCTGCGAAATATAATAGCGATTGCTCAGCACCAATTGCGCACTATCCACTTGATATTTTTGGTAGATAAATTTACGAGCATCCACCTTAGGTTTTCCGGGCGAATACGGCGCTTGCGTTCTAATTGCGTCCAGTAAAGCCATGTCGTATAAAATCTCGGTCATCTTTTTTTCGGGAATAAGATTCTTGGGCTTTTCAACCGGTTGATTGTTACAGGCCACAAGACCCAGAAATATTGCAAGTACAAAAAGGTGCTTTTTCATTCTTTATCGATTAAACAACAATCGTTGACCGGCTTGAAGTTCTTTTACTTTTTGATTTTCATACATCAAAATACCATTGACAAAAGTGTGCGAAACCGATGCTTCAAACCGCTGACCTTCAAAAGGCGACCAGCCGCAATGATACAAAATATTTTCACGCGAAACGGTCTGAGGTTGATTCGGATTGATTACTGCCAAATCAGCATAATAACCTTCGCGAATAAATCCCCGGTCTTGAATTTTAAATACTATGGCCAAATTATGTGCGGTTTTCTCAACGATTTTCTCGACTGAAATAATCCCTTGACGATGTTTTTCAAACAAAGCAGGGAGCACATGTTGTACCAGTGGGCCACCCGAAGGAGCCATGAGATACGGTTGGCTTTTTTCCTCAAAAGTGTGCGGCGCATGATCGGTGGCAATCACATCGATGCGATCATCGAGCAAAGCTCTCCACAATGCGTCGCGGTCTGAAGCTGTTTTCACGGCCGGATTCCATTTGATAAAATTTCCTTTCTGGGCGTAATCTTCATTGGTGAACCAAAGATGGTGCAGGCATACTTCGGCTGTGATTTGCTTTTGCTCGAGCGGAATTTGATTGGTAAATAAATCCATTTCTACCTCCGTCGATAGGTGAAAAACGTGTAAACGTGCTCCGGTTTTTTGAGCCAAAGCAATAGCTTTTGACGACGACAAATAACAAGCCTCGGCACTTCGAATCAAATGATGTGCAGTGGTCGGAACTGCGTCGCCATACATTTCTTTATAATGTGCTAAGTTGTTTTTGATGGTTTGTTCATCTTCGCAATGCACCGCAATGAGCAACGGCGTCGAAGAGAAAATCGCTTCAAGCGCTTTTGGGTTATCAACCAGCATATTTCCGGTCGAGGAACCCATGAAAATTTTCAGCCCGGCTACATTGTGTCGGTTGGTTTTGAGGATTTCCTCAAGATTGTTGTTGGTGGCACCCATCATAAACGAATAATTCGCATACGAGCTTTGGGCTGCGATTCGATATTTTTGTTCGAGTAATTCTTGGGTAACGGCGTTGGGCACCGTGTTGGGCTGCTCGATAAACGAAGTCACACCTCCGGCCACCGCCGCTCTAGATTCTGAAGCAATGTTGCCTTTGTGCGTCAAACCCGGTTCGCGAAAATGCACCTGATCGTCAATCATGCCCGGAATCAAATACGATCCCTCAACATCTATTATTTTCGCATTTGCTGGTGCCGATATGTCGCCGGCTATTTTTTCGATGCGTGTTCCAGAAAGCAAAACATCGCCTTCGAAAGTTTTCCCTTCATTGACGATGCGCGCGTTTTTGATCAGCGTTGTAGCCATTATAATTGTTTGAAAAGTTGTCGGATTCTAAGAGAAATCACACCCCAAACCGCTTCTTGAATGATGGCGTTGCTCATTTTGGATTGTCCTTTGGTTCGGTCGGTAAAGATAATCGGAACCTCAACCATTTTGCATTTTTGCACATAAGCGCGGTATTTCATCTCAATCTGAAACGCATAACCGATAAACTTTATGCGGTTAATATTGATTTTTTCAAGCGCACTGCCGCGATAACAGATAAAACCCGCCGTAGCGTCGTGCACTTTCATACCGGTAATGACCTTTACATAAATGGAGGCAAAATACGACATCAATACGCGGCTGAGTGGCCAGTTAACTACATTAACCCCTGAAATATACCTCGATCCAATAGCAACTCCGGCACCTTCATGCGCACAAGCGTGGTAGAGTTTGACCAAATCGGCGGGGTTGTGCGAGAAATCGGCATCCATTTCAAAAACATATTCATAAGAACGCGCCAAAGCCCAGCGAAAACCATGCACATAGGCGGTTCCTAAACCGGCTTTTTCTGAACGTATTTCAAGAAACAATCGATTGGGAAATTCTGATTGCAGTTGCTGCACCATATTGGCAGTTCCGTCCGGAGAATTGTCATCAACAATCAACACATCAAACGGTTCAACTTGCGCAAACACCGCGCGAATAATTGCTTCAATGTTTTCACTTTCGTTGTAGGTAGGAATAATAACGAGTGCCTGATGCATTTTGTTTGATTCTAATGCGGCAAAAATAAACTTTTTACAGCAGTTGGCTCTTAAGAAAACGATAATTATAAAACCGTTTAATTAAAAAGATTGTCGGTTGTAAAGCGGTTGCTAATTTTCTTAATTTTGCGGCAGTTATGATGGATATTGTCTTTGAACCGCGCATGATTGGCGCCCGTGATTGGGCCACAATTGTTTTCGTCTTGCTCGCCGCAACGGTTGTGGTGGTTAAATCTGTTTTTGAGACGCGTTTTCAGGAATTTATGCGCTTGGCCTTCTCTGAAAAATACATCAAGGTTTATCGCGACTCATCGTATTTGATGAGCGGATTTACCATTTTTCTATTTTTGGTGCAGCTGGCCTCACTGGCCTTTTTTGTGCAACTGATGCTGCATCATTTTTTTCACACCTCAAAAACCGACGGGATTCTTTACATTCAAGTTTTGACTTTTTTGAGTGTATTTGTCTTGTCCAAATTCCTGATTGAAAAAATCATCGGAACCGCTTTTAGCATAGAAGAATTTACCGATCAGTACAATTTGCAAAAAGTTAGCTACCGAACCTATGTCGGATTGCTGTTGCTTCCGGTGAACCTCATCTTGTTTTATAATTCCGACCCGTCAAATTTCCTGATATATTTCTTAATCGTTGTGATATTGTTAGCAAATATGTTAACATACGTCTTATCTTTAAAGAATTATCAAAATTTACTGTTCGGCAAGTTGTTCTATTTTATTTTATATCTTTGCGCACTCGAAATAGCGCCCTACTATTTCATCTATTATTGGTTTACAAAAAGTTAGCATACAGATTATGTCAAACATGAAAGTGAAAACGATTTTGGTGTCGCAACCCGAGCCTAAAGTAGAGAATTCTCCGTACTTTGAGTTGCAACAAAAACACAAAGTCAAAATAGATTTCAGACCTTTCATTCACGTTGAAGGTGTTAGCGCGAAAGACGTTCGACAACAAAAAATCGACCTCAATAATTTCACGGCCATCATCTTAACGAGTAAAAATTCGGTCGATCACTTTTTTAGGGTAGCTGAAGAAATGCGTTATAAAGTTCCCGAAACACTTAAATATTTTTGCCAATCAGAAGCCATTGCGTTTTACTTACAGAAGTATGTAGTATATCGCAAACGCAAGATATATGTGGGTCAGAAAGATTTTGCCGATATGGCTCCGCTGATCAAAAAATACAAAGACGAGAAGTTTTTGTTACCTGCTTCAGATCAGTTAAATGCAGACGCGCCGCAAACTTTGAACAATTTAAAAGTGAATTGGACGCAAGGCACATTCTACAAAACCGTGATGAGTGATTTGTCGGATTTGGCTGATGTGTATTACGATATTTTGGCGTTCTTCAGCCCAACGGGAATCAAATCTTTGTTTATGAATTTCCCTGATTTTCAGCAAAACAATACGCGTATTGCCGTTTTTGGCAGCACAACGCAAAAAGAAGCACTCGAACACGGCCTGAGAATCGACATCTTGGCACCAACTCCGGAAACTCCGTCTATGACTATGGCGCTAGAGAAATACATCGCCGAAGCCAACAAAACAAAATAAAAACACAAGGCCTGTTCATCGCAGGCCTTTATTAATTCAAGGAGTTTCTTACAGTGCAATCGTTTTCGCAGTTATTTTTTCTTAAATAAATTTTAATTCGCTTTCACGACCGAGTAGTTTGCTTAATTTTGAGCCCCAAATGAGAACGTTGTTATTTGTCATCAGCCTTTTTTCTTGTCTGCTTAGCGGCGGACAGACTGTTTTGGCATCAAACCAAGCTTCGGTCTATGAACAAAAACATCATTTAACAACTCAGTCTACAAATCTGGTTGACATCGATTCGCTCATTACTTTTGTTGAAGATTCAGATGTTGATTCGGCCGATGAAAATGACCTAAACAAAGAGAATTCCTCTTACAGCTTTGAAAAAACTTCAGCCATTCCGCACTTTGTGCACATTCCTTGGCTCAAAGCGCCGCCTGTTGAATTAGTCAGCGCCAAAACTTCAAAAATTTACTGCTTTACTCCGCCCTACAACGGAGGACTATCTATTTATTTAAAGCACCGCAATCTAAGAATTTGATTCTTGGGTCAGCGATTGCTTTAACCATGCTCCATTTACATACTTCATTGGGATGCAATGCGCCGGAAACTCCGGGAGCAATCGTTGATGTTTGATTTGACCAATTTTATTTCAACCATTATTATTTTTTTATCCCATGAACAGAAATGTCCTGTATGCAGGCTTATTGTTAACATTCACTTTCTTAACAAGCTGCTCCAAAAAAGTCGAAGAAAAAGAAGAAGCCGGAAAATACGCCGTGACCGAACCGGTCGTTCTTGACACAACCTTAACCAAAGAATATGTAGCGCAAATTCGATCCTTGCGCAACATCGAACTCCGCTCGCAGGAAAAAGGTTATTTGCAAAACATTTATGTAGACGAAGGTCAAAATGTTCAAGCCGGACAACTATTGTTTCGCATCATGCCCAAAGCCTACGAAGCCGAATTTTTAAAAGCCAAAGCCGAAACCAAAGCGGCCGAAATTGAGCTGCAAAACACCAAAACATTATCAGATAAAAACATTATTTCCAAAAACGAATTGGCGGTTGCCCAAGCGCGTTTGGATCAGGCCAAAGCCGAAATGGCACTGGCCAAATTGCATTTGTCGTTTACTGAAATCCACGCACCGTTTGCCGGAACCATTGACCGCTTACCGATGAAACTCGGAAGCCTTATTGACGAAGGCGAATTGCTCACCAGCCTTTCTGACAACAGCCAAATGTATGCGTACTTTAATGTTTCTGAACCGGAATATCTCGATTATCAAACCAACATCAAAGGCCGCGGCGATCAGCACGTTCAGTTGTTATTGGCCAATGGCGAATTCTTAAAAGACAAAGGAACCGTTGAAGTAGTTGAAGGAGAATTTGACAACGAAACCGGAAACATTGCCTTTAGAGCGCGGTTCCCAAACCCCAACAAACTGTTACGCCACGGCGAAACCGGAAAAGTCGTCATGGCTTTCCCGATGAAAAATGCGCTGATTATTCCGCAAAAAGCTACTTATGAAATTCAAGACAAAAAGTATGTTTTTGTAGTGGATGCCGCCAACAAAGTACACTCGCGTGAAATTACTATCTCGGGCGAACTGCCTGATATTTATGTGGTCGCTTCGGGCTTGAAAACCTCAGATAAAATTCTGTTAGAAGGGGTTCAAAAAGTCAACGACGACGATAAAATTGAATACGTTTTCCACAAACCGCAAGACGTACTGGCTCATTTAAGACTCAAAGCCGAATAACCTAAGCCCTAAAATCATGTTTAATAGATTCATACAAAGACCCGTTCTGTCTATTGTCATCTCGCTCATCATCGTGTTTTTGGGCGTTCTGGCATTGGTGCAGCTACCTGTAACTCAGTTCCCGACCATTTCACCTCCGAAGGTAAATGTAACGGTCGAATATCCGGGCGCGAACAACGAACTCCTCATTAAATCGGCGATTATTCCGCTGGAGCGTGCCATCAACGGGGTTCCGGGCATGAAATACATGGCCTCAGATGCGGGTAATGACGGTGAAGGAACCATTCAGGTGATTTTCAACCTCGGAACCGATCCGAACGTGGCCTCGCTTAACGTACAAAACCGCGTGGCCTCGGTGACCAACAAACTGCCGCCGCTGGTGATTCGCGAAGGGGTAAAAATCTCTCGTGAGGAATCCAATATGCTTATGTACATCAACTTGTACAGTAAAGATCCGCACACCGATCAAAAATTCCTATTCAACTTTGCCGACATCAACCTATTGCCCGAACTCAAAAGGGTCGACGGGGTAGGTTATGCCGATATCTTGGGGAACCGTGAATATGCGATGCGTATTTGGCTCAAGCCTGATCGTATGCTCGCGTATAAAATATCGGCCGATGAAGTCATGGAAGCCTTGAGCGCGCAAAGTTTAGAAGCTTCACCGGGAAAAACCGGCGAAAGTTCGGGTAAACGCTCGCAATCTTTTGAATACGTACTCAAATATTCAGGTCGTTTTACCACTAAAGAACAATACGAAAATGTGATTCTTCGGTCAACGCCCGATGGTGAAATCCTTCGTCTGAAAGATGTAGCCAAGATTGAATTCGGCAGCTCGATGTACGACATTTACTCGAACCTCAACGGACGCCCGTCGGCGGCACTCGTGCTCAAACAATCCTACGGAAGTAACGCGAGTCAAGTAATTGAAAATGTCAAAGCCAAATTGGCCGAAATCAAATCAAATTCGTTCCCGAAAGGCATGGATTACGAGATTAGTTATGACGTTTCAAAATTCCTCGACGCCTCTATTGAAAAGGTATTACACACCTTGGTTGAAGCCTTTATCCTTGTGGGCTTGGTGGTGTTCATCTTCTTGGGCGATTGGCGTTCAACGCTGATTCCAACCATCGCGGTACCGGTATCGCTCATCGGAACCTTTATGTTCATGCAGATGTTTGGCATCACGCTCAACTTGATTACACTCTTTGCTTTGGTATTGGCCATTGGAATCGTTGTCGATGATGCGATTGTGGTGATTGAAGCCGTCCACGCCAAGATGGAAACCGAACATCTATCGGCGCGGAAGGCCACCAAAAAAGCCATGGTTGAAATTGCCGGAGCGATTGTCGCGATTACCTTTTTGATGGCGGCCGTATTTATTCCGGTGGCGTTTATGTCAGGCCCGGTGGGTATTTTTTACCGACAATTCTCAATCACGATGGCTACTTCGATTATCCTTTCAGGGATTGTGGCTTTGACGCTCACGCCGGCCTTGTGTGCTATCATCCTCAAAAATCACCACGGAAAACCCAAAAAGAAAACGCCGGTCGATCGTTTCATCGATGCCTTCAACAGCCGATTCAACAAAACCACCAATCGCTACATGGCTATTTTGAGTAAAATGGTCAACCGCCGCACCGTTACTTTCGGATTGCTCATTGCGTTTTGTATCGGAACTTATTTCATCAATTCGCAAGTGCCGTCAGGCTTTATTCCGAACGAAGACCAAGGGATGTTCTACGCGATTATTCAAACCCCGCCGGGTTCATCGCTGGAGCGTACCAACGAAATTTCTGAAAGACTACAAAAAATTTCCGAAACCGTTGAGGGTGTTCAATCGGTATCCTCACTAGCGGGTTATGAAATTCTGACCGAAGGAACGGGCTCGAACTCCGGAACCTGCCTCATCAATCTCAAAGACTGGAAAGAGCGCAAACATTCGGTACAAGAAATCATGCAGGAACTCGAAGAAAAGTCCAAAAATATTACGGGTGCTACCATTGAGTTCTTCCAGCCACCAGCCGTTCCGGGTTATGGAGCTGCAGGTGGATTTGAGCTGCGTTTGCTCGACAAAGCCGGAACCAACGACTACAAAAAAATGGAGCAAATCAACAACGATTTTGTGGCGGCACTCAAAAAACGTCCTGAACTCACCTCCGTATTCAGTTTTTACAGCGCGAGTTTCCCGCAATATATGTTGCGCGTAGACAACGACATTGCCCAACAAAAAGGTGTGAGCATTGAAAATGCCATGAACACGCTTTCGACCTTGGTGGGTAGTAACTACGAAATCAGCTTTATTAAGTTTGGTCGTCAGTATAAAGTAATTGTCGAAGCTGCTCCGGAATATCGCGCTTTGCCGGATGATATTTTAAAACTTTACGTCAAAAACAACCGCGATGAAATGGTGCCGTTTTCGGCCTTCATGCGTATGGAAAAAGTATACGGCCTTTCTGAAATCACGCGCCACAATATGTACAACGCTTCCGAAATTAGTGGTTCGGCAGCACCGGGCTACAGTAGTGGCGAGGCCATTAAAGCCATCAACGAAGTGGCCGAGAAAACCCTTCCGCGCGGCTATGGCATTGACTGGGCAGGGATTTCAAAAGACGAGGTCAACCAAGGAAACCAAGCCATTTACATCTTCTTGATTTGTTTGGGCTTTGTGTATTTGATCCTTTCAGCGCAATACGAAAGTTTCATCCTGCCATTGGCGGTTATCTTATCGTTACCGGCAGGTATTTTTGGTGCCTTCTTGCTCTTGAGTTTGATGGGACTAGAAAACAACATCTATGCACAAGTGGCGATGGTGATGCTCATCGGACTACTCGGTAAAAATGCCGTGTTGATTGTTGAGTTTGCCGCGCAAAGGCACAGCACGGGCTTGTCGGTACTCGAATCAGCTTTAGAAGGCGCCAAGGTTCGTTTCCGTCCGATTTTGATGACTTCGTTTGCTTTTATTGCCGGACTTATTCCGCTGGTATTTGCTACCGGACCAGGCGCACTGGGCAACCGAACCATCGGAACCGCAGCTGCCGGGGGTATGCTCGTGGGAACCGTTTGTGGGGTTATTATTATTCCGGGCTTGTATTTCATATTCGGAACCATTGCCGCCAAACGCCAGTTGATTAAAGATGAAGATGAAAATCCGTTAACCGAAGACTTAAACGATCATGTATACTAAAATAAAATCCTCTATTAGCCCGGCTGTATTGGCTCTAGTTTTATTGGCTATCGGATGCAAAACCCCGGCGCTGGTAACTCCGGAGCAAAAAGGTAAATTGCCCGAAAACTACGCTAGTTCAACCGCACAAGACACTGTGAATTCAGCAACCGTTCAATGGAAAAACTTTTTCAAAGACCCATACCTAGTTGATTTGATTGACACCGCGCTTAAAAACAATCAGGAATTGCAGATTACTTTGCAAGAAGTCGAGATGGCCCGCAACGATATCCGCATCCGCAAAGGTGCGCTCTTGCCCACTGTGGGTGTCAAAGCCGGAACCGGTGTTGAAAAAGTAGGTCGCTATACCAGCCAAGGCGCGGGTGATGCATCAACTGAAATCACACCGGGTCATGAAGTGCCTGACCCGTTGCACGATTACACCATCGCAGCCTATGCCAATTGGGAAGTTGATATTTGGAAAAAATTGCGCAACAGCAAAAAAGCTGCCGTCAATCGATATTTGGCTACTACCGAAGGTAAGAACTTCGTGATGACCAATTTGATTGCCGAAATTGCCGAATCGTATTATGAGCTTTTATCACTCGACAACCAATTGGCCATTGTCAAACAAAGTATTGGCTTGCAGCAAAACGGATTAGAGATTGTCAAAATTCAAAAACAAGCCGCGCGTGCCAACGAATTGGCCGTTCAAAAGTTTGAAGCCGAGGTGCGCAAATCTGAAAGTATGGAGTTTGATATCCGCCAGCAAATGGTAGAAACCGAAAACCGCATCAACTTTTTGCTTGGTCGTATGCCGCAGCCCATTGCCAGAGCACAAAGCAATTTCTTTGACCAACCTCTTTTGGCCACACAAGCCGGAATCCCATCACAATTACTCGCTCATAGACCCGACATCAAACAGGCAGAATTTGAGTTAGCCGCCGCAAAGTTAGATGTCAAAGCCGCGCGTGCCGAATTTTACCCTTCGCTGGGTATTTCGGCATCGCTAGGCTTTCAAGCGTTTAAGCCTTCGTATTTGTTTACGATGCCCGAATCGCTGTTGTACAGTTTGGCTGGTGATTTAGCCGCGCCACTCATCAACCGAAACGCCATCAAAGCAGAATTCAAAAACGCCAATGCCCGACAAATTCAGGCGTTGTACAATTATGAGCGTGCCATTTTGAACGGCTATATTGAGGTCGCAACCCAGCTTTCAAAAATGGAAAACTTACAAAAAAGTTACATCCTTAAGTCACAACAAGTAGAGGCACTCAACCGTTCTATAGACATTTCTGCCGATTTGTTCAAGGCGGCCCGTGCCGATTACTTAGAGGTTTTGATGACCCAGCGCGATGCACTCGAAGCTAAGTTGGAGCTCAACGAAACCAAGAAAGAACAGCTCAGCGCCACGGTGCGTATGTACCGAAACCTGGGCGGTGGTTGGAAATAAATTGGGTTTGAGAGTCGATGAAAATCGGCTCTCTTTTTTTGCAAAAAAATCCGCATTCACTACTTTCGGGCTTCTTAAAAACTCCATCATGCAAAAAAAACATCATTGAAATTGCTTGCGCTACGGTCACGGGTTTTGCCGCATTTTATGAGCAATTACACATCAAAACCACCATCATGGGCCGAAGCAAAAGCACCTTTGAAAACTATGCACGACATTTGGCGCATGCGGCCATTTATTTAGATTGCATTCCTACGCAGGCCGAACATTCTGAGGTTGAAAAATATTTGTTTCACTTGTATCAAAACGCTGCCAACGCCTCGCTTTCGTATTTTAAATTTACAGTTTACGGACTGCGGTTTGCTTATAAAATGGAAGGCCAGGCACATCGAAATCATCAACTGCCGATTATTAAAGCCGAGAAAAAACTGCCGATTGTTTTAAGCAGAAACGAAACCAAAAGACTGCTTGCATCAGCCGGAAATCTCAAACACAAGGTACTCATCGGTTTGCTTTACGGCTGTGGTTTGCGTTCTGCCGAGGCAAGAGAAGTTCAGCTGAGTGACATTGACTTTGACCGAAAAATGCTGCATGTACGGCAAGGCAAAGGAAAAAAAGATCGCTATGTCCCGATGAGTCCGTTGCTGCTGGGCTGGATTGAGCAATATCTTATGGTTTATCAACCGCAAAAGCTATTGTTGAACGGCGGACAAAATCGAATGAATCCCACCGAGAAAAAATATTCCCCTAAAGGCTTTTCATGGGTAATTCTTGAGGCAGTGCGCAAGGCCAAAATCAAAAAACCGGTGAGTGCACATTCTTTGAGACATACTTTTGCCACGCATTTGCTCGAAGACGGACTCGACATTGTAAGCATCAAAGATTTACTCGGCCATGCGCGCATTGAAACCACTTTGGTGTATTTGCACGTGGCGCACTACGAACGTAAAAAAGCCTACAGCCCGCTGGATGTGCTCTATCAGGAAAAAATAAACAAACCTGAAAATTTGTGCGGATTGTTGAACCATATGCTCCATTGTGAATGCTGTCACAGTTCAGGATTAATCAAAGGTTTGCAATTACCCGAAATGGTTTAAAACAAAAATCCTCAAGCGCAAAACTTGAGGATTTTTTACATCAAAATTGTACTCTTATCTTTTTATCATCTTCGCGTAAGACGAATCTCCGGAGCGGTTGATGGCTTTTAAAATATAAAGCCCCGGCGACAAATCTGAAACCTCAATAGTTTGGTCTAAATCGGTATGGATTGATTTTACTTCGACGCCTTTCAAATCATAAATGGTCAAGCTTTGAAAAGTTTCCGGCTGACTTATTCTAAAACCATCGGTCATTGGGTTCGGATAAACCACAACTTTATCCAGAGTGAGATTAAATGTTTCGTTAGCCAAACCAGATAAGTTGTTCAAATACACTTTCCAGTATTTCTGGCTGCCGTTTAAAAACACATCGCTGATTTGTTCTGTAGCTTGGTTCTCAGTGTCGACAAAATCGGGCGTGCGATCGCCATTCATATCTATGACTACGTGATCATTATACGACAATCTAAATTCATAATAATCGCTCACCGCAGGAATGTTCCATTGCGTTGCGGTGGGGCTAAAACCTGAGCCATTACTCAAATATACTTTCCAGTATTTCTGACTTCCCATCAAAAAAACATCGCTGATTTGTTCTGTAGCTTGGTTCTCAGTATCAACAAAATCCGGTTTCTTATCGCCGTTCATATCAATGACCACGTGGTCATCGTAAGAAAGTCTGAATTCATAAAAGTCACTCGCTGCCGGAATGTTCCATTGGGTAGTCGTCGGGCTAAAACCAGTGCCCGTGTTGAGATAGACTTTCCAGTATTTCTGGCTGCCGTTTACAAACACATCACTCACCGACTCGGTCGCTTGGTTTTCGGTATCGACAAAATCCGGCAAGTTGTCCCCATTCATATCAATTACGGTATGGTCATTATAAGACAACCAAAATTCATAATAATCGCTCACAGCCGGAATGTTCCATTGCGTGGCCGTGGGGCTAAAGCCTGAACCGGTATTGAGATACACTTTCCAATATTTCTGGCTGCCGTTTACAAACACATCGCTGGCCTGTTCTGTAGCTTGGTTTTCAGTATCAACAAAATCAGGCAAGTTGTCTCCATTCATATCAATTACGGTATGGTCATTATAAGACAACCAAAATTCATAATAATCACTCACCGCAGGAATGTTCCATTGCGTAGCTGTCGGGCTAAACCCTGAGCCGGTGTTGAGATAGACTTTCCAGTACTTTTGACCGCCGTTTAAAAACACATCACTGACTTGTTCTGTGGCCTGGTTCTCGGTATCGACAAAATCCGGCAACTTGTCGCCGTTCATATCCATAACCATATGTCCATCATAAGACAACCGAAATTCGTAAAAATCGCTCACCGCCGGAATGTTCCATTGGGTAGCCGTGGTACTGAAACTTCCACCGACATTCAAGTATACTTTCCAGTATTTTTGGCTGCCGCTCACAAACACATCGCTCACCGATTCGGTGGCTTGGTTTTCAGTATCGACCAAATCTGGTTTGCCATCACCATTCATATCAATGACCACATGATCGTCATACGACGCACGGAATTCATAATAATCAGTTACGGCCGGGATATTCCATTGGGTAGCTGTTGGTGCAAAGCCTTGCGCATTTATCAAAAGGTTGCCCATCCATAAAGTCGCGAGTGCTAATATTGTTTTTTTCATTCTTATCGTTATAAAATCGTTGACTTATTGTTTGATTATTTTTAAACTTTGGGTTTCAAGCTCTGTGCTGACCTTTACAATGTAGGTTCCGGCAGATAAATGCGAAACTTCTATCGCTGCCTGCGGTTGGTTGATTTCTTTGATTAAAACCTGTTGCCCGAGTAAATTATAAATCGCAACCGATTTGATTTCTTGGTTCAAAGCAATATTCAGAACACCGGATACTGGATTCGGGTAAAGCTTCGCCTGGTTATCTTGGGCGGATTCAAAACTTTCGTTCCCCAAAACACTCGAGTAACAATCGACGTTGCCTAGGTCATATTGCGTAGATAGGAATCCGTTTCCAACTTCTCCATAAATATTGGAACCCCAACCCCAAAGTGACTGCTCAGTTTTGAGTCCCATAGCATCGTCGTATCCGGCAGCAACGCTTTTCCAAGTGGTCAAGGTGCCTGCTTGTACTGGTGTGGTCGAGTCATTGCTGCCACCATTACCCAACTGACCATAGTGGTTGTAACCCCAACCCCAGAGCGTTCCGTTGGTTTTGACAGCTAAAGTGTGCGAGTTGCCTGCACTCACGGTGAGCCAGTTGTTTGCGGTTCCCACTTGTCTCGGCGTATTTTCATTTGAATAAGAATTCAATCCCAATTGCCCGTATGTATTATACCCCCAAGCCCACAGCGTGCCATCGGCTTTCTTGCCTAAACTGTGGTAATGGCCGGCCGTGATCACCTGCCAGTTGGTAGCCGTGCCTATTTGAACCGGAAATTCTTGATTGGCTCCAGTTCCATCTCCTAATTGTCCGTAGTTGTTGCGGCCCCAACCCCAAAGTGTTCCGTCGGTTTTGATGGCTAGGGTATGAAAGTTTCCGGCCTCAACAGTTTTCCAGTTGGTAGCCGTTCCGATTTGTACCGGTGTCGTTTCGCTAAAGTAAGTCCCATTACCCAATTGGTTGTAGTTATTTCTGCCCCAGCCCCAAAGTGTTCCGTCGGTTTTGATGGCAAGTGTAAAATCAGCTCCGGCCGCCACACTCGCCCAGTTAGATGCCGTTCCGATTTGAACCGGTGTATTTCGGTTGGTGGTGGTCCCATCACCTAATTGTCCGTAATTGTTATAGCCCCAAGTCCAGAGTGTTCCGTTGGCTTTGATGGCCACCACGTGCGAAGCTCCTGCTGCGGCGCTTTGCCATGACGAAGTACCAATTTGTACCGGTAATGCTGAAGATTCTTGAGCAGAGCCAATACCCAATTGGCCGTTATAGTTAAAGCCCCAAGCCCAAAGCGAGCCATCGGTTTTTTTGCCAATTGTAAAATAATCTCCTTCTGAAACTGATTGCCAACACATCGCCGGAACGAGAATACTCGACGGACAAGCTGTTACATTAAATGTAGTGGAACTATCGAAAGTATTGTTCCCAAATTGAAGGTCGCTGTTATTTCCGCTTACCCAAAGTTTACCGTCCGTTTTTTTAACGAACGAAACGCGATAACCCGTCCCTACACTCTGCCAATTGGTCGCAGTGCCGATTTGTGTGGGTATCGTTACATCAGTAGTATTGCCATTGCCCAGTTGCCCTTCCGCATTGTTACCCCAAGTCCAAAGCGTGCCGTTGGATTTGGTGGCCATCGAATGTTCATCGCCGGCAGCAAGGTTTTGCCAATTGGTCGCTGTGCCAATTTGCGTTGGGGTTAATACATTGGTGGTGTTACCGTTGCCCAATTGTCCGGATCCGTTATAACCCCAGGTCCAAAGGGTGCCATTGCTTTTTTTAGCAATCACGTGATCTCCTCCGGCCGCTACCGTTGACCAATTGGTCGCTGTACCAATTTGAACGGGAGTATTTCTGTTGGTTGTGGTACCATCACCGAGTTGTCCGTATGCGTTATAGCCCCAGGCCCAAAGGGTTCCGTTGGTTTTGATTGCAAGCGTAAAACCGTTACCGGCCGCTACACTTTGCCAGGTTGTGCCCGTACCGATTTGAACCGGTGCATTGACTTGAGTCGTATTGCCATTTCCTACTTCACCATAGTAATTTTCGCCCCAGGCCCAAAGCGTTCCATTGGATTTAATGGCTGCTGCGTGTCTGTACCCCGCGGCAACACTTTGCCAGTTGGTGGCCATTCCAATCTGGGTTGGCGCATTTCTGTAGGTAGTAGTTCCATCACCCAAGGTGCCATAATCATTATTACCCCAGGCCCAGAGTGTACCGTCAGATTTTTTAGCTACAGTAAAACGTAGGCCGGCTGAAGCGGATTGCCAATTAGTAGCCGTTCCAATCTGTATAGGCACCAAAGACCAAGATGACGAGGTGCCGTTCCCGAGTTGGTATTCTTGGTTTCTGCCCCAGGTCCAGAGTGTACCGTTTTGACCAATGCCCACACTGTGGTCGTATCCGCCGACCACACTTTGCCAACATTGCTGAGCAGAGATTTTAAGGCTGACCAAAGTCAGTAAAATAAGGATTGTTTTTTTCATGAAGCAATTATTGTTTGATTATTTTAGAAGTATGGGTTTGACTGCCTGAAGTACATTTCACCAGATAAGCTCCCGCCGATAAATGAGCCACATTCAATTTAAAATCTTTTGAATTCGGCGATTGAACATACACTTCTTGTCCCATCAAATTGTAGATGGCTACCGAATCAATGGCTGAATCAAATGATATATTCAAGATATCTTGCGCCGGATTCGGATATACTTTGACCTCATTTGTCGTCACAAAATGCTCGTCAGACAAAGTCGTCAAAGGACAGTTGATCGGGATTGGCGTAGTGCGTTGTGTAGTGGTTCCATCGCCCAATTGCCCTAGATGATTGCGGCCCCAAACATACATCGTTCCGCCGGTCATGATGGCCGAAGTCGTTGACACACCCGCATCCACTGTGAGCCAATCGGTAGCTTGACCAATTTGCACAGGAGCAACTTGTGAGGTAGTGGTTCCATTGCCTAATTGTCCGTAATTATTGAGGCCCCAAGCCCAAATGGTTCCATTGGTTTTTTTGCCCACGGTATGCGCCCCTCCGGTTCCAATGTGTTGCCAATCAGTAGCGGTACCAATGCGCACCGGCGTAGTTCTGTTGGTAGAAGTTCCGTCACCCAATTGACTGTATTGATTGTCTCCCCAGCCCCAAAGCGAGCCATCAGTTTTAATTGCAAATGAACTTCCGTTACCGGCATAGACTTTTTGCCAGTTGGTGGCCGTACCGATTTGTACCGGCGTGCTTCGGTTGCTCAAATCTCCGGTACCCAATTGTCCTTTGTTGTTATAGCCCCAGGCCCAAAGTGTTCCGTTGGTTTTAACGCCCAAAGTATAATCATAACCCGCAGAGATAAAACTCCAAGTATCGGTGCCCACTTGTGTCGGTTCAAAGAAATTCAAACTAGACGTCAAACCGAGTTGTCCGTATCCATTTTGTCCCCAGGCCCATAGCGTTCCACCCGTTTTGAGTGCTATGGTATGCCCAACACCTGCCGAGACAGTTTGCCAGTTGTTCTCGGTTCCGATGCGCACCGGTGACAAAACCGAACTCGGATCATTAAAGCTAATGTTTCCGATATTCTGACCCCAAGCCCAAAGCGAGCCGTCATTTTTAATGGCCATCCCGGTATAAGCGGTTTCAGAAACACTTTGCCAAAGGTTGGCATTGCCAATTTGAACCGGCAAATTGGTATTGTTGCTCGTACCGTTTCCGATAGATCCGTTGACATTCACGCCCCAGCTCCAAAGCGAACCGTCTCCTTTGATGGCTACTGCCCCTAATGCTGCACAACTGAGTTGCGCAAAACAGGTTTCGGCCTGTGTGAAAAAACCAAAACTACCTACCCAATTGCTCTGTGCGTTGCCACAATCGGCAGCCACCCAAAAAAAATAGTCTGTATTCGGATTTAAATCGCTTACTATTAATGAATTGGTACTGGTGTGATATGTGGTTCCGCCCATAGTAGGCGCATTGTTGATCATGACCGCATAACCATTGGAAGGAGCGATCGGTGCGCTCCATTGAAAGGTAGCCGAATTCGAGGTAATGTTGGACACCGACAAATTGTTCGGGGCATTGCAGGTACCTGAGGTTGTAGCCATTTTGATCAGACCGTTTTCGTAGGTTCCCACCCAAATGGTATTTGAATTTACTACCTCTAAGCAGTGGATGTATTCAAAACTAGCGCCCGCTGTGGCCGGATAATAACCTTGACAATCCGTAAAATTTTGCAATCCTCCGTCTTGACATTCGCGAGCAAAACCCAGCCAAACTTTGCTGTTTTGATCCACGTCCAAGCCTTCAACTTGGCAATCGAGCATACAAGAGGCTTGATAAATATAACTGCCCGAGACGTTTTCATTGGTGTATTTCATATAGCCGCCACCAAAAGAGGTAACATACATATCGTTGCCGATGATTCTTAGAATTTTATTGGCCTGATCACCCACAATCGAAAAGGTATTTCCGCTGCGTTTGCCTAGTATTCCGTTGTTGGTAAAATAAACCGTATTGGCACTGTTCACAGCCACAGAGTTGATTACATTACCGCTGATTTGTGAGTTTGAAGTGTTATAGGTGGTAAAAGTAGTTCCGTTGAATTGAACCAGTCCTACAGAAGTCGCTAACCAAACATTATTCGAAGCATCCACCGCAATATCATTAATCACGTTGGTTGGAAGCCCGGAGTTGTCCATGCGATAATGTGACCAAGTGGTTCCGTTGTACATGATCAAACCGTTTTGTGCCGTTGTTACCCACTTGCGGCTGAGCCCGTCAATGGCCAATTTTTGTAAGGCCGATAGCTCAACGCCTGTATTGCTCTGGATATAATTGGTAAAAGTAGTTCCGTTGAACATGGTTAAAGCATCAGAGGTAGCCATCCACAAATTGCCATTGCCATCTATTTTTAGGTCATTGATATTGGCCGAGGCAATGCCGGAGTTAGAAGGATGATACACCGTGTAATCGTAATTTTGACCCTGAGCGGCAAAGCTTAATAGTGCAAGCAGTAAAAAGTAAATCTTCTTCATTCTTTGTAGTTTGTTAAATAGGTGAGCAATTTTTTTATCCGCTCTTATAGAAATAAATTCTGTGAAAAATTCTTCCTTTCAAAAACGGTCTGCAAACATAGGTTAATTGGATTCAACTGGCAGAAAAAAAATCAGAAAAACAGTTCCTTTTCTTTGATTTTAACAAGCAGTTGTTGTTTGTATTATTGAAATTCAACGCAATAATACTTCAAACCCAAACGATGATTTTAACCAATGAACCAACGTTGCCTTTTGGAATATTAACGTTGAGGATTTACGGAACAGCGTTTATTGAAAAATGAATTTTATAGATGATCTAATAAAATCAAGAACTCATCTTTTTTGCGCACCGACAGCGGAATCGCGGTTTTGTTTTTCATGATGATTTTATTGCCGCCTTCAGATTTGATGAAATGGTCAAAATACGCCATGTTGATCAGATGCGATTTATGTGTTCTGAAAAAATTGTGCGGCGAGAGCATCATGTCGTATTCTTTGAGGTTGGTAGAAACCACCAGTTGCGGTGCATTGATGAAGTGAAAAGTCGTATAGTTTTTATCTGATTCGCAATGTACAATGTCTTGAATGTTTACCGAATATATTTTGTCAGCGGTTTTGAGTACGAGTTTTTGCAGATTTTTGGGTCGTTCCAGATTCGCAAAAAGATTGTTGAGTTTGAGCTCTAACACTTCATGGTTGAGCGATTGTTCGGCCTTTTGCACGGCTTCGACCAAGTCAGCCGCTTTGACCGGTTTGAGCAAATAATCAATGGCCGAAAATCGGAATGCACGGATGGCAAAATCTTCATAACCGGTAATAAAAATCACTTTAAAATCAAACGGTTTGAGCTTTTGCAACAAATCAAAACCGTTGCCGTCGGGCATTTCTACATCCAGAAAAACCAAGTCGGGCGCAAGTTGTTTGATCAGCGCTTCCCCAGATGCAACAGAGTCGGCTTGACCAATCACGGCAACATTCGGGCAATGATTTTTAAGAATAGCAATGTGGTCTTTGCGGATGGTTTCGATGTCATCCACGACGATGGCTCGCAACATACTTTTTAATTTTCGTAAATATACGGGATTTCAAAACGCACTTGGGCGCCGACCACTTTTTGGTCCTCGTCTTTTAAATTGTCGGTTTGCACCACAAAATCTTGGTTTTTGGTATAACCCACCAAACGCTCTTTGGTAATGGTCATGGCCAGTGATTTGTGGTTAGAGGTGGTTTTTTGGGCGTCAAATCCTTTGCCGTTGTCGGTTACCTCAAAAAACAATTTGTTGGCTTCTAAGAAAAACCGAATGTCAATTTTCCCGTTTTGAGATACTGCGCTCAGTCCGTGTTTGATGGCGTTTTCAATAAACGGTTGGGTGAGCATCGGCGGCAAGAAAACCGATTCCGGGTCGAGGTCATCGGCCAGATGAATCCTATAATCAAACTTGTGGTTGTAAAGCAATTGCTGGATGCTCAGATAATTTTCAAGCATGGCGACTTCTTCTTCTAAAGAAATGTAATTTTCATTGGCGTTTTCCAGAATTTGTCGCGTAAGCACCGAGAATTGGTCCAAGTATTTGACCGCATCACCGTTCTTGTGGTTGTCAATCAGGTTGCGGATGTTTTGCACCGAATTAAATATAAAGTGCGGATTCATTTGCGTGATGAGCAACTTTTGCTTGATTTGGTTTTTTTCGAGTCCGGCAATCTCTTGTTTTTGCTTGTTGTTTCGATAGTAGAAGAACCCACCCAAAACCAGCAACAACAATAGTCCCGAAAGCCCAATAAGCCAGTTGTTCTTGACAGCGTTTTTCTTTTCTCCTTCGAGCTTGACGGCGGCCGTTTTCTTCTGTGAGGCCAGTTTTACAGCAGCGAGTTTTTTGCCTTGGGCAATTTTGTCGTTGAGTTGTTTTTTGTCAAAATCATACTTGAGCTGCTGTTGTGCCAATTGACCTTTGGCCACCGCATCGGCTTTTTCTTTGGCCGCTTGCAGTTTGAGTGCCTCGAGTTTCTTTTGTTGGATGATTTTTTGTTGCAGTTCTTTTTTCTCGAATTCGTATTTGAGCAATTGCTGAGAGATTTCTTTTTTTGACGAAGCGGTTTGGGTTGAATCCGCAATTTTTTTGTCGAACTCAAAATACCGCAGTGCTTTTTCGTAATTTTTTTTCTCCAAATTGATTTTGTACAGTTCTTCTGCAATGTCCTTTTGAAGCGATTTGTTCGTGGTTTTTTTACTCGCTTCAAAAGCCTTTTCCTGATACTCCTCGGCGGTTTTCAAATCACCTTTTTTAAGGCTTAAAGTTCCCAGTCCGTAATAAGTCCCCGCCAAGGTCATCGGATTGGTCGCTGCCGTTTGCTGTTTGAGGATTTCCTGATATAATTTTTCGGCCTGGCTGAAATTTGAAAGTTTCATTTCCATGTCGGCAGCACCTGTCAAACATAGAGTTGTCTGAAGTTCGGCTCCCAATTTTTTAAAGATTTCAATACCATTATAAGCATATACTAAAGCTTCCTTATACCTTTTGAGTTGACTGTTGCAGTAGGACAGGTTCATGTCATTAGAACCTTTCCAACCAAGGGTGTGGTTGCTGGGCGCTTCTTTATAGGATAAATCACAATAATGTTTGGCCTTCAGACTGGATTCAATAGCCTTATCATACTCTTTCTGATTTCTGTATAAATAGGCCAAAGTCGTGTAGACATAATACAGCGATTGCAGGTTGCTTTTTTTATCCTTTTCGTAATATTTGAGCACTTCAAAAATCAGTGCGATTGCCTTATCCTCTTTGTTGATTTTTGAATAAAGCTGAGCCTTTTCAAGATAACCCGTATACATGTCGTTATAAGACCCTGAGGCTTTGTGCAAAGCAATAGACTTATCGAAATACTGTTCAGATTTGTCGTATTCTTCTTTTTGCATCATCAAGGTGGCCTGCGATGAATAATAACTGGCCAAGTAATTTCCGTATTTATTGCGCAGCTGCGGACTGTTGGGTTGTTTGTAGTTCTTGAGTGCCAAGGCTCCCATCATATCGGTCAGTTTGTGGAAATTGGGGTCAAAATTATTGGTAAACCTGTTCAAGGCCACCTCCTGTATGATACGCAATCGAGCGGTATCGTGTAGTTTTGGATTGGCTAGAACCGTTTTTACAGAGTCAATAATTTTGTTTTGCGCCTGAGCCACTGAAAAAATCAGCATCAATATAAAAAGAACCCAGCGGCGAAACGTTTTGAGCATAATTTAGTAGGTGGTTATCATTTTGTGCCCAAATGTACAGAATTAAAAAAGAAATTTTCTGACGTTACTGAACTCTATAGCGCATCTTGATTTGGTATACACCACCTACTTTTTTGTGGTAGTACAAAATGCGCTCATCCGGGCTCAAGGTGGGCCCTTCGATAAAATTCGGATCTGAAAACAAAACCCGGGGCGCCGAAAAAGCCTCACTGGTTTGGCTTCGCGTGGCCACGCAAATTTCAAATAAGGGCGCCGAGGGCAAACTGCCTTTTAAGTATCTGGTAAAATACAAGGCCTTTTGATCATTGCTTATATAGGTTGCATAATTGATATACGCCGGCTGATTGATTTGTGCCAACAAAGCAGCTGAATTGCTCGGTTTATTAAAAGTAGTCGCATTGATTTTTTGGGCGATGCCGATTTCGGTTTCGCAAGGGCCGATGCAATTTTGGTCGTCAAACCGCGCATTGTTGAAGTACAAATATTGTCCGTCGCGGCTGATGCCATGATCCATCACGAGCCAGCCGGGTGTGTTTTTGTTGAAGTTGCCCTGCACCCGCGCTGCATTGAGGATGTTGCCCGAGGTAAAATCTCCGCGAAAAAGATTATTCAACTCAGTGGGATAATCGCGGGTCGAAGTCCAGTAAAAATGGTTCTGCGCATCCATATCGGCCACGGCATCGAGCCTAGGCGCAGCCGGTTGATTGGCTCCCGAAAGCGCTCCGACCCAAACAAAATGCGCATCATCTAGCCGATTGGCATAAAACAATTGGGTGTTGACTCCGTCATTGAGGTTGTTAAAAAACAAATGCCCACCATCGGCTGACAAAAAAGGTTCCATGGCATCCGCACTCCAACCGCTGATGGTTACCGACTGTTCAGGCCCAAAAGCCATAGGGGTTTCGCTGCTGGTAGTTTCTTTGGAGCAGCCGAGCAGCATGAAGAGTAAAAAGTAAATTGGGCGCATAGTGTTAATCTTTGTTTAAAGATACATTTTTTTGTGCATTGTGCGTAGGGGAAAATAGTGGCTGAGTGGCTGGCGCTTGCTCAATGGAGCGTTTTGTGGCGATGATGCGTTTTGCGGTTCAAATCTTCTATTGTTCATCCTTTGGGCGTGCCCCTACGGGTCGCGTTTTTCGCAGTGCGCGGCACTTAGCTGCAACCGCTCACGCAGCTTGTTCACAGAAACTTATTACAAAACAATGGGCTAAAGTATCTGTTGTTGTGAAGGGCTGGCGCTCACCGAATGAAGCGTTCATTTATTGATAATACGTTTTACGGAAGGTTTGTTTTGAAACAATCGTGTAACCGATAAGCATTTAAATAAAATTCATCTCCTTACTTTTTTTCCGTAGCCAAAAAAAGTAACAAAAAAGTCACACGGCCACTCAAAAAAAGCTATAAAAAGGGCCTTCAAACCTAAACCAGCCGAACTCGCTCCGCTCCTCTTCGCTCAAACACACCTGGTTCTTAACGGTTTCAAAAGCCTCTTTTTATGTACGCTTTTTTTAAGACGCCGGGGGCTGGCGCATACTGAATGAGGCGTATGGTTGTGTATGATGCATCTTCCTGAATGTTTTTAATGAAGCAATCGCCTAACCGACAACCCTATCACCCCTTTGCAGTTAAGTGCTACAAACAGCGCGGCAGATTTTCTGTAAAAAAGCATAAATCTATAGGCGCAGCCGTGTCTATAGCGAAGCGTGTCTAACAGCGCAGCGGTCTTTTTTTTGTCTTCGTCAAAAAAAATACTACATTTACCCCACACCACTTATTTCACGACATGAATACCTGCTTGAGGAGCGAAGGCTTTTTGGGTGGGGGTTAACTTGCTTTATTTAGGCAGGTTGTGTGTAGATGAGAAATTGTGAGATATTAGTGAGTTGGCAGTAATTTTGAGAAACTTTTACAAGAAATTATGAAAGAAATTAAAGATTTACAGTTTGGTTTTAATGATGCAGAAAATTATAAACGACCAGAAAATAAAGCAGTATTCGATAAATACTTCTTGAGAACATCAGAATTTACTGAAATTTTCAAAGCATCTACAAACTTTATAATTGGAGAAAAGGGAACTGGTAAAACGGCATATGCAACCTATATAGTAAATAATGAAGTATATAATACAAGCGGATTTATAAATTTTATAAGAGAAACTGATTATCAAAAATTTATAACGCTAAAGAAAGAGAATCATCTTCAGCTTTCAGATTATCAAAATGTTTGGAAAGTAATTTTATATTTGCTTTTAGCGAACAGAATAAGAACTATCGAAAGTAATAATAGTTTATTCAAATCTTCATCTTCATTCGATGCGCTTCAAAATGCGATTGATGAATATTATATCAATGCGTTCTCGCCAGAAATAATTAACGCCCTAAACTTTGTAGAGAAAACAAGGAACTCAGCAGAATTAGTTTCGAAATATTTCAAAATATTAGGCGAGAATGTAAAAGAAGGAAGTTTCAGTCATTCAAAGTTTCAAACAAATTTATTGTATATCCAAAGTCATTTTGAAAAGGCTCTATCAACCATTAATCTCAGTAAAAATGTAATTCTTTTTATTGACGGAATAGACATACGACCAGAAAACATTCCGTATTCAGAATATTTAGAGTGTATCAAAGGCTTAGCAAATGCAATATGGAGTTTAAATAATGATTTTTTCCCTTCTATAAAATCAGAAAAAAAACTAAAGGTAATTTTATTAATTAGACCAGATATTTTTTCAAACCTAGGCTTACAAAATCAAAACAATAAATTAAAAGATAATTCCATTCTCTTAGATTGGAAAACTAATTATTCAGAATATAGACATTCTGCATTATTTGAATTAGCCGATAGAATGCTTCTTGCCCAACAAGAAAAACACTACAACATGGGAGTCTGCTGGGATTATTACTTCCCATACAAACAAAAAGCATTCAGAAAGGAAGATGATTCTTTTGTTCAATTTTTGAGATATTCATTTTACAGACCAAGAGATATTATCACCTTACTAGATTTAATAAAATCAGTTCATATTCGCTCGAAAAATAAAGGAACAAATAACTTCTTAGAAGAAGAATTTTACAATCCAGAAGTTCAATCAAGGTATTCAGACTATTTAATGGGCGAAATAAAAGATTATTTAACATTCTATTATTCAGATAGTGACTATGAATTATTTAGGAAATTCTTCGATTTTATTGACAGCAAAAATGAATTCAACTATGAGTTTTATAATTTGGCTTACGCCAGATTCGAAGATTATGTAGAAAAGAATAATATTACCAAACCTAAATTCTTCGAAACAGCAGATACCTTTCTTCAATTTATTTTTGAATTAAATATTATTTCATACATAGAAGGTGAAGGTCAAAACAAATATATACGGTGGAGTTTTAGAGAACGTAATTATTCCAACATCTCACCAAAAGTTAAATCAAATTGTATATATCAAATTCATTACGGCCTGACAAAAAATTTAAACCTAGCTAATTCAAATTATCTTTTTAAAAGAGAAACCGTAAAGAAGAGATATAAAAAACCTTTTAAAAAACCAAAAAAATAAAACTGCTGTCAACCCTACATAAGCTCCATCGCTTGCTTATGTTGGCTTTATATTCGTTTTTCACGTAGTTTTTCTATCTTAGCAGAGCGTACTCAACTCGCTGCTCCGCAACGTTCGCCTATAAGCAGAACGTTGTGGGCAATATTAAAACTAAACTTATAAAAATGATTTTGTGTTCAGATACTAAACCCGAAAATCTAAAAGACACATTCTATTTTTTCGGCATATTTTCAACTTTCATAATTAGCGCTGTTACTTTATTTATAGCATTTAAAAATCGAAAGAATGCTTTGAGAGAAAATCTATATAAAGAACAATTAAGTTTTATCGGAAAATTGACAACAGAACTTTATCAATTACACGCAGACTTAACAAAAATTAATAATAGTATTGAAATCGATTACTCAAAAACTAGGCTTAAAATTGAAAATGTTTTTGCTGTTATTTACTCAAATACTCACATAGGTTCTGATAATATTCTAATTAAAACTGCAAATACATTATCTCATGCAAATGATTTTTTAAAAAGTATCGAAGACAAAAAAAATGATGAAAGTAAAAGTGATTTTAAATCTTATTTCAAAAGCTATAATGAGTTAACTAACCTAATGAGAAATGAAATGGGAGTCCGCTCATTATCAAAAGAAAATGAAAGGTTATTTAAGTAATACTACCCACAACATTTGCTAAGCGATCATTGCTTGAATTTACTAGCTTTACGATTGGTTTTCATAATTTTTAATTAGCTTAGCAGAAACTACGCTGCTTGCAATTCCGTCACTACAGGTAGCTGCTAAACACTAGCAGGTATGAAAAAACCGAATAAAGATGAATTCTAAAAAGAAATCTATTGTAAGTTCTCCAGCACTTCTGGTTTTGTTTGGCTTTTTGATTCTGAAAATATTAACTCAGGAATTGGTTATTTTTCATACTAAGTATCTGGAAATAATTTACTTGTTTGGCTTAGTATCTTTTTTAGGCTTTTTATATTCTCGCTACAAGAACACATATAGAAATCTCAGTCTTTTCTTTGTATTGACATTTCTTCTTTTTGGATTTCTTCCCTATTGTCATTATTTAGCATATTCGTCAAAAAGCGACAATTACAATTTCTCAGAAGAATATCTTAAAAATAACATTAAACTTTATAAATCAAATCTAGAAGACTATAAAGATAGTGTATCTGTCAAAGAATTGTTTTCACAACTCAAGCAAAATAAAATCGATGAAACCCTTTATGACACAATACAATCAGTTGGTGATTTCAATTTAGTCTTCGTAAAATCACATAATTCAGGAGCAATACTTCCAAACAAAGCATTTTTTATTCAGTCAACTTTAACTACATTCATAGGATCGAGACCAAACGATCGTGAAAATTACAACCAAGTGTTTATCACGAAAAAAGGAGAAAAGAAAGTTATAAAGCTTGAAATGAAATTTAAAGATCTAAAATTAGTTTTAGCAAACTATATCAGAGAAAAGAATGAAATTTTAAAGATGATTAATCAGCCTGAAAAATTTGTTCCTTTTAATGATTTTTGGATTGACTCAGTTACAGGATTTACATTTAGTTTTATTAAGCCAGTATCTAAAATTTCACAAATCATCCGGCTAACTCAACTAATATTAGCCTATTTTTTTCTACACATGCTGACAACATTATTAAAGTTATCAAAGGAATTCGAAATTACCAAAGTTAAGAATGGCAACTGCTAACACCTGCTGCGCATTATAGTTTCAAACTTCCCAAAAAAATCATCCGCACCATCCATCACCCCTCAACATCGCTCAAAGTGACTGCGTTATCGTTTACACGTTTGCTTCAAAACAAACACTCCGCAAAACCTATCATCAATAAATAAACGTTTCACTCGGTGAGCGTCAGCCCCCAGCGTCTTAAAAAAAGCGTACATAAAAAGAGGCCTTTGAAACCGTTAAGAACCAGGTGTGTTTGAACGGAGCGCAGCGCAGTAAGTTCAGCTGGTTTAGGTTTGAAGGCCCTTTTTATAGCTTTTTTTGAGTGGCCGTGTGACTTTTTTGTTACTTTTTTTGGCTACGGAAAAAAAGTAAAAACACTCATTGAAAATGTTGCATTCCCCCCTGCGCAAACTTCCACTCTACACTTTTTATTCCCTAAAACCCCCACCACACCAGATAGCGCGGATGTACAATCCGTGCTAAAATAACTCAAAGCGAAGCAATCCTAAAATCCACACCTCCCCCCACAAAACCCCGCACCAAACCCCGCGGTTTCACGTCTGTTTTCGGGGCACTACACCCCGCCGAAGTGCGGTAACGTGCGCAGGCTGATGGCCGTGACCCGCTGCGCTCCATACCCGCCTATACTGGGCTCCGCATGCCTTGGGGTCGTTCTGTCATCTTCCGTTTGGGCCTTGGGCATGCTGCTTTGGGCATTTCAACAACTAGGCCAAAAACACGCCCAAAAAGTCTGAGGGGCTCTTAAAAAAATCTTAAAACTGCTTTCAAGGCCATTTTTGTAAGGAATCTTGCATAAAAACAGCATTTTTCAAAGGACTTTAAGGCACAGTGAAGGCACCTTTGTAGCAGAAAACGACGAATTTATTCGAGAAAAACGGGGTTTTCTCGAACAACTCTCGAACAAAAGTGCTTGAACTTTCTGACCTGCAAAAACGCAAAACAGTCCCCGTTTAGACTAACCGGCTTACAAGCGTTAACAAAATTTTTAAGGGCGGTTCTTGGGGGTTTGGCCTGCTGATGTGCAAGGCTTATAGGGCTTGCCAATACTGATGATTTTAGACAAAATCACGCCCTACCAGTAGCGCCCAAAAAACAAGTTGTGTGGTTTTAGAGCCCAAATTAAATCGCTTATATTTAACATTTTATGCGTGAAATTTGGCGTTTTTTGAAACGGTTAGAAGCTAGGCGCAAGAGCTTGTCTGCGGTGTTGCTTTTTTAATCTATTTTACAAAATTTGCTGTTGGGAATCGTTTGATTTTTTGTTACGCTTTGCTTACAAAAAACTGGTGGTATTTTGAGGGGATTACCTGCGGTGTTCCCTAAGGGGGTTCAGTGGTCAAACCAAAAACCAGCTTTTGCAAAGCTGGGATTTTTTTGTTTCGCTTTGCTTACGAAAGTGAACTTTCGACGCAAGCTGAAACAAAAAAACCGACGCTGCGCATCGGTTTTTGTCTTGCAGAGAGGATGGGATTCGAACCCACGATGCAGTTGCCCACATACAAACTTTCCAGGCTTGCTCCTTCAACCACTCGGACACCTCTCTAATTTAGGTGTGCAAATAACTATATTTTTTTTGACTTTAAAAAGAAAAATACTAGCTGAGTTCGCCGCGCAACGAGGTTTCAAAAATAGTTTTAAAAACCGCGGGCGCTACGTTTTGACCCAACAAGTACATGAGTTTGGTGATCGCGGCTTCAGTAGTGGCGTCTTTACCAGATATGACTCCGATTTTTTTGAGTTGGGTACTGGTTTCGTATTGTCCCATCCGAACGCTTCCGCCAGAACATTGGGTTACGTTGACTACATGCAAACCCGACTTGATGGCTTTTTTGAGCGATTGTATAAACCAATTTTCAGTGGGTGCGTTGCCCGATCCGTAGGTTTCCAGCACAATGCCTTTGAGCCCCTGAATTGACAGCACCGCATTGAGCACCGACTCATTGATGCCCGGAAACATTTTGAGCACCACGACATGGCTGTCGAGTTCGTGGTGCACAATGAGTTTTTTGGCTTTGTCCTGAGGCCACAAAGCGGCGTGATTCACCAGCAGATGCACCCCTGATTCAGCCAACGATGGGTAATTGGGCGAAGTAAACGCATTGAAATGCTCGGCGTTGATTTTGGTGGTGCGGTTGCCGCGGTAGAGTTTATATTCAAAATACAAGCATACTTCTTGAATCACCGGTTTGCCTTTGTGTTGCAACGAGGCAATTTGTATGGCGGTAATGAGGTTTTCTTTGGCATCGGTACGCAAATCTCCGATGGGCAATTGCGAACCGGTAAACACCACCGGCTTGGCCAAGTTTTCGAGCATAAAACTCAGTGCTGAGGCCGAATACGACATCGTATCTGAGCCGTGCAACACTACAAATCCGTCAAACTCTGGGTAACGATTGCCAATCATATCGGCTATTTTGACCCAATAGGCCGGATTCATGTTGGAGGAATCAATAGGCTCGGCAAAAGAAATGGTTTCTATCCGGCAATCGAGCTGTTTGAGCTCGGGTATATTCTGTAGTAACTCTGAAAAATTAAACGCTTTGAGCGCACCGGTCTCGAAATCTTTGACCATCCCGATGGTTCCACCGGTATAAATAAGCAAGATGCGCGGTTTAGATTGCATTTTGATATTTGCGTTTGTTGACCACCGGATTGGCATACATGCTCAAGAAACCTTCCCACAAAACCGGATTGTTCTGATCAATTTTAATATCTAATCTACGCTCAAAAAGCTGTTTTTCGTTTTCGGTGTAATGCGCTGCATATTCATTGGTTTTGTACAACAAATCATAGGCAATATAGTTGGTAGGCCAGAGTTTGTAGCTACACAAAATAGAATCGTCTATGGCTTGGGCCAAGGCTTGAATTTGCTTGTTGGTGTTGTCATTTTCGCGCTCAATTTGATCGATTTCGGTTTTGAGCACATCGCCAATATGAATGTGAATGCGTTTTTTTTGGCCCATGATTCCGCTGAGCAACGTCATGAAATCTTCGTTTTTTTCTTTGATGTAGATTTCGTTGTTGGCAGCGGCCATGAGTTGCGGCATTTTGAGCGCATCGGTGGGGTCGTATTCATACGAAATCGATACGGGCACGACTTTGATTTTCCGGAAGTAATCCATCAAATTGGCTTCGTCTGAGCCCATGGCGAGCATTTTTAAAACCCCCGAGTGCGTGGCATCGTTGCCGTCTTTGGTGCGGCCTTCGCGCTGAGCAATCCAGACCGAACGGTTCTCGCGGCGCAACAATTGTCGGATGTATTCAGACATGAGTTTTGAGCTCTCGAGCAATTCGCGCGGCGGTAATCCGCGTTGTACCACAAAATTTCGGTTGAGTTTTGAGAGTGTTTTTAAAAAAGACTTGCGCACCAAATTATCGCCAATGGCCGAGGCGGTCATGACCAATCCGTGTTCAAACAAAGCGCCGTTGAGCAGCGAGGTATCCAGGATGATGTCGCGGTGGTTTGAGATAAATAAGTAGGCCGTATTTTTCTCGAGCTTTTCAAAACCCGAAGTCGTGAGTCCGTCCGAGGTTTTTTCGAGTACTTTTTGCAGCGATTGATAAATAAAATTACACTGAAAATCACGGATTGAATGCGTTTTGAGTAACTGTTCCTTCCAAACTTCATCTGCTTGGTCCGGAAAGGTAAAATTCATCAGCGCTTTCATCATCGGATGGTTGACCGATGCACGCAAGGCCTCGTTGACCTCGGCGTCATAAAACGGGCGAATCGCGTCGAATTTTTGCATGTGTTTTTATTTGATGCAACAAAAAAACAAAAATTATTGACAACTGCCGCTACTTTAGCCGCTTAAATACCAAAAACTTCTCGTGAATTTTGTGTGGTGATTTGGGCCAATTCATCGGGGGTGATTTGATATAATCCGGCCAATTTGCCCAACACCTCAACAATGTAAGCGCTTTCGTTGCGTTTGCCGCGATACGGATTCGGAGCCAAATACGGCGAATCGGTTTCTAAAACAATGTGGCGCGGGTCAATTTGATGGATAAACTGATCAATTTGTCCGTTTTTAAAAGTAACCACCCCGCCAATACCCAGTTTCATTCCGCATGAAATGGCTTGTAAAGCTTGCGGGTAAGTTCCGGTAAAACAGTGAAAAATACCGCGCAACTCAGGTGATTTGGCTTCTTCAAGAATTTCAAAAACTTCGTCAAAAGCATCGCGACAGTGAATCACGATGGGCAGATGATATTCTTTAGCCCAAGCGATTTGTTGTCTGAAGGCTTGTTGTTGTTCTTTGAGAAAAGTCTTGTCCCAATACAAATCAATTCCGATTTCGCCCACCGCATAAAATTTTCTTGCGGCCAATTGTTGGGCTACATGCGCGAGTTCTTGGGCGTAATTTTCTTTGACATGGGTTGGATGCAAACCCGCCATCAAAAACATATTGTTTGGGTAAGCAGCCTCTAAGTCATACATGGCTTGGGTGTAGGTAGAATCAATGGCCGGAATAAAAAATCGCTGTACGCCTAGTTGCAAAGCGCGTGCAATCACAGCATCGCGATCTTCGGCAAAAGCCTCGCTGTATAAATGGGTGTGGGTATCGGTAATCATCTTGGGTTTTAAAACTCGGGCAAAATTACAATTAAATGCTTGGCTAGAACAATTCTTTTGCGAACTTTACCCACAACGCATTTAGACATAGATTATGCAAAATCTCCCCGAAATACTCAAACCACACGGATACAAAAAAGTAAAATTCAAAATCAGCAAAACCCAGCATTTACTGGTCAAAGCCAAAATCAACGGCGTATCGGGGTTGTTTATCCTCGATACCGGAGCCAGCAACAGTTGTGTGGGGTTTGAAGGCACCGAACTCTTTGGGCTGAACGCTCAGAAATCGTCAACCCTAGCCGCCGGAGCCGGAGCCACGGGCATGTTTACGCAAATTGCTGCGCACAATGTATTGCAAATCGGGCGCTGGAAAACGGCGCATTTCTCGTTGGTGATTTTTGATTTATCACACGTTAACCAAGCACTCACACAGCACAAAGCACAGCCTGTACAAGGGATTATTGGAGCCGATATTCTTTTACAAGCACGCGCCGTTATTGATTATCACAACCATTGCGTGTATTTGCAATAAGTTGAATTTGAGAAAATTATTAAACCTAAGCAATGGCTGAGAAAAATTATTTCTCTACATTTGATAGCCAAAACAAACAAATGATGAAAAAAAACTACCCTTATTTTGTATTAGCCCTTTTTGCATTTTTCATGAGCACAAAAATTTCTGCTCAAAATGCAGCCATCACCGTAATGGATGATTATGCTTCTATTCCGAATGGGTCTACAACCACCATTGCCATTCAAGATGTGTTAGACAACGATACCTTTAACGGTATGCCGGCTACTTTGTCAAATGTCAGCTTTACCAGTGTTTCTTCGTCATCTAATGCGTTAACCTTAGATGAAAATACCGGTTCGGTCATTTTTTCAAATGGCCCTGTCCCTGTGGGTACTTATCAGATTAATTATTTAATAAACCAAATAGGCTCGTTTATGGATTATTATTCGGGCAATGTATTTGTTAACATCGGATGTGACGAGCTCAATGCGCCTGTCATCACCAGTGTGACGCCTCAAAGTTGTTCTAATACCGGGGCTACAGTTACGGTTTCGGGACTGCCCTCTGGCGCTTGGACCATATTCGGCCCTTACAACCAGATATTATTGTCCGGTACAGGAACTACCGCAACACTTAACAATGTAAACCAATGGGTGAGTTGGATTAAAGTACGTAACTATCAAGGGTGCTTTAGCCCGCCTGCTTATCTCAATGTCAGTTTCTTGAATGCTTCTATGGTGGGGCACTATACAGATACCAATGCCGATGGACTGCCGAGTGCCGGTGACGTCATTCACTATTCGTTTAACGTAACCAACAACAGTGCTTGTACCATTACAAATATTACAAGAATGTACGGTATCATTCCGGCTGTGGGAACCATTGCGTCTTTGGCACCCGGAGCTACCGATACTACATCACTGAGTTATGATTATACCCTTACCCAAGCAGACATCAATGCCGGACAGGTGAGCAAATCGGTGACCATTGCAGGAAATGCCGGAAGTGCGACTCAATCTACTTATACCAACTTAAGTTATATTAATACCCTAAACATGACCGATGGCATCAAACTTATCGCTTTTGTAGACACCAATGCCAACGGTATTCAAGATGTAAACGAACCCCGCTTAAGCAACGGACAATTCACTTACCAAATCAATGATGATGGGGTGATACACAATTTAAATGCGGCTGGATTTACAAATTTGTATGAGGTAAACCCTGCTAATTCTTATGACATTAGTTTTAGTGTTTATACTCCGTACCAAGGTTTTTACGGAGTTGCACCAAGCCTCAACAATATCTCCGTTCCGAATGGATCTGGAATCACCACTTATTATTTTCCGGTGACGGCAACACCTTATGAAGATTTGGGTCTTTACATGCATGGTAGCAATCCAAGACCAGGTTTTGCTCATACAATTTATTTGTATTACACCAATTATGGTGCTCAACCCATGAGTGGTACAGTAACTTTTCACAATATAGATGGCCAAACCATCACCGGTATTTCTGTTCCGGGCACTGTGCCCACCGCCGATGGATTTACTTATAACTTCAGCAATTTAGGACCGAATCAAACACGACATATTTATATCACGCTGCAAACTCCAACCATTCCGACGGTAGCTTTGGGCGATTTGGTTCATTTTCAGGCGAGTATTGCACCTACCACCAATGACATCCGATTGAGCGACAACCAAGCAACACTTACCCAAACCATCGTGGGTTCATACGATCCGAACGAGAAATACGAAACCCATGGCGGACGTGTGGTTCATGCTACTTTTGGTGCCGATGATTATTTGACGTACACCATTACTTTTGAAAACACCGGAACCGCCAATGCTGAGTTTGTCAGAATCACCGATGAACTCGACAGCAAGCTCGACGAAACCAGTTTGATGATGATCAATGCGAGCCACAGTTATACACTCGATCGTGAAGGTTCATCGCTGACTTGGTTCTTTGACGATATTCAATTGCCGCCTTCTGTAGCCAATACCAACATTGGGCATGGCTTTGTGACTTTTCAGGTAAAACCCAAAGCGGGTTATGCCTTGGGCGATGTGATTCCGAATACGGCCAATATTTATTTTGACTTTAATCCGGCCATTGTAACCAATACGTGCACAACCGAGTTTGTGACCAATTTGGCTACCAATACTTTTGCATTAGACCAATTGCAATATGCTCCGAATCCGGTACAGAATCAACTTTCTATTTCGAATAATGCACCGATTGAAAAAGTGAGTATTACCACTACCCTTGGACAAGTAGTTTTGACTAAAAACATAGAATCAACACAAGCCCAACTAGATATGACCTCTTTGGCTCCGGGCGTTTATTTTGTTAAAGCCGAGGCCCAAAAACAAACCAAGATTTTTAAAATTGTCAAAGAATAAATAATCTGAAAGCAAAACCCTGAATGAAGTGTTCGGGGTTTTATTTTAAACCAAAAAAAGCTATGAAAAAAACTTTACTCCTCGTACTGTTGCTGATGGGCATCATGGGCAGTGCACAAAACATTACGCTGACCAATTATTGCAGCGACACTACGTTTGATTTGACCCAAGCGGGTAATCAAATTATTGGCAACCAAAACCCTGCACAGTTCAGCATCACTTATCATCTGTCACAAGCAGAGGCCACCAACAACCAAAATCCGATAGCCAATCCGAGTAATTATCAATCCACTTCAAGTCCGCAGCTTATTTTTGCGCGTGTCGAAAATTCAGTGGCTTTGACCACTACAATTGTACCCGTGAACTTGGTGGTGAATAGTGGCTTACAGGTGTTTTTAAATTCAATCACTATGCCTCCTAGCTCAACAGTAATAGCTTCAGTCTCAGGTGGACAACAACCCTACACTTATCTCTGGAGTATAAACGGAGCAGCTACGATAGCAGGCGGACCTACCTTTCAACTGCCATTCAATGCACCCGGAATTTATGCAGTAATGTGTACCGTAACCGATGCGACTGGTTGCACAAGCACAAGTACCATTTCTGTGGTGAATCTCCCTACGCTCATGATTGAAGCCAACGACGACAACTTTACGCTCACCAACCTAGACGGCATGATTACACCGCCGGGTGTTGGTAGTGTACTCACGAATGATACCATCGGCGGGGCTCCGGCTACCTTAAACAATGTGGCTATTAGCGTTCTTTGGACAACCAATTCGAATATTGGCATCAATGCCCAAGGTTATGTTTATGCCAATTCGCAAACGCCCAGTGGAACCTACAGCTTATCTTATCAAATTTGCGAAATAAACAATCCAAACAATTGCGATACGGCAACCATCACTGTTTTGGTCGATTATTGCAGAGCGCAAACCCCAACGATTGATTCGGTAACACAGCCCACTTGTCAAGTAAACACCGGTGCTATTGCTTTGAGCGGATTACCGGATATGGGTACTTGGACACTAACTTACAAACAACTCCCTAATGGTCAGACCCAAACCATTACCGGAACCGGAACAACTGCAACTGTTGCGAATTTGTCTCCGGGAATTTATCAATTGAATGTCTTGGCCGAAGATATTTTACTAGGCAATTGTTTTGAATCATTTAACCTTAATTTTCAAATTTCTGGTAGTTTTTATGGAATTCAAGTAACCATGGAACCGACCTATGAAGATTACAACAACGACGGTTTTACCAATTTGGGTGATGTAGTGCATTATACTTTTGCAGTAACCAATAATGATTGTAACGATATCACTAATATTACTTTATCTAACCAACAACTCAATATTGTGGGTGGGCCTATTGCTGTGCTGAGTTCCGGAAGCACCGACACCACCACTTTTAGTGCCACCTATGCGATTACCCAAAATGACATCAATAGCGGTTTGGTGTATAATTTTGTGGCGGTATTCGGAACACTCAACGGAAATCAGATAGCCAATGACGCAACGTCCGAATTGAGTTTAAACATCTCTGACGGCATCAAACTCAACGCTTTTATAGACAACAACAACAATGGGGTTCAAGATTCGGGCGAGATTAATTTTTCGCAAGGTGAATTTACGTACACCATCAACGGTGGGGCTGATAACCATGTGTCTTCTTCAAACGGAGCGCATTTTATTTATGAATCCAACCCGACCAATGTTTATCATTTAGCCTATGCTGTTCATCCGGCACTGGCGGCCAATTATTCGGTGTCGCCGAGCAGTTATTCAAATGTGACTGTGGCTAATGGGTCAGGGCTTACTACGTATAATTTCCCGCTAACGATTCTGCCTTTTAATGATTTAGCGGTTTTTCTGTACAGTTATTCTGCGCCACCTAGACCCGGTTTTATCTATCAAAATTATTTAACGTACACCAACCAAGGTAATCAGGCTGTTTCAGGGACCTTAACTTTTGTCAAAGACCCTTTGCTAACTATCGTAAGCACTTCGGCTTCAGGAACAGTGATGAATACCAGCGGATTTACCCTTGACTTTACCAATTTACAACCGCACGAAACCCGTTATATAACGATCAACATGCAAGTTCCGACCATTCCAACAGTGGTTTTGGGACAACAACTGACCAACACTTGTTCGATTAGTTTGTTGCCGAATGATATAGCTCCAAACAATAATAATTCGAGCCTGACCCAAACCATTGTGGGTTCATACGACCCGAATGACAAAGCCGAAAGTCATGGTTCTGAGGTGGTTTTTTCAGATTTTTCAGCCAATGACTATTTGACCTATACGATTCGTTTTGAAAACACCGGAACCGCAAGTGCCATCAACGTAAAAGTAGACGATGTACTCGATGCGCAACTCGATGAAACTTCAGTCAGAACCATCGCAACCAGCCATCCGTATGTGTTGAAACGTTTGGGCAGCGCGCTTTCATGGCAATTTGATGGCATTGATTTACCGCCATCGGTTGAAGGCGACCCAACCACCGGACACGGTTATGTGGTGTTTCAAGTAAAACCAAAAGCGGGCTTTGCTTTGGGCGATGTGATTCCGAACAGTGCCAACATTTATTTTGACTTCAATCCGGCCATTGTAACCAATACGTGTACGACTGAGTTTGTGCCGTTTTTGGGCGTGGATGCTTTTGAAAACGGAAGTTTAGATTATTATCCGAATCCGACTTCGGGCATGGTGACCTTTGCGATGAAAAATGCTTCGATCAATCAAATTGAAATCACCGATATCCTCGGAAAAACCTTATGGGTTAAAAACGTTCAAAGTGCGAATGCAACCGTGGATTTGTCAAGCTTGAAATCCGGAGTGTATTTTGCCAAAATCAGCAGCGGTATACAAGAAAAAACCGTCAAACTCGTGCGACAATAAAATCAAACCTCAAATAAAAATCCCGCTTCAAAAGAGCGGGATTTTTTTATTTCTTAAACGAAAAATATGCAATCACAGCACTGGCCAGCATCATGATTCCGCCCAAAACAAAAGGGGCTCCGGCAAAAATAATCGGTGCCTGGTCATGCGTAAAATAATAAAACAAGGTACTCATCATTGGCGGCCCCACAATGGCCGAGGCGCTCATCAAACTGGTGAGCGTTCCTTGAATTTCGCCTTGTTCGGTGGGCGGCACGTCGCCTGAAATCACGGATTGCAGAGCCGGTCCGGCAATTCCGCCCAAACAATACGGCACCAAAAAGGCAAACATCATCCAACTTTGTGTGGCAAAGGCAAACAAGAACATGCCTACCGCATAGAGCGCAAAACCTACATAAATTGATTTTTCATTGCCGAGTTTCGGATTCACCCAACGAATCAATACGCCTTGTACAATGGCCACGAGAATACCAATAATACCCAGTGAAATCCCGACCATTTTCTCATCCCACTTGAGTTGATACATCGTAAAATAGCTCCAATTGCTTTGCACCGCGTGCGAGGCCACATACAACACAAATATCGAAGTTACCAAACCCAACAACTGCGGATATCGGCGCAAATTAAGCAAGGCCCCCACCGGATTGGCGCGCTTCCATTCAAACGGACGACGCTTAGAAACATCCAATGATTCGGGTAAAATAAACAAGCCGTAAATAAAATTCAGCAGACACAAAACCGCCGCGGCATAAAACGGAACACGCGCTCCGTATTGTCCGAGCAATCCGCCAATGACCGGCCCAATAATAAAGCCCAAACCAAAGGCAGCCCCCACCATTCCGAAGTTTTTGGCGCGGTTCTCAGGCGTACTCACATCAGCAATATAGGCCGAGGCTGTGGTAATACTCGCTCCAGTAATACCGGCAATGATGCGGCCCACAAACAACCAGCCAATGGTAGGTGCCATCGACAAGAACAAATAATCAATAGCAAAACCAAACAGCGAAATCAAAATCACCGGTCTTCGTCCGTATTTATCACTCAAATTGCCAATGAGCGGCGCACAAATAAACTGCGTAATCGCATAGGCAAACGTCAGCCAACCGCCAATTTTAGCTGCTTCGCTGATGTCGCCCTGAATAAGTTCTTCAATGAGTTTGGGAATCACCGGAATAATAATCCCCCAGCCGGTAATATCAATAAGCATCGTGATAAAAATAAACCCGATGGCCGCTTGTTTTTGGTTTTGTTTCATGATTTGCCGTTTGTTTTGGTTGATGATTTTTGGGCGTGCCGCTTCGTCGTGCCTCCTAGCGTCGCGCTGTTCGCGGCAATTTGAGCGCCCTGCGCAAAGCTCCGGTTGCTCAAGATTTCTGCTACCATCGCTCACGCGGCTGCACAAATAAACGAAAAATCTGCTTCAGACCGAAGCCAACAAAAAAATCCCGCCTGAAAAACAAGCGGGATCACATATATAGGCGCCCCATCCGGGGTCGTAAGAAACCCTTAAAGCTCTAAAGCTTTTTTAGGGTTGTTATCCATTAATATTTCAACCGGATTTTCAAGTGCTTCTTTGACCGCTACCAAAAATCCTACCGATTCGCGGCCATCAATGATGCGGTGATCATACGAAAGCGCCACATACATTACCGGAGCAATCACAATTTGTCCGTTGCGCACAATGGGTCTGTCTACCACATTGTGCATGCCCAAAATACCCGATTGCGGCGGGTTGATGATTGGGGTGCTGAGCATACTGCCAAACACGCCACCGTTCGAGATGGTAAAAGTTCCGCCGGTCATTTCATCTACGGTAATTTGACCATCACGAGCGCGCAAAGCCAAACGTTTGATTTCGGCTTCTACGCCACGGAAGGTCAGGTTTTCTGCATTGCGCATCACCGGAACCATCAATCCTTTCGGACCGGAAACCGCTACCGAGATATCGCAAAAGTTATAAGAAATTTTTTCTTGTCCGTCAATCATCGAGTTGACATCAGGATACAACTGCAAAGCGCGGGTGACGGCTTTGGTAAAGAACGACATAAAGCCCAAGCCCACGCCGTGTTTGTTTTTGAATTCATCTTTGTATTGCTCGCGCAGCGCATAGATGTTGGTCATGTCTACTTCGTTAAACGTAGTGAGCATCGCGGTTTCATTCTTGGCCGAAACCAAACGCTCAGCCACTTTACGGCGCAACATCGAAAGTTTGGTTCTTTCGCTGCCGCGGCTGCCACCCGTGGTTGGTGTGCCCATCGAAGCAACGGCATTGACCGCATCGTCTTTAGTAATGCGACCACCTTTCCCGGTACCAACGATGTCTGAAGGTTGTATGTTCTTTTCTTCTAATATCTTGCGTGCGGCCGGCGAAGGCGTTTGCGCTGCATAAGTAGCAACAACTGCTGGTGCCGGAGCGGGAGCAGATTTAGGAGCTTCTGCTTTAGCTGCGCTCGATTCGGCTACGCCTCGGGTCGGGGCTTCAGCCGGTTTTTCGGCAATAGCCGGTGCAGCTGGTGCAGCAGCAGTTTTGGCAGCAGCGGTGTCAATCAAACACACCACAGCGCCTACGGCTACGGTATCGCCTTCTGAGGCTTTTAGGGTAATAACTCCACTGGCTTCGGCCGGAAGTTCTAGCGTTGCTTTGTCTGAATCAACCTCGGCAATGGCTTGGTCTTTTTCTACATAATCTCCGTCTTTCACGAGCCAAGTGGCAATTTCAACTTCTTTGATTGATTCGCCCGGTGAGGGGACTTTCATCTCTAAAATCATAATATTGTATTTTAGTTATTTCTTCGATTATTTTTTTATTGATTCAGAATATTTAAAATACCTGACAGCCACTGGCTGTCCTCCTTTTAATTTCAAATATCTCTAAAATCATAATATTGTATTTTAGTTATTTCTTTATTGTATTGTTGTTGTTTCTGTTTACTCTGCTGCCCTAGCCCCGATCGAAGCGGAAATCCTTTTGGTTCTTTCTTTAAGAACCCAAAGATTGCAGCGCAGAGCGGGAATGAGCTTCTTATGATCTGAATAAATTTTTGTCAAATACCATTCTGATCGCATCGGCATGTCGGCGACGATCACGCGTGTGACTTCCGGCGGCCGGTGCTGCATAGGCTTTGAGCGAGGCCAATCGCCATGGCACCAAATCAAAATTCATGAGCATATATCCGTAAGCACCCATGTTTTTGGGTTCTTCTTGTGCCCAAACAAAATCATCGGCATTCGGATAGCTTTTGATGATGGCTTTGAGTTGCTCCACCGGCAATGGGAAGAGCTGCTCAATGCGCACCAAAGCGACATCGTTGCGGCCCAAGTTTTCGCGCTCGGCCAAAATATCGTAATAAAACTTTCCGGTGCAGAACACGACGGTTTTTACTTTTTTATGATCAACGCTGTTGTCGTCAATGGTTTCTTGAAACTCGCCTTTGGCTAAATCATCTACCGACGAAACGCACAACGGGTGACGCAACAAACTCTTCGGCGAGAACACCACTAGCGGTTTGCGGAATTTGGTTTTCATTTGACGGCGCAACAAGTGGAAGAAGTTGGCCGGCGTGGTACAATCGGCTACGTACATGTTGTGACGGGCACAAAGCTGTAAGTAACGCTCCATACGCGCTGATGAGTGCTCGGCTCCTTGTCCTTCATAGCCATGCGGCAACAAGAGTACGATTCCGTTTTGGTTGTTCCATTTGTCTTCGCCACACGAAATGTATTGGTCAATCATGATTTGGGCTCCGTTGGAGAAATCACCAAACTGAGCTTCCCAAATGGTCAGTGCGTTCGGATTGGTGAGCGCATAACCGTAATCAAATCCGAGTACACCATATTCTGATAAGAACGAGTTGTATATGTGGAACTGTCCTTTTTTGTCTTTGAGTTGGTTGAGCAAGATGACTTCTTCTTCGCTGTCTTCGACTTTGACCACGGCGTGACGATGTGAAAAAGTTCCGCGCTCGACATCCTGACCTGAAATACGCACATCATAACCTTCGGTAAGCAAACTTCCGTAGGCCAAAGCTTCGGCCGTTCCCCAATCCAGAGCGTTGTTGTCGTACATGGTTTTGCGGTCAGAAACGATTTTTTGAATCTTGCTGATGAATTTTTTGTCAGACGGCAAAGTAGAAACGGTCTCAATGATTTGATCGAGTTTTTTGCGGTCAAACTTGGTATCCACTTTTTGAAGCATTTCCTCATCTGAAACCTGAACAAAGCCTTTCCATTCGTCTTGTAAAAATGGTTTGATGATGGTTTTATCTTTTTTGCGCGAAGCCTGAAGATTCTCATCGAGCTTGGCTTTATAATCATTCTCAATTTTAGTCACATAGGCGGCATCAATGATTCCGTCGGTGATGAGTTTTTCGGCGTAAATATCGCGCGGGTTTTTGTGGCGAGCAATGATTTTGTACAATACCGGTTGGGTAAAACGCGGTTCGTCGCCTTCGTTGTGCCCGTATTTGCGGTAACCGAGCAAGTCGATGAATACGTCGCGTCCGAACTGCATTCTGAAATCAAGCGCGAACAACATGGCATGCACCACGGCTTCGGAATCATCGGCATTGACGTGCAAGACCGGCGAAAGCGTTACTTTGGCGATATCGGTACAATAGGTTGAGGAACGTGCATCGAGATAATTGGTGGTAAAACCGACTTGGTTGTTGATGACGATGTGGATGGTTCCGCCGGTTTTGTATCCGTCCAAAAGCGCCATCTGAACAATTTCATAGACAATTCCTTGACCGGCTACTGCGGCGTCTCCGTGCACGGCAATCGGAAGAACTTTTGAGAAATCATCCGGAAAGTATTTGTCTTGTTTGGCGCGTGAGATTCCTTCAATAACTGCCCCTACGGTTTCCAGGTGCGAAGGGTTCGGTGCTAAGTTGATGTTGATTTTTTTGCCTGATTTGGTTTTGCGCTCAGAGGTAAGCCCCAAATGGTATTTTACGTCGCCGTCAAAATATTCTTTGTCGTAGTCTTTTCCGTCAAATTCTGAGAAAATATCTTGGGTGGGTTTTTCAAAAATATTGGCCAAGGTGTTCAATCGACCACGGTGTGCCATACCCATGACAAAATGTTCGACGCCTTTTTCAGCAGCGGCTTCAATCACGGCATCGAGCGCCGGAATTAAACTCTCGCCACCTTCAAGTGAAAAGCGTTTTTGACCTACGTATTTGGTATGTAAAAAGTTCTCGAATGACACCGCTTGGTTGAGCTTGCCGAGGATGTGTTTTTTTTGCTCTGCATTAAAGTTCGGCTGATTGTCGTTTTGATTGATGCGCTCTTGAACCCAGTTGACAAAAATCGGGTTTTCCATGTGCATGTACTCGATACCGATGTGTTGGCAGTACATGTTTTGCAAATGCGTCAAAATTTGCTTGAGTGAACAGGGTTGCTTACCCAACACTCTGGCGGCATCAAAAATGGTTTCTAAATCGATTGCGCTAAGACCGAAATGTTCTAAATCTAAATTGGGTGCATACACACGACGATCGCGCACCGGATTGGTTTTGGTAAACAAATGCCCGCGGGTTCTGTAACCATCAATCAGGCGAAGAACGTTGAATTCTTTCTGAAGTTTTTCAGAACCGGCGCCCGTTTGAACTTCGGTTGCGATTTGCTCGCCGATGTACTCGCCCGAAGACTCCATACCAAAGTCAAATCCTTGGAAAAATGCTCTCCAACTGGGTTCAACACTGTCTGGGTTTTGGGTGTATTGTTCGTATAAATCGGCAAAAAACTGAGTATGTGCTGCGTTCAGAAATGAAAACCTGTCCATAATTTTATTAGGAATGTGCGGATTTTTAAAAAATGTTAGGCAAAAGTACAATAAATGCCTTTCATTTCTCATTATTTTGGATACTTTTATGTTTTAATCAAAAAAAAACTTGACATGTTTAAAAATGTGTTTTTTTCGGATAGAATAAAATGGATATTCGCATTTTTGGGAATGCTTCTAACCCCAGCCTCAAACGCTCAAAATCAAGCGCCCAAAGGTGATTTTTGGAACCATGTAAGCTTTGGCGGTGGATTGGGTGTAAGTGTAGGTTCGGGCTATACCGACATCTTAATTGCACCGAGTGCCATCTATAATTTCAACGATTATGTATCGGCCGGTGTGGGCTTGCAAGGAAGCCACGTCAAGTTTAAAAATGAATATACTTCAAATATTTACGGAGGCAGTTTGATTGGTCTTTTTAATCCGGTTGAAGCAGTGCAACTTTCAGCTGAATTAGAAGAAGTTCGCGTCAATCAAGAATTCAAAGTGTTGGATTACAAACGCAACTTCTGGAACACAGCCTTGTACTTGGGTGCCGGTTACCGAGCAGACAATGTAACGATTGGTTTTCGATACAACGTCTTGTTTAAAAAAGATGATTTTGTGTACAGCGAAGCCTTTATGCCTTTTGTGCGGATTTATTTTTAAACTTTTTAGCTGATTTAAGAAACGCTGAAGAAAAACTACACCTATGAGATGGTTTAACCAGCTAATTTAGACCCATGAATTTCTCGAGAAAATTTCAAATTATTTTTTATCAACGCCATTTAAAATTTATGTATCATGAAAAAATTTCTTTTATGCCTTGTTGCTACAGTCTTTTGTACCCCTATTATTTTTGCGCAAGCAAACAACCCATACAATCAATTTGGAGCTGATGTTATTACAGCTGCCAAAGCTGTCTATCTTGATTATCAGAATGGTAAACTCAACAACATTGATCAAGAAACTTTAGACCTTTATATCAAAAAGTTCTTTCCTGCACACGGTGAAATTTCAGTAGATAATTTCAATCAAATTTTAGCAAGCTTCAAAAATTCAGACAATTCCTCTATTATTAAAAGTTCTAAGTATTCGGATCAGGCCAAGGCGTTTTTACAAAAATCCCTAGAACACTACAGTATTACTCAATTGGTGGATGAAGTTCAAAAAAGTAAAATTAATGATCTGGAAAAAAGGGATGTTTTATGCATTTTGGCCATCAACTACAATTTAATATCTCCATATTTTGATCAGAGCGAAACTTCCCCGGGCAAAGGCTCTCTGGGACAAAACACCAATTCCGAGCCTGTGTTTTTGAACCGTTCTAACGGATTCAATGCCGTTGTTTGGGGCGGCATCGGTGCCGCTATCGGAAGTTCTTTTGGCCCAATCGGCACCGCTGTAGGCGGACTCATCGGACTTGTTGTTGGCGGATGGATGGATGAAAGAGCTATTCGACCATTGGTAATTACCTCTTCTGGCGGTGGCTCAGGCAGTGGCGGTGGCGGTTGGTCGCCACAACCTTAAACAATGAATCAACCACAGTGAGAAATTGCTTACTGTGGTTTTTATATATTTATGTATGCGAGGAAAAATATCTATTCTGTGTTTTTGTTTTTTTATCATGGGTTCGTATGCGCAGCAAACTCTTCGCGGAAAAGTCATCGATGCAACCTCAGGAGAACCCTTGGCCTTTGCTAATATCATCTTCAACAACAATAGTTTACTATCGGTTAGTTGTGATATCAATGGTGCGTTTAGTTATTATTTGACTCAAGAAATAACTTCGCTTCGGTGCAGTTTTATTGGCTATCAAACCAAGACATTGGCTTTTAATGGAGTCCCGAAATCACCCTTAACCCTTAGCTTGATAGCTGATAGTCAAAACTTAAAAGAAGTTACCGTTTATCCGGGAGAGAACCCCGCTTGGCGCATCATGAAAAAAGTCATTGAAAATAAAGACCGCAACAACCCTGAAAAATTACCATCTTTTTCGTATAAATGTTATAATAAATTGGTTGCTGACTTCAAGCTCAATTCAAATGACTCTAAAGACAGCATCGGGTTCGAGCAATTCACGAAAGGGAAACAATTATTTATCATGGAAAATGTTTCACGCCGAAAATTTATCAGTCCAGATTTAAGCGATGAAGAAGTTTTGGCCACGCGCGTATCGGGCTTCAAAAATCCGATGTTTGCTTCAGTAGCTACTGAAATGCAGCCGTTTTCATTTTATCAAGATAACATTAAACTCATTAATGTTCACTATTTAAATCCAATAAGTGCTGGAAGTTTAAATAAATATAAGTTCAAAATTGAAGACACCTATCTGAGAGGAAAAGACACCGTGTTTATCATTTCGTATGAACCTAAAAAAAACAAGAATTTTGATGGTTTGAAGGGCTTGCTGTATGTGAACTCCAACAAATACGCCGTTCAGAACGTCATTGCAACTCCATATCATCGCGGCAAAATCAATTTAAAAATTCAACAACAATATCAATTAATCAACGAAACTTATTGGTTTCCGGAACAATTGAATTATGTCTTGCAAATTGATGAATATCCTTCAAAAAAAGTTGGGATAATCCTTGAAGGGAAAAGCTATATCAATCAGGTACAAATTAATCCGAACCTAAACCGAAAAGAATTTGCGTTACAGAGTATTCATTTAGCAACTGATGCCGGACAAAAAGACCTGTCGTTTTGGGACCTAAATAGAAGGGAACAGCTCAACGCAAAAGAAATCAAAACCTATCATTTTATGGATAGTTTAGGGCAAAAACACAACTTAGATCGGATTTTAAAAATAGCTGAGAAATTAGCTTATAACCGAGTTGATTTAGGTTATGTTGACCTTGATCTTGCGCAAACCATACAATACAATCAGTTTGAAAAAACACGCCTAGGTCTGGGTTTTTTTACCAATGATAAATTTTCTTCAAAATTTTCTTTTGGTGCATTTTCAGGATACGGAATAGCTGATGAGCAATGGAAGTATGGTTATGAAGCGAACTTTGTCGTTTCAAAAAAACATGAATTTTCGATTGGAATTAGCCATCAAAACAATCTGCGAGAAATTGGCGGAACCGATTTGAGCATATATGACAAAAACCTTTTTAAATGGAGAACTTTGATGGGTTCATGGTTTGACAATATTCATCAAAATTCGTTGGTGGCTCGGTACAGAATTTCAAGATATATCACGGGCGAAACCTCGTTGAACCGTACCGAAATTAAGCCTGTTTATCCGACCCAAGAAATTTTAAATTTCAGCAGATACCACAATACTGATGTGAGAACCTATTTGAGATTTGCTTACCGAGAAAAAATCACGCAGATTTTCAACAGAAATATCAGTACCGGAACAAGCTATCCTATTTTATCTCTTTTTGCATCGAAAGGATTCAAGAATTTATTAGACGGCGATTTAGACTATCTAAAACTGCAAATGGCCATTGAGCAAAATTTTTACATCACGAATTTTGGAACAACTACTTACCGATTTGAGACCGGATATATCAACAAAACGGTTCCTTTAGGCTTGCAGTTTACCGGCGAAGGAAGTTACTTCGCAGCAATTCCGTATGTGAACAAGAATACTTTTCAAACCATGAAACCTTATGAGTTCTCATCTGATAGATATGCACACCTATTTTTAAAACATCATTTCGGAACTTTATTACTGAAAACCAAATATGTACAACCGGGGTTGAGTATATACAACCATTTGGGTTGGGGTCAATCGCTGAATCAACAAAATACTACCGAAAAGTTGTTTAAGAATCAAAAAAAAGTATTTGCTGAAGCAGGTTTGGGCCTGGATAATTTAATCAAAATTAACGTCTCAAACATAGGCTATTTGGGTATCGGAACAGCTGTTTTTTATCGTTACGGATATTACGCGCATCCAGAAGCAAATGACAATTTAGCTTATAAAATTACTATTCAGTTCACTACTCAATAAGAACTAAATTTATGACAACTTTGATTCGGACCTTACTCATGTTGTGGTCTGCCGGAATACTATTGTGGCATAGCGAACTCCGAGCTCAAAACATAACTCGAACAGATTATATATACTTAATTTGCCGCGGAACTAGACAAAAAGTAGGCTTAATTGCCGAAAAATACAATTTAAAAGATTCCAAAAGCACACATGTCGGCATCGGATTCTTACAAGGCAAGAATTTAATCATTTATCATGTAACCAATGATTCTGACGGGCCATCAGACTTAGTCATTCAATCACTTTCAGGTTTTAAAAATCCAAACGATTTATTTTATCTAAGCATTTGGATGTGCCCGAGTTCTGCAAAAGAAATATCGCGATTAAAGAAAATTCTCCAGAGCTATTCAAAGCAAAAAATTGTTTTCGACACCGATTTTAAAGCGCATAATCAAAAATTGTATTGTTCGGAATTTTGTGCCGAAGTTCTAGAAAAGTTAAACCCAAAAAAGTTTAAGTTTTCCTTGAAACGTCAAACATTGGATTTCTTTTCAGCTAAGATATTAGGTTGTGATGTTTTAGAATATTATCCGGTAGACTTCTTTCAAAGTAGTATTTACTTCAAAAAAATCTTTGAGCAAATCAAATCTTAATACTTGCTGCGAAACCAAACTTTCATCCATTCGCGTTTGAGAATCAAAAATGCTACTTGTTTTGAAAGCTCCTGCAGATCAGAACCGTCGAGCTTTTTGACTTGATCTTCGGGCACATCCACTATATACAGTAAATTGAGATATTCCGAAAACTTGAATTGAATCATCCGATAAATCTTTTCGTACAATTGGATTTTGAGTTCTTCCGGTGTGGTGCTCATCGGAAAATCGATGCCTTCATTGGCCAAATTAAAATCTTTGTTGATTTGCTCAATAAGTTTTAGATAGAGTTCCTCTTTTGAAGCTTCATCCAAAAGCATATCGGTATTTAAAGGCGTTATAAAACTCATAAAATCAATTATTTAATTCTCTTTTGATTTAATTTTTGAACCAATTTGGCCAGCAAAACATCACCTCCGGCATAAAAAAACACAGCTCCGATAGGCGGATTGGCCGCCGGGAGGTAACCAAAAGTTTTTTCGGACCAAGTCCAACAACCAAAATAAGTTCCAACCAATTCAATAAAAACGACGCAAACCGCAATAAAATAATATAAATTTTGCCAGCGCTTTCGTTTGAGTAAAGCAAAAAAGAACACGGCAAATACCAGTGTAAAGATATCGTTTAACCACCAACCAACGGCCAAAAACGAAGTCAAAAACAGTCCGGTAAATATTTTTCGAACCAACGATTCGTTCCTGATTGCCCATGCCTTATGTGCCCAAATATAACCTGAAGCATAAACAATCGCATGCCCAAACGGAACATACAACGGAATACCGGGTGTTCGATAATGGTACATTCCGAGCCACTCGCAAAAAATGAGTTCACCAACATAAGACAGCCAAACCATGTGCAACATCAGCTGTCGCAACGTGTCATGAGCCGAGCAGAACATCATCCCGAAATAGAATACCGCTAAAATATTGGTAACGGTTCTTCCGAAGGCAAAATCTTGGGCCAATACAACCGAATCAATTCCTAAAGCCAATGGCGTAAAGACAAAGAAAAATACTGCTGTAAACCACAAAAATTTTGGATTTTGTAGCGAATCGCTAAAAAGAAAATCAACGGTTTTGGGCATCATTTTACACCGAGCGACCCATTAAATTTAATCCGAAAGCATGAAGCATTTGTTTGGCTTGGTCGCTAATTTTCAATTGATTGAGTGACGAAAAAGCCAATTCTGTGTATTGTTCAATCGCAGCTCTGGTTGCGGCAACTGCTCCGGTATTTTCAAAAATAACCTTGACAGATTCTATTTTGTCGGTCGGATCCGTAGGACGAATAGAATATAGCTGTGTTAGCTGTTCGCGCACTTCATCCGAAGCAAATTCAACTGCTTTGAGATAGAGATAGGTCTTTTTGTTTTCAATGATGTCGCCACCGACTTGTTTGCCAAAAGTTTCCGGATTGCCAAAAGCGTCTAAATAATCGTCTTGTAACTGAAATGCAATGCCTAAGTTGCGGCCAAAATCATAAATTAATTGAGCATTCTCAGTACTGGTCTGAGCAATAATGGCGCCCATTTGCAAAGCGGCACCAACCAAAACCGCCGTTTTGTACTCAATCATTTTGAGGTATTCGGGCAGCGTTACATCGTCGCGGGTTTCAAAATCAATATCCCATTGTTGACCTTCGCAAACCTCCAAGGCTGTTTTGCTGAAAAGTTGCGCCAATGCTTTAAAAATCTCCGGTGGATATTGTTCAAAGTACTGATAAGCCAAAATAAGCATCGCATCGCCCGAGAGAATTCCGGTATTGAGGTTCCATTTTTCGTGAACGGTTTCGTTTCCGCGACGCAGCGGGGCATCGTCCATAATATCGTCATGCACCAGTGAAAAATTGTGAAAAACCTCAACGGCCATTGCTGCCGGAAGTGCCTCTTGATGGTCTTTTCCGAAGATTTCTGTACCCATCAAGGTCAAAATCGGACGAATGCGTTTACCGCCCAGACCCAAAATATACCGAACCGGTTCATAAAGATTTTTAGGTTCTTTCTCGGGTTGCTGTTGGTTGAGATAAGACTGAAAAGAAGCCTGATACGCTGCTAAACTCTGCATGAAAATAATTTTTGGCTAAAGTAAATCTTTCTGACGGGTTTGACAAAATCGCCGGTTTCGGATATGTTAAATAATTGTAAATACTTAGGAAACTTTTTTGGTATTAAAAGTTTCCAATTTACATTTGCCCCGAAATTTACCCACCCTATGAAAGATAAAATCATCAAAAAGGCAACGGATATGTTTTTGAAGCTCGGCTTTAAAAGTGTGACGATGGATGATATTGCCTGCGAGATGTGCATTTCCAAAAAAACCATCTACAAGTATTTCAGCAACAAAGAAGCCCTGATTGAAGAAGGCACTGAGGTCGTTCATCAAAAAATCCACAAACTCATGGACGAGGTCGTAGCGCAAAACCACAATGCGATTGTTGAAAATTTTGAAATCAGCAAGATGTTCAAAGAAATGTTTCAGTCGTTTGATCATTCGCCGGCCTATCAACTCAAAAAACACTATCCGGAAATTTATGAAAAAATGATTGCCAATGAAGTCGAAGATTGCAGTCATATGTTTCGTCAAAATATCCTAAAAGGAATCTCTGAAGGCTTGTATCGAGCAGAAACGGATGTGGAAGTGGCTGTGAAATTTTATTACACGCTTATTTTTTCTATCAATGAAAACACCATGCTCGAGAAAGATGCCTACGAACTCGAAGCCAAAGCGCTTGAATACCACACACGCGCCATCGCCACACCTAGAGGCATCGAAGAACTTGAAAAACAATTATCTATATACACACTTTAATAATCATCAGTCAACTTTATGAAAAACAAACTCTATCTCATTCTGGTGCTGTTTTCAATAGTGATGCAAGGGCAAAATCAGCCTCAATCCTACGCGTTTACGCTACAAGAGGCCATTAGCCATGCTATTGAAAACAACTACAGCGCTATCAACGCGAGTCGTGATGTTCAAGCCGCCCAAAAGAAAAAGTGGGAAACCACAACTATTGGTTTGCCGCAAATCAGCGGAAATGTCAACTATCTGAACAATTTAAAAATTCAGCAAAATCAAATCAATGTCAATGGACAAAGCACGACCATTGCCTTCGGAAATTACAATTCGATGGATGCAAGTCTCAAATTGACGCAACTGATTTTTGACGGTTCTTATCTTGTCGGATTGCAATCGGCTAAAACGTATCTGAAAATCTCAGAAAACGCCAAGGTCAAAACCCAACAAGAATTGCGCGAAATTGTAACCAACACCTATGGCAACGTTTTGCTGGCCGATGAAAGCATCGCCATTTTTCAACGCAACAAAGCCGCGCTCGAGAAAACTTTGGGCGACACCAAAGAAATCTACAAAAACGGTTTTATCGAAGAAGAAAATGTAGAGCAATTGCAGATTACATTGGCTTCGGTCAACAGCGCGCTCGAGAATGTTCAACGTCAAAAACGCATTGCGCTCGATATGCTCAAACTCGTTTTAGGTATGAACCTCGAAGATCAATTGACCCTAAAAGACAAACTCGAAAATCTTACCCAAACCAACATGGATTTGGCGATTCTTAAAGAAGAGTTTCAAGTCAAAAACAACATCGATTATCAAATCGGACTAAACACGCTCACCAGCAGCGAGTTGTTGCTCAAGTTAGAACGCAGCAAAGCCTTGCCTTCGTTGGGCGCTCAGGTAAATTTTGGTTCGAACACTTTTGGCAGCCGATTTACCATGTTCAACAGCGATCAAGTTTGGTATAACTATTCTAATGTAGGCGTTGGTTTGACGGTTCCGCTTTTCAGCAGTTTAGGCAGAAGCGCCCGAACACAACAAGCCAAAATTGCGCTCGAACAATCCAAAACCCGACTCACTGAAACCGAGCAAAAACTCAAATTGGACTTTGAAAAAGCCAAGAGCGATTACGAATTCAGCCTCGAGCAATTGGGCACTTCAAAAAGCAACTTGAATTTGGCCGAACGCATCGAAAGCAAAAACCAAATCAAATTCAAAGAAGGAATCACTTCAAGCTTCGATTTGACCGATGCGCAACGTCAATTGTACAGCGCACAACAATCGTATTTGCAAGCCATGGTGGATGTCATCACCAAACGGGCGGCTCTAGAAAAATTACTCAGTAAAAACTAAATAAACACTACATACAACCATGAAAAAACATATCACGCTCCTATTCGCATCGGCTTTAATGGTCATCGGATGCGGTAAAAAAGAAGAAACTTCCGGTTCAATCGACGATTTGATCCAAGGTAAAAAAGTCACCGAATTGCAAGCCAAAAAAGCAGCTTTGCAAGCGGACATTGACAAGATTGACAAAGCATTAACTGACCTCAATGTAAAAGTGGACGAGGCATTGGTATCGGTACAAACCATCAAAGACACGGTATTTAGCCATTATTTGGAGGTTCAAGGAAGTGTAGATACCAAAGAAAACATCATCGTACAGCCTGAGTTCAGCGGAACTTTAACCAGTCTCAATGCCAAAGCCGGACAGAGTGTTGCCAAAGGACAAATTTTAGGTCGTGTAGACGATGCCGGGCTGAGCCAACAATTGGCGAGTTTAGAAAATCAATACGCTTTGGCGAAAACCAATTTTGACCGTCAGAAAAATCTTTGGGACAAAAAAATCGGTTCTGAAATGCAATACTTACAAGCGCAAACCAATATGATCAGCGCGCAAAAAGGTGTGGCTCAAATGAAAGCACAATTAGCTAAAACAGTTATCCGTGCACCTTTTAGCGGAACCATCGACGAAGTTTTTGTCGAAAAAGGACAAGTTGTAGCTCCGGGTACGCCGCAAGGTTTGATGCGCATTGTCAACGTAAGCAATATGTATGTGTCGACTTCGGTGCCTGAAACCTATATCGGCAAACTCAAAGTCGGAACCGAAGTAGATGTTTTCCTTACATCCTTGGGCAAAACCTACAAAGGAAAAGTGCGTCAAGTGGGCAATTTTATCAACCCGAGCAACCGCAGTTTTGGTATTGAAGTAAGCGTTCCGAATCCGCAAGGTTTGTTGCGACCGAATCAAGTGGCCAAGTTGCGCATCATTGATTACACCAACAAAAAAGCGATTGTGGCTCCATCTAACGCCATTCAAAAAGATGCAAAAGGCGAAAGCTATGTCTATGTAGCCGACAACATAAAAGACAAAACCGCTACAGCTAAAAAAGTCGTGGTTCAAGTTGGGCAATCTTCAGACAATGTTACTGAAATCTTGAGCGGATTAACGGCTGAAGATGTGATTGTAACCGATGGCGTAAACAACATTTCAGAGGGAATGAAGCTTAACTTCTAAGCCAAACATTCTTTGATTCACCTCCTTAAACTGAAAAAATGAGCAAACATAACAAAGAATTTAGCATATCAAGTTGGGCCGTTGACAACCGGGTAACGGTGTACATCCTGACTTTTATCATCGTCGTGGCGGGGATTTATTCGTACATCTCTATGCCGCGTGAAGATTTCCCTGAAATCATCGAAAACAAAGTGTATATCTCGTCGGTTTTCCCCGGAAACTCGGCTGAAGATGTAGAGAAACTCGTCGTGAAACCGCTCGAGAAAGAATTCAAAAACATCAGTGGGGTCAACAAAATTTCTTCGAGTTCGTTTCAGGATTACGGAATGATTGTCGTGGAGTTTGACGACAAAATCGGCATTGAACTGGCCAAACAAAAAATCAAAGACAAAGTAGACAACGCCAAGGCCGACACCGATTGGCCGAATCTCGACAACGGAAGTAAAGTCGAGCCAAACGTATTTGAGCTCAATATTTCTGAAGAAGTTCCGGTGCTCAACATCAACCTCAAAGGCGATTATACGGCTCAGCAACTCAAAAAATTCGGAGAGAAGCTTCAAGACGATATCGAAGAAGTGCCCGAAGTTAAAAAAGTAGACATTTTGGGTGTGGACAACAAAGAAGTTGAAATTGCCGTCGACATTTTCAAAATGACTGCTGCCCAAGTAAGCTTTGACGATATTCAAGGTGCCGTGCGCAACGAAAACATGACTTTGTCGGGCGGAAATTTAGTATCACAAGGTTCGCGCAACAACATCCGCATCATTGGCGAGATGAAAGATCCGGCCGAACTCAACCATATCATCGTAAAATCATTTGGCGGATCAGTGTATTTAAAAGACATTGCCACCATTAGCTTTAAAGAAAAAGAACGCACCACCTACGCCCGTGAACGCGGACAAGAAGTGGTCATGCTCAGCGTTAAAAAACGTTCGGGTCAGAACATGATTTCGGCCATTGAACAAGCGCGCGAAAAAGTCAAAGAAGCCCAAGCGAATTATTTGCCTAAAAACCTCAAACTCGAGTTTACCGGCGATCAATCATCGCGTGTGGAGCATCAGGTAAACGAGCTTTCGAACCACATTATTTTCGGGATTATTCTGGTAATGATTGTGCTCATGTTTACCATGGGATTACGCAACTCGTTGTTCGTGGGCGCTGCGATTCCGCTGTCGATGTTTATCGCGTTTGCGCTTTTGGCCTCGATGGGTAAAACACTCAATACGATGGTTCTTTTTGGCCTTGTCATGGGATTGGGAATGCTCGTAGATGACGGAATTGTGGTGGTTGACAACGTATTTGCCAACATGAAAAAAGGCATGACGCGACTGCAAGCTTCTAAACTGGGCATCGGCGAAATTGCTTGGCCGGTAATTTCATCCACAGCAACGACCTTGATGGCTTTCTTGCCGTTTGCTTTGTGGCCGGGCACGATGGGTAAATTCATGATATACTTCCCGATGACTTTGTCGGTAACCTTGGGTGCTTCGTTGTTTGTGGCGATGGTCGTGAACGCGGCGATGACCGGAGGCTCGATGGATATTGAAGACCGAAATGTTTCTAAAAAGAATTTGCGTCGCAATACGATTTACATAGGTGTGGCAGCGGTCATCTTTTTGGTAGTGGGTTACAGCACCGGCGGAAAATTCTTCAAATCGATGGGGCATTTAGCCGTGATTGCTTTGGGCTTGATGTGGGCTTATCACCTCAAAATTTATCAATGGACACAAGACTTTCAGCACAGTTTTTTCCCGAGAATGGAAGAAAAATACAAAGTGTTTTTGGCTAAAATCCTCACCGGACGCAACGCTTGGTTTGCCTTTGTGGGCATCATCGGAATGCTCATCTTATCTTTTGTATTGGTAGGTGTATTCCCTAGAAAAGTCCTTTTCTTCCCCGACAACATTCCAAATCAAGTCATTACTTATATTGAATATCCGCAAGGAACCGACATCGAGAAAACCAACAAGGCCACGCGTTATGTTGAAAATCAAATCATTAAAATTCTCGACAAATACCAAGACAAATCAAACGGTGAGAATTTCTTGGCTGAATCCATCGTTTCGCAAGTAGGCGTTGGCGCGGGTAATCCGAATGTCGATGCGGGCTCGGCCAATGAAACGCCTTATAAAGGTAAAGTTTCTATCAACTTCCGTGAGTTCAAATTCCGTCGCGGAGTGGACACTTCGCAATTGCTCGAAGAAATCCGCGGATTGGTTAAAGGAATTCCGGGCGCCATTGTAACGGTTGAAAAAGATTCCAACGGACCACCGGCCGGATATCCGATCAGTTTAGAGCTCAAAGGCGACGATTACAATCAAATGCTGACTGAGTCGAGTAAAATTATTGCGTTCATCAACTCGAAAAATATTCCGGGTATTGAAAAATTGCAAGTAGACATCAACAAAGACAGCCCGGAACTCGAAGTCAATGTGGATCGCGCCAACGCCGGAAGTATCGGGGTCTCCACCGGACAACTTGGGTTTACGTTGCGTCGCTCGGTATATGGTCAGGAAATCTCTACCTATAAAGAAGGCGACGACGATTACAACATTGTGATGCGCATGCAAGAAGATCAGCGCAAAAACGAGAACATCTTGTTCAACCAATCGCTTACGTTCCGCAATCCGAACAACGGACAAATCATGCAAGTTCCGGTTTCAGCTGTGTCTCATACACAGAAAACCAATACGTTCAACATGATCAAACGCAAAAATCACAAACGCGTGATGACCATTTATTCGAATGTATTGACCGGATACAATGCCGATGCGATTACCAAAGAAATCGCCCAACAAATGCAGAGCTACAAACTGCCTAAGAACATTTCTTACGGATTCTCGGGCGTACAAGAAGAACAAGGCAAAAACCAAGCGTTCTTGAACATTGCTTTCTTGCTCGCGATTGCCGGAATTACCTTGATTATTGTGTTGCAGTTCAACTCGATTTCTAAAACCATGGTGATTCTCTTTACGGTATTGCTCAGTTTTAGCGGTGTATTCTACGGTTACGTGATTGCCAACATGGACTTTGTGATTCTGATGACCATGATGGGAATTATTTCATTGGCGGGTATTGTCGTGAAAAACGGTATCGTACTCATGGACTTCTTCGTATTGCTCATGGACCGAAAAGTCGAAGAAAAAGGCGTCGAGTCACACGATGATTTAACGCTGGACGAAATCAAAGCAGTCATCATCGAATCAGGCAAATCGCGTTTGCGTCCGGTATTGCTCACCGCGCTTACCGCTGTGCTTGGTTTGATTCCGCTGGCCATTGGTTTGAACTTTGACTTTTTCTCACTCATAACCGATTTGAACCCACACATCTTCATCGGAGGTGACAACGTTATTTTCTGGTCGCCACTGGCTTGGACCATCATCTTCGGATTGACCTATGCAACCATTTTGACACTGGTGATTGTTCCGGTGATGTTCTTCTTGGTCAAACGAATCAAGTATCGTTTGCGCGAGCGAAGAGCTGCCAAACTTGCTTCATAAAACTGCAACAAAAAACAAACAAACGTAAAAAAGCCCGCTTCATCAGCGGGCTTTTTGATATTATAAAATCTAAGTTTTTTAGTTTCTACTTACCATAGCAATTTGGTTGTCGGTATAACGCACACGGCTTAATTCTGCGCCGCTCCAAAACGACCACTCGCCCACTTTTTGCCCTTGGGCATAAGTTCCGGCTGCGAGTTTATTGCCTTGCTCGTCATACGAAGTCCAAGCTCCGTCGAGTTTTCCGTCTTTATAAAAACCTTGTTGTTGCACTCTTCCGTTATCGTAGAAGTAAGTAATTTGAATTCTATTGCCTACTACTTCAAATTGCGGCTCCAATGCTTGGGCAGACATGAAACCTGAAATCATCAATCCTGCTAAAATCATAAACTTTTTCATACGTAGGTTGTTTAAGTTGTTCTTGAATAGTCCAAAATTAGCCATTAATTTACATTAACCAAACTTTTACTTAACAATTTGGTAACATTGACGTAAAACTTAACATTGGAATTTTTACAAATATCATCTCAGGCCTTATCAACAGGGCGTTCCCTGCGGGTCGGGCTGTTCGCTGTATCTCCCGAAAAAATCGGGAGGATGCCGCTTCCATCCCTAACGCAGCGGCGTATCTTCGGCAAAAAACCGTATGGTTAATTGACAATTATGGTTAACTTTGCGCGGTTAAATTTTCAAACATGTACAGAAGTCATACTTGCGGCGAGCTCAACAGCGCCCACATCAACACCGAAGTAACCCTCGCGGGTTGGGTACAAAAATCCAGAGACAAAGGTTTTATGAATTGGGTCGATTTACGCGACCGCTACGGCATTACGCAATTGGTTTTTGACGAAAGCCGCACCGACAAAACTGTGTTTGAACAAGCCAAAACTTTGGGCCGTGAATTCGTAATTCAGGTGCGCGGAACCGTCATCGAACGCGAGTCTAAAAACCCCAATATTCCTACCGGCGACATTGAAATTTTGGTTCAGGAACTCACTGTTTTGAATCCGGCCATTGTTCCGCCTTTTACCATTGAAGACGAAACCGACGGCGGCGAAGACATCCGCATGAAATATCGCTATCTTGACATCCGTCGCAATCCGGTTAAAAACAGTTTGCTCTTTCGTCACCGCGTGGCTATGGAAGTGCGTAATTACTTGTCCAAACAAGGATTTTGCGAGGTTGAAACGCCTTACCTCATCAAATCAACGCCCGAAGGTGCACGCGATTTTGTCGTACCGAGCCGCATGAATCCCGGTCAATTTTACGCTTTGCCACAATCGCCACAAACCTTTAAGCAATTGCTTATGGTGGGCGGAATGGACAAATATTTTCAGATTGTCAAATGCTTCCGCGACGAAGATTTACGCGCCGACCGTCAGCCTGAATTTACCCAAATTGACTGTGAAATGGCTTTTGTAGAACAAGAAGACATCTTGGATACTTTTGAAGGACTTACCCGTCATTTGCTCAAAGAAATCAAAGGCATCGAAGTAGATAAATTTCCGCGCATGACGTATGAGCACGCGATGAAAACCTACGGAAACGACAAGCCGGATATCCGATTCGGTATGGAATTCGGCGAACTCAACACCGTAGCACAACACAAAGATTTCAGCGTGTTCAATTCGGCTGAACTCGTGGTTGGCATTGCCGCTCCGGGTTGTGGTGAAATGACCCGAAAAGAAATCGACGCTTTAATTGACTGGGTAAAACGTCCGCAAATTGGTGCTTCGGGTATGGTCTACGTGAAATGCAACGAAGACGGCAGCTTTAAATCGTCCGTAGATAAATTTTATGACCAAGCTGATTTAGCTCAGTGGGCTCAAATCACCGGCGCAAAATCGGGAGATATGATTTTTGTGCTTTCAGGCCCGGCCGATAAAACGCGCACCCAACTCAGTGCTTTGCGTATGGAAATCGCAACTCGATTAGGTTTGCGCAAACCCGACGAATTTGCTCCGCTATGGGTCATTGACTTTCCGCTGTTGGAAAAAGACGAAGAGAGCAATCGTTGGCATGCCATGCACCATCCGTTTACCTCGCCCAAGCCTGAAGATATGAATTTACTCGAAACCAATCCCGGAAAAGTGCGCGCCAATGCCTATGATATGGTGCTCAACGGAAACGAAATTGGCGGCGGATCGATTCGTATTCACGATAAAGCAACCCAACAATTGATGTTTCAATATTTAGGTTTTTCTGACGAAGAAGCCCGAAATCAGTTTGGCTTTTTAATGGATGCTTTTCAATACGGAGCGCCACCACACGGTGGTTTGGCTTTTGGTTTAGACCGATTGGTCGCCATTTTGGGTGGACAAGAAACCATCCGCGACTTTATTGCGTTTCCGAAAAACAATTCCGGTCGCGATGTGATGATTGATGCACCAGCGGCTATCGATTCAGCTCAACTTAAAGAATTACAAATTCAACTCGATTTGAATTAATTTTCTTTCTAATAAAAAAGAAAAAAGCTTGTAAATCAATAAATTTTACAAAAAAATAACACTGCGCAGTCATTTGTATACTTTTAAAAGTTACATTTGTTTTTATTTAATTTTTTATTACGATTACCATGCGCACAGGCACTGTAAAATTTTACATTGAATCTAAAGGATACGGATTCATTACCGATGAAGAAACTGGCAAAGACATTTTTGTTCACGCCTCAGGAGTTAAAGCTGAAGACCTTCGCGAAGGCACCCGCGTCAGTTACCAAGAAGAAGACGGAAGAAAAGGGAAAGTAGCCACAGAGGTTCACGTTCTTTAAATTATATCGATTTTCAGACTTTTACCAAACAACGCCTCGAGAACATCGGGGCGTTTTTCGTTTATTTAAACACTACTTATATTCAAAATTTCAATCATTTTACACCTTATTTATAATGAATAAAAATTAGCCGTTTGACAAGTTGTTTCATGGACTAAATTTTACTTTTTGGTTGGTAATTAATGAATGAAAGTTATCTTTGTCGTTGAAAATTTTAAAGCAATTCAGCAACATGCAATCGACTCAATTAGATTATTTTCCGATTCTCATGCAAATGCTTCTGGCCGTGGGTTTTGTGGTAATGACCATCATCATTTCCGGCAAACTCGGACCAAAGCGATCTTCACAATCTAAAGACAAAAACTTTGAATGTGGAATTGAATCCGTGGGTAACGCGCGTATTCCATTCTCTGTAAAATATTTCCTAGTAGCTATTTTATTTGTTCTGTTTGACGTAGAGGTAATTTTTCTCTACCCTTGGGCCATCAACTTTAAAAGTTTGGGCGCCGAAGGCATGATCAAAATGGTTATTTTCATGGCGCTTTTACTCGTTGGATTTTTCTACATCATCAAGAAAAAAGCCTTGGAGTGGGAATAAAACTCGATTCTAAATGATGAATTTTTATTGAAAGAATTCAAATTTACAATACATAAACCATGAGCGATTCTAAAATAAATATGGTTGCACCGCCTGAAGGTGTGGTTGGCGAAGGTTTCTTTGCTACCAAACTCAACGATGTTGTGGGCCTTGCCCGAGCCAATTCGCTTTGGCCTCTGCCGTTTGCCACTTCTTGCTGCGGTATTGAATTTATGGCCACGATGGCTTCGCATTACGATTTGGCTCGATTTGGTTCTGAGCGAGTGAGTTTTTCTCCGCGTCAGGCTGATATGCTTTTAGTAATGGGTACAATTTCAAAAAAAATGGCACCGATTCTTCGCCAAGTATACGAGCAAATGTCTGAACCTCGCTGGGTTATTGCCGTGGGTGCTTGTGCTTCATCGGGTGGTATTTTTGATACATATTCAGTACTGCAAGGTATTGACAAAGTCATTCCGGTGGATGTTTACGTGCCGGGCTGTCCGCCAAGACCGGAGCAAATTGTAGACGGCGTGATGAAATTGCAAGAAATGGTAAAATCAGAATCGGTTCGTCGCAGAAGCTCGCCGGAATACCAAGAACTTTTGGCTTCTTATAACATCAAATAACGAAGATGGCATTAGAAAACTCAGATATCCAAAATAAACTCACTGAAGCTTTTGGCGACGCAGTGAAATATTTTCAGCAAGAGCAAGATGTTTTTGCTTTTGAAGTTGATGCGGCTCAAAACACAGCCGTGATTTTGTTCCTGAAAAACAATCCGGATTTACGCTTTGAATTCCTTACTGATGTATGTGGTGTTCACTATCCGGACAACGATGAATCAGAGCAATTTTCAGTCGTGTATCATATGCACAATTGGTATGAAAACAAACGCATCCGCATCCGCACTTTTTTGAGCGGTTCAAAACCCGAAATCAAAACCGTTAGCAATATTTTTCTTTCAGCCAATTGGATGGAACGCGAAACCTATGACTTTTTCGGGATTGAGTTTATTGGACATCCACAGCTCAAACGTATTTTGAATATGGACGAGATGGAATCGTTTCCGATGCGCAAAGAATTCCCAATGGAAGACAGCGGGCGTACCGACAAAGACGATCGTTTCTTCGGAAGAACCACTACCAACTGCTAATATAATTCCAGATAGCCCATGTCAGATTTATTGTTATCACCTGAGAATCGTTACGCCAAAGTAATTGACCAACGACGAAACGAAGACGGCAGCGAACTCTCGATACTCAACCTCGGGCCTACACACCCGGCTACACACGGAATTTTCCAAAACATATTACTCATGGATGGCGAGCGCATTCTAGATGCAGAGCCAACCGTCGGATACATCCACAGAGCATTTGAAAAAATTGCCGAGAATCGTCCGTTTTATCAGATTACGCCGCTCACCGATCGTATGAACTATTGTTCGTCGCCCATCAACAACATGGCTTGGTGGATGACATTAGAAAAACTACTCGGCATTGAAGTTCCTAAACGCGCACAATATCTTCGTGTGATTGTCATGGAACTCGCGCGCATTACCGATCACTTAATTTGCAACTCAATTCTCGGGGTAGATACCGGAGCCTATACCGGCTTTTTGTATGTGTTTCAATTCCGCGAAAAAGTATACGAAATCTATGAAGAAATTTGCGGTGCTCGCTTGACGACCAACATGGGTCGTATTGGCGGCTTCGAACGCGATTGGTCTGAAGAAGCTTTCCGCAAACTCAATGTGTTTTTAGAAGAATTCCCGGTAGCTTGGAAAGAGTTTGAAAACCTTTTTGAGCGCAACCGAATTTTTATTGATCGAACCGTAAACGTAGGACCAATCAGTGCTGAGAAAGCCATTTCTTACGGATTCACCGGTCCGAATTTGCGTGCAGCTGGCGTTGATTATGACGTTCGTGTGGCGCATCCGTATTCATCTTACGAAGATTTTGATTTTAAAGTTCCGGTGGGAACCTCAGGCGATACTTATGACCGTTTTTGCGTGCGCAATGCAGAGGTTTGGGAGAGTTTGAGCATCATTCGTCAAGCCTTGGATAAATTGCCTGAAGGCCCATACCACGCGGATGTTCCGGATTATTATCTCCCTCCAAAAGAAGATGTATACCACAATATGGAATCGCTTATTTATCACTTTAAAATTGTGATGGGTGAAGTTCCGGTTCCGGTGGCCGAAGTATATCACGCCGTTGAAGGCGGTAATGGCGAACTTGGTTTTTATTTAATTACTGACGGTAGCCGAACACCATATCGTTTGCATTTCAGACGCCCGTGCTTTATTTATTACCAGGCATATCCTGAAATGATCAAAGGTGCAATGCTCTCTGATGCGATTGTTATTTTGTCTAGTTTGAACGTAATTGCCGGAGAACTCGACGCTTAAAAATAAATGAAGAATTTAAATTTTCAGTTTAAATGAAAATAACCCAACATCCACAGCAAATCAACATCACCGAATCCTTGATGGAACGTATCAACGAACTCATCAGTCATTATCCAGCCGACAAGAGAAAATCAGCTTTGTTGCCTGTATTGCACGAAGTTCAAGATGCGCATGAGAATTGGCTGAGTATTCCGCTACAAGATAAGGTAGCTGAAATCCTGGGCATCAAACCGGTTGAAGTATACGAAGTGGTTACTTTTTATACCATGTTCAACCAACGTCCAATTGGCAAGTATATGTTTGAATTCTGCCAAACTTCGCCTTGTTGTTTGAACGGTGTAGAAAATCTGATGGATTATACTTGCAAAAAACTCGGTGTTCCGGTGGGCGAGCCAACAGCAGACGGTATGTTCGAAGTGCGCGGGGTAGAATGTTTGGGCGCTTGCGGATATGCTCCGATGATGCAATTAGGCGATTTTTACCACGAACATCTGACCGAAGAAAAAGTAGATCAACTTATTGCCGATTGTAAAGAAGGCAAAATCAACTTACACGATAAATAATATGTCGAAGAAAATATTATTAGAAAAAATCAACGTTCCGGGGATTAAAACCTACGAAGTATACCGCAAAGAAGGCGGTTATGCCTCGGTTGAGAAAGCCCTCAAAAGTATGACTCCGGACGAAGTAGTTGAAGAAGTAAAAACTTCAGGACTGCGCGGTCGTGGCGGTGCGGGTTTTCCGGCCGGTATGAAGTGGAGTTTCATCGACAAAAAATCAGGAAAACCAAGACATTTGGTGTGCAATGCCGACGAATCAGAGCCAGGTACTTTTAAAGACCGTTTCTTGATGGAATACATTCCGCATTTGCTCATTGAAGGGATGATTACCTCGAGCTATGCCTTGGGTGCGAATTTGTCCTATATATATATTCGCGGTGAATACATGTGGGTATACAAAATTCTCGAGCGTGCCATTGCTGAGGCAAAAGCGGCAGGTTGGCTCGGAAAAAACATTCTTGGAACCGGTTATGACTTAGACTTATATGTGCAAATCGGGGGCGGCGCCTACATCTGTGGCGAAGAAACCGCGCTGATTGAATCACTCGAAGGCAAACGAGGCAACCCCAGAATCAAACCACCATTTCCGGCGGTATCTGGTTTGTGGGCCAATCCAACGGTGGTAAATAATGTAGAAACCATTTCGGCTGTGCCTTGGATTGTCAATAATTCAGGCGAAGAATACGCTAAAATTGGTGTGGGAAGATCCACCGGAACCAAATTAATTTCAGCCTCAGGAAACATCAAAAATCCGGGCGTTTATGAAATTGAATTGGGCTTAAGCGTGGATGAATTCATGAATTCAGATGAATATTTAGGCGGAATGAGTTCAGATCGTCCGCTCAAAGCATTCGTGCCGGGCGGAAGTTCGGTGCCCATTTTACCGGCCAATTTGATTTTTAAAACTGCTGCCGGCGAAGACCGACTCATGACCTATGAATCACTCAGTGACGGAGGTTTTGCAACCGGATCAATGCTGGGTTCAGGCGGATTTATCGTGTATGACGACACCGCTTGTATCGTGCGCAACACTTGGAATTTCTCGCGTTTTTATCACCATGAAAGTTGTGGTCAATGTTCGCCTTGCCGCGAAGGAACCGGCTGGTTAGAAAAAGTACTGCACCGCATTGAAAACGGTCACGGTCGCGAAGAAGACATCGAACTTTTATGGACGATTCAAAGCAAAATTGAAGGCAACACCATTTGTCCGCTCGGCGATGCTGCCGCTTGGCCGGTGGCTGCTGCGATTCGTCACTTTAAAGAAGAGTTTGAGTTTCACATCAGATTCCCTGAAAAGGTCAAAAACAGAGAACATTTTGTGGTCGAACCATTCGAAAAAGTGCGCCATTTATTAAAACAAACCGTATAATGAAAAGCTGATTTCGGCTTTAAATCTCAAAATATGAAAGTAACTGTAGACGGTCAATCGATTGACGTAGAACCGGGAACCACCATCTTACAAGCCGCCCGAATGATTGGCGGCGAGTCGGTGCCACCGGCCATGTGTTATTATTCTAAACTCAAAGGAAGCGGCGGAAAATGTCGTTGTTGTTTGGTTGAAGTTTCAAAAGGGAGCGAAGCCGATCCGCGTCCGATGCCTAAATTGGTGGCCTCGTGCGTAACCCAAGTTATGGACGGAATGGAAGTCAACAGCAAATCTTCTGAGCGCGTGACCGAAGCCCGCAAAGCCGTCACCGAATTCTTGCTCATCAACCACCCGCTCGATTGCCCTATTTGCGATCAGGCCGGAGAATGCGATTTGCAAAATTTGAGCTTTGAGCACGGAAAATCTCAGTCGCGTTACATTGAAGAAAAAAGAACCTTTGAACCTGAAGATATTGGTCCGAACATTCAGTTGCACATGAATCGTTGTATTTTGTGCTATCGTTGTGTGATGGTGGCCGATCAGCTCACCGACAACCGCGTGCACGGCGTCATGGACCGAGGCGATCACTCGAACATTTCAACTTGTATTTCAAAAGCTATTGACAATGAGTTTTCAGGTAATATGATTGATGTGTGTCCGGTGGGCGCGCTCACGGATAAAACCTTCCGATTCAAATCAAGAGTTTGGTTCAACAAACCGTATAATGCGCATCGCAATTGCACCAAATGCTGCGGAAAAACCACAGTTTGGATGTTTGGCGATGAGATTCAACGCGTGACCGGTCGCAAAAACGAATATCACGAAGTAGAAGAATTTATCTGTAACGAATGTCGTTTTGACCACAAAGACCCAAAAGATTGGGTAATTGAAGGACCGCGCAAGTTTGAGAAAGACTCGGTCATCAACCAAAATAACTACACCCGTAAATTAGGTAAAGTAACCATCAATACTGAGAAAAATATTTTGATGGGGCGCGATGCCGACCGCAAAAAAATCAGTATGCAAAGCGTGCCTTTGACCGAAGAAGATATTAAAAACCAACAAAACTTGACCCATAATGGATAGTGCTTTTATCATAGAAAAAAGTGTGGTCATTGTGGTGGTATTTGCCATAACCATGCTCATGGCGATGTATTCAACCTTGGCCGAACGAAAAATTGCCGCTTGGTTACAGGATCGTATTGGGCCGAATCGCGCAGGAATTGGCGGTATTTTTCAACCGCTGGCCGATGGTTTGAAATTGTTTTCAAAAGAAGAGTTTTTCCCGAATACGCCGAACCGCTTTTTATTTGTGGTTGGACCGGCGATAGCTATGAGTACTGCGCTGATGACCAGTGCCGTGATTCCATGGGGCGATAAATTACACCTATTTGGCCGAGACATTATTTTGCAAGCAACTGATATCGACGTGGCTTTGTTGTATATTTTCGGAGTTATTTCAGTAGGTGTTTACGGAATTATGATTGGGGGTTGGGCATCGAACAACAAGTTCTCACTCATGGGTGCCGTTCGTGCAGCTTCGCAAATGGTTTCTTATGAAGTAGCCATGGGACTTTCCATCATAGCGCTTTTGATGATGACCGGAACTTTGAGTTTGCGTGAAATCGCAGCACAACAACCCGGCATGCATTGGAACGTGTTTTACCAACCGCTTTCGTTTTTGATTTTCTTGATTTGTGCTTTTGCCGAAACCAACCGTACACCGTTTGATTTGGCTGAGTGTGAATCAGAGCTCATTGGCGGTTACCACACTGAATATTCATCGATGAAGATGGGCTTTTACTTGTTTGCCGAATATGCGAACATGTTTATCTCATCGACCATTTTGGCCGTGCTTTTCTTTGGCGGATACAACTATCCGGGCATGGGCTGGGCACTTGAAAACTGGGGTGTGAATGCAGCCAACGTGATTGGAATTTTTGTTTTGTTTGCTAAAATCTGCGGATTCATTTTCTTTTATATGTGGGTACGCTGGACGATTCCAAGATTCCGTTATGACCAATTGATGCATTTGGGTTGGCGCATTTTGATTCCGCTGTCGATTGCGAATATTGTGATTACTGGAATTGTATTGTTAAGACATGAAATTGCTGCTCTTTTGGGCATGTAATATTTGAATACGTGCCGCCGGACAGCACGATAAAAAGTTCGGAATTTATTCAACGCCAAACCAGATTTTTTATGAACCATGAACTCATTTCAAACGAAGTGATTTCTGATAAAATATATTACATCAGAAATACTAAAGTGATGTTAGACCGCGATTTAGCTGAGCTTTACGGGGTCGAAACCAAGAGGATAAACGAACAAATCAAGAGAAACAAAGCACGCTTCCCGGAGCATTTTATGTTTCAATTGACGCAAGAAGAATATAAAAACTTGAAGTCGCAAAATGCGACATCAAGTTGGGGCGGCTCAAGAAAATTACCATATGCTTTTACCGAGCACGGTATTTTACAGTTGGCCAATGTGCTCAAAAGTGAGCGCGCAACCCAAGTGAGCATTCAAATTATTGAGGTGTTTGTGAAACTTAGAGATGCGCTGCTGACCCAATTAAATTGGAAGCTTGAGCTTGAAGAAATAAAAAAGAAATTGGTGCATCACGACCAAAACATCGAATTGGTTTTTGCTTATTTAGATGAGTTGATGCAGCAAAAAGAAAGAAATAAAGAGAGAACAAAAATAGGTTTTAAACCAGAATTATAAATAAGAACCCAATGCCCTAGCCCCGATAGCAGCGGCATCCTTTTTTAGCTTTGCGTTGTAGTGCAACGAAAACCAACGCTAAAAAAGATAAAGCGAATAGCGGGAAAAGGCTTCTGAAAAAACAATAAAAAACAAATGGCTTCAATTGAAACTATTTCATTGTCCGGCAGAAAAGTCGTGGTTTCCAACAAGCAAATGAACTTTTGGGAGCGCCTCTATCTGGTGGCCATTATCAAAGGGTTGTTCATTACCCTGCGCCACCTTTTTAAGCGCAAAGTTACCATTCAATATCCAGAGCAAGTTCGTCCGATGAGCCCAGTGTATCGCGGTCAGCATATGCTCAAACGCGATGAACAAGGTCGCGAGAATTGTACCGCCTGCGGATTGTGCGCGCTTTCGTGTCCGGCCGAGGCCATTACGATGGTGGCTGCTGAGCGCAAGCCCGAAGAAAAACATTTGTACCGCGAAGAAAAATACGCATCGATTTATGAAATCAATATGCTGCGTTGTATTTACTGCGGTTTGTGCGAAGAAGCTTGCCCGAAAGATGCAATTTACTTGACCAAATCAAAAGTGTTGGTGCCATCTAGTTACGACCGCGAAGATTTTATTTTCGGAAAAGACAAATTGGTGATGCCACTAGAAATGGCTATACAAAACTCACAATCTAAAAACGCGAACTAATGTCAGTAGTACTCATTTTATTCTGCGTGTTATCGGCCATTACCTTGGCTACCGCGTTCTTGACCATTTTTACCAAAAACCCGATCCATTCGGCGATTTACTTGGTGATTTGCTTCTTCTCGATTGCCGGACATTACTTGCTTTTGAACTCACAGTTTTTGGCCATTGTGCATATTATTGTGTACTCGGGCGCGATTATGATTTTGTTTCTCTTTACCATCATGCTCATGAACCTCAACAAAGAAGACGAAGTTCATAAACCGCGCGTGACGCGATGGGCAGCCGTGGTTTTGTTCTGCCTGATGTGTTTGGTGCTGATTGCCATTTTTGTGAATTCAAAACCGATTGTGGGCGAATACGTATCCACGGGCGAGGATTATCAATCCATTAAAGTACTCGGAAAAGTATTGCTCAACGAATATATGGTTCCGTTTGAATACGCATCTATCTTACTCTTGGCAGCGATGATCGGAACGGTGTTATTGTCTAAAAAAGAAAAATCAGAAAAGTAATATGAACAATATTCTGAATCAAATAGGTATTGAAAATTACATCTTCTTGAGCGTCATTTTGTTTTGCATTGGCGTATTCGGGGTGTTGTATCGCAGAAATGCCATCATCGTTTTTATGTCGATTGAAATCATGTTGAATGCTGTGAATTTGTTGTTCGTAGCGTTTTCAACGTACCATCAAGATGCCCAAGGACAGGTATTTGTATTTTTCTCGATGGCGGTTGCCGCTGCTGAAGTTGCTGTAGGATTGGCCATTTTGGTTTCGATTTTCCGCAATTTGGGCTCGATTGACATTGACAACTTAAAAAAATTAAAAGGATAAACAGCAATGGATAACTCTCTCGCCTTATTGTTGGTATTAGCGCCATTCGTTGGTTTTTTAATCAATGTATTTTTGGGCAAATCACTCAGTAAAACTGTCTCAGGAGCCATCGGAACTTTGGCCGTAGCGGTTTCATTCATTGCTTCGGTGATGTTCTTTATGCAAATCAATCAGAGCAAACAAGCCGTCACGGTAGATTTGTTTGAATGGATGAACATCAGCAACTTCAAAGTAAGCTTCGGATTTTTGCTCGATCAGCTTTCGATTTTGTGGTTGTTGTTCGTCACTGGAATCGGCTCGCTGATTCACCTGTATTCGATTAGCTACATGCACGACGATGAAAAAATGCATTCGTTTTTTGCGTATTTGAACTTGTTCGTGTTTTTCATGATTATTTTGGTCGTGGGCAGCAACCTTCCGATGATGTTTATTGGTTGGGAAGGCGTGGGGCTTTGCTCGTATTTGCTCATCGGATTCTGGTATAAAAATCAAGATTACAACGACGCGGCTAAAAAAGCATTCATTATGAACCGCGTGGGCGATTTAGGTTTGCTCATCGGGATTTTCATCTTGGGCGTTTTGTTCTCGACTTTAGATTTTATGTCGCTCAAAACTGCGTTAGCTACTGGTAAAGCGGATGCTTTCTGGTTGGGCGCAGCTGCCTTGGCCTTGTTCATCGGTGCTTGCGGTAAATCGGCACAAATTCCATTGTATACTTGGCTTCCGGATGCGATGGCCGGTCCGACTCCGGTTTCGGCGCTCATCCACGCAGCCACGATGGTTACGGCGGGTATTTTTATGATTACGCGCTTGAACTTCTTGTTTGATTTGGCACCTGAAGTACAAAACATCATCGCCATTGTGGGCGCCGTTACAGCTTTGGTAGCTGCTACGATTGGTTTGGTTCAAAATGACATCAAAAAAGTATTGGCTTATTCAACCGTATCGCAACTCGGGCTTATGTTTATGGCTTTGGGATTGGGCGCTTATGAAGTAGCCGTTTTCCATGTGATTACACACGCGTTCTTTAAAGCCTGTTTGTTCTTGGGTTCAGGATCGGTGATTCACGCTTTGCACGGAGAACAAGATATGCGCCGCATGGGCGGACTAAAAGGCGTGATGAAAATTACTTATTTGACCTTTTTGATTTCGTCGTTGGCTATTTCGGGAATTCCGCCGTTTTCAGGATTTTTCTCGAAGGATGAAATTTTGATGGTGGCTTTTGAACACAACAAAGCGCTTTGGATCATTGGTTCAATCGCTTCGATTATGACCGCATTTTATATGTTCCGATTGTTGTATCTGACCTTTTTTAACGATTTCAGAGGAACCGAAGAACAAAAACACCACTTGCACGAAAGCCCAGCGCTGATTACTTTCCCACTGATTGTTTTGGCTGTTTTGGCTACCGTGGGCGGACTCATCAGCTTGCCGGGCAACAGCTGGCTCAACGAATATTTGGCTTCGGTTTTATCGGCACACAAAGCTGAGGCACATCATTTAGGACCGAATGAGTATATGCTCATGGCAGTGGCTGTTGTAGGCGGACTCATCGGTATCGGCATTGCCTTTTCACAATACCTCAAAAAGAAACAATTACCACCGGCAGACGAACAAATGGAAGGTTTTGCCAAGGTGTTATACAACAAATATTATGTAGATGAATGCTACGAAATGATCATCGTAAAACCCATCAACAGCTTATCGCGTCTCTTTAGAGATTATGTAGAAACTGCTGTTTCAGGGCTCATCTTCGGCTTGGGTAAAACCGCTGTAGCTTTGGGCGCTCAGGGCCGAAAAGTACAAAATGGAAACATAGGATTGTATTTGTTTGCCTTTGTGATTGGGGTTTGTGCTATTATTTCGTATTTATTTCTCGTTCAATAATCAGTAACCGATGGATATAGTTTACTTATTGCTTTTGTTTTTGGTGGGCGCGCTGGCCACCTATCTTTCCGGCGATAAATTAGCTCCTAAAGTAGCTTTGCTGGTAGGATTGATTTCGCTGGGCTATAGTGTTCATTTGTTCAGTTTGATGAGCGGCGGAAACCCACTTACCTATTCCACGGGATGGATTGCGCATCCGAATGTAGCCTTTGCTTTGCAAGCTGATGGTTTGTCTATGGCGATGATTTTGCTTTCGGCGGCCCTCACTCCACTGATTATTCTTTCGGGTTGGGGTAGCCATTACAAAAACGCGCGTTCGCTTTATGCTTTGATTTTGTTCATGAGTTTTGCGATGGTCGGAACCTTTCTGGCCACCGATGCTTTATTGTATTACATTTTCTGGGAGCTTTCTCTGATTCCGATTTACTTCATCGCGCTGCTTTGGGGCAATGGCGATTTGGAAGAACGCAAAAAAGCCGTCGTTAAATTCTTCATCTACACTTTGGGCGGATCCTTGTTTATGCTCGCCGCTCTAGTGTATTTATACTTGCAAGCCGGAAGTTTTGCTATCAAAGATTTATACGAATTGCGTTTGTCTTGCGGACAACAATTCTGGATTTTCATGGGCTTCTTCTTAGCTTATGCGATTAAAATTCCGATCATTCCTTTTCATACATGGCAGGCGAACGTTTATCAAAAAGCACCGGCTATGGGCACCATGTTGCTTTCGGGTATCATGCTCAAAATGGGATTGTATAGCGTTTTGCGTTGGCAGTTACCAATCGCCCCGCTTACCGCTAAAGGATATCAATACGCGCTGATTGGCTTGAGCATCGCCGGTGTGATTTACGGATCCATCGTTGCTTTGCGTCAAAAAGACCTCAAAAAATTATTGGCTTATTCATCGTTAGCACACGTCGGACTCATCGCTGCGGGCGCATACACTTTGACCTTAGACGGATTGCGTGGTGCAGTTTTGCAAATGCTCGCCCACGGATTTGTAGTAGTTGGGTTGTTCTTTGTGGCCGAGATTATTGAGCGTCGTTATCAAACGCGTCAAATTGCTGAGCTTGGTGGCATTCGCGCACAAAGCCCACAGTTTACTTCGCTGTTTTTGTTGTTGGTTTTGGCTTCGGTAGCTTTGCCATCGACCTTTAACTTTGTCGGAGAATTTACCGTATTGTACAGTTTGTTCCAAGTGAATATGGCCTTTGCCATTGCCGGCGGATTGACCATCATATTGGGCGCTTATTATATGCTCAGAATGTTTCAACACGTGATGTTGGGCGAGACCAACACCAAGGTTTTTGCCGAGGTAAACTGGAACGAAAAAATTGTTTTGCTCGCTATTGTGGCGGTCTTGTTCATCTTCGGATTGTATTCAAAACCCATCACCGATTTGATTACGCCGAGCATCGAAAATATATTAGTAGAAATCAACCGATAATCGTCAGATAAGAAATGAATACATTAATTGCTATTGTAGGATTGGGTATATTTTGCCTGTTGCTTGAAATCCTAAATCTGAGAAAAATATTGATCCCACTCACCGTGTTGGGTTTGTTGGGCGTATTGGGTTTGACGATATCTGAGTTCGGCTGCGAAGGAAGTTTCTACAACCACATGATGGTTCAAGATAAATTTGCTTCGGGCTTTTCGGCTTTGTTCATCATCCTGACCATTTTCTTGGTGATACTCAGCCACAACTTTTACGAAAGTCATCCTACCAAATTATCGGACTATATCGCCATCAAAATTTTCCTTTTATCAGGTGCTGTTGCGATGGTATCGTTTGGCAACTTGGCGATGTTTTTCTTGGGCATTGAAATCTTATCGATTTCACTTTATGTATTGGCGGCCAGCAACCGTTTGAACCTCAAAAGCAACGAAGCCGGAATGAAATACTTCTTGATGGGTTCATTTGCCTCAGGAATTATCTTGTTTGGAATTTGTATGATCTACGGAGCCATGGGCACCTTTGATACCCAAGAAATTTCAGAGTTATCGCGCTCAGCCGAATTGCCAATTTGGTTCCCGATTGGTATTGCGCTCATGACCATTGGTATGTTCTTTAAAATTGCGGCGGTTCCGTTTCATTTTTGGGCACCCGATGTATACGAAGGCTCTCCTTCACTCACTACTGCAACGATGAGTACTTTGGCCAAAGTAACGGCGATGGCCACTTTGTTCAAACTCTTAACGGCCATGAATGCAGATATCAACTATCAGTTCCAAATCATTGTGGTGGTGGTATCAATTGCTTCCATGACCGTGGGCAACATCATGGCGCTCAAACAAGCCAATGTGAAACGTATGTTGGCCTTCTCGGGGATTTCGCACGCAGGATTTATGCTCATGACTTTGCTCAATACAACCAGTGGTGCTTCGGTATTGTTGTATTATGCTTCGGCTTATGCGCTCGCGGGTATTGCAGCGTTTAGCGTGTTGTTGTATGTGTGTAAAAACCGCGACAACGAAGACATTGTCAACTTCCACGGTTTGGGCAAAACCAATCCATTGTTGGCCGCGATTTTGACCGGAGCCTTGTTATCGATGGCAGGAATTCCTGTGTTTGCGGGATTCTTTGCCAAGTTGGCTTTGTTCGGACCGACCATTCAAGCGGGTTATTTGGTTGTGGTGATTGCTGCGGTGATTAACTCGATTATCAGTGTAGGTTATTACTTTAAACTGATTTTAGCTATGTACACCAAAGAGCCGAACGAAACGCGCACCGGAACACCAGTGTTGATTTACAGCGTAGCCATTTTGGCAATTTTACTCAATTTGACCATTGGTTTGTTTCCGTCGTTGGTGATGGATTTGCTTAGATAAGAAAATCAAAAAAAATACAGCCACCTTCGGGTGGTTTTTTTATGCCCATACGTTTGCCTACTCACCGCTGCCCTAGCCCGGATCGCAGCGGTTATCCTGGGCGGCGGTCATGAGCAAGCCCAGATAAAAGCGCAGAGCCGGATAAGCTTCTGATAAAAACTACACAATTTAACTACTGTCGGTTTTATTTTTTACGGCTGAATCGTACCTTTAAGCCATGTACGCTTTGGTAGATTGCAATAATTTTTACGTGTCGTGTGAACGCGTTTTCCAGCCGCAATGGAACGGAAAAGCCGTCGTGGTGCTGTCAAACAACGACGGCTGCATCATCTCGCGCAGTGACGAAGCCAAAGCGCTCGGGATTGCAATGGGCGCTCCGGAATTTCAGGTGCGCGCACAATTAAAACAATTAGGCGTCAAAGTGTTCTCTTCAAATTATGCACTCTACGGTGACTTGAGCCAGCGCGTGTTTGAAATTTTGCGGCAGTTTACGCCTTGCGTAGAAGAGTACAGCATTGATGAAGCGTTCTTGAACCTTGAAGGCTTGCGCGTGGATGATTTTCATACCTACGGATTGCAAATGAAAAGTCGCGTCAAACAATGGGTGGGCATTCCGGTGTGTGTGGGTTTTGCCCCAACCAAAGCCTTGTCAAAAATTGCCAATAAAATTGCGCGTAAATTTCCGAAGCAAACCTCAGGCGTACATGTGATTGACAGCGATGAGAAACGCACCAAGGCGCTCAAATGGACCAAAATTGAAGATGTTTGGGGCATCGGATTTCGGCTGAGTAAAAAAATGAAAGACCGAAACATTCAAACCGCTTATGACTTTATCGACCCGAAGCATCGCGCGTGGATCAAACTACAAATGGGCGTGGTGGGCTTGCGTTTGGTGAGCGAACTCGAAGGTCAATCGGTCTTGGGGCTCGAAGCGCCGCTGACCGAAAAAAAGACCATTGCTGTGACCAGAAGTTTTCCGAAAGCGCTCAATGATTATGACGCTTTACGCGAACGCATCTCGACCTTTGCTTCGGTTTGTGCCGAAAAATTGCGCGCGCAAAAATCCTGTTGTCAAACGGTTTATGTGTTTTTAAAAACCGTTGATTATCCGGATGGTAAAAGAAAAAGCCGCGGTTATCAGCAACTGATGACCTTGCCTTTTGCCACCCAATCGACCTTGACGCTCGTGCAAACTGCTGTGCACTTATTGACTGAAATTTATCGCAGAAATCCCGATTTGACTTTTGCCAAAGCAGGCGTAATTGTGAGTCAGTTGTGCCCTGAAAACGAAAAGCAGTTTGACTTATTTGAAGACGAAAACCCGAAACATCTGCCGCTGATGAAAGCCATCGATGCAATGAACCGAAAAGTGGGCGACCGAAAAATAAAGCTTGGCACCCAAGGCGAAAAAACTTGGAACATGAAACAGCAATTGCTTTCGCCTAAATACACCACGCGTTTAGACCAAATTCTCACCGTAAAATGTCAGTAAAAAAAACAACGGCTACCGTCTTTAAACCAGAGCTTGACAACGCACAGCCGCTACCTTTTGTGAGCCATGGCGTTTCGGCGGGGTTTCCGTCGCCGGCACTGGATTTTATGGAATCTCGGATTGATTTAAACAAGGCGCTTTCAGAGCATCCGCTAGCTACTTTTTATATACGCGTGCAGGGCGACTCTATGAGCGGAGCCGGTATAGAAGACCAAGATTTACTCGTGGTTGATCGCAGTTTGGAGCCTCAAAACCACAAAATTGCCGTGTGTTTTATTGATGGAGAGTTTACCGTGAAACGCATCAAACGCAAAAAAGAAGAGCTCTGGCTCATGCCTGAAAATCCAAAATACCCACCGATTCAAGTAACCGATGAAACCCAATTGATGATTTGGGGCATTGTGACGTATGTGATTAAGGCGGTGAAGTAAAACCGTAACAGTTTAATAATAAACTAATTACGATTTCTTAAAGTACCCGAAGCCGTCAAACAAAGAAGTTTGACTCCGAGCAAAAAAAAAATCCTCTCTTTTCAGAGAGGATTTTTTGTACCCGGAGCCGGAGTCGAACCGGCACGGTTTCCCACAGGTGTTTGAGACCAGCGCGTCTACCAATTCCGCCATCCGGGCGTGACAGACAAAAACCAACAACAGTTGGCTTTATCGCTTTAAACAAACATAACAAATCATGCTTGCTGTAAAACACGGTGCAAATGTAAAAAATAATCTAGGATATCCTAAAGAAATTTGTGAAAAATAATCTTAGAAACTTGATTTTTATTTCTAAATTTGCCCCGCATTTACGGCAACACACACTAACTAACTACATCCGAGGCGTTTATACACGTCTGGCTTTTCAGAAATGAATAGGTCAATTTGTATACAGCGTCGCGGTCTAATAACAACCGACAAAAATGCCACACCAGGAACCGGAAGCTAAGATATTTGCGTGTTCGCAAAGTGTCTATCTGGCGGAAAAAATTGCCACTCATTACGGCGTACCGCTCGGAAAAGTGACGTTTTCAAAATACAGCGACGGCGAGTTTCAGCCATCGTATGAAGAGTCCATTCGTGGGCTCAGGGTTTTTATCGTGTGCTCGACTTTTCCGAGTTCAGACAATCTGATGGAATTGTTGCTCATGATTGACGCCGCCAAAAGAGCTTCGGCCCGACACGTTACCGCCGTGATTCCGTATTTCGGATGGGCGCGTCAAGACCGAAAAGACAAACCCAGAGTTCCGATTGGAGCCAAGTTGGTGGCCAATTTATTGGATGCCGCGGGCGCAACCCGCATCATGACGATGGATTTGCACGCCGACCAAATACAAGGGTTCTTTGAAAAACCGGTAGACCATCTTTTTGCATCGACAATCTTTTTGCCGTATGTAAGAAGTTTAAATCTAGAAAACCTCACCATTGCTTCGCCAGACATGGGCGGATCAAAAAGAGCGTATGCCTATTCTAAATTTTTAGAATCAGACGTGGTGATTTGTTACAAACAACGTCGCGCAGCCAATGTGATTGACACGATGGAACTCATCGGAGAAGTCAAAGGCAGAAACGTGATTTTGGTAGATGACATGGTTGATACCGGCGGTACGCTAGCCAAAGCGGCCGATTTGATGATTGAAAAAGGCGCCTTGAGCGTTCGAGCAATTTGTACCCACGCGATTTTATCGGGTGATGCGTATGAAAAAATCGAGCGTTCGCAATTGAGTGAATTAATCGTAACTGATTCGATTCCGCTGCAAAGGTCGTCTGACAAAATAAGGGTTGTGAGTTGTGCCCCGCTTTTTGCCGATGTGATGCGCATGGTACAAAACAACAACTCGATTAGCGGGAAGTTTCTGATGTGACCGAGCGTTAAAAATCAGTCCGGTGGACTGATTAGCTTTGCTCAGTTCGGCTTCGCCTCGGGTTAGCGAAGGGGCAAGGCGGCGTGGTGGCGATGATGGAAAGACAAGGCTAACGGTTAGCACAAATTTGCGTTAGCGATTGCAGCGGATAGCCCACAGCGCAGCGAGGACTATGAGCGAAAAGCGCGACTCGAGGCACGAGAGGAACGCCCCAAAACCGGTGAACAGGCAACTGAAAACCAACAACAAGAGTTTTATTTATTAACTATATTTTTTTACAATGAAATCGATTACGATTAAAGGACAAGAAAGAGAAAGCGTAGGCAAAAAAGCTACTAAAGCCTTACGTGATGCTGGAATGGTACCTTGCGTTATTTACGGAGGAGAAAGCCCAATTCACTTTTCAGCAGAAGAAAAAGCGTTTAAAAATTTGGTGTATACTCCGAATGCGCACACAGTAGTCGTAGATTTGAACGGCAAGTCTGCTAATGTTATTTTACAAGACATTCAGACACACCCGGTATCAGACAAAATTTTACACATTGACTTCTTCCAACTCAACGAGAGCAAAGAAATCATGATGGAAGTTCCGGTGAAAATCGTGGGAACTTCTCCAGGTGTATTGTTGGGTGGTGACTTGCGTTTGAACTTGCGTAGACTGAAAGTGAAAGCTTTGCCAAAAAACCTTCCGGATTATGTTGAAGCCAACATTTCAGAATTGCAAATGGGTAACAAATTGTATGTAACTAAATTAGAGACCAACAATTTCAAATTAATGCACCCGGACAACACGGTAATTTGCCAAGTGAAGATTTCACGTGCTGCGATGAAAGCTGCTCAAGAAGCTGCCAAAGCAGAAAAAGGAGCAAAAGGAAAGAAAAAATAATTTTTTCAAACCGCTATACAAAAGCATCAGTTTACGCTGGTGCTTTTTTTTTGTTTATTTTGAGCCGGGAACCTGCCCTACGCTTAACCCGAACGAAGCGAATTGAGCGAACGCAAATTTTGCTACTTTTACCGCATGAAATGGTTTTTCAGTTTATTTTCTACACCAAAAAACATTGACAATACTGACCTTATGAAGAAATTCCTCATTGTCGGCTTGGGCAACATTGGCGCCGAATACGTCAACACCCGCCACAACATCGGCTTTAAAATTTTAGACCATTTGGCCCGCACCGAATCGCTGACTTTTCAGACCGTTCGTTTGGGCGATTTGGCCGAATACAAATTCAAAGGCCGCACTTATTTGTTGCTCAAACCCAATACCTATATGAACCTCAGCGGAAAAGCCGTGCAATATTGGCTCGAGAAAGAGAAAATTCCGCTTGAAAATTTACTCGTCATTACCGACGATTTAAACTTGCCTTTCGGCTCGATCAGAATTCGCACCAAAGGCAGCGACGGCGGCCACAACGGGCTCAAAAACATTCAGCAAATCTTGAACACGCAAGAATACGCGCGCTTTAGATTTGGCATCAGCGACACCTTTAAAAAAGGGCAACAAGTGAATTATGTCTTGGGTGAATGGTCAGATGAGGAAAACCAACTTTTACCCGAGCGATTGCAATTGGGCGCTGAGATTATTCGATCATTCGGAACGGCCGGTATCTCGAATACGATGACAACTTTTAACGGAAAATAAGATGAAATATCCAAAAAAATATCTGTGCTTAAGTAAAGCGGTTTTTCTTTTGGCTTTAACTGGTTTGCTTTCGTGTAAATCAAAAAAGGAAACAATCTCTGAACCTGTAATTTCGCTAACTAGTGAATGCCCGAAAGACGGCAACTGTTCCGTAAAATTAAATACCCATAAAGCCATCGAACTCAAAACCGATGAGTTTGGCAGGTTGTATTACACCCTTACAGACGATAACAACAAAAGCGTTTATCAATATTCCTATAACCGAAAAGTCAAAGGCAATCTGCAAGACGCACAATACCGCGAAGAAGTGATTTTTGAAGTAAGCAACCAAGACAATATGAGTCTGGCCAATGAAGCGCTCGCGCAACAAAAAGTTTTGTTTGGAAGATTCTGTTACTGCAAAGGACAAACCGGATATTACGCCGTCAAGCAAGGCAAATTATCGGTGGCTAAAAACCAAAAACAAACTTCGGTTGATTTGCGTTTTACCATTACTGAAGTGCCGCAAATCACCCAACATATTTCATGGTTAACCGAATAAAAAAAGCCGCTTTGAAAGCGGCTTTTTATTTTATGTCGGCAATGATTACTGAACCACTACTCTTTTGACCATTTTGTTTTCTCCGTCAGAAATTGAAACCAGATAAACTCCTGCTTGCGCATTTTGCAAACGCACTTCTTGGTCAAACAATCCTGAATTGGCATAGCTTCGTTCATAGATGGATCTACCACTCATATCATAGACTGAGATTTGGATGTTGCGGTTTGAATTTGAATTAAACTGAACGCGGAAATCGCCATTATTTGGGTTCGGAACCATCGCGAAGTTTTCAAACTCAAAACTGTTGTTGGCCATCACAAAGTTAACCGTACAAATTTCTAAAGCGATTGAATTAATTGAACCGGTGTTTCCGGCAACCGCATCTTTAAATCCAAATTGCCAGTTTCCTTGTTGGTTAAATCCGTTGAAGGTATCAAAATTTAAAGCCCCCGGTGGCGCATAAGTCCCACTAGTTGGGCTTGCACAGGTTAATGTACTGCCTTGTTGATCAAAAGTAACATTCATATTGGCGCTACCTGCACACTGTTGATTATAATAAATCCCAAGTGTTCCGCCCGGCCTCACAACAGCCATCACTAAATTTTGAAGGTTCGGGTGTGTTGCATTAATGGTAATATTCACATCACTAATGGTTCCGGCAGTCGGAACATTGATGGATTTAGCTGTATAATTGGCTGCTCCGTCAGGCAAGTTGAATGGTGTGTTAAATGTGTATGTATTACATCCGCTCACCATGGTATAGCCAATATAGAAAGTTTTGGTATTAAGAGCGTAGAAGATATTGCCTACTGCTTCAACCATGATGCGACAATTAGACGATGTCACGTTCGGAGCTATTACATCTTCTGAACCATCGTTAGGCGTGTTTTCGGCTAATAAATACGGGAAAGTGGCGCCACCATCGGTAGATAATCTAATGTTTACATTGGCAGTATTGATGTTGTTGGCTGTAGTTCCGGCCACATCCCATGTTACAGTTTGTGTTGAGTTTCTGTCCCAAGCTGTATTTGTACTTTGTGAAGTAACTCTAAATGGACCAACGCTAGCAAAAGTAACATTCATTGTTCCGCGTTCTGTTTGTCCGCCTAAAGGACTTCTATTATCTCGAACTACTAATGAGAAAACCATCGATCGAGACACTGTTGGAATGACTTCCCAAGTGGTTGCTAAATTATTGGCTAAAACACTGGCAAAAGCCGGGAAATATCTTTTAGGTGATGCCGTCGGATTGAAAGAACGGAAGTTGGGACCTCCGGTTGCAGTTGGCGATGGCAAAGCGGTTGAAGAGCTAAAATTGTATTGTTCCCAGCAGTATGTTAGTGAATCTCCGTTGACATCCGAAGCCGAACCTGTCAAAACAAAAGGCGTTCCGTTGGGAATGGTATAACTGGCACCCGCATCAACTACAGGCGGATTGTTGTTATTAGCAACGGCTACAGCACAGTTACCTCCGGCATTCACAAAAGACATCATTTGCAGTAAACTTCTGGCATGGAAATAGGCATCAGAATGTAATTGAACATCTTGCGGAGAACAAATTCCGGCATAAGCCATAATGGTAGAACCACTACCCGGCTCATAGGCTGATGTTTGCACGCGATTACCGCCACCACAATTTCCTTGGTCACCATTAAAGGTATGAGAGCAACCAAATTGATGCCCCATCTCATGTGCCACGAAATCAATGTCATACTCATCGCCTACCGGAGAAGGCAAACCGGTAACCCCACGCGCTTTGATACTGTCATTACAAGGTGATTGCGGAGTCGCAACTCCACCACCACCAGTACTAGCTACGTGACCGATATCATAGTTGGCACTACCAATGGTTGCATCAATGAATGTTTGATTTTGATCTAAAAGAACATTATTGGTGTTGCTGTTATCTAAAGTATCTGAAGTAATATTGATGATATTTTCATTGTTGGCAATCAAGACCATTGTAAGGGCCATATCTCTTTCATAAATTCCGTTTACACGGGTCATGGTAACATTCATAGCTGCTAAAACCGCCGCTTTTTTCTGAGCTAAAGTTCCTGAACCCACTCCAGCAGCGTTCACATGAAAAGCAGCATATTCAATGGTACAAGCCAAAGCCAATCGATAAGTTTTGAATAAACTATTGTTCGCGCGGTTGAGGGATGTTTGAATTGGAGTTGCATCAGCCAAATCAATACCGGCTTCAGCAACTTCACATTTAAAAGTTTTGGTGGTGGTCAAATTTGATTTATTAAAAACCATATAATAATTCAAATCTTTACTGTATGGATCGATAAAAGTTGCCCCATCAACACCGGACAAAGTCATGGTATGCAAGCCAAAAATAGTGGTGCTGAATCTGATTCTAGCCGTTGGATCATCAACCCCCAAACCTACATACGATTGGATTTCAGGGTGTTTCACCGCTAATGCCGGATCCATAACTGAAGCTTCGTAAATTTTATACCGTTTTAAATTCCCTTCTGAATCCGGGAAAGCTAGTACAACATTTGACTCTTGTCCAACATTGTTGCGCGATGGTGCCAAAACCAATTGCGCCTTAAGAGCACTCATGTTGAGCGTAAATAATTTGAATTCCGTTGGATGTGAATCGCGTGGCAAGAGAGCCAATCCTGAAGGAATGTCGTCAACTTTTTTCCAAATCGCATCTTGTGCATAAGTGAACGATATCGAAAAAATAGCTACCAAGAAAAGTAATATCTTTTTCATAATGGCAATTTAAGAAGGTTAATAGTGTTCAAATATACAATTTATGTCAAAAAAAAAACGCTCCGTAGTGGAGCGCTTTTTAATATTTAACAATATGAGGTTTTTACTCAATGACTATTTTTTTAACCGTTTTGGCATCACCATCAACAATAGAGACCATGTAAACTCCCGGTTGAATATTTGATAAAGCCAAGTTTTGACGGAACATTCCTGTATTGTCAAATGACTCTCCATAGACCTTTCTTCCTCTAATGTCAAATACATCGATTCCGATTTTGTTATTTGATTTAGATTGGAATTCAACGGTAAAGTTTCCGTTTGATGGATTTGGATAAACCGCTAAATCTTGGAATGTCAATTCGTTGTTCGAAAGCAGGGTAAATGTTTGAGAACAAATTTCTAATGAAATTGAATTGACTGTTCCAGCATTTCCGGCTACGTTGTCTTTAATTCCAAATTGCCAGTTACCTAATTTATTCAAACCGTTCAAACCATTTAAGTTGTAATTGGTGGGTGGAATAATGTTTCCTGTTAAAGGGCTTCCACAAGTATACGCAGAACCTTGTGCGTCGAACGTTACATTCATGTCAGCGCTTCCAGCACATTGTTGGGTAAATAGAGTAGACAATGTTCCGCCTGGACGAACAAAAGCAAAAGTCAAGTTCTGAATATTTGGATGTGTTACATTCAAGGTGATATTTACATCGCTAATCGTTCCTGCAGTTGGCACATTAATGGTTTTTGAAGTGTAACTGTTACTGCCATCATTGATGCTGTATGGAGTATTATAGGTATAAGTATCACATGAAGTTACAGACTCGTAGCCTATGTAAAAATTCTTGGCGTTGATGGCAAAATAGTAGTTTCCGGTAGGCTCTACTTTTACACGACAAGTCTGTGAAGCAGCAATGTTCGGAACGGTAATTTCTTCTGAACCGTCATTAGGTGTATCTGCTAACAAAGTATACGGGAATGTTAAACCTCCATCGGTTGATAATTTAATATTTACATTAGCAGAACCCGTTAAACTAGTTGTATTGTTTACGTCCCAAGTAATGGTTTGTGTGCTTCCTTGTGCCCAACAAATACCTGTTGTAGCTTGTGAAGTCACCGTAAACGGACCCGCTCCGGTTGGAGCTGTAGTACTGTTATATGCGGCTTTAGTCGTTACAATAACCTCATCTGTACTGGTTTGTTGTCCTGTAGGATTGTTGTCTCGCACCGTAATGGTAAATTTAGAAGCACGGGTTACTGTTGAAAGACATTCCCAGTTTGAATTAAAAGTACCTGCTAAAATCTTTGTCATATCCGGCATGTAACGCTCCGGTACTGACTTAGGAATCAGCGATCTAAAATTTGGCCCCGTAGTTTTGGTTGGTGAAACTACTGAACTGGCTCCACTACTTGCTGATGTTGCACTGCTGTTTTGTTCCCAACAATAGGTCAATGTATCTCCTTCAGCATCAGAAACATCAGCCACCAACACAAATGGAGTATTCGAAGGAACGGAAAAGTCTGATTTTGCCAAAACAGATGGTGGTGTATTGGCAATTGGCGTGCTTACTGGGCAAGTTTTGGTGGCCAAATTAGTTTGAATCTGCAAAATACTTCTGTAAGTAAAATAAGCATCTGAATGCGCTTGAACATCGTAACTGGTAATTCCTGCATAACCCATAATGGTTGAACCACTACCCGGTTCTACTTGAACTCCAGAACCTTCATAATTATGTGAAAAAGTATGGTTAGCTCCTAATTGATGCCCCATTTCATGCACAACATAATCGATGTCAAAAGTGTCTCCGGCTGGAATACCATCTGATGGCGAAGTAAATCCAGAACCTTTATAGCTGTCTTCAGCAGTACCTCCAGTAGACAATACATTAGAACATACACAACCGATGCAACCAGCATTTCCGCCGCCGCCTGAAGCACCAAACAAATGTCCGATGTCAAAAGCATTATCACCCAAAACAGTGTGCAAATTGTTCATCAATTCAGTATTCCAAGCACCGTTAGAACCAGTTCCTGCCGCTGAATACGGATCTGAAGAAGTCGTGTAAATAATCAAATTGTTGTTGGCAATCATATTTAAGTGTACTGCCAAATCTTTCTCCATAACTCCGTTTACTCTGGTCATTGTAGCATTCATACCAGCCAAAGCACCAGCTACAGTACCTCCGAAATAAACGGTGTATTCATAGGTACAAGAAAGTGCTAAGCGCATGGTTTTGTACTGTTGGTTGTTAGAACGATTGGCGATATTTGGGTTTTCAGTCAAATCTTGATTCAATCTCTGATCAACTGTACTACAGTTAAACGGCAAACGATTGGCTAATCTGGTAGCCGAATCAAACAAAACATACACTGAATGATCTTTGCTGTAAGGTTCGATAAATTCAGTCCCATTGTCTGGACGCATCACCATCGTTTGAACCCCGTCAGGAGACAAACTAAAGTGAATGGTAGAGCCTGGGTTGTCAATACTTTTTCCGATGTAAGCTCTGATATCCGGAAATTTAGCTTGCAGCTCTGCCTCAAAGTTTGAATTTTCCCAAACTTCAAAAGTTTCCATTTCTCCGGCGATGTTCGGGAAATTAATTAAAAGACCGGGTTGATGTGAAAATTTGTCTTTTGCTCCGGCCAAACTTTGTTTGAAATTGGCCAAATCAATTTTAAGCAATTGTTGGTTTTGAGAATAGTTTTCCTCTTTAATTCTTTGAGAATCTAAAACTTTCTCAGAAGTGTAAGACCATGTAGCTTTTCTTTGTGCAAAAGCTCCTGCAAAGGTCATTACAACTGTTAAGGTAAGTAGTAATTTTTTCATTTCAATTTAAGTGGGTTAATGCGCTGCGAATGTACTATCTATTTTGTAATTAATTGGTAAATAGACTTCTTTTTTTAACAGATTAACACTTAAATACCCTACTTTTTTAAAATTAAAAAACATAGGCTTTGTGAATTCAATAATACTACCGTTGTATCATTAAATTAGTTCGTTTGCAATTAAAAAAACGTTTGAAAAAAATCAATCAGATAATATACCTTTGCGCCAAGAAATTATAGTGCGTTTGAAAATTTTTCACTCAATAGACTCTTTCAGCAGCAATCAAAAAACAGTTGTTACACTCGGTACGTTTGATGGAGTCCACATCGGACACCAAAAAATTGTGCAACAGTTGCTCCATAGTGCGCGTCAAAGCGATTGTGAAAGTGTGATTTTGACATTTTTCCCGCATCCGAGAATGGTCTTGCAAGATCAATCTGAAATCAAACTGCTCAATACCATTGCAGAGCGCACCGAATTACTTGAAAAAACGGGTTTAGACCATTTGATTATTCATCCTTTTGACAAAACATTTTCAAGACTCACAGCCGAAGAATTTGTCAAAGATATCTTGGTTGACCAACTCAATATTCAAAAAATTGTCATCGGATACGACCATCGTTTTGGACGCAATCGCACCGCTGATATTCACGATTTGATTGATTTCGGACACCAATACGGTTTTGATGTTGAACAAATATCGGCACAACAAATTGAAGATGTCTCGGTGAGTTCCACCAAAATCAGAACTGCTCTTTTAGAGGGAAACGTTTCACTGGCCAATCAATACCTCGGTTATAACTATCAGCTGAGCGGAACAGTCGTCCACGGAAGAAAATTGGGCAGAACCATAGGTTTTCCAACGGCAAATTTGGCTATTGATGCCGATTATAAACTCATTCCTAAAAAAGGCGTGTACATTGTGCAAAGCATCATCAATGGGCAAACCGTTTATGGCATGATGAACATCGGCACGAACCCAACGGTAGATGGGCAAACGCTTTCGGTAGAAGTGTATTTTATAGATTTTGAAGCAGATTTATACGAAAAAACATTAACTGTTTCGATGCTGGAACACATTCGCGACGAACTCAAGTTTGATTCGATTGACTCGCTCAAAAAAGCCATTGAAAATGATTTGAGCTTTACGCGCAACTATCTCAAAAACCTAAAATAAACCTCATTGTTATTTCAGAACATATTGCCTACTTTTGAGGCAATCATAAAATTAGATGTATGAGTACCATCAGACACAATTGGACCAAAGAAGAAATCGTCAACTTATATAACAAACCTTTGATGGATTTGCTTTTTGAAGCAGCTTCCATTCACCGTCAATACCACGACCCGAATGTGGTTCAAGTATCAACATTACTTTCGATTAAAACCGGCGGATGCCCTGAAGATTGCGGATATTGTCCGCAAGCAGCGCGTTATCACACCAATATTGAAGGCAACGATTTGATGTCGGTGCAACAAGTTAAAGCTCAGGCTTTACGTGCTAAATCAAGCGGATCTTCACGCGTTTGCATGGGTGCCGCTTGGCGCAATGTAAAAGACGGACCCGAGTTTGACCAAGTGCTAGAAATGGTGCGAACCATTAACAAACTCGACATGGAAGTTTGCTGTACTTTGGGGATGTTGACCGAAAATCAGGCGCAACGTTTGGCCGAAGCCGGATTGTATGCCTATAATCACAATTTAGACACCTCTGAAGAATATTATAAAGAAGTCATTTCAACCCGCGGATTTGAAGACCGAATTCAAACCATTGAAAACGTTCGCAAAACCAATGTAACGGTTTGTAGCGGTGGTATCATCGGAATGGGCGAAAGCATTGAAGACCGTGCGGGCATGCTGGTGGCTTTGGCGACTTTGAGTCCGCAACCGGAATCCGTGCCGATTAATGCTTTGGTGGCTGTTGAAGGCACCCCAATGGAAGACGAAAAACCGGTTGAAATTTGGGAGATGATTCGTATGGTGGCCACTACACGTATTGTAATGCCGGAGACCCAAGTTCGCCTATCAGCCGGAAGAACCAATATGAGTCGCGAAGGACAAGCGATGTGTTTCTTTGCCGGAGCCAACTCTATTTTTGCCGGAGACAAACTATTAACCACGCCCAATCCGGATGTGAATGAAGACATGAAAATGTTTGAACTCTTGGGCTTGCAGCCTCAAAAGCCATTCATCAAACTCATGCAGCCTAAAACCGTTGAAGCCGAGGATTCTCAATATACTTCTTTGGGAGAAAAACCAAAATGGTCACGCCCGGGTCATCAAATTGAGCGCAACATAGAAGCGAGCCAAAAAGCGAAAGCTTAACTTTACAACATTAAAAAAAGCCCGATTGTTCCGGGCTTTTTTATTGATTTTACTTTTTAGTAAATAATTTTTTGTGTGACGATGCTTCCGTCTTTGCGTTTGACTTGAACCATCAACACTTGATTAGATGGATTAATGCTGTTGATATTCAAAGAGACTTGATCTAAATTTTTACTTTCAAAAACATTTCTGCCTAAAACATCATATACTTGAACTTGCTGTAAGTTTTGATTATATGAATGAATTTCGATGAAATCTTTTTTAGCCAATACAACTACATTTTGATTGGATTCAAAAACAGGATTACTCAAAAGCTCATTGGTATATCGCAAAACAAAACGATTATCAAATCTACCTGCTGCCGAAGTAAACGTATAAGGCGCTTGGCGCAAATCGTGAATAATGCCAAGTTGTTTGTCTTCGAGATAAATATTTTGCTGAGTGGTTTCAAACAAACCATCCACTTTTCTGATGGCAATGGTATGCGCTCCTTCATTGGCGATTTTTACACCCATCGGAACCACATCTCCTGGATCAAAAGGCAAAGGTCTTCCTTGGATGATATAAGGTTCCGCATCAATCATTGAATAAAGTGTTAATTCATTTTTGATTGAATTCATACAATCGTACATATGATCCACTCCAAAAGTTGAATTTTCAGAATAGCCGACCAATGCCGTATCTTTTTGACCACCCGCTACATTGACTACATCGAGCCAAATACGACTTTTTGCTTCTGGGCGATTCGCAGCTGTTTGGTTAGATGACATTCTAAAGAAATCAGTGTTGTCAAATAAGCCCGAAGCGCTTAACATAGAACCTCTTCGCAAATCATTACTAAAAGTAACCGTACTTCCGGGTTGCGGAGCCGAATCGAGCATCGCTACAATAAACCCTTGACCTGAGGCAATGCTTCCGGCAAAAGTATCCGGCTCGGTCGATCCCAATCCGTTGTATTTGATTAAATCAGTGGTTGCTGAATAATTGTATAAATAATTGTTGTAAAACGGACTTCCAGAAGCCGTAGGATCTAAACCGTGTTTCCAAATCCAAACGGTTCCTTCAATTTTGGTTTGGTTGAGTACCAAGAATTTTTCAGCATCGATGGCAGATGGATAAGGGTTTCCGAGTAGGTTCCAGTTGTCATCTCGTTTGGTGGTCAAAGCATTCGTCGCATTGGTCAAATCGGCATCATAATCCGGCCCGGTGTAGGTTCCGCGGTTGATAGGAAAGGTAAATTGTCCGTTGTTGGGTTCGCCTTGAAACACCAAATTCATAGCTTGAGCAGTTGAAGCTCCGTTCGAGGCACGCGCAATATATCCCTTCCCAGTGGTCATCGTCGTAGTGGTTGGCGCCACCCAATTTCCGGTTGTGCCATTGGCGTTGGCCTGTAGTGTATTCCATTCATATCGATTAGTATTCGGAAGTGAAGCTACCGGAAAATCTTTAACCGGTGAGCCCCAATATACATAATCGTAATGTTTTACCTGTGCGGTGCGGTTCACTTGAAATTTAGTACCGGTATAGGTTCCGTCATTGGTATTGGTTTCGTCAATTTGAACGAATTGACCGTTGTTGGCGATGGTTAAATTTCCATTGTGGCTGAGTTTCTTCCCAGCAATGATATATCCCGCGCTGTCAATGTTGACATTTCTGGTCGCATTCACTGTGAGTGTTCCGGTGGCAATCAAATCATTTGAAGTGGCGGTGTCAAAGTTGTTGTCGAGAATGACATTGTAAAAAGTTTCTGTTCCCTGAGTCGCTGCACTTGCAATGGTTTGGACTCCAGTTCCCACAAACTGAAGGGTTCCGTTGCCTTCATCAAAAGCGGACGAACCAATATTGTTGGTCCAATTGCCATACAAGTATAATTGACCATCAGCCGTTGCTGAATTTGAGTCATCCATATCAATATAACCTGCAGGTCCATTGATTAAAACGTTACCGTGCACTTCAAGTTTGTTGTTAGCATTGCCGATTATTTCAACTTTTTCGCCGGTAACTGTAAGGTTTTTGGCTGAAGCGATATAACTGTAGGCCGACGCATATTGTGCCGTAGCATCAACGGTAGCTTGACGATTAAAAACATTATCGCCCACTTGTACATCTACAGTAGCATCGGGAACCATGAGTGTATCCCAGTTTCCGCAGTTGAACCAGTTGGTGTCTTTGAATCCGGTCCATTTACCATTGACATAAGTATCAGATGCTATAATCATTCCCGGACAAGTGGTAGCTCCTAAATAATTGTAACCACTGCTGTCAAAAGCAGCATCGGATGCGTAGTAATTCCAATTCGCAGGATTGTTAATCAGTGCAATCCACTCGTATTTTCCATTGGTGGTTGTTGAAAAATCGGGGTCTACCGGATCGTTAAATTTTACCTGAGAAGCGCCCGTTTCAAGGTTGGCCACATCGGTTGTAAAACAATCTTTTTTAGGATAAATAGTAGAGCCTTTGGTTCCGTTGGCAATGTCCCAAGCCGGAGCCGTTTTCCATGGAATATCAGTCCATCCGTACAACACGTTCCCGTTGTAGGTCATGTCGTGAAGAGCCGTATTGGTATTGCCCCAAACACCTCCTTGACAAATCCAAACTTGATCGTCCTTATTCAAATCAAAGAAGTAAGTTGCAGGTGAAGCTACTGATTTATTCCAATTGGCATCTGCTGAACCGCAGGTATAAACTGTGTAATCGGTTCCGTCATTGACACCTCCGTTGGTTGTGTGAATCGTGATGATGGTTCCTTTTGGGAGCGTTGTATTGGTTCGGGTCATCATGATGATTCCTTCGGTATTACCCCAGAGGCCTGCCGAGACCCTTTCATATCCGTTGTCCGTAAGGTAAATCGTTGTTCCGGGCAACAAATCTTGAAAACAAACAAACGAGATTTCATCAGCCGAACCTGAAGACTCTGCAGTTGTATTGACCGCTAAAATGGCCAAGTCACCGGCATTGAGCACCGTGACAGCTACGATGTCAAAAGTAGAACTACTCACCGACGGAAATGCCGAAGAGGTATTGAGCACAAAGCCGGTTCCTACCACCGTATGAATAATGTTCGCAAAAGTTGCCAGACCGGCCACGGCACTTACCGTCATAGTACCTCCGCTCATCGTTCCGGTACTGCTGATGGTTACGGATCCGACATAATCTTTATCTAAATTACCACAAGCGTCTTGAGCTGCTACAATTACATTGGTCATGGTATTTCCGGCTCCTGTTGTGACAGGTTGTTGGGTAAAAGCCAGCTTAGTAGCTGTTACGCTGATGACGTTTTTAGCATTGGCAGACGATTGAGCACCAAATGCCGTTTTACCCGAACCGGATGATGAAAAAGTGGTCAAGGCATTGGTGATGGAAAAACCAAAATCATCTCCGTCAAAGTTGGTTGAACCAATTCCGCAGTTGAGCGAAAGTCTTAAGGATAATGTTTTTTGGGTATTATCAGGCACCACAACATTTAAGCCTGAAAAAGTAATATTGTACACACCTGCTGTTGTACTCACAACTCCATTGGCTAATCGCGTTGCTCCGTCAAATAACGCGACTGTTTTGATGGCGTCTGACCAACTCGTTACTTGATTTCCGGTTGCTTTGGTAATAGTAAAATCGGTTAAAATCGTACTGAGGTTATCAGCATCGGTTGTTGCGCCACCATCTCGCACTTGAAACTGCCATACTTGAATTCCGGTTGAAGAGGTGAGGTTTGCTGCATCGTTGATGGTTGAAGCAATGGTAGCCGGTTCCGATAAAGCCACTGCCAAAATATCGGAAGCGGCACTCGCAGTAGAAGTTCCTTGAATGGCAAAATCATAGGTTCCTTCGTCCACATCATTGTTGGTGATAATCAATGTAGCGTTTGAAGCGCCTAAAGCAAGCGCATTAAATGTAACTGTAAAAGTTGTTGAACCTCCCGCAGCAACTGGTGAAACCGGCGCAGTAGTGACCGTGTAATCACCTGCATTGACTCCTGAAAAACTGATTCCTGAAATGGTTAGAGCTGCTGTTCCTGTGTTTTGTATCGTAAAAGTTCTTGTAGTGGTGGTTGAACCTATCACCATGGCTGGAAAAACAGTCCAATCGGCTGTGGTTGGGGTGGTATCGCCATCAACAATGGTAGTGGCATTTCCTAAAATATTGATCTCTGGTGATGGTGTAAGAACAGTAATGCTTGTGGTCGTAGCCGGTGTTACGCCTGCAACCGGATTGGCATTGATGGTTAAAGTACCATTGCCCGGAGCGGAATATTGAAAATTAATAGGAAAAGTAAGCACTCCTCCCGAAAAAGCAGTCGGCATATTGCTCATGGCCAATGAACCGGCATTGGTAATCGTGACATTACTACTGTAATTTAAATCTTGATTTCCGTTGGCATCTTGAGCGTAAACCGTTGGAAGTGTTGAAAAGTTAACGCCAACATATTGTGTCGCGCCAGGTGTGTTGGTGCAAACAATCCTAGTAGTTACCACCGTTACTTCATTATTTGTAGCGCCAGATTCAACTGCGGTCCCAGTACCAGATTCAAACTGAGTTGAAGTAGCTATGTTGGCAGTTGTGAAATTTGTTCTGTCGATTTTAAAAGCAAAATTGAGCCCATCAATGGTAGTTGGCAAGGTCCCTCCCAAAGCCGTTTTGAGCCATATTTTGAGCCTGTAGGTTTTGGTTCCGCCGTCTGCAATATTTCCTAAAGTGGCGGTATTGATCCCTGAAAAAGTAATGTTCGTTGCATTGACGGTTCCAGTCAAAGTATTGGTTCCGTCTGATAGCTCTGCTCCTAAAATCGCCTGTGTCCAATCGGCAATATCATTTCCAGTACCTTGCGGGATTACTATCTGGCTGATTAACGTGGGCAAAGCATCGTTGGCAGCAACGGTATTGGCATCATCAGTTACCAAAAAATCAAAGTTCAAAGAAGACGAGGCTAGTGTGTTTACTAATGATGAGATAGTAGCGGGCTCAGCTCCAACTCCGGCTGTAACTCCAGAATAAGAGGATGGTGTGGGTGAAGTTGCATAAACTGTAAAATCGTCAATTCCTATGTGTGCATTACTGCCTGACGGGGTTCCGTTGGCAATTGAAAACCTAAAATCTACACTTGTCCCATTGGGAATCGATAAACCCGAGATGGTTATGGCTCTGGCTGTTTGAACCACATTAAACAATGTTGACGAACCGGTTGTAGCTGTATAGCTGTTGGTGCCGGTGATCCCGGTGTTTGAGTAGGCTCCGGCGCCAATTCTGTAATCCATGGCGACGGTGGTAGCTCTACCTGCATCATTATATTGCTCAACATTCCAAGTAATAACAAAACCGTCTACAACTCCTCCTGTATTATTGACCGCGCTAAAGGTAAAAGTGGTTGAACCTGAGGTGGCTTGTTTTTGCAAAATAGCATAATCTGAACTTACACTTGAAGCTCGACCAGCATAACAATTGTTCCCTGAAGCATTCGCTACGGTTGGAGTGGCCGCTCCAGAAGTTATGATTGGATACATGGCATTGTACGTTGCCGTTGTAACTGCCCAATTGGTTGGGAGAGTAATCGCTGTTCCTCTGAAAGCGTCAAAATTTTGAGTGTAAGTATTCCCTGAACCCGTTCCGGTAATGGAATACTGTGCAACCGAAAAAAAACTACATAAGAGAGCTGTTATGAGTAATTTTATCTTCATTTTTTTTGTGGTTATGAAACATTAGCGCATAAAAAAAGCAGGCTGTTTTTGTTGTGTAGATTGGGTAGGTCAAAATTACTACTATTTCATTTAAAATGATGCTCTTGAGATGATGAAATTGTAAACAAATTCACTTAAAAACAAACATTTTAGCAGTCGAATGATTTTTTACAAGGTTTTTTCTTACAAGAATATAACTTATTATCAATCAGCAGATTAAACCTTATTTGAATGATTTAAAGAAAAATTTTCAAAAAGAAATTAATTTTGACTTTCTTCTTTATGGATTGTATGAATTCATTTAACCCTGAAATCCAAGAGCTAATAAAGAAACTTGAACACTATTGTGCTTATCAAGAGCGCTGCCATGAGGATGTTCGTCAAAAAATGCATCAGCTCAATGTGCCCTACAGTCAACGAGATGAATTGGTGGTACATTTAATTGAAAACAATTACCTCAATGAAGAGCGATTTGCCATTGCTTTTGCTCGCGGAAAACATCGAATTAAACTTTGGGGCAAACAAAGAATTTCGAATGAACTTAAGTTCAGAAATATCTCTTCACGCATTATAAATACTGCAATTAAAGAATTGTCCGACCAAGAATATTATGACAATTTTAGTTGTTTAGCTGAAAAGATTTGGCAACAAACCACAGAATCTAATCTTTTACTAAAAAAGAAAAAATGCACTGAGTTTTTGCTCCGAAAAGGTTATGAAACATCTTTGGTTTATGATAAAATTCATGAATTAGAATCTACCTTATAGCGCTCGCTAAATCACTGCTTTTTCTACCGAATGTCTTTTGCATTTTATCGGTAAAAAACACTCCTTCCAAAATATTGTAAGTATTTACAGTAATTTTTAAAAGAGATGAAAAGATTTAATATTTCAGTCTAAATAACTGAAAATGAAGCTTTTTTTATGTCCTTAAAACAAACTAAATCGTTTTCGTAAAATGTAGGAAAAAAAATATATTATCTAAAGATTTGTGTATTTCATCGGTATTTTTATACATTTGGTCGATTTTTAAAAACAAACCCACCACAACTGTATCAACTTAACCTGTTAGTGTTATGAAAAAAAATACTTTATCGGAGTTAAAAGACAGAACTGTCATTATTGCAACCGCTGTATTTAACCAACTACACTTAATTTTTATTCTCCTTGCACTTATCTTTTTTAGTGTAGAAACCGCATCCGCACAATGTACGCCGGCTGGAAATCAAACCTCATACGGAATAGGTTCCTGGATTGCATATGTTTATTCATACACTGATACGGGCAATCCACCTTCTAATGCATTTGTTACCTACAGAGGTTTTACCACACAATCCGAGATTTTTGATTATGATTTAGGATCGGGCTCCATTTCTGGTACAAACATCTGTGGATCTTACAGCGATTATTTTTCATATCGCCTCTTGATGCAACGCACTTTTAGTCCCGGATACTACTCATTTACTGTTGGCGGTGATGATGGATACAGGTTGAGTTTTGATGGGGGAGCAACTTACTTGATAAATGTATGGAATGACCACGGATATACCACTACATCAGCGAATTCAATATACCTAAGCGGAACTTATAACATGGTTCTGGAATACTATGAAAAAGGTGGAGTCTCAAGGCTTTCATATTCCTATACGAATTGTACTACGAGTTCAACGGCTCCAACATCGATTGCCGGAAACAACAGTATTTGTTCTGGCGATAGTACAACACTTACTGCAACCGGCGGAACTTTAGGATCTTCAGGAGCCTATCAATGGGGAACAGGCACAACAGTCGGATCGAATATCATTTCCGGTCAAACCGGTGTTTCCATAACCGTATCACCAAGTTCAACAACCACTTATTGGGTTAGAAGAATTGATCCTGCTCCGTGCAGTATCACAACCTCCGGAGTTACACAAACAGTTACTGTAAATAGCCCTTCAACGGTTCCAACAACCATCAGCGGAACAACAAATCTCTGTTTGGGCAACAGCACTACCCTCACTGCCAGCGGAGGAACATTAGCAACAGGTGCGGTCTATGAATGGGGAACGGGCACTACAGTAGGCTCGAACATAATTTCTGGTCAAACCGGTGCGTCGATTACCGTAACCCCAACGTCCACAACTACCTACTGGGTGCGTCGAACCAACCCAAGCCCTTGCTCTGCATATACAAGCGGAATAAGCTCAACCGTAACTGTGAACGTCCCTGCGGGAGACCAAACAAGCTACGGAAATGGCTCTTGGATTGGGTATGTATACTCTGCAATCGACACGGCCAATCCGCCGAGCAATGCTTTTAGCACTAATTATCGCGGATATGTCACGCAATCTGAAACCTTTGACCAAAATATAGGTGCCGGCAGCTTGTCAGGAACCAATCTTTGCGGAACCTATGCGGATCAGTTTTCGATTAGATTTAAAATGCGTAAAAACTTCACAGCCGGATATTATACTTTTACAGTTGCCGGAGATGATGGATACAGACTCAGTCTCGATGGCGGAGCTACATTTATCATCAATAATTTTGTAGATCACGGATATATTTCATCAACTTCTTCACAATTCTATCTCAGCGGAAATGTTAATTTAGTCATAGAATATTATGAACAAGGCGGAAACTCTCAGGTTACCTTTAGTTATAGTGCTTGTACCAATTTCTCAACAGCACCCACCGGGATTTCTGGAACCACCGCTTTGTGTGCAGGATCAGGAACCACTTTATCAGCCACAGGCGGTTATGCAGCTCCTGGAGCTACTTATCAATGGGGAACCGGCTCAACGGTGGGTTCGAACATTATCTCTGGAGCAACATCTTCAACTTATTATGTTAATCCTTCTGCTACTACCACTTATTGGGTACGAAGAATTGACGGATCTCCTTGTAACCTAACAACGACCGGCGTTACACAGACTGTCACGGTTTCTACAGCATCTACAGCTCCTACCGGCATTAGCGGAACAACAACGGTTTGTCGTGGCAACAGTATTACTTTAACAGCAACCGGAGGAACTTTAGCTGCAGGCGGATCTTATCAATGGGGATTTGGTTCAACTGTGGGCAGTAATATTCTGGCAGGTCAAACGAACGTTTCTATCTCTGTAAATCCAAGTTCATCAACGAGTTATTGGGTTCGCCGTTTAGACCCTGCTCCCTGCAATACAACTACTTCTGCAGCTAGTGTTTACGTTACTGTCAGCAATCCATCATCGGCGCCCACCGGAATCTCAGGAACCACTTCATTGTGCAACGGTTCCGGAGGAACAACTTTAACCGCTACCGGAGGAACACTCGGAACAGGTTCCAATTATCAATGGGGAACAGGTTCAACCATCGGCTCGAATATTATTGCAGGCGCTACCAATGTTTCGTATTATATCAATCCGTCAACAACTACTACCTATTGGGTAAGAATTGTCGATCCGGCACCTTGTAGCCAAAATACGGCCGGAGTAACTTTGACTGTAACGGTCAACCAACCATCAACCCAGCCTACTACCATCAGCGGAACCACAACGATTTGTTCCGGACAAAGTACTACGTTAACAGTATCCGGAGGAACACATGGCACCGGAGCAGTTTACCAATGGGGAACCGGATATAGTGCAGGTTCCAATGTTATAACGGGTGCTACCGGAAACTCAATCACGGTAAATCCGACGGTTCAGACCGGTTATTGGGTTCGTCGTGTTGATCCATCTCCTTGTCCGGCTACCAATTCAGGTTGGATAACCACCACCGTGAATGTAAATCCGGTTTCAACTGCACCCACTACGATAACGCCTTCAACTACTTCAACTTGTCCGGGAACTTCAATGACTTTGACGGCTTCTGGTGGAACTGGTCAATCGGGCTCAACTTTTCAATGGGGAACTGGCTCAACAGTTGGCTCAAATGTTATCTCGGGACAAACATCGGCTACTTTAAGCATCACGCCAAGTACAACCACCACTTATTGGGTACGTCGTTATGACTCAGGATGTAACTCATATACCTCAGGAATTACCTACACTGCAACCATCGCAACAACCGGAAACCCATCTTCTTTTGGCAGCAATACTTGGAATGTATATGGTTATTCAGGTTCTGATGTTAGTTTGGCCACAACTACTTATATTGGTTATTACAGCACAAACACTTTAAATTTTGATACGCAAACCGGAACCAATAGCTGGGGTAATGCAACATCGCCATCTAGTTCAGCAGGTTGGAGCGGATGCTCTGTACCGAATGACAATCATACTTTTACTGCTAAAAGACAGGGATTCCCTTGCGGACGTTATGCCCTCTACATGCAGAATTGGGATGATGTAGCCCGACTTTATGTGAACGGAACTCTGGTTTGGTCTGCCAACTCTTGGAGCGGTAACGGAAACTACAATGTTAGTGTGGGGACATTTGATTTGGATGCCAACTCAACTATTGAATTGCGGAACGCTGAAATAGGTGGTGTTTCAAACATCAGTCTTACTTTGACGAACATTTCAGTGGCATCAACGGCGCCAACATCAATAACCGGCACAACTTCTATTTGCAGCGGTAGTTCAACCACACTGACCGCCAACGGAGGAACCACCGGGACCAATGGCATTTTTGAATGGGGAACTGGAACTACTGTTGGCTCAAACGTAATCTCTGGCGCCAATACTGCCTCAATTACGGTGTCGCCAACCAGCAACACCACTTATTGGGTAAGACGCGTAGACAGTTTCTGCGGCGGAGCAACTTCTGGAGTAATACAAACTGTAACGATATCAACGGCAACAGTGGCCGGAACTTTAAGTTCAACCACAACTACCATTTGTAAAAATACCCAACCCAACTCGATTGTGTTATCGGGCAATACCGGAAGTGTCGTCAAATGGCAATATGCCAATGATGCCGCCTTTACCAGTGGCGTTACAGATATAGCATCAACAGCTACAACCCTCACAGGAGCACAAATCGGAAACGTTTCTTCTACCAGATATTTTAGAGCGGTAGTTCAAAGCGGAACTTGCCCGACAGTCTATACAACTCCGATTACTATCACTGTTCCGGCGACCGTTACCTATAGCAATGGCGCTTGGAACGGAACACCTGACAGCACCACACCAGTTGTAATCTCGGGAAATCTAACTTTAAATTCTGACTTAAACGTTTGTTCTTGCAGAGTAACGGGTAATTCTACTTTAACGGTCAACAGCGGCAGCAATTTAATTGTTCAAACCTCTGTTGATGTGGTGAGCAATGGAAACATTATTTTAAAAGACAAAGCAAGTTTGGTGCAGATAGACGACACTGCCTCTAACTCCGGAAGCATTACCGCTTACAAAAAATCGGCACCGATGAAAGCATACGATTACAGTTATTGGTCTTCGCCGGTTCAAAACTGGAGACTGAATCAGTTATCGCCCAATACACAAACTGACAAATATTACAGCTTTGATCCCATCATCAACAATTGGTCATCAATAGCCAGCGGAAATGCCGTAATGACTTCAGGCAAAGGTTATATCATCCGCGCGCCGCAAGGCTGGAGTTTAACCAACGCCAGCTCGGGCATTTACGAAGGAAGTTTTGTTGGAACGCCCAATACTGGTGTCGTCCCGGTGAGCATTCAAAAAGGTGCCGGGTATATGAATCTCATCGGAAATCCATATCCATCAGCTATTGATATTGATCTGTTCTTGACCGATCCAACCAACGCAGGTATTGTCAATGGAACGATTTATTTGTGGACGCACAACACCGCCATCAGCAGTAGTATTCCGGGTAACGCAACCTATAATTACACTAGTGATGATTATGCCAAATACAATCTGACCGGAGGTATCAAAACCGCTTCATCCGCTATAACAGGTGGTGTAGCTCCTAATGGAAAAATTGCTTCCGGGCAAGGTTTCTTTATCGAAGCTAATTCATCTTTAGCTGCCGGAACTTACACTGCAAACTTTAAAAACAGCATGCGCGTAGCGAGCAATCAAAATCAGTTTTATCGAGTTGCCGGTAACAATGACAATGCTTCAAGAACCACGAACACAGTGGTTGAGAAAAATCGACTTTGGGTAAACATATCTAACGCACAAGGAGCTTACAACGAAGTTTTGCTTGGTTATCTGAGTGGTGCTACCAATGGCTATGACACCCTTTACGACGGAAAAACGCTTTTGGCCGGAAATGTGTTGTCATTGTATACCATCCAAGGAACTGACAACTACTCGATTCAAGGAAGAGCGCTTCCGTTTAACGATGCCGATATTATTCCGCTTGGATACAGCACTACGGTAGCCGGTACATTCACCATTGCCATCGAAAACACAGACGGTTTCTTTCAAAATCAAAATGTTTATTTAATTGACAAACTCAACCATGTCATCCAAAATCTCAAAAACGGAACCTACACCTTTACCACCGCAACAGGAACATTTGACACGCGTTTTGAGCTTAGATTCAACCCATACTTGTTGAGCAACGAACAACCAGTATTCAACCCAGATGCTGTGATTGTTTACAGTCAAAAACATCAGGTAAACATTCATGCTCCTTCAAATATTCAAAAGGTGGGTATCTATGATTTGTTGGGCAGATTGCTTGCTGAAAACGATAATGTTCACGCACAAGACTATCAATCAAGCTTAGTAAATGTTGCTACCGAAGCGTTGATTGTCAAAATCACACTTGAAAACGGAGTGATTGTCAACCGAAAAATAATTTTAGAATAAATGAAAAGAGCCGCTTCATTCAGCGGCTTTTTTTATGGCTTCGAGACCAAGATGCTCACGGCATTTCCGCCAAAACCCACGGCGTTGATGAGCACATTTTGTATCGGTTTTTGAATGCTGAATATTTCAGAAAAAGGCGTCCCAAAAAAAGTCTGCTCTTGAAGCATCAACAGCGCAAGTTCCATACTGAGCAAACCCGACGAGCCAAAAGTATGACCTATTTTCCATTTGTTGGTTGTAAGCATGGGCAACTGATTTCCGAAGACTTTTTCGATGGCTTTATATTCAGACCAATCGCCTTTGATGGTTCCGGGCGCATGCATGACAATCGCATCAATTTCACCAAGCGGTGTTGAACCAATAGCCATTTTCATGGATTTCTGAAAACATTCGGCTTGATCCGATATCGAGGTATTGTGTTGCAAATCATCGGTAGCATAACCTACTCCGGTTATATACCCCAGCGGATTCGGGTGTTCTCGTTCTAAAGCCACCACCGCAGCACCTTCGCCCAATACCATTGTGTTTCGGGTTTTATCTAAATCTAACGCACGACAAGGATGACCTTCGGTTTCTTTAGAATAAATTTTTAAAGCCTGCATCTGCGCCAAAGTAAAAGGCGTCAACGGTGCTTCGCTGCCTCCGGCGATGAATTTGTCTGCCATGCCCGATTCAAGCCAAGCCACTGCATTCAATACCGCATGTAAAGCGGTTGAGCAAGTAATGGAATGTGAAATTTCTGGCCCGGCCGATTTTAAATCATGCGCCACCCAACTTGAAATATTGCCCAAAGTAGTTGTGGGCGAACTCAATGTTGCCGTTTTACCGGTGGTAATGAATTCTTCGTGATATTGTTCGAGTAAATGTGTCGCTCCCCGGGATGAACCAATGTTGATCCCAACCACATCGCCTTTTTGCCATCCGGCTTGTTCCAACACCCGGCGCGAAACGTCTATCGCCATCAGCACCGACGGATCAAGCGCTTTGTATTTGGCCTCAGACAACCGCAATTGCTCTAATCTTTGTGCGTCTTCTGCAGGCAAACTCGCCGCCCAATATTCATGAAGTCCAAAGTTTTTCTTTGCCATAGCGGTTTGTTGCGTGGCATAATGCGCGACGATGGTTTTCGGATCAGACCCAAGCGGTGATACAGAAGCTAGTGCCGATATGGCAATTCGGTTTTTCAAGACAAAGTTATTTGGCGGCAAAGTTACACCATTTCAATGGCCTGCTCAACGATTTGATAGACTTTATCCAACTGAGCATCGGTAATCACATAAGGCGGCAAAATATAGACAATGTTGCCCACCGGTCGCAAAATAATTCCGTTTTCAATAAAGAATTGATAGAGTTTGTTGCGTAAATTTCCGTAGTAACTTTCATGGCTTTCGGTTTTGATTTCAAGCGCGAGAATAACACCCAAAACGCGTGTGGTTTTAATTTTCGGATGTTGTGCCAAATGCGATTGAAAATTCAAATGTCTTTGATGGATGCGTTGGATATTGGCTTGCATAGACTCAGATTCCAACAAACGCAAACCGGCCAAAGCGGCGGCACATCCGGTGGGATTGGCCGTAAAAGTATGCCCGTGAAACAGCGCTTTGTTGACATCGACATCTAAAAAACCATCAAAAATATCTTGTGTAAAAGTGGTCAGCGCCATCGGAATGGTTCCGGCGGTGAGTGCTTTTGAAAGACACATCATATCGGGCTGAACGCTCAGATAATCACAAGCGAAATTTTTTCCGGTTTTGCCAAATCCGGTCATGACTTCATCGGCAATGGTAAAAACCTTTTTTCGCTGACACGCTTGCATCAAAGCTTCCAAAGCTTCAGGCGCATACATGACCATTCCGGCAGCGCCTTGTACGAGCGGTTCAAAAATAAATGCGGCATAATCATCGGTTTCCAAAAGTTTTTCGAGTTCTTGCAAGCTTTCTTGTTCTCGACCCGGAATTGGCACCGGAATTCTATCTACGTGAATAAGCGAGCCTTGAAAAGCTTCGGTAAAAAAAGTAATTCCGCTCGAGGCCATCGCGCCAAAAGTATCACCGTGAAAAGCATCTTCAAAAGCAATGATTTTTTTGCGTTGTTCGCCTTTGTTGTAAAAATACTGCAAAGCGGCTTTGAGTGCAACTTCAACCGCAGTTGAACCATTGTCAGAAAAGAATACTTTTTTCTGATTCGAAGGTAAAAGGGTGCGTAGTTTTTCTGACAACAAAACCGCGGGTTCGTTGGTAAATCCGCCAAATAAAACGTGTTCTAAAGTAGTGAGTTGCTTGTAAATCGCATCGGCTACAAAGCGGTTGGCATGTCCGTACGGATTGACCCACCATGAAGCAATCGCATCGATGTACTCTTTTCCGTTTTCGTCCCAAAGCAAAGCCCCTTCGCCTTTGACTATCGCCGGAAGCAAGCCGGTGGTTTGGTGTTGTGTATAAGGATGCCAGTGATATAATTGGTCTTTTTGAGATAGATTCATCGCTAAATTTTAAGAAGATTTTCGCGGAACTCGTCGGCGTAATCGGCAATCACATGCGCATCAAAATAGGGTTCGTGATTGATTCGTCCAATGAAATGCAATTGGGTTTTTTCAAGAATAATTTTTTCAGTTGACGGATGTTCATCGCCTGAGAAAATAATTCCTGAAACGTTCAAGTTTCTGTTTCTGAGCGCTTCCACCGTAAGCAAAGTATGGTTGATGCTGCCCAAATAATGTCTTGAAACCACCATGACTTTATAATCAGCTTGGATCAAATCAATAACGCAATCTTGCTCGTTGAGCGGAACCAAAACACCGCCTGCGCCTTCAATCACCAATGAGTTTTGAGTTTTGGGCGCTTTGATTTTTTTGAGATCAATGCGCAATCCGTCTATCTGTGCGGCCCAATGCGGACTGGCCGGAGTGTTGAGCGCATAAGCATTCGGGTGAATCACGGTTTTTGAATTGCTGAGCAGCGATTGAATTTTATGACTGTCAGAATGGTCTAAATCGCCGGCTTGAACGGGTTTCCAGTAATCGGCTTCGAGCGCTTGGGTAACGATGGCAGACGCAACCGTTTTGCCTACATCAGTACCGATTCCGGTGATGAAAATTTTCATAGGATTTGTTTTGGCAAAAGTAAAAAAACCCGTTGTGATAACGGGCTTTGTTTTATTCTTCTTTGAGCTGGTCGATGATTTTTCGCATTTCGCGTGCATATTTTCCGTAGAAGTAATGCACCCACCATTCTAAAACAATTCCCATAAACAACATCGAAAAAAGAACAATGGAAAGAATCGCAATCAAAAGCGAATGATCTTGAAGTCCGCTCTGGAAAACCTCGGGCATTTTCAAATACAACAGACCCATCAAAAACAAAATAACAAACGGTGTGAGCGCAAAGCCAAATGTTTTGTAGAGTTCCATATTGACGCGTATTTCATAATACGTTTCATACAAACTGTCTTTGGTACTCAAAGTGGTTTTGCCTAGTTGTCTGTAAAACAGATAAAGCTTGACCAAATAATAAAGGCAAATGCCCACAAAAATCGAGAACAGCAAATAAAAAGGCGCGTAAGCATATGCAGGAAAACCATAAATAAATGGTAGAAAAGCCAAAAATACGATTGATATTATTTGATAGATAAATTCGTTTTTGAGGTTTTTCTTGATGCACTCAAGCGGCATTTGGGCCGAGTTTATTTTTTCTAAATCGTTGGGAAGCCGCACGTTTTGTGGGTTTTCGTTGTTCCAAGCTGATTGTAATTCATTAAAATCCATATCCTTGTTTTTTGATGATTTGTTTTAGTTTTTCTTTGGCACGATTGAGTTTCACCCGGGCATGGACTTCGGATATTCCGAGGTTGGCGCCAATTTCTCGGTGTGAATATCCTTCGAGTTGATAAAAAATAATCGCCTTGTCAATTTTGTCCAACTGTTGAACCGCGCGATAAAAATGATTGATTTGGCTTTCTTGTTCGTCCGTGTTGCTGGGCGGTTCGGGAATATTTTCGGTGATAAAGACTTGCTGAACAGGCTTTCGTTTCTCTTTCTTGAAATAGACAATCGCCGTATTGATGGCCACGCGGTACATCCATGTCGAAAATTGACTCTCGCCTTTAAAACTGTCGTAAGCTTTCCAAAGTTGTAAAATGATTTCTTGAAACAAGTCTTGCTGGTCTTCAGGATCGTCCATATACATTTTAGAAACCTTGAATAAGATTCCTTTGTGCTCGTCCATCCGACGCAAAAAAGCTTGTTCTTTTTCTTTCAAAACTTTAGTCTAAAACGGGTTCAACTTGATATCCAGCTTTTTTAAGCAACGCGACAACACCTTGTTTTCCTGCTAAATGTGCGGCTCCAAAGGCAAAAAATGTGCTTTGTTTTTGCATCATCTCAGGTATGACTTTTACCCAATGTTCGTTGCGGTTTTGTAAAAGTTTTCTCTGAGCTTCGGCATCGATTGATTGGTCTTGGGCTATGAGTTGCAAAACGCCGTCAATATTTTGTGATTTATACTCTTGAACCAAATCAGCGCACATTTTTGGCGTGATTTCGTCCAGATAAGCAATCATTTGTTCATCGGTAAACGATTGATTCAAAATTTCTATTTGTTCTGAAACTTTCTCTAAACCCGTCACCGGTTTTTTGCTTTGTGCAGCCAATTGAATAAATTCCATTTCGTAGAATTTTAAATCGGCACAACCAAACGATTTCATAAAAATCAAACTCATGAGCGTTTCTAGGGTAAAGGCATCATATTGAGCAAGTGTTCCTAACTGATTTTTTTATAAAACCGTTTCAAGTTTGCTCTTTTGATCGGCCGTCAATATCTGACTTAATGGTTTTTCACCCATCGCCAATTTTTGAGCCGCTTGCATTTCTTGCGGGTCAGACATATTGAGTTCGAGCGTCAATTGATCGGTTTGTTCAAAAGCTTTTTTGGCGTTGGGCCACAGAATAAAATCAGCCGCGCAAATCATATGAACAGTCCCGAAAAGATAAGACGGTTTTGAAAGCCCATTGCCAGAAACTTTCCAAAGCACCGATTGATTATTCTTTTTTGATTGGGCAAAAATCTGCGATGTAAAAATTACGAAGACAAAGAACAAAGTAATTCTAATTAAATTTTTCATGATTCTTTTATTGATGAATGAAACTTTAACTGCGCTCTTGACCGAATCCGAAGTCAAAAGCTTTTTTGGATTCAGGTCGTGAGTAAACAAATGTTTCAAACGTTACAAAAAAATTTTAAAGAAGGCTCAAAAGCCCGTCGAGTAAAGCAGTTATTTGTTGTTGTGTATTGTAGCTGTGCAAGCAAATACGCAGTCGTTCTTGGCCTTCGGGCACGGTGGGCGAAAGAATCGGTTTGACCTCAAAGCCTTTTTCTTGCAACTGCTGTGCGATGTTTTTTACTTTTTGATTGCCCGGAATAATGGCGCATTGAATGGCTGATTTGCTGTATACAAACATCGGTTTGAGCCCCAATTGCATTTTGTATTGGTTGAAAAAAGCGATGTTGGTTTGCAATTCGATGAGCGCTTGTGGCTCAGTTGCCAAATATTCGTAGGCTTTTAAAATCGATGCAATGCTGTGCGGCGACAAACCCGTTGTATAGATAAAACTACGTGCAAAATTGACCAAATACGCGATGAGTTCGGCATTGCCTAAAACAGCCGCTCCGTGACAACCCAGCCCTTTGCCAAAGGTGACTATGCGCGCAAAAACTTTGGAATGTAATTGCTGACTTTGCAACAACCCTTCCCCCTGATTGCCAAAAACACCCAAAGCATGCGCCTCATCGACCACTAAATAGGCGTTGAATTTTTCAGAAAGACGAACGAGTTCTTCAAAGTTGGGCGCATCGCCATCCATAGAAAAGACAGATTCGGTGATAATATAAATATTGTTAGGTTGCGCGCCGTGTGTTTCGAGTTGTTTTTCTAAATCTTCATAATCATTGTGCGAAAATTTATAGGATTTGGCATGAGATAAACGAAGACCGTCGCGGATAGAAGCATGACACAATTCATCGTACAAAACAACATCGCCGCGCTGCGGAACACTGCTCAAAAAACCAACATTGGCATCATAACCCGAATTGAAAATCAGCGCGGATTCGGATTGGTGAAACGCGGCGATGTATTTTTCGGTAAGCGCATACAGCGGATGATTGCCGGATAAAAGTCGGGAACCGGTAGCGCCGTTGGTGGTATAATGGTTTGCTTTTAAAAAAGCATGGGTTTGGGCAAACAACTCGGTGTTTTTAGAAAAGCCCAAATAATCGTTTGAAGAAAAATCAATCTTATCTGAGGACCACAAACCCAAAGTGCGCAAGGCCTGTTGCTGTTGGCGCTCGTTGAGTTTTTGTTGGAGATTTTGCGGAAATTTCTTCATGCGCCAAAGGTAGAAAATAGGCCGTTATGATTTGATGAAAAGCGGTAATTTGTATCTTGCGGTAAACCTTGATTTTATGGAAACATCGTGTAAAAATTGTGCAACTCAACTTGTCGAAAATTATCATTTTTGCCCGAATTGCGGACAGAAAACACCGCTGCATCGGTTGAGCATGCACGAAGTTTTTCACGAGGCTTTTCATTATTTTACGCATGCTGACAAGAGTTTTTTGGTGTTGCTCAAAGAACTCATTTATAAAAACGGCCGCGTAGCCAAAGAATATGTCGAAGGGAAACGCAAGAAATATTTTTCTCCGTTGAATTTCTTTATGATTGTGGCTGCACTCAATTTAATTGCCATGACCGCCGATGGTGTAGAAGAAAAACACGATGTCTTGAAAGAAAATCCAGAGTTGATGCAAATGGACGCAACATCAAAGCAGCATATGATTCAGATGTACGAGCGACAATACGAGGCGACTCATTTTATCAGAACCCACGCAAACAAGACCGTTTTGGTCTCGTTGCCATTTATGGCTTTTATTTTTTGGCTTTTTTACCGCAAAGAAAAATACAACTATACCGAACATTTGGTGGCCGGAATGTTTATGTATGCCTTTTGTACGCTGATTTTTGTGGTTTTGACTTTCTTGAATTTACTCACCAATATTGACACCAACCTAATTTACTTTGGTTGTTTGCTTTTGCAGATGGGCTATTTTTCGGTGTTTTATTACAACTTTATAGGCGATGGAAGAAAACTGAAAGCCTTTTTGGTTAGCCTTAGTGTGATTATCTCAACTTTTATGGCCAGCGGAATTTTGGTTTGGCTTTATATGGCCGGATTGTTTGGTTCTTGATAGATGTGAAGACATTTTCACTAGGAATACCGATGCCCTAGCCCGGATAGCAGCGGCAGCCCGCAGCGCAGCGAGGACTATAGCGGATAGCCGGAATAGCTACTAATAAAAAAAGCCCAACATAATGCTGAGCTTTTACTATTATTTCATTGTCTGGAATTAGTCAACCAATACAATTACTTTGTTGTCTTTCATTTCAATGGTTCCTGAGCTAATGCTTAGCGAATAGGTTTGCTCATTGATTTTGGTGAATTTGTCGGCCACTTCTTTGTCAAATGAAAACGAGGAAGCGCCAATTTTGATCTCACCATCTTTCAAGGTAGACACAATCGGTGCGTGGTTGTTGAGCAATTGAAAACTGCCCAAAGTACCCGGCAAGGATACCGATGTTACTTCGCCTTGGAAGAGTTTTGATTCTGGTGATACTATTTCTAAAATCATAAATTTTTAATTACGAATTTCAAATTACAAATTGCGAAACACATTCACAATTCATAATTCGTAATTCCTATTAAGCTTCTGCCAACATTTTTTGTCCAGCTTCGATAACGTCTTCGATGGTTCCTTTGAGGTTAAAAGCTGCTTCTGGCAAGTGGTCTAATTCACCGTCGATGATCATGTTGAACCCTTTGATGGTGTCTTTGATATCAACCAAAACTCCAGGAATACCGGTAAACTGCTCTGCTACGTGGAAAGGTTGTGACAAGAAACGTTGTACACGACGCGCACGTGATACGGCTAATTTATCTTCTTCTGACAACTCTTCCATACCCAAGATGGCGATGATGTCTTGTAATTGCTTGTATTTCTGAAGAATCTCTTTTACTCTTTGTGCACAGTTGTAGTGATCGTCACCCAAAATAAGTGGCGTCAAGATACGTGAAGTTGAATCTAGTGGATCCACCGCTGGATAAATACCCAACTCGGCAATTTTACGAGACAATACCGTTGTTGCATCTAAGTGGGCAAAGGTGGTTGCCGGTGCCGGATCGGTCAAGTCATCCGCAGGCACGTACACCGCTTGTACTGAGGTAATAGAACCTTTTTTAGTTGATGTAATTCGCTCTTGCATCGCACCCATCTCGGTAGCCAAAGTTGGTTGGTAACCTACCGCTGAAGGCATACGACCCAAAAGTGCCGATACCTCAGAACCCGCTTGTGTAAAACGGAAGATGTTATCTACGAAGAAAAGTACGTCTTTACCTTGGTCAGAACCTGCTCCGTCACGGAAGTACTCAGCAATGGTCAAACCTGAAAGTGCTACACGAGCACGAGCTCCTGGTGGTTCGTTCATCTGACCGAACACGAATGTAGCTTTTGAATCACGCATACCTGCTTTGTCTACTTTGGTCAAATCCCAACCGCCGTTTTCCATAGAGTGCATGAAGTCTTCACCGTATTTAATAATACCAGACTCGAGCATCTCGCGAAGAAGATCGTTCCCTTCACGGGTACGCTCACCTACTCCGGCAAATACTGAAAGTCCGCCGTGTCCTTTTGCAATGTTGTTGATGAGCTCTTGAATCAATACAGTTTTACCTACACCGGCACCACCGAACAAACCAATTTTACCACCTTTTGCATAAGGCTCAATTAGGTCAATTACTTTGATCCCTGTAAATAAAACTTCGGTTGATGTAGAAAGGTCTTCAAATTTAGGCGCTCCTTTGTGAATAGGTGTTCCACTGGCTCCTTCTTTAGGCAAATCTCCCAAACCGTCGATGGCATCACCCACTACGTTGAAAAGTCTTCCGTAAATGTCTGAACCAATCGGCATTTGAATTGGAGCTCCGGTTGCAAGCACATCAGTACCTCTGCTCAAACCGTCTGTAGAGTCCATTGAGATGGTTCTTACGGTATTTTCACCGATGTGCGCCTGAACTTCAAGCACTAATTTTGAACCGTCTGCTTTGTTGATTTCTAATGAATCATAGATTTTTGGAAGCTCAACATCTTTTCCGTTGAATGCTACGTCGACTACAGGGCCGATGATCTGTGCAACTTTTCCTATTACTTTTGACATTGCTTATGTATTTATTAAATAGCGTTTTAGATTTGTAAAACTGCAGCCAAACAACCGCTGTTTTTTCGAGCGCAAAGATAATTTTTTAAAACAGAAAATCAACAACTTTTTAATAAAAAAATATTCGGTTTTTACAAGATTGTTTGCTTTATAGCTAGAATGCTAAATTTATGTCGATAATTCCCAAAAAAACAAAGCCCGTTATGAAAATCACAACAGGCCTTGAGTTATTGACTTTTATTTTTTAGAATGCATTGGGATTCGCTGGGAACAGAATTCTGTATTTGCCTAAATCTTTTGCTTTCATGTTGGAGCCATATTTAGCATTGATGGCTTTGATAAACTCGTTCGCAATTAATGCATATCCGCGCGGGCTCGGGTGAATTCCGTCAAGCGAAAAAGCTCCTCCGGTTACAAAGTTAGCCGTAAGTGTAAATCCGTTGGCGGTGATTCCTCCTTCTGTAAGTTTTCTCATCACCTCTTTGGCATCCACATAAGCAAGGTTGTTGGCTGTGGCAGCTGCTTGAATAGTGACGTTGTATGCTTCAGTTGCTGTCTGAATTTCTGAGACTTCGCTCGGCAACAAAACATATCTGTCAGGCAAAGGGAAAGTAACACCCAGTTGAGACAATGAAGGAGATGGTGAACTTATCCCGTCAATAGCAGTTGAAGGTGCTTTACCTATTCTCGCTGAAGCACTCAAACAGATTAAGTCTGTAGGAAGCGTTTGACGAGCCTGACCAAAGATTTGCCCCATAACGGTAGCGGTTGTAATATCTAAGCCTCCGCCGTTAAGCACTGCTGTTAATTGAGCTGATAAATTTGGCAGATTTTCATCTACCATCAACATAGGATTATTGCCGGTTGTTGACAACAAATTAATTCTATCTCCTTGTCCTAAAAATGCCAGAGCATTATGCAAAGGTCCATATAATTGTGCATTCAAAGCCGCTACTTGGCTAACGCCATCAACCGTTAAATTCGCTTGAGTTAACTGATTGTATTGGATGACATGAAAATGAGGAAGCGTCACCACACTTGGTAAATTGGCCACGACACCTTTAGCTCCTCCTGAAACCAATCTTGCTACTAAAGCATTGTAAGCTCCTTCAAAATTTGCAGGTGGTGTTAAAGGGTTTACGTTTGCATCACCTCCGGCTGTTGCATAACCTAACTCATCATTTCCACCAATCCATAGAGAGAAAAAGGTTGGCGATTGTGCCATGGCATCATCTATTACAGAAGATGAAGTAGAAGAAGCAAATCTTACATAATAAGGGTTGGCCGTTGGCGGAACAGTAGTTAAACCAGCCGGGCTACCATATCCTGGGGCAAGCAGATGGTAACTTTTTGCACCGGGAACTCCCAAGTTGCTAAAAGTACCCGATAAATGATTAGCCACATCGGTCGTTGGCAAATCGGTCACAGTAACCGGAGTGGTTCCATTAAAATATAGTCTTGGTCCAAAACTCGGATTAAATATTCCTCCGAAAAGTAATCCCCCATTGTTGTCATTCATAAAAGGAGTAGTGAAATCACCACCCCCAACGGTAGCAAATTGTTCCGCCAACAAATTCGGGTAGGATCCTTTTTGTCCTTCAATAAACAAAGCACCATCGCTGAATCCGGCAGCAAACGAATCACCTAGAGCGACATATTTTGAAAAGTCAGCCTCGCCTGATGTCAATGGTTTTCCATCGGAAGAGTTATACACCGGATCGGTGTCATCGCTATTATCACATGCTACTATGGTCAACGAAGCCAATAGCAACCATTTAAAATTCTTTATCATGATACTGTAATTTTAAATTTAAATTATGGGTTGATTGTCCATGAGGCAAAATACTGTTGTCCGACTAAACCGGCACCTAAAACTTGTGTATAGTCTTTACCTCCGATATTGGCAGCTCCTAGTTTGATTACTGATTTCAATGCTGGAATGCTATAATTAATCTGAGCGTCGATGACTGTATTGGCTTTTACCGTTCCGTCAACCATGGTTGATTCCCAACGATACTCACTGTTCCATCTTCCGCTTAAATTAAATCCGAAGTTTTTGAACAATTTATCATTGCTGATTGAAGCTTTAACTCTGTGTTTTGGTGTGTTAAATCCAGCCTCAAAACTTGGGTCTTTGGCCTGATTAAAATCAAATTGCGCATAGTTATAGTTGGCGCCAAATTCAAAGTTAGCTGGAAGTTTTTTAGAAAATCCTGCTCCAAATCCGAACGATTTAATTTCAACATCTGTATTGGTATACAATTGATAAGCTCGGTAGTTTTCGTTGCCTAATGCGTGAAGCGATTGAACTTCAGGATTGTTCAAATACAAGGGGGCATCAAAAGTAAAATCAAAGGTTTGGCTTGCTTTACCATAGTATGGAGCCACTACATTAAGATTACCAATAAAGTCAGAATAGGTATTATAGTAAGCGCTCAAGTCATATGTAAACCCCTCTAATTGCCCGCGATAACCTACTTCAAAAGCCTTTACTAATTCTGGTTTTACATAGTCAACATTGGTTTTTCTAAGCAAAGCGGCTGCGCCTACTGTGTTGCCCGGATTGGCTTTCAAGAAGTCAGAAAAAGCCGAAACCGACGCTGCTGTATATGAATTATTATAGGCATTAACACCTGTCATGATGGCCGTATCACCTCCTGCATATAGCTGACCAACTGCCGGTGAACCATTGGCTACCGGTAAAGTTTCAGAATAACGTGTCAAGTTGTCTTTGGCAGAACCAATGAGCACAATATTTCCGATGTTAAACCCAATATACTGTTCTTGCGTTGAGGGATTTCTGAATCCTGTTTGAAATGAAGCACGGAAATTGTGGTTTCTTTTTTCGCCAGCCGAATATACCAAGGAAAGTCTTGGAGATACATTTCCGTCAAAGTTTTTGCTTTTGTCGTATCGCGCCGATCCGGTAAATTTCAAACGATCATCAAGGAGTTTTTTGGTTACCTGAGTATAGGCTCCGTAATCGGTGTAATAGATAGGCCCGCTATCATCCGTGTATATTCTTCCGTGAGAATTCAATTGATATTCTCTGTAAGAACCTCCCACTTGAATTTCTGCAAATTTGATGATGTCTTTAAAGTTGTAATTCACGTCTGAATGATAAATTCTCGAATTGTCAACCAATTTTGAACCTTTGGTTACATCGGCCTCGGCAATTACTTTGTTGAAAGCAGCTTTAAACTCTGGTGTTCCCGGAATTAGTCTGCCTGTATCGGCTGTCTGACGAGCAAAGTTGTGTGCTTGTTGTGGCGTCATTCCGCCCAAAGTTCCTTGCACATAAGCTCCGGCATATTGACCGAACCAAACTTTGTCTTCTTTCCATTGACGGTTCACGTTGATACCAGTAAAGAGCATATCGTATGAATTTCCGCCGTCTTCGGTGGTGGTGTATCCGCGAACAAAGAAGTTTTTGCCTTTGAATTCTAATTTATGTTGTTGCATAAAAAAGTTGTTCAAGTAATAACGGCTGGCTCCTTGATAAACGGCATTACCAAAACCAAATTTACTTTGCCAAATAATTTCAAAATCATTGGCAAACGGTTTAAAATGCAAAGACATATCTGCTTTTGCATTGGTTACTTTGTTATCGGTCAAGTCTGTTTCGCGATAACCGGTTCTACTCACATTTACATCGGGTAAGATAGCATTGAATGCAGCCAATTGTGCATCTGAAATAGCTCCAGCGGCAAATAATTTTGGCCCAACAGCTTTAATGTTGGTTGAAACCTCATCACCATAAACGTTGATACCGTCATAATTCGGATCGAAACGATCAAAACCTTGTCCTTGACGGTACTTGTCATCATAATTTACAGCCAACCAATCGGTACCTTTCATAAAAGTGAAGTTGGCTTTGGCCGCGAATTTAGGGCAAAACGCATGAGCTACACGAATACCATAATCGTAAAAAGTATTAGCCCCAGCGGCTGATTGATTGGTCTGACCATATTTAACATAAGCGCTCACACCCTGACTGGTAAATGGGCTCTTACTATTCATGAATAAAATACCATTAAATGCATTGGCTCCGTATAACGCAGATGATGCCCCTGGGAGTAACTCTACGCTTTGCACATCTAACTCAGAAACACCTATCATATTTCCTAAAACAAAGTTAAGTAGCGGAGATGAATTGTCCATTCCGTCAACCAATTGCATAAAACGCGTATTGGCTACGGTGGCAAAACCTCGGGTGTTGATTGATTTGAAAGCCAAACTACTCGTGTTCATGTGCACCTCTTTGAGATTTTCAAGACCATCGTAAAAACTTGGCGAAGCGGTTTTTTTAATTTCTTTGAGACCCATTCTTTCAATGGTAACCGGAGATTCCTTAATGCGTTCTGCAGTTCTGGATGCCGACACAACAATCTCGTCGAGTTTAGTTTCTTCAGAAGTCAAAACAATACGCACATCTTGGTTGTCAGATTTGACTTCTTGATTCAGATTGCCAAAACCAACACTAGAAATCTCTAGTTTAAAGGGGGGCTTTTTTGCCGTGGTTAATTTGAATTTACCGTCAGCATCAGTAGTTGTTCCAGAGTCATCGCCCTGAACTTTAACATTAGCGCCCGGAACAGGTTGTTTGTTACTGTCTGTAACTGTCCCCGTTACTGTGCTTTGCGCTTGTGCCCATCCGCAAAACAACAGCGAGATCATGATTAAATAGTATTTCATCGGGTTTAAATTTTGATGGTTTAAGTAGCCAAAATACGAATATTTTTATCATTACTAAAAAAACTCACTTTAATTTTAACTATCCTCAAAACACTCCGCCCAAGCTTGTCAAATAAGTATTTTTTAGCGATTTATTATGATTTTATTAACGGTTTGGCCAGAGTAATAAAAAAAATATTATGCGCGCCTACGATTCAAAAGTTTTATTGCAGAAATCTCAATATAATAAAACAAAAAAGCGGGCAAAAACCCGCTTAAAATGCATTTATTTATATAATTTTTTATTCAACCGTTACCGATTTAGCTAAATTTCTTGGTTGGTCTACATTACAACCGCGCATTACAGCAATGTGATATGAGAGCAACTGCAATGGAATGGTTGTCAATAACGGTGAAAGTGCGTCAGATGATTCTGGAATTTCAATCACATAATCAGCCAAATCACGCACTTGAACATCGCCTTTGGTAACTACCGCAATGATTTTTCCGCTACGCGATTTAATTTCTTGTATGTTACTCACCACTTTATCATAATGCCCTTGCTTAGGCGCAATCACGATCACCGGCATCTGGTCATCGATAAGTGCAATCGGACCGTGTTTCATTTCGGCAGCCGGATAACCTTCGGCATGGATGTATGAAATTTCTTTGAGTTTGAGCGCTCCTTCTAAAGCTACCGGGAAATTATAACCCCTTCCTAAGTACAAACAATTTGAAGCATCTTTAAATTTAGCCGCTATTTCTTTGGCTTTTTCGTTGGTTTCTAAAGCCTCTAAAACTTTGTCTGGAATAATTTCAAGTTCTTGCAAATATCTGTGAAAGTCAGAGTTAGAAAGCGTTCCTTTGGCTTTGGCTAAACGAAGCGCAATCATAGTAAGCACTGTAATTTGTGTGGTAAAAGCTTTGGTTGAAGCAACTCCGATTTCAGGTCCTGCGTGCGTGTAAGCACCCGCGTGCGTTTCTCTTGAAATAGACGATCCTACTACATTACAAACTCCAAACACAAAAGCTCCTTGCTCTTTGGCTAACTTAATTGCGGCCAACGAGTCGGCGGTTTCACCAGATTGTGAAATAGCAATGACCACATCGCCTTTATTGATAATCGGGTTTCTGTATCTAAATTCTGAGGCATATTCTACCTCAACCGGGATTCTGGCAAATTCTTCAATAATGTATTCAGCAACCAATCCGGCGTGCCATGAAGTTCCGCAAGCTACAATGAGAATTCTTTGCGCGTTGAGAAATTTCTCGATGTTGTCTTCAACACCCGCCATTTGAATAATCCCTTGATTGGCCAACAATCGACCGCGATAGGTATCTTTGATTACGCTAGGTTGCTCATAAATTTCTTTGAGCATGAAGTGATCGTAACCGCCTTTTTCAATTTGCTCCAAATTCATTTGAAGTTCTTGAACATACGGATCGACGAGTGAATCATCTTTTATTTTGCGAATTTTTAGAGGCTTGTGTAAACGAACAATGGCCATTTCTTCATCTTCTAAATAAATAGCGTTTGAAGTATATTCGATAAAAGGTGAAGCATCTGAAGCAATGAAAAACTCATCGTTTCCAACACCAATAGCTAGTGGACTTCCTAATCTGGCTACGACAATTTCATCGGGATTGGTTTTGTCAAAAACGCAAATCGCGTAGGCTCCAACAACCTGATTGAGGGCAACCTGAACCGCTTTTCCGAGTTTTAATTGGTCTTTTTTCTGAACTTCTTCAATCAAATTAACCAACACTTCGGTATCGGTATCTGATTTAAAAGTATATCCGCGTTTGATAAGTTCCTTTTTAAGTGGCTCATAATTTTCAATGATCCCGTTGTGTATGATGGACAAATTTCCTGAGTTGGACAAATGCGGATGTGAATTAACATCATTCGGCACCCCGTGAGTAGCCCAACGTGTGTGTCCCATACCAATCACTCCATCAATGCTGATTTCCTTGGCAGATTTTTCTTCTAAATCTGAAACCTTTCCTTTGGTTTTTGACACTTTAAGTTCTCCGTTATTATACAACATAATTCCGGCACTGTCATATCCTCGATATTCTAATCTTTTGAGTCCTTTAATGATAATCGGATAGGCCTCTCTGTACCCAATGTAACCTACAATTCCACACATAATTTAGTTTTGTTTAGGTTTAGTAAAATATATTTTGAATTTCATTCTTTTATCATCCGGAATTAGAGCATCGGTGCCATAAATGATGGTTCCCAAAGGGTTCATAACAGATGAAGTCGGAATCTGCTTGATTCCAAATGTAGGAATTTCTGTTTTAAGTTTCTTATTATTAATCTCCCCTATGTTCTCAGTTACCACCAACCCAAGTCTAACATTGGTTGAATCTTGATTTTTAAGCAAAGCTCTGATGTAATTGGTCAGTCGTATTTTGTATTCATAACCTCGATTATCTTGTTTTTTGATAATTCCACCAAAAACCGATTTAGCATATTTGGCAACCGAAGCCGAAGATTGGTCTGAATAATAATCAACTATTGGTCGCTTATTGGTCAAATCATACAAATAAATTCGATTGGGTTCATAAACCGCTGACGACATTAAATCTCTGTTCACTCTAAATGTCAAACTTGCATCGTTAACCAACCATTTTTTTGCTCTTAAATCGGTCAACTCTTGAGAATGTCCATTGGCATCACGCCCAAACAAATCAACAATAGCCATGGAACCTTGTTGCCCTTTAAGATACAACATACTAGGGTCTGCCGGAGCTGGCATCGGTTGTCTTTCTGTGAAATTAACCGATCTTCCGTTTAAATTCAAGACAAAAGTCTTCTTTTCTCTTTCGGGTGTAGGGTTGGTCGCAGAGGGCGCTGCTTCAAGTTGAGTATAGTATATGATAATACTCCCTCCTTTTATGTTAAGCATAGCTAAATTGCCCAAAGAACTTCCGGAGTGCTCCACCGAAAAGTATAATCCTCTGAAATATTCTTTAAATATGCTATTGTTTACGAGCTTTCCGGATGGAGCCTGAAATATTTTAGTTTTAAAAAAATCTTTATTCAGGTACATTCGCATTCTAGGTGCGTAGCGCGTTTTTTGGGTAACATTTGAACTGTTTATAGTGTAGTCAACAATTTCTTTATTGTCAAAAAAGAATTCATCGTTTTGTGCGTATGCGGGATAATCAGGACGAGTATCAACAAAATCATTGAGCCAAGCGCCTTTGACATTTTCAAAATCTAAACGCTGATCATTGAAATATTTTTTGGTTTCGCCGGTCGAGCTGTTGGGATCTAGATTTTGGATGAAATAATTTGATTCATACACCCTAAGTTTTATTTTGCCGTCTGCAGGACCATAAATTGAATCTAACTCATAGGTAGAACTCCCATCAACCTCAGTCTTTAATCTTGTAGCATTGTATGGCACCGTTAAAACAACACTGTCAATTTGTGGTTGGAGTACTTCATCAAAAGTAGGATTCAATGTCGCCAATTGAACCTGAACCGCCAGTGAAGCTTTTGTTTCACCAAAAATAGGGTCATTGTATATCCCGAGTGAATTAATCGACAAATCGGAAGTTTCAACCGGATCCAAATCTTGATTATAAGCTTTGACGGTAAAAGTTTCTGGGTCTCCAACTTCAAAACTATCTTCACCAATCATATCGGCTCCGAGCTCATTGTAATCACTATCGCATGAGGCTATCACAAAAAAGCCAAAACAAATAAAAAAACAAGGGAATAAAATTCTTTTGTACATGTAAATTGGGAATTTATAGAAGCTCGTAAAAACGTGTATACGCTTCGGCAAATTGATCTTTAGTGACGAAAGATAAAAAAGGTTTGCCTGATGACTCTATATATTTTGTTAAACTTGGCGATAGCTGATCGGTAGCCACAATAACACCATCAGAATGATCAACAGTGGCTTTCATCAGGTTTTCAAAACTGGGTTGCATCAATGCTGAAACTGCCGATTCGGGCACACCATCAAATTTAACCTTATTAATCATTTCTGCATCTAACTGTCCTTCAAAAGATTGTGTATAAACAGATGTGACAATTTTGGTATCGGCAAAAAGAGCTTCGTCTTTGTAGTAATGTTTCATATAAATCGGAAGCATTGAAGCCAACCATCCGTGCACATGGATGATATCGGGCACCCAGTTGAGTTTTTTAACGGTCTCTACTACGCCTTTTGCAAAGAAAATAGCTCGCTCATCGTTGTCCGGATAGAGCGCCCCTTCTTCATCGGTAAAAGTAGCTTTGCGTTTAAAATACTCGTCATTGTCAATAAAGTAAACCTGAATTCGTTCTTTCGGAATCGAAGCTACTTTAATAATCAGCGGCATATCTAAATCATTGACCACCAAATTCATACCCGAGAGCCTAATCACTTCGTGGAGCTGGTGTCTTCGCTCGTTAATATTGCCATATCGAGGCATGAAAATTCTAATCTGACCGCCCTGATCATTGACCATTTTGGGCACATCATATGACATCATTGATACTTCATTTTCTGCCAAATAAGGCACTACCTCAGATGATACATATAATATCCTCTTATCCTGCATAAGTAATTCTCTTTTGAGTAATTCTCGTCAAAAAACAGGCAAAAGTACAAAAATTTATGCTTGTATAAAGTAAAATCTTAAGTTTGCAGTCTATTTCAAGAAAGCTTCGATGAAAATATTCGAAAAACAAGCCGATTTAACTCTGTACGTAAAATCGGTTTCGAAGACCCACACCAGCATTGGTTTTGTTCCGACCATGGGGGCGTTGCACGAAGGTCACTTATCGCTTCTGCGCGAGTCAACAGCTCAAAATACGTTCACTGTGATGAGTATTTTTGTCAACCCAACCCAGTTCAATAACCCAGAAGACCTTGAAAAATATCCCCGCACACTTGACTCGGATATTGCAAAAATAAAAACAGTTTCTGATGACATTATTGTTTATGCGCCCACGGTAGATGACATCTATCAAGGCAAAACTCAATCTGAACATTTTGATTTTGACGGTTTAGAACATCAAATGGAAGGTCAATTCCGGCCAGGTCATTACGACGGAGTAGGCACGGTGGTCAAAAAACTCTTCGAAATTGTAAGTCCAACCCGCGCTTATTTTGGCGAAAAAGACTTTCAGCAATTGCAGATTGTTAAAAAAATGGTCGAGAAATTAAAGCTGCCCGTTGAAATTATTGGCTGCCCCATTTACCGGGAGTCCAACGGGTTGGCTATGAGTTCGCGCAACCAACGTCTTAGTACTGAGCAAAAAAAACAAGCCGCCATCATATACAAAACGCTCAAAACCGTCAAAAGCAAATTCAAAAAAAACAGCGCCAACGCAGTGCAACAATGGGTTGTGAATAGTTTTGACAAAATACCAGATATGAAACTCGAATATTTTCAGATTGCCGATGAATCAAAATTACTTCCGTGTGAACGCAAAAGCAAAAGCAAAAAATACCGAGCTTTCATAGCCGTATTTGTGGGACAAATCAGACTCATCGACACCATAGCATTATACTAATCTTATGCAAATTGAAGTTTTAAAATCAAAAATACACCGCGTTCGCGTAACCGGTGCCGATTTGAACTATATCGGCAGCATCACCATAGACGAGGATCTGATGCAAGCCTCGAATATCATCGAAGGCGAAAAGGTCTCAATTGTAAATATCAACAATGGTGAGCGTTTTGAAACCTATGCGATCAAAGGAAATCCGGGTAGTGGCGATATTGTGCTCAACGGACCGGCCGCACGCAAAGTGCAGAAAGATGACATCATCATTATTATATCGTATGCGCTCATGGACTTTGAAGAAGCCAAAAGTTTCCGCCCTTGGATTATTTTCCCGAATGAACAAACCAATTCACTGAATTAATTCAATACTCAAAATGAATGTTGAACCCAACCAAAATCAGCCCGAAAAAGAAGGCGTCAAAGCGCAGTTAACGCGTTGGGCTTCGATTATTTTGCCTTTTTTGGTAGGTGTCTTTTTGGTAGTTTATACTTATTTTAAGTTTAGTGATGCTCAGATTGAACAAATCAAAAACTACTTTAAAACAGCAGACTACTTTTATATTTATTGTGCCGGAATTGTTGCTGTTTTAGGCAACGCCTCGCGCGCTTATCGATGGAAATATTCCCTGGCACAAATGGGTTACTCATCGAGTTTTGCCAACAACTTTATGGCGGTCAATATTGGTTATGTTCTAAATTTAACGATTCCTAAATCAGGAGAAATTTCGCGGGCATTACTGGTTAAAAAATACAATTCCATTCCGTTTGACAAAGGTTTCGGAAGTATCGTCGCTGAACGCATTATCGATTTATTAGTCCTTTTTTTGTTTATGCTTTGGGCCATCTCGCTTCAATTTGATTTGGTTGAGAAATTTATTCTAACCCAATTGCCTTTGAGTCAATTGATTGCTTTAGGAATTTTGGGTTTATTGCTTTTAGCAATTGCATTTTGGTTTTATCGTTATTCAAAAGCGCGTTTTATTGAACGTATTCGAGACAAAATAAGCGGGCTGCGTGAAGGTGTAATGAGTGTAGTTTATATGAAAAACAAAGGGGCCTATTTATTACACACTTTTTTTATTTGGTTTTCGTATTTGTTAACTTTTTATCTGGCCATTTTTGTCTTTCCTGAAACCAGTCATTTACCCGTCGATGCGGTGGCAAGTGCATTTGTGGTGGGTAGTATTGCCATTGCTTTTACCAATAGTGGTTTTGGTTCGTATCCGTTTTTAATTGCTAAAATTTTACTGTTTTATTCCATCAACGAGACTACCGGACAAGCCTTTGGCTGGATAGTTTGGATATCTCAGATGCTTGTTGTAGTTGCCTTGGGCGCAATTTCATTTATATTGGTGCCCATTTTAAACAGAAAAAAATAAATTGCTATATTGCTGACTGTTTTTAAGCAATTAATACCTTCGGCAAAAAAATGAAAAAACTAGTTTTACTGCTTAGTATCTTGTATACTATCAGCAGTTTTTCGCAAAAAATCACAGAAGAAGTTTTCTCTCCAAAACTCAATGAAAATCGCGAAATCACCATTGGCCTTCCGGCTTCATACCTCAAAAACACAAACCAGAAATACCCTTTATTGATATTACTTGACGGCGATTATTTATTTGATCCGTTTCAAGGTGCGCTTAATTATGGAGCCTATTGGGATGACCTGCCTGAAGTGATTATTGTAGGCATCAACCAAAATAAAAACGACGAGCGTACGGCAGACTGTGCGACCAATGAAATTAGTGGTTTGCCTGACGAAAAAGGAAATCAGTTTTTTGAATTCATCGGAATGGAACTAGTAGGTTATCTCGAAAAAAAATACCGTATTGCTCCATTCAAAATCATTGCAGGTCACGATGTAACCGCCGGGTTTTTGAATTTTTTCCTGTATAAAGAAAAACCGCTTTTTGACGCATACATTTCGATGAGCCCTGAACTGCCGTTGGGCATGGAAGAACACATCCCGAGTCGATTAAATCTGCTGGACCAAAACATTTACTATTATCAATCTACCGCTGATGGCGATTTGAAAAAAATGCAAGATCGCATCAAAGCATTAGATAAAGCGGTCAAGGAAATCAAAAAGCCATCGCTCAATTATCAGTTTGACGAATTCAAAGGCGCATCGCATTATTCTTTGGTTTTACACTCTATCCCAAATGCTTTATATCAATTTTTCTCGGTTTATCAGCCTATTTCCATGTCTGAATACAATGAGAAAATTGCACCTTTGTCTTCTGGATACGTCGATTATCTGATTAAAAAATACGAAACCCTTGAAAAATCTCTAAGCCTGAAAATGAATATCCGCATCAACGATTTCAAAGCCATTGAAGCGGCAATCTTAAAAAACAAAGCTTTTGAAGAATTGGATAAACTTGCCGATTTAGCCAAGAAAAACTACCCAAAAAGCATGTTGTCTGATTATGAATTGGGGCTGATGTATGAAAATATGGGCGATCTTAAAAAAGCGGTCAAAGCTTACCAAACGGCTTTTCAGAAAGAAGAAATCGGCGATTTAACCAAAGACATGATGCTCGACAAGGCGGATGAACTCAAAAATCAATAGGCTTTATGGCCAAAGTAAAAACTGCTTTTTTTTGTCAGAGTTGCGGCAGCCAATATGCCAAATGGCAAGGACAATGCAATGCTTGTAAAGCTTGGAATACGATTGTTGAAGAAATCGTCCAAAAAGAAGAAAAAACCACGTGGCGTAATACTTCTTCAGAAGTAAAAAAAGCACCTCGCCCGCTTAAAATCAAAGAAATCGACAGCGCTCAAGAAGTGCGCATGGATACGCTAGACGGCGAACTCAATCGCGTTTTGGGCGGCGGCATTATTCCCGGATCACTTATTTTATTGGGCGGAGAACCCGGAATCGGTAAAAGCACCTTGTTGTTGCAAATCTCACTCAAACTCCCGTACAGAACACTTTATGTTTCGGGCGAAGAAAGTCAAAAACAAATTAAAATGCGCGCCGAACGCATTACCGACAAAGCCGATAATTGCTACATCCTGACCGAAACCAAAACGCAAAATATCTTTCGCCAGATTGAAGAAATCGAGCCCGAAATTGTCATCATTGATTCCATTCAAACGCTGCATACCGATTATATAGAAGCCTCGCCGGGCAGCATTTCGCAAATCCGCGAGACTACTGCTGAGCTCATTAAGTTTGCCAAAGAATCGAATGTTCCGGTGATTCTCATCGGCCATATTACCAAAGATGGAACCATTGCCGGTCCTAAAATTCTAGAACATATGGTCGACACGGTTTTGCAATTTGAAGGCGACCGCAATCACGTTTATCGAATTCTGCGTTCGCTTAAAAACCGATTTGGCTCTACCGCAGAATTGGGCATCTATGAAATGCTCGGTAGCGGACTACGCGAAGTTTCCAATCCGTCTGAGATATTGATTTCACACCAAGATTCAGGCTTATCGGGCACTGCGATTGCCTCAACGCTCGAAGGTTCGCGGCCACTGATGATTGAAATTCAAGCGCTCGTGAGCACCGCAGTATACGGAACACCGCAACGCAGCACCACAGGCTACAACGCCAAACGACTCAACATGATTTTGGCTGTTCTTGAAAAAAGAGCCGGATTCAGGCTCGGCGCTAAGGATGTCTTTTTGAACATTACCGGCGGAATCAACGTAGACGATCCGGCCATTGATTTGGCGGTTGTGGCGGCCATCTTATCCTCAAATGAGGATATTCCAATCGAACAAGGTTTTTGCTTTGCCGGCGAAGTAGGCCTTTCGGGTGAAATTCGTCCGGTGAACCGCATCGATCACCGCATACAAGAAGCCGAAAAATTGGGTTTTTCAACTATATTTGTTTCAAAGTACAATAAAATTTCGCTCAAAAGCACCGCTATTCAAGTCAAGTTGGTGTCAAAAATTGAAGACATCGCCAGCGAATTGTTCGGATAAAATCGAAACTCGATGAAGAAAACACGCAAGAAAAAAATTTTCCTCGCCTTAAAAATTACAGCTGCTTTGTTGGTTGTCTTGATGGTTTTGGCCGTTGTTTTTCGCGATTCCCTTTTGCAGCAAGCACTCGCCCATATTTCTAAAAAAATGGACCGCGAATACGACAGTCAATTCTCGGTAAAACATGCCGAATTTAGCGGACTGACCGGAGTTTCTATGCAAGACATTGTCCTCAAACCCAAACACTCAGACACCTTATTATCTATGGCTGAGGTTAAAGCCGATGTGAGTTTGTGGCATTTGTTTTTAGGCGATATACAGCTCACACAGCTCGATGCCCGCAACGGATATTTGCAGCTGATTAAAAACCAAAACGGTTGGAATTTCAAATCATTCTTACCTAAAAAGGACACCATTGATACCGGTGAAAAGACCAACTACGCCAAACTCGCTTATAAATTGCTCAACAAAGGTCTCAATTTGGTGCCGACCGATTTAAAGTTAAACAATCTGTCTTTGCGGGTGAACGATCAGGGAAAATCGGCTACGATGCGCCTGAATCAAATGGTTTTGGCTGACAAACAACTCGAATCGTCCATTGAAGTTCATACCAACACGTTTTCTCAGCGCTGGAAAATTAAAGGTTTTGCCGACCCGCGCAACAAACAAACCGATTTGCGCTTTTTTAACCTCGACACCGGAAAAATCAAAGTGCCTTATTTTGATGAGCGATACAACCTTAAATCAAGTTTTGATTCGATTCGGTTAAAAGTGACTGAAATAGAAATGGAAAATGGCGAACTACACATCAACGGTTCAAGTTCGGTGCGCAATTTTACCATCAATCATAGCAAAATCGCCAGTAAAGATGTGGTCATTAAAAACGCGCGTTTGGATTATCGATTTGTTTTGGGCGAAAACTTTATTGCGCTGGACAGCAGTTCGACGGCCACTTTAAACAAAATCAAATGTCATCCGTATATTTCGTATGACAATGAATTTGACAAAGTTTATACGCTCAAAGTCAAGATTCCGAAGATGAGCGCACAAAACTTCATCACCTCGTTACCCGAAGGTTTGTTCACCCATTTTCAAGGAATGGAAGTAACCGGAAATTTTGATTATCGACTTAATTTAGCCATCAACAAAGATCATCCGAACAAAACGGTTTTTGACAGCGAATTCAACAAAGAAAACCTCGAAATTCTCAAATACGGCGAGGCCAATCTCACCAAACTCAACGGACCGTTTATGTATCATGCCATCATCAACGGCGTCGAACAGCGCGGAATTATGGTCGGGCCATCCAACCCGAATTACACACCGCTGAGTGAGATTTCACCTTACTTGAGAAAATGCGTTTTAACCACTGAAGACCCATCGTTTTTCTCGCACAAAGGTTTTATCAAAGAAGCCTTCAAACAGTCAATTGTCAAGAACATCCGCACCCGTAAATTCTCACGCGGTGGCAGCACCATCAGCATGCAGCTGATTAAAAATGCCTTTTTAACGCGTGAAAAAACACTCTCGCGCAAACTCGAAGAAATCTTGCTCGTCTATATCATGGAGAACAATCGTATTGTGAGTAAAGAACGCATGCTCGAAGTGTATTTCAACATCATTGAATGGGGGCCGAACGTATACGGAATTGGCGAAGCGGCACATTATTACTTTCAAAAACATCCGTCGCAATTGACCTTGAATGAATGCCTGTATTTGGCCAACATTATTCCGAGCCCGAGAAGATTTATGTATCAATTCAACACCGAAGGCAACTTGCGATCTTTTGCAACCAACCGTGATGACCAACTCATTGGACTGATGATGCGGCGCGGATTGATTACTTCAGAAGATACTATTAACCGTTTGCCGATTATGGTTTCAGGGCCGGCTCGTTCGCTGATTAAAATTCGTGTGGACAACCCGACCGAAGCCGACACGATTTCGACTATTGAAGAGTTTGATTTTTAGATAGTTCTACCGCAGATTGTTGGTCTGTATTTTTAGGATTCCTATATTTACAGTCTAAACAATCAATTCTAACGCTATGAAAAAATTCTACTTGCTGATGCTCATCGGCCTTTCAGGCTTGGCATCGTCTCAAACCATTGGCCTGACTTCTTTTGCCACAGGTTTTTCATCACCTATTGAAATCACACATCCTGTTGGCGACCCAAGATTATTTGTGGTTCAAAAAGGCGGTTCTATTAAAATCTTGAATTTAGACGGAACCGTTAATCCAACGAATTTTTTAACGCTCCCTTCTGGAACGGTTTCCAATGGCGGCGAACAAGGTTTATTGGGTTTGGCCTTCCATCCCAATTATGCAACCAATGGCTATTTTTATTTAAATTACACCAATGCCGCCGGAAATACGGTTATCGCTCGCTACTCAGTTACTGCTAATCCAAACGTGGCAGATCCGACTTCGGGAACCATTTTGCTCACCGTTGACCAACCCTATACCAACCACAACGGAGGAACGATTCGCTTTGGCGCCGATGGTTATTTATACATTGGTATGGGCGATGGCGGAAGTGGTGGTGATCCGGGTAATCGCGCACAAAACATCAATGAGAATCTAGGTAAGATGCTACGCATTGATGTGGACGGACCGGCTCCGTACGGAATTCCGCCAACGAATCCGTATGTGGGTGTTGCAGGGAACGATGAAATTTGGGCCATTGGACTCCGCAATCCGTGGAAATTCTCGTTTGATATGCTCAACAACGATTTGTGGATTGCCGATGTAGGCCAAGACGCTTATGAAGAAGTCAACCACAATCCGGCTCCGGTGGCTCCGGGTTTGAATTATGGTTGGAAGTGTTATGAGGCCAATAATGTATACACCAATGGATGTGCGGTTCCAACAACGACCTACACCTTTCCGGTGGCGCAATACAGTCACAGTTTAGGATGCTCGATTACAGGAGGTTATGTTTATCGCGGAACCACCTATCCGAACTTCTACGGAAAATACTTTATGGCTGATTATTGCTTCAATAAAATTGGAATGATTACCGTGGGTTCAAGTACCATTACGTGGTCGAATGCTTTTACCGGAAACTTTACCACTTTTGGGCAAGACCTCAACGGAGAAATGTATATTGCAGGCATCAACAACGGAACGGTTTATAAACTCATCGATACATCTCAATTGTCTAATAATGCTTTTGATACGGATGATTTACAAGTTTATCCAAACCCGGCCAATTCTGAAGTTTTTGTCAAGTCAAGCAAAATCAATTATCCGGCTCAAGCCAACATTTATGACTTAACCGGAAAGTTATTGCGCTCACAAACACTGCGTGAAAATGATCAATCAATCAATACTTCTGAATTGTCTTCGGGCGTTTACCTGATGAATATTCAAGGAAGTGACCAAACACAATGGCAATCAAAACTAACCATTCAATAAAAAAAGGGCTCTGAAATAGAGCCCTTTTTTTATGTTACATTTGATTCAGCATTTTTGAAATCTCGTCGAGTTTTGGAGTCAAAATAATTTCAATGCGACGATTTTTAGCTTTGCCGTCTGAAGTTGCGTTGCTGGCCACCGGAGCAAATTCACTGCGCCCGGCCGCAGTTAAATTCTGCGGATTGATGCTTTTGTTCTCGGCTAAAATGTTCACAATTACTGTGGCGCGTTTGGTCGATAAATCCCAATTGTCGGCAATCGGGCCCGAACCATTGTAGGCATCGTCATCGGTGTGGCCTTCAATAAGCACCGAAATATCCGGATTGGCTGCCAGTACTTTGCCGACTTCTACCACGGCGCGACGACCTTCAGAGCCCACCGCCCAACTTCCGGAGCTGAAGAGTAATTTGTTTTCCATGGACACGTAAACTTTCCCGTTTTTTTGCTGCACGGTAAGCCCTTTGCCTTCAAAACTATTGAGCGCGCTCGATAAAGTTTCTTTGAGTTTGCGCATGTTGGCGTCTTTGGCAGCCATTAAGTTTTCAAGTTCTGTGAGGCGCTCTGAACTGGCTTGCAAATCGGATTTGAGTTTGTTGAGTCGGATTTGTTCTTCGGCCAAGGCTTTTTCTTTGGCTTTGAGCTGATCGAGTAAATCGCGGTTTTTGGCCATATTGGTTTGCAAAGCCTCGTTGCTGTTTTTCTCTAAGGCTTCATAAGATGACTGAAGCGCTTTGAGGTTGTTGCTTGCTGAAGTGTAATCGGCTAGATTGCGATCGCGCTCAAGCTGGGTGCTGCTGAGTTCGTCTTTGAGCGCATTGTAAGCCATGTCTAGATCGGCTTTGGATTTGACGCAATCATCGGTTTCGTCTTGCAAGCGACGGTTTTCTTTTTTAAGGTCGGCATATTTGTTTTCAAGGTCTTGGTAGACTTTTTTGGTCACACAAGACGAGGTGAGTACGAGTATGCAGAGTAAAAGGGTTGCGGTTTGTTTCATATTTTGTTGTAATTCAAATGATTCTTTTTGTGCTGCTGCCCTAGCCCCGATCGAAGCGGTTATCCTTTTGGGTTGGGGTTCAACCCGAAAGATAAGAGCGCAGAGCGGGTTCTTGGCTTCTAACTAATTTCAACGGTAGTCGGACAATGATCGGAATGTTTGGCTTCGGGCAAAATGAGCGCGCGTTTGATGCGATTTCGCAACGGTTCGCTGACCAAACAATAATCAATACGCCAACCTTTGTTGTTGCCACGGGCTCCGGCGCGATAACTCCACCAAGTGTAGTTGTGCGGCTCGGGGTTGAGCATTCTAAAACTGTCGATAAAACCTGATTTCATAAAGCGATCCAACCAAGCGCGCTCTTCGGGCAAAAAGCCTGAAACGGTTTTGTTGCGCACCGGATCGTGGATGTCAATGGCCTGGTGACAAATGTTGTAATCACCACAAATAATCAGATTGGGAATGGTTTTTTTGAGCTCATTGATGTAGTTCTGAAAATCGTCCATATACATGAATTTGTGGTCAAGCCGATCGATGTTGGTGCCCGAAGGCAAATACAAACTCATGACTGAAAAATCGTCAAAATCAACACGCAAATTGCGCCCTTCAAAATCCATGTGGTCAATGCCAGTGCCGAATACGACATTTTTGGGCTGTACTTTAGACAAAATCGCCACACCGCTGTAGCCTTTTTTCTGTGCCGGAAACCAATAATGATACGGATAACCTGCAAGTTCTAAATCAAGCGTCGGGATTTGATCGGGCGTTGCCTTGATTTCTTGAAGACAAATCACATCGGGGTCTGCGGCTTGCAACCACTGGATGAATCCTTTAGAGATGGCTGCGCGAATTCCGTTGACGTTATAGGAGATTATCTTCATTTTTGCATTTTGAAATTAGTGGTTCAAAAGTAATAAAAAAGTGCCGAGGAAATTCAACAAAAGCCTTTCAAAGTAGAGTTTTTTGCTATCTTTGTTTCCGGCTCAATCAATTTAAAATTTATTCATGGGTTTAGTTACAGCTAAAGAAGTTGCCAAGGCGATTAATGTCGATAAATACGGCGTTTTTGGCACTTTTACAGGTTGGTTGCTCATGAAGGTTTTGAAGATTTCTACGCTGAATAAAATCTACGATCGCAACAAACATCTGCGCGATTTGGATTTTCTCAATGCCATCTTAGACGAGTTTCAGATTAAGTTTGAAATTCCCGAAGAAGACCTCAAACGTTTGCCCAAAGACGGCGCTTATATTACCATTTCAAATCATCCGCTGGGCGGCATTGACGGCATTTTGCTCTTGAAACTGATGCTGGAGCGCGAGCCGAATTTTAAAATCATCGCCAACTTTTTGCTCCACCGCATTGATCCGATGAAACCATACATCATGCCGGTGAATCCGTTTGAAAACCACAAAGATGCCAAGTCGAGTGTGGTGGGCATTAAAGAAACGCTGCGTCATTTGAGCGACGGAAAACCGCTGGGTATGTTTCCGGCGGGGGAAGTTTCTACTTATAAAGATGGCAAATTGGTCGTGGACAGAACTTGGGAAGAAGGTGCCATTAAAGTCATTCGCAAAGCCCAAGTGCCCGTAGTTCCGATTTATTTTCACGCCAAAAACAGCCGTTTGTTTTACTTTTTGTCGAGTTTGAATTCAACTTTGCGCACCGCGAAATTGCCTTCTGAATTGCTCACCCAAAAAGACCGCGTAATTAAAGTGCGCATCGGGAAACCTATTTCGGTGGCCGAGCAAAACGAGCACGAAACCATTGAGGAATATTCAGAATTTTTGCGCAAGAAAACCTATATGTTGGCCAATTCGTTTGACGATGAAGACAACAAACTCTTGTCGGCGCCCAACCTCAACAGCCTTAAATTACCGCGCAGTCCTAAACAAATCGCCACACCCGCCAACCGTGAAAAAATGGCCGCTGAAGTAGCTCGTTTGCGCGACTCTGATTGCCGATTGACCGTGAGCAAAAACTACGAAGTATTCTTTACCGAGGCGCATAAGATTCCAAACATCTTGCATGAAATCGGGCGATTGCGTGAAGTGACTTTTAGAGAAATTGGCGAAGGCACAAACAATTCCATTGACCTCGACAAATACGACGAGTATTACCACCACATGTTTTTGTGGGATGAAGAAACCCAACAAATTGCCGGTGCTTATCGCATGGGCTTGGGTTCAGAAATCTTTGCCAAATACGGCATCAGCGGATTTTATTTGCAGGAATTGTTCCGATTTGAGCCTGAGTTGTTTGACATGATGAGCAAGTCTATTGAAATGGGACGCGCCTTTATTACCAAAGAATATCAGCAAAAACCGATGCCGCTGTTCTTGCTTTGGAAAGGAATCGTGCACACGACTTTGCGTCATCCGGAGCATCGATATTTGATTGGCGGTGTGAGCATCAGCAATCAGTTTACCGAATTCTCAAAATCGCTCATGATTGAGTTCATGAAATCGCACTACTACGATCCGTATGTAGCGCAATATGTCTATCCGAAAAAGGAATATAAGGTAAAACTCAAAGATGCCGACAAGGATTTTGTATTTGAAGAAGCCGAAGCCGATTTGAACAAATTTGACAAAATCATTGACGAGATCGAGCCCGGAACTTTGCGCTTGCCGGTGCTGATCAAAAAATACATCAAGCAAAACGCACGCGTGATTGCTTTTAATGTCGACCCGTTGTTTAACAATGCGGTGGATGGTTTGATGTATATTCGGATTGCTGATTTACCTGAGAGCACCGTCAAACCCGTTATGGAAGAATTTCAGGCAGAACTCGAACGCAAACTCGCCGAAAAAGGCGAATAAATATTCATTACAATGAGCGCATCTAAAACTCCGCAACCTGTTTCGGTTTCTAACCACGAATTAGTTTGTCCGATTTGTAGAAACAATTTATTTTACACCAGACAAGCCCAACTGAATACGGCTGTGGCAACCTTTTTCAACTTTGATTGGGCCAATAAAAGCGCCACTTGTTTTGTGTGTTCAGAATGCACGCACATTTCGTGGTTTTTGGGTAAATAGTTATTCTTTAATACGCCACGGCGGATTGAGCCTGTTTTCGCCGGCATAATACAAAATGAGTTGATGCCCGTCGGGATCTTTTAAGCGAGATTCACGCCACAGCCAAGGTTTATCGTTGGGCAATTCTTCAAAATCAAAACCAGCCTTTTGCAATTGACTGACTTTTTGGTCGAGGTTTTCGATTTCAAAATAAATCCAACAACCGGAATTTATAGGGCCTTCTTCTAAATGCAACGAAAATGTACTTTGCCCGTTGGGACAAACCAACCGAGCATAATGCGGCGCAGAATAGACAATGAGCTCAAGACCGAGTTTCTTATAAAAATCTACCGAGCGGTCTAAATCTTTGGTGGGTAGGGTGAGTTGATTGAGGTTCATCAAGGCCGATTTTTAAAACCAGCCTTTTTTATTTACCTGATACATTTGATAAAATTCTTCATCGGTTTTGGTCAGATAAATGATGCCTTCAATCAGGCCAATCAAACTGCCGGCGATTCCGCATGTAATGATGCTGAAAACAATTTGAAGAATTCCTTCGGTTGTATAACCTAAAACAAATTTGTGGACGCCCAAGCCTCCGAGCAAAATAGCCAAAATTCCCGCGGCTACTTTTTTGTTGTCGGGACGATATTGCGGTTGTGGTTCAGGTTGTGGCTGATTCCAAGCTTCGAATTTTTGTTCTTCCATGATGTTTGTTTTAAAGTTAGCGTCATAAAAGTAAAAAAAGTTTTATAAAAAAGCACGGTCGTTGGCTTGCCAAAGTTCAATTTTATTTCCTTCCGGGTCGAGTATCCAACCAAACTTACCATAATCATAGCTTTGTGGTTCGCCAACTAAAGTTACACCCGATTGTCGCAATTTTTCGAGCAAAGCTTCTAAGTCATTCACCCGATAGTTGAGCATGAGCGGAGCCTGACTGGGTTCAAAATACTTGGTATCCTCTGAAAACAAAGACCATTGTGTCATGGCGTCATTCCCTTGAGGGTCCTTCCACCAAAATGAACAACCGTAATCATCTACCGGCAACCCCAAGTGTTCGGCGTACCACGCTTTGAGTTCTTTAGGATTTTTGGCTTTAAAAAATACTCCGCCAATTCCGGTAACTTTGGGCTTTTGAGGCTTAACCGTAGTGATGCCAAAAATCTGTTCTTTAATTTTATCGACAATAACTTGCGCCAATCGTTCGTGACTTTCAAACGTCCAACCGGCGATGTGCGGCGTGAGCAAAACATTCGAAGCTTGGAGCAAATACTGATAGGGCTCCGGCAAAGTTTCACTGTTCAGCGTTTCAAACGATAAATTTTCGTATTCAATCACGTCGAGCCCGGCACCCAAAATTTTATGGGTTTTAAGCGCAGTAACCAAATCAGCGGTGATTACATTTTTACCGCGCGATGTATTAATCAGCCAAAACGGTTTGGCAAAGGCGTTGATAAAATCAGTATTGACCAGGCCATTGGTTTGTTGGGTCCAAGGGATGTGCAAACTGAGTACATCGGCTTTTTGCTGGAGTTCTTCAAGCGAAACTTGCCGGGCGTTGGCATCGCCGACTTGTTCTAAAATATCATAACACAAAACTTCTACTTCAAAGCCACGGAGCTTTTTAGCAAAGGATTTCCCCATATTTCCGTAACCGATGATTCCGACGGTTTTGCCATCGAGTTCATGTCCGCGGTTGCCTTCGCGATTGCGGATGCCTTGTCTGATTTGAGCATCAGCCTCATTGAGATGATTAAAAAGCGAAAGCAACATGCCCAAAGCGTGTTCGCCCACCGCGTTTCTGTTGCCTTCGGGCGCAGCAATGAGCGCAATGTTTTTTTCTTGGGCGGCAACTAGGTCAATGCTTTCGAGTCCGGCGCCGACGCGGGCGATGAATTTGAGTTGGGTGGCCTTTTCTAAAAAAGCGCGATCTATAGAAAATCGGCTGCGAATAACAATGCCGTGATATTGATGGATTTTAGCTTCAACTTCAGCTTTGGAAGAAGTGTAATCTTGGTGGTTTTCACAGCCTAATTCTTGCAATTGTTGCCACAAAAGCGGATGGTTGCTGTCGAGATGAAGGATTTTGAGTGGTGTGTTTTCGCTGCTCATTTTTAGAAGGAATAGTTGTCAAAAATACGAATTAGATTCTGAGGAAACGCACGCGTGAGGGATGGCAGCAATATCCTTTTCTGAAATGAAATGAAAGAAAAGATAAAGCGAACAGCCCGACCCGAAGGGGCACGCCCAAAAACCCTATTCTTTGATTTTGTTGAGCGATGTTTTGATGCCTTTGATGAGCGATGAACTAAAACCTTGATGTTCCATTTCGTTGAGCCCGACGATGGTGCAGCCTTGCGGTGTGGTCACGCGATCAATGAGTTGTTCCGGGTGGATTTTTTCTTCGAGCAACATACGCGCGGCTCCTTTGGCGGTTTGGGCCGCGATAGCCAGTGCGGTTTGTGAATCAAAACCAATTTCGATTCCGGCTTGCATTGAGGCGCGTACATAACGCAAAGCATAAGCGGTTCCGCAAGCACCGAGCACCGTAGCGGCATCCATGAGTTTTTCTTCAATAATCGGAGCCGTGCCGAGTTGAGTAAATAACGCGACGACACTCTCAGCTGATTTATGATCTTGGGTTTGATACGAAATACACGTGGCCGATTCGCCAAATTGAATGGCTATGTTGGGCATGATGCGCACCACCGGAAGGTCGTTTCCGAGCATGGTGCGAATGTCTGTCAAAGAACAACCGCTGACCGCCGAGGCGATGATTTGCGCTTTGAGCTGCGGTTTGATTTCGTCTAAAACGGTTTGTACTTGATAAGGTTTGATGGCCAAAATGACCACATCGGCCTCATGGATGTTTTGGATATTGTTGCTCGAAACGGTGATTCCTTGATTTTGCAAATGCGCTATGGCATCGACCTGACGGCGGGTTACCGTTACTGAATGTTGCGTATATTTTGAAATACCTAATGCAATGGCGACTCCTAAGTTGCCACCGCCGATGATGTGTACGTTCATAATTTTTGGTTTTAGAATCCTAGTATGAGTCGGGCGATGGTGAAATAAAGGACAATCCCGAAAACGTCATTGGTGGTCGTGATAAAAGGACCCGTTGCAATGGCGGGGTCAATTTTGTTTCGGTGCAAAAACAGCGGAACCAAAGTACCCAAAGTAGCTGCAAACAAAATCACCACTATAATAGAAATAGAGATGGCCAATCCAACTTGATATTGCTGATACATAACCGAATGATACAACAACAAAAACATCGAAATGATGGTGCCCGAAATCATGGCTACGGTAAGTTCTTTGCTGAAGTATTGTTTGCTGAATTCTTTGAGCGTTCCGTTGGCCAACCCTTGTACGACAATGGCCGAAGCCTGAACACCAATGTTTCCGGCGGTGGCCGAGAGCAGTGGCACAAAGATGATTAACGTAGAATATTTTTGAAAAGCGACTTCGTTGCCTTTGAGTACATAGGAGGCGACAATTTCAATGACCATCCCGATGAGCAGCCACGGCAAACGCGCTTTGGTGAGTTCCAAAACGCTGTCATTGGCCTCAACGTCTTGGGTAATACCCGCCGCTAATTGGTAATCTTTGTCAGCTTCTTCTTTGATTACATCCACGATGTCGTCAATGGTGATGCGGCCTACCAAGCGGCCGAGTTCATCGACCACCGGAATCGCCTCAAGATCATATTTTTGCATGATGCGCGCTACTTCAATATCTTCGGTATCGACCTTGACATAGTTGAGTTTGCTGATATACACATCGCGAATTGGTGTTTTGGTAGAAGTCGTGAGCAAGTCTTTGAGCGACAAACGGCCTTTGAGTCGGTCTTCATCGTCGACCACATAAATCGAATGCACACGCGAGATGTTTTCGGCCTGAATGCGCATTTCTTTCACACAAGTGAGCACGTTCCAATTTTCGTTGACCTTCACGAGCTCTTTGTGCATGATACCCCCGGCGGTGTCTTCTTTGTAACGCAACAAATCGACAATGTCTTTGGCGTGCTCAACATCTTCAAGCTCTTGAATTACTTCTTCTTTTTTGGCTTGTGAAAGTTCGGCAATGATGTCGGCCGCGTCGTTGGTTTCAAGTTCGTCGAGCTCTTCGGCAATTTCTTTTGGCGATAGTCGACTGAGGATGTTCTCGCGCAAATCGTCTTCGAGTTCCAGGAGAATCTCGGCGGTTTTTTCGCTGTCGAGCACCTTGAAAATATAGGTGGCGTCGTCAAAGTCAAGCTCGTCGAGAATTTCAGCAATATCCGCGTGGTGCAAGTCATTCAACAAGGTTTCGAGTTGCTCGTCCTTTTTGGTTTGAATGAGTTGCTCCAGTTCTTGGATCAGTTCTTTGCTGATTTTAAACTCCATCGGCCTGAATTTTTTGCGTCAGTTCAATAAATTGCTCGACCGAAAGTTGTTCCGGTCGGAGGTCAAAGATAGTATCTTCTCGTAAATTATCGGACAAATTTAGCGATTTTAAACTGTTGCGAAGCGTTTTGCGGCGCTGCTGAAAAGCCGTTTTGACTACCGTGAAAAATAGTTTCTCCTCACACGGCAAATGATAATTTTCTTTACGGATGAGTCTGAGTACCCCCGATTTTACTTTGGGCGGCGGATTAAAAACGTGTTCGCCCACGGTAAAAAGATATTCCGCATCATAAAACGCTTGCGTTAAAACCGAGAGAATTCCATAGGTTTTACTGCCTTTTTTTTCGCAAATACGCTCGGCAACTTCTTTTTGAAACATCCCTGAAAACTCAGGAATTTGGGCCCGAAGCTCCAGCGTTTTAAAGACAATTTGCGACGAAATATTGTACGGAAAGTTTCCGATGATGGCCAATGGCTCTTCTTTAAATACCTCGTTGAGGTTGTATTTGAGAAAATCCTTCGAGAGAATTTTTCCGTGCAATTTAGGATAGTGTTGCTCGAGATAAGCCACCGATTCGGCATCGATTTCAATGACGTAGGTATCCAGAGGTTTTTCGAGCAAATACTTGGTCAAAACGCCCATGCCCGGACCAATTTCGAGCACCTTCTGGTATCCGTTCAAGGTAAGCGTATCGGCGATTTTGGCTGCAATGTTTTCGTCTTTGAGAAAGTGCTGCCCGAGGTGTTTTTTGGCCGTAACTTTATCCATGATTTGGGGTGTTTAAAATTAATTATTGTTCTGCCAAAACTCCGAAACCAACTCGAGTTCGGTTCTAAACGCAACCATTTTATCGCCAAACAAACGCGCGCCTTCTTCGCGCAAACGCGGCGCATCTTCGAGGTAATATTTGTCTAAAGTATCTTTGCTGTCGGTGGTATACTGAATGGCATACGTCGTGCCGCCCATTTCTTCGGTAATGAGTACTTTAATCAGACGAGCCGAAGTGAATTTTCCGGTAGCCAAAACCTCGGGAATGTGTTTTTCTTGCATCCAGTTGAGCCAAATGTCATGCACGCTGTTGTCAATATTGATGGTGACGTTGTAAAGAATCATTTTGTTTGGTTTTAAAGACGACGCCCGGCATCATCTCAGATTTATAAAGTATTATCCCCGCGCAATTCTCGGTATTTTCGGCGCGCGTCGGTATAGTAAATACTGTCTTCGTGGTGAAAGATAATTTGCTCGTACAACGCTTTGGCCTTGGCGGTATCTTTGAGTTGGTTGTTGTAGATTTCGGCCGAAAAATAATAGGCTTCGTCTATATAAATTCCGTCTTGGTAATGATCGATGATGGTTTGATATTGCGATAAAGCCGACTGATAATCACCGAGTTTTTCATAGACTTTACCCAAACGATACAAAGTAACCGGCTCAATTTCTTGGCCTTTAAAACTTTTAAGAATCGCCTGAAATTGCTCGAGCGCTTGTTGGTTTTTGTTTTGATACAACAAAAAGTCCGCCTTGGCCAATTGCTTGAGCGCGGTTTGGGTAGAATCGGCGACGGTGTTGTCATTGATGAGCAAAAAATACTCAAGCGCATCATTAGCTATCAGCTGAGAAGAGGCCGATTTGAGTTCTTTGAATTGTTTTTGCGCCCAAGAAAAATCAGTTTTAAAATAACTCGTGCGCGCTGCCTTAAAACTGGCTTCATGTCCGACGATGTCATTTTTGAGATCTTCTTCAATTTGCGCGTAATAAATTTGCGCTTGACTAAACTTTTCTTCGTAGAGATAAATATCAGCGAGTTCCATTTTGACATCGGCTTTCTGGAATTCGTTGAGCGGAAGACTGAGGGCGTTTTTCAGAATGGTCTTTCCGACTTCGGCTTGCGACAGGTGAAAAGCTTTGAAATGCGCTTGCAAAATCTGCAACGGCAACGAATACGGACTCACGCCAAATTGTTTGATGAGCATATCGAGTTCAGCATCGATGACTGGCAAATCTTTAGCGGTGGCTCCATCGATTTTGAGTTGCATCAAATACGTATGTGAGCGTATTTTGAGCTCAGTATCTTGGGTGTTTTCAAGCACAAAACCAAAGATTTCTGCTGCAGTGGTTTTATCGCCTTCTTCAATACACAATTGCGCGAGATTGACAATGTTGGCAAAGGTTTCGGGATTGCGTCGATAAATGGCTTTTTGCTGGATAAAGGCTTTACCATATTCTTTTTGCTGCACGTAAAACCAACTCAGATATTCATTCCAGAACAAATCTTGGCTTTTCTGAGCTCGGACAAGCAGCGCCTTTCTGAGCGCTTCGTTGAAGTTGACATCGGCATCTTCGGTCATAAAACGCGTGAGCTGATTTTGAATCATGACGTTGTTTTGCGGATTGCGCTGTGCCTCGGTCAAGAACATTTCAATCATCATATCGGTATTGCCCAATTGTCCGTAGAGCAAGGCCATCTGAAAATTAAAATTCAAATTGGGTTCGACTTGCTGAGCTGTTTGATAAGACTTTAAAGCGTTTTCAAATAAAGAACGTCGCTCAAAAGTGCTCGCAATCATATACACTTCATTTGGGAATTTGACAATTTTATCCAGTGCTTTATCGTAGTATTTTTGTGCTTGTGCAGTATTTTTTTGCAGCTGATAATTGTAGCCCAATTCAACCCAAAGAGACGCTTGTTGAAAAGTCTTGATGCGGTCTTCGAGTACTTGTTCGGCTTGTTTGTATTGCTCAAGTTGCTGATAACATTCAATGATGCGCTGAAAATAAATGTAATTGTACGGTTGGGCTTTAAGCAATGATTCGTAACTCAGGCGTGCCTTTTCAAAATCGCCTTTGTCAAAATAGTTTTGCGCCAATTGCTCGTTTTGCGAAAACACCATTCCGCAACAAAGCACAGCAAGCAACAAAACAATCTTTTTCATGAATCAGCAAACAATTAAGGTTGTTCTAAGATATTGGTTTTAACCGCAAACTTATCACAAGTGTAAAAAGATTAACTTTTAGTTGATGATATCAAAGCCGGTGTACGGACGCAACACTTCGGGCACAACAATCCCATCGGGCGTTTGATAATTCTCAATGATTCCGGCCAAAACGCGTGGCAAAGCCAAAGCACTTCCGTTGAGTGTATGCGCCAAATGGTTTTTGCCGTTGGCATCGCGATAACGCAATTTGAGTCGGTTGGCTTGGAAGGTTTCAAAATTCGATACCGAACTGATTTCGAGCCAACGATCTTGCGCGGTTGAGAACACTTCAAAATCATAAGTCAAAGCCGAGGTAAAGCCCATATCACCACCGCATAAACGCAAAATTCGATACGGAAGTTTGAGCTCGCGCAGCAAGGTTTTTACATGTTCGACCATGCCGTCTAAAGCTTCATAAGATTTATCGGGATGCTCGATGCGTACGATTTCGACTTTGTCAAACTGGTGTAAACGGTTCAGTCCGCGTACATGCGAACCATAAGATCCTGCCTCGCGACGGAAGCACGGCGTATATCCGGTACACAAAACAGGCAATTCGCTCTCCGGCAAAATAACATCGCGGTATAAATTGGTCACCGGAACTTCAGCCGTTGGAATCAAGTACAAATCATCAATGCCTACGTGGTACATTTGGCCTTCTTTGTCCGGCAATTGTCCCGTTCCGTAGCCTGAAGCTTCGTTGACCAAATGCGGCACTTGAAATTCTTTGTAGCCGGCTTCGGTGTTTTTGTCTAAGAAATAACTGATCAGTGCACGTTGCAAACGCGCTCCTTTGCCTTTATACACCGGAAAACCTGCTCCGGTGATTTTCACACCGAGTTCAAAATCGACGATGTCATATTTTTTGAGCAATTCCCAATGCGGTTGCGCGCCTTCATGCAAAGTCGGGATTTCGCCTTCTTGATGAACGGTCAGGTTGTCATCAGCCGTTTTGCCCGGAGGAACGATATCAGCAGGCAAATTAGGTAACGTGTATAGCTTTTGCGTAAGCTCATGTGCCAAGGCATCGACTTTTTCTGAAAGCTCTTTGCTTTGTTCTTTGAGCAAAACAGTTTTTTCTTTGAGAATCGCTGCTTTGGATTGCTCGCCGCTTTTCATAAGCTGACCAATAGATGCCGATAGTTTGTTAGATTCTGAAAGCGTGTTGTCTAATTCAACTTGGGCAGCTCTGCGCGCCTCGTCCATTTCAACAATTTCAGACACCGTTGCACGCGCATCGAGGTTGCGTTTGGCCAATGCCTGGATCACTTTTTCTTGATTTTCTCTAATAAATCCGATCTGTAACATGTTATTGGTTTTAAATTGCGTTAAGCAGCGCAAATGTAATAAATGATTTGCTTATCGTAGTGAGAAATTGACAAATAGCAGGATTTCTGATATCTGGCATTAATTTGCTGAAAATTAACAACTGTAGTTTGAATTATTGATTAAATTCGCCAAAAAAATTTTGTAAAATGAAAAAATTATACCTGCTACTTGCTCTGCTTCCATGTGTTCAATTGTCGGCACAAACGCTGGATAAAGAATTTGAGGATTTGGTCGCCGCAGAGAGAAAATCTGCTTCAAAAAGAATGGCAGTGGTTGTCAATCCAGACACTTATAATTATGATGTGACTTATCATAAACTTGAATTCAAAGTGGATCCAGCCAATTTATATATCGACGGAAAAGTAACCACCACCTATACCGCTGTGACCGATATGACCACTTTGGTTTTTGACTTAGCGCGCATTACCGATACTTCTGATCCGAATTATGCCACACAAATTGAAGTAAGTTCGGTAAAAATGAACAACAACAATTTGGCTTTTACGCGCAACGACGAAGAAATCATCATTACCTTACCGACCACACAAACCGCAGGAACTTCAGCCACGGTTGAAATTACTTATGCCGGTGCTCCGGCCGGAAGCGGTTTTGGCTCGTTTATTACAGACAACCATAACGGAACTCCGGTTCTGTGGACGCTTTCAGAACCATTTGGCGCACGCGATTGGTGGCCTTGCAAACAAGATTTGAACGACAAAGCCAACTCTATTGATGTGTATATTACGGCTCCTAGTGAATACAATTCAGTGTCCAATGGTTTGCAACAATCTAAAACAGACAATGGCGACGGCACTTCGACTACTCATTTTCACCACGGATACCCAATTGCTGCTTATTTGATTGCCATGGCCGTGACCAATTATCAGATTTATGAGCAACAAGCCGGATTGGGAACCGCTGAGAGTCCGTTTTTTCCGATTGTCAATTATATGTATCCCGAAACGGCTCCAACCAACACCAACAGTGTAGCTATAACTCCAACCATTTTAAATTTTTATGAAACCAAGTTTGGTCCTTATCCGTTTAGAAATGAAAAATACGGACATGCTCAATTTGCTTGGGGCGGCGGAATGGAACACACCACTGTTTCATTTATGACGGCCGGGAACAATGGTGCTTATTCAAGAAGCTTAATTGCACACGAAATGGGTCATCAATGGTTTGGTGATAAGGTTACTTGTGGCAGCTGGAAAGACATTTGGCTCAACGAGGGTTTTGCCACTTATTTGGCCTCGATGACCATTGAATTTTTAGATGGTGATGCTGCCTTTGTCAACAACAAAAACAGCATGATTACATCAATCACTAGTAGCCCGAATGGTGCTATTTACATGACCGATACCGAAGCACTAAATGTGAATCGAATTTTCAGCAGCAGACTTTCGTACAACAAAGGCGCTATGGTGCTCCATATGTTGCGATTTAAATTGGGCGACACTGATTTCTTTCAAGGTTTGCGCAATTATTTAAGCGATCCGAATTTAGCTTATGGCTATGCGTTAACTCCGAATTTGAAAGTACATTTAGAAAACGCCTCAGGGCTTGATTTAACTGACTTTTTTAACGACTGGGTATACAACCAAGGATATCCGATTTACACCATCAGCGCACGAATGATTGCTCCAGGCCAGGCGCGTATTACACTAAATCAAACACAATCTGACCCATCTGTGAGTTTCTTTGAACTTCCTGTTCCGGTTCGTTTGACAGGAAGCGGTGGTCAACAGCAAGATTACGTTTTAAACAATACGACCAACGGTCAGCAGTTTGTAGTGAACGTTCCGTTTAATGCTACCGGAATTGAATTCAACCCGAAAAAAGATATTATTTCAAAAAACAGTACGGCTACTTTGGCGGCAGATGCTTTTGAATTTGAGGCAACTGCAACCGTTTATCCAAATCCGGCTACTGACGAGTTGCATATAGTGGTTCCGCAAAACCAAACGCTTCAATCAGTTGTTTTGTACAATGCTTTGGGACAAAAAATAGGCGTTTACCATACTGAAAAAGTAAACCTGAATGGTTTGTCCGCCGGCATGTACAGCGCTGAAATCATGACCAATTATGGTCGCTTGCTTAAAAAATTCATAAAAAAATAAGTCTCACGCCGAATCACATCGGTTCGTGAATAGAAAACCTTACTTTTGTGCGCTCAAAACGCATTAAAACACACTATGGAAATTGCCATCAAACTCTCTCAGTTCTTGTTAAGCTTATCCTTGTTGATTATCTTACACGAACTAGGACACTTCATCCCGGCCAAACTTTTTAAAACCCGCGTAGAAAAATTCTATTTATTCTTTGATGTTAAATATTCATTGCTCAAAAAGAAAATCGGCGAAACCGAATACGGTATCGGTTGGTTGCCTTTGGGCGGATACGTGAAAATTTCGGGGATGATTGACGAAAGCATGGATGTTGAGCAAATGGCGCTTCCGGCGCAACCGTGGGAATTCCGCTCTAAACCGGCTTGGCAAAGACTCATCATCATGCTCGGTGGGGTAACGGTCAATTTTATTTTGGCGTTTATCATTTACATCGGAATGGCCTTTTTTTATGGCGATTTATATTTAAACAATTCTGAGCTTAAAGACGGAATTGCTGTGACTTCAGAAGTCGGTGAGCATATGGGATTTAAAACCGGCGATAAAATTGTATCGATTGACGGTGAGACGAATTTGCGTTTTGAAGAAATTCCGAATAAAATTTTGTTTTCAAAAAATGTCGTCATCAACAGAAATGGCCAGCAAATGACATTGAAAATGCCGGCAGACTTAATTGACAAACTCCTCAAGGGCGAAAAGAAACCTTTTATTGAATGGCGCGAACCCTTTATGGTAGGCATGGTTTCAGACTCATCGGCCAATAAAGATGTTTTGAAAGTTAAAGATGTGATGCGTTCCATCAATGGTATGGAAACCAAATATGCCGATCAGGTTGTTGAAATCGCCAAAGCCAATAAAGGAAAAACGCTTCCGGCAGTAGTCTTGCGCGATGAAAAAGAAGTTCCGATTCATTTACACATTTCACCGGCCGGAAAACTTGAAGTTTATGCTGCTTCTTTAGGTGTGGAAAGTCTTGAAAAATTAGGCGTTTACAAATTCAGCAAACAAGAATACGGTTTCTTTGAATCGTTCCCGGTGGGCATTGAAAAAGGGAAAAATCAACTCATTGGTTACGGTAAACAGCTCAAAGCCATCTTCAATCCGAGTACCGGAGCCTACAAAGGCGTGGGCGGATTCAAAGCTATTTTTGATATTTTCCCGAAAAGTTGGAGCTGGGAAATATTCTGGAATATCACTGCTTTGTTATCCATTATGTTGGGCGTGATGAACTTGTTGCCGATTCCGGCACTTGATGGTGGACACGTAATGTTCTTGCTCTATGAAATGATCAGCGGCCGCAAGCCCAGCGACAAATTCATGGAATATGCCCAAATGGTTGGCTTTGTGCTCTTAATCAGTTTATTGGTGTTTGCCAACGGAAACGACATTTATAAAGCTATTTTTCACAAATAATATTTTTTGAAAATTTTGCGGTTTTTATTTGCTTAAAATATTTTTCGCATTATATTTGCACCGCTTTTAAAGGCAACACGCCTTCCTCCTTAGCTCAGTTGGTTAGAGCATCTGACTGTTAATCAGAGGGTCCTTGGTTCGAGCCCAAGAGGGGGAGCAAGCAACAACAAGCCTTCACAGAAATGTGAGGGCTTTTTTTATGGTTTGGGTTAAACATGGGTAAAACAATTTATTGCTCCTTCCTGTTCTTGACTAAAATAAAGCAGCATGGATAAAACCTATCGCTCAATGGTCTTTTGAAAGTGTTTTCTTTCTTGGTAAACTAAACCCCCTCTCTTAGTCACTCAATCATCAAGACTTGTTGTCAAAAGGTTATGTTTGTCTTTATTATACAGCTGTATGTAATCATTTTGAATTTACTAAGACCGCAGACCCAACGTATAAAGATGCATCTGTTTTTAATAAATCCATTACTGCTCAGACTGCCTTTTGAACGCACTTCATGAATTAATGGATGCCATTGTCTATTATCCGGCAAACTCTGTGAAAGTGCATTTCTAGCTGCTGAGCGGATGAAATGTATCGACAAAAACATTGACCTTTCTTCTATTTTTATGGCTGGTTTCAGGTGTAAAAAAATATGTTCTGCTCAACTCGATTAATCATGAAAAACTTCATTTTTACCTTCAGTTTTATTTTTGTTTTCTTTTCATTTTTCTCTTGCTCAAAAGATGACAGCAATAACAACAGTAATAATACAAATCAAAACTTTACTTTAAAAGTTGATGGGGTAAGCAAGACCTTTCAAATTCAGGCAACAAAAATTAACGGAGTAATCAATGTTGTGGGCACCTCGACTTCTTCTTCAAAAACCAGCATCACAGAAACTTTTTCATTTATAGCTTATGAAGATCCGCTATTAAACCGCGTGTTCTCGTTTTCTTACACTTTGAATGGAGTAAACTATTATTCTGACAATAACTTTGTAAGCAATTTATCAGAACACAGTGGCGGAAAACTCAAGGGCTCCTTGAGCGGTGTTTTGACTAATCCCAACAATGCGGGTCAAACAAAAACCATCACCGATTGTAGTTTTGATTTTTCATACACCCAAGAAAACTCAGGATCTGACGACATCAGCAATGAATTACACATGAGTTTCAGCACGCCTGATTGGAATCGATTTATCAATTGCGACTTGTTGAATTTAAGTCCGTGGCCAATAGATGAAAGCCTCAATTATGTAACTGCAACCTCGGCATCTACAAACCAAAGCTTTTACTTTTCAATTCCTGCGGATAGCTCGGCTATGGTATTAAGCTCAAATCTAAAAAAGTACTACATCCGAGACCATGGAATGCCCAATTTTCAAAGCCCTTTTGAGTTCTCACAGAAATTACCGCTAAACCCTTCAAGCAATATTCGCTTGATTAGTTCAGAAGGAATCAACGCCAATAGCTATAATGAAGTTGCTGCGATTAGTTATGTAGGCAGTGAGACCAATTTTGCCGTTTTTAAAGTAAAATGTAGGTATAAAATGATTGCTTATCAGAGTAATGATCCAAGTAATACAAAAGTTGTAACCGGAACCTATCATCTAAAAGTAAGAACTTCTAAAAATTAATTGGCTCAGATTTTCACATACTGTATACTTCTCTACGGCAAAAAAGCATAGCCTCTTTTGGTTTTCCACAGAAAGTATTTTTCGAGCAAAACTTTGCTGAAGTCATAGAGTACATTCGGAATCATCAGCGCAATAGTTCTGGGTTTGAACAAATGATTTGAAAAAATAATCACTTCTTTTTTGCCGCAATCCATAATACAAACTCCGGGAATTTTGCCCCAAGCTTTTTGTTTTAAATCTGTTCTGCCTTGGCTAACACGTATGATGTTTTCGGCAACAATCTTTCCGGTTTCATCAGAAGGATAACCCGTTTTTGGGCTGGCAAACGGAATGGTTTTAGGGGTAAACGGCAACTTGACATCCACAGCAATTCCGGCCGCCCAAACATCCGGAACCGTTAAATGTCGGTAATCATCACCCACCGGAATATAACCGTTGACGGTTGCCTGCAAAGTGGGTGATTGCCCAACAAAATCAACGCCCACAAACGGCGGCATCAACATCGTGAACTTACTCGGCAAAACCTCACCGGTTGACAAAACAACAGCATCGGGTTTAACTTCTTTTACCCCAACTTGTGTGCGGTAGTGAATGTGAAACATCTTCATAAAAGCTTTGAGCATTCCTTCGCCCAAAGGCATCCCATCAATACCGAAATGACCCAAATAATCCTCGGGCGTAATCCAATATAAATCTACTTTTTTGCGGATGTTTTGTTCGCGCAACCATTTCTCAACATTAAACAAAAACTCATAAGCTGCGCCCATACAACCCGCGTTTTGTGTAGCACCAATCACTATTGGCCCCGGATTGGCTTTAAAATCTTCTAGGGCTTTTCTGGTTTTCATCGCTCCATTAGGCGTTCCGATATAATGTGCATGCTCTTGAACACCCGGAGCAATGTCGTATTTAACTTTTGGACCGGTGGCTACTACCAAATAATCGTATGCATAATCTCCGTGATCGGTTTTGACTACTTTTTGGTTGGTATCAACAGAAAGAGCTTCAGCATGAACAAAATCAACTCCTTTTTGGGTCAAAATTTTATCTTTTCTAAACGAGATATCTTTGATGTCCCTTCTGCCAAAAGGCACCCAAATCAGCGACGGAATAAATAAAAACAGCGGAGATTTATCAATCAAAATAACTTTGTGGTTTTGTTTTCCTTTTCGTTTGAGCTCCAAAGCTGTTGTCATCCCGGCAAAGCTTCCTCCTATTATAACAGTTGTTTTCATTTGTTGTGAATTTGTACTTCAAAATTAAGGTTTGAAAATCGAGCCGAATGTGTCAAATGTCACGTATAGCATAAGTTTTTAGGGCTACAATTTGACTGATAAATCTTTGTTGAAATTCAATAATCGGACAAATGTTAAAAGCGAAAAATATTATTATTTATAATTTGTCTAAATAAATATAGATTGTATTTTTGCTCGCGAATCAAACAATCCTATTATGAAATATACATTCCAAATCCTATGCTTGAGTCTTGTCGGACAAATGCTGGGACAAACCTCTGTTCAGAAAAAAGACAGCACTGTTGTTTTGAATACCGTCATTGTTGCACCCAAACAACAAAGCCCCGAACGCATGCCTGAAGTCAAAAACAACACGCTTTTCTCCGGTAAAAAAAACGAAGTCATCAAGCTCGAAAATATCAATGGAAATTTCGCTACCAACAATGCGCGTGAGATTTTCTCAAGAGTGCCCGGAGTGACCGTTTGGGAAAACGAAGGTTCGGGAATACAAGTAAACGTCGGTGTTCGAGGTTTGAGCCCCAACCGAAGCTGGGAGTTTAACACACGTCAAAACGGTTATGACATTTCATCGGATGTTTTTGGTTATCCTGAAGCCTACTACAATCCGCCTATGGAAGCCGTTGAAAGCATACAAATTGTTCGCGGTGGCGCATCTTTGCAATTCGGACCTCAGTTTGGCGGTATGCTGAATTACATCCTCAAACGAGAAAACAACAAAAAGTTTTCATTTGAAACACAAAATACTGTAGGTAGTTATGATATGCTGAGTTCATACAATGCCTTGGGCGGAACCTACAAAAAATGGTCGTATTATGTGTACAACGATGTGCGCAGCGGAAACGGCTGGAGAAAAAACAACCGATACAATGTGCGCAACACCCATGCTTTTGTAGCATATCGATTTACTGAGAAAACAAAGCTCTCAGCCGAATACACCAACATGGACTACAAAATGCAACAACCCGGAGGCCTCACCGATGCTCAATTTGAAGACAATCCGCGACAATCATTCAGAGAGCGCAATTGGTTTGGTACACCTTGGAATGTCTTTGCCTTACAACTAGACTCAGAAATCTATGAGCATTTGAGTTGGAACACCAAGCTTTTTGGTATGGTCAGTCAGCGCAATAGTGTTGGTTTTACCGGTGCCGCAAATACTTTGGACGCCATAAATCCGACCACGAATTCATACGCCAATAGACGTGTAGACAGAGATTTTTATGAAAATTTTGGTCTCGAAACACGCAGCATTTACAAGTTTAATTTGGGCAACATAAAAAATAATTTGGCTTTTGGCGTGCGTGTTTATCAAGCCAAAACCAAACGTCAACAAGAAGGCAAAGGCAGCACAGGTTCTGGTTTTGATTTAAGTATTGAAGGAGATTTTGCGCGCGATTTAGATTTCAAAACCCAAAATCTGGCTTTATTTGCTGAGAATCAATTTAAGCTTTTGGACAAATTCAGCATAACACCGGGCTTGCGTTATGAAAATATTCAATCTGAAGCGAGTGGTCAATTTGGTGTAAGTGCCGGAAATCCGGTGATGTTAAACAAAACTACACTCAAAAGAAGCCAACCGCTTTTGGGCCTCGGGCTTGAATACAAACTCAGAACAACGAATTTTTACGCCAACATTTCGCAAGCTTATCGCCCGGTTTTGTTTTCTGATTTGACACCGCCGGCCGTGACCGATGTCATTGACCCTGATTTAAAAGATGCCGACGGATTCAATGCTGATTTAGGCTACCGCGGAACCTACAAAAACATCCTTAATTTTGACTTTGGATTGTTTTATCTAAGTTACAACAATCGAATTGGCGGCGTTCGTCAGTTTGTGAACAATGACCCAACCCAAGGAACTTATCTGTACCGAACCAACTTGGGCGAAACTGTGAGCAAAGGGATTGAAAGTTTTGTCAACCTAAACATTACTGAATTATTCGGCGTAAAAAATGCGTACGGAAATGTGGATGCTTTTGCCTCTATGAGTTTTATTGATGCCCGATACACAGACTTCAAAACCTATAACTCAAGCGGTTCGGCTCCGAATATCACGATTCAACAAAGTAATCTTTCGGGTAACAGAGTCGAAAACGCGCCCAGATATATTCATAGTTTTGGCATGTCGTGGAGCACAAATCAATTTTCAAGTACGCTCCAATATCGCATGTCCGGTGAAATTTTTACAGACGCAAACAACACATCAACTCCCTCGGCTAACGGAACTACAGGACTGCTCGACGGGTATCAATTGCTGGATTTATCAGCTGAATACAAATTCATGAGTTCCTATAATATCAAAGCAGGGATCAATAACTTAACGAATGAATCTTATGCAACGCGTCGATCTGGAGGATATCCCGGCCCAGGAATTTTACCCGGCGATGCCAGAACGTTTTACATTTCTCTGGGCATGAAGTTGTAAAAAACAGAGAAATTAAAGCCAACCACCAACCAAAAGCTCGATCCTATATCGGGCTTTTTTTATGAAAAATTCTAAAACTTTGAACGTTAAAATCATCTTAAAAAAGAATATTTTTTTACATTTGTTCATGTAGCATATTTCGGTATTCGTCAGGTTTTTTATAAATTTCAAAGCATATCTCAGCCATAGAAGTTAAAACCTGTATAAGCCTCAAAGAAATTAAGATTTTAACCCGTTTTTATTTCTTTCTCTGCTTGATAGAGTTCAAAAGCTACACTGATTAACTATAAACCTATTGTTTTTTTTGACCCATCAGAAAAAACTAAGCTATGATACCATGAAAAAAAACTACATCGCATCCCTCGCGTTGGTTTTTTGCGCTCCGATTTGTTTGGCACAAGAACAAAAAAAAGAGACTGACCAAGAATCTAAAATTCAACAGGAAAAAGCCGTTGAAGAAACCAAAGCTTCCCCTCAAATTGCTCCATTACAAATTGGTTCAGTTCAGAAAAAAGTAAAAGCGGCTCCTGAGGTTTTTTATATAGTTGATGACAAAGCGGTTGATTACAAAACATACCTGCTTCATTTACAAAAAACCAAAAATCAACATTAATGCATCGCGGTTTATTAGATAAACTGCTTTTGTCTCTTGTCGGTTTTTTTGCCGGCATTCCTTTTTTGTGGGCGCAACCGGCCAACGATTTATGTTCGGCTGCTCAAGTAATCCCCGTTCAAGTCGGCACATGTACTTCAACTTCAACTTCGTACACCAATGTGGCGGCAACAACAACCGGAAATCCTACAACCCCTGCGTGTTGGAGTCCGGCAACGATGAGCAATACGGTTTGGTTTTCATTTGTTGCTACTACGGGCGATGTAGAAATCAACAATAACTTTGGAGGTTCTCTGGTCGATACGCAGATTGCGGTTTACAGCGGAACTTGCGCTTCTTTAAATCTATTAGCTTGTCAAGAAGATGTCAATACGCTCCGCAATTTACTCTACAATGACATTGTTTTACACGGACTCACTATTGGAAATACCTATTATATTGCCATTGACGGAAACGGAAATCAAACGGGAACTTTTGGCATGTGTATTCAGGAAGCTGCTCCGGTTGGACCTCCATTACCTATACAAGATTGTATTGGCTCTCAAAGTCTTTGTGATCTGAGTCAAATCACGGTTCCGAACGGCCCCGGAAGTATCGGCCCCAACCCGGAATGGCCGAGTTGTTTTGGGTCTCCCGGAGAACGATCCTCCAATTGGTATTCTTTTACAGCCGCTACTTCGGGAACATTCTGTTTTACGATCAACCCCAATACAGATATTGATTATGATTTTGCAGTATACAACAGTGCAACCGGCTGTCCGGGAACAGAAATCGTTTGCAACTGGGATCCGGATTCTCCCGTAACGGGTTTAGGCTGTACCGGGTTTCAATGCGAACCCTGTATTTCTGTTGTTGCAGGGCAAACTTACACGATTTTGATTGATCGATTCACCGCCGCTTCAACTTCGGGTTTCACGTTGGATTTTTCGGGTACGACAGCAACTGTTACAAGTCCAAATCCAACTTTTACTGCAAACACCGTATGTTTGGGTACACCCACACAATTCACCAACACAACCCCGGGAAATTTCACCTATAACTGGAGTTTTGGCGATGGTTTTACATCCACTCTTGAAAACCCTACACACACCTACACCACCACGGGTCCACATACGGTCACTTTATTGATTGCTGCAGTTCCGGGCGGATGTCAAAATTCAATAACCCAAACGGTTAATGTTAATCCATTACCAACTGCCAGTGCTGGAACAGGAACGACCTTGTGCTCAGGTTCTTGTTATAATTTAAGTGGTTCAACCAGTGCCGTTGGATATATAGGGACAACAACGTTCAGCAACAATACCTCTTTTGCAATTCCAGACGGAAGTACTACCGGTGTTTTTTCGCCAATCACAGTTTCGGGCCTGAGTCCAACAACGGTCACCAACACTACTATTGCCTCGGTTTGTTTGGATATTTCACATACTTTTGATGGCGATTTGGATATTTTTCTACAAGCACCCAATGGTGTTCAAATAGATTTGTCCTCTGACAATGGCGGAGGCGGAGACAATTACACAGGCACTTGTTTTAGCCCATCGGCCACAACTTTGATTACAACTGGAACCGTTCCTTTTAACGGCTCATTTTTACCCGAACAAGCCTTTAGCGCTTTAAACGGATCCAACGTCAATGGAACTTGGCAATTATTTGTTCGTGATGACACTGGAATTGACACCGGAAACATCAACAGTTGGTCGATTACTCTGAGCAATCAGGTTCCTGCATTTTCGTGGTCACCCACAACGGCCATGACCAATGCCAATACACTTACACCAACTGTATGTCCTACTTCAACAACAACCTATACACTCACAGCAACCAACGGCCCAGGATGCACCACTACAAGTTCTGTAACCATCAATGTTAGTGGTGGTGCAACCGCGAATATTAGTTATCCGGCAGCTTCGGTTTGTACTACGGCCGGAACACAAGCGGTCACACTTACCGGAACCGGAAGCTTCACCGGTGGAACTTACAGCGCGGGTGCCGGGCTTTCGATTAACGCTTCATCGGGTTTGATCACTCCAAGTTCAAGCACGCCCGGCCCATACACAATAACTTATACGATTCCCGCTTCTGGCGGATGCCCGGCTGTCACAGCAACTACAACTATAACCATTACGGCTCCACCTACTGCCGGAACTCTATCCGGAACGCAATCCATTTGTATCGGTGATTCGGTCACTTTTTCTTCTTCTGTTTTGGGAGGAACTTGGACTTCTTCCAATTCTAGTATTGCAACGATTAATGCTGCTACCGGAGCCATTGTCGGAGTGTCGGGCGGAACTGTAACCATGACTTATACCGTTGCGGGCTCTGGTGGTTGTCCGAATGCAACGGCAACTCGAACGATAACCGTGACTGCGCCGATTTCGGCCGGAACCTTATCCGGAACTCAAAATATTTGTATTGGTGATTCGGTGACTTTTAGTTCTTCTGTTTTAGGCGGAACTTGGACTTCTTCCAATTCTAGTATTGCAACGATTAATGCTGCTAGTGGAGTCATTGTCGGGGTGTCGGCCGGAAGTGCAACCATGACGTATACCGTTTTAGGTTCGGGTGGATGTCCGAATGCCTCAGTAACTCGAACTATAACGGTGACTGCGCCGGTGTCTGCTGGGACTTTATCGGGAACACAAAACATTTGTATTGGTGATTCCGTCACTTTTTCTTCTTCTGTTTTAGGCGGAACTTGGACTTCTTCCAATCCGGCAATAGCGACCATCAATGCTGCTACCGGAGCAATCGTTGGCGTTTCTGCCGGAAGTGCGACCATGACTTATACCGTTCTGGGTTCAGGTGGATGTCCGAGTGCAACAGCGACCAGAACCGTCACAGTGACTGCGCCGATTTCGGCTGGAACAATCTCCGGAACTCAAAATATTTGTATTGGGGATTCTGTGACTTTTTCTTCTTCTGTTTTGGGTGGAACTTGGACTTCTTCTAATCCTGCAGTGGCTACCATCAATGCTGCTACCGGAGCCATTGTCGGAGAGTCAGCGGGTAGTGCGACCATGACTTATACCGTTTTGGGTTCGGGCGGTTGTCCGAGTGCAACAGCAACCCGAACGATAACCGTAACCGCGCCGGTATCGGCCGGAACCTTATCCGGAACTCAAAGCATTTGCGTCGGTGATTCGGTCACTTTTTCTTCTTCTGTTTTGGGTGGAAGCTGGACTTCTTCCAATCCATCTGTAGCGACCATCAATGCTGCTAGCGGAGCCATTGTCGGAGTGTCGGCCGGAAGCGCTACCATGACGTATACCGTTCTGGGTTCGGGTGGTTGTCCGAGTGCAACTGCTACTAGAACTGTGACAGTGACTGCGCCGGTCTCTGCCGGAACTTTATCGGGAACTCAAAACATTTGTATTGGTGATTCGGTCACTTTTTCTTCTTCTGTTTTAGGTGGAAGCTGGACGTCATCTAATACTGCAGTGGCAACCATCAATGCTGCTACCGGAGCCATTGTTGGGGTGTCGGCCGGAAGCGCGACCATGACGTATACCATTTTAGGTTCGGGCGGTTGTCCGAGTGCTTCGGATGTGCGGACGGTGAATGTGAGTAGCATTCTATCGCCGGTAATCAATTGCGGAACTTCCACCACTTCATCGGTTCAGTTCACTTGGGCCAGTCTTAGCGGTGCCACCGGATATAATCTGACTTATCAAGTCAATGCCGGAGCGGTGACTAATGTCGGAGCCATCGGAAATGTAACTTCTTATTTATTTTCTTCATTATCACCAGGAGATGTCGTTAACATAACACTCACGCCGACCGGGCCTGCGCCGAGTTGCTTTGCTTCGAGTACACTCTCTTGTACAGCCAATAATTGCGTCTTGCCAACGGCTTCGATTGCTTATGGCGGAAGTCCGTTCTGTGCCTCTTTGTCTTCAGCTCAATCGGTAACTTTAACCGGAACCGGAAGCTTCACCGGGGGAACGTTCTCTGCGCCTGCTGGGCTTTCTATCAACAGCAGTAGTGGTGATATCACGCCAAGCTCTTCAACGCCGGGACCGTATACCGTGACTTATACCATTTTGGGAACGGGCGGATGTCCGAATGTCGTGGCTACGACTAGTGTAACTATTACCGCGCCGGTCTCTGCCGGAACTCTTTCCGGAACTCAAAACATTTGTATCGGTGATTCGGTGACTTTTGGTAGTACTGTTTTAGGTGGAAGCTGGACTTCTTCCAATCCGGCAATAGCGACCATCAATGCTGCTACCGGAGCCATTGTCGGAGTGTCGGCCGGAAGCGCGACCATGACGTATACCATTTTAGGTTCGGGCGGTTGTCCGAATGCAACGGCGACTCGAACGATAACGGTGACTGCGCCGGTCTCTGCCGGAACTTTATCGGGAACTCAAAACATTTGCATTGGGGATTCCGTCACTTTTTCTTCTTCTGTTTTAGGCGGAAGCTGGACTTCTTCCAATCCTGCGGTGGCAAC
>JAFDZC010000001.1 GCA_018267095.1 Bacteroidota bacterium
ATAACTAAGCGAACTTGGCGCGATGTCATTGACGGTAATCGAAACTCCAAATGAAGTCGAACCTCCGGAATTGTTAGCCGTTACGGTATAAATCGCTGCCGCAGAAACCACCGTCGGCGTTCCTGTAATCACACCAGTTGTTGTATCAAACGAAAGCCCCGCAGGAAGTGCCGGCGCAATGCTAAACGAAGTCACATTTCCACTAAAAGTTGGAACTAAACTCGCAATCGCACTCCCCACCGTAAACACATTTGGTGAGGTATAACTAAGCGAACTCGGCGCGATGTCGTTTACAGTGATGACAATTCCGAAAGATAAAGATCCGCCCGAATTGGCCTCTGTGACAGTGTATGTTGCTATTGGAGTAACGGTTGTTGGCGTTCCTGAAATGATTCCGGTTGTCGTATCAAATGAAAGTCCCGCAGGTAAAGCAGGCGCAATGCTAAACGAAGTCACATTTCCACTAAAAGTCGGAGTCAAATTGGCAATCGCACTTCCAACCGTAAACACATTTGGAGACGGATAACTCAAAGATGAAGGCGCAATATCATTGACGGTAATCGAAATTCCAAATGAAGTCGAACCTCCGGAATTATTCGCGGTTACGGTATAAATTGCCGTGGCAGCAACTGCTGACGGCGTTCCTGAAATCACACCCGTTGTAGTGTCAAACGAAAGTCCCGCAGGTAAAGCCGGCGATATACTAAACGAAGTCACATTTCCTGAGAAAGTCGGCGATAAATTCGCAATCGCACTTCCCACCGTAAACACATTCGGTGAGGTATAACTCAAAGATGAAGGCGCGATGTCATTCACGGTAATCGAAATTCCAAATGAAGTCGAACCACCGGAATTGATAGCCGTTACGGTATAAATCGCGGCTGCAGAAACGACCGTCGGTATTCCTGAAATGATTCCGGTTGTCGTATCAAATGAAAGTCCTGCAGGCAAGGCCGGTGTTATGCTAAACGAAGTCACGTTTCCTGAGAAAGTTGGCGATAAATTGGCAATCGCGCTTCCCACCGTAAACACATTCGGTGAAGGATAGCTGAGCGAACTTGGCGCGATGTCATTGACGGTAATCGAAATTCCAAATGAAGTCGAACCACCGGAATTGATGGCCGTTACGGTATAAATCGCTGTCGATGAAACCAAAGTTGGCGTTCCTTCAATTTCACCATTAGAAGGATTAAACGTCAATCCGGCAGGTAAACTAGGTGAAATACTATAACTGACCACAGCTCCACCCGAAACCGATGGATGTAAATGTGCAATAGGAGTTCCCACGATGAACACATTAGGAGAATTGTAGCTCAGACCAGAAGGCGCCACATCTTTGACCGTAATGGTTACATCAAATGAAGTCGAACCACCTGAGTTGGTTGCAGTAATCGTATAAACGGTGACCGGCTGAATTGCGATAGGTGTCCCTGAAATGCGTCCGGTGCTTGTGTTGAAATTTAAACCTGCAGAAAGTGCCGGATTGATCGAATAACCGGTAACCGGTCCGCCTGAAATACTTGGGTTCAAGTTTGGAATAGCTATTCCTTTGGTATACACGTTCGGCGTATTGTAGCTTAAATTACTCGGCGGAATATCATTCACCGTGATGCTCACATCAAACGAAGTCGAGCCTCCGGAATTACTAGCGGTAATCGTGTAAATAGTGGTTGCGCGAATGGCTGAAGGCGTCCCGGAAATGCGGCCGGTTGAAGTATTAAAGACCAAACCTGCAGACAAACTTGGATTGATGCTGTAAGAAGTCACTGCACCGCCGGAAACCGTTGGATTTAAACTTGTAATGGCGGTATTTCGGGTGAATATGTTCGGCGTGTTGTAACTGAGATTCGTTGGCGGCGGATCATTCACCGTAATATTCACAACAAAAGTAGTTGAACCGCCTGAATTGGTGGCCGTTATGGTATAATTGGTCGCTGTGCGCAAGGCCGTAGGTGTTCCGGAAATAATGCCGGTTGTCGTACTGAAACTCAAGCCAGCCGATAAGCTCGGGCTGATGCTGTAACTTACAACCGTTCCGCCCGAAGAAGTTGGGTTGAGCGGTGTAATGGCTATATTTCTGGTAAACACATTCGGAGTTGGGTAACTTAAATTACTCGGAGCGATGTCTTTTACCGAAATCACCACACCAAATGAAACCGAACCTCCGCTGTTGGTAGCCGTTACGGTGTAGGTTGCTGAAGCAGTTACCGCGGTTGGCGTTCCTGAAATGATTCCGGTTAAAGAATCTAGCGACAAACCTGCAGGAAGACCAGGGCTAACAGTATATTGAACGACAGTTCCGCCCGAAACGGTAGGACTCAAAGGTGTAATAGAGCTGTCTTTGGTGAATACGTTTGGAGTTGTATAACTTAAAGCTGACGGCGCTATATCTTTTACGGTAATCTGTAAATCAAAGGTGGTTGAACCAAAGGCATTGGCGGCTGTAACGGTATAAGTGGTAATTGCGCTGACTGCGGTTGGTGTTCCCGAAATAACTCCGGTAGCAGTATTCAAACTCAAGCCTGACGGAAGCGCGGGCGTGATGCTGTAAGATGAAACGTTGCCGCCGGAAATGCTTGGTGTCAAGTTGCTGATGGCCGTGTTTTTTGTAAAGACATTCGGTGTGGTATAGCTCAGATTAGACGGAGCGACATCATTGACTGAAATCACAATGCCAAACGAAGTTGATCCGCCTGAATTGGTTGCCGTCACTGTGTAGGTCGAGGCGCCTTGCTCGGCGGTTGGTGTTCCTGAAATAACTCCGGTGAGCACATTCATGCTCAAACCACTCGGAAGAGCAGGCAAAACACTATAACTCAAAACAGCTCCGCCCGAAATGGTTGGCGATAAATTTGCAATCGCAGAATTGACGGTAAACACATTTGGCGACGGATAACTCAAATTGCTCGGAGCTGCTTCATTCACACTGATGACCACGCCAAACGAAACGCTTCCGCTGGCTTTGGTTCCGGTAACGGTATATGTCGTGGTTGGGCTGACAACGGTTGGCGTTCCTGAGATAATTCCGGTGGTTGAGTTTAAAGTTAATCCGGCAGGTAAAGCCGGTGAAACACTGTACGAAAGAATCGTTTCTGTGGTGGTCGGATTCAAAGACGTAATCGCTGTTCCAACGGTATATGAATTAGGAGACGGATAAGAAAGTTTGAGTTGAACCGCATCAACGGCAATGTTGTTAAAAGTAACGCGCGCGCCATTATCAGCAGTCATATTTGAACCGGTAAAGCGGAATCGGATTTTAAAATTCGGATTATTGTCAGCTGTAGCAATATTTGAAAAATCAACCGTGAACAATTGATAAGCGCTCGTGAGTGTCAACGAAGTGGCGGTTAAACCCGTGGTAATCCATACCGGTGTTCCGGCATTGACCGAATAGTCGACGGATATCCCGCTGGCCGCGCCTTCATCAACCGCTGCAAAAGTGAATTTAGGCTTTTTGTAACCGGCCGTTGAAAACTGAAAAACCAGGGTGTTTTCAAGGCCATTGCTTTGAAATGGTTGTTTGATTTGCAAACCGCGCATATTGCTCGAGGCATAAGCGATGTTTCCGTTGACCGATTGACGATAGTTGATGCTGGTCGGGTTGTTGCGGCGCTCCATCGATGCTTTTCCGTAATTTGGACTGTTCGATGGATACGGATAGCCCGACAAACAAGATTGATATTGAATCACACCGTCGGCAGCGAGTTCATAGGTTGTATTTAAACTGGTTAATTGGGCTCCGTTGACGATATTTGAGTCCATCATCCAGAAGTAAATCGGCACAAAAACATCAGTGTTGGTATCAGCAATAAAGTTGGCTGTAATTGAAAAATTCGCAGATGGAGTTAAGGTAATTTCTGCATCGGTACTCGTGGATGCGCCGGACCAATGCGAGAAAATATAGCCCGGTTTGGCGATTGCTTTGAGTTTAACGGGAATATTTTTAAAATAAATTCCCGACCACGGATACGGATTCGCCGCCGTGATGCCCGGAGTTCCTTGGGCAATATTGATCGTATTCATTTTAATGTAACCTTGAGCAGCATCATTCACATTCAGCGTGGCGGTGATGTTACTTTGAATAGAAAACACCGAACGAATGTGATCGCGTTGCCAAGTAGGTCTTTCGGTCAAGAACTCTTCTTCATAATCTATATCGCTGTCATAAGAACTCAAACTTGAAGGCGCTTTCCATCGGGCCGAATGAGCGGTAATTTCAGGACGAACCACAGCAGACATTTCGTGCAACCGCGTGACGGTTCGGTTGGTCAAAAATGAAGTATTGAGCAAGTCGGCAAAACGGTTGATGAAGTCATTTTTAAAACCGGTATTGGTCAGCAATTTGCGCAAAACCAAAGTTGAATAAGCCGGATTGAGATAATTAGGAGCCGTATCGACCGAAGTGGCAATTTGAAGTGAATTCGAAGTATAATCGCCAAAAACAAAAGACATCGAATTGTCCATATCGTGAAACATATAACGCCATCTACCATCCAAACCATAAGGTGCTGCCGGATTGTATGCCGCTATTTTGTTGCGCCAAAAGAACATATTGTTGTTGGGCCAATCTTCATTTTGAAAGAAGATGTTGGCAATAAAATAATCGGCAACATTTTCGGGGTCAAGCTGTGTTTTGATGTAGTCGTAATTGGCTTGGGTTGACAACGAATGGCTGTTCAAATAATTAACCATAGCCGTATAATGCGTTGCATCGCCTTCTTTGACTACGCTGTCGTTTTCGAGAAAATCAACGGCCGAAGTATTATAAACACGCTTAAAATAGTTGTCGTCATAGCGTTCACGCATATTTAAAATGCCCCAATATTCGCCATTGACAAAGGCGATGGTCGGCTGATAAGCTTCTTTTTCGGGATACAATTCTTTACACAAATCATGAAGAAAAGCATCGCGAAACATGGTGCTGAAAAAATCACCTCCAGAATTAGAAAGCGTTAAACGTTCGTAAGCCGTGTAGGGTAAATTGCTGAAAAAGTTGTAATCCAAATCGTCATCGCCATAATCAGATCGGGCATAAACCGTTAAGGATTTACTTTGAAATCGACGCGAAACACCGCCGCGAATTTTAAGCCCGACTTCTTGGTTGATGACTTCGTTTCCGTTGACAAAATAGCTCAAGTTAGCCGAGCGTTCATCGTTGACTTCAAGATAATAATTCCCGCGCTGACTGGTTTTGGCGCTTCCGTTTGGATTGGCTGCTCTCCAGAGATCAAAATCTTTTCCGGCTACAAAAATTCCGTTATCATAGCCAAAAAAGCGGTCTTCATTTAAATTGATGGACACCACCGGAAAAGTATATTTACTGCTGCCCAGCGGGGTAATGAAATAGTTTTTGGTGATGATTGGACTCGGCAAATAACCCGGTTTGATGACTTTGGCGCGAACCGTCGTACTTTTAAAAACATTAAACGACGGAATATACGTTGGGTTGAAGCTAAAGGTCGATGACATCGCGGCCAAATCGTTGGGCTGCGAAGTTCGGTCGGAAATGCTCAGCGGCGCTGAATACTGAAAGGTTCGATAGCTGTTATTGAGCAACGGACCACTAGACTGTCCAGGCGTTTCAATGTATTGGTTTTTGTAGGTGTAAGTCGTTCCCGAAAGATTGTTTTCGTCGGGTTCTGATCCGTCCAAGGTGTATAAAATAGTGGTTCCGGGTTCGGCAGTAGATAAGTTCAATGAAAACCCGGTGGTGTAAAACCCGGCATTCTGAGAAAAAGTTGGCGGATTCAAAGTTCCGGAATATCCTGTACTTGAATTGACCGTGTTGGGCGTTGGGGTTCCAAAAAACACAAACGGGCCGGTTCCGTTGGGAAGTCGACCGTAAGAAACATTCGCAGGCAAGTTGGCCGCCGGTGAAGTATCGATGGTGGTTCCTGAAGCATTGGTTAGGTATAAAGCTTCTCCGCTGCCGCTGATTTTAAAATTGGTATGCAAAGGTTGACCGGCCACGGCGCGGTTTTTATCTGAAGCCCAAACAATTAAATATTGTCCGGCCGCAATCGAAACATTCGGGAAAGTCCATTTGAACGGTAGAGCAGGATCGTCAGAGATTCCATAGCCCAAAAGATTCACCGAAACAGAACCTTTGTTGTGTAATTCAATCCAGTCTTCGCGGCTGTTGTCTTCGTCTTGAATGGAGGCGGTGTTGGATGCCATCAGTTCATTTATGACGATATTTTGTGCGTGTAAAACAGAAAAATTCGCCCAAAGAAAAAAGGCGATGACTAATCGTGTAAAAATCTTCATGGTTTGTTTGCTCTTTGAGCCATAAAATTATTGATAATGAACCCATGAGAAATTTTTTTTCGGCACAAAACCAAGATAGTCGACAAACGGCGTTTTTGGTTCGTTAAATGATTTTTTAGAATCAAAAAAAAGGGATGAACCTATTGATTCACCCCTTTTTAACCTAATAATAATTTAAGCGTTGAAACTTATTTTTTGATGATTTTTTTGGTTTCAGATTTACCATCACTATGCAATTGAAGTAGGTAAATTCCACTTGGAATGTCTGCCAAATAAGCTTGAGCATTATCTAATTTTCCGGTTTTAATGATTCGCCCGTCGATGCTGTAAACTTCATAAGTTACTTCTCGGGTTTCACCCACACCGATTACGTTGATTTGATCTGTAAACGGATTCGGAAATACAGTAAATTGGTCTTGAGCTATTTGATTCACCGCCAGCGGCAAAGCAGTTCCGTGGACAGCAATGTTGTTGAAGGTAATGCGCGCTCCGGTATCAGCAGTCATGTTGGTTCCGGCAAAACGCAAGCGGATTTTAAAGTTTGGATTGTTTTCAGCAGCCGAAATCGAACTAAAGTCAATATTGTACAAAGCATAAGTGCTTCCGAGTGCAAATGAACTTGAAATCATTCCTGAAGTTGTCCAAACCGGGGTTCCGGCTACCGTTGAATAATCAACCAAAATAGCTGTGGCATTGGTCAATTCGTTTATAGCGGCAAATGAGAATACAATGTCTTTGTAACCATGGGTCGAGAAGTTGAATACCATTAGGTTTTCTTGTCCGGCACTTTGCAGCGGTTCTTTAATTTGAAGCCCTTTCATATCACTGGTCAAGAAAGGCAAATCACTATTGAGTTCCGGGAAATAATTGATGTCTGTTGGACTGTTTCTTCTTTCCATTGAAGCTTTTCTCCAGTTTGGATCGGCAGAAGTAAACGGATAACCGGTTAGACATGAATGATATTCTATTACTCCATCTCCGTCGGTAGATGCTGCTTTGTAGGTGGTGTTTAAAGTTTGCAACGGAAGGTTGTTGGCAATAGCCGAGGTCATCATCCAATAGTAAATCGGATGGCTTGTAGCGGTAGTTTCAGGAGTAAATACTGCCGTAACGCTGAAGTTGGTGGCAGAGTTAATGGTGATTTCGTCAGCTGTGCTCGATGAAGCGCCAGTCCAGTGACTAAATACGTAACCCGGCAAGGCAATCGCTTTTAATTTTACCGGAACGTTTGAGAAGTAAATACCGGTCCAAGGATATGGATTGGCCGCAATTCCGTCGGTTCCTTCTTTGATGTCAATCGTATTAATTTTTATGTATCCGTAAGCCGGATTTGATACATTCAGTGTTGCGTTGATGTTGTTGGCAATGCCAAATTTACCGCGGATATGGTCTCGTTGAATCGACGGACGTTGGTTGATGAAATTGGTTTGTTTTCCTAAGAAATAGTTCCAGTCGCCATTGTCTTCAGGAACATGCCAACGAGCAAATTGTCCCGGCGCTTCCGGATCAAGCGTTGATTTCATTTCGGCCATTTTTGACAACATTCTAGAAGTTAAGAAAGTAGTATTGAGCAAATCGGCAAATCGGTTGATGAAATCGGTTTTGAAACCCGGGTTTTCGAGCATTCTTCTCAAGAACAAAGTTGACCAAGGAGCATTAGGCCAACCCGGACCATTCGGTTCGGTAGCATCGGCTAAACTATTAAGGTTGATGTTGCTGTTAGAAATGGCAAACGTGTCATCCATATCGTGCGCCATCCAACGCCATCTTCCGTCATGACCATAAGGTGCATCTGGAATATACGAAGCCGTTTTCTTTCTCCAGTAATAAATATTGTTTACCGGCCAGTCAGCATTTTCTAGGAAGATATTTGAAATATAGTAATCTTTGAAACTCTCTGGATCCATTTGTGTGGTGATATAATCATAATTGGCTTGGTCGCTAAGCGTATGACCTTCCATATATGTCACCAAATTATAATAATCGTCTTGAGCGGTTTGTCCGCCTTCAACAATCCAATACTCATTTTCTAAAACTTGGATATCGGCCGAGGCAATATTGTACACACGGCTAAAAAACTTATCGTCAATTTTATCGCGGAAACTCAATATACCCCAATATTCACCGTTGAGGAAAGTAACCGTTGGTTGCCATCCTTTGGTAGTGATGTGTAAGTTTTTAAGCAATTGATGACAAAATGCATCGCGGAACATCGTTTGGTTGTAGTCGTTTCCGGAGTTGTGCAAAACAATACTTTGGAAGCTGTCAAAACTTCTGTCGTTAAAGAATTGATAACTCATGGTATCATCGCCATAATCAGAACGCGAGTAAAAAACGAACGATTTGTTCTGAGCTACACGCGACGAACCTCCGTGGATACGCAAACCGATGTCTTGATTGAGCACAGGCGCACCATTGACAAAATAAGTAAAGTTGGTGTTTCGTTCAGTTTCGCTACCGCGACGGAAGAAATTCGCTACATTGCCAATGGTCGGCGCATCGTCATTTGGGTTGGCCACACGCCAGTTGTCAAAATCAACACCGGCTACTAAAATTCCTTGGTTGTAATCAAAAAGTAAGTTTTCATCCACACTTAAGGAAACCACAGGCAGTGAATATTTTGAAGCGCCTTGCGGAGAAATGTAATAAGATTTGGTAACTGTTTGACTATCAAGCGCACCTGCTTTTACTACTTTGGCACGAACTACCGTTCCTTTAAAAATAGGCGTTGCAGGAATGTAGGTTGGGTTAAAATCATAAGTGGTAGAAATAGCCGAAATTTTGTTGGGTTGAGGTGAACGGTCTACAATACTAATCGGCGAACCACTGTATTGGAATGTTCTAAAACTTTGATTCAGCAGCGGGCCTGTTGCCTGACCAGGAGCAAACGGATATTGATTTTTGTAGCTGTAGGTAGTTCCGCCCAAGTTTGAAACTTTAGGCTCAGAACCGTCTAACGTGTATAATATAGTAGCGCCCGGAATGGTCGTTGAGATGCTGAGGTTAAAACCATTCACATAAAAACCGGCTTCTTGAGAAAAAGTCGGCGGCGTTAAAGCTTCGTCATAACCGGTAGTTGCATTGGCTGCCGCAGGAGTTACTTCGGCAAAAAACTTAAATGGGCCAGTTCCGTTGGGAAGACGACCATAAGATATGTTTTGCAATGAAGCTGTAGCCGGAACCGAATCAACGGTAATGCCTGAAGTATTGGTCAAAATAACCGTATCGCCGGCCGAACTCAATTTAAAATTGGTGTGAAGCGGTTGGCTTGGGTCGGTGCGATTTTTATCGGAACACCAAATAAGTAGATAAGCACCCGGATCAAGTGTTACATCCGGAAAAACCCATTTGTACGGAAGCGCCGAATCATCACTAAGGCCATAACCAGCAAGGTTTACAGCAGTTGAGCCATTGTTGTATAGCTCAACCCAGTCTTGGTGGGTTCCGTCTTCGTCAACATTGATAGTGGTGTTGGCTTCGAGGATTTCGTTGATGACCACACCTTGTGCGCGGGTCGAAAAAGCGAAGGTTAATAAAAGCAATGTGATAAAAATTGGGGAGAATTTTTTCATGACTTTTTTAAAGTATTGATTAATAGGCCGTAAAACTATATTAAATGTTAAGAAAAGTCTTTATTTTATCGATACAAAGCGTAAATAGTCTGTGAAGTGCAGGAAATGAAAAACAGATAGCTTTGTTTAACTTTTAGATTTGTTTTAATACTTAGGTAGAATTTATCTGAGCTTAAGTGCTATTTTTTAGTATAGTGGGTTTAAAAAAACCTATTTTTGCTGACCTCAAATAATAATTCTAAATCATTCAATTTGATAAGACTTATACAAAATAGTATTTCAAAACATCTGTCGCTTTTCATAATTGTTATTGGAGCTGCCAGTTTTTTTCTGTCAAATATTGTACTAAAAGATGTTTTCACAGAAGAACAATATGGACAATATTCAATCGTGATAACATACTTTTCAATGATATTTATTTATGGAATGTTGGGCACAGAACAAATTTTTTTGAGATATTCAAATCAAATTTCAACCAATCAAATTGAAACACAAAAATTTCAAACAGGGCTCATCATTAAAATAATAATTGTCACCTCGCTTATAAGCACGGTTTTTTTTAAGTTATATTTTGGGAGTCAATTCAAAATAAATACAGTTTTACTCTATTTTTCAAGTATCAGCATGATTAGTATGCTTTATTTGTTTAATATTTTCAGGCTCAATTCAGAGTTTGTCTTTGCACAATTTATTTCTAATTTCTGGAGACTGTTTTTGTTATTATTATCGGTTGCCTTTTTGTATCTTAAGATGCACAACCTAGACACAATGCTCAATATAGTTATGCTGGGTATCATTGTTATTTTTGTTTGTTCATTGGGTGTTTTTTTTAAAAAAATTCAATTGGTCTATAACACTATGTTTTTGCCCAATGAGATTATAAAAACAGCAATCCAGTTTTTCATTTCAATTACAACATTTTCACTTTTGACTTTTGGAGATCGGTTTGTGATTCAGAATAAATTTGGCTTTGAAGAGTTTGGAAATTATTTTTATCTAACGAACTTTTTTTTAGCGCCATTTTCAATTCTTCAAAACTATATTGGATTTAAACAGTTGATTTTTTTTAAACAGAATTTTACCTTAGATGCTTTTAACTCTTTTAATAAAAAAGTTATTCTTTTTGGACTTGCGCTAGCCGTTTTTTTATACTTAGTTCCGATAACGTTAGTTCATTTTAAACTATTAAGGTTTGATTTTAACAACTATACCATGACAATTTTATTACTTTTAATCTTAGGAATAGTCCGCTTATATTCATCGTCAATAACATCAGCGTTTGAGGCAAAGACCAATGTAAACTCACTTCAAAAAGCCAATATGTTATTTATAAGCATTTCATTTTTAATTATAGTATCTGTTCTTGTGTTTTTAAAATCTCTTGATTTAATAGTTGTATCGGTAATATTAATTTGGTTTATCAGAACCATAATTTATAAGCAGGTTTTAGTCAAACAAATTCTGAATGAAAAGATTTCGTAAATAAGCCCTTAGAGCATGAATAATTTAAGAAATACATATTTAACACTCTTTTTTGTTGGGTGGTTTTTTTTTCCGTTTAACGATTTTAGAGGATATGAATTTTTGGGCGAATTCAAAAACGAATCTGGAGCATATTTTTTTCTACTTGGTTTTTTTGTATTTGTAATTGATGTAGTTAATTCAGGCAAAATAAGCATTCCATATAGGAGTAAAGTTTTTAGAGCCTTATCGCTTTTTTTAGTATGGTGCATTGTTGCCACAGTACTCAATTATAATGCTGTTTCAGAAAGTTATTTTAAACATACCGGCGGAGTTTACAGGTTTATAAGACAGTATATTTCATTGATGATTTCAACAATAGTGTTTGTTTTTTATTTTTGGAATGTTATTTATAAATGGTCTTTCGTAGAAATTTTATACAAAATCAGACGCATCCTTTTGTATTGTTTGATCTTCGTTTTTGTATACGGTTTTTTAGAGACATTAGTGGTTGTTTTTCATTTTTTCCCTGCAAAATATATACTTTCGGTTTTTGATTATTTTCCCTTCTTGGACGTGAATTACCCACCAGGTGAAAGAATTTCATCTGTGACATACGAATCTCCTTCACTGGGTAATTATTTGATAACAGTATCAGCGTGGATGTTTAGTTACATTTTTACAGAAAAAAACAAATACAGATTTGTTCCCACTTTTATGGTGTTGTTTTTAATGTTTTTTTCCGGATCAAGAACTGCCCTTATCAACATAGGCATTCAGTTTATGGTATTGATTTCTGTGATGTATTCAATGGAAGAATACAAAAGAGTAATAACAAAAGGCTTACTTTATACGGTTGTTATTTCTTCTTTTTTATTGATTCTCAATGGAGAAAAAATTGTTAAATCAATTGAAGATAAAGCGGAAAGCTTGAACTTCAGAAAAAACCTAACGACAAATATTTCCAATCAATCTCGTTTTGGAATGCAGTATGCTTCATTACAAGTTTTTAAAGAGCACCCGATTGTTGGGGTTGGTTTTGGTCAGGAAACTTATTACAAAAGATTTCATTACCCAAGATGGGCCACCAAGAATAATTTTGAATTTAGACTTCATTATCAAAATAAAAATGAAAAATCATTTCCGACGTCCTATAATATATATACTCGTTTGTTGGCAGAAACTGGAATTGTAGGATTCGGCTTGTTTTTATATTTTATTTTGATGTGTTTTTTTAAATCAAAGAAAATTTGGAAAGAGGCAAAAGAAGAGAGAAAGATATTGGGATTTATTTTAATGATTTCATTTCTAGGGTTTATTCTTAATTGGCTTCAAACAGACTTTTTTAGACAATACGGATTCTGGTTATGTATGGTAATTTTAATAAAACTAATCAACGAAAGCCCAGCACAGAAAACAACAACAAAACTAAACTAATGCTTTTTCAAAAGCTGTTTGATTGAGTCCAACAACCCCCGTGAAATAAAAATAAGCGGAATGTTTCTAATGATTCCATATATGGGATAAAATCCAAAATAAAAGTTATCCATAATAATTCTGAGCCTGCTTATTACTTGGCCTCTTCTTCGAGTAGAAGAAATTCCTTTCTCATTAATAGTATAATAGATTAAGGCCTCCGGATAATTTTCAACTTTATATTTTTGCATGATTTTAAATGCAAAAGCATAATCTTCGGCCCATTTATTTTCTTCGGGATAAAAACCTACCGTTTTTAAGACTTCAGAATTAAAAAAAAGCGTAGCATGCGCAAACATTGAGTTGATATACATTTTTTTTCGAATATCATGATCATGTTGAGGATATTTAAGTGTATATAAAAATCTGCCTTCGCTATCTACACAATCACACCAAGAACCAAGCAATTTAACTTCAGGGTGATTTTCTAAATAATTAAATTGTTTTGAAAACCGATTTTCTTTATTCAAATCATCGGAATCCATGGCGGCAATATATTTATAAGGTAATTTAGAAATAATGCTCAAACCATGATTTCTTGCTTTTTCAGAGCCCACATTTTTTTCTAACAACTCTACTATTAGTTTTCCAGCCGAATAAATACTCTGTAATTCTTCTTGATTGGGCTTTATCATACTTCCGTCATCAACTAAAAGAATGTCTACTGGAATAGTTTCTTTAACTGAGAGAAGGGCTTTTTTAAGTCTTTCATTATCATTGTAATGAGCGAGTAAAACAATTATTTGGCTTTCAGGACGGGCTGTCTGAGTCATATAAATTCAGCGTTAACGATTTAAGTTTAATATAGTTTCTATATAGAGGTTGATGGTTATGAATTAATAGAAGAAAGGATTAATCGAATTTCTTTTTGATAGCACAAAACCTTTCCTGAGGATTAAGTATTATGCCTCTAATATAGGTCAATAATTAACAGAAACTCATTTTTGATTTAAACCATGAAGTCATAAAAAGATGGATGATTAAGTATTGAGTAAAGGCATGAATAATTTGTTTCATTTCTAGGCGATGATTAATTTAACTAAAACAGCAAATTTTAAAAAATATTGTAAAAATAATTATTGACCATCCAAATATCGGATTTCAAAACCAAACAACCAAAAAGCATTTTACACGCAGGAAACAATATGTTAGGATATTAATTAGATAAAGTCAGTTAATATTCTAATTTTGTCTAGTAAAGACATTGCCATGTTTTATGGGGTTTAAAGTGTTTTTTTGCATTGTAACAGTTATGCAAATTTAATAAAGGTTAACAGTTCTTTTAAAAATAAAAGCAAGTGAAATATTATACAAAAGAAAACAGTTTTGAAGGCTTGTTGTATTTGCTGATTCTTACAATTCCTTTTTTTAAAGGTATTCCCAACATCATCCTAATAATACTAGCCCTTTTTTTTATAGTAGATCTTATTCGTGGCCGAAAAATTTCTCATCTATTTCTTGATGAAGTTTTCTTTTTTTCTGTTGTGGGATTTTTGGTTATTAAGGCCTTACTCAACAACACTTATCTCATTGATCAAAAGATATACAACGGATATCTTTTAGCTATAAGTGGGCTAATCATTTTTAAAAAGGCTAACAATTTACCACGATTAAAACAAATGGTGCTTTTAAGTGTTAATTTAACCGCAATAGCTTCACTTGTTTTAATTTCTGAATACTATTTTAAAAAAGGATTTCTCCCATTTGAAGTGACTACGGATGTCAATAGAGCACTGATTCTTGAAAGGCCTTATCAAGGATTTTATGCATTAATAGGGGTTTTGATTTGTTTTGAGCTTTCAAAAAAAGCCAAGAAATATAAAATTGCTCTATTGTTGAATGCCGCTTTTTTGATTGGTTTTATTGTCCTAATATCGGCTAGATTGTCGTTGCTGTCTTTGTTTTTTATAGCTTCTGTGTTTTTTGTATTTTATTATCAATCGCGCTTTATTGTCAAAGCAACTGTATTATCAGCCTTAATAGGCGCTTTGCTTTTAATTGTTCTATTAAATAAAAACACAGCGAATAGGTTTTTTATCAAAAAAACATACTCTGAATCCATTGAGGTGGCCTCTGACTATGAACCAAGGCTTATTATATGGGACTGCGCTTTTGAAATGTCTAGGCAACCAGATTTTAATAAGCTAATAGGCTCAGTTAGTTATCAAACAATTCAAAATCATTTTTTGAATTGTTACGATTCTAAAATTGAAAAACCCGGTAAGAAAGAATATTATCTCGCCGAAAAATTTAACGCTCACAACCAATTTATTGACTTTTATTTAATTGGCGGATTTCTCGGGTTGTCTCTGTTTGTAATCTATTTTTTGAAGAATTTTTTGTTGGTAAAATCAAATTTTACAAAAACTTCTTTTCTTTTAGCTTTGCTATTCTTTTTGATCGTTGAAAATGTTTTATACAGACAATTTGGTTGTTACCTTTTTGGACTACTGATTGTGCTTATAAAGGCCAAAGAAGAAAATAATATAAAAAAAATCAGGCAAAGTCTTTAGGTTCTTTGGATTTCCAATGTTCTAACGATTTGGAAAAATTAAAATTAAATTCAAAACCATTGTCGATTAGGTATTGAGGTTTTATATTGGTCGGGAAGCCTGCTTTTCTAACTCTTGTTGGGTGAATATCTGTTTTTTTTCCTAATAATCTAAAGGCGATTTGTAATACAGAAGCAATCAAAGAAAGAAGCCCTACAGGAAGGCTTAAGGTTGGTCTCTTATACCCTAAATTTTGTTTAATTACTACGGTCATTTCTTTGAGATTTAACAAAGGGTACTCAGCATAATTATAGGTTATTTCGCGATCTGACTTCTGCATGGTAAACAACATGCTCTCAACCAAGCCGTATACATAACCATAGGCTTTTATTACATTTCCTCCGTCGGGCAATACAAAAATCCCTTTTTTTAAAGCTTTAATCGTTCTGTATATATTTCCAGGATCTTTTGGCCCATATATTACACTTGGCCTAACAATAATTAACCTTCTTTCAGGATGATTGTTTAACCATGTTTTATGAATTAATTCGGCCATTGATTTTGAGATGCCATAAGGAGTTTCAGGATACAGCATTGATGATTCAGAGCGAACCTCTTTTGATTTGCCGTATGGAGCAATACTGCTAGTAAAAAAAAGATTTTGTATCCCAAGTTTTTCCGCAAAAGAGTTTATGTTTTTTGCCCCATTTATATTGGTGTCAAAATATTCATGAGCTTCGTGACCAGGCTCTCTATGAATAGCGGCAAAATTAAAAATCCAAGATTTTTTTTTATCTATTTGACCTGTAAAATCAACAATTGGATTGCGCACATCGCATTTAATGAAGTCAATACAATCAGGTAGCGTGTCAAAGTATTTAGGTTCTTGAATGTCGAGTATGACATACCGATCAAATAAGTTAAGGTCTAAAAATTTTGTTATGGAATAAAAACCAATGTACCCAGAACCACCAAATAAAAAAGCTGTCTTCATCTTATGAATTTGTGCCAAAATTAATACATTTACGGCCATGGAAAAAATAAAAATAGTTCATGTCTCTGAGACTATGGTTAGTGGGGTTTACACTTACATTAATCAATTGTGTAAGTACTTGGATAAAACTGAAAAATTTAAAACCTACATAATATACAGTAATGAACGTTCTGAAACAGATGATGCACAAATAAAAAATGATTTTTCCGACCAAACTGAATTGATACAAGTCAACATGACGCGAGAAATATCCTTTTTTAAAGACTTGCGATCACTTGTAAAATTAATTATCGTTTTAAGAAAAATTAAACCAGATATCATACATGTTCATTCATCAAAAGCAGGAGTTCTAGGTAGAATCGCACATGCTTTTTGTTTTAAATCAAAGTTGTATTACACGCCCCACGGATATTCTTTTATCAGAGAAGACATCTCGCCTTTAAGAAAAAAACTTTACCGATTTATAGAGGTTTTGATTACCAAAATTTTTGGTGGAAAAGTTATTGCTTGTGGAGATCATGAGTATAATGAGGCAAAATCCATAGGAGAAGCCATTTTAATTCGCAACGGATTCAACTTTAATAATGTTTCAAACTATGCTTCGTCGGTTCAAAATAAAGTTTTAACAATTGGAACAAGTGGCAAAATCTATAATCCTAAAAACCCAAAACAGTTTGACAAAATCGCAATGAAACTGCCTCAGTATGATTTTTTGTGGATTGGAGACGGAGAGGAATTTCTTAGGAAACAAATAACAGCCCCAAATGTTCAGATTACAGGCTGGAAAAGACGTGATGAGGCTCTTAAACAAGTAAAAGAGTTAGACATCTTCATCTCCACATCATCTTGGGAAGGGCTCCCATTTAACATTATTGAAGCTATGGCTTTGTCCAAACCAATAGTTACTTCTGACATCGAAGGGAACAGAATCACGGTTAGAGATGGATACAATGGTTTTATCTGTAAATCTACAGAAGACTACATCGAGGCCATAAAAAAACTCCAAGATCCTGAGGTCCGAAAAAAGCTTGGGGACAATTCTTTTCAGATGGCTCATGAAATGTTTAATTCTGACAAGAACATGCAACAATTAATTACTGTTTATCTAGAAGGTAAATAACTTAGAGTTTAACGGATCTTTTACAGGATTCCCAGATCCTTTACAAATTATTTGATAACATTTGTTTTGTCGTTAGTTCGATTAGTTTATTTTTGCAAAATAACTATCGAAAAAGAGGTATGAAAAGAATACTAATAACCGGAGCTGCTGGTTTTTTAGGCTCACACTTGTGTGATCGTTTTATTGCAGAAGGCTACTATGTAATAGGGATGGATAACCTTATTACAGGCGATTTAAAAAACATTGAGCACCTCTTCAAACTCTCCAATTTCGAGTTTTATCATCACGATGTAACTAAGTTTGTTCATATCCCTGGAAAACTTGATTACATCTTACATTTTGCTTCACCAGCAAGCCCAATAGATTATTTAAAAATACCTATTCAGACCTTAAAAGTGGGTTCATTAGGAACTCATAACTTGCTAGGTTTAGCCAGAGTCAAAAAGTCTAGAATTCTCATTGCGTCAACTTCAGAAGTTTACGGTGACCCTTTGGTTCATCCGCAGAATGAAGATTACTACGGAAACGTAAACACAATAGGTCCGCGCGGAGTTTATGATGAAGCCAAACGTTTTCAAGAGTCAATAACCATGGCCTATCATACCTTTCATGGAGTTGAAACTCGAATTGTCAGAATCTTCAATACCTATGGACCAAGAATGAGGCTGAATGACGGACGTGTTATCCCAGCATTTATTGGACAAGCTCTTAGGGGGGAAGATTTAACCATTTTTGGTGATGGTTCACAAACACGTTCATTTTGTTATGTTGATGATCAGGTTGAAGGAATCTTTCGCTTGCTTCACTCAGATTACATATATCCTGTAAATATTGGCAATCCGGATGAGATTACCATCAAAGACTTTGCTGATGAAATCATCAAACTAACAGGGACTCATCAGAAAGTCGTTTACAAACCACTCCCGATGAATGACCCCTTACAACGCAAACCCGACACGACCCGAGCAAAAGAAATCCTGGGTTGGGAAGCCAAAGTGTCAAGATCAGAAGGTATGAAAAAGACTTATGAATACTTCAAGTCATTGTCTAGTGAAGAGCTTTTAAAAGAAGAACACAAAGATTTTACCAAGTACATTAACTAGATAATGAGGCACAAAACAGGGAGGTACTCCGGATACATCAGACCGTTTTCGTATCTATTAGATTTGATTATCATTAATTTGTTTTCATACCTAATAGCTCCTGAACTTTTTTCACCTTTTTTCGTTGGTTTCGCCTCTTTGTCTTGGGTTATTATAGCCGTGAATGTTGAGTTTTATGAGGTATATAGATTTACCAAAGTATTATCGATTATCAACAAACTATTTAAACAATTCACACTATTCACCATTCTTTGTTATGCCTTTTCTGGATTTTATGTAAACTCCAGCAATTGGAAAAGTATCTTGGCTTATTCGGCCTTTTCGTTGGGAACAATCCTTGTTTTAAAATTATCCATTTTTTTCTTTTTAAGAAAATATCGGGTTCTTTTTGGAGGAAATTTTAGAAAAGTTATCATAATCGGACATGGTAAAAGTGTCGATCAACTGACCGAATTCTTCAATGAAAATCCAGATTACGGGTATCAATTGGTGAAAGTTTTTGGCCTCGAAGGAGACAAAAAGAGTCAGATACAAGAATCGTTTAACTATGTTCTTCAAGAACACATTGATGAGATATATTGCTCTTTGACAAGTCTAACGAACACACAAATAAATAACTACATTGACTTTTCAGATAATAATTTAAAAAAGCTCAAATTCCTTCCTGATGACAATGAGGTTTTTTCTCGGAATCTAAAATTGGATTACTACGGCTATATTCCCATAGCTTCTTTGAGAAACATTCCTCTGGATGACATCATCAATCAAACCATCAAAAGAATTTTTGACATCGTTTTTTCTATTTTTATTATTGTAGGATTACTCTCTTGGTTGATTCCGATTTTAGCCATTTTAATCAAGCTCGAATCTAAAGGGCCAGTATTTTTTAAACAAAAAAGAAATGGTTTAAATTATCAAGAGTTTAATTGTTATAAGTTTAGATCGATGAGTTTAAACTCTATAGCCCACAAGGAACAAGCCTCTAAAAATGACCCAAGAATTACTACAATAGGCAAATTTTTACGAAAATCAAGCATTGATGAATTACCTCAGTTTTTCAACGTTCTTTTAGGCGATATGTCAGTAGTTGGCCCAAGACCCCATATGGTAAGCCATACAGAAATGTATGCTAGACAAGTAGACAAATTTATGGTTCGTCATTTTATCAAACCCGGAATAACCGGACTTGCACAGACCAACGGTTACAGAGGCGAAGTAGAAAATGATAAAGACATTATTTACAGGGTCAAATATGACATTTTTTACGTCGAGAATTGGTCACTTTTATTAGACATCAAAATAGTCTTCATGACTTTGTACAATGCTGTTCGCGGAGAAGAAAAAGCCTATTAACATGCATGGCTTGGTCAGTGTCATAACGCCTAGTTACAATTCTGAAAAATTTATTGCAGATACCATTACCTCGGTTCAGGCTCAAACCTACCCTGACTGGGAACTAATCGTTGTGGACGATTGTTCTACCGACCATACAACTCAAATTATCAAGCGTTTTGCAGAGTCAGATGCGCGGATTAAACTCTATGAGTTGCAAAAAAATGCCGGCGCCGGTGTGGCACGTCAACAAGCCATTGAAATGGCGCAAGGCCGATGGATTGCCTTTCTCGACTCCGATGATTTGTGGCTGCCTGAAAAATTACAAAAGCAATTAGACTTCATGCAATCACAAAATTTGCCGTTTACGTTTTCGTTTTACGATTGTATGAATGAAGCCGGTAAATCGCTGGGCAAACAAGTTGGAGCGCCTAAAAAGCTCAGATATTTTCAGCTTTTTTTCTGCAATTTTGTCGGGAATCTCACCGGAATTTACGATACTCAATTCTTCGGAAAAATACCAATTTCCAGTATTCGCAAACGCCAAGATTGGATGGTTTGGCTCACGGTGTTGAAAAAAATAAAAACAGCCCAACCGGTACCTGAAAGTTTGGCTTTGTATCGCGTTCGCCAAGATTCAATTTCCGCATCCAAATGGAGATTGCTCGAACACAATTTTAATGTGTATCATCAGTTTTACAAATTCAACGTATTTGTTTCGCTGTTATGTATGCTTGGATTTTTGTTTACGCAGCTCGTCATCAAACCGCGCTATATACGATCATTAAACTAACGAGCGAAACTGTTTGAGTTTTCCGCTTTTGGCTCGGTCAATAGCATCTTTTCTTTCGAAGAGATAGACCAATCCGGATTCTAAAAACTGATCAAACACACGACTTATTTCTAATTTATCGTCCGCAGAAAGTTCGCTTTCACTCGTATATTGAATTTCAAAAGTGTCGATTTTGGTTTGTATTATCACGAATTCTTTTACATTGCCTTGATCGTCAAACAAACGTTTGGTGATGGAATAAAAAGTCATTCCGGGTGCTTTTTTGCCACTCGGAAGCATCGCCACATCATTGGTGCGGCCCGTAAGGCTCTTGAGCAAAGGTTTTTGCGGTGTGCTTTTTTCATCCAAAATACCGCGATCGCCCACTTCATAACGAATCATCGGATGCGCTTTGTTATACAGCGAAGTCACCACAATTTTTCCTTCTTGACCATTGGGCAAAACTTGGTCGTTGTCATCGAGAATTTCCACAAAAAGCGTTTCTGAATTGATCAGCCATTCACCTTGCGGGTTTTCAAGGGCAATAATATCGAGTTCGGCGCTTCCGTATTCGTTGATGATGGGCACTCTAAAGCGTTCTTCAAGCAATAATTTGTCGCTGTCAAAAAGCATTTCAGAAGTCACAATACACACTTTAAGCGACGGGCAAATATCATTTAAAAACAGATTTTTTCGCTCGAGATATTTGGCCAAAAGCACAATCGAACTCGTGTAACCATTGATGTAATCAAATCGTGTTTTGCTGAATTTATAAAGCATTCGCTCAATGGCCACATCCGAAAAATCAAAAATATTAAAGCGATACCGATGGCTCAAAAAGTCTTTGAGACGCAGCTGCTTGTTGGCCCAAAAATCAAGCGGCATTCCGTAAAATCTGGCTTGCCATGAATGGTTAAAGTCAATTCCGTACCAACCAAAACGACGCATGATGTTGGCCCAAATCAGCGCATGGCAAAACTTGTCTTTGGCAAACACAAACGGATCGCCGCTCGAGCCAGAGGTTTTGTTAATGTAAACATTTTTTGTTGTAAAACCTTCAGACAAACGTTCGGCCAACGGGCTTTGAAAGTGAACTTTTCGCATCACCGGAAGATCGCTCCAATGCTCTATTGTTCGACCACCGATGAGTTTTTGATAATGCACATTGTGCTTTAAATGATGTTCGAGGATTTCTTGTTTTTTCGCGTTTAAAAAAACTTCATACTCAGTTGAGTTCAAGACTAAAATTCGACTCAGTTCTTCTTGCGCTGCTTTGAGCGGAAAGCCGTTGAGCTGTAAACTGAGGTCAAATAATCGCAACACGTCTGAGAAATTTTTCCAAAAATACGAGTTCAAAACCAGTTGCGCAGCATGTTTTTATTTTTTTAAAAATTAATTGCAACCAACGGTCAAAAGCCCCTATTTTTGCAGCACACAACTAACTGCTTCTTCATGACTATTTTACTTTTAGGATCGGGCGGACGCGAACATGCACTCGCTTGGAAAATGCTTCAATCGCCGCTTTGTACCCAACTTTTAGTCGCGCCTGGAAATGCCGGAACAGCCCAAGGCGCTACCAATTTGATGTTGAATCCTACTGATTTTGAATCGGTAAAAAAAGCAGTTTTAGAACATCAAGTGCAAATGGTAGTCGTCGGTCCCGAAGATCCACTCGTGGCGGGAATTGTCGATTTTTTTGAAAGCGATGCGCAACTAAAACACATTCCTGTGATTGGCCCGTCTGCCATGGGCGCGCAACTCGAAGGCAGTAAAGAATTTGCCAAACAATTCATGGTGCGCCACGGAATTCCCACTGCGGCTTATGAGAGTTTCACTGCTGAAACCGTCGAACAAGGTTGTCGTTTTTTAGAATCGCTTACACCGCCTTATGTGCTCAAAGCCGACGGACTCGCTGCCGGAAAAGGTGTTTTGATTATTGCTGATTTAGCCCAAGCTCAGGATGAATTGCGACAAATGCTCGTGCATTCAAAATTTGGGAAAGCCAGCGCCAAGGTGGTTATTGAAGAATTTCTCGACGGAATTGAACTGAGTTGTTTTGTACTCACCGACGGAAAAAACTATCAACTTCTGCCCACAGCTAAAGATTACAAACGCATTGGTGAAGGCGACACCGGACTCAACACCGGAGGTATGGGCGCTGTATCACCGGTTCCGTTTGCCGACGCAACATTCATGCAAAAAGTAGAGCAACAAATCGTGGTTCCGACGGTTCAAGGTTTGTTTGAAGAAAAAATAAACTATAAAGGTTTCATCTTTATCGGACTGATCAATGTCAACGGAAACCCCAAAGTCATTGAATATAATGTTCGTATGGGCGACCCTGAAACCGAAGTGGTGATTCCGCGTTTAGAAAATGATTTAATCGAATTGTTTCAAGCCACAGCCGAGCAAAAACTCAACGAGGTTCAAATCAAAATCCATCCGCAAACGGCAGCCACGGTAGTCGTCGTTTCGGGCGGATATCCGGAGGATTATCAAAAAGGAAAAGAAATCACCGGTTTTGAAAAGGTTGAAGGCTCTTTGGTTTTTCATGCCGGAACTCAAGAAGTTGATGGGCAGATTCTCAGCAACGGAGGCCGAGTATTGGCGGTAACTTCATTAGGAGATTCGATAGAAGAAGCCACAAAAAAATCGTATCAAAACATAGCAAAACTACATTTTGACACGATGTATTTCAGAAAAGATATTGGCCGCGATTTACTTCTCTAAGAAAGAGTGCGCGGTAGTATCTTGATAATCTTCGTTGTTTTGTTTGTGTAAATTAAGTTGTTTACACCAGTAAACGATGTAATACGAACATACGATGATGCCTACCCAATTGATCAGATTAGCGCCCCACCAGTTTGACAACTCCCATGATCTCAACCAATCAAGTGGCTTGAAAAGAAAGTCTACGAAAAGTGTTTGTATTGCTTCAAAAAATGCTCTCATTTTTAAACAAGTATTATATTTACAGTCACAAAAGTATAAAATATCCGCATGATTACAAGTCTTTTTCGAAAATCTACACCGCTAAATTACTCGCTGGTTATTCTCGGGCTTGTTTTTACTTTTTTTCTGTACTTTTTACGACACATAACTCCCGAAGGATCAGACAGTAATCTGCTCATTCGCTTGGTGAGCCTTGGGCTCGTGTTGGGCACGATGTTTATGGCCAATTTTGTGGTTAAGAAAAACGGCATCAGCAAAGACAGCGCTTATACGGTTTTGTTTTTTTGGTTATTTCTGATGGCGTTCCCGAATGTCTTGAGCGAGCCGCAGTTGTTGATTTCAAACTTTTTTATCTTGCTGGCCACCCGACGAATTGTTTCGTTGCACTCGCTCAAAGATCCGAAAGAGAAAATTTTTGACGCTTCGGTTTGGGTGTTTATTGCGGCTTTATTTCACTTTTGGAGCATTCTTTTCATCGCGTTGATTTTTATAGCCATTCTTTTTCATGTAGCCCGCGATTACCGCAATTGGTTTCTACCGCCCATTGCATTTTTGAGTGTCGCCATAGTTTTTGTTTTTATCTCGTTGCTTTTTAACACCGAATGGATTCCGATGCTTTTGGCCCAATCAGTCTATGATTTTAAACTCGATTACTTTACAGCGGCTTATCAAAATCTTACCCTGTCTATTTATGCGACCATCGCTTTGTTTTTTGTGGTTTCTTTATTGTTCTCGCTATCCAATCGTCCGCTGATTTTGCATCCGACCTACAAAAAAATCATGTCGGCCTTTTTTATCGGATTGGCGGTTTACTTCATTTCGCCCAACAAATCAAATGATTTACTCGTGTTTTCATTTGCACCGCTGGCCATGATTGCCACCGCGCACATTGAAATGCCGCAAGCGCAATGGAAAAAGGAAGTCGTTTTGGCTGTGCTGATTTTGTTCAGCTTTATTGCCTTTTTCAGTCAATTATAATTTATTCCCGTAGGCCAAATCTCCGGCATCGCCCAGCCCGGGAACGATGTAGTTTTTCTCATTGAGTTTTTCATCTAAAGTAGCCACCCACAAATGGCAATTGTCAGGCAAGTGTTTTTCTAAGTGCGCCACACCTTCCGGAGCCGCAATGATCACAGCCATGTGCACTTCTGCCGGAATGCCTTTGGTCATGAGCTGGTTGTACACCGCTACAATGGATTGTCCGGTGGCTAACATCGGGTCAATGAGCAACAAGGTTTTGTCTTGTAAATTCGGAACGGCCTGATACTCTACTTTAATATCAAAAGCGTCGTCGTTATTCGCATGGTGACGATAGGCCGACACAAATCCGTTTTCGGCCGCGTCAAAAAAATTCAAAAAACCTAAATGCAGCGGAAGTCCGGCGCGTAAAATAGAGCACAATACCAAACGATTGTCAATTTCGGTGGTTTTTTTAATGCCGAGCGGGGTTTGAATTTCAATGTCTCGGTAGCGCAAATCCTTACTGAGTTCATAGGCCATGACCTCGCCAATGCGCTCAATATTTTTGCGAAAACGCATGCTGTCATGTTGTACATTGACATTGCGAATTTGCCCCAAGAAATGATTCAAAACGCTGTTGTCATCCGATAAATAGTGAATTTGCATAAACCGTACATTTTGTTTTAGGTTATAAATGTATAAAAAGTATCTTTGTGTTTTCAAAATCAAAAAAGATATGTTTTCAGAATTTGCCTTCCCTATTTTTGAACAAAGCATTCGCGATTATCACATCCTGGACGATGTTTATCAACCGGTTCAAAATCCGTATCAAAACGGAACCATCGAGTATTTGCTCTACGCTAAAAACTGGGTCGATACCGTTCAATGGCATTATGAAGACATCATCCGCGATCCGCAAATTGATCCGGTAGCCGCGCTTGATTTAAAACGCAAAATCGACGCCTCCAACCAAGTGCGCACCGATATGGTTGAGTATATTGACAGCTACTTTTTACAAAAATACGGTGCCGTTCAAGTAAAACCTGCTGCCAAAATCAACACCGAGAGTCCGGCTTGGGCCATCGACCGTTTGTCTATTTTGGCGCTCAAGATTTATCACATGAGTGAAGAGGCCAACCGTGCCGAGGCTAGCGCTGAACACCGTGCCAAATGCCAAGAAAAACTCAATGTTTTGCTCGATCAAAAAAGCGATATGTTCACCTCGATCAACGATTTGCTCACCGACATCGAAAACGGTGACAAATACATGAAGGTCTACAAACAAATGAAAATGTACAACGACGAATCACTCAATCCGGTGTTGTATCAAAATAAGAAATAGACAACAAAACTTGACAAGTAAGTTTTTTTTTTTAATTTTGTTCCATATAACGTCCAATGAGCGGATTTGTCAGTTTTAGGTTTTTGAATCTAAAGCATTGATAGCGACAAATACTGACTTTGGACTTTTTTTTTGAAATAATGAAAACAGCAATTTTAATCGACGGTGGATTTTTTATAAGAAGGTATAAGTATATCAAAGGTTTTGAGAGTGTTGATACACCTGAAACAATGGCTAAAAACATAGTTTCATATTGCTTCAAACATATTCAACGAATAAACGATTATCGACAAAAATACAACCTACCCCCTACCGAACTATATCGAATCTTCTATTATGATGCTGAGCCTTTTGATGGAGACTCTAAAAATCCCATTTCTGGTAAATCAATTAGTTTTAAAAATACAGATTTATATAAATTCAGACATGCATTATTTACCGAGTTAAAAAAGCAAAGAAAAATTGCTTTGCGGCTTGGGTTTTTAAAAAACAGTTCAAAAGAGTGGCAAATAAAATCTAGATGCACAAAGCAGCTATTAGAGGGTAAAATCGGCGTTTCAGATTTGAAATTTGAAGACATAGAATTCCCCTTGAATCAAAAAGGGGTTGACATGAAAGTTGGCTTGGATATAGCTACACTGTCATTTAAAGACCAAGTAGATCAAATTATTTTGATTGCAGGTGATAGTGATTTTGTGCCAGTTGCAAAATTTGCAAGAAGAGAAGGAGTTGATTTTATTCTTGACCCAATGTTAAATCCAGTTGATTCTAATCTTTTAGAACACATTGATGGTTTAATGACAATAAAAAATATGTCCAAAAAAGAAATTGTCCCTAAGAGTATTCAATAGTTAAAAATCCTCAGGAGCTATTTCCCGTTATTTGCTACTATCTTTTGTGCCGAACCCCGGCCCAAAAGGATAACCGCTGCTACCGGGGCTAGGGCCTGACATTTCCCTTGAAAGTTTGGCAAAAACCACCCAACATATTGCGGTCATGAGGCTTTCGGCCATGGGCGATGTGGCCATGACGGTTCCTGTGTTGCGCGCTTTGGTGGCCCAACATCCGGAGGTTCGCTTAACAGTTATTTCCCGAGCGTTTTTTGCTCCGTTTTTCAAAGATATTCCGCGCACCGAATTCTTTGCGTTTGATGCGCAAAAAAGACACAAAGGCGTATTGGGTTTGCTGCAACTATACTGGGATTTAAAACCTTTACAAATTGATTTCTTTGCCGATTTGCACAATGTATTGCGTTCTAAATTCATCCGCAGTCGCTTTGCCTTAAAAGGAGTCAAAACCGCCGCTACAGATAAAGGCCGCGCTGAGAAAAAGGCACTCACTCGCGCCGAGCACAAAATCTTTCAACCGCTCAAAACCATGTTCGAGCGACATGCCGAAACGTTTGCCCAATTGGGTTTCCCGATTGATTTATCCCAACCGGTTTTCTCCAAGCTTGAGCTTAGCACACAAACACGCGAGGTTACCGGAAACAAAACCCAAAAATGGATCGGCATCGCGCCTTTTGCTCAATATGTCGGCAAAGTATATCCGCAAGATTTAATGCAAGAAGTTGTGGCCGGATTGGCTCAAGAAACACAAAACAAAATTTTTTTATTCGGTTCGCGCGATGAGGTTTTGGCCTTGCAAAATTTAGCCGGAGATTTTAAAAATGTATGCATTATAGCGGGTCGTTTGCCCCTCGAACACGAATTAGAACTCATCGCCAACTTAGATGCAATGCTCTCGATGGATTCCGGAAATGCACATTTAGCAGCCATGTACGGAGTGCCAACCGTAACCCTTTGGGGCGCTACACATCCGTATGCAGGATTTCTGCCGTTTGGGCAACCCTTCGAAAATGCCATAACTGCCGATAGAAATCAATATCCGTTATTGCCGACTTCGGTGTATGGCAACAAAGTTGTTCCGGGTTATGAAGATGCGATGCGCACCATTGCACTCGAGGAAGTCATTCAAAAAATAAAAAGCCTGTTGCAATAACAGGCTTTCTTTTTATACGTCGTCGTAATCTATGTAAAGGGTATCTGAAGTCGGATGCGCCTGACAGGTCAAAATCAAACCTTCGGCAATTTCTGAATCGGTCAGAATCGAATTCTTTTTCATCACCGCCGAGCCCGAAGTTATACGGCCCAAACAGCTGCTGCAAATACCGCCCTGACAAGAATATGGTGCATCCACGCCGTGTTTGAGTGCCGCTTCAAGAACAGTTTGTTTTTGTGACATTTCAAAAGTCGTTTCTTCATCGTCAACCAAAACAGTGATTTTGGTGTGGCCGTCAGCGCCTGTTTGCGGCGTATTTTCTGTTGAAGAATCAGTCGAAAACAATTCAAATTTAATGCTTGATTCTTTGATGTTGCGCTCTTTTAAAGTGGCCGAAACGGTATTGATCATTTGCTCCGGTCCGCACAAATAAAATTTTTCAAATTCGATTTCTTTGTGTTTGTTGCCGAGCATAAAGTTGACAGTTGATTTGTCAATTCTGCCAAAAAGTTCTCCGTTTACATTGGCTTGACTGTACACAAAATGCACAAAAAAACGCCCTACATATTGACGTTGCAAGTCAAGAAGTTGTTGGTGAAAAATGGTTTGCTCTGGGCTTTTGTTTCCGTACACCAACACAAAAGTGCTTTTTGGTTCACTGAGCATGACGCTTTGCACAATCGAAATAACCGGTGTAATTCCGCTGCCGGCGGCAAAAGCCATATAATTTTTTTGACGCGTTACATCAGGCTGAAATGTAAACTTTCCTTCGGGCGTGCCCACTTCTAAAACATCTCCGACTTGAAGTTGTTTGTTGGCAAAAACCGAGAAATTCCCGCCACTTACGGCTTTAATCGCAATACGCAAATCACCGCTTTCAGGCGCACTACACAAAGAATAGGCACGTCGGAGTTCTTGTCCGTTGAGGGTGAGTTTTAGGTTGATGTATTGTCCGGCGGTAAATCGATAAAAATCTTTGAATTCAAGAGGAACATTGAACAAAACCGATACGGCTTCTGAGGTTTCTCGGCGAACTTCTTTTATGCTTAATTTATAGAATGATGACATCTGAATGTTTTTTACAAAAGTAAGCATCCTGAGATAAAAAAATCTGAAGATTATTGAAGTTTTTTACCGAGTGTCAAAAGCTTGACTTTCTTTGGCAGCAAAGTTTTGAGCGATAATTTTCGCCATATCAAAAAGAAACGTATTTTTACCCGTTGTTATACTAAAGCCGACTTTTAATAGTTTTCTTAAAAAATCGTTTTTATCTTGAAAACCAACTTGCTCAAGTATTTTTCCGTTGTTGGATTGCTGTTTTTGATTGCTTGTTCCACCAAGAGAAATACATTTATTTCCAGAAATTCCCATGCGCTCAGTACGCGTGACAATATATTGTACAATGGTGGTTTGGCACTTGACAAAGGAATTGTTGAACTCAAAACCCAATACAAAGACAATTTCTGGAAAATACTTCCCGTAGAGCGATTGACAGTAAAAGACCAACAAGATTTAACCCAAGCCGAAAGCCAGTCTAATCCCAATTTTACTCGAGCAGAAACCAAGGCTACGAAAGCCATTCAAAAACACTCTATGAATATTGGCGGTTCTGAAAAAAACCCACAAATGGACGAAGCGCACTTGTTGCTCGGCAAAGCGCGTTATTACGACCAACGATTTGTTCCTGCTCTTGAAGCCTTTAATTATGTTTTGTACAAACATGCCAATAGCAATAAAATTAATGAGGTCAAAATCTGGCGCGAAAAGACCAATATGCGCTTAGAAAACGATGCGGTTGCGGTTGAGAACATGAGAAAACTGCTTCAAGAAATCAAGTTTAAAGACCAGATTTTTGCCGATGCCAATGCCACCTTAGCACAAGCTTTTTTGAATTTAGGTGAAAAAGACAGCGCGATGGCCAAGCTTAAATTGGCTCGCGACTTTACCAAATCAAAAGAAGAAAAAGCGCGTTATCGATATATTTTAGGGCAACTTTTTGAAGAATTAAAACAACCCGACAGCGCTTATATTTGTTATCAAGAAGTGATTGACATGAAGCGTCGCTCGCCAAAACCTTATGTCATTCATGCCCACATGCGTCAGGCATTTATCAATGATTTTGAAAAAGGCGACAGCATTGCCTTTTTAGAAAAATACAACAAGCTTTTGAAAGACCGTGAAAACCGTCCGTATTTGAACTTCATCAACCATGAAATCGGATTGTTTTATGACAAAAGCAAAAATTACAAACAAGCCAAAAAATATTACAATATTTCACTCAATGCCAAAGCGGTTGATAAGTATTTGATAGCGTCTAATTACAGAAATCTGGCCGAAATTTACTTCAATGAAGCCAGTTATGTAACCGCCGGAAAATATTATGACAGCACGCTTGTTCAGTTAGAACCGCGCACCCGTGAGTTCAGAATGATTCGCAAAAAGCGGGACAATTTAGATGATGTGATTAAGTTTGAAGGCATTGCTACTAAAAACGACAGCATCATCAAGCTTTATAAAATGTCGGATATTGATCGTACTGCTTTTTTTGAAGCCTATATTGCCAAGCTTAAAGAGAAAGAAGCAAAATTAGCCTTGGCCGAAGCACAAAAACTTAAAAATGGCGAAGCGAAATCAGACGATGGAAACAGTAGTCGTTCTGATGCAAATCCTGCAGAAAGCCAAAAATCTTCGCGTCCGCCGGACATGCCGGGCAGTTCATCGGGAAGCAGCAACTTCTATTTTTACAACGCGAATGCTGTTGCTAAAGGTAAAGTTGAATTTATCAAGAAATGGGGCGATCGTCCTTATGTTAATAATTGGCGTGTTACCCAAGATAAAAACGCCATTGCACAGAGTGATAACGAAAATAAAAGTGACGAAAACGAAACTTCTGACAAATCAGAGGCTAAATCCGGCAAAGAAAAAGCAGTTGATGAACGCTATTCAGCAGAGGCTTATGTGAAACAAATCCCGACTTCGCAAACCTTTATAGACAGCATTACCAAAGAGCGAAACTTTGCCTATTATCAACTTGGGATTATTTACAAAGAGAAATTCAAGGAATACAAACGCGCAGCAGATAAACTCGAAAACTTATTGGCAAGCCAACCTGAGGAAAGATTGATTTTACCGTCGATGTATCACTTGTTTAAAATCTATGAAATTATTGATAAAGACAAGGCTTTGGCGATGAAAAACAGAATCATTGCCGAGTTTCCAGATTCGCGATACGCACAGATTTTGGCCAATCCGGGCGGTGCTTCGGCTTCAATTTCTGATACGCCAGAAGGACATTATGACAAACTTTACAAGCAATCAAAGGAAGGGGATTTAAAAGTCTTGCTCACCGATGTTGAAATGGCGGTTGCTCAGTATACCGGAGAACCAATTGTACCAAAGCTCGAGTTGCTCAAAGCCAATATTATCGGTAAACTGATGGGTCTGGATCAATATAAAAAAGCATTAAACTTTGTGGCGCTCAACTATCCGAACAGCGAAGAAGGCAAACAAGCAGAAAAGTTGCTTAGAGAACAAGTTCCGCAATTAGAAGCGTTACAGTTTTATGCGGTCAAACCGCTTAGTTGGAAGATTCTATACAAATCGACCAATAAAGATGATAAGCCAACAAAATATATTCTGGACAAAATCAACAAATTCATTCAAGAGCGCGGGTTAGAAAAACTTACAGTGTCGTATGATTTGTATACCATGAGTGAGAATTTTGTGGTGATTCACGGACTCAAATCAGATGAATACGCCAAAGGAATTGCCTCGATTTTAAAAGAGTTTAAAGAATATAAAATTCCGGATAAAGCTTATATCATATCCAACGAAAACTACAAAATAGTTCAAATTAAGAAGAATTTTGAGGCTTATTTAACCACACCTTATTCTGATCCGTTACCGCCAAAAGCCTATGTGCCTAAAATGACCCATAACAACGAAAAAGAAAAAGAAGTCGTTCGACCAAGAGCCAGCCACGAGCAAGCTGAAGAAGCACCTCCGGCTTTTTCAACACAACCCCCGGGGCTTCCTTCAGGAGCCGGAGTTCCACCAATGGACGCAGGAGAAACTCGCGGAGTAAAGCCATCCGGAGAAAAGTCTGAAAAACGTTAAGTATGTTTGAGAAAAAGCCTAAATCCTATACAGACTTACTCGGCAAAACCAATCGTATTGTCGAAGGAACTTCTATTGAAGGAAATATTCGTTCTCAGGCCGATTTTAGATTAGACGGTCATTTGGTGGGCAATTTTCATTCGAACGGTAAAATTGTTATTGGTCCGGCCGGAAGCGTCAAAGGCGATATAGTTTGTAAAAATGCTGACATTGAAGGTTTTTTTCAAGGCAAGATTCAAGTGCAAGAAATGCTCAACATCAAAGGAAAAGCAAGTATTCACGGTGAGGTTGTTTGCGGAAAATTAGCGGTTGAACCCGGAGCCGAGTTCAGCGCCTCTTGCGTTATGAAATCTCAAGTCAAAAGCCTAGCTCCACATGACACCAATCAACCCGGAACCACCGCGCAAGCCCAATAAATGGCTCGCCCTGATCAATATCCCTATTCAGATGGGAATCATTGTGTTTCTGTTTTCTTACTTGGGCAATTGGCTGGATGAAAAATACCCCAACAATCATACTATATATGTAAAGATTCTAACGCTGGTGGGTGTAGCGATTTCATTTTACAATCTTAACCGTCAACTCAAGGACATCAATCAAGACGACCAATGAATACAAGAAAAGCACATCCTGTTTTCATAGTTTTTTTTGCTTCAATCATAGGCTTTGGCTTCCACAAATTATTGTTTCATTTTTTTGTACCTAATAAATTTGAAGCTGCTTTTGTATACTCGGTTGAAATGCTGTATGCCTTTTTTGGCGTTAGTTCAGCGCTTATAGTATCGATTTTAAATTTTATCAGCAAAAAAAGCATCAACAATGTTGGTTTTACCTATTTATTATTAACCTCGATAAAAATGGGTATCGCTTATTTTTTCTTAAAACCCATTTTGACTTTTGATCTTCCCAAAACAGCTGTTGAGAAAACCAACTTCTTTCTAGTTTTTGTTTATTTTTTGATTGTAGAAACCGTCGTAACCATCAGAATTTTAAATAAAAAGCAATAATTCTGACATAAATTGACAATCTGCCCAAAAAAATAAAAACATATACTTTTCAGAATCAATTAAAATTGTACTTTTGCACCAAATTTGAAAAAGTTAATTTAAGTTAATTATCCTATATGGTGATTTCAAAAAAACCACTCCATTTCATTATAGCTGCTTTGGTAGCGTGTTTACCTTTATTCAGTTTTGCAAACAATCCAATTGACAGCACTGCGGTTCCGGCCCAGGCAGCGCATGTGGCTCCGGTTCAAGCGCATGGTCACGAGGCTGAAACCGCGAATCTCACCGAAGAGCAAAAAGCAGATTTAGAAAGAAAAGCGCACATCAAACACCACTTGATGGATTCGCACGACTTTACCTTATTTACTTATGGTAAAGACGGTGAAAATCACTTTGGATTTCCGCTTCCGGTAATTTTAATTGACAACGGATTACACGTGTTTTCGTCTTCGAAATTTAAACACGGAGAAGGTGTAGCTGAATCCAACGGGAACTACTACAAAATCAATCACCACGACGGATTGGTATACAGAACCGACGCCGAAGGAAACTTTACCGAAGACGCAAAAGGGCATGTTACCAACGTAAAACCGCTGGATCTTTCGATCACCAAAAGCATTTTGATGATTTTGATTGTGGCGCTTATTATGTTCTCATTGTTCAGAGGTTTGGGCAAATCATATCAAAAAAACGGATTGATTGCTACCGGTGCCGGAAGATTCTTCGAGCCAATTATTTTGTACATCCGTGATGATATTGCCATTCCCAACATTGGCGAGAAACACTACAAAAAATACATGAGCTTTTTATTGACCATATTCTTCTTTATTTGGTTCTTGAATATGTTCGGATTGACTCCACTAGGAGTGAACATTACCGGTAACCTGGCCATCACCGCATCGTTGGCGCTTGTGACTTATTTGATCACCACTTTTACCGCTAAAAAAGATTATTGGGGCCACATTTTCTGGATGCCGGGTGTTCCGGTTCCGATGAAGTTTATTCTGGCGCCGATTGAATTGCTCGGAACCATCATCAAGCCGTTCTCGCTCATGATTCGTTTGTATGCCAACATGGTGGCCGGTCACATTGTATTGATGAGTTTGATTGCTTTGATGTATACTTTCAACAGCCCCATCGGAAGCCCGCTTTCATTTTTCTTGGCGTTTGTATTGTCTTTACTTGAAATTTTGGTAGCCTTGCTACAAGCTTATATTTTCACGATGTTGGCAGCGCTTTATTTTGGAGCAGCCGTAGAAGAGCATCACCACGATGAGCATCATGAAGTTGCGCATCACTAATCAATAGAATGTTTAATTAATTAATAGATACATTATGGAAATTCCTAAAATTATTGGAGCAGGTTTAGTAGTAATCGGAGCTGGTATCGGTATCGGTAAAATTGGTGGTTCTGCCATGGAAGCGATTGCTCGTCAACCAGAAGCTACGGGTAAAATCCAAACAGCTATGTTGATTGCAGCTGCTCTTATTGAAGGTATTGGTTTCGCGGCTTTGTTCGCAGTAAACTAAAAAAGCAAACAAAAGCTATAACGGTTGGTTGTAGCTTTTGTTTCACTATTAAAAATCACTAAAACTAAGACATAATATAATGGAACAATTATTTGGACAGTTTTCGCTTGGGTTGTTTATCATGCAAACCATCTTGTTTGTCGGGCTTATTTTCTTGTTGAAAAAATTCGCTTGGAAACCCATTCTTGACTCGGTAAATGAAAGAGAAGAAGGCATCAAAAATGCATTGCAATCAGCTGAGCAAGCGCGCAAAGAAATGCAAAGCTTAAAGTCGGACAACGATAAATTGTTAGCCGAGGCTCGTGCTGAAAGAGATGCGATGCTCAAAGAAGCTCGTGAAATCAAAGAAAAAATGATCAACGACGCCAAAACAGAAGCGCAAACGCAAGGTCACAAAATGATTGAGCAAGCTAAAGTTGCCATCGAAAGCGAGAAAAACGCTGCTTTGGCTGAGCTTAAGTCACACGTAGCAACTTTGTCATTAGACATCGCCGAGAAATTATTGAAAAACGAATTGTCTGATAAATCTGCTCAAGTAAAATTGGTAGAGAAAATGTTGGACGATGTTAAATTAAGCTAATATGTCAAGAGCTGCGATTAGATACGCGAAAGCGATTTTAGATACCGCGGTGGCTTCGGGCAATGCCTCAAAAGTCAACGATGACATGTTGTCGATATTTCAAACCATCACCAACAACAGAGAACTCGAGCATTTTTTGGCGAGTCCGATTATTACCTCTGAGGCCAAAACAAATGCCTTGAAAGAAATTTTCACAGGAGTTCAATCTGAAACCAATTCGTTGTTTAGATTGTTACTTGAAAATAAACGCTTTGAAATTTTGGCTCTAGTAGCGGCACAATACAATCATCAATTTGATGAAATGAATGGTGTTGAAATGGCCTATGTAACTACAGCGGTTGAAATGTCTTCTGAAGTTGAAGCTCAGGTCAAAGCCAAAATCGCATCGATTTCAGATAAAAAAGTGACCCTTAAAAATATAATTGATCCGGCTATTTTGGGCGGATTCATCCTCAGAATCGGCGACCGTCAATTCAATGCTTCGGTAGCCAATCGCTTACAAGAATTAAAAAGAGAGTTTAGTAATTAATCACCATTAAAGATATATACAATGGCAGAAATTAAAGCTGCTGAGATTTCAGCAATCTTAAGAAAGCAGGTTGAAGGTTTTCAATCAGGCGCTACCTTAGAAGAAGTAGGAACAGTACTTCAAGTGGGTGACGGTATTGCTCGTGTTTACGGTTTGTCAAACGCACAGTACGGTGAGTTGGTTCAATTTGAAAATGGTCTTGAAGCCATCGTTTTGAACTTAGAAGAAGACAATGTTGGGGTGGTACTTTTGGGACCGTCAGCAGGAATCAAAGAAGGATCAACCGTAAAAAGAACACAACGTATTGCATCGCTTAAAGTAGGAGAAGGAATTGTAGGTCGTGTGGTAGATGCTTTGGGTAATCCAATCGATGGTAAAGGTCCAATCGGCGGTGATTTATACGAAATGCCATTAGAAAGAAAAGCTCCAGGAGTTATCTTCCGTCAACCGGTAACTGAGCCGTTGCAAACAGGAATCAAATCAATCGATGCGATGATTCCGGTAGGAAGAGGGCAACGTGAGCTCGTAATTGGTGACCGTCAAACCGGAAAAACTACGGTTTGTATCGATACCATTTTGAATCAAAAAGAATTTTACGATGCCGGCAAACCGGTATATTGTATCTATGTTGCGGTAGGGCAAAAAGCTTCAACCGTAGCTGGAATTGCGAAAACTTTAGAAGAAAAAGGAGCCATGGCTTATACAACCATTGTAGCTGCTAATGCTTCTGACCCGGCTCCGATGCAGGTATACGCTCCAATGGGTGGTGCTGCAATCGGTGAATATTTCCGCGACACAGGTCGTCCGGCTTTGATTGTATATGATGATTTGTCAAAACAAGCGGTAGCTTACCGTGAGGTGTCTTTGTTGCTTAGAAGACCACCAGGACGTGAGGCATATCCTGGAGACGTTTTCTACTTGCACTCTCGTTTGCTTGAAAGAGCAGCGAAAGTAATTGCCGATGATAGCATCGCTAAAAACATGAACGATTTGCCGGAATCATTGAAACCACTAGTAAAAGGTGGAGGTTCATTAACCGCATTACCGATCATTGAAACACAAGCGGGTGACGTTTCTGCGTATATTCCAACCAACGTAATTTCAATTACCGACGGACAGATTTTCTTGGAGTCTGACTTGTTCAACTCTGGGGTGCGTCCGGCGATCAACGTAGGTATTTCGGTATCGCGTGTGGGTGGTAATGCTCAAATCAAATCAATGAAAAAAGTATCAGGTACGTTAAAACTTGACCAAGCGCAATTCCGCGAGTTAGAAGCGTTTGCAAAATTTGGTTCTGATTTGGACGCAGCTACTTTGAACGTTATTGAAAAAGGACGTCGTAACGTAGAAATCTTGAAGCAATCAGTAAACGATCCGTTCACGGTTGAAGACCAAGTAGCGATTATTTACGCAGGTTCTAAAAACCTTTTGAGAAACGTTCCGGTAGCCAAAGTAAAAGAATTCGAAAAAGATTTCTTGGCATATATGAACAGCAAACACAGAGCTACTTTGGATGCTCTTAAAGCAGGTAAACTCGATGACAGCATTACCGATGTAATCGAAAACGCCGCTAAAGAAATTGCAGCTAAGTATAACTAATTAAACAATTTGATGGTTTGAGCATTTGAGGATGAGATTTCGTTTTCAAATGTTCAAATCGGAGAATTTCAGATAAATTATGGCAAACTTAAAGGAAATCCGTAACAGGATTAGTTCGGTTCAGTCGACGATGCAAATCACATCGGCGATGAAAATGGTTTCTGCAGCCAAATTAAAAAAGGCGCAAGATGCTATTACGGCCATGCGTCCGTATGCAGAAAAGCTTACTGAACTTTTGCAAAACCTTTCGGCGACGCTTGATCGTGATACCGGAGGCGCTTATACGGAACAACGTGAAGTAAAGAAAGTGTTGTTGGTAGCCATTACCTCTAATCGCGGATTGTGCGGAGCTTTTAACACCAACGTTTTAAAAGAAGTAAAAAACAGAACTGACTTCTACGCAGGCAAACAAGTAGATGTTTATGCCATCGGAAAGAAAGCCTCTGATAATTTGAAAAAAACGCATACCGTAATCGGAAGCAACAATGCCATTTTCGATCATTTGAGCTATGACAACGCAGCTCTGATTGCCGATGAAATTACCCAAAGATTTTTGGCCGGAGATTATGATCATGTAGAGATTATCTACAATCAATTCAAGAATGCCGCCACACAAATCATCCAAACCGAGCAGTATTTGCCGCTTGCTCCGGTAACCGGTGATGCTTCGGCAGCAGCTGATTATATCTTTGAACCGTCAAAAGAAGAAATTGTTTTGACTTTGATTCCAAAATCATTGAAAACTCAGTTGTACAAAGGCATCAGAGATTCATTTGCCGCTGAACACGGAGCGCGTATGACCGCAATGCACAAAGCAACCGACAACGCTACCGAACTCAGAAATCAACTCAAATTGACCTACAACAAAGCGCGTCAGGCAGCCATTACCAACGAAATCCTTGAAATCGTAGGTGGAGCGGAAGCTTTGAATGGATAATTCAACTTGAACAAAATAGAGAAGGCGCTTTTTAAGGCGCCTTTTTTTATTGGTTTAAATGATAAAGCAAGAAATCGTAAAACTCTGCTTCGTCATCTACATAATCTTGAAAAGATGATTTACCGTAATGCCCTGCATCTGAGCGAGTCTTGAGTATAATTGGATTTTTCTGCGCAGCTCTATTCTGCAACAATGCGGCAAATTTGTATGAATGTAATGGCGGAACCCGATCGTCGTTTTCTGAAGTAACAATCAATGTTGTTGGATAATTAACGTCTTCTTTGATGTTGTGATAAGGCGAATACGAATGTAATATCTTGAACTCTTCCGGATTATCAACGCTTCCAAATTCATCCAAATGGTAGCGACCAACGGTGAATTGCTCAAACTTCAACATGTCAAAAACACCTACTTTAGGAATCGCAACTTTGAACAAATCCGGGCGTTGTGTCATGGCTACTCCTACAACCAATCCGCCATAGGAACCACCGGTAATGGCCAGCTTTTGAGCAGAGGTATATTTTTCTTTGATTAAAAACTCAGCAGCATCTATAAAGTCGTTAAATGAATTCATCTTCTTGAGTTTGATTGCATCGGTATGCCATTTAGCTCCTTTTTCACCGCCGCCTCTAATTTCGGCAAAACAAAAAACACCGCCTTTTTCTAAAAAATAAAGTAAGGCTGGGTCAAAACTCGGACCGCTGATTACACCAAAACCACCGTAAGCCTCTAAAAGCGTTGGGTTGTTTCCGTCCAAAACAGTTCCTTTTTTATAGATAATCGTTAGTGGAATATCAACCCCATCCCGACTTTTGCAAGTAGTATTTTTGGTCACAAAATGATCCAGCGGAAATAGAGTTGGCTTGGGTGGTAAATAATCATTGTAGTACTGATCAATATTTCCGGTGGTTAAATTGAGTTTAAAATTTTGCGGCGAAATGGTATATGAGTATACACTTACAAAAAGATTTTTGCTTTTTTCATCGAAGAATTTCATGCTAAAACTAGTTCCTTCAGGGGTGAAAAACTTCCGCACTAAATTGCCCTGAAAATCATAGACCGCTACATAGTACTTACCTAGATTTTTATATTGACAAAAGATATAATCATCATTGAAAAAAACATCAATGAGCAAGTGATTATAGGTTTGCGGAATAATTTGGGTTTCTTCATTCTGTTTGGTCAAATCCATGACCCGAACTTCGCCCCATTGATAATTTTTTTTCGAGAAATAAATCTTCTCTTTGGTGATACGATAGTAATCATAATCTTCAGAGCTTTCATAGAACTTTTCCAGTTTGAAATCCTCTTGATTTAGATAAGCAAAGTAAAAACTTTTCAAACCGGTTTTTTCATTGGTTACGCCTAGGTATAATTTGTCATTTTTGGTGTAATAATGGTACGTCAGGTTTTTATCAGAAGCGTCAAAAATCAATTTATCTTCGTCAGAAGGCGTTCCTAATTTGTGGTAATACAAGAAATAGGTTGAATCTCTTTCAAATGTTTTTTGATTTGTATTTCGTTTGTAAAACACACCCGAATCTCTATTCCAAGCAATGTTTGAAAACTTAACATCTTTTACTACATCCTCTAAAGGCTTTAATTTGTCAAAGTCAACAAACCTGATTTCTTGGCGATCGCTTCCATCAACACTCACAGCGCAGGCCATGTATCGTGAGTTTTTCGAGGGCATATAGCCGCTAATTCGCGCAACATCGTCACGGTATATTTTAAACGGATTAAAAAGCTCTACCGGATTGCCATTGAGTTCTTTTCTATAAAAAAGAACAGACGGTTTTTTTTTATCTATTATATATTGCTTGTAGAAATAAGCTTCTTTTTTAGTCGGTAAACTATACGATGAAAAAGCGGCGTATTCTTTGATTTTTCCGGCAATATCATATTTCTTCTTGATTTCGTCTAAGTATAAATTCGCCGTTTCGTTTTGCGCATTTCGCCAATTTTTAACCGGTTCACTTTCAACTGCTTCCAGCCACTCATAGTCATCGTGATAGGTAGTGTCAAATTTCTTGATTTCATGTAGTTTTTTCTGTGTTACCGGATATTTCTGCGCAGCTAAGTTCAAGGCAAAACACAAAAGACAAAAGGCAGCGATTACGTTTTTCATACAATAGGCTTTGGGGTAAATATACTCAAAAAATAAGCAGTTGCTCAGGCTTCAAAACAAAGAATTGGTTACATTTGTTTGATTCCAAAAAAACGCGTTTTTTACTTTGAGTTTATACAAAAATCTTTTCAAACAAACCTTAATTTACGGACTGGCAACGGTGTTTCCGAGGATTATTAGCTTCATCCTCAATCCGCTGTTTGTGTATTATTTGCCCAACAAAAGTCAGATGGGCGAAGTTTCGGTGATTTTTGCGTATCTCGTTTTTTTCAACGTGGTTTTGTCCTACGGAATGGAAACCGCTTTCTTTCGTTTTTACAACTCTGAAGACAACAAAAAGAAAGTCATTTCTACTTCCACGATTTCGCTTTTTTGGTCGTCAGTTGGCTTTTTAGCGTTGGCGTTGATTTGTAGAAAAAACCTAGGCGAATGGTCCGGGATTTCTACAGAATTCATCACCTATACGATTTGGATTTTAGCTCTAGATGCGCTGGCCATTATTCCGTTTTCAAAGTTGCGCGCCGAGAAACGTCCGATGCGATACGCCGCGATTAAAATTGCCAACGTCTCGATCAATTTGTTGCTCAATGTATTCTTTTTGGCTTTGCTTCCTAAATGGGCGGCACAAAATCCCGATGGTTTTTTCAACACCATTTACCTGGATCATTATCAAATCGGGTATATTTTTATCTCGAATTTGCTTGCCAGTTTGTTTACTTTGGTGGTTTTGATTCCGAATTACACACGGATTTCGTGGAATTTTGACTTAGACCTTTGGAAGCGCATGATGCGTTACGGATTGCCGATTCTCTTTGCCGGAATTGCCTTTGCCATCAACGAACATTTTGATAAAATTCTGCTCGACTGGTTGCAGGTTCCTATGTCGGACATCGGCGCTTATTCGGCTTGTTATAAAATCGGAATGTTTATGGTGCTCTATCGAACGGCCTATACTTTAGGCATCGAGCCGTTTTTCTTCAGCCATGCTAACCATGAAAATGCGCAGCAAACCTATGCCACCATTACCAAATACTTTGTGATTTTTGGTTCGTTCATCAGTTTGTTTGTGATTGTTTTTGCCGATTTGTTCAAGCATATACTCGTGCCGAATGTTCATTATTGGGACGCGATGAAAGTGGTTCCGCTCATTGTTCTAGCCAATTTTTTCCTCGGAATTTACACCAATTTATCGGTCTGGTACAAACTCATTGACAAAACCCACATTGGCGCGTATATTTCACTGGTAGGCGCAGTGGTTACCTTGCTGCTCAACTATTTGCTCATTCCCACGATGAGTTACTATGGCTCGGCCATTGCCACGATTGCAGCCTACGGAAGCATGATGATTATTTCCTACCAAATGGGCCAAAAGGAATATCCGATACCGTATGATTTCCCCAAGATTTTTAGTTACCTCGGACTCACCGTTGTTTTTTCGGCGCTCTCTTTTTACGTGCCATATTTGCGCGGAAATTACGCCGTTAAAATCCTTTTACTCATAGTTTTTTTGGGATTCATCTACAAAAACGAAAAAGAAACTTTACTCAGAATAGCCAAACGAAAATAAAATGCAAATTAAAATTGTCAATACTTCAGGCCATGAATTGCCGGCCTATGAAACCCATGCTTCCGCCGGAATGGACTTGCGGGCTCATTTATCAGAACCGGTGGTTTTAAAACCGTTGGCCCGCGCCATTATCAAAACCGGATTGTTTATCGAATTGCCTGTCGGATATGAAGCGCAAGTCAGACCGCGCAGTGGACTCGCTGCCAAAAAAGGAATCACAGTCCTAAATTCACCCGGAACGGTTGATGCCGATTACCGCGGCGAAATCGGGGTGATTTTAGTAAATTTATCCGCTGAAGATTTTACCGTCGAAAACGGAGAGCGCATTGCCCAACTGGTCATTGCAAAACATGAGCGCGCCGAGTGGATGTCTGTTGAAACTTTGTCAGAAACTACGCGTGGTGCGGGCGGATTTGGCTCAACCGGAACTAAATAAAAAACAAAAACTTACTCAAGATCGTATGAAAATCATTGTACCTATGGCAGGACGCGGATCAAGGCTTAGACCGCACACCCTTACCGTTCCCAAACCTTTAATTCCGATTGCCGGAAAACCGATTGTGCACCGCTTGGTCGAAGACATCGCCGGGGTCATCAACCAAAAAATTGACGAAATCGCTTTTATCATTCATAAAGATTTTGGCACCCAAGTAGAAAAAGATTTGGTGGCCATTGCCGAAAAACTCGGTTCTAAAGGAACCATTTACTATCAAAACGAAGCTTTGGGAACAGCCCACGCGATTATGTGCGCCAAAGATTCCATGAGCGGCCCGATTGTGGTGGCTTATGCCGATACACTTTTCCGTGCTGATTTCACGTTAGACACCTCGGCCGACAGCGTGATTTGGGTTAAACAAGTAGACGACCCGAGTGCTTTTGGCGTGGTAAAACTCAACGAGCAAAACCAAATTATTGACTTTGTCGAAAAACCAAAGGAGTTTGTTTCAGATTTGGCCATTATTGGTATTTACTATTTCAAATCGGGCGAAACACTCCGAGCTGAACTACAGTATTTATTAGACAACAACATTGTCAAAGGCGGAGAATATCAACTCACCGACGGACTCGAAAACATGAAAGTCAAAGGTTTGAAATTCGTGCCCGGAAAAGTAGACGAGTGGATGGATTGCGGCAACAAAAATGTCACCGTTGAAACCAATACACGCATGCTGGGCTTCTTGCATGAAGACGGAGAAAACCTAGTGCATCCATCAGCTAAATTGGAGAATTCTAAAATCATTCCGCCGTGTTTTATTGGCGAAGATGTGGTTTTGATCAATGCCACCGTTGGACCCAATGTATCCTTAGGCAAAGCGTGTCATGTAATCGACAGCACTATTGAAAACAGTTTGGTGCAAAATCATTCACACATCAAAAACGCGCAACTCAACAACGCGATGATTGGTAGTCACGCGAGTTTTAACGGAAAATTCACCAGCATCAGCATTGGCGATTATTCAGTTTTAGAATAAGAACTTCGGTAGAATCATGAAAAGAATTATTTGTTTATCGGCTTTTTTCCTGCTTTCAGGAAGGCTTTCGGCCCAAACCGAACCGGATATGATGGCTCCGCCCGAAAACAAATTTCAAGATTCTTTTTATGAAGCGCTTACGCAAAAAGGCATCGAAAATTACGACAAGGCAATTGTTGCGCTCTACAAATGCAAAGAACTACAGCCCGAGAATCCGGTGGTATATTCTGAGTTTGGCAAGAACTATCTCGGACTAAAAAAATATGCCGAAGCCTATAATTCTTTTGAAAAAGCAGCCCAGCTTGACCCGCAAAATCGCTGGTATTGGGTAGGTATGTACGATGCGTGTTACGAAGCCAAAGATTTCAAACGCGCCATTCCGATTGTGCAAAAACTCATTCCTTTTAAAAAAGAGTATAAGGAAGATTTGGTGTCGCTCTACATGAATACCGGACAGTTTGATTTAGCGCTTGATTTAATCAACGAACTTGATGCAAAAGAAGGGCGCACCGAACAGCGCGATATCTACCGACGCGATATTTTGAAAGAGGCCAAATATCAGGGTTCAGAAGCGGGGCATTTGCTCGATTTGATTGCCAAATATCCCAAAGAAGAATCGAATTATGTTGCCTTGATTTTTCTGTATTCTGACAGCAATCAAGATGACAAAGCGATGCAAATTGCGCAAAAGCTCGAAAAGGAAATCCCAACTTCGGATTGGGCGCAGGTCAGTTTGTTCAAATTTCAAATCAACGCGAACGATGCCAAGTCAGCAGTTGCTTCGATGAACAAAATTCTCAAAAGCAGCAAGATTGACAACAAAATTAAGCACCGTGTTTTGAATGAGTTTTTGGTGTTTGCCAAAGACAAACCAGAACTTGACGCCGATTTACTTCAATCGTTAACCTATTTTGAATCTGACAAAAAAGTGCAGTCAGCCAAAGAAATCGGTAAGTTTTTTCACGGCAAAAAGGCTTGGGCACGCGCGGCAAAATTTTACGAGCTTCAGCTTAAAAATCAACCCGATGATTTAGACACCGCACTTTTATTGCTCGACCTTTATATCGAAACCGCCCAATTTGACGTTGTAGCTGCCAAAGCCTCGCGTTTGGCTGAATTGTTTCCGACCCAACCGCAATTGTATTACGATGCCGGTTTGGCCTACAATCAGCTGAAAAATTATAAAAAAGCGCTGGAGTTTTTAGAAATCGGACTCGATTATGTAGTCGACGACCCGACACTCGAGATGAATTTTAATATTCAACTCGGTGAAGCCGCCGCCGGTTTGGGCGACCTAAAAAAGAAAGAAAAATATTTTTCAAAAGCCGATCAATTGATCAAACAACAAAAAAAATGAGTAAATACTTCGGATTGATTTTGCTTGTGCTCTTGGCATCGTGCAAAACGGTTCAACCTACTTTAACCGAAACCAAAGCCAAAGACACTTTGAGTGCAGCCGTTATTGTAGATCGTCATTATCAAAATCCTAAACTCTTCTCGACGCTGTACATCAAGACATCCGTACATTACGAAAGCGATAAAGACAGCCAAAATATGACCGCCGAAATCAAAATCAAAAAAGACGAAAAGATTTTGATCAGCGTTCGTTTTCTGGGCATTACGATGGCCAAAGCGCTGATTACACCCAACAAAGTCAGCTATTACGAAAAGATGAACAACACTTATTTTGAAGGCGATTTTTCAACGCTGAGTCATTGGTTGGGCACACCGGTCAATTACAACAGTTTGCAGAATCTGTTTTTGGCGCGCGCCTTTGAAGATTTGAAATCAAAAACGTTGAATGCCTCGATTGACTCAGATAAGTTTTATCGAATTGAAGATTTGTCAAATCCTGAAATCACTAAGATTTACACTTTTGAATCAGGTCAATGCAGGATTAAAAAAGAACAATTTATACAAAACCAAAAACAGCAATCCTTACAAGTTGTTTATTCGGGTGAAGCGGCGTATGGCGTCATGAGTTTGCCTACAGGTATTATGGTCGATGCATTGCAACCAGGCGGAAAAATGCACATGGATATTGATTTCAACCATCTCACGATAGACGAAGAACTTTCTTTTCCTTACAATGTTCCGGAGGGTTATAAGCTTATAAATATTCACTAGATTTGTCAAAAATTTGCCATATGTCACAACGCCTGCTTTGTTTGATATTTTTGATGCTGACTTCAATTTCTTGGAGCCAAACCAGCCCGAATCAGCAAGAAAAGCTTGAACAGCGCAAAGCTGAAATTCTCAGAGAAATCAAAGAAAAAGAACGCCAACTGGAAGATGTTCGTTCCAAAGAAAAAACGGTTGTCAAGCAACTTCAGATACAAAACGAGAAAATTCAGCTCAACCAAAAACTCATCAAAACGACCGAAAAGCAAACCAAGGTGTTGAACAATGATATGTACATCAACCAAATCAACATCAATCGCCTCAAACGCGAACTTGAGCAACTCAAAGAAGATTATGCCGAGATGATTGTCAAATCATACAAAAGCCGTTCTGAACAAAGCCGCGCGATGTTTTTACTTTCGTCTAAGAACTTTACACAAGCCTACAAACGCGCCCAATACATGAAGCAATATGCGAGTTTCCGCAGAATGCAAGGCGAAGAAATCCAGCACAAGTCACAGGAATTAGAGGGTTATAATCAAAAAATTAGTGTTCAGAAAGTTGAAAAAGAAAAGCTACTGAAAGAAAACCAAAAAGAGAAAGAACAACTCGAAAAAGAGCGTATTGCCCAACAAGAACTCGAACGCGCCCTCAAAAAAGACAAGAAACAAATTGTTGCCGAAATCAAACGCAAGCAACAAGAAACCCGAAATATTGACAACCAAATTCAAAAGTTGATCAAAGCAGCGATTGCAGCGGCCAACAAGAAAACAGCTACAGCGGTGGCCAAAGCCAATCCAAAAACCACCACTGCTGCCGAAACAAAAGCCACCGAAACTTCAACCAAAATTGTTTTAACGCCTGAAGGGCAAACGTTGGCCAATAATTTCCGCGCCAATAAAGGACGGTTGCCTTGGCCGGTTGAGAAAGGTTTTGTTTCTCTGCCTTATGGCGACCAACCGCATCCGGTATACAAAACATTGGTGGTGCACAACAGCGGGGTCGAGATTACAACCGACAATGGCGCCAATGCACGTTCGGTTTTTAGCGGAGAAGTCGTCAGTGTGATGATGCTTTCGCCGGTGAACAAAGCCGTGATGATTCAACACGGAGATTTCTTTACCGTATATCAGAATTTAAGCAGTGTATCGGTGAGTAAAGGCGATAAAGTATCGACCAAGCAAACCATCGGTAAAGTCAGAACCAATGGCGACACCGGAAAAACCGTGCTCAAGTTCACCATTTCTCAAAATACCACTTACAACAATCCGGCAAGTTGGTTGTCGAATATGTAACCTAAACGAACAACGCTTTAAGCTCAGTCGCTTCGTGCGGTTTCATTTTTCCGGCCAACACCAAGCTCAGTTGTTTTCGGCGTAATGCAGCGGCATATCGCTCTTTTTCAAGCTCAGATTCGGGCACAACCTGCGGAACTTCTACCGGACGTCCGGTTTCATCTACCGCTACAAAAGTATAAATGGCTTCGTTGGCTTTGGTCCGAATGCCCGATTCGCGATCTTCGGTCCAAACATCAATATAAATTTCCATTGATGAGGTAAACGCGCGCGAGACTTTGGCTTCAACCGTCACCACACTGCCCAACGGAATAGAACGATTAAAAGCCACGTGGTTGACCGAAGCCGTTACGGTAATTCTGCGCGAGTGCCTGCGTGCGGCAATACTGGCAGCGCGATCCATGCGGGCTAAAAGCTCACCACCAAATAAATTATTGAGCGGATTGGTTTCGCTGGGCAAAACTAAATCAGTTAAAACAGTAAGTGATTGAGAAGGAGTTTTTGGATGCATTTTTTTGGCAAAGATAAATAGTAGATACAAAAAATCCCGCTTTTTGAACGGGATTTGACTTTATAAGTTTTTGACGAGCAACCAAGCATCAGGGTTGCTTTGGTGAATCGTATCAAGAGCAGCGCGTGCTTCTTCAAGAGTGGCATAGCTTCCGTACAAAACAGGATATAAGCCATGTTTGTTTTGCGCAATGCGACGCGCTTTGTAACCCGATTGTATCAGATTGTTGTATATATTTTCAGCATTGGCCTCATTTCTAAAAGCACCGGCCATGATGTGATAAGCAAATTTTTCTTCGCGAACCGTCAAAGTTACAGCCGGAATCGCATTGTCCATCATAAAAGTAGCTTCCTGAATTTTGTCTTGCACTTTTTTCTGAACTTGGGTTTCAACCAACAAAGTTTGCTCGGCCACATGATCTTGGTATAATTTAAAACCGATGCTGCCCGTAGCCGACAAGGCCAATACCAAAATAGCCGCGTATTTGAGATAACCTCTGCCTTTTTTAGGTTCGCCAGCCAATTCAATCACGGGGGTTTCATCAGCAGAAATAGTTGGTGTAGCGATCGGTTCGGTATAAAAAGTTTCGGCTTGTTGTTGATATTGTTCGCGTTTTACCGCCGGCGATACAAACGAATTCAACCCGAAAGATTCTTTGAGGTAATTGATGTTGTCAGAAGGAACAAACACCAAGTTTTTCTCAGAATTCAACGACAATTCACCGATGTTTTTTAAGGCAAATTTTTCGTTGACTTCTAAAATACTGTTCCAGATAATCACTTCGCTTTCAATAGCAGCCACCGCCGATTCGTAGGTGGTTTTTTCAATTTGCGCAATGTGATTCGCCAACAAACCATCGTTGTTTTTGACTTGTGCATTAAAAGAAATCACCTTTTTAGGCGGATAAAATGAATGGGTGCTTTCGTGCAACTGTGCCGATTGAATTTCGGTTAAAAACGCTCCAAACCCCGGAACGGTTACACACTGATGACGATATAAAAGTTGAGAGATATATTGTTCGATCTTCATGTCAACAAAGTTAAATAATGAACACCACTAGCAAAATTTTATTCACAATTTTTATTAACAATCCCGATTAAATTTTATATTTTTCAGATTCAATTATTTACTATGCGCCACGAAGATTTATTTTATGTATTAGCCTTGCTAAATGCCGAAGGCGTGGGAAATCTCACCGCCAAAAAACTCTTAGAACACTATCCGGCACCGGAAGATATTTTCAAAAAAGGTTCTAGACTCGGTCTCAAACTACCTTCAAATAACAGCATCAGCAAAGACGAGCTTTTTAGGAGAGCAGAAGCTGAACTTGCGTTTATTGAACGAAATCAAATTGCGGTTACTTATTACAAAGATGCGGATTATCCAGAAGCGCTTGAACATTGTGTTGATGCGCCGGTTTTGTTATTCTCTAAAGGGAGTTTTAATTTTAAAAACCGCAAAATCATCAGTATTGTTGGCACGCGTCAAGCGACCGCTCTGGGCGTTGAATTCACGCGACAATTGATCTCAGATTTAGCGCCCTTGAACCCCATTATTGTTAGTGGTTATGCCTACGGAATTGACATAGCCGCTCATGTTTCAGCCATTGAAAACAACTTAACAACGATTGGGGTATTGGCCCATGGACTAGACAAAATCTATCCGAAGCAACATCAAAAATATGCGGCTCAAGTGTTGCAAAATGGCGGCTTTATATCGGAATTTCCCAGCGGCATTGAACCCATTCGAGAAAACTTCATTCGCCGCAACCGCATCGTTGCCGGATTGTCACAAGCGACGATTGTCATTGAATCGGCGCTCAAAGGAGGTTCGCTCATTACCGCGCAAATGGCTAATGATTACGGAAGAGAAGTTTTTGCGGTGCCTGGCCGAGTGGGCGACACCATGAGTCAAGGTTGTCATCAGCTGATTAAAACACATCGCGCACAAATTCTAACTTCGGCAGCCGATTTGGTGTATCAACTCAATTGGGATTTGCAACAACCGTCCAAAAACAGACAACAACAATTGTTTTTTGAGCTTGAACCCACCGAGCAAAAAGTGTATGATTTTCTCAAAACCAGCGGCAAAGAACAAATCGATTGGATTGCCCGCGGATGTAATCTTCCCGTCTATGAACTCTCAAGTTTGCTGCTGCAAATGGAACTCAAAGGCGTGGTTTGTCCGCTTCCGGGGAAATATTTTGAAGCAGTAATTTAGCTAAGCTTTGAATCCGAGTTTTTGACGAACGCGTGACAAAACACCTTCAGCGACAGCTTGTGCTTTGGCGGCCCCGGCCATAAGCGCAGCTTCTACTTCATGCGGGTTGGCCATAAAGTGATTGTATTGCTCGCGCTCGGTTTTAAACTTTTCAACGATGAGTTCAAACAAAGCTTGCTTGGCATGGCCATACCCAAAGTCGCGCTGAGTATTTTGATAGCGTTCGCGCATCTGAGCCGTTTGATTTGCATCGGCCAAAAGTTGATAAATTGCAAAGATCTTACACGTGTCCGGATTTTTGGGTTCCTCGAGTGGTGTGCTGTCAGTTTCAATGCTCATGATTTGTTTGCGCAAGGCTTTATCGTCCAAGAAAATATTGATGATGTTCCCGCGTGATTTACTCATTTTATGACCGTCGGTTCCGGGCACGTACATGGTTTCTTCAGAAGTTTTGGCCTCGGGCAAGACAAAGGTTTCACCCATTTGATAGTTGAATCTCGAAGCCACATCGCGTGTGATTTCAATATGTTGTAATTGGTCTTTCCCTACCGGAACAAACTCGGCATCATACAACAAAATATCGGCCGCCATGAGCATCGGATAAGTAAACAAACCGGCATTGACATCTTCTAAACGATCGGCTTTATCTTTAAAAGAATGCGCCAAAGTAAGTCTTTGGTACGGAAAAAAACAGCTCAAATACCAAGAAAGCTCCGCGGTTTGGGGCACATCGCTTTGGCGGTAGAAAATCACTTTGTCGGTGTTCAGTCCGCAGGCCAACCAAACCGCCGCCGTACTCAAATTGTTTGCGCTCAAAACCGCTCCGTCTTTGATTTGCGTGGTGGCATGCATGTCAGCAATAAACAAAAATGACTGGTTTTCAGGGCGCTCAGAGAGTTCAATTGCCGGAAGAATAGCTCCGAGCAAATTTCCTAAGTGCGGGGTTCCGGTGCTTTGAACGCCGGTGAGAATTTTGGCCATGAGATGAAATTTTCGAGCAAAGGTAATCGATTTAAAAAAATTACAAATCGAATTCTTACTTTTGAAAATATGAAAATCCTCAAAATACCTCTTTGGATTCTGTGGCGTGTATGGTTTTATATCATGATTGCCGTTCCGATTATACTCATGCTGCCTTTTTTGTTGGTGTCTATTCTCAAAGAAAAGTGGTATCCGTTCTTTTTTGTGCTGGCCAGAATTTGGGCTAAATCTATTTTGTTTACGTGTGGATTTTACTATCGCGTCCAATCGCAAACGCAAATCAACCCGAATCAAAGCTATATGTTCGTGGCCAATCACACTTCTATGACCGACATCATGCTCATGCTGGCTGTGGTGCGCAATCCGTTTGTGTTTGTAGGAAAAAAAGAATTGGCCAAAATTCCGCTTTTTGGATTTTTCTACAAGCGCACGTGTATTTTGGTCGACCGAAGCAGTTCCAGAAGCCGTATGGAAGTGTTTAACCGAGCGCAAAGAAGGCTAAGTCAAGGTTTGAGCATTTGTATTTTTCCCGAAGGCGGTGTGCCTGCTGATGAATCCATTGTGTTGGATCAGTTTAAAGACGGTGCATTCCGACTGGCCATTGAGCATCAAATTCCCATTTTACCCTTAGTTTTTCACGACAACAAAAAGCGTTTTTCCTACACTTTTTTTAGCGGAAGTCCCGGCTTGATGCGAGTGACGGTTTTACCAGAAGTTCCAACAAAAGATTTTTCGGCCGAAGACAAACAACACATTAAAGAGCTCAGAGAAAAAGTGCGCGAACAAATCCATACTGAACTTAATCGCGCATAAAAAAACCCGAACGAGTCGGGTTATATTTTAAGCATCCATTTCTTTGATGTGATCTTTGATTTTTTGCTCGAGTTCATCGGCCAATTCCGGATTGTCTTTAATGAGTGATTTTACTGCATCGCGCCCTTGTCCGAGTTTGGTGTCGGAATAACTGAACCAAGAACCTGACTTTTTGATGATTTCAAACTCTACCGCCAAATCAAGAATTTCTCCGGTTTTTGAAACGCCTTCGCCATACATGATGTCAAATTCAGCCGTTTTAAAAGGTGGAGCTACTTTGTTTTTAATAACTTTAACCTTGGTGCGGTTGCCAATCACGCTTTCGCCTTCTTTGATTTGCGATGAACGACGAATGTCCAAACGAACCGAAGCGTAGAATTTGAGCGCGTTACCACCAGTGGTCGTTTCAGGGTTTCCGAACATCACGCCAATTTTTTCACGCAATTGATTGATGAAAAATACCGTACAGTTGGTTTTGCTAATCGTTGCGGTGAGTTTTCTGAGCGCTTGTGACATAAGACGTGCGTGCAAGCCCATTTTAGAATCGCCCATTTCGCCTTCGATTTCGCTTTTCGGAGTCAAGGCCGCTACCGAGTCAATCACGACAATATCAATCGCTCCGGAACGAATCAAGTTTTCGGCGATTTCCAATGCTTGTTCACCGTTGTCCGGCTGAGAAATGATGAGGTTTTCAATATCAACGCCTAATTTCTCTGCATAATGACGATCAAAAGCATGCTCTGCATCAATAAAGGCAGCAATACCGCCGGCTTTTTGCGCTTCGGCAATGGCGTGTAAAGTCAAAGTGGTTTTACCCGAAGATTCCGGACCGTAGATTTCTATAATGCGACCTTTTGGATATCCGTTGACGCCCAAAGCCAAGTCAAGGCCGAGTGATCCCGACGAAATCACTTCTACTTCTTCAACGGCGCGATCGCCCATTTTCATCACGGTTCCTTTGCCGTAAGCTTTGTCGAGTTTATCTAAAGTAAGCTGTAAAGCTTTGAGTTTTGCTTCTTTTTCTGAGCTCATTTTCCTGTGGATTATATTATGTATTAGGCTGGTAAAAATACTTCTTTTTTGACAAGTTTCAACAGAGTTTTCGAACAGTTATCAAGAATATTTTAGCTTTTTTTGGTTTAAAACTGACGCAAGATTTTGGCCCATTTTTCAAATCGTTCTTGGTCGCGCAAACGATAGAAAGTTTGTGCCATATCCAGTGCCATTTCGCGCCTTTGCTCGTTTTGTTGGCACACCTGCAGGCCTTGTTCATAGACTTTTTCGGCTTCTTGTGGTTGATGCATTTGCACCAAGGCATATCCCATTTCGCGATAGAGTCGGTAATCATCAGGTTTTTGAGCAATGCAACCCAAAACATGTCGAATGCACTGCGGATATCGCTCGATTGAATTAAGCGCCAAAGCCAGTTCAAAATTCAAATTGGGAATCTGCGCATTTTGCCTAAAAGCTTGCTCAAAACCGTAGACCGCTTCAGCATATTGACCGTGTGCCATAAACTTACGCGCCGATTCTATCCAAGTTTCGGCTTCATAATGCATCACTTCAAGCCAAAGTGGCGGCGCCTTGAGCTTAAGTTTTTGTAGTGTTTTTGTATCGAGCAACCATAGTTTCGGGCTTTTTGCATCGAGAATCAACCGAAGAATATGAGCGTTTTCACGATGACAGCGTTTCCAAATACCACGGGCATTCAAAGTGAGTTCATCTTCAAAAACAAAGGTAAATCCCTGATGCGGATCGGCATAAACATAACCCAACCAATACGATACAGACGGTAGATTTTGGGGCAAAACAACCCAATGATGTACGGCGTTGAAATAATCTGTATGGATTAGAGTATCGGGTTGTTTATTTTGCCCTAAAATACTGTGCAGGTAAAAAAGCGGAAGGAGTGTATAAACTTTATTTTGCATGGCGTTGAGAATTCTAATCAAACCTAGAAATTAGTTTGTTGGCTTTATTGCGGATTTTCTTCATCAGTTGTTAAACCAAAATGAAACGGCCAAAAACAACCAAAAACCCAAATAATTTTATACTTTTGGCGCAAATTTTATCGATGGAAAAACTTATATCATACCCTATATCAGCGCTGGCTTTTTTGGTGTTTTTTTTGGTATTGATTATTTTTCACCCAATTCAATGGATTTGCCTGAATTGGTTTGGTTATCAAGCGCACAAAAAAAGCGTCGATTACCTCAATTTTTGTTTGCTCAGAATAGGGCATTTGGTTGGAACCACTTTTAAAGTCGAAGGCCGCGAACTCATTCCCGAGGGCGTTCCATTGATTCTAGTGGCCAACCACCAAAGTTTGTACGACATCATTGGCATCATTTGGTTTTTGCGTCGTTTTCACCCGAAGTTTGTCAGTAAAAAAGAGCTCGGAAAAGGCATTCCCAGCGTATCGTTTAATTTGCGTCACGGTGGTTCGGTTTTGATTGATCGCAAAGATCCCAAACAAGCCTTGCCGGTGATCAAACAAATGGGCGAATACATCCAAACGCACCATCGTTCGGCGGTTATTTTCCCTGAAGGAACCCGTTCTCGCGACGGAAAGCCCAAAACGTTTGCACCCAACGGACTCAAGATTTTGTGTAAATACGCTCCGTCGGCTTATGTCGTTCCGATTACCATAAACAATTCTTGGAAAATGGTCAAGTTCGGGTTCTTTCCGCTTGGATTGGGTAACCACGTAACCTTTACCGTTCACGAGCCGATGGCGGTGAGCGCGTATGATTTTGATACATTGTTTCAAAAAACCGAATCGGCCATAACTCAGTCAATTAAACCCTAGGCTTTTGCCTTACAACAAAATATTCATGTCAATAATCAACGTACGCAGAGAAGTCATGCAATTGCTCGAAGGAAAAATCGGGTCATTTGTAGACAAATATTTAATTCCAACTGACACCATTTGGCAACCTTCAGATTTTTTGCCCGATGCGCAAAACGACAACTTTTTTGAAGAAATCAAAGAACTTCAAGAAATCGCCAAAGATTTGCCGTATGATTTTTGGATCACGCTCATTGGCGATGCCGTGACCGAAGAAGCTTTGCCCACCTATGAATCTTGGCTCATGACTGTTGAAGGTATTGATCAACTCGGGCCTAATAGCTGGTCAAGCTGGGTGCGCAACTGGACGGCCGAAGAAAACCGCCACGGCGATGTGCTCAACAAATACTTATATCTTTCGGGACGCATCAACATGCGCGAGGTCGAGATTTCAACGCAATACTTAATTGCCGACGGTTTTGACATCGGCACCGGAGCCGATCCGTATAAAAACTTTGTTTACACCAGTTTTCAAGAATTGGCAACCTATGTATCGCACAACCGCGTATCGCAAATTGCCAAACAATACGGAGAGAAACGCTTGGCCAAGATGTGCAAGATGATTGCCGGCGATGAAATGCGTCACCACCACGCGTATTCAGATTTTGTGGGCGAGATTTTTAAAGTTGACCCGAGCGAGATGATGCTTGCGTTCTTGCACATGATGAAACTCAAAATCACCATGCCGGCTCATTTTTTACGCGAATCAGGTGAGAAAATCGGGTTGGCGTTTGAACATTTCTCAGATTGTGCACAACGTTTGGGTGTGTATACCGCCAACGATTATGTCGAGATTTTGCAAAAACTTATTGATCGTTGGGAAATCGACAAAATCTCAGGTTTAACTGATGAAGCCGAAAAAGCCCGCGATTATCTGATGAAACTTCCGGCGCGTATGGCCAAAGTGTCTGAACGCTTGGTGATTCCTGAAGAATCGTATACGTTCAAATGGGTCAATCCGGCCATTGTGGGCTAACTTTCTGTTTTTTTAGGGCGTGCCACCGTCTTCGCTGCGCTGCGGCGCTGTCGTGCTGTACGCTCTTATCTTTTGCGGCTCATCGCCCGGCAAAAGGATAACCGCTCCCATCACTCACGCAAATCCTGTTCCTCCTATGCACCCGTCTATTATTGATAATACCATTGCCTTTGTCCGCCAGCAGTTGCAAAATGCCGAAGGCGGCCACGATTGGTTTCACATCGAGCGCGTTTACAAAAATGCCTTGCTCATCGCCCAATCCGAAAATTGTGATCTCACGGTAGTCAAACTCGGAGCGCTTTTGCACGACATTGCCGACAGCAAATTCCACAACGGTGATGAAACCGTCGGACCCAAAGTGGCCCGCGCGTTTTTGACTACGCAAGACGCTTCAGAAGAACTCATTGCTCAGGTGCTTTTTATTATTGAAAACATTTCATTCAAAGGCGGCAATTTTGCGCGTACCCAATCCAGCAAAGAACTTGAAATTGTGCAAGACGCCGACCGCCTAGATGCCATTGGCGCCATCGGAATAGCGCGTTGTTTTAACTACGGAGGTTTTAAAAACAGGTCTTTGTACGATCCGAGCATTGCGCCCAATTTGCATATGACCAAAGAAGCGTATAAGGCCAATACCGCACCCACGCTGAATCATTTTTACGAAAAACTCCTGCTGCTCAAAGACCAAATGAACACACCCACCGCAAAGCAAATCGCCCAAGAACGCCACCGATTTATGGAGCAGTTTCTGGCGCAGTTTTACGCTGAGTGGGAAGGTGAGAAATAAAAAGAGCGCCCAACGAGGCGCTCTTTGTTTTTATAAAGTTAATTTGAGAATCTGTTTTTTCTTTCCTTTTTGACCTAAGAAAAACACAGAATGGTCTTCAAGTGTTGTAGCTCCATAAGCCACCATAAAAGGAACTTCATTGTCTTTGTCGTCTAAAACTTCTTGATAATCAAAATTACCGTTTTCATTTACGCGAATGACATTCAAGTTCGAACGTTTGGTGGATGTTTGCCCAAATTGAATTCGATCATTACTGAGTTTTTTCACCTTTTCTCCGGTATTGATAAAGAAATAAGTATCGGTTCCTTTAACAGCCGATGTATATGATATAAACGCAGCAGTTCCTTGGGTTGCTTGACGCTTATTGATGTTGCGCGCCCAAACTATATCACCCGAAGGATTAATTTTTGAACTAACAATATCATCATAATGATAAATCGTTATATAATAACCGCCGCCGCCGTTCATACCACCCACATATTGTGTCGTTTCATAATATTCTTCGGCATTAAAAACGATATCGCCCGTTTTGGTAATCAGTAAATTTCGAAACGAAAGGTTTTTGAGTTCCTTGTCTTTGTCTTTTCCGTATTTGTCAATCATAAATTGCTCGGTAAACACATTGAATTTTGACTTTCTAATCGCGAGGCTTGTAGGATCTAGTTCAAAATAGCTAATGCCTTTGTAGCGGTTGTCGTTTCGGTCAGAAAAAAAGCCAATGCATACCAAACGATTGTCCAAAATAATCGTTTTGAGTGATCTTGAAAAGTGTTCTTCGGTATCAAAAACTTGAGTCTTTTCTCCGTCTTTTGTAATGCGTGTAAGTTCAAATTGATATTTGCCGCCTTCTTTTTTGCTTTTGGCTTCCACTGTAAGCGCTTTTCCTAACAAGTATAAAACGTTTCCGTCTTTAGAAACATCAATATTTTCATAACGAAACTTTTTGTCTTTGAGTTCTCTTTTAAAAACGTGCTCAATTTTTTTATTGAGTTGGTTGTCATATAAAAAAACTTTGTGGGTTTCGGTATTTTTGTCTTTGATATCAACAGTAACAGCAAAAGCATTTTTATCTTCGTTGACGATCATCGAGGCTCCAGAGTCGCCATCAAAACTGCTGCCCGAGAAAAGCGAAAATTGTTTGATTTCATCGCTGCTCAAACGAAACAGTTCGGTTTTGTGAAAGTTAAAATCGGCTATTTTGGCTGTTATGGCTGAACAGATATAAGCCTTTTCATCGCGATTGTAGGCAAAGTCAATTAAATGTACTTCATCTTTGTTGGTGATTACGCCTAAAACCGAGGTTTGTCTGTAAGCATCCGAAACTTTCATTTCGTATTCGTATTCCTTGAGCAATTTTAAATTGGCATCGTAATGTTCAAAATAGTAGCCCATACTTGACGAAAAAGCACCGCCTCGATAGGATCGCACAATCAAAACACCGCCGTTGCCATCTTCTTCGGCCAGCATCATTACAGAGTTTTTAAACTCATCTTTAAACAAATCACTTTTGAGAATTTTTACGGGTATTTCTTGGGCGTAGGCACAAAAAAAGCTAATGACCCAAAAGAGGGCCGAAAATTTGGTTTTCATAATAATTGGGAATGAGTGGTTACTTGTTTACTTGCCCGGAAACTCTGCCTTTCTCTTTTCTAAAAAAGCAGTGGTTCCTTCTTTGAAGTCTTCGGTGCCAAAACATTTTCCGAACGATTTGATTTCGGTTTCGTAACCATTTACGCCGTCTTTGAAGTTGGCATTCACCGCTTTGATGGCTTGACCGATGGCCACGGGAGAATTCTTCATGATGCGAGCGGCGATGCCTTTACAAAATTCTAAAAGTTCGGCTTGAGCTACCACATGATTGACCAATCCGGCGCGATACGCATCTTCAGCGGATATCATTCCGGCAGTCATAATCATTTCCATAGCGCGACCTTTTCCGATGAGTTGCGGCAAACGTTGGGTTCCGCCATAACCCGGAATCACACCCAGAGAAACTTCGGGTAAGCCCATTTTTGCATTGTCTGAAGCCACTCTAAAATGACACGACATGGCCAGTTCTAATCCGCCGCCAAGCGCAAAACCATTCACTGCAGCGATGACCGGCGTTCTGAGGTTTTCTACAAAATCAAACAATAATTCTTGACCTTGTGCGGCCAATTGTGCGCCTTCTTCTACCGAGAAATGAGCAAATTCAGCAATGTCAGCACCCGCTACAAAAGCTTTTTCTCCGCTTCCGGTTAGGATAATCACACGCACCGAAGCATCGAGGTCTAAGGTGTTGAGTGCATGGTGCAATTCAGCAATAGTCGCTTTGTTGAGCGCGTTGAGTTTGCTGGGGCGATTGATGGTAATCGTGGCAATACCGTTTTCGGTTTCGACAAGGATATTTTCGTAGTTCATAAAGATTGTATTAAACTGAGGTTAGCGGAAGTGCTACCAAAAAAGTAGTGCCCCGACCCATTTGTGTTTCAAAAGTAATAGTTCCTTTATAATTTTCGATGATATTTTTGATAATTCCCAAACCAAGACCCATACCGCTGTTTTTGGTGGTGAATTTCGGTTCAAAAATTTGATCTTGAAACTGTTTTTCGATGCCGGTTCCGTTGTCGCTCACCAAAATAATCACTTCGTTTGGATGGCGGCGCACCGAGACCAAAACCTTTTTGTCGGCTTGTGTTTCCGGAATCGCTTGAATCGCATTTTTGACCAAATTGGTGATGATGCGAATCAGTTGGGTACGGTCCATTTTGGTGATGATTTCTTTTTCATCGGATTCAAACACCAGATAACCTTCGTTGAAAATGTCTAATGCCAATTCTACCACTTCAACCACATTGAGTGTTTCGTTTTGTTGGGCCGGCATCGAAGCAAAATTTGAGAATGCCGATGCTACAGCGCTCATCGTGTCAATTTGCTGAATGAGCGTATCTGAATAATCTTTGAGTTTTTGCTTGAGCTCGGGATCATTCGGATCAAATTTTCGCTGAAAACTTTGCACCGTCAAGCGCATCGGCGTAAGCGGATTTTTGATCTCGTGCGCGACTTGTTTGGCCATTTCACGCCAGGCTTCTTCGCGTTCGCTTTGCGCGAGTTTTACAGCGCTTTTCTCCAATTCGTCTACCATGTCGTTGTAGGCATTGATGAGCAAATTGATTTCTTTGCTGTTGGCCTCGAGGACAATTTTTTGATTTTTCTGATTCAAACTCGTTTCGCTCAAACGGTCTGAAATGGTTTTGAGCGATTGGGTAATGTAACTCGCCAAAAAATACGCAAGCGCAAAGGCAATCACGAGCATAAAAGCATAGACTTGTCCAAGTCGAATCAAGAAGTTTTGCAGTTCTTTTTCATAAAAACCATCGTCTTCAACATAAGGAATATTCAAGATGCCGAGTGGTTTGAATTTTTCATCTTTGATTTGGCTGTACGACGAGCGATTTTTGACGCCGTTGATGTTTTTGATATCGACGTAGCGTTTTTCTATCGAAGACTGAACCAGTTTGAGGATGTATTTGGGAATGGGCGGTGAAACACTATCGACCGAGAATTTGGCTTTGGATGATTTGAGCAACCTGCCGTCCAGACTGTAAATGTTGATTTCTAAGCTGTGGATTTGCGCGAGTTCGTGAATTTTGTCTTTAAAAATCACGCCCAAATTGCGCGGTGTCAGCGGATAAGTCGTGGTCGATAGAACGTAATTGATGTGTTCTTTGATCGCGGTTTCTTTGCGCTCAAGGCGTTCTTGATGATAATCGCGGGCTTCGTTTTTAAACTGAATAATCGAAATCGAAGCCATCAAAATCGAGGCAATCAAAATCAATACAATCATCGACAGGAAAATCCTGATGCGCAACGAGAGCATGGACATTTTGAAGCCTTTAAACATGATTTATGAGTTGTTTTTCTCGCGAATTCTTTTGTAAAATCTAAAGCCGAGCATGATCAACACCGAAAAAGCTACGATGCCCAAAACGCCATACACCCAATCAATCGCGTTTTTAAGAATCACCAAAAACACGACGGCAAACAGGATGATGGTGGCGCCTTCGTTCCAGAGTCGCATAAAATTAGAGCTGTATTTGACTACATCGCTTTGTAGTTCGCGGTAGATTTGATGACATTTGAAATGATAAGCAAAAAGCAAAACCACAAACACTAATTTGACTTGCATCCAAGGCATGGCTATCCAACCCGGATTGAGATGCAAGAGCAAGAGCGCAAACAAAGTTGCCAACACAGCGCTGGGCCAAGTGATGATATACCACAACCGATAAGTCATGATTTTGTATTGAGCCCTGAGAATTTCTCGCTCGGGCGAAGGTTTGTCTTTCGCTTCGATTTGATACACAAACAACCGAACAATGTAAAACAACCCGGCAAACCAAGTAATTACAAAAATCAGATGCAGCGCTTTGATGTAGTTGTACATATTAATTTGTCCATTGATTAATCCAACCGGCAACGGCATCGCACCATTGCTCATCGTCGTTCAAACAAGCGATGGCTTTAAAATGCTCACCGCCGTTTTCTTCAAAACTTTCGGCGGCTTCCATGCCAATTTCTTCAAGGGTTTCCAAACAATCCGACACAAAAGCAGGCGTAACAACCGCCAGTTTTTTAATACCTTTTTGCGCGAGTCCGTCAATGGTGGCATCGGTATAAGGTTGCAACCAAGGGTCACGTCCCAAACGCGATTGAAACGAAGTGCTGTAGGTTCCTTCTTTGAGTTGTAAAGCTTCGGCCACTTGTCGGGTGGTTTCATAGCATTGGTGGCGATAACAAAACTCGTGTGCCGGTGAAGCGGTCACGCAACATTGCTCGTCAATTTTGCAGTGCGATTTAGTGATGTCTGATTTGCGGATGTGTCGCTCGGGAACTCCGTGGTACGAGAACAACAAATAATCCGGTTCAAACGCTTTGAGTTCGGTATCGACAGAATGCGCCAAAGCATCGACGTATTCTTTTTTGTTGTAAAAAGCCGGCACCGGAGTAATGGTCATCTCAGGAAATGTTCTTTGGCGAATTTCTTCGGCCATCACCAAAATGGTTTCGGTGGTAGCCATCGCAAATTGCGGATACAGAGGCAACAACAAAACATCTGATACACCTTGTGCATTTAAAAGCGCCAAGCCGGATTCAATCGAAGGATTTCCGTAGCGCATGCCCAAAGCCACCGGAACCGATACTTTGGGTTGTACTTTTTGTTGTAGTTTTTTTGACAGCACAATGAGCGGTGATCCGTCTTCCCACCAGATTTTTTGGTAGGCGGCCGCTGATTTTTTCGGACGTGTGTTCAAGATGATGCCTTTGACCAAAAACGCGCGCAGCAGATACGGCAGATCAATCACGCGCTCGTCCATCAAGAACTGGTCGAGGTATTTTTTAACATCTTTAGGTTGTGGACTATCGGGCGAACCCAAATTGACTAATAGGACTCCTTTTTTCAAATTGATTGGTTTTTATACACTAACATTAATAGACATGAGATATTTTTTCGGGGTGGTTCCGAATTTCTTTTTAAAAGCCGCTATGAAATGGCTTCCGGTGCTGTAGCCGATTTTTAGACCAACTTCGTTGACGTTGTACGAACCGCTGTCAAGCAATTTACGCGCATAGTTCATTTTGTAGTCAAACAAAAAGCCATACACTGTGTCGCCATAAATTTGCTTGAATCCCATTTTGAGTTTTTTTAAATTCAAACCCACTTGATCGGCGAGTTCTTGTAAGCCCGGCGGCTCAGCCATTTGCGCAATGATGAGGTCTTTGGCGCGGCGAATTTTCAGGACGTTTTCTTCATCCACCAAAAACGGACATTGCTCAGCATCCGGATCTTCAGATCGATTAAAAAACAAACTCAAAAGCTCATAACCTTTGCCTTTGTAATACATGTTTTTAATGGACGGATGCAAGTTGTAGTGAAACAACTGATTGAGCACAATGGCCATGGATGGGCTGATGTCGTTTTCAGAATAGTATTTTTTATCGCGGTTTTCAACGCTCAAAAACGGAATGTGGCTGGCTTGTTCTGAGAACAACGAATGAAACTTCTGAATCGACACAATCACAGAAATCACCCAAGAATTCGGTTCCATTTCTAAATCAAGCGGTAATTCTTTTTGCGGATTATACAGCAGCAGCGCTTTTTCTTCTATTAAATCTAAAGCATACGAGCCTTGATTGAATATAAAACGAGCCTTGCCTTTGATGCCAAAATGAAATTGAATGAGCCCCAAACGAACCGGGCGCTGTATTTTATACGTATCTAGTGAATCGTTCTGAAATCTGATTAGGGTAAAATCATCTTCAATTGTTATTACTTCCTGAGAACCCATAGCGATACTTTTTCAAAATTGGTTTTTATTTCAAGCGATGATTTTATTTAGAATAGTTCTACATAAGAACATTCAAAAGGCTTGATTTTAGAGCAAATTTAAAAGAAATAACGAATTAAGGTTCATTTTTTAGGAAAATATCCCACAGCGACACAAAAAGAACTTTGAGCGTTATTTTTATAAAAACAACCACAGTAATTTTGTCTCACGTTGTTACGCAAAACAAACTATGGAAAACCAAATGACCCCAAAACACCAATATTTTTATGCGGTTGGCTTGAGCTACAAAAAAGCCGACGCAGAAATCAGAGGTTCGTTTAGTCTCGACGCAAAAGCCAAAACCAATGTTTTGGAGCAGGCGCAAAGAGAAGGCATTGAAAGTCTCATAGTTACTTCGACCTGTAATCGAACCGAAATCTACGGTTTTGCCGAACATCCTTTTCAACTCATCAAACTCATTTGTCAGTTCAGCAACGGAACCGTTGAAGACTTTCAAAAAGTGGGTTATGTATACAAAAATCAAGAAGCTGTCAACCATTTGTTTCGCGTTGGAACCGGACTTGACAGTCAGATTTTAGGCGATTTTGAAATCATCAGCCAAATCAAAGCCGGATTCAACGAATCGAAATCGATGCGATTGGTCAATACCTATATGGACCGTCTGATCAATGCGGTGATTCAAGCAAGCAAAAAAATCAAGAACGAAACCGAAATTAGTTCGGGCGCTACCTCTGTTTCATTTGCATCGGTTCAATACATCATCAAAAATGTTCCGGATATTGGTCAGAAAAACATTCTTTTGTTTGGTACCGGAAAAATCGGCAGAAATACCTGCGAGAATTTGGTCAAACACACCAAAAATGAGCACATTACTTTGATTAATCGCACCAAAGACAAAGCCGAGAAGCTCGCCGGAAAACTCCATTTGATTGTCAAAGATTATTCAGAATTGCAGCTCGAATTGCAAAAAGCCGATGTGGTGGTCGTGGCCACGGGCGCGCAAAATCCAACCATTGACAAAGCCATTTTGAACCTCAAAAAACCGATGTTGATTTTGGATTTGTCGATTCCGAAAAACGTACACGAAAACGTCAAAGATTTGCCGGGCGTTACGCTGGTTCACATGGATCATTTATCGCAAATGACCGACGAAACCCTTGAAAAACGCAAACAACAGATACCTGCGGCTGAAGCGATTATTGAAGAAATCAAAGAAGAATTCATCGCCTGGACCAAAGACCGCAAATTTGCGCCGACCATTCAAGCCCTTAAAGAAAAATTACATTCCATTAAAGACGGTGAGCTCAACATTCACCGCAAAAAAATGGCGAATTTTGACCAAGAACAGGCCGAACTCATCACCAATCGCCTTATTCAAAAAATCACCAATCACTTTGCCAGTCACCTCAAAGACGAGAACACGATGGTGGATGAAAGCATCGAGTGGATTGAAAAAGTATTCCAATTAGAAACTGCTGCCCGCTCATGAGCAAAACCATCCGAATAGGCACGCGTGACAGCGAACTAGCGTTGTGGCAAGCACACACCGTTCAGCAAAAACTCAACGATTTAGGCTACAAAACCGAAATCATCGCGGTCAAATCACAAGGCGATCTCATCCTCGACAAACCTTTATACGAACTCGGCATCACGGGCATTTTTACCAAAACGCTTGATGTGGCCATGATCAAAGGCGAAGTTGATATTGCGGTGCATTCCATGAAAGACGTGCCGACCGCTTTACCGCAAGGAATTGCGCAAGGCGCTGTTTTAGAACGAGCTCAGGTATACGATTTGTTGTTGTTCAAAGGCGATTCAGATTTTGCGCATCGTCCCGCTACCATTGCCACCGGAAGTTTGCGCCGAAAAGCCATGTGGCTCAACAGACATCCAAACCACACCGTGACCGATTTGCGCGGCAACGTCAATACGCGTTTGCAAAAACTCCAAGACAATCCTTGGGACGGAGCTATATTTGCGGCTGCCGGCTTGGAACGCATCAACCTCAAACCCGAGAATCACCAAGTACTCGATTGGATGACACCTGCTCCGGCACAAGGCGCCATGGTTGTCATGGCTATGGCCGAGAACAGTTTTACCATGGATGCGGTTTCAGAACTCAATGATGTCGAAACCCAAGTGTGTACGCATATTGAACGCCAGTTTCTCAAAACACTCGAAGGCGGATGTACTGCGCCCATCGGAGCTTATGCCCGCATCGTAAACGATGAGACCATTATTTTCAAAGGCGATTTGCTCTTGGCCGACGGTTCGAAAAAAGTCAGCGTAGAAAAACAAGTACCTATTGAAGAATGGAAAAAACTCGGATTCTACGCCGCCCAAGAAGTGCTCGAAAACGGAGGCGCTGCAATCATGGAGGTTTTACGTCAGCAACTCAATACAAAATCATAAAATGACCGCTGCGGTGCGCATATTATCCACCAAAAAGCTGTCGGTAGGCCAAAGACAATATTTGCTCAATGCCGGATTTATAGTCACCGAAGCCGATTTTATCCAAACCGAACCATTAGCGTTCAACCTAGAAAAATCCTATCAAGGCCTCATTTTTACCAGCCAAAATGCGGTAGAGGCCTTGCTTCAAAGTTCTTACAAATCGCTTTTAGCGGAAATTCCGTGTTTTTGTGTGGGCAGTAAAACACAGCAATTATTGCAGCAAAGTCAAGCGCAAGTTTTGATGACAGCCCATAATGCTGCCGAGTTGGCAGAGCAAATCATCACCGAATATGCAACATTTAAGTTCGTCTTTTTTTGTGGTGATCTGCGCCGAGATGAACTCCCGAATTTACTCAGCAAACATCAAATTTCGCTCGATGAAGTTCAGGTGTATCGCACCCAGCTTACACCGCACAAAATCACCAATCAGCCCGATGCGCTGCTTTTTTTTAGTCCGTCGGCCGTTGCGAGTTATGTGCAGCAAAACACGATAGAAAATGCAATTTGCTTTTGCATCGGTCACACCACAGCCGCCGCTTTACAAGGCCAAGCCATGCAAGTCATTGTTGCGCATCAACCCACGATTGAAAACACCCTCATACAAGCAATACAGTATTACAGAAAACCACAAACATGATCAAAAACGATTTATTCCTCAAAGCCCTCAAAGGCGAAATCGTCGAGCGTCCACCGGTGTGGATGATGCGTCAAGCAGGGCGATATTTACCAGAATTCCGCGCTTTGCGCGACAAATACGATTTCTTTACGCGTTGCAAAACCCCGGAACTCGCTGCCGAAATCACTGTACAACCTATTAGAATTGTACAACCCGACGCGGCCATTTTATTCTCAGATATATTGGTCGTTCCGCAAGCCATGGGCATCGAGGTTGAGCTCAAAGACAACATCGGACCGATTATTCCCCACCCGATTCGCTCGATGCAAGCCGTTGAGCAAGTTTATATCCCGGACATCCACGAAAGTTTGGGCTATGTCATGGACGCGATTAAACTCACCAAAGAAATGCTCAACGATGAGGTTCCGCTGATTGGTTTTGCCGGTTCACCTTGGACGATTTTCTGCTATGCTGTGGAAGGAAAGGGCTCTAAAAGCTACGATACCGCCAAAGGTTTCTGCTTCTCGCAACCCGAAGCAGCGCACGCTTTATTGCAAAAAATCACTGACACCACGATTTTGTATCTCAAAGAAAAAGTCAAAGCCGGAGTGAATGCCGTACAGATTTTCGACAGTTGGGGCGGCATGCTCTCGCCGGTGGATTATCAAGAATTCTCCTGGAAATACATCAACCAAATTGTCGAAGCCCTCGCTCCGGAAACCCAAGTCATTGTCTTTGGCAAAGGCTGTTGGTTTGCGCTCAACGATATGGCCCAATCCAAAGCGTCTGCGCTCGGAGTTGACTGGACGTGTTCGGCGCGCAATGCCCGTTATCTGACCGGCGGCAACATCACCTTACAAGGAAATTTTGACCCCAGCCGATTGCTTTCACCGATTCCGACCATCAAAAAAATGGTGCATCAAATGATCGACGAGTTTGGCAAAGACAAATACATCGTCAACCTCGGACACGGCATTTTGCCCAACATTCCGGTTGATCACGCCAAGGCATTTATCGACGCGGTCAAAGAATATCACAAATAGGGCGTGCCCCTGCGGGTCGGGCTGTTCGCGGTGCGCGGCACCTAGCTTCCATCCCTCACGCAGACGGCGTTTCCAAAATCAGTTTGCTATGCCACTGAATAAATCTTATCGCGATGAGCAACAAGAAAAAATCCAGCAAACCTTGCAACAATTGCTGGGTTTGAGCTATGTTCCAGAGCAGTTTGAGGTGATGGATCGGTTGCTTGAAAGTTTAGGAATGAATCTGCGCGATTTATCCCAAAAAACCACCGATGATTGGCTTTTGCAAACAGAAGCTTTAGCGCTCGATGCAGTCAATGCCGAATTGCTCGCCGATGTTATGGCGCATCTATCGCAAAAAGACAAAGCCCGCGCATTGTATGACCAAATACAAAACAACAGCAAAGTATATTCGTGGAGCATCGCCCAAAAGCGAACCCAACTATAAAAAGATACTCCAGATGAGTTCAATGAAAGATCAATTTTACGCTTACATCCAAAACCTGCAAGACCAAATCTGTCAAGGCCTCGAAGCGGTTGACGGCAGCACAAAGTTTCGCGAAGATTTATGGAATCGCCCCGAAGGCGGCGGCGGAAGAACCCGCGTGATCGAGAATGGAGCCGTGTTTGAAAAAGGCGGGGTCAACATCTCGGCTGTTCACGGAAAATTGCCCGACACCATGCAAAAAATGTTCGGTGTAGGCGAGGCCGATTTTTTTGCCTGCGGACTCAGCCTAGTCATTCATCCCAAAAACCCCATGGTTCCGACGGTTCATGCCAATTGGCGCTATTTTGAAATGTACGATGCTGATGGCAAGATCATGCAAAGTTGGTTTGGCGGCGGTCAAGATTTAACGCCCTATTATTTGTTTGAAGAAGATGCGCGTCATTTTCACCAAACCTGTAAAACCGCTTGCGATGCACACAATCTGGAATTTTATCCCAAATACAAAAAACAATGCGACACCTATTTTTGGAACGCCCATCGCCACGAAGCGCGCGGTATAGGCGGGTTGTTCTTTGATTACTGCAAAGCCACCGAGCAAATGCCGATGGCGCAGTGGTATGATTTTGTCACCGAAGTAGGCAACAGTTTCCTTCAAGCGTATGTGCCGATTGTTGAAAGAAGAAGAGATTTGTCGTATACCCCCGAGCAGCGCACTTGGCAAGAAATCCGCCGCGGGCGTTATGTAGAGTTCAATTTAGTGCACGACAAAGGTACCCTGTTCGGACTCAAAACCAACGGTCGCATTGAGTCTATTTTGATGAGTTTGCCGCCGCACGTACAATGGGTGTATGATCATCATCCGGCTTCTGGAAGCGAAGAAGAAAAATTGTTGAACATCCTCAAAAAACCGATTGAATGGCTGTGAAAAAGTTATGCGTTTTATGGTGGATATCGGTCAGTTCTTGGGCACAAAACCAGACTGAGACGTCACCGTATTTTAAATCGTATAACGATCAAATCATTCTGAGCACCTATTTAATAGATACCTCGAATAGTTTTGAAATCATAGATCAATCAAGCGGAACGTCAGCGCGATTGAACTTAAATCCGAACCGAAGAACCCAATTAGGCGCTCAACTTAGTTATCGATTTGTCGATATTAGCGGTGGATTTTCACCGAAATTCTTTGAAGAAAACAAAGATAACAGCGGTTCAAAATTATTTAGTTTCAATACCCGCTTCTACGCTCAAAAATGGATGCAATCCTTTTTATTCATTTACCAAAAAGGCTTTTACATCAGTAACAACGAGCGCGAAGTTGGCTTTCCGAAGTTTGCTTCAACCAAAATAGGCGGTACGACTTCGTATGTTTTCAACGACCGATTTTCAATCAGAACTTTGGCCAATCAAAAGCAATGGCAAACCAAAAGTGCGGGTAGTTTTATTCCGTCGCTGTCGTTTTATTACACCAACCTTGATTTAAATGATGCGAGCAACAATCCGCACAGCGATATTTATACCTTAACCTTGGCACCGTCCTATTATTACAACTTTGCCATCAGCCATAAATTTTTGATTGGATTAGGCTTGCCCGCCGGCGCGGGTTTAAATTGGATTGACCACGATTGTTCTGCACTTTATGAATTCAGCAGTAACCTCAAAATTGGCTACAATACCGACCGTTTTTTTACCTATCTTACGGGTAACTCCATTAATTTCATTCAAAATGAACAGGCAGATATTCGTTTGAACGATCAAGTTTCTACCGTTAAATTTGCTCTGGGTTATCGATTCGATCCACCTGAAAAACTCAAAACTTTTTTTGATCATCTAAATAAAAAATAAATATGTTTCCATTACGCAGAAACCGCCGATTGCGCACCACCGAAGCCGTTCGCTCTTTGGTACGCGAAACCATTGTCAGTCCGCATGATTTTATTGTGCCGCTTTTTGTGACCGAAGGCCAAAATATTCGCGAAGAAATTCCTTCGATGCCCAATTATTTCAGACTCAGTTTAGACCAGCTCGAAAAAGAAGTCAAAGAACTTTGGAAGCTCGGACTCAAATCTGTTTTGCTGTTTGTTAAAGTGCCCGACCATCTCAAAGACAACAAAGGAACCGAAGCGCTCAACCCGAACGGGCTCATGCAACGCGCAATAAAAACCGTTAAAAACGCCGAGCCTGGAATGCTCGTGATGACCGATGTGGCGCTCGATCCGTTTTCATCGTATGGTCACGATGGTATTATTGAAAACGGACAAATTGCCAACGATATTACCTCGGCCGTTTTGGCCGAAATGAGTGTGTCGCATGCTCAGGCCGGAGCCGATTTTGTCGCGCCCAGCGATATGATGGACGGACGCATTCTGGAGATTCGAGAAGCTTTAGAAGACGCGGGTTTTATCAACACCGGAATCATGTCGTACAGCGCCAAATATGCATCGGCGCATTATGGTCCGTTTCGCGATGCGCTTGACAGTGCGCCGGTAGATTTGCACAATATTCCCAAAGATAAAAAAACCTATCAGATGGATTACCACAACCGCATAGAGGCCATTCGTGAGACCCAGATGGATGTTGATGAAGGCGCCGACATTGTCATGGTGAAACCGGGAATTTCTTATTTGGATATTGTGCGCGAAGTCAAAAATGCGGTGGATGTTCCGGTGGCGGTGTATCAAGTTTCGGGCGAATACGCCATGATCAAAGCCGCTTCAGAGCGCGGTTGGCTCGATCACGATGCGGTGATGATGGAACAAGTAACAGCCATCAAACGCGCGGGTGCGGATCTGATTGCGAGTTATTTTGCCAAAGACGTTGTACGATTACTCAACCGATAAAATCATTACTGATAAAAGTCATAAAGCAGGCACACCACCTGCTTTAACTTTGTCTGAAAATTAAACTTATGCGCAACACAATTTATATAGTCTTGGCTCTGGCATCATTTGTTATCGCAGCCTGCAACGGTAAAAAAGAAGAGCAAGATTTCGGAAAAAAACAACCCGAAACTTCGGCATCAACAGCCCAAACTCCGGCTCAAAAAGGGCAAGAAATTTTTGAAGGAAAAGGCACGTGTACTACTTGTCACAAACCCAATGAAAAAGTAGTCGGCCCGAGTCTTCAAAACATTGCCACCATCTACAAACAAAAAGGACTCAGCGTGGCGGCTTTTATCAACGAAGAATCCAAACCGGTGGTTGATCCGGCGCTCTATGAAACCATGAAAGCCAATTTTGCGATTACCAAAATGATGACCCCTGAAGAACGACTAAATTTAGAGGCCTACATCATGAGTTTTGCAAAATAACCAGCGGTTAATTGTTATATTCGTAGACTTTTATTTGTGTTATGTTGCAAGAAGCCTACATTCAGACGCCGCTTGGAGTTGCCTATTTAACAGGCGATGAGCAGGGGATTTCTAAAATTTCGATTTTAAAAGAGGGCGTGGTTTCAAAAAAAATTCCGGCCCAACTCAAAGAAGCCGTCACGCAACTGCAAGAATATTTTGCCGGAAAGCGCACCGATTTTACTTTTTTGATGAATCCGCAAGGAACCGATTTTCAGCAAAAAGTTTGGCGTGCGTTGCTCGAAATTCCTTTCGGAAAAACCACCAGTTATTTAGACCTTTCTAAAAAACTAGGCGATGTCAAAGCCATTCGCGCAGTGGCTTCGGCCAATGGTAAAAACCCGCTTTGGATTGTGGTTCCGTGTCATCGCGTAGTAGGTTCAGACGGTTCGCTCACGGGTTATGCTGGTGGACTTTGGCGCAAACAATGGTTGCTCGAACACGAAAATCCGGTCAAACAGCAAAGTTTGTTTTAGTTTTTCAGCGGTTTTTTTGGTACATTCGAAAACTGTCTGATTCATTTTGATACCATGAAACGATTGAAAAAAACACTCATTGGTCTGACGCTGTTTTTTGCTGTGACCGTTGGTTTGTTGTATGCTTTTAATTTAGATTATTTGCTGACGGCCATCAGAACGGTTTATCTCACCGGCCACACCACAGCTTATTTAGACGATTACAAAAAGTTTGACAACCGAATGCTTCCGGCGAGTAAGCAGCCGCAGCCGTGGGCTTATGCTCAAGATTACAATTCGATTAAACCCACACAAACCTTGGAGCAATGGCATCAAAAGTTGGGTTCAGTAGCGTTTCTGATCATCAAAAACGACAGCCTTTGGAATGAAAGTTATTATGACCATTACACCAAAGACACACCGTCCAATTCTTTTTCTATGGCCAAAAGCATCGTGTCGGCATCACTCGGAAAAGCCATCATGCAAGGCAAAATCAGAAGTTTAGATCAGAAGGTTTCAGATTTTTTTCCGCAGTTTGCCCAAGGAAAATCAGCAACGATGACCGTCGGAGATTTGTCGTCCATGGCTTCCGGACTCGACTGGGATGAATCGTATTACAGTCCGTTTTCCATTACCACACGTGCGTATTTTGATACCGATTTGACTTCGGTGATTTTGGGTCTCAAAGGAATCGATTCGCCCGGAAAATACTATAAATATCTCAGCGGCAACACCCAACTTTTGGGCATGTGCATCGAGAAAGCCACCGGAATGAGCCTCGCGGATTATGTTGCGCAGAATTTCTGGAATCCGATGGGCGCCGAAAACCCAGCCCTATGGCAAACCGACCACCCAGACGGAATCGTCAAAGCTTATTGTTGTTTTGCCAGCAATGCGCGTGATTTTGCTCGTTTTGGGAAGCTCTACAAACAATCCGGCAAATGGAACGGCGCGACTTTACTCGACAGTACTTTTATTGCCCGCTCTACAAAACCTCGATTTGTAGATTCACCCGAATATGGCTACGGTTGGTGGCTGTGCACTTATCACGACAAAAAAGTCTTTTATATGCGCGGACATCTCGGACAATATGTGATTGTGATACCGCAAGACGATTTAATCATCGTTCGATTGGGCAACCGAACGCAACACAGCAGCACCGGCAATCCACACAGCGATGACTTTTATGTTTGGCTTGATGAAAGCTACAAGATGTTGGCGCAACGAAAATAATCTTATTCAATGAGCACTTTTTTGCGCTCGATGATTTTTTGATTCGCATCGAGCAATTGCAAAATGTACAGACCGGAAGCTAGTTCACTTACATTGATTTGCGGAGTAAAAACACCTTCGCTGATTTGTCTTCCCAGACTATTCGACAGTTTATATGATTTGAATTGTACCGAAGAATCAACGTGTAAAACATTGTGCGCAGGCATCGGATACAACAGAATGGATGAATTAGCTGTAGGGTTTTGAACGCTCATCGCCGCCGGATTTTTGAGCTCAATAATGCGGTCGTCGGTAGCGCCCGGACTGCCCGCATAATCTTTGTTTGAAGTACAAATAAAAACACGTCCGTCGGGAATCACCACCACATCGCGCAATCGGCCATAAGTATTGACCAGATAAATGTTTTGCTGTACAACCTGCGTTCCGTCATCGCTCAGTTTGAGCTGAATGAGTTCTTTATTTTTCAAAACGACCAGTAAAAGCGAATTATTCCACTCGGGAATGGCGTTGTTTTGATAATAATCAACCCCTGCCGGCGCAATCGATGGTGACCAAGACCAAATGGGTTCGGCTACATTATTGGCGTTGCAAAAGGTAATTTCGGCAGCGGTATTACAAACTCCTTCAACGGTCGGCCAGCCATAATTTCGGTTGGCTTCGATGATGTTGACTTCATCATTGGCTGAGGTTCCGTGTTCGGTGCTGTAAAATTTTCCGTTGGCATAGCACAAACCTTGCGGGTTTCGGTGGCCGAAGGAATAAATGTAACTTCCGGCCGTTGGGTTGTCGTCAGGAATACTTCCGTCTAAGTTCATGCGCAACACTTTTCCATTGATTGAGTTCAGATTTTGCGCCACTGCCGGCGTTGCATACGTATCGCCCAAACAGATGTAGAGTTTGTCGTCTAAAATGACCATACGCGAACCGTTGTGTGAAACTCCGGCCGGAATGCTGCCCAAGATCAAAGTCGGATTGATCAGCATGTTGTTGGCCGTGTCGTATTCATATCGAACAATTTTAGAAGTTGTATTCGTGTAGGCATAATGCACATACAAATAATGATTGTTGTTGAAATCCGGATGCAAAACCAACGAATGCAAACCCACGCTAAAGCCAAAAAGCGCTACATCGCTCAAAGCAAAAACCTGTTGAATTTCATAAGTATTCGGATTCATTCTTTTGATGTTGCCCGAGAGTTCCGTAAACCAAATCCAGCCATCAGGCCCATAGGTCATATCCCAAGGAACACTCAGATTAGTTGCCACGACGGTGTTGGTGAGTACGGTGTTGCCCAGATTGATTTGCGACTGGGCAAAACAAGGCAGTAGGCAAGTAGCCCACAGAAGGAATTTCTTTTTCATAGTATAGCTCTTTTAGTTTGTTTTGATAATTAGCTGAAAACCAAATCAAAACAATCACCTTAAAAGTAAACAAATATTTCTTAGGGTTGACACGATGAACTCAAGGCAAGTGATTTTTTCAAATCTATTTTTAAGAATCCAAAAAAAGAAATCGCTAAATTGCAGCTTCTAAAAGCCGTTTAACTCTTAATTTTACACGCCATGATTCAAAAAATTTTACTCAGCAACATTCTGTTTCTCGACATTGAAACCGTTCCGCAGCAAGAAAACTACGAGCAACTTGACTCGGAAATGAAATCGCTTTGGGAACAAAAAACCCAATACCAACGCCGCGATGAATTCACGCCTGAAGACTTTTACGAGCGCGCCGGCATTTGGGCCGAATTCGGAAAAATCATTTGTATTTCTGCGGGATATTTTACCCTAAAAGGCGATGTACGTCATTTTCGGGTCACCTCATTTTTTGGCGAAGAAGTCAAAATACTCAAAGATTTTGCGCAATTACTTCAAGATCATTTTGGCCAGGCCCAACATATTTTGTGCGGTCACAACGCCAAAGAATTTGACATTCCGTTTATAGCTCGGCGCATGATCATCCACGGAATTGCCTTGCCCGACAAACTCAATTTATTCGGCAAAAAACCATGGGAAGTTCCGCATTTAGACACGCTCGAACTCTGGAAGTTTGGCGATTACAAACATTTTACCTCGCTCAAATTGCTCACCAAAGTACTCGGGATTCCTTCGTCTAAAAACGACATTGACGGCAGTCAGGTAGCGCATGTTTTTTATGTAGAAAAAGACATTGACCGCATCATTACTTATTGTGAAAAAGATGTCATTGCCGTGGCTCAGGTATTTTTGCGTTTGCGCCGCGAAGATTTGCTCATCGACGAAGAAATTTTGCACGTCTGACCGACTATTTAGTTATTTTTACCAAAAAAGTACTTTATGGTTCTCAGTAGATTTTGGTTGGTGATTTTTATTTCATCGATTCTTTTTGTAGTGGTCAGTCTGGCCTCGGGAAGTCAATATACCATTGATTATGTGCTCAACGGAAAAAAAGACGATCCGGTGCTCATTGCTGAAGAGTACAAAAATCAACTGCCGATTTTGCTGCGCGACAGCATTGAAAAAGCACCTGAACAAACTATTGTCATCAACAAAAACGAGGCGGATGCAGACACTACTTATGTCTACAAAAACCAGACGGTCAAAATTTACAGCGGTGTTCAAAAAGCCGACGGTTTGTTGCCGACTTGTAAAAACACGCTCATCGATTTGATTCTACCGCTTTTGGCCTATTTGACTTTTTTCTGCGGTCTCATGGAACTGCTCATTGTATCAGGAGCTTCTGAAAAAATGGCGCAAAAACTCAGTCCGATTTTTGCCAAAGTGTTTCCGTCGGTGCCCAAAAACCACGAGTCGATTTCGTATATGACGCTTAATTTTGCTGCGAACTTTTTAGGACTCGATTCTGCCGCGACGCCTTTCGGACTCAAAGCCATGGAATCTTTGCAAGAAATCAACCCAGATAAAGACAAAGCCAGCGATGCGCAAATTATGTTTATGTGTTTGCACGCCGCGGGTTTGACTTTGATTCCGACTTCGATTATTGGCTATCGCGCCGCCGAGAACGCGACCAATCCGGCCGATGTAATGCTGCCGTGTATCATTACTTCGTTCATCGGAACCATTGCGGCGCTCATTATTGTCGGTATTCGTCAGCGCATTAATTTTTTGAGTGCAACTTTACTCGTATCGATTATGAGCGTTGTGGCCGCGATTGTGGGTTTACTGTTCTACATCAACGGACTTGATTTGATTGGCAAAAGCTTCTTTACTTCGAACCTATCGGGCTTGATGCTCGTGGCGATTATAGGGGCGACACTGGTTTTTTCATTTGCCAACGAGCGAAAATTCACCGAAAAAGGCACCACCATTTTTGACACTTTTGTTGAAGGCTCCAAAAACGGAATGAACACCGGTGTGAAGATTTTCCCGTATGTTTTAGCGATGTTGGTTGCGATTTCTTTTTTCAGAAACAGCGGCTTGTTTGAAATCATCAGCAACGGAATTTCATTTGTCTTTGCGCATATAGGCGTATCGAAAGAAATCACCGATTCACTGCCGGTAGCCATGTTGCGTCCGTTTAGTTCAGGCGGTTCGCGTGGCTTTATGATTGATGCCATGCGCAATTTCGGGCCGGATTCATTTACAGGCAGATTAGTCTGTATTTTTCAATGCAGCGCCGAAACAACCTTTTACGTGATAGCCGTTTATTTTGGTTCGGTCAACATCAAAAACACACGTTATACATTAGGCACGATGCTCTTGGTGGATTTTATTTGCGTCTTGGCTGCAGTGTTGGTGGCCGGCTGGTTTTTTTAATCGAATTCGTTTTTACATTTTTTCCAAATAGAAAACGGTTATCTAACAAAAAGCCCCGATTTTATTAAAACAGGGGCCTTTTTTATAAATCTAACTAAGTGTTTTCACCTTCTTTTTCGGGTAAACGCTCATCGTGTTCACTATTCGCGTCAGGAGTTTCTTGTGGTTTGTCTTCAGTAGTTGTTGAAGATTCTTCTAATAACGGAGTCGGCTCGTTTTCATTTTCAGGTTCGCCTTTATCTTTGGAGAAAAAACTCTGAATCTTCTTTTTAAATGCTCCGAAAAAGCCCAATAAAGCCAAAACAATCACTTTTCCGAATTTAGCCAGAATAGCAAAAAAACCAACCTTAGCCAATACTTTTCCGGCCACCAATCCACCGATGGTCCAAGCAGCTACCGAATCAACTGATTCATCAAAATCATCATACTGGTAACCGTCATTAAATTGTACGATGTTGAGTACTTTTTGAATATCGCGCTGAACCAATTTTAATTCTGCTTTGGTAGCAATTGCATTCAAAACCAAAACGCCTTTTCGGCCTAAGATTCTGATGTTGTAATTCAACGTACTTACAGGCTGATTGCCAAATTTGATTTCCTTAGCCCAATGCAAAATCTTTCTATCCTTATCATAAAAAGGCTTGGCTGCCCAACCGACAATCGTGATGGCTTCATAACCTTCTTTTTTTCTGGCTTCATTTTCAGTTTCGGCTTCTTTTTTCATTTCTTCCAACAAATCGTCATAATCGATATCATCGGCATCGTCATCTTTAACATAGCCAATTTCATCGTATTGGATATTGAATACATAACTATCTTCTGTTAATGCGCCTGTTTTTTCAGGTAAAATCATCCCAAGAGTCATGTTTTCACTTTTTGGATTTCCCCATAAATCAACCAAAATCCGCTCAGCTTGTTGGGCATCGAGATATTTAAAGCCGTTTGGGATGACAATTTTTCCGACACCCCCTTTTAGTTCAATGGTTCCGTGCTGATAATGAAAGGTTTTTTCAATAGAATCGACTTTGGTTTGGTAATTTTCTTCTTGAGAAAAAATAAGAAGCGTTGAAAGACAGGCGAGTAGTGTTAAAAAAGTTTTCTTCATATATAATAGGTTTTCGTTATTGTTTCAAAACCCATTATATATGTGCACATACTACAGATTGAAAAACAGTATTTTCAAATATAATATTTTTAAGATACAAATGTTAAAATTCTTTTAAAGCTTCACAAGGTTATAAAACAAACGCCCGGATTCTTAACCACGCTTCAAGGCATTTTTCATACCTTTACGCAACTTAAAAATCAACCCGATGGACTTTATATATCAGGATCCGTATCCGATTTTAAAAGACGATACCACCTACAAAAAACTCACTTCCGACTACGTGAAGACCGAAAAATTAGGCGACCGCGAAATTCTTACTGTTGACCCAAAAGGTCTCGAACTTTTGGCCGAAGAAGCCTTGAAAGACGTCTCGTTCATGCTCCGATCATCACACCTTCAAAAACTGCGCAACATCATTGACGATCCGGAAGCTACCGACAACGATCGATTTGTAGCGTACAATTTATTGCAAAATGCTGTCGTAGCGGTAGGCGGTGAATTGCCATCGTGCCAAGATACCGGAACCGCCATCGTTATGGCCAAAAAAGGCGAAAACGTTTATACCGGAGCCGATGATGCCGAGTGGCTTTCGCGCGGGATTTTCAATACGTATCAAAACAGAAACTTGCGCTACTCGCAAATTGTGCCGATTTCAATGTTTGAAGAGAAAAACTCAGGCTCGAATCTGCCGGCCCAAATTGATATTTATGCCAAAAAAGGAAGCTCGTATGAGTTCTTGTTTTTGGCTAAAGGCGGTGGCTCGGCCAACAAAACTTTCCTGTATCAAAAAACCAAATCGTTGCTCAACGAGAAATCTCTGAATGAATTCATCCGCGAGAAAATCATGGATTTAGGCACTTCGGCTTGTCCGCCGTACCACTTAGCAATTGTCATCGGAGGCACTTCGGCTGAAGCCAATTTAGCAGCTGTCAAAAAAGCATCAGCCGGCTACTACGACCATTTACCCACCACCGGAAACATGGCTGGTCAAGCGTTTCGCGACATTGAATGGGAAGCGCGCATCCAGCAAATTTGTCAAGAAAGTTCAATCGGTGCTCAGTTTGGCGGGAAATATCTAACCCATGATGTGCGCGTGATTCGTTTGCCGCGTCACGCTGCTTCTTGTCCGGTAGGCATGGGCGTTTCGTGTTCGGCCGACCGCAACATCAAAGGAAAAATCACCGCCGACGGTATTTTCTTAGAGCAACTCGAGACCAATCCTGCGCAGTTCTTGCCTGAAGTAGCGCCGCACCTCGAAGAGCCCGTGGTTGTGAACTTAAATCGACCGATGAAAGAAGTCTTGGCCGAATTGTCGCAATATCCCATCAAAACGCGTTTAAAACTCAACGGAACACTCATCGTGGCGCGCGATATTGCCCACGCCAAAATCAAAGAATTATTAGATGCGGGACAACCGATGCCCGAGTATTTCAAAAACCATCCGGTGTATTATGCAGGGCCGGCCAAAACCCCTGAAGGCATGCCGTCGGGCAGTTTTGGTCCTACCACAGCCGGGCGTATGGATGTGTATGTAGAAGAATTCCAAAAACACGGTGGCAGCATGATTATGCTCGCCAAAGGCAATCGCGGCAAAGAAGTTATGAACGCTTGCAAAACTTACGGAGGTTTCTATTTGGGCTCTATTGGCGGTCCGGCCGCGATTCTTGCCAAAGAAAACATCCTCTCGGTTGAGGTGGTCGACTTTGAAGAACTCGGCATGGAAGCCGTGCGCAAAATCGAGGTCAAAGATTTCCCGGCGTTTATCATTACCGACGACAAAGGCAACGATTTCTTTGCGGCTCTGAGTCACTAAATTTTCTGAAGATTGAGAACCTGCAAGGTTTACAAAACAACAAAAGCCTCTTTCATCGGAGGCTTTTTTATTGGGGCGTGCCCCTGCGGGTCGGGCTGTTCGCGGTGCGCGGCACCCAGCTTCCATCCCTCACGCGGGCTAAAGTTTCCAATGAAACACCCAACACACAACTAGCCCTGAGCGAGGCATTGTCGGAGCTCTTGCAGCGCAGCGAAAAAGCGACTGCCGAGCGCAGGACCAAGGCTTTTTTGAACATCAATGTATCGCTTCAAATTATCCCAATGCTACTCGACGTGCAAAACCAATCCTTTGAGGTAATGACCTTCAGGATGGTAAATGTTGGTGGGATGATCGGGCCCTTGGGTGAGTTTGTGCAACACGCGAATGGTGCGCCCGGTTTCAATGGCCGCAGCCGCCACGGTGTTGTAAAACAAGACATCGTCAATGACCTGCGAGCATGAAAACGTAAACAAAATTCCGTTGGGCGCCAAGGCTTTGAGTCCGGCTATGTTGAGCCGTTTGTAGGCTTGGGTGGCGGTGTGTTTGCTTTTGATGCTTTTGGCAAAGGCCGGCGGATCAAGCACAATTACATCGTATTGTTGGTTGTGGTTGCGCAGAAACTCAAAAACATCCGAGGCCACCGCCGTATGGTTAGCTTTCGGGAAATTGAGTTCGGTGTTTTTGGTGGCCAAATCAACCGCTTTTTGTGAAATATCCACCGAAGTGACGAGTTCAGCGCCGGCTTGCAAGGCATAGACCGAAAAGCCTCCTGTGTAGCAAAAGGTGTTGAGCACTTTCTTGTCTTTAGAAAAGGAACCCAACAATTTTCGGTTGTCGCGCTGATCCAAAAAGAATCCGGTTTTTTGCCCCTCAACCCAATTGACATGGAATGAAATGCCGTTTTCATGGGCGATGGTTTCGGGCGTGTTTCCTTTTAAGAAAAAGTCGGTTCCGGTGTTGGGTAGCGTGCCGCTGCTTTTGCAATAAATGGTTTCACATTGGTTCGGGAACGCCTGAGCAATGGCGGTTGCGATGGCTTCCATTTGTTGAAAAATACCCGAAGCATGCGCTTGCAAAACCCAGTGATTGTGGTAAAAATCTACAATCAATCCGGGAATTCCGTCGCCCTCGCCATGAATCACGCGAAAAGCGTTGGTCTGCGAAAAATCGAGCAAGGTTGTGCGCACTTGCCAAGCGGCTTGTAGTTTTTGTTTCCAGAAATCAGCGGTAAATGCCTCGTCGCCAAAAGTGAGTAAGCGCACCACTATGCTGCCTTTGTCAGAAAAATAACCGTGGCCCAAAGATGTGTTTTTGGCATCGACTACTTCGACCATTTCGCCGTCTTCAATCTCGCGGCTTACTCCGTAGACCGCTCCGCTAAAAACCCACGGATGGCGGCGCAGCAGTGATTTTTCTTTACCTGATTTTAAAATTACTTTCGGAAAACTCATAAGATAAAATGAGCCACAAATACACAAGATTAATTATGCATTGTGGCTTACTAAGTGATTTGTATTTTTTTAATCAATCGCCATTTCAGGAACATCACCCTCAATGATGAGTTCGGCTTCGGTGGCTTGAATAATATCTTCAACGCTGACACCCGGAGCGCGCTCTAATAATTTAAATCCGCGCGGTGTAATTTCCATCACGGCGAGTTCAGTGACTACTTTTTTGACGCAACCTACGCCCGTGAGCGGGAGCGTACATTTTTTGAGAATCTTGCTTTCGCCGGCTTTGTTCACGTGCATCATCGCTACGATAATGTTTTCGGCCGAGGCCACTAAATCCATTGCGCCACCCATGCCTTTGACCATTTTACCGGGAATTTTCCAGTTGGCAATATCGCCGTTTTCAGAAACTTCCATCGCCCCGAGAATCGTCAAATCAACCTTTTGTGCGCGGATCATGCCAAAGCTAAAAGCCGAATCAAAAAAACTAGCGCCCGGCAACGTAGTGATGGTTTGTTTTCCGGCATTGATGATGTCGGCATCTTCTTCGCCTTCAAACGGGAACGGCCCCATGCCCAACACACCGTTCTCGCTTTGAAATTCTACCGAGATATCGGTGCGCACATAATTGGCCACCAAGGTCGGAATGCCAATGCCTAGGTTGACGTAATAGCCGTCTTGAACTTCTTTGGCAATGCGTTTTGCAATTTGATTTTTATCTAAAGCCATGATTAATCTTTTTTGCGGGTGGTTCTTTGTTCGATTCGCTTTTCAAATTTTTCGCCTTGAAAAATACGCTGAACCATAATGCCCGGGATGTGAATTTGGTTCGGATCAAGCGCGCCCACCGGGAGCAATTCTTCGACTTCGGCAATGGTGATTTTGGCAGCGCCGGCCATCACGGCATTAAAGTTACGCGCGGTTCCTTTGAAAATGAGGTTTCCGGCTTCGTCGCCTTTCCAAGCTTTAACAATCGAGAAGTCGGCTTTATAGGCCAGTTCCATAACGTGCATTTTTCCGTTGAATTCACGCGTTTCTTTGCCTTCGGCTACTTCGGTTCCGTAACCGGCGGGCGTAAAAAAAGCTGGAATTCCGGCTTGTGCAGCGCGGCATTTTTCGGCCAAGGTTCCTTGCGGTGTGAGTTCGACTTCCAGTTCGCCCGAAAGCATTTGGCGTTCGAACTCAGCATTTTCGCCCACATAAGACGAAATCATTTTTTTGATTTGTTTTTTCTGTAAGAGCAAGCCGAGTCCAAAATCGTCTACACCGGCATTGTTTGAAATGCAAGTGAGATTCGTGGTTTCTTTACGAACGAGTTCGGCAATGCTGTTTTCGGGAATTCCGCAGAGGCCAAATCCGCCGAGCATCAACGTCATTCCGTCTTGAATACCTTCTAAAGCTTGTGCTACAGAGTTTACTTTTTTATTGATCATAGCTATATGCTTATGGATTTTATCCGAGGATGATTACAAACCAAATTCATCGGTATTTTGTTCAAATTCAGTATCGGTGGTGTCTTTGACTGGTGCCCAACAATCCACTTTAATAGACAAATTAGGCGGTCGTTCAAAGTCAGATTTTGAAACATTGAGCGAAGAATCGGCATAACATTTCTTCATAAACAAAGCCCAAATCGGAAGCGCCGCTGTAGCACCTTGTCCGTAGGTAATGCCTTTGAAGCGCGCTGAGCGATCTTCACAACCGACCCAAACACCGGTGGCTAAATTCGGCACCATACCTACAAACCAGCCGTCTGATTGATTTTGCGTGGTTCCGGTTTTTCCGGCAATCGGGTTGGTAAACACATACGGATAACCCGTTACGCGGTTGTAGCCGTTGCCACCGCCCTGAGTTCTGAGTCTGGCGCCTGACCCGCCTTCGGTGACGCCTTCGAGCAATTTAATGACGGCAAAAGCAATGTCTTTATTGAGGACATCGTGCGATTCCGGAGTCGGTTCATAAATGACTACGCCGTTTTTGTCTTCGATGCGCGTGATGAATTGCGGTTTGATGTACACCCCTTCATTGGCAAAAGTGCTGTAAGCGGCCACCATGTCTTCAACGGTGATTTCAACCGCGCCCAAAGCAATCGAAGGTTGTACCGGAATATCTGATTTTACCCCGAGTTTTTTAGTCAAATCAACCACGGCTTCCGGGCCCACTTTGTCAATGAGTTTGGCCGAAACGGTATTGATGGAGTTGGCCAAGGCTTTTTTGAGTGTCACCATGCCGCGGTATTGGTTGTCTGAGTTGCGCGGTTCCCAATCTTCGGTGACGTGATGACGTCCTTTATGAATCATAAACGGGCTATCAATAATCGAATCGCATGGCGACATATTGAGTTGTTCTATCGCGGTCGCATATACAAAAGGTTTGAAGGTCGAACCCACTTGTCGTGCTCCTTGCCCCACGTGGTCGTATTGGAAATACTTATAATTGATGCCGCCCACCCAAACTTTGATGTGTCCGGTTTGCGGTTCCATAGCCATGATTCCGGTTTGTAAAAAGCTTTTGTAATAGCGAATTGAATCGTTTGGCGTCATTACGGTATCGCGCTCGCCTTTCCAAGTAAAGACTTTCATTTTGGTTTTTACACCGAATGATTTGATGATTTCTGCTTCAGACTTACCTTGGTCGGCCATGATTTTCCAGCGGCTGGAATTCTTCATCGCTTTAGTCATGAGCTTTTTGGTTTCATCGTCAGAGATGTTCACAAAAGGCGCATTTTTATTTTCTTTTTGTTGACTTCTGAGCTCGGCTTGCAGGTTCGGCAAGTGTTGCTTCATCGCTTCTTCGGCATAAGTTTGCATGCGCGAATCAATGGTGGTATAAATTTTCAGACCGTCTTTGTAAATGTCATATTCACCACCGTCGGGCTTTTTGTTTTCTTTGGCCCAATTCTTCATAAAGTCGCGCAAATACTCGCGAAAATAAGTCCCGATTCCGTCGGTATGACTTTCAGGCTGAAAGTGCAAAACAATCGGTTTTTGTTCAAGGGTTTTCTTTTCGGCTTCGCTCAAAAATCCGTTGCGCACCATTTGACCCAAAACCACATTGCGGCGTTTTTGTACTTTTTCTAATCGGCGAACCGGATTGTATAACGATGGATTCGTAAGCATACCCACCAGCATTGCGCCTTCGTCAACGGTCAAATCGCGGGGTTCTTTTCCGAAATAAACTTTGGCCGCCGAACGAATGCCCACAGCCGTATTGACAAAGTCCGCCTTATTGAAATACATGGCAATGATTTCGTTTTTGGTATATTGACGTTCGAGTTTGATGGCAATAATCCACTCTTTGGCTTTTTGAATGATACGCAGCGGCAAGAAACGCGAGCCTTCTCCGTGAAAGAGCAACTTGGCCAATTGTTGCGTCAGTGTACTGGCTCCACCGTCTGAACCGAGTTTCACTGCAGCGCCCAAAGTACGTCGTCCGTCAATGCCGGAATGTTCGTAAAAACGCTCATCTTCGGTTGCGACTAGGGCGTTCACCAAGTGTTTCGGAAGGTCGGAATATTTAATCGGCGTACGGTTTTCATTGTAGAATTTACCAATGGTCGCTCCGTCGGTAGCAATAATTTCAGTGGCAAGGTTTGAATCCGGATTTTCTAAATCTTCAAACGAAGGCATCGATCCGAACAAGCCCCACGAAGCAAACAAGAAAAACAAAAAGATACCGCCCAGGGTGTAGAAATAAACTTTCCAGAATTTCTTTTTATAGTATTCCAGATTTTTCTCGGGCATAGGTTTGTTGAGCGTTGCCATAAGTTTAGTTTGTTTTTTCTATTCTGAATCCTACTTCGGTAATGCCGTCGAGTTGTACCACACCGGCCACTTTACCGGTTTGTCTGACAGCTTGTTTAATACTTACTTTGTATGGTCCGGGCATAAAGCGCATGCCTTCTTTGTATACGAGTTTACTTTCCTTAATGTCGGTGAAGCCATCGCCGAGCAAGTTACCTTCCGGATCGGCCATTTGGTATTCGAGCGTATCGACTACGGTTTTTTTGTTGGGTTGTTGCAGCGACACAATCAAGAAAATATTGTTGTACGGATAGTCGTTGTTTCCGCGCAAATTCAAATATAAATTGTACGGTTTTTTGGTGTCGAGTTTGGGTAAGTCAAAGCGGACAATCGTGTCTTTATTCCAGCTTTTCCCCACCGAGTGATATTCGTCAAAAACGCGCTTCTTATCACAAGAGACAAGAAGAATCAAAGTCAAAAGGAATAAAAGACTAGTTTTTAGGCTCATTTCTGTTTGGATTCTTTTTGTGTTTGTGGTGTTTGTTTTTTGGACGATTTCCGCCACCTCCTTGATTTGGATTTGCGGGTTGTGCCCCCGAATTACTATTGGCTTTAGGTTGTTGCTGTCCTTCGGCCGTTCTGGGTTCACCGGCCGGTTTTTTCTTTTTGTTGGGTTTGCGTTTGCGGTTGGGTTTGTCAAAGCGCGTTAAGCTTTCTTGTCCCATGGCGTTGGTGAAATCTTGGGTTGGTTCTGCAGCGATTTCAACCACAAAATCTTCGAGTGACGCGACTTTGTTTTTCTGCTTGTTCTCTGCCATGATTTCTTTGACTTGCTCGATATTGAGCATATGCCAAACCGCCGGACTATCGGTATACGAAAACCACATCAACCCTTTGAAAATATCCAATTTCTGGCAAGTTGCATCGCCTTTTTCGGTGTATAATTTGGTGTCGAAATCCGGAAAATCTTGCAAAGCATCCAGATAAGTGTCGAGCTCGTAATTCAAGCAACATTTGAGTTTCCCGCACTGCCCAGCCAATTTTTGCGGATTGAGCGACAATTGCTGATAACGTGCCGCCGAAGTGTTTACGCTTCTAAAATCCGTGAGCCAAGTCGAGCAACACAACTCGCGTCCGCAGGATCCGATGCCGCCCAAACGAGAAGCCTCTTGGCGGAAACCGACTTGTTTCATTTCGATGCGGATGCTGAATTCTTTGGCAAAATCTTTAATCAACATTCTAAAGTCAACGCGATCATTGGCGGTGTAATAAAACGTCGCCTTCGAAGCATCGCCTTGAAATTCAATGTCCGAAATTTTCATTTCGAGTTTGTGCGCAATGGCCAATTCGCGGGCGCGGACTTTCATCGGTTCTTCGCGATCGCGCGCTGCCGACCATACATCGATGTCTTTTTGTGAAGCTTTTCGGTATACTTTATTGATTTCTGGGCTTTCAGGTTGGGCGCCTTTTTTCTTCATTTGCACGCGTACCAATTCGCCGGTGAGCGTCACAATGCCGATGTCATGTCCCGGAGAAGCCTCGGTAGCCACAATATCGCCAATGCTTAAAGTAAGTTTTTCGGTATTTCGGTAGAAGTCTTTTCGCCCGTTTTTAAAGCGAACTTCTACACAATCAAAAGGTTCTTGACCACCCGGCAAACTCATGTTCGAGAGCCAATCAAAAACCGTTAATTTGTTGCAGCTATCGGTGCCGCAAGTCCCATTATTTTTGCACCCTTTCGGCGCAGAGCCGTCAGCGGTGGAACAACTGTTACATGCCATAAATAGAATATATATTGATCGTGGCCGTGCCACTACTTTTCACAAACGTTTCGAGGGTAAAGATAGTATTTTTTCGCTTATGCGAAGGTCAAATTTAAATTGCCCAAGCGGTATAAAAAAAGCCTGATTTTCATAGTTTCAGGCTTCTTTTAACGGATTTTTTTAAGTGGTTTTTACCGATATGATGTGCACCGGACAAGCTTTTTCGGCCAAAAAACAAGCTTCTTCTATGCTGTGGTCGGGTGATTTTAGCGTATGAAAACCCTTGTTGTCAATCGATTTTAAAAGTACTGATTTGCCGTCTTTTTTAGACATCTGAAATTGCCCAGGAGCCATCTCTACACAGTAGTTACAGCCAATGCATTTGTCTCGTTGCAAAGTTACAATCACCATTAGGCTTCGACCATTTTATAGAGTTTGTCCGACAAGCGAATGCGAAACGGAACCTTAAATGTACAACTGTCGCCTTTGGTGGCTTTGTCGGCCAAGGTGTCGTTGACCAAAAAAGCGTCAAGCTCAAATTCTTGTGCGCCCGTGGTGGGTCCGGTGATGAGCATTTTGTCGCCTTTTTTGATGTCGTAAGCTTCGATTTTAAATTCGGCAATGCCTGATTTTGCGAAATAATGCATGCCTTTTCCGACATAAACCTTTTTCTGCGTCGCGCTCGAACCCGGATTGTCGCTCCATTCACCGAGTTTTTGTCCTAAATAATAACCGCTCCAAAACCCGCGATTGTATACGGTAGAAAGCGTTTCCATCCAAGTTTGAACGCGCTCAGTATTATAAGTTCCATCGTAAATAGCGTCAATGGCCTCGCGGTATGTTCGCGTTACCGTGGCTACATAATCGGCGGCACGACCGCGCCCTTCAAGCTTTAAAACCTGCACGCCCGAATCGATGATTTGGTCCAAAAAGTCAATGGTACACAAATCTTTGGGCGACATCATATATTCGTTGTCAATTTCAATCTCAAAACCGCTTTCTTGGTCAATAACCGTGTATTTTTTTCGGCAATTTTGCTTACAAGCCCCGCGATTGGCCGATGAATTGTGCGCATGCAAACTCAAATAGCATTTACCCGAAACCGCCATGCACAAAGCGCCGTGACCAAAAATTTCAATTTCAACCAAATTTCCGGACGGGCCTTTGATTTGTTCTTTTTCAATTGCTTCAGTAATTTTCTTGACTTGACGCAAACTCAACTCGCGCGAAAGAACGATGGTGTCGGCAAACAAGCTGTAAAATCGCACCGTCTCGACATTGGTCACATTGAGCTGGGTGGATATATGCACCTCAATGCCCAAGCTTCTGGCCGTTGCTATCACGGCTTGATCCGAAGCAATCACAGCGGTGATTCCCGCTTCTTTAGCTTTTGTCAAAAGCGTTTTAACTACCGATAAATCGTGATCGTAAATAATCGTGTTGAGCGTTAAATAAGTTCGTACGTTTTTTTCGTTGCAACGACGGGCAATTTCCGGTAAATCATCCAGTACAAAGTTCACCGTGGCACGCGCGCGCATATTGAGTTGTTCTACGCCAAAATATACCGAATCACAACCATTGTCCAGAGCCGCTTGCAACGATTCAAAGTTGCCGGCCGGAGCCATAAGCTCGATCTTTCCTGAGGCGGTCATTAGCTGAGTATTTTATAGATTTTATCCGATAATCGCACTCTAAATGGCACTTCAAAAGTTACTTTATCGCCCGCTTGCGCTGAAGTATTTTCTTGGCCGTTGACTTTGAATTGCTGTAAAACCAAAGTTTGTTCGCCGGTGGTTGGGCCCGAAATCATAATTTGGTCACCACTTTGCAGGCTTCCGTTTTGCATTTGCATCAATCCTACTCCGGCTTTGACAAAATAATGTTCTACCTTGCCCAAAAGTGTTTTTTTGACTTTGATTTTCTGACGAATATCAACGGTTGCTTTAGCCAGAGGCGTTGCTGAAAGCTCACCCGAATGTTTGAATTTCAAGTTTTCAGACTTCCCTTTTCTAAAGATTTTATTACCTACTTGCAAGCCTTTTCTGCGTCGAATTTGCTCGTCCATCGGCAAGTGAATCCACTCTTGACATTCGGTTGAGCAACAGTTTTCCATCGCTGCTTTGCAGTTGTCGCATTGAATAAACAACAAATGACAAGCCTCATTGGCGCAGTTGGTATGGTTGTCACAAGGCGCGCCACATTGGTGACACTGTGCAATGATATCGTCGGTAATGCGTTCACCCAAACGGTGGTCGAATACAAAGTTCTTCCCGATGAATTTGCTCTCTAAACCTTCTTCTTTGATTTGCTTGGCGTAGTTGATGATGCCGCCTTCAAGCTGATATACATTCTGAAAACCTTGGTGTTTGTAATAAGCGCTGGCTTTCTCGCAACGAATGCCTCCGGTGCAATACATCACCAAGTTTTTACTTTCTTTAAAATCTTTGAGTTGCTCATTGATGATCGGCAACGACTCGCGAAAAGTTTCCACATCTGGCGTAATCGCTCCTTTGAAATGACCGACTTCGCTTTCGTAGTGATTTCTAAAATCCACCACGATTGTATTCGGGTCGTCTAAAATCGCATTGAATTCACGCGCGTTCAAATGCACGCCTTTGTTGGTCACATCAAAAGTTTCGTCGCTTAAACCGTCGGCTACAATTTTGTGACGCACTTTAATGGTGAGCTTCAAAAACGAGTGGTCGTCTTGCTCCACGGCCACATTCAAACGAATGCCGCGCATAAAATCATAAGCGTCTAAGGTTGCTCGAAAAGCTTCAAAATAGTCGGCCGGAACGCTCATTTGCGCATTGATGCCTTCATGAGCCACGTAAATTCGGCCCAGCGCATCGAGTGCATTCCAAGCTAAAAATAAATCGTCGCGAAATTTTTTGGGATCTTCAATTTTGGCGTACGCATAGAAAGATAACGTAAGGCGTTGTTGTCCTGCTTCGTCAATAAGTCGGGCTCTTTCTTCTGCGCTTAATGTGTTGTACAGTTGCATGCTATAAACGTATTAAGTGAGATATCTCGAATTCACCTTGGCGGAATTCGCTGGCAAAGGTACATTTTTATTTCAATCGTCCAAGGGTTTTGGGCGTGCCCCTGCGGGTCGGGCTGTTCGCGGTGCGCGGCACCTAGCTGCCATCCCTCACGCAAATCGTATCCATAAAAAAACCCCAACACTGGGCTGGGGCTTTGTTTTCCAAAACAGGATTTTTTAGCAGTATTCTGCGTAAGCGTCCATGAGGTTTTCGGCAATCATTTCTGCCGGACGGCCTTCAATGTGGTGACGCTCTAACATGTGTACGAGTTCACCGTCTTTGAACAACGCCATGCTTGGTGACGAAGGCGGAAACGGAAACATATGCTGGCGCGCAGCATCCACCGCTTCTCGGTCTACACCGGCAAAAACGGTGATTAATTGATCGGGCTTTTTGGCGCCGGCCAAACTCATTTTGGCACCCGGACGCGCATTACGAGCAGCGCATCCACACACAGAGTTCACGACTACCAATGTGGTTCCGCCTTTTTGCAAAGCATTTTCAACATCGGCAGCGCTATATAAATTCTGAAAACCGGCGTCTGTAAGTTCAGCACGCATCGGGTTGACCATTTCTTCTGGATACATAGGATTTTATCTTAAGTTATGCTCGGCAAAAGTACAAAGTTTTTCAGATGCAGTCAGGCCAGATATGATAAAGATTTGTTATAAATCGCCCGTGCATTATTTGAAAATCCGATGCGCCAGCGCCAATACAAACCAGCGTTTCGGACAGCGCAAAATAATGTTCAAGTCTTCAGAGAAAGAACTTTCTTCATCGAGAAATTTAAAGATGGGTTCTACTTTTCCGCGGCGAAACATCTGCCCAAAAATGCGGCTTCCGATTTGGTTTTTGTGATAGAGTAGGTCAATCAGCAGCAAATCATAGAACCAAAAACGGTTCTTTTGGTGAAATTTCCGCATGTCGTTTTGCGTTCGCAGAAATTGCACGAGCGCATTTGATTTCTTGATCGTGTTTTTAAATGTATAACCCGTGCTGGCTTTGGTCCAACCACCGGCCGAGCCAATGTGCAAAATGCGCTTTGAATTGTGTTTCCAAAACCGGTAACACGTCATAGGAATATTGCCTTGTTCGGTTTCGAGTATTTCATACGTTCCGGCTTCGTGTTTTTCTAAATAAGCTTTGATTTCGGCCTCATAGGCTTCTTTGGGCAATAAATCAGGCGAGAACAAAGTATATTCTACCAAAGCTTCGTTTTCGCTCATCGGCAACACATACATAAAACGCGTGTTGTTTTTTTGTTCCACCGAGAAATCCATAAAAGTCACGCAATCAGCCGTAAAAACCGGATTTTCGGTTTTGACGCGCCAACCCACAAAATGCTGCTGCACGAGCGGATACTTTTTTTGCTGCCCAATAATTTCCGGCCGAAAAATCGAATTAAAAATGTAGTTGCAACTAAAACTGCTGTTATGGGTTTTCACGATGCAATGCGCGCCCATTTCTTGAAAATCTACTACAGCTTCTTGTAGGAAATGTACATTTGGATGCTGCTCGATTTTTGAAAGAATTTCCTCGTAAAAATCAATACCGCGCACCATTTTATAGGTATAAGGCGCCAAGTCAAACGTTCGGCTAAAATGTTCATCAGCAAACAAGGCTTGGTTCCAAGTGCGATGTGTGATTGAGTTGTAATGATTTTGTTTATCCCAAAAACACCAAGTTCGGTCGTTGTTTTTTTTGGCATCGGCATCGAGCAATAAAATCCGAAGGTCACGGAAATATTCGTTTTGCAACATTTGCTCAACGGTTATCAGCGCCGCGAGTCCCGAACCTGTAAAAATATAGTGATAATGCTGCATCAAATTCTAAATGAAATACCCAGCGCGGTGTAATATTCAGCGGTTTGCCCCGCGATGCGCTTGCCTGATGACAAATCTAGCATAAAATCATCCGAAATCAAATAAGTAAATCCGCCATCGATGCTGTGATTAGCCGATTCAAATTGCGGAGCAAAACCAAAAACCTCGGCATAACAACCAAGCTGATTGCTTAAGCTGTAGCCCAAAGTGGCCGTATACAACCAAGTTCTGCGGCGATCTTCGGCATCCCATTGCGCGCCCAAATTGTAGCCCAAACTCAGTTTTTCTGAAAGCGTGTGTTGCATCGTAAAACGAAAATTAGGCATGTAATAGTTGGATTGATAATCGGAAGCAGCCCATTTAGGAATCGTTACTTGTGCGATTAATGAGGTTTTCGGGCGTCCTTTTTTCTCGTCGCAAAAGTTGATTTTAAAACCGAGTTGAATGGGTTGCAACCCTGAATTTTGTGTGTTGTCGTAGCTTTCAATATTCCATTCAGTAATGAGGCGAAGCTCTAGTTTTTGCGTTAATCCGAATTTTGATAAACTCGACGGAACCGAATAATTGTTGTGGTCGAGTTCTTTTTTATAGCTGAATCCCGATTCTATTTGAAATCTTCCTTTGGGAACTGTAAACGGTGTTTCGGTTTGATCCGGGCGATCACATTGAATGGGTGATTGGCTCCATATAGAAAAGGGAATCAACAGCGTGACTAAAGTTAGTTTGTTCATAAAATTAAATTTAGGCAAACCTAAAAAAATATTTACTCAAGACAAATTAAACTTTATATATTTGTCAAAAAAACTATTATGAGTAAGTCTTTAGAAGAGGTTCATGAGTCAGTCAACACCGAGTACAAGAAAACCGGCTTTAGGCGAATTCTCGCTTTTTTAGGCCCGGCCTATATGATTAGTGTGGGCTATATGGATCCCGGCAACTGGGCGACTGATATTGCCGGCGGTAGTCAGTTTGGCTATACGCTTATCTGGGTGTTGCTCATGAGCAATGTGATGGCACTTTTACTGCAAAGCCTTAGCGCAAGATTGGGCATCGTTACCCAACGCGATTTGGCGCAAGCCTCGCGTGAAACCTATGCGCCATTTGTCAATTATATCTTGTATTTTTTGGCCGAGATTGCCATTGCTGCCTGTGATTTGGCCGAAGTACTCGGAATGGCCATCGGCATCAATTTGCTTTTTGGCTTGCCGCTGATTCAAGGGGTGATTATCACCGTACTCGATACTTTTTTACTGCTGTTTCTCATCCACAAAGGCATCCGTAAAATGGAAGCATTTATCATTGCACTCATCATGATTATTGGATTGTCGTTTATAGCCGAAATGATATTTGCCCAACCTGAAATCGGAAAAATTGCCACCGGACTTATTCCGAGTTTACCCAACGAAGCCGCACTCTACATTGCCATCGGAATCATTGGCGCTACGGTCATGCCCCATAATTTATACCTGCACTCCTCGCTGGTGCAAACCCGCAAATTTGATCGCAACCCCGAGGGCATTCGTCGAGCACTCAAATACAATTTTATCGACAGTGCCATTGCGCTCAATTTGGCTTTTTTTGTCAATGCCGCGATTCTGATTTTGGCTGCCGCCGCTTTTTACAATAATGGCCTTTTTGAAGTTAGTGAAATTCAAGATGCGCACAAATTATTGGCTCCGATGTTGGGCTCTGAATGGGCGCCGATACTGTTTGCCGTAGCGCTCATAGCCGCCGGACAAAGCTCTACCATTACCGGAACCCTCGCCGGACAAATCATCATGGAAGGTTATCTGAATTTGCGCATTCAGCCTTGGGTAAGAAGAATCATCACGCGATTGATTGCGATTGTTCCAGCCGTCATTGCCATTGTCGTTTTTGGCGAAGCGGTCACCGGAAAATTGCTCATTTTGAGTCAAGTGATTTTGAGTTTGCAACTCGGTTTTGCGATTATTCCGCTGATTCATTTTGTGAGCGATCCCGTCAAAATGAAAGGTTTTCAGATTGGTAAAATCACCCAAATCGCTTCGTGGATAGTCGCCTTGATTATTGTGTCGCTCAATGTTCGTTTGGTATATGAAGAAATCAGCGCATGGCTCATGAATTCAGAGCATCCAACAGTATTGGTCTTTACGGTAGTTCCGGTGGTAATCGGGTTTATGGTTTTATTGCTGTACATCGTTTTCAAACCGTTTTTCTCAAAAGCCAAACAAAAAGCCTTCAACCATTCGCCACACCATTTGTCATTAGCGATTGATACCCATAAAAATTACGCGCGCAAACAAATAGCTGTAACGGTTGATTTTTCTCATGCCGATTCAAGAGCGCTCCAACACGCGATTGATTTGGGCGGAAAAGAGGCTGAATATACGCTGATTCACATTGTAGAAACCGTCGGCGCGATGATGTACGGGAATGATATTATTGACCACGAAACCACAATGGATGAAAAACTCTTGCATCAATATTATGAGTTGCTCACCGACAAAGGTTTTTCGGTACAAACCAAACTCGGTTTTGGCAAGCCCGGTCGCGCCATTTCAACTATTGTCAACCAAGGAAATTATGACTTGCTGATTATGGGCACACACGGACATCATACGTTTAAAGATTTGCTTCTGGGCACCACGGTCGATAAAGTGCGACACGAAATTTCAGTTCCGCTGTATTTGGTCAAACATCATGATGAATAAACATATCTTTGCTTTAAAATCAATCTAAAAAGCCACCGGAATGACGCTTTCTGAAGAGAATTATCTCAAAACCATTTATCATCTCACGCAATCAACGCAAAGCGAAGTGAGCACCAACGCCATTGCCGAAAAGATGGAAACCAAAGCTTCGTCGGTAACCGATATGCTCAAGAAACTCGCCGAAAAAAACTGGATTTTCTATAAAAAGTATCAAGGCGTTTCGCTCACCGAACAAGGTTTGTTGGCCGCCAAAATGATTGTGCGCAAACATCGCTTGTGGGAGTTTTTCTTGGTGGATAAATTGCATTTTGCTTGGGATGAAGTCCACGATATTGCCGAACAACTCGAGCACATTAAATCAGAACAACTCATCAACAAACTCGATGATTTTTTGGGCAATCCCTCAAGAGACCCACATGGCGATTCGATTCCTGATCGCGACGGAAATATCATTGCTATTGAAAAAGTTTTGTTGTCTGAAGTCTTGCCGGGACAGGCGTGTCAGTGTGTGGGTGTGAAAGATTCCTCTGCGGCGTTTTTGAAATACCTGGACAACCATCAAATTGCTTTGGGCACGCCGATTAAAATTCTATCGATTGAAGAATTTGACTTATCTTTAAAAGTTCAAATCAAAGATCAGCAGCATGTTATCTCCAACAAAATTGCCAACAATTTGTATGTTAAAATCATTCAGGATAAATAAGCGCTTGCTAGTTTTGTTGCTTTGTTTGTGCGCTTTGAATATTTCGGCACAGAAAAAACGCAAAAAAACCAAGTTGCAAGATTTCTCGATTACCTATAAAACCGGACTTAAAAAATCAGGTACGCAGGTTTTTATTAAAGAAGTCATATCCGATACGCGTTGCCCTGAAGATGTTGAATGCATTTGGGCAGGCGAGGCGCAAGTGCTCGTTTCGGTTTATAAAAACGGAAAATGGCTTGACGAAAACGTGCTTACATTTTCGACCAAAAATCAAGATGAAAACAAGACATGGCTGGCAGAAACTTTGGCCATTCCGCTGGAGAAAATAAAATCTTTGATGTTTGTTCCCAGACCCAAATCGGGTGTAAAAACGCCTGTGAAAAGCTATGCTATTCGCGTAGATATCGAATAAATCAATGACAACCGCAATCGTCTGAATCGCAGTTTTTCTTTTTGGGTTTGATCCAAAATTTGCGTACCAAAAAAACAACGGCCGCGGCCAAAATCAGATAAGCTATAATTTCTTGTGCCATTTTAGTGAAGTATTTGGTAAGCCGATAAAGCCACCAGATAAGCCAGTCCGCTCATGATGAGCAGCTGAATCATCGGCCATTTCCAGGAGTTGGTTTCTTTGCGCACAATGGCCAGCGTGCTGATACATTGCATGGCAAAAGCGTAAAACAAAAGCAGCGATGCGCCCGAAGCCATCGTAAAAGTCGGTGTTCCGTCTTGGCGAACTTCGCGCTTCATTTGTTCTTTGATCGTGGCTTCTTCGTCGCTTTGATTGCCAACGCTGTAAATGGTTGCCAAAGTTCCGACAAATACTTCGCGAGCCGCAAATGAACTCACCACCGCCACACCAATTTTCCAATCATAACCCAGCGGTTGAATGACCGGCTCAATCATTTTTCCGGAGATTCCGATATAGGAATGTTCGAGTTTGTACTCGGCAATATGATTTTCAAGCTGCGTAACATCTGCGGAAGCGCCCTGATTTTGATATTTATTTTTAACAATCGACTCAGCATTTTCAAAATCGCTGCCCGGACCGTGGGAACCCAAAAACCACAAAATGACCGATAAAGCCAGAATGATTTTTCCCGCGCCAAAAACAAACGATTTGGTCTTCTCGACCACATTGATCAAAACGTTTTTGAACATGGGCAGTTTGTAGTTAGGCATCTCAACCACAAAGTAAGATTTGCTCTTGATTTTCAGAACTTTATTCAGAATATAAGCCGAGAGAATCGCCATGCCAAAGCCTACCAAATACAGAATCATGAGCGTTAAACCCTGTAAATTGACGATGCCCAAAACATATTCATCGGGAATCACCAGCGCAATAATGATCGCATACACCGGCAAACGCGCCGAACAAGTCGTAAAAGGCGTCACCAAAATGGTGATCAGGCGTTCTTTCCAATTCTCGATGTTGCGCGTAGCCATAATGGCTGGAATGGCGCAGGCCGTGCCTGAAATGAGCGGAACCACACTTTTGCCCGAAAGTCCGAAACGGCGCATGATTTTGTCCATCAAAAAAACCACACGGCTCATATAACCACTTTCTTCCAGAATAGAAATAAACATGAACAAGAAGGCAATTTGCGGGATAAAAATCAAAATACCGCCAATGCCCGGAATAATGCCTTCAGAAATTAAACTCGTCAAAATTCCCGGTTGTAAATGTTGATTGGCGTAAGCACTCAGGGTGGCAAATGAGCTGTCAATCATGTCCATCGGAATTTGCGACCAATCAAAAATCGACTGAAAAATCACCGCCAGAATCATAAAGAAAATCACATAGCCCCAGAATTTATGCATCAGCACGCGGTCAATGCGGCTACGCCAATCTTTGGCATTTGCGGTGTCGATTTTCTGTCCTTCTTTTAAAACCTCGTTGATGAACTGATAGCGCTTGATGGTTTCTTTTTGCTGTAATCTTTTTAGATCAGAATGTGAACGCGTAAAATTGCTGTCGAGTTCTTTTCGCTCTAAATTCAAAAAGTTCACATCTTGGGTAATGACCAGCCAAAGTTTATACAAAAGCTGATTCGGAAAGGTTTTTCGGAGTCTGTCAAAATACTCCGGATCAATGCTCGAAGCATTCACACAAGGCTCAGTCGAGAGGTTTTTATAACCGACAATGAGCTCTTTTAAAGCGTCAATCCCGATGCCTTTGCGCGAGCTGATCAGGGCAATTTTGGTTTTGAGTTTTTCTTCTAAAATGGCCAAATCAAGCGAAATACCTTTGTACTGCATGCGATCGGCCATGTTGATGACCAAAATGGTTGGAATTTCTAAATCTTTGATTTGGGTAAAAAGCAGCAAATTGCGTTTGAGGTTCTCGACATCGGCAATCACCACAGCCACATCCGGAAAAAGTTGATCGTTTTTGTTGAGCAACAATTCAATGACGACGTTTTCATCCATTGAACTCGCATTGAGGCTGTAAGTGCCCGGTAAATCAAGAATATTGGCTTTGATGTTACCTGGAAGCTTACAAAACCCAACTTTTTTTTCAACCGTAATACCCGGATAGTTTCCGACTTGTTGGTTGAGTCCGGTGAGTTGATTAAACACCGAAGTTTTTCCGGTATTCGGATTGCCAATCAGCGCGACATTGATGGTTTGCTTGCTTTTCATGGCTTGGATTTAGAGGCAATCAATTTCAATAATACAGGCCGTTTCTAACCGAATGGCCACATGCGCACCGTTGATGTTCAGATACAACGGATCACCAAAAGGAGCCACTTGAATAAGTTCGACCAAATTGCCCGGCAAACAGCCCATCTCAAGAAGTTTGAGCGGAAGGGCTTCTACATCAAAATCTTTGATGAGCGCTTTTTCGCCTTTTTTGAGATGACAAAGATGGGTTTGCAAATCTTATTTAGATTGAATTTAGATTGCAAAAGTAACGATTAAATAGAAAAGTGAAATGATAAAAATCAGATTTATCAAAAATTTATTCTTCAGCGCAAAGCCAATTGATATCGTCAATCAGACGTTTGATTTCTTCTTTTTTGGTGCCGTCGTAAAAGCCACGAACGCGTCGTTTGGTATCGACCAGAACAAAATTCTCGGTGTGTACCATGTCGTATAGTTCTGAAGGTTTGCCCAATTTGACCGCTAAATAAGATTTGCGTGCCATCGAGTAAATATCTTTTTTATCACCGGTCACCAGATTCCATTTGGTATCAACCACGCCTTTTTCGATGGCATATTTTTTAAGCACCGGAACACTGTCTACATCCGGCATAACGGTATGCGACAAAATCATCACGTTTGGGTTATTCAAAAAAGCCTTCTGTACATCAACCATATTGCGGGTCATTATCGGACAAATCGAACCACAAGTCGTAAAGAAAAAATCGGCGACATAAATTTTGCCTTCGTAGTCTTTTTGGGTGATGGTTTTGCCGTTTTGATTGGTGAATGAAAAATCGGCAATCGTGTGATATTTTTTGACATACTGAACGGTACTATCGACCATTTCAGGGTTTACATCCGCAGGATTGTATATAGGAAGAGATTTTTTGGGTTTGAGTGCCTGATAAAAAAGCGCAATACAAATGACCGATATGACCGCCATGATTCCGAAGAAAATTCGAAAACTTTTAAAGAATTCAAGCATGTTTTAAAATTTGTAACAAAAGTATAAAAACCCGACTTATGCCCATTTAAAAAAATGAATAGATTTGCAACCGTAACCAAACTTTAGATAATGAAAAAGCATACCCAAAAAACCCTGTTGCTACTTACTTGCGGACTTTTAAGTTGGCAAGCTTCACAGGCGCAACAAGCCCCAAAAACCAAACCGGGCATCAACCTCGATAACTTTGATAAAAAAACACGCCCGAACGATGATTTTTATCGATATGTCAATGGAGCATGGTTAGATAAAACGCAAATTCCCAACGACAAAACTTCTTGGGGTTCGTTTGAAGAGCTCTATGAAAACACCAATAAGGATGTCGCAAAAATCCTCAAAGAAGCTTCGTCAAATCCTTCGTATAAATCCAATACTGATGAAGGAAAAGCCATTGCTTTGTACAAAACCATTATGGATTCTGTGGCTCGTAACAAAGCAGGCATTGAGCCATTGAAGCCATATTTGGCCAAAATTAATGCAATCAAAAACGTACAGGATTTGCAAAACTTCATCATTGAAATGCAACCCGAAGGCGGAGCCGGTTTTTTTGGTATTGCCATTGGCGCTGATGATAAAGACAGCAATAAAAACTCAATTAACTTAATGCCCGGAAAACTGGGCTTGCCTGATCGCGATTACTACGTTTCAAAAGATAAGGATTCACAAGAGAAACGCGAGAAATATGTTGCGCACATAGCCAGAATGTTGGCGTTTCTCAATAAAGAATCAGACAAGAATACATTGGCTGAAGCGCAAAGCATTTTAGAAATCGAAACGGCTATGTCTGAGCCCAGACTAGACAGAGTTGAACGTCGCGATGCGCGCAAGCAATACAATCCGATGACTTTGGAAGAAATTCAAAAAATGACTCCGGCCATTGATTGGAAAAATTATTTTACCAAATTAGGGATTACCAAAGTCGATCAAGTAATTGTAACGCAACCGCGTTATATGCAAGCTTTGCAAAACATTCTGACTGCCAACAAAGTTGATCAATGGAAAGCGTATTTGCGTTGGACACTACTTAATCGAACAGCCAATCAGTTGGCAGAAAACATTGGAAATGCCAATTTTGAATTTTACGGAAAAACACTCAACGGTCTATTGCAAAGACGACCATTAGATGAACGCGCCTTACAAACAGTGAACGGTTCAATTGGTGAGGCTTTGGGGAAATTATATGTACAGCAAATGTTTCCGGCCGAGGCTAAAGTAAAAGCGGGGCGTATGATTAAAAATATCATCAAAGCTTATCAAGGCAGAATTGCTAAGCTTGATTGGATGTCACAAGCTACCAAAGTAAAAGCCATCGAAAAACTCAACAAAATGACCATCAAAATCGGTTATCCTGATAAATGGGAAGATTATTCTACCTTGAGTATCGGTTCAGCTGATGAAGGTGGAAGCTATTTCAACAATATGCGCAGTTTATCTAAATGGGAATTCCGCAAAGATGTCAACAAATTAGGAAAACCCGTTGACAAAACCGAATGGCTCATGGCTCCGCAATCGGTCAATGCTTATTACAATCCATCGTACAATGAAATTGTATTTCCGGCGGCTATTTTGCAACCTCCTTTTTATGATTATCGTGTAGATGAAGCCCTCAATTACGGAGGAATCGGAGCTGTTATTGGTCATGAAATCTCCCACGGATTTGACGATTCAGGAGCTCGATTTGATGCCAACGGAAATTTGGTCGATTGGTGGACTGAGCAAGATTTGAAACAATTTACGGCTTTGGGTGAAGCTTTAGCTACCCAATACAGCGCACTTGAGCCACTTCCGGGAGTTCACGTAGACGGAAAATTTACTTTGGGCGAGAATATTGGAGATTTGGGGGGCGTTAATGCTGCTTACGACGGTTTACAACTATATCTCAAAGAAGTTCAAAACAAGTCAGAGTTGATTGATGGTTTTACACCGGAACAAAGATTCTTTCTTTCGTGGGCGACGATTTGGCGTTCAAAATCAAGAGATGAAGCCGTAAAAAGTCAAGTAAAAACTGATCCACACTCTCCAGAACAATACCGCGGTTATGTGCCGCTTACCAATGTGGATGCTTTTTATGAAGCCTTCAACATCAAGCCCGGAGATAAAATGTATATCGCACCTGATAAACGAGTAAAAATCTGGTAACCAAATAGCCCCGGCCTTAAAACCGGGGTTTTTTTATGCTTTCTTTTTTTGTTTGCGCAATGAATGATTTACGGTGTAGAGCCCGATGAGGATAATAATACCGCCGAAAATAATTGAAAAAGTCAACGGCTCGTCAAACAACATTGCTCCTAAAATTACGGCTACAATTGGATTGATATAGGCATATATGCTGTTAATTTCGGCCGGAAGATTCTGCAAAGCATAAATAAAAGCAGCAAAAGTAAGCAATGAACCCACGATGACTAAATAAGCAATTGACCACCACGAAACAGCCGGAATTTCACCCAGAGGAATAGTTGTTCCGGTTGCTCCGATCACTGAAAACAAGAATATACTCGAGATTAACATCTGTAATCCTAAACTAAAATATGGATTAAAACTAGCAGCTTTTTTTTTGGTGTATAACATTCCAAAAGCCCAAGTAAAAGTGGCTGTGAGCGATAATAAAATTCCAAATCGAAAATCAGGTCGTAAGAAATCTTTTAAGTGTTCTGCAAAAACAATACAAACTCCTCCAAAACAAACCAGCATTCCTAAAATAGACAAACGCGCTAATTTTTCTCCGCGAAACAAACTAATGAGCACCACCCAAATCGGAAATATCGCTCCGAGAATAGCGCCCAATCCGCTGCTGATGTATTTAACACCCCAAGTACTGAGCCCGTTGCTCAGCACAAAATTAAGTAACGCCAATATCAGAATGGTTTTCCATTGTTTGACTTTAGGCCAAGGTTCTTTCTTTAAGACAAAAAACAGCACATAAGCCAACCCGCCCAAAAACTGTCTGATGGCCACGAGTTGCATGGCCGGCATATGTTGGACACCTTCTTTTGAGGCAATCCAAGTAGTGCCCCAAAAAAAACTGACCCAGCACAAAGCCAGAATCGGAAGTCCAATGTGATTGACTTTTTGATGGATAGCACTTTGAATTTTCTGTTTCAAATTACAATTCTGGTTTTAAAAAAGTATAACCTAATTGAGCACTGAGTTTTTGACTGTTGATTGTTTTTCCGATAAAGCAATCGTTGGTATTAAAGATAGGAATGGGCAAATTTAATTCAATTGCTTTTTGAGTATAATACGCTTCACGCGTCGGGTGAAAAGCAGACACACCGTGCAAAACTTCACCGCAGAAATCACCTTGAATAACAGCTGAAATAATTCCGATGCAATCTTCTAAATGGATCAAATTCACAACTGATTTGGGCGCGGGAATTCCGGTTCTTCCTGAAAGGAATTTTACCGGATGTCGGTCGTTTCCAATAAGCCCGCCAAATCTGATAATGGTGGTTTTGGCCGAAGCAATATTTTGAAAAATTTGCTCTACTTGATATAAAGCTTGACCATTTTCAGCATCTGGATTTGGAACATCTGCTTCAGTAAAAGTTTGATGAATATCTTGAAAAACGGAAGTCGAACTCACCAAAATTATTTTCTGGATGCCGCTTTGCTCAATTTGCGCACAAAGTTTTTGCATAGAAGCAACAAAATTCGCGGAACCATTTTTTTTCATCGCCGGCGGAATATTCACCAACAGCCAATCAGCGTTTTCAATAAAACCGTCCCAATCGCCAACAACACCAGTAGCCTCGGTTTTAATCAGCCATGAATGAATGCCCTCTTGTTTGAGTTGGTTTAATTTTTCTTCGGTGGTTGTAGAGCCGTTTACTCGAAAACCTTCAGACAGCAGTTTCACCGCCAACGGTCTTCCGAGCCATCCGCAACCTAAAATGCTGATTGATTTCATGAGTTACCTTAATGTTGCTCCGTTGTATCTCGTACTGTTTTAAGTGAATCTTGTACGATTTTCGGGCGTAAAGGTAGGGCAAATTTCTGGGGTGATACCAGAGCCGTTGGTTTAATTTTTTGATGAATCATGACGGCATCGGTCAAAACAAAAGGCATCGGCATCATGTTTTTTTCTCTTTTCTGGATGCCAAAGGCGGGATGTTTGAGCAAGTCAAAAGAACTTTCAATGAGTTCCATATGGAGCACCTCTTGGGCTACAACATCAAAAGCAAGTTCTAAAGGTTGATTGTCGACTACATAATAACTCAAAATCCGCGCGTTGTTGCGTTCATATAAAGTACCTTTTTGTCCTATTCTACTGACTCCGTTGGTTCTTAAATGATATAGTTGCACTTTTTCGGGAGCAAAAACATCGTAGCGATTGACTTTTCGGTTCGGACTAATTTTGATTTGCAGATATCTACGTCCTTGAGCAGTAGAATCTTTTAAAAACTCAATGGTTGGTCCCGGGATATTCTTGTTCGGAGCCGGAGCAGCATAAGTAAAATCGGCTTCGTATTTGCTGAAGAGATGTTGCGTATTGAGCACTTCGGCTTTTGCTGGATTTTGACCCAAATAAGTCTGTGTCCATGAATCGAGATTGCGGTCGTACGTGCCCCAATAAGTGCGATGTTTTTCTTGATCTTGCCAATAAACCAGCGAATTGGGTTTGGCGCGATTAATCTTGTAATCAGATAAGGTATGCGCCCAGCCGAAAAAAACCAAAGAAATCAACAAAAAGAAACCCGCCCAGCGTATTTTTTTCTGATAAATGGTCAGTAAGGGTAGCAAGATTCCAAAGAGCAACATCAATAAAACAGAGCTCCCGGCCAACATTTTTAAGCCTAAACCTACGGGAAACTGCGCAATGAGCGGCACCAAGATCCACAAGACCGGAACAATCAATAAGGCATTAACAATCGAATGCGTTTTTTGAGTAAGAACAAAATAAGCCAGCATCAACAATCCGCAAAAAGTTGGAATAATCAAAAATCCAGCTCCAGGTAAATAAAAGGCCAACAGAAGGTTGATGAGAATCCAAAACCCAAGCGGAGCAATACTTTGATTCAAATGTTGTCCGACCGATTTTGTTCTGAAATAAAACAACATCGCTGCAGCAAGACTTAAAAAGGTAAAAGCAATCATGTAATAATGGCCATTGTAGGTAAAACCTTGCTGAATGTCTTGATATTGCGGATACAATTTGAGCAATCCTTGCCATGCCAAATAATTCATTCCGCCCACCACGAGTAGCAACAAGATGAATTTTAGAAAACCTTTCCCGATTTCGCGACCGTTTAGAACGCGTTTGCCCAGTCCAATAAAAACCAACAGAACCAATAATCCGAGCGCGCCCAAAGCCAAAGGAATATTCCACGAAAAAGGATAGCTGAACATGCCCATCGGGGTATTGAAATAAACCAAATCCGAAGCCGAGTTCAGCTGGGTTAAGTCAGCATTTGAAAAATAGTTTAAAAGCGGCATCAAATAACTGCCTTGATGCTCGATGGTTTGTGGAGAAATATTTTCAAATGAATCTTGTGCGGTATGATAATTAAAATGATGGTCAATGTAGGCAAAATTGAACCCTTGTATTTTTCCTTGCTCTCTAAAAACGGTCAAATCAGTATCGTTGGGCAGCATCTTATAAATGCTGTACATCAAGGAATTGGTCACCGGATAGGTCGGATTGGCCTGAATAAAATGATCTACCATGGCCGCATTTCCATGGTTTACTTCCATGAGCATATAGCTTGGACCTGCGCTTCCTCGAGCTTCAAAATTAATGGCTAGTCCTACTTCTTTGGCCCATTTGTGTTGGGTGACAAACAGAGCCGCACCGTTGAGACCGAGTTCTTCAGCATCGGTAAAGAGAATAATGAAGTCATTTTTGTGCTTGGTTTTTTGATGCAGAAATGCGCGCAATCCTTCCAAAATAGTGGCAACACCCGAGGCGTCATCACTTGCGCCTAATGAATATGAATGAGGAGCGCTGTCATAATGCGATAAAAGCAACAAAGATTTTGAGGAATCTGAACCCGGAATTCGAGCTAAAATATTTTTAGAGGAAACTAAATTGCCCCATTCGGTGAGCGTTGTTCCCTGTTGAATTTGTGGATGAAGTCCCAGTTTTTTGAGTTCACTGATTATATATTGGGCAACTACGGCATGATTTTCTGAGCCTACAAAATGAGGCTTTTGAGCCATGTTGTTGATGTGTTCAAGGGCTTTAGCGGTAGAAAATTCGTTGAGGTTAGTAGAACTCGAGGCCCACCTGGGCATTTGAGTCAAATACATCACAATTAAGAGTGAGGCGATCCAGAAAGTTGCCCACAGAGATGCATAGTTTTTTTTCATATCGGTTAAGTTTTTCGGGTTGTTTGAAACAACTTCAGCCAGCCGTTTTTCAAGGGAATATATCCTTGATCATAGACAAAAAAAGTGTAGCCTTTCTTGGTTTGTTGTCCTCCGGTAAAAAACGAAAAATCAAATCCTTTCTCGATGAGTTTGGTCCGGCTAATTTTGTTTTTTCCTTGAGGATTATTCTCTAACAATAACCGATAGTTTTTCCGAAGCTGATGGTTGATATTGCGCATCAGGTTGTTGGCGTCTTTGTTGATTCGGTTGTTGTAGCTGTTGCGACATCCATCACTACAAAATTTTTTGTCATCACGACCGATGACTCTTTCGTGGCATTCTAAACAAGTTTTCATGGCATATAAATAAATTGCTCTCTCAAACTGCCGGGGCCATTGATACAACTGCGCTGAGGCAGCTACCAAAAACAGTTTCTAAGAGTTTTAGGCTCAGTCAAATGTAAGAATAAATTTCTTTTGACAAACAATTGCAAACGGCTACAAACGAAAATAAACGCTTAACAACCGAATCATTTCGAAACAATAATTCAACTTTGGCAACACAGTTCTCAAAGGGCTGAAATATGCTATAATAACTTTAAATTTTTACACGCCATGAATGCATTAAGAAACAGAGTCCAATTAATTGGCAACATCGGAAACGATCCTGAAATTATGACTTTAGATTCAGGAAAGAAAAGAGCTAAGTTTACTTTAGCCACCAATGAAAACTACAAAAATGACAAAGGAGAAAAAGTCACCGAAACCCAATGGCATCATTTAATTGCTTGGGGAAAATCGGCTGAAATCATCGAAAAATACACCTCAAAAGGAACGCAGATCGCTGTTGAAGGCAAACTCACACATCGAAGTTATGATGACAAAAACGGTGAAAAAAAGTATATCACTGAAGTCGTGCTAAACGACATGCTGCTGTTGGGTAAATAAAACACTTTTTGATGACTTGAATTTTATAAAAATTGGGTTATAAAAGGTCAAGGACATCAGTAATTTTCTCAAGCGTTTTGAAGTTTGGGTGTTCTACTTTATGGTGAATTTTTTCGTGCTCCCAAGTTGTGTGAAACGGAATGTGAACGGCATAACCACCAATAGCCAAAACCGGTAAAACATCTGATTTGAGTGAGTTTCCAATCATAAAAAATTCATGAGGCTCAATTTCAAGGCGCTTGAGTAATTTCTGGTAATTGATTTCTTGTTTGTCAGCCATGACTTCAATGTGGTGAAAATAGGGCCCTAAACCTGAGTCGTGCAATTTGCGTTGTTGGTCTTTTAGATCACCTTTGGTCGCTACGATGAGTTTGTATTTTCCTTCGAGTGCTTTGAGTGTATCTTCAACACCGTCGAGTAATTCTATTGGTTTTTGGAGTAGTTCTTTGCCGTATTCAATAATTTTCTCAACAATTTCTATTGAGATGGTATTGTTTGAAATCTTCATGGCGGCTTCAATCATTGACAGGATATAACCCTTGATTCCATAGCCGTAGAGGTTTAGATTAGCAATCTCAGTTTTGAATAATTCTTGTGATAAACCTTGTTGCGAGAGATAATCACTCATCAAAGCACAGAACTTTTGTTCTGTTTCTTGAAAATAAGGTTCATTGACAAATAAAGTATCGTCAGCGTCAAAGGCGATTACTTTTAGTTTTTTCATTTCCATAAATTGATTTTTATCTCTTTGAGGTTTTATAACAATATTATTTCAGATAGTTAGCTGATGCTGGCGCCGTTTTCAGCCTCAGCATCCGGATTCACAAAAACTAATTTTCCGCTTGCGTCCGATGTCATCAAAATCATCCCTTGACTTTCAACACCTCTGAGGTTTCTGGGAGCCAAGTTGACCAAAACGGTCACTTTTTTTCCGATGACTTCTTCAGTTGAAAAACTTTCAGCAATGCCCGATACAATGGTGCGAATATCGATTCCGGTATCTACTTTAAGGACCAGAAGTTTATTGGCTTTAGGCATTTTTTCTGCTTCTAAAATGGTTCCCACACGCAGGTCCATTTTAGCAAAGTCGTCAAATGAGACAAGTTCTTTTTGTGGTGTCATAGTTTTGGATTGTGCAAGGTTCGCGGTTTTGGTCGCTTCTAGGCGATCGATTTGTTGTTGAATTTGCGCGTCTTCAATTTGCGGAAATAAAATTTCAGCAGCGCCAAGTTGATGCCCAACCGCCAAAGATTCTGGTTTTTCACTTAGTGAATTCCAAGAGGGTGCTTGCGACAAATTCAGAATACGATGCAATTTACGAGCGGTAAACGGCAAGAAAGGCTCGCTCAAAACGCGCAATGCGGTTGCGATTTGCAAGGCAACATAAAGTTGGGTTTTCACGCGCTCCGGATCGGTTTTGTAGACTTTCCAAGGCTCTTCATCAGCGAGATATTTGTTGCCCAAACGCGCAACGTTCATGAGTTCGCCCAACGCCTCGCGGAATCGGTAACGTTCAACGGAACTGGCAATCACGGCTGGATAAGCTTTCAGTTCATTCAAGACTTGTTCATCAGCGGGTGAAAAAGCATTCGGTTGCGGGACGATTCCGTCAAAATATTTGTGGGTCAAAACCACTACACGGTTGATGAAGTTGCCGTAAATAGCAGCGAGCTCATTGTTGTTGCGCGCCTGAAAATCTTTCCAGGTAAAATCGTTGTCTTTGGTTTCGGGCGCATTGGCCGTAAGTGCGTAACGCAAAGCATCTTGTTGCTCCGGAAAATCTTTGAGGTATTCGTGCAACCAAACCGCCCAATTCTTTGAAGTTGAGAGTTTGTTGCCTTCGAGGTTTAAGAATTCATTGGCCGGAACATTGTCGGGCAAAATATAGCTGCCTTCTGCTTTGAGCATGGCCGGGAAAATCACACAGTGAAAAACAATATTGTCTTTCCCGATAAAATGCACGAGTTTGGTGTCGTCACTCTTCCAATACGGTTCCCAGTCTTTGCCTTCGCGCGCTGCCCATTCTTTGGTGGATGAAATGTAACCAATCGGCGCATCAAACCAAACGTAGAGTTTTTTGCCCTCGGCACCAGCTACCGGAACATCAATGCCCCAATCCAAATCGCGGGTCACCGCTCGAGGTTTTAAGCCATCGTCCAACCATGATTTTACTTGGCCATAAACATTGGGTTTCCAATCGTTTTTGTGTCCTTGCAAAATCCATTCGCGCAGGAAAGCATCGTATTGATCTAAAGGTAAAAACCAATGTTTGGTGGTTTTTAAAACAGGCGTTTCACCAGTAATGGTTGATTTTGGGTTGATCAAATCGGTTGCATTGAGCGTTGAACCACATTTTTCGCACTGATCGCCATAAGCTTCTTCATTGCCGCATTTTGGGCAAGTACCGGTTACAAAACGATCGGCCAAAAATTGTTCGGCTTTGGCATCATAGAGTTGCTCGGTTTCTTCTTCGATGAATTTTCCATCGTCGTAGAGTTTTCTGAAAAATTCCGAAGCGGTTTTGTGGTGAATCTCGGCAGAAGTGCGTGAGTAATTGTCGAACGAAATACCAAAATCAACAAACGATTGACGAATGATGCCATCGTATTTGTCAATCACTTCCTGCGGGCTAATGCCTTCTTTGCGGGCCTTCATTGAAATGGCCACGCCGTGTTCGTCGCTTCCGCAAATGAAGGCAACATCTTTACCCTGCAAACGAAGGTAGCGTGCATATATATCAGAGGGAACATAAACACCAGCCAAGTGTCCAATATGGATGGGGCCGTTGGTGTAAGGCAAAGCAGCCGTGATGGTGTATCTTTTTGGATTTTGTATCATACGTCGGAATAATTGACCGCAAAAATAAACAATAGAATCCGGATTTTGATGCTTTTATCAGGAGCTATTTGCTGCTATCCGCTGTATCTTGGGTGGCCAACCCGGCCGCCCAAGGATGCCGCTTCTATCAGCGCTAGAGAATCCGTTCACGCTCGATAATCTGACCAAGATGTTTATATTTGCTTACCGAACAAATTAAGTAATGAAAAGTCACCGTTTCACATTCGTTTATCTCATCATCGGATTTTTCATTTACGCGCAATCTATAGCCCAACGAAAAATGATTACACCAGAATTTTTACACAAAGGAGACACCATCGGTATTTTGGCCACCGCCCGAAAAATAGATCAAGAAGCGCTCAAACCGGCGATTAAAATCCTCGAAAGTTGGGGTTTACATGTGGTTTTGGGCAAAACCATCGGCAAAGAAGATCATCAGCTGGCCGGCCCCGACTGGTTGCGCGCCGAAGATTTTCAGGAAATGCTCGACAATCCCAAAATCAAAGCGATATTGGGCGGCAAAGGCGGCTACGGAACCGTGCGTATTGTGGACCGCATTGATTTTTCAAAGTTCAAACAAAAGCCCAAATGGGTGGTGGGTTTTAGTGATATGACGGTCTTGCACAGCCACATCAATCAAATGGGTATTGAAACGCTTCACGCCATTATGGCGCAAAGTTTTGAAAAAACCACACCGGAAGCCCTCGAGAGTTTGAGAAAAGCTCTGTTCGGCCAGCCCTTAAAATACAGCATTCCGGCGCATCCGTTCAACAAAAAAGGAACTGCCAAAGGTGAACTTGTGGGTGGAAATCTATCGGTAATTTACAGCATCATTGGTTCAAAATCGGCCCTTGATTACAAAGGAAAAATCTTGTTCATCGAAGATTTGGATGAGTATTTATACCACATCGATCGCATGATGATGAACCTCAAACGCAATGGTTATTTTGACGGACTCAAAGCAGTGATTGTGGGTGGTATGACCAGTATGAACGACAACGAAATTCCGTGGGGTAAAGATGCGTTGGAGATTATTCAAGACGTCCTTAAAGACAGCAAAATCCCCGTAATTTATAACTTTCCGGCTGGGCATATCAAAGATAATCGTGCGCTCATTTTGGGCAAAACCGTTCAAGTCAACGTGACCGATTCCGGAGCTGAGGTCACTTTTATGTAAAGATTATGGCACAGCACAACCAACTCGGAAAAGAAGGCGAACAAAAAGCGGTTGCTTACCTTGAAGAGCAAGGTTATCAAATTCTTGAAACCAATTGGTATTACCAAAAAGCCGAAGTCGATATCATCGCTATTAAAGATTCCATTTTGGCAGCCGTCGAAGTCAAAACGCGCTCAAGTGTTGATTTTGGATTGCCGCATGAGTTTGTCAAACCGCAAAAAATCAAATTGCTGACTCAGGCCATCGATGCTTATGTAGTTCGGCAAAACTTAGATGTTTCGGTGCGATTTGATATTATTTCTATTTATAAAAAGGCTAATGAGTTCATTATAGAACATTTAGAAGATGCCTTTTTTCATTTTTGATACTCCAGCAAGTTTGAATCTGCCGACTTAATTACTACATTTGAAAAAAAATCTACTATGAAAAAACTATTGACCACAGTTCTTTTGGTTTTTGCGACTGCTTTGTTTGCCCAGAAAAAGGTAGCGCAGAAAGTGCAAGAACTTATTTCCAGAAATGAAACTTTTCACAATTATTCTATTCTTTCAGAGTCTGATCAACCGCTTTCGGCTGATATCAAAAAAACAGTTGACAAAGCGGGTGCGGTTCAATTGCAAATGGATGTTTTGCAGCAGCTGATGACCGAATCAAAAAACGCCATTGAAATCACCGTTCCGTATCAACAAAATAACATCACCGTTCAAATGTATCGAGCGGATGTTTTGGCCGAAGGTTTTCACGTGGATGCGCCAAACCAAAGAAATCTACCCTACAGTCCTGGGTTGTATTACCGAGGAATCATCAAAGGCGATGAAAATTCATTGGTCGCTTTTAGCTTTTTCAACGATGAACTATACGGTGTGATTTCGGCAGAAGGCATCGGAAACATTGTGGTAGCTAAAATCCGCAAGAAAAACAACACCTCAGATTATTTGGTTTATTCCGACGCTGAGCTCAAAATCAACCACGATTTTAATTGCCATACACGCGATAATACTCAGGCATCGGCAACAGAAACAAACCGTTCAGCAGAGGCTCTTAGTCAGAAATGTGTCACTATTTACTTTGAAATCGACAACGATTTGTATCGAGACAACAATAGCAGCACGACTACGACCACCAACTGGATGACTGCAGTGTTCAACAACGTGCAAACCATTTATAACAACGACGGAATCACCACCGCGATTAAGTCTATTTACATTTGGACAACCGCTGATCCTTATGATGGCATCGGAACTTCTTCATCAGATTATTTATTCAAATTCAATGAAGTCAGACCAGTTTTTGATGGCGATTTAGGCCAACTCGTAGGTCGCGACGACGGAGGTTTGGGCGGAGTAGCTGTGGGCATCAACGGTATTTGTACCCAAGATAATTTTAGTTATTCAGATTTGTCGATTGATTATAATACGGTTCCTGTTTTTTCTTGGACCATTGAAGTAATTACCCACGAATTGGGACATTTGATGGGATCGCCACATACACACGCATGTGTTTGGAACGGGAACAACACGGCTATTGATGGTTGTGGTCCAACGGCCAATTCAAATTATGCAGAAGGCAGTTGCGATACTGGGCCGATACCATCCAATTCAGTCAAAGGAACCATCATGAGTTATTGTCATTTGCTCAATGTAGGGATTAATTTCTCTAACGGTTTTGGCCCGCAACCGGCGGCGCGTATTCTGGGGAAAGTCAACGGAGGAACCTGTTTGAGCACCGATTGTGTCAACACTTGTATCAATACAGTTTCAAGTATTTCTACGACCAATGTTACCAGCGGAACGGCGCAAATTACATGGGTTGACAGCTCGGGAACCACCAATTGGCAAGTAGCCGTAACACCTTTTAGTAGCACCAATATTGTATGGAATAATGTGAGTACGCCATTGTACAACGCTACCGGATTGTCCGCCAATGTGTATTACAAAGTGCGCGTGCGTCCAATATGTTCGGGTGGATTATCTGCACCGGATGAAAAAGCCATCGTGATTACAGGTGCGAATTATTGCAGCGGTATTTCGATTACCGATACGGGCGGAACCACCGATAATTATGAAGATTCTGAAACCTATGTCAGAACGATTATTCCGAATTTACCCAACAAAAATATTCGTTTGACATTTACAGAGTTTGACTTAGAACAAGATTATGATTACTTGTATGTGTATGACGGAAACTCAACCAGCGCGCCTGATTTAAGTGGAGGTGGCTTTACCGGAAACAACATTCCCGGACCGTTTGTCTCAACCGCAAATGATGGGTCGCTAACTATTAAGTTTTACTCAGATGGCGGGGTTACAGCTGCCGGCTACCAAGCAAATATTGCCTGCGAAAACAGACTTGCAAATGCCTCTTTTGAATCAGATATTGACTTTACTTATTGGCCCAATCCGGTCAAAGGAAATCTGAATATTTCGGCGCGTCTCAATTTAAATGAAGTTTTGGTCTACAATCTCGAAGGTCGTTTGTTGTATCAAAAGCAAATCAACAAACCTGAAGCACAAATTGATTTGTCTTCGTTCGCACGTGGAACCTATTTCTTTACGCTTAAATTCGGAGACCGAGAAGCTCATTTTAAAGTCGTTAAAACCAACTAATCATAGCCACTCTTCGGAGTGGTTTTTTTATCGCTATGAAACCAAAACTATTGCTCTTGCACGGAGCGCTCGGCAGCACCGCTTATTTTAAACCGCTCATGGATGTTCTGGATGAACACTACGAATTGTATACGCTCAATTTTTCAGGGCACGGGGATAAACCGGCAAGTCCGGCAGGTTTTTCAATCGCTGTTTTTGCGGAAGAAGTCAGCGATTATCTCAATCAAAATAACCTTGAAAAAATCAATATTTTTGGCTACAGCATGGGTGGTTATGTCGCGGTTTATCTGGCACATCAGCATCCTGAAAAGGTTTCTAAGATTTTTACCTTGGGCACCAAATGGGATTGGAACCCAGAGAGTTCAATGCTTGAAGCACAAATGCTACAACCTGAAATAATTCTGAAAAAAGTGCCGCAATGGGCCAAAAGTTTAGAAAAACTCCACGGAAAATCATGGCCTGAATTGATGCAAAAAACCGCACAAATGATGTTGGAAATGGGCACGAATCCTCCGCTCAGCGCAGCAGAATTTGAGCAAATTCAAACGCCGATTTTATTGACCATCGGTGATAAAGATCAAATGGTCAGCATTGATGAAACGCGCCACATGACGCATATTTTACCGCACGCGCAGTGCATTGTGCACAAAGAAATTCCGCATTCTATAGAACAAATGGATGCTGCTTTTTTAGCACAAAGCATCCACAATTTTTTCTGATTATTCAGCCATGAGCTCGATGAGTTCGAGCGCTCTTCGGATGGATTTGACGTTTTCAAAAGTAATCAGCAAACGCAAGCCTGACGGAGTTTGTTTTTCTTTCATTCTGCACAATTGCGCTTGCTTTTGAACAAATTGCAACACCTTGTGAAACTGATTTGAAGTGTAGTAATCACTCTGTTGATCCGACACAAAATAACCAATCATTTTGCCTTGTTTGAGCACGAGTTTCTCAATGCCCAAATGCGTGGCCAACCATTTCATTTTGATGCTTGACAAAAGCGAAATGGCCGGTTTAGGGAGCGGTCCGAAACGATCGATGAGTTTGTTTTCATACACCTTGAGCTCATCTTCGTTTTTGATTTGGCTGAGTTCATTGTACAAATTCAAACGCTCTGAAATATTGTTGATGTACTCATCGGGAAAGAGCAATTCAAAATCCGTGTCGATTTGCATGTCTTTCACATAGTCTTTCTCTGCGTTATCTTCGGATTCATACAATTCCTTGAACTCGTTTTCTTTGAGCTCTTCAATGGCTTCATTCATGATTTTCTGATAGGTCTCAAAACCAATCTCATTGATAAAACCACTTTGTTCCCCGCCGAGTAAATCACCAGCGCCGCGAATTTCTAAATCCTTCATCGCAATGTTGAATCCGCTGCCCAGTTCGCTGTATTGTTGCAAAGCGTGGATACGTTTGCGCGCGTCTTCGGTCATGGCCGAAAACGGCGGACAAATAAAATAACAGAACGCTTTTTTGTTGCTCCGGCCCACACGACCGCGCATCTGATGCAAGTCTGAAAGCCCGAAATTATTGGCGTTGTTGATGAAAATTGTATTGGCGTTCGGCACGTCGAGTCCGCTTTCAATAATCGTGGTCGAAACCAAAACATCGAATTCTCCGGTCATAAAAGCAAGCATCAGTTCTTCGAGTTTGCTGCCGTCCATTTGACCGTGGCCCACACCAATACGCGCATCGGGCACCAATCGCTGAATCATGCCGGCCACTTCTTTGATGTTTTCAATGCGGTTGTTGATAAAAAACACTTGTCCGTTGCGTTGAATTTCATACGAAATAGCATCGCGAATGAGCTCTTCATTAAAGCCTACTACGCTGGTTTCAATCGGATAGCGATTGGGCGGAGGTGTCGAAATTACCGATAAATCGCGAGCAGCCATCAGTGAAAATTGCAGCGTTCGCGGAATCGGTGTGGCTGTCAAAGTCAGCGTGTCAACATTGGCCGCAATCGTTTTGAGTTTGTCTTTTACGTTCACACCAAACTTCTGTTCTTCATCCACAATGAGCAAGCCCAAATCTTTGAATTGTACATTTTTGTTGACCAATTGATGCGTTCCGATGACAATATCGAGTTTGCCTTCGGCGAGTTGTTGGAGCGTTTCGGTCTTTTGTTTGGCGGTTCTAAATCGATTCAAATAACCAATCGTTACCGGCATATCTTTGAGTCGATCCGAAAAAGTTCTAAAGTGTTGATAAGCCAAAATTGTCGTCGGAACCAGCACTGCTACTTGCTTTCCATTGTCGACGGCTTTAAATGCAGCGCGAATGGCCACTTCGGTTTTTCCGAATCCGACATCGCCACAGACCAAACGATCCATCGGGCGATCGCTTTCCATGTCGGCTTTGACTTCTTGCGTAGCCTTGAGCTGATCGGGTGTGTCTTCATAAATAAACGAGCTTTCTAATTCGGCTTGCATATAGCTGTCGGGCGCATAGCGATAACCTTTTTCGAGTTTGCGTTTGGCATACAGTTGAATCAGATTGAACGCAACGTGTTTGACGCGCGCTTTGGTTTTTTGCTTGAGCACTTTCCAGGCGCTCGAACCGAGTTTGTAGATTTTGGGCGGCGCTCCGTCTTTACCGTTGTATTTTGAGATTTTGTGTAACGAGTGAATGCTCACATACACAATGTCGTTGTCGGCATAAACCAGTTTGATGGCTTCTTGGGTTTTGCCTTCGACTTGAATTTTTTGCAAACCGCCAAATTTTCCGATGCCGTGATCAATGTGCGTCACATAATCACCCACGGCCAAAGTGTTGAGTTCTTTGAGTGTGATGGTTTGCTTTTTGGCATAACCGTTTTTGATGCTGAATTTGTGGTATCGCTCAAAAATCTGATGGTCGGTATAACACGCCAATTGATTCTCGTCATCAATAAAACCTTGATATAAAGGCAGATTAATTGTGTGGTATTGACGGCTTGAAAGGCTTTGGCCTTCGTCTTCGAGGCTTTCAAAAATATCGTGAAAACGTTTTTCTTGCGAAGTATTGCTGCAAAAAAGATAGTTTTTGTAACCGTTAAAATGCAACTCGCTCAAATCGTTCAAAAGCAAATCAAATTGTTTGTTGAACGAAGGTTGTGGGCGCTGTAAAAATTCAAAGGTTTTAGCTGGTTGAAAAAGCGTTTCATTTGCGAGTTCTACACAAGAAAAATCAAACATTTGCTTGGCGATGACCGTTCCGTTCAAGAAAATTTTCTCGGGTTCAACTTGCTGAATCGTTGCGTCGAGACTGCGAAAAATATCAGTCGCTTTGTCAAATAACTTATCGAGTTTAGACGACAAAAGCTCTGAGTTTTGTGCCCAAATGACGGTGTCCGCAGCGATGTATTGCAAGAAGCTTTCGCGCAATTCTTGAAAGAATTTATTCTCGACATTCGGAATAATGGCAATCTTTTTTTTCTTTTCAATCGACAATTGTGTCTCGACGTCAAAGGTTCGAATGCTGTCAACTTCATTGCCAAAAAACTCGATCCGATACGGATGATCGTTCGAGAATGAAAACACATCTATGATACCGCCGCGCACCGAAAACTCGCCGGGTTCACTGATAAAATCAACGCGTTTAAATTCGTATTCAAACAAAACTTCGTTGATAAATTCAATCGAAATCTGATCGCCCACGGCTACCTTGAGTGTGTTTTTGTCGAGTTCTTTTTTGGTCACGACTTTTTCAAACAAAGCTTCGGGATAGGTCACAATCAGCGCGGGTTTTTTACGCGAATTAATCCGGTTGAGCACCTCGGCGCGCAAAAGAACATTGGCGTTGTCGGTTTCTTCAATTTGATAAGGTCGACGATACGAGCCCGGATAAAAAAGCACATCATCTTCAGCGAGCATTTGCTCAAGATCATTCAGGTGATAGGCCGCTTCTTCTTTGTCGTTTAAAATCAGTAAAAACGGGCGATGACTTTGCTTAAAAACCGATTGAACCAGCAATGATAAGCCCGAACCTACGAGGCCTTTAACATGCAATTTGCTGCGATCAAGGCTGAGGTTTTCACTGATTTGCTTGGCTTTTACCGAAGCGTCAAAAATCTGAATAACGCTGTTGTTGCTCAATGGAATAGGCTTTTATTGGGTCGCTAAATCCGGAATGGCGCGTGAAGAATCTTGCATCAAGAGAATATCTGATTCGCCTTCTTCGAGCGGGATTTTGCTTTTTTGGACAATTTCATTCATTTCGCGATAGAGTGCAGACCAAGCCGCATCGGCATCGGCAACGAGTGTGCTTATTTTTTTAGCCGGAATCTCGCGAATATTGAGGTATAAATTGATTTGATTGATTTTGGTGGTCAGCGCCGCAATCCGCGATTTTACTTCGGGTTTGTCAAATTCGGCGGGAATACTTTTGCCCAATTCTGCTGCTTTTTTGGACAAGCTTTTCGCCTTTTTCTGAAATCCGCCGATGGAGCTTCCTGGCGTTTGCATAATCTCAGAGTTGAATTGTCTGAGTTCGGCCCAATTGCGCAACATATTCTGTGTATCCGGGCGTAAGGCCGGCGTATGAAAATGCCAACCGCTTTTGATTTCCTTCAAAATCAGTGCGCGGGCTTGAAACGCTTTTTGCTGTTGCGCCAATTCGCGCTCGTCGGTTTGTTGACAAGCCAGCGGAAAGGACATTAAAAAAAGAATCAACAGCGATTTAAAATTCATCATCATATAATTGAGTGGCAAATTTACAAAGGTAAACCGAAAGAAATCCAACAGTTTGTAGTTTGAGTTGTGTTTTTGTGAATTAATTACCATTTTCGACCGCTCAAATTGCTTTATCTTTACACGCAAATCCAAAACAAATGAACACAAAAATACTCATAATCGGAGCTTGCGGACAAATCGGCACCGAGCTCACCACGCGTTTGAGAAATATGTACGGCGTTGAAAATGTTGTCGCTTCTGACATCCGAAAACTCAACAACGACATTGTCAACAATGGTATTTTTGAAGTGGTCAACGCCTTAGATTACAATCAGATTGAACATCTCATCGAACAATATCAGATTACCGATGTGTATTTGATGGCGGCGCTGCTTTCGGCAACTGCTGAAAAAAACCCGGCATTTGCTTGGGATTTGAACATGAATTCGCTTTTTCACGTACTCAACTTGGCCAAAGCAGGAAAAATCAAAAAAATATTTTGGCCTTCGAGCATTGCGGTTTTTGGTCCGACAACGCCCAAAGAAAACACGCCCCAATTCACCATCATGGAGCCAACTACGGTGTATGGAATTTCGAAGCAAACCGGAGAGCGTTGGTGCGAATATTATCACCATCAATACGGTGTGGATGTGCGCAGCATCCGTTATCCGGGCTTGATTAGTTGGACAACAGAACCCGGAGGCGGAACTACCGATTACGCCGTAGACATTTACCACAAAGCTTTAAAAGAAGGAACCTTCGAATGCTTTTTATCTGAACATTCAAAACTTCCGATGATGTATATGGATGACGCAATTCGTGCCACCATTGAAATCATGCAAGCGCCGTCGGAACAGATTAAAATTCGTTCCTCTTATAATCTGGCGGGAATTAGCTTTACTCCGGCTGAAATTGCTGCCGAAATTCAAACGCGCATTCCCGATTTTAAAATTAGTTATAAGCCGGATTTCCGTCAAAAAATAGCTGATAGTTGGCCGGCAAGCATTGATGATTCTTGTGCGCGCCAAGATTGGAACTGGAAACACAGTTTTGACTTATCGGCCATTACCGATGAAATGCTTGAAAATTTAAGCAAATAAAAACCGCCTTTTTCACCAGGCGGCTTTTCATAAAAACAAAAGTTTCTTAAGGAGCTTGTACAATCGGACTTCTGAGCGATTCCAAAACGGCCACGACGTCGTTGTATAATTCTGTATTGGCAGCAACGCCATTGGCTTGAGCCGCCGCGCCCACATAGCCTTCAAATTTATCGTAATCTGCATTGGTTGATTTAACGCCCATTCTTGGATTGGTAGCAGGATTGTGCGCATCAGCCATGTTTTTTCCTTCGTATTTATTCACAGGATTCGTTCCGCCGGTATTGTACGAAAAGAAGTCTGTGAGATTATCGGTTAAAATGGCCAAATTGGTTGTGTTTCCGGCACCCACTTCGGATAATAGCGGCGCAAAATGCGCACTCAAATTGCCCGGAGCATCCTCTTGAATATCAGCAACGATCAGCTGCACGGTTGAATTCACTACTTTTCGGTAGCTCAATCTTCCGGCTTCAATCATCGTTCCGGTTGGAGCATCAGGATCTTGAACTAAAGTGGTTCCACCCAATCGGGCATAAATAGAAGGTTTAGCGGGTGTTGATGAATCATCGTCTTTACTGCACGAAGAAAATGTGCCGGCAGCCATCAAAACTAAAAGGCAAAGTTTAAAATTGGTTTTCATGATTTCTATTAATTAGGGTTAATGTACTTGTGAACTATTTTGGATAATTTGAAATAAAAACTGTTTTGATTGATCACCGGGCAAACTTGTTTTTGTGATAAATCAGCACTGATGATAAATCTTTTGGCTTTGTAGTTTCCTTTTTTCATGAGCTCATCAAAGACTTTTTTTGAATCAGCCACGCGGTTATCATGAAAATAAACCACCACATTTTTTTTGACCAAAACGCCTTTTTTTACACCCGGAATGGATTCTATTTGCCGGGTTATTTCAGCTGCTTTTTGAACGTCAAATGGTTGGTCAAAATCAATTCGACTAATTTGAATGGTTGCGTTTTCAGGAGGTTTAACAAGAGCAATATGAACGATTAAAGCCAAAAATAAAAGCAAAGCCACTCCACTAAGACCCAAGAGGACTAATTTGATTTTCTTTTTCATTTTGTTTGTTTTTTTTAGTTAAAAACCGCCTGCCCTCATCAATCTGACAGGCGGGAGCAAATCTAACTTTGTGTTAGAAACTCAGGGTTTTTCTTGAAGCAGTGATCGGCTGCGCGTTTAAATTTTATCAAAGCTGCCCTGAACAGTGATTAAGGATTGCATGGGTTGATTGGGAAAAAAAGGGTTGTTTATTTCATAAAATTTATTCGGAATTTCTGGTGGTGGCAATGGCAAATCGGTGGAGTTTTCCTCTGTAGACAGAATTATCGTATTCTGTTGTTAATTTGCATATTTGCCCGAAATAGTGGCCGGCTATCAATTGATCCATTATTTTTTGTTCGTCACAAACCTGAGCATCTCTAAGACAAACTGCCGTGTTGCCTTGTATGATCACCTCGCCTTTAATTCCGGGAATGGCCCGAAGAATAGCTTTTACCTCTGTTTTTTTCATTGGGTCAAGCGGTTGGTTGAACTTGATTTTGCTTACTTCAAGTTTTGTTTTTTCAATCGGTTGGCTGGTGGCATATTGCGTCAGCAAAATGATGGACAACATGAGTGAGATGCAAAGCGCGCTAACAAGAGCGATTTCAATTTTTTTACGAAGTTTCATGGCATTTAGATTTAGGTTGTTTGAGCCATGTACGAAACAAATTCTGTTTCGGTTTTTTTGAGGCAAAAAAAATCCTGCTCTTTTTTGAAAAGCAGGAATTCCACATTTTTTATATAAAGTTTACTTAGTTAGTTTGCGTTTTTTGATTTGTTCGTCTTCAATCAGCGTTTTAATTTTGACTACTTCATTAATGTTGTCGTTCGGAACTGTTGTCGAAAGCACATAGTGTTTGATTTTCCAGACGTTCCCTTCTTTTTGCAATACGCCCGATCCGCGACAAATTTTCATCCAAGTATCTAAAAGTTCATCAAACCAAGCCGTTTTTCCGTCAGCGCTTAGGTAAATATGACGCTCAAAAGGTTTGAAATCCCAAGCTTTTCCTTTGTCAAAATAAGGTTTGGCAAAAGCTTGAAATTGCTTTTTGTTCCAGTTTTCGGTAGCGTCGGTTCCGATAAAAATTCCATCATCTGCCATAGCGCCAAAATAGGCTTCAGCGTTGGCCACTGCGGCATCTTTGTGCCATTGATTGAGCAAGGCATCAATCTCGGCGGTTGTTTTGTTTTGTGCCCAAAGCATGTTGCCGGAACATACAATCATCAGGCATAAAAAGAATAAGTTTCTCATAATTTTACATTTGATTTTTTAAAAATAGATAATCTTCGGTTTTGTCAACATTGATGTGCCTTTAGTTTGTGTACTTTTACACAGCTAAATTTTTTCTTCATGTTGGGTCGTCTTTCGATTTTGCGTCTTACTCTGATTTTTATTTTGGCGATGACCGCTTGTAAACGCGATGATCATCAAAAATCAAATCATCAGTCTCACAAAAAAAATCTTCCTGAAAAGCCCGTTGAAGAAGTCGCTCCCGATAGCCTAAAGTTACATTGGTTTGTCAAACGATATCCGAAATTGGCCGTTTATGAGCCGCAAATGCGCGAATTATATCGAAACCATCACTGGGAATTTATTTGGTTTGACCCTAAGGGAATTACAGAATTAGGACATTTACTGCACAGTAAAATCAATACGATTGAAACCGAAGGCGTTCACACCAAAATTCCTTATAAATCATACCTTGAAGAGATTTTTCAACCGGGTAAATCCGCTTTGAGTAATTCTGAAAATGACTATCTCATCTCGGCTTTTTATTTTTTTTATGCCGACAAAGTTTTTCACGGATTTGATGTAAAAACTTCTCGGGAACTGGGTTGGTATTTGCCGCGTAAGAAGGTTTCTTATGTGCATTATCTCGATTCGCTGATGGCCAATCCGAAGCTGATTGAAAAGAACGAGCGAAATATTTTGCCGCAATATTATAAGCTCAAAGAAATGCTCGGGCGTTACCAAAAAGCGGCGCGTAAAAACGATGTCGATACGGTCAAAATCCCGTTTGATATGGATCCGCTCAAAGTCGGCGACACTTCAGATTTGGTGGCTCATGTGCGCAAGCGATTGTACTTGATGGGTTATCTGAATCAAGACAATCAAAGTGCAATTTTTGACGAATCTTTGGCTCGCCCTGTCAGAAAATACAAAGCAACCATTGGTTTAACGCCATCAGAATTGATTTCCGGAAAAATGATTCGTTCGATGAATATTTCGCTCAAAAGTCGCATCAAAACACTGATGGTCAATATGGAGCGTTGCCGATGGATTCCCGCTGAGATGAGCCAAGGCAAACAATATATAGCCGTCAATATTCCGTCGTATGAATTGGTGTATTACAAAAACGGAAAACCCGCCTTGGAATCAAATGTTGTAGTCGGAAAAGTCATGAATCAAACCGTTATTTTTAGCGGAATGATGAAATACATTGTCTTTAGTCCGTATTGGAATGTACCGCCGAGCATTATCAAAAAAGAAATTAAGCCGGCCATCGAAAAAGACAAAGATTACCTTGCCAAACACGATATGGAATGGAACAAAGGGCGCGTTAGACAAAAACCCGGTGCGCAAAATTCACTGGGCTGGGTGAAGTTTTTGTTTCCGAATTCAAACAATATTTACTTACACGATTCTCCAGCCAAAAGTCTGTTCAACCGGAATTCAAGAGCTTTTAGTCATGGCTGTATTCGCGTAGCCAAACCGCTGGAATTGGCGCAAACTTTACTCGAAGACGATCCGAATTGGACACCTGAAAAGGTTGAAAAAGTGATGTATGCCGGCAAAGAATCTTGGTATACGTTAAAAGAACCCGTTCCGGTATATATTGGTTATTTCACTGCTTGGGTTGACCGCGAAGGAATACTGCGTTTTTATGACGATGTTTACAAACGAGACGGACGATTATCGGAACTAATTTTCAAGCGATAATTTGTCTTTGAGATTAATGTTTATTTTTGAAGCGTTAAACCTAATAATGATATGAATATGAAAATTTTTAAAACAATAGTTTTGGTTATGGCCCTTACGGCATTGTCGACTGTTCAAGCGCAAAAAATTGGCATCAGAGCAGGAGCGAGTATAGCAACGATTACCGGAAAAGATGTTTCAGATGTAAAACCAATGACTTCTTTTTATGCGGGTGTTTATAAAGAATTTGCGATAGTTCCGGAGTTGTTTTTCATTCAACCTGAGTTGCAATATTCGATGCAAGGATACAAAGCCAACAACACCAATTACACCATTGGCTATTTGCAACTTCCGGTTATGGCGCGCGTATATATGCTCAAAACCATCAGTCTTGAAGCCGGGCCACAAATCGGTTATAAAGTCAATGACAATCTTGAAAACAATGATGATTTAAACAGCTTTGACGCATCGGTGGCCGGAGGTTTGGGAATTAATTTCCCATTAGGACTATCTGTGAGTGCTCGTTATGTGCATGGTTTGACAAACATTTTCAAAGATGTTGACGCAAAACACCAAGTCATTCAACTCGGCGCATCTTTTAAATTTTAAGCAATACAGATTCAAAATAACCGAAGCCGTTCCACAAGAGCGACTTTTTTTATTACCAAGGAATTACGGTTCTTTTACTGGTAAAGAAATTGGCCGGACCTGAGCTTCCGCCAAAAGGACCTCCGGTTAACAAACGATAATTCGGTTGATTGCCCCATGAAGCCGGTTTGTCTTCAATCAGCATGTCCTCGCCGGTGTCGTTGCTTACATAAGGAGTAATCATACTCTGCCAGGCTTGAATGCGCGGAACACTTTTGCTGTAGTAAAAATAATCTTTATTGGTGCTGACCAGCTCTGACAAATAGCTTTTATATAGCTGTTGATATTGTGGAATGGCCAAGATTTTGGTAATCAGCGGACGCTGCGTCATATTGCCCCAGCTGAGCGGATTTTGTGTTCCTGAATTAGCGACTATCTGCGAAGTTCCGAGCGTATTGTCATAATCATACGGAATAAAATAAGCTTTGCCATTGGGCGCGAAATAAAAATAAAAGTTGTTTCCGTTGACCCAATAATCGTCCCACATACCCAAGACCACATTTACAGCATACGTTTTTAAAAACAAAGGCACATCCATTTTTTGGGCAATCCAATTTTGAAAATCAGTGCCGGTTCGGGTATTCAAATCTGAGATAAATTGCAGCAATTCAGTTTTGGCCGAAGTCAGTTCGCTTTTGCGGGTTTTTAAATCATAAGCGTAATAAGTTGACAAAGCCGGATTGATGTTCACATCCTCAACACCGATACTTTCAGTTGAAACAAAATTGGCATTGTTCGATCCACTCCAGCCGCCTTTCCACAGAAAACCAACACCGTTGCCCCATTTAGCAGTGTTTTTGGCAATAAATACTTCATCGATGTTTTCAATCATGGCATAAACTCCAAAATAGGCCGGTTGCGCATCGCCTTGTACTTTAATGTATAGTCTGCAATACGAAGCCGAGGGCGCGTTCCAACAACCAAATCGTTTAAACAAATCATAGCTGTATATTTCACGACAATAAGCCGCATCGTCTTTGAACCACTTCAAATTGAGTTTGTCCAGACCTTTAAAATTTTGTCCGTCACGGTATTTAGAAAAGTCAAAACCAAAATGACAATGATGCCAATCCGGATTCACTGCATCGTGCAGCAAGCCGGTGTCACCCTCGGGGCGGCGGCGGCTTGTATTGCCTTTGAGTCTAAGCCCGACGCTGTCAATGACGGTGGTTCTGCCGTTTACCGAAAAAGTAAATTTCGAGACCACTTTTTTATCGTTGGCCGGATTCAAATCGTAGTTGGTGAGGATTTTATTCCACTGATCCAAACTCACTTCAACAGTGATGATGGGAACTTGTTTGAGGTTGAAAATTTCTGTGACCACATCCGGATTGGTTGCCTTTTGTGCCGAAGCTTCAGTATTTTCATTCATTTCAACATTGCTGCAATAAAACAACAACATCAGTGGGAATAATAAAAAAAGTCTTTTCATAGCTAAGTTTTCAAGCAAAGAACTTCAAAATTAGACTTTTATTCGGTTGATGTAACAGAAATAAAGGGCTGTAGTTAAAATTTAACTTTTATCAGAATAAATGATAGGATAATTTTATAAACTGTCTAACCAATTCATTTTCAGATAATTTAAATTTCAGAAAAACAAAATTTGAACTTATCATAAAAATAAAATCCGAAACAATGTTATGTTAATGTTGTCAATTGTGTATTATTGTAGGTTGCATATTAAGTTATTGTTATTATTTTTATTAATAATTTGTAAAATAAATAGTACTACATGAAATACCCAGCGATTCAAAACTTCATCAACGGAAAGTTTACACCGGCCTCTGCTGCCCGAACCCTCAATGTGGTTTCACCTTTAGACGGAAATCTTCTCTCAACAGTCCCCATGTCGGGCACATCAGATTTAGATCAAGCCGTTCAAGCCGCACAAGCCGCATTTCCTGCCTGGAGCCGAACCCCGATTAAAGAGCGCGTTCAAGTGTTCTTCCGCTATAAAGCCTTGCTCGAAAAAAACATGAAAGAACTCGCTGAATTGTGCAGCGAAGAAAACGGAAAAACCTATGGTGAATCCGTCGCCGAAATCGAAAAATGCATCGAACTCACTGAGTTTGCCACGTCGCTTCCGCAACTCATTACCGGAGAACTTTTAGAGGTCAGCAAAGGCGTTGAATGCCGCACCGAACATGTGGCTTTGGGCGTAGTTGCCTCCATCGTTCCGTTTAACTTTCCTTCGATGGTGCCCAACTGGACGATTCCCAATGCCATCGCACTCGGCAATTGCATGATCATGAAACCGTCTGAAAAAGTGCCGCTCAGTTGCGGACGCATTGCCGAATTGCTCAAAGAAGCCGGTTTGCCTGATGGCGTTTTTAACGTAGTACACGGCGATGTAGAAATGGTTAACGCTATTTGCGACCATCCGAATATCGAAGCCGTTTCGTTTGTCGGCTCGACCAAAGTGGCCAAGATTGTCTATCAACGCGCCACACAAAACTTAAAAAGATGTTTGGCGTTGGGCGGTGCTAAAAATCACTTGATGGTTTTGCCTGATGCGATTCCGGATATGACTGCACAAAATGTAGCCGCGTCGATGTCCGGTTGTGCCGGTCAAAGATGTATGGCCGCTTCCGCGATGGTCGGCGTTGGAAATGTCGATCACATCATTGCCAAAATTTGCGACGAAGCCCGCAAAATTGTTCCCGGACAAAACCTCGGAGCCGTCATCAACAAAGAATCTCAAGAGCGCATCGAAAGTTATATCACCCAAGCCGAAAAAGACGGCGCCAAAATTCTCGTCGATGGCCGAAACACAAAAGTTTCCGGCAAAGAAGGCGGAACCTATGTCGGACCAACGGTCATTGATTATGTCACGCCCGAGATGAGTGTGGCCCGCGAAGAAATTTTCGGTCCGGTTATTTCCATCATGCGCACCAACACCGTTGATGAAGCCTTGGCCATCGAAAACAAAAATCCGTACGGAAACGCCGCGAGCGTCTTCACCCAAAACGGAGGTATGGCCCGTTACATCATGGAAAAAGCCAGTGCCGGAATGGTGGGTGTCAATGTAGGCGTGCCGGTTCCGCGCGAGCCGTTCAGTTTTGGCGGTTGGAACGAGAGCAAGTTTGGCGTGGGCGACATCACCGGAAAAAGCTCCATCGAGTTCTGGACCAAGCTCAAGAAAACCACCGTCAAGTGGAATGCTGAGGCGGGTGTGAATTGGATGAGCTAGAGTCAATTAAGAATTATAAATTACGAATTACGAATTTTTAGAAGCTATTCCCGCTTTACGCTGCAATCTTTTGCGCTGAACGCCAGCGCCAAAAGGATTTCCGCTGCAATCGGGGCTAGGGCATTAAGTCCATCGGTAAGATTCGCTTAAACCCAAAACAGATTCTTCAAAAACAAAATACAATGACAACAGAAGAAACCTTATCAAAAGAACAAATCATCAACGACAGCAAACAGTTCAGTTTGTTTTCATGGTCGGCTCAAGCCGCTGTCAACCCCATTGCTATTGATCGCGCCGAGGGCGTTTATTTATATGACTGCGACGGAAAACGCATCATTGATTTTTCATCCGGGCTCATGTCAGTCAACATCGGCCACGGAGACCCACGCGTTACCGATGCTGTGGTCGAGCAAATGAACAAAGTCAGCTTTGTCACGCCGAGCTGCACCACCGAAGTGCGTGCCAAATTATCGCGCAAACTCGCAGAAATTTGCCCGGGCGATCTCAACAAAGCCTTTTTTACTTTGTGCGGCACTTCGTCTATAGACAATGCCATCAAACTTGCCAGATTGTATACCGGCAGACATAAAATCATCGGGCGTTATCGCGCTTTTCACGGTGGTTCCATCGGCGGAATGACCGTTGGCGGCGACCCGCGAAAACTCGCCAATGATGCGCAGCAAATGCCCAATGTGGTTCATTTAGATGATCCGTATTATTTCTACGGCATGAAAAATCTCGATGACGCGACCAAACTTTCGTTGAGTTTAGAATACGTCGAGCGCATCATCCACCTCGAAGGCAAAACCAATATTGCGGCTTTTATTTTTGAAGGCGAAAGTGGTTCTTCGGGTTGTTTGCATTACCCGAAAGGTTATCTCAAAGGTGTCAAAGCGCTTTGCGAAAAATACGGTATTTTGTTCATTGCCGATGAGGTCATGAGCGGATTTGGTCGCACCGGAAAATGGTTCGGTTTTGAAAACCACGACATCATTCCCGATATGGTTTGTATGGCCAAGGGTTTGACAGCTTCTTATTTACCTTTAGGTTGTTTGATGGTATCCGACAAAATCGCCGAGAAATTCGAAAACACACCCATGATGATTGGGCTTACCTATAACGGACATCCGGTTTCACTCGCAGCAGCATTAGCCGTCATCAACATCTACGAAACCGACCGTTTGATTGAAAACACGCGTGAAATGGGTGCTTATCTCGAATCGAGAATTGAGGCCATGCGCGCAAAGCATCCGAGTATGGGAACTTTCCGCAACACCGGACTTTTGGGCTGCTTGGATGTACTCAAAAATAAAACCACCGGAGAACTCATCGCGCCTTATAACGCCGCCGGAGACGACTTGAAAATCACCAATCAAATCGCCGCTAAAATTCGCGAGCTTGGCATGTACACTTTTGTGCGTTGGGGCTACATCTTTATTGCGCCACCGCTCAACATCACCAAGGAACAAATTGACGAAGGTTTGGCCATCATCAGCGAAGCGCTCAAAATAGCCGACGCTGCCATGGAATAAAATCAATCAATTATGAGCGAAAACCAAAACCATACAAACACCGCTTTGTATAGCGAAGATTTGGCGCCTATTGCGGCCCAAAGACGAAGTTGGACGACCTGGAATTATGCGGCCCTTTGGATCAGCATGAGTTTGTGTATTCCTACTTATATGCTTTCGAGTTCGCTTATTGAAGGCGGCATGAGTTGGTGGCAAGCCATTCTGACGATTTTCTTGGGCAATACTATTGTGCTCATTCCGATGATCCTCAACGGACACGCCGGCGCCAAATACGGCATTCCATTTCCGGTATTCGCCCGGGCCAGTTTCGGAACCGTCGGCGCGAACATTCCGGCTTTGCTCCGAGCCATTGTGGCCTGCGGTTGGTTTGGCATTCAAACCTGGATTGGCGGTTTTGCTTTGTATCAAATGGCGCGCTTATGGTTGCCCTCGCTGGAGACTTTACCACAAATTTTCCCAGATAGTTGGGGCTTACAAACCGGACCGGCTATTTGCTTTATTTTGTTTTGGTTGCTCAATATGTATGTGGTGTATTTAGGTGTGGACAGCATCAAAAAACTCTTGGTGTTCAAAGCGTTCTTTTTGCCTTTGGCGGCTCTGGCTTTACTTTTATGGGCACTCAATGCCGCACATGGTTTAGGCCCGATTTTAAATACGCCTTCTAAATTTGCGAGCAGTACTGAATTCTTTACCTATTTCTTTCCGGCGCTCACGGGCATGGTTGGGTTTTGGGCTACACTATCGCTCAACATCCCTGATTTTACTCGCTATGCCACTTCACAACAAGCGCAAATCAAAGGGCAATTGTACGGACTTCCGACTTCGATGACTTTGTTTGCTTTTGTAGGCGTGGTGGTTACTTCGGCAACGACCATTGTTTTTGGAACGACCATTTGGGATCCGGTGGTTTTGGCAGGAAAGTTTGACAGCAAATTACTGGTCAGCATTGCCATGATAGCCGTTGCTATTTCTACTTTGGCGACAAACATCGCGGCCAATATCGTGAGTCCGGCCAATGATTTTGCGCATCTTTCACCTTCTAAAATTGATTTCAAAAAGGGCGGTTATATTACCGGAATCATCGGAATTTTGATTTTTCCTTGGAAACTCATCGCTGATCCGTCGGGCTATATTTTTACCTGGCTCGTAGGCTATTCGAGTTTACTTGGTCCTGTGGGTGGCATCATGATTGCCGATTATTATTTCATTCGCAAACAGACTTTAATCTTAGACGATTTATATCATCCGCAAGGGCAATACAGCTTTACCAAAGGCTTCAACATCCAGGCCATTTGGGCGCTTATCTTGGGCATTTTACCCAATGTTCCGGGATTTTTAACCACGATTCAAGCCGTCAGCATCGATGCATTTCCGGCCTGGCTTTCGGATTTATACCACTACGCTTGGTTTGTTGGATTCGGCATCAGCGGTTTTGTTTATTGGATTTTAATGAAAAATAGAACAATTTAATGTGAGGAGTCTCAGCCGCTCAGGACTTAGGCACTCAGCAACTTAAAAAGATATGAGTATTTTAATCAAAAACGGAAGAGTCATTACCGCCACCGACGATTATATGGCGGATGTTTTTATTGAAGGAGAGACCGTCTCGGCCATCGGCAAAAACCTCAACGTTGCGGCTGATACCGTGATTGACGCCACCGGAAAACTCGTGATGCCCGGCGGAATCGATCCGCATGTGCATTTGGATATGCCGTTTATGGGCACCTATTCAAGCGATAATTACGAAACCGGAACCCGCGCTGCTCTTTTTGGCGGAACCACAACGGTGATTGATTTCATCCTGCAAACCCAAGGAAAAAGTTTGAATTCAGCTTTGCAAGAATGGAAAGGCCGCAGCGACAACAACGCTGTAGGCGATTACAGTTTTCACATGGCCGTGACCGATTTTAACGACGAAACCAAAAAAGAAATTCAGCACTTTATAGAAAACGAAGGCATCACCTCGTTTAAAACTTTTATGGCCTACAAAGGCGCACTCATGATTGACGATCGTCAGATGGTTGGGCTCATGCAAGAAGTCAAAAAACACGGTGGGCTTATCAACGTACATGCGACCAATGGCGACATGATTGATTATTTGATTGCCAAGCACAAAGCCGAAGGAAAACTAGCACCGCTCTATCATTATTTATCACAACCTGAAGTCACCGAAGCCGAAGCGAGCAGCCGATTTGCTGACATGGCCGATTATACGGGCTGTCCGGGTTATATTGTGCATCTCACCTGCGAAGGCGCGCTCAATGCTGTCCGTTTTGCCACCCGTCGCAACCAACATGTTTTTGTGGAAACCTGTATTCAGTATCTGATTTTGGATGCCAGTCTGTATGAGCAAAATTTTGAAGGAGCCAAATGGGTGATGTCGCCGCCGCTTCGTGAGAAAAAAGATCAAGAAGCACTTTGGGCCGGCTTGAATCAAGGCATGGTCAATGTAGTGGCTACCGACCACTGTCCGTTTATGTGGGAGCAAAAACTGATGGGTAAAGATGACTTTTCAAAAATCCCGAACGGACATCCGGCCATTGAAAACCGCATGGAATTGCTCTTTAGCGAAGGTGTCAGCAAAGGCAAAATTACCTTGAATAAATATGTTGAAGTAGCCTCGACCAACGCCGCGAAAATCTTTGGCATGTTCCCCAAAAAAGGAACCATTGCCGTAGGCAGCGACGCCGATATCATCCTGATTGATCCGAATGAAAAACACACCATTTCAGCCGCTACGCATCATATGAATGTTGACTACAGCGGTTATGAAGGCTGGCAACTCACCGGAAAAGTCAAAACTGTTTTGTTGCGGGGAAAAATAGCCATCGACAACAACGAGTGCAAAGTCCCGAAAGGATACGGACAATTCATCAAACGCAACAAAGTAGACGGAAAAATTTAAAACTTATGGCAAGAATTGTAAAATCAGGTTTAATTCAACTGAGTTTGGCCAAAACCGAAGGCGAAGGCACCATCGATGAAATCAAAGAGGCGATGTTGCAAAAGCATATTCCGTACATCGAAGAAGCTGGCCGAAAAGGCGTGCAAATTTTGTGTTTTCAAGAAATCTTCAACACGCCTTATTTCTGTCCGGGGCAAGACAGTAAATGGTATGCTTCGGCTGAATCTGTTCCGGGGCCAACTACCGAGCTCATGCAAGAGTACGCCAAAAAATACCAAATGGTGATCATTGTTCCGGTGTATGAAAAAGATCAGGCCGGGGTGCTCTATAACACCGCCGCGGTGATTGATGCCGACGGAACCTATTTGGGCAAATACCGAAAAAACCACATTCCGCAAACAGGCGGATTTTGGGAGAAGTACTTTTTCAAACCCGGAAACCTCGGTTACCCGGTTTTCCAAACGCGTTATGCCAAAGTGGGCGTTTATATTTGTTATGACCGTCATTTTCCCGATGGCGCGCGTTGCTTGGGCTTGAACGGAGCCGAAATTGTCTACAATCCATCGGCCACCACTGTAGGGCAATCGCAGTATTTGTGGAAACTCGAACAACCCGCACACGCCGTAGCCAATGGTTATTTTATGGGTTGCATCAACCGCGTAGGCGAAGAGAAACCGTGGAACCTCGGGCGTTTTTACGGAACTTCTTATTTCGTGAATCCGCTGGGTGAAATTTTTGCCTGTGCTTCTGAAGACCAAGACGAATTGCTCGTGGCCGAATTTGATTTAGATCTCATTGAACAAATCCGCAGCAAATGGCAGTTTTACCGCGACCGTCGACCCGAAACGTACACTGAAATCACCCAATTATAAATAGTCACTAACCAACCAAAATAAACAAAGAAATTTATGTCCATAAGAAATAACCGACTCAGCGCGGAGGCATATCAAGAGAATTTTGCCGATATCCATCCGCCGTTTGAAACCCGCGATGCGGCGCTTACAGAGGCCAACCGTTGTTTGTTCTGTTACGACGCACCGTGTATGAAGTCATGTCCGACGTCAATCAATGTTCCGAAATTCATCAAGCAAATCGCCACCGACAACCTCAAAGGATCGGCGCATACTATTTTCTCTTCCAACATCATGGGCGCCGGTTGCAGTAAAGTTTGTCCGGTTGAGAAATTGTGCGAAGGCGCTTGTGTGTATAACATGATGCACGAAGAGCCGATCAACATTGCTCGTCTGCAACGCTATTCAACCGAAAAAGCCATGGAAAACAAATGGCAACTCTTTGAGCGCAAACCATCGATTGGCAAAAAAGTAGCCATTGTGGGTGCCGGTCCGGCCGGACTCAGTTGTGCGCATACCTTGAGTCGCGAAGGCATCGATGTGACCATTTATGAAAAAGAAGCCAAAGGCGGCGGACTCATGACCTATGGCATCGCGGCCTATAAAGTAACGCCTGAATTCTGTCAGGACGAGGTTGATTACATCACAGCGATTGGTGGTATTGACATCAAATACAATCATGCTTTGGGCAAAGACATCACGCTCGAGCAATTGCGTCAAAATTACGATGCGGTGTATTTGGCTTTTGGGGTCGGGATGGCGCGTCAACTCGATATTCCAGGTGAAGATTTAGCAGGTGTTGAAGATGCCATCAAATTTATCTACGAATTGCGCAACAACGATTATTCAAAAATTGCCGTGGGCGATCACGTAGCCGTCATCGGAATGGGGATGACCGCTATTGATGCCGCTACACAAGCCAAAAGATTGGGCGCAGCCGAGGTTACCTTAATTTACCGCAGAACCCAAGCCGAAATGCCGTGTACCCAAAAAGAATTAGACATCGCCAAATTGGACGGATGTAAAATCATTTGGCTGGCCGCACCCAAAGAAATCAAAGGCGAAAACGGCAAAGTAGCCCAATTGGTTTGCGAGGTCATGAAACTCGGCGAGCCCGATGCTTCCGGCAGAAGAAGCCCGGTAGCTTCCGGAGAAACTTTTACTTTGGATGTGGATATGGTCATCAAAGCGGCCGGACAAATGCCGTTTGAAGAACTCGTTCAAGCCAGCAACCTGCAAAACAATAAAGGTAAAATTTCGGTTTCCGGAAAATCAACCACGCCAACCGCCAAAGTTTTTGCCGGAGGTGATTGTGTCAACGGAGGCAAAGAAGTCGTTGATGCCGTTCAAGCCGGAAAAGACGGAGCCGCGGCCATCGTCAAAGAAATCATTGCACCCGATTACATTTTGGAATGCGAATTAAAACCAACGTTCAACAATTAACAGACAAAGTATATGGCAGATTTATCAACCGATTTTTTAGGAATCAAATCACCGAATCCATTTTGGCTGGCCAGTGCGCCGCCCACCGATAAAAAAATCAATGTAGTTCGCGCTTTTGAAGCCGGCTGGGGCGGAGTGGTCTGGAAAACGTTGGGTTCACAAGTCAAAAATGTTTCTTCGCGCTATTCGTCTGTTGATTACGGAAAAAAACGCATCATGGGCTTCAACAACATCGAGCTCATCAGCGACAGACCGCTCGAGATCAACTTGCGCGAAATTACCGAAGTCGTCAAAATGTTTCCCGATCGGGCGATGATTGTATCGCTCATGGCCGATAACAACCGAACCGCTTGGCACGAACTCATCAAAAAATGCGAAGATGCCGGTGCTATGGGCTTTGAGCTCAACTTTGGTTGCCCACACGGAATGACCGAGCGCGGCATGGGCGCTGCCGTGGGCCAAGATCCCGAAATTGCCAAAATGGTGGTCGAATGGGTCATGGAAAAAGCCACGATTCCGGTCATCACCAAACTTACGCCGAATGTACATTCAGTCGTTCCTACCGGACGCGCAGCCGTCGAAGGCGGAACCAACGCACTGAGTCTGATCAATACCATCCAAAGCGTCACCGGAATTGACCTTGATACGTTAGTACCCAATCCGTATGTAGCCGGACAAAGCGTATTTGGCGGTTATTGCGGGCCGGCTGTCAAACCAATTGCGCTCAAAATGCTCACCACCATTTCACAAGATCCCATCGCGAGTCGTGTTCCGGTTTCGGGCATCGGAGGCGTGAGCACTTGGAAAGACGCTGCCGAGTTCATGCTTTTGGGTGCTACTTCGGTCCAGGTTTGTACCGCTGCCATGACGCATGGTTTTCGCATAGTAGAAGATTTGTGTGAAGGCCTCAGCAACTGGATGGACGAAAAAGGCTATCAAAAAACCACCGATTTCATTGGCAAATCCGTCGAGAAAATCACGCATTGGGAAGACCTCGATATCAACTACCACCACGTGGCCAACATCGATCAAGACAAATGCATTCACTGCGGCTTGTGCTATATTGCTTGCGAAGACACCTCGCATCAATCCATCAACATCGAGCGCGGCGTGCCATATAACAACTACACCATCAACGAAAAAGAATGTGTGGGTTGCAACCTCTGCAAATTGGTTTGTCCGGTTGACAATTGCATCACCATGCAAGTCCAACGCGTCGCTCCCGAATACATCAACTGGAAAGATTGGCAGGCGCAAGGCTTACCGCTTAACGATCATTAAAATGAGGGCGTGCCCCTGCGGGTCGGGCTTTCCGCTATTATCTTGTGTGCCGAAAAGGCACCCAAGGATAGCCGCTCCTATCCCTCACGCGGGCATGCATGAAACAACAATAACTCTATGAAAATAAATAGTTCCCGTCTTCAAAGCTATTTTGAAGCCATGAGCGAAATCGGCAAAATCGGTGAAACCGGAACCTGTCGCCCGGCGCATACCGCACTTGAAAAACAAGGTTTTGAATTAGCTTTAACCTGGATGAAACAAGCCGGAATGTCCGTGCGCATCGACAATTTTGGCAACCTAATCGGCAGACTCGAAGGCAAAAATCCCGACTTGCCTGTACTGATGATGGGCTCACACCTTGACTCACAGCCCTATGGCGGTCGTTTTGACGGAGTTGCCGGCGTGTTGTGCGCCATTGAAGTGGTGCGTACTTTACACGAAAACGGTCAACAACCCGAACGCTCTATTGAAGTCATTTCTTTTGCCGACGAAGAAGGTTGGCGCTTCAACAAAGGCCTTTTTGGTTCGCGTGGTATTTTAGGCAAACTCGAAGAAGGCGAACTTAGTCGCGCTGACAAAGACGGCATCACACGTGCCCAAGCGCTCCAAGATTTTGGCTGTGACATCACTCAATTCAAAGCTTCTGAATATCCGCAAGGCAGTATTTTTTGCTTCCTTGAATTACACATCGAACAAGGTCCGGTTTTAGACGTGGCCCAAAAACCCATCGGTGTCGTCTCGGGCATTTCCGGGCCGCTTTGGTGGACGGTCAAACTCAAAGGAATGGCGGGCCATGCGGGCTCAGTTCCGATGCCAATGCGCCGCGATGCTCTGTTGGGTGCTGCCGAAATTACGGTAGCTTTGCATGAAATCGCTACCCAAGTTCCGGGCAATCCAACTGTAGGCACGGTGGGCACCATGAAAGTATTTCCGGCTTCGCGCAACATCATCGCCGAAGAAGTTGAGATGACCGTTGACCTGCGCGATATAGATTTAGACCGACGCCATCGCTACGAACAACAACTGCGCGACCGCATCGACGCCATCTGTCAAAAGCACAAACTCGAATATTCTATTTCTGAAGACACCAACAGCGAACCGCGTTATTGCGCCGATTGGATCAAAAAAATCATTCACAGCGAGTGCGAAAAACTAAATTTAGACGCACCCGAACTCATGAGCGGGCCGTTCCACGATGCGCTTGCGTTGTCTTATGCCTGTGACTACGGAATGATTTTCGTGCGCTGCAAAGACGGCATCAGCCACAATCCGCTCGAGTATTCCTCCTACGAAGATTTAGCCACCGGAGCCCAAGTATTGCTCGGAACGGTGCTCGAAGTACTCAAAAAATAAAGGCAAATTCAGGCTCTTGTTCAAGGGCCTTTTTTGTTTTTGGGCGTGCCCCTGCGGGTCAGGCTGTTTGCTGCAAGTCCTCACTGCGTTGCGGGCTTTTCGCGTCCATCCTTCACGCAATCAGCGTTTCAAAGAAAAATGCGCTTTAAAATTTCTGCGTACAAACGTGTTCGGATCGGTATAATCTACCGAGAACCAATAGTCGGTTGAAGGCAGCGGATATCCGTTGTGGGTTCCGTCCCAACCTTCGCCTTGCGGACTGATTTCTTTGATGAATTTCGCGTATCGATCAAATAGGTAAATGTGGGCATCTTGCTGATTTGCCAAATCGGGAATATTCCAAGTGTCGTTATAAGAATCGTTGTTGGGCGTAAAGAATTTCGGGTAATTCAAAATCCAAACTTGCCCGAGCAAATCCGTACAACCTAGTTCATCTTTGACGCGAATGGTGTGCAATCCGCTGCTCACATTGTAAAAAGTATTCGAATTTTGGAAAGGTCCAAAATCCAATTGATACAAAAACGGACCGGTGCCCGCCGGTGTATGTACAATGATGTAGGGTGCGTCGGCAAAGGCTTCACTCGGCTCTGCCACAAAACTGTTGGCTATATACGATGAGGTAACCGTGGCAAATACTTCCTCTGAAACACAATTCGTGTTTATATTTGTGGCCACCACCGAATAGGTTCCGGCTTGTTCGGCTGCATAGGTGTTGCTGTTGGCTCCGCTGATGGACGTTCCGTTAAAATACCAATCAAAAGTATAGTTCGAATTGTCTAGCCCGGTTTGCAACAAGTGGCTTTGCACCGCTTGGTTGGTCAAAATGTTTAGACACACAAAACCGTCGTTCAACTGTGGTTTAGGCAATGGCCAGACACGCACGGTAATATAAAACGGATTCCCCTCGCATCCATTGGCCATCGGAATCACACCATAAACTACTGATCCGGCATTGCCATTATTGCTGGTCAGGGTAGCCGAAATGGTATTTCCGGAACCGATGTTCGCGCCACTGACATTGTTTTGTGTCACCAACCATGTAAAGGTTGTGCCCGGAATATTAGCACTAAGGTTTATGGTAATGTTTTCGCCGGTACAAATCTGATAAGTGCTCGGGTTAAGTATTTGTGGAGATGGTTTTACAGTCATTGTTTTTGTCGCTATTGCATTCGGACATCCTCCTGAACCCGCAACGGTATAGGTCATGGTCGCACTACCTGCTGACACTCCGACAATGGCTCCGGTAGCAGCAATGATGGTCGCTACAGAAGGATTGGAAGAAGTCCAGCTTCCACCTAAAACAGTACTACCAAAAGTCACCGAATCCCCGATACAAATATTTTGAGTTCCCGATAAAGTTCCAGCCACCACCGGCGCAGTCACGGTTATCGTTCTCGTCGCCGTTGCATTCGGACAACCGCCTGAACCCGCAACGGTATAAGTCATGGTCGCACTTCCGGCTGAAACTCCGACAATGGCTCCGCTAGTAGCATTAATGGTTGCTACAGCGGTATTAGATGATGTCCAAGTTCCACCCAAAACAGTACTACCAAAAGTAACCGAATCACCGATACAAATATTTTGAGTTCCGGATAAGGTTCCGGCCGAAATCGGCGCAGTCACGGTTGTCGTTCGAGTTGCTGTTGCATTGGGACAACCGCCTGAACCCGCAACGGTATAAGTCATGGTCGCGCTTCCGGCAGAAACTCCGACAATGGCTCCGGTAGCAGCATTGATGGTTGCCACCGCAGGATTGGAAGAAGTCCAGCTTCCGCCTAAAACAGAAGAAGAAAAAGTGACGGAATCCCCAATGCAAATGTTTTGAGTTCCCGATAAAGTTCCGGCAGAGACCGGCGCAGTCAC
>JAFDZC010000002.1 GCA_018267095.1 Bacteroidota bacterium
ACTTAAGGTGATTATTGCGGCGGGGCTCACCTCTTCCCATTCCGAACAGAGAAGTTAAGCCCGCCTGCGCAGATGGTACTGCATTTTGTGGGAGAGTATGTCGTCGCCTTTCTTTTAGAAACCCTGTTCTAACGAACGGGGTTTTTTGTTTTTATACCTGAAGTCCACCGGACTTACTCCTTTATATCATAGTTTTTTTTTGATTATATTTGAACATATTTATCAAATGAAGAAGTTAGCCTTTTTATTTTGTATGCTCGCACTTTTTACTAGCTGTAACTCAGATAGTAGTGGTTCTGACCAAAATCCTTTTCAGAACTGTGGAAATGTAGCGGATATAGATGATAATATTTACTCTACGGTTACAATTGGAACTCAATGCTGGACAACAAAGAATCTAAATGTTTCTAGATATAGAAACGGCGATATCATTCCACAAGTAACAGATGCAACGGAATGGGCAAATCTCACTACTGGAGCTTGGTGTTATTATAACAACGACTCTGCCAATGGGCCAGTTTATGGTAAATTGTATAATTGGTATGCAGTCAATGATCCAAGAGGGTTGGCTCCTTTAGGTTATCATATACCTAGTAATGATGAATGGACAACACTGATTGATTTTTTGGGTGGTGAAAATGTTGCCGGAAAAAAAATGAAGTCTACTACACTTTGGAACAATATTCATGGAATCATCGGTGATAATAGTTCGGGGTTTTCGGGTATTCCTGCAGGCATTGTTTGGTTGGACGGAGTTTTTAAATTTAAGAATTTATATGCGCAATGGTGGACAGCTGATGAAGGTGTATTCATTTCAGAGGATGGAATATATCTTGAATTTCATGCTATGTTGGTACTTACAGCTTTTGGGACAAACGCAGCTTCAAGAAGTCATGCAGATAAGCATTTGGGTCAATCAGTACGCTGTATAAAAGATTAATTCTAAGTTAAATGGGTCGCGCGAGAGGGATGGCAGCGGCATCCTTTTGTGACGTAGGAACAAAAGATACAGCGAACAGCCCGACGGCGAGCGAATCAACTTTCTGTGGAACGTGGAGTTTGACGAGCCGGCTCGCCCTAATAAAATTAATCTTTACTGCGCATTTTTTGAATCCACAAATACATTGTTACCAAAACGCTAACGGCAAAAACGGCCAATAATAAGTGGCTGTAACTGCTTAAATAGTCGTGAAAATGAATCCCCACCCACAGGTAAATACTGGCCACGCACAACTTAAACGGAATGAACTCTAAGTTGTTCCACTGCATTTTTTTGGTGAAGAAATTCATGGCTTTTTATTTTGAGTTGCTGTACTGACAATGTTTTTGCACAACACAGGTATCACATTTAGGATTCGTCGGTCGGCAGGTTTCGCGCCCCAGAAACGAAATAGCCATCCCAATCTCGCCCCAGATTTCGGGCGGTAAGTTTTTCATCAGCTCTTTCTCGATGCGGTTACCGTCTTTAAATTCAGCCGAGAGTCCGATGCGTGGCGCTACACGAATCACATGCAAATCAGCAATAATGCCTTCGGCCGGCGCTTTCATTTCGCGCATGATGACATTGGCAGATTTTCGTCCGATGCCTTTGAGCGCTGTGAGGCTTTCCATCGTGAGCGGAATGTTATCTTCGGTCTGCAAGGTTTGGGCAATCTCTAACAGCCAGCTTGCTTTAGTGTTGAAGTTGCGCACTTTGGTGATTTGACTCGCGATAGCCGGAATGTTGGATGCGGCCAAGCTCTGTAAATTCGGATATACTTCAAAAAAGCCTGGAGCAATTTTGTTGATGTTGGCGTCAGAATCTTGTGCCGAAAGAATCACCATGACCATGAGTTGATACAAATTCTGGTAATCGAGCGGGTGTTTTTTGCCTCGGTAGAGTTCAATGAGCGGTTGTAACTTTTCAGTCCAAGAATTGTCAAAAAGTTCCATACTTATTCGGGTTTAAAGTCAATCGATAATGAGTTTACACAATAACGCTGTCCGGTTTGGGTAGGACCATCGTCAAACACATGTCCGAGATGTCCGCCGCAAGTGCTGCACAAAATTTCGGTCCGGAGCATGCCGTGCGAAGTATCGCGCACATACGAAACCTTACCCGGAATCGAAGCATCAAACGAAGGCCAACCGCAATGGGCATCAAACTTACTGCTGCTTTCAAATAAAGGCTCACCGCAGCCGCCACATACATAAGTGCCATTTTCAAAATGCAAATTGTATTGGCCGGTATGCGGAAACTCGGTGCCTTTTTGTCGCAGAATTTTATAGCGCTCCGGCCCTAGTTGCTCTTTCCAGTCTTCAGGTGTTTTTTCAATCGGGTAACTCATGTCTGTGGGTTTTGTATAAAGTTAATGACTTTTTCAATGACTTGGGTGTCGCCTAATATTTTTCGGTGACCGAGTTTTTGGGTCATCATCAGTTCACCTTTTTTGAGATGTTCTGAAATATGTTCTGCACAATGCACTGGCACATCGGCATCGTCCTGGTCATGGATCACCAAAACCGGAATCTCTATTTTTTGTGCGGCTTTATACGATGAATAATCATCCATCTTTCGGTTAGATTTACTTTCAAAATGTTGTTGAAGCAAACCGCTGTATTTGGGTTTGAGCTCAAGTTTAGCGATAAAATCATCGATGATGTCTCGAACTACATCGCCACTGCCAATGGTCACCAATTTCTGAATTTTGAATCCGTCTTTTACAGCGTTGAGTAAACTCATGCCGCCGAGTGAATGTCCGACGGCCGCTTCAAACGGTCCGTATTTTTTTTCGATTTCAAAAATAGAGGCAATGAACTCCGGCATCAAAGTGGTTTTGCCCGCAGACTTTCCGTGGGCGGGCGCATCAAAGCTCATGGTCGAGTAGCCCGCTTGGAGCAAGGCATCGGCAATTTTGACCAATTGGGTTCCGCGTCCGGACCAACCGTGTACGAGTAGAATTTTTCGGGGCGCATTTCCGTATTGATAAACTACAATCTCTTTTTGCAAAGAATTGACCCATAATTGCTCTTGTTGGCTGTGCTGTTCCATTTCGTGTTCGCGTTTGGGAATGCGATGTTTGAGCGGAGTGGTAAACAAACGCGCGGCAAACAATACCGTGAGTCGGTCTGAAATAAGCGATAAAAATGAACCCGCAGCGAGGATTATTTTAGGAATTTTTAAACTTTCCTGATGTTTCTTTTGATTCTTTGCCATTTCTGTAAATCTTACTGCAAGGTATTGTTTTCTGTATTTTTTGCTAAATTTAGAAGTCATAAAATAAACTTAAAATGCAAAGACAAACCCGTGTAATTATTGAAAATGTTTTGCCGCAACTCGATGGTGGCGCTTTTGCTGTAAAAAGAATCGTCGGACAAAAAGTAACGGTCACGGCCGATGTATTTCCCGACGGACATGATGTAATTCAATGCCGGGTCATGTACCGCCACGAAAGTGAAAAGAAATGGTCCGAAGTAAGAATGCAACCCACTCAAAACGATGAATGGACTGCTGAATTTACGGTTGACAAACAAGGAACCTACACTTATTATGTACAAGCTTGGGTCGATTATGCTTTGAATTGGCAACATGGCACCGAACGCAAAATCCAAGACAATCAACACGTTAAATCAGAATTGCTCGAAGGCGCAGAATACGTTCAAGCCATTGCTAAACTTGCCAACAAAGACGAAAAAGCCTACCTCAAAAAAGTGGCCGAGCAATTTGCCGACCCCAAACAATACGACTTAGCGTTAGAAGCTGCCATGTCACACGAGTTGACCGCTTTATTTACAAAATATCCTATTCTTTATATCGAAAACCAATCGCACGAACTCAAAGTTTATGTCGACAGGCACAAAGCATTGTTCAGCACTTGGTATGAATTCTTTCCGCGTTCGGCCTCGTCTGAGCCCGGTAAACACGGAACCTTTAAGGATTGCGAAAAACTCTTGCCGCGCGTGGCAGCGATGGGCTTTGACACCTTGTATTTTCCGCCGATTCACCCCATTGGCGAAGTCAACCGAAAAGGGAAAAACAACGCCACCAACGCTGAGCCGGGTGATGTTGGTTCGCCTTGGGGCATAGGCTCACAATACGGCGGGCACAAAGCAACCCATCCTGAGTTGGGTTCTATTGATGACTTTAAATCACTCGTTAAAAAAGCGCAATCGCTCGGAATTGAAGTAGCCATGGATTACGCCTTGCAAGCCGCACCCGATCATCCGTGGGGTCATGAGCACAAAGAATGGTTCAAATGGCGCCCCGACGGAACGGTGCAATATGCCGAGAATCCGCCCAAAAAATATCAGGACATCATGCCGATTTATTTTGAAACCACCGACTGGAAAAACCTCTGGAAAGAATTGCTTGATACGGCTTTGTTCTGGGTAGAAGAATGCGGTATTCGCGTATTCCGCGTAGATAATCCGCACACCAAACCGTTTTACTTTTGGGGCTGGCTGATTGGTGAAATCAAAAAGAAACACCCCGATGTGTTGTTTTTGTCTGAGGCCTTTACGCGCCCCAAAATCATGAACGAACTCGCCAAACAAGGATTCACCCAATCGTATACTTATTTTACCTGGCGCAATACCAAAGCAGAGCTCATTGAATATTTAACCGAGCTTACTCAAACCGATCAAAAAGAATATTACCGTCCGAACTTCTGGCCCAATACGCCCGACATCAATCCGTTTGCACTGCAATCCGGCAATGAATCAGTGCATTTACAGAAGTACTTTTTAGCGGCTACGCTCAGTTCTAGTGTCGGTATTTACGGACCGGTGTTTGAATATATGGTTTGTGCTCCGATGGCCGCTGGCAAAGAAGAATACCTCAATTCCGAAAAATACGAAGTCGCGCATTGGGATTGGACCATCGAGAACAAACTTACTACACTTATTACGCGCGTGAATCACATCCGCCGCGAACAAACCTCACTGCAACAAACCAACAATATTGTTTTTTGCAACACCAACAACGACCAAATTCTGGCTTATTATAAATTCGATGATGACAAAACCAACGAAACGCTCATGGTCGTGAGTCTCGATGCACACAACACCGCACAAGCCATGGTGCAGTTGCCCATCGCTGAAATCGGAGATCAGCCAGTTGAAATTCAAGATTTAATCACCGGAAATATTTATCATTGGGACAAAGAATGGAATTTTGTCGAATTGCATCCGGATGTTCCGTTTCATTTGTTTAAAATCAACCGTTAACGATTATGGACACAGAAATCAACGAAGAAGGATTTAAAACGCCCTTTATTTTCAAAACCGACTGGAAAAAAGCCTTTGAAGACCCCGAGTTTGTCAAGGTATTTTCATCGGATATTCTCGAGCGCTACATCATCAACAAAAGGTGGTATGGCGGAAAAGCCAGTACGCTCAAGTATATTGAAGTCGTTGATTATTTCATGATGACCTCGGCCAAAAATACCTATTACGGCGTTTTGCTCGAAGTCAATTTTAAAGAGGCCTTCTATCAGCATTATTTTATGCCCATTGCCTTTATGGCGCAAGAAGACCTCACGACCAACACCGTAATCGCACCGGTCAAAATGGGCAATCAGCAAGGTTTTCTGATCGACGCTTTGCATCAGGAAGATTTCCGTCAGTTGATGTTTGAAAAAATCCTGCAAGCACCCAACGAGAAAAAACCCGGCAAAGTCAAATTCCACCGCGGTGAAAAACTCGAGCAAACCACCTATGAATCGTCTAAGTTTATGGGCGCCGAGCAAAGCAATACTTCGATTGTCTACAACGGAAATTTGGTGCTCAAAATCTTTCGACGCATTTACATCAGTACCAATCCCGATTACGAAATCAGTCGCTTTTTGACCGAGCGCATGGATTTTAAAAACTCACCGGCCTATACCGGCAGCATCAGCGTGGCGCTCAGCGAAGGCAACATCACCCTGGGTATGATGCAAGAACTCGTGCCCAACCAAGGCGATGCTTGGCAGTTTATGCTCGATGAAGTGGATCGCATTTTTGAAAACCTCAAAACCAAAAAAATCAAAATCGCCAAATTGCCCGAAGTTGAGTTGTTTCGCCGACTCAAAATCAACGAAGTGCCGCACGAAATCATTGATTGGGCCGGACTCAGCATATTCTTGCGCATCCACACTTTGGCCACCCGCACAGCCGAAATGCACATCGCCATGGGCAGCGACATCCACGATACGGCATTTACGCCTACCACGTACAATGGCGATTATACCGTTTGGCTCAAAAACCGTTTGACGTATCAGTTTCAGAACCGACTCAACATCCTCGAGAACAATTTGCATAAACTCGACGGGCTCGCGCTCGAACTGGCCAATTTGTTCCTAGATCACAAAAAAGAAATCCGCAAAGTATTTCTTGACTTTGACTGGACCAAAATGAAGTCCGAGCGCATCCGCATCCATGGCGATTATCACTTAGGGCAAGTCTTGGTCAATGGCGAAGACTTTTTCATCCTCGATTTTGAAGGCGAACCCGAGAGTACCATTCGCGACCGCAAAGTCAAACAACCGCCGCTCAAAGACGTGGCCGGCATGTTCCGCTCGTTTCACTATGCCATCTACGCGACTATTTTTAACAACAAAGACAAATATCCGTACGAGCAACAAGAACTGTTTGAGGCCGGAGAATTGTTGTTTAAATACTTCGTTGGGGTATTTTTACAAACCTATACCGAGGTGGCCCAAGGCGGCAATCTGAACATCGGCTACCGCAAAGAAATTGACTTTTTACTCAAATATTGCATCCTTGAAAAAGCGGTCTATGAGTTGGGTTATGAACTCAATTCACGTCCGCGTTGGGCCGTTATACCGCTCACGGGCATTGCGAGTATTATGGAGTTTAAGCAGAATTAAGAATTACGAATTAAGAATTAAGAATTAAGAATTAAGAATTACGAATTAAGAATTACGAATTATGACCATTATTTGAAGCTATTCCCGCTTTCCGCTGTAGCTTTTGCCGTTTAAGAAACCGTCAAAAGGCTGCCGCTTCACTCGGGGCTAGGGCTTCTGATATCTTATTAAGCATCATCATGAACAAAGTCCAACCGCATTCACTTTTTACCGATTTTGACATCGAATTGTTCAAAGCCGGAAAACACTTCAAATTATACGAAAAATTTGGCGCACACCTCACCGAGGTCGATGGCGTGAGCGGGGTGTATTTTGCCGTTTGGGCGCCCTCGGCACGCTCGGTGTCGGTCGTGGGTGATTTCAACTACTGGATGCAGGGCGAACATCAACTCTTTGTGCGATGGGACAGTTCGGGCATTTGGGAGGGCTTTATTCCCGGCGTAGACAAAGGCACCAAATACAAATACAAAATACAATCTAATAACCACGGCATCATCACCGAAAAGGCCGATCCGTTTGCTTGGTATTGCGAACATCCGCCCCATACGGCCTCGGTAGTTTGGGATCTAGACTATCGCTGGAAAGACCAAAAATGGATGGACACGCGTAAAAGTCACAACGCGCTCAACCGTCCGCACTCGGTTTATGAAGTGCATTTGGGTTCGTGGCGCCGCAACGCTGAAGGCAAGTTTTTGACGTATCTGGAACTCGCCGATGAGCTCACGGCTTATGTCAAAGAAACGGGCTTTACCCATGTAGAGTTTATGCCGGTCATGGAATATCCGTACGATCCGTCGTGGGGATATCAGCTCGTGGGTTATTTTGCCCCAACCTCGCGTTTTGGAAAACCGCAAGATTTTATGTTGCTCGTAGACAAACTACATCAGGCGGGCATAGGCGTCATCCTCGATTGGGTGCCGTCGCATTTTCCGGATGATGCGCATGGTCTGGGCTTTTTTGATGGCTCGAACCTCTACGAACATCCCGATCGCCGCAAAGGCTATCACCCGGATTGGAAAAGTCTGGTGTTTAACTACGGGCGCAATGAAGTGCGTTCGTTCTTGATCAGCAATGCCATTTTTTGGTTGCAACAATACCATGCCGATGGTTTGCGCGTAGATGCGGTAGCTTCGATGCTTTATCTGGATTATTCGCGCAACGAGGGCGAGTGGGAGCCGAACATCTTTGGCGGTCGCGAAAACCTCGATACCATTAGTTTCTTAAAAGATTTTAATGAAGCAGTGTACTCTATGTTTGAAGGCGTACAAACCATCGCCGAAGAAAGCACCTCGTTTCCGATGGTGTCACGTCCCACCTTTCAAGGCGGACTGGGTTTTGGCATGAAGTGGATGATGGGCTGGATGCACGATACGTTACAGTATTTCAAACGCGAACCGGTTTACCGAAAATACCACCAAAACGATTTGACTTTTTCGATGACCTATGCCTTTACCGAGAACTTTATGTTACCGCTCTCGCATGATGAAGTAGTCTATGGCAAACATTCCATTGCCGGACGCATGCCGGGCGATGAATGGCAGAAGTTTGCCAACTTGCGTTTGCTTTACGGTTATATGTTTACCCATCCGGGTGCCAAGTTGCTCTTTATGGGCGCCGAGTTTGGTCAAAGTGCCGAATGGAATTTTGAAGGCCAACTCGAGTGGTATTTACTGCAATTCGGTTATCATCAAGGCATCCGAAAACTCATCACTGACTTGAACGCCTTGTACAAATCACAACCGGCCTTGTTCGAGAAACAATTCTCGCCCGAAGGTTTTGAGTGGATTAATTATTCTGACCACCAAAACGCGGTGATTTCTTATATGCGCAAAGGCGATAACGCCAAACAAGATCTCGTGGTGGTGTGCAATTTTACGCCGGTGGTGCGCGAAGATTACCGCATTGGTTTGCCCAAAAAAGGCAAGCTCACACAGCTATTTAACTCAGATGAAACCCATTACGGAGGCAGCGGCGTAGGCAATGCAAAAGCTGTTAAAATTGAAGCCGAGCCTTGGAACGGTCGCGAATTTTCAGCCGCCATCACTTTGCCGCCTTTGGGGGTAGTGGTGTTTAAAATGAGCTAAACTATTATACGCAACAAATCACAAAGCAGCTTTTGTCTTGGGGCAGAAGCTGTTTTTTTATATCCCGAAATCCGGAAAATAATTGTAGGTATCGTTAAAGTCCGGGTTAGACTCAATGGTTTGGGGTTGATGCATCGAGCCGGTTGCGTTGGCACTTAATGGGTTGTGCTGCAGAGGTAAAGTATTTGTTTTCATAGGTTTGACACTTTTGTTTTGGGTAAGCTAAAGCTACAAACCCAGCGCAAATGCTCACTATTTGTTCGGTACAAAGCACAGAATTTAGATGAAATACCATTTTGGAGGGTTCGCAAGCCTCAAAATGAAGATGTTAACCAAATTATTAACGACAACGTTTTCGTGAAAAACTCGCTGTTTCGTTTGGGTTGAGCTGTGAATTTTGTATGTTTGAAACCCTTGCTCAAAGCATATATTTAGACCTCATTTATGATTACAAATACCGAACTCGAATACAAAGGAGATTTGTTTCCGTCGCAGATTACAGGCTTTCAAAAAGACGGTGATTCTGTGTTTTTTACCACCGACAACAACGTTATTCTCAAACTGACCGTGCTGCGCGACAGCTTGGTTCGGTTTCGATATACCACCAAAGGATATTTCAGCAAAGACTTCTCGTACGCCATTGACAAAACCCAATCGCACGGCTATAATTTTTTAGAAGTCACTGAGCTCAAAGAAGTTTATCAAATCAAAACCAGCAAAATTATTTGTTCGGTCAGCAAGGTTGATATGCGCATCGCCATCACCGATTTAGACGGAAACTGCATTCTTGAAGACGAACTTGGTTTTCATTGGGAAGAAAGCTACCAGTTTGGCGGCAACATCGTCAAGATGAGCAAAGCCTCGCGCGATGGCGAATCTTACTACGGATTGGGCGACAAAGCTTCGCACTTAAATCTCAAAGGCAAACGCGTTGAGAACTGGGCGACAGATCAGTACGCCTTTCACAAAGACCAAGAGCCGCTCTACAAAGTAGTGCCGTTTTATATAGGTTTGCACCATAAAATGTCCTACGGAATCTTCTTTGACAACACCTTTAGAACGTTTTTTGATTTTTGTCATGAGCGCCGCAACGTAACGAGCTTCTGGGCCGAGGGCGGAGAGATGAATTACTATTTTATTTACGGTCCGGACATGGCCGATGTGGTCACCACCTATACACACCTGACCGGAAAACCCGAAATGCCGCCGATGTGGGCCTTGGGATACCATCAATGCAAATGGAGCTATTACCCCGAGAGCAAGGTCAAAGAAATCACGAGCAAGTTTCGTGAACTGCAAATTCCGTGTGATGCCATTTATCTCGACATTGATTATATGGATGGCTTTCGATGCTTTACCTGGAGCCCCGAGTATTTCCCAGATCCGAAGCGCATGATTGCCGAGCTCGCCCAAGACGGATTTAAAACCGTGGTGATTATTGATCCGGGTATCAAAATAGACAAAGAATATTGGGTGTATAAAGAAGCTTTAGAAAAAGATTACTTCTGCAAACGCGCCGACGGACCTTATATGAAAGGCAAAGTTTGGCCGGGCGAATGCAACTTCCCGGATTATACCAACCCAGAAGTGCGCGAGTGGTGGGCCGGTTTGTTCAAAGAAATGATAGCCGATTACGGCGTGAAAGGCGTTTGGAACGATATGAACGAACCCGCAGTAATGGAAGTTCCGGGCAAAACCTTTCCGATGGATGTGCGCCACGACTACGACGGAAACCCATGCAGCCACCGCAAAGCACACAATATTTACGGAACGCAAATGGCGCGCGCCACTTATGAAGGCGTCAAACAATTTGCCTACCCGAAACGACCGTTTATCATTACGCGTTCGGCCTATTCGGGCGCGCAACGTTATACTTCTTCTTGGACCGGTGACAACGTAGCCTCGTGGGAACACCTTTGGATTGCCAACATTCAAATGCAGCGTATGTCGATGTCGGGCATGGGCTTTACCGGCTCAGACATTGGCGGATTTGCCGAGCAACCTTCGGGCGAACTCTATGCGCGTTGGATTCAACTAGGCGTGTTTCATCCGTTTTGCAGAACGCATTCCTCGGGTGATCACGGCGATCAAGAACCATGGTCATTTGATGATGAAGTAGTTAACATTACCCGCAAGTTTGTGGAGCTGCGCTATCAGTTGTTGCCGTATTTATACACCATGTTTTGGGAATACATCAACGATGGCGTGCCGATGCTCAAACCGTTGGTATACTTTGATCAGGCCGATCCGCAAACGCATTACCGCACCGACGAATTTGTGTTCGGAAACCAGATTTTGGTTTGTCCGATCCTTGAGCCCAATGCCCAAGGGCGCCGTATGTATCTGCCTTCGGGCAATTGGTACAACTACTGGACCGATGAATTTGTCGTAGGCCACAAAGAATTGTGGGTCAAAACCGATTACGATCAGATTCCGATTTTTATCAAAGAAGGGGCGATTATTCCGAAATATCCCGTACAGCAATATGTGGGCGAAAAAGAATTTGACGAAATTTCACTCGATGTATACTTCAAACTCGGCAAAGAAAAGTCTATGTTGTACGAAGATGCCCAAGATGGCTACGATTACAACAAAGGACGATTCAGTCTATCGACGTTTACTTTGCGCGGAAAAGAAACCGAGCTCATTGTGCAGCAACACAAAGAAGGCAAATTCAACACGCCGTATCAAAGATTTAAAATCAATTTACACGGATTGCCTTTTACGGTAAAAACCATTGAAATTGACAATGAAGTCATCGCCTTTGAAAAACTCTCCTTTGACGGAAAAAATTCGCTCGTGATTGACAAAGATTTCTCAGAATTGCATCTGATTGGCGCTTAAATTTTCGGCAACAATTGTATTTTTGTAACACAAAATACCACTAAGATGAAAAAGATAGCCTTGTTTTCTGCTTTGACCGCGCTGGTTTTGAGTTGTTCTAAAAATCCGTTTACCGGCAAGAACAACTTGAACTTTGTATCCAACAGTGAATTGTTCCCCAGCTCATTTCAGCAATACGGACAGTTTTTAAAAGAAAACAAAGTCATTGCCGGAACCTCAGAGGCCAAAATGGTCGAGACGGTGGGCATCAAAATCAAAACCGCTGCCGAAAAATGGCTCAAAGCCAACGGCTATGAACACTACTTAGATGGTTATCAGTGGGAATACAAACTCGTCGATAGCAAAGACGTCAACGCTTGGTGTATGCCTGGCGGAAAAATCGTAGTTTATACCGGAATTCTTCCGATTACCCAAAACGAGGCCGGATTGGCCACCGTGATGGGACACGAAGTTTCGCACGCCTTGGCCAACCACGGAGCCCAACGCATGAGCGCCGCACAATTGCAACAAATAGGAGCGGTAGGAGTAGCCGTGGCCTCCGGAAACAAAAGCGAACAAACCCAACAAATTCTTATGCAGGCCTATGGTATTGGCTCGCAAGTGGGCGTGATGTTGCCTTTTAGCCGCAGCCACGAATCTGAAGCCGATCAAATTGGTTTGACCCTGATGGCCATTGCCGGATATAACCCACAAGAAGCGCTCACTTTTTGGCAACGCATGGCCGCCAAATCAGGCGGGCAAGCACCCCCTGAATTTATGAGTACGCACCCCTCAGACGCCACGCGTATTGCCAATATTCAAAAACTGATTCCCACCGCCAAAGCCGAAGCGGCCAAGTTTGGGGTTAGCTTTAAATAACATAAGCCGCTTTGAGAGCGGCTTTTTTATGAGGTTTGGTTGGAGTGTCGCTTTTGACAATCGGTTGATATCTTTGATTTCTTGATTGAGCCCAAAGGGTTGGTTGCTGAAAACCGTATCTTAGGCTTGATAAAAGAGCAGCAGCGTTTTAAAAGTAATTCTATGCAAGACCTATACATCCAACGCATCAACAAGGTATTGACTTATATTGACGCCCACCTTGACGGCGATTTGTCGTTAGAGACCGTTGCCCAAGTAGGTTGCTATTCGCCTTATCATTTGCATCGGTTATTTAAAGCTATTACCCAAGAGCCGCTCAATGCATACATTACCCGAAAACGCATTGAGCGAGCAGCCCTTTTGCTCATTCATCACCCCGAATTCAGCATCGCCGAAATAGCTCTGAAGTACGGGTTTAAAAACGATTCTACATTTTCAAAAACTTTTAAAAAAATCTATCAAACCAGCCCGTCGAATTTCAGAAAAGCCCACCAAGGCAATATGAGCAAGATTGGTCAAGTCAATAGCAAGAATGGTCCACAAGGCTACCTGACCCCGGAATACCTTTGCAACATGAATCATCTAAAAAAATGGATTAACATGAAGGCAGAAATTCAAATCGTACCCATGCCCGACCGGTATTTGGCTTATGTAACCCAAATTGGGGTAGAAGGTCTTGAGCAATCTTTTGAAAAAATCATTCAATGGGCCTTGCCCAAAGGTTTGCTTGACCAACAAGACACCTATGTTTGCCGTGTATTTCACGACAGTTTTAAAATCACTGACCCAGCCAAAGTGCGCATGAGTATTGGTATCGCAGCCCACCACAAAATGCCTGCCCAAGGCCTCGTGCAACAAACAAGCTGGCCCGGTGGCAGAACCCTCGTGGCCCGTTTTACGATTGAGCCCCCAGAGTTTGAAGCCTCTTGGAACAGCTTATTTATCTGGATGAGTGAAAAAGGATACCAAAAAGCCGACCGAAATCCGTTTGAAATCTACCACAACAATTTTAATGAGCACCCCGAGCAAAAGTGCATCGTTGATTTGTGTATTCCCATTGAATAGCGGTGTATTGATTTTAATAGGCTTCCGGTTTGCGAACCTACCAACTAAGCGCGTTGCCATAGGTACCTAAAAATCACCCCAAACGAAAACGTTGCTTAGCCACCAAACGTGACTAATTCGGGTAGATTTTCTGTATGATTTGTTAAATATGCCCACTGGGTTTTGTATGGTTTTGGAGCTGGCGGACTCTTTTTTTAGGGTGTATTTGATGGTTAATTTTATTTGTAAACCCCATTGTTTATAGGTATTTACAATTTTTGGTATCGGTACATCAATACCATCCAAAACGCTGTTAAAATTTTGTTAGCGCTTCTAAACAACTCCGGTAGTTCGTGGCTTGTTTTGCTTTTTTTATGGCTTGAATTTTCAAGCAGAATTGTTCGAGGATTGTTCGAGAAAGCCCCGTTTTTCTCGAACAAATTCGTGGTTGTGTGCTACAAAGGTGCCTTCACTGTGCCTTAAAGCCCTTTTAAAAATGCTGTTTTTATGCAAGATTCCTTACAAAAATAGTCTTTAAAGCAATTTTAAGACTTTTTTAAGAGCCTCTCAGGCTTTTGGAGCGTGTTTTTGGCCTGGTTGTTGAAATGCTTCAGGCAGCATGCCCAAGGCCCAAACGGAAGATGATTGAACGACCCCAAGGCATGCAGAGCCCAGTATAGGCGGGTATGGAGCGCAGCGGGTCACGGCCATCAGCCTGCGCACGTTACCGCACTTCGGCGGGGTGTAGTGCCCCGAAATTGAACGCAAGACGGAGTGGTTTGGTGCGGGGTTTTGTGGTGAAAGCTATCGATTTTAGGAGCGCTACGCTGTAGGACCGCTGCGCTGTAGGACACGGCTGCGCCTATAGATTTATGCATTTTTACAGAAAATCTGCAACGCTGTTTATAGCTCCTTGACTGCGCTCGGTGTTAAAAATGTTTTTTGTATCGTTGAGGCTGTTGCATAAAGAGCCGAGTTATTTCTGCTCAGCTGATGAAAAACCGGAAAGACGCAAAAGAAGTGATGAAGATGAAGCTTTTTTGATGTGCTGCAGTTAGACTTGTGCTTTTGACACTATTCTTTGGTAAACTTATTGACATATACGTTGTCTTGAGACATAACTTTTACAATATAGCAGCCGGGTGCTAACTGCTCAACATTCATTTGATCAGCGTTCCCATCTTCTTCAATAACTTTTTTACCTGCTAGATCTGTGAGGACGATTTTCTTGAAAATTTCATTATCAGGTTGTTCAAAATGTAAAACAGAAGTAGTTGGATTTGGGTATAATGTAAGTTTTTTTAATTGAGGGGTCGAAGTGCCTAGTGTAGATGTTGATATTACTATGGTTGCTGTGCTTTGTCCGCTATTATTGTAAGCAGATATGGTATAGGTTGTTGCAGGTGAATCGACCAAAGGATTTCCGCTGATAACGCCCGTTGTTGCATCAAAACTCAGACCTGCAGGAAGATTGGGCGTGATGGAGTAACCCGTTAAAGCAATTTTAAATATTTTTTGACTAAAACCTGTGAGGTATAGATAGCCTGACGGATCATAAGCTAAAGCATTCTGACTACCGTCCGGACTGCCAGCTAATTCCACAAGGGTTGTCACTACTCCAGATGGTGTAATTTTTCTGATTTTATAGGCTTCTGAAACATATAAATTGCCTGTTGAATCAAAGGCCAATCCATAAGGCAGATAAAAACTAGCCAAAGTACCTGTGCCGTCCGTTGATGCTAGGCTACCGCTGCCGGCAAAAGTTGACACTTCTCCGGATGGTGTAATTTTTCGAATTTTTTGATTAGATATATCTGCCACGTACAGATTTCCGTTTGCGTCAACAGCCATTCCCCAAGGGTTATTGAAACTAGCTGCTGCTCCCGGACCATCTGTAGCAGCTGCAGAACCGTTTCCGGCCAGCGTGGAAACCATCCCTGAAGGAGTGATTTTTCTGATCTTCATCGAACCATATTCAGATACATACACATTTCCTGAAGCATCACATGCCAGGCCAGCAGCGCCATAAAAGCCTGCGTTGGCACTATTTCCATTAAACACTCCTTGAAGTCCGCTTCCTGCGTATGTTGAAACCATACCCAGGGGATCAATTTTTCGGATTCTATAATTATAAGAATCACTTACGTACACATTTCCGGAAGCGTCTACGGTCAAACCTATAAGATTGTTAAAACTTGCGTTACTGCCCATGCCGTTAGCAAAACCGGTTGTGCCATTACCTGCAAGGGTTGATACTATTCCCGCCGGTGTAATTTTTCTTACTTTAACATTACCCTGTTCAGATACATAAACATTACCATCGGAATCCAGTCCGATGCCGGCTGGGTATCTAAAACTAGCTGTATTGGCCGCTCCGTCTGCAGATCCTTGTAGTCCGGTTCCGGCAAAAGTGGTTACCTGACCATAGCCAATTGCAGGTATAGCACCACCCGTGTTCGAGGGGCTCAACGGAGTTATTGCCGCACCAACTACATAATTTTGTGGCGTTTGATAGCTGATATTGGGAGCCTGTGAAAAACAATTTATTTGGATAAGAATGATTACTAAAATGGATAGTTGATTTTTCATGGTTGCAGTTTTATTGATTATTTACCCGGCGATGGTCAAATTTTAAAAAAGTAATGAATAATCTGAAAATCTTTATATAAGTTATTAATTAATACTAGGTTCAAGGACCCTACCAACTTTTGCTTATTTCATTACACTTTGAATATCTATTCGAGTATCCAAATATAAAGAGTAAAATGTGTGTGTAATCTTTATGTAATAAATTTTCTTTCGCAATCAAAAGTTTTTGAATACCTGAGTACCTGAGACCGATTCGCTACAGGACACGGTTATCAGTTCCTCGGTTGCTTCAATAAAAGCATTCCGCAAAACGTATCATACATAAACACACGCTGCATTCAGTATGCGTCAGTCCCCGGCGTCTTAAAAAAAGCATACATAAAAAGAGGCTTTTAAAACAAATTACCGCTTGAATAATTTGGCCTGAAATTTCTCGGTGCCCACAAACGCCTCTATCAAATACAAGCCGCCGGCAAGTGATTCTACATTGATTTGATTGTTGGGCATGGCGGTTTGCGAGTACACAGTTTTACCGCTTATATCCCTGATGATTAAACGATCAATTGATAAGTTGTTGTGGGTGCGTACCGTGATTTGTGAACTCGCCGGATTGGGCACTACTTCAAGCGAAAAATTTGAAAAAGCTTGCGCAGATAAATTCATATGAGCCGTAAAGCCAGTGGGAAAGCTTGGGCAAAATAAATTATTATTAACCGCATAATAAGTAACTCCATCTACCAAGGGGGTATTGAAGGCCAAGGCATTGTTATTGGATAAGGCATCATTATAGCTCGCAAACCATGATATTTGGGTAGGGCTCACCACAAAATCTGCCAGGGTCGGATTGGGTTGGGTAAAGGTCTGGTTCGCCTCGCCTTGGGGTGGCGCACTCATCGGAAGTACATTTATATAATAACTTGAAGTCGCGCCTTGCGTGCAAAGGGTGAGGTCGGGCGCAATAGTATAGGTAATTAAATGCATTCCGGCAGCGGTTTGATAAAGATTAATGATTCCGTTGTTGGGATTGATGGTTACATACGAAGGGGCTGTAAAGACACCCCCGAAGGTAAAGTTACTCGGGTGTTCTGGAATTGCTAACCCGAAATTCTGACAAAGAGGTGGGGTGTAATAAAAATTAGTCACCGGGGTGGTCAGAGTATAGGGTTGAATCACAAAGCTAGCCTCGTATTGATTGCCGGTATTGAGGTTCTGTGCCGTCAGCGTATGCGTACCCACCGCTATTTGCGTAAAAACCGGACTGCTCTGAAAAGGCCCGTTGTCAAGACTGTATTGGTAGTTTACGGCTGTTGAATAGCTGCCTACATTGGTATAATCTTCGGGGTCAAGAACGTCCCAATCGGCAACATTCCAAGTTGCATTAGGTACGCTAACGTTGGTATGACGTCGGTAGGTGTAACCCGCTTGTCCGAGTGGGGTAAACACAGTTCCGTCAAGAACGCCCCACAAATCAATGGGCTCATTGTTGAGTGTAGTGAGCATCACTGCATCATTGGTGTTGAATCCGGTGCAGCTGCTAAAAGTCAGATTTGGCACCACCCCACCCAGGTTGGTACTACTGCCCACCGATATGACAAATACACCGTAGTTGGCTACCGAGCCCGATAAGGTCAAATCACAACTCGGATTAGAGAATCCGTTTGAGAAAACTCTGAGCTTGTAATTGGCCAGATTGACCCCAGCACCTGTTGCATTAAAAAGCTCAATGTATGAAAGCCCGCCCAAATTGGCATCAACCACTTCAGAAATATATAAATTAGCTGCTATGGGGCCTAAATTGTTCAGCGGACTCGTGATTTGAATGTTGCCAAAGGTTTCTCCGCAAGCGGGTTGGGTAATTGTAAATTCAGGAGTTTGCGCATGAGTTTCAAAGCTGCAAATGAGGATGGTTAATAAGAGTAGTGCTTTTTTCATGGCTTTTGGTTGGTTGGTTAAAAAAGTTTTTTTACCAGCGTATGGTTGATGGTGTTCGGTTCGTTATTCGGTAGTTTTATTTTGCATCTTGAGCAATTCAATTTGCAGTCGGTCAAAGTTTTCTTCGTTTTTGGGCGTGGCAAAACTTCTGATTTTGTTGCAGGCTTCGGCGGTTTCAAAAATCATTTTAAACGATATTTTGGTTTGCGTTTCACCGAGGCTTTCAAATTCAATCTCCATATCAAACCACGGTTGTGAAATTCTTTTCCAGCGCACGAGTTTTTGCGGAATGATGGTTTTGAACACCGATGAATTTTCATAATGGCCTTGTTCGGGTCCGTGCATGGTGAGCTTCCAGTGACCGCCGGGTTGCAGGTCAAATTCGTGTATGGTATTGGTGAACCCTTCAGGGCCCCACCAGTTTTTTAGATGATCGGGGTTTTCAAAAGCCTCATAGACCAATGCCACCGGAGCATTTAAAATTCGGGAGCTGTAGATTTCGCAATCGTTCATGGTTTGTTTGCTTGAGCGCATGGCTAAAAATACACAAAATAATGATTGATTGCTGAGCCTTTTGATTTACAATTCTTTCTGATAAACCCCAGCCGCTTGCTCTGTAAACCCCAATTTTTTTAAGTAGGTAAAATAGTTTTGGTTGTTGCCTTGAGCCATCACGGTTTTGTATCCGGCGGCGACAAACTGATCGCGCAGCTGAAAGTATACATATTGCCCGTTTTTGAAGTCTTTGTATTCGGGCAAGACCAAATCGAGTTGTACATTGAGGATGGTTTCGTTTTCGCGGCGCGCGATGAATAATCCGGCTACGGCCATGTTGCGCAAGATAAAAAAGCATACGGTGTTTTTGTCGGGCTCATATACAAAGCCCGGACTATAGCTTTGGATGCGCTCGTTGTGAAAGGCCAAAAAGCGTTTGAGGTAATCGCTCTTGGCTTTGATTTCAAGAATTTCAAAAACTTCGGTTTTGCGGTAGATTTGCCACAGATAATAGGCATCTACAAGCACAATAATGCCGTTGAGCACGCCCACGGGGATGGCGCCTATCAAAAAACCATAGATAGAAAAAAGCAGCGCGCCTATCAGGTTGATCCATCTGAATTTGACAATCGAACTCATCATCATCGAGAGCACAATAACGCCCGAGGCCAGGTAGCCCACCCAAGCCAATAAAGTTTCTGTCATAAAACCGGATTTTGCATTTTAGGGCGCAAAAGTACATCAAATTTTGATGTGAAGCGGCAGTTTCTGTGCACAGAAATGCCCTAGCCCTGATGTTTGAGATAAAGAGGAGGAAGTCCAGTGGACTTCAGGTATTTCATTAGAATAATGCATCATTTGTAAATTATTTAATGAATGTAGCAACCAGTGATGCACACAAAATACAATCGATGCAGGAATAGCTACTGATTGAAATTATTCTTTAAACCATTTTTTTGTCAATACTTGCCCGTTTTGACGAATTTGCAGCAGATATAAACCGCGCGCCAAGCCCGAAACATCAATAGTAGCTGCGGTAGTGGTCAGGATTCTTTGACCTACTAAGCTGCTGATTTCAATTGCTGCATCGGCGGCCAAATGGGTAATGTTGAGCTCGTTTTGGGCCGGATTCGGATACAGGGTTGGCTGGGCTGTTTCAGGATTTTGAACGGCTAAGCTGCAATCGAGTTGGTTGATACGTTGCCAGATTTCGTTGCACAACAAAAACGGAACCTCGAGGTCGTTGGACGCATTGCCCATACGTACTACCACCAAACCTTGACTGGGCGCAATGCTCAAGATTTGTCCGTTTTTGCCAATGGCGGCATACATATCAGCGGGTGCTTCGGGTGCATACGAACCCGGAAATACAAGTTGCGAAGTGGGCACCATAAAGCTGGCTTTTCCGTTGAGCCACCACAAATAACCATACGACAAGTTGAGGTTTTGCGAGGTGTTGATCATTTGGTTGTAGTAGGTTGGGTTGATGAGTTGGGTTCCGTTCCAAGCGCCACCGCCTTGCATGAGCAGTCCAAAACGCGCCATGCTGCGCACGCGACTGATAAAGACGTTGTCAAAATCAATGGTGGTCCAAAGGCCGGTCATGCCCGTTGGGGTTTTGAGTTTTTGTTGGGTATATAGGTTGATGTTGACTCCGGTGGCGTTTTCAAGCACGCCTTCGAGTAAAGTGTAGGGTGCATTGTGATAGGCCCAGCGTGTGCCCGGGTTGGCCAGATAAGTAAGGCAAGCAGGTGTGGTGCAGTGGTTGTCAGTCACACCATCATCGAGTCCGGTGGTCATGGTGAGTTGGTTGCGCACCGTGATGTTGTTTTCTTGCGCCAAACTGCACGAAGTCCAGCCGGTGCCGAGGTAGTCTGAAGTTTTGTTGTTGATGTTTAAATGATTTTCTTCTTGGGCTTTGCCCACCAAAAACGAGGTAATGGTTTTGCCGGCTGAGGCCCAATACCACAAGCTGTCTTGGGTAAAGGTTCCGAAGTAGCGTTCGAGGACAATTTTTCCGTCTTTGAGGATCATGAATCCTTTGGTGTTTTGCTGCTCGAGATAGTTGTACAGATTATTGATGCGCGCCGGGCACCAATTTAAAGTGGCCGGATCGGTGGTTTGCCATGGTTGGTTGTTGTCGGTGGGTGGAAAATATAAATTTTGGGACAAAAGCGATTGTTGCGCTAAAACGACCAGCAAGCAAAGGAATATTTTTTTCATAAGGTGTTTTTTAATCGAGCTCTAAGACGCATGAGCGCTCGTTTGGTTTAAAAGCATAGGTAAATTTAAGGTGAAATTGTATCGACACTTCATAAAAGCTATCAAAAAATGAATAAATTCGTTCCCAATTAAAACACATCCTAATGGCGCAACTACCTAAAGGAGATCCTAAACTCCTCAATGCCTGGGCCTTTTATGATTGGGCCAATTCGGTATATCCGCTGGTGATTTCATCGGCTATTTTTCCGATTTTTTACGAAGCACTTTTTTCAGACCGCAGTCATTATATTCATGTTTTCGGCACCGAGCTCAAAAATTCGGCGCTGATTAGTTTTACCACGGCGGCGGCTTTTATGGTGGTGGCCCTGATGTCGCCCTTGTTGTCGGGCATTGCTGACTATATGGGCAACAAGAAAAACTTTATGCGCTTTTTTTGCTATCTGGGCGCTGTATCCTGCATCGGCTTGAATTGGTTTAGCCTGCATAATATATATGTGGGTTTGTTGTTTTATTTTTTGGGACTCATTGGCTTTTGGAGCAGTTTGGTTTTTTACAATTCTTATTTGCCGGATATTGCTTTTGTAGAACAACAAGACCGCGTGAGCGCTAAAGGGTATTCGCTGGGCTATTTAGGCAGTGTGCTTTTGCTCATAGTCAATTTGGCGATGGTCATGAAACCGGATTTGTTTGGCATCACCGGAACGGCCGGCGAGGCTGCCATGAAAGCCATGCGGTATTCATTTATTACGGTGGGTATTTGGTGGATTGTGTTTAGTCAATATACTTATTACTATTTGCCCAAAGGGAACAGTCATTCGGGGCAAGTGTCGCGCGATGTGATTTTTAACGGATTCAAAGAACTCAAAAACGTTTGGAAGTTGCTCGGCCAAAACCTTCAACTCAAACGATATTTATCAGGATTTTTTGTTTACAGTATGGCGGTGCAAACGGTGATGCTGATTGCCACTTATTTTGGCGTGCAAGAAATTCAGTGGGAATCAAAAGAGCAAAGCACCACCGGACTCATCATCTGTATTTTGCTCATTCAACTCGTGGCCGTTTTGGGGGCAGTGATGACCTCACGCGCATCGGCAAAGTTTGGCAACATTCCGACTTTGATTTTTATCAATGGTATATGGGTTTTGCTGTGTATTGGGGCTTATTTTATTACGCTTCCCATCCATTTTTACGTTATGGCCGCTCTTGTGGGATTGGTCATGGGCGGCATTCAGGCCTTATCGCGGTCGACTTATTCTAAGCTTTTGCCGGAAACTGAAGACACCGCCTCGTTTTTTAGCTTTTATGATGTGGCCGAAAAAATCGGGATTGTCATTGGCATGTGCGTGTACGGCATCATTGACCAAATTACCGGAAGTCCGCGTTTTGCCATTGTTTTTTTGGGCGCCTTTTTTGTAACCGGCGTCATTTTGCTCAGACGTGTTGAGACCAAAAACGCCTCGTCGATTTAATTTAAAAAATTATCTTTGAAAAATTTATCATTACAATTCATGAAACGATATAGTGTCCTACTGATTTTTACCTTGTTTATTTCGGCGATTTTTAGTGCCTGTGTTACCGAAGACGATACGACCAATCCCGGCTCGCTCAATTTGCAACCTTCTGCTTGTGATACGCCGGCTTATTTTAGCGTGGGTAATTTATCCGGGACTTCAGTTACCTTAGACTGGGATCAAACCACCGGAAGTATTTGGGAGATTCAGTTTGGTCAACAAGGATTTCGTGTCGGAACCGGGACTTCTGTTTTTTTGAACAGTACCCACCGTCAAATTTTTGGATTAGACCCGACGGTCAATTATGAGTTTTATATCAGAACCCGTTGCAATAGCGTTCAAAACAGTCAATGGCTCGGACCCGTGTTGTTGGGCGGTCAGGCAGAGTTTTGTTCTGAACCTACCGAGATTCAAGTTGAGCGCAACGCTGCCGACGATAGCAAAGCTTTGCTCAGTTGGTCTGCGGCCGGTGCATCTGCTTGGGACATTCAGTATGGTGTAGCAGGATTTGCATTAGGCACGGGCACCAACACCACATCATCAACTCCGACCAAAGCCATTACCGGATTGACTTCAGAAGCCTATGATTTTTATGTACGTGCTCATTGTTCAGATACACAAAACAGCGATTGGGTGGGTCCGATTGAGCTATTGGCGGTAAACGAAGTGGATCATACCGCCATAATGACGGCGAATATCGGCGGAACTCAATACAACCAAATGCAACCCTATATGTATCCGACCACACCGGCGGTGATGGTGATTAATCCTGATGCAACTGCGGGTGAACACAAATATTTGCAGATACAAGGCGATACTTCGAACGACATTACTACTTCAATCGAGTTTAATTTTTATCTGCCGGATAATTTGTGGCAACCCGGCACGTATCCGATTAATAATTTTACAGATTGGGTGACCAGTAGTGTTGTGCAACTCACTGTTGTTTCAGAGCCTTTGGCATCGCCTACCATCATCAAAAGAGTGGTTGAAGGTTCCGGAAATATAGTGGTCGCAGAGTTTAATTTAACCGAGCGACGCGTTAGAGGTACTTTTTCATTTAGCTATACCAAACAAGTCGAAGGTTCGCCCGATGTTCAAACCGTTGAAGTTACTAACGGAACTTTTAATTATGCGCTGGATGACGATTATTTTAACTAAAACAGCATGATAGATAACAGAGCCTGGATATGTTTTGTATTCAGGTTTTTTATGCAAAATTTAGTTTTTCTGAATTAAATTTTATTTACTGACTTGTATTAAATACATTTGCTCAACCACATCGAAAAATTGTACATTATGAAAGCAGTTAAGCTCCTATATTTCTTAGGGTTGATTTTATCCTTTGCGATGGTTTCTTGTGATGACGAACCGGTTGATCCGGCTTTGTTGGTCAAGGACGAAACCGCTACCCCAGTTAATACGGGTACGATGACTGCTTTAGTGGATGGAGATTTGTTTACCGCGACTTCGATGTCAGGAACCTATTCAGCTTTGCCCGATGGTGCCGGAAACTTGCTGACCATTACCGGAATCAAATCCAACGGTGAGTATATCACCATTCAAATGGCCAATCCGCTCCCGGGAACCTACACCGGCAACAACAATACGGCTCCTGAAACCAACATCACGATGTCTTATCGCGAGAGTTTAAACGACGATATTTTTACGGCTTTTGATTTTATCAACAATCAACCTACCGGTATTTTAAAGATTACAAGTTTTAATATGGCTACCCGAAAAGTATCTGGAACGTTCAATTTTGTAGGGCATATACCCTCAGCTGCTTTTCCGGTGACCCAAGTCAATAATGGTGTTTTTACCAATGTCAGTTTTACACTTCAATAACAAGACTGCCATTTTAGCCGATACATTATCCGCCAATTAGGCGGTTTTTTTTTGATTGCACGGTTATTGTCAGGCATCACAGCAAGTTTATCGACCAATGACATATCACTTTGTTTTGAGCACGTTTTAATGGTCATACATCGATTTTAATTTATCAGAAAATAAGCAAGTTATATCTTTGCTCGTGAAATGTTCAACCTATTAGTCTAACCAGCGACCACCTACTTTATATCTATATATATGTCACACCACAAATTAGTTAACCTTGACAGTATGTCACTTCAGGAGTTTGATACCGATGCCGAATTGATTCCCCTCATGACCCCGGAGGATGAAGAGGAAATGTACAACGAAGAACTTCCGAAGACCCTTCCGATATTGCCCTTAAGAAACATGGTTTTGTTTCCGGGTGTTGTGATTCCGATTTCGGCCGGACGCGATAAATCCATCAAACTCATCAACGATGCCAATGCCGGAGATAAGATCATTGGTGTAGTGGCTCAAAAAAATGAAGCCGATGAAGATCCGACCAAGAACGATATTCATAAAATCGGGACTGTTGCTCGAATTCTCAGGGTTTTAAAAATGCCCGACGGCAACGTAACGGTTATTTTGCAAGGAAAGAAGCGCTTTGAAATTGACGCGGTTAACTCAGAGCGACCGTACATCAATGCTTATGTAAAAGAAGTGGAAGAGAAACGCCCGAGCGTGCACGATTCTGAGTTTACAGCCATTATGGATTCGATTAAAGATTTGGCGATTCAAATCATTAAAGAAAGTCCGAACATTCCGTCTGAAGCTACTTTTGCGATTAAAAACATCGAAAGCCAATCGTTCTTGATCAATTTTGTGTCGTCAAACATGAATCTTTCGGTCACCGAAAAGCAAACGCTTTTGGCCATCAATGCGCTCAAAGAACGCGCTCTGGAAACTTTGCGCTATATGAATGTTGAGTTGCAAAAACTCGAACTCAAAAACGATATTCAATCGAAGGTTCGCTTTGATTTAGACCAACAACAACGCGAATATTTCTTGCACCAGCAAATGAAAACCATTCAAGAAGAATTGGGTGGAGCTTCGCATGAGCAAGAAATTGATGAGATGCGTCAGAAAGCCAAAACCAAAAATTGGGATGAGAAAACCGCTAAACACTTTGAGAAGGAATTGCTCAAAATGCAGCGTATGAATCCGCAAGCACCTGATTTTGGCATTCAACGAAATTATTTAGAACTCATCTTAGACTTGCCTTGGGGCAGTTATTCAAAAGATCTTTTTGATTTAAAGCGCGCGCAGAAGATCCTCGATCGCGATCATTTTGGATTAGAAGATGTTAAAAAGCGCATCATCGAACATTTGGCGGTACTCAAGTTGCGCAACGATATGAAATCGCCGATTATTTGTTTGACCGGGCCTCCGGGTGTGGGTAAAACCTCTATCGGCAAATCGATTGCCGAAGCTTTAGGCCGTGAATACGTGCGTATTTCACTCGGCGGATTGCGCGATGAAGCTGAAATCCGCGGTCACCGCAAAACCTATATCGGTGCCATGCCGGGTCGAATTATTCAGAGTTTGAAAAAGGCAGGAACCTCGAATCCGGTGTTTGTATTGGATGAAATTGATAAACTCTCGAACAGCCACCAAGGCGATCCGTCCTCGGCTTTGCTCGAAGTTTTAGATCCGGAGCAAAACAGTGCTTTTTATGACAACTTCCTCGAGATGGGTTATGACTTGTCAAAAGTGATGTTTATTGCGACCTCTAACAACATGCAAACCATTCAGCCGGCACTCAAAGACCGTATGGAAGTGATTAAAATGAGTGGTTATACCATTGAAGAAAAAGTCGAGATTGCCCGTCAGCATTTGTTGCCCAAACAGCTCAAAGAACACGGACTTACCGCGGCACACATGACTTTGGGTAAAAAGCAACTCGAGAAAATAGTCGAAGGTTATACGCGTGAATCAGGCGTTCGCGGACTCGAAACCAAAATCGCTCAAGTGGTGCGCAACATTGCCAAATCGGTAGCGATGGAAGAAGAATACAACAAAAAAGTCACCGACGAAGACATCGTACGCATTTTGGGTGCCGCCCGATTAGAGCGCGACAAATCTGAAGGCAATGAAGTGGCCGGTGTGGTTACCGGATTGGCTTGGACTTCAGTTGGCGGTGATATATTGTTCATCGAATCGTTGCTTTCACCGGGCAAAGGCAATATGACCCTGACCGGAAATTTAGGAACGGTTATGAAAGAATCGGCTACGATTGCACTCGAATACATCAAAGCCAATGCAGAATTACTCGGATTGAGTTCGGAGTTGCTCGGTAAATACAATGTGCACTTACACGTGCCTGAAGGAGCTACGCCTAAAGATGGGCCGAGCGCAGGTATTGCGATGCTGACTTCGTTGGTTTCGCTCTTTACACAAAAACGCGTTAAGAAGAACTTGGCCATGACCGGCGAAATCACTTTGCGCGGTAAAGTTTTGCCTGTGGGTGGTATCAAAGAGAAAATACTCGCTGCCAAACGCGCCAACATCAAAGAAATCATTATGTGTCACGAAAACAAACAAGACGTTGATGAAATCAAAGCTGATTATATCGAAGGTTTGACCTTTCACTATGTGCGTGAAATGAGTGAAGTGCTCAAATTTGCGCTGACCGATCAGAAGGTGAAGAACGCCAAAAAATTATAATTAAAAACGGCTCTGATGAGGAGCCTTTTTTTTTGTGAAAAATAATATCTTCGCAATTGCGTTATCAATACCGCATCAGCAAATATCCCACATGATCGGACGTTTACTTTTATGGACCTTATTTTTTTGCGGTACTGTGGGTTATGCCCAGGTGGGAGGTCAGTCAGTATATCAGTTTTTGAACTTGGTCACTTCGCCCAGGCAGGCTGCTTTAGGCGGAAAAGTATTGACCATTTACGATGCTGATGTCAACCAAGGACATTTTAATCCGGCGGCTATTAACCCGGATATGGACAATCATTTTGCAATTAATTACGGAAGTTATTACGGCGAGGTAACCTACGGAACCGCATCGTATGCTTATACTTATGATCGTCATGTGCAAACGCTTCATGCCGGAGTGAATTATGTAAATTACGGGCAGTTTGACGGATATGACGAAAACGGAACGCCTACATCAAGCTTTACCGGAAGCGAAATTGCCCTGTCAGTAGGGTATGCGATGAACATTCCGCATACGGATATTCATGTGGGCGCCAATGCAAAATTGATTAACTCAACTCTGGAAACCTATAATTCATTTGGTGGTGCGGTTGATTTGGGCGCTATTTATATCGATGAAGACAACGAACTCAACTATGCTTTGGTGGTGCGCAACATCGGAACTCAGTTTACTACTTACTCTGGAACGCGTGAAAAATTGCCTACTGAAATTATGGCGGGGATTTCACAAAAATTGCAAAACGTTCCGTTGCGTTGGCATTTAACGTTAGAGAATTTGCAACAATGGCAAGTGAGTTTTTCGAATCCGGCGCGAGCCAAAAATTCAATTGACGGAAGTTCAGAGCCTGAGAAAGTATCGTTTTTTAACAATGCTTTGCGCCATGTGATTTTGGGTGCTGAGTTGTTTCCGGATAAAGGATTCAATGTGCGGGTGAGTTATAATTTTCGTCGCGGCGAAGAATTGAGACTTTTGGAACAACGCAATTTCTCCGGAATATCTGTCGGACTCGGACTGAAAATGGGCCGACTCAAATTTGATTATTCGTATTCTCGATATACTTTGGCTGCCAACACCAGCTTGTTTGGACTGACCATTGATTTTAACGAGCAATAACAAGAACTTTAATGAATCAAGCCCAAGCTTGTACTATTGATATGAAAAAAATCATCATCGCCATTGACGGATTTTCATCCACCGGCAAAAGCACTTTAGCCAAACAAATTGCCCGCGCTTTGGGTTATGTATACGTTGATACCGGAGCGATGTACCGCGCGGTGACCTACTATGCGATGCAAAACGGTTTTATTGATGCGGATCATTTTGATCAAGAAGCACTTATTACAGCGCTGCCTGAGGTTCAGTTGACTTTTCAATTCAATGCTGATTTGGGTTTTGCCGAAATGTATTTGAACGGAGTCAATGTTGAAACTGAAATTCGCACGCTGGAAGTTTCGGGTTTTGTGAGCAAAATTGCTGAGGTTTCGGCCGTGCGCGCCAAACTGGTCGAGCAACAACAGCAAATGGGCGAGGGTAAAGGCATTGTGATGGACGGTCGCGACATTGGTACGGTGGTTTTTCCGCAGGCCGAGCTCAAAGTCTTTATGACCGCCAGTCCAGAAACCCGCGCACAACGCCGTTATGACGAACTCAGAGGCAAAGGCCAAACCGTGGCTTATGAAGATGTACTCAAAAACGTTCAAGAGCGCGATTATATTGATACGCACCGCGCTGATTCTCCGCTGGTCAAAGCAGCAGATGCTATTGAAATTGACAACTCGCACTTAACCCGCGAAGAGCAATTTGAAAAGGTTATGGATTTGGTGAATCATATTACGGGATAAAAGCTTTATATTAGCATAACTAACTGCTAATCAAATGAAACGTTTTCTTGTATTTCTGCTCTCGGTTGTTGTTTTTTGGGCTTGTTCGAAGGATGAAGCTGAAACAACCACAACCCCGCCACAATCGTTGCGTTATGATGCCAATAGCGTATTTTTTAAAGATATCGCTATTGTAGATTTACATCCTACCGTTTCGGGTGTAGTTACCAGTTACAGCATAAGTCCTGAATTGCCAACGGGTTTATCTTTTGATACTGCTACAGGCGTTATCTCTGGGACGCCAACAATTGCTGCCACTACAACCACTTACACTGTGACCGCTACAAATTCAGGAGGAAGCACTTCTTTTAGTTTTGTACTTAGCGTTCGTAATCAGCCTTCAAGAATTGTTTCAATATTTATTGATTACCCTGGTGGTAATGTCCGTGAAGTGTATGGCTACAATTACCAGAATGGTTTGGTTATCAGCGAAGGTTATGGATATGAGACTCCTCTGCACTTCGCTAGTAGTGAAAGTCAATATGGGTACATCAATGGAAAATTAGATTATGTTTATATTTCATCATCTTCACGTAATACTAATCCCCCACCTATGAGAATAAATTATTTTTATACAGGAGATTTGATTACAAGCGCAACCAATACTTATGCAAATGTCACTAATACTTATGGTTATGATGCCAATAATCAGTTGGTTAGTCTTAATAACTCAGTTGCATATGAGTATTATCCTGACGGGAATTTGTATAAAATTTATTCTCCACCTGTGAAAACTTATAATTCCTACGATAATAAAAACAATCCTTTTCGATTGGGTGGTTTTACCCCAGAATATTTGAAATTGCATTGCATTCCAATCAATAACCCTACTTCCATGAACAATGAAACATATGTTTATGAATATAACCAGTTTGATTACCCTATCAAGAAAACTACCTATGTCAATGGCGTTG
>JAFDZC010000003.1 GCA_018267095.1 Bacteroidota bacterium
ACGGAAAATTCCTAAAAGAAATCAGACCATCAAGCCAAGGCTGGGATGGAACCTTGGATGGAACACCGGTTCCGGCCACCGATTACTGGTTTGAGGTATTTTATAAAGAAAACGGAGTAGAGAGAGAATTTAAGTCCCATTTTTCACTTAAACGATAAAAACAAAATGAGTATTAAGAAATTATTGTTGTTCATTGCAGTATTGGCTTCGCAAGTAACTTTTTCACAAGAAGGAATTGCCGTTTATTCAGATTATCTGTCAGACAACTATTATTTATTGCATCCTTCAATGGCAGGGGCTGCCAATTGCGCCAAACTTAGAATGACTGCTCGTCAACAATGGTTCGGACAAAAAGACGCTCCGGCTTTACAAACCCTTAGTTTTAACGGAAAAATAGGAGAACAATCAGGAGCTGGGGTTATTGTTTATAACGATAAAAATGGTTTTCACTCTCAAAAAGGCCTCAAAGCAACTTACGCGCACCACATTATGTTTTCACGAGATATGGTTGATTTGAATCAGTTGTCATTTGGTTTAAGTGCTGGTTTTACACAAAGTTCATTGGATGAAAGCGAGTTTCGCGAGTTTGATCCATTAGTTGGAAACATCGTTCAGAAATATTCTTACTTTAATGTTGATTTCGGAATGTCTTATAACTATCTGGAGTTTTACATTCATGCAACCGTAAAGAACGCCATTGAAACCCGAAGAAAAATTTATTCAGAATACGAATCAGATGACATCCGTAAATTCATCGTCAATGCCGGATATGTATTTGGCCAAGAAGACGGTTGGTTGTGGGAGCCTTCAGTAATGTTTCAATCAGTTAATGAAACTAAAGAGAAAACGTTTGACATCAACTTAAAAACCTATAAACAGCTGGATATGGGTAAAGTTTGGGGTGGTATCTCTTACAGAAGAAGTTTAGATGGGGCTGATTACGTTCAAGGAGGTTCAACCAAAACGCAAAAACTTCAATACATTACACCGATTGTAGGTTTCAACTACAAAAATTATATGATTGCTTATACTTATTCAGTAGTAACTGGCGCCGTAAGATTTGATAACGGAGGATTTCATCAATTGACTCTGGGTATGAACCTATTTTGTCAACCTGAAAAATATCACTGTAACTGTCCGGCCATTAACCCATAAAATTTTAGTCCCGATTTTAAGTCGGGATTTTTTTTATCTGATGATTAAAAAAGTAAACGGGCATAGTCCCATGATACCTGAAGATTGTTATATTGCTGAAAACGCTACAATTGTTGGGCAAGTACAAATGGGTAACCAATGCAGTGTATGGTTTAATGCCGTGGTGCGCGGTGATGTCAACAGCATTGAAATGGGTAACAAAGTCAATATTCAAGACGGAGCGGTGATTCATTGTACCTACCAAAAGCATCCAACCAAGATTGGAAACAATGTGTCTATTGGCCACAACGCCATCGTGCATGGGTGTACCATTCATGACAATGTGCTGATTGGTATGGGGGCCATTGTAATGGATAATTGTGTGGTAGAAAGCAATTCAATTGTTGCCGCGGGGTCAGTGGTAACTCAGAATACACGCATCCCGTCCGGAGCTATATTTGCAGGTGTTCCGGCCAAATGGGTCAAGAATATTGATGCTTCAGATTTTGCCGGTGAGATTGAAAGAATCTCCAATAATTATGTAATGTATTCAGGCTGGTTTAAAGAACCAAAATCAGAAATCTAAATAAGAGACAGAGTATTTATGTTGTAATATATCTGTGAGTACTTGTGGATTTATGTTCGAATAAAACTCTGTTTTACCGATATGAACCACATCGTTGAGCCCGGATTTTTCTTTTAAAACATGCAGGGTTTGCCTGGCGACAGCTTCGCCCGAATCAATAATTTGGATATGATCCGGAAGAATTTCTTTGAGCTGCGGAATTAAATAGGGATAATGACTGCATCCTAAAACCAGATAATCAATTCCTTCGCGAATCATTGGATCTAAATAGGAGTGAAGTAGTTGCGTCATTTCAGGAGAATTTAGTTTTCCGCCTTCAATGAGTTCAACCAAGCCATAACCAATTTGCTCCAGAATAATAGTGTCGTGATATAGTTCAACTGCCTTGTTGAAGAGTTCACTGCTCAAAGTTCCTTTGGTGGCCAAAATTCCTATTTTTTGTGCTTTTGAATGTAAGGCAGCTGGTTTGATAGCGGGTTCAATTCCTATGAACGGGACCTCGTATTTTGCGCGTAGCTCTTTGATGGCATTGGTGGTAGCAGTATTACAAGCCACCACGATGATTTTGGCGTTTCGGCTGAGTAAATATTCGGTATTTTTCATACTCAGCGCTATGATTTCGTCTTTTGACTTCAAACCATAAGGAGCATTTTTGCTATCAGCTAAATAAATAGTATCCTCATAAGGCATCAATTGGTGAATAGCTGCCCAAATAGAGGTGCCTCCGACACCGGAATCAAAAAGCCCTATAGGTTGTGGGTTCGTCATAAATCAAAGGTAAAAAAAAACTACTCCATCTAAAATCGATAAATGGAGTAGTTTGGTTTCATTGTAAGGTTTCTTAGAAGCCTAAATCTTTCTTGACATCAGCGGTAATGTTTGGCCCGTCGGTTAATAATAAACCTTCTGAGTTTAATACATATTGATAACCTTTGGCTTTACCAACTTTCTGGATAGAAGCTTTTACTTTTTCCATAATTGGTTTCACGATATCGGCTTCTTTTTGTTGTAATTCTTTTTGAGCGTTGTCGCGATAGTCAACGATTCTTTTTTGCATGTCTTGTACTTCTTTAGTACGAGTTTCATTTACTGCATCAGTGACGGTAGCCGCTTCTTGATCATATTTTTTAATTTTGCCTTGATATTCTTCTACCATGGTTTTGTATTCAGCATCATAAGTGCCGCTGAGTTTCTCCAATTGTTTTTGTGCATCTAACATTGCAGGCATTTTGGCCATAATATCACTAACATCCACGTGCGCAATTTTAGCTTGAGCAACGGCTTTAAAACTTCCTAAAACAACAGCAAAAGTAATGATTGCTAGATTTCTAAACTGATTCTTCATTTTCAACGTATTAATTAATTTGTTTTATCTTGATTATTGGGTTCTGTCTTGTCTTCTGGTTTCTTTTTTTCTTCACGAGCTTTTTTAGCAGCTTCACGAGCCTCGAGGGCTTTTTGTTTTTTCTCTTCTAATGCTCTTTTGCGATCAGCTAAAATCTGAGCTCTTTCTTCAGCCGTTTTTTGTTTTTTAATTACCGCTGTACTATCAACTGTTTTGGGTTCACGTTCCTTAATCTCAGGTTTTTTGGTTGGTGTTTTGGCAGCAATACTGTCGGTAGTTTTTTCTCCTGTTGCCTCATTTTTGGCTGGCGTTTTAGCGGCAACGCCACTTTTGCGAGCATCTTTAGCAGCCTGTTGCTCTTGTTTTCTTAATTCTAAAGCTGCTTTTTTATCGGCGATTAATTTATCTCTTTGTGCTTTTTTCTCTTCGAGTTTTTTTCTTCTGTCTGCCAAAGCCGGATTTTCGTCTTCCATATTTTCTTTGGCTTCTTTGGCTTCTTCTTCTTTGAGTTGTTTTTTGGTCATCTGATTTCGCTTGTTAGAACGATTGATGATGCGCAACACTTGATCGCTAATGTCATAGCGTTTGGCTGCGAAAAGAATCGTTAAATCAGAAGTTTTGTCTAGAATAAAATCGTATTTTTTTGCTTCGGCAATATCTTGAGCCGCATTAAAAACTTGGTCTTGAACCGGCTGAGCCAAAACAGCTCTTTGCAAGGTCAAATCACCTTTTGGGCCAAATCTTTTTTCTTGATAATCGTTGAGCTCTTTTTCTTGAAAAGCAATTTCTTCTTCTCTTTCTTCGAGTAATTCTTTAGTTAATAAGGCGCGTTCAGTTGCTAAGGTTTCTTTAAGTCCGGCAATTTCATTTTTTTTGGTTTCAATTTCTTGTTTCCACTTTTGCGCTTTTTGCTCTAATTGGTTTTTGGCTTCAGAATAATCAGGCACATTCTGAAGAATGTACTCCATATCAATGTAACCTATTTTAATCCCTCTTGACTGTGCATGAGTCATGGCAGAGACAAACATAATGACCAATAATATTCGAAGGTTATTTCTCATACACTTAATGTTTCGATACTTAATAACTTGCCAAATATATTTATTTTAAAATTGCTGTCCAATTATAAAATGTGTTTCCAATCCATTTGGTTTTGTAAATCCATCGAGCGGGTCAAATCCGTATCCGAAATCAATACCCAATAATCCAAAGGCCGGCATAAATATTCTCAAACCGGCTCCAGCTGAACGTTTTACTTGAAACGGATTGTAGGTTTTGAAATTCTCATACGCATTACCCGCCTCGGCAAATGCCAACATATAAATTGAGGCTGCTGCTTTCAAGGTTAATGGATAACGCAATTCCATAGTGAATTTATTGTATATAGGTCCACCATTGGTGCTAGAAAGTGAATTGTTAGGATATCCTCTAAGCTGAATTACCTCTCGACCATCTTGTGCAAAATTAGCCAATCCATCCCCGCCTACATAGAATCTCTCAAACGGAACCAGTCCACGACTTTGATTGTAAGCGCCTAAATATCCAAATTCGCTCAAGGTTCGTAAAACTAATTTTCCGTACAAACGCGTAAACCAATCTGCTTTAAATTTTAGCTTATAGTATTCCAATAACTTAAATCTTACTTGGTCAACCTTTCCTTGATCAGCGGCCGCTTGTTGGTAAGTTGCTGCTCGGTTACCGTTAGCGTCTATGTATTCACCCGGTAAAATAGTACCTGTTCCGTCTGCGGTAGCTATTGGCAAACTGGTTTCATTTCTGAGTTTGTATTTTTCTTGATTTCCTAAATTGGCATAATCTACTCCGTCAAACAATGAATACGGCGGAGTTAATTTGGCCGACACGCTAAATTCAGATCCATACATTGGGAAGATCGGATTGACTCCTTTGTTGTTTCGGCTCAAACCAATGGTGTAAGCTAAGTTGCGGGCGCTACCGTTTCCGAATTTAAACAGTCCAATATTGTAATTGTTCAAATCGTAATATTGGAAACTCAATCCTTGTGAAAGTACAAAGAAATCGTCCGGAACAGTTAACCTTTTAGCAATACCAACACTGATAGCGGTAATGTTGAAATATCTGCTTCGGTCAACACCTGAAACCGTATTGGCATATTGTTTACTGTAAGCGATGGAACCGCTAAAATTAATCGGTTTTTTGCCGCCAAACCAAGGTTCGCTAAACGATAAACTATAAGTTTGGAAGTATGAACTTCCTTGTAATCTAAGGGCTAATTTCTGGCCGTCTCCCATAGGTAGCGGATGATAAGCATCTTTTTTGAAGATGTTTTGAACCGAGAAATTATTGAAAGACAAGCCCAAAGTTCCGATGAATCCACCACCGCCATATCCGCCTTGAAGCTCAATTTGGCTGGAGCCTTTTTCAACTAATTTGTATTCAATGTCTACGGTTCCGGCTCCGGCATCGACATTTTTAAATATAGGTTCAATTGCCTCCGGATCAAAATAGCCCAATTGTCCGATTTCTCGAATGGTTCTGACCAATTCTTCCTTGCTATATTTTTGACCGGGTTTGGTGCGTAATTCACGGTAAATTACCTTATCGTTGGTTTTGTCGTTTCCGACAACGGTAATTTTGTTGAAATAAGCCATTGGACCTTCAATAATTCTAATTTCAAAATCAATCGTGTCATTGGCCGTTTTAACCTCGACTGCATTGATGTTTGAAAACAAATATCCATTGTTCTGATACAAATTGGTGATATCTTCTCCGTCGGGTTTTGATTTATCCGAAATGCGTTTTTCGAGTAATACACCATTATATACATCTCCTTTTTTGATGCCTAAAAGTTGTCTGAGTGTATTGTCAGGATATACCGTGTTGCCCAAGAATTTAATATCTCCGAAATAATATTTGCGCCCTTCTTCTAGATTAACTTTGATGGCTAAGCGTTTTTTGTTTTCAGTAAAAGCAACAGTGTCAGAAATGATACGCGCATCGCGATAACCTTTTTCTTTGTATTTATCAATAACCTTGGTGAGATCTTCTTTGTATTTTTCTTTGATGTATTTTGACGCTTTAAAAATGCGAATCGGATTGATTTGCTTGGTGTTTTTCATGGCACTGCGCAACTTGCCGTCGGAGAACTTTTCGTTGCCTTCAAAATCAATGCTCTTGACTTTAATTTTATTGCCTTTAAAGATATTGACCAACATTTTTACTTCGTTGCCGCTGGTCGTGTCCGGAATGGTTCGAATGCTTACTTTTGTGTTGTAAAAGCCGTCTTTTTTGTATTTGTTCTCGATGTAATTTCGGGTGGTAGTGATCAGATTTTCATTGACCACTTTTCCTTTCGTCAGACCGTTGTCTTTAATGAGCTGTTCGGTCTTTTTCTTTTTGATGCCTGAAAATTTAACTTCGCTGAGTTTCGGAAGCTCATTGATGTTAAGCTCTAAGAAAATACTGTCGCCGGAGATTCTATTAACATAAAAGTCAATTTCACTAAACAAGCCTAATTTTCCTAATTTTTTAATAGCGTTGCTGATTTCTTCACCCGGAACGGTTACTTCTTGACCTTTTTGCAATCCGGCAAAAGTAACGACGGTTTGCTCGTTGTAACTGATTTTACCTGTTACATTTACACCGCCCAAAATATATTTAGCACCTTGGTCAAAGCTGGGGTTTTCTTGTGCATGGAGCTGTGAGGCACTTACAAAAAATAACAGAACTAATAAGAATTTTATATTTCTGAGTAACACTAAAAAGCTATTTAATTTGATCACTTGTTTTTCCGAACCTTCGTTCTCTTTTTTGATAACTGACAATGGCGCCGTATAAATCTTCATCACTGAAATCAGGCCATAATACCGGCGTAAAATACAACTCAGCATAGGCAATCTGCCACAACAAAAAGTTGCTGATGCGTTGTTCTCCGCTGGTTCTAATCAGCAAATCCACCTCTGGCAAATTTTGCGTGTAAAGATGCTGATTAATAATTGTTTCATCAATATCGTCAGTTGAAATTATATTATTTTTAACTTTAAGCGCAATGGCTTTCACTGCGCTGATGATTTCTTCTTGCGAGCCGTAACTCAACGCCAAAGTGAGCACCATTCGGTTGTTGTTTTGGGTGGCTTCGATGACTTCGAGTAATTCTTTTTTGGCAGATTTCGGAAGTCGGTCAAGATTTCCGATAGCGTTTAATCTGATGTTGTTCTCAGAAAGAGTTTTGACTTCGTTTTTGAGAGAATTGATGAGTAATTTCATCAACATTTCTACTTCGAGTTTTGGGCGATTCCAATTTTCGGTAGAAAAAGCATACAATGTCAAATAACCAACACCTAAACGAGCGCAGGTTTCAACAGTAGTACGAACTGCTTTAGCTCCGTTTTCATGGCCAAAAGCACGAAGCATTCCTTTTTGTTTGGCCCAACGACCGTTGCCGTCCATGATGATGGCGATGTGCTTGGGCAGCTTATCGGTTAGTATGTTGTCTTTTAAACTCATTCTTATTGGGCGCAAAAACAAGGTTTGTCGCCAAAGGTATAGGTTAGCGTAAATCCGGTAAAAGTATACCAATCATTGCTGGTTAAATTACCAAATCTAGCGGCTTTGTGTTTACTACTAGTTGGGTTGCTTCCGTCTATATCATCTTTAAAAGTCATACGGACCCCGACTTCAAATCCGAGCACAAAAATATCAAAAACACGTCCTTTAAAACCCACCGTCATCGGTATGGCAAAAGTACTGCGCGATCCGTCGCTTTTGTCTTTTCCGTTGGCGAAATACAATCCGTCGTACATTACATAGCTTAATCCGGTATGAACATAAGGCGTAGCTTGAGGCTTAGAATCATGCATGTCGTAATTAAAAAAATCAAATTCCAATCCGGCAGAAAACTCTCTCACCACATTATTGAAATGATAATTTCTCTGCTTTCTTGCATCAATTTCAGAGTCGGCATCATCAGCCACCAAATTAGACTGTATATATGAAAACCGCCAAGAATGCCTCGGGCTTTTGTTCCAACGATACATAATTCCGTAGGCCGGTTGTTTGGGTTTTATGTATTCAGTTGCACCTACATCGCCGATAAAATTACTGCCGCCCACAAACACACCAATCTCGTGTATTTGTGCCTGAGCGCCTATAGCGAAGCAAATGCAAAAAATGTAAACCCAAAAACGTTTCATCGATTTGAAAATAGCGTGCAAATATAATAATTATGAGCACTTTCAAGGCATCAAATGACTAATAATGTTAAAATAAATTAGCCTTTTTTTTAAACGACAAAATGCTCAAAAATGCAGTATCCAAACGCGTGAAGTAGGGTTCTAGTATGGTCTGGAAAATAAAAGAGCTTAATTTCTTTTGTCTTCGCCCCAAAGAAGTTTGCTGCGGAGGGTTTTGAAGAAGGTTTCCTCAGAAATCTCGACCATGTTGATTTTAAAAGGAGTCTTTTTAATGACCAGTTCAGAATCGTTTTTGATTGAAGTAATTCTCGAATCTAACGAAACCAAATAATATTCTTCGCGACCTGAAACCTTCAATCGGATTTCGCGGTCGTCCGGAATCACCAACGGTCGCGCATTGAGGTTGTGCGGAGCAATCGGAGTAATGACAAAACTGTTGACTTCGGGCGTAAGAATCGGTCCGCCGCAACTCAAAGAATATCCGGTTGATCCGGTCGGAGTGGCAATAATAAGTCCGTCGGCCCAATAGGAATTCAAATGTTCTTTGTCCAGAGCGGTGTCAATGGTAATCATCGAAGTAGTGTCTTTGCGGCTGACGGTAATTTCGTTCATCGCAAAATTGAGTTGTTTTATATCGGGATTCTCCGGAAAACATTCCAACGAAAGCAAACTGCGCTCAGAAATTGTGTATTTTTTTTCAATGACCAACTGCAAAAAACTGGCAATATCGTCTTTGGGAACTGTGGCCAAAAAGCCCAATCTTCCGGCATTGACGCCCAAAATCGGAATGCCTGAATCGCGCACCCAAGTCGCTGCGCGCAAAATAGTTCCGTCACCGCCAATACTGAGCAACATATCAAACGAAGCGTCAAGTTCTTGGTGAGAACTAAAGGTTTTATATGGTTTTTGAACGATTTTTTTATCGTAGAGCAACTGCAGAAATTCAGCCTCAATGACCAGTTCAACTTGATTTTGGTTGAAGAACACAAAAATATCCCGAATAATCGGTTCGGTGCTGTTTTGGTAATATTGTCCGTAGATGGCAATTTTCATCGGCGCTGATTTGAAAATGTCAATTAAATATTGAGGTATTTATCCAAGTAATCTGATCGCTCACGCAAGTTGTTGATGTAGTTGTCTTCGTTGTGTTCAGAGACAATTTCATAGTTATATCGCCGAAAAGTTTGAATAATATCGTTGAGCGCGCCCAAAGCAATTTTTACCGTAATTTGAATCGTGTCAACCGTTGCATCCGAGATAAACAACCCGAGAATTCGGCCATTGTTGCTCTCGACAATTTGCGCCACTTGGCTCATCGAATAATCCAGAATCGGTTTTTCAACCACAATAATTCCACCGGGTTCTTTCAAGAAAGGTGTGTCGTGAAAAAACTTAATGATGTCTTCAAATTCATAATAGCCCACATAGCGATTCTCAGCGTTTAAAACCGGAACCACGTTGGTGTGGTTGTTAGCAAAAATCTCCAAAACATCCAACCACGAAGTCGTATCGCGCACAAAGAAAGTCTCAAGGGTATACCTATAATCGGCAATGGTTTTATCCACATCAAAAGTATCGGCATCTTCGCTTGACAAACTGCCAATGTATATGCCGTTTTCAGTTACCGGAAAATGCGAAAAATCATAATCAATAAAAAAATCCTGAGCCGCCGAAACCGATTGATTGCTGCGCAAAGCTTTAAAGTCGTTGTTGATGAATTCTCTAATTTCAGTCATAAAAGTCAAGGCTAATAGCACTTGCAAAATAATCAAAATTATCGCAGACCACCTACAATTACTTTGTATTTTTGTCCAGCAAAAAAACACCGTTATCCCTATGACCAAACTCAGTGTCAACATCAATAAAATAGCCACTTTGCGCAATGCGCGTGGTGGTAATGTGCCCGATTTGCTCAAAGTAGCTACCGATATTCAAAATTTCGGAGCGCACGGTATCACGATTCATCCGCGGCCCGATGAGCGCCATATTCGCTATCAAGATGCCCGTGATTTAAAATCGGTGGTGTATACCGAATTCAACATCGAAGGCAATCCGCAGCACAACTTCATCGATTTAGTGCTCGAATGTCAGCCCACGCAAGTCACTTTGGTGCCCGATGCCATCGGAGCCATTACTTCGAACGCCGGTTGGGATACATTAAAACATCAGCCATATCTGCGCGAAGTCATTGCCGAATTCAAACGCAACGGCATCCGCACCTCTATTTTTGTTGACCCGATTTTGGCCATGATTGAAGGTGCCAAAGAAACCGGAACAGACCGCATCGAGCTTTACACCGAAGCGTTTGCGCATCAATACAGCTTGGGCAACCATGCCGCGATTGAGCCTTATGTAGCTTCGGCCGTTCGCGCCAATGAACTCGGATTGGGCATCAATGCCGGGCACGATTTGAGCCTGGATAACATTGCTTTTTTTAAACAAAACATACCGGGTTTGCTCGAGGTTTCTATTGGTCATGCGCTTATTTCAGAGGCGCTGTATTTGGGTCTTGACAACGTAGTCAATATGTATTTGAATAAGTTAAAATAGGGCGTGCCCCTGCGGGTCGGGCTATTCGTTTCAATCTTTTGTTGCACAAAAGGATTTTCACTGCTATCCCTCACGCAATCCCTGTAATAACAATATTTAGTCTAAAAATTAACTTTTAAAGATACCTGAAGTCCACTGGACTTCCTCCTCTTAATATCAAATCTCACGCAAATGATTATTTTCTAAAGAAAACACTGACAAACCATATGACACTATATTCCAAAATAGAAGGCGCCGGCCCACCGCTGGTCATCATCCACGGATTTCTCGGAATGTCCGACAACTGGAAAACCCTCGGTACCCAATATGCCGCACTCGGTTTTGAGGTGCATATGCTCGATTTGCGCAACCACGGCCGCAGTTTTCATTCTGATGAGTTTAATTACACCGTGATGGCGCAAGATGTTTTAGATTATTGCCGAACGCATCAATTGCATAACATCAGCATCATCGGGCATTCGATGGGCGGAAAAGTAGCCATGCAGTTGGCAGTGGAGCATCCTGAACTCATCAGCAAACTCATGGTTGCCGATATTGGCCCGAAGTATTATCCGCCGCATCATCAAGACATTTTAGCCGGATTAAACGCGGTTGATTTTTCCAAAAAACCATCGCGCACCGAAGTTGATCAAATCGTGGCACAATATATTCCCGATATGGGCACGCGTCAGTTTTTGATGAAGAGCTTGTATTGGCAAACACCCAAGCAATTGGCCTTTAGATTCAACTTGCCGGTTTTTAATCAGCAAATAGAAAATGTCGGAACCGCTTTGAACGCCGAAGCTCATTTTAACGGACCAACTTTGTTTGTCAACGGCGGAAATTCAAAATACATTTTGCCTGAAGACCATGCGGGCATTTTACATCATTTTCCGGCGGCCGTTTTTAAAACCATTCCGAACGTCGGGCATTGGTTGCACGCTGAGAATCCGAAGATGTTTTTTGAAATAACCAGTCAGTTTTTGCAATTATCTTGAGGCTATAATTATTTGAATCAGAACTAGGGATTTGTTATTTTTGACAACCAAAGAAAATTATATGAATCAAATTGTTCGCATCATCATTACAGCGCTTTTGGTTATGGTTATTGCGCATTTTATGCCCGGGGTTTCGGTGGCTAGTTTTACCACTTCGCTGATTGTTGCGCTGGTGCTGGGCTTGCTCAATGTTTTTGTCAAGCCGTTACTCATTTTGTTCACGCTGCCCGTTACCATATTTACCTTCGGATTGTTTTTGCTGGTTATCAATGCGCTGATTATTTTGCTTTGCACCAAAATTGTCGGCGGCTTTACGGTAGAGAGTTTTTGGACCGCAGTTTTGTTCAGCATCATACTCTCGGTTTCACAATCAATTGTTTATCGTTTAACCGGGAATCAACAAACCTGAAATATTAAGCTTTTTAACTTGTTTGCGTGGTAAAAAAAATATACTTTTGCCACCCAATTTTAGTTAGATTAAAAATGAATATTACAAGAAATAACCTCGATGCACTCAATGCTGTTGTCACGGTAGAAATTGCCAAAGCCGACTATGCTTCAAAAGTAGAAGCAACGCTGAAAAATTATGCGAAAACAGCCAACATTCCCGGATTCAGAAAAGGGAATGTGCCGTTGGGAATGGTCAAAAAACAATACGGAAAAGCAATTTTGTTTGATGAGGTCAACAAATTATTGCAAGAAAATCTCAACCAATATTTGGTCGATGAGAAGCTGGATATTCTCGGAAATCCACTACCGAAAGTAACCGAAAATTTCAATTGGGATGCCGATGATTTCACTTTTGAATTTGAATTGGGCTTGGCGCCAACGTTTGAAGTTGATTTAGCTGTGGCTAAAAACGTGGTGAATTACAAAATCGTGGCTGACAATCAATTGTTAGACGATCAAGTAACACGCATCCGCAAACAATATGGTAAAATGTCTCCGGTAGAAGCTGTAGAAAAAGACAGCGATGTTTCGGGAACTTTTATCAACTCAGATAAAAACATCGATGCTCCGGCGCAAATCAACGCTGGCATTTTCAAAGACAAAAAAACTTGGAAAGCTTTTGAAGGAAAAAAAGTGGGCGATGTGGTTACCGTGAACACCAAAGGTTTGTTTGATGATGATCACAAACTCATGGATTACCTCAGAGTTGGTCATGATATGGTGCACGGATTGGCGATTGACGTAGATTTCAAGATTGAAGAAATCACCAATACAGAGCCCGCTGAACTCAACCAAGAGTTGTTTGACAAATTATTCGGTGCCGGAAATGTTTCATCAGTAGATGATATCAAAGCTAAAATCAAAGAAGATGCTGAGCGTCAATTTGCACAACAATCAGAGCAAAAATTCTTGAACGATGTGACCGAATCTTTGCTTAAAAATACCACTTTTGACTTGCCTTCAGAGTTCTTGAAAAAATGGTTGCAAACCGCCGGAGAGCAACCGCTTACGCCGGAACAAGCCGCTGAAGAATTTGCTAAATCTGAGAATGGTTTGCGTTACCAATTGATCGAAGGCAAAATCATGAGCCAAAACAATTTGCAAATCACTTTTGAAGATTTAAAAGCGCACACCGCTGAACTGATTAAAAAACAAATGGCTCAATTTGGGCAAATGGATCCGTCTGATGCCGATGTTGAGAACATTGTAGCGCGTGTTTTATCGAACCAAGAAGAAGTAAAAAGACTTTCTGAGCAGGTAATGAGCCAAAAAATGCTCGAACTTTTCAAAGAAAAAGTAAAAGCAAAAACCAAAGAAGTTACTTATCAGGAGTTTATCGCCGCTAGTTACGGAGAGTAATTTTATAAAAATAATCACTATATTTGGGCGTCAAAACTGCGGTTTTGGCGCTTAACTATTTTTAATAAGACTACCCAACAACATAAAACTGTATGAATTTCGGTAAAGAATTTAAAAAATTTGCTACAAAGCACCACGGGGTAAATAACCTCTATTACGATAAAATGGTAGCGGCTATGAATCCTACCAATATGACACCTTACATCATTGAAGAGCGTCAACTCAACATTTCACAATTGGATGTTTTTTCGCGATTGATGATGGACAGAATCATCTTTTTAGGAACCGGAATCGACGATCAAATCGCCAACATTGTTCAAGCGCAATTGTTGTTTTTAGAAAGCGTTGACGCAACCAAAGATATCCAGATCTACTTGAATTCACCGGGCGGAAGCGTTTATGCCGGCCTCGGAATTTACGACACCATGCAATACATCCGCCCTGATGTGGCCACCATTTGTACCGGTATGGCTGCTTCGATGGGTGCCGTTTTATTGTGTGCAGGTGCCGCCGGAAAACGCTCGGCTTTGCCGCATTCACGTGTCATGATTCACCAACCATCAGGCGGAGCGCAAGGCGTTGCTACCGATATGGAAATCAACCTCAAAGAAATGCTCAAACTCAAAGATGAGCTCTACCAAATCATCTCGAATCATTCAGGTCAAACTTTTGAAAAAGTCTACAAAGACTCAGAGCGCGATTATTGGATGATTGCCGATGAAGCCAAAGAATATGGCATGATTGACGAAGTACTCAGAAGATAATCCCACGTTTTACCTACAAACCTAAAAATTAAGCTATGGCAAAAGAAGTTTTAGATTGTTCGTTTTGCGGTCGAAAAAAGCCCGAAACCAATCTGCTGATTGCCGGTATCAATGCCCACATCTGCGACAAATGTATTGAACAGGCGCATGGCATTGTGCTCGAAGAACTCAAAAGTCACGGCCCTGCTAAAGGAGCCGCTGATTTGATTCTGAAAAGGCCTAAAGAAATCAGATCATTTTTAGATCAATACGTCATTGGGCAAGACCAAACTAAAAAAGTCATGTCGGTAGCGGTGTATAACCACTATAAACGTCTAATGCAACCGGCCCAAACCGACGAAGTTGAAATCGAAAAAAGCAACATCGTCATGGTAGGACAAACCGGAACCGGTAAAACTTTGGTAGCCAAAACCATTGCGCGCATGCTCGATGTGCCTTTGGCTATTGTTGATGCTACTGTGTTAACCGAAGCTGGTTATGTGGGCGAAGATGTTGAAAGCATCCTCACGCGATTGTTGCAAGCGGCCGATTACGATGTGGCCAAAGCTGAACGCGGCATTGTATTCATCGATGAGATTGATAAAATTGCTCGTAAAAGCGACAATCCGTCTATTACCCGAGATGTTTCGGGCGAAGGGGTGCAACAAGCCTTACTCAAATTGCTCGAAGGAACCGTGGTGAATGTTCCGCCAAAAGGGGGACGCAAGCATCCGGATCAAAAATTTGTCGAGGTCAATACCAAAGATATTTTGTTCATTGCCGGTGGCGCTTTTGATGGTATTGAGCGCATTATTTCAAAACGCCTCAATCGTCAAGCGGTTGGATACAGCACATCCAAAAACAGCGATTCGATTGACAAAGACAATTTGCTTCAATACATCATTCCGAAAGACATCAAAGATTTTGGTTTGATTCCTGAAATCATTGGTCGTTTGCCGGTGCTCACCCATATGGATCCGCTCGACAAAGAAACTTTGCGCGCGATTTTGACCGAGCCTAAAAACGCGCTCATCAAACAATATCAAAAGCTTTTTGCGATGGATGAAGTTGACTTTACCATTACTGAAGAAGCGCTTGATTACATTGTTGAAAAAGCACTCGAATACAAACTCGGAGCTCGTGGATTGCGTTCTTTGTGCGAAGCCATTCTGACCGATGCCATGTACGATTTGCCGGGCACCGATGAAAAAATACTGACCATTGATCAAGAGTACGCCAAAGATTCACTCGGCAAAAATCTACTCAAAAGATTAGAAATAGCTTCTTAAGCTTCAAAGAAAGTAATAAAAAACCCGTCGATGAAGACGGGTTTTTTTATGGCTTATTTTAAAATTCCACCACCTTGTCCGGTTTTTTCGGTTTGAATTTCGGTGTTTTCTTTTTGAAGTTTCATGTTTCCGAAATTATAAGTAAGTGAAAACCTAAAAGTGCGCGTATCGGGTTTTTGATAAAACTCTGTTTGCAAATTGGTCGATGATACAAGGGCATTGATTTCATTTTCATTAAAGACATCAAAACAATGCAATCCGATTTTGAGTTTTTTATCCATAAAATCGCGGGTCAACGAAACATCAAATTGCTTGATGGTTTTGGTCAGGCTGTAAATTTCCCAAGTGCCCGGAGGCGTTAAGTTGTATGAAAAACTGCTCTTGATTTGCCAAGGAAGAATAATCTGTGCCTGTGCATAATAGCTCATAATCGGCTTTTGCTTGAACTGAAAATCATAACCTTTGGTTGTAAAATCGATGTAACTGATGTTGCAAAAAATGTAATTCATCTTGTCCATATCGTTCATGCGTTTTTGGAATTCTTCTTTGCCTTTAAAGAAATAATCCAGTGGAATCGGGAACGAAAAATTGATGCTGTTGGTTGTCAATTTGTCAAACTGACGGAAGGTTTGTTTACTCACCAAAGTGTTGGGGTCGGCTTCAAAAATAAACTTGTTGGCATCTTTAGCATCGGTTCTGTTGGCGCTCAACTGCACAAACTGAAAAGCCGTCAATTTAACTTCATAATTGTCAAAAAACGTCGGATCTAAAAATGGGTTTCCGCTTGAAGTGTTATATTGATCAAAGTTGGCAAAGTTATTCGGATCTAAAACATTGTAATCGGCTTGCTGAATTTTCTTCGAATACGACGCGGTCAAATTGATGTCGTTCGTAAATTCATACATGGCACTCAGATTCGGAAAAAAATTGGTGTTTTTAAAATCAACATCGGTGCGCGTTGCATCTTGCCAAGCAGTTCGGTTCACCTTGTAATCTTCAAAACGAAGGCCGGCCGTCAGATTCAATTTTTTGATTTTTTTACGCAACTCCACATAAAAAGCCAGATTGCTCTCTTTGTAATCAAAATCAGTGACCGATGGTGTCGCAGAATTGAGCTCATAAATCCCTTTGTCGGTCACCTTGATAAAATTGAATTTTCCACCGGTATTGACCGAAAAATCAATCTTTTTGAACGGAATTGCAAAATCGTATTTTAAATAATGGTTGGCCAAATTAAAGTCGATATCTCCACCAAAAAAAGTAGCCGTTCCGTTGTTTAAGCCATGAGATTTAGTTATGGGTTTTTTGTCAAAAAAGTTTGAAAAAGCAACCACATCAAGCGTTCTGTCGAGTGTGTCGAGTTTGGTTTTGTACTGCAAACTAATTTCGTGGTTGTTGTTTTTGTTCTTTGAAACGCCTTCGTTTAAAAAGTTGATTCCGTTTCCGGAGGTTGTTGCCTCGTTGGTAAAGCGATCGTTGGCCAAATTCACATTATAGTTGACCAAGAGGTTTGATTTATCGCTGAGTTTATAGTTGGCTCCGGTTCTCCAATAAAAATTTCGGTTGGTGTTTTGAGAGAAATTCTTTTGTTGGAGCATTTCATCCGGATTGAAGTCAGAAAAAGTCTGGTTGTTTTTATTCAAAACTTCGCTGTCAATATAATTGTAACCAATCATGGTTTGCCAACTCGTTCTTTTGGTCTTTCCGTTGAGCAAAACCTGCGGACTCGGTTTTTGATATTTGTTGAAATTGTAGTTGATGTTAAAGCTTGCATTGATGCCTTTCATCTTGCGCGTGTTGGTGATGATGTTGATGATGGAACCGCTCGAATTGGCGTCATAAGAAGCGCCCGGGTTGTAAATAAGTTCAATTTTTTCAATCGCCGTGGCCGGTAAACTCAACAAATAATTTTGCAAATCGGTTCCGCTCAACGAACTGGGCATGCCATCAATATAAATGGTAACGCCTTTGGCATTGAGCGTCAAACTGCCCGAAGGCGAAGTGATTACTCCGGGAATTTTTTTGACTGCATCCAAACTCGAACCACTGTTGAGCATCGGATTGTTTTTGACATTGACGGTAGTTTTGTCTGATTCAACTTTGATAAACTGACGTTTGTTGCCGTAAATAGTTACTTCGCCAAGCTCTTGCGGTTTGCCTGTGTAAGTTGAATCTTGTGCTTTGTTGTTTTTGGGTGTTTCTTGTGCCTGGGTCACGACACAAAAAAAGGCGAATAGGCCTAAGTAAAAAAGTCTCATGAGTTTTGATTTTGATTGATGATGCTCAATAGACTCAATTCTCAGGATTCTGTTACAGTAAAAGATGATTTTTCTTTTTGGGTATGACAGATTCCACGCGGGCCGCAGCGCATTCGGTGTGGTCCACAAGCAGTTAGAAACACTAGAGCCAAACTCAAAAGCAAGATTTTCTTCATGTTGTTTTTTTAAGCCGAAAGTTCTTTGAGCTGCTCCACGTATTCACGTGTGTTCGACAAGCGCGGAATTTTGTGTTGACCACCTAATTTTCCACGGTCTTTGAGCCAATCATAAAACAAATTCGGACGAGCCAAGTTCAATACCAACGGATTAAGCGTCATATTGTTGTATCGTTTGGCTTCGTAGTCAGAGTTGATGGCTTGAAGTTCTAGGTCAAGAATGTGACTAAACTCGGCTACATTTTGTGGATTTTCTTTGAATTCAATTATCCATTCGTGTGCACCTTTTGCTTTTCCGTCCATAAAAATAGGGGCAACAGTATAATCAATGACTTCGGTTTGGGTGAGCGCGCAAGCTTTTGATAAGGCTCGGTCTGCATTTTCTACCATAAGTTCTTCGCCAAAAACATTGATGTGTTGTTTGGTGCGACCGGTAACACGCACTCGATACGGATTTAGCGAGGTAAACCGCACTGTATCGCCTACCAAATAGCGCCACAATCCCGCATTGGTAGTAATCATCACCGCATAATTAACGCCCAATTCTACTTGTGAAAGATGGACTACTTTTTCATTTTGAGTGCCAAAAGTATCCATCGGAATAAACTCATAAAAAATGCCGTAATCCAACATTAACAATAATTCGTTGGAATGATTTTGATCTTGAATGGCAAAGAAACCTTCTGAAGCATTGTAAATTTCGTAGTATTTGAATTCAGAATTCGGAAGCAATTTTTTGTATTGTTCGCGATAAGGTTCAAAACTCACACCACCGTGAAAATACACTTCCAGATTTGGCCATAATTCAAGCAAATGATTCTTACCGGTGACTTCGAGCGTTTTGTTGAGCAAAACCAACATCCACGACGGAACGCCCGCAAAACTGGTAACATTCTCATTTTTAGATTCGTTGATAATCGCTGCGAGTTTTGATTCCCACTCACTCATCAGCGAAACCCGATTGCTGGGTGTACTGCTGAATTCGGCCCACATTGGCATATTCTCAATTAAAATAGCCGATAAGTCGCCAAAAAAAGTATTGTTGTCTTCGTATATCTGTGAACTTCCACCCAAACGCAAACTCTTGCCAATAAACAAACCCGAATTTTCATTGTTGTTCAAATACAAACACAACAAATCTTTACTGCCTTTGTAATGGCAATCTTCGAGCGCTTCATTGCTCACCGGAATAAACTTGCTCTTGGCGTTGGTGGTTCCGCTGGATTTGGCAAACCATTTAATAGGACTGTTCCAAAGAATGTTTTGTTCGCCGCGCCGCGTTTGCTCAATAAACGGTTCTAAATCTTCATAGGTCGAAATTGGAATTCGCTCTTTAAAAGTGGCATATGAACGAATCGAGGCAAAGTCATAATGTTTGCCGACCACTGTGTTCTCAGTCGATCTGAGTAAATTCATCAGCAATTCTTCCTGAACCTCGTGTGGATATTTCAGGAACAACTCGATTTGATGGATGCGCTGTTTGAGCACCCACGAAGCGATTGAATTGATGATTGGTAACGGCATGGTTGTTTGTTTATCAGCTAAAACAATTTACGGTTAGATTATAGCGGTAAATCGATAACTTTACGCTTTCCAAAATAACAAAAAAAATAAGAATAATTCTAACGCCTGGCGCGGATTTATCAGACTTTAAAGCTTATGCGATACAGCGGTGTACTTACCAAAATGCCTACAGAGTTGGCGCATCCGATTCAATATTATTTGGTTTTTGACGATGGATTTCTCAACGTAAACCAAGTGCTCAACAAAAAAATGCACTTACATCTCGAAGGCTATCAATGTTTGAATTGCGGCAAAAAAAAGAATATTTTCCGTCAAGGATTTTGCTATGATTGCTTTTATTCAAGCCCTGAAGTAGGCGATTGGATCATGAAACCCGAACTCAGTACCGCGCATTTGGGCATTGCCGATCGCGATTTGGCATACGAATCTAAAGTTCAGTTGCAACCGCATATTGTTTATTTGGCGGCTTCGAGCGAAATCAAAGTGGGCGTTACCCGCAAAACCCAAGTGCCGACGCGTTGGATTGATCAAGGTGCTGAACAAGCCATCACAGTAGTTGAAGTTCCGAACCGCTATTTGGCAGGCGTCACCGAAGTAGCGCTTAAAAATCACTTTTCAGACAAAACCAACTGGCGCAAAATGCTCACCAATGAGGTCATTCATCCGGATTTAACTACAGAGCGCGAAAAGGTAAAAGATTTATTGCCCGATGAAGTCAAGCCATATCTGAATGATGCTCCGGCGCAGTTGTATCAACTTGAATATCCGGTTTTGTCTTATCCAACCAAAGTCAACAGTTTGAATTTAGCCAAAACGCCAGATTTTTCTGCAACGCTCATCGGCATCAAAGGCCAATATCTCATCTTTGACGACGGAACTGTTTTTAATGTTCGCGGTTCTGAAGGCTATGTAGTTCAGATAGAATTATAAAAAAATGCCCGGAGCTATCCGAGCATTTCGTTTATTTTTTGTTGAACAAACCGTTGAGTAAATCGCCTGCTTTTTTCTTGATATCTTCTTTGACCGGCGCCTGACTTTTGGTTTTGGTCGTGTCGGTTTTGGTGTTTTTGTTGATTAAATCTCCGAGTGCATTGGTGCCTTGTTTGACTAATTTGTCTTTTTGTTGTTTGGCCACTTGTGTTGCTAATTGCGTTACTCCGGCTTTCATATCGGTGGTTACTTTTGGGCTTTTGAAATTCCCTGAAAGCAAAGCATTGATCGGAATATTGTCTAATTTACTCAAATCAGTCGGCGATATTTTTGAAATCAACTTGTTGACATCGGGCCCAAGATAACTCAGGTATTTAGCCGGAACATCGAGTTTTACATTGTAGTTCATGCTTTGGTCAAAACCGTGCGTACCGCCAATACTCATTTTCACATCTTGATATTTCAAATCAAAAGGCTTGATGTTGACTTTGCCGTTCTGAAATGTCAGCATGCCTTTTACATCATTGATGTTGATTTTTTTCAAATCGATGAATTTAAAACTGTCGCTGAGTTTGGTGAGCGTTTGTGAATTGCTCGGATTAATCGTTGCCGCCATCAGTTGTCCGCCCAAATCACCGGTTAATGTATTCAAATCCGGTGTCATTTCTTTGGTCAAATTTCCTTGAACTTTAATGGTTGAATTGAGTTTTCCGGTAATCACTTTGGCAATTGAAGCAATCTTTTTAAGCATGTCCAATTGAGTAAAGGTTTGGTCGATATTCACCGCTTTCAAGCCGAGATTCATCTTAAAAGTCGGTACTTTTTCTTTGGTCGAAACATCACCGCTGGCCAGAATTTGTCCGCCAAACATATCGGTTTTGACATTTTCTAAAGTTACTTTTTGATCTTTGATGATGAGTTTGCCCGACACATTTTTAAGCGCCAAATTATCATACAAAACCGTGTTGGCTTTAGCGGTGAGTGAACAATTCAAATAAGCCGGAATTTTAACTGCTTCGGTTGTTTTTTTGCTTTCGGATTTAGCGGGTTCTGCCGTCATAAAATCAGCCACCGCAAACTGATTCGATTGCAAGTTGAAATTGCCTTTGAGCTCTTGTTTTTTGAGCATGAATCCGTAGAAATTCTCGAGCACACCGCTTATTTTCATATCGGTTTTGCCAGTGGTCAAATCAAGTTGTTCCAAATTGATGCGTGTATTGGTAAAAGCCACTGCAGCTCTGTGAATGTTCATGGTTTTGTTGGTGTCATCTACATATTTGAATCCGGTAAGCGATAAATTTCCAGAGTTTTGCATGCGGTCGTATTGATTGGTCTCGACCGATTTCATGTCAAATTTGGTATTGATATCCGCTGTCAGAATTCCACTGAGCGGCACTTTGACTTTGACCGGATAAGCTTTTGAGAAATTCCCCAAATTAATTGTTCCTTTTAAAGTGGCGTCAATCAAAGCATTTTCGGCCATATTGCGAATGTTGGCGCGCGCATTAAAAACATCTTGGTCAATTTTGAATGAGAGTTGATCTAAGTTGACATAAGTGTCGTTGGCCAATCCCGTTTCATTGATGATCTTGGTGTCAATCACAATGTTTTGAACCGATTTGGGCAAATTAGGATACTGAAACGAAGCGTTGTTTGAAGCAATGGCTATGTTGAATTTCGGAACGGTCGTGTCAGATAAAATTCCTTTGGCAAAACCGGCCACGGTAAAATCTCCTGTGGTTTTCACATCTTTGATATTGCTGGCATAAGCTGCGGGAATTAAGCCCAAAAAGTTCTGAAAACTCGAAGTCGGTGTTTTAAAAGTCAGATCGTATTGTTGGCCTTTTTCGAGCATTTGGATAAAACCGTCAAACTCAAGCGGCAACTGATTGATGAGCGCTTTGTTTTGTTTGAACGAGTATTTGCTTTGGTCTAAATCGATGCCTAAAACCGCATCAAGCGACAAAGGAACGCGGTTCATGTAGTTCATTTTGTCCATGTCAAGCGAAACTTTGGCGGTTGATTTCGTGACCAAATCGAGTTTTGAATTGGTGAAATCTCCGGTTCCGCTGTGGTTCAAACTGTCGATGACCATTTTTACTTTTGAGCGCTCGTCGTAGTATTTAAAGCGCAAATTGGTCACTTTGTATTCTTTGATTTTAAGCGACAATGGCTTGCTTTTGCTGTCGTCTTTTTCGTCTTGATTTTTGAGTGCGATGTCAAAATTGCCCAAACCGTCTTTGTTGAACAAAATATTGATGAGGCCGTTTTCGGTTGAAATCGCTTCGATATTCATTGGTTCTGAATCGCCTTTAAAAAGTTCTTTGACCGACATTTTCAAGTTGAGTTCGCCCATTGAAATCAGGGTGTCTCCGGCAAACGGCGCCTTGTTGATGATGAGCAATTTATCCACTGTGACGTTGGCCTGCGGGAAACTTTTGAGCAAACTCAAATCGGCATCTTCAAACGAAACTTTCGCATCGACTTGCTCGTTGATGGCTTGTGTAATCTTGGCTTTGATTTGGTCTTTGAATAAAAACGGAGCGGCAATAAGCAACAGCAATAAAACAAGTAAAGTGATTCCGGTAATTTTTAGAATTTTCTTAGCCATAACTTGAGGTTTATATCAACAACGATTTTGTAGCGTTTTTATGATTAGTGAATTTCTATTTCATACGGTAAGGCCGCTTGTATTCCTTTTTTGGTTTGTGCCTTTCTGATGCGTTCGAGCACGCGATAGCCTTCATCGCCAATGGTTTCCCTGACCAAAGATTCTTTGCTTTGCGCAAACGGAAGGCCCATTTTGCCCAACCAATCGTGAAAATCTTTTTCGTAAACCGGCAAATTGAGCGTTTTGAAATTTTTGGTTTTGGAGATCGAAGCTGCATAAGCTACCGCATCGGGCAATCCGCCAATTTGATCAACCAGACCAATTTTGAGTGCGTCGGCTCCAGACCAAACGCGGCCTTGACCGATGGCATCTACTTGCTCAAAAGTCATTTTTCTACCGGCGGCTACGCGCTGAACAAACGTGCTGTAAATTTTCTCGACGCCTTCTTGTGCCAAAAAGCGATTGTTGTCGGCTAAAGGCGAGAAGACGCTGTATTCGTTTGCGTTGGGATGCGTCGCTACTTGCTCGGCGTGAATTCCTAAATTATTGGTCAATTGATGAAAGTTTGGCAGCAAACCAAACACGCCAATCGAACCGGTAATCGTAGTGTTTTCGGCAAAAATTCGGTTGGCGCCGCACGAAATATAATATCCGCCCGAAGCAGCTAAATTCCCCATCGAAACCACTACCGGTTTTACTTTTTTGGTGAGTTCGACCTCGCGCCAAATAAGTTCTGAAGTCAGTGCGCTTCCGCCTGGTGAATCTACTCTGAGTACTACTGCTTTTATTTTTTCATCTGCGCGTGCTTCTTGCAAGGCACGTCGCATGGAACCTTCGCCCACCATATCAACATCGCCTTCGCCCGAGCCGATATCGCCCTGAGCATAAATGACGGCAATTTTGTCTTTGCCCGATTCAGTTGTGGCGGTGGTCGCCAAATTTTGAGCGTAGTCTAATACCGAAATAGAATTGTATTTTTCGTCGGCATCTAAATGAAGTAACTTGCGGATGTGATCGTGATACACATCTTCATAAGTCACCACGTCGATGAGTTTTTGATCTTTGGCCATTTGCGGGGTACGGGCCGAAAGATGCGCCGCTATATCGTTGAGTTGTTCTGCCGAGATTTTTCGACTTCTGGAAATGTCGACGAGCATTTCGTTCCAAACGGAGTTGAGTAGTTCGGTGATTTGTTCGCGGTTGGCATCGCTCATTTTGTTTTCAAGAAAAGGCTCGACGGCACTTTTGTATTTTCCGTGGCGAATGACCTCCATTTTGACGCCATATTTATCTTGGAAATCTTTAAAAAAAAGCAATTCTGAAGACAATCCTTTGAATTCCAAATCGCCCACTGGGTTCATATAAATTTGGTCAGCCACTGAATTCAAATAATATTCTTTTTGCGAAAAATTGTTGTTATAAGCCAAGACAAACTTCTTGGATTTTTTAAAATCTTCTAAGGCTTTGCGCACTGCTTTTATTTGGGCTAACCCAAGATTAGAAGCGTCGTTCAAAATCGAAATGCCTTGAATGTCCGGATCGTTGGCTGCTGTTTTAATCGCGTGAATGACATTGATGAGCCCATCGTGATTCGCATCAAAATAATCAAAATCCTTGAAGTTGTATTTGCCCGCATAATCATGGCTTACTTTGGATAAGTCCAAAACCAAAACTGAGTTACTTTCAGTGGTTACAGTTTCAGAACTTCCTCCGAGCAGAGCGCCGAGTACTAATAAACCAAAAAACGAGATGATGCAGAAAATAAAAAGACCGGTAATGGTCGCGAGTACATTGCCTAAAAAACGCATAAAATTTTTATCAGAATGAGTTTGAATTTGCTCTAAACTGTTACAAAAGTAGAGCTTATAAAATTTATCAACAGTCGCTGCAAATATACTGCTATTCTGGATTTCTTTTGTTTAATTTGCGCTTAATATGACTACGCAGCATCAGGTAATTTTATCACTCGGAAGCAATCAAGGCGATCGTCTTGAAAACATCACTCGAGCCATCGAAGCCATTCACACGCAAGCAGCCACTGTGGTTCGAGCTTCGCGTTTGTATGAGTCAGTTTCGTGGGGTTTTGAGGCTCCTGCTTTTTATAATTGTGCGCTTGTGGTGCATACTTTGAGTTCGGCTGAAGTCTTGCTTGAAAAGTTACTTGATATTGAAAAATCCCTCGGAAGAATTCGATCAGAAGGCCAAGGATATCAGTCGCGTGTGATTGATATTGACATGATTGCATATGACGAAGAAATCATTGATTCAGAAAAGCTCAAAGTGCCGCATCCGGCCATGGCTGAGCGCATGTTTGTTTTGTTGCCGATGCGCGATTTGAACCTGGATTGGCGTCATCCGATTCTGCAAAAATATCTGCCCGAAATACTCAAAGCTTCTGAAGATAAAAGTCAATGTAAACCGATTCAGAATTTGCGTGTTCCGTTGGGCAGAATTGCTCTTGAAAAGCTCAATTACATCGCCATTGAAGGAAACATCGGCGCCGGAAAAACCACTTTGACCAATCGAATTGCGCAAGATTTTAACGCCAAAACGGTTTTGGAGCGCTTTGCCGACAATCCGTTTTTACCTAAGTTTTACGAAGATCAGAGTCGATATGCTTTTCCGCTGGAGATGTCCTTTTTGGCCGATCGCTATCAACAAATAGCCGATGATTTGGCGCAGTTTGATTTGTTTAAAGATTTTATTGTGGCCGATTACCACATTTTTAAGTCGCTTATTTTTGCCAAGGTAACGCTCAGCGATGATGAATATCGTTTGTATCGGAAACTCTTTGAAATTATTTACAAAGAAATGCCCAAGCCTGATTTGTACATTTATTTGTATCAAAATACCGAGCGATTGCTAGAAAATATTAAAATGCGCGGCAGAAGCTATGAGCAGGAAATACCTGCAGAATATCTTGAAAAAATCAACCGAGGTTATCTCGATTATATCAAAACACAAACCGATTTGAATGTGCTCACGATTGATGTTTCAGACCGAGATTTTGTCAAAAATCAAGAAGATTACATTTTTATTTTAGACGAAATTCAACGGGTGTTACCGGCTGAATAGTGTAGTTTTTTAAACAAATCCCACACGACAATTCCAGCGCTTACCGCAATATTGAGTGAATGTTTGGTGCCCAATTGTGGAATTTCAATCGTTCCGTGACAAGCTGAAACCGCTTGCTGATTGACCCCAAAAACTTCGTTGCCAAAAACCAAGGCGTATTTTTGATGGGCTTGCGTTTCAAAATCTTGAAGCATTACAGAACCTTCTACTTGTTCAATAGCCATCACTTGAACATCTTCTGATTTGAGTTTTTCAATGAGTTCAATAACGTTTGGGCAATGTTCCCAAGCAACGGTTTCGGTAGCACCCAAGGCGGTTTTGTGGATTTCTTTGTTAGGCGGAGTGGCCGTGATGCCACATAAGTAAATTTTTTCAAGCAAAAAGGCATCAGCGGTTCTAAAAACCGAGCCAATGTTGTTCAGACTGCGAATATCGTCCAAAATAATGATGAGCGGTGTTTTTTCGGCTTGTTTAAAATCGTCGACCGTTTTGCGCTGAAGTTCGTTGGTTTCCAGTTTTCGCATCTGAAATAAAAATTGAATTAAATAAAAAAGCTCCCAAAGGTATGGAAGCTTTTTTTATTATGAAATGCAGAATGAATTATCCTTTTGGAGTAGCATCTTTTGGGGTTTCATCAGGAAGGATGGTTCCTTTGATGGTCAAAACTTTAGATGGTTGTCCTTCAGCATTTGAAGTAACAGTTACTGTTTTGGTGAAAGCGCCAACACGATCAGTAGCGTATTTTACACCAATTACCGCTTTAGCACCCGGAGCGATTGGCTCTTTAGGGAAAGATGGAACAGTACAACCGCATGAACCTGTTGCGTTGGTGATAATTAGTGGTTTTGTTCCGTTGTTTACGAATACGAATTCACGTTTTCCATCCGCATTGTGTGGAAGTGTTCCGTAATCAATGGTTTCGTTTTCGAAAAGCATACCAGCTCCTTCAATCTTAGGAGTTTCTACTTTTGCTGGAGCAGCAGCTTTGGTTACAGCTTTGGTCGCAGCTTTAGCCGTTGCTTTGTGAGTAGATTTTTTAGCTTGGGCGTTAGAAGCAGTTACACCAAAAATGGCTAATGCAGCTAATAATACTATTTTTTTCATTGTTCTTTTGAATTTAAGAATTACGTGACAAATCTATATAAAAAAATAACACAACTTCCTAAATCTTTCTTAAAATTATTTAACATACTAGACTCTAAAATCCGCTATAAAATTATAAATTCGTTGCTCTTTTTTTAGCAACTCATAAATTGAAATTAAGCCGTGTCAAGTAAAGTCAAAGAAGTCAAAGAAACTCCGCTCATGAAGCAATACAACGAGATCAAACGCAAGTATCCCGATGCTTGTTTGTTGTTTCGTGTAGGCGACTTTTATGAGACCTTTGGTGAAGATGCAATCCGCACGGCTAAAATCTTGGGAATTGTCCTCACCAAACGCGGGAATGGCTCTGAAACCGAGACTGCTTTGGCAGGATTTCCGCATCACTCGCTCAATACTTATTTGCCGAAATTGGTCAAGGCCGGTTTGCGCGTGGCGATTTGCGATCAGCTCGAAGATCCGAAAATGACCAAAACCATTGTCAAGCGTGGGGTTACTGAATTGGTGACGCCAGGAGTTTCGATGAATGATGAGGTTTTGCAAGCTACTTCGAACAACTTTTTGGCATCGGTTTATTTTGGTAAAAAACAATTAGGAGTTTCTTTTTTAGATGTTTCAACCGGTGAGTTTCTTACAGCACAAGGCAATGCTGAATACATCGACAAGTTGTTGCAGAATTTTAATCCGAGTGAGATTTTGGTGGCTAAAATTCACAAAAATCAGTTTAAAGAAAATTTCTCTGAAGACCATCATGTTTTTTACCTTGAAGATTGGGTATATCAAGAAGATTATGCTTTTGAAACACTCACCAAACACTTTCAAACCAATACACTCAAAGGTTTTGGAGTAGACGATTTGGCTGACGGCATCATCGCATCGGGTGCAGTTTTGTATTATTTATCTGAAACCCAACACAGCAAATTGAAGCACATTAGCAACCTGCAACGAATTGCCGAAGATGCTTATGTTTGGATGGATCGATTTACGATTAGAAACCTTGAATTATATCACAGTTATAATCCGAATGCGGTTACGTTACTTCAGGTGATTGACAAAACGATTTCACCGATGGGCGCGCGTTTGCTCAAGCGTTGGTTAGCTTTACCGCTCAAAGATGCCAAAGCTATTTCAGAGCGTCATCAGGTGGTTGGTTATTTAAAAGACACGCCTGAAGTTTTGGTTGAAATTCAAAAACAAATCAAGAAAATTTCTGATTTAGAGCGATTGATATCAAAGATTGCCGCCGGAAAAGTTTCGCCACGTGAAGTGGTTTATTTAAGGGATTCACTTGACGCTATTATCCCTATAAAAGCTTTGACTGAAAAAAGCAGCAACACGTCGGTCAAGCAAATGGGAACGCAACTTGATGCTTGTGAATTGTTACGCGAGAAAATAGGTGCAACTTTAAATCCGGACGCACCGGTTTCGATTGCCAAAGGAAATGCGATTGCCCGAGGTGTCAACGCAGAGCTTGATGAGTTGCGTGTGATTTCTCATTCAGGAAAAGAATTTTTAGAAGCTATCGAAGCGCGTGAGTCAGAGCGGACAGGAATTTCATCGCTTAAAATTTCCTTCAATAATGTTTTTGGATATTATATTGAAGTGCGCAACACCCACAAGGACAAAGTTCCATCCGAGTGGATTCGCAAGCAAACACTAGTCAATGCCGAGCGCTATATTACGGAAGAACTCAAAGAGTACGAGGTTAAAATTTTAGGAGCGGAAGAAAAAATACAATCTATTGAGGCTGCTCTTTTTGAGTCGCTCGTTCAATGGATGACTACTTATATTAAACCGGTACAACGCAATGCTCAATTGATTGCGCAATTGGATTGTTTGGCTTCGTTTGCACAATTGGCAATTGATCATCGATATGTATGTCCGGTAATTACAGAAGATTTTACTTTAGACATTAAAAACGGAAGGCATCCGGTTATTGAAAGACAATTGCCCATCGGAACTCCGTATGTGGGCAATGATGTTTTTCTAGATCGAAGCCAACAACAAATCATCATGATTACCGGTCCGAATATGTCGGGTAAGTCGGCAATTCTAAGACAGACGGCGCTTATTGTGCTTTTGGCTCAGATGGGAAGTTTTGTTCCTGCTGAAGCGGCATCGATGGGTATAGTTGATAAAATTTTTACCAGAGTAGGAGCAAGTGATAATATATCTATGGGCGAATCAACTTTTATGGTTGAGATGAATGAAACGGCTTCAATTTTGAATAATTTATCTGAGCGAAGTTTGGTTTTATTGGATGAAATTGGCCGCGGAACCAGCACTTATGATGGTATTTCTATTGCATGGGCGATTGCAGAGTTTTTGCACGAACACCCTACTAAACCCAAAACACTTTTTGCAACCCATTATCACGAACTTAACGAAATGTCTGAGTTTTTGCCGAGAATTCAGAATTACAATGTTTCGGTCAAAGAACTCAAAGACAATGTGGTTTTTATTCGTAAACTGGTTAAAGGCGGAAGCGCGCATAGTTTTGGTATTCACGTGGCTAAAATGGCCGGGATTCCACAATGGGTAGTTTCAAAGGCACAAAATGTTTTGAAAAAATTAGAGAAAGATCATTCCGGAAATGCGCTTGTAGACACCAAAGCATTAAAAGAACCAGATATGCAAATGAGTTTCTTTAATTTAGACGACCCTTTGTTAGAAGAAATCAAAACAGAAATACTCTCGTTAGATCTAAATAAGCTCACGCCAATTGAGGCTTTGATGAAGTTGAATGAAATAAAAAGATTGCTGATTAAAAATAAAAAGGTCTAACAAAATCGTATTCAGTAGATTAAAAAGGGAGGTCGTTTTTTTTGTAAAAAAGGCTTGCAGAATAGAATTAAAGTTTTAAATTTGCCCTCGCATTACACAATAATGCTGCTCTTATAAATAAGAAATGCGAAAATAGCTCAGTTGGTAGAGCGCGACCTTGCCAAGGTCGAGGTCGCGGGTTCGAGCCCCGTTTTTCGCTCCAAGTGTTTGCTCGGATGGTGAAATTGGTAGACACGCTGGACTTAAAATCCAGTGAACAGCAATGTTCGTGCGGGTTCAAGTCCCGCTCTGAGTACAAAAGCCCGCAATTTACATTGCGGGCTTTTTTTGTACATGCTATTTTGTATTCATAGAAGATAAAAAAAACCACGCAAATTGCGTGGTTTTAAAATTTTTAGAGATAACTCTAAATTATTTTTTTGCAGGCTCAGCAGCAGGAGCAGCAGGAGCAGCAGCAGCAGGAGCAGCAGGAGCAGCAGCTTCAGTAGCAGCAGCAGCAGTGTCAGTAGCAGCAGGAGCTTCCTCAACAGCAGGAGCTACTTCTTCAGTTGCAGGAGCTTCTTCAGCAGGAGCTTCAGCTTGTTTACAAGATACTACAGTCAATGCAGCGATAGCAGCTAAACTTAAAAATACTTTTTTCATCTTACTTAAATTATAAAAGGTTAATTATTAATTCGAGGCAAAGATATAAATTTTTTATTACGCAAAAGTTTTTTCGAATAATTTTTTAAAAATTTAATCTGTTGCAACGTGTTTTTATTTACAAGTATCGTGCCAAAAAAGCAACAATATTGATTTAAACGATAAATTTATTCTAAAGAATATTTTTTTTAGAAAGTTTAGAGATTTATCATAAAACCATGTGTTTTATCTTCTTATTTTTCTCTTTTTATGTTTATGCTTAGCGAAGTAATATCTTGAATTTCCTTTTGGATGAACTATTTTGAGTTCGTCAATGATGTTTTTGGCACCAGCAAACTTGTCAATGATGAACAAAACATAGCGGGCATCTACCATTACATTTCTGCAAATAGATGGGTCATAATAAAGGTCACTCATGGTACCTTCCCATACACGGTCAAAGTTCAATCCGATAAGATTTCCTTGAGCATCAATTGCTGGACTACCAGAGTTTCCACCGGTGGTATGATTGGTTCCTATAAAGCAAACCGGCATCTTTCCATTGACACCGTAGGGTCCATAGTCTTTTGAATTATATAGGTCAATCAGTTTTTTCGGCACATCAAATTCGTAATCGCCAGGAACGTATTTCTCCATCACACCATCTAGATAAGTAAATGGTTTGTAAATAGTGGCATCTTTTGGTTCGTAGCCTTTTACCTTCCCGTAAGTCACGCGCATGGTGCTATTAGCATCCGGAAATATACGCGCACCTTTGTTGAGTTCTAAAATCCCTTTCATATAAGTTCTTTGAAGTGCTCCAATTTTCAGGTTGATTTCTTCATACTTCGGAGCTACTTCTTTAGTATACTTGTCTGCCATTTCTTTGACCAACTGGTAAGCTTTATCAGTATTAAGTTTGGCTATCACAGTTTTTGAATCTCCGGCAAGCATTTCTTGAACGCGTTTAAAATCGGTCAGATCAGATTGCCCATAAACATCGGCAGTGAGTGATTTAGCATTGACATTCACCAAGCTTGCGGGTAGAAATTCTTTGGGCGATTTCTTAGCATATAAATCTATGAGTTGTTCAAAAACCTTTTCGTCAACCGCGGCATTAAAATCTTTGTAGAACTCACCCAAACCGCTGATCAAATTGGCCTTTCGGTCGTTGAAAGCTTGCTCGCCTTTGGTATTGAGGATTTGCTCCAGCTGATACATTTTATACGCCACATTGGTCAAATCAGTGTTGCGCAAAACCACTTCAACAAAATAATCACGGCTCAATGAATACGGAGCAATTTCTTTATAATACTTTTCAAAATCAGTCAATAAGTTGCCGTATTCAGCTTGTTTCCCAGTTTGGATCACTTTGGTCATAAACTCCGCTTCTTGTTTCTTTTTGATGGCTACCGCATTTGACTTTTTCAAACCTTGGGTTTCGCCAATCCATTTTTTCCAATAATTGGCAATGCCAGCATATTTTGAAGCATACTGAATTTTAATCGCATTGTCTTTGCGCATAAAACCATCTTGCACTTTGAGCGCACGATCGCGGACTTCAATTTTGGCCGGATTGAGTTCGTTGACAATTTGCTCAATAGCCACCGATGGTAGGTATTCACTGGTTCTACCCGGATAACCGAATACCATCGTAAAATCGTCTTCGGCTACACCGTCGAGTGAAATCGGCAAAAAGTGTTTCGGAACATAAGGCACATTGTCTTTTGAATAAGCCGCCGGACGATTGTTTTTGTCGGCGTAAATTCTAAACAATGAAAAATCACCCGTGTGACGGGGCCAAACCCAGTTGTCGGTATCTGAACCAAATTTTCCAATCGCTGAAGGCGGAGCGCCCACCAAACGAACATCTTTATAGGTTTCGGTCAAAAAACAAATGTATTGGTTGCCTTCATAAAAAGTTCTGATTTTGTTTTCTTGCCAACTTTCTTTCGGTAAAGTTTTGCTCAAATTGGCCATGTTTTCTTGAATTTTCTTTTGCTTGTCGGTTTCTGATGCTAGGCCCGCCGTTCCTTCAAGAACTTGCGTAGTGACATCTTCTATCTTGACAATAAAAGTGACTTCTAAATCTTGATTCGGCAATTCATCCTGCATTTTAAACGCCCAAAAACCATCGGTTAAATAATCGTGGGCCACCGACGAGTGACTCTGAATGGCATCGTACCCACAGTGGTGGTTGGTCAGAATCAAACCTTTGGGCGAAATTACCTCAGAGGTACAACCGCCATTAAAATGAGGAACAGCATCTTTTAAACTCGAATGATTCACGCTGTAGATGTCATCCACCGACATTTTCATGCCTAAGTTTTTCATTTCGGTTTCGTTCATTCCTTTGAGCAATGAGGGAATCCACATGCCGCCTTGTTGCGCTTGCATCGGAACGATAAAAAGAATAAGAAGCAATCTTAAAAATTTCATGAGTGATGGTTTAGTTGAATTATATTAAATCAGTTTTGAGTGTCAAAATAACTTAAAATGTTACGCGTGGCACCTTTATTTTGCTGTACAAAGCTAGCGCAAATTTGTCCCTTTTCATTTCGATAATCAATGTCTTGAATGAGTTTCTCGAGTTCGGTTTTTAGCTGGTCAGCGTTTTGAATTGAGATGCAACCGCCCAGCTGAACGAGCTCGGTGGCTTCGGCAAAATGACTGTAATTCGGGCCAATCAAAATCGGCAAGCCAAAAGTCGCCGGCTCCAAAACGTTGTGTACACCGGGATTTCCGAAACCGCCGCCCACATAGGCCAAATCGCCCGCGCTGTATATTTTGGTCAAAATGCCGATGGTGTCAATAATAAAGACATCAAAATCGGCTAAGTTGTGCGTGTCTTTTTCAGAAAATAAAACCACTTTCCGTTTAATGGAATTTTTGAGCGATTCAATTTGTTCGGCTTTGATGTTGTGCGGAGCAATAATCCATTTGATTTTTTCAGAAGTTTGGTTAATGAAATCCACAAGTATCTCTTCATCCTTGGGCCAACTGCTGCCCACCACGAGCGTCAACGTATTGTTTTTAAAAGCTTCGATAAACGACAGCTGATTGTCCTTTTCTAAAATGGCGGCTACTCGGTCAAAACGCGTATCGCCCGACAAACTGACGTTGGTTTTTCCTAGACTGCGCAAGAGTTTTTCGGAAGTTTGATTCTGCACAAAAAAATGCTCGAAACTATCTAAAGCTTGGCGATAAAATGCTCCGTACCATTTAAAGAACAATTGATTTTCTCTAAAAATACCTGAGATCAAAAAGGTTCTAATGTGTTTGTTTTTGAGTTCCTTCAGATAATTCGGCCAGTATTCATACTTGACAAAGAATACCAAATCCGGATGCGCTAATGCTATAAATCTGCGCGCATTGGCAGCAGAATCCAAGGGCAAATACAAAGTTACATCAGCTACCGTATTGTTCTTGCGCACTTCATAACCCGAGGGCGAGAAAAACGTCAAAATAATTTTGTGCTGCGGAAACTTCAAACGCATTGCTTCCATGACCGGCAAACCTTGCTCGTATTCGCCCAACGAAGCAGCGTGAAACCAAATCGTTTGGTCGGTTGTTGAAATTGCTGCAGCAAGTTTTTCAAAAACATCTTTTCGTCCATCGACAAATAACTTCATTTTAGGGCTCAGCAAAGCCAGAAAACGCAGCGTTAAATCTGCCAGAAAAACCACTAAATTGTACAGTACAAACATCCGCTGTGAATTGTGTCGCTAAAATACACCACTTTACAGAATTTTTATGGTTTACTTCATTAAATTGCTAATTTTGTCCCGATAAAATTCACGCTCGAATGAAAAAAATTCAAATGGTTGACCTCAAAAGTCAATACGATAAAATCGCAACTACCGTCAATGCTTCCATTCAAGAAGTTTTAGATAATACCGCTTACATCAACGGACCGCAAGTACACAGTTTTCAGAAAAACCTCGAAGAATACCTTGGCGTTAAACACGTAATTCCTTGTGCCAACGGAACTGACGCTTTGCAAATTGCCATGATGGGTTTGGGTTTACAGCCCGGAGACGAAGTCATCACCGCCGATTTCACCTTTGCCGCCACCGTTGAAGTTATTGCACTTTTGCAACTCACGCCGGTATTGGTCGATGTGGATATGGTCAACATGAATATTTCGATTGACGCGATTAAAAAAGCCATCACACCCAAAACCAAAGCCATTGTTCCGGTGCATTTGTTTGGTCGCGCTGCCAATATGGAGGCCATTATGCAAATCGCCCAAGAGCACAATTTATATGTGATTGAAGACAATGCACAAGCCATTGGTGCCAACTGCAAATTCTCTGACGGAACCAAAAAGAAAGCCGGAACCATCGGACACGTAGGCGCCACTTCGTTCTTTCCGTCTAAAAACCTAGGTTGTTATGGCGACGGCGGAGCTATTTTTACCAACGATGATCAGCTCGCTCACACACTCAGAGGCATCGTCAACCACGGCATGTATGTGCGTTATCACCACGATGTAGTCGGTGTGAATTCTCGTCTTGACAGCATTCAAGCCGCGGTGCTCAACGCCAAATTACCGCTTTTAGATCAGTATAATGAGGCGCGCCAAATTGCAGCCCGAAAATATACAGCCGCTTTGTCCGGACATCCAAACATCATGGCACCCATGATTTGCGAGCAATGCGATTGTCATGTATTTCATCAGTACACTTTGCGCATTCTCAACGCCGACCGCGATGGGTTGATGCAACATTTGCTCGACAAAGGTATTCCGTGTGCGATTTATTACCCGATTCCGTTGCACAGCCAAAAAGCATATCTCGATGCGCGCTATAATGAAGCCGATTTTCCGGTGACCAATCAGTTGGTCAAAGAAGTGATTTCTTTGCCGATGCACACCGAACTCGACGACGAACAAATCAAATTCATTACCGACAGCGTACTTGAATTTTTGAAATAATTTTGAGAAGCTCTTTCCGGCTGTTCGCTAAATCTTTTGTGTCGAACCCCGCCACAAAAGGATATCGCTGCCATCCGGGCTAGGGCTTTAGAACACAAAACAAAACCCAACTAACAAATGAAAGTATTAGTAACCGGAGGATTAGGTTTTATTGGTTCTCACACCGTAGTTGAGCTTCAAAACGAAGGCTTCGAGGTCGTGATTATCGACAACCTTTCCAACTCATCTGAAGACGTATTAAAAGGAATCGTAGCCATTACCGGTCAAACCCCGCTTTTTGAAAAAATGGATTTACGCGACAAAGCGGCGGTTCAAGATTTTTTCAAAAGACATGCAGATATTTCTGGCGTCATTCATTTTGCCGCTTCAAAAGCCGTTAATGAAAGCGTTGAAAATCCATTGTTGTATTACGAAAACAACATCAATACCCTGGTGTACATTCTTCAAGAATTGCAACAAAAATCCGAGGCAAACTTTATTTTCAGTTCTTCTTGCACCGTTTATGGCGAGGCGGATAAAATGCCGATTACGGAAGATGCACCGGTAAAAAAGGCACTTTCACCTTATGGAAACACAAAACAAATCGGTGAGGAAATCATCAGCGAAGTATGTAAAGTAAGTTCAATCAATTCTATTTTATTGCGTTACTTCAACCCCATCGGAGCACATCCAACCGCACATATTGGCGAATTGCCTATTGGCGTTCCGCAAAATTTGATTCCGTTTATTACTCAAACCGGAATTGGCTTGCGCGAGCAATTATCTGTTTATGGCGATGATTATCCAACGCCCGACGGCACTTGTATTCGCGATTACATTCACGTAGTTGATTTGGCCAAAGCACACGTCGTTGCTTTACAAAGATTGCTTGCCAAAAAGAACCTCGAAAAAGTCGAAGTGTTCAACTTAGGAACCGGAACCGGAAGTTCGGTTTTAGAAGTTATTCAAACATTTGAAAAAGTAAGTGGCCAAAAGCTTCCATACAAAATTGTAGGTCGCCGTGAAGGCGATATCATTTCGGCCTATGCCAGCACGGATAAAGCCAATCAGGTTTTGGGATGGAAAGCACAATCAACGCTCGAAGAAGCGTTGACATATGCTTGGAAATGGGAGCAAAAAATCAGAAGTTAAATTAAATGACATTAAAAAAGCCCGGAACCAACTGGGCTTTTTTAATTCAATAAATTTTATTTTAAGCCGAAATCGTCTCGACTTCTTTGTCAATTTTATTGATCAAGCCGACCAAAACTTTTCCCGGACCTACTTCGGTAAAGCTCGTAGCTCCGTCTTGAATCATTTGTTGCACTGATTGCGTCCATTTTACCGGAGCCGTCAATTGAATGATTAAGTTGTTTTTAATCTCATCTGCATCTGAAACTGCCGAAGCAGTTACATTTTGATATACCGGACAGGTTGGTGTATTGAAATGAGTTGCCTGAATCGCTGCGGCCAATTCTTCACGGGCAGGCTCCATCATCGGAGAGTGAAAAGCACCGCCTACCGGCAAAATCAAAGCGCGTTTGGCACCGGCTTCTTTGAGTTTTTCGCAGGCCACTTCAACGGCTTTGTATTCGCCTGAAATCACCAATTGTCCAGGGCAGTTGTAATTGGCTGCTACTACCACACCGTCAACAGAGGCGCAAATATCTTCAACTGTTTTATCATCTAAATTCAATACAGCTGCCATCGTGCTGGGTGTGATTTCGCAAGCTTTTTGCATGGCTTGAGCGCGTTGCGACACCAATTTTAATCCATCTTCAAAAGACAGCGTTCCGTTGGCTACCAAAGCAGAAAATTCACCTAAAGAATGTCCGGCCACCATATCAGGTTGGATGTCCAGCGTTTTGGCCAAAATCACCGAGTGTAAAAACACCGCCGGTTGGGTTACTTTGGTTTCTTTAAGCTCTTCAGCTGTTCCTTCAAACATAATATCGGTGATGCGAAATCCAAGAATTTCATTGGCTTGCTCGAACATTTCTTTAGCTAAAGATGAACTTTCATATAAATCTTTACCCATACCGGTAAATTGGGCGCCTTGCCCCGGAAAAACATATGCTTTCATGATGTGAGTTTACAAGTTTGCGCCACAAAAATAGCAATTAAATCAAAACTCAATTGACTGAACCAAATCAGTTAATTGCTTTTTAAGCTCAGGTTGGATAATTCCGTGAACTGCATCAAAATTCTCAAAAAAAGTAGGCAATGAAAATGTTCCTTTGACTTGTGCCCCTTGATAGGGGAAGCGTTTCGAAGCAATATCCAAAACGGTTGCTCCGCCGCGCGCTCCCGGTGAAGTTGCCATGAGCAGCATCGGTTTTTCTTGAAAGGTTTTGTTGTTGATGCGCGAAGTCCAATCCAAAATATTTTTAAAAGCAGTTGAATAAGCTCCGTTGTGTTCTGCTAATGAAAGCACAATCAAATCGGCAGTACCTATTTTGGCATAGAACTCATGCGCCAGATTATGAATTCCGTTTTCTTTTTCGCGATCGACCGAAAACAAAGGCATTTCGTAATCGTTTAAATCTAAAATGTCTATTTCGGCATTTTCAAATAGGTTGGCCGCATATACGGCTAATTGTTTGTTGATCGAGTTTTTACTGGATGAACCTCCAAAGGCTATGATTTTTTTCATTTTTAAGTATTTAACCAATTTCCGAGTATTTTTCTGAGCAAGGGCAATAAAACATACACCATGAGCGGAACCAAAACTCCGGTCATGATTAAAGTGCGCAAGGCGAGAGGAAAATCTTTGATTTCATTGCCAATCAAAAAGCTCAACAGCGTAATGGCCGGATAAATCGCTATCCAAACCATGAGCGCAAACTTCCATTTTTTGGGTGGCTTCATGAATTCAAATAATACGTAAGCGCCCCGGACGGGCATTTTTTTACGGTTTCAATAATTTTCTCGGTGGTTGAATTTTCAGGATTGATCCAAGGTTTTTCTTTGGGTTTAAAAACTTCGGGATTGTTGCGCACACATTCGGCAGCGTGCTGGCATAAGCCCGATTTCCAAACAATGGTCACCTCGCCATTGCTGTATTCTTTGGTGATGTTTTTCGGATCCATTATTCGTTTATTTTAGAGTGAATGACTATTTTGTTTTCTAAGATTTTGGATACGGGACACTTTCCGGCTATCACCAGTAATCGCTCTTTTATGTCAGTGTCCAAACCTTCCGGAAAAGTAATGATTCGTTCAATAGTGGTAATCATTTCTGTTGAAGTTTCCTGATACATATTAAGGGAAACGGACAATTCAGGAACGTTCCAACCTTTTCGGTCGATGTACATGCGCAAAGTCGATAAGGTACAACCGGCCAACGAAGCCAATAAAGTACTGTACGGATCCGGGCCTAAATCACCTCCGCCAATGCTTACAGGTTCGTCCATGATCATTTGACCGTTGCGCCAATTGATGGTACAGAGATATTTTTGTGTGCCGATGTGGGCGGTGAGGTTTTGTTCGAGTAAGTGGGTCATAAGGTTGTATGTTTTTACAGCACATCTTTAATTTCCGGTGTTTTGTCAAAAACACTTTTGGCAAACGGACAAAGCGGTAAAATTTTAATCCCGTTTTCGCGTGCAAAATCCACCGCGGCCAAAACCATTTTTTTGCCATAACCTTTGCCGTTGTTGCCCGGGTTTACCTCGGTATGATCAATGATGATTTGTTTTTCGCCGGCAAATACAAATGTCATGAGTGCTTCTTGCTTGCCGTCGGCTTGCACAAAGAAATGTCCTTTGTTGCCGTCTATTTCCATTCCTACAGTTGCTTCCATAAAAATATTCTTATTGATGCATCGGAACTTCCATGAGCAATATTTCAGCCTCAGAAGTTGCTTTAAATTGTACTTTTTCAAAATCGATAATGCCCATGCCATCGCGCTGTTCAAGGCTTTGACCATCTACTTCAACACTGCCTTTGATCACAAAAACGTACAAACCGTTTCCGGCTAATTTTTGGGTATATTCCAACTCGGTTCCGGCATCCATATTACTCATATGAAACCAGGCATCTTGATGAATCCAAACGCCCGCATCGTCCGCACTAGGCGAAAGAATTTGCTGAAACTGATTGTGTCTGTCCGGCACATTGAGCGTGATTTGCTCGTAGCGAGGCGCAACGTTTCGGTATTTCGGGAACACCCAAATCTGCAATAAATTGGTTCTTTGGTTTTGGTTCGGATTAAACTCAGAATGTTGAATTCCGGTGCCGGCGCTCATTACTTGTACATCGCCAAACTTAATGACTTCGGTATTGCCCATGCTGTCTTTGTGCGCCAAATCGCCTTCGAGCGGAATGGTGATGATTTCCATGTTGTCGTGCGGATGCGTACCGAAGCCCATGCCCGGTGCAATGATGTCGTCATTCAAAACGCGTAAAACGCCAAATTGAACGCGATTCGGATCATAGTATCCGGCAAAACTAAAAGTATGGTGGGCATCGAGCCAGCCGTGGTTGGCATGTCCGCGGGTATCTGCTTTGTGAATGATGGTTGTTTTCATATCGAATAAATTTAAGGATTATTACGATACAAAGGTACAATCGTGAATAGTCAAGCGCACTTAATCTAGGTTAAGAAGTCATGCCCAAAAGCAGTAGCGGTTTTATTCTTTGTCGGTTTTTTTAAAAAAGTCTTTGATTATAAGTGCCATCATCGCTATGAAAGTGACTAGATAAATCATATCTATAGCCGGTTTTTCAAATTTGAAATTTTCAAAGTCAAAATGCTGACACAATTTACTTCCGGTGATAATTAGAATAATCAGGAAAAAGAAGTTGATGCCTTTTGTGTTTTTCATGCTTTGTCTGTTTTGACATTTCAATGATTTAAAGGTAATTTAAAAACTTACTTGCGCAACATTTTAGCTTTCATCTTACTGAAGAATTCCGGCGTGACACCAATGTAGGAAGCAATTTGTTTTTGCGGAACTTTTTGAATCAGCGTTGGATATTTTTTGCAGAATTTGTCAAAGCGCTCTTCGGCAGTCAAACTTAAATTGTCCATCAAACGTTCTTGATGCGCCACCAGTGAGTTTTCAGTAAGAATTCTAAAAAAACGCTCTAGCTTAGGAATTTCTTGGTACAAAATTTCTTGATCTTCTTTGGCCAACGCAATGACTTCAGATTCTTCCAACACTTCAATAAATAGATTTCCCGGTTGGCCCGAAAGCAAACTATACATATCAGAAATCCACCAACCTTCGCAGGCAAAACTCAAAACGTGTTCTACAATATGATCGTTGATGTAAAAACTTCTGAGCAATCCCGATTGCACAAAATAAGTGTGCTTGCAAACCGTTCCTGCATATTGAATGACCGATTTGGCCGGATAAATTTGTCTTTGCGTATGAGCCAAAAACAAGTCTTGCTCAGCGCGGGTGAGCGTTATGTGGCGAGCGATATTTTCTAAAATCAACGGCAAATTTTTTAAATAAAAAAAGCCTCTAAAAAGAGGCTTGTGTTTTTTTTATGCTAAGGCTTCTTTGATGCGTCTAAAAGCTTCTGTGAGCAAATCTTCGCTGGTGGCATAAGACAATCGGATACAATTCGGATTGCCAAAGGCATCGCCGGTAACGGTTGCTACGTTGGCTTCAGACAACAAATACATCGAAAAATCATCTGCATTGTTGATGAGCTTACCGCGCAAGGTTTTTCCGAAATAATGCGAAACATCCGGAAACAAATAAAACGCGCCTTCAGGAACATTGGCTTTGAGACCCGGAATTTCTTGGGCGAGTTTCACGACCAAATCGCGTCGGTTGTAAAATGCTTTGACCATATCTTTGAGTACCACTGGGTCGGCTTCTACTGCAGCGATTGTGGCTCTCTGGGCAATTGAGTTGGCTCCGCTGGTCACTTGTCCTTGCATTTTGGTGCAGGCTTTAGCGATAAATTCAGGAGCGCCAATATAACCGATGCGCCAACCGGTCATCGCAAAAGCTTTGGCCACGCCATTGACGGTAATGGTTCGCTCAAACATACCCGGAATTGAGGCAATGCTGCAAAATGTTCCCGAGAAGTTGATGTGCTCATAAATTTCGTCCGATACCACAAAAATGTTCGGGTGTTTTTCGAGTACAGCTACCAAGGCAGTAAGTTCTTCTCGACTATATACAGAGCCACTCGGGTTACAAGGCGAACTGTACCAAATCATTTTGGTTGACGGTGTAATGGCCGCTTCTAACTGTTCCGGTGTCATTTTGAAATCACTTTCTACTGAAGTTGGAACCTCAACCGGAATACCGCCGGCCATTTTAATAATTTCATAATAACTCACCCAAAACGGCGCCGGTAAAATTACTTCGTCGCCCGGATTGATCATCACTTGGGCAATGTTGTACAAAGATTGTTTCGCTCCGGTAGATACCACAATATGGGCAGGTTGATAGTCAAGATTATTATCTCTTTTGAACTTGCGACAAATAGCTTCTTTCAAATCGAGGTAACCATCCACAGGCGTATAAGTGCTGTAATTTTCGTCGATGGCTTTTTTGGCAGCTTCTTTGACAAAATCAGGCGTATTAAAGTCGGGTTCGCCCAAACTCAAACTGATAATGTCTTTGCCTTGTGCTTTGAGTTCGCGGGCCAAGGCAGCCATGGCTAAGGTTTGCGAAGTTGATAACTCGTTAATTCTATCTGAAAGTAAATGATTCATGCGCAGTTTTTTAGGCGAATTGAGGTTTTTGTCCGAGTGCTTTTAAATGTTTGTAATGCGAAACAATCGCGCTTCGGGTGGTCTTGAATTCGTGATATGGCAAGTTGCATTCTTTGGCAGTTTGCTTGACAAATTCAGCAATTTTGTTGTAGTGAATATGACTGATGTGCGGATATAAATGATGCTCAATTTGGTGATTGAGCCCGCCGGTAAACCAATTCATGATTTTATTTTTCGGAGCAAAATTGGCTGTAGTGTACAATTGGTGAATGGCCCAAGTGTTTTCCATTTCACCGTTTTCACCCGGAACCGGATTCTCTGTTTCATCTACCACGTGTGCCAATTGAAAAATCACACTCAGAATAATTCCGGCTGTGTAGTGCATTACGAAAAATCCAATCAGTACTTTCCACCAAAGAACACCGGCTATGATAGGTGTGACAATCCAAATAAAAGCATAGATAATTTTGGTGATAATGAGAATCGTCCAGAGTTTAGCGGGGCTTTGCGGCTGACCGTAAGACAAGTTTCGACCGGTATAGTTGATCATTTGTTTGAAATCGGTAGTAATCGCCCAGTTAAAAGTGAGCAAACCGTAGAGCAAAAACGAATATAAATGCTGAAATCGGTGATAGCCATACCACTCGGCCTCAGGAGTAAAGCGGATGATGCGGCCGGCTTCTAAATCTTCATCGTGCCCGTGAATGTTGGTGTAGGTGTGGTGCAAAACATTGTGCTGTACTTGCCAATTATAGACGTTTCCGGCCAAGACATAAATGGTGCCGCCCATGATTTTATTGACCCAGCCTTTAGATGAATAAGCGCCGTGGTTTCCGTCGTGCATTACGTTCATGCCAATGCCGGCCATACCAACGCCCATCAAAATATTGAGCAATAATTGCACATAAAAAGGCATTTCAAATTTTAAAATCACAAAATACGGAACCAAAAAAACCGTAAATAAAATGATGGTTTTTAAGTGAATTTTCCAGTTTCCGGTTTTGGATATGTTGTTCTCTTTGAAGTAGTTATTGACTCTTGAGTTGAGTGTTCGGAAAAATTTTAGATTGTCTTGCGTAGCAAAAGTGGGTGCGGTATTCATATGTAATCGGTTAACGGCCAAATTTAGGTATTATTAATTTTTTTATAACCGCATTTTCGCATAAATATTTCAACAGTAAAATGTTACTTTTGTTAAAAAAGAATATGCAGGAAATTATCCGCTATTTCCCCGATTTAACGCCAATTCAAATAGAGCAATTTCAAGCTCTTGAAGCCCTTTATAAAGATTGGAATGCCAAAATCAATGTCATTTCGCGTAAAGACATTGATGAACTTTATCTGCGTCATGTATTACATTCGATAGGAATTGCCAAAGTACAGCCTTTTGTGTCCGGAACAAAAGTTATGGATGTGGGCACTGGCGGTGGTTTTCCAGGCATTCCGCTGGCCATTATGTTTCCTGAAACTGAGTTTTATCTTATTGATGTAATTCAGAAGAAAATCAAAGTCGTTCAAGCGGTGGCAGAGGCAATTGGTTTACAGAACCTCAAAGCCGAACAATTGCGCGCCGAAAATGCCTCAGGAGAATATGATTTTATTGTGAGTCGTGCGGTAACCAATATGCCTGATTTTGTAAGTTGGGTAAAAGGCAAAATCAAAAAGGCCAGCAGACATGAATTGTCCAATGGAATTCTCTATCTCAAAGGCGGTGATTTAACCCAAGAATTGGCCGATTTCCCCAAAGCTACTCAGTACAATTTATCAGACTATTTTGAGGAAGAATTTTTCGAGACCAAAAAAGTGGTCCATCTTCCGCTGAAATATAAACCATAAAAAAACCGCTGTCTAAAGCGGTCTTTTAATTTTAGTTTTTGAGAACTTTCTGTGTTTGTATTCCTTTGTCGGTTTGTACTTCTAATAAGTAAAGACCTTTTTCAAGGTTTGAAACATCTATAGTTTGTGACGGTTTCAAAAGGCTTAAAACGATTCTTGCGCGCATATCGGTTAGGGTGATTTTAGTAATGGAAGAATCAGAATAATCGCTTAAATAAAGCAAATCGTGCATCGGGTTCGGATAAGCTAAACGCTGATTTGTATCAAAAGAGTTGTTGCTCAACACGCCATCAAATTTCTCGAATGTTGTAGTGGTTTCATCGACAATACCTTGCAATGGAACATTCACCACCGAGGTTGTACTTCTAAAAATAGGCGAAGGATTCCCTGCTTCATAATAATTGTAAATCGTTTGTACAATGTTGCCTACATTTGGAAAAATACTGTAATTCAAAGTAATGTTTTGTACCGCTTTGAATCGCGTTACGGTATGACTGCTTTGCGCTCCGTCAATGTTTAAGTTTAAAGTTCCATACGCATCCACAGAAGTATTGATGGTTCCGCTAAAAGTACCGTTGTAGGTTCCGTAAACATAAGTTCCGGCCATGGTATCTGAATTGGTGTAGCCGTAATTCATCGGATAAGTTCCAACCAAAGCGTTATTGGTTCCGAAATTTAAAGTGATGTACGGATTGCTCAATCCGGTAATCGAAACCTGATTGTTGGTGTTTTTTGAAAATAAATAAGAAACTGTTATCACCGAACCAATCGTCGAAGTGTTTTTAGTAACCTCATTGCTGCCCGGATAAGTGCCACTTTGCGCAGAAGTTGGCGTCTGGTTAACCTCAATTGAAGATCCGACTTGTACTAAATCAGCAAAATTCCAATTGGCGTTGGCTCCTATTGGGCTTTGATCGATTCCGGCAGCCGATTCTATAACTTTGAACATCGAATTTTCTTGTACGTAAAAGGATTGAATGGGGCTTTGAGCGCAAGCGAGGTAACCAATGCTCAAAAACATGCCGAGTAATGTTGTTTTCATAGTTTAGGAATTAGCCTCCGAAAATACTAATATTTCTGAAAATCAAACGCATAAAAAAAGCCCAATGTTTAAATTGGGCTTAGAGATTTAGATTTTGTAATGCTATTCTCCTAAAAACGGATAGCGATAATTATCTGGCGTTACAAAAGTTTCTTTGATGGTTCTTGGCGATACCCAACGCAATAAGTTTAAGGCTGAACCTGCTTTGTCGTTGGTTCCCGAAGCTCTGGCTCCGCCAAATGGTTGCATGCCTACGACTGCTCCAGTTGGTTTGTCATTGACATAGAAGTTGCCGGCTGAATTTTGCAAAGCGACCGTCGCTTCTTCAATGGCATAACGATCTTGGCTAAACACGGCTCCGGTAAGGGCATATTCTGAAGTTTCATCAACGAGTTTCAGTGTGTTTTTCCAGTCGGCATCTTCATATACATAAACGGTCAAAACCGGTCCGAAAAGCTCGGTTTCCATGGTGGTATATTTTGGATTGGTAGTCAAAATTACCGTTGGCTCAACAAAATATCCTTTTGATTTGTCGTAGTTGCCACCAAAAATAACTTCGGCATCGGCGTCTTTTTTGGCTTGATCAATATAAGTGGCCAATTTGTCAAACGAACCTTCGTGAATAACGGCCGTAATAAAATTTGAAAAATCTTCCGGGCTGCCCATTTTCATGGTGGCTAATTCACGACCCATTTCTTCTTTAATGGCCGGCCAAAGCGATTTTGGAAAATAAGCTCTTGAGGCCGCACTACATTTTTGCCCTTGGAATTCAAACGCACCGCGCAACGTATTGGCAACCACTTGGCTTACGTTGGACGATGGGTGTGCGATTACAAAATCTTTTCCGCCGGTTTCACCCACTATTCTCGGATAAGTTTTGTAAGTGTGGATTTGACTGCCGATTTTTTTCCAGATTTCTTTAAAGACAAAAGTAGAACCTGTGTAATGTACGCCAGCAAAATCTGGATGTGCCAAAACCGTGTCGGTAATCATGACCGGATCGCCAAAAACAACGTTGATCACACCATCCGGAACACCGGCTTCTTTGAATACATCGATGATGATTTTGGCCGAAAACACTTGGCTGTCACTGGGTTTCCAAACAACTGTGTTGCCCATCATCGCCGCGCTAGCCGGTAAGTTGGCTGCAATGGCGGTGAAGTTAAACGGCGTAATGGCATACACAAATCCTTCGAGCGGGCGGTATTCTAATCGGTTCCAAACCGCTGAATCTGATTTAGGCTGATCGGCATAAATTTGCGTCATAAACTCAACGTTGTAGCGCAAAAAGTCAATGAGTTCGCAAGAAGCATCAATTTCGGCTTGGAAAATATTTTTAGATTGGGCAATCATCGTGGCGGCATTGATGCGCGCACGATACGGTCCGGCAATGAGTTCGGCGGCTTTTAAGAAAATAGCAGCGCGTTGCTCCCAAGCCATTTGCGACCATTTTTTGCGCGCTTCTAAAGCTGCAGCAATGGCTTGATCGATGTGTTTTTTCTCGGCTAAATGATACGTACCTACCACATGTTGGTGGTCGTGGGGCGGTGTCATGGTTCGGGTGTTGCCCGTTTTGATTTGCTCGCTGCCAATATACATCGGAACATCGATGGTTTCGCTGTACATTTTGCGATAAGCTGCCAATACCGCTTCTTTTTCGGGCGAGCCGGGTTTGTATGATTTTACGGGTTCGTTGACCGCTTTGGGTACGTTAAAAAATCCTTTGAGCATGGGTATATTTTTTTAGAACTGAAATATTTATTGTGCCGACGGCTGCACAAAAGTACAAAGGTTTATCTAATAAAACAGCATTTGATTTGGGGAGTGATTTTGCCGTTGAGCGGGATGCTTCGACTAGCCCCGATGGCAGTGAACAGCTCTGGAGCGGCACGACTATTTTGGGCCGATAAGCGGGGCGACCCACAGAAGCCACCAGCGCAGCGATGCCCAAAAACGAGGGCCGCGACAGACTAAAACGAACAGCGGGAATAGCTACTAGTTAAGCGCAAAAGGAGCACTCAATTTGAAGGTAGGAACAATGACTCTGAAATTTCGGGTCGAAGTAAAATTGATCATATTGAAATGACCACTCATGGCCCCAAAAGGCGAGGCAAGAAGGCAACCGGAACTGTAGGTGTGCGATTCTCCGGGTTTGAGCACGGGTTTTTTGCCAATCACACCTTCGCCGTCCACAATTTCTACATCGTTGAGCGAGTCAAAAATTTCCCAATGACGCGTGGTGAGTTGAACAGAATCTTTGCCTTGATTTTCAATCGTGATGTGGTAACTAAAGGCATAATGAATTTTGTGGTTTTTGAAGTAAGTGCCTTCAAAAGCCGTCAAAACCGAAATTTTTATACCTCTGGTGATTTGCGTTACCATGATAGCGGTTGCTTAATAGTTGGTCAAATTTATGAAAAATAGAATCTTAACCGATTTTTTAAAGTTAAAATTTTAGTTAATAATGTTCTCGGAAGTAACCACGCTTTTTCCGATGACGCGGTCATAACGTTGAGCATTTTCGCGATAATAGACTAACGTAAAATAGTTGTTTTCGGTTTGGTAAAAATTTCCGTCGATGGCATTTTTACCGTCAATTTTCCCGTTTTTATCAGCTACGACATATTGATAACTCGTAAAGCCTTGTTTGATCATGATGGCTTTTTCATAGATGCCTTTCTCTGCGTTGTAGTCGAGTTTGTTGTCGGGTGTAAGTGCATAATTGTTGAACATGCCATTGACATAAATGTCTTTTTTCTCATAAAAAGCCGGCGCATCTAACGAAAAGAAAATCCAAGCATAATCGGCTTCAACCGCGTTGTTTTCAGAGTTGAGGTTTTTGACAATAAAGTTGCCGTTATAATCCGGATTATAGCTATACGGAACATTGGCCCGCGGCGTATCGGTGTATAAATAGCCATTGTAAATACCGCCTTGCGGAGAATCAATTTTGGCTACGTTGTTGGTAGCCGCACGAATGTCTTTGTTTTCAAAATACCTGAATTCATTTCCGCCCCAAAATTGGGTTTCGGCATCGTATTTATAAATCAAGTCATTCCCAATAGTATACATGGGTTTAACATTGGTGATGGCGTTGTTTAGTTGTCCGTTTTGTAAAAGTAAAACCTTGACATTGGTTAGCGGACTCTGAAAATTAATCGTACTGGATTTAATGGTAAAGTCTAAATTCTGTTTTGTGTTGGAAGTTTCAATGGTGCGCGCTCGTTTCACCTGACAATCCACTGAAACAATGTTTTCATAAAGAATGAATTTTCTCGAGAATACAACATCGCGGTCTTCGTTGAGGATTTTAATCATAAAATTTCCGCTCACCAAAAATCGCGTATTTCGATTGGGAAAAGCAATGCGGTAATGCGAATAGATTTGTAGCGTGTTGTATGAGTTGGTATATTCTTGAATGCGTTGGTTGTCAAAACCCTGCATGTATTCATTGATGGATAATTGCGAAGGTTTCCAGTCGTAATCGCAGTGAATAATCTGATAATAATAATTGGCTTCGTTGCCAAACAAATCGTCAAATTGTAATTCAAAAGCATCGCCCAACTGAAAAAGCGGAACCATATTTTGTCCGTTTTGAACAAAAGTCACGGTTTTGATGTTGTAAGGCGGAGGAACTTCTTTTTCGGGTTGCGCCCAGCAAAAGGCACCCATCAACAAAAAGAACAGAAACGAAGACAAAGATTTGTGCATAACCGTAAATTTTCAGCAGCGTAAATATACTATTATATTGCTTGAATTGACCTGAAAATTAACGTTTGTTGTATTATTTTTTGTGGCAAACCGGAATGATTTCGCCCGGAGCCAAACAATATCGCTCTACCAAATCTGCAGATAGTGTTTTGGTATAATCAACTTCTGAAACCTCAAAACCAATGCTGCGCAATTTGTCAAAATAATCTCGGCCATACACGCGCACATGGTCGTATTGGCCAAAAATATCGGCGCGTTGTTTTGGGTCGGTGATGCTGTTGTCTGCAAAAGTTACGGCGCGACTTAAATCTTGCGGAATCTGAAAAATGCCCATACCATCGGGTTTGAGTACGCGATACAATTCGCGCATGGCTTGGGTATCATCCGGAATATGTTCCAAAACATGGTTGCACAAAATCACATCATAGCTGTTGTCTGCAAAGGGCAAATTGCAGATGTCCGCTTTGACATCGGCCAAAGGCGAAAGCAAATCGGTCGTGGTATAATCGAGGTTTTTCTGATTTCTGAACAACTGATAAAAAGCTTGCTCAGGGGCAAAATGCAATACTTTTTTGGGTGCCGAAAAAAAATCGGTTTCATTCTTTAGATACAACCACAAAAGTCGGTGTCGTTCCAGTGATAAAGTGCTTGGTGAAAGTACATTGTTGCGCTGTTTTCCGTAACCATACGGTAAAAAGGCGCGAAAACTCTTGCCGTCAATTGGGTCGGTGTAGCGATTGCCTCTGAGCCACCAAGCCAAAACTGGGCGCGCCACATAACTCAACCGAATGAGCAGCGGTCGCGGAATGGTATTGAGTATCCACTTAAAGAGTTTTTTCATCAGAGCACCAAAGGAGTTTTTCGGAATTCGTCTTCTTCGTTGCTTTCGATGCCCAACGCTTGATAGATATAGGCAAAAGTCGAAAGCAATTCAGGTTTTCCGTTTACCAAAGCTACGTCGTGTTCAAAATGCGCACTCGGTTTTTTATCAGCCGTCACAATCGTCCAACCGTCTTTGAGGTGTTTGATGTTTTTGGTGCCCATGTTGATCATCGGCTCAATGGCTACCACCATGCCTTCAACAAATTGTTTTCCACGGCCGCGTTTGCCGTAATTCGGCATTTCAGGGGCTTCGTGCATCTTGCGACCTAGGCCGTGACCAACGAGTTCGCGCACTACGCCATAACCATGGGCTTCGGTGTATTTTTGAATGGCGTTGCCCACATCTTCTACGCGGTTGCCGGCTCTGAATTCGCGGATGCCCACGTATAATGATTCTTTGGTTACTTGCAAGAGTTTGCGTGTGGCCGCATCGACCTCGCCAATTTCAAAAGTATAGGCGTGATCTCCGTAAAATTCATTTTTGAGTACCCCGCAATCCACCGATACAATATCGCCTTCTTCAATCGGGCGATTGGTCGGAAGCCCATGCACCACTTGTTCATTCACACTGGTCAGCAAAGTCGACGGACAGCCGTATAATCCTAAAAAACCAGGCACAGCTTGGTGGTCGCGAATAAATTCTTCGGCCATTTTATCGAGTTGCAAGGTGGTGATTCCGGGTTTGATTTCACGGGCAATCATCCCGAGTGTTTTTGAAACCAGTAAAGCGCTCTCGCGCATGAGTTCGATTTCTTCAGCGGTTTTGGGTATAATCATCTCAAAAAAATATGCGGCAAAATTAGCAAAAAATACGCGGTAGGCAAACGCCATGAGATTTGTCATATTTTGGTTGTAAATTCCCGAGTAATTTTACCAAAAATTTTAGGTATGAGTAAATATGTAACGGCTGCCGAGGCAGTCCAAGTAGTCAAGTCGGGCGATCGCGTTTATTTGCATGCGGCGGCGGCGGCCCCGACCATTTTAGCCGATGCGCTAACTGAACGCGCCGCTGAATTGCGCAATGTTGAAGTTTGTCATTTGCACACCGAAGGCGAAGCGCGTTATGCCAACCCAGCATTGGCCGAGAGTTTCCACGTCAATTCATTTTTTATCGGAGCCAACGTGCGCCATACACTCAAAGCCGGCAACGGATCATATACGCCGGTTTTCTTGAGCGAACTTCCGCATTTGTTTCGCAAAAATGTCTTGCCTATTGATGTAGCTTTTATTCACGTTTCACCGCCCGACCAGCATGGCTATTGTTCTTTGGGTGTTTCGGTCGAGGCCACCGTGGCGGCTATTGAAAACGCCAAAACCGTTGTGGCACAAGTCAATCCGCGTATGCCCCGAACCTTTGGCGACGGTATTTTGCACGTTTCTGAAATTGATTACCTCGTTGAAGTTGACCAACCTATTTTCAGTCATTCGGTAGAACCTTTCACGGCCGAAGAAGAAAAAATCGGCGCTTTTGTTGCCTCTTTAATTGACGATAAAAGCACCTTGCAAATGGGCATCGGCTCGATTCCGAATGCGGCGCTCAGCAAACTCACGAATCACAAAGATTTGGGTCTGCACACCGAAATGTTCTCTGACGGCGTCATCGATCTTATCGAAAGCGATGTGATTAACTGCAACTACAAAGGCACGTTGCGCGGCCGCGTATTGGCCACTTTCTTGGTCGGTTCGCAGCGCTTGTATGATTTTGTCGACAACAATCCGTTCATCGAACTCAAAGAATCTTCGATGGTCAACGACACCGCGCGCATTCGTAAAAACCCCAAAATGGTCGCCATCAATTCGGCCATTGAAGTCGACGTGACCGGACAGGTTTGTGCCGATTCCATCGGAGCGCGCATGTATTCAGGCGTGGGTGGTCAAATGGATTTCATCCGCGGTGCATCGCTCAGCGAAGGCGGAAAAGCCATCATTGCCTTGCCGTCGATTACCAAAAAAGGAGAGAGTCGCATTGTTCCGTTTCTCAAACAAGGTGCGGGTGTGGTCACGACGCGTTCGCATGTGCACCACATCATTACCGAAAACGGCATCGCTGATCTCTACGGAAAAACGCTCAAACAACGCGTGGCCGAAATGGTCAAAATTGCGCATCCGAATCATCAAGAAGCCATTGAGCGCGGTTATTACGAACTGCTCGGTTGCTAGTTTCTTTTGAAGAAGCGAAACCCTATTTTTCATCGGAATCACCCGTCCCGCTGTGCGCTGTGTCGCCCGCTATCGCGTGCGGACGCCGCTGCCATCGGGGCTAGCGAGAAGCTTTGCAACTTCTAGATTTTATCAGGCTGAGCCATGATTTTAAACAACTCGGCTTGAGCGGCAAAATAGCGGTTCTCAAGCGCAATGGCTTGTAGGCGCGCGCTGACCAAATTGTTCTCTCGCGTGTTGAGCAAAAACACCGAACTTTCGCCAAAGCCAAACAATCGCTCTTCAGATTGCAACATGATTTGGTTGTCGCGCACGAGCTCAGAAGTCAGTTTTCGCTGAATTTCCAAAGAACTGATTTCGGTTTGTTGTGCCTTGATTTTGTTGGTCAAGCGCAGTCGTTCTAAATCGAGTTCATTTTGCGCATCTTGCAGTTTAATTTTGGCCAACTTGAGGCTGCCGCGTTCTTTGCGCAAAAAAATCGGAAACGAAAAATCAACGCCAATTTTGTAGTTGTTCATTTCGGTATTGTTCCAATAATTGGGCTCAGACAAATAATGGTATCCGATATTCGCTTTGGGTAATAAACTGTTGGCTTTGAGTTTTCGGTCTACATCTAACAGTCCGAGTTTGCTTTGCAGCGCATTGATTTTCGGGTGATTCTCCAGTGAAGTTCCCGCAACCAACAGTTCATTCGTATGCAAGGTTTCGGCAATGGTTTGGCTCAAATTTTCTTCAGGCAAAACATCATCTTGCAACTCCATGGGCACATTGTTCTCGAACCACAAAAAGGTGGAGAGTTCTAATTTTGCCTTGGTTTGTTTGAGTTCGGCATCGGTCAGACTCAGTTGTCGGTTGCGCACCACAATGCCCGCTTCAATACTGTCAATGGCCGGTTTGTCGCCGTTTTGAATCAGGCTCCGAATTCCGGAAAATCGCACTTGCGCATTTTGGAGGTAATTCGCATACAAGGCAACTTCGTCATGGGTTCGTTTCCAGTTAAAATAGGCTAAAGCAGCTTCGTGCAATACGGTAATGGCCTCGAGTTTTTGCTCGGCTTTGCTCAGATTGATTTGGATTTTGGCTTTGCGCAAATCGGCCATGCGCTGGTTGATCCACAAACCTTGCCCGATCGGAACCGTTACACCCAAGGAAGTCAAACCCTGATTGGGTAAAGTATTTTCGGGGTTTACATACATGCCTTCGCTGTTGTCAAATCCGGCTTTGACCTCAATGCCATACCACGTCGGAATTTTAAAACTGCTGTTCAAAAGCGAATAATATTCTTTTCCGGCAAATTGCTTTTTGTTGAAATCCACCTCGATTTTCGGATCAAAAGCTCCGCGTGCCAACAACAATTGGGCTTGGGCATCGCTCAAATTTAAATCGGCACTTTTTACCCGCGGATGAAATTTTTTCACATAGCCCAAATATTCGTCAAAGCTCAGTTGCTTCGGATTCGGCAACTGGCTCCACATGGGCCAAGCGAGTAATAGAAAAAGTATTTTTTTCATGTTTTTAGAGCGATTTATTTTTTAGCCTCTGTTTTTGAAGCGCCTTTGGGCTGATAATAATTCGGCGGGAAACCGTTGAGTGTTCGCCAGATTTCAAACCAAACCGGAACATTGTCGAGCAACGCCAACATCTGCACACCCGAACCAATACTGATTTGTTTGGGCCAAGCTTGATCGGTTTTGTCCGGAGCTACGAGAATTCTGAATTTTCCGTTCGGACTGATGAATTTGTCCACAGCCACAATCTGTCCGCCAAAGGTTCCGTACGACATATTGGGCCAGCCTGAAAACACAATGGTCGGCCAACCGTCAAACCAAACGCGGACTTTTTCGCCTTTGTGAATCAGTGGCAAATCGGTGGGGCTGACATAGGTTTCAACCGCAATGTCATAATGAGCCGGGGTGATGCTCACGAGTTCGGTTCCTTCTTTAATCGTTTCGCCAAGTCCCGATTTGAGCGCGCGATTTACATAACCATTTTGCGGTGCGGTAATGTAGTACAAACCATTTCTGATTTTGTAATTGGTGTATTGATTTTTGAGTTTGTTGACTTGTGCCTCGGTATCGTATTGACTGCTCAGCGCGGTATATTGGTCGCTGCGGGCTTTAGAGGCTTTTTCGTTGTATTCGGCGCCAATGCGGTTGACTTCAACGCGCGCATTGATGAGTTCATTTTTACTGGCCAAAAGTTTGTTTTCTTGGGTGATGATTTTGGCCTCGACTTCCTGTAATTTCAGTCGTTTTTCTTCAACATCCGTGAGTGGTTTTAAGCCTTCTTTATTCAGCGTGACGGAACGGTTGAATTGCGTGTTGGCAATTTTGAGTTGGGTTTTCACGGCTTCTAAATCCATGCTGTCGCTTTTGACTTTGAGCCAACTTTGTCGGATTTTGTTTTGCGCCTGTTGTTCTTTGAGTCGGCGTTCTGATTCAATGGCGGCAATTTGTACATCAAGTGTTTTCACTTTTCCGCCATACGAAACCGCTGCGTTTGATTTGGCTTCGAGTTGGCTTTTGGTGTTGTCCACCAAATTCGGATCAAAATAATCTTCTTTGATCTCGCTGATGAACAAAATCGTGTCGCCTTTTTTAACGTAATCGCCTTCTTGAACATACCATTTTTCAATGCGCCCGGCAATGGCATTGTGCACGGTTTGCGGTCTTTGATCGGGTTTGAGCGTAGTCACCGAACCAGAACCCGAAATGTTTTGGGTCCAAGGCAAGAACAAAATGACCAAGCCCAGTGCCGAAACCCAAAGAATGATTCGGTTGAGAATTTTGTAATGCGGTCGGTTGCTGAGGTTTTTGACCGTGCTGAACTGATCGATGTTCTCAGTAATCGGATTGTTTTTAGATAAGTTGAGCATGGTAATTATTTTATAGTGTCGTGTGTTATTTTGCCTTCAGATAAATGAATGACGCGCTGGCATTTTTGTTTCCAACGAGGGTTTTTCGAGGTCACAATCAACGTCCAAGGATTTTCGGGTTTGGTGAGAAAATCAATGATTTTATCGGCGGATGTATCGTCCATTTTGTCAACCGGATCTTCATAAAAAAGAATCTTCGGATGATTGACAATGCTGCGTGCCAAGAGAATTTTTTGCGCATTTGAAGACGAGAGTTGTCTGCCTTCAGGGTGAATGAAAGTATCCAGACCGTCCGGCAGAGATTTGATGAATTTGCCCAAATCAACTTGATCAATCGCCCATTTGATTTCCTCGTGAGTTACATGAGGATTATTGAAGGTGATGTTTTCCAGAATCGTTCCTTCAAAAGGTGTTTCGTGGTTCATAATCGTGCCAATATGCAGGCGATATTGATTGATGTCCACTTTTCGATAGGTGTCGTCATTGATCGAAAATGAACCTGAAGTCGGCTGCATCAGTCCTGATAAAATTCGGATGAGTGTTGATTTGCCCGATCCGTTGGTTCCGTCTAAATAGATTTTCTCACCCGGATTGATTTTTAAATCGATGCCTGACAAAACGGGATCCGTATTTCCGGGGAATTTGTAACTCAAATTATCCGTTTCAAGCATGATGTTCGTATAGCAATAATCGGCGGGTTTGATGTCTCCTTGTTCGGTATCTAAATCGACAATTTGTCCGATTTTCTCAACTGAAGTCAATACATCGTAAAAAGTTTCAAGTCCCAAAATGACTTTTTCAACCGAATTGATCACGAGTAATATGATGATTTCAGCCGCGACAAATTGCCCGATATTCATTTCTTGACTGATGACCAAATAACCGCCAATAAGCAGTAGGCAAGCTGTGATGAATACTTTGAAAGCGATGAGTTGAATGTACTGACGCTGAATAATACCAAAGTGTTTTTCGCGATAGCCCAAGTATTCTTCGACCAAAAGATTGTTTTTTTCAAGGGCGAATTCAAAGTTATCCCGACGTCTGAAACTCATGTTGTTGCGCGCAATTTCTTGCAACCAGCTCACGACTTTGTACTTGAATTTGGATTCTTTTAAACTGGTGTTGAGTCCGGAATGATACGAAAATTTAAAAATCGAATACAAAAGCAACATCAGAAACAATCCGAAAACAATAAAGAACGGATGATACAGCGAAAGCAACACGATGCCAAAAGCAATCTGAAGCAAGGCTGACGAGAAATCTATCAGAAGTTTGGAAGTTCCTTTTTGAATGGTCAAGGTGTCAAAAAAACGATTGGCCAATTCCGGCGGATATTGATTGTAGAGCGCTTCAAACTTGATTTTCGGCAATCGATAACTAAATTCAAATGATGAACGCACGAATATTTTTTGCTGCAGATTCTCGGTAATGCGCAATTGCATCACCGATAGAATTCCGCCCAATGCAACACCAATTACAACAATAATGACCAGCAAAATCCATGAGGCGCTGACCCGCCCAGATTGTATCAAGTTGATGATGGCTTGGATGCCCAATGGAAGCGATAAACTAATTAATCCGGCAAAAATCGCGTAAAAGACAATTTGAATAATGTCTTTTTTATCGAGTTTAAGCAAATGCGTTAGACGCTGTAATGGCGTATATTTCATAATTATCTAAGGATTTGTTCGACTAAGTTTTTGTAAAAACCAGCTGGTGATTGGGTTTCGTTGCAATCGGTGATGGTTTTAAGGTGATCTTTCAAAAAGTGCTGATGCAATGCTCCTTCAACAATTGATGATGCCAAACTTCTCGCAAAAGGATAGTTGGGTTTGACTTCGGTAATCATTTGCACCAAGCGGGTCACTACTTTTTTGTAGACCAAAAAGAAACCTTCGCGATTTTCTTGATCGACTTCTTTGGTCAAAAAGGTTTTGCTGAATTCTAAAACGACGATGTTGTTCAAAATGGCTTCGTTGATGTGCAGCGTTGAAGTATCATCTTCAATTTTTTCAGTGACAATTTCAATGGCTTTAAGCAAACGAGTTTTGCCGTCAACAATGTTGTTGGTTTCTAAAACGAGCCGATATTCCATCCAGCCCCAATACCACGAAGTTAAGTAGAGCAGCAGTTTGTGTTTGTTTTCAAAGTATCGGTATAAAGAGCTTTCATTCGATCCGATGCGCTCACCGAGTTTTTTAAAAGTAAATGCTTCAAATCCAATTTCGTCAATCAGCAAAATGCTGTGCTGAATGATTTTTCGCCCAAGTTCAGATGTCTCAGGGTTTTTGACATATAACTTTGGATGAACCGAAATCAACACTTGTGGTAAGTATTCCATAATTTATTTGAAATAATTTACCGCAAAATTAATAGTAATACTTTCATTTTTGAAAATTTAACTTTTAATTATAAAAAAAGAGGCCTATTGATAGACCTCTTTGTGATTTTTTGAGTGAATTTATGGTTTAAACCAAAGATGATTGTGTCATCGCTTTGGGTTTTTCGATGCCCATCAAATGCAAGATAGTAGGAGCAATATCGCCCAAAATACCATTTTTAACAGCTTTGATTTCGGGGTCAACTACAATAATCGGCACCGGATTGGTGGTGTGTGCCGTGTTCGGACTACCGTCAGGATTGATCATAGTTTCGCAGTTTCCGTGGTCGGCAATCACAATGGTGGCGTAGTTGTTTTCAAGAGCGGCAGTAATTACTTTTTGCACACAGGCATCTACGGCTTCGCAAGCTTTGATGGCGGCTTGCATCACACCGGTATGCCCGACCATATCGCCATTGGCAAAGTTCAAGCACACAAAATCAACCTCGCCTTTTTGTAATTCAGGCACCAAAGCATCGGCCAGTTCATAGGCGCTCATTTCGGGTTTTAAATCGTAAGTGGCTACTTTGGGTGAATTTTTCAAGATGCGGGTTTCACCTTCAAACGGCAATTCGCGGCCGCCCGAAAAGAAAAAAGTCACATGCGGATATTTCTCGGTCTCGGCAATGCGAATTTGTTTTTTGCCAGCTTTTTCCAAGACTTCGCCCAAGGTTTCGGTGATGTTGTCTTTGTCATAAATTACATGAACATTCCGGTAGGTTTCATCGTAATTGGTCATGGTCACATAATACAAATTGAGCTTGTGCATGTTGAGCTCGTGCATATCGGTTTGCGATAAAACTTCGGTGAGTTCACGGCCTCGGTCGGTGCGGAAGTTAAAGAAAATCACCACATCGTTTTCTTCAATCACTGCGGTTGGATTTCCGGATGCATCGGTGAGAACCAAGGGTTTGATGAATTCATCGGTGACACCTTGCGCATAGCTTTCTTGAATACTGCCGATGAGGTTTTGGGTTTTCTCGCCTTGCGCATTGACCACTAAATCATAAGCAAGTTTCACGCGTTCCCAACGTTTGTCACGGTCCATGGCATAATAGCGACCAATGACCGAAGCGATTTTGGCGTGCGATTTTTGGGTGTACGCTTGCAGTTCGGCCAAATCTTTTTCGGCTGATTTCGGATCAACATCACGACCATCGGTAAAAGCGTGTACATAAACTTGCGTTAAACCATAATCTGAAGCTGCATCGAGCAAGCCAAACAAATGCGACATATGTGAATGCACGCCACCGTTAGAAACCAAGCCCAAAAAGTGCATTTTTTTGTTTTGCGTCTTAGCATAATCAAAAGCATCCTTGAGTGGTTGTTCTTGACTCAGGGTTTTGTTTTGAACGGCCAAATTGATTTTGGCTAAGTCTTGATAAACAATGCGTCCGGCGCCGAGGTTCATGTGGCCGACTTCGGAATTGCCCATTTGTCCTTCGGGTAGACCGACATTCAGACCATCGGTGCGCAATTGGGCGTTGGGATATTTAGGATACAGGCTGTTGATGAACGGAACCTGAGCTTGATCAATAGCTGAGACTTTCGGGTCGGGCGATTTTCCCCAACCATCAAGGATCATTAAGATAACTTTTTTATTCATGGAGTTGCGAGTTACAGCCCTGATGGCGGCGGTATCCTTGGGCGGCGGGGTTCGACGGCCAAGATTGAGCCAACAGCAGGAATAGCTGCAAAATTAAAAATAAAATCAGCGTCTGAGTTGGTTGTAGTCAATAAAGTAGCGCAGACTGATGGAAAAAATATGGTTAAGCGCCTCGTGGTTGACCGATTGCGAGAGATTGCGCGCAAAACTATTTTCAAGCAAACGACTAAAATCAGAAGCGTTGTTGCGGTACAAAAGCGTGAGTTGACTGCCCGGAGCAAACCACCATGAATACGACAAATCAGCATTCCAAAGGTTGAGGTTTTGATCTTTGTTGTTGCCGTAAGAAGGATTGGATAAAAGCGAGCCGTCAGGCAGCAAAGTCATGTATTCTTGATTGTTGACTTGCGCCCAATAATGACGTGCCGATAAATTGACGGTCATTTTGTTGTTGATGGCGTATTTACATTGCAAACTATTAGTGAAATTGCTTCGTAATCGACGGGCAAATATGGTGTTGGGATCGCCAAAATCAGCGTTTCCGATATTGTTTTCTTGACGCGTAAAGTCAAAGGTGTAAATGAACGTCAGATGATCGTTTAACCGATAGCGCGGGCTGAGCATAAAACCATAAGTGAGCCGCTTTTTTTGATCAAAAAAGGTAACGATTGGATTGAAATCAATGGCGAATTTTCGGTTGTAATTAGACGATAGATATACCCAAATATCCATGTTTTTTGGAATCGTGAAATATCGGTAATCATAAGTGTTTGATTCGTAAAAATCATAGGTTTCAAGCGGACGGATTCTAAGTCCCCAACCGTAATAATCGTTTTTCTTATCGGTAGAATTAAAACTCAAATTGATCTGTCCGGTTTGCAATCTGCCGGTGTAATTTTCGAATTCTGAATAAGCATCCAAAAAGATAGAAAGAGAATTGAATCTTTTGGTTGGGTTGAGTATTCTGTAACTCACACCGCTGTTTAATGAATGATAATGCGTTTGAAAAGTAAGGCCTAAGTCATTGTTGTCGTAATCTTTAGAAACGTATTGTCCGCCTAGGTAATATCTAAATTTGCCACTAGTCTCTGAAAAATTCATGGAAGTGTTGACGCCTGTAGATTTGTCTCCAAAAGCACTTAAATAGCTGTATTTGAAATCTCCGTTGAGTTTATAGGTGTTGTTTTTGGTATTTAAATCATAAACCAAAGCCGATACGTTGGCATCGCGGTAACTACCGTTGCGGGTAACGTTGGTATTAACCAATGAAATTGAAGAGTTTTTGCGAAAACGTTGATCAAGCACCAATACATTGTAGTTGGTGGCCGGAGCAATGGTGATGTTTCGGCGCGTTCCGTTTAAGGTGTCGCGCAGGGTGACGCTGGTGTTTTCGGTAACGGCGTTGAGTACGCCAATGCCCAAACCGCCTTTGGTTCGGCCCGATACTTTGAGCGCATTGATGAGTTTAATCGAAGTGGGTTTGTCCTGAACCACTTCATCGTTACCAGTCGGAATGTAGGGCATTTGTCCGATGCGACGCGTGTAAACTAAATTTCCTTTGCTGAACAAATCGGTGCCTTCGGTAAAAAACGGTCGGTTCTCGGTGAATTGTTGTTCAAACGGCCCTAAATACAACTCGACATTGTCAAATTTGGTTTGGCCGAAATCGGGCACCAAAATCGCATCAAGCGTAAAAGCATTGCTGATGCCGTATTTGATGTCTAATCCGCCGCGCAAATCACCGGCAACTTTTTGTTTCGCATTGGTGTTGACATAGTAAGAGGTATACGGAATCAAGAACAAACGCGTAGGGGTTTTGATGTTGTCAATGCCTTCTAAAATGCCCGATTGTGCACTTTCGTTATTGATTTTGGCATCGATGAAATTCCAAGTATATAATTGTCTGAAACGACGTACTTCTCGATAAAAATTGATGCCCCAAGTTTGTTTTTCATTTTTAGTAAAACGCAAAGCGGCGTAGGGAATTTTCATTTCGACCGCCCATCCATAATCGGTAAGTATGGCTTTGCTTGACCAAATGGCATCCCAAGTAAAATCTTCACCGTCTTTGTTGGTAAACAAACAATCCATTTGCACACCGGCAGCACTGACAAAAAACCTAAAATCGTGTTGACTGTCGTTGAGTCCGTTGATGAAAACACCAAAATGTTCGGCGGTTCCGAAGTTGTCACGTGCGGTTATTTCGTGAAGAATTTTGGCGGGTTCATCGTCGTAGAGTTTGGCCGCAATAAAAACGGCATCATCGTTATAAGCCACTTGAACTTCTGATTTTCGCGCCGGGTTTTCGGGTTTACCGTTGTCGGGCGAAAACATGACAAAGTCAGTAGCAATGGGTGCGAATTCCCAAATGGGATCATCAAATTTACCATCAATGGTAATTTCATTGGATGCTAAAGCGTGCAAAGTTTTCTTTTGTCCGAATGAAATCTGAAAAATCAAACAGCTAAAAAACAAAATAAAACGAGTCAGTGCGCGCATGTACAGATTGGGTTACTATGAACAAAAATAGCGATTATAATCAAAGTTTCAAGTTTCGGCAATAAAAATGAAATCTTCGCGTTGGGAATCGATATTTTTGCGTGAATAGGGTTGGATTTTGATCAAAATGTGTATTTCGTCGATTTTTTAACACACTTCACCGTACTTTTTTTGTTAAAAAATTTGCACACTCGTTTCGTTTTTGTAGGTTTGCTCACCCGAATCTATTGTGAAACTTAATCGGAATCAATGAATTATAAAGTTTTTTCGCTCGTTGCGCTGTTCTCTTTGATGTCGTTTACATCAGTTAATACAGCTGTTCCCAAACATAAATCAGTATTGCCGATTGCTTCTAAAACCGAAAGTCGTTTTGTAGAAGTTTATCGTTCTTTGCATTCAAACCAATTTGCTTTGCCGGATTTTAAATCTTTCACTGAAGCATTCAAAGGCTTTGAAGCGCTCAAAGAAAAAGGCGTCATTGGTAAAGATATTTTGACTTTGGTCGATTTTAGTTTGTCATCCAATGTCAAGCGATTGTGGATCATCAACATGAATACTTATGAAGTGATCATGAACACGTATGTTTCGCACGGAAAAAACACCGGAGAAGAATATGCTGAATCGTTTTCAAATGCCGATTCATCCAACAAAAGCAGTTTGGGGTTTTATATTACCGGAGAAACTTACAACGGAAAACACGGGCTCTCGCTTAAATTAGACGGACAAGAAAAAGGAGTCAACGACAATGCGCGCAGACGCGGAATTGTAATGCACGCCGCGGATTATGTTTCAGAAAGTTTTATCAAAGCCAACAAACGTTTGGGCAGAAGTCAAGGTTGCCCGGCCGTTCCGGTGGAATTGTCTGCTGAAATTATTGATTTGATCAAAGATAAATCTTGTTTGTTTATCTATCATCCTTCAAGAAGCTATTCTTCTGACAAGTTGTTTTCGTAAAAATAATTCGGCTAACAATTTCTAAATAAATGATTTGCCGGTATTGTGAAGTTGTCCGAAAAATAAATCAGTAATTTTTGTCAAAAAAATTTGCGCGAAACTAAACTTATTGTATATATTTGCGCGACCAAAATAAATGCGGAAGTAGCTCAGTTGGTAGAGCTCCAGCCTTCCAAGCTGGTTGTCGCGAGTTCGAGCCTCGTCTTCCGCTCAGAAAAAAACCTCAAGTGAAAGCTTGAGGTTTTTTGTTTATTTCTAATCTGAATAGTAATTTTTATTTGGATTCTTCACTAAAGCAGAGTAAAACTGGAATTATTCATGTGCTACTTATCATTGTATAGCTTTGAATTTTTATAAAACTTTTTTATAGAAAAATCAAAAAATTATTTGTTTGTCTTTACACTTTATTCGCTGCCGTGAATCGTAATAGGGAGAGAGTATTTTATACGTCTAACGATTCCTCGGAGAGTTCCGGGTTGCCATGGAGGAGAATTAAAGATAACTCTTGCCGCTTCATTGTCTAGTATAGGGTGTACTCCACGAATAAGCTGTAACTCCTTGATTGTTCCATCTTTTTCAATAATAAAACTCACAAATATTTTTCCTTTGACATCAGCTGCTTCTATCGGAATCACAAAATTGTGACCAACATATTTGTAAAAACTTTCAATACCATCTTTAGGTACGGGTTTCACTTCTAATGAGTTGTAATGAAAGGTATTTCCTAATGAGTCAACACTTGTACCCTTTATAAGATTGCCATCTTTATATTCTTCAATAAATGTAAGTTTAATTTTTTTCTCTGTTCCAGTCCAAATACTATCCTTAAAGCCTCCAAACAGTTTTCCGTAACTCTTTGCCCCATTAATTTCTTCTGAATAAAAGCCGTTTCCATCAATAACTTTTTGTTGACCTGCTTCATCATAAAATTGGTTAACTCTTAGGATATTCTGATTGTTGATATCGCCTTTATTAACCATATATTCACCCACTATTTTCTTCTCGCCATTGCTGTACCATGAATAATATTTCCCTAAGGGTTTTCCTTCATAAAAATTCATAATCTTCTCCTTTTTTCCATTTTCATAAAAGAAAAGAAATTGACCTGATTCTACAAGATTGTCTTTGCTGGTGCTTTTTCCAATCATTCGTGGTTTGCCAGATTTAAAGTAATCAGAAAACAAATATTCACTTTGTTCAGTTCCATAATCCTTCACAACACGAGTATAAATTGATTTTTCTTCTGATGTTTCAATACCCAAAGAATCTACATAAGACTGCATGTCAAAACTGTTTTGAGCCAGAAGTCCGGTGGTGAAAGAACTTAAAAAAACAAGAAAGAAGTTTTTCATTTTCAGAAAAATACGGGATTTTTATTTACACCGCCACTTCACCTTTGATATGCGGATGCGGATCGTAATCGGTCAGGGTGAAATCTTCAAATTTAAAGTCAAAAATATTCTTGACCTCAGGATTCAAATGCATCTTCGGAAGCGCGCGCGGTTCGCGGCTGAGTTGTAGTTCAACTTGTTCAAAATGGTTGTTGTAAATGTGCGCGTCACCAAAAGTGTGAATGAACTCGCCCGGTTGTAAATCGCAAACTTGCGCAATCATAAGCACCAACAAAGCATACGAAGCAATGTTAAACGGAACGCCCAAAAAGATATCGGCGCTGCGTTGGTACAATTGACATGACAGTTTGCCATCGGCTACATAAAACTGAAAAAAAGCATGACAGGGCGGAAGGGCCACTTTACCGTTGGCGACATTTTCGGCAAATGATTTCGAAGTGTCGGGCAAAACCGATGGATTCCAAGCTGAGATAAGCATTCTGCGGCTGTTTGGATTGGTTTTGAGTGTGTCGATGAGTTCTGAAATCTGATCGATGTTTTCGCTGTTCCAATTACGCCATTGATGTCCGTAAACCGGACCTAAGTTTCCGTTTTCATCAGCCCATTCGTCCCAGATACGCACACCGTTTTGATTCAGATAACCAATGTTGGTTTCGCCTTTTAAAAACCAAAGCAACTCATAAATAATCGACTTCAGATGCAACTTTTTGGTAGTCACCAGCGGAAAACCTTCGCTTAAATCAAACCGCATCTGATAGCCAAAAACACTTTTGGTTCCGGTGCCGGTTCGATCGCCTTTTTGCGTTCCGTTTTCGAGTACGTGTCTGACTAAATCGTGGTATTGTTTCATGAGATTGCAGTTGCTTAATGATTGGTTTCAGGCAGAAAAGGAAACGTTTTGATTATTCTCTTTTAGAGATTTCGTCTCTGATTTTGGCCGCTTTTTCGTAGTCTTCTTCTTGTACCGCATTTTCAAGTAATTCGTGCAATTCTGACAAACTGTGTTTGGTGTAAGTATCGCCGGCTTGGTTGCTTTCTTCGGTACCGAAGGTTTCCGGAGTTGAGAGTACACCGTCTAAATCGTCATCTTGTTGTGGGTTTTCAGATGGGCCTTTAAGGTAAATTCCGGCTTTGTCTAAAATATTCATATAAGTAAAAATCGGAGCCGAAAAACGCAACGCCAAAGCAATAGCATCTGAGGTTCTGGCATCGATGATTTCTTCAATTTTATCGCGTTCGCAAATAATACTCGAATAAAAAACGCCATCAACCAATTTGTGAATAATCACTTGTTTGACCACAATGTCAAATCGATCGGCAAAGTTTTTAAACAAATCATGCGTGAGCGGACGCGGCGGTTTGATTTCTTTTTCGAGTGCTATGGCAATAGACTGCGCTTCAAAAGCACCAATGACAATCGGTAATTTTCGTTCACCATCCACTTCATTCAAGATCAAGGCGTACGCTCCGTTTTGCGTTTGGCTGTATGAAATGCCTTTGATCGTTAACTTAACTAAACTCATAAATATTCAAACTCGGAATGAAGGTACAAATATACAGAGGTTTTTTTCAGACCAAAATAAAAAGGCTATCTAAATCAAAACTGAATTTAGACAGCCTTTTATCAGGCACAAATTACAAAAAATTATGCGTTTTGCGCCTTGAAAGCTTTTATTTTTTCGGTGAGTTTCGGAACCACTTCAAAAGCATCGCCCACAATTCCGTAGTCGGCTACTTTAAAGAAAGGCGCTTCCGGGTCGGTATTAATCACCACTTTTACTTTAGATGAATTGATTCCGGCAATATGCTGAATCGCTCCTGAAATCCCCACGGCTACATACAAGTTGGCTGCCACCGGTTTTCCGGTTTGTCCTACGTGTTCGCCATGTGGTCTCCAGCCTAAATCAGAAACCGGTTTTGAGCAAGCGGTAGCAGCGCCCAACGCCGAAGCTAAATCTTCAATCATGCCCCAATTTTCAGGGCCTTTCAAACCGCGACCGGCTGATACGACTATGTCCGCATCGGCAATGGTTACTTTTCCGGTGGTTTTTTCGGTCGATTGAACTTGCACGCCCAAATCGGCATCGCTGATGTTTACTGAAAAATCTTCCGACGATAGCGACGAAGCATTTTCAGTCACCCCGTATGAATTTTTGCCCAAGCTCAACACTTTTACCGCAGTGCTGATTTCGGTAATGTTGAACGCTTTGTTTGAAAACGCATGTCTTTTTACCTGAAATGGAGCCATGCTCACCGGCAATCCTACAACGTTCGAGGCAAATCCGGCCTGCAAAGCCACCGCCACCAGCGGAGCCATATACAAACTGTCGGTGGTTGACGACAACAACACCAATTGTGCGTTTTCTTTTTGAGCCGCTTGTTTGACGGCATCGGCATAAGCACGTGCGCTAAAACCCGAAAGTTTGGCGTCGTTGATTTTTAAAACTTTATCCACGCCGTATTTACCCAGGTCAGACACATCGCCTGCATTGATGGTTACGGCCGTTACGGTAGTGCCCATGTTTTGCGCCACCGCTTTGGCATACGAAGCCAATTCAAAAGCTACTTTTTTGAATTTCCCTTCGGCTGATTCTGCATATATTAATATAGACATTGCTGAATATTTTTAATGTTTGATTTTATTTTTTGGGCGTTTCCCTGCGGGCAGTTGGTTTGCAACCTCGTGTCCCTTCGGGTCAGGCTTTCGGCTGCACGCGGTGCTGGCCTCAATCCTTAACGCGAAATCCGTTTCCTTAGATAACTTTTGCTTCGTTGTGTAAAGCGTTGACCAATCCGTCAATATCGTCTGCCGAAAACAACTTCACAGCCGATTTTGGCGCTGGTTTTTCAAATTTAACCGCTTTGGTTTCAGCGTTGGCTGTCACCGGTTCTAGCACGGTAAGTGTTTTGGTTCTGGCCGTCATAATGCCGCGCATGTTCGGAATGCGCAAATCTTTTTCTTCTACCAAACCTTTTTGTCCACCAATAATGAGTGGAAGCGCAGCGGTAACGATTTCTTTTCCGCCGTCAATTTCGCGCGCTGCGGTAGCTTGGTTGCCCTCGACTTTGAGTTCGATGCATGAGTTTACAAAGTTGTAACCTAATAAAGCTGCCATCATACCCGGTACCATGCCACCGTTGTAATCAAGTGATTCTTTGCCGGCAATGATCAAGTCATAACCGCCGTTTTTGACCACTTCGGCCAATTGTTGCGCTACATAAAAACCGTCGGTTGGGTTCGCGTTCACACGAATGGCTTCATTGGCGCCAATAGCCAAAGCTTTTCTGAGGGTTGGCTCAGTATCAGGGCCGCCTACATTCACCACCGTTACCTGAGCTCCTTGTTGCTCTTGAAACCAAATGGCGCGGGTCAGACCAAATTCGTCGTTTGGGTTGATCACATATTGTACACCGTTGGTGTCAAATTCTGTGTCTCCGTTGACAAAATTAATTTTGGAAGTAGTATCAGGCACATGGCTGATGCAAACTAATATTTTCATTTTTGAAAGGATTAAAAAGAATTTTCTGCCGCGAAAGTATGAATTATTTTTGACAATATTTGTTATGCATGCATAATATTTACATCGATTTCGTAGAAAAATGTTTTTTGTCGGTTTTGCCTCAATTTTTGGTCAGAAAATACCGATTGCTTTTGAAATGATTTTCTTGAATAGCTCACAAACAAAGGCTTTGCAGCTCAGGTGTAGTTTGTTTTGGAACCAAAAACCCTAGCCCTGATGGTAGCGAAAATCCTTTGACGCGTTTCTTGAAGCGGCAAAGATTGCAGCGCACAGCAGGTTCTCGGCTTCTGAAAAAAAATCTGGAGCGCCTTATTTTTTGCTTTTTATTTCTATTTTTGCCTTTCAAAATTTTGATGCAACATCTTATGAGAACGATACAGTTTAGAGAAGCGATTGCCGAGGCCATGAGCGAAGAAATGCGCCGCGATGAAGCCGTGTATTTGATGGGTGAAGAAGTAGCCGAATACAACGGCGCCTACAAAGCCTCCAAAGGAATGCTCGATGAGTTTGGTCCGAAGCGTGTGATTGATACACCTATTGCAGAGCTTGGTTTTGCCGGTATTGCGGTGGGTTCGGCCATGAACGGCTGTCGCCCGATTGTTGAGTTTATGACGTTTAATTTCTCGTTGGTCGGGATTGACCAAATCATTAATAATGCGGCCAAAATGCGTCAGATGTCGGCGGGACAATTTCCGATGCCGATGGTATTTCGCGGTCCGACTGCTTCGGCAGGTCAGTTGGCAGCTACGCACTCACAAGCTTTTGAGAATTGGTACGCCAACTGTCCGGGCTTGAAAGTGATTGTGCCTTCGAATCCGTATGATGCCAAAGGATTGCTCAAAGCAGCGATTCGCGACAATGATCCGGTAATTTTCATGGAATCTGAGCAAATGTACGGCGATAAAGGCGAAGTGCCTGATGGCGAGTACATTTTGCCGATTGGTGTGGCCGATATCAAACGCGAAGGTTCGGATGTGACGATTGTTTCATTCGGAAAAATCATCAAAGAAGCCTACGCAGCCGCTGATGAATTGGCCAAAGAAGGCATTTCATGCGAGATTATTGATTTGCGCACGGTGCGTCCGATGGATTACGATGCGATTATTAACTCGGTGAAAAAAACCAATCGTTTGGTAGTTTTAGAAGAAGCTTGGCCGTTTGCGAGTGTGGCTTCAGAGATTACTTACATGGTGCAAGAGCGTGCCTTTGATTATCTCGATGCGCCGATTCAGAGAATCACGACTGCTGATACGCCGGCTCCGTTTTCGCCAACCTTACTCAAAGAATGGTTGCCGAATTCAGAGGATGTGATCAAAGCGGTCAAAAAAGTAATGTATAAATAAGCATTACAACAACTGAGTAATATTTAACATAGTCTCTCAAAACATAATTCTTTCGGGAACTATCAAATTTATATATTTGAAACTTCATCAAAAATTCATTTTGGTGAAGTTTTTTAGCTTATGAAAAAGTTATATTTAATCTTATTCGCCCTTATATTTCAATGGGTTACCGCCCAAACCAAGGTGAGCGGAATTGTGGTAGACAATACCAACCAGCCGGTGCCTTTTGCCAATATTGTATTTAAAGATTCCAAACTCGGAACCGTATCCAACGAAGACGGACGTTTTTATATTGAATCCAATCAGACTTTTAAAGCCATTGAAGTATCAATGGTGGGCTATGAAACCAAAGTGGTGCCGCTTAATAAAGAGGTTAATTACAATTTCAAAATTGTCTTGAGTGAGGGTCAAAAGCTCAAAGAAGTAGTCATTTACAGTGGGAAAACTTCTAAAAAGAAAAACCCTGCCTTAGATATTTTGCGCAAAATTTGGGAACGCAAGCGTAAAAATGGCTTGTATATGTTTGACCAATACGAGATGGAGAAATACGAGAAAGTTGAATTTGACATGAACTCAATTGACAGTGCTTTTATGAAGAAAAAAATCTTTAAAGGCATGGAGTTTATCTTCAATCAAGTGGATACTTCTCGCGTAACTGGAAAAACCTACTTGCCGATTTTTATCAACGAAGCGCTCTCGAATGTCTACGGTGACAACGTCAATAAAAAGGTAAAAGAAATTCTAGTTGCCAACAAAAATTCGGGTTTTGAGACCAACCAGCAGCTCATTGCTTTTATCAAAGATTTGTATTCAGAATACAACATCTACAACAATTACTTGACATTTTTTGATAAGAGTTTTACCAGTCCGCTCTCAAGAACCGGTATTGATGTGTATAATTATGTGTTGACCGATACAGCTTACATTGACAAAAAATTGTGTTACAACATAGTTTTTTATCCGCGCCGCAAAAATGAGCTTACCTTCAAAGGAGATTTTTGGGTGAACGATACCACGTGGGCGATCAAAAGCATCAACATGGCGGTGACCAAGAGCGCCAACATCAACTGGGTCAAAGACATTTATATTGAGCAAGAATTTGATGTGGTCAACGATTCGGTGTTTTTGCTGACCAAAGATTATATGATGTCTGATTTTGCACTGAGTAAAAAAGAGAAATCAAAAGGAATTTACGGCAAACGAACTACTTTTTTTCGCAACCACCAATTCAATGTCAAAAAACCGGATGATTTCTACAAAGAAGAGGTCAACAACCAAGATATGTCGGTATATTTAAAGCCAGATGATTATTGGTCTGAGCATCGATTCGAAAAGCTTTCTAAAGATGAATTGGGTGTTTACAAAATGCTCGATACACTCAAAACGGTTCGTAGATTTCGTCAGTTGACCGATGCAATAACTATTATCAGCAGTGGTTATTTTCCGGTTGGCCCGCTCGAATATGGTTCTATTTATTCTACCGTTGGGTATAATGAAGTTGAAGGAATGCGTTTGCGCGGCGGGCTCAGAACCCATTTTAATGACAATGATCCTTGGCGATTGCAGGGTTATTTGGCTTACGGATTTAAAGATGACAAAGTCAAGTACGGCATGTCCGGAAAATGGATGATTGAAAAGAAAAACCGCATCATCATCTCGGGCGGAAATCGTCGCGATGTAGAACAAATCGGTTCGAGTTTGACCAACACCAACGATGTGCTCGGACGCAGTTTTGCTTCGTCGGCATTGTTTACCAATGGTCGCAACGGAAAACTCACCAACATCAACTTATCCAACATTTCTCTTGAAACCGAACCCGTGCGCAATTTGAATTTGCAAGCCGGATTTACCTACCGAACTTTAGAATCGGCCTCGCCAGTTTTTAGTATGGATTATTACACCGATGACAGCCACACTTCCACTAAAAGCGATGTCAAACAACCCGAATTTAATTTTCAAATTGAATATACACCTAAGCGAAAAACTGTTGGTTATGGGGTAGAACGCAAAGAAGTCAACGATCCGTTTACACGCGTTTTCTTTTATTACACACGTGGTTACAAAGGCTTTATGCAGGGTGACTTTTCATACAACAAGTTTCAGTTTTATATCAATCAGCCGGTCATTATCGGAGCCATTGGCCGCAGTAACTTCATCACCGAATTCGGAAAAACCTATGGGAAAGTGCCGCTGGGATTGCTCAGTGTCGTTCCGGGGAACCAAACTTATTTTACAATTGAGAATGCCTTCAACAACCTCAATTTCTATGAATTTGTTACCGATGAATATGCGACTTTGCAATGGGTGCACAATTTTCAAGGAAAAATATTTGCGCGCGTACCGTTTTTGCGCAAGCTCAACTGGCGTGAAAACGTTTCGATTCGCGGGGTGATTGGCAGTATTTCAAACGAGAACAAGGCCCTGAATGCTTCGGGCATAGAATATGTTGCGCCCACCAAACCTTATTGGGAATACAGCGCCGGTGTAGGGAATATTTTCAAAGTTTTGCGCATTGATTTTTCATGGCGCGGCAATTATCTCGATTTGCCCAAAGCCAACAGATTTAGTGTAAAAGGTTCGATAGGTTTTTACTTTTAAGATGCAAAGCGCTGTTGCTTTTTTGGTTGAAAAAGAGCCTGTTTTCCAACAGATTATTGACAAGCATGGTTGGCCCGTTATTCCGTCAAGACCGCCTGGTTTTGCCACTTTGGTCTTGCTGATTTTAGAGCAACAAGTGTCGATTGATTCGGCCAAAGCGACTTATCTGAGACTTCGAGATTTAGCTAAAGAAATTGCGCCGGAAACATTGGCTCATTTATCAGATGACGATTATCGTTCGGCGGGCCTAAGTCGTCAGAAAACTTCCTATATTAAGGGATTAGCGCAAAAAATATTAGCGCGTGATTTTTCAGTTGAATCCTTGGCTGAAATGACCGCTGACCAGGCGCGCGCTTCGCTCATTCAAATCAAAGGGATTGGACATTGGACGATTGACATTTACTTGATGTTTTCTTTGCAAGCGCCTGATATTCTTCCGCTGGGCGATATAGCGGTGGTTAATACTTTTAAAGAATTGTTCGATTTGCACACCAAAGAAGACATGCAAAAACGCGCAGAATTATGGCAACCCTACCGATCGTTGGCCACTTACTTGCTCTGGCATCATTACTTGCGCAGCCGCGGACGACAAATCAGCTATACCTATTGAGCAAATAAGTGACAATATTCAACTGTCAAATAGTTGTTTTTTGTTAATGTTTTGTTACTTTTGCGACCGATATAAACAAAATATAGACAATGGAAAACTTTATTATGTTGCCAATCGCAATGGCAGTTTTAGGTCTTGTTTTCATGGGTATTAAAGCCGCATGGATCAACAAACAAGACGCAGGTGATGACAAAATGCAAGGCATCGCTAAGAGTATTCAAGAAGGAGCAATGGCATTCTTGAAAGCCGAGTATAGAATCTTGGCTGTGTTTGTTGTCATTGCCTCAGTAGCCCTTTTTGCCGTATCGCAAATCTCAGGTGTTTCACACTGGATGATTGTGGTGGCTTTTATTTTTGGAGCTATTTTTTCTGCTTTGGCAGGAAACATCGGTATGCGCATCGCTACCAAATCAAACGTAAGAACAACCCAAGCTGCTAAAACCAGTTTGCCACAAGCTTTGAAAGTTTCTTTCTCAGGAGGAACCGTAATGGGCTTGGGTGTTGCCGGTTTGGCTGTTTTAGGTTTGAGTATATTTTTTCAAGTTTTCTTGAGCCAATTCATGAATGTAGAAGGAAAATCTTTCTACGAAAACATGTCGATGGTGCTTGAAACTTTGGCCGGTTTCTCATTAGGAGCTGAGTCTATTGCGCTATTTGCTCGTGTGGGTGGAGGTATTTATACCAAAGCTGCCGATGTAGGTGCTGACTTGGTAGGAAAAGTTGAAGCGGGAATTCCTGAAGACGATCCGCGTAACCCTGCAACCATTGCCGATAACGTAGGTGATAACGTAGGAGACGTAGCGGGTATGGGTGCAGATTTGTTCGGTTCATACGTGGCAACTGTATTGGCGTCGATGGTATTGGGCAACTACATCATTAAAGACATGTCTGAGGCAGCCGGTACACAATATACCGATGCGTTCAACAATATGGGCCCGATTTTGTTGCCTTTGGCGATTGCCGGAGTAGGGATTTTGGCTTCGATCATCGGAACTTTCTTTGTGAAAATTAAAGACAACGATGCCAAAGAAGATCAAGTGCAAGGTGCTTTGAACTTAGGAAACTATGTTTCTCTTGCTTTGACTGTTGCTGCTTGTTGGTTCTTGATTGACAAAATGTTACCGGCTACGATTAACATGAATTTCTTTGGTGAAGGCGTAAAACCGGTGGCTAAAATCAATGTGTTCTTTGCAACATTAGTTGGTTTGGGTGTTGGTTTATTGATTTCAGCCATTACAGAATACTTTACCGCTTTAGGTAAAAAACCGGTATTAAACATCGTACAAAACTCTTCAACCGGAGCTGCTACCAACATCATTGCTGGTTTGGCTACCGGTATGAAATCTACTTTTGGTTCGGTTATTTTATTTGCTGCCGCGATTTGGGGTGCTTATGCTTTGGCTGGTTTCTACGGAGTAGCAATTGCTGCTTCAGCGATGATGGCTACTACAGCCATGCAGTTGGCGATTGATGCTTTTGGTCCGATTGCCGATAACGCTGGAGGTGTAGCTGAGATGAGCGAATTACCAAAAGAAGTCCGTCAAAGAACCGACGTATTAGATTCAGTAGGAAACACTACTGCTGCGGTGGGTAAAGGTTTCGCGATTGCTTCTGCTGCCTTGACAGCTTTGGCTTTGTTTGCTGCTTATGTAACTTTCACCGGTATTGACGGAATCAACATTTTTAAAGCTGATGTATTGGCTGCTTTGTTTATCGGAGGTATGATTCCGGTTATTTTCTCTGCTTTGGCGATGCAATCAGTGGGTAAAGCTGCGATGGATATGGTGAACGAAGTTCGTCGTCAGTTCCGCGAAATCCCGGGAATTATGGACGGAACCGGAAAACCTGAATACGGAAAATGCGTTGACATTTCTACCAAAGCTGCTTTGCGCGAAATGATGTTGCCGGGTGCGATTACCATTATTACACCAATCATCTTAGGATTGTTGATGGGAGCTGAAGCTTTAGGTGGTTATATGGCTGGTGTATGCGTTTCAGGCGTGCTTTGGGCTATTTTCCAAAACAATGCCGGTGGAGCTTGGGACAATGCTAAGAAGTCATTCGAGGCTGGGGTGATGATCAACGGTGAGATGACGTTCAAAGGTTCTGATGCCCACAAAGCGGCTGTAACCGGAGATACCGTTGGTGATCCATTCAAAGATACTTCAGGTCCGTCTATGAACATCTTGATTAAATTGACTTGTTTGGTTGGTTTGGTGATTGCTCCAATTTTGGGTTCTGGACACGGATCAAAGCAAAAAATGGAGTGTACCATGGAAATGAAAAAAGAATGCACAGCTGAGATGAACGGCAACTGCGATATGAGCAAATGTGCTACGATGACCAAAGAAGAATGCGCTAAAATGTGCGATTCTTTGGGTTGTACCCCTGAGCAAAAAGAAGCATGTTTGTCACACTATGGTGCTGATGGAAAATTCATCGCTGACGAAAAACCTTCATGCTGCGCCAAAAAAGGAATGGCTGAAGCAGGCGCTGAACAAAAAACCGTTCGCGTTGAAATTACCAACAACAATGGTAAAGCAAAAGCTACGGTGACTACCTCAGTAAACGGAACTTCAACTACCCAAAGTTTTGAAGGAACTGAAGCTGAAGTAAAAGCTAAAGTCGATGCATTGAAATAAGAATAGATTTCTTTAAATACACAAAAAGCCTCCGGATTTCGGAGGCTTTTTTTATTGTTGATATGTTGTTCTATTTGGTTGATATTTAACGTTTAAATCATTTTGAAGCAAAGACTAATTCACTATATTTGGCACGTTAACCTTGACTAAAACTATCATGAGCTCGTCTAAAAAGCAGCGCGCTGTTCAGGCATTATTGTCTGAATATAGAAACGTTGTTGTGGCTTTGAATCACACGATTGACAATGTTTCATACGCCAATCTTACTACGGTGGTTGATTCCGCGACCGCTGACGAGAACTGTCAGTCCATTCAAACGATTTTAACGCATATTGTCAGTTCGGGTTATGCCTATGCCGGGTATATTCGCAAGAACAAAAAAATGGCCGATGATCGTCCCGGGAAAGTAAATCGGATGTCGGTGGCAGAATATTTACAAGATCTTGAAAATTTGCTTCAATACACCGAGCTAACCTTTGAAAATATTGAAGACGACGAATTAGAAGAATTTGACGAAACCCGCAAAATCAAAACTTCTTGGGGTCAGGCTTATGACATTGAACAAATGATGGAACACGCTGTAGTGCACGTATTGCGTCACCGTCGTCAAATCGAAAAATTCAAAAAGAAATTAGAAGTACTCTAAAACAAACCGTTGAGTTCGGCATCAATGCGGTTGAGAATCATTCCCAAATCTTCGGGATTGTTCACAAAATCAATATTGTCCACATCAATAATCAAAAGTTTTCCGCGCGTATAGGTCTGAATCCAAGCTTCATAACGCTCGTTGAGTCGGCTTAAATATTCAATCGAAATAGAATTTTCGTAATCGCGACCGCGTTTGTGGATTTGCGCCACCAAATTCGGAATAGAACTGCGTAAATAAATCATCATATCCGGCGCCTCGACCATGGTTTCCATCAATTCAAACAACGATTTGTAGTTTTCAAAATCGCGGTTGGTCATCAGACCCATCGCATGCAAGTTCGGTGCGAAAATGTGGGCATCTTCATAAATCGTTCGGTCTTGGATGATTTTTTTTCCGCTTTGGCGAATTTGCAAAATCTGACGAAAACGACTGTTCAAGAAATAAATCTGCAAATTAAAAGACCAACGTTCCATTTGGTGATAAAAATCGTCCAAGTACGGATTGTCTACCACGTCTTCAAAGTGTGGTTCCCATTTAAAATGCTTGGCTAATAATCTGGTCAATGTGGTTTTTCCAGCTCCGATATTTCCTGCAACAGCTATATGCATTAGGGTAAATTGATTTTATAATTGGTAATTCCTTGGTCGGTAAAAATAGATAAAATTTGGTCTTTATAGGTAAATTTTTTGAAGCTTTTTTTGTCGATTTCGATGAACAAACGCTTATTGTCGGTAAAATCATACCAGTACAAATCATGGCCTGTTTGTAGAATAATCGATTGGGTTCCGGTCCACACAAATTGCTCGTTTTCAGGCAATCTTCCCAAGTTGTCCATTTTGCCATACACATCGCAGCGATTTACCTCACCTGATGCATTCGACCAAAAAAAGTAATTAAAATCGGTGGCGTAATTTTTAGGAGCGCTGGTCAAGGTTGTGCCCAAAGCCAGACATTTGTTTTGCGTGTAATCATACAGTCCGAGCTTTTGTGTCAAGCTGTTGTATAACCAAAGTCTATTGCCGGAGGCCAAACCAATGGCTGTGGGTAAAACATCTGGGATTTTTTCGTTGAAATTGATTTTTTGGGTTTCATTGAGTTGCGCGTCAAGTAAGGCAACAGTATTTTGCGTTTCAAAAAAAACGACAATTTTAAGCGGATTCATCAAGTCAATTCGACTGATTTTGCCCAATTGCGGATTTTTGTATTGCCAAATTTGCGAACCATTTTGCTTGATGAGTGTTTGCTGTTCAAGTCGGTAAAAAGCGCCCAAAGCATCATAGCCGATGAAGTTTTCTTCGGGTGTTTTCAGTGGAATTTGCTCGAGCATCACAGCATTGATCTTTTGGCCGCGCGCCATAAAACCAACGAGTAAGATAAGTGTGAGCAAAAGTTTTTTCATAAAAGCTAAGATACTATTAAAGTCTTTTTTGTACAACCTTTATCTTTGATGAAATTAATTCAAAACGCAGCATATTTGTAGTCAATTTTATCATCAATACGAATGAAAAAAATAGCCTTTCTTCTCTTCTTTGGAATTTTATCTTTGGTGGTTCATGCGCAAGATTTTCGAGCTTCGGCTTTGTATGCGGTCAAAAATATTGCTCAACCCGAACAAACATCAAATTATCTTTTGACCTTTGATGCGACAACCTCGATTTATCAGCCTGAGAAATCAATCGCTCAAGAAAATGTTTACTATAAGAATATTGCGAATTCGTCTTTTGTAGCCACAAAAAAATGGAACGGAAAAATCTACTTAATCAGCGATGCGCTCATTCCCTTTGATTGGAAAATTCAAAGCGAAACCAAGCTGATATCAGGGTATCATTGCACCAAAGCAACCGCTCAAAATGGGCAACTCATCGCTTGGTTTACCGAAGGGATTCCCTCAAATCAAGGGCCTGCGGACTATTTTGGATTACCCGGATTGATCTTGGAAGTAACTGCTCCAAAAATGACCATTTCATGTGCCAAAATAGCGCTACTTCCGAATACTAAAGAAGCCATCAAGGCACCCGCGCAAGGCATAAAGGTTACCCAAAAACAATTCGATGAGCTGGTCAAAAAGAAATAAAAAAAAGCCCATCTCAATCAAGACGGGCTTTATATTTTATTCAGTATAAACTATAATTTAAATGCAGCTTTTACTTGGTCAACATAGTCTAATTTTTCCCAAGTAAACAACTCAACCGATACGGTTTTTGGCGCTCCATTCGGAAGTTTAAAGGTTTTACTTACCGTTTCAGGTTGGCGGCCCATGTGTCCGTAGGCAGCTGTTTCGCTGTAAATTGGATTTCTGAGTTTCAGACGTTGCTCAATAAAATACGGACGCATGTCAAAAATACCTTCTACCACTTTGCTGATTTCGCCATCGGTCATGCTTACTTTGGCAGTTCCGTAGGTGTTCACATTAATTGAAGTAGGTTTGGCAACCCCAATCGCATAAGAAACCTGAACCAAAACCTCGTCGCACAATCCTGCAGCCACCAAGTTTTTGGCAATATGACGCGTAGCATAGGCCGCAGAACGGTCTACTTTGCTTGGGTCTTTTCCTGAGAATGCTCCACCTCCGTGCGCGCCTTTGCCACCATAGGTATCTACAATAATTTTACGACCGGTCAAACCTGTGTCACCGTGTGGTCCGCCAATAACGAATTTTCCGGTTGGGTTGATGTGGTAGGTAATGTTCTCGTTGAACAAACTCGCATACTGTGGATATTTAGCTTTGACTCTTGGAATCAAGATTTCAATCATATCCTTTTTGATTTTGGCCAACATCGACGCCTCATTGTCAAAGTCATCGTGTTGGGTCGAAATCACAATCGCGTCAATGCGTTGCGGTTTGTTGTCGTCAGAATATTCTAAAGTTACTTGTGATTTGGCGTCTGGGCGCAAATAGGTAATTTCTTTGTTTTCTCTTCTCAAATTGGCTAATTCAATCAACAAAGCATGTGATAAATCCAAAGCCAAAGGCATATAATTGTCCGTTTCGTTGGTGGCATAACCGAACATCATCCCTTGGTCGCCGGCACCTTGCTCTTCTTTGCTGGCTCGGTCAACCCCTTGATTAATGTCTGCTGATTGTTCGTGAATAGCTGATAAAACGCCACATGAATTGGCTTCAAACATATATTCACTTTTGGTGTATCCGATTCTCTGAATTACCTCACGGGCAATTTGTTGTACATCTAAGTAGGTCGTTGATTTCACTTCACCGGCCAAAACGACTTGCCCGGTCGTTACCAACGTTTCACAAGCCACTTTTGATTCAGGATCAAAAGCCAAGAAATTGTCAATCAATGCATCGCTGATTTGATCAGCTACCTTGTCAGGGTGTCCTTCGCTCACAGACTCTGACGTAAATAAATAAGCCATAATTCTAACTTTAAATTTTGAATAAAATTTGCAGGAAAAATTGTCTGATGAGTCGAGCTAAAGAAGAAACTGCTTTAGCATTTTTTTACGAGGTTGCAATCAGGACAAATTTTTCCTCAAAAATTCGGATGCAAATGTAGCAAACCATTTTTGAATTGAAAAAAATTTTTTTGCGGGCATTTTTTTTTCATAGCTTTGTCGCTAAACTTATTAAAAAACAGATTATGAAAAAACTATTACTTTCTTTTTCTATGATTTTGGCTTTGGGTTCTGCTCAAGCACAAAATATTTTCAACTTTGGTTTTGAAGGAACTACAGCCAATATGTATACAACTTTAGGCTGGACTGGAACCAACCAAAGTACACCGGTATATACTGGTGCTCCGGTATGGGGTATTCCTACAACCGCACCAACTACTACTTTTGCTGGTGGTGCTCAAGGAGGAACTGCTCCGTCGTTTGCTTTGATTAACTACACAAGTACAGGAACTTCTTCAACTGCTGGTTCAGGAACAATTAGTAACTGGTTAATCAGCCCGATTATTGTTGTTGAAAACGGAGATGTGGTTTCATTCTACACTAGAATTGGTAGAAATGCAGCTGCTCAATTTGCGGACAATTTAGAGTTGAGATATAGCACAGATGGTGCTTTTACAGTAGTTCCTAGCACCGGAGCAACTGATTTAGGTTCGTTTACCAATTTAGCCCTTGCTGTTAATCCAAATCTTGATTTGGTTTCTTATCCAACTTCTTGGACTCAATTGTCTTATACTTTTACAGGTTTAACCGGACCAACTGAAGTTCAATTGGCTTTCCGTTATTATGTAACTGATGGTGGTCCTGCAGGAGCTAACTCAGACATCATTGGAATCGATACTGTATCTGTAGATCGTCCTTTGAGCACAGATTCATTCTTCTCAGGAAACTTTACTGTATCTCCAAACCCAACTTCTGATATCTTGAAAATCACCAACAACACCAATGTAAATGTTAACTCAATCGAAGTTACAGATATGAACGGTCGCGTTGTAAAACAAGTAAAAGGAATGGTTGATCAAATCAACGTTGCTGAATTAAATGCAGGTGTTTACTTCCTTAAAATCGCTTCTGATAAAGGAACCGGAACTACCAAAATCATCAAAAAATAATTTGAGTTTTTCTCAAGAAAGAAGCCTCCAAGCAATTGGGGGCTTTTTTATTACAAAGCTTTTCGAAAATTTAAATACGTAGTATTTATAGATGTTTTGGACTCTTTAATAATGTTAAATTTTCAAATTCTGTTTGGATGATAACAAAAAACTTCTGAAGTTTGTCTCAACAAAATCCAGAAGTAAAAATGAAATTAATCGTTTGCCATATGTGTTGCATGATGTCGGAATTATCCGCAGAGTTCACTATGGCCTAGTTTTAATTTTCTTAAAAATATCCGTGAACCTCTGCCGCAAGCAGGGGTTTTTTTATTTCAAAATTTAATCAATTTCAAAATGTACGCAACCGTTCAACAAAACATCAGCTCAGCGCCAATGCTCATGCATATGATGTGTTGTTGTATTCCCGTACCCGGTTGCCAAAGGCGTCAAGCATAATTTTTTAGTTTATATTCTTGCACTTCAAGTCCTTTTGGTAGCCATCCGAAAGGACTTTTTTTATTTCCGTTCGAATTCATTTTAACAATCAATATTCACTTTAAAAATTCAAGTTATGAGTACACAAAAATTTGCCACCAAAGCCCTACATGCCGGGCATGAGCCAAGTCAAACCAACGGAACCAGAGCGGTACCGATTTATCAAACAACCTCGTATGTGTTCAACAACAGCAACCACGCAGCCAACTTGTTTAACCTTTCAGAATCGGGTTACATCTATACGCGTCTGAACAACCCGACCAACGATGTGCTCGAACAACGTTTGGCAGCTTTAGAAGGCGGCATCGGAGCCGTGGTTACAGCCTCAGGAACTTCTGCAATTGCTACCGCTTTACTGGTTTTGCTCAAAGCAGGCGATCACATTGTTGCTTCCAACAGCCTATATGGCGGAACCTACAACTTGCTCAAAGTTACTTTGCCTCGATTGGGCATTACCACAACGTTTGTTGATTCGTCTGAGCCCGAGAATTTTACCCGAGCAGCTCAAGAAAACACACGTGTGTTTTTTGCCGAAAGCATCGGGAATCCAAAACTAGACATCGTCGATATCGAGGCCATTGCGCAGCAAGCACAGGCTTTTAAAGTTCCTTTCATCGTAGACAATACCGTTGCTACGCCTTATTTGCTCAACCCAATTCAGTACGGTGCTAACATCGTTATTCATTCACTCACCAAATACATCACTGGTAACGGAACTTCATTGGGTGGTGTCATCATCGATGCCGGAAAATTTGATTGGAGCAACGGAAAATTCCCTGAGTTTACTGAGCCTTCACCGGGTTACCACGGACTCAAATATGATGAGGTTTTGGGAGCTGCCTCGTTCATTGCCAAGGTTCGCATTGAAGGTTTGCGCGATTTTGGCGCAGCTCTGAGTCCGTTCAATGCTTTTCAAACCTTACAGGGATTAGAAACGCTTGAGATTCGCATCCTAAAGCACAGCCAAAATGCATTATTGTTGGCAAAGTGGCTTGAAAAACAAGAAGTGGTGGCTTGGGTTCACTATCCCGGACTTGATTCTTCAACCTATAAAGATTTATCCGAGAAATACCTGCCGCAAGGCCAAAGTGGTCTGGTCACCTTTGGACTCAAAGGTGGTTATGAAGCCGCCCAAAAAGTAGCGGATCAAACCAAATTGTTCTCGCTCTTGGCCAACATTGGTGATACCAAATCACTGATTATCCATCCGGCCAGTACCACCCACCAACAGTTAAGCCCTGAGGAACAAAAAGCCACAGGGGTGACACCAGATTTGGTTCGTCTTTCGGTTGGGCTCGAAGACATCGAAGATTTAAAGGCTGATTTGCAAGCCGTTTTTGAAAGCATCCAGGTGCCTCAGCTGGCCTGATAGAATGCTGTTATCGTGTTTATTTGTTTTGCACCACTGCCTCTTTTTGCTGAGGAGAGAGGCAGTTTTTAAAAAAATGTCATGAAAAAATTACAAAAAATAGACTTGTTCCACTGGACGCTGCTCAACGGTCGTCACCACCGATATTTGCCTTTGTTTTATGAAGTTTTCGGACGCGATTTGGGCACAGCAACCGTGGTTGTAGTCAATCATGCGCTTACCGGAAATTCAAGTGTTTCAGGCGATGATGGTTGGTGGAAAGAACTCATTGGCTCAGGGAAAACGATTGATACAGATTTCTTGACGGTGGTGGCGTTTAACATTCCGGGCAATGGATATGATCAAAAGCCTGAAAATCTCATCGCAAATTACCACGACTTTACTGTGCGTGATGTGGCTTTGATTTTTTGGGAAGGCTTGCTGCACTTGAATATTCCGCATGTTTATGCAATCATCGGCGGTAGTTTAGGCGGAGCGATTGCTTGGGAAATGGCGGCTATTCGGCCTCAATCTGTTGAACATTTGATTCCGATTGCTACCGACTGGAAAGCCACCGATTGGGTCATTGCCAACGTATTGATACAAGATCAAATCCTCAACAATTCAGACGATCCGATAGCCGATGCGCGATTGCATGCGATGCTGTTGTACCGTACACCTGAGTCGCTCAATGAACGATTCAACCGAAAGCAACTGACTGAATCCTCATTTTTTCACATCGAAAGCTGGCTCATCAACCACGGATTAAAACTCAAAAATCGCTTTACCCTAGAAGCCTACAAACTCATGAATCACCTTCTGCGCACCATCGATTTAACACGAGATCGAAACGATTTTCTGAGCATTGCTGCCAAAATTAAAGCCGATATTCATTTGGTTAGCGTGAATTCAGATTATTTTTTTACCGCTGCCGAAAATCAAAAAACCTATCAAATACTCAGCAAAGTCAAACAAAATGTGTTCTACCACGAAATTGAATCCATCCACGGGCACGATGCTTTTTTGATTGAATTCGAACAACTCTCATCCTTTTTAAACCCCATTTTTAACTCAGTAAAACAAACACAATATGTCAGCGCTTAAAATCAACATTGTCCTTTTTGGTATTGGCAACATTGGCAGCACACTCGTGCGTCAGGTGCTTGAGAGCCGCGCTTTTTTTCTGGAAAACTACAACATCGATTTGCGCTTTCCGGTCATCACCAATTCAACGGTCGCTTTTTTTGAAAAAGACGGTTTGCCACATCAATGGGAAACCAATTTTGCCCAAGCGGCCATTCCGTTTCAAATCCAAGATATTCTTGATTATGTTCAGGCACGCGAATTCGACAACCTCATAGCGGTCGATGCCACAGCGAGTTGGTCTATTTTAGAACACTACACCACACTCATTGAAAACGGTTTTGATTTGGTCGCAGCCAACAAAAAAGCCAATACCCAATCGTTTGAATTTTATCAATCATTGCGCGAACATCTGGCGGTTTATCAAAAGCAATTTCTATATGAAACCAATGTTGGGGCTGCCTTGCCGGTGATTAAAACGTTGCGCAACTTGTATGATTCAGGTGAAAAAATCACGCGTATTCGAGGAGTTTTCTCGGGCTCGTTGAGTTATGTTTTTAATCGATTTTCTGAAGAGGAAGCACCTTTTTCAAGTATTCTGGAACAAGCTGAACAACTCGGACTTACCGAACCCGATTCACGCGAGGACTTATCCGGTCAAGATGTAGCTCGAAAATTATTGATTCTGGCCAGAGAACTCGGTCATGAATTTGAGTTTACCGACGTACAAATTCAATCGCTTTTGCCCACTGATTTGCCCACAGGTTTAACGGTGAAGCAATACAAAAACCAGCGTTCAGTGCTTGATCAACCGCTCAGATGCTCGAAAATTGCTCAAGCAGAAAACCGCGTTTTACGCTATGTAGGACAATGGGAGGTGGCGCAAAAAACCTTAGAAGTTAAACTGATCTCAGTCCCCAAAAATTCGGCTTTAGGTCAACTCAAAGGCGCTGACAATCTGATTGAAATTTATACGACTTCGTACCAAGAGACACCGCTGGTTATTCAAGGAGCGGGTGCCGGTAAAGAAGTCACCGCACGTGGAGTGCTCAGTGATATTTTGCAATTGGCACAACAGATCAAAACCCGTTCAGCCATCTGGATTTAATTTTATAAAACACAACAAAAATTCCATGCGATTAGATTTTATGGCATTTGCCATTCCGTTTTTTCTCTTTTTTATGGGCCTCGAATATTATTTGAGTGTCAAGTGGAACCAAAAAGTGCATCAGTTTCACGAAAGTATTGCCAACATCAATGTTGGAATTGCCGAGCGATTGTCTGATTTGCTCACAACGGGTTCTTTTTATTTTGTTTTTTCGTGGATTCATGAGCGATATGCTTTTTTTGAGATTAAGCCCGGAGCGATCACTTGGCTGTTGCTTTTTCTGGCAACCGATTTTGTTTGGTATTGGTATCATCGATTGGGGCATCAAGTCAATATTTTGTGGGCGGCGCATATTGTTCACCACCAAAGCGACGATTTTAATTACACGGCTGCTGCCAGAATCACTGTGCTTCAAGCCGTGGCGCGCGGATTGTTTTGGAGTGTTTTACCGCTTTTGGGTTTTCCGCCCAAAATGATTGTCGTGCTGTTGCTCATCCACGGGACTTATCCTTTTTTTACGCACACCCAACTCATCGGGAAATTGGGTTGGCTTGAGTACATCATCGTTACACCGTCGCATCACAGGGTACACCACAGCAGCAATCCGGAATATTTAGATAAAAACTACGGCGATATGCTCATTATTTGGGACAAAATTTTTGGAACCTTCGCGCCCGAAACCACCGAGCCCATCTATGGCTTAACCAAATCACTGAACAGCCAAAGTTTTCTGTGGCAACATTTTCATTATTTTTTAGAATTGGGTCTGGCTTTTCGGATGGCGCCTTCTGTGCGAGATAAAATTCAAGTTGTTTTCGGAAGTCCAGCTGAATTTGATCCGCGCATGAGGATGATACTGGAGCGCAAATTATCTCAGAAAGTTCACACCTCATATTCCGCAAGACTCAAGCGAACCATTCAACTTAAAACGGCTTCTACCATCGCGGTTACTTTTGCCACCGTTTTATTTTCAAAGTATTTTCAAGCCAATCAATTGGCGCTGATCAGCATTTATATTCTACTCAGTTTAATTGTTACCGGTGCGATGCTCGAGCAAAAAAGGTGGATTTTTCATTTAGAGTTTATTCGTTTGGGTATCTTTTTATTGGGATTGAGTACGATGAATCAAGCGCTCTATGTTACTTCAGCCTTGAGCATTTTATTTTTAGGCATCTTGTTGTTTTACAAAACCGCTCAACGAAAATATCAAGCTTTTTTGTTCTCATGCTAATGACTACAACGTTGGCGTAAGTTTTTTTTAAAAAAGAGTTGCAAAAAACAAATTCATACGCGTACTTTGCAACGTTCTTATAAATTATGTCGTTATCACGAAAGCGGGAGGGAATAGACCCTGTGAACGCTTAGCAACCCTACTTCTGTAGAAGGTGCTACATTCTACCTCGTCCAGAACGAGAACAGATAACCCAGAGAAATGCTCTCTTTCCTGATAACACATACTTACACGTTATCAGTATGCGTATTAATATCAATGAAATTCTAAACCAGCGAATCCTCGTGCTCGACGGTGCCATGGGAACCATGTTGCAACGCAATCATTTTGAAGAAGCCGACTTCCGGGGCGAGCGCTTTAAGGATTTTCCACATCCTTTAAAAGGAAACAATGATTTGCTTTCGATTACCCAACCCGAGGCGGTCAAAGCCGTGCACCGCGCTTATTTTGAAGCCGGAGCCGATATAGTCGAGACCAACACCTTCTCGGGAACCACGATTGGAATGGCCGATTACCACATGGAAGATTTAGTCTACGAACTCAATTACCAATCCGCAAAAATTGCTCGTGAAGTGGCCGATGAGTTTACCGATAAACCGCGGTTTGTAGCGGGTTCCATTGGCCCAACCAACCGAACGGCCAGTATGAGTCCGGATGTGAATGATCCGGGTTATCGCGCGGTGACTTTTGACGATTTGAGAATTGCTTATCGTCAGCAAGTAGAAGCTTTAATCGACGGAGGAGCCGATTTGTTGTTGGTTGAAACCATTTTTGATACGCTCAATGCCAAAGCCGCTTTGTTCGCCATTGAAGAAGTCAAAGAAGAACGTCAATCAGATATTCCCGTTATGGTTTCCGGAACGATTACAGATGCTTCCGGACGCACCTTATCCGGGCAAACGGTTGAAGCATTTTTGATTTCAATTGCGCACATTCCGTTGTTGAGCGTTGGTTTCAATTGTGCTTTAGGCGCTGATCAGTTAAAACCGTATTTGAAGCGTTTGGGCCAACATACCCAACTCAATATTTCAGCGCATCCCAATGCGGGATTGCCCAACGCCTTTGGCCAATACGATCAAACACCTGAAGAAATGCAAAGTTTGATCCGCGATTATTTACAAGAAAATTTAGTCAACATCATCGGCGGTTGTTGCGGAACCACACCCGAGCATATTCGTGCCATTGCACAAGTAGCGGCTGAATTCGAACCCCGAAAAATAACAGCAACCGTCTAATGGCAGATACCACACAGAAATACTTATGTCTTTCCGGATTGGAGCCCTTGATTGTGACTCCGGAATCTAATTTTATCAACGTGGGCGAGCGCACCAATGTGACGGGCTCTCGCAAGTTTTTGCGTTTGATTAAAGAAGGCAACTACGAAGCAGCGGTAGACATCGCCCGTACTCAAGTAGAAGGCGGGGCGCAAATCATCGACGTGAACATGGATGAAGGCATGCTCGATGGCGTAGAAGCCATGACTAAATTCCTGAATTTAATTGCAGCCGAACCCGACATTGCGCGTGTTCCGGTGATGATTGACAGTTCTAAATGGGAAATCATCGAAGCCGGACTCAAAGTCATCCAAGGAAAAGGCGTCGTGAATTCGATTTCTTTGAAAGAAGGCGAAGCAACCTTTATCCATCATGCCAAACTCATCAAGCGCTACGGAGCGGCTGTGATTGTGATGGCTTTTGATGAGTTGGGTCAAGCCGATACCTACGAGCGCCGCATTGAAATTTGTCAACGCAGCTATGATATTTTGGTGAATCGGGTAGGATTTCCGGCGACGGATATCATCTTTGATCCGAATATTTTTCCGGTCGCCACGGGCATGGACGAACACCGTCGCAATGCACTCGACTTTTTTTTAGCGACCAAATGGATTCGTGAAAACCTTCCTTATGCCCATATTTCAGGCGGCGTGAGCAATGTGTCGTTTTCGTTTCGAGGCAATGACAAAGTGCGCGAAGCCATGCATTCGGCTTTTTTATATCATGCCATTCAACACGGGATGACGATGGGTATTGTGAATCCGGAGATGTTGGAAGTCTATGACGAAATCGAACCGGAATTGCTGGACTATGTTGAAGATGTTTTACTCGATCGCAGAGATGATGCCACCGAGCGTTTGTTGGCTTATGCCGAAAATTTAAAGTCGGATACCAAATCCAACGACAAAGCAGTTCAGGAGTGGCGCAATGGTTCGGTACAAGAGCGATTGACGCATTCCTTGGTGAAAGGTTTAGACGAGTTCATCGAGCAAGATGTAGAAGAAGCTCGCCAACAAGTCAATCAACCGATTCAAGTGATAGAACAACATCTAATGAACGGAATGAACGTCGTGGGCGATTTGTTTGGTTCGGGCAAAATGTTCTTGCCCCAAGTGGTGAAATCAGCGCGTGTTATGAAAAAAGCGGTGGCGTATTTGTTGCCATTTATCGAAGCCAGTAAAGACGGTCAGTCTTCAAGCGCCGGCAAGGTTTTGATGGCCACCGTAAAAGGCGATGTACATGACATCGGAAAGAACATTGTGTCGGTGGTATTGGCCTGTAATAACTTTGAAATTATTGATTTGGGTGTGATGGTACCGCCCGAGAAAATTATACAAACGGCTGTTGCTGAAAATGTAGATATTATCGGATTGAGTGGTTTGATTACGCCGTCTTTGGATGAAATGGTTTATCTCGCCAAAGAAATGGAACGTTTGCATATTTCGATTCCGATTATGATTGGTGGCGCCACTACTTCGCGTGCGCACACCGCGGTGAAAATTGCTCCAGAATATACCGGAAGTGTGGTGCATGTCAACGATGCTTCGCGCGCTGTGACGGTAGCCAGCAATTTGTTGCAACCCGAAAATAAAGAAGTTTATGCTGCACAAATTCGAACCGAATACGATGATTTGCGCGAAGGCTATTTGAACCGCAGCCGCGAAAAGGAATATTTGACCATTGAGGCAGCGCGGGCGAATAAATGTCAACTCGATTGGTCAAGCTACCAACCGGCAAAACCTAATTTTGTTGGCGTTCAAGAAGTTGAGGTTTCTTTAGCTGAATTGGTGCCGTTTATCGACTGGACACCGTTTTTCCATTCGTGGCAGTTGTTTGGGAAATATCCGGCCATTTTGAGCGATGAAGTCGTGGGCGAACAAGCGCAACAGTTGTTTGACGATGCCCAAAAAATGTTGGCGCAAATCGTTGATGAAAACTGGTTTACCGCCAAAGGATTGGTCGGAATATTTCCAGCGAATACCGTCAACGATGATGATATCGAAGTGCTGCCAACAACAGACAATCAAACACCAACAACTTTCCTCACCCTGCGTCAGCAATCCAAGAAAACCGCAGGCGCACCCAATATGGCTTTGGCCGATTTTATTGCGCCCAAGGAAACCGGGATTCAAGATTACATTGGGTGTTTTTGTGTGACCACCGGATTTGGCGTAGATGAAAAAGCCGCCCAATTCGAAAAAGCCTTAGACGATTACCACGCGATCATGACCAAAGCTTTGGGCGACCGCTTGGCCGAGGCTTTTGCCGAATATTTACACCTGAGCGTGCGCAAAGAAATCTGGGGTTATGCCAGCGATGAACAACTAGACAACAACGCTTTGATTGCCGAAGAATATAAAGGAATTCGTCCGGCACCGGGCTATCCGGCTTGTCCGGACCATTTAGAGAAACCAACGATTTGGAAGTTGCTCGACGTTGAAAAACGCATTGGGGTAACACTTACCGAAAGCATGGCGATGTGGCCGGCGGCTTCGGTGTCGGGCTATTATTTGGCGCATCCGCAGAGTAAGTATTTTGGTTTGGGTAAAATCAAAGACGATCAAGTAGCCGATTATGCCCAGCGCCGTGGAATTACTATTCAAGAAGCGCAAAAATGGTTGGCGCCGAATATGGCTGAATAGGATATAGGAATTAGTAAGCGAGAGATTTGATATTAAGAGGAGCAAGTCCAGTGGACTTGAGGTATTTTGTCATAACAAAAGCTTCATCTTGATTCGTCTGCGAGAGGGATAGAGGCAAGCACCGCGTGCAGCCGAAAGCCCGACGGCGGACCCAAACATCCAACATAAAAACAGAGCTTGCTACCGCCGGCTCGCCCAAAAAAAGAAAGAGAATTAATTATGAAAGTAACCCAACATATTGAAAACGCTCAAGGAAAACCATTGTTTTCATTTGAGATTTTACCGCCGCTGAAAGGACAAAATATTCAGTCGATTTTTGACGGAATTGATCCGCTCATGGAATTCAAACCTCCGTTTATTGATGTGACGTACCACCGCGAGGAATATGAATTCAAAGAACTTGAGAACGGTTTGCTGCAAAAGAAAATTGTCAAGAAACGCCCCGGAACGGTGGGTATTTGTGCTGCAATTCAAGGGAAATACAATGTCGATGCGATTCCGCATGTGTTGTGTGGCGGATTTACCAAAGAAGACACCGAGAATTTGCTCATTGATTTGGATTTTTTGGGCATTGACAATGTCGTGGCCTTGCGCGGCGATGCACTCAAAACCGAAACCTATTTTAAACCCGAGAAAGACGGCAACAATTATGCTTCTGAACTTGTGGAGCAAATCAATAAGCTCAACCGCGGAATTTATTTGGATGAAGATTTGAAAAATTCGGCCAAAACCAATTTTTGTATTGGTATTGCGGGTTATCCGGAGAAACACATGGAAGCGCCAAGTTTGGATTCGGATATTCACTTCTTGAAACAGAAGATAAAAAACGGAGCTGATTACATCATTACGCAACTTTTTTACGACAACAAAAAATATTTTGACTTCGTGGATAAATGCCGTGTCGCCGGTATTACCGTGCCCATTATTCCCGGACTCAAACCCATTGCGACCAAAAAGCAACTCAATTTGATTCCGCATCGATTTAGTGTGGAGCTTCCGGATGATTTGATTATGGAAGTAGTGCGTGCCAAAGACAACGATGCCGTGATGCAAGTGGGTATTGAATGGTGCATTGCACAAAGCAAAGAACTTTTGGCAGCGGGTGTTCCGGTGTTGCATTACTATTCGATGGGCAAGGCAGCCAACATCAAAGCCATTGCGCGCGAGGTATTTTAATATTGAATATATTTGCCGCTTTATTGCAACAAAATGCGGATTTATTTGTGGCCTTTTTTACTGTTGGGTTTTCTGGCTTCAGCGCAGCAAAGAGTTGATTCTCCTACGGTTGAAGTGCATTTTTTGCGTGGAAATGTTTTGCCGCATTCGCCTGAATTATATCATTTAATTACCGGCCATCCCGAAGGCGTGATGCTTCATTACGCGCGCAAAACCTACGGAAATGAAGAGTGGCAAACTGCTTATAATTTTCCGGATTACGGGTTTTATTTTTTGTACGAAGATTTTAAAAACGAAATCTTGGGCAAGAATTACGCGCTTGGAGCCAACTATAAATTCTACTTTCTCAACAGACATTTAACGCTTCAAGTAGGACAAGGCATCGCGATGACCACGCATCCGTATGACAAATACACCAACAGCAAAAATCGCGCGTTTGGTTCAAAATATATGGGCAACACCAACTTTGTGCTCAATTATAAAAAAGAAAAAATACTTGGCGGATTGGGCCTCGAAGCCGGATTGTTTTTTACCCATTTTTCAAACGGACGTACCAAATCGCCCAACAGCGGTATCAATACCTACGGCATCAATTTGGGCTTAAATTATGATTTTGAAACAAAGACTTCCACTCGCCGCGACAGCATTGTTCCGATGAAGCAATTTTCTGAACCCATAAAATTCAATGCCGTTTTTAGATACGGATTCAACGAAAGCCAAGTCATCGGCAGCGGACAAAAACCGTTTTATCACGTGGGCATTTATGTCGATAAACGCATCAATCGCAAAAGCGCTTTGCAATTCGGAGTTGATTATTTTGCGACACATTCCATTAAAGAATACATCAAGTATCGCTCAATAGCCTATTCGTATGAACATGTCGATCCGGATACCGATTATCGCCGCATTGGTTTGTTTGTCGGGCATGAATTGTTCATCAATAAATTATCTATTGAAACGCAAGTGGGTTATTATATTTATCGTCCTTTTGAGCTCGACAAACCTTATTACGACCGACTCGGATTTAAGTATTACTGGACTCCAAAATTATACAGCGGTGTGGCGGTCAAAACACATGGTTTTTTGGCTGAAGCTATTGAATATGGTGTCGGTGTAAGATTATAAACTTATGAAAAGAATAGCCATTTTACTTTTGATAATCCCTTTTTTTGCTGGTTGCGAAAAGCCTTATGATTGTATCAAACCCAGTGGAGCGCTTACTTCAAAAGTTTATGAAGGTTTGACTTTTACCAAAATTGTCGTCAGCAAACGCATTGGTGTGGTGATTAATCAAGGGGACGAGTACCGCGTCGAGGTCCGCACCGGCGAAAACTTAATCAATGATATTGAAGTAACGCAAACGGGTGATTTACTCAAGCTTTCAGACAATACCGAATGCAACTGGACACGCAGTTTCGGCGAAACTGTTATATACATAACTGCGCCAAATATTACGGATATATATTCAAAATCTGAACAAGAAATCCGCTCCGGCGGTGTGCTTACTTATCCGCATTTGCATCTGACTTTAATGGATGGTTATGACGGTTTTTCAGGAACCGGAACCGGCGATATTATATTAGAACTCAACAACGAATCGGTTTTTGTTGAAAATAATAACTTCGGTCGATTTTATCTAAGCGGTCACACCCAAAAGCTTGAAATTGGTTTTTATGAAAACGGCGGAGTGCTTCGGGCTGAAAACTTATGGGCCGATGTGGTTCAATTATACCATCGCGGCAGCAATGACATGCACGTACGTCCGGTCAACGAAATCCACGGAGGCATTTATAATGTGGGCGATGTATTGTGTTATTCGCATCCGCCGGTGGTTGATGTGCACGAATATTACCGAGGCGATTTTATTTATAAGTAGATTTTTTGGGCAGCGATTCCGGCTGTTCGCTATTATCTCGCGCTGACGCGTGAGGATAGCCGCTGCCATCCGGGCTGCAAAGTCGCGGGCTCAGTAAATTTTTCTGAATTTATTTCTTAGTCACTTCTCTAAAAAGCGTTTCGAGATTTTTGCTCTTCAAATTGAGCTGCAGCGTTTTCAGGCCGTTGTTTTGCGCCAAATCAAACACCGCCGGACGGCAATCAACATCGGCGTTAAAACGCAAAGCCCAAAGATTTCCTTGCACATTTTCGCTGGCAGTTAAATAAGCTAGTTGACTCAGAATTTCCGGATTGATGGTTTGGTCAAATTCCACTTCAATGATTTGCTCTTCAAGGGTTTTTACTGCGGCTTCGATTTTTTTGTCGGTCACAATTTTACCTTGGTCAATAATAATCACACGGTCGCAAATCGCTTCAACTTCTTGCATGATGTGCGTCGATAAAAAAACCGTTTTGTTTTTGCCTACATTTTTAATTACCTCGCGAATTTCGACCAATTGGTTTGGGTCAAGTCCGGTGGTGGGTTCGTCCAAAATCAAAACCGCCGGATCGTGCAAAAGCGCATTGGCCAAGCCCACACGTTGGCGATATCCTTTTGAGAGTTGTCCGATTTTTTTGTGTGCTTCGGCCGAAAGTCCGGTCAGTTGAATCACTTCATCAATGCGGTTTTTGGCCACGCCGTACACGTCAGCATTAAACGCCAAGTATTCGCGCACATACAAATCCGTATACAATGGGTTGTGTTCGGGCAAATAACCAATTGATTTTTGGACTTCTTTGGTTTGCGTTTGCACGTCAAATCCGTTTACGGCAGCACTTCCGGCATCGGCACCCAAATAAGTTGTCAAGATTTTCATGAGTGTAGATTTTCCGGCACCATTCGGACCTAAGAAACCTACGATTTCACCTTTTTGTACTGAAAATGAAACCTCGTCTAAAGCCTTCTGACTTCCGTAATTTTTACTGATCGATTGAACTTCGATGGACATACACAAAACGTTTGGCACAAAAGTAAAAAAATATGTTCATGGCAAGCGAAATATAAAAAGTTAAAGCGGCATTATTTGTTTGATATTTTTATAAATTTGTTAAACAAAATTATTATCATGGCAGCTAAGAAAAAACCAACCGTCACCGCTGAACAAATCGTGAGTCTCTACACAGATTTTGTGCTCAAACACGGCAAGAAACCTAGTTCAGTATATAGTTTTATGAGCGAAGCCGGCTTTTCAGAAGCTGATTTTTATCTGCATTACGCCTCGTTTGAGGCTATCGAGGCGGCTTATTTTTCTGAACTTTTTGCGCATTCATTCAACTTGATTCAGAAATCGGATGATTTCGCTCAGTATGATGCAGCGCAAAAGCTCTCTTCGTTTTATTTTACTTTTATAGAAATGGCTACCGCCAACAGAAGCATGGTTTTGTATCTGTTACAGTCGAGTAAAAATCCGCTTTCAAATCTGGAAAAACTCAAACCTTTACGCCGAGATTTTTTAAATATGCTCAAGCAGATTCTGCAAGCGCCCATGCAAACTCAAAGTGCGCGATTCAATGAAATACAAGCCAAACTGGTTCATGAAGGCGCGTGGATTCAGTTGATGTCCATACTTAAATTCTGGATGGACGACACTTCGGCAGGCTTTGAAAAGACCGATGTTTTTATTGAAAAATCGGTTCAAGCCGCTTTTGATTTGGTCTACAACAGCCCGATGCAAAGCGTGGTTGATTTGGGAAAATTTCTCTGGAAAGAAAAAATGACGCAGCACTAAAGCATGAAAAAAATCGATTCTATTCCGACGCGCAAAATTGAACGCGTGGCAAAATTAGTAACCACAGGCGTTAAAGTAGGCGGAAATTACCTCAAATACTACGGCGAGAAAGCCATCAATCCGAGCCTGACCAAAGATAAATTGCACGAAGAAAACGCCACCGATATTTACGACGGACTCAAAGAACTCAAAGGCAGTGCGCTCAAAGTAGCCCAAATGCTCAGTATGGAAAAAAACCTTTTGCCACAAAGCTATGTGGAGAAATTCTCGCTGTCACAGTTTTCGGTTCCGCCGTTGTCTGCTCCGCTGGTGCGTAAAACTTTTAAAAACAGTTTTAAAAAATATCCCGAAGAGATTTTTGATTCGTTCACGCCTGATTCGGTCAATGCGGCCAGTATTGGTCAAGTGCACAAAGCCGAGAAAAACGGCCAACAACTCGCGGTAAAAATCCAGTATCCGGGCGTGCGCGACAGCATCAAAACCGATATCGCGCTGGTCAAACCCATCGCGGTACGTATGTTCAATTTGCAAGGAACTTCAGATGAATATTTTCAAGAAGTTGAAGACAAACTCACAGAAGAAACCGATTATCAACTCGAATTGCAACAAAGCGAAGCTGTTCGTATGGCCTGCAGTCAAATTGAAGGTTTGCAGTTTCCGAAATATTATCCCGAATATTCGTCCGACAGAATCATCACCATGGATTGGATGCGCGGGCAACATCTTTCAGAGTTCTGTACCACCGAAACCGATGCTCAAAAGCGGCAGCGCGTAGGGCAGACGCTCTGGAATTTTTATATGTATCAGATTCATGCGCTGCGCAAATTTCACGCTGATCCGCATCCGGGCAATTTTTTGGTGGATACCGACGGTCAGTTAATCGCCATTGATTTTGGTTGTATGAAGCAAATTCCGTCTTCGTTTTACAAACCGTATTTTGAAATTTCCAGCCCTGATGTTTTGAACGATGCTTTCAAATTCAAGAACAAACTCATCGAACTCGAAATTCTCAAAACCACTGATTCGCCCGCTGAAGAAAAGTTTTTTACCGAGCTTTTTCACGAATTACTCACCCTTTTTACCCAACCGATCCAACACGAAGAATTTGATTTTTCAGACGCTTCGTTTCAACAAAAGATTGCCCAATTGAGCGAGAAATTCACTCAAGACAAAAACCTCAGAAAAATGAATGGCAACCGTGGCTCGAAGCATTTTATCTATGTCAACCGAACTTTTTTTGGCTTGTATAGTTTGATGTTTGACATTGGCGCTCGCGTTCGCATCAATGATTTTGAAAAATACCTCAAAGCATGAAATCACTCACCGAAGCACAAATAGATCGCATCATCGAAATGGCTTGGGAAGACCGAACGCCGTTTGAAGCCATAGAATTTCAGTTTCAATTGTCAGAAGCCGAAGTCATTGAGCTCATGCGCCGCGAGATGAAACCCTCAAGCTTTAGAATGTGGCGTGCCCGCGTACAAGGTCGAGCAACCAAGCATTTACAAAAGCGAACTTTTTTAAGCGGAACATTTAAGTGCGATTTACAGCGCAACATCACCGGAAACAAAATCAGTAAAAGAAGGCGTTAAATTTTCAAAGTTTTTTCACGGTATTATAAAAATGTCTATATTCGTCCAAATCAAATTCATTTATGAATCATAACCGTTATTATAACAACCCAATTTATTACTTCCAAAACCGGAAGCTGGGATGATATTGGTTATCTGAAATAATTATTAATTCAAAAAGATACAAATCCCGGCAGTGTTCGGGATTTTTTTATTTATATGCGCCTATGATTACAACGGCACACCGATTAAACAGCGTTGCAGAATATTATTTCTCGTCTAAATTGCGCGAAGTCCGGCAGCTCATCGCTCAAGGAAAACCCATTATCAACATGGGTATCGGCAGTCCGGATTTGGCCCCGGACGCTAGCGTGATTCAAGCCATTCAACGGGCTATGTCCGAACCTTCGGCGCATCAATATCAAAGCTATCAAGGTTTGCCTGAATTACGCATAGCGATGGCGCAATTTTACCAAAAGCATTTTTCAGTCGCGCTCAATTCCGACTCAGAAATTCTGCCGCTCATGGGCTCCAAAGAAGGCATCATGCATATTTCGATGGCTTTTTTGAATCCGGGCGACCAGGTACTCATTCCCAATCCGGGTTATCCGACCTATGCATCGGTCACGCAACTTGTGGGCGCCGAACCAATTTTCTATGATTTGTTGCCCGAGCGAAATTGGCAGCCCGATTTTGAAGCGTTGGAAAAACTCGATTCATCCAAAATCAAACTCATTTGGATTTCCTATCCGCACATGCCCACAGGAACTCCGGCCGATTTGGATTTGCTGGCACGCTGGGTTGCTTTGGCAAAAAAGCACAATGCACTATTGGTCAATGATAATCCGTATAGTTTTGTGCTTAATCCAAGACCGACTTCATTGTTGCAAGTACAAGGTGCAGAAGGAATTTGTTTGGAACTTAATTCTTTGTCCAAAACGTTCAATATGGCGGGTTGGCGTGTGGGCATGGTTTTAGGAAATGCCGATTTGATTCAAGCAGTGCTCCAGGTAAAAAGTAATTTTGACAGTGGTATGTTTTACGGTGTGCAGAAAGGCGCCATTGCAGCATTAAATCTCGATAATACTTGGTTTGAAGAACAAGATAAAATCTATCAAAAACGCAGAGCTTTGATGCTCAAAATAGTTGAAAAATTAGGATGCAAAACCCGTGCAGATGAAGTAGGCTTGTTCATTTGGGCTCAATTGCCCGATGGTGTTTTGGATGCCGAAAAATTTATCGACGAAATATTATACAGCCGACATATCTTTGTGGCACCGGGAACCGTTTTTGGCAGCAACGGTCAAGGTTATATTCGGTTTTCACTTTGCGTGGACGAAACAAAAATCACCGAGGCATTGTCGCGGTTTAAAGAAGAATTATGAACGTATTTATTATAGGGACTGGACTCATTGGCGGCTCAATGGCACGCGATATTCGAACGCATTATCCGCAGGCCAAAATCTTCGGAATTGATGCCCAAGCCCATCATTTAGAACAAGCCAAACAACAGAGAATTATTGATGAATCAGCAAATTTTTCTGATTTGGCTATGGCCGATCTCGTCATTGTTTCGGTTCCGGTGGATGCTTGTCTGGCTTTGTTGCCCGAAGTATTGAACGCGGTATCTGAGCAAGCTTTGGTGCTGGATGTCGGCTCTACCAAATGCCCCATTTGTCAAGCGATCGAGAATCATCCTAAACGCGCGCAGTTTTTGGCTGCTCACCCAATTGCCGGAACAGAATTCTCAGGTCCGATGGCTGCCATTTCGGGTTTATTTGTAGGCAAAACCAACATCATTTGTGAAGTCGAAAAGACTTCGTTTAAATTGCAAGAAAAAGCACTCGAGATTTTTCAAAAACTCGGTATGCGCATTCGTTATATGAGTCCCAAATCGCACGACAAACACATCGCTTATGTGTCGCATTTGTCACACATCAGCTCATTTATGTTGGGCAAAACCGTGATTGAAAAAGAAAAACACGAACGCGATATTTTTGATATGGCCGGCAGCGGATTTGAAAGCACCGTTCGACTCGCCAAAAGTTCACCGGCGATGTGGACGCCCATTTTCAAACAAAACAAAAAGCAGGTGATGCGCGCTTTAGACGAATATATTGCCAATTTATCGCATTTCAGAAACCTGATGGAAAACGAAGATTACGAACTCGTTTTTCAAGAAATGCAACAAGTCAATCGCATCAAAGAAATTTTAAACGGAATCAACAACCCCAAAACAGCTTCATAAAATGGAAAACACAAAAGATATGCGCCAATGGCTTGATGATTTTGGGCTGAGTCATCCGCTGGTGATTGCCGGGCCTTGCAGTGCTGAAACCGAAACCCAAGTTTTGCAAATTGCGCACGAACTCAAAGATTCGGACGTGCGTATTTTTCGCGCCGGCATCTGGAAACCGCGCACGCGACCGGGCGGATTTGAAGGCGTTGGTGCCATAGGGCTCAAATGGTTGCAACGAGCCAAGGCCGAAACCGGTTTGCTCATGGCTGTCGAAGTGGCCAATGCAGCGCACGTCAAACTCGCATTAGAACACGATATCGATGTACTTTGGATTGGGGCGCGCACCACGGTAAATCCGTTTGCGGTGCAAGAAATCGCCGATGCTTTGCAAGGAACCGATAAAATAGTCTTGGTCAAAAATCCGGTTAATCCTGATTTGTCTTTGTGGATGGGCGGTGTAGAGCGATTACACGCCGCCGGCATCAAAAAGTTAGGAGTCATTCACCGCGGGTTTTCAACTTATGAAAAAACCAAATACCGAAATATTCCCGAATGGCAAATTCCGATTGAATTGCAAAGTCGTTTTCCGGATTTACCGCTCATTTGCGATCCGTCGCACATTACCGGAAAGCGCGATATGATTCAAGAAGTTTCGCAGCAAGCGCTTGATTTGAATTACGACGGGCTCATGATTGAAACGCATATAGATCCGGACCATGCCTGGAGTGATGCCGCACAACAAGTCACCCCGACCGTTCTGAAACAGATTTTTAAAGATTTGCGCATCCGAAATTTATCGACCGAAGAAAGCGATTTCAATGTTCAAATGGCCCAGTTGCGCACCGAGATTGATTCAGCCGATAGTAAATTGCTCGAGATTTTGGGCAAACGCATGCAAGTAGCCGAGCGGATTGGCGCACTCAAAAAAGAAAAAAACATCGCTGTTTTGCAAAACAAACGCTGGAACGAAATCTTGCATAAAATGACTCAAGAAGGGCAAAGCAAAGGTTTGAGCGAAGATTTTATCTTACGACTTTTCAAGGCGATTCACCAGGAAAGTATTAGCCATCAGGAGCGGGTGATGAATCAGCGATGAAAATCAAATTAAATAATGCATACCTCCTTTCTTGGGAGGTTTTTTTGTTATATTGCCGCCTGTTCAACCTATTTAATTTTTTACAAATGAGAAAAGCTTTTTATGGTTTTTTCTTTTTTGTACTGGCTTTTACTACATTAAATGCTCAGAACAAAATTGATAAAATCAACCTGACCTATGGCGAAGAACTTCCGGATGATCGCCAAAAAATAGTAAAAATCATCGGAGAAAATGCCAACAAAATCTACGCTTTGGGTTTGGCTGACAAAGAGGATTATTTCATCAAGATTTTTGATTCTAAAACCATGAAGCTTTTGTCTTCAAAACCGATTATTATTCCGAGTATGAATAATAAAGAAGTTGATTTTGAAGATATTTTTATGCTCAACGGAAACCTATACGCCATTGGAAGTGTCTACAACAAAAGCGACAAAACCTTCAATTTAATTGGGGCGAATATTTCTGAAAATGGTGTTTTAAGCAACAATACGGTTTCGTTGTTTAATTCGGTGGTGGCCAAAAAATCAGATCGTGGCCAATTTTATTTTAAACAATACAATAACAAAGGTGATACTTTGCTCATAATGCACACAGCGCTTTTTGACAAAGAGGATGCAGTAAAATATGAAGTTAAATTATTTGACCAGCAGCTCAAAACTATTTTCTTCACCGAAGATAAAGTCCAATTTGACGATCATAAAAAAGACTTTGAATTTATGATTGCCGATTTTGATTTGAATTTTCAGAATGATGTTTTTTTGGTCATCAACGAAAGCTATCGCGACAGCAAACTGCGACAGCAAATTGAAAAGTTCCAAGTGCACGCTTTTAAAGCAGCCAACGGTTACAAGAAAGAAATAATTGACATCAATATCAAAGGCAAAGAAATCATCAACTGCGAATTGATGGCCAACACCAAAAATGTATTGAAATTGGTTGGTTTTTACTCAAGTGTTCGCGACAACGGTAAAGCAAACAAAGAACTCAAAGGCGTTTATAATGCTACCATTAACCTGAATACCAATACCAATGACAACCTCAAGTTCAACGAATTTGACTACGAAACCAAAGTCAAATTGTTGGGCGAGCGCAAAGCCAAAAAAGGAAAAGACCTAAAGCCATTGTACAACATCACAACCCTGATTGAAAAAGAAGATGGTGGTTTGATTGTTCTGTCTGAGTTTCAGTTTTATTACGTTGGTCGTTCGTCAGGGATTGGACCGATTGCATTTACACCGGTTACCTATAACAAAAATGAAATCATTGTCACTTGCCTCAAAGCAGACGGATCACTAGATTGGAGCAACGTAGTGGCTAAAGAACAAGATGCTACGGTAACTACGGTTTCTTTTGTTTTTGGATTTGGTGCTAGAGACGGAAATTTCACAGTAGGGGGTGCCATCGCCATTCCGTTGGGACAAATGGGTAAAGGTCCGGAATATTTAGGCGCGATTCCTATTTATCACAACGAGCAACTGAATATTTTATTCAACGATCATGTGAAAAATAAAGGCATTACCAGTATGGATGAAATCAGGTCTCTAGGAAATTACAACAATGCAGTTCCAACCTTATTTATTTTTGATAAACAAGGAAATATCACGCGTAAGGATCCGGAAGAAGTTGTCAAAAATGAACTGGTTATTCGCCCGGGCGTTTATTTCAGAAAAAGTGATAACGAATACATAGTTTACTCATCTCGAAAAAGTAAAGACAAACTTGGGCGGATGATTCTCGAAGAATAAATCAACTAAGGCTGTATTTTAGAATGCAGCCTTTTTTATTTAAGACAACTTGTGACAATGCATGGGCTATTTTTTTAAATTTGCTACAGCTAAAAGGCATTCATGACAGGAATCGTATACAAATCAACCGGAAGCCATTATGTGGTCAAAAATCAGCAAGGTCAATTGGTTGATTGTCGCATCAAAGGAAAATTCCGCATCAAAGGCATCAAAAGTACCAACCCGATTGCGGTGGGCGATGTAGTTGATTACGATTTAGACACTTCTACCGATGAGGTTGTCGGGCAAATTCACCACATTCACGACCGCAAGAATTACATTGTGCGCAAATCGGTTAATTTATCCAAACAAGTGCACATTATTGCCGCCAACATTGATGTGGTTTTTTTGTTGGTTACGGTGAGCAATCCGCCCACAACGACCAGTTTTATCGATCGTTTTTTGGTGACGGCAGAGGCTTATGGCATCGAAGCGGTTTTGGTTTTTAATAAAATTGATGCGCTTGACGAGGCTCAACTCGACGAACAATTGTATTTACAGCATATCTATACCGAAATCGGCTATCAATGTTTGCGCGTTTCGGCCTTGCAAGGCAAAGGAATCGATGCACTCAAAGAATTAATGCGCGGAAAAGTGTGTATGTTTTCAGGGCATTCGGGCGTTGGGAAATCTACTTTGGTCAATGCCGTTGAGCCCGGATTTAACCTCAAAACCACCCAAGTTTCTGAGCAAAGCGGACAAGGACAACACACCACCACTTTTGCTGAAATGTTTGACGTGTCGTTCGGAGCGCAAATCATCGACACGCCGGGCATCAAAGGTTTCGGGATTGTCGACATGCAACCTGGCGAAGTAAGCAGTTATTTTCCGGAGTTTTTCAAGCGACAAGGCGATTGTAAATTCAACAATTGCTTGCACAAAGAAGAACCGCATTGCGCCATCAAAAAAGCACTGGAAAACGACGAGATTGCTTGGTCACGTTACCGCAGTTACATACAAATTCTCGAAGGCGAAGACGAGCATTACCGCACCGATATTTACAACGATGACCGTATAGCCAGCGATCAAACCCGAAAATCTGAATAGGATGAAAGTGGTGATTCAAAGGGTTGCGTATGCATCGGTCGAAGTTGAACAAAAAAAAGTAGCCGATATTGGCCAAGGCTTACTCATATTTGTAGGTATTGAAGAAGCCGACAACCAGGAAGACATTGATTGGTTGGCCGCCAAAATAGTCAACTTGAGAATTTTTGCCGATGCCAACCAAGTGATGAATTTATCGGTCAAAGATATTCATGGAGATATCATCGTGGTGAGTCAATTTACTTTGCATGCTTCCACCAAAAAAGGCAATCGACCTTCCTATATCAAAGCGGCCAAACCTGAGATTTCAATTCCGGCCTATGAAAATTTTGTAAAAGCAATAGAGTCGGTTTTGGGCAAAAAAGTGCAGACCGGAATTTTCGCTGCCGACATGAAAGTTTCACTACTCAATGACGGCCCAGTAACAATTCTGATGGATTCTAAAAATAAAGAGTGAATGTGTTAAAGGTTTCTAAAAAAAATATATTTTTGAAGAAACTACATGCGATGAAACTTTTTTTATGCACTTACTTCTTGGCGACGAGTGTTTGTCTATGGGCTCAGAATCCCGATTTTTCTATCAAAAACATTCCGGATAGTCTTAAAATCAATGCCAATGCAATAATACGTTTCGAACAAAACGATATCCGTATTACCTCACAAAGAAATTTATTTAATAAACTAAAAAGAGTAGTTTCTGTTTTTAATGAAAAAGGCATGGCAGCTATTAATGCAGTTGCCTTTTATGACAATAGACAAGATGTGAATTTTATTGAAGCCAAAATTTACGATGAATCAGGTAATGAACAGAGGAAATTTAAAAAGCGAGACTTTAGAGATCAATCGGTTTATGATGGTTTTTCTATTGCGTTAGATGGCCGCGTTTTGTTTTTAGATTACACACCGCCTAAGTATCCCTTTACTGTTGTTTTTGAATGCGAAACTCAATCTTCAAACACTGCTTTTATTCCGTCATGGCAGCCTGTGAGTGACTTTTATTTGGGCATTGAGAAATGTATTTTTAATATTTATTGCCCTAAAGAACTTGGTCTGCACATCAAAGAAGCTAATTTGAAGAATTTTAATATTCAGAAAAATATGGCTGATGGGCTACAAACAAGTTATGTATTGTCAAACTTACCTGCTCAAAAAAGAGAAGATTACAGTGTGTCAACACAAGAAATATATCCGTGGGTTATGTTTGGTATTGAAAATTTTAATTTAGAAAAGATTGACGGATTAGCCAAAAATTGGGATGAATTTGGCCAATGGTATTACAATAAAATCTTGAAAGATACAGATGAATTACCTGAAGAGACAAAAGTTAAAGTTAGAAATTTGACTTCTGGAGTTCAAGACCCATTAGAAAAAGCTAAAATTATTTATAACTATGTTCAGCAAAAGACAAGATATGTAAGTATTCAGCTCGGAATCGGAGGTTGGCGCCCGATGCCTGCTAAAGATGTTGATCGATTGGGTTATGGCGATTGTAAAGCGCTGACCAATTACACAAAGTCTTTACTAGATGCTGTAGACGTAAAAAGTTATCATACCCTTTTATTCGCTGGTGAAAATGTGGCCAAAAACATCGAATCTGATATAGTTTCGATACAAGGAAACCATATGATGTTGGCGATTCCATATGGAGACAAGTATATTTGGCTTGAATGTACTAGTGCAACTACCCCCTTTGGTTATCAGGCTAATTTTAGCGACAATCGAAAAGTTTTGGTTGTTAAGCCGAATCAATCTGAGATTGTAAATACCAAAAGTTATCTCAATGCTGACAACAGTCAAAGATCATCAGGAACAATGAAAATCAACGAAAAAGGTGATGTTTTTGGTGATTTGTCAATGATTTCTAGTGGAGCAAACTATGATAAAAGGTATAGAGTTAGTATGAACTCGAGCTTAGAACAAGAAAAACATTACAAGCATTACTTTGATTACATCAATAGTTTGAAAATTGATCCGGTAAAATTCGTCAATAACAAAGCTGAAATTTCTTTAACAGAAAACATTCATTTTTCGGCCACTAAATATGCAGATGTTATCGGAAACAGAATGATGGTTCCAGTTAATCTTTTTAATAGATTTTCGGATAGCCCAAAAAGAATTCGCAACCGAAAAACACCTTTTGAGTTTTCTAAAGGATTCTCTGATTTTGATCAAATAAAAATCGAACTACCTGACGGCTATGCATTAGAGTCAAATATGCAACCACAGAACATCACCAATAAATTTGGAACATATCAATCTGAAATCAAAATCCTCGATGAGAAACATTTGTTATTCACCAGAGCTTTTTCAGTCAACCAAGGAAGATATGAAAATACCCAATATGAAGAATGTAGATTGTTTCTGGAACAAGTAGTAAAATTAGATCAGAGTAAAATAGTCCTAACAAAAAAATAGTTCATGATGAAGATAAAATTCTTTTTTTTAGTCACCCTGATAGCAATTAATTATATAAGCCAAGCACAAACCAAAGAATTCAAAAAAGTATCGGTTGCTGATCTAAATGAGAAATTTTACTCAAAAGATTCTTCTGCCGCTGCAGTAGTTTTGTTCAGAATTGGCAGTGTTGATTACCATTTTAATTCTGGGATTTATACGACTACAACAGTTAAAACCAGAATCAAAATATATAAAAATGAGGGTTTAAAGCAAGCTGATCAAGTCATATCTTATTACTCAGGTAGCAATTCATCACTTTTATCATTGAATAACTCATATACTTACAACTTGGTTGACGGAGCTATTGAGAAAACCAAGCTTCAAGCTGAGGGTAAATTCAATGAAAGGATCAACAAATATTGGTCAAAGAAAAAGTTTACAATGCCCAATGTCAAGGTTGGTTCTATCATAGAATTTGAATATGAATTGCGACAAGAAGGAGTAGCTACGCCGCCTAAATGGGATTTTCAGCTCAGAATTCCGGTTGCTTATTCAGAGTATACCACTACTGTGCCTGAGTTTTTTAATTTCAAAAAAAATCAGCGTGGATTAATCTTTCCGAAATTAACCGAGGAGTTGGTGACCAATAATGTTAATTTTTCATCCAATAAATCGGTTTATATTTTAGAGAATGCACCAGCTATTGTTGAGGAACCATTTGTAAGTTCATTAGCCAATTATACATCTAGTATTAGCTATGAATTGGCTTCTGTTAACATTCCGCCTATATATTCAGGCGGTCATTATCAGAATTTTACCAATTCATGGGAATCTATCACCAAACGAGTTTTTAAAGCCACTGATTTTCAGGATGAGTTAGTAAAGACAAAGTATTTTGAAGCTGATGTCAACAACGTGATTAAAGGATTAACTAGTAATAAAGATAAGGTCAATGCTATTTTTGACTATGTTAAATCAAAAGTCAAATGGAATGAAGTTTATGCCATTGGTTGTGATCAAGGCGTTAAAGAAGCTTATGAAAAAGGTATCGGAAATTCAGCTGAAATCAATTTGATGCTTATATCAATGCTTCGATATGCGGATATTGCTACCAGTCCAGTTTTGATGAGTACACGTGACAATGGGATTGTCTTTTTTCCGAGCTTGATGAATTTGAATCATGTTATAGCAGTTGTAGAAGCTGATAATCAACTACTTTTTTTAGATGCCACTAACCCCAATTCCTCACCGGGATTGTTGCCTATTAATGATCTTAATTACAGTGGACGACTTATGCGAAAAGAAGGGAATGTTTCTTATGATGTTGATTTGACACCTAAAACGATATCAAGAGAACTCAATAATTTATCGGTTGTTATTGACGAACAAGGAATCATTCAAGGCAAACTAAGAAAACATTACACCGATTATTTGGCTTTGAAAAAAAGAGATGAATTGATGAATATAAATCAAGAAGAATATCTTCAGAGTCTTGAAAATGAATTTAATTCAGCTGAAATTTCTGAATATAATTATGAAAATGCCAAGGATTTAGAAAAGCCAGCCATTCAATCTTTTGCTTTTACTGCTAAAAATGAGGTTGAAATTATCAACGATAAAATGTATTTGAGCCCGCTTTTATTTTTATCAAAAACTAAAAATCCTTTTCAGCAGGAAACCAGGACATGTCCTATTGATTTTGGTTTTCCTTTCGAGTATAAATACAATATCAATATTGAGATTCCGGAACAATACAAAGTTGAATCTACACCTGCGCCCGTTACTCTGGTTACAGGCGATAATGTAGGAACTTTCAAATATCTCATTTCAACAAATGAAAACAAAATTCAAGCACAATTAACCCTGAATGTTTCATCGCCCATTCTGCCAGAAGACTACTATGAAATCATCAAAGATTTTTACCAAAAAGTTATTGATAAAGAGGCCGAAAAAATTGTCCTAACCAAAATCTAAATATGCAAAAGATTCTGTTTTTTTTGATGTTTTCTTATAGTTTTCTCGGGCTAGCTCAAAAAAATGAATTAGGAAAAGTAAGCATTGAAGAACTTCAAGAAAAAGTCTACTCGGCCGATACATCCGCCGTCGCCGCCATTACTTTTACCCGAGGGAAAACCAAGTTTAGATATTTCGAAAAAAAAGGATTTACCATTGTTCACGAATGTGAATTCAGAATCAAAATTTATAAAAAAGAAGGATTGAGTTGGGCCAATTACAAAGTGCCCTATTACATTGGTTACAAAGATCTCAACAATGATGCGGTTACTTTTACCCAAGCAATAACTTATAATTTGGTGGGTAAAGAAATGGTCAAAACAAAACTCGGGAATGAAGGCAAATTCAAAAATCAATTGAATGAATACTGGGCTGAAGCTTCTATAACGATGCCCAATGTGCAAGTTGGTTCGGTCATTGAATTTAAATACGAATACGAATCACAGGATATAGGCGAGTTTCCAATCTTTTATTTTCAACATTCAATTCCCGTAAAATACGCTGAGTATATATCTGAAATTCCGGAATATTACTTGTATAAACCGCTCATTCGAGGTTTTGTGCCAGTAAATTCAGAGGTTAAACTTGGCGATGGTTATCAAAATTTTATAAATGAACACAGTCAGACCGTGAATTTGAGATACCGTCAAGTCAATTCAGTATATAAAGCCGAACAAATTCCAACATTAAAACAAGAGCCTTTTGTGGATCGTCTAGAAAATTATCGGTCAGCCATTTATCACGAACTAGAAAAGACGCGCTTTCCGGATATGCCAGAGAAAGATTTGGGCTATACTTGGGAGGGTGTTGCCAAAACAATTTACAAAGATGAAAGATTTGGAAAAGAACTCGATCAAAGACAATATTTTGAATCTGATTTAGAGAAAATTATAGAAAAGGCAACCACTGATTCCGAGAAGATTTCAGCAGTTTTTGAGTTTGTCAAAACTTCAATGAATTGGAACAAAACATTTAGTTATTATGCCAAAAAAGGCGTGAAAAAAGCTTATCAGGACAGAACTGGGAATACTGCGGAAATCAATTTTATACTTATCTCAATGCTCAACCGAGCCGGACTCAATGCTTATCCGGTTTTGTTGAGTACGATTGACCACGGAATAGCGGTTTATCCGAACTTGAGGATTTTTAATCATGTAATTGTAGCCGTTGATCAAGAAGGCAAAAGGATATTACTCGATGCTTCACAAAAAGAAGCCGAGGTTAATGTATTGCCTGAATTTAATCTGAATTGGACGGGGCGATTAATAAAAAAAGACGGCAGTTCTGAAGAAATCAATTTGTTTCCGACAACACCTTCGCGCAAAGCGGTCAATATGATGGCCAACATCGGAGCTGACGGAAGCGTTTCGGGCAAGATGCGCATTACCAGAAGTGATTATTTAGCCATTGATTTTAAAGACAAATATCAAGGCCAAAGTCAGGAAGAATATACAGATGCATTAGAAAAATCCTTCGGAATGACCGTTTCAAATTACAGCCGCGAGCAAGTCAAAGCAAGGCCATTGACCGAAAATATAGAGTTTGCGACCAAAACAGATGTATTAAATCAGAATATATACTTGCATCCATTGGTGTTTTTTAATTTTGACAAAAATCCCTTCCAAAGTCAACAGCGAAAGCTGCCAATTTACTACGGTTATCCAATTCAGTTCAAATATAACATCAGTTTGGTAATTCCTGAAGGCTATGCAATTGAAAGCATTCCGGCATCCATTAGTATTTCAACCGGAGAAGAAGTCGGTTTTTTTACTTTTAATTGCGCAGGTGCCGAAAATAAAATACAGGTTTCAGCTACCTTTGAAATCAAACAATCTGTAATTTCGGGTGATTTTTATGAGCCGCTCAAAGTATTTTACGAGCGAGTCATTCAAAAACAAACCGAAAAAATAATTCTAAAAAAACTTTAAAATGAACCTTCAAAACGCCCAACTCGAAGTAGACAACTGGATTAAAAACCACGGAGTTCGCTATTTTAATGAGCTCACCAATATGGCGCAACTTACCGAAGAAGTCGGCGAAGTTGCCCGCATCATTGCCCGCAGATATGGCGAACAGTCCGAAAAAGAATCCGACAAAAACAAAGATTTAGGCGAAGAATTGGCCGATGTGGTTTTTGTAGTTTTATGCTTGGCCAATCAAACCGGAGTTGATTTACAAGCGGCTTTTGACAAAAAAATGGACCTCAAAACCCAGCGCGATCACGATCGTCACCACAACAACGAAAAGCTCAAATAGTGAACCTCAAGCTGTTTCCATCCAGCCTTCAGTCCAACACAAAACTGGTCATTTCAGGCTCTAAATCTGAAACCAATCGCTTGTTGTTGCTTCAGGCTTTGTATCCGGAACTTACCCTTGAAAACACTTCTGATTCTGATGATGCCGATGCCATGCGTCAAGCCATTGAGCAATCAAAAAACAATCGTCAAGAAAATTTGGTCATAGATGTTCATCATGCCGGCACTGCCATGCGATTTCTCACTGCTTTTTTTGCCACTCAAATTACCGGCGAAGTCACGCTCACAGGCTCAGAGCGCATGCAACAACGGCCCATTAAAATATTGGTGGATGCTTTGCGACAATTGGGCGCTGAGATTCATTACCTCAAAGAAGACGGATTTCCGCCGCTGCGTATTATCGGGAAAAAGATTGCCCAAAATCAAATCAACATTTCAGCTGATGTCAGCAGTCAATACATATCGGCTTTGTTGCTCGTGGCATCTAAACTTGATGACGGCCTTGAAATCATCCTAGAAGGTCAAATTACCTCGTTTCCATACATTAAAATGACACTGTCATTGCTGGGTGAATTGGGCATAAAAACAGCCTTTGAAAACAACCTTATTCGGATCTGGCCCGCTCATCAGTTAAAACAAAATCATCTGGTTGTTGAATCAGATTGGTCTTCGGCTTCGTATTGGTATTCGTTTGTTTCGATGTCTGAAATCGGCACCCAAATACAGCTTTCCGATTTCAAACAAAACAGTCTTCAAGGCGACAGCGCTTTGGTTCAACTCTATGAATCTTTGGGCGTTACTTCCACTTTTTTGCCCAAACATATTTTGCAACTCACCAAAGTTTCAGCGCCTAAAACCCAGTTCTTTCAAGCCGATTTAAACGATAGTCCGGATTTGGCACAAACCCTAGTGGCCAGTTGTCTCGGATTGGGAATTGCCTGCCAACTCACCGGATTACACACGCTCAAAATCAAAGAAACCGATCGGCTCCAAGCGCTGCAAACCGAAATTCAAAAACTCGGTGGCAACATCCAAATTACAGGAGATTCATTGTGTCTTGCGCCCGTTCAGAATCTGAACCACAATGTATCTATTTCGACTTACCAAGACCACCGAATGGCCATGGCTTTTGCACCGTTGGCATTGCGCATTCCGATTGAAATTAAACAAGCTGAGGTGGTTTCAAAATCCTATCCCGAGTTTTGGAATGATCTTCAAAAAGCAGGCATTCAAAGCTCAAAAAGCTTTTAAACCCGCTATGGGTCTGTGTTTCAAAAAATAAATCACGATTTACTTGACAACGCCTATTTGGGCAACGTATATTTGCGGCCGGTTGCCCAGAAAGTTGTATGAGCCTTTGCTGTGCCAACCTGAAAAACGAACTGTTCTCTATGAAATTATCACACTTCAACTTTAATCTGCCCAAAGAATTATTGGCAGAATTTCCGGCCGAAAACCGCGACGAATCAAGACTTATGGTCGTGAACCGCGCAGCCAAAACCATCGAACATAAAATGTTTAAAGACATCATTGATTATTTTGATGACGGCGATGTTTTTATCATCAACAATACCAAAGTTTTTCCGGCTCGTTTGTACGGAAACAAAGAAAAAACCGGAGCGCGCATTGAAGTATTCTTGTTGCGCGAACTCAATTCAGAGCAACGTTTGTGGGATGTGCTCGTTGATCCGGCGCGTAAAATTCGCATCGGAAACAAACTCTATTTTGGCGATGACGATTCACTCGTGGCTGAAGTAATTGACAACACTACCTCGCGCGGTAGAACCTTGCGTTTCTTGTACGATGGTTCGTATGAAGAGTTCCGTCGCAAACTCAAAGAATTGGGCGAAACTCCGATTCCAAAATACATCAACCGCGAGGTGGTTCCCGAAGATGCCGAGCGTTACCAAACCATTTACGCCAAAAACGAAGGAGCCGTTGCCGCGCCAACAGCTGGTTTACACTTCTCAAAGCATTTAATGAAACGCCTTGAAATCAAAGGTGTGAACTTTGCCGAAGTAACTTTACACGTGGGTTTAGGAACCTTCAATCCTGTGGAAGTCGAAGATTTATCGAAACACAAAATGGATTCTGAAGAGTTGTTTATTACCCAAGAAGCGTGCGATATTGTCAACAAAGCTAAAGCGGACAGAAAAAGAGTTTGCGCTGTCGGAACCACATCCATCCGCGCGATTGAAAGCTCGGTTTCATCGGCCAAAACGCTCAATCCGTTTGTGGGTTGGACCAACAAATTCATTTTTCCTCCGTACGATTTTAGCATAGCCAATTGTATGATTACCAATTTCCACACGCCAAAATCAACTTTACTCATGATGATTTCGGCTTTCTGCGGACACGATTTGATGAAAAAAGCCTATGACGAAGCCATCAAAGAAGGCTACCGTTTTTATTCATACGGCGACGCAATGTTGATTATCTAATCGACTTTGAAATAACCATAAAAAGAAATCCCGTTTTAAAGCGGGATTTTTTGTTTTTAGGTTTGATGTTTTTGGGCGTGCCACCGGCTGCGCTGCGCTGCGCCGCTGTCAGGCTGTTCGCTTGTAGTCCTCGCTATCGCTGCGGGCTACCGCTGCCATCCTTCACGCGGGCGTTTCAGCAGAAAATCATCAATCCACCTGATACACCAATTTTACGGTGATATTCGCAGTTTTGTTTTTTGAAGTGGTATTAAACGATCCGCCATACGAGAAATCCTCTGATGAGTTTTGACCGGTAATCTGAAAAACGCCCATATCTGATTTTTTCAAATGACCAAGGCTGGCTCCTGCGTTTTGCGCGATGCTCTCGGCACGAATGCGCGCGTCTTTGGTTGCTTCGGCAATCATTTTGATTTTGAGTTCGGCCAATTTGGTGTAATAATATTCCGGCGGATTCGAGTAAAACTCTACCCCTGAATTGATCAGTTCACTCGATTGACGCGAAATTTCTTCAATGCTGTTCACTTCTTTAGATTGAACCGACACGGTTTGCGTGAGGTTAAAACCCGTAAAAGTTTGTTGACGCGTAGTTCCGTTGTCGTTGTAGACATAGTCAAAATCTTTGTTGAAATTCACTGCCGAAAACACAATATCGGTAGCGGCAATTCCTTTTGAAACCAAATAGTTTTTGATTTTCTCGCGGTCGGCATCCAATGAAGCATAAGCATCTTTGAGGTTCATGCTTTTTTTAGAAAACGATCCGCTCCAAACAATCAAATCTGAAGTAAAATCTTTTTTGCCCAAACCCGTCACGCTGATGGTGTCGTTGCTTTGGTTTCGGTTTTTAAAAGCGCTCGAAAATAAAAAGGCGGCCACAATCACGGCGGCGGCAATAATCAGTGCATTGGCTTGATTTCGCATGGTTCATTCATTTGAAGTTAAAAGTACAGTTTTCTGCTCAGAATTAGCTAACGGCTCAAACGAAATTTTGTTATTTTTACGCACCTTAAAACAACGGCCATGGTTTTTGAAAACACCCGCGCGTTCGCACAAGAGCTCGATGCTCAAGATCCGCTCAAAGCATACAAAAGCGAATTTATTTTTCCGCAACACAACGGTAAAAACGTGATTTACTTTACCGGAAACTCACTCGGATTGCAGCCCAAACGCACCGCGCAATATGTGCAAGAAGTCATGGATGACTGGGCGAATTTGGCTGTCGAAGGCCATTTTTATGCCAACAAACCTTGGTGGGATTACCACGAAAGGTTCTCGGCGCCACTCAGTACCATTGTGGGCGCTTTGCCTTCAGAAGTAACGGTCATGAATACGCTTACAGTGAATTTGCATTTGCTCATGGTGTCGTTTTATCAGCCGCAGGGCAAACGCTATAAAATCATTTGCGAAGAAAAAGCGTTCCCTTCTGACCAATATTTATTGCAAAGCCAAGTGCGTTTTCACGGATACGAACCTGCCGATGCTATCGTTGAAATCAAACGCCGCGAGGGCGAACACAACATTCGATTGGAAGATGTTTTGGCCAAAATTCAAGAAGTAGGCCAGGAGCTGGCTTTGGTTTTTATCGGAGGTGTGAATTACTATACTGGGCAAGTGTTTGACATGCAGCAAATCACAGCTGCTGGTCACGCGCAAGGTGCCATCGTTGGTTGGGATTTGGCGCACGCTGCCGGAAACATCGAAATGAAATTGCACGATTGGCAAGTTGATTTTGCCAGTTGGTGCAGCTATAAATACATGAATTCAGGGCCGGGCAATGCTTCGGGTTGTTTTGTGCATGAAAAACACCACCACAACAAAAAACTCCATCGATTTGCTGGTTGGTGGGGACACAACAAAGAGCGTCGTTTTAAAATGGAACCCGATTTTGATCCGGTGGCCGGAGCGCATGGTTGGCAGGTGAGCAATTTGCCGATTTTATCGCTGGCGCCTTATTTGGCTTCGGTAGAAATGTTTGCTGAAGTAGGTATGCCGGCACTTGTAGCTAAACGCAACCAAATCACGGCCTATCTCGAATTCATCCTGCAACAAATTGACGCTGAAGTGGACAGCACTTTTGAAATTATCACACCTAAAAACCCAACAGAACGCGCCTCGCAACTTTCGGTTTTTTTGCATGGCGAAGGCCGCGCTTTGTTTGATTATTTGATGTCCAACGGCGTCATTACTGACTGGCGTGAACCCAATGTCATTCGTTTGGCACCGGTTCCGCTGTATACTTCTTATGAAGATATGTACGATTTTGGACAAATTCTCAAAGCCGGTATTTTATCTAAAGTAAAATAACTTTAGGCCATTTGCGGTTGACTGATTTCGAGCGAACTTAATTCGTTTTGCGCATGTTCAAGTTGTTCCAAAATTTGGTTTTGCATCGACTTGAAATACTTTGTTTGGTCGAGCAAATTCTGATAAAAGGCTATGCCCGAATATAGGTTGTTTCTAAAGGCTTCCCATTTTTTGAATTGCGCAGCGGTAGCTTTTTCAAAATTTTCGGCAATTTCATTTTTCAGATAGCGCACATACAAACGCAATTCATTGACAAAAAACACCGGACGCTCCGGATGATGCATGACTTGTGTATTTCCATAGATGTGACGAACCATATCCAATAATGAGATTTCTCGGTCAAAATAAGCCAAATTCGGTCCCGGACAAATCACCACGCCTTGTTGCTGACCCTTTACCGGAAGGCCATTTTCTAAATAAGACGTATTAGCCAGCCCGACACATAAACAAGCTTTTTCGGTGATTTTATTTTTTTGTAGATGATAAGCTTCTGAAGACAATTCTTCTTTTTGTGCCTCGAGTTCTTCGAGTTTGTAATCTTGATATTTTTTGGAGGCCGTGCAAATACCCTTTTCGTCGTATTCTTTGCTCAAGGCCAAAAGTTTTTTCGGGCACGAACTTCCGGCTTGATTTTGTTCGATGCGTTTTTGCTTGTAAAATTCATTGGTGGTTCCTCTAACGGTATTAAACGGAACGCCCAAAGGTGAAATATTGCTTAAATAAAAATCCTTTTCGCGCGCTTGGGCCAAGAGTTTTCGCGTATCAGCATCGACCGAAGTGGCCTCGGGAACGAGTAAAAACGGCGAACCCCAGCCAATCGAATCCAGTTGGTAGTAATCCAATAAAAACTGATGTTCTTCGGCTGTGCCTACGCCGCCTTGCGCGGTGATGTTCAGGGGTAAAGTCTGCGTCGGAACCGGTTTGTTTTTTTGTTCCAGTGCTTTGACCAAAAGGCCATGTGCTGATTCAATGAGTTCGTTCTTTTTCTGTTTGAATTCTTCCAGAATCGGCCCCATCAAATAACCGTCGGTGGCAAAAGCGTGCCCGCCGCAATTCAATCCGGATTCAATGCGGTATTCAGAAACCCATAAGCCTTTTTTGGCCAGAAAATTTCCCTGAATCATGGCCGATCGAAAATCGCTGACCTTGAGGATGATTTTCTTTTTGAGCTGTGCATTTTCATCTGGATAGAAATCGGCAAAATCTTCTAAATAACTGTACAAGCGCGGATTCATTCCGGCCGAAAGCACCAAGGATGAAGTCAATTTGCTCAGCGCAAATCCGCGTAAAGCCGCATGTGCGTCGTTGTATTGCGTGGGTAAAGCTGTGTTTTTGTAAAAGTTCTCCTTGTCAACTTTGGTCATGATGTTCACGTCAATCGAGCCCGGATGCAAATGGGTTTCGATGTATTTTTTCAAACGCTCGGTTTGCAGTGCGCCTTCATCTATGAGTTGTTTTAAATGCGCTTTGATTTCAGATTGATTCGGAAGCATCGCCAAATAATTTTCGAGCGCAATTTTGCTTTCGGACAATTCAATTTTGAACGATTCAAATTTTTCTTTGACCAATTCGTCCATCAAATTCAGATAATGTGTGATGCGTTGCGCGCGGAAATCTTCCATTTTCTGAGTGATTTCAGCATACGGTTTTTTGAATTTTGAACTGTAAAAAGCCCGCATTTTTTCGATGAGTTCATCGTCAGTAATAGCCACCACCGATGAAATGCCGAAATGCGCCAAACGAATCGGTGTGTCAATGGTAAAAGCAAGTCCCATCACGGGAATGTGAAAAGTATGAAGTGGTTGCGTCATGTGCCGTTGCAATTTAAGAATCCGTAAAAGTCTGTATTTGTTAGCATTTAAAACCTGACAATTGTCATGTGGCAGAAATTCTTGGTTTTCTTTTGCAATCGAATCAATGCGACTATCTTTGCGCGACCAAATAAATTTTCAGTTCATCAGATTATGACCAAACAAGAAATCATCGCCAGCTTTGATCCGTCACAACCCGGATTGGCTGACCAAACTATATTCGGATTGCCTTTTTCGGCTCAAGACAGTGAAATTATTGTGGTGCCCGTTCCGTGGGAAGTAACGGTGAGCTATGGCGCCGGTGCCTCAGAAGGACCAGAAGCTATTTTTGAAGCTTCGTTTCAAGTGGACTTACATCATCAAGATTTTCCGGAGCTCTGGAAGCTTGGCATCTATTACGATGACAGCGAACTTATATCGTCATGGGCACAAAAAAGCGTTCAGTATAAAGCCATGGCGCAACCGATTATTGAAGCTTTAGAAAGTGGTGAATCGGTAGAAGATCATCCTAAATTAAAAGCCGATTTACAAACCATCAACCAAGCTTGTCAAGATTTGCACGATCAAGTGCGCGAGCGCGTTTTGTATTGGATGCAACAAGGCAAAAAAGTAGTTTTGCTCGGCGGTGATCACTCAACGCCACTCGGATATTACCAAGCGATGGCGACCCAGCATGACAACTTTGGGATTTTGCACCTCGATGCCCATATGGATTTGCGCATCGCTTATGAAGGTTTTACTTATTCGCATGCGTCGATTATGTATAATGCGCTGCAGATTCCGCAAATCAGCAAAATTGTTCAGATTGGTATTCGCGATTTTTGTGCGCAAGAAGTTGAAGTGGTTCAATCGCAAGGCGGACGCGTTCAGGTACACACCGATGCCGACATGAAAGCCAAAACTTTTAAAGGAATGACATGGGATGCGCAGTGTGACGAAATCATTGCCGCGCTTCCGCAAAAAGTAGCCGTTAGTTTTGATATTGATGGCATGTATTCATGGTATGCACCACATACAGGCACGCCGGTTCCGGGCGGTTTCTCTTTTGAACAAGCGACTTATTTGTTCAATAAATTAGCGCAAAGCGGAAAAGAAATCATCGGAATGGATTTGGTCGAAGTGGCTCCCGGTGAAGACGATTGGGACGGAAACGTCGGTGCGCGCATGTTGTATCATATGTGTGGCGTTTGGGCACAAAACAACGGACTTGAAGTCGGAAAGAGAATTAGCTTTTAAAAAGAAAAATGCTTTATAATGAAACCCGCTCTTTTGAGTGGGTTTTTTGTTTTTAATTTGGGGTGGTTCTGTAAAATTAAGAGTGTTTTTTAGTGAATGCCCTAAAATTTATATGGTTGAATTTTAAAATTCGTAAAAGTTATTGCTTTGAAAGGCTTAAATTTTTAGGGTAAAATTCATTTTTTTATTTTTATCCTAATTAAAACGCTAGTTATGAGAAAAATTGTACTGAGTTTTGTCTTGATTTTGCTTTTACTGCTCACGTTGTTTTCCCATTTATTATTAGATGAAAATTCCATCCAAACCAGCTTGACACAATTCGATACCGGTGATACCGCTTGGATGCTCGTAGCTACAGCCTTGGTTTTACTGATGACACCGGGTTTGGGCTTTTTTTACGGCGGCATGGTCGGCAAGAAAAATGTCATCAGCACCATGATGCAGAGTTTTATGGCCATGGTTATCGTTACCGTGCTTTGGGTGGTTGTGGCGTTTGGTTTATCGTTTGGCCAGAGCATTGGCGGATTTATTGGCAATCCGACCGATTATATCTTCTTTCAAAAAGTTAGTGTTTTAAGCGCTTGGCCGCTTGCTCCGACCATTCCTTTTTTGCTCTTTGCCTTGTTTCAAGCCAAGTTTGCCATCATCACGCCGGCACTCGTTACTGGTGCTTTTGCCGAACGCATTCGTTTTTGGGCGTATCTGCTCTTTATGGTTTTATTCATATTGGTCGTTTATACGCCGCTCGCACATTGCACTTGGCATCCGGATGGCTTGTTGTTTAAGCTCGGCGTTTTAGATTTTGCAGGTGGAACCGTCGTACATATGAGTGCGGGTTGGGCGGCTTTGGCAGGCGCTATTTTTCTCGGAAAGCGAAAAACACAAACCTCTAGCCCGGCGCGAATTACCTATGTTTTGCTCGGAACCGGATTGCTGTGGTTTGGTTGGTTCGGATTCAATGCAGGTTCGGCGATGGGCGCCAACACAATTGCGGTTCAAGCACTGGGAACTACCACAGTAGCGGCAGCCGCAGCGGCGATGGCTTGGGTATTTCTCGATAAAATTTGGGGACACAAACCTTCGGCCATGGGCGCTTGTATAGGTTCGGTGGTGGGATTGGTGGCGATTACTCCGGCAGCCGGTTATGTGAGCATGCCGCATGCCATTTTTATCGGAATCTTCAGTAGTTGGGTGAGCAATGTGATGGTGTCTAAATTTCCGAAAGGCAAAATTGACGATGCGCTCGATGTGTTTAGTTGCCACGGAGTGGGCGGTATGGTGGGCATGTTGCTTACAGGCGTTTTTGCTTCCAAACAAGTCAATCCGGCGGTCACTGATCAAGGGTTGATTTTCGGCGAAACCACGTTGTTTTTCCATCAACTTATTGCGTTGGTTTTGGTATCGATATTCGCCTTTGGAATGTCCTATACCGTGTTTTTTGCGGTAAACAAATTGACCCCGTTGCGCGTGAGCGAAGAAAAAGAAGAACTCGGCTTAGACATCACCCAACACGGCGAGAATCTTTAAAAAGCATCCGGATTTTGAATGATTTTTTGCGCTCTTTCGCGCATTTGTGCTCGTTGTTCTGCGGGCATTTTCTCCAGTTGATGATACATCATCGACATTCTTGGGTTGTCTTGTAAATAGGTTCGGTTGACTTCGAGAAAATTCCAATACAAACTATTGAATGGGCAGGCTTTTTCGGAGGTTTTTTCTTTGACATGATAACGGCAATTATCGCAGTAATTACTCATTTTTTGGATATAACTTCCTGAAGAAATATAAGGCTTGGTCGCAATGATTCCACCGTCTGCATATTGACTCATGCCCCGCGTGTTGGGCATTTCGACCCATTCAATCGCATCGATGTACACGCCCAAATACCAAGCGTCCACCGCATCGGGATGCAAATGCGTGAGCAACGAAAAATTCCCGATGACCATCAGTCGCTGAATGTGGTGCGCATAAGCATCGTCGAGACTTTGACCGATGGCGTTTTTGAGACAATTCATTTGCGTTTGTCCGGTCCAGAAAAACGCAGGCAATTTGTTTTCGTGATTGAAATAATTGAGGTTTTGATATTCGGGCATTTTCGCCCAATAAATTCCGCGTACATATTCACGCCAACCCAGAATCTGCCGAACAAAACCCTCAATCTGAGGCAAAGAAATTTTATGGCTGTTTTGTTCAAAAGTCTCAATCGCTTTTTGAATTACTTCGGCCGGCGACAGCATTTTGGTATTCATGGCAAACGACAAACGCGCGTGAAAGAGATATTTTTCTCGGCTGTGCATGGCATCTTCATAATCGCCAAAGTGTTCCAGTAAATATTGGCAGAAATAAGTCAATTGTTCCAGACATTGTTGTCGATTGATGGGCCACGAAAGCGCTTCTGGATTGATGTTGCCAAAGAAATCTATTTTCTCTGACAGAATTTCCCGGTAGATTTCCGAAACATCATTGTTAAAAATCATCGCCGGCGGAACCGGATGTTCACCTTTGTATTTCTTGCGGTTTTCGTGGTCAAAATTCCAAGCGCCGCCCAGAGGTGCATCGCCTTGCATGAGTATTTGGTGTTTCTTGCGCATGAGTCGGTAGAAACTTTCCATGAGCCACTGTTTTTTGCCTGAAAAATAATCGCGCAATTCAACTCTCGCGGTAAAAAAATGCTCGGTTGAAAAGCATTCAGAAGCAATAGATAAGTTTGCACAAAAGTGATTCAATTGCTCATCGAGTCGATATTCATCGGGTTGTTGATATTCAAATTTCTCGATTGATAATTCACCGATGAAGTGATTTAAAATCTGATCGAGTGGTTTTCGTGCCATCGGATGCTGAATCTTGAGATAAATAACTTGGTGTTTTTGTTTCATCAAGCCATTGGCAAATGCGCGCATCGCCGCAAAAAAGGCTGAGATTTTTTGTATATGGTGTTTTACATAATTGGTTTCCTGATGCATTTCAACCATCAAATAAACGATGCTTTCAGAGGTTTTTTGATACCACGAATGTTGCGCATTGAGCTGATCGCCCAAAATAAGTCGAAGTGTTTTCATAATGCTTAAAGCCAAAGTTTTTGAAAGGCTTGTTGCGGGTCGTACATGTCAGCCTGACGTTTGATGTTGAACATTCTATCGCGCGGATCGTTGCCCACACCGGCGTTGTAGATCCAGTTTCCGTAGTTGCTGTGCACGTCATAATCGATGAGCATACTCTCAAAATATGCCGCGGCTATGTGCCAATCTTCTTGCCATTGTTTGGCCCAAAAACTCGCTACATTTTGTCGTCCGCGGTTGCTCATAAAACCGGTTTCGCGCAACTCAATCATGTTGGCATTGACAAAAGGTTCGGGTGTTTTTCCTTCAGTCCACAGTTTGAATTTGTGTTTGTTTTGATTCCAATGGTAAGGACGATTAAGGATTCCGCCCAAATGGAAAATCTTGTTCTGATGTTTGAGCGAAATATATTTGAAGTAATCGCGCCAAATCAATTCAAAAATGAGCCAATAGGTATCTTCGTTTTTGACGATGGTTCGTTCAAATTTTCTCACGGCTTCATAAATGGTGCGTGCTGAAATGCTTCCGTTGGCCAGCCAGAGCGATAGTTTAGAACTGTAATCAGCGCCGATAAGTCCGTTGCGGGTTTGCTTGTAACGCGCTAAATTTTGCGTAATAAAAAAATAGTCTTCCAATCGGTTGAGCGCTTGCAATTCACCGCCTTTGAACGGAACGGCTGAATTGGGATGCGTTTCAAAATCTTCAAAACCTAAGTCAGTCAGTGACGGAATTTTATTTTGCGGCTCACTGTAATTTTCAGACGGCATTTGCGGAGCAGCAATAGGTTGTCTCACGCGCGCTAGTTGTTCGGTTTTTTTTCGGAATTCGGTGAAGACTTCGGGAATTTGTGCCCAATTTTGATAGGGAATATCTTCAGGATGAAACAAAAACTGATCGTAGTTTTCAACCCATTGTACCTTGGTTTTTTGTTTGATTTGTCGCAGAATGGTTTGTTCTTCTGAAGTCCATTCGGTCATTTTATACACACGGTCAATTTGATGTTGAGAAACCAAATTCGGTAAAGCCACCTCGGGTTTTTCAAAAATTACTTCTAGCGGAATGTTGATTTTTTCGAGCGATAACCGAAGTTCTGTAAGGGTTTCCAATAAAAATTTAGCACGGAATTTTTCGGTTCTTTTAAAACCGTAGTTCGTCGTTTCAAATTGGCGCGGATCTATGCAGTAGACAGCCTGAACCTGCTCGTTTTCTTGACAGGCCAAACTCAGTGAGACATTGTCGCGGATGCGTAAATCTTGGGTGAACCAAACCAGTGCTTTCATTGAGTGTTGTTTTTATTTTGACGGCAGCGCTCACTGCAATAAACCACAGCATTCCAGTTGCGTTCCCATTTTTTTCGCCAAGCAAACGGACGCTCACAAACCGGACAAATTTTGGTGGGTAAATGCTGTTTTTGGTGCGTCATTTTAAAATTGATTCGGTGGGTTTGTGCGGTCGGGCGTATGCGAAGCGGTCGATGATTTGAGGCAACGCATATCCGTCGAGACCATTAATGGCCGCTACTTTGGCTTGATCTAACCGAATCCAGCCATCTTCGTGCAAAAGCGGTTCAGCAATAAAAATGTGTTCAATGGATGCCACGATCATAATCGTATTGTTTTCGGCGATGGGATATTCATTAAGGTATTTACAATATAGCTGTACCGGACTTTGGGTTACAAACGGAATAGGTAAATTGTTTTTGAATTCTGGAACCAAATCGGTTTGATCAAATTCTGAAATTTCTTCCGGATAAGCGGCAGAACTGTGGTGGGCGCTTTGGATTTGTTCAGCGGTGATGTGGTTGATTGTAAAATAACCAACTTCACGGATGTTCTGATACGTATTTCTGGGCACAACCGTTGGGCGCACTATAAAACCGATGAGCGCCGGATCGCTGCCCAAATGCGTGATGCTGCTGAAAATGGCCACATTGGGAATGCCGCTTTTGGATTGCGAAACAATCAGGTTGGCCGATTTGTATCCGGTGGCTGAATTGATCAAATTGAGCCTGAAAATGCGGTCCATTTGTTGGATTTCGGCTTGAGAAAATGACTTCATAAAGGAAAGTTTGCGCAACAAAAATACATTTTGTTTAATAAAATAAATAAAAAGTTAAACAAAATTTTCAGCCGCGTGAAGGATGGCAGCGATAGCCCGCAGCCGCGAGACACGAGCAGGCGAGGACTAAAGCGAACAGCCTGACAGCGGCGCAGCGCAGCGGAGCCGGTGGCACGCCCCATAATAAAAGTGAATTTTATGCGGCTGAGCCAATATTATTCGCTACTTTTGACCCGCTTTTACGATGCAATTTCATCATGCAACAACCTAAAAAAATCGCAGTAGTCGGTTCGGGTCTGGTGGGCTCGCTCTTGGCTATTTACCTCAAAAAAGCCGGTCATACGGTACATGTTTTTGACCGCAGCCCCGATATTAGAACTGTTGAATTTTCTGGCCGATCCATTAATTTAGTGATGTCGGATCGCGGTTGGAAAACCCTTGAAGATATTGGTCTGGGCGAAGAAATCAGGCAAATCGGGATTCCGGTAGACAAACGCGCGATTCACATGCCCGACCGCTCACTTAATTACCAATATTACGGCAAAGAAGGGGAGGCGATTTTTTCGCTTTCTCGGGGTTTGCTCAATCGTAAAATGGTTGATTTGGCCGAAGCTGCCGGCGTGGAATTCTTCTTTAATCATCGTATTTGGGATGTGACTCTGAGCGATGCCACGCTGCACATTGGTGAGACTGAACGCGGCGAATGGGACGAGCTCGATTATGATTTGGTGTTTGGTTCAGACGGGGCTTTTTCAAGAGTTCGCCATCGAATGCAACGCCAGAGTATGTTTAATTATTCTCAGGAATTTTTAAAGCTTGGCTATAAAGAATTGCACATTCCGGCCAACACAGACGGTTCGCACAAACTCGATAAAAACTCTTTACACATTTGGCCGCGCGGTGATTATATGCTTATGGCGCTGGCCAATACCGACGGGACTTTTACCTGTACGCTGTTTATGCCGCACGAAGGCGAGAACTCATTTGCACAGCTCAAAGACCAGGAAACTTTAGAAGCTTTTTTTGCAGAACATTTCCCGGATACGGCTGAAGTGATTCCGGATTTGGTAGAAGATTTCTTTAAAAACCCGACGAGCTTTTTGGTGACCATGAAGTGTTTTCCGTGGACTTATCAAGACAAAGTAGCGCTTATTGGCGATGCTTGCCACGCGATTGTTCCGTTTTACGGACACGGAATGAATGCCGGATTTGAAGACATCACCATTTTGCACCAAATGATGCAACAATACGGCGATGACTGGCACATGGTTTTTTCAGAATATGAAAAGTCGCGCAAACCCAACGCTGATGCCATTGCTGAGTTATCCTACCGCAATTTTATGGAAATGAGTACCAAAACGGCCGATGCGCAGTTTTTGCTTCAGAAGAAAATTGAAAAGTGGTTCTCAGAAAAGCATCCTGATAAGTGGTTGCCGCTCTACAGTCGCGTGACTTTTAGTTTGCGACCGTATTCAGAGGCTTTGGCTATTGGCAATCGTCAGAACGAGATTATGGAGACGGTGATGAAAACTACAGCCGATATTGAATTGAAATGGAATAGTCTTGAGGTAGAACAAAAAATCTTAGAACTCCTCAATCAATAATTGAATCTGCATGCGCGTCTACTTTTTTTTGTTCCTCTTTTTGTTGGTTGCTTGTAGCAATTCGGACTCAAAGGTTTGTGTACAGACAAAGACGATTAAAATCAATTCTGTTCCGCAAGAAGCCGCTTTCGATGGTTTAAAACTGGTTTTTTCAAACGATCATTTTAAAGTATATTTTTCGAAATACGCTTCGGTAAACGGCGACATGATTCGAGATGGTTCTGGGCTTTATATTGTGAATCAAAATACCGGAGTGGCTTATTCGAGTTATGACTTCTTTTCGGGTGAAATCCCGGAAACTGTTAGCGATCCTACCGATTTTTTTACTGTCGCTAGTTTGAAAATTTCAAATAATTGCGAACAGGTTTTCTTTTCAGACGACATCAACAATTTTATGTGGTTTCCGGGGAATCCTTCATCAATTGCGGAAGGAATTTATCATGCTGAATTGAAATTAAAACTCGCTGACAATTCAGATGTTTCGGTTAAAACCAATTTTGAAATTATCAAATACGGTTTATAATTCTTCTCGATTTACTTTATTAAAATCAAAAGCCGGTCGGCAAATGGCGATGTATTCACACGGTTCGTCAAACGGATTGGCATATTGCACGCGCACATTTTTGTCAATCTTAATCGATTGCCCGGCTTCAAGAATAATCACTTCGCCTTCAATCGTAAATTGTTTTTTGCCTGAAATGATATAAGTGTATTCGTCAAATTCGGGTGTCTGAAAAGGTTCGGACCAATGCGGTGGCGCAATCATGTGTGCAATAGAAATTTCTGAGTTATTGGTGGCCGCACGACCATGGTGTTCCTCGATGAGTTTTCCGTCGGTGGTGGGCACGACAAAAGGTGATTTTTGGATTTGGTATTTCATTATTCTTTGATGATTTTTTGAATACTGCTTCCGAGTTCTGAAGTCACGCGAACCAAATACATTCCACGGACTTTGCCGGATAAATCGAGCGAAGTTTGATGTTCAGCAGCCGAATGACTTTCTAAAACGCGCCCTTGTATGTCGAGTAATTCAACTTTATGAAGATTGCTGTTGGCCGTTATGTTCAAGATGTTTTTTACCGGATTCGGTGTCATTGAAACTTTTGAGCGTCCAAATTCGTCCAGCGCCAACAAAGAAACCGTTGTTGTGGTTTGGTTGGTGATGATTGGGAAATTGTAGTCAAAATAAATTTCAGCTTTGTTTTTTACGGCATTGCCCAGAATCAGATTGTTTTTGGTCTTGATTTTAAACGCGACAAAACCGTGACTTCCGGGCTCGTCAGCTGATTCGGCCGGAAGATTGATGTTCTGAAAAATAAATTCGGCTTTGTTTCCGGTAATGCGGGTAGTCATTGGGTGTGAACTCGCGATTAACTGTAAAGAATTCACATCAAAAACTGCGGTATCTAACAAATCTTTGACCACAACAAATTCGGCCGGTGCGGTTCCGGTATTTTGAAAGCGAATCACATAATGCAAATAATCGCCCACCATTTCCGGGGTGATGTGCTCGCCTTCAAGACAGGTTTTGTCATTGGGATCATAGGAACCAATAGCCGTTTCATTTAAAGCAAAAGTGTTGTCGTCGGGAGTTTCATCACCCGAAATTGGGCTGATTACCGCAGTAAAACTCAAAACATCTCCTATGTTGACTGGAGGTGTTTCGGTAGGAGCATTCACATTAAATTGGACATGAATAACGCTACTTTCAAAGGGATAGAGATTGCTGTAATTCCATACCAAATGATTGACAGATTGATTGTCAACAGGAAGGCTGGCACTTAAGAAATCCAAAACGGCGTCGTCAAAGGTCAAATCAATGTTTCCGGATTGAATCTGATTTCCTTTGTTTTTAATGATGATTCTAAAGTCAACATCAAAACCGGGTCTGACCTGTGTGTATGGAAAAAAGACAACATCTACATCTGGATGAACACCATTGGGTGCAAAGCAGAAGTTTCGGGTCTGCGTTATATTGTTGACATTCGAGAAGTTGACCACGGTTGAAGCGGGCGTGACTGAGAAATAAGGGTTTTCAAGTGTGGGCGTGATGGTGTAGTTTCCGGCTTGTGTAAAAAATGAGTAATTTCCGGTAGCATTGGTGAAAGTGGCTCCGGTTTGGGTTCCATCGTTGATGTTCATTTTAATCAAGGGCACCAAAAAATCTGACGGATCACAACCATTTCCATTCAAATCATAAGCACTCGCGCCGGTTATGGTATTGTAGTCTCCGCCGGGGGTAAAGGTACAATAAGAGTTGACCTGCACATTATTATATCCAAAGCCTATTAAATAACTCATAGCGGTAGGAATGTCATTTTCATTTGCGCAAACAAACTGTATATTTGGGCAAAAGTCTGCGAAAAAACTAGGAAATCCGTGGGTGTAATTGTCTTTAAAATTAATGTATCTAAGGTTCGGATTGCGGGAGAAATCAAGGTACAAATACCCCTGACCGTTCGTTAAATCAAGCGATTCAAATAAATTATCAGTACATTGAAGATGATAAACACTATCTGGTATTTCAAGAGTGGTTAAAAGATTGTTATTACAATTTAAATAAGATAGAAGTGGATTGTGGGATAAATCTAAACTGCTCATTCCTAACCATGAACAATTCAATATTTCTAATGCGGTCTGTTGTGAAATATTGAGGGTGTTGAATAAATTGCTACTAACATCCAGATATTTTAAATTTACAAATGGGCTTAAATCTATATTGCTGAACTGACAACCAGCTATTTCTAAACGATGTAAATTGACCAGATTGTTCAGGTTTACAAGAGTAATCTGTTGATTATAGCTGCAATTCAAAATATCTAAGGAGGTTAAATTACCGACCGCTAACGTTTGGATTTGATTGCCGCTACAATTCAATTCAATCAAATTTATGAGTCCGGCAACATCCAAACTACTAATTTGATTAGCTGCACAATTCAATCGCTCGAGTTGAATTAAACTACCAACATCAAGACTGGAGATGAAGTTGTTTGCGCTGCAATCTAATTCTTTAAGATTGCTCAGTGCAGACACGTTTAAGGAATTCAGTGAATTAAAATGAACATCAAGTTTTTCGAGTTGTGGTAAATTAGTGGTGTTGATTGACATGATGTGATTGCTTCCGGCGCGAACTTCTTTTAAGTGGATTAAATTTGAAAGATCCAGACTCGTGAGTTGATTGTCTGTACATATCAAGGTTTCAAGATTTGGAACAGCTGATAAGTTGATGCTCGTTAGCGGGCAGTTGGTAAAACTAAGATTTTTCAAATGTGGTAAACTCGCAAAATTGGTTTCAAATCCGGTAACGTTTTCTAGCTCTATATTTTCAAGATTTGGCAGGCTCGAAAACTGAAAGTTTGATAAATCACTCTGAACACTAAATAGGTTTTTAACATTCGTCAAACCTGTCATATTTAAATTCGGTAATGTGAAAGCATGATTGATGTATAATTTCTCCAGATGTATCAATGCGGTTAAATCTATTGATGCCGCAGAAATAGAGTTAATGCTCAACTCGGTTACGTTGGTAAAGGCTTCTAATCCGGTTAAATTGTTGATTGGAAAACTGTAGCCTTGTTGATTTACATAATCATTCAAGAAAAAAAGAGTAACGGCTAAAGCTTCACTGGTTTGAATCTGACCATCGTTGTTGGTGTCAACATCGCTGTCTAAAGTTCCATCTCCGTTGGTGTCAAGCATTAAAGTGCTGGTCAAAAGTTGTTTGAAGTTGGCATCCGGAATGTTCACAACCTGTGCTGAGGTATTTAAAGAGCACAAAACAAGCGTCAAGAATAAGTAAAAGTTTTTCATAGCGTCCAATTTTTTATAAAGCTATGAAAATCATTTGCAAAAAAGGAAATTAAATCAAAATAGTCTAGCAAATTACTTTTTAAAAATAAAATACACTGCCAAAACCAAAAAACCAAATCCCACGGCGTGGTTCCATTTAAAGTTTTCGTTTTTAAAGAAAAGCATAGAGAAAACTACAAAAATAACTAAGGTAATCACTTCTTGAATGACTTTGAGTTGCATGAGATTGAATGGGCCGCCGTTGCCTTCGTATCCAATTTTGTTGGCCGGAACCTGAAAGAAATATTCAAACAAGGCCAATCCCCAACTGATCAAGACAATCGTAATAAGCGAGGCATTTTCAAACCATTTGAGTTCTTTGAATTTTAAATGGCCATACCAAGCCAAAGTCATAAATATATTGGACATAATAAGCAGTCCGATGGTAAGCATACTTTTCATATGATGACAATTTTTTCGTCAAACAAGCGCAAAATTAATGTAGTTGGTCGGTGATTTGCGTCGGTTTTTTTTCTAAAACGATTATTTTAACATTTGGTCGAAAATATAATTCATTATCAATCGCTTAGCTATACTTTAGCTGAAAATTAAACCTATTAATCTATTTAAAATTCTTCCCCATGACCACGAGCATGACCACCTTAGCACTCAATCTTTTAATCTCTGAAAGAAGAAATCACCGCCTAGTATTTGCCGGTAAAATCATTGAACTTTTGCAACAAAATAGTCCTAATTCTGAAGACGAAAAAATTCGCAAAGAAGATTTTGTTTCTGTTATTGGCAAATGTATCCAAAACCCGAATTGTGATGACCGAGGTTTGTTTTTTGAATATGCTCAGTATTATTCTGACGCCATTCACGGAAAAACAGCTACAGCCATAGCATAATCCAACCTTGTCAACCCAGCGTTTACTTTTTCAACATCTTACTTAAAATACTAAACGCACCGCGGATAAAACTGGCGCGTGTAACCACTTTGAGCACAGATTTTCCAATAACACTAGCCGTATCTGATTCTTGTTTTGGGCTTTCTTTTTGAGCCTCGGCAGATTCAGCTGCGGCTTGTTCGTTTGCGGCTTCGAGCTTTTTGGTCAGCATTTCATAAGCGCTTTCTCTATCCACTTCTTGACCGTATTTTTGAACCAATTTTGATTGTGCATTGATGGCTTGAATTTCTGTTTCGGACAAGATATCCATGCGGCTTTCGGGTGCACGCAGCATCGTTGCGGCCAGTGGTGTAGGGCTTCCTTTTTCGCTGAGTGCAGTTACAAGCGCTTCACCAATGCCCAATTCGGTAATGAGTTGGTCGGTTTGATAAAAATCAGAAAGCGGATAGTTGTCGGCGGTAAGCTTGATGGCTTTTCGGTCGTTGGCGGTAAAAGCCCGAAGCGCATGTTGAATTTTCAAGCCCAATTGCGAGAGCACACCGCTGGGAATATCGTTTGGATTTTGGGTGATAAAATAAATGCCGATTCCTTTGGAGCGAATCAATTTGACGATGGTTTCGATTTGTTCGAGTAAAGTTTGACTGGCTTGACTGAAAATCAGGTGCGCTTCGTCAATGAACAACACCAATTCCGGACGATCAGCATCGCCTTTTTCGGGCATTTGCTGATAAATTTCAGCCAATAAACTCAGCATAAAAGTCGAAAACAATTTGGGTTTGTCCTGAATGTCGTTCAATCGCAAAATGTTCACATAGCCCATTCCGTTCTGGTCGTAGCGCATCAAATCGGCAATATCAAATGACAATTCTCCAAAAAAGAAATCGCCGCCTTGTTGTTCGAGCTCGATGATTTTGCGCAATATGGTTCCGGTGGTTGAGGGTGATATTTTTCCGTAGTCGGCCTCAATTTCTTCTTTGCCTTCTTCGGTGATGTAATTGATTACTTTTTTGATGTCTTTTAAATCTAAAAGCGGCATTTGATGGTCGTCACAATATTTAAAAATCACCGAAACCACGCCTGCTTGCGTATCGTTCAAATCTAAAATGCGCGAAAACAATACCGGTCCGAATTCAGAAATAGTCGCTCTGAGTCGAACACCGGGCTGCTCTGAAAGCGACAAAAGCTCAACCGGGAATTTTTTCGGAGAAAAAGGGACATTAATCTTTTGATGTCTTTCTGTAATGAATGGTTTTTCTTCGCCTTCTGCCGCAATACCGCTAAAATCGCCTTTGATGTCCATCATCAGCACCGGAACACCCAGAGCCGAAAGTTGCTCTGAAAGCACTTGAATGGTTTTGGTTTTTCCGGTTCCGGTAGCTCCGGCAATGAGTCCGTGGCGGTTTAAAGTTTTAAGCGGAATTTTAACTTGTGCTTCGGCTTGCACTTGGCCGTTGAGTAGAGCTGCGCCCAAAACAATATGTTCGCCCGCGCAGTTGTATCCTTGTTGAATTGATGGTATAAAGTCAGAAGTTCTAGACATAGAAACGTATTATAATATGGTGAGGCAAGTTAATTTTTAAATTTTAAAATTCCACAAAACCCATGAAGAACAATTTCAAAGGTAATTTGTCGTTTTAAACTGAGTTCTGTGGTTGTAAAATTCTCATTTTTTTATAAAAATGACTGATTTAATCTCAGTGAAAAAACCACTTTCAGAAGGAATAATAGATTTGTTGTCAATAGAATCAAATGGCCGATTTTATTGGGTTTTATATTAACTTCAATTAAATTAAAAAAAGTTTTTTTATTAGAACTAAAAAATTAAATTTGCCTCAATTCAAGTTTATTTAACAACTAAAACTATAATTATCTAAAAAAACTAAAATTTTAAAGAAATGGCAAACGTTAAAAAAGAAAGTTCAAATGCTGGAGGAATGTTCTCCGGAATTGTTATCGCAGGATGTATTTTGGTAGGATGGCTCATCTGGAACTTTATTATGGGTAATGGCTCTAACTTCGAAGGAGGAGTTAATACTGGCCACCCACTACCAGGAAACTATTTGGCAATGGTGTATAAAGGAGGGCCAATTGTACCAGTTTTGATGGGGCTTTTATTGATGGTAATCGTATTTTCTTTTGAGCGTTACATCGTTATCAACAAAGCTGCAGGAAAAGGAAACTTGGATCAATTCATGAAATCAGTTCAAGGAAGCATTTCTAAAGGAGATATTGACGGAGCTTTAGCTGCTTGTGATAAACAACAAGGTTCAGTGGCTAATGCTATCAAAGCTGCTTTGGTTAAATACCAAGAAGTGAAAAAAGAAGGTTTTGACAGCGAGGCTGCATCAGAAATGATTCACACTGAAATTGAAGAGGCTACTTCACTTGAAATGCCAATGTTAGAGAAAAATATGACTATTATCTCAACTTTGGTTTCATTGGGTACACTCGCAGGTCTTTTTGGAACTGTAACCGGTATGATTAAAGCGTTTGCGGCTTTAGCAACTGCGGGTACTCCTGACCAAGCGATGTTGGCAAACGGTATTTCTGAGGCATTGATCAACACAGCTACAGGTATCTCAACTTCAGCTTTATCAATCATCGCTTATAACTTGTTTACATCTAAAATTGACACTTTGACTTACTCAATTGATGAGGCAGGTGCTACGATTGTAAACACATACAGACACTTCAGAGGATCTTCTAAAAACTAATAACCATATTGGCAGAGGTTAACTCCTTTGCACATAATGAATCAATTATAAATATGGCTAAAGTAAAGACATCTAAAAAAGCGGCGTCTATCGACATGACCGCGATGTGTGACGTGGCTTTCTTGTTGTTGACATTCTTTATTTTGACTGCAACTGCAAAAATGCCAGAACCACTTCCGGTCGATACACCGTCGTCTACTGTTCAGACCAAATTACCTGAGTCAGGCTTGGTGACCATCACTATTGGTAAAAGCCAAGGAAAAGATCAGGTGTTTTTTGGGATGAAAGACAGAGCAGTTCGTTCAGGTGCCCTAGAATATATGGCCCAGAAATACAAAGTGGATTTTACTGATGCTGAAAAAGCTCAGTTTGAACTCATCGATGAATTTGGTGTGCCTGTTGAAAGCCTGAAGCAATTATTGGCTTTAAAATCTTCAGACCGCATCAAACCGGGAATCCAACCTGGAATTCCTTATGACTCGATCAACAACCAGTTGCAAGATTGGATCCAATACGCCAGAAAAGCAAACATTGATAACGGAGCTGACAAAGAGCTTCAGTTTGCTATCAAAGGCGATGCTAAAGAGAAATATCCGCAGATCAAACGCGTCATGGATATTTTACAAGACCAAAAAATCAATAGCTTCAATTTAGTTACTGGTTTAAGAGGAAAAGATTACTAAAAAAAGAATTTAGAAAAATGGCTGAATTAAATACCAACGACGGCGGTGGCAAGAAAGGCGACGGCAAGGTCAGAAGTAAGAAGCAGAATTCCAAAGTAGATTTGACCGCAATGGTTGACTTGGCGTTCTTGTTGATTACGTTCTTTATGTTGACCACTTCGCTATCTAAACCACAGTCGATGAACTTGGGCTTGCCTGATAAAGATCCGGATCCAAAAAACAACAAAGATGTTAAGGTGGATGAAAATCGTACCATGACTATTTTGTTAGGAGAGAACAACCAGCTCAAATATTACATGGGATTGTTGGCTACTCCTAAGATTGCTCCCAAGGCAAGTACCTATGGTAAAGACGGTATTCGTGTGGAACTCTTGAAACAGAAAAAAGGAGTTATTGAATATACCGGTAATAAAGACAAAGGTTTGATTGTCATTATCAAACCTAGCAAAAAGTCAAGTTACAAAAACTTGGTGGATATCCTTGACGAAATGGCCATTGTTGATGTGCCTACTTACGCAATTGTAAATGATATTTCGCCGGAAGAAAGCAAATTGATCAATACAGGAAGTGATGCATCAACTCCGGAACCACCGGCAACACCGTCAACTCCTAACCCTTAATCTAATTAAAAAAGAAAGACATGAAATTAGATTTATTAAAAAATCAATGGCTTGATATAGTATTCGAAGGTCGTAACAAAAGTTACGGTGCTTATGATTTAAGAAAATCAGATACAAAAAACACCTCACGTGCTTTTGTTATGGGTGCGTTAGTTTTTGCTTTTCTGGTGAGTATTCCGATGTTGGCAAAGCTTATTCCCGATTCTTCAGACGATGATGCGAGCCTCGATAAGAAAATTGTTACGGTTAAGTTGCCGCCTAAGGAAAAACCAAAAGAAAATCTTCCACCGCCACCGCCACCGCCACCTAAAGTGGATCAAGTAAAATTTGTGAAACCGGTTGTGGCTAAAGCTGAAGAAGTGGTTGAAGAACCACCTAAAGTAAAAGACATTGTTGACAAAAAGTTAGGAGCAGAAACCATCAAAGGTGATCCTGATGCTGAGCTAACAGTTGAACCAGTAGGAAATGGCCCTAAAGAAGTGGTCGAAGAGGACAACAATATCTACAACACTGCAGGGATTGAGGTCAAACCTGATTTTCCAGGGGGATTGGAAAAATTCTACAAGTTTGTGGGTAAAAATTTCCAAGCTCCGGACGACGAAGATTTCCCGGGTGGAAAGGTATTCGTGACTTTTGTTGTTGAAAAAGACGGTTCGCTTACTGATATTAAAGTTCTTCGCGATGCCGGATACGGTACAGGAAAAGAAGCTATGCGCGTTCTTAAATCTTGTCCGCGTTGGAATCCTGGTGAGCAGAATGGTAAAAAAGTAAGGGTATTGTATTCATTACCAATTACGGTTAACAGAGCAGAATAATGTTTACCAACATATTTAAAAACTTGATGAAGAAATCGCTTAAAGAGCGATTTCTTCTCGTTATAGGCATATTGTTCTTTTTGGCTTACCTAATTTTGGGTTTGATGATTATTTTCTGGAAAAAACTGCCGTTAAATCTGAGCTCGACTGCTCGTTGGGCTTTTGGAATTTTACTCATTGTATACGCATTGATACGTTTTGTGCGTTTAATGAATGCTAATCAAACACAAGAATGAAAAAAATACAGTTGTTATCAATAATCTTTCTGGCTGCTTTTGCAGTGGTTAATTGTAAAAAGTCGGATGAAAACCAAGAAGAAACTATACTCAAAGGCGAAGCTACGGTTTTGGTGGATCAAACCTTGAAACCTATTGTAGAAGACCAAGTTTTAATTTTTGAAGATAGGTATCCAGCCAAGATTAATATTGTTGCGCAACCTGAAGCAGAGATTATTCAGTCATTGGCCAATGATCACAAAAAAATTGCTGTGCTTTCTAGAAAATTATCAGCTGAAGAAATAAAGTATTTCAACAACCAAAAAATATTTCCAAAGTTAACGCCGTTTGCCAAAGATGGGATAGCATTAATCAAGCAAAAGTCAACAAATGACACTTTGATTTCAATGCAACAAATTATTGAGTTAATGCAAGGAAAAACCGTTGGTAATTTCAAAGGATTGGTTTTTGACAATCCAAATTCAAGTACAGCACGACAACTATGTGCTTTGGCAGGTTTAAAAAAAATGCCTGAAAAAAATGTGTTTTCATTTAACACGAACGAAGAAGTAATCAAATACGTTGCTAACAATAGTGGAATGATAGGAGTTGTCGGAATTAATTTTATCTTTGAACCCTCAAATGAAATTCAAGACAACCTCAAAAAAATCAGCGTTTTGAGTGTCAAAAACAATCAAGATCAGCAGTTTTATTTTCCGAGCCAAGACAACATCGCATCGGCAAAATATCCTCTGGCACGTGATTTGTTTGTAGCCAATTGCCAAGGATACACCGGACTTGGAATGGGATTTGCCTCATTTGTGGCCGGTGAAGTTGGTCAAAGAATCGTGTTGAAGTCCGGATTGGTTCCCGAACATTTTCCATCGAGAAAGATTCTGATCAGAAACACTATTACAAACGAGAAAAAATAAATTTAATATAACCAACCATGAACACATTAAAGATTTTTAGCCTGTTGTTATTAGGAACAGCGACCATCGGACAAGCTCAAGACATTGAGCAAGCCAAAAAAGCGATGGATGCCGAACAGTATGAAAAGGCAAAATCAATGCTCAAATCTATCATCCAAGCCAAACCTTCAAATGGTAAAGCTACTTTCTTTTTAGGCAATGTTTACCTAAAACAAAACATAGAAGATTCTGCTAAAATATATTTTCAAAAAGGATTAACTGCCTCTGAAAGTGGTCGTTGGAACTACATTGGTTTAGGTCAAATCGATTTAGATAACAACAATGTCACGGGTGCTAAAACCAACTTTGACACCGCGACCAAAGACATGAAAAAGAAAGACATTGAAGAATTTGTATACGTGGCCAAAGCTTATATGAACAGCGATAAACACGATTACAAAACCGCTTTAGAATATCTCAACAAAGCCAAAGCCATCAATCCAACCGATGCATTGGTTCAGTTAACTTTGGGTGACGCTTATTATGGTGAGAAAAACCAAAACGAAGCATATGCCGCTTATCGCAATGCTTTTCAAACAGATCCTACTTTAATTCGCGCCAAAATGCAATTGGGTGTTTTGCTCAAAGGAGCCAAATCTTATACCGAAGCCGTTAAAGCTTTTGACAATGTAATTGCTGCGGATGCCAATTACGGACCGGTGTATCGCGAACTAGCCGAAACCTATTATTATTGGGGCAACAACGAACCAAAAAAATACAACGAGTACATTCAAAAAGCCTTGAGTTATTATGAGAAATACATGAGTATGACTGATTACTCACTTACCTCAAGAATGCGTCATGCTGATTTCTTGATTTTGGCCAAAGACTATAAAGCGCTTGAAGTCGAGGCCAACAAAATGAAAGAGTTGGACAAAGTCAATCCAAGAATCTTGCGTTATTTAGGATATTCAGCTTATGAGAACGGAAACATCGATGTAGCCATCAAATCGCTCCAAGATTTTATCAGTAGCCCAACCAACAAAATCATCGCGCGTGATTATTTATATCTCGGATTGGCCAAACTCAGAAAAGCCAATAACATCGAAACCAAAACGCTTGATCAAAATATCTTCAATGCCGGAGTAGCCGATATCAAAAAATCGGTCGAAATGGAAATCAACATGACCAATGATTTGAGCGAAGTAGGTAAAAAATTCTACGAGCAAAAATTGTTTAAAGAAGCTTCTGTCATCTATGAAATTGCCACAAGCAACGTCAATTCAAAAAATTATTTGTTAGACAATTTTTATTTAGGTAACTCATTATACTACAACAATACCCGTAAAGATGTAGTAAAACCGGATCCGATTGAATTGCAAAAAGCCGACGCAGCCTTTGGAAAAGTCATCGAAGCTTCGCCAACTACTCAAGATGCTTACATTTTCAGGGCTCGTGCTAACCGTTTGCTCGAAAACGAAGAAATGATCATCAAATACTACGAGGAATATCTCAAAGTGGTCACCGAAAAAGGCCCGGATGAAGTAGCCAAAAACAAAGCTAAATTCATCGAGAGCTATAATAATATCGCGGCAAGCTATGCCAATACCGATAAGGCCAAAGCCAAAGAATATTTCAATAAAACTTTGGCGCTCGATCCGACCAATTCATACGCCACCGAGTCGCTCAAGACTTTAAAATAAAATACCTTTTTCAATTTTTAAAACCGATAGTTCAAAGCTGTCGGTTTTTTTATGTGTAGCTTTTTCCTGCTATGCGCTGCAAGCTTTTTGCCTGTGGGCGTTTTTGTCATCGCCTTCACAAAGCTTCCGCTGGTCGCTTTATAAAGTCGGCCCAAACAAACCCTCAGCCGGCAAAGGCTTTTCGCTGCTATCAGGGCTAGAATGCGCTTCGCTAGAATGAATAGTTTGTCAGAAAGATATTTTCACGTTCTGACTTCTTTGTCGAAAGCGGTTTTAATTGCGCGCTCTTTTCCTATCTTTGCCGCATGTTATCCAAAGAAACACAAATTGCCGTTGAAAAAGGCACCATGCTTCCGCTCATGGAAGAATTCTACACCATCCAAGGCGAGGGTTTTCACACCGGAACCGCCGCTTATTTCATCCGTATTGGCGGTTGCGATGTCGGTTGTCATTGGTGCGATGTCAAAGAAAGTTGGAACGCTCAGTTGCATCCGCCTACAGCTATTGAGCCTATAGCGCTCAATGCCCAAAAATATGCTGATACTGTTGTCGTTACTGGCGGTGAGCCACTCACTTGGAATATGCAACCATTGACTCAGTTGTTACACGACAAAGAGCTCAAAGTGCACATCGAAACTTCAGGAGCTTATCCTATTTCGGGCCTGTGGGATTGGTTTTGTCTTTCTCCTAAAAAAAACAAACTTCCGGTACAAGCCGCTTATGATCGTGCCGACGAACTCAAAGTCATCATCTACAACAAACACGATTTTATTTTTGCCGAGGAACAAGCCGAAAAAGTCAATCCGAAGGCTATTTTGTTTTTACAACCCGAATGGAGTAAAAAAGAAGAAATGACCCCGCTGATTGTCGATTATGTGATGAATCATCCCAAATGGCGCGTATCACTACAAACACACAAATATTTAAACATTCCCTAAGTTATGAAAGCCAAGTATTTTTTTCTGTTTCTGATTTGTTTTGTATCCTCAATGACTTATGCCCAAATTGGCGGTGAGGACGAAGTATACCTCAATGGCGGTGGCGAATTAATTCAACCCAAATTTCAAGGCGGTGGTTTAGAAAAATTTCAAGAGTTTGTCAAAGAGCATTTTGATTATACCAAAGTCAAAAAAGCCGGAAGTATGTTGGCTTCCTTCACGATTGAAACCGACGGTTCGGTCAAAAAAGTAAAAATCCTCAAAATGATTGATGTTGATTCAGGGCTCGAACTTATGCGCGTACTGAATCTATCGCCCAAATGGGAACCGGCCAAACGCGCCGGAAAACCCGTCAGCATTGAAATAAAATATCCGATGAATTTCAAACATCAATAAATATGAAAGCGGTTTCGCGGTTAAAGTTTTTCTGTTTGATTGCCTTTTGTTTTGTTACAAAGATGCAGGCTCAAGAAGAAACCATCGCCGCAGAAGCACCTATTTTCGAAATCAAAGAGGTTGATCAACAACCTGATTTTCCGGGTGGCCTCGATCGGTTTTACGACTACTTCAACAGTAAATTAAAAAAGCCTGACGTTCCTGATCTCATCGGAAAAGTATTTATCTCGTTCATCGTAGAACCCGACGGAACGCTTACAGATGCAAGCGTATACAGAGATATTGGTTTTGGCATCGGCGAACAAGCACTCAAAATAGTCGAAGAATCCCCGCATTGGATTGCCGGTCGCAAAGATGGCAAACGCGTTCGGGTTCATTATTTACTTCCCATTGGAATTTACACAGGCAAACATGATTAAATCACAATTTTACCTCGACCCCGAAATTACTTTTCTCAACCACGGTTCCTTTGGCGCTTGCCCGAAACCTATTTTTGAGAATTATCAATATTGGCAAGCTGAACTCGAAAAGCAGCCCGTTTGTTTTTTGCAAAAAGACTTGCCGGCTTATTTAAAAGCTTCCAAAAATGCATTCGCAGACTATATTCATTGTGACGCAGATGATTTCTTTTTTACGCCCAATCCAACTACGGCCATCAATACCGTGATGCGCAGTATCAAGTTGGCACCCGGCGATGAAATCCTCACGACCAACCACGAATATGGCGCCATGGATCGAACTTGGAATTATTATGCCCGTCAATCGGGAGCACGGTATATTCGTCAAGATATTTCGTTGCCCATCACTTCCAAAGAACAAATCTTAGAACAATTCTGGAGTGGTTACACATCCAAAACCAAAGTTGTTTTTCTCAACCAAATCTCCAGTGCTACGGCATTGATTTTTCCGGTAAAGGAGATTTGCGAAAAGGCCAGAGCTCTGGGATTAATTACCATTATTGACGGTGCTCATGTCCCGGGTCATATTGATTTGAATCTCACAGAACTCAATGCTGATTATTACACAGGCACCTTGCACAAATGGATGTTGGCGCCCAAAGGATGCTCGTTTTTATATGTGCGCAAACAACTTCAAGACAGCCTTGATCCGCTGGTGGTAAGTTGGGGTTATGACAGTATTGCACCCGGTAAAAGTCGTTTTTTAGATTACCACGAGCAACAAGGAACACGAGATGTTTCCGCTTTTTTAACCGCTCCGGCGGCCATTCAATTTCTCAAAGAAAATCATTGGCAAGAGCAGTCACTCAAATGCAAACAAACCATTTTAGAAGTCTATGCCGATTTTTGCCAAGTTGTCGGAACTGAGCCGATTTGCCCGGTTACTTCGGAGTTTTTAGGGCAGATGTGTAGCATTCCCATCAAAACTCAAAAACCTTTTGAACTCAAAGAAATGCTTTATAATCAGTACAAAATTGAAATCCCAGTCATGAATATTGACCACGGATTTTTTATCAGAATTTCATTGAATGCATACAATGACGCGCGCGATTTAGAAATTTTAAAAAATGCTCTGATTCAAATTCGACAAACCAACGATCTACTTCAGTAGTTATTTCTAAGGACGACACAGCTAAAATCTCAATTTAGTTTGTATCATTGTACAGATTATCGGCTAATTTTTATTGGGTAAATCGCACCACAGATGAAGCTTAAATATTACCACAACCTAGATGGATTCAGAGCCATTGCTGCTTTTGGCGTTGTCATTGCTCATTTTTTTACCTTGGAACGCCTCGGTGGTTCGTCCGGTTTATTTGCTCTGGCGCAACAAGGAAATTCAGGTGTTTCACTTTTTTTTGTGCTCTCGGGCTTTGTCATTACCAGAATTTTATTGCAGTCGGTTGATAGCCCCCGATATTTTATCAATTTTTACGGTCGGCGAACACTTCGTATTTTTCCGCTGTATTACTTAGCGCTCTGTTGCTACGTTTTTATTCCCGCATTGTTGCATTGGGTTAGTTCACCTCCGCCGTTTTCAGAAAGTTGGTATCATTTTGCCTATTTGCAGAATTTCGCCCGAACCTTTAATTGGCCCAGTCAAGGCCCCGGGCATTATTGGTCATTGGCTGTTGAAGAACATTTTTATCTGATTTGGCCAGCTGTGGTGTATGCTTGTCGCGGAAAACATCAACAAAAATTATTGTCCGTTTCCATTGGTTTTATTGTCATGGCGGCTGCCTTGCGTTGGATTATGTTTAGCCGTGGGATGGATATAAACGTATTTACTTTTACCCGTTTAGATCAACTTTCTATGGGTTGTATTTTGGCTATTTTAGAAAGTCGAGGATGGCTAGAGAAATCGGGTAGAGATAAAACTTTTTTAGGATTAATGTTTCTGGGGGTATTAAGTATTGGGCTTTGTAGTCGTATGTCAGATCTTATGATGAATGTCGCCAAACATTTAGCGTATGGTTTGCTTTATCTGGGTCTTATAGGATATGCCATTACCACAACTTCAGAGCATTGGATGAACCGATTTTTGAATCTTTCAATCATGCAATATTTGGGTAAAATTAGTTATGGATTGTACGTATGGCATGTTTTGGTTCTGATATTTTTTGAGCATTATAGTACACCGGGCAATTGTTGGATTGATTTTGTATTGATTTCGGTTGCTTCAATAGCGGTTTCATCTGTTTCATGGTACTTTTTTGAAAAGAAATTTTTGACCCTTAAAAAGTATTTTGAACACTAACCAGATTCTGATTATTTTTTTGAAATTGAGCTAGTTGAAATCTGATTTTTTGTTTGTAATATTGCCCAGTTAAAACCAAACTATTATTATGAAAAAGCAAATTACCCTACTAATGGCAGTTTTTTCTTTAACTGCAATGGCCCAAAGAAAATGTGCCACTATGGACAAAGTGCACGAAAGAATGGCCAATGATCCGGCCTTTGCTGAAAAGCACAAAGAAATGATGGATTATATTTACAATCCGCAAACTCCCAGAAACGTATTTAATCGTGGAATCAATCAACCGGCTACAGTGGTTACGATTCCGGTAGTTTTTCACGTTTTATATGCCAACTCAGCACAAAATGTTACCGATGCTCAAATTCAAACGCAATTAGATGTTCTTAACAAAGATTACCGAAAGCTCAATACTGATTTTACTGCTGTAGTTCCGGCAGCTTTCAGGCCTTTTGCTGCTGATATGGAAATCGTATTTTGCAAAGCTACACGCACCCCGGCGGGTGTTGCCTCTACCGGAATTGTTAGAAAACAAGTATCAGCAAGTTTTAATATGGAGAACAATTATTATAAGACTTCTGGCGATCCGGCTTGGGATCCAAGTAAATATCTCAACGTTTGGATCGGAAACTTAGGAAGTACTATTTTAGGTTTTGCTTACTTACCAGGCGATGCGCCAACAATCGGTGAAGATGGACTTTGTATCAATTACACGGCTTTCGGAACCACCGGAACTGCTGTAGCACCATTTAATAAAGGCCGTACGGCTACCCACGAAATTGGGCATTACTTCGGATTAGATCACCCATGGGGAGATGGTTCGTGCAATGGTGATGACGGAGTTGCTGATACGCCTGCTACTTATCAAGAATATTACAATTGTCCTACTTTTCCATCAAATACCTATGCCTGTACGAGCACAACCAATGGTTCCATGTTCATGAATTATATGGATTATGTAGACGATGCATGTATGGCCTTTTTTACCGCGGGCCAAAAGGCCGTTGTTCAAGCTACTTTGTCAGGACCTCGCGTCAGTTTGCTAACATCCAATGGCTGTGCTGCTTTGGGATTGAACGATGTTGAGGCCATTCAAGCCATTGCTTGTTATCCGAACCCGGCCTCAAAATATTTTATGATTTCATCGCCGCAAACCCAAATCGATGAAGTTGAAATTTTCAATGATTTAGGGCAATTGGTCAAAACCCAAAAACTCACCCAAGTCAACAACGAAATCAACATCGAATCTTTGGCTACAGGAACTTATTATTTGCGTATTTACAACCAAGGCGAGTTTGTAAAATCAGACAAAATCATCAAGAAATAATCTTCTTCAGATAAAAACAAAACCGGAAGTGTATTGCTTCCGGTTTTTTTTTATGTCCATTGCTGTCGTTTTTTAAGCTCGGTAATATGCGCCAGATGGTGGTTTCCATGCCAAGCATAAATCCCGATAAGTTCTTCTAATCTGAATTTTTTTCCATGCTCCGGATGAATAAAACTGCGCTGGAGCTCTTCTTCTGAAAGGTTTTTCATCAAATAAACTATTCGTTGGTGCAATCCTTCCAAAAGCAACAAGCTTGCCGCAATCGGCATTTTTTTTTCGTCTTGCATATCCGTCCAACGATCTTCGTAATAAAATTTGATGGTCGGCGTATCTTCAGTTAAAGCCCATTTCATCCGAATCAAACAATTCATATGGCTGTCAGCACAATGATGCACCACTTGACGAATGGTCCAACCGCCCGGTCGATAAGGCGTGTCGAGTTGATGGTCGTTTAAATGTTCCACTTCTTTTTTTAACCGCTCCGGAAAAGACTCAATTTGCCCGATGCAGTTTGCTATATATTCTGAAGTATATTCCGCGGGCGCGATAAAATTCCCAATCGGATAACGCAATTGTTCTAAAGTAAGTTCGGTCATCATATCCAAAGTTTAGCTAAATAATCATAATGTTCGCCTTCTAAAATCAATGCACATTGCAAACCATTGGCGTGTGCAGCATTTTGTAGGGTATTGTAATCAATATACATCCAATCAAAAGGTTTTTCATGCTCACCTTTGTACGAGATGTTGAACACGACTTCGCCGTAATACGCCTCGTTCGATGGAATCCATTTGCCGCCGTCTTCATCTTCGTCAAACATGTAAATGATGTCCGAACTGTCCAGTAAAATCTGACCTCCGGGCGCTAAGAGCAATTTTAGTTTTTGCAAAAAAACCGAAATATTCTTGAGCCTTCCACACATACCGGCGCCGTTCATGAGCAAGAGCAAAGTGTCGTATTGTTCGCCTTCGAGTTCTAATACATTAAGCGCGCGGGCATTTTGAATTCCGCGTAGCTCGCATGCTTTAATCGCGTTGGGCGAAATATCCACCGAAAAAACTTCGCAAGTTGTGTTTTCTTGTAAATACAAACTGTGGCTTCCGGCACCGCAACCAATGTCGAGCACTTTTCCGCGAGCCAATTGTAAGGCTTTTTGTTCGAGTTTGGGCATCTGTTCAAATGAACGAAACAAATAGGCCACACTCATGGGGTCGGCTTCAGAAATCGAAGTTTCAGTAATTATATCTTCAGGTTGATTGTTGGTTTGATAATCCAGGATGGCTTTTCCGAATAAATCTTTCATAGGTAGTTTATATTTGTTTTTTAGCGGTCAAATGCAGTCGCTGCGCTCGAGTCATTTGTCGACTTTGTTTGAAGTTGTTTACCTTTGACGCAATCAATTGTATTATGGGTTTAAAACCTTCACTGAACGATATTCAAAAGCTGGCCAAAGATAAGCAGAACGAAAACAAAAAGTATTTCGACAAGCTCAAAAAGAAGCCGCCCAAGAATTTAGATTATCTAATGCAGGATTTGCACGAGGCCGAGTTTCGCAAAACCGATTGCTTGCAATGCGCTAATTGTTGCAAAACCACTGGTCCGCTTTTTACTTCAGCCGATATTGAGCGGATTGCCAAACATTTCAGACTCAAGCCGCAGCAATTCATCGATCAGTATTTGCGTATTGATGAAGACAACGATTATGTTTTGCAAAGCGTGCCGTGTACTTTTCTCGATGCCGATAATTACTGTTCAATCTATGAAGTTCGACCCAAAGCTTGTCGCGAATTTCCGCATACTGACCGTCAGAAGTTTTATCAAATTGCCGATTTGACCCTAAAGAATGTGGCTATTTGTCCGGCGGCCTATAACATTGTCGAGGAAATGAAAAAGCGTTTGCCGCTTTAGTTCGTCGTCAAGAAACTGTCTGGGTAAATCAGATATTTTTGGCGCATTTCTCTGAATTTACTCAAACCGGATTTCCAAGTGGCGCGAATTTCTTCTTCCGACATGCCGCCTTCAATTTGACGCTGCAATTTTTTGCTGCCCGCGAGTTTGGTAAAATACGAATTGAAAAACTTCTCGGGTTGTTCGGTATTTCGATACGCATCGATGAGCCATTTCAATTCCAAGTGATTGATTTTTGGGATATGCGATAAATCTTCACCGCAGCATTCTTTGCCGTTTTGCGGTGGCTCTTTAGAACCCGCATTGGGTTTGGGCGTAAAGCTGTAGTGATACGAAGTCAAAAAAGGCGAGCCGTAAATCTGAAATTGTTTGTCGGTTCCGCGGCCCACACTGACGTTGGTTCCTTCAAAAAAGCACAAACTCGCATATAAATTAATAGCTTGGTCGTTGGGCAAATTCGGCGAAGGGCGCACAGGCAGGCTGTACTGCATTTCGCGACGGTAATTCTCGCAAGGCACAATTTTAAGCGGACATTGCAAACTGTCTTTAAGCCAGCGTTCTCCATTGATCATCAGCGCATATTCGCCAATGGTCATGCCGTGCAACACCGGAATTTCGTGCATGCCCACAAAACTGCTGTATTCTTTTTCCAAAATCGGTCCATCCACAATGGCACCATTCGGATTCGGTCGATCTAAAATCACTAGCTCAATATGGTTTTCGGCACAAGCTTCCATCACGTAATGTAAAGACGATATATAGGTATAAAAGCGCGCGCCCACATCTTGCAAGTCAAAAATCAACACTTCAATGCCCGACAATTGTTCTTTTGAAGGTTTTTTACTGTTGCCATACAAGGATATAATCGGAATTCCGGTTTTGACATCTTTTCCGTCTACAATCAATTCTCCATCAGCACCTTCGCCTCGAAAGCCGTGTTCTGGGGCATAAATTTTCACCAAATCTACTTTGGTTTTTTGGGTCAGGTAATCTACTATGTGCATGGTCTCAGATTTCATGCCTGATTGTTGCATGTGGTTTACCGTATCTATATAAGTATAAGGATATTCATAAGTGATTTGTCCGCTCGGATTGGTGAGGGCCCCCACTTTTTTGTTGCGCAACAAACCCAAATAACTCTCGATGTTGTCGGCTCCGGTCAAAAATTTAGTCGAGGCCACTTTGCTTTTGACCATTACTTTGGCTGGCAATGACGGATTGACCACCGTAGCCTGCGGAGTTTTACAAGCAACCGCCAATAATCCCACCACAGTTATGGCTAAAACGGACTTCCAATAAAAAATATGGAAATGGTCGGTCGTATGAGTGTTTGTCAAAATCATGCGTCAGAATTAATCCCCCCAAATTCGGTAAATCGTATCTAAAGCTGTACTTTTGGGCCAAAACGTACCAGATTGAATCTCGAATATTTTATTGCCAAAAGGCTTGTGACCGATAAAGGGCGTAAAAGTAGTATTTCTGCGCCAATTATAAAAATTGCCATCGCCGCCATCGCCATCGGAATGATGATGATGATTGTCTCGGTGGCCACCGGTATTGGTTTGCAGCAAAAAATCCGAGAGAAAGTCTCAGCCTTCAACGGTCATATTATTATTTCTAATTACGACGACAATCAATCGCAGGGAAGTGTGATGCCGCTTTCGTTGCGTCAAGATTTTTATCCAAAATTCACCAAAGTCAGCGGAGTCAGTCATGTACAAGCGGTGGCCAGTAAGGCGGGAATCATCCGTACCGCCGATGCTTTTGAAGGAATTGTCTTTAAAGGAGTCGGCAAAGATTACCTCTGGAAAAACATCGAAGAATACATCATACAAGGCCGCAAGCCTAATTTATCCGGGGCGCTCAATAATGAAGTGCTGATTTCAGATTACCTCGCACGTCGCCTCAAACTCAAACTCGGCGATACGTTCAATACGTTCTTCATGAAAGAAAGCGGGAACCAACTGCCCAATCTGCGCGTTTTTAAAATCGTCGGTATTTACAATTCAGGGTTGCAAGAATTCGATTCGTCTTTTTTACTCGGAGATATTCGCCACGTGCAGCGCATCAACAAATGGGCGCTCGATCAAGTAGGCGCTTTTGAAGTTTTTCTCGATGATTTTACCGCTATTCAAACCAAAGGCAAAGAAATCTACGAAAACATCAGTTCCACACTTGACAGCCAAACCATCGCAGAGAAGTACTACTTTATATTCGAATGGCTCGAGCTGTTTGACTTCAATATAGTAGTCATCCTCGTGGTCATGATTGCTGTGGCCACCATCAACATGGTCGTGGCGCTTTTGGTGCTCATTCTTGAACGCACGCAAATGATCGGAATCCTCAAATCACTCGGAGCGGCCAATTGGAGTGTACGCAAAATATTTCTGTACAACGCTTTTTATCTCATCGTCCGCGGACTGTTTTGGGGCAATTTACTGGGCGTCGGACTGGTTTTAATTCAGCAATACACCGGAATTATCCAACTCAATCCCGAAAATTACTACGTAAGCGTGGCCCCAGTTTCACTGAGTTTTTGGCATTGGCTCGCGCTCAACGTAGGCACAGCAGCGGTTTGTTTGCTGGTTTTGTTGGTACCGTCCTATATTATTACCAAAATTTCACCCATCAAAGCCATTCGTTTCGATTAATTTTTTCATTGGGCGTGCCGGCTCGTTTAGCTTTTGTTTGTTTGGTTAGTTTGTTTTCTCGCCGTCGGGTTTTACGCAGTGCGCGGCACTTAGCTTCAATCCCTCACGCGGCAAATTCTACCGCATGTGCATTGTTTAAAATTCAAACTATCGAACCCGCAAGAATAGTTCGGTGCGTGTTAAGGTTTGATGTTTCTGAAAAGTTCAAAAAAAGTTTGTTGATTAAGTTTCCGGTTTTCAGTGGTTTGAAAAAAACCTTTAAATTTTTTTTCTAAAAAGTTTGGATAAGAGAAAAAGGTTTGTACTTTTGCACCCGCTTTGAGAATGAAGCGGGAATAAAGATAAGTTCATAGACATATTGAATTGACAGCCGTTTCGAGGTTTGATGACCTTGAAACAATGTAGAGCGTAAATTAAGAATCACACCCAAGAGATTCGGAAAAAATAGAGTTTTAGCTAGCATCTG
>JAFDZC010000004.1 GCA_018267095.1 Bacteroidota bacterium
GGCTGTCAATTCAATATGTCTATGAACTTATTTTTATTCCCGCTTCATTCTCAAAGCGGGTGCAAAAGTACAAACCTTTTTCTCTTATCCAAACTTTTTAGAAAAAAAATTTAAAGGTTTTTTTCAACCCGCTGAAAACCGGAAACTTAATCAACAAACTTTTTTTAATCTTTTCAGAAACATCAAACCGCAACACGCACAAAACTATTCTTGCGGGTTCAATAGCTTGATTTTTAAAAACAATGCAGATGTGGTAGAATTTGCCGCGTGAGGGGTTGAAGCCAAGTGCCACGCACGGCGTAAAACCCGACGGCGAGAAAACAAACTAACCAAACAAACAAAAGCTAAACGAGCCGGCACGCCCAATGAAAAAATTAATCTTCATTCACAAAATTGCCCTGATAAGTTCCTGTTATAGACTTTAAGGTTCCAACACCAAAAGGATTATTGGTAACAACAACATTGTTAAAGATCAACTTGTAATTGCTATTCTCTAAATCGGTTACAGATACCGATCCTGATTTAAAATAATAGACTGAGCTTGAATTAAAGTAGTTACCAGAAACATTATTATTGATTGAGCCCCCTTCAGAAGCAGTAACGTAGTAGGTTCCCGAAATACTACTTTGAGATACCGGATAAACTACATCAACACCGATTGCTTCTAATTGAAGTATATTGACGAAAGGTTTTCTTAAAGTAAATGTTACTTTTTTTGCAGCACCCTCGTTAATCAATTGAGCGGTAGTTATCGTATTGCTGTTGTTTGTATTGCTGTTGACTCCCGGTGTAAAGGAATCACTATCAATATGAATTGTCGAAATTAAAGGAACGGTTGTGTCAATAGGGTCATTGCTAGAGCTTGAACTTGAGCTTGAACAACTCAAAACAGTAATACCCATCAAAATCAGAATTGCTTTTTTCATAATGTGTTTTTTTTCAGAAAGCAAACATAATTAAAAATCATCGCTTTTTAAATTTATCGAATTGATTGTATGTGTTTGAGCAATCGTTATATTTGCGCTGCATAAAATAAATGATGAATGATTAAGATTACACTACCCGACGGTTCGGTAAAAGAGTTTGCCTCTGGAGCAACGGCGATGGATGTTGCTAAAAGTATAAGCGAAGGTTTGGCCAGAAATGTGATTTCGGCCTCATTTAATGGTACCACCGTTGAAACTGAAACTCCGCTGACCACCGACGGTTCGCTTGTGTTGTATACCTGGAATGACCTGGACGGAAAAAAAGCGTTCTGGCATTCGACTTCGCACGTGATGGCACAAGCTTTACAAGAAATGTATCCGGGCATTAAACTTACCATCGGACCAGCCATTGAAAAAGGTTTTTACTACGATGTTGATTTTGGTGCGCACACGATTAGCGATGCCGACTTTAAGAAAATTGAAGACCGCGTTTTGGAAATTGCGCGTGAGAAACACGAATTTAAAATGCGTTCGGTAAGCAAAGCCGAAGCACTTGAAATATATAAAGACAACGAATATAAAACCGAACTCATCTCGAATTTAGAAGACGGAACGATTACGTTTTGTGATCATTCAAACTTTTTTGATTTGTGTCGCGGTGGACATATTCCAAATACAGGTCTGATCAAAGCCATGAAAATCATGAGCGTGGCCGGAGCGTATTGGCGCGGTGACGAGAAAAACAAACAGCTGACGCGCGTGTATGGAATTTCGTTTCCGAAACAAAAAGATCTGACTGACTATTTAGAGTTGCTCGAAGAAGCCAAACGCCGCGATCACCGAAAATTGGGCAAAGAGTTAGAGCTTTTTGCTTATTCATCAAGGGTAGGTCAAGGTTTGCCTTTGTGGTTGCCAAAAGGCGCTGCTTTGCGCGAAAGACTTGAGCAGTTTTTGAAACGCGCTCAGAAAAAAGCCGGATACGAGCAGGTGGTTTCTCCGCACATTGGTCAAAAAGAATTGTATGTGACCTCTGGGCATTATGCCAAATACGGAGCCGACAGCTTTCAGCCGATTCACACGCCGGCCGAAGGCGAAGAGTTTTTGCTCAAGCCGATGAACTGTCCGCACCACTGCGAAATTTATAACAACAAACCTTGGTCATACAAAGATTTACCAAAACGTTATGCTGAATTCGGAACCGTGTATCGATATGAGCAATCGGGCGAATTGCACGGACTGACTCGTGTGCGTGGATTTACACAAGACGACGCGCATATTTTCTGTACGCCGGATCAGTTGGACGAAGAGTTCAAAAAGGTTATTGACTTGGTATTGTATGTTTTTGGATCGCTTGGATTTGAAAATTTTACAGCTCAGATTTCTTTGAGAGATCAAGAAAATCGCGACAAATACATCGGAAGCGACGAAAACTGGGAAAAAGCCGAAAACGCCATCATCAATGCGGCCCGCGATAAAAACCTCAATACCGTGGTTGAATATGGCGAAGCCGCGTTTTACGGACCGAAGCTGGATTTTATGGTCAAAGACGCGCTTGGACGCAGTTGGCAATTGGGTACGATTCAGGTTGATTACAATTTGCCGGAGCGTTTTGAACTTACCTATAAAGGCTCTGATAACGAGCTACACCGACCAGTGATGATTCACCGCGCGCCCTTTGGTTCGATGGAAAGATTCATTGCTATCTTGTTGGAACACACCGCTGGTAACTTCCCGCTTTGGCTCATGCCGGAGCAAGCTATCATCTTGTGTTTGAGCGAGAAATATGAAAATTATGCGAAAAAAGTTTTGGAATTGCTGGAAAATCACGAAATTCGCGCCCTAATTGACAATCGAAACGAGACCATTGGTAAGAAAATCCGTGATGCGGAGGTTCAAAAAATGCCGTTTATGTTGATTGTAGGCGAGGAAGAAGAGAAAAACGGTACGGTTTCAATTAGACGTCACGGCCAAGAAGGTAAAGGAAATACATCTGCTACGGTGGACCAATTTGCCGCGATGGTTCAGGAAGAAATCAGCAAAACTTTGAAAACATTTAGTGTTTAATTTAAAAAGGATAAAGCCATAGCATTAAGAAACAACAGAGGCGGTCAACCGTCCAGAGTAGAAAAAAAAGATGCACACAGAATCAACAATCTGATTCGTGTGCCTGAAGTACGCTTGGTAGGCGATAATGTAGAGCCTGGCGTATACAAAACTTCTGAAGCACTCAAAATTGCTGATGAATTAGAATTAGACTTGGTTGAGATTTCTCCGAATGCTGAACCGCCTGTATGCAAAATTATTGATTACAATAAGTTTGTGTATATGCAAAAAAAGCGCGAAAAAGAGCTCAAAGCCAAATCAACGCAAATTGTGGTTAAAGAAATTCGTTTCGGACCTCAGACCGATGAACACGATTATGAGTTCAAGAAAAAGAACGCTGAGAAATTCCTGAAAGACGGATCAAAACTCAAAGCGTTTGTGTTCTTCAAAGGTCGTTCGATTATCTATAAAGAGCAAGGTCAAATTTTGCTTTTGAGATTGGCGCAAGACCTAGAAGAATACGGAAAAGTTGAAGCCATGCCGGTGTTAGAAGGAAAGCGTATGATTATGTTCATCGCACCGAAAAAGAAAAAATAGGCTGCGTCAGAAAAGATTAAGTTACCGCAGAAAATTCTGAGTACTCAGCTGCCCTAGCCCCGATTGAAGTGAAAATCCTTTTGGCAAAAGTTGACCGAAACCAAGTGAAGGGAAATTTGGACAAAAGATTGCAGCGAAAAGCGGGATAAAGCTTCAAAAAAATAAAATCAAAAACCGAAGGCACAGGCAACTGATGCCTTTTGGCTTCTGAAATAGAAAGTAAATAAGTAAGTATAAATCAAAAATTCAGGAAGAAATGCCTAAAATGAAAACTAAATCCAGTGCCAAAAAGCGCTTTAAAGTGACCGGTTCTGGTAAAATCAAAAGAAAGCACGCTTTCAAAAGTCACATTTTGACTAAAAAATCAAAAAAACGCAAATTAGCGTTGACACACGCAGCTCTTGTTCACCCAAGTGATGAGCGCAGCGTTAAAGAACAATTGAGAATCGTTTAATCGATTACACAACGTTCTTTAGGTTTTAAATTATTTAATAACCTTGGAGTATGGCCCACAAGTTCCCTTGATTCAATTCGGGACGCCTGCTACAAAAAAATCACAAAATTATGCCTAGATCAGTAAATTCAGTTGCTAAAAGAGCAAGAAGAAAAAAGATTATGAAGCAAGCCAAAGGTTTCTTTGGCCGCAGAAAAAACGTTTGGACAGTAGCCAAAAATGCTGTTGAGAAAGCGATGCAATACGCTTATCGCGACAGAAAACAAAACAAAAGAAACTTCCGCGCATTGTGGATTCAGCGTATCAACGCAGGAGCTCGCTTGGAAGGAATGAGCTACTCTCAGTTCATCGGTAAATTAAAAGCGAACAACATTGAACTCAACCGTAAAGTTTTGGCTGATTTGGCCATGAACCACCCGGAAGCTTTTAAAGCCATTTTGAACAAAGTAAAATAAACGTTTTATCAACCCGATTTTTACTTACTTATATAAGGAGCCTCGCTGAAAAGTGGGGCTTTTTTTATTTCATTACATTGGGCGTGCCACCGGCTTCGCTGCGCCGCGCCGCTGTCAGGCTGTTCGCTTTAGCCTCGCCGATTCGCTGCGCTACTCGGCTTCGGGCTGCCGCTGCCATCCTTCACGCAGATTTGTGTTCGGGTATGATTCTGTTTTCAAATACGAAAAACATCGTATAGGAAAATCATTCATCCAGTTGTTTCTTTACCAAAGGAAATCAACTTGCTGGAGTGGGTGGTTAACAAACAGAAGTTTTTCCTGAAACATTAAAACAAACGTTCGGAGCATCAAACCGCAAAGAGATGAAAAAGAAAACCCCGACGCTACAGCCGGGGTTCTTTGTTTTTATCAAAATGATTATAACTAAAATCTAATTAAAAACTTCTTCGTGGGTTCCGTCAAAACTCGCGAACACCATACTCGGATGCGAATCTAAATGATGCATATTTCCGTTTTTGTCAATGGCAATCGCACCGGCAAAACCGTCAAAAGGTTTGAGTTCGGCAAAGGTTTTTTGAAAAGCTTGTTCGAGTGAAAATCCATCGGTGACCCGCGTCACAATTTTGGCCGCCACGGCGCCGCTTACAATGTCTTCACCCACACCGGTTAAACTCACGCCGCAAAATGCATTGCAGTAATTTCCGGCCACCGTCGCCGAATCCGAAACACGGCCTACAATCTCAAAACCTTTTCCACCGGTCGAAGTAGCTACGGCAATTCTGCCTGCTGCATCCAACGCCACACAACCCACCGTTCCCACACCGGTTGCTGCCAATTTGGCTTCATACTCAGCACGGCGTTGCGGAATTTCGGTCGAGAATTTCTCAAAACCATTGGCTCTGGCATAATGCGTTGCGCCTTCACCGCTGAGAATTCTATCGTCCACTTCCATGAGTTTTTGCGCTACTTGAATCGGATTTTTAACGTCTTCAATATTGATTACCCCGCTCATTTTCATCGAAACACTGTCCATGAGCGAAGCGCTCATTCTGATTTTACCGTCGCTTTGAATTTGTGAACCAATGCCGGCGTTAAACAACGCATCGTCTTCTAAAAGTGAAACCGCATACACTACGGCCTCTAGAGCCGAATGCGTCTGCAAATACGCATATGAATCTTTGACAATGCGCAGCAAAGCTTGCTGTTTGGCAACTTTGGTTTCGTGGTTGGTTGATGATTCTGAGAAGAATCCACCGTGGATGATGATTTTCATGTAGTCAGTGGTCAGTTATCTGTCTTCGGTCTAAAAAACGTATCTAAACATATTGCGACGACTTAATCGTCATCTTAAAAGTATCCAAGTCAAAAGTATCGTTCTTGCTCATCACGTGCGTTACCAAGTGGTTGATGGATATCGGCTGACCCAATTCAACTTGCGTCAAATTCGTATCCTTTACTTCGCGTCCGTCCACCAAAATTACCAAGCCCGAGCCAATGGCTTCCATTTGTTTTCCGTTGGCAATAAACAAACCGGTATCTTCTCCGAGCCCAACGCCCAAAACTTTCGGATTGCCCACCACAGCCTGAAACAAACGTCCAATACGCCCGCGTTGCACAAAATGCGTATCAATCACCACATCGTCAATAAGCCCTAGACCTGAAGTAATCTTGACTTCGCCTTTGAGCAAAGCCTCACTGCTGCTGCCTTGATAAATCATGTTGTTCGAGGCCGCCGCGGCTCCAGCCGAAGTTCCGGCATAAATAAACGGCTCGTTGCGGTATTTATCGAGCAACATATCGTGAAACGGCGTTCCGCCCAAAATCGAAGACAAACGCAACTGATCACCCCCGGTAAACATCACCACATCGGCTGCTTTGAGTCGGTCCAAAACCTCCGCGTCCATTGCTTGTTCGCGGCGCTCAATATGCAAAACATCCACATTGTGCGCACCTAAATAATTAAAAGCTTTCACGTATTCAGGACCAATCTCTCGCGGGATTTTCGAAGCCGTAGTAATCACTTCAATACGAGATTTTTCATGATGCAAAGATTCTTTGATGATGCGTTTTAAAATTCCCTCTTCAAAGAAGTTCAAATTTTTAGGGGCATTCACGTCCAAATCAGTCTCAGTAAAACTGCCTTTATCAACCGCCCCCCCAATAATAATCAGTTTTCCGTGTATTTTCATGCGGTAAAAATAACCATTTCATCCAATTGCGCAAACGTTTTTTCCGGTTTTACAGCGCAATCATTTCAGGGCTCAGCAAAGCAACTTCCCGCTGTCCGCGCTACATGGTAGCTTGCTTCCATCGGGGCTAACCACCCACATTTTGCCTTCTCGCACAACAAAATCACAACCCAAATTATTGAATCTCAACCGAATATTTGCCAAATGTGATTTTTTCACAATTTCGTTTTCTAATCAAAACAATAATTTCCTATTTTTAACAAATTCGTTACAAAATTTATCTATCAAGAAATCCACAATATGAAAATCGAAAAAATTCAGGCCCTGCGCGGACCCAATATTTGGAGCGTACAACGCAAAAAACTCATACAAATGCGCCTCGACCTCGAGGATATGGAACAAAAACCCACCAACAAAATTCCCGGATTTCGCGAGCGCATCGAGGCCATGTTCCCCACCATGATTGAGCACCGCTGCTCTGAAGGCACCCGCGGCGGGTTCTTCTCACGCATTGACCGCGGCACTTGGATGGGGCACGTTATCGAACACATTGCCCTCGAAATACAAACCCTGGCCGGCATGGAAACCGGATTTGGTCGCACACGCGAAACCAAAACACCCGGTGTGTACAACGTCGTTTTTAGCTATGTTGAAGAAAGCGTCGGGATGTTTGCCGCCGAATCATCGGTACGCATTGCCGAAGCGCTCATCGCCGGCACCGAATATGACGTACAGGCCGACATTCAAAAAATGCGCGAAATCCGCGAGCGCGTGCGCCTCGGGCCATCAACCGGAAGTATCGTCGATGAAGCTGTGGCCCGCGATATCCCTTGGATTCGCTTAGGAACCAATTCACTCGTACAATTGGGTTATGGTGTCAACCAAATGCGTTTTCAAGCCACCATTACCTGCAAAACCAGCAACATTGCCGTAGATATTGCTTGCAATAAAGAAGAAACCAAACGCATGCTCGACATGGCTTCGATTCCGGTGGCCAGTGGCGGTATTTGCGTCGATGAAGAAGACTTAGAAAATGTCATCAAAAAAATTGGTTTCCCGATTGTGATTAAACCACTCGACGGCAACCACGGAAAAGGTGCCTCGATCAATGTCAAAAATATGGACGATGCCAAAGCCGGACTCGCCCATGCTAAATATTACAGTCGCCGTGTAATTGTTGAGAAGTTCATCACCGGATTTGACTTCCGCGTTTTGGTTATTGACAACAAACTCGTGGCTGCGGCCTTGCGCGAACCGGCCCACGTTAAAGGTGATGGAACCCACAGCATTCAACAACTTATTGACGAAACCAATAAAGATCCGCGACGTGGTTACGGTCATGAAAACGTATTGACCGAAATTACCGTCGACCGGGACACGACCGATTTACTCACCAAAAAAGGATATACTTTAGAAACGATTCCGGCCAAGGATGAAATTGTCTATCTCAAATCAACGGCCAACCTCAGCACCGGCGGAACTTCGGTAGATGTGACCGATATGATGCACCCTGAGAATATTTTCTTGTGCGAACGCATCTCGCGTGTGATTGGCTTGGATGTTTGCGGCATCGACATCATGGCACCCAATCTTACCCAACCACTCAAAGAAAACGGCGGTTGTATTCTTGAAGTAAATGCGGCGCCGGGCTTCCGTATGCACCTCGCGCCTTCTGAAGGATTGCCGAGAAATGTAGCTGCTCCGGTGATTGATATGTTGTATCCTCCGGGCAAACCGAGTCGTATTCCGATTATGGCTGTTACCGGAACCAACGGAAAAACTACCACCACTCGTCTTTTGGCACACATCGTCAAAAACAACGGGTATCGCGTAGGATTTACCACTTCAGACGGTATTTATGTACAAAACCACATGATGGAAAAAGGCGACACCACCGGACCGGTCTCTGCCGAATACATCCTCAAAGATCCAACCGTAGAATTTGCAGTACTTGAAACCGCACGCGGAGGAATTTTGCGCGCAGGTTTAGGTTTTAGCCGTTGTGATATTGCTATTATTACCAATATTCAGGAAGACCACTTAGGATTGAGTGACATCCACACGCTCGATGATTTGGCTCGCGTAAAAAGTACCGTCGTGAGAAGTGTCAAGAAAGACGGTTGGGCCATTTTGAATGCCGAAGACGAACAATGCGTCAAAATTGCGCAAGAACTCAGTTGTAATGTGGCTTATTTTGCGATGGACGAAGAAAATCCACTCGTCAAAAAAATGTGCAAAGAAGGTAAAATTGTCTGTGTATATGAAAACGGTTTTATCACCGTCAAAAAAGGCGAATGGAAAATCCGCATCGAACGCGCCACACATATTCCGCTCACTTTGGGCGGAAAAGCCAAGTTTATGATTGCCAATGTTCTGGCGGCTACTTTGGCCAGTTATCTTTGGGGATTTAAAACCGAAGACATTAGTTTGTCATTGCAAACCTTTATTCCGGGCGCGGCACAAACTCCGGGCAGAATGAACATTTTTGAATTCAAAAAATTCAAAGTAATGATTGACTTTGCGCACAATCCGGCGGGTTACAGAGGTATTGAAGATTATTTGAGCAACGTTGAAGCCAACAAAAAAATCGGCATCATTGCCGGAGTTGGTGATCGTCGCGACGAAGACATTAAAGAATGCGCTAAAATTGCCGGTCGTATGTTTGACCACATCATCATCCGTCAAGAGAAACATTTGCGCGGACGCACCGAAGATGAAATCATCCATTTGATTTTGGAAGGTATTGCTGAGTCCGGTCGGAACATTACCCATGAAATCATTACCAAAGAAGTCGAAGCCATCAAACACGCCATCAGTGTCGCCGAAGAAGGCACCTTTATTACGGCACTGAGCGATGTGGTGACCAACGCCATTGAAATTGTTCAGGAATACTTAGACAAAGAAAACGAATCGGCGCTTTAAATAACTTTTAGATCACTTGTAACAAAAGGATAATATACAGACCAAAGAGCCTGTACATTATCCTTTTTTATATTTTTGTTTCATCTGTAAAAAACCAACTTATGAATAAATTCTCCCTATGGGCACTTAGTTGTTTACTCAGCTTTTCTGCCATTGGTCAACAAAAAAAACTCACCCTCGAAGAAAGTGTTCTGCAACAAAATCGCCAATTTCGCGCAGACAAACTTCTAGGTTTTCAGTGGATTCCAAACACCAATCAATACATTTATTTTGCGGATAGCGGCAAAAAATTGATGGTGGCCAATACTACTGATACTAAAGCAACAGAACTGGTCACTTTAGCGGATCTGAACAAAGTTTTAGGAACTGATTTAAAAACTTTTTTTGGTGTTCAACCAAAAGATGCTAACAGCTTTTTGATTGCCAATGGGCCAAAGTTTTTTGAATATAATTTCAAAGACAAAACCGGAAAGCTCACCGGAACATTTTCTGAAACGGCCGAGAACCAAACCTATGACAACGCGCACAAAAACATCGCTTTTACCGAGAAAAACAATCTTTACATTAGCGATGCAAACAACCAAAAAATTGCGGTGACCAACCAAACCAACGAGGGTATTGTTTCGGGACAATCGATTGCGCGCAACGAATTTGGCATTGACAACGGAATTTTTTGGTCGCCGAATGATCATTATTTAGCTTTCTACCAAAAAGATCAGACTGAAGTAGCCGATTATCCGCTGCTAGATATCAACACCGTTCCGGGCTCGTTAGAGAATATTAAATATCCAATGATTGGTCAAAAAAGTGAAAAACCGGCCGTAGGAATTTACAACTTGAACACCAAGCAAACTGTGTACATCAAACCCCGCGGAAACGCCGATGATTACCTGACTAATTTGGCCTGGACACCCGATGAAAAGTACGTTTTGATTGCCGAGCTTAACCGCGCTCAAAACGACATGAACCTCAATTTGTATGATGCACAAACCGGAGCGTTTGTGCGCACTTTGCTCAATGAAAAAGATTCCAATTGGGTAGAACCGGAACATCCGGCATTTTTCCCCAATCCGAAGTCAAATAATTTTGTTTGGCACAGCGAAAAAGACGGTTTCCAGAACTTATATCTTTATTCAATTGACGGAAAACTCATTCGTCAGCTGACCAAAAACAAATTCCCGGCACGTCAAATTTTAGGTGCTAATCCGACCGGAACCGAAGTTTATTTTATGGCGACTGGTGAAAATCCAACGAATATGCTCGCTTATAAAGTAGATATGAACGGCAAACAAACACAAATCACCCAAGATGCCGGTGTGCACAATGTAGCGGTAAGCACGGATGGAAACTGGTTCTTTGACGATTTTTCAAACCACAATACCCCGGGCAAAAACCTGCTGTACAACAAAGCGCTCAAAGCCCAAACTTTGGTAGAAAGTCCGAACAAATATAACGGCTATGCGATGGGGACGGCCGACATCAAAACCATCAAATCTGCCGACGGAACCACAGATTTATACACGCGACTGATTAAACCAAGTGATTTTGATCCGAATAAAAAATACCCGGTTTTGGTTTATGTTTACGGCGGCCCGCACGCTCAGATGATTACCAACAGTTATTTGGACGGTGCCAATTTGTGGATGTACTGGATGGCCGAGCAAGGTTATTTGGTATTTACGGTAGATAACAGAGGTTCAGACAACCGAGGATTTGCTTTTGAAAGCGTAATTCACGGACAATTGGGCAACAACGAAATCGCCGATCAAATGAAAGGTGTGGAATATCTAAAATCATTGCCTTATGTAGATGGAAATCGATTGGCAGTACACGGCTGGAGTTTTGGCGGATTCATGACCACTTCGCTGATGTTGCGCAAACCCGATGTATTTAAAGTGGGCGTTGCCGGCGGACCAGTGACCGACTGGAAATTATACGAAGTCATGTATGGCGAGCGCTATATGGACACTCCGGCTGAAAACCCAAAAGGATTTGATGAAGCTTGTACACTCAATTACGTAAAAGACCTCAAAGGAAAACTGTTGCTCATTCACGGAACCAGTGATGATGTTGTGGTGATGCAACACAATTTGAATTTAATCAAGAAATTTGTTGAAGCTGAAAAACAAGTGGATTTCTTTGCTTATCCGATGCACAAACACAACGTGATCGGCAAAGACCGTGTGCATTTGATGCGCAAAGTGCTCAACTATGTGATGGAGAACAATAAATAATTCAAAAACACATAAAAAACAAAACCACCAATTACTGGTGGTTTTTTTATTTAGTAAATGTTGTCTCGGCCATTTACCAAACTTTGTACTATTGACTAACTTTTGGTTAGGTTGCGGAAAGATTAAAAAAACATCAAATCAATAAAAAGGGCTGAAAACACCACCGAACAAATGCATATGGCGACGATGATGACTTTAAGCAAAGACATTTTTAGGAAAAAGGGGGATTTTTCATTATGGATAACCCATTTCATATTGCTCTTTTTGGAATCATTCCTTAGTAAAGGAAAAAAATGTAGGTCAGCTGCCCAAAAAAATGTGATGAACTCAACTGATTTTGGGATGAACCGTGTCAGAAAAGTGACCAACTTAAAGCCTTATACAATATTGAGTTTTTGAACCAAAACATCGTAGTAATTTTTGGCAATCGGAATCTTGGTTTGTTGAATAGTCACAAAATTGTGCTCCAAATTGGTCATATAATCCAGATTGACAATGTAGGATTTATGCGTTTTAAAAAAGACTTGACTGTTCAGACGTTCGATGAAGTTTGAAAGCGTAGCCCGAATGAGTTCGTCTTTGTGCAGCGTTTTAATCTCCAGATAATTCCCGTCAGATTTGATCCACAAAATTTCATGGATGTTGAGTTTGGTGTATTTGAACTTGTCTTTGATGAACAAGGCGTCTTTGATGATAAACGTATCATTTGCTTCAGGCTCAGAGGCAACCGAAGTATTTTCAAGTGATGCAAGTCGATGCAAAGCCATTTCGATGGTTGTGAATAGTTGCTCTTGCTTAAACGGTTTGACCAAATAATTGATGGGATGCGTTGCTTTGGCGCGCTCAATGGTTGCTCCGTCAGCATAAGAAGTGGTATAAATAAACGGAATTTTAAAGGTTTGATTGATTTCATGAGCCAAGTCAACTCCGTCTTTCGTTCCGTTTAAATTGACATCGAGTAAAATCAAATCGGGTTGCGTGGTTTTTAAAAGACCGATGGCTTCGTGATAATCCATGGCCACACCCAGTACATCATAGCTCATTTTTGCGAGCATGGTTCGCATATCTTCGGCGATGATGAGTTCATCTTCAACAATTAAAATCTTGACCATAGTGCATGTATTAAACTTGTGTCGCTTTAAATTCTTTTAAATCTTTAAACAAAACTACAAAGGATGTTTCGTTGGGCAGCTGTTTGACTGATAAACTTCCGCGCAATTGCTTGCTCAGAATCGAGACCAACTTGAGGCCTAACGATTTTAGGTTGTCCAGATCAAAATTCTTAGCCAAACCGTGACCATTGTCTGATACTTTTAATTCATAATCAACCGTATTGAGCGCTTTGATGGCTACTTTGATGGTTCCGCCTTCTTTTTCGGCAAAGGCATATTTAAAAGCATTGGCCACGAGTTCGTTGACCATCAAACCCAGCGGAATGGCGGTGTCAAAATCAAATTTTAAGTCAATGGTTTCAACTTGCACCTCAATATTTTTTGATTTAGCACCAAACAAATCCGACAGATAAGCCACCAATTCTTTGAGGTAATTATCGACATTGACTTTGTGAATTTCATCCGATTGATACAAGTTCTGATGAATTAAACTCATCGCCTGCACCCGACTTTGTCCTTCTTGAATGGTCGCTAAAACCACCGGATCGTTGATTTCTTCCGATTGCATATTGAGCAAACTCGAAATAATTTGCAAATTATTTTTGACGCGGTGGTGAATCTCTTTGAGTAGTGTTTCTTTTTCTTTGAGCGATTTTTCGATTTGCTCTTTTTGCCTTTGAATGATGTTGCGCTGTTTTTGCAGTTTTTTAGAATTGAGGTAAATACCCAAAGTCACCAAACTCAGTAAAAACAATGAAACCAACACCATATATTTAATTTTCTTTTGCTTGTTGGCCTCGTGTAAAGTGGCTTGTTTGATGGCTTCTTGCTTTTTTTTGAATTCGTATTCTAGCTGAATTTGCGTGAGTTTGTTGTTGATTTCCGTGTTGAACATTGAATCGCTCATCACTTTAAAAAGCACTTGATTTTCATAAGCGGCTTGATAATTTTTCTTTTCACGGTAAATTTTTGCGAGATTTTCATAGGCAAATTTCACCGATTCAATCTCGCCTATTTCTTGAGAAATGCGCAAGCCTTTTAAAGTAAATTCTTCGGCAGCATCCAGTTGATGCAGATGATAATACACCTCGCCTATGTTTCGATATGAATCGCCAATGCCGGATTTGTAGTCATTTTTGCTAAAATGAACTAGTGCCTTGTTGAAGTAATCCAGCGCTTGCGCATATTGCTTTTGATTTTTGCAATTGGTACCCAAATGCTGCTCGGTATAGGCCATGCCTACAAAATCATTCGTCTTTTGATGATATGCATAGCATTGCTGCAACATGACATTTGATTTTTGATATTCACGTTTGTCGGCATATATGCTGGCAATATTAGAGAGAATCGTGTAGCGCAAATCCAAATGATGTTTCGGTACATGCTCATCGAGAATTCTGAGCGCTTTTTGGTAATAGGTCAACTCTTTTTCTTTTTCGTTGATCTTACCGTACAAAATGGCGATGTTGTTGGTCAAACTTGACATTTTACGGTATTCATGCAAGTTTTCAAAAATGTCCAAACCGGCATTGAGGTATTTGAGCGACTGGGCAAAATTATTCAGAAACAAATATGCCTGACCGAGCAATCCGTAACTGACGCCCAAATCTTTATTGTGAGGATCTTTTTTAAAAATAGCCACCGCTTGATTCAAATAACCGATGGCCAATTGAAAATTTCCTTTTCCGATATGCAAACGACCCAATAAATTATAGCCTTTGCCAATGCCCGCGGTATAATGAATTTTTTGACTTAGTTCAATAGATTGGTTGTAATAAGCAATGGCCTTATTGAAGTCAGTATCACAGTAACTATCAGCCAATTTAAAAAGAAAATTGACTTTGACTGTATCTCGAATCGAAGTATTCGAAGTATGAAGCTTATTGTAATTTTCTAACAAGTTTTGCAGACTATCGCGTTTGCTTTGTGTTTGCCCGAACGAGCCTACAAAAATGAATAAAACTACCAGCAAAAGCGTATTTCTGAGCATCTTGTTATGAGTTACATGACTGTCTAGGTTTTCTGCGGTTTCTTTCTCGCTGCCGGAAACAATACATTGTTCAAAATCAATCGGAATCCGGGTGAATTTGGGTGTAAATCCAAAACCGTGGGTTCATCGCCTACGCGGTGTTGGTAGTCTTCGGGATCGTGGCCTCCGTAAAAAGTAAAAAAGCCTTTGCCTTTTTGTCCGTGGATGTAACGCGCCTCGTCGTTGAGTTCACATTTGCCCAAAACGAGCACATTCGATTTCACCAAAGCCGAATCAAATGAAGTGGTTTGTCCCATAAATCCTTTGATGAGTTGGGTGTGATTTTGGCACAACATGCTTGGAATCACATCCCATTTAGCCGAATAATCCATGAGTGTAAAATAATCGCGCTCAAACGGAATTTTTCGCTTCTCGGTCATATCAATATCCGAAAACTCATAGTGCTCCGGACGTCGGTCTAAAATAAAATCTTTAAACGCAAAGGCGCGGCTGTAATCAATGCGCGATTGATAATTCGGATCGCTCGGGTCACCGTCAAACATGGGCTCGCAAATGTCTACACCTTCGGCCGAAAGCGCGATGTCAAAACTATCGGTGGCCGAACACATCGCAAACATAAATCCGCCGCCAATGACAAAATCACGAATCTTTTTAGCCACGGCGAGCTTTTCTTGCGAAACCTTGCCATAACCGAGTTGCGCGGCCAAAGCCTCGGCTTCTTTTTTCTGTTCTATATACCAAGGAGCGTTGCGGTAGGAGCCGTAGAATTTTCCGTATTGGCCCGTAAAATCTTCGTGGTGCAAATGCAACCAATCGTACAAAACAAGTTGATCTTTGAGCACTTCTTCGTCATAAATAGGCGTAAACGGAATCTCGGCATACGTCAAAACCATCGTCACGGCATCGTCCCAAGGCTGTTTCCCTTTGGGCGTATAGACCGCAATTTTAGGTGCTTTTTCAAGTACGACCGTTTCCATGTTTTGGGATGGGCTTGAGATTTCATCCAAAATTTGTTGCGCTTCAGCATCCGACAACAGCTCAAAACTCACTCCGCGAATTTGACATTCACGGCGGATTTCCTCAGCATCCGGAAGCAGAAATGAACCGCCGCGGTAGTTGAGCAGCCAACTGGCTTTGTAGTTTTTGTTGAGTGTCCAATAAGTAATTCCGTAGGCTTTGAGGTGGTTTTTTTGCGCAATTTCGTCCATCGGCAACAAGATAAAACTCGCCCGTACCGAAAAGGAACTCATCAGCAGCAACCCAATAACCCAAAACAGAATCTTTCTCATAAAGTAGAAATATGGCCGAAGATAATATTTATCCCGACGAGTTCAAAGAAAAGACTTTGTTAAAAATAAGCGCGAAATTTCCTAGAACGGAACATCATCGTCATTTGAAGACGGCGGATTGATCTGGCTTCCGAAGGCTTCGTTGGCCGACGGCAGATTTTTGGTCAAAAACGGATTGTCTTCGTGGTTCATTTTAGAAGGCAAATCGTCATAAGCGCCACCGTATTCATCGAGGTTGTCAAATTTACCCAAACTGCCGATGAATTTCAGACGAACATTTTCAAGCGAACCGTTACGGTGCTTGGCAATGATGAACTCGGCTTGCCCCTGGGTTGGCGATGCTTCTTCATCGTCCCATTCGTCAATTTTGTAGTATTCCGGACGATAAATAAAAGATACAATGTCGGCATCTTGCTCAATCGCCCCTGATTCACGCAAATCCGACAGCAACGGACGTTTGCTTGATCCACGGGTTTCAACTGCACGCGATAGCTGTGAAAGCGCAATTACCGGAACGTTGAGTTCTTTGGCCAAGGCTTTTAAGTTTCGCGAGATGGTTGAAATTTCTTGCTCGCGGTTTCCGCCCCCTTTTCCGGCACTGTTCCCGGCGGTCATGAGTTGCAAATAATCGATGATGATGAGTTTGATACCGTGTTGCGAAGACAAACGTCTGGCTTTGGCCCGAAGGTCAAAAATCGAAAGCGACGGCGTATCATCAATGTATAAAGGCGCTTTTTCAAGGTTTTTGACTTTGATGGAAAGTTGCTCCCACTCGTGTTTCTCAAGTTTTCCGGTTCTGAGTTTTTCTGACGATAAGCCGGTTTCTGACGAAATCAAACGCGTGATGAGCTGTACCGACGACATCTCTAATGAGAATACCGCCACCGGATGTCCGAAATCAATGGCAATGTTGCGCGCCATCGATAAAACAAAAGCGGTTTTACCCATACCCGGACGCGCCGCAATGATGATTAAATCAGAAGGTTGCCAGCCCGAAGTAACTTGATCGAGTTTTTCAAAACCGGTGGCAATGCCCGAAAGGCCTTCTTTACCGGCGATTTCTTCAATGCGCTTTTTGGCTTGAATCACCAAACTTTGAGCAGTTTCTGAACTTCGCTTGATGTTGCCTTGGGTCACTTCGTACAAACGCGATTCGGCTTTGTCGAGCAAATCAAAAACATCGGTGGTTTCGTCGTAAGATTCTTCAATAATTTCTGAAGATATTTTAATCAAACTGCGCTGGATGAATTTCTGCAAAATAATACGCGAGTGAAATTCAATATGTGCAGACGAAGATATTTTTTGGGTGAGTTGAATCAGGTAAAAATCACCACCGGCCAAATCGAGTTTTGCGTTCTTTTTGAGCTGAGCCGAAACCGTGAGCAAATCTATCGGTTGGGTATCGGTAAAAAGTTGGACGATGGCTTCAAAAATATACTGATGTGCTTCTTTGTAAAAAGCCTCCGGATGTAAGATGTCAATTACCTCATCGACCCCTTTTTTATCAATCATCATCGCACCTAGAACCGCCTCTTCAAGTTCTAAAACCTGCGGAGGCAACTTGCCTTTTTCAAGGTTGATGATGGTGGTTTTATCGACACGCACCGGGCTGATATTTCTGAAATTTTCCATGTTGCGAATGTATGTAAATTCAAAAAATTGATAGGCTTTAGTTATACAAAAACAAGTGTTAATAAATTTTCAGTTTTGTTCAAAACCACAAAAAAATCCGAAACCAAAGGGCTCCGGATTCAGTGTAAAAAAGTAAGAATTTACACTTTATTCTTTGTACTCGCCCATTTTGCTGTATTTGTCCATACGTTGCGCCACCAATTCTTCTGTTGATAAATCTTTGAGCTCATTGAACGCTTTCATAATATACTGCTTGACGGTTTTAAAAGTCGTGTCTTTGTCGTAATGCGCACCGCCCAATGGTTCAGGTATAATGTCATCGACCAATTTGTGTTTTTTCATGTCTGAAGAGGTCAATTTAAGTGCTTCGGCCGCTTGCTCTTTGTATTCCCAACTCTTCCAGAGAATCGATGAACAAGATTCCGGAGAAATCACCGAATACCAAGTATTTTCCATCATCAGTACACGATCGCCCACGCCAATGCCCAGTGCACCACCTGAAGCTCCTTCGCCCACAATGACACAAATAATCGGCACACGCAAACGCGACATCTCAAAAATGTTGCGCGCAATAGCCTCGCCTTGTCCGCGCTCTTCGGCTTCCATGCCCGGATAAGCGCCCGGAGTATCAATAAAAGTCACAACCGGAATGTTGAATTTCTCGGCCATTTTCATCAGGCGCAAAGCTTTGCGGTAACCTTCAGGATTGGCCATACCAAAATTTCGGTACTGACGCATTTTGATGTTGATGCCTTTTTGTTGTCCGATGAGCATAAACGACTGACCGTCAATTTTGCCCAATCCGCCAATCATCGCTTTGTCATCTTTGAAATTTCTGTCACCGAACAACTCCAAAAACACACCGTTGGTAATAGTGGTAATATGTTCTAAAGTGTACGGTCGGTTGGGATGTCTCGACAACTGAACACGTTGCCAAGCGGTAAGGTTTTTATATATTTTTCGTTTGGTTTCTTCGAGTTTCTTTTCGATTTGTTTGCAGGTTTCGGTAACATCTACGTTAGATTCAATTCCGATGATCTGACATTTATCTAACTGATCTTCGAGTTCTTTAATCGGCAACTCAAAATCTAAATATTCCATGCGAAAGTGCTTTTTTAGTTAGGTGAACAAAGATAAAACTTAAAATGAGTACCGAAAGAAATTTTTTGTTTTTAGTTGTAAACAATCGCGCAAAATTTATTCGGATTGGCGGTTTTTAATGATGCCGTTGATGATGACCGTCACGATAATAATCAGTGCGCCAAAGTAAAATTGCGGACTCATTTTTTCTTTTTCGTCAAAAACCAACACAGCCAAAATAGTTCCGTAAATGGGCTCAAGGTTAATGGTCAGCATCACCGTATACGGGCTCAAAAAACGCATGACTTGTACCGATCCGATAAACGCATAAGCCGTACAAACCGAACTGAGTAAAGCCAAATACAACCAATCAGATGCGCTGACCTGAAAGAACGATGCATTGAATCCGCCCGAGAAAGCCAGTAAAACCGAAAAGAACAACACCCCACCGGCAATTTCATAAAAAGATACCACCGACGGATTGTGGGTTTTGGCAAATTTACTGTTGATGATCGAGAACAAAGCCGACAGAAACGCCGAGGTCAATGCGAGTAAAATTCCTTCAATATAATGCGCTTCAACGCGAAAAATAATACTGAGTCCGGCAATGACCATGAGCCCGAAAAAGACTTCATATAAAACCACTTTTTTCCCGGTAAGCAAAGGTTCGAGCAACGAGGCAAAAAAAGCACCCGTTGACAAACACGCCAAAGTTACCGATACGTTCGAGACTTTAATTGCCCTAAAAAAAGTAAACCAATGCATGGCTATCACTACACCGGCTATGAGCAATTGCAAAAGCTCTTTAGTAGAGAGTTTGAGCGGAAATTTTTTATAAAGGATATACACCAAAATAAAAGCGGCAGCCAAAAGCATGCGATACCAAACCAGCGGCAGAGCATCGAGCGAAATCAGCGCGCCGAGTACCGCGGTAAAACCCCAAATAAAAACAATCAAATGGAGCTGGAGATAGCTTTTGAATTTATCGCTTGGCATTGCGCAGTAAATAATAGGCCAAACCACCAAAAATAATATTCGGAATCCAAACGGCAATCAGCGGTGGAATACTTGATTTTTCGGCCAAAACACCAAAAATCTTATCAAAAAACACAAAGGTAAAAGCAATGAGAATGCCCAGTGCAAGGTTCATTCCCATACCGCCGCGACGCTTCATAGACGAAACAGCCACCGCAATAATGGTCAAAATAAACGCCGAAACCGGAATGCTGTATTTTTTGTACAACACTACTAAATACACATCGATATTGGCCGAGCCGCGTTTGCGTTCTTTGGCAATAAAATCTTGCAATTCAAACAGCGAAAGCGTTTCTGCGATATATACCGTTGGCGTTAAATCTTCAAAGGCAAAATTAAATTTCATCTCGCGCTCTTCGGCTTTTTCGATTACATCATCCAATTCTCCGACGGTTCTTTTGACAAAACCATACAAAGTAAAGTTTTTCTTTTTGGGGTTCCAACGAATGCGGTTGGCGGTGATTTTATAATCGAGTTGGTCGCCTTTGAACTTTTCATAGCTGAAGTTAAAAGCCGTTTCAGACATCGTATTGAAATTGCTCACATAAATGTATTCGTCGTCGTTGACTTGTCGGTAGACATCGGTGTTGTCCCGCATTTCTTCGCGGCCGTTTCCTATGAGATACATATACCGAAATGTTTTGAACCCTTCGCTGGCTTTGGGCACAAAAAAGAAACCCATCATCAGCGAGGTAAACGATACGATGGTCGCGCCAATAATATAGGGTCGCATAAAGCGCGTAAACGAAATTCCGGAACTCAGAATCGCAATGATTTCGGTATTGTTGGCGAGTTTTGAGGTAAACCAAATCACCGATAAAAACAAGAAAATCGGGAACAACAAATTGGCAAAGTAAATCACAAAGTCAACGTAATACATAGCAATTTTGCCAAACGGAACCTGATTTTCAATCATACGGTTGACCTTTTCAGAGACGTCAATGACAATTCCAATCGGAATAAACAACAAGAGCATCACCGTGAAAGTCACGAGATATCTTTTGAGGATGTATTTATCAATGATTGTCAGCATGATTGAAGTTGTCAACGATTACAAACGCTGGCTCATATTCTTGACCATCATATCTTTCCAGGTTCTAAAATCACCGGCTAAGATATGCTTTCTGGCTTCACGAACCAACCACAAATAAAATCCGAGGTTGTGAATGGTGGCGATTTGCTTGCCTAAATATTCATTGGCGGCAAACAAATGACGCAAATATGCTTTGGTGTATTCGGTATCGACAAAGGTGTAGCCCATTTCATCGAGCGGTGAAAAATCGGCTTCCCATTTTTTGTTTTTGATGTTGATCACCCCATTGGCGGTAAACAACATTCCGTTGCGCGCATTTCGGGTTGGCATCACACAATCAAACATATCCACACCCAAGGCGATGTTTTCAAGGATATTAATCGGGGTACCCACGCCCATCAGATAACGCGGTTTGTCTTCGGGTAATATGTCACAGACCACTTCGGTCATGGCGTACATTTCTTCTGCAGGCTCACCCACTGATAAACCGCCAATGGCATTGCCTTGCTGGTTGGTGTTGGCAATGTATTCAGCCGATTGTTGACGCAAATCTTTATAAGTACTTCCTTGTACAATCGGAAAAAGCGTTTGCTCATAACCGTATTTGACCGGCACTTTATCCAGATGTGCGATACATCTATCCAGCCAACGATGCGTCATTTGCATCGAGCGTCGCGCGTAATGAAAATCACACGGATACGGCGTACACTCGTCAAAAGCCATGATGATGTCGGCGCCAATGGTTCGCTGGATTTCCATGACATTTTCAGGGGTAAAAAAGTGATACGAACCATCAATATGCGATTTAAACTTGACGCCTTCTTCTTTGATTTTTCGGTTGGCCGAAAGTGAATACACTTGATATCCCCCCGAATCCGTAAGAATGTTTCGATCCCAATTCATGAATTTGTGCAATCCGCCGGCCTGCTCTAAAATAGGCGTTTGCGGACGCAAGTATAAATGATAGGTATTCCCTAGGATAATATCGGGGTTGATTTCTTCTTTAAGCTCGCGTTGGTGCACCCCTTTGACTGAGGCAACGGTTCCAACAGGCATAAAAATCGGGGTTTCAATGGTGCCGTGATCAGTGGTAATCACACCGGCACGGGCTTTAGATTGTGGGTCTCTTTGTAATAAATCGAACTTCATATGGGCATTTTCAGTCGGCAAAGATAGTTTAATTTAAAAATTAGGCAATGTGAATCTTTTGGGCAAAAGCACTAAGATGATGAGTACTAACTATACTTGAATAAGCAAATTTATTTTCTTGAAAACCGCGGTTCAAATAGGTGTACCTCTTTGCCAACGAACATTTAAATCTTCAAATGTTAAATTGTGTCATTTTTTTATTTTTTTTTAAAATGACACAACTTTTGTGTCAAAATATTTTTTTTGAAAAAAATGACACAATTTAACATTTGGCCAAAATAATGAGCTACAGTGCTTTTTTCTGATGAATTGTTAAAAATTGCATCGAGTCAACAAGACATGTAACATCTTTCGGTAAAGTCTGACCCATGCACAACTAAAAATCATCCAAAATGAATGCACCCAACCTAAAATCGATGCTCAAATACGGGCTTTTTATGGGTACCGGATTTTGCCTCTACACCACGCTGATGTGGCTTACCCGCTTAGACAGTACTTATTTAAACATGGGTCAATATTTAGATATGCTTATTGTACTACTGCCGGTGGCGGTTATTTTTGTGGCCATCAAAGAAGAACTGCAAACCAAAACGCTTTTGTGGTGGCAAAGAATGCTCCTGGCTATGGGCATTGGGGTTGTTTCATACGTGATTTACGAACCTTATTTGTATTTATACCACCATTACATCAACCCTGACTGGTTTTCGAATGTGTTGCAACTCAAAGAAACCGAGCTCAACGCTGCGCACACTGCGCCCGAGAAAATCACCGAAACGCTGCAACAAATGCACCAAGCCAATACCCGACAAGACGGCTTGTTCAAACTCAGTACGTTTTTGCCGTCGGTGGTGATTTTGCCCAGTTTGATTGCTTTGGTTTCAATGATTTTCTTGAAGAAAAAAGCTGCTTAAAATCAGCTACGAATGAAGTCCGCGCGGATGCGTTTGAATCATTGGCACAAATGATACAGGCGAAACCCGCGTGAAGGATGGCAGCGATAGCCCGCAGCGCGCAGCGCGAGGACTAAAGCGAACAGCCTGACCCGCAGGGGCACGCCCAAAATAAACTGCGATAAAACCTCAGCTTTGATTTGCCGCCCTGCGAAATTAGCCTTACTTTTGGGGCTCAAACAAATGAAACATTACTCATGGCTGACATCAAACAATTACATGATTTTAGTGTACAAGTGCGCCGCGATATTTTACGAATGGTTCATGCGGTCAATTCGGGGCATCCGGGCGGATCGTTGGGCTGTACCGAATTTATGGTGGCTTTGTACCAACACCTTATGAAACGCAAACCGGGCTTTGACATGAACGGTGTGGGCGAAGACGTTTTCTTTTTGTCTAACGGTCATATTTCACCGGTTTTCTATAGCGTTTTGGCGCGCTCGGGTTATTTTCCGGTGAGCGAACTTGCAACTTTTAGACTCATCAACTCGCGTTTGCAAGGGCATCCGACCACGCATGAAGGATTGCCGGGGGTTCGTGTAGCCTCGGGTTCATTAGGGCAAGGAATGTCGGTAGCTTTGGGTGCAGCTCAGGCCAAAAAACTCAACAAAGACGCGCATTTGGTATACAGCTTACACGGTGATGGCGAATTGCAAGAAGGTCAAAACTGGGAAGCCATCATGTATGCATCGGCCAAAAAAGTCGATAATTTGATTGCGACTATTGACCTCAACGGAAAACAAATTGACGGAACCACCGACGAAGTTTTGTGTATGGGCGATGTAAAAGCTAAGTTCTTGGCTTTTGACTGGGACGTAGTCGAAATCAAACAAGGCAACGATTTACAAGCCATTATTGACGGCATGACTTTGGCCCAATCAAAAACCGGAAAAGGCAAACCGATCTGTGTGCTTTTAGAAACTGAAATGGGCAACGGAGTAGACTTTATGATGCACAGCCACGCTTGGCACGGAAAAGCGCCGAACGATGCGCAACTCGAAACTGCTTTGGCTCAGAACCCAGAAACTTTGGGCGATTATTAATCATTGGTAAAAGACAATACAAACATGAAAAAATATATCAATACCGGAAGTAAAGATACCCGATCGGGTTTTGGCGCCGGAATGACAGAATTGGGTAAAACCAACGAAAATGTAGTAGCGCTTTGTGCCGATTTGATTGGCTCGCTCAAATTAGATGAATTTATTAAAAACCATCCGGAACGCTTTTTTCAGATTGGTATTGCCGAAGCAAATATGATAGGCATTGCCGCCGGATTGACCATTGGCGGAAAAATTCCTTATACGGGTACTTTTGCCAATTTCTCAACCGGACGCGTATATGATCAAATTCGTCAATCGGTGGCGTATTCTGATAAAAACGTCAAGATTTGCGCCTCGCACGCCGGACTTACTTTGGGCGAAGACGGAGCAACCCACCAAATTTTAGAAGACATCGGGCTCATGAAAATGCTGCCGGGTATGACGGTCATCAATCCGTGTGATTATAACCAAACCAAGGCCGCTACGATTGCGATTGCGGAACACCACGGTCCGGTGTATTTGCGTTTTGGTCGTCCGGTGGTGCCCAACTTTATGCCGGCTGATGAACCTTTTGTGATTGGAAAGGCCATTATGCTCACCGAAGGATCAGATGTAACCATTGTGGCGACCGGTCATTTGGTATGGGAAGCCCTACAAGCTGCTGAAGCTTTGGAAGAAAAAGGCATCAAAGCCGAGGTCATCAACATCCATACAATTAAACCGCTGGATGAAGAAGCTATATTGAATTCACTCTCAAAAACGCGTTGCATCGTAACAGCCGAAGAGCACAACATTATTGGCGGATTGGGCGAAAGCGTATCGAGAGTTTTGGCGTTGAAAGATCCGGTCCCGCAAGAATTTGTAGCCGTAAACGACAGCTTTGGCGAATCGGGCACACCCGAACAACTCATGGAAAAATACAAACTCAACAGCGCTGCCATTGTAGAAGCGGTGGATCGAGTTTTGAAGAGAAAATAAAATATTTTATATGTAATAAAAATCCCGCTCGAGAGGCGGGATTTTTTTATTAGTGACAATTCTTATTTAAATGTTTTCTCAGACGGGTTGCAGTGTAAAAATCTCCGCTGCAATCCGGGATTCCTTGACGTTCATCGTAAGTTGTATTGGGGTTGTCTTCGGCAGCGCCATTGTAGTCGTAATAAATGGTGTAACCGCCTGTTTCTGATGTTGGTCTTTTGATCTCAGTTTTGGTGAAATAACCGTCTTGGTCATCATCCGGATCGAGGTAATCATAAATGCCATCTCCGTCGGTGTCATCATCTGTAAAAATGCCATTTCCGTTGATGTCTTCATACATCGATAAAACACCGTCTGCATCTTGATCTGTTCGTGTTACAGCGTACAATTTAAAATTAAAAATCAGCGGAGAATAGGATGGCAAATTCACTTGCGCTTGGTTGTAATAACCCAAACCAGACGGAACAAACATCACGCCTGCTCCAAATTGACTGTATAAAGTAGGCTGACCTTCGATAACCGTTTTGGTTCCGGTTTTAAAAAGCGGAATAATTTCAGTCCAGCCTCTAATAACCGTGTTGAGTACAAACATATTATCCGGGTATGGATTGGCATCAAATTGTTTTGTGGAAAGCGCATTGTTGTTATCCTCATCATAGTACAAGTAGACCCCTTTGTAGGCCACTTTTGCACCATCCACTCGTGTGGGTGCTTCGCCTGCTGAGTAATCTTCGCGGAGTTTTAAGTAATAAACTTTGTAAACAATATCATCTAATTCAACTTCTTTGATAAGTAATTTAGGATATTCTTCTCGATTAAGCCAAGACATCATTGATGGCTGAGTTCCTCCATCAGGAATTTTGGTAAAAGTGACATCTTGGTCGTCATAACCTGAAGAATTCACCACCTCAACATAATGTGTATTGAGAAAGTCTTCAATGATGGCAATATCTGAAGCATATTGAACTGCAAAATCCCGAATAGTAACACTAGACGAACTATCAGATTTATTACATGAAAAAATAATTGCTGAGAAAAATAGTAGAAAATAAAACCTAAATTTGTTCATTATACCCTTAGTTTAGTGCGGCGAAAGATACGATATTGATTTATTTTTGTAAAGTATTTAACGTGTATTTTAGTTTTTCATGAGAGTTGATAAATATTTATGGTGTGTTCGGTATTACAAAACCCGAAATATGGTAACCGAAGCTTGTAAAAAAAATCAAGTAACAGTAAACGGACAAGTGGCCAAACCTGCCAAAGAAGTTTTTCCGGGTGATGTGGTGACTTTCAGAAAAGACCAAATTACTTACACATTGAGCGTTTTGGATATTCCAGAGAATCGCGTGGGCGCAAAATTGGTTGACATCTACCGAAAAGACCAAACACCTGAATCAGCCTTTGAACATTTAGAGATGCTCAAAATTTCTAAAATGCATTACCGCAAAACCGGTGACGGACGCCCAACCAAAAAAGACCGCCGCGATTTATTTGATTACACCGAAGACGTTGATTTTGACGATTTACCATAAACAACATCACATGCAAAATATCATCCTTAACCACCAAGAAATTGAGCATAAAATTAAAAGAATCGCCTATCAAATCTGCGAAAGTTATGCGCCGTCCACAGCTGTTGTGATTGCCGGCATATCAAAAAACGGTTTTATTCTGGCCGAAAAAATCAGTGTATTGCTCAAAGAAATTTCTGATTTAGAAGTGGTTTTGTGCGAAGTTATTCTAGACAAACAAAATCCGACAGCGCCCGTTAAAACATCGATTCCCGAACAAGACTACGCCCACAAAGGTTTGGTTTTGGTGGATGATGTTTTGAACTCAGGAACTACATTGATTTATGCCGTCAGACATTTTTTGAATGTACCGCTCGAGAATTTCAAAACGGCGGTTTTAGTGGATAGAAACCATAAAAAATATCCGGTAAAAGCTGATTTTAAAGGCATTTCACTCAGCACTACTCTGCATGAGCATGTACAAGTGGTTTTTGATGCAGCAGGCAATTATGCTTATTTATCGTAAAACGCTGATTATTTTTTGAACTACTTGTTCTTTGCTTAGCCCATCGGTATCAATAATGTGGGTTGCTTGCTGATAAAAGTAACTGCGCTCGAACAAATGCGGCGCTATAAATTCTCTGAGTTCTTCTTCGGTTTTTCCGTGAATGATCGGACGTTTATGCGATTTGTTTTTAAGTCGACTAAGCAAAACTTCTAATGAGGTTTTTAGGTAAAACGATTGAATATTATCTCCATTCAATAACTCATGGTTACCCGCATAACAAGGTGTTCCACCGCCTAAACTAATAACCAAGTTATCTTTGGTTTGCAATAGTTCTTTAAAGAGAAGATGCTCTTTTTTTCGAAAATAGATTTCGCCTTTCTTTTCAAAGATTTCAGAAATTGACATTTGCTCTATTTCTTCAACAACCGCATCAAGATCCATGCATTTTACAGACAGTTTTTCGGACAACAATCGAGCGATGGTTGACTTGCCAGAACCCATATATCCGAGTAAAATTATTTTCTTCATACAGATAAATCCTTATGAATTAAGGCATTAAAGAGAAATATTAAAAAAACCCAAATTTAAAATAAAATTGCTTTGATAAATTAATAATTAGGTCATATATTTGCACCCGCGTTAGAGAAATGACTTTTGACTTGGTAGCTCAGTTGGTAGAGCACATCACTTTTAATGATGGGGTCCTGGGTTCGAGCCCCAGCCAGGTCACAAATTTCTACCAGAAAATCTAACGCCGACTTGGTAGCTCAGTTGGTAGAGCACATCACTTTTAATGATGGGGTCCTGGGTTCGAGCCCCAGCCAGGTCACAAAAGTCGGGCAAAAGGCTTGACTTTTTTTATTTCAGGCCACGTGGAGAAATTGGTAGACTCGCCATCTTGAGGGGGTGGTGTCGCAAGACGTGTCAGTTCGAATCTGATCGTGGTCACTGAAACATATTTCAAATTAATGCAAAACCCCGTAAACCTGAGGTTTATCGGGGTTTTTCTATTTCCGACAAACCAAATAAAAGCATAAAAAACCAATGCCTTCGGGGTACAATTCGGGGTACCAGATTTGACACATCTAAAAAACCGATTGGGAGGTTCAACCCCAGTAAATATAAGCTGTTCAAAAAATGAACATCTTGATTTGCTTTGATATTTAAACTAATTTATTAATGTCATTAGGGGTACTTTTTTATGAAAGCAAACATCAACAATCTCTTTTACATCAAAAGAGCAAAACCTAACAAAGACGGATTGGTTCCCATTTTTCAGCGCATCACCATCAATGGAAAGCGCATTGAAAAGAGCACAAAAAAATTCATTGACCCTGAACACTGGTCAACACAGACTGGAAAAATGAAGGGCAAGTCAGAAGAAGCTCGTTCAATAAATAACCATCTTGACCAACTGCTTCATGAAGTCATTGAGGCTGAGAAAGACTTAACGGTAAACCGACAGAAAGTCAACCATGCTAACCTCAAAATGAAGCTTACTAGTGAAGAAGAAACCGAACGCACATTTATTCCGATTTTCCAGCAGCACAATGACAATATGCTGGCACTGGTTCCTTCAGGTGAATATGCCATCGGAACTTGGAAGAATTTTCGCAACACCCTAAAACAATTCAAGAAGTTTTTGAAACTCAACAAAAAAGTTGATGACATTACCATTTATGAAATAGATTATGCTTTAATCATGAGTTTTGACTTCTATCTGAAGACTAAACCAAACAAGTGCAGCAACAATTCTGTCATTAAACACATGCATCAACTGCACAAGGTGTTTTCAATCTGCATCAACAACGATTGGATTAGTGCAGATCCTTTTAAAAAATACAAATCCAAAGTGACACCTGTTGATCGTGGCTATCTAACCGAACATGAAGTTGGATTACTTTGGAATGCAAAAAACTTATCGCCAAAGCTCGAACTCACTCGTGATATATTTGTCTTTAGCTGCTATACTGGATTGGCCTATATTGACACCTACAACCTCAGACCATCACATATCATGCTGGGTATAGATGGTGAAAAATGGATATTTACTAACCGCGAAAAAACCGAAGCGCCCTCACATATCCCAATTTTACCGGTAGCTCAGTTCATCATCGATAAATACAAAAACCATCCAAAAACTGTGAACGAAGGTAAAGTGCTGCCGTTAATCAGCAACCAAAAAATGAATCAAAATCTAAAGGAATTAGCTAAAGTCTGTGGAGTCCCAAAACGACTTACTTACCATTTGGCCAGACATACCTTTGCCACAACCATTACCCTAACCAATGGTGTTCCATTAGAGAGTGTTGGAAAAATGCTCGGGCATCGCAGCATAAAATCCACACAAATTTATGCGCGGGTACTCGATGAAAAACTCAGTCAGGATATGGCGGCTTTGAAGCTTCGTTTAAGCCATCTAAATGCTGTAAAAGCGAGTTAAATAAACTATTCAATTCCCGAATCCAATACCATAACATTAGCAAAGAATCCATTCGTTCTATAATTTTGGGGCACTTTCCCACCCGGTCACCCCAACTTTATAGAACATGCAAACAGCGTCATCACACGACCGCGTCAAAGGCCTCTATCAGATGCTTTTTGAAATGGCTACGGGCAACTTCAACTTTCGGCTCCACAGCAGCGAGGCCGATGATCGCCTTGATGAGTTAGCACGACTACTCAATCAGGTGGCCCAGGCCATGCGCGACACAATTTTAAATGCCAACCACATCATCCCGCACTATCATTATCAAAGCTTGGTTCAAACAACTTTTATACTACAAAGCGATTTCAAAATTGATAGCCTGAGCGCCAGTGTAACTCAAGTACTTGGCTTTCAACCTCAAATGCTCTTCAAGATACCATTCTCTAATCTCCTCTCCATCCAATCAATACCGCTTTGGCAGCAAATCGAAACCGAAGTTCAAGCCGATGCAAACTACCACAATACCCTACAACTCATCTTTGTGACCCCGGCAGGTACCATCCTACCCACATTTTGTACCATATCGCGCCTTTTATACTCCGACAAAATCTTCATCAGTTCCGTTTCCACAGTGCTACAACATGCTTTGGCAGACACCTGGCTACCTCATACGCAAAGCCAAAAGCACACAAGCAGCGCCAACCTGATCCAAGAGGTTCACGATTATATCCTAAACCACCTCGAAGAACCCTTACCGAGCGTCAAACAGCTTTCGCGTCTCTTTGGCACCAACGAGTTCCGCATCAAAGAAGGTTTCAGACAATTCTTCAATACCAGCGTCTACCAGTTCTACACCGAAGAGCGGCTCAAAAAAGCGCACTTGCTTATTCAGCAAACTGGCGAACCCCTTAAAAATATTGCTTTTAGTTGTGGCTTCACCGATTACGTCAACTTTTATAAAGCTTTCAAAAAAAGATTTGGTTATCCACCAAGCCAATTGCAGCGTCCTGCTGAATAGTCCGTTTAAAATTTGCATATCAAACTTCCCAAATTGAAACGCACTAAGGTTTTCATTGGCAGAACTTTACCAAAACTAAACAGCCCGCATGAAAACTTTCCAAAACCTAAAAAAGCTCATTCCGCCTGTGGTAGCCTATAGCTGCGCCATCCTCTTCATCTACGCAGTGGTCAGCAAAATCCTCGATTTTGAAAACTTCCAAATTCAATTGGCACAATCACCACTGTTAAGTGCCTTTGCCGGTTATGTGGCCTGGGGTGTTCCGGCTCTTGAAATCGTGCTTAGTTTACTGCTGCTGTCAATCAAAGGCCGAAGCATGGGTCTATTCGCCTCTTTTGGTCTGATGGTCATGTTCACCGCCTACATCTACATCATTTTAAATTATAGTGCATTTGTGCCCTGTTCTTGTGGCGGTGTGCTCGAAAAAATGAGTTGGAACCAACATCTCATCTTTAATATAGTTTTTGTCTTACTCTCAGCAATAGCTGCTTTGATGAATGCATCACAACCCAAAAACAAAATGATATGAAACTTTCAAAGTCAATAGGTATTTTGCTGTTCATTGCTATCTTGGCAACAGGTCTGGTGGTCATTCTATTTATCGCTTCCGAAAACATCATCCACAAGCGCAATAATTTTGTTCGACGATTTTCAGACGGGGTCGAAAAAGCAGCCCAGCTAGACCTAAAATCAAACGGATACTACTTCGCGGGTGAATCTGCCGATACCCTATACTTAGGTAGTTACGATGGTCCGCTTTATCTCACCAAAGTCAATAAAAATCTCACCGCACAAAGCGTCAATCACATAAAGCTAAGCCACATGAATTTGCCATTTCGTTCAGCAGAAGTGCGGGTGCAACCTCCGTATTTTTTCTTAGCCGATGGCACAGTACCCTGCATATTCAGAGGTAAGCTCAACAACCTATTTGCCAAATACATCGCCAAACCCGGCGGCACATTTTCGCGCCCGGTAGTGATTGATTCGGCCACAATAGCTTACCGCACCCATGACCAAACCGGACAAAGTGTGTTGGGCATACAACACATCAAGGGTGCTGAAAAATTATCAAATCAATTGCTCCAAAAACAAATCGATGGCAACTTTGATGTCGACGGCACACTCAATTATGACAACAAACTTCAAAAGCTGGTATACACCTACCTCTACCGCAACCAATATATCATAGCGCAAAAAGACCTAACACTTGATGCCATCGGCAATACGATTGATACCACATCCAAAGCACAAATCAAAGTAGCCTATGTCAAGAGCATCAAGGCGCAAAAAATGGCGGCGCCCCCACTCGTGGTCAATCAAACGTCAACAACAGGCGAGGGTCTGCTCTATGTTCATTCCAAATTAATCGGTAAATACGAAGATGCTAAAATCTGGAACCAAGCCAGTGTCATTGATGTCTATGACCTCAAAGACCAAACTTATATAGCCAGCCTTTATATCTACAACATCAACAAAAAGGCTCCGCGGTCACTGTTCGCAACGGGCAACTACCTCTATGCCATCATAGGTCATACGCTGGTTCGCTACCAATTAACAAACCTCATCACAAGTCATCAAACAAAATGAGCAAATAATATATCCGGCCGATATCAGGGATAAGATCGAAAACCTGTCAACAGAGTAGATCACAACTTTTAATTCAAATATTATGAAAACGTCATTTTTCAAAAAAATCCTCCCGGCCTTAGCCATCCTTTTGGCTGTCGGAGGTGCAGTGGGCAGTAATGCCATGAGCCACGCCAAAACCGGCGCACCGGTTCAAGCCTACATCAAAAACAACCCACTGGGCACCAGTTGTACAGAATCCATCATGTGTTCTGACCAGGTTTTTGATTTGTGCACCAATTCTTCAGGCACACAACTTTGGGCTAAAAATGCTCAAAATCGTTGTGTGAACGAAGTTTACAAACCTCACTAAACAACAGTGCACATTAAAAACGAAATGCAGCCATCTCTGGCTGCATTTCTAACTAACTCAAAATTTATAAAAATGAAAAATAAACTACTTCCTTTAATGGTTTTCAGCATAGCCATCGCCACTGCGTACGCAACACAAAAGCCCATAAAACTACAATCAACCACAACATCCACGGTCGTGGGCTACATACGCAATCACAATGGCACTGTTTGCCAACAGGGCGGGCTGTGCTCCGATGTAGTTGGCCCGCTCTGTACCGTGGGCAACGTTCCGGGTGGCACCCAACTCTGGGGTAAATCAGCATTCGGCACCTGTATCATCGAAGTCTATCGCCTACCGTAATTACCAAAACATTCCAACCAATACCTGTATTCAGTCATGGTTGGGTTGCATCCAATCGGCCAAGCCCTCACCTTTCAAATAATGCCCAAACCATTGTTCGACTCTTTTAGTTAAATCAATTTGGTTAGCGCGTTGCATCAAAGCATGTCGCTCATCTCGATAAGCCAGCAAAATATTAGCTTTACCCAGTCGCCGCAAGGCCAAATGCAGTTCCATCGACTGGCTGGGTGATACCTGAGGGTCATCTTTACCAACCCATTGCAACAAAGGAGTTTTAATATCTTCTACAAAGTTAATCGGTGAATTGGCGGCATATGCTTCGCGCAGATCAAACAGCGATTTTTCCATTCTAAATTGTCCCGATTCCAAATGATAGTTATTAGGTCGGGCACTATTTTCGTTCACGCATAAAAAATGCGAGGTCAAGTCCGCGATACCTGCGCCTGAAACCGCCGCCGCAAACAAGTTCGTTTTAGCCACAAGCATATTGGTTTGGTAGCCCCCAAACGAGTTTCCAATCAGACCTATTCTTTGTGCATCCACCCCCGGCACAGTCAAAATAGCTTCCACGGCAGCCGAAACACAATCCACCGCCGAAAGCCCCGGAATACCTTTTTCATAACTAATATCGGGCTCAAATACAAAATACCCCTGCCCCATAAAATTGGTTTTATTATAGCCCGACTGGTTATAAAGCGTCGGAGCCACATACGTATACCAATTCCAAGACTGCTTTTCATAAATCCTTACAATGGTCGCATACGATTGCTTCGGGTCATAACCCATCGGGTAATACAGAATTCCCCTGAGCGATTCCCCGCCTCGGTTCCGGTACGAAATAATCTTACTTCCACTCCAAGAATACTTAAAATGCTGCGCATTACTCTGAAACAAAACCACGGGTTGGGCATCTCGTCCGCAAAAAACGAGCCTAGGTGGACAAAGCGAATTTTGTTCCACATACAAGGCTGCCATTCCTTTTTGATCTACACTTAATGACGACATCGAATGTTCACCGTGCAACCAAAAAGGCTTACTGCCCTTTGAGTTCAAACGGATATAGGTAGTCCTGCCGTCCTTTCGGGCACTCAACCATAAATCCTGTGTCAAATCAATTTCAGGCAAACGCCTTCCGCCAAAGTTAATGCTGCTTTGTCTCGTGCCCTTCAAAGCAGCCAGTCTATAAACGGTTCCGGTCCCGCGTCCGCGGCTCAATCGGGTGTGCAGACCCTGGGGTTTTACCAACCACAAATCAAACGCATCATAAAGCAAAATAGCTTCGTCATTTTTAGTCCAGCCCGCACAACCATAAGGCGGAACATCACCCGCCCAATCATACTGCTCATCTTCAAATACGGTGGCCACCTGCTGGGTCAGCGCATGGGTTTGCCCGGTCTTGATTTCATACGCCCACCACTGCCGATCTCTGTAATAGGTTACATAACGACCGGTCGGCGAAAAAAAAGTCTGGCTTTCCTCACCTACTTGTTGCTTGAGCAGTAGTTTTTTTTCACCGCTGCGCAAATCCATCAAATAATAATCCGTATCCCCAAATTGTTTTTGTTGGGGTTGGTACGCATAGGGGTTCCACAGCAGCGCATAGCGCCCGTCAGCGCCCAACATACAGCGCGAAAATTCATTATTGGTAGTCATCTTCACCTGTCCGGTCAAGGGTTCCCAACAACCCACTTTGTCTATAGCTTCAAATCCGGCCAAAGCGGTTTTGGTGGGGTATAGTAGGACATCAGCAGCGTTCCATACCTCAACTTGGTTTTCATGTTGTGGGCTTTCAAGATTTCCCAAACCAAAAAACACGCGCTGTCCGTCGTTTGATAACGTTAGCGGAGTAAAACTCCCCGAAACAAACCGTTTCCCTGTGGTATGGGTTACTGTTTCCAGCGGCAAATCAAAATACCGATGGCCCAGCAAATCATATAACCCCAATCCTTGCCCATCCTCACGCAACAGCGCAACCTGTTGGCCGGTACTTTGCCAAGCAAACAAACCCATTCTTTCAGGGGGTATTTGCGCTAGTAAGGTCGCTCCATTGGGTGCCAAACAGCGGTACAAAAATGTTTGTATTCCACTCGGGGTCTCCTGCTGATAGATGATGGCGTCTGCTCCTGGGTGATAACGCCAACCCAGCACCTGCTCAACTTCCCATTGTATAGTACCCAACCGGTTATAAACCGTCAGACTTTTATGCCCTCCAGCGCGCACGCTTTCAGCAATCACGCAATGTTGCTGGGTTACTTCAAAACTTTCTACTGCCGGTATCATTTGGCCGTAACCGTTCTTCAGGTTGCCCAGCCATAAGTCCTTGCCCGGCATCAAGCACACAAACCCATCCGAGCCCAAAAACTGCCCTTGCGTACCTTGGGCAAAACTGCGTAGGGTTTTTCCCTGGGTTGCTTGTACAAACAGGGTATCAGCACTGTCGTCATAACGCAGCGTATAACTCGCCCAACGTCCATTGCCCGAAAGCTGCACATCATCCAACGTACTCCACAAGCCATAATCAGCAGCCCCAAGCGCCTTTTGCAAGGCCTGCCCCCAAATAGGGCAAGCCAAAAGTGCAAAAAGCCATACAAAACTGCATCTAAAAATCAAGGGGCTCATATCAGTAACCGGCGTTCTGCGGTTTCAAATTCGGGTTCAAGAGCAGTTCCGATTCCGGCAGTGGCAAAAGCACATCGCTCGCATTCCACCCGGCCTTTACTGTCCCAAGCACCGCATCTAGTTGGCCAAAACGTTTCAGGTCCAAAAACCGATGTCCGTGTTCCGTAAATAATTCCACGCGGCGCTCCTGCAAAATTGCTTGCAATAGCTCAGCTTGAGTCAGCGCAGCTGTTTGGGCCAGTCCTGCCCTATTTCTAATAAAGTTCAAATCATCTTTGGCACTGGTTAACTCGCCTTGTCTGGCACGCGCTTCGGCCCGAATCAAATACAATTCAGCCGCGCGCAACACCACTGAATATTCCTCCGAACTGCCGGTATTAGTCTGTTGTTTGTATTTACGCGCAAAATACCAAGCTGTACTTCCCTCGCCAATACTGCCCACCCAATTTGATCGACGCATATCACCGGGTTCAAAAGCGCTTATCAATTCTGCGCGCAAGGCTACAAGCGGTGGTGGTCCTGCGGTAAAAATAAAACTCTGTCCCTCATAAGTATTAATACCATCTGCCGTGGGTTTAAACTGCCAAATAGTCTCCGGGCTGTCTTTCAAAAAAACGGTATCTAAATCTGTGGGTACCAAAAATACCCCGCTATTCAAAACGGCCGAAGCTTCATTAGCGGCTTCAGCCCAATTTCCACGATACAAATAAACCCGAGCCAACAGCGCAGTTGCGGCCGCTTTATTTGGCAACACCCGCTCATAATCGGCTTCCTCTGGCAGCAGGCTTTGCGCCAAAACCAAATCGGCAATCACGCGGTCATACACCTGCACTAAAGGCAATCGTCCAACCTGACTGTTTTGTTGGTAGTCTGTGGTTTTAATGTAGGGGATATCCCCATAGAGGTTGGCCAAATAAAAATGAACCAATCCGCGCACAAACAAAGCCTCACCGGTCAATTTATTTTTATCAGCTTGGCTCAGTTTATTCGAGGCCGCTACCCCTTCAATAATTGCATTCACGGCATAAATCTCACTATAGCTGTTGTTCCACAAACCTGCTATCACTCCATCAGTAGCGCTCAGGCTGTTTTGGTAAAAGTGTTGCGGGGCAGCAGCAGCATCACCATAGTAATCCAGCTCGTCGGCATACACCCCCATAAGCACCGACAGCCCTGAGGCGTTCCCGCTAATCAGCCCTGAGTCTCGCAACTTGGCATACACATCGGCCATTGCGGCACGGGCGGTACTTACTTCTTCAAATACGGCCGGAGCAGTCAGTTGGCCCGAAGGCAAATCAACGGCAACAAAGTCGTCGCAACTTGCCAAGGGCAAAAGCAACATCAAACAAAGTATCAAATTAAATAATGTTTTCATGGTCAGGGGTTTAAAGGGTCAATTGAATTCCGGCACTAATCGTGCGCAACGGTGGCAAATAGCCCGGTGCTCTAAACTCAGGGTCAGCACCTTTATAAGGCGTAAGGGTCAATAGGTTTTGCATTTCAGCAAACACGCGGCATTTGAGCCCGCGCAACCATAGGCTGGGCAGGTTATAAGACAAGGATACATTCTTGAGCCTGATAAATGAGGCATCGGTAATCGCAGCATCGCTCTCTCTATATTTAGCCGCAGCCTCTACCGCAGCACTGTTCACACCGGTGGTATAAATCTGATAAGCACCGCTGTTACCGCTTTGCTGCCAATGGTCGAGTACGGCCGCTGGCTGATTGGCCATCATACCCGGCACCCCTGACAAATAAGCAGGGTTGTAATTCAACTGCTTTACAAACTGAAACAAAAAATCCAACTGCAAACCCTTATAGCGCAATTGGTTTTGCAAACCGCCAAAATAGTCCGGGTTCAAATCCAATACCGTCTGTTTGTCCTCGGTAGCGGTCAGGCTGCCGTCACCGTTCACATCAGCAAAGGTGTATAGACCGGTGCTCGGGTCAATACCGGTGTAGTGATACACTTTCCTGATGTTAAGCGCCTTACCTAAAACATACTGGTTGCGATAGGTTGAGCCTTCAAGCCCCGGAAATGACAACAACTTATTGCGCGAGGCCGAGATATTAAAACTCGTCGTCCAATTAAAATCCTTGGTCTGCACATTCACCGTGCGCAGGGTCAATTCCATTCCTTGGTTTTCAACCGTGGCATTCAAGTTGGCCTGCAACGAGCCAAAACCAGTCGTTCCCGGCAACGGTATCCCAACCAGTTGGTTCGATGATCGGTTGCGGTACCAAGCAGCAGTCACAAAAATCCGGTCTTTCCAAAAACCACTTTCCAAAGCCACTTCCAATTTACGGTTGGTCTCCCAACCAAAATCTGGGTTAAAAAGACTCGTGGGCTGCAATCCGCTTACCCCGTTATAGTGGTTGCTACTCGTGGCATAACTGTCCATAAACTGGTAATCGCCAATTTGGTCACTACCAGTGGTTCCATAGCTGGCGCGCAATTTGCCAAAACTCAGCAGCGGCACATTGGTTTTTATCCAAGGTTCATCCCCAAACAACCAGGCTGCGCCCACCGCGCCAAAATAAGCAAACTGCTTCCCGGGTCCAAAACGGCTTGAACCATCGCGGCGACCGGTCAGGTTTACAATATAGCGCTGGTCATAAGTATAATTTACACGGCCAAAAAAAGCCTGATATTTATAAATCTGTTCACTGTCCCGAATCACGTCAATAAAGTAGGCCGAAGCCAAATTATAAATCAGTGCATTGCTCGCAAAACCGTCACCCTCTTGCACCAACTGTCTGCCGTATTGCTGCTGAAAAGTAGCGCCACCCAGCAAACTGGTTTTGTGTTTTTGCCAACTGCGCGACCATTCCACTTGGGGTTCAGCAATCCATGATCGGCGCGCGGTTTGGGTTTGTATCAAAATCGAGTATTCACTGCCCAACTCATAAGCTGGGTCATACATGGTCGTAGGCATGGTGCGCGACTCTTCATGGCGGGTTTCAGTATACCCAAAACTACTTCTGAGCTCCAAGGCTGGCAGCAACCGGTAGCACAACACCGTGTTGCCCACCAAATCATTCGTCCGCGCTTTGGCCTTGCCGTTCATCAGCGCCAGCGGGTTCTCCCAAGTGCTGTTCTCCCAATTCAAGCTACCGTCTGCTTGGTAAAGCGCCGGTGCGTTGGGCGCTAGTTTTCTCGAAATCGCCGTCAAGTCGTTGCCGGGTTGCAAATTGTCCTGTACTACATAACTGCCCGAGAACTGTGCTTTAAATTTCCCGTTGTCCGAACTGTGGTTCAGGTGGGTATGTGCGCCTCCTTTTTTATACCTAAAATCCCCCGGAAATACAGTAGTTTCTCCGTGATAATTGCCGCTGAGCAAAAATTGCGTTTGCTTGCTCCCGCCCGATACCGTTGCCTTGGCATCACTCATTTGCACCGTGCCTCCGGTCAATTCTTTTTGCCAATTAGTAGAGCGGTTCGGGTCCCAAGTGCCGTTCACATCATAGTCCGGTGCACCGGGGCTTATGCCGTCGTTGGCAAAGGCTTGGGCGCGCATGGCCAAATACTCTTGGGTGTTCATCAAATCCACAAAACGCGCTACACGCCCTACCCCTTGGGTCATCGTGGCGCTAAAAGTGGTCTGGCCTACCTGGCCTTTTTTAGTGGTAATCAAAACCACCCCGTTGGCACCGCGCGAGCCATAAATAGCTGTGGCATCTGCATCCTTAAGCACCTCAATACTTTCAATATCGTTGGGGTTGATACTGTTCAGCGGGCTGGTCGTAGTGGCCTGTGGTCCGGTGGTCAAATAATATCCGGTCGTTTCACTGGCATAAGGCACTCCGTCAATAATATACAGCGGGCTGTTGCCATCAGCGCGCAAGCTGTTCTGCCCGCGTATCTGAATATCAAAACCACCCCCGGCTATGCCCGAAGTCTGGGTAATTTGCACCCCGGCCATACGCCCTTGCATGGTGGCCAGCGCATTAGTCACAGGTTGGTGTTCTATATCTTTACTGGTTATTTTGGCAATACTCCCGGTACGCTCCTTGTCCTTTACTTTATAATAACCGGCATTAACGGTTACTTCTTGCAACGCAGTAACATCCTCTTGCAGCGCAATCTTGAGGGGCTGAAAGTTTTCAACGTTGACGGTCAAGGTTTTAAATCCGGTAAAGCTAAAAGTTAACACATCGCCCATTTGGGCTGCCAAGCTATATTTCCCGTTTTCATCGGTTAGGGTACTGATGTTTTGGGTGCTATTAGTCACCGTCACCCCTACTATAGGCATGTTTTCAAAATAGACGGTTCCGGTCAGAGTGGCTTGTTGGGTGCTAGATGCAAAAGCTGCTTTTTTACTCAGGAGCTCAGGCACTCGCCTGCTCACGTACCCACCATGGCTCCAAACGAGTATGGGTACTAATAGTAATATCAGGTTCAAAACGAACCTCTGGTTTAATTTCATAGTTTTGTGTTGTTAAATGAAACATCTGTTTTGTTTAGTCAATAGGGTCCTCCGGGTAAGTTTGCCGACTGCCGGAGGGCTTTTTTTTTAGTTATGTTGTTATTTCTTCATAGGCATTGGGTTTATTGGTTAGTATTCATTTTTGATGGTTAAAGCTTAAGTTCTATCACTCAAATGCTCAGGTGCTCAGGTGCTCAGGCACTCAGGCACTCAGTTACTGACCCCTGACGACCGACCCCCGACGACCGACCCCGACGACTGACTCCCGACGACTGAAGACCGTCTTACAGCACAACGTGTCCAAAGGCGCAGCCGTGTCCTTTCACATAGGGTTTCTCCTCCCCCATCTGTTCCATATCCAGACAAGCATCAGCATAGCCGCTACACGTGTATCACTAAGTTTCGGGTAAAAAAAGGCGCGGAACTCAGCTTATCGCTCACGAGGTACTGGTATACCTACACGCAAATAAGTGAGCCCACGCCCGTAAGCGTGAGCATTGGCACTTATCTTCTCGCGTGTTTAAAAATTACCAGTTTTCGTGAGCGAGATTCAAAGCGAATGCTTCAAATGTTTTATATGAAGTTTCGCAAATTTACATTACTTAATGTAATGATTTTGCGAATATAACAAATAAATTGAATTTGGGGATATATCCCCAAAAGAAATATTATAAAATGATGCAACTTGTCAACAATTACCAGTATTAGTGGACAAGCAACTAGAAAAGTTTTTAAAAGATTTCGGAACGAAAGTCAAAGAGCAACGGGAACTAAAAAAGTTCACGCTGGAAGACATGGAATTCCACACTGGGATTGATGCGAGTGACTTTAATAAGATTGAGCAAGGGAAGACGAATATTACATTTAGGACATTTTTGAAAGTGTGTAAAGGATTAAATCTTCAACCGAAAGCACTGTTTGATTTTAAAATTGATTTGCAAAACGAATAGGAACACACCTTTGTTTTATTTAATGGAAATGGCGCACCAAGCAGGTACCATTCCTTTTTCAGTAATACATCAAGCCGTGTCTTTTTGATTGTTTTAAAATCTTATATTTTGGTTCTAAAAAAAGGCGCGCTAAAGTTTTCCCGGAAGATGTCATTTCCGACCACAAATGAATTTATTTATAAGACCCAAGCGGACACTAGTTCGCAAATATTTATATATTATTATGTTCTATTTTATTAAATTGCAGTAAAATATGTCTATAAAAACTCAAATAGTACCGCCTAATTTAGGCAACTTTATTGACTCGCTGCGGGAAATCGGTTACTCTCCAGAGGTGGCAGTGGCTGACTTAATTGACAATAGTATATCAGCGCAGGCAACTGAAATTAATATCTTCGCGGTTACTAAACCTGTTCTTTCATTTGCATTATTAGATAACGGGAATGGTATGTCAGAAGAAAGTTTAGTGGAAGCAATGCGTCTTGCTGGACAAAATCAGAACAATACACGTGACAAGACTGATTTAGGGCGGTTTGGCTTAGGACTTAAAACAGCATCATTTTCACAGTGCACAAAACTTACAGTGATAACCAAATTCAACAACAGTATTGCAGCTCGACAATGGGACTTAAAATACATAGCCGAAAGAAATGATTGGCTTCTAATTACACCTGAAAGTTATGACAATTTTTCGCTGTTTGAAGAATTTAAAAAACTCCAACAGGGAACACTAGTAGTGTGGGAAGGAATTGATAAAATTAATCCCGATAATTTTCCCGAAATGATTGATAAGTTGCGTAAACACTTATCTCTTGTTTTCCACAAGTTTCTTGAAGGTCAGGCACCAATAAAAAAAGTGACTATATCGGTTAACAATAACCCAATCAAACCTTTTAACCCATTCAACCTCAATCATCCCGCAACCCAACAGATTACTTCTGAGAAAATTAATGTTTACGGTTCCACCGTTTCCATTCAGCCATTTATTCTACCTCATCATTCTAAGATATCGCAGCAGGAATACGAATTGTATGCAACAGAAGAGGGATATGTCAAATCACAAGGATTTTACCTTTACCGTGAGAACAGAATAATAATTTACGGAACTTGGTGGGGGCTACATAAAGCGGTAGATGCACATAAACTGGTTAGGGTCAGAATTGACATCCCCAATTCAATGGATAAGCATTGGGGTATCGATATCAAAAAATCAACGGCAAGACCTGCAGATGTTATTAAGTCAGACCTTAAACGCATAATTAGTCAGGTTATTGAAAAAGGTGCAAGACCATATTCCGCTCGGGGAAAAAAAATTGAGGATAAATCCCTGACACAGTTTTGGGAGACCTACCCTGTCAGAGAACATTTCCGATTTGCTGTAAATCTAAACCATCCGATGTATATAGATTTACTGTCGCATCTCGACGAGTACCAGCAGCAAAAGTTAAAGTACTATCTGAAAGGGCTACAAGCATACTTGCCTCTCGATGCAATTCAGGCAAAATTGCAGAGCGACCCACATGCCTTAAAACAGGAAAGCGCACTCACAGAAGACGATATTACTAAATTGGTCGAAATGCTTAAGGAATCAGGTTTAAACCCCGAATATAAAAACGCACTATTAAAGACAGAGATATTTAAAAATCGAGAAGAATTATTTGAATCATGAATACTACAGGGTACTTAGCTATAAAAGAGCATATTTTTAGCAATCTTAAAAAAGTGGCAGGGGTATTACCTGCCGGAAAAATTGAAGAAGAAGTCAACAATATTAAAGGATTAATTACAGCCATAACTTATGAGATGTTCGCTAAAGTAATTGCAGTCGAATCATTAGAGGAACTCAATGACGAGGACTGGGCAAGAATGGTTAGAGAACTCGAAACCCATTTCGATGTGAAGATGGAAACGGGAATACTCATACAGGGAGACGAACAACAGGATCGTGACAACAATTGGTGGACCAGTATTGAAAAACAAAAAAATATAAAAAGGTATTGGGAACGATACAAGAATCACATTGCTTCATTTCTGCCGGCCGATGTAGTACGTGCCATCGATATTGATACCGATATCGTGATGAATAATATCGAAAACCCTACGATTCCAAATTTTTCAAGATACGGTATGGTTGTGGGACATGTTCAGTCTGGCAAAACCGGAAATTATTCTGGCCTTGTATGTAAGGCTGCAGATTCCGGATACAAATTCATTGTGGTGATTGCAGGCGGAATGAATAACCTAAGAAATCAAACACAGGAGAGACTTAATGAGTCCTTTGTTGGCCAATCAAACGGTGTTCAGGTAGGTGTTGGTAAGGGTGATAATGACAAGAGTGCAACTCCTTTTAGTTTAACCACTGTCCTTAGAGACTTTAATATGCACGATGCTGATAGGGCTTCACAAGGTATAAATTTCGAAACTATAAGTGTTCCTGTACTTATGGTAATCAAAAAAAACACCTCAACTTTGAAGAGCGTTATAAGTTGGCTCGAAAAACAGTATAAAAACAAAGTAGCAGATCACGCTATGTTAGTAATTGATGATGAATCAGATTACGCCTCAGTAAATACAAAGGATGAAGAAGATCCTACAGCCATCAATAACGGAATTAGAAAACTGCTAAGTTTATTTTCTAGGAGCGCCTATGTGGCTTATACAGCAACTCCCTATGCTAATATTTTTATTGACCACGAAGCCGAAAATGAAAGTGTTGGCAAAGACCTCTTCCCAAAAGACTTTATTTATGCTCTTGATGCTCCTACAAACTATTTCGGGGCTAGGAAAATTTTTCTTGATACCCAAGGACAACACATAATCGAGGTCAGCGATTTTGAAGATACCTTACCTAGTGGCCACAAAAAAGACCTTGAGGTTCACGATATACCGCCAAGCATGAAGCAAGCAATGCTCGTTTTTCTCTTAAATATTGCGGTCAGAGCATTACGGGGTCAGGGATCTGCACATAATAGTATGCTGGTACATGCAACAAGGTTTACAGCGGTACACCAGGAAATTGCTGCTGTAATTACGGAATCACTGGAAGAAATTCAGGCAGATGTTACAGCATATGGTAAACTTCCCAATGGAACAAGCCAAAGTATAAATATTCAAAATTTAGCTGAAGTTTATCATGATTCATTTAATAGAACAGAGTTCTCTTGGAAAGAGGTAATTGATAAACTTACTGATTTGATAGGGACGGTAGTTGTACGCGAAGTTCATCAAAAAACAGCAGTGCCATTAGTATATAGAAAGGATGTACCGACAAATGCAATAGTGGTCGGCGGTACAAGTTTGGCAAGGGGATACACGCTAGAGGGACTAAGCGTCAGCTACTTCATAAGAAATACTGTATTCTATGACACATTGATGCAGATGGGACGATGGTTTGGCTACCGCTCAGGTTATGAGGATTTATGTAAAATTTATATGCCATATAGTAAAGTTGCAGATTTTGCTGAAATCATTTTAAACACTGAAGAACTTTTACAGGATTTTAAAGTAATGGCCGATAATAATATGACTCCTGATAAGTTTGGTTTAGCCATAAGACAAAATCCAAATAGTGCACTACAGATAACCGCAAGGAACAAACAAAAAAATGTGCGAGAATTTACATATTCAATGCAACTTGATGGCAAGGCTAAGGAAACAAGTGTACTCAGTTCAAAAGCCCAAGAAATTGAAGGAAACATTGATGCGGTCAAAGCCCTTATAAATAAATTACCTTCCCAATTTGAAAATGTAAACAGTCATTTTCTTTGGAGAGATATAAGTCCGGCAGAAATTTTAGCTTTCTTAAACTCCTTTGTCACATTTCAAAACGATCCTTTAGGGCTGACAGCTAGAATGCCGATAAGCTTTGTTATAAAATTTGTTCAGGAGAGAAATGTAAATTGGGATGTAGTGCTTTACAGTGGTCAGGGAGAATCATATCCCATAAACTCACAGGTATCCATCAAAAAGGAAAAACGTAAAATTATTACGAAAGCAGATGGAAATTTTGAATTACAAAACAGGCAGGTTTCATCCGGAAATGCTGAAGCAGTATCATTAGACGATGCAGAACGTAAAAGAGTTGGCACAAACAGAGTCGATGCAAGACAAGTTATGGCAAGGCCACTCCTAATGTTACATATTATTGAGCCAAATCCCGAAATTGCAGGTCACAATGCATTAGCTGCATTCGGAGCGAGTTTTCCCGGGGATGCTTCCACAGATAACGAAACGATTACATTAAAAATAAATACGGTGTATTACAATAACTTGTTACAGGAGGTAGAAGCAGATAAAGAAAGTGATGACTGATACAATAAAAAATCCATGGCTCAATATGCCTGCAGAGTCAAAAAGGAGGGTTGACTCAAACATAGAACATAACCTTTTTTGGATAACCGATATTTCAGGAAAATATGGATTATATATAAAATCCGCATCTGAATTTGCCAGCACTGAACTTGATATAAAGCTTAGAGGCATTGCACTCGTAAAACGAAATTTTGAAAATGCAGGTGAATTATTTCTGATTTTAAAAAAGAATGAAGACTGGGAACTTTTTCTGGTACTATGCAGAGATATAATTAGCACCTGTTCAGTCTCCTTAGTGAACGAGAAAATGATTAATGCTGTTGAGAACCGTCTACGCCGGTGGCAGGTGTTTTTGATGCAAAATAATGATATTAGCATTTCCTATGAAAAACAAATGGGGTTATTTGCAGAATTACAGTTTCTTAAAAACATCCTTATCCCGGCCTACGGCTCACTTGCTTCTCTTACAGCATGGAATGGCCCTGAAGCAGACAAACAAGATTTTTCCTTGCCTAAAATAGCAGTTGAGGTAAAGTCATTTAGGAGTAGTAATGGTTTAGTTGTAACAATATCTTCTGCACATCAGTTGTTGTCAAACAATAAACCTATATATCTTATTGCCTATGGTTTGACTGAAGATTTAAATGGAAGTTCAATTCAGGATGTGATTGAAGAACTTACTACAGATTTCGAAAGCGAATCTATGCAGGCTTTGCAACAGTTTGAGAAAAGCATTATAGATTTCGGATATATGCCAGGTGTAAATTATGATCATATGTATAAATTTAGAGTTGACGGGTATACGGCTTATTTGGTAGAAGATGATTTTCCACGAATAGTTCCGATGAACATCGCAACAGAAATAGTGGCTGTGAATTATTCAATCGATTTAGCGCACTGTAATCGTTTCCAGACAGATATTCATCAAATAGTAAATTAGATTAGTTATGGTCAATCTAGAAGAATTTCACGAGTATTTTACACAATCGATTCTGAGCGATGCCGAAAGTAGAACGCTTTTAAAACCTCAGGCTTTTTTTGAAACAGTATGTGAGGATTTGGTGTCCACTGGTGACATGACAAGAAATTATACTTATGCTGAATACATCAAAAAAGGTGTCGAAGCATTTGGCTATGATTTTGACGAAGAAAGAGGACTGCTTACAATATTAAATCATCATTATTTTCAGGATGACGAAATTCAGACTTTGACAATGACACAGTTAGAATCAAAGTTTACAAGGATGAAGGCCTTTTTGAAAAAAGCATTTGAAGGGTTTTATTCGCAAATGGAAGAGACGTCAGATGCATATTCTATGGCCTATAACCTCAAAAAATACCATGATAACAAATTGGTGTTAAAGATTAGATTTATGCTACTGACTGATGGGAGAGTCACAAGAACACTCAAGGAAATCCCCTCCGAAATCTTTTTATCCTTACCTACTGAATTCAGAGTTATTGACATAGAATACCTTTATAAAATTTATACTGCATCAGGCAATATTGCAGAGTTTGAAGTAAAAGTCGATTTACCTTGCTTAAAAATAAATCAAGATAGTAGCTTATACCAATCTTATTTGGCAGTTGTCGAAGGAAATACACTCGTAAATATATATGAAGAGTTTGGTCAAAAATTGTTTGAACAGAATGTACGAACCTTTCTTCAATTCAGAGGTGCAGTTAATAGAGGTTTGCGTAATACCATCGAGGGCAAACCTGAAATGTTTTTTGCCTACAATAATGGTATAACTGCCACGGCAACAGCAATTGAATTTGCAGAAAATGGGAACATTAGCCTTATTAAAAATTTTCAAATTGTAAATGGAGGGCAGACAACTTCTGCAATTTATGCCGCTAGTAAAGTATCTAAGATTGATGTTTCGAAAGTATCAGTGCAAATGAAATTATCAGTTGTGAATGAGTTAGCAAATCAGGACGATTTTGTATCCAAGGTTGCAGAATATGCTAACACACAGAATAAGATAAATAATTCAGATTTCTTTTCAAATAGCCCATTTCATAAAGACATGAAGGATTATTCCGTTCGCATATTTGCTCCTGCTAAAGAGGGATCACAAAGAAGAACACATTGGTATTACGAAAGAGTACGGGGTGAATATTTAAATAGTCAGGCATATTTGTCTGCTTTTGATAAAAGAAAATTCCTTTTGGAAAACCCAAAAGACCAACTGATTGACAAAACACTCTTATCAAAAGCAGAGAATTCTTGGAATCAGAAGCCGGATTTGGTATCTAAAGGAGCTCAGGACAGTTTCCGCCGTTTTGCTGAAAATATCAGTGAAATTCTGGAAAATGACAGTCTTGCCATAACGGAATCGTTTTTTAAAGATGCAGTATCACGAATTATAATGTTCCGTACTGTGGAAAGATTAATTACAAAATCGTCTTGGTATGACGGCGGCTATAGGGCACAAACAGTTACTTATACAATAGCCTATCTCTCCTATTTTTTTAGTCAAATGAATCTAAATCTCAATTTCAATGCAATTTGGGAACAACAGACATTGCCAAATAACTTAATTAAAATGCTTGATAAAGTTGCGGAGATGGTTTATCATAAAATTACTTCTCCACCCGCAGGTTTTGCCAATATTAGTCAATGGACAAAAAACAGTAAATGTTGGGAAAGCGTTAAAGATTTAAAGATTGAATTTAAAGAGATTGACAATTCACTATTTATTGAGACTACCGAAATAAAATACATTCAAAAAGAAGAAAAAAAGAAAAAAACGCTGGACTCAGGAATTGAAATGCAGATACAAGTGGTTAACACATCACTTCCCATATGGAAGAAGCTAAATCTTTATTATCAGGAAGATAAATCGGCATTAAAATTATCTAGTATGCAGGCAGATATACTAAACAAAATGGCAAATGCTAAAATACCAATGCCTTCTGAAAAACAATCAGCTATTTTATACCATCTGATTAAAAATGCAGAAAATGAGGGTCTTGTGTTAGATTCTTAGCTTTTGTTAATCAACAATTGTTCATGTTGTTCTTTTATAGCTTTAAAAATAACCTCAGCTAATAAAGGCGGTACGGCATTGCCAATTTGCTGCTGAATCTGAGATAATGAACCCTTGAAAATGAAATTATCAGGGAAACTCTGCAATCTGGCAGCCTCTCTGACAGAAAGACCCCTGTCCTCAAATGGATGAATAAGCATATTTTTTCTGTAGTTTGATATCACAACAGAAGGTATTTCAGGATTTAAACGTTTATATATTCCACTATGACAGTTCCTTTTATCTTTATAATTTTGCATCAGTTCATCTGGAATTGCCTTCCAGTTTTGACCTTGAGCAATAAATTTATATCGTTCAATCACGTAATCCTGATTCCTCGAAACAAAATTTTGAAAAGACTTCTTTGCATCCCTGCGCATTAGTTTAGCGTAGGCACTCGATTGTGATAGTGGTTTGCTATATGGCATTTTTTCAATGACATCACCATTCTTTAAAGGTGGCAAATCAGCTATGGCATCCTGTACTGATACTTTATAATTAAACTTTTCCGGAAATTTAAAATCGACACCAACTCTGTTACCAACCATTATAAATCGATTTCTATGCTGAGGCACTCCATAATCAGAAGCATACAAAACTTCTTCAGTAGTTGAATATCCCAACTCACCAAACAGCCGTTTTATTTCCTTAACTGTATTTCCTTTATCAAACGAGGTTATGCCTTCTACATTTTCAAAAAGAAACCAGGATGGCTTCAATTCTTCTACAAACCTTAAAAATTGATAAAATAAAGAATTGTTAGGGTTTTCAGTTGTCCTCGTTTTAGTGTTTGACGTCGAAAACCCTTGACAAGGTGGTCCTCCAAATACTATAAATGGAGTTACTTTAATATGCTCTAATGGATTGATATTACATATGTCATCACACAATATTTTAGCAAATGGATGATTATGCTGAAAAGTCTGAGCTGCAAAAATATCTTTTTCTATTGCAACAGCGATATTTAATCCAGCACGTTCAGCTCCTATGCTAAGTCCGCCTGCACCACTAAAGATATCAACAGAATCGTAATTATTCGTTATTTCTATTTTATCATTTTTTTTCGCCTTTACAAGTGATAGGTTATTCATAAAAATCTCAGAATAATAAAAAAATTATTGTTGTAATATAAAAAATATCCAAATGCAAAAAAAACAAATTTACGTTATTATCAATATTTTTAAAATTAGCTAATTTATTATTAATCAATTTAATGTAAAGAAGTTGAAAACCTACATAAATAAAATATGTTTAAAAATAAAGCCGGACTCTTGTAAAAATAAAATTATTTAAGCTCGCCGTGCACAAATAAATTACTTCGGTTGGACGAAATCTAGCAAAATTATTTTTGACTAACTAACATAATAATGCTATCTAAATAGATACGAAAAACCTAATATATGTTTACCTTACGAAATCACAAGTTAGTACTAGCGAAATAATGTTTTCTTGACAAAATCAAATGCCAGAAGTTTGTAAAGCTCTAAAATAAGCAAAATATAGACCCATGGCAATGGTTATTTAATGATTATTTATTCACCCACCCTTTTGCGCACTTTACTAATGCATCTTCTACTGTTAAACTTCTCCAATCAATGGTTATTGCTGCGTTGTTTAATATAATCTTAGGTTGTAACGACCATTACAATGATCATTTATTCACCCACTTTTTCACCCACTTTGACTAGGATATCATCCGCATAATAATCTTATTTTTAATAACCATTACAACGATCGTTAACAATCGTTATTTATTCCCCCACCCTTGGTTGAATATAATACAATATCCAGTTACCTCCTTTAGTTCCTTCGCGTTCTACAAGGCCGACCTCCTTTAGTGCATTTATATTATGATTTAGGGCTGTTGGGCTGAGTCCGGTAATCTTTCCTCGGTATTCCGTTGGTCAAGCGGTCATCTCGCTATTTTCAAATGCCCCGAAAGGTCCTGAAAATAACCCGCTGACCAGATATCAAGCACAGATGCATCTGGTATGAACCGCGTTGCATCAGCCTTGACATAGTCCATGTTTACCGAATCAATTTTGGTGGCAAGCAGGTTTCTGAATGCATCTTCGCTAATTGTTTCTTGGTCCCAGTCGCCACTGTCCTGCGCACGCAATAAAAAATGGTTCAGGTCAAGCGGAATGCCCTTTTTGATGTACCATTCCATATCATACCAGTCCCGCCCTTTTACATTGTTTTTCCATTTCCTAAACAGCAGCGCGTGCATCTTTCCCGCAAAAAGGTCCGGAAGCACAAAGCATTTCACGTAAAACGAAAAAGGCTTGAGCAATAGTTTTTCCTCAGTGGCAAAACCCAATGGCGGCTTAGTATCAACTTCAATTTTAATCTTGATCTGAGCAATGGTATTAATCCCGCTTTGAGGGATAATGTTCTCTAGGGTCAGTTCACGCCACAGCGTCTCCGATTTCAAAAATGCCGAGTTTATGTTTGATGCCACGGATTTCTGCTTCTCTTGAACACTCACCTGCATCCCGAGCGCGGCAAATTCCGCAACAATGGCATCTTGGTATTTTTCGAGTGAAAAATCAGGATTCGGTTCCAGTAACGAAAAATCAAGGTCTTCCGAAAAACGGTTCAATCCGTAAAATATCCTCAGGGCAGTCCCGCCATAAAAGGCCGCCTTTTCAAAAAAACCGGCACGGTTCAGCCCGGCCAATGCAATTTCCTGCATGATTTCACGCAGCGCCGCAAGCGCCTCTTCCTTGTCTTTGGGGTCATAGCTTTCCAGCCAGTCTTTAATCATAGTTTGTCGATGGTTTTTATCAAAATTGCAAGACTTTCTTTTTTGGGTGCATCCTCCAGCCAGCTGCGCATAAGGTGGGTATCAAATTGCTTAAGTTCCGATTCCTCCATCCGCAAATCCTCAACTAGATAAGCTATGGTACTGCTCATGCTCCTAAGCAATATACCTGGGGTAGCCAAAATTTTATCGGCCAGTGCTTTTTCCGGGGTGGCAATAAGGGCCTGTTGGTTGGTGTTCACCATGGCAGTATCAAGCCCAAACGAATAATAAGGCAGCGGCAGGTAGTGGTAGGTGTACAAACCCGAAGGAGTCTTGAAAGATTTTGATGGCTTAGTGGTCATCGAGGTAATCGTAAAGACGCGCTCAGGAATTAACCCATGATGCATGAGTGCCGATTCCATAGAAACATAGCTAGGGCCGTACAGATGATTGGCAATCAGGCTCCGTTCAGGTCGTTTTATTTGGGTTGCTTTGCCGGGGATATAAAATCCGCGTTTTACCGGCTCAAGAATTCCTTCGTCTTTGAGCGCCTTGATTTTGTCATTTGGACGGCGGTATGTTTTAAGAAGGCTGACAAGCACCTGATGCGTAATCAACTGCCCTTCAAAGGCCACAAGTTGTTGCTTGATATCCATAAGTAAAATATGTAAATTTTTAATGCTATAATCGAATAAATACCGATTATCTACTTTCAAATATACATATTTTTTTTATTTATGCAATAAATAAAGAAGAAAATCTAAATCAATTAAAGGCATTAAATTTTACATCCTCGAGCCACTTATTGTCAGCCGGACATCTGTAATCACAGCATTTTTGTAACAAAAAACAATTCAAATCACCGCACTAGAGGTTTTTATCGCACACAGGCAAGTCAAATCTCAAGCGATTTCCCTTTTTCTTTCAAGAACTTCTCAATCACCCGCATAATATGCTCATCCCCCAACCGATCTTGCTCCTTAAAACGGGCTCGGTCAAGACGAACTTCTCTAACAAACAAAAAGACAAAAAACAGTAATAAAACAAAGGCGAATACAAGTCCCAACATGATCAAATATTTTTTTTGCAAGCTGATAAAATAGAAACAAAAACACTATGCAATTCTAGAATTATACTATGCAATTCCAGAATTAACAAATAGTGCATTTGTTTCAAATAAGTCAAGCAGATAGCTTTGTCTTGGGTTTCACCCTATCGCAAACGCTCTGCTATGAAAAACTTCTCCGATTCACTATGGTCTGTTACAGCTTCACAACTCCAAGCCATTCAGCTTCAAAACCCGGAACCCATACAATATGCTGCGCAGTCTTTAAAAACCCTCGTGCTTGCGCTCGAAAAGCTCAAAACCCATTTTTTGATCCATCCTCCGTGCAACAAGTCCGAAGAAATTGAATTCTTTCGCCACATAAAACCCACCTGGGCAGCCAAGCTCATTTATTACAACGAAATATACACCTTCGCGGCAAACAAGCCTGTGGGCAAGAAAGCCATTCGCAAATACTGCCTAACACAAATCAAAAAAATAAAGGCCTTTTACGACGATCACGCTGAGTTCTGCAAATACATCCGCACCGGCAACAACATCCTAGATCACAAATACTTTATACGGGGCAAATATGATGTAAGACATACCCTCGACAGCAGCTACCTACAAGCAGATCCGCGCTTCTCAACTTCTCATGATTATATCTGTGCCAAACTAATCGCCAACGAACAACTCCTAGAATTTATTCAAACCGAAAAAGCAAAACTTAAATCTTCTTTGCCCGCAAGCAATATTCCGAGCAAAAAAATAAAATGGACAGCCCCTAAAATTCACTTAATAGAACTACTTTATGCATTGCACACGCAAGCTGCATTTAACAACGGCACAGCCGATCTAAAAGAAATTGCAAACTATTTCGAAGAAGTTTTCGAAATAAAATTGGGGCAATTCAACAAAGCCTTCATAGAAATCCGACAACGCAAATCCGAGCAAACAAAATTTCTGACGATGCTGCAAGAAAACTTAAATCGTCGCATGGCACAAATCGACAATTAGTTATCGCAACATAAATAAAAAAAGCCAGCATTGAGCTGGCTTTTCTATAAGAAATGCAACGCTACTTGTTAGCAGCTATACCCAAACAAAGCGAGGTGGTTACTGCCGCGGCTGGTGATTGTGTGTAGCCTTCAATACTGCCGGCCACATGAAAAATATTAATTTCCCAATCAGTGTCCATATTGCGCTTCGGACGGCGCTTTTTTGAGGCGGCATAACGAGCAATCGAAGTACTGGTCAAAATCAATTTCTTATCAGCTTCGGTCAATAATGCATCATTCAAAATTAGAGTTTCATAATCTGAAATATATTTATAAATCAGATTGTAATTTTGTTCTGTTGCACAAAGCGAAACCAGTGATTCACTAAAATTCTTAAAACTGTTCCTGGCTCTTTCACTACAAGCTACTTGATTAAAAATTGACGGTATAGCATTTTGAGGTTGTGTCAAAATATATTGAGCCCGGGCAGTAGATATTAAACTCCCAGGGGTCGCTGAAAGCTCCTGTAGTGTATTATTAGATAAACTCACCAAGCCAATTCTTGCAATTACCTGTTCCAGAGTCTCAGGCAAGGCAGCAGTGTCAAAGTATGCGTCCAATATTTCACTGTGTGCTCTTCCGGCTAGGTCATATGGGTTCAATGGATTTTCCGGGTTGGTCGCGCCGGTTTTAAGCATCGTTTTCTTTGTTGCAGAAACTTGTTTGTTTTCTTGATCACTACTACAAGAGATACTGAATAAACCTATAAAAATTAGGATCATTTTTATTGTAATAAAATTTTTCATGAGAGTTTGCTTGATATTACTGAATAATTAATTCAGTTCATTTTGCCCGGGTAATCTGAACTTTTTTCTTACTGACTCTGCGCTGAGTCATACGTGAATTCAAGGCAAAACTAGGGGGCAACAATAGGCCTTACAAGCCTATCCGTAAGCGATTCCAGAAATCAACATATGAAATTCCAGAAACGAGCAGCAAACAAAAACCAAGAGTATTTTTGAGGCAACAATCGAAACCAATTGAAATCACGGGAAGAAAATTGTTACCTTTAACTCGCAATCCCCAATCAAACAAACGTTAATTCCCATGAGTTTCATTCCAGCGTCAAAAATGACCGCCATAAATTTATTATGGCTCATTACTTCAAACTTATCCGCCAAACAATATGTGCCTGATAGTTTAGTAAAGGCAAGTTTTTCTCATTTAGAAAAAAACTTTTACAACAACCGAAACAACAAGACTCAAGCAATCGCCAATGCACAAATTTGGTTATCCAAAGCCAAAAAAATGAAAAATATCGAGCAACAAGTCTTGGCATATAAGGCCTTGGCATACGCCTCTTTAGGAGAAAAAAACCAACATACCTACATCGACAGCATGATTTCAGTTGCTTTAAAATCCAACAACGAGCAAATTATTGGATCTGCCTACTTATCAAAGGGCATTTACCTCTACCAAGACTTAAACCACCAACAAGCGCTGGATAATTACTTATTGGCAGATGCCTACATTTCACGAACCAACAACCCATATCAATCGTTCAAAGTTCGCTACCAAATTGCCCAAACCAAATACCACTTAGGCTTTAATGATGAAGCCATTGCCTTACTCAAACAATGCGAGTCCTATTTTGGGCAAGAAAATGATAGAGCCTATTTAAATACACTATACGCACTAAGTCTTTGCTACAACAGTCTCGGAAAATTCAACGAAGCTCGCAACATCATCACCCGCGCAAAAATACTGGCCAACAATTGGCAAATACCAGAGGTACTACCCTATTTTAATTTAGCTGAATCGCTCAATCTACTCGGTTCAAAACAGTACGACCAAGCCCAAAAAATGGCCAATTCGGTCATACCCTTTTTTAAGTTAGATATTTCCAATTTAGCCATGGCGCACTACGTGGCCGGAAAAAGCAATTGGATTTTAAAAAATGAAGGCACGGCAATACATCACTTCAAAAAAGTGGACCAAATTTTCAGCAACACAAAATATATTCGTCCCGAGCTTCTTGAATCTTACGAATTTCTGATAAATCATTATAAAAATGTTGGAGATCTAAATCATGCGCTCTTTTATACCGACCAGTTCATCAAAGCCGAAAAAACAACAGTGCAGGACTACAAATATCTGTCATCAAGAATACTTCGCAAATACAACCCAAAAAAAATGCGAGCAGAAATCCTCGAACTACAGAAAATTTCGCAAAACCAAAGAATGATTGCATATACCTTACTTTCATTAATGAGTGTTAGCTTAGTCGCGGTCAGTTATCGAAACGTCAAACAACGCAAAAAATATCATGAAAAATTTGAAGCCTTGATGAAAAAAAAGGCTGAAACAAACAAAAATTTAGTTACAGAAACTGTTCGTTACAATGAAGGTGAACTCGGATTTAGCGAAGAACTGGCGCAAAAACTACTCAAAAGGCTCGAAACTTTTGAATCCAAACACGAGTATATCGAACCCGAAATGTCGCTTCAAAAATTGGCAAAAAAACTAAATACCAACCAAAAATACGCAACTAAACTACTCAGCCATTACCGAGGCAAAGGCACCATCGAATATATCTCCGATCTAAAAATAGACTACATAATTGCCAAACTTCAGTCCGATAAAAAGTTCCGAAAATACACCAACAAAGCATTAGGGTTAGAAGTTGGTTTTGGCTCAACTCAGATTTTTACGCGTTCATTCAAAGAGCGAACCGGAATTCCCCCGACGGTATTCATTAATGAACTTAATCTCTTAGATCAAAAAACAGATTCACAATAAAATCTCATCAACCAAGGTCCCTTTCATTCACTAAAGAACAAAAAAATCATTCCCAAGTTGTGAACGACTTGGGAATTAAAATCACCCAAACCATACAATTTTGTACCATAACCAAGTAAAACAACTGTTATGGCTATTGAAGTTTTAACCAAAGAAGACCTAGTCGAATTCCGTATGCTGCTCATGCGCGACCTTACCGAACTACTCAAAAACAAACCATCTCAAACCAAACAATGGCTAAAGTCCACAGAGGTACGCAAGCTGCTCAACATTTCCCCGGGCACACTTCAGACACTTCGGATGAATAAGACCATTTCCTACACCCGTATTGGTGGCATCATATACTACGCCTATCAAGATATCGAAAAGATGCTGCAAAGCAACAAAGTAGAATCCGAGCAAACCTTGTTCAACTCAAAGTAATTCGCCATGAATTACATCAAGCACCTCACCGGCTTCTTTGACAAAGTAGCCCAAGACCGGCTGTTGAACCCCACCCACATCAGTCTATACATTGCGTTGTTCCAGTTTTGGAACTGCAACCGTTTCCGCAACCCAATCAGCATCTCGCGTGATGAGGTCATGCGCATCAGCAAGATCAGCTCTAAGGCCACCTACCACAAATGCCTCAAGGCACTCCATGCGCACGGCTACATCAAATATGAACCCTCTTATAATCCGTTCAGGGGCAGCCATGTATATCTTTTCAATTTTTCAAACGACCTAAAACCTTTACCAAAATCCGATAGAAACAGCAGTTCAAATTTTGAACCGCTCGGCAAACAACTTTCAAACAAGCCTCAGACAACTACTGAAACTGGTACCGAACAAGCTGATGAACAAGCAGTAGTCCCTTCTACAAACAAAACAAACATTTCAAACCATCAAAACAGTCCAAAGAACTCAAACGCAGGCGAGCCATCCGAAAAAAAAATAAATCTTGATTTGGATTCAGAAACCAAAAAAAGCCAAAAAGAAAAAGGTTCCGCCGAAAAAGAAAAAGAAAATCCGCAGGATTTCGCAGACTCCTCCGAAAATGAAATCAGAAGGCAAGAAGTTAGTTTGTCCATCGACGAAGTTCGCGCATATTTCCTCGAACAAAATTATGCCGAAGTCGAAGCGCACAAATTCTACAATTACTTTCAAAGCATCGGTTGGTTGGTAGGCGGCAAAACCCCGATGACCGATTGGCAAGCCGCCGCGCGCAACTGGATGCTTAATGCTCCAAAATACAGCACGTCCGAAAAACCCGACCCTATAAAGCAATTCGATACCTCAACCGACAAAGACTATGCAGAACCACTATAGCTATCCCGAAATTATTGATTGGTTGCAGACCAAAGGCACAGAACTGTTCGGACCACACTTCAACATACCCGAACATGACCACCCGGTGGTATACCGCCTGATTGCTTATTTCCTCAAGGACGAGCAGACGGCATTTCAGTTCGGCCTTGATTTGTCCAAAGGCATCTTGTTGGTCGGCCCGGTGGGTTGTGGCAAAACCTCGTTGATGACCCTCATGAAATACCTAGCTCCGCCAGACCGTAAATTCATACTCAAGCCCTGTCGCGACATCAGCTTTGAATTCATCAATGACGGCTACAGTACCATCCACAAATACGCCAAAGATTTGAGATTAAGAGGAGGGTTGCCAGTGGCAGCCAGGTATTGTTTTGACGACCTCGGCGTCGAAAACAACCTCAAATATTACGGCAACGATTGCAACATACTGGCCGAAATCCTGCTGAGTCGCTACGACATCTTCATCAGCAAACGCCTCCCAACCCACATCACCACCAACCTCTCGGCATCCGAAATCGAAAATCATTACGGCCTCAGGGTCCGAAGCCGTTTGCGCGAAATGGTCAATTTAATCGCTTATAATAAAAATGCAAAAGACAAAAGATAGAGCTCATCAAGTGCTACAAACTATTTTAAAAATATGATTAATTTTGTAACCCTATGAAGGATTCAAAAGACTTAGTCAGATTTCTCGATGCGCAAAACCAAGTATATTTAAAAGCCATAGCCGAGTTACGCACTGGTCAAAAACTTACTAACTGGATGGACTTCATCTTTCCGCATATCAAAGGCTTAGATCATAGCAATACCGACCAGCACTTTACCTTAGTTAATCTCGAAGAGGCCACAGCATATCTTGCACATCCTGTACTAGGCAAACATTTAATCCAAATCTCACAAATCTTACTTGAAATTGAAAACAAAAGCGTCCATGAAATTTTCAGCACACCCGATGATATTAAACTTTGCTCGTGCATGACTTTATTTGCTCAGGTAAACAACACAAATCCGGTTTTTGAGCAGGTTCTCAAAAAATATTATTTTGGAGAATTCAACAACTTAACTCTAGAACTATTAGCCCAAAAGAGTAATATCTAAGTAAGCATTAGTATATTCCAATGTGCCACTCCTCTGCACAAAATCATAGATTTGTTTCTCACGATTTAGCAAATCATCAATTATTTGGTTTACTTACTATCTATCATTAAATAAAAAGCTTAGTCCTTCACTAAGTAAACTTTTTTCTCAAAAACAACTTAATGGTTTTAATAAACTATAATCGCTACCAGTTGATTCTGAATATTCAGTTATTAATAACATTAACATTTGCTGCAGAAAATCTAGACCAAAACAAACTAAACAAACACAATCTTTACTAAATCAATAAAATAAAATGCTCTAGATGTGTGGTTTGTATAATAAATTAACATATATTTGGCTATCACTGAATATACCCCACCACTTGTCTTGGCATTTTTTGTCGAGAACTTAACTATTTAAATTTTGAGTTCATTTACTGAACAAACAAGTTTAATGGTTGATGTTTTCGATTTGAGTTTTATTTAAGAACATAATTAAAATTTATACGCAATGAAAACAAGAATCAAGCTGGTAGTCACTACATTGATTTTATTTATTAATTTCAGTTTACACGCACAAAGCAATTACTACTATTACAAAGGCCAAAAAGTTTATTTACAGTTAGAAAAAAAATACCTGACCGTCAACGTAAAAGCCAGTTTTCAAACTTCAACTTTAAATGGTTTAAACATCATTTCTTCGGATTTAAGTGTTTTAAGTTGCATTCCCGGCGAAGAACCGCAAAGAATTTTAAATCTTGAATTCCAAACTATTCCGGATGATATTGAATTTCTTGAAAAGATAAATTCATTAAAAAACAATCCCGACATAACCAATATCGCATACCATTTCAAAAATACTCCATCAAAATCAATGAGTACTTCGAACATCTTTTATGTGAAACTAAAAAAATATTCAGATGTTGAACTATTACAAAATAAAGCCCTTGAAAAAAATGTAAAAATTGAAGGTGAGAATAAATTTATGCCTTTATGGTATAGATTGTCCTGTAACATCACTAATAATTCTATAGAATCATCAAACTACTTTTATGAAACAGGTCTATTTGCAGACGTTGATCCAGGGTTTTTGTTTGATTTTAAATCAAATTTAGTGGAGGAACCGTGCAGCAATGATTCACAGTTAAATGAGATGTGGGGCTATCAAAACAGTGCAAATCCAAACATTGATATTAATATGTGCCAAGCATGGAACATCACAGAGGGAAATGGAATAAAAGTGGCTATTATGGATTCTGGTGTCGATAAAACTCATATAGATTTATCCGCCAACATTGACCCTTCTAGTTTTGACACTTGCTTTGGTAATGGTTCATCCCCAAGTCAACTATATTGGGATCACGCTACGGGAGTCGCTGGAATTATTGCTGCCGTAAAAAATAATGAAACGATGATTGCCGGAGTAGCTCCGCAATCTAAAATTCTAGATATAAGTAACAAATTCTTAACGCAATATGCCCAATTTCCAGAACAATTAGCAAATGGGATAAATTGGGCTTGGATGAATGGTGCTGATGTCATCAATAACTCCTACGGTGATCAAGGCGGCAACTATTATAATTATTATCACAGCGCTATTTTAGAAAACGCTTTTGAAAATGCTATAACACAAGGCAGAGGTGGACTAGGGTGTGTCGTCACTTTTTCCTCAGGAAATTGGACAAATGTCGATTATCCAGCCAACTCCAATCCAGACTTTTTAGTTGTCGGAGGAATAAATTCAACCGGTGAAAGATCTGTATATTCATCAAACGTCAATTCCTCAGCTTTTGGGCAAACTTTAGATGTGGTAGCTCCGGGCAGCAATGTTCTCACTCTAGCAAATGGCGACGAAACTATAAATGACTATGGCACTTCTATTTCTGCACCTCACGTTTCTGGAATTGCTGCTTTGATACTTTCTGTAAATCCATGTTTAAGCCAAAAGCAAGTCGTAAAAATTATTGAAAAAACTTCGCAAAAAGTAGGCAACTATAATTACATCCAAACCGACCAAAGACCAAACGGAACTTGGAATAATGAAATGGGATATGGCTTAGTTGATGCCTATGCTGCCGTTCAATTAGCACAACAAATGTACTCTGCTACACTAGATCTGATGGTCAAAGACGGCACAGATGATTTTGGTCTAGAGCCAAACAATTCAACTCCGATTATGTGGGCCAGTACTGACATTTGGGTTCGAAACACCGATGATAATATCGAGGAACATGAAAATCCCTTCTATAATGCTATGATACCAAACTTTGCATACATCCGCATCACAAACAAAAGCTGTGTTCCATCTTCAGGTAACGAACAATTGAAGTTTTATTGGGCAAAGGCAGGTACATCCTTAGAGTGGCCTGATACTTGGGATGGCCAACACTATTTCCCGGCTCCAAATAATAGTTCTTTGTTGGGTGCTCCGGTCACTCCAAATCCGAGCACTACAATACCGGTCATCCAACCGGGGCAAGAAAAAATTATAAAAGTCCCATTTTTAGTTCCAAATCCCAATGACTATACCTTTGCAGGCGAAGATAAGTGGCATTTTTGTCTACTTGCAAAAATTGAATCTGCAGAAGACCCAACACAAGAAACCAACAATTTATATTCATTTGTACAAAACAACAACAACTTAGCATGGAAAAATGTTACAGTCGTGGATGTTGCAGATGTAACAGCAGAAAACCCCAATGCAAATATCGGAGGAATAGTAGCGGTGGGCAATCCGTTTGATGAACCTAAAACATTCTACCTTGAGATGATTAAGGAAGACCTTGAAACCGGAAAAAACATTTACGATGAGGCCGAAGTAAGTATTAAAATGGATAACGTATTGTACCAAGCATGGAAACGAGGAGGCGAAGAGGCTCAAAAACTTGATGCAACTTCAGATGAAAAAAGAAAAATCGTTAAAGGCAATAATGTTATTTTAGATAACTTATCATTTCTTCCAAATGAAATGGGTACCCTGAACGTCAAATTTAACTTTTTAACCAAGGAGCTAACTGAAAAATCAAAGTTCATTTACCATGTTATCCAAAAAGATGCCGTTACCGGATCAGTCATAGGGGGCGAAACTTATGTTATCAAAAAGAAATCCAGACCCATTTTTACAGCAGATGCGGGGGGTGACAAAGAAGTAGATCAAAACGAAATCATTACCATAAGTGCACAACAAATCAATGAAGCGGCCTTATACAATTGGTACGATATGTCCGGAAATTTAATCTTCCAAGGTAAAGACTTGACCGTTTCAGCTGACATCGTAAAAAAATATAAATTAGAAGTGATTGCCACAAAAGACGGATTTAAAGACTACACCCAAGTAGAAGTAAAATTTAAGCCTAGTTCATTGCAAAGCATAGCCCCTAATCCCGCATCAAATCTAATTAATGTACAATACAAATTAAACGATGTTAGTTCAGCCTATTTGATGATTGTTGGTAGTTATGGCACGGTTGGTAACTCAAATAATTATATCTTAGACATCAATAGTTCTGAAACAACTCTGGATATTTCTGCTTATCAAAATGGTTTCTACACATTAGCCCTTGTTTGTAATGGACAAATTATTGATGCAAAAACACTGATTAAAAACTAAAAGTTATGAAAAAAATATTTTTTACAATCATTGTATTGGCACTCTCGCAATCAATACAAGCGTTATCAATTCAAGAATTAAGCGCATCTCCTTCTAATCAAGATATTTTAGTCCACCTAAAAGTATTTGAGGGGCATTACTTTGAGTATAACAATTACTCCTATTCCATTGATGGCGAAGTGATAACATTAAACATCTGTTATACACCAATAACTCTATCAATCATCACAACCAAAGAAAACGATTTTATTATTCCTAATGTCAATTCAGCCGCTTTCAATTATACTTTGATTGTTAATGTCAACTATCGAAATTGGAATGGGTCAGAATATATCTGCGAATTTAATGCTCAGTCAGATACAGAGATAATACAATTCTCAACACCGCTCAGTGCAACGGTTACCTTATCCTCAAGTAACTTTCTTGAAAACCATAATAAATTAAAATTATTTCCAAATCCTACTTCTGGTATCATTGAATTCCCAGTTGATTACATTGCAATGGTCAGATCTATCAAAATATATGATAACATCGGTAGACTGATAAAAGCCTGCGATAATTCCATTTCAAATGCAATTAACTTAGGTTCATTGGTCGATGGCATCTACCTAATTGAAATTACGACCGATACAGAAAAAGCGATTCAAAAAATATTGCTTAAAAAATAGAATTTGAAGTTTTTCAGAATCTAAAAATATCACTTTAACTAATTGTCAGAGATTTTAACCATACAACTTTTTTACCATGAAAAAATATTATTTCACTTTATTTATTTGTCTTTTCATTGTTCAAGCAAAAGCACAAGAAACTGCCTTTTATTACACCTTTAACAATCAAAAAATAAATCTTACAAAAATCACAGGTAAGTATTTAGTTGAATTTCCTATGGGGCTTTTCAACAACAATAATATTCCTTCCGGCCAGAAGTTAAATGACAAAACATTCATAGTTGCACAAACAGACGGGTTAGAAAATTATGGCCTAAACGCAAGAGTATATCCAAACTATTTAACGGATGATGGCAAAGAAATTTATTACCCCTCCGAGATAATTTTGCATTTTAAAGAGGGAGTTGGCGAAGCTGCAAAAAGTAATTTGTTAACCACAAATAATTTAGAATATTTAAAATCATCATTGTCATTCAGCATCCTAAAAACAAATGCGGACCCTCTGGAAATATCAAAAAAAATATACGAAAGCGGTTTTGTCGACTATTGCACACCAAATTTTTTTGTTAGGATGGACAAAACTGCACTTTCAGACCCACCTAATGACGAATATTACAGCCAACAATGGTACTTAAATAATACAGGACAAGGGTCAAACGATGGTCATTCAACAACTGTCGATGCCGATATAGATGCCCCAGAGGCATGGGACATATCAAAAGGCGATCCACATGTAGTGGTAGCGGTCATTGATGAAGGGGTTACCAGTAATCATCCTGATTTGCCAAATACCCGACAAATAAGATTAAACGGCAGTAATTTTGCAGCTGCCTTCGACGGGACCAACAATCCCGATGATCCATCTCCGACAGTCTCCACAACAACTGGTTATAATCACGGAAACGCTTGTGCTGGCATTATTGCCGCTACACAAAACAACGGCATTGGTATTACGGGTATCGCACCATTATGTCGTATAATGCCTGTAAAAATACCCTTAGGTATCAATGGCCCTCAAGCATCAGACTTTGCAGGGGCTATTGACTTTGCGGTTGCCAATGGTGCTGACATACTTTCAAATAGTTGGGGAATCCCTACAACTTTAACAAATGTGCAACCAGCTGTTGTCTTTGCAATACAAAATGCAGTCAACAACAATAAAGTAGTTGTTTTTTCTGCAGGTAATACAGCAAATCGAGTGATAGGAGAGCGAGGTTCATGGGGATTCTTGGGGTTTCCGGCTAATTCAAATGTGACTGGAATGATTAATGTTGGTGCCTCAGACAGAAATAACTTGGTGGCAAATTACAGCCCTAGTGGTGCTTCTGAATACAATGATGTCACAACTGGCTTAAAGCTCAATATGGTTGCACCGTCAAGTACGGCTATTAACGCACATATTCCCGGAGAAGCATCCAATATTTGGACCATTGACATCCCTGGAGCTGATTATGGCTACAACTCTTGGAGAGAAGCAGTCACTTCTCCCCTCCCTGCAATAGGTGAACTTCTACCGAACTCAGGAACCAATTTTACTGACTATACAGGAAGAATGGGAGGAACATCGGCATCAGCGCCTCAAGTAGCAGCGGTTGCAGCCCTTATTAAATCAGTTAACCCATGCTTGAATGCGCAACAAATACGTTCAATTCTTTTTCAATCTGCTGATAAAGTCGGACCGTACAACTATGAAGTAGACCCCTTAAATCCGGGTATCTCAAAACAGATGGGTTACGGAAAACTCAATGCCTATCAGGCGCTTCTTTTGGCGCAACAATATAATTCTAGCTCAGTTGACTTAGTAATAAAAGATTCCCCCACAGATTCAGGAATTGAACCCAATACCATAACTCCGTTTATGTGGAATAGCCAAGATATATGGGTCCGAAATCATCAAGACAACGGATACATACATGAAAATCCATTATATGACGCCAATGCACAAAACTATATTTATGTTCGTATTAAAAACAATAGTTGCATATCCTCAACTGGTAATGAAATTCTCAGAGTTTATTGGGCCAAGGCATCAACGTCATTACAGTGGCCTTATAATTGGAATGGAGAATACACCGAAATAGATCCAATCGATGGCACAACTGTAAATATGGGGCTTCAAATCGGTGATGGCATTTCAATACCATCTCTCGACCCCGGTGAAGAAATTATCCTAAACATACCTTGGAATGATATTCCCAACCCTGAAAGATATACTTGGATTAATCCTGAGCCATGGCACTTTTGCCTGTTAGCACGAATTGAAGCTGAAAGTGATCCATTTTACAGTACGGAGACATCTGATTTAAACTCAAACGTGCGCAATAACAATAACATTGCTTGGAAAAATGTGACAGTAGTTTATCCTGAACCTGCTCCTGTTACAACAAGTGATGAAAAACCAAAAATTGGTGGTGTGATAGCTGTCGGAAATCCATACAATGAACCACACACATTTTTCTTAGAAATGGTCAAGGAAGATCTTGAAACCGGTAAACCAATATATGATGAGGCCGAAGTCAGCATCAAAATGGATGACAAACTTTATCATGCTTGGGAACGAGGCGGAAAGCAAAACCAGCAATTAGACCCCACACTTGATGAAAAGAAAAAAATCGTAACCGGAAATCACGTACTTTTAAACAACATTTCTTTTAATGCACATGAACAAGGAACGTTAAACCTAACTTTTAATTTCTTAACCAAAGAGATAACCGACAAAACACATTTCAAGTATCATGTTATCCAAAAAGATGCAGTTACAGGATCTGTTATTGGCGGTGAAACGTACGAAATTAAAAAAAGGATAAGACCGCTCTTTACTGCCAACGCAGGTGGAGATAAAGATGTAGATCGTAATGAAACAGTGGTCATCAGTGCTGAGCAAATCAATGAAGCAGCAATTTATAACTGGTACGACATTGATGGAAACTTAATTTTCCAAGGAAAAGATTTAACAGTATCCGCAGATATTACCAGAAAATATAAGCTCGAAGTAATTGCCTTAGCAGATGGCTACAAAGATTACACCGAGGTATTGGTAAAATTAAAAGATAATAGTTTGAACGAAATATCTCCAAATCCAGCTTCAGATAACATAACAGTAAATTACAAATTGAACGAAGTTGGTTCTGCGTATTTGATGCTTATCGGTTCTTATGGCAACACAAGTATTTCAAATAATTATATCTTAGATGTCAATAGTACACAAACCAACATCAATATTTCAAATTATCCGACTGGTTTTTACATCATCGCACTGGTCTGTAATGGCCACATAGTTGATGCCAAAACGGTGATTAAGGAATAAAAAGTAAAACTCACAAAAAAATAAAGACATGAAAAAATCACTCATGATTCTGCTTTTAACTTTTACGATAAGTAACGGTATTGCTCAAGAATATATACACATTAATGTAAATAGCCCTCAATTTAGCTACACACCTATATCGATAAATCAACATCAGTTTAATTTTAGTATTGGTATTCTAGATTATTATATACCCACGATGTCAAGTGTTGTCGAAGTGGTAAATGATACACTCGAAGTGAAAATGTATTATGACATTACCCAACAAGTAGTCAACGTTAGCAATCTCAATATTTATAACAATGTTGTATACTACAACCAAGAGTTACCGCCCAATGTAACACACATTAAAATGTCTACAAATGTTATTTTAATCGAGGATAATCCGCCGTATAATGTTATTACGGTTGAATCTCTCTACTACAGAATCATAGACCTAAGTAATTTAGGTCAAGAAACTTTGAACAAAACAACAACTAATATTTTTCCAAACCCTGCCTCTGATAAATTAACAATCAATGCTGATAAATCTCTCGACAAAGTAACTTTTTATAATTCAGTGGGGCAAGAAGTATTAACGATTAATCCAAAATCCCCAACATTAAATATTGATATCAATCAACTAAAAGCAGGCATCTATATGGTTAGTTTACAATCAAACAACCAAATCGAAACCAAAAAAATAATTATTGAGTGAAGAAAATAAAAATCGATTTTCTAACCATCCAAACGCTTAAAATTTGATATAATAAAAAACCACACTAACTCTAACTTTACATTCCACAGTATTAATTTTTTTGTAAAATGAACAATACTAGAGGGTACTAACTATAGACCAAACCAACATCAATGTGAATTAAGTGATGTTCTCCAGTAGTCTTTCATATTATCACAATTATTACAAGCTTTGATTACAATTTTAATTTCAGAAGCTTTTTAAAAGTCGATAACGCCATGAAAACATAATTTCTATTAACTATTTGATTATAAATACAATAATCCTAAAATTTCTTCAACATAGGCTGCTTTAAGTTAGCCACATAACGATATTGTTCCTCTTTTAGGACTCAAGTATTTGGAACATTACCTCATTCAGCTGCACAAAACCCTCGCTTAGTTCGCGTTGCACCCTCCTAAGCTCAGGTATTTGATTGCTTCATTTCGTTAATGACTTTGTCCAACTAGGCATTAAACCGATAACCTTTAAATCTGCTCGTCAATCTGCCCCAAAATTTCATCAAGATAAGTCTGAAGATAAATCACAGGAATAGTGCCAATAGCCTGTTTTATGTATCGGGTAAGTTACATAAAAAATGTTACCAACGAATTTTCTATTTTGCTGAATTGTATTTCCTTATATGTCCGATTGGTGTAAAAATCCAGCTATGTCCCATTTGCTTAATAAAGTTTGCCAACTATAAACTGTCAAAACTCAACACAGGTAAATTCTATAATTCTTCTACATCGGTTCATCCAACTTCTATCAATAGACATCTATCATGAATTGGTCTTTTCTCTTATGTTTCTCAAACCCTCTTTACTTTTTTAAATAAAAATCATTGACAGCTGTTGTTGGTCTGCACATGGTATGTTTGTGAGCGTAAAAGATCAATAATTAAGTTGTTCCGATATAATAAAATCGGCTTATTATGATTTCAGTCATAAAATCAAAAGTGCTCTAAATCTGAAATTTGTCTTAGAAATTTTAACCTTATTCAATCATGAAAAAATCATTTGTAATTATTTTATCAGCGGTACTCTTAACTGCTTGTGGTAAAAAAGAAAAAGAAGCTGGCGATTTTGACAAAGCTGCCCCGACAGAACAAGAAGCAACAGCATCAGATGCGTCATCATACGACCCTAATAGAGGTGAAGGCAAATTTGACAAAGTTGATTTGGGCGCCACCTTAGATCAAGCCATGGCCAAAAAAGGCGAAGAAGTAGCCGGAGTAAAATGTATTTCTTGCCACAAAACCACCGACGAAAAACTAGTAGGCCCGGGTTGGAAAGGCGTTACCGAAAGAAAAAAACCCGAATGGATTATGAATTTCATTACCAATCCTGACCCCATGATTGACAAAGACCCTGAAGTTCAGGCACAACTTGAAATTTGTTTGGTACGTATGCCTAATCAAAGTCTTACCGACGAAGATGCCAGAAATATACTTGAATACATGCGTAAAAACGATGGTGTTAAGTAAAAAATAAACAAAAGACGAGCAATGGGTGAAAGCGTTGCTGGTCTTTCTAAAACCAAATAAGATGAAAAATAAGTTTGTTACAGCAATTTTTGCTATGGCCGTCGGAAGTGTTCTATTCACTTCGTGCAAGCCTAAAAATTCCGGTGATGCCGTGAGTGGCGATGCTGCTCAGAAGGCATACGTAGCACCCGGTAAATACGATGAATTTTACAATTTTGTGTCGGGTGGTTTCAGCGGGCAACTAAGTGTTTATGGACTCCCAAGCGGAAGATTGTTTCGCGTGATTCCGGTTTTTTCTGTAGACCCTGAAAAAGGTTGGGGCTACAGCGAAGAAACCAAACCCATGCTCAACACTTCTAATGGTTTTGTGCCTTGGGATGATTTGCACCACACAGAATTATCACAAACCAATGGCGAGGTCGATGGTCGATGGGTGTTCGGAAATGCCAACAATACACCACGTATCGCGCGTATTGATTTAAAAACGTTCAAAACGGCCGAAATCATTGAATTACCCAACAGTGGCGGTAATCACTCTTCGCCATTTATCACCGAAAATACCGAGTATGTCGTAGCAGGAACCCGTTTTAGCGTTCCGCCTGATTACGCTAACGGAGATGTGCCAATCAATACCTACAAAGAAAATTTCAAAGGACACATCAGTTTTGTCAAAGTAGGCAAAGAAGGTCAAATGGATTTGGCGTTTCAGATTATGACCCCTGGGGTAAATTTTGACTTATCACATGCCGGAAAAGGCAAATCACACGGATGGTTTTTCTTTTCTTGCTACAATACCGAACAAGCCAATACTTTGCTTGAGGTAAACGCCTCACAAAAAGACAAAGATTTTATCATGGCTGTCAACTGGAAAAAAGCCGAAGAATATATCAAAGCCGGAAAAGGCATCAAAAAATCAGTGAAGTATGCCCACAACAAATGGAACGAAAAAACACACAGCGCCATCTCAGAAATCAAAAATGAAGTTTTGGTTTTAGACGCGGCAGCGCTTAAAGATATTTGCTATATGATTCCGTGTCCAAAATCACCGCACGGTTGTGATGTTGATCCTACCGGCGAATACATTGTAGGTTCCGGAAAATTGGCCGCTTTGATTCCGGTGTTTAGTTTTGACAAATTACAAGACGCAATTCAAAACAAAAAATTTGAGGGCAATTACGGCGGCATCAACGTAATCAAATACGAAGCTGCATTACACGGTGAGGTTCAAAAACCTGGTTTAGGCCCATTGCATACAGAGTTTGACGGAAAAGGCAATGCTTATACTACGTTCTTTGTATCTTCTGAGGTTGTTAAGTGGAACATTGAATCGCTCAAAGTGCTCGACAGAGTACCTACTTATTACTCTGTAGGTCACTTGTGTATTCCGGGCGGCGACAGTAAAAAACCATTCGGAAAATACTTAGTAGCCTATAACAAAATTACCAAAGATCGCTATTTACCTACCGGGCCCGAATTGGCACAATCAGCGCAATTGTATGACATCAGTGGCGATAAAATGCAACTGGTACTTGATTTTCCAACCATCGGTGAGCCGCATTACGCACAAGCAGCTCCGGCTGATATCATCAGAAACAATGGTCAGCTCAAATTCTATCCGATCAAAGACAACAACCATCCGTTTGTAGCCAAAGGCGAAAAAGAAACCAAGGTAGTTCGTCAGGGCAATCGTGTAGATGTATACATGACTTCTATACGTTCGCATTTTGCACCGGATAATATCGAAGGAATTAAATTGGGTGATGAAGTATATTTTCACGTAACCAACCTCGAACAAGACTGGGATGTACCGCACGGATTTGCCATTAAAGGCGCAGATAACGGTGAATTACTGATTATGCCGGGCGAAACAACCACCTTAAAATGGATACCTAAAAAAGTGGGGATGTTCCCAATGTATTGTACTGATTTCTGTAGCGCTTTGCACCAAGAAATGCAAGGATATGTCCGGGTTTCACCGGCCGGAAGTTCAGTTCCGCTCACCTGGAGTGTAGGAACCAATCTACCCAAAGCAAATCAATAAAATTAACCAAAGGGAACAATTTTATTGTTCCCTTTTTTTCTCAAACCAAATGAAAAAACATCATATTTCTGGTTTATCAAAAGCGCTTCTATTGCTCATAAGTTTATTATTTGTCGGAGCCTTGTTTGTGCCTATGTGGCAAATTCAACTTGAAGCGCCACAATATCCCGAAGGCCTAGTTCTAAGGCTTTATGCCAACAAAATTGGCGGAGATGTTGACATCATCAACGGACTCAACCACTACATTGGCATGGCTACTTTACACACTGAAAATTTTCCTGAGTTTAGAATTTTACCGTATGTCTTTGGGTTGTTTTCGTTAGTTTCTGCGGCTCTTATCTTTTTGTCAAACCGAAAATACATTTTGATTTTTGGACTGGTGTATGTTCTGTTTATTGCATTGGCAGCTGTTGATTTCTATCGATGGAATTATCAGTACGGACACAATTTAGATCCTAATGCAGCTATAAAAGTTCCGGGCATGGCCTATCAGCCTCCCTTAATTGGCTACAAACAATTGCTCAACTTTGCTGCCTACTCTATTCCGGATACCGGCGGATGGATGCTTACTTTGGCTTTTGTTTTCATTACTTTAGTGCTTGTAAAAGAATATAAGTTTACCCCAAAACAAGCGTTATGAAAAAATGGTTTTTAATACTTCCGATGTTTTTGTTGATGGCCTGCAACCGAAACGATCCACAACCCATTAAACTCAATGTAGATGCGTGCGATTTTTGCAAAATGACCATCTCCAACGCTCGTTTTTCGGCTGAGTTGATTACACAAAAAGGGCGTTGTTACAAATTTGATGATTTGGCTTGTATGATTCAGTTTGCCCAATCAAATACAGTAGTGCCTTATCGTGCTTTTTACGTCAACGATTATTTAAAACAAAACCATTTGATGACCGTCGAAAAGGCTTATTTTATCAAAGGCGGTAGCATCAACTCACCTATGCGAGGCAATTTTGCAGCATTTGCAGACCAAACTAATCAAAAAAAATATGCCCAACAATATCAGGCAGAACTGCTTAATTGGTCTGCAGCCTACAAATCGTATCAATGAAAAAATGGATGTACATATTGCTTCTTTGGGGGCTGGGGGTTTCGGCCAAAACTATTGTAGTAGGCCAAAGCACCGGGGTGAGAACCATTCAGCAAGCACTTAAAGTGGCTCAAAACTCTGATACCATAGTGGTACCTCAAGGCTGTTATCAAGAAGGAAATATTAAGATTGATAAATCGATTACTTTATTGGGTAAGAACTTTCCGGTTATTGACGGTCAAAACAAACACGAAGTCATTTCGGTAACAGCCGATGGGGTCACTATCAAAGGTTTTAAAATCATTAATTCGGGTTATGCGGCTCTGGACGACCCGTGTGGAATTCGCGTATATAATCGCAAGAATGTCATCATTATCAACAATCGGCTCGAGAATAATTTCTTCGGAATCTATTTGCAAAACTGCACCACCTGTATTGTCAAAAACAACCGCATCAAAGCACACGGAAAACAAGAGCAGCTCATTGGCAACGGTATTCATTGCTGGAAGAGCAACAACCTACAAATTGTAGCCAACCAAATTGCCGGCCACCGCGACGGAATTTATTTCGAGTTTGTAACCGAATCAGTGATTTGGCGCAACATTTCTAACCACAACATTCGCTATGGTTTGCATTTTATGTTTTCCAACAACGATGCTTATATTACCAATGTCTTTAAAGGCAACGGCGCCGGAGTGGCAGTCATGTTTACCCAAAATGTGCGCATGTTCAACAATTATTTTGAAGAAAACTGGGGTGACTCTGCCTATGGCCTTTTGCTCAAAGAAATCTCTGATAGCTTTATTTATAACAATACCTTCAAGCAAAACACTTCCGGAATATACATGGAAGGCACCTCGCGTATTGCCGTCAAACAGAACGTGTTTGAAAGCAATGGTTGGGGAATGAAAATTCAGGCCAGTTGCATGGACAACACCATTACCCACAACAATTTTTTAGGCAATACCTTTGACATCAGCACCAACGGAAGTCTGGTTTTAAACACCTTTAACCAGAATTACTGGGACAAATACGAAGGCTATGATTTAGACAAAAATGGCTTGGGCGACGTGCCCTATCATCCGCTGAGTTTGTTTGCCGTACTCACCGAGAACAACCCGTCTGCCATGATTTTGTTCCGAAGTTTTATGATTACCCTTTTAGATAAATCCGAAAAAATACTACCCAGCATTACGCCCGATAATTTTGTTGATCACCAACCCCTCATGAAATCTCTGCCGCTATGATTCAGATAAAAAACATCACAAAAAAATTCGGGAAACTCACCGTTCTTGATCAAGTAAATCTTAACTTTCAAGCCGGACAATGCATTGCGCTTATTGGCCCCAATGGTTGCGGAAAAACTACTTTAATCAAGTCAGTTTTAGGAATGGTTCTACCCGATTCTGGCAGCATCGAATACCACAAAAAACCCATTGCTCGCGAGCATCAATACCGTGCAAACATTGGTTATATGCCACAAATTGGTCGTTATCCTGACCACATGACCATCGGGCAAATTATTGAGATGATTAAAAAAGTGCGCAACCAATGGACTGATTTAGATCAGGAACTCATCGAGGCTTTTGGGCTAGAAAAAATGTTTGACAAACCCATGCGCACACTCTCGGGCGGAACCACTCAAAAAGTAAGCGCTGTGCTGGCTTTTTTATTCAACCCCGAAATACTCATTTTAGACGAACCCACGGCGGGTTTAGACCCATTGGCCTCAGAGATACTCAAAGAAAAAATCATCAAAGAAAAACAGCGCGGAAAACTCATTTTAATTACTTCGCACTTGCTTAACGAACTCGATGATTTAATTACCGAAATTATTTTTATGCAAGACGGTAGCGTTCAGTTTCACGAAAAAAACAACACTTTAAAACAGCGCACCGGCGAAGAAAAAATCTCTAAAGCCATTGCCAAAATCTTAAAAGATAATCAGCATGAATCAAATCGTTAAAATCATATTGCTTGACATACTCAAAAACAAAATAGTGTTGATTTACACCTTGATTTTAAGTGCGCTTTGTTGGAGTTCATTTGCTCTTGAAGACAACTCAGCCAAAGGATTGCTCACGGTTTTAAACATTATTTTGTTTACCGTTCCGCTGGTGTCGGTACTTTTTGCGACCATCTATTTATACAACAGCTCTGAGTTTATTGAGCTTTTGGTAAGCCAGCCGGTAAAACGTCAAAAAATATGGCTCAGTTTATTTCTTGGGTTAACCTTATCTATGGTGCTGGCCTTTGCGGTCGGGGCCGGGATTCCGCTGCTCATCTTTGCCCCCGACACCATTGGTTTGATGATGTTGTTGGTGGGCGCGCTTATTACCGTCATTTTTATTTCGTTGGCCTTTTTAAGCTCAATTCTTACCCGCGACAAAGCCAAAGGCATTGGCATAGCAATTATGGTTTGGTTGTTTTTTGCTCTTTTATTTGATGGCATTGTTTTGTTTTTATTGTTTCAGTTGGCTGATTATCCGATTGAAAAATTCATGGTGGTCATGGCGGCGCTCAGCCCGATTGATTTGGCGCGTATTCAAATTTTAATGCAACTAGATGTCTCGGCCATGATGGGTTATACCGGCGCTATTTTTAAAGACTTTTTCGGCACTTCAGTAGGGTTGATAGTCTCTTTTTTACTGCTCTGTTTGTGGAGCATCATACCGTTTTATATCTCATTGCGAAAATTCAAACAAAAAGACTTGTAAGATGAAACCCGATATTCAAAACAGAAAAGATATAGAAACATTGGTCAATGCTTTTTATGACAAAGTAAAAACCGATGCTGTAATTGGTTATTTGTTTAATGAGGTAGCCCAAGTAAATTGGCAAACTCATTTGCCCAAAATGTATGATTTCTGGCAGAACATTCTTTTCTTTACGGGCAATTACGACGGAAACCCGATGGCCAAACACAAAGAATTACATCAAAAAAGCAGTATGAATCCATCGCATTTTGCGCACTGGAACAAATTGTTTACCGAAACCGTCGATCAGTTTTTTCAAGGCCCGAAAGCCGAAGAAATCAAAAACAGAGCGTTGAACATATCGGCAGCTATGATGTATAAAACCTTGAGTTGATTAAAGTTTTTATGGGTATAATCTAAACCGGAATTAATCAGTTGTTTTATAAAAAGCACCACAATTAACCGTGCGATCAATTGAACTGTTTATAACGGCCAACCCCACCGTAAGCAAGTTTCTCAGCTCGACAAGTCTTTTAGAATTACCCATACCTTCTAACCAACCATTTACCTGCTCAAGCCACAAAAGCACTTGTTGTTTTGCTTGACACAGATGGCTCTGGTGTCGGACGATACCTACTTGCTGTTGCATCAACTTTTGAAGTTCATTTTTCAGAAGTTCCATCTCGGTTTCAAATTTATTTGAGTCACCTAAGAATCGATCAAAAGTTGTGGTGTAAAGCTGCGGTGTTATCTTTTGCCCAATCAAAAAACGGTAAATCGCCTCTGAATACACCAAAGCTTCAAGCAATGAATTCGAAGCTAGTCTGTTCGCACCGTGCAAACCAGTTCTGCTGCATTCACCGCAAGCCAACAAATTTTTAACCGAAGTTTGTCCGTGTTGGTTTACCACAATGCCTCCGCACATATAGTGTTGTGCCGGTTTTACAGGAATCCAATCCTGAGTAGCATCAAGGCCGTGGGCTAAACAATTTTGATAAATGTTAGGAAATTTTTCTTTAAAATCAATAGGCTCAAGATGTGTGCAATCTAAATAAACGCAAGCTTGTCCGCTTTTTTCTATTTCTGTTTGGATGGCTCTTGAAACAATATCGCGTGAGGCCAATTCTCCACGCGCATCATAATCAAGCATAAATCGTTTCCCAAGGTGGTTTTTGAGTTGGGCTCCGTATCCGCGCACGGCTTCTGAAATTAAGAAAGTTTGTTCGGCAGACACGTCATACAAAGCAGTCGGATGAAACTGAATGAATTCCAAATCGCTCATTTGTGCTCCAACGCGAATTGCCATAGCCAAACCATCAGCCGTAGCAATTGCCGGATTGGTAGTTTGTTCATACAATTGTCCAACACCGCCGGTAGCAAGCACGGTGAAGTGGGCATTAACAGCGATGATTTTATTTTCTTTTTCATCCAAAACCCAAACGCCAAAACATTGATTTTGGCGCGAAATCAAATCAAGCGCAAAATAATGATCGAGTAAACGGATGTTGGCTGTTTGATTGACTTTTTCGAGCAACGCGCGCTCGATTTCCCATCCGGTTCTATCCTGATGATGCACCACGCGTTTGTTTGAATGTCCGCCTTCTTGCCCAAGGTCTAATTGGCCGTTAGAGGCTTTGTCAAATCGGGTACCCCAATGTATTAGTTCACGCAAACGTTCAGGGCCTTGCCGAACCACGTTTTCAACCACTTCGCGATCGCACAATCCATCGCCGCAAATCAGTGTATCTTGAATGTGTTTTTCAAAATCATCTTGCATTTGGTCTGTTACAACGGCTATTCCTCCTTGAGCATATTTGGTATTTGATTCGTCGGGGCTTGCTTTGGTCAAGATGGTAATTTCTCGATCAGAAAAAGCCCCAGCCAATTTAATTGCCAATGTCAGTCCGCTAATGCCTGAACCTAGAATAAGATAATCGGTGCTGTGATTCATATCTATGATAAGGCTAACATGCGTTTAATCGGAACCACTGCTTTTTGTACCAAAGCAGCATCGAGTTTTATTTCGGGGCTTTCGCTGTACAAACAATCAAATACTTTTTGCAGCGTGTTTAATTTCATATATGCGCATTGGCTGCAAGCACAGGTATTGTTCTCAAATGACGGGGCGGGAATCAATTTTTTATCGGGCACTTCTTGTTGCATTTTGTACAAGATTCCGACTTCGGTAGCGATAATAAATTCAGTAGCGGTCGATTTTTTGACATAATCAATCAAAGCTGCGGTAGAACCTACAAATCGAGCTACTTTCAGAATATGCGGTTCTGATTCGGGATGAGCAATAATGTGCGCTTGCGGATGAAGTTGGTGCAAAGCAATTAATTTATCTAGCGAAAAAGCCTCATGAACCACACAACTGCCGTCCCAAAGCAACATTTTCCTACCGGTTTTTTCTTGAATGTAGTGCCCTAAGTTTTTATCTGGAGCAAATATAATCGGCCTGTCGGCAGGAACTGACCTTACCATTTTTTCGGCATTAGACGACGTGCAAACCAAATCGCTCATGGCCTTTATTTGTGCCGAACAATTCACGTACGTAACCACATAATGATTTGGGTGTGCGTCAATGAATTTTTTAAAGGCATCCGGCGGGCAAGAATCAGCCAAAGAACAACCTGCATAAAGATCGGGCAAAATCACTTTTTTATTCGGATTCAACAATTTGGCGGTTTCAGCCATAAAATGAACCCCGGCAAATAATATCAAATCAGCTTGGGTTTGCTCGGCCTGTTGCGAAAGCCCTAAACTGTCGCCAACATAGTCTGCAATTTCTTGTATCTCGGGTGCTTGGTAATAATGTGCCAACAGCACCGCATTCTTTTTTTTCTTCAGGGCAATAATTTGTGATTGCAGCTTTTTCATAGCCATTAAATTCACTTGATTTTTGAAGCACAAAGAAGCAACACCATTACTATTTATCATATGATTTTAGTCATAATTTGAGCAGCTGTTTTTGCCTTAATATTGTTCCAACTTATCTATAATTTAAAAAGTGTTTTTATGAATGATATAGCATATCCAACCGTAGGCGCCATCGTGGCAGATGATTTTAGAACTGCTGCCGTTTTTTCAAAATACGGCATTGATTTTTGTTGCAAAGGGCACCGAAGTCTTGATGAGGCTTGTGCCAAAAAAGGAGTTGATTTACAAGAAGTACTCGCCGAAGTTCATTCGGTGATGAATGCCCATACCCAACCAGAAATTGATTTTAAATCATGGCCGCTGGATTTGTTGATTGATTACATTGAGAAAACCCATCATCGGTACGTAACCGACAAATCACAAACCCTGTTGTTTTATCTTGACAAATTGTGCAAAGTGCACGGACAAAGACATCCCGAGCTTTTAGAAATCGCTTTACACTTTAAAATCACGGCTACAGAACTAGCGCAACACATGAAAAAAGAAGAGCTTATTTTGTTTCCGTTTATCAAAAAAATGATTTCAGCTTTAAATGAAAAGCAAACCATTGAGCAACCTCATTTTTTGACCGTCAAAAACCCAATCGCCCAAATGAGAGACGAACACGACAACGAAGGTACTCGTTTTGGCATCATTGCACAACTCACCAATCAGTATACACCACCTACAGATGCTTGCGAAACCTATCGTGTAACTTTTGCCATGCTGTCTGATTTTGAGCAAGACCTGCACAAACACATTCATTTAGAAAACAATATTGTATTTCCGAAAGCGGTCGAACTTGAATCGCGATTTGCGATTGTTTAAAACGCCTATCATGGAAAAATTAGTAATCAAAAGAAACGGTCAACACCAGCCTTTCTTAGACTATAAAATCAGAGATGCGCTCTTGAAAAGTTTTCAAAGCGTATCAATTGATTTTGATGAACAAGTGTTTGATGCAGTCATAAAAAGACTGTTAGAAAAAGACATTTGGGCGGTTGAAGAAATTCAAGACATCATCGAGCAACAACTCTTTGCTTTGAATTATTTTACAGTCATGCGTTCTTTTATGCTGTACCGACATACCCGAAAACTGCAACGCGAACATGTGGCCGGATTGAACGATGACACTACTTATGTCAACAGTACACAAACCATCGAAGAATATATCTTGCAAACCGATTGGCGCATCAACGCCAACGCCAACACGTCATACTCTAACGCGGGTTTGGTCAACAACGTAGCCGGAAAAATCATTGCCAATTATTGGCTTGATAAAGTTTATTCCAAAGAAGAAGGCTATGCACACCGCAATGGCGATCTACACATCCACGATTTAGATTGTCTGACTGGTTATTGCGCCGGGTGGAGCCTGCGCGTATTGCTCAACGAAGGATTCAATGGGGTGCGCGGTCGTGTCGAGAGCAAACCGCCGGCACATTTTAGAGAAGCCTTGGGGCAAATGGCAAATTTTTTAGGAATTTTACAAAGCGAATGGGCCGGAGCTCAAGCTTTTAGCTCATTTGACACCTATTTAGCCCCTTATGTTTTTAAAGACCATTTATCTTTTGACGAAGTGCTCAAAGCCATCCGTAGTTTTGTGTATAATTTGAACGTTCCGGCGCGCTGGGGGCAATCGCCATTTACCAACATTACACTGGATTGGGTGGTCCCGAATGATTTGAAAGATCAGATTCCGACCCGAAACGGGCACCATCTTTTTGAGGGCAACTTCAATCATGATTTACTGGTAAAAGCCCAAAATCGCGGGGTTGGCGCACCCACCGAATTATTGTATGCACATTTTCAGCCCGAGATGAATCTCATCAACAAAGCCTATTATACCATTATGACCGAAGGCGATGCGCATGGTCAGCCGTTTACTTTTCCGATTCCAACGGTCAACATCACCGAAGATTTTGATTGGGAAGGCGAAAACGTCGATTTGCTCTTTGAGAATACAGCCAAAATTGGTTCGTCATACTTTCAGAATTTCATCGGGAGCCAATATATTTATGATGCGCAGGGGCAAAAAACAGAAAACCCTGAAGCCTACAAACCCAACGCGGTTCGCAGCATGTGCTGTCGATTACAACTCGATTTGCGCGAATTGCTCAAGCGAGGCAATGGCCTTTTCGGCAGCGCAGAAATGACCGGAAGTATCGGAGTAGTTACCCTAAACATGGCGCGTTTGGGTTATTTATATGCCGATGATCAAGCTGCTTTTTACGAGCGTCTCGATTATTTATTGACTATGGCAAAATCAACCCTTGAAAAGAAAAGGCGTTTTATTCAAGAAATGTATGACCGAGGTTTATATCCATACACCCGTCGCTATTTGCCGCATTTTAAAAACCATTTTTCGACCATTGGGGTCAACGGCATGAATGAGATGGTGCGAAACTTTACGCACGATCAGTTTGATTTGACTTCGTCACAGGGCAAAGAAATGAGTTTAGAAGTTTTAGATTTTATCCGAAACCGAATGAAGGAATTCCAAGAATCTACCGGAAACTTATACAACCTCGAAGCCACGCCAGCCGAAGGAACTACTTATCGGTTCGCCAAAGAAGACTTCAAGCGTTACCCTCAGATTATTCAGGCAGGCACTTTTCCGAATATATATTATACCAACAGTTCGCAAATTCCGGTTCAGTATACCGATGATCCGTTTGAGGCGTTACTGTTGCAAGATGAACTGCAATGCAAATACACCGGCGGAACGGTTTTGCATTTATACATGAGCGAACGCCTGAGTTCATCGCGAGCTTGTAAAGAATTTGTCCGCAAAGTGCTAACACAATTCAGATTGCCATACATCACGGTTACTCCGGTTTTTAGTGTCTGTCCGGTGCATGGCTATTTAAATGGCGAACACGAATTTTGTCCTACCTGTGATAATATTTTACTAGAACAACTCAACGCAAATACTTATGAAAAACACGCATGATCTTTTAGAAAAACACACCGCTTCAAGAACCAAATGTTTGGTATACACCCGTGTCATGGGCTACCACAGACCGGTCGAAAGTTTTAATGTCGGAAAAAAAGGCGAGCACCAGCAACGCACCCATTTTAAAGAGCTCTTGCATGGTTCGTCCTGTTAGCAACCTAACTCCGTTTACCCTGTTAGATTACCCTGATAAAACAGCCTGTATCATTTGGTATGCAGGCTGTAATATGCGTTGTTTGTATTGCTATAACCCCGAAGTTGTACTAGGAAAAGGCAAGTTTTCATTCGAGCAAATCTGTGATTTTCTAGCTTCACGAGTAGGTTTGCTCGATGCAGTTGTTTTTAGTGGTGGCGAATGTTTACTGCACAAAGACATCGAATATCATATCAAAACGGTCAAAGAAATGGGGTTTTTGGCTAAAGTTGATACCAATGGTTCACAACCCGAAATTTTGCAAAAATTACTTAAAGCCCAATTGATTGATTATGTTGCGTTAGATTTTAAATCCAAGCGCGAGTCTTTTAGACTCATCACGCAATCTGATTTGTTTGATCGGTTTGAAGCTTCGCTCAAAATACTCATCAACGGCAACTATCCCTTCGAGGTACGTACCACATATCATTCAGAACTTATAGCCAAAGAAGAGTTAAGTGATATGATTGAATATCTTAAATTCAATGAATATACTGGTATTTACTATCTGCAACATTTCAGAAATAATACTCCTACGCTGAGCCCTTTAAATAACTCGCAAAACAACCTCAAAGCGGTGAATGATTCCAAACTTCAAATCATAATCAGATAGTTAAGCTGATTTTTGCAGCAGCGATTTTAGCAACCCTACCGCCAAAAAAGCCAATCCCAGAGCGGTCATCAAACCAATTCCGACAAAAATCACATGTACCACCCACATCGATTGCTGAAAAACACCAAAGGTTACTTTGTTATCGCCCCATTGCCAGAATGTTTTGCGCATTCCCATAAATAGCAAACAACACCAAAAAATAAAGAAAAAAGGTTTAAAAATAGACAATCCTATGCGTAGTATTTTTTGTGAGCTGACCGAAAATTTTGACCCTGATTCGCAGCGATAACTTATGGCAGCCAATAAAATCAGTGTATTGATGCCAATGGTGGTACCCATAGAATGTGCCACTGTTGTGTGTGTTCCGTGTGTAAACAAATTAATAGCCGGAATAGAAATCAAAAGAGCCAAGACGATATTGAGCAATACCCAAAACCCCGACAAGTTGATCAATTGCTCTGTCATCGAATACAAATGTTGGGCTTGTTTTTGGGTTTCTTTTCGGGCTTCTTTTAAAATCGAAACCAAAACCACCCATTCAGTCATACTGATGGCATACGCAAAATAGCGCATCCACGGAGCAGTAGGCAAAAGATATACGTGATGTGCCCATCCAAACATCAGATTGGTCAATCCCAGAAAATAAAAAAAGAAAGCTTTGGGTGAATGTGCCGCTTGCTTATTACCACTTACCAATGATACTATATACAGCGATGTTCCATACACGAGCATGTTCCAAGCACCCACATACGAACCACCTGATTTCCATTGCAGCGCCATATTCTGAATAAAATGACCTTTAAAATAAGGCAACAACCAAAGATGTGCTTCAGCAAAGTGATAAATCATAAACACGATTCCGGTAGCCCACATCCAAAGATAAACAGGCTGTGTTTTGAAACTTCCTCGGGTCTTATTCCAGAAATAAAAACCAAACAACATCCACGAAAGCAAAATGGGCAGAAAAAACACAGACGGAAATTCCAAATATTCTTTTCCGGCAAACTGGCCATTCAGATAACAAAGGGAAATAGATAAGCCGATGAACACCAAACCCACATAATGAGTCAGCATCAGTTTTTTATCAATTGTACTCACCGGATTATTTTGGTTCAAATAATGATACACCCCACCGATGGCCGAGAGCAGAATCCAGCTTACCACCCACAAGGTATGCAACGGACGCAAACAAGTAAAAGCAAATACACTTTTGCCTAAGCCTGGCCAAACATATTGTAAAGATGCCCATAATCCAAACAGTAACCCCAACAATAACGAGAGTAAGGCGGTAATTAAAAAATAATCGGGAATCGTTTTATTTTTCATATAAAGTATCTTTATAATGCAACTTGACAGCCCCATAATTTGTTATCGCGGCAGGATTCGGGCAATAACCGGTCTGATTTACTTCTTTTAAAAAAGCAACCAGTTGTTTTTGTTCGGTACGATTCAAATTAAATCTGGGCATAGCACCGATACCGCTGTTAAAGATATGTTTCAGATAGACCTCATCTTTATTTCGTTTGCTGTAGATGTTGGTCAAATCAGGTCCGAGATATCCTCCTAAGCCATATAATTGATGGCATGAATTGCAATTGTATTTAAGCCAGATAGTTTCGCCTTTAAGGGCTTGATCAGAAAGTTGGATGTTACCAAAATCCGCCTGGGTTGTGTAGAGTTTAAAATTGTAAATAAGAAATAGACCCGTGAGCAAAAAAAAGAACATTTTATATGATGGTTTCATGCATTGAATTTTTAACGCAAGCTGGCAGGTTTTCAAAAAAAAGACGCGAACGACAACTTTCACGTCTTTTTTGAATCAAAAACCAATATAAACGAATTAATAATTAACTATTTCGGAAGCAATACATCGTTAATGACATGAATGATTCCGTTAGAAGTTTCAATAGAGGCCACAATTTCAGAACCGTTCACGTAAGTTTTACCGTCTTTTTTGGTAATGGTTACTTTTTGTGGAGTAACCATTTCATAGGTTTGACCATCTTGCATATAGTCAGTTTTTAAACCACCCACATAGGTGTGATAACCCAAAATAGTCACCAGTTTTTCTTTGTTCTCAGGTTTCACCAAATCTTCAACAGTACCGGCTGGTAACTTGTCAAAAGCAGCATTGGTCGGGGCAAATACCGTAAACGGACCTGCATTGCTTAATGAAGTTACCAAACCGGCAGCTTTTAAAGCGGCCACCAGAGTCGTGTGGTCTTTGCTTTTCATAGCTATTTGCACAATGTTGGGGTTCGAGGTTTCGTCTACAACGTCTTCTTGACCAACGCTTTGTTCGGTTGCTGAGTTATCGGTTGCTTCTGTGGCTTCTTGTTTATTTTGGTTGCAACTCATAGCAGCAAATAAACAAGCCATCATCAAAGGTTTTAAAATAGTTTTCATGATATAAATACTTGGTTTAGTGATACAAAGTACCTACTTATGAAAAGCATATTTTATGATTGCACGCATAAAGCGCTAGATTTTTAGTAGTTTTTTTTGCTTAAAACAAACCAAGTCATGCCCATCAAACCGGCCGTAATAACCAGAGCTGCAAGCAATAAAAGTTCATTGAGCCACGGTATCAAGGTATAACTAAAAGAGGCGATGCCTTGAACTCCAAGAATAAATTCATTTATCACCACACCTGTAGCAAAAACAATAAAACTTTTTTTCAACCCGAAAGATTCATTAAATAAATTATTGGCCCAAACATAGCTTAGTAAAAAAAGACTTATAATGACTAATAAAACCAAGTGCAGATAAGCAATAACGATGGGTCTGAAGCCAAAAGCCAACTGACTTACCGATGGAATCACCGAAACCAATTGTAAAGTTAACTTGACGGTCAATGCTGCGGCTACCAACCCAAAAATAACACGCAAATGTGTGGGCAACCCAGAGAATTTATTTTGTTCATTCCTTACCAACAGTTGCAAAATTTTTAGCCATGCCAGTAATTGAACTAAGGCGGCTAGCACAACGATGAGGTAGACAAAAATGGGCAAATCCAACCAAAGTATAGACAAGCCGTAAGCCGGAATACAACTCGCACACAAAGCCCAAAAACACTGTCGGTACATTTTCTGATGAACCAGAGTAGGTTTTAAAAACTCAAGCAGTAATCCCATACAAGCAAAGAAAAACCAGCCGTTGTACTGAAAATGCAAGTAGTAATAGATAGAAGATAAATACTCATTCTGATGAATATTCTTGGTGGCCATCATATAAGCCAAAGCAAAAGTGCCGATGGATGATATCACATTAAAGAACAAAGCAGCTCTAAACCACAGTCCCGAAGTTTGAGTGACCAACCATTTTTTAGAATCTCTCCAAAACCAAGCGGCAAACACATAAGACAAAACCACCGACAAACTCGAAAAAACAATCGAAAAAAGAGCATAGCCTTGCACCATAAAAAAAAGCAGCATGCCATAAGCACAAACCAAATGAGCGCTCAAAAGCCAAACATATTTTTTTGAAAAAAGAGCATTTGCATTTATTTTTTTGCTCAAAACATAAATCATCAGCACCATCAAAGTATGGCTAATCCAGCCCGAAAAAGCAAAATGAGAATGGGCGTGTTGGAGGTTTTTTTGATTCAGATACGGAAACTCAAAAGCAATTTTATAACGCATGAGCAATCCGACTAAGGCCACAATAAGTAAATTAAACACTGAAAACCTAAGCCAAAATCGAGCTTGATAGTACATCAGAAATATATTTTATGGTTGATGATGTCAATTTTATTTTCTGCTTTCATTCTCGAAAAAACCCGAATAACGGTCTCTACACGCAATCCGGTAAAATTGGCGATTTCTTGTCGGGTAAACGGCACCAACTCTTTGGCTCCGTCGTTGCTTTTTTTATTTGAGTTTAAAAAGGCCAAAATTCTAAACTCCGGTTTTTGATTAATGATGTCTTTTGATGTTTTAGCCTTACTGTGAATGCGTTGTGCCATCAAAACCAAGAACTTTTTCTGAATACTCGGGTACTCATCAAGTATTTTTAAAAACTTGTCTTTTGAAAGTTTAACAATGGTACAATCCTGAAATGCCGTAGCCGTGGCTGGGTATCTTTCATCGATAAAAAGCGGAGGTTCTCCAAAACTTTGCCCGTTGCAAAAGTATCCTTGGGTGAATTCTTTTCCGTCGTCATTTGAATTAAACATACGAACACAGCCATCAATTACCTGAAAGTAAAAAAGAGCCGTTTCGCCTTCGTTTATGATTACGTCGTTTTTTTTGTATTCTTTGGCCAGAGCGCCCCAAGTAAAAAGCAAATCTAAATCTATGCACATAATTTCTTCGGGTCTAGTACTACCAACGAGTTGTGAAAACAATAAATAAAATGTTGGCGACAAATTTAACTTCAATAAAAATACCGAAAATATGACCATGGTCATAAGACAGCTTATTTTGGCTGTGTTAAATTTGTAGTGTGAAAAAGTTGATCCTCATAATTGCACTGCTGATTTTTTTCAAGCCTATGTTTCCAATCCTTGATTATTGGGCACATTATGAGTATATTTCTAAAAACCTTTGCGTCAACAAAGCCAAACCTCAACTACATTGCAACGGTAAATGCCACCTCAAAAATCAACTGGCACAAGCTGCGGACTCATCAGATAAATCAGGATCTTCTGACAAAAAAAACAACTCCATTACCGATGAAACGCTTTATTTTCACCAGTTAGAAATATTAAAAGTCGTACAAACTTATCCCATCTATAAAAAAATGGTGTGCGACTGCTATTCTAATCTTTACTTTCACTTGAATAGCGTTGCTTTTTTTCATCCGCCTGCATAAAAGTTTACATTTTAGTTCTATCAGGCAGCTTATACGTTTCTTATGTTTAGTTGTTACGTCGGTTAAATCAACCGATTAGAATTCTATTGTCTAAAAAATACCACTTTTATGAAATCAATTTTAAAATACTCAGTCTTTTTTGGCTTGTTCTTAGCCCTATTCACTTCTTGCTCAAAATCTGATGATGAGCCGGTGGTTAACGAACTCAGCGGCCTTACCAAAATCAAAGAAATCACCAACGATACCCATATTATTGAATTATACAATACCAAAGGTGCCTTACAACAAGGCTACAACGAAATCTCATTGCGCATTAAAAACAAACTAAACGGCAGCTACGAAAAAACTGCCACAGTAACTTGGCAACCCATTATGCATATGTCTATGATGAGTCATTCGTGCCCTTTTTCAGCAGTACAAAAAACCACTGCTAACGGAACACTATACAAAGGCTACGTGGTTTTTCAAATGGCCCAAAACGACACGGAATATTGGGATATTAAACTAGATTATACCATTGATGGAGTAGCTTACAGCATTACCTCAGTAATTGATGTTCCGGCATCTGAACACAAAAACATAACCACCTTTACCGGAACGGACGGAGCTAAATACGTCATGGCTTATATGGCTCCTGAAACACCCAAAGTAGCCGTAAACGATTTTAAAGTAGGCCTTTGGAAAATGCAAAGTATGATGTCATTTACCGTGGTGGATGGGTATCAAGTCAATATTGACCCTAGAATGCCTAGTATGGGCAATCATGGTTCTCCAAACAACGTAAACGCTACACAAATCAAAGCTGGCGATTTTTATGCAGGTAAATTATCCCTCACCATGACCGGCTACTGGAAAATAAATCTTCAGTTGTTAAACGTTGCTGGCGAGGTTATAAAAGGTGAAGCCATAACTGAAACCCAAACAGACAGCAGCATTTATTTTGATTTAGAATTTTAAATTACACCGGCCCTTTTGCTTGCAGTAAGGGCCTTTCTTTAGTTATGCTTCGAATTTATACAACCGGTATTTTCTTGCTGTTGGGCTTGAACTCTATCGCGCAAATCTTTACAGATACGCTATCTACCAAGATTTTAGATGAAGTAATTGTCATAGCGCCCAAAAAGCAACTCAACGAAAAACAGTTTAAATCGTTGGCCACCCTTGACGAATATTTGCAAAGCGGCGGAAAAGTCAATTTAGTACGCCGCGGAGCTTATGCTTGGGAGCCACAAATCAATAATATGTCAACCGAGCGAACCGTCGTAACCATTGATGGAATGCGTATTTTTGGCGCTTGTACCGATAAAATGGACCCGGTAACTTCGTATGTTGAGGTATCTAATTTAGCCGAGGCCAGTGTTTGCTCGGGTCAACAAGGAAGCTGCTACGGAGCTACTATTGGCGGTGCTTTAGACTTAAAGCGCAACAGCACTGACTTCAAACCCAAAGGATGGGATTTGAGCCTCAACCACGGATTAGAAGCAAATAATATTCACCAAGTTGCGGGCGCATCAGCCACTTACACCGATAAATCTTATAATATAGATACTGATCTGACCTTTAGAGAAGCACACAATTATTTTGACGGAAAAGGCCATGAAATAGCCCATTCCGGATTTAAAAAAATAAATTTTTCAAATGCCTTAGGTTGGAAATTCAATAACAATCAATTCATCGAAACCTCTGTCATTTTTGACCGTGCTACCCAAGTGGGTTATCCTGCTTTACCTATGGACGTTTCATTGGCTCAAGCCCTGATTACCTCGATCAAATACGTCGCAGTTTGGCCCAAAGCAGCATACAAAAAATTTGAGGTAAAACTCTATTACAACACCATTACCCATCGTATGGATGACACCACGCGCCCTGAAGTACCTATCCACATGGATATGCCCGGCTGGAGTAACACGAGCGGTTTTTATGCGCAACTGGAACGAACCAAGGCGCAGCATCATTGGTTGCTGAATGTGAACTCTTTTTACAACCAATCTTTGGCCGAGATGACAATGTATCCTAAAAACCCTCAAGAAAACAAAATGTTCATGTATACTTGGCCTGATGTACGCACTTTTTACAGCGGCTTGTTTTTGCAAGACAATTGGACTTTGAATTGTCATACAGAACTCAAATTAACCACTTCGGTCGGGTTGCATCAAAATACGGTAGCTAGCCCGTTTGGGTTGTCAAGTCTGCAAATTTTTTATCCCGAAATGCCTGCTCAAAAAAATAGATGGCTCAAAAGTCTGGGGGTGCAGTATCGTCAAACCCATGAATTATTCGAGTGGAGTCTCGGCGGTGCCTATTCTGAAAGAGCCCCCAGCGTTTCTGAAGGTTATGGGTTTTATCTCTTCAATAGTTCAGATCGGTTTGATTACATCGGCAACCCGAACTTAAAAACCGAATCTGCCTTTGAACTTAATGTCTCTTGCGGATATAAAACACCCAAACTATATCTGAAACTCAACTCAAATGCGTTCCATATTCAAGATTATATTATTGGCCAACCCAACACTAATTTTATCCCGATGACCATTGGTGCCACTGGAGTCAAATGGTATCGCGCATTAACCTACGCCAGGCTCTTTAATCTTGATTTTACTGCTCAATACAAGGTCACAGCTCATTTTTTATGTACCGCACAAGTCAAATACAGTGCTGGGCAAGACCATCAAAACCAAAATCTGCCACTAATTCAGCCCTTGGCCTACCATCTAAGTTTAACATGGAACTACCAAAAATTTTCAGTAGCACTAGACGCCTCAGGCAACGCTACTCAAAATCATTATGGTCAAACTTATGGCGAGCAAAAAACAGATGATTTCAGTATTTATAACCTGAATACTTCATATCAATTCAAATGGAAGCAAGCTCAATTGCTCATCAAACTCGGGGTTGAAAATCTGACCGATAAATATTATACTACTTACTCAGACTGGAATAAAATTCCTCGAATGGGCCGAAATGTGTTTATCAATTTAACAACACATCTTTTTTGATTTGGCTTTTTTAACATTCACATCGCTGGGTTTTCAATACAACCCTTTGATACACAATTAAGAACATTCGATAATATATCTTATTAATATTTCAAAAAAGTTTCACCTTTTTTAAACCCAAGTGTTAATTCTTCAAGACTTGTTGTCTCTAACATGAAAATTAAATCTCTTTTCACAAACTTAAATTTTTCATGAACAGGGCAAGGGTGTTCTTCAGAACAATTACTCAATCCCAAACCACACCTTAAAAAAACAGAGTCTCCGTCTATTGCCATTACTATATCTGAAAGTTTAATTCTTTTGAGATCATCTTTCAAAACCATAAATCCCCCTCCAACTCCTTTACTTGATTTAACAATATTATTTTTAACCAACACCTGCAGAATTTTTGCCGTAAAAGCAACCGGAGAATCAATTTCATTGGCAATTTCTTTAAGCCCGACTTTACCATCACTACCGCAATGTGTAGCAATAAAAATCGTTGCTCTAACTGCATATTCACAACTCTTTGAAAACATTTTTTTTTGAAGCAAAAATATAGAAATAGCTGTATTTAAGATGTATTTGTCTTTTATTTAACAATCATGATTTTTATCATGTTTTATCACAGCAACCCTCCTGAAATTTGTTAAAAATTTATTAAGGACATTTTTATCCTTTATTAAAATTAATTAACTAAAACTAAAATCTATGCTATCAAAATCACAAGCAAGGGCATTTTTTCTAGGGGGAACATTAGTAACATTTTTAGTCTTCATTGCGCTAACTATATACTCGTTCATGCCAAAAAATGACCAAACCAACTATGGCAAAATTGATGCGCAAGTTGTAAGAGGCAAAGAAATTTGGGAATCCAACAATTGCATGGGTTGTCATACGATTCTTGGAGAAGGGGCCTATTATGCACCTGAATTAACAAAAGTAATTGACCGAAGAGGCGATGCTTATGTAAAAGCAGTACTCATGTCTAAAGAACCCTGGCAGCCCAGAGGACGTAAAATGGTTGCTTATGCAATGACCGATGAAGAGGCTGATGCTGTAATTGCATACTTTAAATGGATTGGAAAAATCGATTTAAATGGATTTGACACGGTGGTTTCACCATTAGCAAAAGACAAACAATAAAATCAACAAAGATGAAATATAAATCACAAAAAATAGCTTATTGGTTTTTTGCCCTCTGTATGCTATTGTTTTCATTACAAATAGTATACGGCTTTATCATGGGCTTTGACAGAATTGGTTTGCAAGGTTTGCATGAGATCATTCCGTTTAATACTGCAAGAGCAGTTCACACCAACTTATTAGTAGTTTGGTTATTAACAGGATTTATGGGAGCAGCTTACTACATTATTCCTGAGGAGGCACAACGAGAATTGATAAATGTAAAATTAGCTTATTTGCAGCTTATTTCGCTCGCAGTTGTTGGAGTTATAGCCGTAATTGGTTTTCACCTAAACCACTGGGAAGGAAGAAAGTTTCTTGAAATACCCAGAGAATTAGACTTCTTGGTTGTAGTAAATGTATTACTGTTTCTAGGGTTAATTTTAGGTACTTTATTCAAAGGTAACCGCAAAACAACAACGGCATTAGTTTTATCTATGGGGTTGTTATTTGCGGCATTACTTTATTTACCCGGAATGATTTGGTTTGATAGCCAAGTAATGGATTCTTTTTTCCGTTGGTGGGTAGTTCATCTTTGGGTTGAAGGCGTTTGGGAATTGATTATGGGGGGCATTTTATCTTACCTACTGATAAAACTCACCGGTGTAGATAGAGAAGTCATTGAAAAATGGCTCTATGTAATTATCGGTTTAACATTTCTGTCAGGCGTATTAGGAACCGGACACCATTATTATTACATCGGTGTAAACAAAATATGGCTAATTGTAGGCGGAATATTCTCTGCTCTTGAACCTTTAGCATTCTTAGCAATGGCATTGTTTGCCGTAAATATGTACCGAAAAGGCGAGAAAAGTCACCCAAACAAAATTGCCTTATTTTGGACCATTGGCTCTGCAATAGTTTCTTTTATTGGTGCCGGCTTATTAGGTTTTGCCCATACAATACCGCAAACCAATTTATATACACACGGAACATTAGTTACCGCAATGCACGGACACTATGCTTTTTGGGGTGCCTATGCCATGATAGTACTGGCTATTATTAGTTATGCTTTACCAAACTTAACAGGTAGAAAACGTTACAACAGCACACAAGGAAACATTGCCTTTTGGCTTTCAAATATTGGAATCTTAGGAATGACCGTAGCATTTGGAGTAGCTGGTGTGGCGCAAGTATATATGGAGCGTAAACTAAAAATGGAGTTTATGGAAGTTCAAAACGAAATTGCCATTCACTTTGTGGTGTTACTTATCTGCGCAACCATGTTTACGGTCGGAATCAGTCTTTTTGTCTATGATTTTATAAAATACGGAAAACCAACAGACGAAGCTTTAGAAATTGAAAATAATTAATCAGATGAAAAAAATATTTTTCGCAATCATTACAATAGCATCCATTGTAGGTTGCAAACAAAGTGACGAATACAAAAAAGTTGATGCCACTCAAATAAAAGTTGAGGGCCAAGCAATGAAAGCAGAATTAACCGCTCCCCCATTCGTGCCAAAACCTGTAGGAAACAGACCCGCTAAAAAGCTAATTGTCAATTTAGAAATCATTGAAAAAGAAGGCGAAATGGCCGATGGTGTCAAATATGTATATTGGACATTTGGAGGGTCGGTTCCCGGAAGTTTCATTCGAACCAGAATTGGTGATGAAGTAGAGTTTCACTTAAAAAATCATCCTGATAATAAGTTACCGCATAATATTGACTTACATGCGGTAACTGGCCCTGGCGGGGGAGCAAAATCATCATTTGTTGCTCCCGGGCATGAAGTAACTTTTTCTTTTAAAGTTTTAAACCAAGGTCTCTTCGTCTATCATTGTGCAACTGCTCCAGTCGGAATGCATATTGCCAACGGAATGTATGGCTTGATTTTGGTTGAACCCGAAGGCGGCTTACCACCAGTTGATAAAGAATACTATGTAATGCAAGGTGATTTTTACACCAAAGGAGCCAATGGCGAAAAAGGATTACAACCTTTTGATATGACAAAAGCCATTAAAGAAGAACCAGATTACGTTGTATTTAATGGAAAAGCAGGTTCTTTAACCGGTGATAACGCGCTTACTGCAAAAGTAGGTGAAACAATACGCTTATTTGTGGGTAATGGTGGCCCCAATCTGGTTTCTTCTTTCCATGTTATCGGTGAAATCTTTGACAATGTACATGTCGAAGGAGGAACTCTAGTAAATCACGATGTACAAACAACTCTTGTACCTGCCGGTGGAGCAGCAATTGTTGACTTCAAAGTAGAAGCTCCGGGCACGTTAATTCTTGTTGATCACTCTATTTTCAGAACGTTTAATAAAGGTAGTTTGGGAATGATAAATGTATCTGGAGATGAAAACAAAACGATATATTCAGGACCACAATCAGATCAAGTATACCATCCAGAAGGCGGAACAATCCAAACAATGCCCGATATTGGAGGAACTAAGCCATCAAAAGCAGTAACACTTCCCGAACGAATCGCCGATGGAAAATCAATATATTCCAGAACCTGTTTTGCTTGTCATCAACCCACTGGTGAAGGTTTGCCTAATACATTTCCTCCGTTGGCTAAATCAGATTTCTTAAATGCCAATCCTGATAAAGCAATTGAATTTATTCTTAAAGGAAAAACAGGTGAAATTGTTGTAAACGGAAAAAAATACAACAGTGTTATGACAGCGCAAACGCTCACTGATGAAGAAGTTGCCAATGTGTTAACCTATGTTTACAGCACATGGGGCAATTCAAAAAAAGAAATTACACCGGCTATGGTTAAAGCCGTTAGAAGCAAAAAGTAAATTATTAATTCCATGAAAAGTTTATATTTTCTGCTTGTCGTCATTGCATTTATTTCTTGCACTAAAGATCAAGAAACCAATACAAAAGAAAATATAAATTCTCCATCAGTTTCTACTCCTAATGACATTCCGTTCGGAGTAGAAACGCCGATGGCTTTCGTAAAAGGAGGAAAATATGTCCCGCTTTACGGCGGAAAAAATAAAGTAGTGCAAGTAAACAACCTGCTGATGGATGTTTATCCTGTTTCAAACGAAAACTTTTTAGCTTTTGTAAAACAGAATAACAGATGGAGAAAATCGCAAATAAAAAAACTTTTTGCCGACGACAATTACCTGAACAATTGGAAAAATGATACCCTTTTGCCTTCGACCTCAAAACCAAATAGCCCTGTTACCAATGTATCTTGGTATGCTGCCAATGCTTATTGCACTTGTCAAGGCAAGAGATTAGCCACAGTAGATGAATGGGAATTCGTGGCAATGGCCAATGAAAATAACGCTGATGCAAGAAAAATAAAAGCATACAATCAATACATTTTAGACTGGTACGAAAAACCAAAAACATTTGAAAACCAAATCGGAAAAACCTTCAAAAACTATTACGGAGTATATGATTTACACGGATTGGTTTGGGAATGGACCTCTGATTTCAATTCGATATTATTAACTGGCGAATCACGAAGCGATGTAACTACCGACAAAAATTTATTCTGTGGAAGTAGTTCTCTAAATGCTTCCGATTTGATGAATTATGCTGCCTTTATCAGATATGCTTTTCGAGGAAGTGTAAAAGCAAATTATGCGGTAAAAAACTTAGGTTTTAGATGTGTAAAAGACACTTTAAATGCAAAGAAACCATGAAAAAAATAGTACTTCTTTTTATAGCTCTATCAATTTTTAGCTGTAAAAAAAACACCGAGACAACAAATAAATCTATTTCGGACGAATCCATTTTTAATTTAACCAGCAAATGGAAAACTCAAGATAATAAAACCCTTGAAATAAAAGATTTCAAAGGAAAAGTTACTGTCGTGGTCATGATATACACCAGTTGTAAGGCTGCTTGTCCAAGATTGGTTGCCGATATGCGAGATATAGAGTCAAAAATGCCAAAAGACAAACTTTCCGAAATAAATTTTGTTTTGGTAAGCATAGACCCCGAAGTAGATACTCCAGAGCGACTGAAAACTTTTGCTAAAGCCAACTTTATGGATGCTCCGCATTGGACTTTTCTTCAAGGAAATAAAACCACCGTTCAAGAATTTGCAAATGTCCTGGCTGTAAAGTATAAACAAATAGCACCTATGGATTTTTCTCACTCAAATATCATCAGTGTTTTTGACAGAGAAGGTATACTCATTCATCAACAAGAAGGATTAGGAGTAAATAATAAAGAAACAGTAAACAAAATTATTGAAACCGTTAATAAATAACGAAATGAAAAAGTACCTTATATTAATTGCTTTATCACTAGGATTAGCTGCTAAAGCTCAACAGTTTGAAATAAATACTGACCTGCGTGCCAGATTCGAAAACAGAAATGGATACGGAACTTTAAAGCCCGACACCGAAAAAGCAGCTTCATTTATTTCACAAAGAACCAGAATACTATTTGACTATTCCTTCAAAAATATCAAGCTACGCGTATCTCCACAAAATGTCAAAACATGGGGAGATGTCATCACTACTTCAAAAACAGATGCCAACAATGCTTTTCACGAAGCATATGGCGAAATAAAAATGAATGAGAAATTTTCTTTCAAATTAGGACGTCAAGAAATTAACTACGATGATGCAAGAATTTTTGGAAATGTAGATTGGACCATGCAAGGAAGAAGTCATGATGCCTTTATATTAAAATTCAATCCAAACGTCAAAAATCAATTGCACCTCGGACTTGCACTAAATGCAAACAAAGAAACTAATTTTTATGAAAATTATACGGTTGCCCAATACAAATCATTTCAGTATTTATGGTATCACACCGATTTTAAAAAAATAAACTTAAGCGTTTTAGCATTAAACAACGGAATGCCTTATTTGGACGGATCCGAAGAAAAAATAGATTACAGTCAAACACTAGGTTCCAGGTTAGTCTTTAAAAATGAAAGTTGGAATATTGATGGTGCAGCGTATTTACAAACCGGAAAATTGGCTGATAATACAGTTAATGCAAATTATTTATCTGCAAATGTTGGATACAAATTTTCAACAAATTTCAATACAACTTTAGGTTTTGAAAGACTCTCTGGCAAAGATCAAAATGACACTTCGCCTAATGTAAAATCATTTAACCCGCTATACGGAACCAATCATAAATTTAATGGTTACATGGATTATTTTTATGTTGGAAATCACATTAACTCGGTTGGGTTAAATGATGTTTATGTAACATTTGGGTATGAAAAAAACAAACTTTCTGCTAAACTGACACCGCATTATTTTGCTTCAGCCGCTGCAATTTATAAAGCTTCCGAAAAACAAGACAATTATCTAGGAACCGAATTAGACTTTACTGTAGCTTACAAAATGTACGATTATGTAACTATTGATGCAGGGTTTTCGCAGATGTTTGCCTCAACATCAATGGAAGTTTTAAAAACTGGAAACAAAAATGCAGGCAATAATTGGGCTTTCTTATCTGTAAAAATAAACCCAAATCTGTTTGCTTATAAAGCTGAATTAAAACCATAATCATCCATTAAAATGAAGTCAAACATTCCTTATTATTATTCCATAGGGAAAGAAGAAGAAATTTTTTCTCATGCTTATTCCAATAAAATTCCGTTGCTCTTAAAAGGGCCAACTGGTTCAGGAAAATCGCGTTTCATAGAATATATGGCTTCAAAACTTGAGAAAAAGTTAATCACAATCGCTTGCCACGAAGAAACTTCATCAACTGATTTAATTGGCAGATACATTATCAAAGGTGCCGAAACTATTTGGGTTGACGGCCCCTTGACCACAGCAGTAAAAGACGGAGCAATTATTTATCTAGATGAAATTGCCGAAGCACGCCCAGATGTTATTGTAGCCATACACTCACTGACAGATCACCGAAGAGAACTTTTTATAGATAAACTGGGAATTACTGTAAAAGCCCACGCAGATTTTATGTTGGTGGCTTCGTTCAATCCAGGTTATCAGCGCGGATTTAAAGAATTAAAACCCTCTACAAAACAACGTTTTTCAGCGCTGTCATTTAATTATCCGGAATCTAAACAAGAAATAGAGATCCTTGTTAACGAAACCCAAATTGATACTGAAAATGCAAAAAAAATAGTCGCTATAGGCTCTAAAATAAGAAACCTAACCGAACTTGGATTAACCGAAACCGTTTCAACACGTCTTTTAGTAAATGCAGCAACATTAATTAAAAGTGGTTTACCCAAAAGGCTTTCAACCCATATTGCAATGGTAGAACCATTAACCGACGATTTGCAAACCGTTCAATCATTGAAAGATTTATGCGATTTGATGATATAAAATAAAAATGGATTTAGACGAACTCCTCTTCGGTAAAGTTTCAAAATATTTCAAGCAAAGAAAAAAAGAACAAATTCTTTCAGATCACAATGCTGTTTTTCTGAAAGATATAAAACCACGCTTAACCCTTTTAGCCAGAGCCATTTCAGGAAACCCCATTGAAATTTATCCCGCCGAAAGAGAAGGTGGCTATAAAAACAATAACTTTTTTCTCCCTATTTTTTTCAATGAATTTTCGTCCAAAGAGGCCAACTTAGAGTTTTACTTTTTTAGAATATTATTTCTAAGCATTCAAGCTGGACTAAAGATAAATCAGAGTGAAAACGAAATTTTCTCAGAACAAAAAAAGGAACAGGTTTTAAATTCATTGTTTAAAAAATACCCCAATTCAAAAGTCATTTATCAAAACCTGAAAACCCATTTTGAAGCTAAAACTACTTCAAAAAGCGCCCCTGATTATTCTTGGATTTATGGAAAATTGATGCAAAATGAGCATGAAGAAAATACCGAGAACATATTGGAGAATTTTTCAGATATAGTCAAAAAATCCACCACAACTCAAATCACCACTACACTCAACACCAAAGCTGTTGAAGAAATTGTAACACTCGAAATCGACAAAAAACAACAAGAAGATTATGTATTACTCCACAGTTTTGAAAAAGTAGAAACTGCCGAAGAATTCAACGGAAATTGGCGAGATTTTGATGGTTCTGACGATTTAGAAAAACACGAAAACGCAATTGAAGATCTTAATATGAAATTCACTGTTCGTGTTGACGACACAGCTCATTCGGTATATCAAGCCGATTTTACTGAGAACACCTCTATCTCTGAAAGCGCTCAAATCGATTCCAACGGCTTTCATCTTACCTATGACGAATGGGATTTCGAAAAAAGAAAATACAAAGAACATTTCTGTAAGCTGTATCCGAAAATCCAATTAAAAACAAACTCAAGTTATTATCAAAGCACAATCTTAAAAAACAATTCAACACTTTTCAATTTAAGAAAGATTTTGGCCAGTTTGAACAATAAAATGCAACAGCAAAAACGCCAAAACCATGGAGAAGAATTTGATATTGATGCCATTACAGATTTATATGCAGATGTTCATTCAAAAAAAACACCTTCTGATAAAATTTATCTTTCAAACCGGAAAAAAGAAAAAGATTTATCCATTTTATTACTCTTAGACATTAGCTTATCAAGTGATAGCTATGCCGCCGGAAATAGGGTAATTGATGTAGAGAAACAAGTTTCCATTTTGTTTGGTGAAATTTTAAATGAATTCAACATCGATTTTTCTATTGACAGTTTTTATTCCAAAACACGAAATTTTTCAACCTATTTAACAATAAAAGATTTTGATGAAAATTGGGCGATAGCCAAAAACAAAGTGGGTGCCATAGAACCATCCGGTTATACGAGAATTGGCACTGCATTGCGACACGCAGGGGCAAGACTAGATACCCGAAAAACCAAAAGCAAATGGATTATTCTTGTTTCTGACGGAAAACCAAACGATTATGATAAATATGAAGGCAAGTATGGTATAAACGATGTAAAACAAGCCTTGCGCGAGTTAAATCAAAGAAATATCCATTCTTATGCTTTAGCCATTGAGGCACAAGCCAAATATTATTTGCCTCAAATGTTTGGACAAAATCATTATCAAATTCTCACAACACCTACTGAATTACTACAATCAATGATAAAACTGTATGAAAAAATAAAACAAAACTAAAGGCTAAAATGGAAACAAATACTTTAGAAATAAATCATAAAAATCTCTATTATCCTCCCGGTGGGATTTTACTTTGGATCATTATTTTTCTAGAGTTAATAACCTTTGGTGTAGCTCTAATTGCCTTAGTTTTTAGCGCACAAAGCAATCCGCAACTTTTTCATGAATCAAGTGGACATCTCAACAAAACTATAGGTACATTCAACACTATAATTTTACTAGCCAGTGGCTTTATTGTATCTAATGCAGTTCATAATTTCAAAGAAAAGAATTTTAAAAAAGCATCCTTTCAATTTAGAATGACTATTCTTGGAGGTTTATTTTTCATTTTACTAAAAAGTATTGAATACAGTATAAAAATAAAATCAGACATTGTATTAGATACTAATGCATTTTTTACCTTTTATTGGCTCTTAACTGGTTTTCATCTAATTCATGTAGTTATTGGATTAATAATCTTATACATAATCAACAGAAATTTAAAAACTAAAACTATTGAAGACATCGAAGCTTCAGCCGCATTTTGGCATATGTGCGATTTGATTTGGTTACTTCTTTTTCCAGTTTTATATTTAATATTATAGATATGCAAAAAAGCTTGGTTTACACTTTCATACTATTGTTATTATTGACATTGGCAACGCTCTTAGCATCCAATCTCTCAGGAGTATATTTCGCAAAAAAGTGTATCATACTAGTTTTGTTCTCTGTTAAGTTCATATTAGTTTCCTTTCAGTTCATGGAACTTAAAAAAGCCCATTTTTTTTGGAAAATTTCTTCAATAACTATCTTAATTATCCTCAATTTAATCATCCTTATCTCATAAAATCAAGACTCATAGCAATTCAAAAATTTAGAACAATTAAAAGTAATCTCATAATCAATTAAAAATGGAAAAACATCAGTATAATATATTCTTAAAATGGGATAGTGATAGAAAAGGACATCTTTCATCTCCCGAATTACCAACGGTAATTGAAGTTGCAACACCTCCGGAATTTGAAAAAGGGATACCAAATATTTGGTCACCCGAGCATTTATTTACAGCTTCAGTGGTGAGTTGTTTCATGACCACATTTTTGGCAATTTCAGAGTATTCTAAATTAGACTTTATTTCGTTTGAATGTGGTTCAGAAGGAATTCTTGAAAAAATTGACGGTAAATACTTAATGACTAAAATTATTTTAAAACCAATGTTAACTATAACCCATCAGAGTAAAGTAGAAAAAGCACAAAAGGTTTTAGAAATGTCAGAGAGAGCTTGCTTGATTTCAAATTCAATTAAGTGTGAAGTTTTCCTAAAACCAACGTCCGATAATTACAATCCTATATCGTTAGTTGATTCCAAAGCCAAGTAAAAACTTATTTAATTTATTCTAAAATAACAAGATTTACTCAAATCAATGCCCCATCGACTTAGTCCGTTTTAACTAAACCAAGACTAATCAACCTTCAGTCAAAAGCAAATAGTAATTATAAATTTTTGCCAACAACACATATATCCGATAACTTAACAAACCTACAAAACGCCTACCAAAGTTTTTTCCTCTCACACTTTTTGTACCCACCCTCCAACAGCACATTGCCTAAACGGCAATAAGCTGTTTACGCTCGGCAACAAAAAGCCGTACGTCTGCTCCGCAAGCTCTGCAGCCGACTTGCGCCAGGAACCGGTTGCGGCATCAAAATCTGTATCTAATTGAAATCCCTGCGCCGCAACCTAAAACTTCCACAAGCTGTGTTACATAATGTTGCATTATAGGCGCTTTAGGTGTCTTTGCTCAAAATAAAATTCTGCGAGCACCTATAATAACACTATGTAAAACAGCCGCTCACAGCTGTCTACCAGAATGCAGGCCGTCGCTCCAGGGCAACTTTTCGGATGGATTCCATCGCACCGGCACACCATCCAAAAACCACCCTTCGCGCCGGCCAATGTTTTCGCATCAACAGTCGGTCTAAATTGAAACTATCTCCTCCGCACAATGTTTTTATCTGAGCAACTTTGTCAGATCCGTAAGAACAACCTCTCTTCATAGGTTTTAAAAAAGGTTTTGGAAAGTACCGGTCGGTAGCAAGTGCTGATTCGTATCGCTTTAATGTTACCGTATATCTTTTACCCTTATTCTTCCGCACATTAATTGGCAGCACCCGCTGCCTTATAAAACCTGTCAAGAGTGCCGCTATTTTAGCTCCATTAAAAAACATGGCACAACCAACCGCGGCACACTTGCCCCACGCATCCCAACGCTCTATATCTTTCAAAAAGCCTTTTTAAGCGTTCATGACTCCGGCATTGCGTCAGCCGGAAAGTACTTCCAAACGCATAGCACTTAAGTGTGCCAGTCCTTTTCGACAGACTGATTTTCCGTGCAACTTCCCATTGAGTTTATTGCCAGCAGTTTTAAAACAAAACGATAAAAAGAAAGAAAAGGTCAGCTTCGGTTTTTAAAAAATCAAGTTCAAGCCCTTTGGGTTTTCAAAAAAATCTCCACCCGCTAGGGGTCGTATTTATTTTGAAAAAACTTGCTTTTTAAAAAAACCTACGCTGAGTCTGAAGGCTTTCTTTTTCTCTTTTTTCTTTTAAAAATGTGTACTGTTTCGCCACTCAAAAAAATTAAAGCCATGCAAAATCTGATGATTAAATCCCACAAACCAAACAAAATGTATTTAGGTAACTACATTTTCATTCTCAATAAAGGCCTCAACAGCGGAAAACCAATGCACGAGCCATGCCCGAACTGTTTTGTACTTATTTTCCAAACTGCCGAAGAAAAAGAATCCTACTACTGGCTGTCGTATAGCCTCTGGAAAGCCAAGTTTTGGCATTTACATCTTGTCGGCTCGGTCATTCCTTTTCTGCGCATCTGCGATTTCAAGAAAGAATTCGATGCCAAAACCCGAGCAATGATGCAGCAACAAGATGAGCACATAAAAAGCGTAAAAGCGTTGCAATTGCTCGAACAAAAGGAAGCTCAGTTCCATAAGAATTTGGCGCTTATCAATGATATGAAACGTGCAATTCTGCATCGGTACATCTACAAATAACAATCTAAAATCATTAGCCATGACACTATTTATTCTATACCAAACAGACTATCTGAAAACAAAATCATCAAGAGTTTTTTTCGGCGTCTTTGACAGTCGCGCAAAAGCACAAGACTGCGCCAAATACAATCAGTTAGAATTAAGCAATTCCAAAATCGTAATCGAAGAAGTTACACTCAATCAATGCTCAAAACCTTAAAAATCTATACGCCATGAAAAATTTAGCAAAACTTCTAACTGCACAGCAATGCGCTGACAAAAAAAGACGGTTACAATTGATTAAAAAAGTCAACAGCCTCAATACAAGTGAGCTCGATTGGGCATTACGTTCGCTACTGTCAAAATCCAAGAAAAACTACATTTTCAATCGTATGTCAAATCTTAAAACCTATCTCATTGACCGATTGGAAATAGAAAGTAATAACCAATTAGAGAATTCCCTATCAAAGCTAAACTTCAGTGAAAATTTATTGCCAATTACCGAAATCATTATAACTGTCGAATACAAAAAATCGAAAAAGTGGGGAAGTAACCCAACCGCCGAAACCTATGTAAACGGAATAGGATTTTTGACAAGCGGTTCAATCAGTGGGTGTGGTTACGATAAGCAAAGTACTGCGGTCGCTATGGTTCTAAACCAAATCCCGCAATTCATGCAATCAATGTATGTGTTGAAAAGTAAGAACGTCAGAATTCGAAATCACGAGCTATTCGGTTACGGGTCCGGTTATGGCATACTACCAGAATTTGAGGGCGGTGTTGGTGTTTCCTGCTATGATAAGATATTTAATGCTATAGGCTATCGATTTAGTACGGTAATATACGGTAAGAGTTTTACTGTGTTTTCAGTAAAGAAAATGGAAAATCAAACACAGAAGCAAAAATCACATAAGTAAACGCCATGATAACAACCGACCCATTCAAAGAAGCCATTGCAAATTATCTGCGCGAACTCGCCCACAGCGATAAACAATTCGCAAATACGCTCAACAAGCCAAACAAAAACATCCACGACTGCGGCACATACATCCTCAACGAAGTAAAGAAAAGTGGACGCCAAGGCTTCGACGATGACGAAATCTACAAAATGGCCATTCATTACTATGACCAGGACAGCATTGAAATTGGCGTGCCGATTTCGGCACGTGTGGTGGTAAACCATGCACTTGCTACGCCTGCCCCAAAATCCATCACACCAGTTAAATCATCTACAAAAACAGTAAACCTCAACCAAACTTCATTATTTTAAAATACCCGCCATGAAACCAAGAACAGCGACAGAAATCAGCATTGTTGAATCAAGCAATGCTTTACCCGCCATTACAAAAAGCCAATATCAATACGGATTTGCAAAATGCTTTGGTAAATATGCCGTACAATCCCGAAAAACCTTGTTTTGCCTCGAATGTGGGCATACTTGGAGATTGCAAGATACTAAGGAAATCAAAAAAGTGAAATGCGATAATTGTGCTAAAACGGTAACCATAACCAATCAATACAACAAAGGCCTGCAGGAAACCGATTATTTCCAAATCATCACTACATCCGGAAACTTTCAGGTAATCAGAACGATTTGCGTAAAAAAGACCATGAAGAAGAATTGTAAGCCGTCCTACTTCGGGCACGAAGTGATGCAGATTTTCATTGATGAACATGGGAAAGCCCGGACAATGGCAAAAAATGTCATGGCAATGTCTCGCTATTTCGACCAATGGATTGTCAGCAGTGAGCTAACATTAAAACACAACGACAGAAATCGGTTTTATCTTCGGGGCGTTATCCATCCAAACAAGAAAGTTTTGCCCATCATCAAAAGGAACGGCTTTAACGGAAGCTGCTATGGAATTCCCCCACAGCAATTGTTTTGCGAAATCCTAACCGATAACATCGCTGAAACGCTGTTAAAGACAAATCAATACAGCCTGCTGTATTTTCATATCAGGGATACAAAGTTAACTGCGTCTAGCGGTCATTGGAACGCCTTAAAAATCTGTATCCGAAATTCTTATCAGATAAAAGATGCAAAACTTTGGATTGATTATATTGATTTGCTCGAACATTTTGGTAAGGATTTGAGAAACCCAAAATTTGTCTGTCCAATAGATTTAGGAGCAGTACACAATCAGCTAATGGCCAAAAAGCAAGACCAAACGATTAAAAGCACATTTGAAGAAAAGAAAAAGCAAATTGCCAAAAACCAAAAGCGGTATTTCAAAACCAAAAAGCACTTCTTCGGGTTGGTTTTTTCAAATGCGCACATTTCTGTACACGTAATTGAGACAGTAAAAGAGTTTCTCGAAGAGGGCTGTATCCACAAGCATTGTGTCTTTACCAATGAATATTACAAAAAAGACAATTCCTTAATTCTGTCAGCGAAAGTAAAAGGGGTTCATATCGAAACCGTACAAGTCTCATTAGAAAATTTTGAGATACTTCAATCACGTGGCAGGGGCAATAAGCCAACAAAATACCATAATGACATTATCGACTTAGTCAGCAGAAATATGCACCAAATTGGGGCTAGGATGAATCAAGCATCCTAAAAACAGAAAAGCCTGATCTTCACAGACCAGGCTTTACGTTTTCACTTTGCCGACGCTTATTTCCTTTTGGATTTCGTCAACCATTTCAGCAATAAGGTAACGACAAAGCTTGAAGCCGCCCCAATGATTGCCAACAATATGGTTTTGACAATATCCTCCGAAAGAATGTTGGGCATGACACTGAGCAAAGTTCCGGTGGCGGTTCCGGTTTTTACAGAAAAATCGCTATTCAGTTGAATAACATTCATAACCTAAAATTTAGATTACAAAGGATCTAGGTGCGGGTTGACCATTCGCTCCACCCCCAATCTCTGAAGAAGAAAAAATTAATTTTGGTTCCGTCAATTGAGTGCTAAGAACTTCCAAAGAGGCCTTACCCGCAGAAAATTCAACCACTTTTGCTCTGGGTGGAAACTGCCCATTACCCCCTATCGACATTCGTTCGGCCATAAACGGTCGCGGAGCACCACCCCCACCAATGTCATGCAGTCCATTGGGTGCAGTTTGCGCAATATCTTGATTAGTGTTTACAAACAGTATGCTCTCAAGTAAACTCTGATTGAGCATTTCATTTACAATCTGCGGTTCAAAAAAACTGCCCATTTTGATAGGATGGTCCAAATATCGGCGTTCCTGTCCCCCTCCTACGCCAATGTCTCGGGTCGATACAGAGGGAATCGGGACATTCACACCATCAAAACACGGTTGAGAATGCTCCAAAAATGTTTCTTGAGCGGCATTCATCGAGTTATTTATGACTTGGCCTGCAGGCACCAAGAATTCCTCACAGCAAGGTTGCAAAACACACTGTACCTCTTCAGATTTTGGTTCACTAGAAGCACTATTACAAGAACCCAAGAAAAATAGAGTCAAAAGCCCCAGTAAAGACAAGGTCGATTTTTTAAAAACCGATAAAATTGAGCTCGAAGCTCGATTGATTGTTTTCATAATGATTAATGATTTAAAATTGATTGATGATTAAAACTTTGTTCTAAAAAGTCTCCCGTCCGGCTGATTAGACCATCGGGGAGCCTTGTGTCAGCCATTAAAGTCCGCTGACCTGGACAAGTGCCAATGGGTTAAAGGCACCGTTTTTGAGCGAATACATCTGCCCGTTTACTTCCTGATAGAACTCGATACCGAGAGCCAAAAACAAAGGTTTCGTGCTGGCCGCCGTCACCACATTGGTCTGCGCCACCGCAACTGAAGGTGCTGCATCCCAAGGCAAAATTGCCGTTGCCGAATCCGAAACCACAAACACTTCATTCTCAAAATCAATTTCCGCTCCCGCAGAAATAATCTTGTAGTGTGTAGTACCCGAAGGCGCAACAATCATATTGGCCGGAATAAAAGATGGGATATCCACAGTCATTTCACCGCTAACACGATCAATCGCTGCTGTGTAAGGTGCAAACAAACTTGTACCCAACTTACCACGGATGTTAAACTCAAATCCCGCAAGCAATTCAGCTTCGCCATCAATGACGTTGCGCAAGCCACGTTCATTGACCGCATCAGCTTGGATGACCAAAATCATTTGGCGCGTCAATCGACTTGCCATCCTTGGGTCTGCTGAATTAATCAGTACAGCGCGCAGGGCAGTTCGAAGCATCTTACCTGCTCGTCCGGCACGTCCAAACTCGGCCCCATTCTCACGAGTCCGCTGAAATGCCGGGTCGCTCATAATCCTGCTTTTCTCAATTCCTCCTTTCTCTCGGGCCAGGTGCCCGTCTAGTGAAGTCTTGTAAAAAGTAATACCACCAATGGTACCTTTGAGCTTAATTATGCCTTTCTGTCTTGCCATAATCTTGACTTTTTTTGATTAATAATTCACGTTGTTACTCCATCATTTTCAGAATCGTTGCAACTAATTTTTTGAATGATTAAATCAAAGTTTTCAGCAATAGCATGAGATTTCAAAGGGCATGCATCAACAACCAACCATAATCGACCATAATCATTGAAATTTATCATCAGTTCAAATCAAAAAATCAATAAATTTGACTTGCATCCGATGCCCTTCATCGGCACAGCAAAAGCATAGTTAAAGTATAGAACTGTAATATCTTGATACCACGCAACGGCAAAGTGTGCATGTATCCAAAAGATGTGCAGCGGGTCATGGGCAAAACATATACACAGGCCAGATTGTATTTAAAGAAGATCAAACAACATCTCAATAAAGAAGATCACCAGCTCATTTCAATTCAGGAATTCTGCAATTATTCTGGATTACCAATTGAAGAAGTAACCCGCAGTATCGGAGGATAAACCAAAAGCCTAAAAGTGCTTTAAAACCCAATCCAACTCAACAGAAACTAGTTCATTTTTTAGTCTATTTATCCAAAAAATCCTTTCTAGCCTGGCTATTTTTTGTACCTTTAGAATATCAAAAGGCAAACCTTTTATGCCAAAGGGGTATAAATCGGGGTACTTAATTTGAAGAATTTGTAAAGACCCTTATTTTATTGGGCTCAGGAAGATTGGTTCAAATCTGATCGTGGTCACGAATGAATACTTTAAAGAAAAAAAAGCCCGAGTTTTACTTGAGGCTTTTTTGATTTTAAAGGATTATCAAAGCGGAGCTTTGCAGATGGCCGTCAGGCAATCTGATCGTGAAACTATCTATTAAAATCTCTTTCTCAATAGTTGTGTTCATATAAAAACAATATTGAAGATGGCCGTCAGGCAAACTGATCTTGAAACTATCAAGTAAAATTTCTTTCTCAATAGTTATATTTAAACAAAAACAATATTGAAGATGGCCGTCAGGCAATCTGATCGTCAATGTACCGATTAAGATTTCTTTCCCTCGATAATTTCTATATCAAACCATTCTTTAAAACCGAAACCTTGAAGATGATGGTCAAACAACTTAAAACTATTTATTTCATTTTAAGAAATAAAATTCTCAAGCTCAAAACCTATAATTGAGCTCCAGAAAAAAATCCCTTCTCGTTGTGGATGCATATAAAATGCAAAAATTAACAACCCTTTTTACTTCAGCTATACTATTTTGTTTATTTTTGTTTAACTTTTTTTAAATAAAGATGAACAATATAAAAACCATATTGAGTATCAAAGACCTGGAGAACCTTTCAGGAATCAAGGCACATACGATACGTATCTGGGAAAAAAGATACAATTTACTCGAACCTCTCAGAACCGACACCAACATACGAACTTATGACGTATCGGCTTTGACTAAACTTTTGAATGTTACTTTATTGCTCAATCACGGTTATAAAATTTCAAAAATTTCGCAACATAATTCAGAACAAATTGCGAACCTAGTCAAAGAAATTACCACCAAAATCAATAGCAACAGTCATGCAGTTTCGGCTTTTAAGCGATCGATGATGGAGTTTGACCAGTCTCTTTTCTTTAGAACCTATGACGAACTCCTCGCGCAAAAAAGCTTTAGAGAGGTATTTTACCAAGTATTTATTCCATTGATTGAAGAGATTGGTTTACTTTGGCAAACCAATACAATTTTACCGGCCCACGAACACTTTATTAGCTATCTCATCAAACAGAAAATATTAGTTAATACTGCCCAAATACAAACCAACCAACCAACCAAAACCGACACGGTCTTTGTGCTTTATTTGCCCATGCATGAAATCCACGAATTAGGGATTATGTATTTAAACTACGAGATTTTGTCACTGGGATATCAATCCATCTTCCTTGGAGAAAGTTTGCCTGTTGAGAATTTAAAAGAGTTCACTCAAATATTTGAACACGTAACCTTCTTGTCTTATTTTACGGTTGAACCTAATCCGGACGAACTTGACGATTACATGACCAATATTGGCAACAACATTTTAACGCCCAATTCAAGTTTTTGGGTAACCGGAAGATTGGCGTCAAAAATTAACCCGAATCATCACAACCAGCAAATAAAAGTTTTCAGCAGCATTGCCGAAATCATCAACGAAATTTCATGAGAAAAAACATTCAAATAATAGGCTCAGGATTTTCGTCAATGGCGGCCGCATGCTATTTGGCACAAGCCGGACATCAAGTAACTGTATATGAAAAAAACAGTACCGTGGGTGGCCGAGCTCGACAGCTCAAACGCGACGGTTTCACTTTTGATATTGGCCCAACTTGGTATTGGATGCCCGACATATTTGAACGCTTTTTTGCAGATTTTGGCAAGAAACCAACCGATTATTACAGCTTAAAAAAATTAGCTCCGGCTTACAGTGTTTATTTTAGCGATGGCGCTCAGGTAACGATATCAGATTCACTAGAAGAAATAGCACGCACTTTTGAAACCATTGAATCGGGCAGCGGTGTCAAACTCAAGAAATTCATTGAATCGGCCAGAGAAAATTACAATATTGCTATCGGTGATTTGGTGTATCGCCCGGGACAATCATTTACCGAGCTCATTACTTGGGAAACCTTTAAAAAATTTGGTTTGTTCTTAAAGAACATCAGCTCGGAAATGCGCAAACAATTCAAAAATGAAAAGCTTATTCGCATTCTTGAATTTCCGGTTTTGTTTCTCGGAGCTAAACCATCCGATACGCCTTATTTCTACAATTTTATGAATTATGCCGATTTTGGATTGGGTACTTGGCATCCTGAAAATGGCATGTACGGGGTGGTTCAAGCCATGGAAAAATTAGCGCGTGAACTCGGAGTTCAATTTGAATGCAACAGCAAAGTTTCAGAAATTGTTGTTGAAAATAACCAAGTGGTTGGATTGGTCGTGAATGGTAATTTCGTTGCAAGCGATGTGGTTTTGAGTGGCGCCGATTATCATCATACCGAAACTTTACTTCCTGAGAACAATCGTCAATTCAGTGAAAACTATTGGGATAAGAAAACTTTTGCTCCCTCATCATTGTTATTTTATGTAGGATTTGACAAAAAAATCAAAAACGTCGAGCATCATACCTTGTTTTTTGATGCCGATTTTGATGCGCATGCGTCGGCAATTTATGATCGGCCTGAGTGGCCTGAGGACCCGATGTTTTATGCGAGTTTTCCATCGATTACCGATGCACACGTTGCACCTGAAGGTTGCGAGGCGGCTATCTTTTTAATTCCGTTGGCACCCGGTTTGGAAGACAGCGAACAAATGCGCGAACACTATTTCAATTTGCTTCTCGACCGACTAGAAATCAATACCCAACAATCACTCAAAAAACACGTCATGTTTAAAGAATCTTTTGGTATCAACGATTTCAAAGAACAATACAATTCCTACAAAGGAAACGCTTACGGACTGGCCAATACCCTGTTACAAACCGCTTTTTTAAGGCCGGGACTCAAAAGCAAGAAAATCAATCAACTCTATTTTACCGGACAGCTTACTGTGCCCGGGCCTGGTGTTCCTCCTGCCCTAATTTCAGGAAAACTAGCCGCCGGTTTAATCCAAAAAAATTAGCATTATGAAAGCACTATTCGACACCGTTTCTAATCAATGCAGCAGAACTGTAACCAAAGCTTACAGTACCTCTTTTTCAACAGCGGTGCAGCTATTAGCACCCAGCATTCGTCAAGATATTTACAATATTTATGGGTTTGTGCGTTTGGCCGATGAAATCGTTGACAGTTTTCACGATTACGATAAATCAGCCTTGTTCGCTCAATTTGAAGTTGATTTAGAAAGTGCACTACAGCAGAAAATCAGTTTGAATCCAGTACTCAATGCATTTCAGCATACGGTGCACAAATATCAAATTTCACGTGACCTTATTGATGCTTTTATGAAAAGTATGAAGGCCGATTTGACCAAAACCATATATCATTCGCAAGCAGAATATGAAGATTACATTTATGGTTCTGCTGATGTGGTTGGCTTGATGTGTCTGAAGGTTTTTGTTAAAGGAAATGATGAGAAATATCAAGATCTTAAAGGTGCGGCGATGAAACTCGGTTCAGCATTTCAGAAAGTAAATTTTTTGCGCGATCTCAAAGCCGATTTTGAACAACTCAACAGAACATATTTTCCTAATACAGATTTGAACGAGCTCAACGAACAAACCAAGCAACAAATTATTGAAGAAATCGAAGCTGATTTTAAAGCCGGTTATGAAGGCATCGTTCTGCTTCCGCTTGAAGCTAAACTCGGTGTATATACTGCTTATGTTTACTACAAAAAGTTGCTTGCAAAACTCAAACAAACGCCGTCCACACAAATCAAACAAACGCGCATCAGAGTTCCGGATTACGAAAAATACGGCCTGTTCGCCAAATGTTATTTAAGCTATAAACTCAAATTTATTTAATCGCAATGATGGCTCTTCAAATTCTGGCTTTTTTACTAACTTTTTGCCTGATGGAATTCATGGCTTGGTTCAGTCATAAATATATTATGCATGGATTTTTGTGGTATCTGCACGCTGATCATCACAAAAAAGACCACGACTCATGGTTTGAGCGAAATGACGCTTTTTTTATTTTTTATGCTGTGGTAAGTGTTGGCTTTTTTCTTTTATGGCAATACGATATTTTATCGGTTGGATTGGCCATTGGTTTGGGGATATTTGCCTATGGTTGCGCTTACTTTTTAGTACACGATATCTTTATCCATCAACGCATCAAATGGTTCAGAAACGCCAACAACCGCTATGCAAAAGCCGTCAGACGCGCACACAAAATGCATCACAAACACATTGGCAAAGAAGATGGTGAGTGTTTTGGGATGCTCGTGGTTCCGTTTAAATATTTCAAAAATTGATATAAAAAAAGCCTTCTGACATTCGGAAGGCTTTTTTATTTGATTAATGATTTTATTTTTTATGGAGTCATCATCGATTGAAGCGGTTTGAGTTGCTCCAAATCAATGTTGGCATTTTTAAGTACTGAAATCATATTGAGAATCGCATTCGGATTCATGTCTTTGCCCAAAACACGCACAATGGCAAATCCGTTTTCGGATCGGTTGGCATAAATCACAAATTCTTCTATGTGATCATCCACACCAACATAACTCACCGAAGCGCCGTCTTTTCCGGAACCAACTTTAATCAACTCTTGATATTTGGTATCTTTTAAAATGGCTTTGACCTGAGCGCGCTCGGCTTCGAATTGCTTTTCATTTTCTGGATTTCGCTTGAAAGCCAAAACGTTGATTTTCTCAAAAGAAGCCAACGCAGAACGTTGTTCTTCAGTTAATTTGGCCTTGTCGACGTTCAAAATATTGGGCGAGACATCCAAAGAAATAAAGTCTTTCTTTTCGGCATTCTGAACAAAATATTTTTGCAAACTCGGGTTTTGGTCGCAGCTCACCAACAAGGCAAACCAACCAAAAAGTGTAAAGGCTAAAATCTTTTTCATCTTACTTCGGACCTTTAGAGCCTTTCGGGCCTTTGGTTGCTTTTTTGAGTTCATTTCCGCCCGGGAATCTCATTTTGTCGGTCAAAAGCGAAATCTCATCCAAGTCAAAATCACCGGTCAGCGACATCAAAACCGTGTCTTCGTTTTTACCACCACCTTCAATAAACATCAAAAGTTCACGAATTTGGGTATCCTTCGCACCTGATTTAACCAAGATTTTAATGTTTCTTCCGGCATCATTCACGCGCATTAATTCTTCCAGATTCGCTGATTTGACATATTGATTGGCCGCTGCGCGCATTTCATTTTCTACGCGCGTGCTTTTGGTAGTAAACACTTTTAAATTGTCTAGTTTTTTTATCAAATTGAGATACTGTTGCGCTTCTTTATCGCTGGCATCCATTTTTACTTTGCCCATCAGGTCAAACATTTTTTTGTTGACAATGATTGAAGTTACATCGTCTTGTCCGTCAAATTTGTCAAAAGCATTTTGAGCGAACATGGTTGCTGAAAACACAACAGCACATAGGGTAATTAAAACTTTTTTCATGATTTTAAAATTTTGATTGATTTATAATTAATTGATGATTGATTACTCGGTGATGAAAATTTTGTTTTTGGTTTCTTCATAGGTTTCAATGTATTGAATGCTGTTCACGCCTACATTCACATGGCCTGAAAGCAATTCCAATGCTTTGCGGGTTTCTCTAAAAGCAACTTCCGGGTCGTCATAAGTTCCGTAAGTCGTTTTTATGGATGTTGCATTAGAAAATGGCTGAATTGTAAAATACCCAACACCCAACAAAACTGCAACTGAAGCGGCTGCCAGATATATCTTCCAGGTTTTTTTAGCCGACGGAAATTCTTGATTTAAAGCCAGCGTTTGTTCTTTTTCACGATTGTAATAAGCAAACATCGCTTGGTATTCTTTGAGGTGTTCGGCTACCAAATCAGACGAAAAATAGGCGCGCAATTCTTGTTCTTGCGCGAGCGTTGTTTCGCCTTCAAAATACTTTTCTAATAGTTGTTCAATTACTGCTGATTCCATACTGATGGGTTTTGGTCATATATTCGCGAATAGCTTTGCGTCCGCGTGAAAGTGCCACTCGAATAGCGGTTTCATTCATGTCGAGGATTTCGGCTATTTCTGAAAATTCATATTGTTCTACTTCGCGCAACTGAATAATGAGCTTTTGTTGCTCAGGTAAAAAATTCAATCCGCGCTCTATCCATTGTAAATCATCGTTGGCTTCAATATGTCGGAGCACACCGGCCTGTTTGTCGGCGTATTGATTGTGGGCAATGGTCAATTGCGAAGCGCGTTTTGATTTGAGTTGATCCAAACAATAATTCTTGGTGATGGTCATGGCCAAAGCCTCAACGCTGTTGTATTGCTGCAGGGTTTCATTTTTTTTCCAAAGGCGCAACATGACTTCTTGAGTAGCATCTTCGGCCTCCTCGGCACTGATAAGCAATCGCTTAGCCAGGCGGTAAACCTTATCCTTAAACGGATGAATGAGATGCACAAACTCTTGAGAATTCATTGAAAATGTTTTAGTCAACTTGGTCAAGACGAACCGTCAATAGTTTTGTTACAAGACCGTAAAAAATTATCTGAATTTAGGTAAATTTACGCGGTTGACACTTGATAAATCATGAAAAAAACGCGACTCTTTTGGATATTAACGGCTTTAACTGCTTTGGTTATTGGTTGCGAGGTTCAAGACGACAATGAAGTGCCCAAAGAAATCGAAGTCCAGAATTTTGTTTGGAAAGGCCTCAACTTATATTATCTCTGGCAAAAAGATGTTCCAGATTTGGCAGATAATCGATTTGCCAATCAATCAGATTTGAATTCATTTTTGTCACAATATTCCGACCCAAAAGTTTTGTTTCAAAATTTACTCAACAAACCCATAAGTCAATATCCAACGCCCGGTGAAGCCATTGACCGATTCAGCGTTATTTTTTCAGATTACACCCAACTTGAAGGCATCCTTTCGGGCACCACACTCAACAACGGTTTAGAAATTGGTCTTTACTACAAAAACAATTCGCAAACCGAGGTTTTTGGCGTGGTTAAATATGTTTTGCCCAATTCAGATGCTGCTGCTAAAAATGTTCGTCGCGGAGATATATTTTACGCCATTGATGGAACTTCGCTCAATGCAACCAATTACAGAACTTTGCTGGCATCCAACAGTTATACACTTAACTTAGCCAATTATGACGACGGTAACATCACACCTAACGGACAAAGTGTTTTGCTGAATAAATCTGTGATTTCAGAAAATCCGGTTCATATTAATTCAGTGATTGAATCGGGTGCGCATCGAATTGGTTATTTGATGTACAATGGCTTTTATCCGAATTATGAATCGGCACTCAATCAAGCTTTTGCACAACTCAAGTCTGCTGGCATTACCGAATTGGTTTTGGATTTACGATACAATTCCGGTGGCTCTATAGCTACAGCAACGCGACTGGCCAGCATGATCACCGGACAATTTTCTGGGCAACTTTTTGCCAAAGAACAATGGAACGCCAAAGTAGAATCATACTACAACAGCCACGGATGGAGCAATCAGTTTTACGATTTATTCACCAACAAGCTCGGCAACGGTGAAGCGATTCAAAGTTTACGTTTGACTAAAATTTGGATACTAACGTCAAAATCAACAGCTTCAGCCAGTGAACTCGTCATCAATGGACTCAAACCATACATGCAAGTGAAGCAAATTGGTGATTGGACCGTAGGCAAAAATGTGGGCTCTATCACGCTGTATGATGCTCCAAATTTCAGTAAAACCGGTATCAACACGCATCATCGTTATGCTATGCAACCGTTGGTATTAAAAATCGTCAACAAAGACGGTTTTGGCGATTACATCAATGGCCTTGAGCCGGAGATTCAATACAAAGAAAATCTAGGTCAAATGGGTATTTTGGGCCAAGCCGACGAGCCTTTACTACAAAAAGCCATACAAAATATTACAGGTGCCGGACGATTGATTTCAACTCCTTCGGGTAATTACAAAGCAGTAAAAGATCAAAGAATGGAAGTTCAACTGCAATCCGAAATGTACAAAGACAACTTTAAACTTCCATAAAAAAGGCCCTGTTTCCAGAGCCTTGATTTTATTATAAGTTGAAGTAAAATCCGTTGGGTCCAATGCCGGTTTCAATGGTTCTGAGCAAAGTGCCAATGGCAACTCCTCCATCACCTGATGAATAAATCAAAGCTTCACCATTGACATCAAATGTTTTGGCATCAGCTATGTAAATTCGATTGTTTTTCACGGCAAATCCGTATATATTGGTCGCGGTTGTTGTAAACGCTTTTGTTGTTGGTAAATCCGTCGCTGTAAGTGGCATCTTGAACACATCATTCCCAACGGTATAAAATAGGTTGCTACCAAACACCGCAAATTGTCCGACATGTTTTTTATCTGTAAGACTGAATGTCTTTACAACTAATTGACTATTCACATCAACTTTCATGATTTTTCCTTCGTTTTCATTCGCGGCTACTGGATAACTTGACTTTCCATTGCAGGAAATCCACAAAAAACCACTGTCATCCATCATCATCGTGTCTGGCATATCACCCACTGCAATAGATCCGCTCACCGATTGAGTTGTTGCATCAATAACAGAAATTGAATTCCCAACCGACGCCAAATCATTATGTGCTACATATAATTTTCCGTTGTTGGCCATAATTTTGTTCGGAAAATCAGCAACTGTAATTGTGCTTTCGACCGTGTTACTAGCCAAATTAACAACCGCAACAAAACCTGAACCGGCAAAAGAAACCCAGTTGGTTACAAAGGCTTTACCATTGGCAAAAGCTATGTAGCGTGGCATACTAAGTCCGGTAGTGATAGCACCAACTTTCTTGAAAGAATAGCGATTAACCACTTCAATTTTATTGCTTCCGCTGACTACAATATAAGCCAAATCGCCATTAAAACCAATACTTTGTCCGGTTCTTCCAAGTGTTTCGGATGGGTTTTCAGTGTAAAATATCTCTGGGTTCACCTCAGACAAGTCAAAAGAAACATAGTTAACTTCTGCTTCATTTTGGTCATATCGCCCTTCATTAAGCACCAAAATACCGCTGTCATAATCGCCTTTGGGAGTGTAACTGTTAGATTCGGTATCGTTAGAACATGAAGCCAGCGAAAATATTCCGGCAATTGCTAAAAATAATAGTTTGTTGATTTTCATAATTATAATTTAAGATTTAGTTGAATTTGATAATTTCTGCCGGGCATCGGACAGCCTGGTACACTTTGATATAATTCATTCGTGATATTTTGTATTTGAACTCCAAAACCGCCCTCCACAATTGATTTAAATTGGTAAAAAACACCCGCATTAGCCACCGCATAATGAGTTAAAGCCGCGTTGTGATCGGCCAGCGTGTAGACTTTTCCCGAATAAACCAACTGACCAAAACAGCGGAATCCTTTGTATGCATAGGCCAAACCAGTGGTAAGCTTGTGCATCGGAACATAAGTGAGTTGCAATTTTCGCTTTTGATCTTCAGAAACGGTATATCCGTAATTTGCTTGCAATTCTATTTGATGTTTTTTGAATACAAATCGGTTTTTGAGCGAAGATTCAATGCCATAAACCTTGACCGAAGCAACATTCATCGGACTCCAAATAGATCCGTTTATGGGTTGCCACTGAATCAAATCTTGCATTTGGTTGTGGTAAGCCGTCAAGTTAAATTGCATTTTTTTAAAGCTAAACTCTTGACCTAATTCAACCTGAAAAGATTCTTCAGCCTTTAAATTCGGATTGCCGCCGGGCTGCCAAAACAAATCATTAAATGTGGGCATTCTAAAATTGCGCGATGCATTCGACCGAATCACATAACTTTTAAACGGCTGATAAACGGCTCCGACCGAAAATAAAAACGGGCTTTTGTAGGCCGATGTTTGCTCTTGACGAATGCTGGCTTCGGTTGAAAATTGAGCACTCCAATTGATTTTAGTCAGCAAAGTTCCCGTACCAATAGGACGCTTTGACGAGCCAATATTAGCCCCATTTGCCTGTGTTTCAGTGAAGGAAACAACTGATTGCAATTCTACTTTTTTACTGATTTGATAGGATAATTCGGACTGAGCCAAAAAAGTTTGCGCCCGCGATGATTGAACATTCGGCAAGCGAAAATCAAAATAATATTGATATTGCTCAGATAAAAATGCGCCTTTGAAACGGCTTTTAAATCGCGCTTTTTCATAATACCACGAAAGCAAACTTCGCTGATTTAAATCGCGGTACATACTCTTGGGCGACGAACCGACAGGGCCGGTAAAATGCCTTTGACCATCATAAGTTTGTGTGTAAAATTGAATCGAATGATGGCTGTTGAATTGATAACCGAGCTGGGCATTCAAGCTCAAATTCTGGAATTGGCCATTTTGGTTTTTAAGCCCAGAAGTGCCCAAAAGCGGATAATCATTGTCCGATCGATTCATCGAAACTGAACCACCGACCGACCAATTTTTGTCACCGGTCGAAAGTTTATAATTAAGCCCGGATGCCGCAAAACTACCGTAATTCAACTGTAGGTTTTGTTTGAAATGTTGCTTAAAAAATAATTCGTTGTTCAAATGCACACTTCCGCCAATGGCACTGCTTCCATAGGCCACGCTTCCGCCTCCGGCTTGAATGACCACTTGATCAAAATTCCACGAATTGATCGTATTGAAATCGGTTTGCCCGTTGAATTGTGAATTGATATTGATTCCGTTCCAAATCACCGCTGTTTGTTGAGCAGTCGTTCCTCTAAAGGTGGGCGAAGACACCATTCCGTAGCCGTTTTGCTTGAACGAAATAAGCGTATTGAATTGCAACAATTGTGTGAGTGAAGCCGGTTGCAGCGCTATAACCGAATCATTGAGTTTTTGTTTTGAAAGCGCTTGGGTATTGGTCCACAAACGCGCATCTGAAACCACGACTTCGCGCAATTTAACAATGCTGTCGTTCTGCGCCCAAACTAATGAACACAAAAGCAAAAATGCTGATGATATAATTTTCTTTATCCTCATAATTTTCTGAATCTTTTTTCCCGAAGATTCGAAACTTTAATCGAACAAAGGCAGGTCTCCTGGCTTGCGTCTTGTTGTGTACCTTCCCATCACTTGTGACAGTGGTTTTGTAGATTACAACAAGCTTGATAGCATACAGTTGCGGGTACAGCTCAGGTTTTGAACCTGATTCCCTTTTAATGCGTCGGAACTTTCAACGCAACCTTATTCAGTTGCAAAGATAGCCTGATAAATCAGATAAAAAAATAAATTTTGCGATTTAAAAAGCAATCCGCATAACTTTGCATCGGCTAACTTCTACCTATGAAAACAACGCGCATTTATTTATTTCTCATCGCTTTGAGCTTGTTTTTGGGTGCTTGCCAACCCTCGAAAAAATCAGAGACTACCGCGCTGAATCTCAGCAACAGCATCAAATATGCTCAGGGTTTGTCCATTCAAAAAGGCAAGGGCTATTCGGTGGTTAAAATCTCCAATCCTTGGCCCAATGCAAAAGAAACTTTTACTTATATCCTCAAAGAAAAAAACGCAATAATTCCTGAATCTTTAAGAAAGTTTACCCAAATTCAAGTTCCGGTTCAAACCATCGTGGTCACTTCAACTACGCATATTCCGTCGCTTGAAATGCTGGGTGTCGAAAAAACTTTGGCCGGTTTTCCGCAGCTTGATTATATTTCATCAACAAAAGTGCGCGCCTTAATTGATGCGCATAAAATCAAAGAATTGGGCACCAATCAAAACCTCAACACCGAAGCCTTGCTCGATTTACAGCCCGATTTGATTGTTGGTTACGGAATTGACGGCGTTCATCCGAGTTTAGATATATTGCAAAAAAGCGGCCTCAAAGTCATGTTCAACGGCGATTGGAATGAAACAACCCCGCTGGGCAAAGCCGAATGGATCAAGTTTTTTGGCGCTTTATACGGTAAAGAAAAATTAGCTGAACAAATATTCTCAACCATCGAAAAAAGCTACTTAGAAACACTAAAAAAAGTGCAAAAAACCAAAATAAGACCAACGGTTTTAGCCGGTGCGCTCTATGAAAACCAATGGTATTTACCGCACGGAAACAGCTGGGGTTCCTTATTTATTAAAGATGCCGGAGCGCATTATTTATGGGCTGATTCCAAAGGCACCGGAAGTTTATCGCTGTCGTTTGAAACCGTACTCGAAAAAGCGGTCCATGCTGATTTCTGGATTGGTCCTTCGCAATATACCTCGCTGGCCGAAATGCAAAAAGACCAACCACATTATGCCGAATTCAAAGCTTTTAAGAACAAACAAGTTTATTCTTACAGCAATAAAAAAGGAGCAACCGGCGGACTGATTTTTTATGAATGGGCACCCAACCGACCTGATTGGGTTTTGCAAGATATGGTCAAGATTTTTCACCCGGAATTGATGCCCAATTACGAATTTCACTTTTTTGAACAACTTAAATAATATGTTTCAAAAGCGTTCCCAGAGATTGATGCTGTTGCTCCTGATTCTAACTTTAGGATTGGTTTTGGCTGATTTGAGTCTGGGCCCTGTAGTAATTCCTGCCTCTGATATATGGAACAGTCTTTCGGGGCAAGGCGCCTCCAAAACTACTTGGGAATACATCGTTTTGAACTACAGATTACCCAAAACCATCATGGCTATTTTAACCGGTGCCGGACTTTCGGTTTGTGGATTGCTTATGCAAACTTTGTTCAGAAATCCACTGGCCGGGCCTTATGTATTAGGGTTGAGTTCAGGTTCAAGTTTGGGTGTGGCTTTGGTAATACTCGGCGCTGCTTGGTTACCGCAAACCGATTTTTTCTGGACTGAAATCAGTTTGGTTGTAGCGTCACTCATTGGAAGCATGCTTGTCTTGTTGGCGGTTTTATTGGTCAGTCAGAAATTGCGCGATACGATGTCTATTTTGATCGTCGGATTGATGTTTGGCAGTTTTACGAGTGCTTTTGTGAGTGTACTGACTTATTTTAGTTCGGCTGAGCAATTACAAAAATTTACCTTTTGGTCGATGGGCAGCTTAGGCAATTTATCCTGGAATGCACTCGCGATTCTGGCTATTTTGGTTTTGCTCGGATTGTTGTTGGCGGGTTATTGCATCAAATCGCTTGACGCCTTGCTCTTGGGCGAGAATTACGCGCGCAGCTTGGGCATCAACTATGCAAAAGCGCAGCGGATTATTATTGTTTCGACCAGTATTTTGGCCGGAAGTATCACAGCTTTTGCTGGCCCGATTGCCTTTGTGGGATTGGCTGTTCCGCATATAGCGCGTTTGGTTTTTAAAACCAGCAACCATCGAATTCTATTTGTAGCCACACTCATTTTGGGTGCTATGCTGATGCTTTTCTGTGATATTTTATCGCAACCTCCGGGTACCGATTTAATGTTGCCCATTAATGCGATCACTTCAATTATTGGCGCTCCGGTGGTGATTTGGCTTTTGCTTCAACCGTCAAAATATCGAAAATCATGAGTCAAGATATTTTACATACACAGCAACTCAGCGTTGGTTACATAAGCAAAAAAAGTACTTTGCGGGTAGTATCCTCCATTGAAATATCGCTTCAAAAAGGGCAACTCATCTCGATGGTCGGTGTTAATGGCGTTGGCAAATCAACTTTGATGAGAACGCTGGCCGGATTACAAAAACCGCTGTCGGGTTCGGTCATGATTGGCGGTAAAAACATCACCGAATACACCGCAACGCAACTCGCTCAAAAACTGAGTTTGGTTTTGACCGAAAAACTTCCGCCGAGTCAACTCAGCGTTTATGAACTGATTGCTTTAGGAAGACAGCCTTACACCAATTGGCTCGGAGATTTGTCTCAAGACGATGTTCAGAAAATTGAACATGCTATTGAACTGACGCAAATCAATCATTTGCGTGACAAAAAACATTTCGAAATCAGCGACGGACAACTGCAAACCGTTATGATTGCGCGGGCTTTGGCTCAAGATACCGATTTGATTATTTTGGACGAACCGACCACACATTTAGATTGGTTGCACAAAATTTCACTGATGCAGTTGCTCAAAAAACTGAGTCATGAAACCGGAAAATGCATTTTATTTTCGACCCACGACTTAGACATGGCGCTCGAATACAGCGATCAAATGGTGGTCATTACTTCAGAAAAATGCTGGCAAAACACGCCTGAGCAACTCATCGCCGAAGGTGTTTTTTCAGAATTGTTTCCGAAGGAACAAGTGGTTTTTGATTCCGTCAACAAACGTTTTTTACTTCGTTGATTAATTCCCTTTTAAAAGATTAATACTTACCGTAGCCAATTCAGAATCGGGAAATCGTCTAAAGACTTTTGGGTCCGGATACAAGCCGGCTTCAGCGGCAACTTTATTAAAAACATCGATTTCAACAATGTATTGATCCGAAAAACCATGCGTCGCATCATAAGCAGTTGCGGCCGTTTTTTCAATATTCGAGGCTGCAATTTCAGGAGCAATAGTATGCAATTCTATAAGCAACAAGCCAAATTTTTGAACATAAGGCGCCCATTTTTGCAGATGCTCCAACAGATTATCCTCGACGGCGCGAGTAGAAATCATTTGGCCTCTGTGGGCAAAAGCTCCGGTTGACAAACTGATTCTATTAGGCGTTGGGTGTTTTGGATTTTCCCAAATGCGGTTGTGATCAAGAAACGTGCGCACATTGAGCAAATCGCCCAAGTCAATATTGTAATTTTCTTTGAGATCACTCGCCAACAAATCCGGTCGACCAATATCGCCCCAAATCACTTTGGCCCAAATATCGGCTTTGATCAAATTGGCTCGCGTGACTTTGAGCGCCGCTTGATTATAATCGGCACCCACCAAAAACAACGGATGTTGATCGAGCATTTTTCCGCGCAAAGTTTGTCGGTCAATGACTTCAAAGATATGTTGGATAAAAGCACCGTTTCCGCAACCCATATCGAGAATTCCTTTGGGTTGTTGCTCGATTGGAAGGTTGAAGAGATAAATCAGGATTTCATCGACAATTTTAAAATAAGTTTCATGCGCTCCTCCACTACCCCAAACATTCATCTCGCGATCAACGTGGATTTCATCGCTTCCGTCGGGTTGCATGCGCAAAATACTCGGATTGCCAAACATCAGCTCATCGACTTGGGCAAAAGTCGGTAAATAGGAAACTGTAACTCCGTAAGAAGCGGCGCGTTTGGCAAAAAACAAACCCGTTTCGGTAAATTGATAATTCCCGTTTTTATGCGTAAACCAACCTAAGAAAGACAGAAATTGTAAAATCTTATCAAACATTTCGGGTGATTTATGAAATTCTTCAGCCCTGAAAGAAGTTTCCATAAAATACTTGTGAAACATACCGCTCATCCCCAAACGAACCGCGGTTGGCGCCACCAAATAACCTTCAATGTGTTTCAGAATCTGATTTTGAACCTCAGCCGTAATGGAATCTTTTGAAAGCTGCAAATCATAATTGCTTTTGTATTTTTCAAAAATCGCATTGAGTTTTTCAAACGGAGCTTCTTCAAACAATCTCGGGTGAAAATTCATAGAGAATTGCAACAAATCGACCACGTCTTCATAGAGATAAAAATGCGCAAAAGCCGCTTGACTTTTTTCGGATAAAGAAAAACTGATGCGCTCTTGCACCGGATCTAATTGGTAATTCAAAAAACCTTGCGAACACAAAACGCGCAAACCGACGTGTAAATAGCCTTTATTTGCTTTAAAGTTTGACGCTAATTCCTCTAAATCAGCTTGTTTTTGCAGTAATAAATAATCGAGAATTCCTTTTTTCTTCAGAGCAACGGCTACCGGCGCTGTGGCCAATCCGTCGAGATGTCTAAAAATAGTTCCGCGTAAATGAGCTGTATTGTTCTTCATGTGTTGGATTGGTTTTTCTCAAATATAGAAAAATTACCAACCAATTTGACGTTTGGCTTCACCGATGATAAAGGCACAAGCATTGGCCAAATTATAACTGCGAACTTGTGGTGAAATAGGAATTTTGAGATGATGATCAAATTGAGCCATGATTTCGGCGCTCAAACCGACGCTTTCTTTGCCAAAAACCAGCCAGTCACCATCGCGGAATTGTTGTTCGTGGTAGAACTTTTGCGCATGGGAACTCATCAAAAAAACTCTGCTTTTGTCCGGAACTTGCGCGGCCCACTGCTCAAAATCATCGTATTCTTTCCAATCGAGATGCACCCAATAATCAAGTCCGGAACGCTTGAGATGCTTGTCGGAAATTTCAAAACCATACGGCTTGATGAGATGTAATCGGCTTTGGGTTCCGACGCACAAACGACCAATATTTCCGGTATTGTTGGGGATTTCGGGTTCTACAAGAACTATGTTGAGCATATGAGTTATGTTAAGTTTGAAACTTCTTTTACGGTTGCGCCTTGAAGGCTATCGAGTGAAATATTTCCGATGCGAACGCGCACCAATCGCAACACCGGAAACCCAACAGCCGAGAGCATTTTGCGCACTTGCCTGAATTTGCCTTCGTTGACTGTGACAGAAACCCAAGAAGTTGGACCATGTCGCTCATCGCGGATCTTTTTGGCGCGCGGCGGAAAATTCGGAACTTCTTCAATCAGTCGAGCTTGGCAAGGCAAAGTTTGATATCGAATGCCTTCAAAACCGATTTCGACACCGTTTTGCAATTGATTAATGGCTTGTGGTGTGATGATTCCATCTACTTGCAAATAATATTCTTTTTCGATGCCGCTGCTGCAGATAAAATCGCTTAGTTTTCCGTCGGTGGTAAGCATGAGCAATCCCTCGGAATCTTCGTCTAATCGACCAACAGCCATGGTTCCGGGTGGAAAATCATACAAAGCGCCCAGAAGTTTTTTGGGTCGTTTGAGTTCGTATTTAAACTGGCTCAAATATCCGTACGGTTTGAATAATATAAAGTGACGATGTGGCAAAAATCAATTTATTTTTAAAGCAAAATAACGCAGCAATCGCGCAAAATCGGTTCAAAGATAATTCAAATAAAATGTCAGGCAAACGGCTCGGTAAATTTACATCGCCCAAAAAAAATTGTATTTTATTGCTTACTTTTACCTCTTTGAAATCAACTTTTATGAGCGCTTCTATATTGGTTATTGTTGCTTTTTGTTTGGCTTTGGCCATTGGAATTTACCTCGGAAAATTACTCCAAATTTCTTCCACTAAATCAAATCAAGCCGCTGCTGATGAGAAAATTCAAGGTTTACAATTACAACTTTCGTCAGCTAAAGATTTAATCGAAAAAGAACAACGCGAAAAACTGGCTTTGCAACAAGAAAAAGAATCTTTGATGGTTCAACTCAGTAAAAAAGAAGCCGATTACGACCATTTGCTTTTGCGTTTGCGCGAACAAAAACAAGAAACTGAGCAGCTTCAGGAAAAATTCACCAAAGAATTTGAGAATCTGGCCAATAAAATCCTCGAAGAAAAAACCAACAAATTCACCGAACAAAACAAAGAAAATCTCAAAACCATCTTGCTTCCGCTGCAGGATAAAATTCAACTTTTTGAAAAGAAAGTCGAAGATACCCACAAAGAAAGTATTGATTATCACGCTGCTTTGCGCCAACAAATTCTGGGCTTGCGCGAGATGAACGAACAAATGAGTAAAGAAACGGTCAATCTGACCAAAGCGCTCAAAGGCGACAGTAAAATGCAAGGAAATTGGGGCGAATTGGTGCTCGAGCGCGTGCTTGAAAAATCAGGTTTAGAAAAAGGGCGCGAATACGATGTGCAAATTGCGCATGAATCAGCCGAGGGTCAGCGCGTGTTTCCGGATGTGCTGATTCATTTGCCCGACGGAAAAAAGATGATTGTCGATTCAAAAGTGTCGCTCACCGCTTATGAAAAATGGATCAACGAAGAAAATGAAACACTCAAAACCAGCTATTTAAAAGAGCATGTCAATTCGATTAAACGCCATGTCGATCAGCTCGGCGAGAAGAATTATCAAGATTTATATCAGATAGAAAGTCCTGATTTTGTGTTGTTGTTTATTCCGCTTGAACCTGCTTTTGCCATTGCGCTACAAGACGACGCAACCTTATACAACAAAGCTTTTGAACGCAACATTGTGATTGTAACCCCAACAACGCTTTTGGCCACACTGCGCACCATTGACAGCATGTGGACGAACCAAAAACAGCAAGAAAATGCCTTTGAAATTGCGCGTCAAGCCGGTGCTTTATATGACAAGTTTGAAGGGTTTGTATCAGATTTGATCAAAGTGGGCAACAAAATCAAAGATTCAAAAACCGAATACGACGCTGCCATGAACAAATTGGTTGAAGGCAAAGGCAATTTGGTAACGAGCATTGAGCGACTCAAAAAAATGGGCGCCAAAGCCAAAAAATCACTCCCTGAAAGTTTACTCAAAAGAGCCGAAAACGAAGAGCAAGAATAAATTTAATCTGCTCGAATTTTCGCAAACCTCCATTTTACTGGTTTTGATACTGAACCACTGTAAATGAAGCATATCAACTACGCTTCGACTATTGTTTTTTTGGTTTTTTTTAATACATTTGGTTCGCTGTTGCCTATCTGAGAATTTTTAAGCTAAATTTTAAGTGATTTACAGCAAAAAAAAATTGAACTAATAAAAAAAAGATTGCATGAAAAAAATTACTTCCCTCTTTGCGTTATGCCTTAGTTTTTGGGCAACGGCGCAGAATGACTGCGCATCACCGCTACCGTTGGTAGCCAATGTGATGACTAATGTTCCCTCTGTTTCCGGAAACAACATCATCACTTCGTGTTCAACACAGGCAACAGCCGCTATTTGGTACAGTTATACACCCACACAAAGTTATACGGTAACCATAAGCTCTGATTTAGCACAAAATATGTGTGGTGATACCCGAGTAAATGTTTACACAGGCATCTGCGGAGAATTGGTTTGTATTGCCAATGATGATGATTCAGGTAGTATTACCTGTAGCAATGGTACTTCTTATTTATCTACAGTTACATTCAATGTAAATGCAGGAGCAACCTACATCATTGCTTGGGACAACCGTTGGAGTTCTTCTAGCTTTGATTTTATATTGACTGAAGCGCCTATTACCGTTGCTCCGATTAGCTTCACACAACAGAGTTTTGCCGGAAGCTCAACCATTTGTTGTGTAAGTGATATGGACGGGGATTATCTGGACGATATTGTAACTGTTGATGCCAACCAAATCAATGTATTTGCTCAAAAAGCTGATGGAAGTGGATACACCACACACAATTATCCGCTAACGGTTAATTACACTCCAGGCTGGAGTATTGCGGCCGGTGATTTCGACCACAACGGTTTCAACGATTTGGCTTTAGGAAACGGAAGTCGTGTGAGTGTAGTAAAAGCAGCTCCTAATGGCGGTGGCTATTCTATCATTGAATATCCGCAAAATATCTTTACCCAAAGAACAAATTTTGTAGATATTGATAACGATGGAAATCTTGACTTGTGGGCTTGTCATGACGTAGCGCAAAGCCACGCCTATCGCAACGACGGAAACGGAAATCTACTTTTTGATATTTCATTGATGAGCACATTGCCAGTGGGAGGAAATTACCAATCGCAATGGGCAGATTTGAACAACGATGGTAAAATTGATATGTATTTGTCAAAATGTCGCGGAAGTGCTCCTGCTGGAGACCCGCAACGCATCAACTTATACTATAAAAACAACGGCGGAGGAGCATTCGCTGAAGAAGGTGCTATAGCAGGAATTAATGATGGTGCTCAATCTTGGGCTTCAGCTATTGAAGATTATGACAACGATGGTGATATGGATATTATGTTATCAAACATTTCTGACACCAACAAATTCTATCGCAACAATGGCGACGGAACTTTTACGGATATTTACGCTTCATCAGGTATTGCTCCGCAAGTAGGTTCATGGGAAATTCAAGCCGGAGATTTTAACAACGATGGTTGGATCGACTTTTTCTGGCAAAATTCTAAAGAATTGTACCTCAACAATGGCGATATGACTTTTTCAGGTTATGATTTACCTTTTAATGAAGGAGCTGTTGGTGACTTGAACCACGATGGTTTCTTGGATGTGCAATTCGGAAGTTCTGTTTACATGAATGTTCCCAATCAAAATAACTGGATAACCATCAATCTCGAAGGTATTCAAAGCAATTACAACGGTATTGGTGCTCGTGTTGAAATCTACGGAACTTGGGGCAAACAAATCCGAGACATCAAAAGTGGTCACGGATTCAGCCACCAAAGTACAATGAACGCTCATTTTGGTATTGGATCCGCCGATACCATTGACAAAGTAGTCATTAAATGGCCTTCTGGAGTTGAAGACACGATTAACAATCCGGCTAAAAATGCAGCACTAAAAGTAACTGAAGGTTCAACTTTGGCTGTAAATCAGTTTACTCAAGCTGGTTTTGAAACCTATCCGGTTCCGGCTCAAAATGTTTTAAATTTCAAAGTGCAAAATACCATGGAACTCAAATCTGCAAAAATATTTGATATCAATGGTCGCTTGTTGATGCAAACCTCAATCAGCAACAATAGTTTGAATGTTGAGAAACTTTCAACCGGTGCTTATTTATTATTGGTTCAAGACGCTCAGGGTAAAGATCATATGCAAAAATTCATCAAAGCATAAATTAATCACATCGGGTCAGGAAAATTTCTTGGCCTGATTTTTTCAAAAGCTATGAAAAGATTTTATCCAATATTCACTGCCATTGCGGCTTTAATTCTAGTAACTTATGCCTGTTCTCAGGATGAAAGTTCTGATTATTCAGATGTAAATGGCAAAGCCTCCAATCCGGTCGGTAGCCCTATAAAAATGGATTTGAGTTTGGTGCCATATCCCAAGTTGTCAGATTATCAACTATTTGTTGGGCCGCTCAAAGATCACAAACCGAATTATATGGTAATTCCATATAAACCGGCGAGTGCCTTGTTTACCGATTATGCACATAAAAAGAGATTTATTTGGTTACCCAGAGGAACCAAAGCTTCTTATAATGGAGATGGCAATGTTTTGGAATTTCCGGTTGGCACCGTTATTTCAAAAACGTTTTATTACGATCATGTTCAACCCAATGATGTCACCAAACTTATTGAAACTCGTTTGTTGGTGAGAAAAACTGATGGTTGGAAACTCTATGATTATATCTGGAACGAAGAACAAACCGAGGCTTATTTGGACACCAATCAAAATGGATATTTCGTGCCCATTACCTGGACTGACAACGGAGTTACCAGAAGCATTACCTATAAAATTCCATCACAAACCGAATGTGTAACATGCCATAAAATTAATCCGTTGCAAGTTGAAGGCGGTGAGCGCAATACACCCATCGGGCCAAAGCCTCAAAACCTCAATACGATGTACAATTACGGAAATGCTACGCGCAATCAGTTACAGTATTGGAAAAATCTGGGTTATATCAACAATACGTTGCCTGCCCTATCGGCCATCCATTCTGCGGTTGATTGGGAAGACACGAGCAAACCACTTGAACTCAGAGCGCGTTCATATATAGATATTAATTGCGCGCATTGCCACAGAACCGGTGGCCATTGTGCTTATGTGCCGCAAAGATTTGATTTCGCCAACAATGACTTATACACTTTTGGTGTTTGCTTACCGCCTTTGTTTACGATACCGAATCAACCCTATGTAATTAATGGCCGAGATCCGGAACATTCAGAAATTATCTACCGAATGAATACCAACGCCGCCGCCGAAATGATGCCCATGATTGGACGAAGCATTGTTCACGAAGAAGGTGTACAACTCATGCGAGATTACATTAATTCACTACAAGGTTGTCATTAAAATTTATAAGAAATAAAAAAGCCTGCTTCAGTTGAGCAGGCTTTTTTTATTATTTTTTCACAAGGGTAACTTGATCCATTTCGTATTCTTGCATCAAATCATCATAACCAACATATCTGCCTTTTACAGTGACTTTTTGCATTTCTTTGAGTTCAGCTGGCAGAATTGAATCTTTAAAAACGACCACCATATTTTCGTCCATATCTGCCGAATGGGTTTTGGAAATCAATCGACTAATTACACCCGTGTATTCAATGGTTTTGTCAATATATTTAGCGTTGGCCAGAGAATCATTTTGCGCGTAATCTTTGTCGAGATCTTGTTTGGTGATTTTAAACGCAGCTTCTTCAGAGGCCACATCTCTGCCTGGTTGATTGAGATACAGGTAAACACCCGCCGCACCTAATCCGATGAAGGCCAGCGCAATTACCCAATTTTTCTTTTTCATAATTTGTTTGTTTTAGTTTGTTTTAGTTTGTTTTATAACGGTATTTCTTTAAAACTATTGAGTTTGCTCAAATGTAAAACGGTTCGACTGTCATCTTCACTATCCGAATACATCATTTCAAATTTGGCTCCGTAGACAATTTCATCAAAAGTATATGACGTACTAGCCGACACCGTTGTACTATACATATCGTCAAAAGACTTGACATATACGATGAGTTCGCCATCTATGGATTTAAAATCATCCGATGTAAAACCAAAAAGCGGGCTGTTTTCAGTAATCGGATGCACCAAAGTCCAGCTCAAAGTGAGCGAATTCACCTCTGAAAGTTCTAAATCCAACGAATAAAATTTATTGACCATTTGACCATTTTCTTCGAGTATCATTCCCAAGGTAATTTTGGCTTGAGCATCGGTCAATTGGGTATTTTTGTGCGGAGCCATACGCAACATCAGCGCTTTTTGATTGTTTCTGTAAGGCGATATAAGCGCGTTGTGCGAAAATTTCAAATAAGCGCGCGGTCGGCTGAATCTTCCAAAAAACAATCCCGTAGCAATGGCAAAACTCAGCAAACCCACTAAAGCTTCGGTGGCAGCTACAGCACTGGTCAGAAAGCCGTTCGGACTAATGTGTCCGTAACCAACCGTGGTAAAAGTTTGTGCGCTAAAGAAATAAGCCTTGCCGAATTTTACCCACTCAGGACCACTAGCGTCGATTCCGTCGAGATAGCGAACACCGATTAAATAATAAACAGAAGCAAAAATAAAATTGACCACGGTGTAAAAAGCAAACAAAACCGCGATGAACTTCAGCCTCGGCATTTTGAGCATGGTATGATACCAACTGATTCTGTCAAACCATGAAAGCCCGCGTTTTTGAATATTGGCCGAGCCATCTTTGTTGACAAAACGCCCGCCATAACTAGCCGCACTGGTTCCGAAACCTGTATTGAAATCGGCTTTGGCTTTGGTGTTGATTTTTTTGAGTAAACCCATGAATAATATTTTGCCCTTTGGCTCAAAAGTAACCAATCAGTCCTAATTAAAAAACATAAAATTTACAACCCAAAAAATCTAAGACAGAAATTAAATTAATTACTTTTGAAACAAAAACATAGTATGCATTCAAGGTTTGCCTTGCTGATTTTACTGATTTTAACTGCCTGTAGTTCAACCCAAAAAACTGCTGCTACTGCTGAATCTGCCCAAGAAAAATCAATCGAACCCAAAATAGTATTTGCCGGTTTTTTAATCAGCAAACAACCCGAAAAAGAAAGTAAAATTGAACTGATTTCAGTAACCGAAAGCAAAGGAAAACTCAAGAAAAATACAGAAACCAAAAATTCCTTAGAAAATTATTTAACGCTGGAAATCATTAGCCCTGAAGCGCCCAAGCAAATCATTCGTATAGAGCATCCACTTTACAAAACCGTCGAATATGTGAATGATGAGCACAAATTGACCGCTCAATATGTTGAAACCGACGAGGCCGATTTTTTCATTCGTTTTCAAAAAACCGGAAATACCCAAATCAAAGTTTTTGAAACCCGAAAAAAACAAACAAAAGAACTAAAAACCTTTAAAATATAAGTTGTGAAAATTCGCTTTACTTTACTGATTTTACTTTTTGGCATATCGATGCAAGCCCAAACATTTGAAGTGGTTCCGATCCTTGACAACGGAAACCCAGACAAACACCTCAATTTGGTCATCATGGGCGACGGTTATACTGAGACCGAACAAGATGCTTTTGTCAACACGGCGCAAACCATCAGCAATTATTTGTTCTCGATTTCACCTTGGAGCGAGTATAAAAATTATTTCAATGTTTTTGCCATCAAAGTCATTGCAACCCAAAGTGGCGTAAAACATGCCAACACAGCGGGTGACTGTGCCGGATATTTTACCGAAGTTTCAAATCCGACCAATTATTTCGGAACCAAATTCGATGGTTATGGAATTCATCGCTTGACAGTTGTGACCAGCAATGTAAAAGTGGCCAATGTTTTATCGGCAAATTTTCCGAATTACGATTTGGTATTTATTGTCGGGAATTCGAACCAATATGGCGGCAGTGGCGGATCATATGCTGTTTTTACTGCTGATGAAGCTTCGAGCGAAATTGCGGCGCATGAAATCGGTCATACTTTTGGTCGTTTAGCTGATGAATATTATGCCGGCGATCAATATTTTCAAGAAAAAATCAACATGACCCAACAAACTGATCCGAATTTAGTTAAATGGAAAAATTGGCTCACCGAAGAAACCAATATTGGTATCGAACCTTATTGCTGCGGTGGAAATTCTTCATTGTGGTTCAAACCGGTGAGCGGTCAGTGTAAAATGGAACAACTCAATTTGCCGTATTGTTCTGTGTGCAAAGAAGGTATTGTTGAGCGCATTCACACGTTGATTAACCCGATTGAATCGTACACTCCGAGCAATGCAACAGTCATCAATGTAAATTCTGACTCTGTTGATTTTGCGCTGACTTCACTGATAAAACCCATTCCGAATACTTTGCAAATTCAGTGGCAACTCGACGGAAATCTCTTGAGTGATGCCGAAAATTACACGCTCAATCCGACATCGCTAACCGACGGAGACCACATCCTCACAGCGACGGTTACCGATCCGACCACGCTGGTCAGAACCGACAATCATGCCACCATACACTTCAATACCGTAGCTTGGAATTTGAACAAATCAAACTTAGGCATCCAATCACAAACTCATGAAAATTCTATCGCTCTGAAGATTTATCCAAATCCAACCAGTGATGTCATTAACTTTAATCTAGATTTACTAGCTGCTGCAAAAATTTCAATAAACCTAACGGATGTGAATGGAAAAATCGTTCGCCAAATTTCTGAGCGTGAAGTTGCTGTTGGTATTTCTGAACTAAGCGTAGATTTAACCGGACTAAATGCGGGAACATACATAGCCTTAGTAAAAATTGATGGTGCTGTTTATCCACAAAAATTAGTCAAAGAATAATTACTTACGATTTTTGCGACGAAAACGCAACCATCTGAATTTGACAAAATCATACACAATGGTACTAATCAAAACCACAGCGGCCAGAATCAAAATTTTGAGTTGAATGTAGGTGTAGAAAATACCTCCGGTGAGTCCGCCCAAAAAGAAAAAGCAGATAATGGTGAGTCTGAGTTTGACCGATGAACGCAATTGTTTTTGTTGCTCGGGCAATTTATAAAAAAACAGCTGTGACAGTTCAATGCCCAAATCGGTGAACAAGCCCGTTAAATGGGTGGTTCGAACCGTTGCTCTGGAGATTTTGGTCACAAGCGCATTTTGCAAACCCATCGAAAACAACAAAGTAAACGCCAAAGCATTGGGGTTTTCTCGAGTAATTTCTGTACCGAATACAGCCAGGACAAACAAGATGAAACTCTCTAAAAAAACCGGAATTTGGTAACTGATTTTTGAGTGTTTACGGGTGGCGATTTCAATGAGTAAATTCGAGGTGAACGAACCCAGAAAAAAGAAAAAAATATACAGAAAATACACCAAGCCTTGCCACCACTTGAGTTTAAAAACCTCATCAATCAAATAGGCAAAATGCCCAGTAATGTTAGTCGTGAGTTTCTGAACGGCCAAAAATCCGGCTACATTGACCAAGCCCGCCACAAAAGACAACAGCGAAGCAATGCCTAAATTATGCTTGAAGTTGCGCGTTTTTCCTTCGTGGCGAAACATGGTTTTTCAGTTTTATCTGCTCAAGTACATTTTGCGTCTTGAGTATAATTCGTAGAACTGATCGTCTTTGAGATCCTCAATAAACAAAATGCTTTCGCCGGTTGATTTCATCTCGGGGCCGAGCGCTTTGTTGACATTCGGGAATTTGCTAAACGAAAACACCGGTTGTTTGATTGCATAGCCTTTGAGCTTGGGTTGAAAGCTAAAATCAGTGACTTTGTTTTCGCCGAGCATAATCTTGGCCGCATAATTCACATAAGGCTCGCCATACGCTTTGGCAATAAAAGGTACAGTTCGCGAGGCGCGTGGATTGGCTTCAATGATATACACCGTATCGTCTTTAATCGCAAATTGAATATTGATGAGTCCAACCGTTTGCAAGGCTTTGGCTATGCGCACCGTGTGATCTTTGATTTGTTGCATCACGAATTCGCCGAGATTAAACGGCGGCAACGTAGCATTCGAATCGCCTGAGTGAATGCCACAAGGTTCAATGTGTTCCATGATGCCGATGATGTAGACGTTTTCACCATCGCAAATCGCATCGGCTTCGGCTTCGATCGCACCATCGAGGTAATGATCTAGTAATAATTTATTACCCGGAATATTCTTGAGCAAGTCAATTACATGCTCTTCAAGTTCTTGTTTGTTGATGACGATTTTCATGCCCTGACCGCCCAATACATAAGACGGACGCACCAAAAGCGGAAAATCTAAAACATCGGCTAGTGCGCTGGCCTGATCGGCATTTTCTGCTACACCGAATTTCGGGTACGGAATCTTAAGTTCGGCCAAAAGCTGTGAAAAACGTCCGCGATCTTCGGCCAAGTCAAGCGCGTTGTAACTGGTTCCGAAAATTTTAATGCCGTAGCGATCGAGCTTTTCGGCTAGTTTGAGCGCGGTTTGTCCGCCCAATTGTACAATGACTCCGTCGGGTTTTTCATGGCGAATGATGTCATAGATATGTTCCCAGAAAACAGGCTCAAAATAAAGTTTATCGGCCGTATCAAAATCAGTCGAAACCGTTTCAGGATTGCAGTTGATCATAATGGTTTCGTAACCGCATTCTTTGGCGGCTAAAACACCATGCACACACGAATAATCAAACTCAATTCCTTGACCGATGCGGTTGGGTCCGGAACCTAAAACAATGACTTTTTTACGATCAGAAACTACACTTTCATTGGCTACATACGTAGTTCCGTCAGCGGTTTGAATTTCGGCTTCAAATGTTGAATAATAATAAGGCGTTTGGGCTTTGAACTCAGCGGCACAAGTATCGACGAGTTTATAAACGCGCTTGATATTCATGGTCTCGCGCAATTTATATACCTGACTTTCTAGGCAGCGAAGCATGTGCGCAATCTGTCGATCACCGTAGCCTTTTTGTTTGGCTTCGAGCAAAAGTTCGCGCGGTAAAGTATCAATATTATACTCTGAAATAGCTTTTTCAATTTGATAAAGTTCTTCGTATTGTTTGAGGAACCACATATCAATGCGTGTGATTTCATGGATGCGACTCAGTGGAATGCCCATTTGAATCGCGTCGTAAATCACAAAAACGCGGTCCCAACTGGCATGAGTGAGCTTGTCAATGATTTGTTCGTAATTACGGTAGCTTTTTCCGTCTGCCCCCAAACCGTTGCGTTTGATTTCAAGCGATTGCGTGGCCTTGTGCAAGGCTTCTTGAAACGAACGCCCAATGCCCATGACCTCGCCTACTGATTTCATTTGCAAACCGAGGGTTCTGTCGGCACCTTCAAATTTATCGAAATTCCAACGCGGAATCTTGACAATCACATAATCTAAAGTCGGTTCAAAAAGTGCCGAGGTTGACTTGGTGATCTGGTTTTGCAATTCGTCCAAATGATAACCCAAGGCTAATTTGCTGGCAATTTTCGCAATCGGATAACCCGTCGCTTTGGATGCTAATGCTGATGATCGCGACACACGCGGATTGATTTCAATGGCCACAATGTCTTCGCGCTCATCAGGTGAAACGGCAAATTGAACGTTGCATCCGCCGGCAAAATTCCCGATGGAACGCATCATCAAAATGGCCATGTCGCGCATTTTTTGAAAAGTCGTGTCTGAAAGCGTCATCGCCGGTGCTACCGTAATAGAATCGCCGGTGTGGATGCCCATCGGGTCCATATTTTCAATCGAACAAATGATGACAACATTGTCATTTTTGTCGCGCAAAAGTTCGAGTTCATATTCTTTCCAACCAAACAAAGCCTTGTCAATCAAGACTTCGTGAATGGGCGAAGCTTCGAGTCCGCGGGTGAGCAATTCGTCAAAATCTTCTTTGTGGTGTACAAAAGCAGCACCGGTTCCGCCTAAAGTAAATGACGGTCGAATCACGAGCGGAAAGCCAAATTCTTGAGCGATTTCTTTTCCTTTGAGAAACGAATTGGCCGTTTTGGCCGGAGCCGCCGGAACGCCTATTTTTTCGAGTAATTGCTTGAATTGTTCGCGGTCTTCAGTAATGTTGATGGCATTGATATCAACGCCAATCAGCCGTACATTGAAATCTTCCCAAATGCCTTTTTCGTCGGCTTCTAAACAAAGGTTGAGCGCAGTTTGTCCGCCCATCGTAGGCAAGACGGCATCAATTTGCGGATGCGCTTTGAGAATTTCAACAATGGATTTGGTGGTGAGTGGTTTGAGATACACATGGTCAGCCATGGCCGGATCGGTCATAATCGTAGCCGGGTTGGAATTGATCAGGATGACTTCGATGCCTTCTTCGCGCAAGGAACGCGCAGCTTGTGAACCGGCATAGTCAAACTCGCAGGCTTGACCGATGACAATCGGACCTGAGCCAATGATGAGCACTGATTTGATGGAAGTGTCTTTGGGCATGTTGTTGTGTTGTTGTGGGTTGTTGTTTTTGGGTAATAAATTCTGTCGGTTGCGCCGAATGTTGCCGTTTTGAAGAATGCCCTAGCCCGGATGGGAGCAAGCTACCGCGTAGCGCGGACAGCCGGAAATAGCTTCAAAAAAACCTGCAACAAGGTATAAAAAAAAGGCGCTACTAATTGAAGTAACGCCTTTATTTTGAATGCTCGTAAACATTATTTTTTGTGTCTTGGCTCAGAAGAAACAGTCAATTTATGTCTTCCTTTCGCTCTACGACGCGCAAGCACTTTTCTTCCATTTGCAGAAGCCATTCTGTCCATAAAACCGTGCTTATTTCTTCTTTTTCTTTTCGATGGTTGAAACGTTCTCTTGCTCATTGCTTGATATCTTTAAAACTTAATATAATCTTTGTGCGATTTGGTTTATTTGTAAAACCGGCTGCAAATATAGGAAGTTTTTTTTTGTTGGCAAGTGCTTTTGAAAATATTTTTTTAAGCACTCCGAATTGCTTACCAGAGTCCTTTTTTTCTGATTTTTTTGGTACAAATTCAGCTGGATTTCTTTGGGCGCAATCAGAAGAAATGATACCTTTGGCGCCGTAAAAACGCAAAGTATGTTTCACAGATTTATTAAATTGATTTTGGCCGCACTCATGATTGTGACGGCAATTTGGCAGATGACCGAAGGATATATTGGCAACGGAATTTTCTTGTTGTTCTTGTCAATTCTGCCCATAATATTATACTACAGAAACGAATTTATTCTATTGGCCTTCTTGCGTATGCGCAAACAAGATTTTGCCGGCGCTCAAAAATGGCTTTCGTATATCAAAAATCCAGAAACAGCATTGGTAAAAAAACAGCAAGGCTATTACAACTATTTACACGGCATTATGCTGTCGCAAACCAACTTGCTTCAAGCAGAGAAATACTTCAAAAAAGCCATTGAATTGGGCTTGAATATGGATATGGATTTAGCAGTTGCAAAACTAAACTTAGCTGGTGTAGCGCTTACACGTCGCCGCAAACTCGAAGCGACCAACTTGCTTAACGAAGCCAAAAAACTAGACAAACAAGGCATGCTCAAAGATCAAATCACAATGATGAAAGAGCAATTGAAGCGTATTTAATTTTTCACTTACCAACAATTTTATTTTAGTTTTCAACAAGTTATTCAAAATAGTTTGTTGAAAACTTTTATATGTCAATTTTTCTTTGCTATTTTGGGGCATTATTAATCAATAATTCTCTGGAGTGATGCGATTAATTACCACTACACTTATGCTCTTGCTGGCCCTGACTTCGGGTTTCAGCCAAAACGACGAAACGGTAACTTTTGCCTCAGCCATTCAGGCAAACCTCAAAAAATACAACAGCCAAAGTGATCTTGCTTTTGCACGCGGCGATGTTGAACAAGCCAATACTTTATTCGATTCATTAGTTCAGAACCATTTGGTCGGCGCTCGATTTGAAGATTACACTTTAAAGTCAGTCAAAGGCCGAAAAGTAAGATTGGGCAAAATCAAAAAACCTATTTTTCTCATCACCTACTCTTCGTGGTGTGTCATGAACAAAGGCGAGATTCAAGCGCTGAACAAGTTGGCCCATAAATACGAAGAGGAGTTTCAAATAGTGGTTTTGTTTTGGGATATCAAAATGGACGCTCGAAAAGCAGCCGGTCCGTTTACTGGCAAAATAAAAGTTTGTTATGCTCATGAATCGTATCGAAACGACGAAAATATTGTAGCCACGCTCAAACATACGCTCGGATTTCCGACTTCGTATTACTTAAACAAAGATCTAGAAGTGGTCGACATCAAACGCGGCGGTGTGGTCATTCCTCCTAAAACACCAACCATGAAAGCCTTTGAACTCAACTATGAAGTTTTTGACGAGCGCGCCATTGGATTCCTGGAAAAACAAGGCCGCATCAAACCTTTATATCAAAGCCACAACGGTCGCGGCCGACTGGCACAAAACGAATAAAAAAGCGCCCAAATAAGGCGCTTTTTGTTTTAATATCCACTGAGTGGAATTTCGAGTTCGTATTTCTTTTTACTCGGATTGAGCAACTTCTTATCGCGCAACCACGGATTGTGGATTTTGAGAATCTTATAGTTAATGCCTTGATCTTTGGCAAAAGTGGCTAAATCGATAATGCTGCTATCAATGGATATTTTTTTGCTCGGCAAACTCTTGTACAAATCTTGCTCGTTAAAAGTAAAACCAAACTTGGCAGGTTCTTTCATGATTTCTTTGAGTGCCAAAATGCGAAAAACATAACGCGAAGTTTCATCGTTGAGCAACAAATCATAATAATTGGTCACCTTTTGCATTTCAATTTGTTTGGTTACGCCGGTCATTCCACCATTGTAAGAAGCGGCTGCCAAAGTCCAGTTACCAAATTTAGCTTTGGCATCGAGTAAATATTTACAAGCGGCTTCGGTGGATTTTTCTAAGTGATAACGCTCATCAACCAAATCATTGACTTCCATGCCCATTTCACGCGCTGTGTTGGGCATAAACTGCCAAACGCCTCGTGCTCCGGCCGGAGAAACCGCATTGACCAAACCGCTTTCAATCACGGCCAAATATTTAAAATCGTCGGGCACATTGTATTTCTGCAAAATGGGTTCAATAATCGGAAAAACGCGATTCGCTCTTTTGATAATAAGCAAAGTCGTAGCATCTAAATTGGCATTGATGAGCAATTCGCGATCGAGTCTTTCGCGTACGTCGGCAATTTGCAAAGGAGCTTCTTCGCCGGCAAAATCAATACTCGTCGGAAAAAACATCGCCGAACCTTCGTGGGTAATTTTGTTTTTATCTTCGGTAGACACGCCGTATACCAAAGCGCCACTAACCAGAACAACCGCTCCAATCAAGGCTGTTTTCTTCATCCAATTCATCTTCTGTGGTAGTTTGTTTAGGTAAACTTACAAAAAAATGAGCGGCCACAATTAATCGTTAAGAATAATTTTGGGCAAGTGCTCATTGAACCAACGATAACGCAGAACAATCATAATGTGCGAGCCGCCGGGCACTGTAATGCAATTTTGAATATTCTCAATTGGAAAAACCTCATCCGCATCGCCATGAATGTGAATTACTTGCTTATCGACCACAGTTCTGGACCAATACAACATCTGAAAAATCGCCCATTCCAAATAATTTTTATCACGAACAGAAAGATATTTTTCATATAGCTTAAACCGTAATTTAAGTGCATAATTAAAGGCAAGCGGCCGCAGCAGTTCAATATTTTGTAACAAGCGTGTCGGCACCAATTGATAAGCTTTGGTATGTCGAATAATCCGCATTCTGAGTGGAATTTCATCCTGAGTTTTGACACTCGACACAATAATGAGCTTGCGCGGATGAATAAACGCTGCCATTTCTTGAACCAAAACGCCACCAAATGACACGCCGATTAAAACCGGATTTTCGTGATGGACATCTTGACACATTCGCTGGGCATAGTCGGGCAAAGATTCGCCTGAAAGCGGAATTTTCCATGAAAGCCAATGCACTTCAAATAGAGTTTCATCCAGCCGAATACGCTCAAAAATGACCGGACTGGCGGCCAAACCGGGCATCATATAGACGGGAATTCGCTCCATAAAATCGTTTAAAATGCAATTGCGCCTCCAAAGGTACACTTTTCAATACAGTCCAAAAAAATATAACTTGAAGATATCGTAACATTTAGCAGTATAAATCAACAAAAAACCAGAGTTTATACTTAAATTTGTAGCCCGAATCAATAAGTATAATTGATTTTTTGAATAATTAAATTGCAGACTATGGAAGCGACGATGACCCTTGAGATTAAAGACAATACTTTTGCACGTCAATTTGAAATTGCGGTACCTGAAGGATTGATTACTGTAGAATATTCGTTTCAAGAAAAGAAAATATTCCTCACCCGCATCAACAAGCCAGAAGGTTTTAACGATGAACTCTTGATTGATGAATTACTCAAAAACATCATGACCATTGCCTACGAACGCAAACTGCGCGTGGTACCTATTTTACCGAGAATCGCTTCTTTTTTCAGAAAAAACAGCATTTATAAAGAATTACTTCCTCCAGGAATTAAAATCTAAACATGAAGAAAACACTGCTTTTCTTTGGCCTTTTGCTTGGTCTGAATACTTGGGCGCAATCACCCACTCCGCCGGCGCCGGGTTGTAGAATTGTAACCGCTTTGGATGCAGACAACGACGGTTTTACCACTTTTGATATTGATCAATATCTGACACAATTCAGAGGTGAAGCCTTGGCTTTAAACTACGATTTATCGGGCTATGCTTTAGAATTGTATCCGTCTGAAGCCGATTATGTAGCGGGCACCAATTTGATTTCTTCACCGTACAACAACATCGTTGCTTTTGAGCAATTTTGTTATATGAAATTCATTTATTCCGGAAGCGGCCCTTTTTATGATTCAGCCGAATTGACGTTGGTTTTTGGGTGCCATAAACTCGAAGCATCACCTAATTTATCATTGGATATGGCCATAAAAAAACCGATGACCATTTACCCCAACCCGACTGATGGTTTGTTGTACTTTGAGCAACCAATCAACCACATTGATTTGTATACAACCGACGGAAAAAAAATCCAAACGAAGATTCAAAATCAAACCATGGATATTTCAAACCTATCCAGCGGCATTTATCTCATGGAAGGCCAAAATAGTTTCGGCGAAAAATTCAGACAAAAAATTGTAAAAAAATAATCAACTAAAGGCTTCAACTCGAAGCCTTTTTTATTTCTGCTTGCAAAAGAAAAAGCTATCTTTAGCTCATGATATCTGAAGAAATCCGTTCACAAATTCTCGATTTTTTTGAAAACATCGACCAATATTACGGCTGCAAAACCGAAATCGTCGAAGGCATTCATCTATCGCACGAAGCCGACAATGCACAAAAAAGCACTTGGAATTTATCTGAATTCACGCTGATTCGCTCGGCCTATCGCAATACCGGCGAACACTTTATGCTCGAAGGCGAAAAAATGTACTACGAAATTTCCGCGGCCAAACTGGTTGACTTTAAACAAACCAAAAGACACAGCTACGAACTTATGGAACAATACGCTAATTCGGTTTTTAGAATCACCAAATTGCGGTTTCACTCAAAGTATTAAGTAAATTATACGGCAACCGAAGCAAACTCAAAACGCACACAACCATCGTCGTCAATGCGCGTCAAAGTGACTTCGTGCAAAGTATTGACCAATTCCGGATTCCAGGGCGCTTTTACTTTGACATAGTTTTCGGTAAAACCGTGAATGTAGCCTTGCTTGTTTTCGCCTTCAAAAAGAACTGTTCGCTGCGAACCCAATTGACTTTCGTAAAAAGCACGGCGTTTTTTGACCGATAATCCGCGCAACATTTTGCTGCGTTTGGCGCGCACATTAGCCGGAACCACACCGGGCATTTCAACGGCTTCGGTATTATCGCGTTCAGAATAAGTAAACACGTGCAAATACGAAATATCCAATTCGTTCAAAAAGTGATACGTCTCTAAAAATCGTTCATCGGTCTCGCCCGGAAACCCCACAATCACATCCACACCAATACAAGCATGCGGCATGACTTCGCGGATTTTGGCCACGCGCTCAGCATACAATTCACGCATATAACGGCGCTTCATGAGTTTAAGGATATCATTGCTGCCCGATTGCAACGGAATGTGAAAATGCGGTACAAAAGTTCTGCTGCCGGCCACAAATTCTATGGTTTCGTTCTTGAGTAAATTCGGCTCAATCGAAGAAATGCGCAAACGCTCAATGCCTTCGACCAAATCGAGTTTTTGAACGAGTTCTAAAAAAGTGTGTTCGTGTTTTTTGTTGCCAAATTCTCCTTTGCCGTAATCACCAATATTCACGCCGGTCAAGACAATTTCTTTGATGTCTTGTTGGGCAATTTCGTAGGCGTTTTTCAGCACATTCTCGAGCGTGTCACTGCGCGAAATACCGCGCGCCAGCGGAATCGTACAATAAGTACATTTATAATCGCAACCGTCTTGCACTTTTAAAAAGGCACGCGTTCTGTCGCCAATAGAATAAGAACCTACATAAAAATCAGCTTCTTGAATTTCGCACGAATGCACTTCACCATGATCGTTTTTGGACAAATCATTGAGGTAATCGGTAATTTTAAACTTTTCGGTAGCGCCCAACACCAAATCAACACCATCCACAGCCGCCAATTCTTCAGGTTTAAGTTGCGCATAACAACCCACCGCCGCCACAAAAGCCTCCGGATTCAGCTTCAAAGCCTTGCGCACCACTTGCTTGAATTGCTTGTCGGCATTATCAGTCACCGAACAAGTGTTGATGACATAAATATCGGCCACTTCTTCAAAATCAACGCGCGCAAAACCTTCGTCTTGAAAGTTTCGGGCAATGGTTGAAGTCTCCGAAAAATTGAGTTTGCAACCCAAGGTGTAAAAAGCAACTTTGTTCTTGTTTTCCATGATGTGTTTTTGGGCGTTTCCCTGCGGGCCATCGGCGAATGTTGGGCTCTAAAAAGAAATGATTCGTAAGCCTCTTGCCCTGCGGGCCGCGCTTTTCGCTTATAGTCCTCGCTGTGCTGCGGGCTAACCGCTGCAATCGCTAACGCGGGCGCAAAGTTACACACAAAATTCGGTTTGAAAAAGCATGCTTTGTTTTTTTCGAGCGCTCATCATCAGCGGGTTACAATGACTCATCGAAGTACCGTTGCAGCCCCGACCGAAGCGGTTATCCTTTGCGGCTGGGGTTCAGCCAAAAAGATAAAAGCGCAGAGCGGGAAATGCTGCCCAACAAAAAAAGCCATCATCAAAAGATCATGGCTCGGTATTTTAAAAATAAGTTTTCGTTATTCTTTGCGGTATTTCTTGGTCGCTTCAAAAACGTGCTCCAAAATTTTGGCATCTTGCTCGGTAAAATCTACATGCCGACGCGACATCACAATTTGGGCGGTCTGAAAAGCTTTTGAAGTGAGATAAGTTGTAAAGCCCGAAGCGCCGCCCCAGCTAAAACTTGGCACAAAATTGCGCGGAAAACCGCTGCCAAAAATATTGGCGCTCACACCCACAACCGTTCCGGTGTTGAACATGGTGTTGATGCCGCATTTGCTGTGATCGCCCATCATCAGTCCGCAGAATTGCAAGCCGGTTTTGGCAAAACCTTCGGTTTCGTAGCTCCAAAGTTTGACTTCTTCGTAGTTGTTTTTTAGGTTTGAATTGTTGCTGTCGGCACCGATGTTGCACCATTCGCCCAAAACGGAATTGCCCAAAAATCCATCGTGTCCTTTGTTGGAATAACCAAAAAGTACTGAGTTATTCACTTCGCCGCCAATGCGACATTCAGGCCCAACGGTGGTGGCTCCGTACACTTTGGTGGCAAGCTTGACCTGCGCACCTTCGCACAAGGCAAACGGTCCACGTATGACCGAGCCTTCCATGATTTCGGTGTTTTTACCTATATAAATAGGGCCGGTTGAGGCGTTTAAAGTGACGAATTCAAGCTTAGCGCCTTCTTCAATAAAAATATTTTCGGGCGATATAACATTGACACTTTTCGGAATGGGTTGCGAAATTCTGTCTTCGGTGAGTAAATCAAAATCTTCGCGCAAAGCCGCATCGTTCTTGGCAAAAATATCCCAAGTATGCGCAACAAAAAGGCAATCGTTGGCATATTCAATCACTTCATATTGGTCAAAATTGACTTCTTCTTGAGTGTCTTGGGTGTAAAAAGCAATCACTTCTTCGCCTTTAAAAATGGCTTGGTTGGGCTCAAGATTACGCACCATTTCGACCAAAATATCGTTGGGCAAAAATGAGGCATTGATCATGATGTTTTGCTCCATTTCAACCATCGGAAACTTCTCTGAAAGATATTCTTCAGTGAGTGTGGTTGTGGTGGTTCCGAGGTGTTTTTCCCATTTTTCGCGGATGGTCAAAATACCGATTCTAATGTCGGCCACCGGTCGGGTAAACGTAAAAGGCAAAAGCGCATTGCGCACGGTGCCGTCAAAAAGAATATAGTTCATGTAATTGGGTTCTGTTGTTATTTGCTTGTTGGGTTATCTCAGTAAAACAACCGACCCAAAGTTTGAAAAAAAAATCCGTTTGGCAAAGTTCCGCTCAATAAAAAAGCCTCTCCGATTTGGAAAGGCTTCTTGATAATTTTGAACACTCTTAAGATTATCTACCGTGTTTGGCGTATTTAGTTTTGAATTTGTCAATACGTCCGGCAGTATCGATAAGTTTTGATTTACCTGTATAAAAAGGGTGTGAAGTTCTTGAAATCTCCATTTTCACCACCGGATACTCAACACCTTCGTGCATGATGGTTTCTCTTGTTTCCGCTGTCGATTTAGTGATGAATACATCATCGTTTGACATGTCTTTGAAAGCTACTAATCTGTAATTTTCTGGGTGAATTCCTTTTTTCATGATAAATCTTTCTATTTAATGTGGCAGCCGATTCTGATGCTTTTGCTTTAAAAGGTATGAACCAGCAGCGACTTTTGTTATTCTTTAGTTTAATTTTGAGTGCGCAAAAATACAACTATTTTTTAATTAGCAAACGATTATTAGATATTTTTTGAGGTCGTTCCTGCAATGTTTTTTCTGCGCTGTAACAGCAGATTTGCTATATTTGTCGATTGAATTTAAAAACCTTTCTTATGGCCGATGCAACTCAAACCAACAATGCGATTACAGCCAATCAACTCGGAATTCTTTTCGGAGTGATTATGATTCTCGAGTTTGTGATATCGTATGTAATGAACATCGATCCGATTTCAAATCCGCTCGCCGGAACTTTGATGAACCTTGGAAACTATCTTGTGTTTCCGGCTTTATTCATTTTCTTGGCTTGCAACAATTACAAGAAAAGTCATTCAGGTTACATCAGTTTTAGTCAATGTCTCAAAACCGGCGTAATGGTTTGTTTGATTGCCTCGCTTATTTTTGGCGTATTCAACGGAATTTTCATGACTATTTTTCCTGAGTTTGCCGAAGAAATCCTTCGAAAAACCCGCGCGGTCATGCTTGAAAAAAGCCCACAAATGACCCAAGAACAAGTGGATATGGCCATCGGAATGACGAAAAAATTCATGAATCCGCTCTTTAGCACACCGATTACCGTATTGATGTATTGCTTTATCGGTTTGATTTATTCACTGATTGTAGGCGCGATTGTCAAAAAAGATCCGCCACATAGCCTGTAATTGCCGATGTATTTATCGATTGTTATTCCGCTGCTCAACGAAGAAGAATCCTTGCGTGAACTGCACCAATGGATTACTTCGGTGATGCTCAAAAATAATTACACCTACGAGATTCTGTTTATTGACGACGGAAGCACCGATAATTCTTGGAAAACCATAGAATCGCTTTCGGCTGAAAACCCCAATGTAAAAGGCATTCGATTTCAGAGAAACTTCGGAAAATCACAAGCATTGCACGCCGGATTTGCCCAAGCACAAGGCGATATAGTGATTACTATGGATGCAGACTTGCAAGATAATCCGGAGGAAATCCCCGAATTGGTTGATATGATTCAAAACCAAGGCTACGATTTGGTTTCCGGTTGGAAGAAAAAGCGTTACGATTCGGTGGTGACTAAAAACCTGCCATCTAAATTATTTAATTGGGCCGCACGACAAACTTCGGGCGTTGCGCTCAACGATTTTAATTGCGGACTTAAAGCTTACAACCAAGAAGTCGTAAAAAACATTGAAGTTTCAGGTGAAATGCACCGATATATTCCGGTACTGGCCAAAAATGCCGGCTTCAATAAAATTGGCGAAAAAGTAGTACAACACCAAGCGCGCAAATACGGCGAAACCAAATTTGGCATGAACCGTTTTATCAATGGTTTTTTGGATTTGATCACGATTTGGTTTTTGTCAAAATTCGGCAAAAGACCGATGCATTTATTTGGTGCTTTAGGTGTGGTGATGTTTCTAATCGGATTTTTATCGACCGGATTTATCATCACGCTTAAACTCATAAAACTCTACGCCGGATTCTCGACCATATTGGTCACCGACAATCCGCTGTTTTATATTGCGCTCACCACGATGATCATTGGAACCCAGCTTTTTTTAGCGGGTTTTCTCGGAGAAATCATCTTGCGCACCAAAAACAACGAAGAACGATACAAAATTTCTAAACGAATTAATCTGTAACTCAGCTGCCCTAGCCCCGGTTGCAGCGGCATCCTCACGCGGTAGCGGGAGATACAGCGAAAAACGGGAATCAGCTTCTGAAAAAAAATAAAATTATGAGTATTCCACAAAATATTCTCGATGCGGCCCAACAGTGGCTCTCACCGGTTTTTGACACCGAAACTCAAGACGCTATTCGACACATGATGGCGCACAACCCAAAAGATTTAGAAGAGAGTTTTTATAAAAATCTTGAATTCGGAACCGGCGGTATGCGCGGTATTATGGGGGTAGGCACCAACCGAATCAACCGCTATACTTTGGGCAAAAACACCCAAGGTTTGTCTGATTATATGCATCGGGTTTTTCCCGGAAAAGAGCTCAAAGTAGCCATTGGTTATGATTGTCGTCACAACAGCAACACGCTGGCCAAAGTGGTCGCCGATGTTTTTTCGGCCAACAGAATCAAGGTGTATTTGTTCTCGGATATGCGCCCGACACCTGAGTTGAGTTTTGCGCTCAAATATTTGGGATGTCAAGCCGGAATTGTCCTGACGGCTTCGCACAATCCGCCGGAATACAATGGCTACAAAGTATATTGGGAAGACGGAGGACAACTGGTTCCGCCGCAAGATGGCGAGATCATCCAAGTGATTGAAGCTTTGTGCTATGATCAAATTAAGTTTGAATCGAATCCGGATTTGATTGAATATATAGATGCAGAAATTGATGCGGCTTTTAGAGCTTCGTCGATTGCCAATGCGAGTTTTAACACCCCGGCAGCTGCCAAAGAAAACCTGCAAATTGTGTTTACTTCATTGCACGGAACCTCGATCAAAGCTGTTCCGCAAACTTTGGCCGAGGCCGGATACACCAATGTGCATGTGGTTCCCGAACAAGCCGAACCCAACGGCGATTTCCCGACGGTGGTTTCACCGAACCCTGAAGAACCAGAAGCTTTAACAATGGCTTTGGCTTTGGCCGACAAAATCGGCGGTGATATTGTCATCGGAACCGATCCGGATTGCGACCGATTGGGTGTAGCGGTACGCGATAATAAAGGCAAACTGATTTTGCTCAACGGGAACCAGACGATGGTTTTGATGACGGCCTTTTTGCTCGAACAATGGAAACGTCAAGGCAAAATTGACGGCAAACAATTCATCGGCTCTACGATTGTGTCGACCCCGATGATGCTGGAATTGGCCGAAGCTTATGGCGTGGCTTGTAAAGTTGGACTGACCGGATTTAAATGGATTGCCAAATTCATCAAAGATTTACCGGAACTCAAATTCATTGGCGGTGGCGAAGAAAGTTTTGGTTTTATGGTAGGCGATGCCGTGCGAGACAAAGATGCTGTAGCCGCTACCCTACTAATTTGTGAAGTGGCCGCTCAGGCCAAAGCAGCCGGAAGCTCAGTATATAAAGAACTCATCAACTTATATGTAGACCACGGTTTTTATAAAGAACACTTAGTCTCATTGACGAAAAAAGGCATTGATGGTTTGCGCGAAATCAATCAGATGATGGTAGACATGCGCGAGCATCCGGTGCAAGAAATTGCCGGAGCCCGTGTGGTGATGTTGGAGGATTACAAAAAATCAATCGCTAAAAATTTACTCACCGGCGAAGAAGAAGCGCTGAGTGTTCCGAAATCTGATGTGTTGATTTATTATACCGAAGACGGAGCCAAAATAGCCGCGCGTCCGAGCGGAACTGAGCCCAAAATTAAATTTTACGTGAGTGTGAACGCGCCGCTGGATAAAGCTGAAAACGCTCCAGCAGTCGAGGCTGAACTCGATGCCAAAATCAAAAACATCTTGACCGATTTAAACATCATTTAATGAATAATTTCAGAAAGATAATTCCCTTTATTCTGCCGTATAAAAAGTACGCTTACCTGAATATTCTGTTCAATGTTTTGTATGCTTTTTTTGGTACGCTTTCATTTTTGGCACTGATGCCGATGATGGATGTATTGTTCGGACAATCCAACAAAATTTATCAAGAACCGCTATATACAGGTTTGAGCGGACTCAAAAAGTACATAGGCGACTATCTGAATTATTATCTGACCATGACCACCCAAGAGCAGGGTATTGGCACCACGCTATCGATATTGGTAGCAGGCATCATCACGATTTTTATGCTCAAAAACTTGTGCGATTATCTGGCCATGTTTTTCATTACTTTTCTGCGCAACGGAATTCTGCGCGACTTGCGCAATGCGATGTATCAAAAAACACTTGATTTGCCGCTTTCGTTTTTTTCGGAAAAGCGCAAAGGCGACACCATTTCAAGGATCGCCAGTGATGTGAGCGAAGTACAAGCATCTATGCTTTCGATTTTGGAGTTGATTGTCAAAGAGCCGCTGACAATTATTTTTACAATCATCGCCATGTTCAGCATCAGTGTCAAACTGACCATTTTTGTGTTTATTTTTATTCCGGTTTCGGGCTATATTATCTCATTAATTGGCAAACAACTCAAGAAAAAATCCACACGAGCGCAACAAGAACAAGGTATTTTTTTATCAACGATCGAAGAAACTTTAGGCGGACTCAAAGTCGTCAAAGGATACAATGCTGAAGGCTATTTCAGTAAAGTTTTTCAAAATTCAACCAACCGCTTTTTTGGTTTGTCCAACAGCATTGGCAATCGTCAAAATTTGGCTTCGCCCATGAGTGAATTTTTGGGCATCATGGTTATTGCTATTTTGCTTTGGTACGGCGGCCATATGGTTTTGATCGAAAAAACACTCAAAGGCGCTGCATTTATTACCTATATGGGATTGGCTTACAACATTCTGACCCCGGCAAAAGCCATTTCAAAAGCATCTTACGGAGTCAAACGCGGAAACGCAGCGGCAGAACGCGTACTCGAAATTTTGGAACAACCCAATCCGATTACCAGCAAAGCAAATGCGATTGAAAAAGATTCTTTTGACACTGATATTCAACTCACGAATGTTCGTTTTAAATATGCCGAGGATTGGGTGTTGAAAGATTTTTCATTGCAAGTCAAAAAGGGACAAACTGTGGCACTCGTCGGTCAATCAGGCAGCGGAAAAAGTACCATTGCCAATTTGCTCACGCGTTTTTACGATGTAGATGAGGGAACCATTGCTATAGATGGAACCGACATTCGCGATTTAAACTTGCAGTCATTGCGCCATCAAATTGGATTGGTTACCCAAGACAGTATTTTGTTTAATGACACGATTAAAGCCAATATTTCACTGGGCAAACTTGACGCAACGGATGAGGAAATCATCGACGCGCTTAAAGTGGCCAATGCTTATGAATTTGTCAAAGATTTACCGCAAGGTATTTACACCAACATTGGCGACAGCGGAAACAAACTCTCGGGCGGACAAAAGCAACGTTTGAGCATAGCACGCGCGGTACTCAAAAATCCGCCGATTATGATTTTGGACGAAGCAACTTCGGCACTTGATACGGAAAGTGAAAAATTGGTTCAATTGGCTTTAGAAAACATGATGCAACACCGCACATCGATAGTCATTGCTCACAGGCTATCTACCATTCAAAAAGCTGATGTGATTGTGGTGATGCAAAAAGGCGAAATCGTCGAACAAGGCAACCACGAAGAACTTATGGCCAAAGGCGGAACGTATCACAAACTCGTGACAATGCAATCGTTTGAGAACTAGAGGTTATTTTGTAAGCTGATACTCGGTTGCTTTCCAATCTTTGGCTAAATCTAAATAGAAATAATGAACGCGGTCTTCGCGATCAAAAGCACCGTCTTTATTGGTATCGTCAAGGGCTCTGAAGTATAATCTATTTTGAGCCTCAATAACATTCCAGTCAATTACTTCTTGAAAATCGGCCGAAATCTTTGTGAAACGCTGCCCTGAAATATCACTTAAATACAAAGTTTGAATATCGTTGGTATCGATGACATTGTCTTTGTTGGTATCAGCATCGGTCAGTAAATAAACCAAAATTTGCTGTTTGATTTTATCGGCTTGTGATTTGAGATAACTAACCGATTGAATCATGACTGGTTTGTTGGTCAAAGCTTGAAGTGAATCAGATTTGACGTTTTGAAATTTTATGTTGCGCAAATATCCGGTGATTTCGTTTTCGCTGTAATTCGATATTTTAGTATTAAATCGACTACCCGATGAACCGCTTTCATAGCCTGATTTTCCTCGGTCAGACGCACTCACTTCGCCAATCGGGAACAACAAATATTGCGTTCCTTGAAACTGTATGGGCAAATCGGCTATTTCAACTTTTGTAGTATCGAGCTTAGGTTTTTCAATCGCTTTTGAAGGCGCCTCATAACTAACCTTCGGTGTTTCGGTTTCTTTTTTACACCCGATGGTCAGCAAACTAACTCCTGCAATTACCGTGTTCAAAATAACTTTCATAACAAACTATTTAATTCAAAAGTAGCAAATAAACTACAACTTAGCCGAGATTTTCAGATTGAAAACACGTGTGGTCAAATAATTCGGAATGCCGTATTGGCTTTTGGTATACACATCGCGCACCCAAGTATTGGTAATGGCATTTTGGTTGTTGAACATATTGAAAATTTCAAAACCAATCGATAAATCATTGAACTTTTTGAGCCAATGTTTTTCTGGTCGTTGGGCATTTTTCTCGGTAAAGACATAAGAGAAGCCAACATCAGCACGTCGATAATCGCGCAGACGCGACTGATAGTTATACTGATCGGCATACGAAGGTGAACCGCCCGGTAATCCGGTATTGTAAACCAAATTCAAGTAAATTTTCACACTGGGAATATTGGGCATATAATCTTGAAACAAAGCGGCAAATTTGAATCGCTGATCCGTCGGCCGTGCAATATCGCCTTTTCCATCGATATTTTCTTTGGTTTTCATATAACTGAAACTAAACCACGATTCAGTGCCGGGAACAAATTCTCCGTTCAGACGAACATCCAAACCTTGGGCAAACGCAGTGGCGTTGTTGTTGGCTGCATAACGAATACGCACGTTGTCAATCGTATACGGATTCACATCGTTCAAACCTTTATAGTAGGCTTCGGTCACCATTTTAAACGGTCGGCCCCACATCAAAAAACTGTAATCGTTACCCAAAACAATATGATAAGAAGCCTGTGCTTTTACATCGGGTTGAACTTCGCCTAACTCATTGCGCAATTCTCGATAAAATGGCGGCTGATAATACAATCCGCCTGAAACTCTAAAAAGCATATCTTTTTCCCAGTCGGGCTTGATGGCAAACTGCGCACGCGGACTCACCACGACTTGACTTTTTCCATGAATATCATCGCCACTCACCTGCCATTGTTGGGCTCTTAAACCAGCATTATACCATACTTGGTGATTTCCGATATTGCCTTTCATGCTCCATTGTCCGTAACCCGAAAATCGGTTGATGACTGCAAAGTTTTTAGCGCGAACATTTTGATAAGGCAACAATGGCCCAACATAAGAATTATACGGTTGGTCATTTGCCGGCGGCTCATATCCTGAAGGTAGACGCGGCGGATTAATTGAAAAACCGGCTGAATCAATAACTTCCCATTCAATCAAGCGATCGCGTATATCTTCCCGGGTATATTTAAAACCCCATTCAACTTGATGTTTCTTTTTGATATCGTGTAACCCTTTTACTTCGGCATTAACAATGAGTGCATCTAAATCATTGCGCGCGTGATTGAGTTGCGTTCCGATCGCGCGACTATACACCACATCGCCAAAAGTCTCCGAGCCTAAATTACCATCCACCTGACCCAAAGCATATTGGGCAAAAATATCAAAATACTCTTGCTCTTGGGTATGATAAGCCGACCCTATGAATTTTAGGGTAAAATTTTCATTGACGTTAAAAGTGCCTTTGTATGCTCCGAATAAAGTCTGGTATTTATCTTTTTCTTGACCTTCATAAAAAACTTGTAAAGCAATTGGCTCAGCTATGGTTCCAAAATTAGTTTGACGGGTAAGCGGTTGATAATCATACTTATTTTGCGAAATATTCCCTAAAAAGCTATGCTGCCAACGCGTATTGGGCGTATAGGTAATATAGGTTTGTGCGTCCGCAAAAGTTGGATGATAATTGGTTTGGGTTTCTTGGCTTTTAACCAGCAAACTGTTGTCGCGGTAACGAACGCCTGTAATGGCGGTCCATTTCTGATTTTTTGAAACCAAATCAACCGATGCAGCGCCACCCAAAGAACTGGCATCAAGTGAGGCCCCGAATTTTGTTGGCCGGCGATAAGTAATATCTAAAACCGATGACAATTTATCGCCATATTTAGCTTGAAATCCACCCGCGGAAAAATCAACATTCTGAACCAAATCCGTATTGGTAAAACTCAAACCTTCTTGTTGTCCGGAACGAATCAAAAACGGTCGATACACTTCAATTTCATTCACATACACCAAATTCTCGTCGTAATTTCCGCCGCGTACGGCATACTGTGTACTGAGCTCATTGTTAGAACTCACACCCGGCAATGATTTGAGTAAATTTTCAACACCGGCATTGGCTCCGGGAATTTTGCGAATAACTTGGGGTTCTAAGGTGGTAATGCCTTGCACTCGTTTTCGGTTTTTGGCTGTGATTACCACTTCGCCCATTTGTTCGGCTTTGTCATTCATCACCACGTTGAACTCATAGTCTTCATAGGGTTTGAGCTCAATAGTTGCGGTTGATTTTTTGAGTGAAATATGGGTAAAAGTGACTTGAACTTTCTTGCCGGCCGGTATTGTCAACTGATAATACCCATTGGCGTTGGTTTGTGTGCTTTTACCTTCGGCTGAAACATTGACTTGTTCAACCGGTTGTTTGTTTTCATTGAGAATGATTCCTTTGACACGAGCTGTTTGCGCTTGAGAGGCTGCACAGACAAACAACAAAAAGAAAAATAAACGCGATATATATGTTTTCAAAAGAAGTTATTTAGTTTTTTTATTCCTGAAAAAAGTCGTCTCAAAGATAGCAGAATTCCCGAGATTATCTGAAACGATTACTTTTAATTGGTTCTCACCCTCGATTACTTCATCATCATTGATTTCATAGGTAATTCGGTCTGATTTATTGTCGTATTCAAACAAAACCCATTTCTCGTTGATGTAACCTTTGTAACTTTTAATCCCGGACAAATCATCGCCAATTTTGAGTGAAATTTGCTTCTGATCATCCATTTTTTTAAGCGACTTGGCATGCAACAACGCAATTTTAGGCGCTATGGTATCTGTAGCCAAAGTAAAACCACCTAAATTTTTGGTGTATGCTGTGTAGGTATCGTCTTTTCGTTTGGTTGGATTGTATATTTTCCGGGTCCCGCTGAGTGAAGCCACAAAAGTTTTGTCTTTGTTGACCACCGTTGAATCAGTAATACTCACTTTAAAATTGCTGTGCACCGGAACCGAATCGTCGTGAACGTTCATTACTTTGTTTTGTACCGAAAATTTAAGGTAAAAATCATCATAAAATGTTTTGGCCGGAAAAAAGACTTCCATACCGTCTTTTTCATAAATGTTGTCCGTGTTCGCTTGTAAAAAATAGGCTGTTTTTTCAGGATTGTCTTTGATTAGAACAGACTGCTGAGCATAATCAATCGGCACAAAAACCGTCACTTGATTTTGGTTGAAATCTGAAACCTGGATTTTAAAAACCTGAGAATATTCTGATTGAACCTCGAGAATTCCATTCTGAGCATCGGTCTTGATGATGCTGAGCCCGTATGGGTTTTGGGCAAATAATTTTTGATACCGCTGCTTGGTATTTCGAAATCGCTGAAAATCAATCAAAGCGTTGACATATCGGCCTTCATCAAACGACAATTGGCTAAATTCGTATTCAAACGACGGGCTTCCGTTATTGAAAGCTTCAACTTTAAAAACACCGTTATTGTTGTATGAAACATTGTCGTAATCGCCGCAAATAAGGCCAAAACCTATGCGCCCTTGCGCGTAAATTTTCTCAGCAATATAATTTCCATCCTTTTGTAAAGACAAATTGACCATCACCGGCTTTTGTGATTCATTGGCGATGCTGCCTTCGCCAATCGGGTAAATCATTAACCCTGAAATCAGAGGTTTTTTGGTGTCTGGCAAAAATTTGTCGAACCCAAAATAAAGTGGATTAATAATTTTCTCTGATTTAGTATCGCGGAATTCAAAATGCAAATGTGGGCCTTCAGAACCACCTGTGTTTCCGGAAAAGGCAATTGTATCGCCTTTTTTCACCGGAAGTTCACCCGGAGCCGGAAAAATCTCGACTTCAAAAGATTCGGCTTTGTATTGCTCAGCACGAATAGCTTGCTCTAATTTGCCGTAACCTTTCTGCAAATGGCCATAGACTGTAGTATAACCATTCGGATGATCAATGTAAATGGCTTTGCCATAACCAAACGGTGAAATCTTGATCCGGGAAACATAGCCATCGGCTGAAGCAAACACCGGGAAACCTTCTTTTTGTTGCGTTTTAAAATCAAATCCGGTATGGAAATGATTCGAGCGCAATTCACCAAAATTGCCCGCGAGTTGCATGGGTAAATCCAGCGGCGGTCTAAAATAATCCTGTGGATAATTCTGAGCAAAAACAGGCGTGTAAAAAATCAAAAGTGCGAATAAATATTTCATAAAATAAAGCTTTGTGCTAAGTTAGAAAAAATCCATAAACGCATCTATATTTTAGCATTTGCGCTAATGGCTTAACAAACAAAGATTTATCAAACCCTGAAATAGTTAGTGGTAAAATTTTATACAAAGTGTTGGTATAATTCAATCGGAATCTTAACTTTGTTCGGATTAGTAATGAACCGTCGTTTAACATGAGTGAGATTGTAGAAATCATTGATAATCTTGAGAGTAAGCTGCAAAAGTTGTTGTCAAAAATGGACCAACTCGAGCAGCAATCGACTCGCTTGAAACAAGAACTTGAAAAAACGCAAGGTATCGTTGAGAAGCAATCGCTAGAGATGAACGCACTCAAACAAAAGTGTGAATCGTTGAAAATGGCCAATTCATTACTAGGCAGTGAAGAAAATAAAAGAGATACTAAACTGAAAATAAATTCATTGATTCGAGAAATCGATTACTGTATCGCCCAATTGGCTGATTAAATTTATGGATAACAAACTTAAAATCAAATTATCAATTGCCGATCGCGTCTATCCGCTGACGGTTGAACTCTCGCAAGAAGAAGGTTTGCGCAGTGCTTCAAAAAAGATTGATATGATGATCAAGCAGTTTGAAGAAAACTACGCTGTTCGAGACAAACAGGATGTTTTGGCCATGTGTGCGCTGCAATTTGCCTCTCAGTTAGAGCAAAAATTGATGGAAAATTCCATAGACGGAACCGAAACCATTGAGCGAATCAAAAATTTAAATACACGATTAGATCAATATCTCGCCAAAGGAAGCGAATAAAATTGCTTTCAGATAAAATACGTTCATAGACACAGACTAAAAATACTGCCTACATTAGTTCATATTTGATAAACTCAACGCTAACAAATTCAAATGAGCGAATCATTGCTACTAGGGTATGCCTTGCACAGACTCGGAAACCTGAACAGTAAGTTAGCTCAAAACTTGTCTATACGAGTTTATACAATTACCTAATGTAGGCTTTTTTTATATAATTAATTTTAACTAACTAATGGATATTTTAACTATACTAATCTCCGGTATTGCTGGAATTGGCGGTGGTTTCGGGGTGGCCAAAGTGCTTGAGAAGAAGAATGTCTCAAACCTGATTAAAAACGCCAAAAAAGAAGCGGCTTCAATTTTAAAGGATGCCACACAGGAAGCAGAAAACATCAAAAAAGATAAAATGCTTCAGGCCAAAGAAAAGTTTATTGAACTCAAGGCCGAACACGAACAAGTAATTTTGGCACGCGATAAAAAAATGGCAGAAGCCGAAAAACGTACGCGTGACAAAGAATCAATGGTTTCAAACGAATTGGCTCGATCTAAAAAATTGGCCGATGAACTCGAAGTGAAAATCAAAGAACATCAATCTAAGATTGAAATTCTTGAGAAAAAGCAACAAGAAGTTGACAGAATGCACAAAAGCCAGCTGAATCAGTTGGAAGTAATTTCTGGTTTATCAGCTGACGAGGCCAAAGAACAATTGATGGAAGGTCTCAAAACTGAGGCAAAAGCCGGAGCGATGGCCTACATTCAAGAAACCCTTGAGGAAGCTAAGCTAACCGCACAGCAGGAAGCCAAAAAAGTCATCATCAACACCATTCAACGTGTCGGAACTGAAGAAGCGGTTGAGAACTGTGTTTCTGTTTTTAATATCGAGTCTGATGATGTAAAAGGCCGAATCATCGGTCGCGAAGGTCGCAACATCCGAGCGCTTGAAGCGGCAACCGGTGTTGAAATTATTGTGGACGACACTCCTGAGGCGATTATCTTATCTTGCTTTGATCCGGTACGAAGAGAAATTGCCCGTTTGTCATTGCACAAACTCGTAACCGACGGACGTATTCACCCGGCCAGAATTGAAGAAGTGGTTGCCAAAACAACCAAACAAATCGAGGAAGAAATAGCCGAAGTTGGTAAACGCACCGTAATTGATTTGGGTATCCACGGTTTACATCCGGAACTGATTAAAGTAGTCGGTAGAATGAAATACCGTTCATCTTACGGTCAAAACTTATTACAGCACTCACGTGAAGTTTCTAAACTCTGTGGTATTATGGCGGCCGAATTAGGGCTTAATGTAAAATTGGCCAAACGTGCCGGTCTATTACACGATATCGGAAAAGTACCTGATACCGAAAGCGATTTACCACATGCTTTATTAGGTATGCAATGGGCGGAGAAATACGGCGAAAAAGAAGAAGTTTGCAACGCCATCGGAGCTCACCACGATGAAATTGAAATGAAATCATTGCTCTCGCCGATTGTTCAGGTTTGCGATGCTATTTCAGGAGCTCGTCCGGGTGCAAGACGCCAAGTATTGGATTCGTACATACAACGTCTTAAAGATTTAGAAGATGTTGCTTATGGATTCGGTGGTGTGAAGAATGCTTATGCGATTCAAGCAGGCCGTGAATTGCGCGTAATTGTTGAAAGTGAAAAAGTAAACGACGATCGTGCTGCGGAACTTTCGTTTGAAATTTCTCAAAAAATACAAACTGAAATGACCTATCCGGGTCAAGTAAAAATTACGGTGATTCGCGAGACTAGAGCCGTGAATATTGCAAAATAATATCGCTGCACTTCATAAAAAAAGCACTCTCAATGGGAGTGCTTTTTTATTTAGAATATTTTTTTAAGATCATCTAAAGTCATCGGTTTAAAGAAATAATCTTTGATTTGATCCTGATAATCTTTCGCCTTATTTAAATCTGAAACACTGTTAGAAGAACTGACCAAGTAAATAATAGTCTGACCGGTAGCAGTGGTATTGGTGGTTCTGGTTTTTCGAAATTCATCCAAAAACTGCCAACCATCCATAATGGGCATATTGATATCTAACAGAATTAAATCAGGCATATTGATGCCTAAATGGAGCTTTTCGCGAATGGTTTCAATAGCTTCTAGCCCGTTAAGATAGAAACTTGGCTTAACATCAATGTTATTGTTTTTAAATAACTTCTGGATGATAAAATGAAAAACTTTGTCATCATCAACCACAAACACGTCTTTAAATTTATTATTGCTCATTGAAATAGATTTTAAAAGTGGTTCCTTCTCCAACGATACTTTGAACATCTACCGATCCGCCCATCGCTTCTATTTGATTTTTGGTAATAAACAAACCGATGCCTCGTGAGTCTTTATGCTTGTGAAAAGTTTTATACATCCCAAACAATTTCTCGCCGTGTTTCTCAAGGTTAATTCCGAGTCCGTTATCGCGAATTTCTAAGACTTTTTGATTCTTGTTTGATCGCAGTGAATAACTAATAACCGGTGTTCTATCAGGGTGGGCATAACGTATAGCGTTCGAAGTAAAATTAAGAAGAATACTTTCTAGATAAGCTGGATTGAACAAAATTGTTTGGTCTTTTTTGAGCTTATTTTTAATCACAACTTTGTTAGATTTAATCTCTTCGGCCAGCACATCCAATGTTTTTCCGAGGAAACTATCCAAATTGAGATTTTCTTTTTTATGTGACAGTTCAGACTGAATTTCAACCAATTCTTTTAAATGCGCAATGGTTTGCGTGAGCGCTTTAGAAGAAGTCTTAAGATGCTTAAAGCTCTCATCGATAAAAGTTTGATCAGATTCGTCGTCAATAATGTTGAGCAACATTTCAATATTGCTTGAATGCGATCTTAAATTGTGCGAGACAATATGGGCAAAATTGAGTAGTCGGCTGTTTTGCTTTCCGATAATACCCATGGTTTTGATCATATCTTCTTCTTTTTGCTTTTGAATGGATATGTCTGTGTGTGTTCCGATGATGCGCAGCGGATTGTTAAAAGCATCTCTTTGAATGATCTTTCCACGGCTCAAAATCCATTTATAATCACCCGATTTGGTCATAACGCGTTGCGCATTTTCATAATACGGAGTCAAATTGTCAATGTGCGCTTGAATATCGGTTAGGTAACGCTCTTTATCTTCAGGATGAACACGATCATCCCATAAGTTGATGGAATCTATTCGATCATGTTCGTCAAACTCAAGCATTTTCATTGATTGAGACGAATAAAAAACTTTATTGGTTTTTACATCTAAATCCCAGATTCCTTCTGACGAAGCTTGAAGCGCAAACTGAAAACGCTCTTCAGAGATTTTAAGTCTGAACTCTTGTTCTTTATACAAAGTAACATCGGTTATTTTGCCATAAAAGCCAACGGTTCCATCATCATCTTCTTCAACTGTGGCAAATCCTTGATACCATCGCAGTCCTTTTTCGGGAAGTAAAACCCTAAAGTCATGTTTCCAGGCTTGCAAAGTTCTTTTAGCTACTTGCACTGAAGTCAAGAACGCTTGAAAATCTTCAGGATGAATACGGCTTTTGAGAATCTTATAGGCCGTTTCATGCTTTTCATGCTGTGAAAGTTCAAAATGCGAGATGACTGATTTACTCAAAAACGGAAAAATCATATTTCCGGTAATGTCCAAATAGAAATGGAAAATCAAATCGGGCGAATGCATCAACAGTTTCTTATACAAACTGTCTTTTTCTTCGAGATGTTTAAATTCCGAATAATTGTAGGTTTTCATAGATCAATACAAATTTAGTTGGGGCCATTTTGTATATATATTTTGTTCGTTGCGCTACAACAACGAGCCCAAACATAAATAAAAAAATCGATTAAAAGCAATTTTTATCGATAAAATGCCTTAAAATTGTTATTTCACACTAAAAATGTAAGATTTTATCCTTAATTTATTTAGCTCTTGGATGAAATTGGTTAACAATGCGCGTAAGATGACGACGATCGAGATGGACATAGACTTCAGTAGTTGTAATTGATTCATGTCCGAGCATCATTTGAATCGAACGCAAATCGGCTCCATTTTCAAGTAAATGGGTTGCAAAGGAATGTCTGAAAGTGTGTGGACTAATGACTTTTTCTAAACCTATATTCTTAGCCAAATCTCTTATGATCGTAAAAATCATGGCGCGCGTGAGTTTACCGCCTCGACGGTTCAGAAACAAAATATCCTCAGAACCCTTTTTAACTGTTAACTGTGAACGAATCTGCTGTTGGTATATATTGACATAGCGTTGCGTTGTTGCTCCAATCGGTACAAATCGCTGCTTGTTTCCTTTCCCGGTAATCTTTACAAATCCTTCATCAAAAAAAAGGTCGGAAATCTTTAATTCTGTAAGCTCAGAAACGCGCAAACCACAACCATAAAGTGTTTCCAAAATAGCCCGATTGCGTTCTCCTTCAGGCTTACTCAAATCAATTGCCGCAATAAGACGATCAATTTCAGAGACAGAAAGTGTATCTGGCAACTTTCGTCCTACACGCGGAGCCTCGATAAGAGCTAAAGGGTCATCACTGCGATAATCTTCAAACAGCAAGTAAGAGAAAAAACTCTTTAAACCTGAAATAATACGAGCCTGAGAACGGGCATTTAGTTCTTTTGAAATCTGATAAATAAAATCCTGCAATGCTTCTGAAGTAATTTTGTCAGGAGAAACATTCAATTTATGGTCTTTCAAAAATTCACATAAACGAAGAATGTCAAATGTATAATTCTCAATAGTATTCTTAGACAAACCCCGTTCAATCTTCAAATAAGATTTGTAGCTTTTGATATAAGAGTCCCAATTCATATAGCCAATATAAAACAAAAAAGCCTCTCATATGAGAGGCTTTTCTTATTCGGTAATACTAGATTACAATTTGTAAAGCAATCCGAAAGAGATTGAAGACATATCAAGACCCAATCCGAATTTGTTAGTTTTGTCAGCACCCTTACCACCGTTGTCGTTAGATGAATAACCTAAACCACCCCAAGTAGAAGTAAGAGCAAAGTTGCTAGAAACGAAATAGTTCAAACCAACTGGAACATTGATTCCGATTTCTTTAGTTGTAGCATCACCACCACCAACTTCAACTTTAGTTGACATGTAAGAGATGTTACCTCCGATAGAAAGTGAAAACTTGTCAGCAGGAGTGAACAAGTATTTTGCACCAGCAGCGATACCGAAACCTGAAGTTTTAGTTTCTACACCAGCAGCATTAGTATCTTTACCTGATTTGAAGCTTAAGCTACCCTCAAGTGCGATATTTTCTGTCAAGAAATAACCAACTCCCGGTGCTAAAGTTAAACCGTCAGATTTTACATCGCCAGTTTTTGAATTAGTAAGATTTGCAGTACCTGTAAGATACAAATCTCCTTGAGAAAAACCTTCAGATCCACCTTTTTTATCTTGCGCGTTAGCAAAAGAGAAAGCGAACACTGCAGCAACAGTTAAAATAATTTTTTTCATGTTCAGTTTTGTTTAAAATTAATAGTGCAAATATAGAATAAATTGTTAACAAAAAAATTTTTATCCTTTTTTTTTACTTGTAACGGAACAAAACATCCAACAGAACGCACTAAATCAATACCTATATGTATTATACTATCATCTACAGTAAAGCAAATTTAAGGTTCGTAAACACACAAATGTAAACTATGGAAATCCGCACAAATACTTGATTGTTCATATTTTCGCCCAAAAAATGTTCGACCACCTGTAAGTGATCTAAAAAAACCGATAATTGATTCGATAGTCTCGATAAACGACATAATTTCAACAGTTCAAGTTGTCAACTTTTTTATTAACATCGATTCTGAAAACTGTTAACAACTCAACTTTTTATATAAAAAAACAAACCATTCAACCCACAAACTTAATGTTAGTTGCCTGAATATTTGACGAATACCTATACAAAAAGAAAAGATATAAGACCATTAGTTATTGAAGTTGCTTTTTATTTAATTTGTATAGTACAAGAATTTAATCATGAAAATCATCATCATCAACGGCCCAAACCTAAACCTTTTAGGGCAACGCGAACCCGAAACCTACGGAAATCTGTCTTTTGAATCTTATTTTAAAGAACTCCAAAACCAATTTCCGAATGTTGCACTATTCTATTATCAAAGCAATATCGAAGGGGAAATCATTGATAAAATTCAAGAAGTTGGCTTTGATTATGACGGAATTATTCTGAATGCTGCCGCTTACACACATACTTCTGTCGGAATTGCCGATGCGGTTAAAGCTGTAAAAACACCCGTGATTGAAGTACATATTTCAAATACATACGCCCGAGAAGAATTTCGTCATCAATCCTTCATCGCACCCAATGCCAGCGGAATCATTATTGGTTTTGGTCTGAACAGTTACCGCTTAGCAATACAATCCTTTATTTAATGAACCATGAAAAAAATTATCTGCCTTCTATTTTTGTTAAACGCCACAATCAATATTGCTCAAATCAAGGGCAAAATTACAGACGCTCAAAACCAGCCTATTCCTGCGGTTAGTATTCACGTTGAAAACACCTATGTTGGAACCATCTCAAATGATATGGGCGCATACGAACTGAATTACAATTCAAAAGAATCATTTGTAATTGTATATCAGTGCTTGGGATACAAAACGGCAAAAATCACATTAAAACCCGATGACTCGCGCAACAATGTGAACGTTCAATTGCAAGAAGAAAACTACCAGCTCAATACTGTGGTGATTGACCCCAAAAACAATCCGGCCAATCAAATTATCCGTTTGGCCATCAAAAACAAAAAAGATAACTCTGAAAGTGCCGGAGCCTTTAATGCCGATTTTTATTCGCGAGGAATTTTCAGAATTAAAGATGCTCCCAAAAAAATCTTAGGCCAAAAGCTCGATTCGTTTGACGAAATACTCGATTCAACCCGAAGTGGCGTTTTGTATTTGTCTGAAACGGTTTCAAAAATCTCCTACAAAAAGCCCGACAAGCTCAAAGAAACCATCATTGCTTCAAAAGTGAGCGGAAATGACAAAGGTTTTAGCTTCAACAGTGCGGCATCGGCCAACTTTGATTTGTATGAAAACTATATTGATTTGGGCACCAAAGCCATCTCACCTATTGCCGACAATGCTTTTAACTACTACAAATACAAAATTGAAAGCTCATTTTTTGATCAGAACAACGTCCAAATTAATAAAATCAAGGTAACGCCCAAACGAAATTCTGAACCTGTTTTTGAAGGCTACCTATATATAGTAGAAGATTCATGGGCTATTTACGCTTGCGAATTGACCACCAATGGCAAACAAGTTCAAATGCCAATAATGAATTCAATGACCATCAAACAAAATTTCAGTTATAATCAAGCCAATAAAATTTGGTCAAAAAACGCCCAAACACTAGATTTTTCTGCGGGCTTTATGGGCATCAACATCAACGGGCGCTTTACCTATGTGTATACCAATTATGAATTTGAACCTAAATTTACGCGTAAAACGTTCTCCGGTCCGGTGTTGAGCTTTGCCGCCGAATCGAATAAAAAGGACGACACCTATTGGAATCAATTTCGCCCGGTTCCGTTAACCGCTGAAGAAACCAACGACTACCTCAAAAAAGATGCGTTGCAAACAAAGAAGAAATCTAAAGTCTACTTAGATTCGATAGATGCCAAAAGCAATCGCTTCAAAATAGACGATGTCATCGGAGGATATCAGTATAAAAACTCCTTTAAAAAATGGCGAATTGAATATGAAGGTTTAATTAAAGGTGTGAGTTTTAATACCGTACAAGGTTGGGATTTGTCAACAAGTTTGGGTTATTTCAAAAGTGACCCTGACAAAAGAACGCAATCCAACATCAAAGCCGAAATGGATTATGGTTTGGCCGAGAAAAAGTTCAGAGGTTTTGTCAACTACTATAACAAATTTGAGAACATCCACCACAGCGAACTTGTGCTTTGTGGCGGTAGACAAGCCTTACAGTTCAATGGCAACAAACCCATCAATAAAGTAGTAAACACCGTGAGTACCTTGTTTTTTGAGGACAATTACATGAAGTTATACGAATCTAATTTTGTGGGCGGAATTTTTAACCGCGAATGGTTCAACGGATTTTGGCTCAAAACCGAATTGTATTACTCCGAACGAAAACCCTTGTTCAACCACACCGATTATGTGACGCTCAATGTTGCGGATAAAAATTATACCTCTAATAATCCACTGGCTCCGGAGCTGGAAAATTCTGCAGCGATTGTCAAACACAATTTGGTCAAGATTAGACTTGGTGCCAAATTTAATTTCGGACAAGAATATTGGTTGCGTCCCGATGGCAAATTCAATTTGTCGAACGATCTATATCCAACGCTGCAAATCAATTTTGAAAAAGGATTGGCTGGCAATGAAAGCCAATACAACTACGACCACCTGAGTGCCCAAATCACTTATAACCGAACCTTGGGCAACAAAGGAAATTTATCGATGCGCGCCAACGCCGGTAAATTCTATCGTGCCGATAACATCTCCTTTGTAGATTATAAACATTTCAATGGCAACCGCACGTATGTGGGCACTGAAGAGCAATACCTCAACCGATTCAATTTGTTAACATATTATATAGCCAGTACCAACGATGCCTATTTTGAATTCCATGCCGAGCACAACGACAACGGTTATATTACCAACAAACTACCACTCATTAATTTGTTGCATTCAACCTTGGTTTTGGGCTACCATAATTTGTCGGTTCCAGAGCGCAGTCCTTATCACGAATATACCGTCGGGCTTGACCAACTGGGTTTTGGAAAATTTAAAATCTTCCGTCTAGATTACATCCACTCCTATCAAAGCGGACATCAAGAAGACGGCGTGATTTTCGGGCTAAAAATTTTGGATGCTTTTAATTAATCTTCGTGTGGCTCAATGTGAATGAGTACATGCCCCAATTGCGGAATTTGAGCGCGCAAAGTATCTTTGAGCAAATGAGCAATGTCATGACCTTCTTTAACCGAAATATGGGCATTCACTACCGCGTGTAAATCGACATGATATTTCATACCCGCTTTTCTGATAAAGCACTTTTCGGTATCGATAACACCTTCAACGGTTGATGAAACCCGACGGATTTCGTCAATCAAATCGTCATAAACGTGTTCGTCCATGATTTCGCCCAAAGCCGGACGAAAAATCAAGTAACTATTGTAGATAATGAAACCCGAGGCAAACAGTGCGGCCCAATCATCGGCTGATTCATAACCCGGCCCTAAAAAAAGCGCAATCGATATTCCGACAAAAGCGGCCACCGAAGTAATCGCATCGCTGCGGTGGTGCCAAGCGTCGGCCTCGAGCGCTGAGCTATTGGTCTGTTTGCTGCGTTTGAGCACTAATCGATAAGAGTATTCTTTCCAGATGATGATGACACCCAAAACAATCAAAGTCCATTTTTCAGGAAGTCGGTGTGGTGTACCTATATTAATAATACTCTCGTAAGCAATCACAGTCGCGGTGGTAATCAAAAACACCACAACCAAAAAGGTAATCAGCGGTTCCGCCCTACCGTGTCCGTAGGGATGATTATCATCAGCCGGTTTGTTGGCATATTTGATTCCGAATAATACCAAAAGCGATGAGAATACATCGGTCGTAGATTCTAAAGCATCGGCTATAAGCGCATACGAATTTCCGAAAAATCCCGCCAATCCTTTGACCAGCGCCAGACCCAAGTTTCCGAAGATACTAAAATATGTGGCTTTAACGGCGGTCTGTTCGTGATTCATAGCTATAGTTATACGCGAACGATGTTGGCGCCGAGCGCTCTGAGTCGCTCATCAATACGTTCGTAACCGCGGTCAATTTGTTCAATGTTTTGAATCGTGCTCGTTCCTTTGGCTGAAAGTGCAGCAATGAGCAATGAGATTCCGGCGCGAATATCTGGCGAGGACATCGTTGTAGCTTTGAGTTGTGATTTAAAATCGTGCCCCATTACCACCGCGCGATGCGGATCACACAACATAATCTTGGCGCCCATATCGATGAGTTTGTCTACAAAGAACAAACGGCTTTCGAACATTTTTTGGTGAATCAACACATCGCCATTGGCTTGTGTAGCCACCACCAAAACAATACTCAACAAATCCGGAGTAAAGCCTGGCCAAGGTGCATCGGCGATGGTTAAAATTGATCCGTCAATATCAGTTTTGATTTGATACGTTTCGTGGGTTGGAATAAAAATATCGTCTCCGCGGCGCTCTAAAGTAATCCCGAGTTTTCTAAAAACACTCGGAATCACGCCCAGATTATCCCAGCTTACATCTTTAATGGTAATTTCACTGCGCGTCATCGCGGCGAGTCCAATCCAGCTGCCGATTTCAATCATATCCGGCAAAATGGTATGCGTACATCCGCCCAAAGATGCAACGCCTTCAATGGTGAGTAAATTAGAACCTACTCCGTGAATTTTAGCACCCATCGAGTTGAGCATTTTACACAATTGTTGCAAGTAAGGCTCACAGGCTGCGTTGTAAATCGTGGTGGTTCCTTTGGCCAAAACCGCTGCCATGACAACGTTGGCGGTTCCGGTAACCGAGGCTTCATCGAGCAACATATAAGTTCCGGTCAAACCTTCAGGCGCTTCTACTCCGTAGAAATGGTCTTCGCGGTTGTAGCGGAATTTTGCCCCTAAGTTGATGAACCCTTCAAAGTGCGTGTCCAAACGACGACGCCCGATTTTGTCACCGCCCGGCTTGGGAATATATCCTTTGCCATAACGTGCCAACAGCGGGCCGACAATCATAATCGAGCCGCGCAATGAGCCGCCTTCTTTTTTAAAAGCTTCGGTTTCAAGATAACCCACATTGACTTCGTCTGACTGAAATGTGATCGAACCTTGTCCGTTGCGCTGCATTTTTACACCCAAATTGCCTAGCAAAGTAATGAGCTTATTGACATCAATGATGTCGGGTATATTGTTGATGGTTACTTTTTCGGGAGTGAGCAAAACAGCACACAATATTTGCAATGCTTCATTTTTAGCGCCTTGTGGTTTTACTTCACCTTTGAGACGGATGCCTCCTTCAATTTTAAATGTTCCCATAAATCAATTTCCTTTTACCTTTTAATTACTGAGGCTTATTTTGGTTGTTATTTTTTTTCTGAAAGTTCTTGCCTTTTTTGTTCTTGTGGTTCTTTCCGTTGTTGCTGTTATTCTGATTGCTTTTGTTGGAAGCTTTTTTGTTGGTGCGCATCAAGTCAGTCGTATTGACCAATTCTTCATCGCCTTGCATCAAATTGATTTTTCCGCCAGACAACTCATAAAGATGCTCAAAAATAACATCGTCTTTGACCGTGTCTTTGTTCCAACTCAAAAAGCTTTTTTTCATGTGGTTGGCAATCACTTTGATGAGCGCGCTTTTGAGTTCGCCTTCTTCCCAACGGTTGGCCACATCAATCATGTATTTGATGTTGTTGCCATAAAAACGATATTTCGGAAAGTTTTGCGGATACGGCAGCGGATCGGGCTTGAGCTGCAAAACCTCGCGCGAAGGAATCGGATACGGCGAATCTACGTCCAATTTAAAATCAGACATGATAAAAATCTGATCCCACAACTTGTGCTGAAAATCAGGTACGTCGCGCAAATGCGGATTCAAACTGCCCATTACTTGAATGATGTAGCGAGCCAGCTTGTTGCGCTCTTCGCGATCTTGAATTTCAACCGCCTGATCGATGAGTTTGTGCAAATGGCGTCCGTATTCCGGGATGATTAAATGTTTTCGCTCTGAATTGTACTCCAGATTAAAAACCACATCGGCAGCGTTTTCTTTGATGTATTTTGAATGCATATTTATAGCGAAATAATCCCTTCAACCACTGATACTTCTTGATATTTGCTGATGATTTCGTCTGAATCTTTCATCGTTACATCAACAGAAATACTGGTGAATTTTCCGGTTTTGGATTTGGTAGTTTTGATTACGGCGCCCATACAATCAAACGCATCTTCAACTTGTTTGATTTTGGACGAATCGGTAGGCACAATAAACTTGAACAGATATTCGGCGGGCCAAACGGGGTTGTTCAGGTCTAATTCTACTTTGAGGCGCTCGTAGAATTCTTGGGTTTTGTTATCCATTTTTCTGTTTAAAATAAAGGCAAATATAGGGCATTGATTTAAGATTTTTTGACTTCGCGGTGAGGTTTTTTGCGTTTGACATTTTTTTAACCCAGCTGATTTTTTTAAATCTAGATTTGTTTGAGTAGATTTGCCGCTTATTTCAAAATCAGTGGCTCAAGAAATCATCGTGCTTATTGGCGGTCCGGGCACCGGAAAAACCACCATCATCGAAGGACTCAAAGCAAAAGGATACTGTTGTTATCCCGAGATTTCGCGCGAGATTACTCTTGAAGCCAAGAAGCAAGGCATCGAACAATTGTTTCTTGAAAAGCCGCTCCTGTTTAGTGAATTATTGCTCGAAGGCCGAAAAAAGCAACACCAAAATGCACTGGCCGAACCACATGAGCGCGTTTTTATCGATCGCGGAATTCCCGACATTTTAGCTTATATGCACTACATCGGTGATAGCTATCCGGCCTTTTTTGATGCTGCTTGTCGCGAACATTTGTACCACAAAATTTTCATCTTACCACCTTGGGAAGAAATATACGAATCAGATGCTGAGCGCTACGAAAACTACGAGCAAGCCAAACTCATCTACAATCATTTGGTAGAAACCTATTCGCATTATGGCTATCAGTTGACCGAAGTTCCGAAAGACTCGGTTGAAAAACGCATTGAGTTTATTTTAAATTCGCTCACTTAGTAGCTTATTCTACATTTTCTTTTTTTAGAAATCCGTTTTCAAATTATCAGCTGTAATTGTCTCAGCGACAATTTTTAAGCTTCCGAATAAACTTGTGTCAATTTTTCAAAAATTAAAAAAATGACACGGTTTTTGTGTCAAAATATTTTTTTTAAAAAAAATGACACAAATTAACCTTTGACTTCATGCGTACAATCAAATAAAAATACAGATGAGAAAAACAACTAAACTCAGCAAAATACTCGGGCTGACACAAAGCGATGTAGCCATGCTTATGGGCATCACACGCAGCCAATGGACTATGTTTGAATCTGGACAAAGAAAACTTCCGCCACAGGCCAATCTTTTATTGAGCGCGATTCTCAACCACCTAAAGATTTCTGACAACCAAACATTTGAAAATCAGCAGCAAGAAATAATACAAAACCAATACAAAAAGTGGCAACCTGAAAATAAATATAAGTTGCTTGAATTAGAAAAAAAGATAGAATTTACCCAAAGAAAATTAAATTCAGAATTAGCACAACAAAAACTAATCGAGTTTGTTGAAACAAGCCAAAACAAAGATTTACCGTTTGCTCCGGTCAAAGAATATTTATCGCAAAGAAAAAAAATGACCACAATATCAGAACTGACCATATTACGCACCAAACAACAACACCAAAGAGAATTATTGGAATTTGAAATGAAATTGATTGCTTCCAAACTCAAAAAATAAACATCCGGTGCGCCTAACATTTTGAAGTAAGCTCTTCAGTTTATCAAAGGGTTGATTTTGCTACCTTTGTGATTGTGTTTCAACTTTACATCTAAAAATCATGCTTGACGCCATACAAATACTCCAAAAATATTGGAAACACGACCACTTTCGCGAGCCACAAGAACAAGTGATTCAAAGCATTCTCTCGGGCCGCGATACTTTTGCACTCATGCCCACCGGCGGCGGAAAATCGATTTGCTTTCAGATTCCGGCCCTCCTGCAACCCGGATTGGCCTTGGTCATATCGCCCCTGGTTGCTTTGATGAAAGACCAAATTGACAATCTTCAGAAACGCGATATCAAAGCACTTTCGATCACCGGAGGACTTTCGGCGGATGAAATTTCTGATTTACTCGACAATTGCCAATTCGGGAATTATAAGTTTTTGTATTTATCGCCCGAGCGTTTGCAATCAGACTGGATTTTAGAACGCATCAAAAACCTGCGCATCAACTTGATTGCGGTGGATGAAGCGCACTGTGTTTCGCAATGGGGACATGATTTTCGTCCGGCATATTTGAAGATATCTGCCTTAAAAGCGCTGTTCCCCAAAGTTCCGTTTGTTGCGTTGACGGCTTCGGCGACGCCCAGAGTTCAGCAAGATATTGTTGCGCAGCTCAAACTTAACGATCCGGCTGTTTTTCAAAAATCATTTGCCCGCGAAAATTTGGCCTATATGGTTTACCCGACTGAAGATAAATTGTTTTTGCTCGGGCAAATCCTTCAGAAAAATCCAGAACCTTCTATTATATATGTAAGAAATCGAAAATCTTGCATCGATACTGCGACCCAACTCAACGCTATGGGCTACCGAGCAGTTTATTACCACGGCGGTTTGTCGCGCAAAGACAAAGAGCAGAACATGAATCGCTGGATGGAAGAATCTGCGCAAGTCATGGTGGCCACCAACGCTTTCGGAATGGGCATTGACAAGGCCAACGTAAAAACAGTTGTGCATATTCAGCTTCCGGACAATTTAGAAAACTATTACCAAGAAGCCGGACGCGCCGGAAGAGACAATCAAAAGGCGTTTGCTATTTTGCTGACTTCGGCTGCTGAAATACAAACGGCCAAACAACAATTGCTGGCCATGTTGCCTGACAAAAAGTTTTTGCTGCAGGTTTATCTTAAATTGTGCAGTTATTTTCAGATTGCTTACGGCGAAGGCATGGGCGAAGAGTTTGCCTTTGGTTTGAATACTTTTTGCGTTAAATACAACTTTCCCGTTTTAAAAACCTATCAGGCATTGCAGTTTTTGGATCGACAAGGCGTGATTGGTTTATCACAAGAATTCTCCGAAAAAATTACTTTGCAGTTTTTGATTGAATCGCGCGAGGTAATCAGATATATGAGCCTGAATCCGGCCGATGAAGAAATTTTGCTGAATATTTTGCGCACCTATCCGGGCGTGTATGATTTGCCCACGGCCATTAATCCTGCCTTGATGGCTAAAAAATCAGCCAAGTCAGAAGATGATGTTTTGGCGTTACTTGAAAAACTGCACAGCCGAGCCATGATTTCACTGCAATCCAAAAACAACGATACACAACTTATCTTTCACGAAATCCGAGAAGACGAAAAAACCATCAACCGTGTGAGTCGTTTTTTAGAAATGCAAAACCAACTCAAATTAGAACAACTTGATGCGGTTTTGGAGTATGCGCTGAATCATCAAAAATGCAAAAGCCAGCAACTGCTCACTTATTTTGGCGAAAAGACTTCGCAGAATTGCGGTATATGTTCTTATTGTATACAGCATAAAAAAAGTGTCGGCCAAGAACCCAATATTACCCGCGAAATTCTAGAACTGCTCAAGAATGAAGATTTATCTTCAAGAGAACTTCAAAATCGACTGGGTTATGAAACAAACGATCTTATCTTTGCGCTACAAACGCTCTTGGAAAACGAGATCATTTTGGTTCGGGCCAATAGTCAATATACCTTAAATAAATGAAGCCATTAAAAATTGTCTTTATGGGTACTCCGGAATTTGCCGTAGGCATACTGGACACCATTTGTAAAAACAACTATGAAGTAGTTGGTGTCATTACCGCTGCAGATAAGCCTGCCGGTCGTGGGCAAAAAATAAAATATTCAGCCGTTAAAGAATATGCGCTCGAGCACGGACTAAAATTGCTTCAGCCCACCAACTTAAAAGAGGAAGCTTTTTTGCAAGAACTCAAAAGTCTTCAGGCCAATTTGCAAGTGGTCGTTGCCTTTAGAATGTTGCCTAAAGCTGTTTGGGAAATGCCGGAATACGGAACGTTTAATTTGCATGCATCGTTGCTTCCGGATTATCGCGGTGCAGCACCGATCAATTGGGCGATCATCAACGGAGAAAAACAAACCGGGGTGACGACCTTTTTTATCGACGATAAAATTGATACCGGCGCGATGATTCTAAGTCGAAGCACTAAAATTGACCCTAAAGAAAACGCCGGACAATTGCATGATCGATTGATGCAGATCGGCAGCCAAGCTGTTTTGGAAACTTTGGAATTAATTAGTCAAGGAAATGTGTCCACAACCATACAGCCTGAAAACGCTGAACTCAAAACAGCATACAAACTCAACCGAGAAAATTGCAAAATTGACTGGCAGTCATCGGGTGATACCATTTATAATTTGATTCGCGGATTATCGCCTTATCCGGCGGCTTGGTGTTTTTTTGCCGATGCAGATCAGCAGTGGAATATTAAAATTTATGAAGCGGAATTTATTCCCGAATCGCATACCTATAATATAGGTAGTATTGCAACCACCAAAAAGAGTTTGTCTGTCGCGGTCAAAGATGGTTGGTTGCAGATTTTGAGTTTGCAGTTGCCGGGTAAAAAAAGAATGTCGATTTCAGAACTGCTCAACGGCGTTTCATTCTCAGAGAAGGCTCATGCTTACTAGGCTCAGCGAGGAAAATACTTCAAAAAACACCGTCTTTATCAACAAATAACCCGATTTATCAACAAAAATGATGAAATCAGGCTAAATCGCTTGCGTGGTAAGGATTTCCTACTAAATTTGTTTCACTTATAACTTTATGTTTAACCAACAATTAATAACTATTATTATGAACAAATCAGAATTAATCGATGCAATTGCTGCTGACGCAGGAATTACTAAAGCAGCTGCTAAATTGGCTTTGGAGTCATTCTTGAATAACGTAGGTGGTACCTTGAAAAAAGGTGGAAGAGTATCATTGGTAGGTTTCGGATCTTGGTCAGTTTCAAAAAGAGCTGCTAGAGAAGGAAGAAACCCTCAAACTGGAAAAACCATCAAAATCGCTGCTAAGAATGTTGTAAAATTCAAAGCTGGTGCTGAATTAGAAGGTTCTGTAAACTAATAAAAGTTTATAAAATATAAAGAAAAGTCTCCGTTTTGGGGACTTTTTTTTTGAATTTCCGCGAGATATATTTGTTTATATCAAACTTTTATTCTTAATTTTAGGTAAAATTGCGATTCAGATGATATCAGAAAAATTACAAAAAGGCCAATTGCTTATTGCAGAACCTTCTATAATTGGAGATTTATCATTCAATCGTTCGGTAATACTGCTTGCCGACCACAACCAAGATGGGTCCGTCGGATTTATCATCAACAAACCTTTAAAGTATACAATCAATGACTTGGTTCCGGATGTTGAAGCCAATTTTAAAATTTACAACGGCGGTCCGGTAGAACAAGACAATCTGTATTTCATTCACAACATTCCTGATCTGATTACCGACAGTGTTGAAATATCCAACGGTATTTTTTGGGGCGGGAATTTTGATTTGACCAAAGAACTCATCAACAACGGAAAAATCAAGAAAGACAACATTCGTTTCTTTTTGGGCTATACCGGTTGGAGTCCGCAACAATTAGAGCAAGAAATGAAATCAAATTCGTGGATACTCACCGAGAATCTCTACAAAAATAAAATCATCGGCAAATCAAGTACCGACTTCTGGAAAGAAAAAATCCTCGAAATTGGCGGTGACTATGTGATCTGGTCAAACGCACCCGAGAATCCAATTCTGAACTAAGCTTGAATATACTCGTTGAGTAATTCTGTAAGCTTTTCGGAAAGTTTGGCAGAATATTTCTTCTTGCGATATTGACTAATTGGCTGAATTCCGGTAATGACATTCGTAATGAATAATTCGTCGGCATTCTGCAAATCAAAAGGTGAGATAATTGATTCAACCACTTCAATCTCTTGAACTTTTTGGGCTAATTGCAAAATTTTTTTTCTCATAATCCCATTCAAACAACCTTCAGAAACAGGCGGCGTGATGAGTTTATTGTCTTTGAGCATGAACAAGTTTCCGTTAATCGCTTCAATAACATTCTTATCATCATTGATTAAAAGACAGTTTTGATAACCGTTTTCATGAGCAAAAATACTTCCGGTTACGTGAATCATCTTACTGGTGGTTTTGAGTGTTGATAAAAGATTTTTGGCTATGTGAAAATCTTTATATAAATCAACTTCATAGGCCTGAGTCAAACAAGTGTATAACTTCTGCTCAAGAGGATGTACGCGTATAACATAAGCAACCTGTGACGTTTTGGGCAAATAATAACCAGAACTATCGCGGTAAAATGTAATGCGAGCTCGAGCAGAATCCACACAAAGGTTCATTTGTGCCGTTTTGATAATTTCAGCTTCAAAACGCTCCATGGTAAAATCCATCGGAATTTCCATACGGACAATACGCATAGACGCCATCAATCTAAAATAATGATCTTCTAAAAACAATACTTTGCCATCAACAATCTTAAGGGTGTCAAAAATACCGTCTCCGTATAGAAAACTTCGGTTACTTGTCCAGTCTTGATCGGCCTGTAAGACCAATTCACCATTGAGATTAATCATAAAAAAAGCCCTAAAATGTAGGGCAAATATAAGGTTAAAAGAGGTGTATTTTATACAGACCCGATAACGTGTTTTAAATCAGATATTTGGTTATCCCAAAGCAATTTGGCTTCTTCTAATTCGTCACTTTTGGCAAAGTCGATAATCATCAGCGAAACGTCTTTGGTAATTTCATCTTCAAGAATTCTGAGCTCAAAAAAGTAATCGGTATCTCTTTTTTGCTCGTCAATCCAACGAAACTTGATTTTCTCGCCTGTTTTTTTAGAAGAGACTCTGGCATACTCTTCAGTATCATCCCATATAAAAGTAAAATACTCACCACGCGAGTTCACATTGTCAGCAAACCACTCTGATAAACCCGAAGGTGTTGATATATACTGATATAACAATTGCGGAGATGAATTGATGGGAAATTCTAGTTCGTATTTTGTCTTTACTTCCATGGTTTTGAAACCTATTTTTGGTGAAATATATAGAATAATAGTACAATATAAAAGCAATTTTATAAATAATTTTTTTTCGAAAGATTAATTTGCAACCTATGATTTAAGTTATATATTTGCAGCCGCATTCAGGGATGCAACGAATCATGGCGAGGTAGCTCAGTTGGTTAGAGCGCAGGATTCATAACCCTGAGGTCACGGGTTCAACTCCCGTCCTCGCTACTAAATATATTCTAAAGCCTTAAGCAGAAATGTTTGAGGCTTTTTTTATTTCGATTCTTTCTGAAGAGTTTTCAAAAAATCAGAGAAAACCTATCTAATTCTAAATCAACCCTTTTCTTCACGCAAAAAATTCACTTGAGCAAAGGATAAATTAATTTTACTCGAATTAATTATTGTAGTCTTTTACTTTAAAAAATACACAAAAAGTGCATTTCATCGATTTTTTATGCATTTTATCGATGAAAAATTTTGTCAATTAAAACACTCCCTCTACTTTTGACTCGTTAAAAAGTTACTAACCAAATAATCACTTTTCGGGGGAAAAAGAATTATGGAAACAACTACTTTATACAGAAAGAAATTCATATCACTATTTGTAAGCTTGTTCTTATTGACAATAGGATATGCACAAACGTCACAAACCTTTAATACATCTGGTAGTTTTACTCCGCCAGCAGGAGTCACATCAGTTACAGCTGAATTGTGGGGAGCTGGAGGTGGAGGTGCTTCAGGTTCTTCAGCTGCTGGAGGTGGAGGTGGAGGTGCTTATACAAGAGCAACTTTGACCGTCACTCCGGGAACTCCAGTTACGGTAACCGTTGGTACCGGAGGTACAGTAGGTACCGCCGGAGGAGACTCTTCTATGGGCGCTGCAACAGCTAATGGCGGTGCTGCTGGAAGTCTCCGTGCTGGAGGTGTTGGAGGAAGCGCTTCAGCTATTATTGCTCCTGTTACTGCATCATATGCAGGTGGAAACGGAGGTAACGCACGTAACTCAACCAGTGGTGGAACCAACGAAGCCGGTGGTGGTGGTGGTGCCTCTGCTACAACTGTAGCAGCTGGTGGAAACGGTAACAATGGAGGAAACAATAACAACTCTGTGACAACCGGAGGTTTTGGAACCGGTAATGGTGGTGGTGGTGCTGCCACTGACGGAAATCCAGATGCGGTTTCAGGAAATGCTCCAGGTGGCGGTGGCGGTGGTCGTGGCGAGGGTAGTTCAACCAGTGGAACTGGAGCTAATGGTCGAGTATCTATTTCATGGGTATGTCCAACCTACTCACTAACAGCTGCAACTACAGCAACTGGTCCTTTTTGTGGAAGTTCTGCATCAACAGTAACCATAAAATCATCAACAATGCCGAGTGGTAACTACACAGTTACCTATAATATGAGTGGCGCAACTACTGCCACAGGTGTAACAGCAACTGTAACATTTACCGCAGGTTCTCCCGGAACAGCTACATTTACAACCTCAGCGTTAAATGCTGGTACAACCACTATTACAATTACAAACATTAGTTCTGCTGGTGCTTGTTCAGCAACAATTAGCTCAAACAACACAGCTACTGTAATCATCAATAATCCTGCTACAGCTGTTGCAGGAGCTGCAATGAGTACTTGTTCAAATACCGGTGCTGTAAATATCACAACCGGATCTTCAGCAACCAACTACGCTTCAATCTTATGGACTTCAAGCGGAACGGGAACTTTTGCCAATGCTACCGATATTTTAAATTGTACCTATACACCTTCTGCCGCAGATATTGCAGCCGGAAGTGTGACAATAACACTAACTGCGTACGGAAATACTCCATGCAGTAATGCAACTTCAAGTAAAACGCTTACCATTCGTGCTGCTGCAACTTCAAATGCCGGAACAGCAATCAATACTTGTTACAACTCTGGTGCAGTAAATATTACTGCGGGTTCATCAGCAACTAACTACACCTCTGTTTTGTGGACTTCAAGTGGAACAGGAACTTTTGCTAATGCAACTTCATTAACTACTTGTACATACAACCCTAGTGCAGCTGATATTGCTGCAGGTTCTGTTACACTTACTTTAAGGGCTAACGGAAATGCTCCGTGCAGTAACGCAACTTCAACCAAAACAATAACAATCCAACCTGGTCCAGCCGCAAATGCAGGAACCAATGTAAGCACCTGTAACACCGGAGCTGCTGTTAACATCACAACGGGTGCTACGGCAAGCAATTACAGTTCAGTACAATGGACAGCCAGTGGTTTAGGTGTGTTGACCAATGCCAATTCATTAACAACCTGTACTTATACACCAACAGCAGCAGACATTCTTCTGGGAAGTGTAACTTTGACCTTAACGGCCACAGGGAATGCACCATGCGGAGGCACTTCAGTATCAACTAAAACATTAAACATTTACGCACCTTCAACTGCTATTGCCGGAACAAATGTCACTGTATGTTCTACAACTGCATCAGTAAATATCACAACAGGAGCAACCGCAACGAATTACACAGCTGTTTTATGGACATCTAGCGGAACAGGTTCATTTACCAATGCCAATAACTTATCAACTTGTACCTATACACCAAGTGCGGCTGATAAAGCAGCAGGAAGTGTTACCATCACACTAACGGCTTCAAATCCGGGATGTGCTAATGCTACTTCAAACAAAACGCTTTTCATAACCGCTGCACCAACAGCTGTAGCAGGAACCACTGTGAATACTTGTTCAACGACAGGAGCTGTAAATATCACAGCCGGAGCTAGCGCAACAAATCAGGCGTCCGTTTTGTGGACATCAAGCGGGAGCGGTACATTCACCAATGCAACTTCATTAACACTTTGTACCTATACGCCAAGTGCTGCGGACATTACTGCAGGAAGTGTAACATTAACCTTGACGGCTATTGCAAATAGTCCTTGTAGTAATGTAACTTCAACGAAAACCTTGAGTATTAGTAGAGCCATGACTGCAGTGGCCGGAAGCAACTTTTCGATGTGTTCGTCTTCTGGTTCAGTAAGTGTAGTTACTGGTGCAACAGCTACCAATCAAACGGCTATTTTATGGTCTTCAAGCGGAACAGGAACATTTAGTAATCCTACCAATATCAGCGCTTGTAGCTATACTCCAAGTGCAGCCGATATTACTGCCGGAAGTGTAGTGATTACCTTGACAGCCACGAATGCTGGTTGTCCACCTGTTTCATCTACAAAAACATTAACCATCTACAGAACTCCGGTGGTGAGTGCAGGACCAGCTATGAATACTTGTTCTACAACTGGTGCAGTAAACATCACTTCAGGCTCAAGTGCAAACTACCAAGCAAGTGTTTTGTGGACCTCAAGTGGAACCGGAACTTTCGCCAATGCGAATTCACTCACAACTTGTACATACACACCAAGCGCCGCCGATATTTCAGCAGGGAGCGTAACGTTGACTTTGACCGGATTTGGCAATGCACCATGCGGCAACACAAGTGCAACAAAAACACTTACCATTAATGCTGCTGTTTCAGTTACTGGAACAACTCCGGGAACAAGAACTGGTGCGGGTACTGTTATTTTAGGAGCTACTGCTTCAGGCGGTACACTCAACTGGTATGCGGCAGCAACTGGCGGAAGCTCATTAGGCACCGGCACCAGTTTTACCACTCCGGTTATCTCAACTACAACTACCTTTTATGTAGAGGCCGTTAACGGAGCCTGTGCTTCAACGCCAAGAACAGCAGTTATTGCAACCGTAAATTATGCTGAAATAGATGTTCAAGGAAATGCGGCTTCTATTGTTGATGGCGATCTAACACCATCTACAGCTGATTGGACAGATTTTGGTTCCGCAACAGCCACCAGAACTTTCACCATCAGAAATACTGGAGCAGCCTTGTTAACGGTGGGCACAATCACTATTTCAGGAACCAACGCCAGTGAATTTACCGTAACCACTCCGCCTAGTGCTACTGTGGCTGTGGGCTCATCAACCACTTTTACAGTAACATTCGCACCAACAGCTGTGGGTGTCAGAACTGCTAACATTTCGATTGTCAACAATGATAGCGATGAAAACCCATACGACTTCAATATCCAAGGAACAGGAGTAGAACAAGAAATGGACATCCAAGGAAATGGCTTAACCATTTCTGACGGAGACAACTCACCCTCTACTTCAGATTGGACAGATTTCAGCAATGTGGCAGGAACAAGAACTTATACCATTCGCAACTTAGGAAATATTGAATTAACTGTCGGAACTGTCTTCATTGGCGGTGCCAATGCCTCTGACTTTACAGTGACAACACCACCAGCGGCAACCGTTGCAGCTTTTGGAACTACAACTTTTGTAGTAACTTTTTCTCCAAGCGCTATCAATACAAGAGTAGCCACCATCAGCATTGATAATAACGATGCTAATGAAAATCCATACAACTATTCTATTCAAGGTTTTGGTATTATTCCAGAAATGGATGTACAAGGAAATACGACCTCTATTGTTGATGGCGACGCTACACCAAGTACCGCTGATTGGACTGACTTTGGTTCATCAGCCAATACTAGAACATTTACAATATTCAACAACGGTAACATTACCCTTACATTGGGTGCATACACCATTGGTGGTGCTAATGCCTCAGAATTTACGGTAACAACACCTCCTGCTGCTACCGTTGCAGCTTTCGGCAGCACAACTTTTACCATTACATTTGCGCCAACTGCTGTGGGAGTGAGAACTGCAACCTTCTCAATAGTGAATAATGACAGCAACGAAAATCCATATAATTTCAGCATTCAAGGAACTGGAACAACCAGAGAAATAGATGTTCAAGGTCTTGGTTTGTCTATCTCAAATGGTGATGCTATAACTTCTATTTCTGACGGAACTGACTTTGGTCCGGCAGATATTAATTTAGCTACCATTACGCGTACTTTTACCATCAGAAATACCGGATCCATTCCGCTTACGATTTCGAACCCAACCATTTCTGGGGCTAATGCAGCTGAATTTAGCATCACAGCTAATCCAGGCACATTACTTATTGGCGCGGGTTCTAGTACAACTTTCCAAGTAACTTTCAACCCGAGTGCCGTTTTTACCCGTGTGGCTCAAATCAATATTGTCAACAACGATAGTGATGAAAATCCTTACACATTTGCCATTCAAGGAACCGGCTTACTCGATAATGATAGTGACGGTATAGAAAACAACACCGATCAAGACGATGACAACGATGGTATTATTGACACCATTGAGTGTGGTACTTGTGTGAGTGACCCGTTCATCAACGGAGGTTTTGAAACTCCGGCCATTGCAGCGGCTTCTTATGCTATTCTTCCAACTGCCAGTGTAACAGGTTGGCAAACCAGCGCTGAAAACTTCATTGAAATTTGGAGTTCCGGATTCAGCAGTGGAAGCGGTGGTCCAGTACCAGCCGCAGAAGGCAATCAATTTGCAGAGCTCAACGCCAACGTTCCGGGTATATTGTACCAAACGTTTTGTTTGAACGCAGCCGGTGGAACCATCTATTGGTCCATCAAACACCGCGGGCGTTCAGGAACTGATACTGCTTATGTTCGATTCGGAGATAACTTGGCCAATGCGGTTGCCTCTACCCCTATTGTAACGATGGTTGACGGAAACACGGCTTGGGGTTCTTATTCAGGAACTTATACTATTCCGGTTGGACAAACCAACATTGTACTTGCCTTCCAAGCAGGTCCAACCGCTTCAGGAAGTCCTTCAGTAGGAAACTTCATTGATGACATTCAAATCATCATCAATCAAAACTGTGTTGATACCGATGGTGATGCAGTAGCCGATATTTTGGATGTAGATTCAGATAACGATGGTATTCCGGATATTGAAGAAGGTGGTTTTAAAGCCTACAGTAACCAAACCGGTACCATGGATAAAACCAATGCGGCCAATTGGGTAGATGCCAATGCCAACGGAATCAACGATTACATTGACTCAAGAATTTCTGCAGGAACTTATGTGGTTCCAGATACCGATGCCGATGGCGTATACAACCATTTAGATTTAGACAGCGACAACGACTCATTATTTGATGTTGACGAATCTGGTCTACTCAACGGAGATGGCGACATCAACGGAGATGGTAAAGGCGACGGAGCTGACACCGAAGGAGACGGTATGCTGAATTTATTTGACAATTCAACCAATTTTGGTCTTGTAGCCAGAGCTTATGCGCAGGACAGCGATTCAAACGGAACGCCTGATTACATGCAATTAGACTCTAATGACGACGGTACTGATGATATTCAAACCGGTTTATACGCCAGTTTTGACACCAATGGTGACGGCAGAATTGACGGAACCGGAGATACAGACAGAGACGGTATTTTAGACGTATTTGATACGAATGATGCACAAAGAGGTTCGCCTAGAGATTTAAACAGAAAACTCTATTTAGATTTTGATGGACGCAACGACTACGCTGAAAACGTTGCCCTTTTGGGTGGATTATCAAACGCTACCTTGATGGCTTGGATTGATTTGAACTCTGGATTTAGTGCTGCCGGAACAGTTGTAGGTCAAGATAAATTCCACATCAAAGTATCAAGTTCAAGAACTTTGCAAGCTGTGGTAAACGGAACAACATTAACTTTTGGTACACCGCTCAACAAATCGCAATGGTATCATGTGGCTGCCACTTATGGCGGTGGTACACTTACCCTTTATTTGAACGGAAAATTAGTCGCAACACAAGCTTTAGTAGGTAGCATTGCTGCCGATGCCAGCAAACTTACTTTGGGTAAAGATCCATTGACCAGCACCAACTATTTCAAAGGTAAAATCGACGAAGTTCGCGTTTTCAATACAACACTAACTGCTTTGCAAGTACAAAGAATGGTATATCAAGAAATTCAAAACTCATCTTCACAAGTACGTGGTATGATTGTACCGAAAGATGTGGGATCACTTCCTTTCGCTAATGTTTTGAGATACTACAGAATGGATGCCTATAAAGATGATATTGTAGACGATTTAACTACTGCTGCCATCGATACAGGAACGGGTATGAAAATGTACAACCACAAAGTAATTGCAGTTCAAGAAGCGCCTATGCCGTTTACAACTATCAGAACAGGAACTTTTGCAACGGCCATCAACGATACTACAAAAGATATCAGAGGGTTGGATGTATTAGATTATGACTATGCCATCATACAAGCACATCACAACATCACTGAAACAGCCAACAATACCCACATGGGCTTATTTGTTGACTCAGGTGTAACGGTGACGATGAACAATGATACCAAAATTCAAAATGATTGGTATTTGAAATTAGACGGAAAAATTGACCTTCAAGGCAAATCACAATTGGTTCAAACCATTAATTCTGATTTAGATGTAACCAGTGCAGGTTCTATTGAACGCGATCAGCAAGGTCAATCAAACAAATTCAATTATAATTATTGGTGTTCACCTGTAGGAGCTATGAATGCGACCTCAAATAACAATGCATATACTGTGGCTGGTGTGTTTAAGGATGGAACTGATCCTAACAACATTCAAAACATCAACTGGACCACTGGATATGATGGTTCCGCAACTTCACCAATCACGTTGAGTAGTTATTGGATCTTTAAATTCCAAAACTTAACGCCTCAATATGCCAATTGGTCAGCAGTCGGACAAAATGGTTCTTTATCAGCTGCTCAAGGTTTCACACTCAAAGGAAGCGGTGCCGCAACAGCCTCACAAAACTATACTTTTGTTGGAAAACCAAACAACGGAACTATAACAACCCCAATTGCTGCTGGTAATTTAAACTTATGTGGAAATCCATATCCATCAGCTCTTGATTCTAATGCATTCTTGACAGCCAACAGCAGCGCGACGACAGGTTCAATGTATTTCTGGGAACATTACAGCACCAACAGTTCACATATGTTACTTGATTATCAAGGAGGTTATGCAGTAAGAAATCTAGTCGGAGGAACACCTCCTGTTGCGCCAGCCGGTATTAGTAATCAAGGTTCAAGTAGCAGAATTCCGTCAAGATATGTACCGGTAGGTCAAGGTTTCTTGGTCTACGGAAGCAATACGGGAGGAACCATTACTTTTGACAATAGCCAAAGAGCTTTCATCAAAGAGGATAACGCTTCTTCAAACATCATGTTCCGCCAGGACAGTGCATCTGCCTCAGCTGATAGAACTCATGATAACAGAGAAGATATGCCTTCTGGAAACTCTGATACTTTTGCCAGAATTCGCCTAGGATTTGATTCGGCCAACAACTACCACCGACAAATTCTCTTGGGATTCATGGATAACTTAGCCACCGATGGATTTGACTCAGGATATGATGCTCCGCAAATTGATTCGCAACCGAATGATTTGTATTTCAAAATGGGTGCAGCCAACTTGGTGATTCAAGGAGTAGGTTCGTTTAATGCCAATAAAATTTATCCTTTATCATTGAAAAACAGCGTTGAAGGGAATATAAAATTTGTCTTAGATGGTGTAGAAAATCTGGATGCAACACAGAACATCTTTATTCATGACAATGTTACCAACTTGTATCATAACATCCGCAATCAAGATTTCCAAATCAACTTGCCGGTGGGTACCTATACTGATCGATTCTCATTGCGATTCTCAACCAGTCCCAACTTGGGTGTAGATGATTTCAACGAAAGCGAAGAAGTATCCGTGGCTTACACAAGCGCTGACAATATGATCAACATTTCAAAAGGAATGTCCAACGCGACCATCAAAGGTGTTGAGCTGATTAATATGCTCGGTCAAAACATCAAAACATGGAACGTAGAAAATACAACCGGAAACAAAATTCAAATTCCGGTAACCAACATCAGCACCGGAACATATATTGTAAAAGTGTTGACTTCAAAAGGTGATTTTACCAAAAAAATCATCATCAAATAATCCCCCTTTTTCCCCAAACCTACTTTAAATAAGCTTCCTCCCCCAAAGGAAGCTTATTTTTTTTGACTATTGAAGTTGAGCGAGTAAATCGTCAAAAGTTAAAGTTTGTTGCTCTCCGGTAATCAAGTTTTTCAAAGCAAAAGTGTTGTTTTCTATTTCATGCGTTCCGACCACAACGGCAAAAGGAATTCCGCGCTTGTCAGCATACGAAAACTGCTTCCCAACTTTGATAGCTTCGGGATAAAGTTCCACACAAACGCCGGCTAGTCGCAACTTTGTAATCGCTTTCATGGCGTATTGCGCTTCGGCTAGTCCGTAGTTTACAAACAAAGCCTTTGTGCCAACAGCCACCGTTTCCGGGAACAAATTGAGTTCTTCCAAGACCAAATAAATGCGGTCAAGACCAAATGAAATTCCAACGCCGCTCATATTCTTCAGGCCGAAAATTCCGGTCAAATCATCATAACGACCGCCGCCGCCAATCGAGCCCATCGCTACACCTTCAGGTGCTGAAACTTCAAAAATAGCTCCGGTATAATAATTCAATCCGCGCGCCAAGGTCACATCCAAATCTAATTTTGAAAGACCTAAACCCAGAGCTTCCACTTGCGTACAGATAAATTGTAATTCTTCGATGCCTTTTTTGCCTTCTTCAGACAAGGACAACAGTTCTGAAAGTTGATTGAGTTTCTCTGAAATGGTTCCCGAAAACGAAAACAACGGAGCCATCTTATCAATGGCCGAAGCAGCAATGCCTTTTTCCAACATTTCTTGGCGAACGCCCTCTGCTCCTATTTTGTCTAGTTTATCTAAAGCAACCGTAAAATCAATGAGTTGATCTTGCGCGCCCATTACCTCAGCAATTCCCGAAAGTATTTTTCGGTTGTTGATTTTAATGGTCACGCCGGCCAATCCGAGCGCTGAGAAAACCGCATCATACAGCTGAACAAGCTCGACTTCTTGCCAAAGCGAAGTAGATCCCACCACGTCGGCATCACACTGATAAAATTCTCTGAAACGCCCTTTTTGCGGTCGATCGGCACGCCAAACCGGTTGAATTTGGTAGCGTTTAAACGGAAACTCGATCTCATTTTGGTGTTGCACCACATAACGCGCAAAAGGCACGGTCAAATCATAACGCAAGGCTTTTTCAGAAATACGAGCGGTAAATTTGTTGAGATCAATGAGTTGTTCTTTGCTGATGGTTTCGGCTGAGTTTTCGAGCAAAGCATTCAACGAATCTGGCAACTGAATTTTGTTTTTATCAAAGAAAAAATTTCCTGAATTCAAAATTTTAAAAATCAAACGATCGCCTTCTTCACCGTATTTACCCATGAGGGTTTCAGAGTTTTCAAACGACGGAGTTTCAATAGGCTGATAGCCGAATTTTTCAAAATGGGTTTTAATCACCGAGAAAATATAGTTGCGTTTATAGACTTCAACCGGTGAAAAATCTCGGGTTCCTTTAGGGATACTTGGTTTTGCCATGATTCTGAATTCGAAAAATAGTGTGTGAATTGGCTGCAAATATCTTACTTTTTGGCATAATAATGCCTTTACAACGCGGCAAACTTGTAACAAAAGCTTTAACTTCGTGACAAAATCGCATCATGCTAAAACTATTCAGAGAAAACATTCGAATTGCGCTGGGCTCGATCAGAACCCAATTGTTGCGAACCATCTTAACTGTATTGATTATTGCCATTGGCATTACCGCTTTGGTATGTATCTTGACCGTTGTGGCGGCGCTTGAAAATACCATTTCAACTGATTTTGCCTCGATGGGCGCCAATACGTTCAATATCAATCAATATCCTTTTGAAACACGACGACAAGGCGGAGGTGAACGCGAAGTCATCAATCCGATTATCTCTTATCCAGATGCGGTGGCTTTTAAAAACAAATACAGCTTTCCACTGACGCATACTTCGCTTTCGTTTACGGCCACCAACAAAGCCGAAGCTAAATTTGAAAGCAAAAAAACCGATCCAAAAATTACGGTAAAAGGCGTAGACGACCATTTTATACCTAATTCAGGACTAGAAATAGCACAAGGAAGAAACTTCTCGGGTTTTGACATTGCCAACAATACTTATTGCTGTGTGGTCGGATCGGATTTTGAAAAAGATTTGCTCAAAGATGTCAATCCGATTGACAAGGTAATCTCTATCCGCGGCGCCAAATTCAAAGTCATCGGCGTACTCAAAGAGAAAGGCTCCACTTTTGGCAATAATGAAGATTTACGCGTATTGATTCCGATTCAAATTGCGCGGTCCATTTTTACTCAGCCCAATATTGATTACACCATCAGTGTGATGATTGAGAAAAAAGAAATGCTCGATCAAGCTGTGGACAACGCCAATGCGGTCATGCGCAATGTGCGAAGACTCAGCCCAGTCGAAGAAAACAATTTTGGTATTTCACGCAGCGACGATCTGATCAACCGCATCTTGAGCATTACTGATTATTTGGGCGTTTCAGCTTGGGTTATTGGCATCATCACCATTTTTGGATCATCCATCGCGCTGATGAATATTATGCTGGTTTCGGTAACCGAACGTACCCGCGAAATCGGCGTTCGCAAAGCGCTCGGGGCCAAACGCAGAACCATTGCTACGCAGTTTTTTATCGAAACTCTGGTCATTGGGCAAATGGGCGGAATATTCGGAATTATTCTCGGCATCTCGGCCGGCGCCGGAATTGCCTCGCTCTTGAACTTTGATTTCGTAACGCCTTGGGCCGCTATTACAGCTGCTTTTATTACCACTTTTGTCGTAGCCATTGTTTCGGGTTCCTATCCGGCGCTTAAAGCTTCCCGCTTAGATCCGATTGAGGCTTTGCGTTATGAATAATTAAGGTTTTACCGCGCGCATCATTCGGTCATTTCCGTAGATATCTTTTCTGAGTTTAATCTGCTCAAAGCCTATTTTGGTGAGTAATTCGGCGGTTTCTTTTCCTAAATATTGATTGATTTCAAAAAAGAGTTTGCCTTTTGAACTTAGGCTATGCATTGCCAATTCAGCTATTTTTCGGTAGAACTTGAGCGCGTCGTTATCCGGAACAAACAAAGCCAAATGCGGTTCATGCTGCAAAACATTTGCGCGGATTTCAGCCTTTTCAAGTTCACGCACATACGGCGGATTTGACACTATAATATTATAGGTGTCGTTTAGCTTTTCGGCTTGCAAAATATCTTGAAGCAAAAAGTCAATTTTTACCGCATTGATTTCTGCATTTTTTTGCGCGATGTGCAAGGCCGCTTCTGAAACATCGATAGCCGAAACCTTAGCCAGAGGTAAATGTTTGGCCAATAAAATCGGAATGCAGCCGCTGCCGGTTCCGATGTCTAGAATTTTCGCGTTTTGTAAATCTTTGACTTCAGATAAAATCCAATCTACTAATTCTTCGGTTTCCGGTCGCGGAATAAGAACCGCTGGCGAAACCTCAAAAGGCAATCCGTAAAATTCGGTTTGACCCAATAAATATTGTATCGGAACTTCTGAGGATAATTCTTGCAGTAAAAAATTCCAACGCTTAAGTTGGGGTTCATTAAAAACAAAATCGGTTTGCAAAGCCCAGTCAATACGGCGCATTTGGTAATCGTGCTGGAGAATCAAGAAGAAAAACTGTTCGGCTTCCACTCGATCATATATAGGTGTCAAAACTTCGATAAAATGCTTTTGATATTCTTTTCCCAACATAAATTTAGCGTGCAATGCAACGGAACTATTCGGGCTAAAAACCCTATTTTTGCGCTGTGAAGATACACGAAAAATACATGCAACGCTGTCTGCAACTGGCAAAAAACGGTCGGGTGCACGCCATGCCAAATCCGTCGGTAGGCGCTGTGATTGTGTATAATGACGAAATTATTGGCGAAGGATACACCTCAAGTTTCGGCGGACCTCATGCCGAAGTCAACGCGATTAATTCTGTTAAAAACCCTGAATTATTAGTGCGTTCAACTATTTATGTGAGTTTGGAACCATGCAGCCATTTTGGCAAAACTCCGCCTTGTGCCGATTTGATTCTGCAGCACAAAATTCCAATGGTTGTGGTTGGCGCCAGTGATCCGAATCCGCTTGTGGCGGGCAATGGTTTAAAAAAAATTGCCGCTTCGGGTGCCAAAGTCATCAGCGGAATTCTTGAAAAAGAATGCATTGAATCCAACATTCGGTTCTTTACTTTTCATCAAAAAAAACGTCCGTATATCATTTTGAAATGGGCCCAAAGCAAAGATGGATTCATCGCTCCGTCATCTGAAAAAAGAAACCAAACCCCGGAGCCGTTTTGGATTACCAATATCTACTCGCGACAACTGGTTCACAAATGGCGCAGTGAAGAAGCAGCTATTTTGATTGGCACGCAAACCGCCATTGATGACAACCCAAAACTTGATGTGCGGGATTGGTTTGGAACAAATCCGGTTAAAATTGTTTTAGACCAAAAAAATCGAATTCCAAAAGAAAATCATATATTTGAAGATACGTCAAAGGTCAAAGTACTCTCGGCGGCCGAAATTGATTTTTCGAAAAATCCGGCGACACAAATTGCAAATTACTTATATAGTGCTGGTTTGCAATCGGTTATTATTGAAGGCGGCCGACAAACTTTACAGACTTTTATTGACGCGGGAATTTGGGATGAAACTCGAGTTTTTACGGGTGAAGTTTTATTCGGATCGGGTATTCCGGCACCTGAATTTTTAAGTTCCGAGCCCATCAAACAAACTTTGCTTCAGGACGAACTTTTAATATTTAAGAACCATGATCAACACAATTATTTTTGATTTCGGTGACATTTTCATCAATCTTGAAAAAGAGAAAGCAGTCGAAGAATTTAAAAAACTCGGATTGGACGGACCCAACGATGAACTGCTGCTGATGAACGATCAGTTTGAAAAAGGAAAAATATCTGAGGTTGATTTTATTCAGGGTTTTCAAAAGTTTATTCCCCAGGCCGATTTGCTTGAAATCAGAAAGGCGTGGAATTCGGTTATTGGCGATTTTCCGCTCTACAGACTTGAGTTTTTACAAATGCTCTCGAGAAAATACCGCCTTTTTTTGTTGACCAACACCGATTCAATCCATATCAATCGATTTGAGCATATGGTTGGCATGTCGTTTTTTAGTGACTTTTATCAATGTTTTGAAAAGGTTTATTATTCCTACGAAATGGGCATGCGCAAACCCGACCCGGCCATTTTTAGTTACATTTTGAACAAACACGATCTTTCGCCCAAACGAACATTATTTGTGGATGACAAAAAAGAAAACACCGATGCCGCCGCTTCTTTAGGCATTCATGTTTGGAATCTGCAAGTGGGTCAGGAAGACGTAGTTGATTTGTTCGAGAAAAAAATTCTGGTGTAACATTTGGAAACCCGCGACACGTATAAAACCATCGCCGCAGCTTCAGACGAAATTCTGTACAAGGAAAAAAACAGTAAATTTTTTGGTTATGCTTTTCCGATTCAGTCAGAATCTGAAGTAAAGCCGCTGATTGATCCGCTGAGAAAAAAACACTTCAACGCGGTTCATTTTTGTTATGCTTTTCAAGTGGGCACCGATAAAATTAGCTTTCGCTCCAATGATGACGGAGAACCTGCCAACTCTGCCGGAGCGCCTATTTACGGGCAAATTCAATCGCATGAACTCACCAATATTCTCATTGTCATTGTTCGCTTTTTTGGCGGAACCAAATTGGGTGTTGGCGGACTGATTTCAGCTTACAGAACCGCAGCTCAAATGGCATTGGAAGCCTCTGAAATTGTAGAAAAAACGATTGATATTCATTACCAAATTAGCTTTGAATACAAAGACATGAACAAGGTAATGCGCATTATCAAAGAGAAAAACCTCAACATCGTATCACAGCAAATGGACGAAAAATGCTCGATTGAAATTTCAGTGCGTAAGAAAAATGCTATACAAACCTTCGAGACATTTGATCAAACTTTTGGTGTTGAAATCAAAAAGTTAGCATAAATTACATGCCCATCACTTTTTTTATGTAATCTGGCGGCACCATCGGACGACCGGTTTGGGTATCAACAAACACCAATATAAACTGAGCGGTTGTTAATAACTCATTTTGTTCGTTGTGGATTTCACAATCAAATTCAATCTTGACCGAACTGTAACTTTTGAATTTGGTGGTTACCGTGAGCAAATCGTCATAACGCGCGGGCTTTTTGTAGTTTAAAGTCATCGAAACTATGGGCAACGCAATCCCGCTTTCTTCGAGGTTTTTATACGAAACTCCTTTATTTCTAAGCCATTCCACACGTCCGATTTCAAAATAAGGAATATAACTACCGTGATAAACCACACCCATTTGGTCGGTTTCAGAATAACGAACGCGTACTTGAATTTGATGTTCCATGAAGCTGTAAAATAAATTTAGAGGGTTGTTTTTGGAATTAATTAAGCTATCTTTACAACAATATTTTTAATAAATCAACCTCGATTTTATTTTTTTTTAACGATTTTTGTTCACATATTTGTTACCCCAAAATCTGAGTATGAATCAACTGATTCATCTTGTAAGATAACCTTTAAATAAAAACACAAACTTATTAAAATAATATGAGCAAAACTGCGCAATCAGTATGGGAAAATTGTCTTGAGTTTATCAAAGATAATATCCAAGAACAGGCTTACAAAACTTGGTTTGAACCGATCAAGTCTGTTGAACTTACTGACAATGCGTTGTACATACAAGTTCCGAGTAAATTCTTTTACGAATGGCTCGAAGAACACTATGTAAAATTGCTCAAGGTTGCCCTAACCAAAGAACTCGGAAAAAATGCCAAATTGCTCTACAAAATCAAAATGGAGAACACTTATGGCAACAAACAACCGTTTACCGAACAAATTCCAAGCGCGCACAGAACAGCGATGAAAACGCAAGAAGTGGACGCTCCGTATAAAAATTTAAGTCCAGAGCTCAAAAATCCGTTTGTGATTCCAGGCATCAGAAACTTAAAAATTGAATCTCAACTCAATGCCAGCTACAACTTTGAAAATTTCCTTGAAGGTGATTCGAATCGTTTGGCGCGTTCAGCAGGTATGGCTGTGGCCAACAAACCGGGCGGAACCTCATTTAACCCACTGCTTATTTTTGGCGGTGTCGGTTTAGGAAAAACGCACTTGGCTCATGCGATTGGCGTTGAAATCAAAGACAAATATCCTGAGAAAACAGTTTTGTACATTTCAGCAGAGGTATTTACGCAACAATACATTGATTCGGTCAAGAAAAACAACCGAAACGACTTTATACATTTCTATCAACTCATCGATGTGTTGATTATTGACGATGTTCAATTCTTATCCGGAAAATCAGGAACGCAAGACGTGTTTTTCCACATTTTCAACTATTTGCATCAAAACGGCAAACAAGTGATTTTGACTTCGGACAAAGCGCCGGTGGATATGCAAGACATTGAGCAACGTTTGCTTTCTCGTTTCAAATGGGGCTTGTCTGCCGAGTTGCACCAACCTGATTACGAAACCAGAATTTCCATACTTAAAAACATTTTGTACCGCGATGGTGTAGACATGCCGGATGAAATCATCGAGTATGTAGCGCGCAACATCAAAAGCAATGTACGCGAACTCGAAGGCGCCATCATTTCATTGATTGCTCAATCGTCATTCAATAAAAAAGAAGTGACTTTAGAGCTAGCCAAACAAGTGGTTGAGAAATTCGTGAAGAATGTCAAACGCGAAATTTCGATTGAATACATTCAGAAAATTGTTTCGGATTATTTCCAATTAGACATTGAGGTATTGCAATCTAAAACCAGAAAACGCCACGTGGTTCAAGCGCGTCAGCTAGCGATGTTCTTTGCCAAGAAATTTACCAAAGCTTCCTTGGCGAACATTGGTTCACAAATTGGCGACCGCGACCATGCAACGGTATTGCACGCTTGTAAAACGGTAGACAATTTGGTAGCTACCGACAAGCAATTCAAAAAATTCGTCGAAGACATCCACAAAAAATTATCGCTCTAACATGTCGGTAAAAATACTGATGGTTTGCCTGGGAAATATCTGCCGTTCTCCTTTGGCAGAAGGCATCTTGGCATCAAAACTCCCTAAAGATAAATTCAAAATTGATTCAGCCGGAACCGGTAGTTGGCATATTGGCAAACAACCCGACCAGCGATCCATTGCCACGGCTCAAAAAAACGGTCTTGATATTACTGACCAACGTGCCAGACAATTCAAAACAACTGACTTTGACAAGTTCGATTACATTTTTGTGATGGACAACAGCAATTACGACGATGTAATGGCGATGGCCAAAACAGATGCGCATAAAGCCAAAGTTGATTTGATTTTGAACGAATTGTTTCCGGGAGAAAATGTAGATGTTCCCGACCCTTATTACGGCTCACAATTTGGCTTTGACAGTGTATATCAAATGCTGGACGAAGCCTGTGAAAACTTAGCCAAAAAACTCATCGCAAAACATTCATAAGTTTTATGGAGCCGACCAAATTGGGAAAACTATATATGATTCCGGTGCCGCTAGGCGAAAATGATCCGGCAGAAGTTTTGGCTCCAACGGTAAGAGCAACCATAGCGCGCATTGACGATTACATTGTCGAAAACGAAAAAACAGCGCGGCGGTTTATCAAAAGTATTTATCCCGAAAAAGTTCAATCGAGTCTCAGGCTCAGCAGTCTGAACAAACATACGCAACCCGAAGAATTGCAAGCCATGCTCATGCCCTGTTTGCAAGGAAAAGACGCAGGCATCATGAGTGAATCCGGTTGTCCGGGCGTAGCCGATCCGGGAGCAATTTTGGTCAAGATGGCGCATGAAAAAGGAATTCAAGTAGTTCCGCTGGTGGGACCATCTTCGATATTGTTGGCGCTCATGGCTTCAGGTATGAACGGACAAAGTTTTGCCTTTAACGGTTATTTGCCGATCGATAAAGCCGAGAAGAAATCAGCGCTAAAGTTCTACGAAAGATTAGCTGCCGAGAAAAACCAATCACAGATTTTTATTGAAACGCCTTACCGCAACCACAAACTACTCGATGATTTAACGCAGACTTTGCAACCCAACACCTTGCTTTGCATTGCTGCTGATATTACGCTGGCTTCGGAATTCATTAAAACCCAGCGCGTAGCCGACTGGAAAAAATCCAAAATAGACATCGATAAGCGACCGGCCATTTTTATCATTCACAAAGACTAAACATTCGGTCGCGCGCGTGAAGGATGGTAGCAGAAATCATTTTTTGGGCGAGCAAACGAGCCTAAAAAATATTGCCGCGAACAGCCTGACCCGCAGGGGCACGCCATAAAAAAACCTGCACAACGGCAGGCTTTATTTTTATATTTTAGCATTGCTGTTGGCAACAATCCCGGAAGTTTCATATCCGGCAAAATCGCGCATATAACTTTTGACCGAAGAACCGTACTCGTCATGGCACTTTTTCTTGCCATTACTATTCAAAAAACGTTTCACGGAACGCGCTCCGCCCAAATGAGCTGCGGCTAAAATTCCTGATTCGGTGATTTTGACGCCGGCGATGACCTGCCCTTCGAACTGATTGATTTCGTCTTGTAAATCGGCTTTGTTTTTAGACAACAAAGTGACAAACGCTTTTTCTTGAAGTTTGGGATTTCTGAGAAATGCCGCACTGTCGTGGATGCCGATAGAAGCAAGCGCATCGCGTCCGAATTGGTATTTGCCCATATAGCCGAGCGAATTGATTTTGTGGTATTTGCCTTGAGACTCTTTAAAGGCAAGGGCTTCTTTAAAACCGATGAAAAATTTACCGGTAAAAGGAACTTTTAGGTGGTTGTAATCCTGCGGATTTTGCGAAGGAAATACATAAGACATTTCATGGGATACGTCAGTGCTGTTAGCGTAAAGATCATAAGAATCTGAAGGCTTAAAGCTCGAGCTCAGAACGGTGATGGTCAAAGCTACACTGCCGCAAAAAATCCATTTTTTAATCATATGGTGGTTTTCTTTTCAGTCTGTCACCCCGAAAAATTTCTGCGCTGCAAATGTACAACATAAAATATAATATTGAATATCAATAAGTTAATTTTTTCTAAAAATAAATCCCTCTGAATTTAAAGTCGCCATGCTCAGTGAGCTCTAGGGTTGGCGCAGGAATTTTAATGGTGTTGAAGACCTCAAAAACCGTCTTAAGCAGATGTGATTTGGTTTTGATTTTGGTCAAATCAACATCCAAACTCAAATAAAATTGTCTGAATCGTTCTGATTCGGGAAGAAAAACAGTATTGACCAATTCATCATTGCCGGTAATCATGCCCTCGGCACCATAACCGACGGCCACATTGAGCCATGAGGGAATTTTGCTGTTTTTGGCAAACGAATGTAAATTGACCGACAACCAATAGGTTTGACCATTGTAATCTTTGAGTAATTGCTCTGGATAATTGCTACCCAAAGCCGAAGGTCTGGCCGAAGCGTAAGGTGTCGTATGAAAAGAGAATTTGGGAATAATGCGCTGCTCTTTCCAAGTAAGTTCTTGCGCTAAATACAAACCGGTTCCGGCGGCATTGGCAGCCACATCGCCCAACGAAGCGCCCCACTGAGCAGAATATCCGTCCATGATTTCAACCACCGACAAAAAAGCGAAACCTGCCGTTGCACCATAAAGCAATTGACTTTTACGACTGGCTCCACTCCATTGCCATGCATTTTTGCCCAAACTTCCTAAGTGATAAGCCGAAAAAACATGCCCAGCTTTGTCCATTTGCAGCCACTCGGCATTGTCGTTAATCGTGTGGAAATTGGTTCGTGGATAATCGGCATACCAAGTTTGGTTCAGACCAACAAGAATTCCGGCAGACAATCCGATTTGCGAAATAACTACCGTATTGCGGCGTGCTTTGTTGAGTGAATCAGCTGGTTTTAAGAAAGAATCCAAATGATTTTGTGCCCAATGATTTTGAGCAAAAAGCAAAAGTAATCCTATGAGCAGCGCTCTTTTCATGCCTAGCGTTTGATGCCTTGGCTTGAAATCCAGGCTACATATTGCTGACGATTGGCCTCATGCTGGGCCGGAGTTACAGCAAATTCATGGTAACCAAAACGCTTTACACTCGCACAGAAATATATGTAGTTGTGCTTTTCAGGATTAAGAACGGCATCTAGTGCGGTGATGTCAGGCATCGCAATCGGTCCCGGCGGAAGCCCTGCATACATATAAGTGTTGTATGGTGAAACCGTTGCTAAATCTTTGTTGAGCACGCGTTTGATGACTTGGTTAAAATCGTTGGATTGAAGTTTGACCGCGTAAATGACCGTTGGATCGGCTTCGAGCTTCATACCTTTGGCCAAGCGATTCAAATATACTCCGGCTACTTTTGGGCGTTCGTCTTTTTTGACCGTTTCTTTGTGCACAATCGAAGCCAAAGTAGCTACTTGAACCGGTGTTAAATTAAGTGCTTTGGCTTTGGCTAGACGCTCATCGTTCCAGAATTTGTGGTATTCTTTGAGCATCTTATTGCGGAATTTTTCGGCGGTGGTATTCCAGAAAAATTCATAAGAATTCGGCACAAAAATGCTCAGAACATCCTCTTTGGTAAATCCGTTTTCTTGAAGGAATTTTTGATCGGTAAAAGCGCTGAGCAAACTCAAACTGTCGGGTTCGATTTGCTGCGCGATGCGTCCGGCGAAATTCTCTAAACGTTCTTGATTGTTGAACGATAGCTGAACCGGAACGTTTTGTCGGAGTGAATTGACAATCTCATTGCTGTTCATGCCTTTGGTAAGTAAGAAACGTCCGGCTTTGTCTTCGCGATTCGGATATGATTTTTTCTGGGCCACTTGATCAAAACGATCAAGGTCTTTGACATAAGGAGCAATGATTTTTTTGACAGCCTCATAATCAGAATTAGTCGGAATGCACACGTATACTTGTTCTTCTGAAAACTGAGTGTTGTCAGAAAAAATGTTGCGATACAACAAATAGCCATAAATCATCAAACCGGTAATGACCACAACTGAAACGATGGAAATAATCTTTTTTGGGCTCAAAATAATGTCTTTTATAAATATTTAAGGAGTGTGAATTAGTTGAAACAATGCTTCATCATGAAAGCGACCGCGGGCAAAAATCCATTGCTTTTTGACACCCACTTTTTCAAAGCCAAATTTAGCAAAAAGAGCCAAACTCGGTTGATTGTCGGTGCTAATATTCGCATAAAGTTGATGCAAATGTAAGTGGGTAAATGCGTAATTAATTAATAATCCGAGCGCTTCTGAGCCATAACCTTGGTCGTGATTACTGGCTTTTTGTATGAGAATCCCCACGCCTGCTCTTCGGTGCAACGGATCAAAATCAAACAAATCAATGAGTCCGATGGCATCTTCAGTGCCCAATGTACAAATAGCCAAACGCAATTGCTTGGCTTGATAAATATCTTGCTGCGCTTGCTCTAAATATTGACGAATCAAGAACCGGCTGTAGGGTGTTTGTGTGCTACTGATTTCCCAAATGGATTCATCGTTTTCTATCTGATGTACAAAATCTAAATCTTCGGGTTCGAGTGCCCGCAAATAAACCAAATTGCCCTTAAGTGTTACCATGATATTGCACCGTTAAAAACAAAAGTGGCCGGGCCAATTAAATGGACATTTTGATACGATTGATTGTGTTTTTCAAACGAAACTTCGAGTTTTCCGCCTTCGACCAAAATGGTAATTTTTTGCGCTTGGGTTTTTCCGGATGCGTGCATGGCTATGGCTACAGCTGTTGCTCCGGTTCCGCATGAAAGGGTTTCATCTTCTACGCCGCGCTCATAAGTGCGAATGCGAAAAGTTTGTGCATCAATTTGCGCGACAAAATTGACATTGCTGCCCGCTTTTCCGTATAAATCACTATAGCGAATTTCACTACCGCGCGCTTTGACATCCATCGTTGGCAAATCATCTACCATCAAAACATGATGCGGCGAACCGGTATTGAGAAATATATAATCGGGCTGAATGTTGACCGAATCAACCGAAGTCATTTGCAAAGAAACGATTCCTTGTGCATTCAAACTAGCATGGTGCATACCATCGACCGCATCAAAGGCCGCCTCATCTTGAATGATTCCGAGTTGATGCGCAAAAGCCGTCAGACATCGACCGCCGTTGCCGCACATTGAACTTAAATTTCCATCAGAATTATAGTAAACCATTTTGAAATCGGCTTGCGGATCGTTTTCGAGTAAAATGAGGCCATCGGCGCCAATGCCGAAACGACGATCGCATAAATGTTTGACCAAATCATGATTGTCTTTCGGAAAAAAAAGTGAACGATTGTCAATCATGACAAAGTCGTTTCCGGTGCCTTCATACTTGCTAAAGTGAATTTCCATAGGTTGCAAATGAAGCCCAAAGTTACGAATAAAACTTTCAAGCCCAAGAGTAGAAAACGCTTTTAAGAACCAACTATTAATGAAACGTTAAGCCTTGTTAAACGGGCGTTAAACTGCTTTTGCCAAGGCAATACTTTTTTAATTTTACGTTCGAAAATGAAAAAAACTTAGGTTTAACTAATTTATAGAACAGTATGAAACGATTTTCGGGTTTATTCTTTGTATCTCTTTTGAGCGGTGCCGTAACCCTCGGAGGTTATAAATTATTTATTGAACAAGACGGATTTTTTTCAAATCGCAAGGGCATCGTAACCATGGCGCCCACCAACTACAACAAAAATGTAGGTTTGGTTCCGGAAGGGCTTGATTTTACCGAGGCTGCCGACAAAACTGTACACACCGTTGTACACGTAAAAAATGTTTCGTACCGCACGGTGACCAATCCGATGTTGGAATTCTTTTACGGATTCAGCGGTGGTCAACAGCAAGAACAGGTCGGAACCGGTTCGGGTGTAATCATCTCTGAAGACGGTTACATTGTGACCAACAACCACGTAATCAAAGATGCTTCTGACATTGAGGTTACTCTGAACAATAAAAAAGCATACAAAGCCAAACTCATCGGCACTGATTCAAAAATGGATATTGCGCTCTTAAAAATCGATGCCGACGAAAAATTGCCTTATTCGGTATTTGCCGATTCTGACAATACCCGCGTTGGTGAATGGGTGTTGGCGGTCGGAAATCCGTACAACCTCAACTCAACAGTAACCGCCGGAATCATTTCGGCCAAAGCCAGAAACCTCGACACCAACGGAATTCAATCGTTCATCCAGACCGATGCGGCGGTGAATCCGGGCAATAGCGGGGGTGCTCTGGTCAATACACGCGGCGAACTCATCGGAATCAACACCATGATCTCGTCACAAACCGGTTCTTATGTGGGTTATTCATTTGCGGTTCCGTCAAACATTGCGCGCAAAATCATCGAAGACATCATGGAATTTGGCAATGTACAACGCGGTATTTTGGGCGTTGAAGGCGGCGAGCTCAACAGCGCGGCTTCGAAAGAATTGGGCGTAAAAGATACCCAAGGTTTCTACATCCGAAAAGTGACCAAAAACTCAGGAGCTGAAAAAGCCGGTTTGACCAAAGGCGATATCATCATCAAGTTAGACAATCAAGAGATTAATACTTATGCAGAATTGTCGGGTTATATCAATACCAAACGACCAAACGACAAAGTGCAAGTATCGTACAAACGCGACGGAAAAGTGTATTCGGTACCGGTGACTTTGTCTAAAAACGATTACTTCACCACTGAATTTAAAGGTATTGAATTAGAGAACATTGATTCAGCCGACAAGAAAAAATTCAGAATCAGTTCAGGCGTGCGCATCAAAGACATCAACAATGACAATTTGCGCCCGTATTATGACGAACTCAAAGGAACCATCATTTTGAGCATTGACAATGTGGCAACCCCTGATGTAGAAGCAGCTTCAAAGGTGCTTCAGAACAAAGACGAAAACCAAAGTATCAGCATCGAGATGATCAACAAACTCGGACAACGCATCAGAATTATTATATAAGATTTACAGGTTAATATTAATTCTAGAAACCACCTTAGCAAACGAGGTGGTTTTTTTATGGAAAAAAGTTAAAAAAGATTTTACGAAAACGTTTGAAATGGATACTTTTGCACCACAAAACCCCAAAAAAGGTTTGTAGAATAACTATAAAAATCCATCAACACACTAACAATTTCTACCTATGAGCAATCATAATTCTTACGAAAAAGAAGTTTCTTTTCAGGTAAATCGCCGAAGAGCCAGCGTTGAATTTATTAAAATCATCAACGATTTGTGGTATGATAAATCCATCGAAATGGTTTTGTTCAGAAACCAACTCATCAACCGAAACGTCAGCGACATCATCAACTTGCACGAATATGCCGGTGAATTTGTCGGAAAACCCATTTCAATTTTTGACAGTGTAGAAATTGCCAAAGCGATTTTGTCGATGGATTTACCGCCCGCTAAACTCGACATCGGTAAATTGACTTATGAATTCAATTTAGAGAATAACAAATATGACAATGCGCGTGCTTTTGTAGTAGACAAACTCCGAAATGCCAAAGATACCCATGATATTCAACCCAAAGATGTGGTGCTATACGGATTTGGTCGCATCGGTCGTTTGCTTGCCCGCGAATTGATGTCGAAAATGGGCAAAGGAAACCAATTGCGTTTGCGTGCAATTGTGACCCGCGATAAAAACGATGCGGTTTCGTTAGAAAAAAGAGCTTCTTTGTTGCGCTATGATTCGATTCACGGAGATTTTGAAGGTTCGGTGGTGGCTGATGCGGCCAATAATGCGCTGATCATCAACGGAACTACCGTTCACATCATTACCGCTAATGCTCCAGAAGATATTGACTATACAAAATACGGAATCAACGATGCGCTGGTGATTGACAATACCGGAGCGTTTACCACGCAAGAAGCTTTGTCCAGACACATGACCTCGAAAGGTGTTTCAAAAGTGCTTTTGACGGCGCCCGGTAAAGGCGTTCCAAACATTGTGCACGGAGTAAACCAAAACGAATACAACCCAGATACGATTGATATTTTCTCGGCAGCTTCTTGTACGACCAATGCGATAACCCCGATTTTGAAAGCCGTTGAAGATACTTTAGGCGTGGTGAAAGGACACTTAGAAACCATTCACGCTTATACCAACGATCAGAATTTGGTAGATAATATGCACAAAAAATACCGTCGCGGTAGAGCAGCCGGTTTGAATATGGTTATTACTGAAACCGGAGCCGGAAGTGCCGTGGCCAAAGCCTTGCCATCACTAGCCGGGAAGTTGACCTCGAATGCGATTCGCGTGCCGGTACCCAACGGTTCATTGGTGGTTTTGAACTTAGAAGTGAACAAAGAAACTTCGGTGGATGAAATCAACGCCATCATGAAAAAATACGCTTTAGAAGGTGAATTGGTGGAGCAAATTAAATACTCGCTCAACAACGAGTTGGTATCATCTGACATCATCGGAACCTCGGCGCCGTCAATTTATGACAGCAACGCGACCATCGTTTCGGCAGACGGAAAAAACATTGTACTGTATATTTGGTATGACAACGAATACGGCTACAGCCATCAAGTAATTCGTTTGGCAAAATACATTGCCAAAGTAAGAAGATACACTTACTATTAGTAGGTGATTGATGTGATTTGAGACATTGCATTTAATAGAATCCGCTTGATAAGGCGGATTTTTTTATGATGTTTACGGAGGTTTGATTTGGAAACGTGCGCGTGAGGGATGGCAGCGGTTAGCCCACAGCCGCGCAGTAGAGCGCAGCGGCGAGGACTAATAGCGAACAGCCCGACCCGCAGGGGCACGCCCAAATGAAAAACGATTAAAAACTACTTTGCTTTGGTAAGGTAATATACCGGAATGCCGATGAACATAATCAGCACGCCCCAACCACAGGTATCGGTTTTGGTGAACAACAAGGCCAATGAAATAGCGCCCGCTGCCACAATGTATAACATCGGTAAAAACGGATAACCAAACGCTTTATACGGTCGTTCGGCATCGGGCATGGTACGGCGCAAAATGAAAATTCCGTAGATGGTCAGGATGTAAAAAATGAGTACGATGATGATGACAAAATCGAGCAAATCGCCGTATTTACCAGTGAGGCATAAAGCCGAAGCCCAAATACATTGGGCCCACAACGCCCAGGCCGGAACACTGGCTTGGTTGAGTTGTGCTGCTTTTTTGAAGAACAATCCGTCTTTGGCCATAGTGTAATAAACGCGCGCGCCGGCCATGATGAGTCCGTTGTTGCACGCAAAAGTTGAAATCATAATCATGATGGCGATGATGAGCGTTCCGATGTTGCCAAAAATATATTGAGATGCAACCACCGCAACTCGATCGGATTTGGCTGTGGCGATTTCATCCAGCGGAATCACAGCCAAATACATGAAGTTGGCCAAAACGTAAATGATGCTTACCGTTAAGGTTCCGAGTAATAAACTGAGACCGACGTTGCGCTGCGGATTTTTGATTTCGCCGGCAATAAAGGTTACGCCGTTCCAGGCATCGCTTGAAAATAGCGAGCCCACCATAGCTGCTGAAATGCCTGATATAAGCGCCATTCCACTGATGGGCAACCAAGAACCATCGGCTTTTTGATAGGCTTTGGGCGTGAAGGCATCGGCCCAATTGGCCTGCCAAACATCGGCTTTGGCTGCCAAGATCAACCCAAAAACAATGAGTCCGGCCAAAGATAATATCTTGACAATGGTGAGTACCGTTTGTAGCGATTTGCTGTTTTTGACGCCTTTACTATTGAAATAAGTCAGCAAAATAATCGTGATGATCGAAACGATTTGTGCCGCGTTGAGTTTGAAGGAACCTAATTCGGCAATGATATTTTCGTCGCTAAGCGGTTCGAATAAATAGGCGGCGAATTTTGAGAAAGCAACACCAACCGCGGCAATAGTTCCGGTTTGAATGACTGAGAAAAAGCTCCAACCGTATAAAAAGGCGATGAGTTTTCCGTAGGCTTCTTTGAGATAGACATACTGGCCGCCGGCTTTGGGAAACATGGCGCTGAGCTCGCCGTAACTAACGGCTGCAATCACCGTAATGAGTCCGGACAATACCCAAATAAGGATAAGCCAACCGGCTGAACCGACTTGTCGGACAATATCTGAGCTCACAATAAAAATTCCCGAACCAATCATAGAACCCACGACGAGCATGGTTCCGTCGAGCAAGCCTAATTCTCTTTTAAAATCTTCGTTTTGTTGCATGTGCGAGGTTTGTTTGATACTTTATTGATACACTATCTATACTTGAAGCATACGCAAAGTAGGGTTTTGATTTTCTGTTTGGCTAAAGATATAAAAAAGTTAACATGAATTGATTCCATAAAAAAACCCTGCCGTGTTGAAGCAGGGTTTTCCCGTAATAATAAAGAAAAATTAATGAAACAATATATAAAATATTGATGGGTTACTGTTTGTAAATTTTTTGGGTGTATGTAGTTCCGTTGGCTCTTACTTTAACTATGTAATAACCTGATGATAAGCCAGAAACATCTGTTGAAGAAGCTTTGAGTCGTCCGTTTAAGTTGTAAACTCTAACGGTATAATTGGTCGTTGTCAAATTGTTGATTACGATGGTTGTGTTTGAGACCAGAATAATCTGAACCGGTTGTGTAACAGTCGTGGTAGTTCCTGTAGTAGTTGTAGTCGTAGAGGTACTACCAGTCGTGGGTGTGGTTGTTGGTGTTGTTGTTGTGCCGGTGCTGGGCACCGTGGGTGTGGTGGGCGTCGTGACTACAGGTGTAGTAGAGGTTGATCCTGCAGTCAAGCTCACCGTTTGGTTCAAATTATTGTATCCTTTGGTGGCGTCCCATGTCCCCACATTGGCACAGCGGATAGAATACAATGGATTTGAAATCAGCGGATCCGGCAAATTCAGATATAACTGATAGGTTCCTGTTGGCACATCCATATCCAAAGCTTTGCTGATTTGGATGGCACTTCCCTCTCTCCATGCTCTTAAGTCGCTAGCTACTTCGAATGAATACTCGGTATTGGTAGCTGTATTTCTTAAGACCAAATAGGCTTTTCTGGCTTTGAATAAATTGGCAAAGCCGGTATTTTGTAGCGTTATATTTAATGTATTGTTATCTATAGATGAGCTAACCATTTCAAATCGGTAACCCAATCTTCGGTCGATTTCTGAAAAACATCCTTGTGAGGTCCAATTCGTGATATTAGCGGTCAAATAATCTGTGTTGAGCAAACTCCAATTGTATTTATTCATTTCGAGCATGGCATTGGCACAATCGGTTCTGGGTGCATTGAGTGCATCAGTCTCACCGGTCATCGGAAGATTAACGGTTTGTGTTTGCAAATAATTGCTGTCGGTTGTGCTGGGTGCCGCAGCTGAGCCGTTCACCAAAAAGGTTCCCGAATCGCCCCAGACGTTCAAGAAAGCATCGTTGTAAAAACCAATGCGGTCATTTCCGTTTGGATACATTTTTTGTTTGTGATATACATAGCGAACTTGAACCGGAATTTCAACCGGAGTTACGCTTAACATAGCATCCATTACCGCTTTGCGATTGGCCCATTGTGAAGTTGTGTAATTTTCGTAATCAGAATTTCCGAATTCAGTTACTTGGCTTGAGTAGTAGGTCTCGCCCCAGCAACCAATCCATCCGTATTGATAGGCAGAAATCACATCTTTATTAGCCGAAATGACCGGAGCGACTTGATTGATGTGTGCTATGATTTGATCTTTTGTAGCATCAAGTACGGCAGCCGTTTCACTTTTTGAATATGCAAAACGAATGATGACTTTTAGTCCGGCGTTGCGAATGGCATTAAAATCGGATTGCATACTCGCTAAATAAGCATCTGAAATAGGTGAACTCGTAAATTGATTGAGATAAAAAGTTCTGTGAACTGTAGTGATATTCTGAGCGCGATAGGTGCTCAGTGTGCTGGCGCTAAGAGCATTGTAGCTCGTGGTTGCTGAAACTAAACCCGTAGACGAATAATGGTAAAATCCTCTTTCTGGGTTTGGGAAACTCTCTGTGCTGGACACATAGTTTACGGTTTGTCCCTGAGAAGCTACTGCAATAAGTAGCATAAGTAAAAACTTTTTCATAATAGTAGGTTAAGGTTTTCATACTCATTTGTTTTAGGGAGAAGTGTTACTGAATGTTGGGGCAACAGCAACACACCACAAATTAATATGATATAAATTTATTGAAAATTAAAAATTCGATTAAGTGATTATTTTATCCGATTAAATACACAAAAAAAATTATTTTGTAAGTATTTATTTAATATAATAATAATGATAAGTACAATTCAAGATTGGAATTTTGAGCGGTTCATTCAAGGCCAAAATGTTTCCCAACGAACATAAAAATTCAGCCAAATTGATTACAAATCAAAAAGCTCAAAATATAAAATCCAGTAAATTCAATTGTTTAGAGAGAGGAATATATCCTCAAGAGAAGTAAATGTCTCATGGTTTTGGTAGGTTAAGATTAATAGATCATGTTTTAGTTCTGACTTGTTCTATTTGTACAAATGGGGACACATGTGTACTGGGCAAACATAACAAGATAAAGTGATTAAAATCATCGACAAACTACAACTTTATACACATTTTATCGACAAGTTACTAACAATCAATGCTTTTGTAAGATTTTTACACAAACAAACTGCTTGTTTGTAAGAGAAGACATCTTAAATACGTACTGACAGCCTTAATAAACAAATTGTCAAGTATTTACAGCTATAAATTTTAACAAGAAATAGTTTTAAAATCAAAATGAAGCAAAAAAAATCCCCGAAATAAATCGGGGATTTCTATTTTTAAGAATAAGATGATTAAGCTTTTCCGGCTGCAATCAAGTTTAATGCTGAACCGGCTACAAACCATCCGATTTGACTGTCATTATATGAATGATTCGCCATGATGATGTCTTTTGAACCATCTGCATGAACAAATTCTAGAGTCAATGGTTTGCCAGGAGCGAATTCTGTTAAGTCTAAGAAATTGATTACATCATCTTCTTGAATTTTATCATAATCAGCTTCATTAGCAAAGGTCAGCGCCAACATTCCTTGTTTTTTTAGGTTGGTTTCGTGAATACGCGCAAATGATTTTACCAACACAGCTTTCACCCCTAAAAATCTAGGTTCCATAGCCGCATGTTCACGAGACGAACCTTCGCCATAATTGTGATCACCCACAACAATCGACGGAATTCCAGCAGCCTTGTAAGCACGTTGAACCGCAGGAACAGCATCGTATTCACCGGTCAATTGATTCTTGACTGAATTAGCTTTGCCGTTGAATGCATTCTCAGCACCAATGAGCATGTTGTTAGAAATATTGTCTAAGTGACCGCGGAAACGCAACCATGGTCCCGCCATTGAAATATGGTCGGTGGTACATTTTCCGAATGCTTTGATGAGCAACTTCGCACCTGAGATGTTTTGTTTGTCCCAAGGCTCAAACGGAGCTAATAGTTGTAAACGCTCTGAAGTTGGCGATACAATTACTTGAACGCTTGAACCGTCTTCAGCCGGAGCTTGGAAGCCCGGATCTTCAACATCAAAACCTTTGGTTGGCAATTCATCACCTTTAGGAGCTTGCAATTTTACTTCTTGGCCTTGATCGTTGATTAAAGTATCCGTGATGGGATTAAAATCAAGTCTTCCTGAAATAGCCAAAGCTGCTACCATTTCTGGTGAAGTTACAAAAGCATGCGTGTTCGGGTTACCGTCCGCACGTTTTGAAAAGTTTCGGTTGAATGAATGTACAATGGTGTTTTTCTCTCCTTTATCAGCTCCGGCTCTATCCCATTGCCCAATGCAAGGTCCGCAAGCATTGGTGAATACTTTCGTACCCATTTTCTCAAATGTCGAGATAATGCCATCGCGCTCAATGGTGAAGCGAATTTGCTCAGAACCCGGATTGATTCCGAATTCAGCTTTAGGAGTAATTCCGTGGGCTACCGCTTGTTCTACAATGGATGCTGCGCGACTCATATCTTCATATGAAGAGTTCGTACATGAACCAATCAGCCCCCACTCTACTTTGAGCGGCCAACCATTCGCCTCGGCCTCTGCTTTCATTTTTGAAACCGGAGTTCCTCTATCTGGGGTAAACGGACCATTGATGTGTGGTTCTAATTCAGATAAGTTGATTTCAATCAATTGATCAAAATATTGCTCCGGATTGGCGTATACTTCAGGGTCAGCCGTTAAATAAGAAGCGACTTTGTCTGCAGCATCCACTACATCTTGACGACCGGTGGCTGCTAAATATCTACGCATAGAATCATCATATCCAAACGTTGAAGTCGTAGCACCAATTTCGGCACCCATATTACAAATGGTTCCTTTACCGGTACACGACATTGAAGTAGCACCTTCTCCGAAATATTCTACAATAGCTCCGGTTCCGCCTTTAACCGTGAGGATATCGGCCACTTTGAGAATTACGTCTTTGGGAGCCGTCCATCCGTTGAGTTTTCCGGTTAATTTTACACCGATGAGCTTAGGGAATTTCAACTCCCAAGCCATGCCCGACATTACATCGACCGCATCAGCCCCACCTACTCCGATGGCCAACATTCCCAAACCTCCAGCATTTACAGTATGTGAATCGGTACCAATCATCATTCCGCCCGGAAACGCATAATTTTCCAGAACGATTTGATGGATGATTCCAGAACCCGGTTTCCAAAAACCGATTCCGTATTTGTTAGAAACCGAAGAAAGAAAGTCAAAAACTTCTTTTGATTGTGTATTAGCAACGGCCAAATCAGTCTCAGCGCCAACTTTGGCTTGAATTAAGTGGTCGCAATGAACCGTAGTTGGAACCGCCACTTTATTTTTACCTGCATGCATAAATTGCAACAAAGCCATCTGTGCGGTGGCATCTTGACAAGCTACACGATCTGGTGCAAAATCAACATAATCTTTACCACGAGAAAAAGCCGAAGAAGGCATTCCTTCCCAAAGGTGGTTGTATAAAATCTTTTCAGTTAAAGTAAGCGGACGACCAACAACTTCGCGTGCTTTATCAACACGGGCAGTCATATTGGCGTACACTTGACGAATCATTTCAATATCAAAAGCCATAATAAAAATGGGTTTACTGGTTTGCAGCGCAAAATTACGAAAACGTTGTACCTGATAAAAAAAATTTAATGAAATAAGTTGATTGCTTTCAATTATTTATTAAAAGTAGATTTTGGCTAGGTCTTTTTTGACAAAAAGAAAAAATATTTGGCTCAAATCGAAAATTCTTAACTTTTGTCTCTGAAATCCATGAGTGGTTTTTCGTAATATTTATAGAAAAAGTGGCTAGAAATGACAATCAACAGCAGATAACAAAAAGTAAAAGTATGCAGTTGTATGGTTCTGGCAGAATCAACTATCCAAAAAGTCTTCATCAGTTGAAGCAACAAACTGTAATGCAACAAATACATACTGTATGAACGAATACTTATCCACTCGACGGCAATGCTTAGTATTGATTTTTGTGATTTCCATTCTGACAAAAGCGGTACAAAAAAAGCAACCGCCAAAGAAACCAGCGGCAAATAAAAAATATTCCAAAAAATAGGATGCTGGTCAATCAAAAATCTAAAATACCCAACACCTACAAACATAAAAGCCAAAAATACAAAACCCAAAAGCGCTAAAAACCACCGAAAACGAATCCAGAAAAAACTGTATTTTACCGAAAACCAAAAGCCCAAAACGCCCAAATAAATAGAATCCAATCGATAAATCACACTAGATTTTATCAGACTGTTCCAAACGCCTAAATCGGTATTGTGCGTCTCAAGATAGAAATTAATTCGGGCAAACCAACTAAGTAGCATCAGACCGCAAATAATCGCCAAAAAAAAGTTTGCTTTTTGATTTTTATCCTTTAGTCTGCTGCCTAAAAACAAAGCAAGTGCGAGGAACAAATAGCTAAATTCTTCTACGCTCAAACTCCAAGATTCCGGAAAAAAACCAGGCATAGATTTGTTGAAGTTTTGCCCGAAATAAAAATATTCAATCAGCGAATCAGTACTCGGAAACAACATCATTGTCAAGGCAACATTGATAGACAAAATCAAATAATAACCCGGAAGTGTTCGCCACCATCTTCGTTTGAGAAACCATCTGAACGACTCAAGACTATAGGTTTCTTGAACGTAGAGTTGATAAACTATTTTACCGATTAAAAAACCGCTCAACACAAAAAATATTTCAACGCCTAAAAAAGCGAAAACATCCAAAATAGACGAAGCCATACCTGTAATATTAGAATAAATCCATTTGGTGTGACCGATGATTACCATCGAAATCGCTGTGGCCCGCATGAGGTCTAACCCAAAAATTCTATCTGTCTGACCAGAACCTTGCATATTAGTGTTACTTTTGTACGAATGGCTAAATCAAAGATATACAAAATTATAGGCGGACTATTTATCATCGGATTAATAGTAGGTTTTGTTGTTTATTCCAACTTGACCAACCGACACAAAGCCATTTTAAAAACTACCTTGTTATATAAAAGTGGACTCGTTGATGCATACTGGAAAATCGAAAAGCATCGCAGCGAATACAAAATGATTTCACCAGATTTCTATATCGATGGAATTTACAAATCTATGGAAGGCCCGAAAGCTTCAAATTACATCCGGCTAACCGAAGACTCAAGCTTGGTTTGGATAACTGATTTTCACGTACGAGCCTTGGATGCCAAAACGCGAAAATATATTTCAAAAGATTTTATCTGTCATCTCAATGTTGATTTCAACGATGCTAACTACTACTCAAGTTTGGGTTTAGAAAACAGAATCGGCAAACAATATCCACGCATGGCTACGCTGTCACACGGCGTTGAAAATTTTGCTTTACCAAAAGGTTATGGCGTTCCGATGAAAGGCAATCAGTGGTTGTTGGCTACCACACAATCGCTCAACCACAACATCGCTGATGCAAATTATTTAATCAAACATGAGGTTACCATTGGCTATCACCAAGACGATCAGCAAACACGGCCGTTGATGTGTCGGGCCATTTATATACAATTGCCATTTGACAAACAAGATCCGTACAAAGAACCGATGGATCCGGCCGCAAATCAATGTACGCCGATTGAAACAAAAAATCATGTCTATGTTGACGGACAAGGCAATACTTATTCTGGTCATTGGTTGATTAAACCCGGAAAAAAAATCTATCGAAGCAATGTAGACAACCAACTCATGATTACTGATAGTATACGTTTACACGCAGCGGCAGTGCACGCTCATCCGATGTCACGATATATCACACTTTTTGACAGCACCTCCAATCAAGCCGTTTTTACGAGCAAAATCCAGAACCACCAAAACAAGGTCGGCATAGATTACATCAGCCCTTTTTTGTCTGAAAAAGGAATCTGGCTCTACAAAAACCATCATTATGAATTGATTTTAGAAGTGAACAACACTTCCGGAAAAGACCAAGATATGATGGGCAGCATGTTTTTATTTTTCTACGACCAAGAGCTAGACCAACTGCTGCACAAGCAAAAGAAGTTGGCTTTGAAGAAATAAAAAATCCGGCTCAAGACCGGACTTTAAAATTATTTAGTTACAACAAAGTGCTGATAATTTTTTCAATGGAGATTCCCTCAGCGTCAGCTTTGTAGTTTTTCACCACCCGATGACGCAGAATTCCTGTAGCAACAGCGTTGACATCTTCTTTATCCGGTGAGAACTTACCGTTGAAGGCCGCATGTGCCTTGGCCGCCAAAATCAGGTTTTGCGAGGCACGAGGTCCGGCTCCCCAATCGATGTAATTTTTAACAAAATCAGTTGCCAAACTATTGTCAGGGCGGGTTTTACTAACTAAGCTAACTGCGTGTTCAATAACATTGTCAGCCACCGGAACTCGGCGGATGAGTTGTTGAAACTCGATGATTTCTTCGGCAGAGAACAAAGGTGTAATATTTACTTTGGCATCTGTAGTGGTGCTTTTGACCACTTGAACTTCTTCAGCAAAAGATGGATAATCAAGTTTAATAGAGAACATAAAACGGTCTAGCTGAGCTTCGGGCAACGGATAGGTTCCCTCCTGCTCAATTGGGTTTTGGGTCGCCAAGACAAAATAAGGCAACGATAATTTGTAATTGTGCCCGGCAATGGTAACCGCGCGTTCTTGCATCGCTTCAAGTAAAGCTGCCTGAGTTTTAGGCGGCGTACGGTTGATCTCGTCAGCCAAAATAATATTCGAGAAAATAGGCCCTTTGATGAATTTAAACTGTCGATTTTCATCAAGAATTTCACTTCCGAGTATATCAGACGGCATCAAATCAGGGGTAAACTGTATGCGCTTAAAATCTAAGCCCAAAGCCTGCGCAATGGTATTGACCATAAGGGTTTTGGCCAGCCCAGGAACACCCACTAGTAAAGCGTGTCCGCCCGAGAAAATACTCAATAAAATTTGATCGACAACTTCGTCTTGACCAACGATTACTTTGGCAATTTCGGTTTTAAGTTCGGCTCGTTTGTGAACCAATTTTTGTATAGCTTGAACGTCTGACATATCTGTTAGCGATGACCTGAATAGTTAGGAATGTTGATTTATTTTTTGAGCCAATTGTTAGCGAACTCGCAATTACGGTATTCTCCGTTGATTTTGATATAGGTTTCTTTAATTTTCTCTTCAGACCATTTGGCAATGGCTTGAATCTGTTTTTCTTTGAGCGCTAATTCCTTAATTTTAATATAATCGCGGGCATAATCCGCCGTGTGCTCATTAATGCGGTTGGTAACGGTTACCAATTTGTATTTCTTTTTTCCGCTTTGCTCTGTATCGAGAATCGGAGCAGAAATTTCTCCTTCTTTTAAATTAGAAACCTGAGAATACAAAGCCGGATCCATTTTGGTAAGTTCAAAATGGGTATCCTGAGTTTTCGGGTTGATGAGCACACCACCGTTGGAGCGGGTTTCTTTTTCTTCAGACTCAGCGCGAGCAGCATCGGCAAATGAAATTGTTTTATCGTCAATTTTTTTCTTGATGTTTAAGATGCGTTCCTTGGCTTCTTTGAGTGCTTGTTCATCTGTCTTAGGAACCAACAAAATGTGGCGCAAATCAAGATCTTGCCCACGGATTTTTTCTACATATATAATATGAAAGCCAAATTCGGTTTCAAAAGGCTCAGAAATTTCACCTTCGCCTAAACTAAAGGCAACATCTTTAAACTCTTTGACAAAAGGCGTTTTTTTGTTCATACGATAGTAACCTCCGTTGGAACTCGAGCCCGGATCTTGCGAGTACAAGACGGCCTTGGTGGCAAAACTAGAACCGCCTTCCACTTCTTTTTTGAGCTCTTTTAAACGATCAATTACCTTTTGTTTTTCGGCATCTGACACTTTAGGTATCACGACAATTTGTGAAACCTCCATCTCGGCACCAAAAACTGGCAGTTCAGATTCAGGTATTTTTTTAAAAAAAGTACGCACTTCTTCCGGGGTGATTTCGACCTTGTCAATAATTTTCTTTTGCATCTGACCAGCCAATTTGTTCATCTTGATGATGTCGGACAGCTCAGATTTGAATTCTTCTTCGTTGGGTTTTTTAAAGTAGGCAACCACTTTGTCCATAGAACCCAATTGCTCAACCATATAGGTAATTTGCTCGTCCATCTTGGATTTGATATCATCATCGCTCACCACAATACTGTCTTGGATGGCTTGATGAGCATACAATTTGTCTTCGAGTAATTTGCCCAACATCTGACAACGCGAAATATCTTTGACCGAAGCTCCTTGACTGGTCATTTCTAAGTAGGCTTTATCGACATCCGATTCAAGAATGTTGAAGTCACCGACGGTAGCAATTACGCCATCAATTTTTTTGCGCATCGAACTCTGAGTCGCTTTGGGTTTGATGGTGTCTTTGATGATTTCTTGCGCCAAAACCGGCATTGAAAACATCAGAAATAATCCTAAGATACATAGGATTCTATGGTTTGTAAACTTCATATTTTTTGTCTTTGATGGCGTCATCAGTAATTTCTTTTTCGAACTTTTTTATTAAATCTAATTTTCTTTGGTTAAGGATAACCTCGCGCAAAGTGGGTTTGATGTATGGATAGGGCGCTACTTGATTCTTATCAATTACTGACGCAATTTTAACCAAATACATATTTTTTCCGTCGTCTTTTTGGATGCTTTTTCCGGGTAAAATATACTCATCTCTATTGTCTGGGTTGATAAACGGCAACTTACTGTATACCTGACTCATCTCGACCCAAACCGTATCATTCAAAGCAAAATTGTTGAGCTTGATGGATTGTGCCTCCCAAAATTTTTTATCCGATTTTCTGAAATCAAAAAACTTGCTGCGGATGGTTTCATACTTTGGATGATCTTTACTCAAATTGACATATCTGAGGCGAACCAAAGTTCCGGTGGTTTTGAAATTCTCTTTATTCTGTTTGTAATAGGTTTCAATTTCTTGGTCCGACACCACCGTATCAACCGTTGATTTAACCACTTCTTCGAGGTAAGCTTTTACGTATAAATCAACTTTATATTGTTGAATAAGCGTATCAAAGACTGCCTTTTTTGTATTGCTCAAATTAACTTCTGCCGCTTTAATCAGCAATTTTTGCGAGGCCCACCGATCAATAAAACTCCGCACAATAACTGCGCTGTCTTCTTTGGATGTTCCCGGCGGAACCAAATCTTTGATGTCTGATTTAAACAAAAAATCATCACCGACTCTGGCAATTGATTCGGGCTTGGCATTGGGCGTAAAAAACGAACACGAGGCCAAAGTAATCAAACCTATAAAAGCCAGGAGTTTTGCGTGCATGCTTACTTTTTAACTTGTGCTTTCACACGCTCAAAAACATCTTGATTGGTTTTGATGGTAAACTCTTTTTTGAGTTCCTGAACCCAATTTTGCTCAAGATATTGTTGATAATCATTGATGGCTTTACCTTTACATTCCTCAAGCGTTTTAGGTCCGGCCGGAATGATTTTATTTACTTTGGTCACAAAATAATACTCTCCGTCTTTGATGATATCTGAAACACCTTCTTGTTGTTTGAGATTTTTCGGTAGCGCGTCGTTACCTTCTTCAAAAACACCTACATTGGTCATAACTTCAACTTTTTCTTTGGTGTTGAATTTTTCTTTGATCTTCTCTGGCGCTATATTTTGCTTGAGCATTTTTTGAACTTTACCAATGATGTCTTTGTTGGTTGATGAAGCAATAATTACATCCAAACGATTTTTCCACTGATAAGCAGATTTGTGCGCATCATAGAAATTTTTCAATCCTAATGTATCGGTTTTTGAGCGATCCCAAATTTCTTTTTCCATCAAATCAAACAACAACAAGCCGTCGCGATACTCGTCCATGACATTGGCAAATTCAGTGAATTCACCTTCAAGATGGTCGGTGTAATAAGTGGTCAGTTGCTCGTCTAAGAATTTTTGATAATTCACATCCACCATTTTAGCAACCGGTTTAATGTTGGCACTGGCTTTTTGTTGTGTTTTAAGATAAATAAGGAAAGTGGTTCCGCTGACCGGTTTGTCAATAATGGTAAACAGCGGACCGTCAAAAGCTTTAGTGTCAGCCGGAACTTCCCATTTGTTATCGTAATAATCGTTGGTTACTGTTTTGGTCAAAGCCGCAAACATTTTATCGTTGCGTTTGATTGGATATTTTTTTCTGAGCTTTTCGTTGAGTGAATTGGTAATGAGTCTTGAACGGTCGTCTTTAGAAACTTTGTTTTCGAGTTCAACCTTCATCTCATCGAATGATCGCAACGGATGTTTTTCGATGAGCTTTACAATGTGCCATCCAAATTTGGTCTGAAACGGAGCTGACAAGGGTTTGTCTGGCGTTAAGGCAAAAGCAGCATTTTCAAACTCTTCTGAACTCAACTGACCTGAACCAAAACGCGCCAAAACACCACCTTTTGATGATGATGATTTGTCATCAGAGAATTGTTTCGCCAAACTTTCAAAACTTTCCCCTTGTTGTAATTTTTGATAAATATCGTCGATGTTCTTTTTGACTTTGGCGCGCTCCTCTGGTGTATCGTCTTTTGGGTTGAGCAACATAATATGCGCCACGGTTACTTCGCCACGGTTATCGCGAACATCATCAACTTTGATGATATGATAACCAAAACGGGTGCGCACCGGGTTTGAAATTTTGCCTACAGGAGTTTTAAAAGCTGCTGATTCAAAAGCATACACCATTCTGAATGCTGAAAAATATCCCAAGTCACCTTTGTTTTCTTTGGCCGATGGATCTTGAGAATTTTCTTGTGCCAATTTGCCAAAATCTTCTCCGTTTAATGCGCGTTTGCGAATTTCCATAATCTTGTTATATGCCGCGAGTGTATCTGCAGGAGCTGCATTCTCATCGACCATAATCAAAATATGCGATGCTTTGATTTCTTTTTGTGAGCGTTTGTAACCTTCATCAACCAACTCTTTGGTGACTTTTGAATCGCTCAAATAATTCTTTGAAAGTTGGGTGCGGTAAGATGCCAACTCATTTTTATACGAATCTCCGTTTTGTAAACCGAGTTTGTTGGCTTTGCTGATTTTGAGTTTGTATCCGATGAATAATTCCAGATATTGAGTCAAGTCTTTTTGAGACTCATCTTTAACCAAATCTAGGTTTTTGTTATATACCCTGACAAATTCATCGGTGTAGAAAGGTTTGTCATCAATGGTAAATAAAACTTCTTTTTTGACTGTTTGGGCATTGACCGAAAAGCTTGCGGCTAGAAGCCCCGCTAAAAACAACTGTTTTATTTTCATTTTAGTTTAAAATTTCTTGTTCGCTTTATTGCTTAAATTATTTTTTAGATTGGATTGTATCGGATTAAAGGCCAACAAAAATAACAATTCATACGCATTTAACAACTATGCGCATTACTATTAACAAAAAATTATTAACGCCTCAACTGACGCGGAATCAGAGGATTTTATTACAAAAAAACAACTCAATATTTGACAGTTTATTCCATTCGGAAATACTATTTTTGCAGTCGCAATTTTTAGCTTATGAGTTTTTTAAAAGAAATTGAACGTCGCAGAACCTTTGGAATCATCTCGCATCCGGATGCCGGTAAAACCACTTTGACAGAAAAACTGCTTCTTTTTGGAGGTGCTATTCAAGAAGCTGGAGCAGTCAAAAACAACAAAATCAAAAAAGGAGCCACCTCTGACTTTATGGAAATTGAGCGCCAAAGAGGAATCTCGGTTTCGACTTCGGTATTGGCTTTTAATTATAAAGACAAAAAAATCAATATCCTTGACACACCTGGCCATAAGGACTTTGCCGAAGATACTTACCGAACACTTACTGCTGTTGATAGTGTCATTGTGGTGATTGACGTAGCCAAAGGGGTCGAGGAGCAAACCGAAAAACTCGTTTCAGTTTGTAGATTGCGCAACATTCCGATGATTGTTTTTATCAATAAATTGGATCGCGAGGGTAAAGATGCTTTTGACCTCATGGACGAAGTTGAACAAAAACTCGGACTCAAAGTTACTCCGCTGAGTTTTCCGATTGGGATGGGTTACGACTTTCAGGGCATTTATAATTTGTGGGAAAAGAACATAAATTTGTTCAGTGGCGACAGCCGAAAAAACATTGAAGAAACTATTGCTTTCTCAGATTTACAGAGCCCTGAACTAGAAAAAATCATCGGCCAAAACCCAGCCAACAAACTACGCGAAGAACTCGAACTCATTGCCGAAGTTTATCCTGACTTTGATCGTCAAGCTTATTTAGAGGGTAGCTTACAGCCGGTTTTTTTCGGTTCGGCTTTGAATAATTTTGGTGTGCGTGAATTGCTGGATTGCTTTATTGACATTGCTCCTGCTCCACGTGCTAAAGAATCGGACACGCGTTTGGTTGAACCTACTGAAGAAAAAATGTCGGGTTTTGTTTTTAAGATTCACGCGAATATGGATCCGAAGCATCGAGATCGTTTGGCATTTGTGAAAATTGTATCGGGCACCTTTGAACGCAACAAACCTTATTTACATGTTCGCCATAATAAAAACCTAAAGTTTTCAAGTCCGAATGCTTTTTTTGCTGAGAAAAAAGAAATCATTGACATATCTTATCCGGGCGATATTGTAGGCTTACATGACACCGGAAATTTTAAAATCGGCGACACTTTAACAGAGGGTGAAAACATGAACTTTAGAGGAATTCCGAGTTTCTCACCGGAACATTTTAGATACATCAACAACGCAGATCCGCTCAAAGCTAAACAACTCGAAAAAGGCATCGACCAATTGATGGATGAAGGAGTTGCCCAACTTTTTACTTTAGAATTGAACAACCGAAAAGTTATCGGGACCGTGGGTGCACTTCAGTATGAGGTAATTCAATATCGATTGGAACATGAGTACGGAGCCAAATGCACTTATGAGAACTTTCCGGTACACAAAGCTTGTTGGGTAAAACCAGAGGATCCAAAAAACGAAGAATTCAAAGAATTTAAAAGGATTAAACAAAAGTTTTTGGCTAAAGACAAATATGACCAATTGGTTTTTTTAGCAGATTCTGATTTTACAATCCAGATGACCATTAGCAAATATCCGAGTGTCAAATTATATTTCACATCAGAATTTGAATAGCACTAATTTTATGAGGATTTAAATTTAAAAAGCTGCTTAATTTTCAATATTTTAATATCGATGTTCGTTTTTTAAATTATGATTCATATATTTGCGTCTTAATAGAACTATGAAATGAAAAAGACTTTTTTGAATCTACCCCTCGTAATTCTGTTCGTCTTGATGGATGTGGCTGTTTTTGCACAACCTGGTGACGATGATGGTTCTGGTGGTTTGGAAGGAAATGACCCACCGCCTGCTCCGATTAACACAAAACTAATTTGGTTAGCTATTATAGCTTTAATATATGGTTTTTACAGTATTAGAAAATACCGAAAAGCCATTTAACAATCTATTATAAATATAAAAAAAGCCTGATTAACTATCAGGCTTTTTTTATGTGCTTATGCAAAATAAATTTTCAAACAAAAAAGCCCGCTCAAATGAGCGGGCTTTTCGTTATCAAAGATTAGTGATTATCTTTTGATTACTCTTACCGTTTTCACGTTGTCACCTTGAGTTACAATAATGTTGTAAACTCCTGAAGGGAAACGAGATCCGATTTCAAGGTTAGACAAAGCTGCAACGCTTGATACGCTAGACTCCACTTCTCTACCCAACATATCGTAAACTTTTACGCTTACTTCATTTTCGCTAGATGAATTCAACTCTAGTTTGAAGTTATCAGCAAATGGGTTTGGATAAGCTTTCACATCGTATACGTTGATAGCTGTAGCTGTTTGTCTTGTAGCAGCTGGTGACACAGTGATGTCACAAGTTTGCGTACCTTGAACATAGCTAGAGTTATACAATACATCCACACGGATGGTGTAAGTAACTCCTAATTGCGCTCCACCTGGCAAGTTTTGCAAGCTGAATACACTGTTTGGAGTAGTGTAAACTCTTGAAGTAGCCGGTGAAGTTGAAGTAACTACGAAACGGTATCCTTGAGCACCAATAACTTGTTGTGCATAAATTGAGGTCCACAAACGAGTAATAGTAGAACCACAAGCAGGGTTAACTACTCTAGACGCACCCGGAGTTGCCGGAGTGGTGATAGAACAAACAGTTCCGTACTCTGAATCTGGTCTCCAAGTTGAACCAAAACGCAACAATACATCAATAGTATAAGTGGTACCGAAAGAAATGTTTTGGATACCCAAATCAGTTAAGCTAAATCTGTTTACAGTAGCGTCAACAGTTCCAACCACAGTAGCACCGTTTCTTACACGGAATCTGTAACCTGTAGCACTAGATACGGCACCACAATAGATGGTGTTTGAAATGTTGGCCAAAGTAGATCCACAAGCAGGTTGTGTGATGTTGGTTGAGTTAGGAACTGCAGGAGTTGTTACTGTACAAGCTGAACCGTAAGCTCTCCAGAATCCTTGAATTTTAACTGAAACTCTTACTGAATAAGTAGTAGCATAAGTTGCTCCACCTGGCAAGTTCATCAAGTTGAAAGTGTTTGCAGTAGCCTCATAAGTTCTCACATTAGAACCATTGGTTACTTCAAAACGATAAGCTTGAACAGGAATTCCTGTTGAGTTCACATAAGTAGTCAACTGATAAGCATACAATGCATTTGCTAGGTTAGTCAAAGTAACACCACAGCTCGTAGAGTTCAAGAAAGATGTAGGATATACCTCGTCGATGTTACCATCACAGTTGTCATCGATGCTGTTACCCGGAATCTCAGAAGCATTAGGGTTAACTGTAGCTAACTCATCGTTACAATCAGTACCAATGTTCGCTAAAGTATAACCTGCTGGAGTAGCTGCTCCGTAGCAAACTGAAGTTTGTGGGAATCCGTTGTTGTATCCGTCACCGTCAGCATCAGTATAGAACATACCAGTTCTCCATTTTGTAGCATCACCAGGAGCACAATCTGTGTTGTTGGTAGATGTACCTACTGGTTGACCTGTACAAGACAAGATAGCAGCACCAGCTCCGAATCCGTCACCATCGGTATCAGCATAATAAGTTTGTGCTGAAGTGTTGATGGTCAAGTTCAAGATTTCTGTATGACATCCTGATACTGAAGTATAAGTACCTGATGAAGTATAGGTTTGACCATTTACTGACCAAGTGTAAGATCCACAAGCAGTTTCTGATGTAGTGTTTGAAGTACTTGGCGTAATAGTCAAGTTCAACACTTCTGTATGACATCCAACAGTGTTAGAGTAAGAACCTGATGAAGTATAGGTTTGACCATTTACTGACCAAGTATAGCTATCACAAGCAGTTTGTGATGTAGTGTTGGTAGTGCTTGGTGTAATAGTCAAGTTCAACACTTCTGTATGACATCCAACAGTGTTAGAGTAAGAACCTGATGAAGTATAGGTTTGACCATTTACTGACCAAGTATAGCTATCACAAGCAGATGCTGATGAAGTGTTGGTAGTACTTGGCGTAATGGTCAAGTTCAACACTTCTGTATGACATCCAACAGTGTTAGAGTAAGAACCTGATGAAGTATACGTCTGACCGTTTACTGACCAAGTATAGCTATCACAAGCAGTTTGTGATGTAGTGTTGGTAGTACTTGGCGTAATGGTCAAGTTCAAAGTAGCTGTATTACAACCTACTGTGTTGGTATATGTACCTGATGAAGTATAGGTTTGACCGTTTTCAGCCCAAGTATAGCTATCACAAGCTGAAGTTGTTAAACTTCCGTTGGTAGTAAGTGGGTTGATAGTCAAGTTCAAAGTAGCAGTGTTACAACCTACAGTGTTGGTATACGTACCAGACTCTGTATAGGTTTGACCATTTTCAGCCCAAGTATAGCTACCACAAGCTGAAGTTGTTAAACTTCCGTTGGTAGTAAGTGGGTTGATAGTCAAGTTCA
>JAFDZC010000005.1 GCA_018267095.1 Bacteroidota bacterium
CCTGAAAAAGAACCCGTAACGCCTGTGGGCAAGTTCGATGCGGTGACATTCGTTACACCATTAGCCGTATTGTAAACAATCGGAGCAATTGCAGTGTTGACACAAAGAACTTGGTTGTCATTGCTTGATGCTGAAAGTACCATCGTAACTGCATCTATAACAGTTATAGTTGTTGTAGCTGTACAAACATCAACTCCTGACGTTGCCTCAACGGTAAAGTTATATACACCTGCTACAGTTGGCACTCCTGACAGAGTATAAGTTCCTGAAGCTAAATTTCCTGTAATACCCGCAGGTAATGTCCCTAGTATATTAACCGAGTCGATACCGGCTGTCGTGGTGTAGGTAATAGGAGATAAAATAGTATTTATACATCGGGTTTGCGAACTAGTTGAGGCTATTACCGAACAAGTACAAGCCTGAATATCTACTTGTGCCGTCGTTGTATACGCTGGACAAGTAGCTGTCGCGGGAATTTCATAAGTTACCGTATAAGTATTAACAGTACTTCCATATGGTGTAATCGCTCCGGTATTTGGATCAATAATTAATCCGGCCGGTGAAGCAGAATAAGTACCTCCAAAAGACAAAGAATGTTCTGTAACCGGCTGAGGCGACGTTATATTATTACAATACGGATTCGCATCATATGAAATAGTTCCTGACGGCGCTGTTCCGTCAATAACAAATGGTCGAACATTGAAACAACCTGTGGAAACCAAATCTTCCATACGAACATAAATCGTCGTAGGAACAGAATTTACCTGAAATGTGGCGAGGTCTGCGTCAGAGACAAAATTGATATTTGTAGGAGCATCATTGACTGCATCAGTTGGATCTGTATAATACTTGATGGAATAATCTGTAGGATTGGATATTCCGTTGAATATATGGGCATTCTGATCAATATTAACCGTATATGGCGGAGCACCTGTTGTACAAATATCAATATTTTGCGGACTTAAAACCGGCAATGGTGGCGCTATATCTACAGAGATGCTTTCTTCAGCAGAAAAATGGCTACCATCTGGATTCGTATATTCAACAACCGCTTTGTATGTAGCTGGGCCGGTCGGACAAACGTTTAAAGGATTTTCATTCAGTGTACCATATGGAGCACCATCTTTGAACCAATTCAAGGTAACCGGAACAGTAGCTGGTGATGAAGGTGTAAATTGGTATGACTGATTAGTTGAAGACCAGCATCCGCCTCCGTTGTGTCCGGCAATCGGAGTAGCTACCGTACCTGTTGAGTTGATGGTTCCGATTATACCGTTTCCTCCGTTCCAACCTGCGCAACAAGTTCTGTCTTTGACAATTACCTCAATAATATTGGTTCCTTCGTGAAGCACAATTTGTGAAGTTTGCAAACCTGCTCCTGATCCACATTGAAATTGCGGAAGTTGATTCCAATTCGCGACAAAAACACGGTTAGGTGCCGCATTTACACCAGTATCTAATACATAATAGTTTACGTTCTGAACCAAAGGATTTGTTACCGGAGGAGATGCAATATTGGTGTCTTGATAAACCCCAAAAATAGCATTGCGTATCGGACACGCAGCATTAGGAATCACTCCTGTGTATGCCCAAGGGCAAAATCCACCGGCATTGGTGATGTCAAAACTAATCACGCCGTTGGAACCAATAATAACTTTGTTGTAAGTGTTTCCATAGAAAACAAAGTTAAACGGTAAATTGAAAACAGGTGACCAAACATCGTCAGCAGATGCATTCAAAACAAAGCCGCCGGTAAACGGATAATTAGGCGCATAAGTAACCTGTGTAGCCGTATAGGTAGTCGTTTGGTGTAAATTCGGGAATACCGCCGTTAAGCTAGTACAATCACCCGTATTACATGCCGGAGAGGGTGTAGGAAGGCTTACTTCAATGGTAGGTACTTGTCCAAATGCATTCAACCAGAAAGTAAGGGTCAACAACCCAGTTAATAGGTAGTTCTTTTTCATTTCTTTTTTTTGACGGGAAATTTACGAATTTTTTAATCTATTTTTCACTTATGTTTAAATAAAATTGATAAACAAACCGCATATCTTGCCGCCACCTTTAAAATCAGTAGAAAAACACTAACCTAGGCGAGAAGAAATTTAATGATGCTCGAATATTATTTTTATCTTTGACGCCTGAAAATCTTTACACCTATCATGACAAACCCAAACGAGTTTCACGACGAAATCGGAGACGACCACCACTTTTCACAGGCTATGAATCCAGTCCGAAAAGACGCTTTTGATTTAAGTGACGAACAAAAAATTGAATCCATCAAAAAAGACGTTGAAAGCATTTTAAACACTTTGGGTATGGACCTCACAGATGACAGTCTGAAAGGAACTCCCAATCGAGTGGCCAAAATGTTTGTCAAAGAAATATTCGGAGGCCTGAATCCCAACAAAAAACCAGGATCGTCCACCTTTGACAATCAATATAAATACGGCGAAATGCTGGTTGAAAAAAACATAACGCTGTACTCAACTTGTGAACATCATTTGTTGCCGATTATAGGCCGCGCGCACGTAGCTTACGTTTCGACCGGCAAAGTAATTGGCCTTTCAAAAATGAACCGAATCGTTGATTATTACGCCAAAAGACCACAAGTTCAAGAGCGTTTGACGATGCAAATTGTACAAGAATTACAACGCGTGCTCAATACTGAAGATGTTGCTTGCGTGATTGATGCCAAACATTTATGCGTAAATTCACGCGGGATTCGCGATATTGAAAGCAGCACTGTTACGGCTGAATACGGCGGTATTTTTAAAGACGAAAACAAACGCAAAGAGTTCTTAGAATACATTAAACTCGAAACCAAATTTTAATAGAATTCGCAAACCCCTAGCCCCGATTGAGCCGGCATCCTCCCGAGCCATTGGGAGATATAGGCGAAAGCGGGAAATAGCTTGAAACAAAAATCAATGACACCACTCTACCCTAGCCAAACGTTGAGAATTTACAATTCGCTTTCGGGCGAAAAAGAAGTATTCACCCCGATGCATACGGGCAATATTGGGATGTATGTGTGTGGACCGACTGTGTACAGCAATGTCCATTTGGGCAATGTGCGTACGTTTATGTCATTTGATATGATTTATCGCTATTTGTTGCATTTGGGATACAAAGTACGCTATGTTCGAAACATTACCGATGCCGGGCATTTGACTGATGACGGGAATGTAGAAAATGACCGTTTTGTCAAACAATCGCGCTTAGAAAAACTCGAACCGATGGAAGTGGTTCAGAAATATACCGTTGATTTCAGAAAAGTATTAGATGAATTCAACTTCTTGCCTCCGACCATTGAACCGACCGCTACCGGTCATATTGTCGAGCAAATTGAACTGACTCAAAAACTCATCGATACCGGATTTGCCTATGAAAGCCAAGGTTCGGTGTATTTTGATGTGTTAGAATACAACAAACGCGGACTTAATTACGGTGAACTCAACAACCGAAACATCGAAGATTTGATGGCCAATACCCGCGATTTAGACGGTCAGAACGAAAAGAAAAACCCGCAAGATTTTGCACTTTGGAAAAAAGCTTCGCCGGCGCACATCATGCGTTGGAACTCACCGTGGGGCGAAGGTTTTCCGGGTTGGCATTTAGAGTGTACTGCGATGAGCACCAAATATCTCGGGCAACAATTTGACATCCATGGCGGTGGTATGGATTTGAAATTTCCGCACCACGAATGCGAAATCGCACAAGGAAAAGCCTGCAACGGACACACTCCTGTAAATTATTGGATGCACACCAACATGCTCACCATGAATGGACTCCGCATGAGTAAGTCGACCGGAAATTATATTTTACCGATGGAACTCGTGAACGGCAACAATGACTTTTTTGAAAAAGAATTTCATTCAAGCATCGTTCGTTTTTGCTTTATGCAAGCGCATTATCGCAGCGTTTTGGACATTTCAAACGACGCGATGATGGCCAGCGAAAAAGGGTTCAACCGTTTGATGGAAGCGATGGATAAACTCAAATCATTGCCAACATCCGCTAGTTCATCACTCGACATTAGTTCATGGAAAAACGCTTGTTACGAAGCCATGAACGACGACTTCAATACGCCGATCTTGATTTCGCATTTGTTTGAAGGTGTGCGATTCATCAACATCGTCAACGACGGAACCGCTTCACTCAACGCTACTGATTTGACCATACTTGAACAAACCATGCATACATTTGTATATGATGTTTTGGGATTGGTCAATGAAAAAGAAAGCGGTAGTCAAGGCCATGTCAAAAAACTCGAAGGCACGGTTGAGCTACTGATTCAGATGCGCAATCAAGCAAGAGCAAACAAAAACTTTGCTTTGTCAGATGAAATTCGCGATCAGCTGTTGGCGTTGGGCATTCAACTCAAAGACGGAAAAGAAGGAACCACCTTCACCCTATAAAAGCAGGCCGGTTTCAAGACCGGCTTTTTGTTTATGAAAACTTTTGTATCACATATATTCCGCAAACCGTTTATTGCTTTGATTCGGTTTTATCAATTCGGAATCTCGCCGTTTACGCCTGCAGCTTGTCGATTTGAGCCGACTTGTTCGCAGTATTCGATCGAGGCGATTCAAACACATGGTTTGCGCAAAGGCGGATGGCTGGCACTCAGAAGAATCGGCCGATGTCATCCTTGGGGCGGTTCGGGTTATGATCCGGTGCCAACCAAAAAAAGCCCACACAACCACTGAGCGTTCAGGCTAATTTTTATATTTTTACACTTTAACAACCCAAAACCTAACCACTATGAGCAAAACTTTGTCGATTATCTGGAACCCAACCGAAGGTATTGATCTTGGTTTTTTTGTCATCCGCTATTACAGCTTGATGTTTGTGATTGCTTTTGGTTTGGGCTGGTACATTATGAAGCGCATCTTTGAGCGCGAAAACGAATCTTTGGAAAAACTCGATTCGCTCTTTATATGGACAGTGCTTGCGACTTTGTTGGGTGCGCGTTTGGGGCATGTGTTTTTTTACGATTGGGAATATTACAGCAATCATTTATCTGAAATTTTACTTCCGTTTAAATTTTCACCGAGTTTTGAATTTACCGGATTTCAAGGATTAGCGAGTCACGGTGCGGCAATTGCGATCATTGCATCGATGTATTTCTTTAGCAAAAATGTCATGAAACGCCCGCTGCTCTGGGTGTTGGATCGCGTGGTGATTCCGGTGGCCAGCGGTGCCATTTTTGTGCGCATCGGCAACTTTTTCAACTCTGAAATTATCGGACATACGACTGATTCAGCTTTGGGAATTCGATTTGTGCGTGACCAATTCTCAGCGCGTGAAGCGATGATTAAAACCCAAATGAGCAACGCCAATGATGCTTATCATGCCATTGTTCACGACCCGAAATTCTCTGCTCTTTTACAAGAAGTTCCGGCGCGTCATCCGGCTCAGTTATACGAATCGGCTTGCTATATTTTTGTGTTTGCGATTTTGTTTTACTTATACTGGAGAACCAACGTTCGCGAGCGTTTGGGCTTTTTATTCGGGCTGTTCTTGATTCTTTTGTGGTCGGTGCGATTTGCTGTAGAATATGTCAAAGAAAGCCAAGGCGGATTTGAAGAATATTTAGGTTTGTTTTCGACCGGACAATGGCTCAGTATTCCGTTTATATTGATTGGTTTTTACTTTGTGATTACCGCTGACAAACCTGTTGAAGGTGAAGAATGAAAGACCGATTCTCAATAGGTTCTGAGCAATATGCGGCATTCCGACCGTTATATCCGCAAGCCTTTTTTGAATACCTCAAAACCATCATCCCAAACCCTGAGACTGCTTGGGATTGCGGCACCGGAAACGGGCAAGTTGCGGTGGCCTTATCTGTTTTTTTTAAGCGCGTTGAAGCCACGGATATCAGTGAAAAGCAATTGCAGCAAGCCGTGCAAAAAGACAACATTCACTACAGTATTCAACCTGCTGAACGCACTACTTTTCAGGACAACACTTTTGATTTAATCATCGCTGCGCAATCCATTCATTGGTTTGACTTTGAAGCGTTTTATGACGAAGTAAATCGAACGGGCAAAAACGGCGCATTGATCATTGCTTTGGGCTACGGATTGTTTGAAAGTATTCCCGAAATAGACCGTATCATCAGAACTTTTTATCAAACTGAAATCGGGCCGTATTGGGACGCTGAGCGCCGATATGTAGATGAAAACTATAAGACCATTCCGTTTGGGTTTGAAGAAATGCAAGCGCCCACTTTTGCTATGCATTACCGCTGGAACTACGAGCATTTAATGGGTTATCTGAATACTTGGTCGGCGGTAAAAAACTACGAAAAAACCAACGGTATCAATCCGGTGACGCTGATCAAAGACGAACTCAAAACGCTCATGCAAGACCGAACCTATGACATTCATTTTCCGGTTTTGCTCAGAATAGGCAGGATTTTAAAGTAACACGACTGCCCTAGCCCTTTGATATTAAGAGGAGGAAGTCCAGTGGACTTCAGGTATTAAATTTATGATTTGAAACTCAAGTTTAAACCTAGTAGAATTCCTAGCTCTGATTACTTTACCCATATTTGTTATCGATTTAAGATGAAAATGATGCATTTTAAGCGGTATCGTTTTGAACCTGCCAGGTTTTGTAAACTTTGTAGGTTTAAAAAAGCAGGTTCCCGGCTTCTAAAAAAATCAGTAGCTCAGTAGCACCAAAAAAAAGCCCGATATCACTACCGGGCTTTGATTTATTATCGAACTAGAATTAGTCTCTGTTGTGCTCTTCTTCGATGCGTTGGTGCTCTTCTTTTGAAATCGTGTCGCACAATACTGGCGTTGCGATAAAGAGTGAGGAATACGTTCCGACAACGATACCAATCAACATGGCAAAGATAAATCCGCGGATAGACTCACCCCCAAAGATGAACATGATGAGCAATACCAAAATCATCGTGAGTGAGGTATTGATGGTTCTGGACATGGTTGAGTTGATTGATTGGTTGACAATTTGGTTGAAGTTCCCTTTGGCTTTACCGGCCAAGTACTCACGTACACGGTCAAATACAATTACGGTATCGTTCATTGAGTAACCAATTACGGTCAGGATCGCAGCGATGAAGTGCTGATCGATTTCCATGCCGAATGGCATGTATTTCCAAAGCAATGAGTACATACCCAATACAAAGATAACGTCGTGCGCCACCGCAGCCAAAGCTCCTAAGCTGTATTGCCATTTTCTAAACGAGATTACTAAGTACAAGCAAACAATCAACATTGCTCCGAGTACCGCCCAATAGGAGTTGGTTTTGATATCGTCAGAAACTGATGCGCTTACTTTGTATCCGTGCAATACTCCGTATTTTTTACCATCGTAAATATTGACAAATTTGTCATACGTCATGTTGGCATCAAAGTGTTTTTTAAGCGTATTGTATAAGATTTCGTTTACTTGGTGATCTACCTCAGTACCTGATTCGTTAACGCGGTACTTAGTAGTAATTTTTAATTGGTTGTCTTTACCAAAGATTTTGGCTTCAGCGCTTCCGTCAAATACCGGCAACAATTCAGCTTTTACATCTTCGGCAGAAACCGGTTTTTCAAAACGAACTTCAAAAGTACGTCCACCTTCAAAGTCAACTCCGTAGTTCAAACCATGGGTTGCCAATGAAACCACACTCACCACACAAACTACCAATGAAAAAATGTAGGTGTATTTTTTGATTCCCAAGAAATCAAAGTGGAAGTTGGTAAAGAAGTTTTTAGAGAAATTGGTTGTAAAGGTCAATTTATTGCCTTTGCTCAAGCTCCAGTCTAAAAGTATTCTTGAAATAAAAATCGAAGTAAATAATGAAGTGGCGATACCAATCAACAAAGTAGTCGCAAATCCTTGGATCGGACCTGTACCGAAAATCAACAATACCGCACCGGTTAATACGTGGGTAACGTTGGCATCCACAATCGAACGCATCGCACCTTTCCAACCGAATGAAGCTTTGATGGCCTCATCAATGGCTTTGCCGGCACGTAATTCTTCTTTGGCGCGTTCATAGATAATGATGTTCGCATCAACCGCCGTACCCATGGTGAGCACGATACCCGCAATACCCGGCAAGGTCAATACTGCACCTAAGCTGGCCAAAATACCAAACAAGAACAATAAGTTCACAAGCAAAGCCAAGTTGGCATACCAACCTGATTTTCCGTAATACACAAGCATCCACAAAGCAACGATCAATAAACCGATGATGGATGAAGTGGTTCCGTTGTCAATCGCTTCTTGACCCAATGATGGACCAACCACTTCTGATTGAACAATCTCGGCAGCCGCTGGCAATTTACCGGCGCGCAATACGTTGGCTAAATCTTTGGTTTCAGTAACATCAAAAACACCTGAGATTTCAGAACGTCCACCAGAAATCGGTCCGCTGGTAACTCCAGGCGCTGAATATACAATATCATCAAGTACAATGGCAATATAACCTTTGGTGCTGTAAGCTTTACCGGTTAATTCTTCCCAAGCTTTGGCACCGGCACCGTTCATTTGCATGGTTACCGATGGTTTGCCTAATTGGTCGAATGAATCCTTGGCATCGGTTACCACACCACCGCTCATATTTGCTTGGTTGTTGCGATTTCCTTTTAAGGCGTACAAACCAACTGTAGTTACTTCTTTTTTGGTTTTTTCATCTACATCAGTGGATGGTTTTCCCCAGACGAATTTTGCATAACGCTTATCAGCAGGCAATAAAGCTCTGATGTCGGTACGTTTGAAATAACCGTTCACCGCTGCTGTATCTTTCGGATCAAACAAAGCCAAAACCGGTCCGCCACCTTGACCAACCATTTTGTCAATCAAAGGATTGTTGCCTTTTTTAGTTGCTGTTGAATCTTTTACTTTGTCATCGGTCAACAATTTGTTGATGGAATCATTCACTGCAGTTTTGGTTTCTTGGGCAGGCGCTGCTTTTTCAGTAGCTTTCAATGCGTTGTTGGCCGCCATCAAGAAGTTGCCTAAATCGTCAATTTTATAAGTTTCCCAAAACTCTAACTGAGCGGTACTTTGCAACAATCTTTTGATACGATCTACATCTTTAGCACCCGGAAGCTCTACTAAGATTCTTCCAGATTGTCCTAATTTTTGAATGTTCGGTTGGGTAACCCCAAATTTATCGATACGTTTTCTGAGTACTTCAAAAGCACTTTCGATTGACTCAGCCACTTTTCTGCGAATGACTTTTTTAGCTTCGTCATCAGACATTTTAAAGTTGATTTCATCGCCCATGTTTTTGTTGGCGAAGATATCCGGAGAGGCTAACTTAGTGGTTCCTTTAGCTGCAGCTTCGAATTCTTTAAAAAACACATCGAGATAATCTTCATTACCTTGTCTGTTTTTGGTGGCATTCGCTAAAGCCTCGTTGAAAACCGGGTTTTTAGAATTGTTGGCCAAACCTTTGATGATGTCTTTTACCGACACCTGAAGCTGTACGTTGATACCGCCCTCAAGGTCCAAACCTTTATTGATTTTCTTTTCTTTTACCTCATTATACGTGAAATCGGTAAAGCCCAAATTGAACACTTTTACCTTCCCGATGGAATCAAGATATTTCACTTCTTTTTCGGTGTTCCCTTTCGCATAAATCTTCGCGTCGTTTTCTACATTTTGCGCAACGAAGGTGAAAGTGAGCTGGTAAATACTTACCAATGCAAATAAAATTGCAAAGAATTTAACGAGTCCTCTATTCTGCATTATTACTAATAATTAATTAATTTCTGTTTGTAATATGAAACGTAATTGTTAAAACAACTATTGAATTTTAAAATATTTTCAAAAAATATCAAAAAACCCAATAAAGGCTGTTTTTTATAAACCGAGCAAATATATAATTTACCAAAAGATTAACCAATTTATTTGCACAATTAATATAAAAAAAGACTGCAAAAATGCAGTCCTTTATATAATAGGTATATGATTTTTATCCTAAAACTGATTTCAAATCAGCGTTCATTGCACGAACGGCATCAGCACTTTTGGCCAAAGCTGCTTTTTCAGTATCGTTTAAGTTGATATCCAGGATTTGCTCAACACCGTTTTTACCGATGATACAAGGCACACCGATACAAATGTCATTGAGTCCGTATTCGCCTTCTAAAAACACCGAACAAGCAATCATTTTCTTTTGGTCGTTCAAAATACTGTCCACCAAATAAGCTACCGAAGCACCTGGCGCATACCAAGCCGAAGTCCCCAACAATCCGGTAAGGGTAGCACCTCCGACCATCGTGTCAGCTGCTACTTTATCTAAGGCTTCTTGCGACAAGAATTGCGAAACCGGAATCCCGTTGTAGGCTGCCAAACGCGTGAGTGGAATCATGGTCGTATCACCATGACCGCCAATCACCATCGCTGAAATATCATTGATCGGCTTGTCTAAAGCTTTTGACAAATAATATTTAAATCGAGAGCTATCAAGCGCACCGCCCATACCGATGATTCTGTTTTTAGGCAAACCGGTTGATTTCAAAGCCAAATAAGTCATCGTATCCATTGGATTTGAAACCACGACCATAATGGCATTCGGTGAATGTTTGAGTAAGTTTTCAGCCACGCCTTTTACAATACCGGCATTGATTCCGATGAGTTCTTCGCGTGTCATACCCGGTTTTCTCGGAATTCCCGAAGTAATCACCACCACATCACTATTAGCGGTCTTAGCGTAATCATTAGTAACGCCGGTCACTCTTGTATTAAATCCTGTATTCGAAGTACATTGCGAGATATCCATGGCTTTGCCTTCAGCAAAACCTTCTTTGATATCGAGTACTACAATTTCACTGGCAATCCCGCGATAAGCCATTACATCAGCGCAGGTCGCTCCTACGTTGCCTGCTCCTACTATGGTAACTTTCATTTTTGAAATATTTATATAAGTTGTTGTTTTATTTGTAGCTATTCCCGCTTTCCATTTTATCTTTTGCCCGAACGCCAGCGCAAAAGGATATCATTTCAATCGGGGCTAGAAATTCAGTTTCCAATTCATTAAATCAAGCCAACTGAATCTTTCGTGGTTTACGCATCAATTTTGGCATACACCGCATTCTTCTCGATAAACTCGCGACGTGGCGGAACCTCATCACCCATCAACATCGAGAATACTCTGTCGGCTTCGGCCAAACTATCGATGGTTACCTGACGCAAAGTTCTGGCATTCGGATCCATGGTGGTTTCCCAAAGTTGCTCTGCGTTCATTTCACCTAAACCTTTGTATCGTTGAATCGCAGCACTTCCACCCATGCGTTCGTTGGCCAAATCGCGTTGATCGTCGTTCCAAGCGTATTCTTTTTTGTTTCCTTTTTTCACGAGATACAACGGTGGTGCTGCAATATACACGTGACCTTCTTCAATGAGTTCTTTCATGAATCTAAAGAAGAACGTCAAAATCAACGTCGCAATGTGGCTACCATCCACATCGGCATCACACATGATGATCACTTTGTGGTAACGCAGCTTCTCTAAATTGAGCGCTTTGCTGTCTTCTTCGGTACCGATGGTTACGCCCAAGGCGGTGAAAATATTTCTGATTTCTTCGTTTTCAAAAACTTTGTGGTGCATGGCTTTCTCAACGTTGAGAATCTTACCGCGCAACGGCAAAATCGCCTGAAAGTTACGGTCGCGACCTTGTTTGGCCGTTCCGCCCGCCGAGTCACCCTCAACAAGGTAAATCTCGCATCTTTGCGGATCTTGTTCTGAACAATCGGATAATTTACCCGGCAATCCTCCACCGCCTAAAACGGTTTTGCGTTGCACCATTTCGCGCGCTTTTTTAGCTGCATGACGCGCCTGAGCTGCCAAGATTACTTTTTGCACAATGGTTCTGGCGTCGTTCGGGTTTTCTTCAAGATAGTTCTCAAGCATTTCGGCAACTGCTTGCGAAACCGGCGATACAACCTCACGGTTACCCAATTTGGTTTTGGTCTGACCTTCAAACTGAGGCTCGGCTACTTTTACCGAAATAATCGCTGTCAAACCCTCGCGGAAATCGTCTCCGGAAATCTCGAATTTGAGTTTATCGAGCAAACCTGATGCATCGGCATATTTTTTCAAGGTTCGGGTAAGTCCCATTCTGAAACCTTGTAAATGTGTTCCTCCTTCGTGGGTATTGATGTTGTTGACGTATGAGAAAATATTTTCTGAATAACTGTCATTGTAGATCAAAGCCACTTCAACCGGAATTTCGCCTTTGTCGTTTTCCATCGAAATCACATGCCCAATAATCGGCACGCGGTTTCCGTCTAGAAATTTGACAAACTCTTTCAAACCTTCTTCTGAATGGAAAGTTTCGCCTTCAAAATCTCCGTTTTCTTTGGTTGCTCTTTTGTCTAACAAAGTAATTGTAATGCCTTTATTCAAATAGGCCAACTCGCGCATACGAGCCGCCAAAGTATCGTATGAATACTCTAAAGTTTGGGTAAAGATAGTTCCGTCGGGTTTGAAAGTCACCGTAGTTCCGCGTTTGGTGGTTTCGCCAATTTGCTTCACCGGATACATCGCTTTACCGCGTTCGTATTCTTGCTCCCAAACTTTACCGTCAAGGAAAACCGTCGCACGCAAATGATCTGAAAGCGCATTCACGCAGGAAACCCCTACTCCGTGCAAACCTCCGGAAACTTTATATGAATCTTTATCAAATTTACCACCAGCGCCAATTTTGGTCATTACAACCTCAAGTGCCGACACGCCTTCTTTTTTGTGCATGTCAACCGGAATACCGCGACCATTGTCTTCTACGGTAATGGAATTATCTTCGTTGATGCTTACTGTAATCGTATCACAATGTCCTGCCAAAGCCTCGTCAATCGAGTTATCTACCACCTCATAAACCAAGTGATGCAAACCTCTGACGCCGGTATCACCGATGTACATGGAAGGACGCATTCTTACGTGCTCCATTCCTTCTAACGCCTGAATACTATCGGCTGAATAATTGTGTTTTTTAGCTTCTTCGCTCATAAAAATTTTATGTAAAAAATAGTTTTTTTCTTTGACACGCAAATATATAAATTCAGTTAGGATTAATCCGTCAAAAGACTGCTTTTCAAAGGGAAGTTATCAACAAAATGTTGATGTTTTACGGCTTGATTTGAACCCCGGTTCCGGCTGTTTGCGCATAGCAAATTTGTCCTGCTTCAAATCGAACTCCATCGGCTACATCTCGAGCCAAAAGCAAAGCTCCGTCGGCATCGATATAATCCAACAATGGAGCAAGTTGACACAAACCTGAAATCCCGACAGTAGATTCGGTCATGCAGCCCGCCATGACTTTTAAACCGAGTTTTCGAGCCTGTGAAATCATCCGCAAAGCTGGTGTAATTCCACCGCATTTCATGAGCTTGATGTTGATGCCGTGAAAACCTTCAGAACACAAAATAACATCGTCTTCGCGTTGACAGCTTTCATCGGCCAAAACCGGTAATGCAGCATGTTGTTTGACCCACTTCATTCCTTCAGTATCTTCAGCTTTGAGTGGTTGCTCAATAAATTCAACGTTGAGTTCTTTTAAAATGGGCGCATAAGCCACGGTTTGCTCGGCTGTCCAAGCGCAATTGGCATCAATTCTAAAAATGGAATCGGTAACCAAGCGCAAACTTTTGATCAATGCAATATCATTCGCTGTTCCAAGTTTGATTTTGTAAATCGGCCAAGGTTGTTCGAGGATTTTTTGCTGCATCACTTCTGTCGAATCAATCCCGATGGTGTACGAAGTCAACGGAGTTTTCGCTGCATCAACAGACCAATAACTGCGCAGAGTTCTTTGATTTTTGCGCGCATAATAATCCCAATAAGCCATATCAACCGCACAAAGCGCAAAATAATCCTCGCCTACGAGCGGATGCAATTTTGACCATAAATCTTCGGGCGCAATCAGCTCAGAAGCATCCACGATGGGTTTTAAAAGCGATAAGGTTTGTTGCAATCGCTCTTGTGTGCTGTGGTAATAAGGATTAGCCGTTGCTTCGCCATAACCTGAAATCGTTCCGTCCGAAATGCAAACGACTACCGTTTTTTGAACATGGACGGTATATCGCGAAATAGTAAACGGATGTTTGAGCGGTAAGTCGTAAAATTGAAAAGAAAGCGTAAAACTCATAAAAAAAGCGCCGAAACCAATCATTCCGACGCTTTAAAATTACTAACTAATAACACTTAAACCAATTTTTATCTAACTCAATTTTATTCTTTTACATAAGCATCATCGTGCACGTTGGCCACAGCCCGACCCGACGGATCATTGAGGTTTTTAAAAGCCTCGTCCCATTCAAGGGCAATTTTGGTACTGCAAGCCACACTGGCTTCTTGCGGCACACACAAGGCTGCGGTATCACTCGGGAAATGCTCATGAAAAATAGAACGATAGTAATACTCTTCTTTGGAGGTGGGCGTTTGCAACGGAAATTTATATTTCGCATTGGCCAGTTGTTCGTCTGAGATTTCACGGGCTACGGTAGCTTTGAGTGTATCAATCCAACTGTAGCCAACGCCGTCGCTGAACTGTTCTTTCTGACGCCATGCAACACTCTCGGGCAACATATCTTCAAAGGCTTTTCTAAGCACCCATTTTTCCATACGACCCGGACCAACCATTTTGTCTTTTGGATTCAATCGCATGGCCACATCCATGAATTCTTTGTCTAAAAACGGAACGCGTCCTTCGATGCCCCAAGCCGCTAAACTCTTGTTGGCACGCAAGCAATCATACATGTGCAATTTGCTCAATTTGCGGACGGTTTCTTCGTGAAATTCTCGGGCATTCGGCGCTTTGTGAAAATACAAATAACCGCCAAACAACTCATCTGAGCCTTCTCCGGATAGCACCATTTTGATGCCCATCGACTTAATGACGCGCGCCATCAAATACATCGGAGTCGAAGCGCGAACCGTAGTAACATCGTAAGTTTCGAGGTTGTAAATCACATCGCGAACGGCATCCAATCCTTCTTGAATGGTGAATTTAATTTCGTGGTGAATGGTTCCCAAATGATCGGCTACTTTTCGAGCGGCAGCCAAATCAGGCGAGCCTTCGAGTCCCACCGCAAATGAATGTAATTGCGGATACCAAGCCTCTGATTGATCGTCGGTTTCAATGCGTTTTTGCGCAAATTTCTTGGCGATGGCCGATGTAATCGATGAATCGAGTCCGCCCGAAAGCAAAACGCCATACGGAACATCGCTCATCAATTGACGATGAACAGCTGCTTCTAAAGCTTCTCTGAGTTCATCTATACTGGTTGAATTGTCTTTGACGGCATCATATTCGGTCCATTCGCGTTGATACCATTGAACCAGCTCGCCCTCTTTACTTGACAAATAATGACCCGGTGGAAACAACTCGATTTTGGTGCATTGTCCTTCTAAAGCTTTGAGCTCTGAAGCCACGTAAAAAGTGCCGTTTTGATCCCAACCCATATACAGCGGAATGATGCCCATGTGGTCACGCGCCACAAAGTATTCATCGTTTTCGGCATCGTAAATGGCAAAGCCAAAAATCCCGTTGAGTTCATCGACAAAGTCTACACCTTTTTCGCGGTACAAAGCCAAAATCACCTCACAATCTGATTGGGTTTGAAAAGTATATTTTCCGTCGAATTGTTTGCGCAAAGCGCGATGGTTATAGATTTCGCCATTGGCAGCCAAAATAAGTTTTTTGTCTTCGCTAAAAAGCGGTTGTTTGCCCGAAGCCGGGTCGACAATTGCCAATCGCTCGTGGGCTAAAATGGCTTTATCATCGCTGTAAATTCCGCTCCAATCCGGACCGCGGTGACGAATGATTTTGGCCATCTCAAGTACTTTCGGACGCAAGGTTTCTGATTTTTGTTTTAGGTCAAAGGCGCAAACAATTCCGCACATAATATTCTGTTTTAATTTTCGTAAGGCAAAAATGAAGTTTATGTTTAATATGTAAAACAAAAAACAAATATTAATTACATATCAAAACCAAAACAAGAAAATAAAAGAGAGAATGAAATTAAAATCAATATAAAAATAAATACCGCTTACAATTCATAAACGGCATCTGCAAGTATTGCTTTATTTAAGTCGCTTGATTACTGACAATCTTCAATCAGATATTGTGTTTTGTTGATTTCAAATGAAAATCCAATAGTTTGTCCGAGCAGAGCTTGTCCGAGTGGCGACTGCAGCGAAACGGCAATTACTGTTTTTTCATCAACAATAATTTTAGGAAGCGCCGCAGATAAAAACAGCCACATTTTATTGGCTTGAACCAAACTCCCCAACGTAATTCGGTCAGAGGAAAATTCTGGGTTTATTTTGTCTAGAAGTGCCTTTTGAGTGATGTATTCCGCCAGTTTTGCATTGAGTTTTTCTTGCTCAAGTTGCATCATCGACAAGGCGGTTTCATGTTTGTCTCCGGCTGAACTTTTTGCATCGTTTTGTGCATCGAGTGCCAATTCGGCTATTCGGTCGCGAAACACGTCAATTTTGTCTTGAATCAGTTGTTGATGTTGTGTGAGAACCTTCTGTTTAAAAGTCATAGCAGGCTACTGAAGGATCAAAAATCAAACTTATAATTCGCGCCTAATAAAATCTGAAATGATTGCACCGGATAATTGAGCCATTTTTGATAAGCTTGATTTCCGAGGTTGTTCAAACGCAAAAAAGCAGTCAAGCGATCGCTGTATTTGTATCCTACATGAGCGTTGGCGTCAAAGTATGCTTTAACCGTTTTCACATTGTCAGTTGCGACAATCGGCAGCACATCTAAATTGGTTTGACGATCTTTGCGATCCCCTACAAAAAACACTTTAGTTCCAGCATACCATTTCTGAGTAATATTCACATCAAGATTGGCAGCAAGCTCAATTTGTGGTAAGTTCCAAGGTTCAGCCTCATAATCCATGGTGTATTGATTAAAAGTTCCGTTGACACCGAATGAAATGTTTTTGGTAAAATCAGCTCTGAGTTCGCCAAACAACCGTAAAGTGCGCACTAAATCATAGGTTACTCCAAATGAGTTTCCGTATTGATACATTTCTTTAATCACCGGAATATCGTGAAAATCATTGGCTACAAAAAGCGGTTTGTTTTTCTCATTGAGCAAAGCGCCTTTGACGTTATAACTGATGTTACTGGCCAGTTTACCTTTGAGTCCGGCATAAACTTCATATTGGCGATCGGTCGGAGCTACAATCAAGGTTGGAGAAACATAGAGATTTTCGTTGGCAAAATTGCGGTAAGAATTCTGCTCCAATCCACCGTCAATTCCAGTGTAGAACATCATGTATTGATCGACAATTTTGAGCGTGGCATTGGCCCGCGGATAAAAGAAAAGTTCACTGTCGCTGTGTTCGCTGTCGATTCCGTAAACCAAAGCCGCTCCGATGCTGAATGACCAAGCGTCTTTTTTCATACCGAAACTCGGGTAAACACCAATGTTGGTATACGAATACTTAAAACCATCAGCTCCGCTGTAATCTTGATTAAATGAACCCGAAAGATGATCTACGGAAAATTCAGTAGTCACATGTTTGTTGAGCATATCAAAGTTCAAAGTCGGCTTCAAAACAAAACGATTCTCGGCAGATTTGAAGGCATCCCAAAAACGATTGTATTTCAAATCAACACCATTAAAAATACTTTCTTTGAATTTGAGTTTTCCGCCTAATGAAAAATTGTTGTACGACTGCATTTGGTCAATATTCCCTATGGCTTGATTAATTTCAGCCGGTGTTAAAGCTTGTCCGAATTCATCCGGTAAGCCATACCAATATTGACGTTGCATCTGATAACCCAAATCGGCATTCCAAGAGTAGTTTTTTTGACGACTTCCGTAGGTCAAATCGAGTGCAGTATTTGAAAACTTGCTGTCGAGTTTTGATTCTTTAATATCCGAAAATGACGATAAATGTTTGAACATTCCCGCGGCGTAATCAGTATCGTTGATGTCATGGGTCACGTATAATTCACCTAAAACATTCAAAAAACTACCCACACCACCAGTCACATAATTGCGATACAATCGCTGTTTTTGTTCTTGATCCACATTGGCAGCTTTTCCTTTAGAAGGTACAAAAGTCGAAGCCACCGGAAAAGAATAAATCGAATATGTTATGGTTTCTTTCTTGGTATTGTCTTCGTCCTCGAGCGGCGGGTTTTCTTTTACTTTAAAAGCATCTGAAATAGTTGGCGTATATGGTTTGACCACATTGACCACTTCGGTTCCGATGTTCTCGTCTTTTTTCTGGGCCGACAACTGATTGACCACAAACAAAGTCAGTAAGATATGTTGAATCTTGATTTTCATAATTTTTATTTTAGTTGCTGAGCGGCTGGGCAAACAAGCTTCTGAGTTTCATTTCAGGTACTCAGTAACGCTTCAACTTAGTAGCTTTAGTTTTGAATAGATGAATTGGTTTGTGCCTCTTGGGCTTTAATGGTTGAAAGTTCGGTTTGTGCTTCGGCAACAATTTCCGAGAAAGCCGTAAAATTCTTGATTACGCTGTCTAATATATAGGTAGCTTGAAAACTGTCTTTGAGGCCGTAAAAATTCTTGGCCATCACAATCAAACCTTTGGCTCCAAAATATTTATATCCCGAATAATCTTTTGAAAGCTTTTGAACCGCGGTGTTAGAAGCTTCAAACTTGCCGTCTTTGTTCTTGAAATAAGCGTCGTAATACAAAGCTTCAGCGGCCAATTCACCACGGGCAATAGTTTGTAATTTGGCATAAGCAGCACGCGCTTTCACTTCATCACCGGTCTGAATCGCCGCACGCGCCACAATGATTTGGGCATCTGATTTTACCTTGTTATCGGTTTTAGGATTGGCCATTACTTTTTCGGCATAAATTACCGCATTCGAAAAATCCTTGGTTTCATAATAAGTTTTCATCAAATTAGATTGCGCAAAAGTGATGTTCTGCGGAAAATCAGCTTCAGATTCTAAACGTTTTAGCGTGCTGATTGTTTTTTCAGAGTTGTCCTTTTTAAGATAAATTTCAGCCAAACGCGCGAGCGATGGTTCGGTAAATTCGTTGCGCGGTTTACCTACAACATATTCGTAATGTGACACTGATTTATCGGGATTTCCATCGGCAAAATACGATTGCGCCAAATAGAAATTCGTTTTGAGCGCATGCACTCCATTCGGGAATTTCGACACATATCCGCTCAAATTCGAAATCGCTTGTTTGGTATTGTTTTGCAGATATTGTTTTTCGGCTGCTTCAAAAGTATCGTTGTCGAGTTCGGCATCGGTCACCGCAACAAAATCCAAAGTTTTAACCCAACTGGCGTATTCGTCGATTTTGCCGTTGTCGAGGTAAATCAAACGAGCCGTCGCCACAGCTTCAACTGCTTCAGGGCTTTTTGGATATTCAGCGGCTAGTTTTTTGAATTTTGTTAATGCTTGCCCATCATTCTCGGCATTGTAATATACCAAGCCTTGACGCAAAATGGCTTTAGAAGCGTAGTTTCCGGTTTTAGATTCGGCCAACAATTGGTCGTAAGTTCTGATGGCTTCGTCGTTTTTCTTCTCGGTTACATAAGTGTTTCCGAGTTCAAACATGGCATCGTCGCGGTATTGCGATTTTGGGTAATTGGCAATTACTTTTTTAAGATCTTCAATCTTTTTGTCATTGCGCGCTACAAATCCGTAGCTGATGGCTTTTTGAAAAGCAGCGTAATCCGCATCGACACTTTTGAGCTCGACCACTTTGTTATAGGCTTCCATCGCCGGCCAGTATTTAGCCATGACAAATCGGCAATCAGCCAAACGCAAATAAGCATCGTTCAAGCGAACTTTATCGTCTTTAGCTCGGTCAACATACAACTGAAATTCGTTTCCGGCCTCGTCGTATTGTTTGAGTTTGAAATACGCATAAGCCATGTTGTAATTAATATTCTTGAACTCCGGTGTGTCTTTGGCTTCGGCATATCCTACAAACTGTTTGAAGCTTGCCAGCGATTCTGAAAAATTATCCAAACCATATTCGGTTTCGCCTTTCCAAAACGAAGCGCGCGCCGAGAAACGGGCATCAACCGGTTGCGCCAACGATTTTTTAAACATCGCCAAAGCTTCGGTGTAATTGCCATCGGTGTATAATTCTAAGCCGCGATACAACGTAACTTTTTGATAAGCCGATTTGTTTTGGGCTGAAGTTTTGTTTTTCTCGAGCAAATCGAGCGCACCTTTGTAGTTTTTTGAAGTGATGTACGAATTAATCAGCAAAGTTTCGATTTCATTTTTGCTCGGTGAATTCGGATATTTTTGAATAAACGCAAACAAAACATCCGGAACCGGTTGGTATGAATTACCGATTTCGTAACTGATTTTGGCGTAATTCAAATGCGCGTCTTCTTGAATTTTCAAATCAAAATTCATCTCGGAAGCGTTTTTAAAAGCATTGAGTGCTTGTTGCTTTTTGTTGGTTTTGAAATAGCTTTCACCCAAGTGATAATAAGCATTTTGCGCTACAGCATCTTTTCCGTCGATGATTTTATTGAACTGGGCAATGGCGTTTTCGTAATCGCCTTTTTGGTAATACACATAACCGAGTTGGTAAAAATCGGTATTGCTCCACTTGCCTTTTTTGCCTTTGTATTCGTTCAAATACGGCAAGGCTTTGTTGAAATCTTTGAGGTTGAAATAACTTTCACCGATGATTTTATTGAGTTCTGATTTTTCTTGCGCGTTAGATTTAGGCAAAGCTTTTACGCCGAGTTCAATGGCTTTTTGAAAATTGCCCGATTTAAAAGCCATATCTGCTTTAAAATAGGAGAGTTTTTCTTCGTATTTTTCTTCACCTTCAACAGCTTCAAAATATTTGGATGCTTCTTTGTAATCATTGCCTTCATAGGCCATAAAGCCCAAATAATACTTGGCTTGCGATCCATAATCGCGTGAATTGATTACTTTGTTGAAAAAACCAGAAGCTTCTTTTTTCTTTCCGGCGCTAAACAAACAATAGCCTTTTTGAAAGTAAAAGCGGTCTTGATCTTCATAATCCAAGGTGTTTTCATTGACTTTTTCTGACCATTCGAGCGCTTGAGGAAATTTACCTTGATTAAAATAGTAACGCGAAACGCCTAAATAAGCCTCGTTTTGTTTGGGACTTGTCGGATAATCGCGTACAAAACGTTCGATTTGTTCATCTGCATCGGGTTGCTCTAGATGGATTCCGCAATTGGCGCTGTAAAAAGCACAATCGGCTAGAATTTCGGCATCTTTGGATTCTGATTTTACGCGATCAAAAATAATTTGGGCAGACTGATATTGTGCCGCTTTGTACAAAGCTACCGCGCGATCAAAATCTTCTGAAGGATAAGTATAAATAGCCGATTTTTGAGCTGAAACCGAACCGATTCCCATCCATAATAAACCGATAAATAAAAGGGATTTTTTGCGCATCATGCAAGTTTGTTTAGAAGTCCAAATGTATTGTATTCACTGAGCTATAACGAAGTCAATTTTGCTTTTATTATAAACATTTTTTTTAACAAGACGCTTTTTAAAAATGTGGGTTGCGGAAATTACATACATTTACACAAGACTCAACCCAATTAAATCAAGCAAAATCAGGTGAAAAAAGAAATCTCCATTGTGATGCCTTGCCTCAACGAAGCCGAAACTTTGGCCGTTTGCATTGAAAAAGCACGCGGTTTTCTGGATAAAAATCAAATTCAAGGCGAAATCATCGTTGCCGACAACGGCAGTCAAGACGGTTCGCAGAGCATAGCTGTCAACAGTGGAGCCATTCTGACTGAAGCTTCAAAAAAAGGATACGGTGAAGCGCTCAAAGTCGGATTCGAAAAAGCTTCGGGACAATATATCATCATGGGTGATGCTGATAATAGTTATGATTTTAGCGCCTTAGACGAGTTTGTTCAAAAAATGCGCTCGGGTAATGATTTGGTCATTGGCAACCGATTCAAAGGCGGTATTCAAAAAAATGCCATGCCTTTTTTGCATCAATATGTTGGCAATCCGGTTTTGTCATTTTTGGGAAGGCTTTTTTTTAAATCAACCATCGGTGATTTTCATTGTGGACTCAGAGCCATTTCTGCCGAAGCATATCAAAAATTGAATTTGAATACTTCAGGCATGGAATTCGCCTCTGAGATGATTGTTAAAGCGCATTTGATAAACCTCAAAATCACTGAAGTTCCAACGATTCTTTATCCCGATGGTCGCAGCCGAAAACCCCATCTAAAAACCTGGAGCGACGGTTGGCGACATTTGCGTTTTTTGCTGTTGTATAGTCCGAATTGGTTGTTTTTATTTCCGGGTGTATTGCTCATAAGCATTGGTTTGGGGCTTTCTGTTGCATTGTTGTTTGGGCCGATACATTTGTCCAAAATCACTTTTGATATACACACCCTTTTGTATGCGTGCGCTTTTGTAATTAGCGGATTTCAGTTTGTACTGTTTTACGGACTTACAAAAGTTTTTGCCGTAACTCAGGGCTTGCTTTTGAAAAGCCAACGATACACTTCTTTTTTTAAAATAATCAACCTTGAACGCGGATTAATTTTAGGTTTTTTGATGACCAGCTTAGGCATTGGTTTGAGTGTTTATGGGTTTTCAATTTGGTCTGCAAAGGGCTTCGGCAACTTAGAATCAAGCCAAACGCTGCGCATCGTTATTCCGGCTGTAACCATCAGTATACTGGGGCTTCAAACTGTATTATTCAGCTTTTTCTTTAGTATTTTGGGGTTAAAAGATAACCCTCGATGATTTTTTCTTACCTGGCATTTTGTATAGGCTCATAAGAATTGGCTCAAGAAAAACGTTTTGAACACAAATCAAGTATTTTGTCAACCATAAAAAATGAATCGAAAATACAGCGCAATTATTTTTGATTCCTGTCATAACTTATTACATTTACCGCACTAACCAAAAGCATATGTCAACTCCAGTTTTATCGCTAAAAAACGTCAACATCTATCAAACCGGAAAGGTTATTCTTTCAAATGTCAACCTCGAAATCGAGCAAGGTGAATTTTTATACATCATCGGAAAAACCGGTACCGGAAAAAGTAGTCTGATGCGTACTTTATATGCTGATTTACCTTTAGCTGAGGGCCAAGGAAGTGTTGTAGGCTTTGATTTAGCAACCCTGAAAGACGATCAAATTCCATTTTTAAGAAGAAAACTCGGAATCGTTTTTCAAGATTTTAGATTGCTTCCCGACAGAACAGTCAAAGAGAATATGCTTTTTGTGCTCAAAGCTACCGGTTGGAACAACGCCCAAGAAATGCAAGCCAAAATTGACGAAGTACTCGAAAAAGTTGACTTGCGTGCCGTGGCCGAAAAAATGCCACATCAACTCTCCGGTGGTGAACAACAACGCGTAGGTATTGCGCGCGCACTACTGAATGATCCGGATTTGATTTTGGCCGATGAACCTACCGGAAATCTAGATCCGCAAACCAGTGTCGAGGTGATGGAAGTGCTCCGAAAAATTAATGCCAACGGAAAAACCATCATCATGGCCACCCATGACTATGCCCTTTTGTTAAAATATCCTTCAAAAACACTCAAATGCGAAGACAATCAAGTGTTTGAAGTGATTCAACGATCGGTTTAATGCTCTCTGTATTAATTCCGACATATAATTATTACACTTTACCGCTGGTGCAAGTCATTCAAAGACAAGCACAACTTGAAGCCATCGACTACGAAATTCTGGTTTTTGACGATGCTTCGCCAGACACCCAAATTATTGAGCAAAATCAAGCCATCAATGATTTAGCATATTGTTGCTACAAAGTTCATGAGCATAATTTGGGTCGTGCTGAAAATCGAAATCAGTTGGCTCTGAAAGCACAATATGATTGGCTTTTGTTTTTGGATTGCGATACTCAGCCAACTTCAGCTGACTTAATTAAAAACTATCTGACTTTTATTAAAAATTCAACGCATAATATTTGTTTTGGAGGATTGGCTTATCAGAAAACCCCGCCGCCCGCTGACGAGTTACTGCGCTGGATTTATGGTCAAAAACGCGAGGCATTGCCGGTTGATGTTCGATGTAAAAATCCATATCAATCAGCACTTGTATCAAATATATTAATCAAAAGAGATTTGGTCTTAAAACATCCTTTTGACAACAAGCTCAAAAAATATGGCTTTGAAGATTTTGCATTCTTGGATCAGCTCAAAAAACAACAACTTGAAATAGCCCACCTAGCCAATCCGGTTTTTCATTTAAACCTAGAAAAATCATCTATTTTCTTGCAAAAACACCTCGAAGCTTTAAAACATTTACACGAACTCATCAAGCAAGATATTATCAAGCCAGAGGCAACCTCTATCGGCAAGTGGACAACGCTTCTTGAAAAATTTAAACTTGATTTATTGGTGTCGTTTTTTCACCGTTTTTGGGCACCTATCATCAAACAAAATCTCTTGTCAAAAAAGCCTTCCATGCTTTTATTTGACTTGTATAAATTAGGTTATTTTTGTTCTATTAAAACATAGCCAATGCCGTTTTTTTCAGTTATCATACCGGTTTACAACAAAGCAGCTTTTATTGAAAACACCATTAAAAGTGTACTCGAACAAGGTTTTGACAACTTTGAATTGATACTGATCAATGACGGTTCAACTGATGAAAGTGAAAAAGTCATCCAACAATTTTCTGATCCGCGCATCAGGTATTATTTTAAAAAAAACGAAGGCGTTTCATCGGCCAGAAACTTTGGAATTGAACTTTCAACGGCGCCTTATATTGCTTTTTTAGATGCCGACGATTATTGGTATCCTGATTTTTTAGCGCAAATGAAAAGGGCCATTGAGCTACATCCGCAACACCAGATTTTTTCGGCGGCTTATGAAAATGAAATTCCGGGCAAAATATTTCCTGCAACTTATTCAATAGCCAAAACCGGAGCTTACCAAATTGTCGATTATTTTGAAGCCAGCATGAAAACATCTGTTTTGTGGACTTCAAGCGCAGTTTTTGACAAAAAAGTTTTTGAACAAGTCGGCGTTTTTGACACCCAAATCAAAAGTGGCCAAGATACTGATTTGTGGATGCGACTGGGCTTCCACTATTCCATTGTTTTTATGTGGAAAATATTGGCTCGCTATATTTATGACGGCAATAGTCTCTCGAAACAAAAAGAGTTTTTGAATCAAAAAATGGATTTTGAAAAGTTCAAAGAAGCTGAGAAAACCAATCCGAAACTTAAAAAGTTCATCGATCAAAATTTGTTCTCGTTTGCTATCAGAAGTAAACTCAGCCGAGATTATCACCATTTTAATCTTCACAAACAACGCATCAACCCGGCAAATCTATCGCTCAAAAAAAAGATTCTTTTGCAATTACCCAGCTTTGTATTGCACAGATTGATCAAAGTAAATTGGTTGCTGGTTCGCTTAGGTCTTCAAAAATCAATATTCTAACGCTCGAGCAACGCACGCCATTGTTGTGCAATATTTTGCATTGACAAATGGGCGACACTTTGCCGTGCATTGGCTTTGCAATTTTCGAGCAAATCAGGCTCCGTAGCCATTCTCCTGAAAGCCAAACCCAAAGCAGTAGTGTCGTTATTTTGAACCAGCAAACCGTTGTACTGGTTTTGAATGACCTCGTTTGGCCCTGAAAGACAATCAACCGAAACCACAGGAATTCCCAATGAAAGCGACTCAATGACCGACATCGGGAAACCTTCGTATCGACTAGTCAAAGCGGTAAATTTTGCATTTTGTACATACGCAAATGGTTTTTTGACAAACGGAATTAACTGAACCGAATGCGTCAAATCCAGTTTTTGAATGGTTTGTACCAAATATTCTCGGTCAGGCCCATCGCCAAGAATGAGCAATTGATATCCGATTTTACTGATTTCAGAAGCTTTAAAAGCCTCGAGCATCAGGCTAATGTTTTTTACTTTTTCATCGAGTCTTCCGTAAAAAAGAACATATTTTTCAGGCAATCCTTCAGGAGTATTTCCAGGCTGTATTTCATGAATTGGATTGTAAATAGTGGCGACATTTTGCAAACCGTATTGCTCAACTATTCGGGATTGAATCGCTTTTGAAACACAAATAATTTGGTTGGCCTTTTGATATAAAAATCTGCCCAGAAAAGCCTGAGCCGGCAAATAATTCAAAAGATTGTAGCTGTGCACCATGTAATAAGTAGCGCGCTTATGGTAAATCAAAACCGTACTGAGTTCACGCCAAAAACTATTGCGCGTTCGATTGTCTATAACTATTGAAATGTTATTTTGCTTGAGATAAGCCGATAGCAAAAAACCTTTCTTTAATTTCTTAACAACGCCAACAGCTGTTTTACTTTCTTGCTCGAGGTTGTACAATTTTCCGCAGTAGGGATAATCCACAGAATTGTTGACAATAATGTTGTGCACTTCATAACCGAGAGCGTCTAACATAAAACTAAGCGTTCCTGCAAATCGTTCAGCCCCGCCCACGCCGAGTGAATGCGATACAATAGCAATTTTAGTTTTGGTGTTATCCATTAATTGTCAAATAGTGAATATCTTTGTCAAATATAGCAATATCTGTTTTAAGGTTCCATGAAGATTTTACTCGTAGGTGAATATAGCAGACTGCACAACTCGCTCAAAGAAGGTTTGGTGCAATTGGGTCACGAGGTGGTTATTGTGGGCTTTAAAGACGGGTTTAAAAATTTCCCGGTTGATTTGCCGCTATATCAGAATTGGAGCGGAAAATTTAGCGGAAAAATCAAAAATCTACTGTATCGATTGACCGGTTTTGATTTGAATTCCTACGGGACTTATTTGCAAATCAAACGTTACCATCGAAAACTTCACGGTTTTGACATTGTTCAACTCATTAACGAAAATACTTTTTACTGCACGCCTTTTTTTGAGAAAAAAATTCTAAACTTCCTCTTTAAAAACAATGCAAAAACCTTTTTGCTTTGTTGCGGTACCGATTATCCGACCATCAATTATTACTACAATCATCCGGAATTTAAATCGCTTTTGAATCCTTATTTGGCCGGAAAAATTGACGATATTTCTTTTCAAAATGTACTCAAATATCGACGTGAAGAGTTTAAAAAATTGCACGATTACATCTATAAACACATTTCTGGAGTTATTGCCTCTGACATTGATTATCATCTGCCAATGCAAGGACATAATAAATATTTAGGAATGATCCCCAATCCAGTAAATATTGAAAAACTATCATATCACGCTCCTGACATCAAAGATAAAATCATTATCTACCACGGAATCAATACCGCCAATTACTACAAAAAAGGAAATGATTTTTTTGAGAAAGCCTTAGAAATCATCAGCGAAAAATATGGCGACCGAGTCGAGATTGAAACCACGCGCAGCGTTCCGTATGCCACTTATATCAACTTATATCAACGCGCGCACATTTTGCTCGATATGGTTTATTCGCACGATCAAGGTTATCATGCGCTCGAGGCCATGGCACAAGGCAAAGTAGTTTTTACCGGAGCTGAAAAAGAGTTCTACGACTATTATCATTTAACCGAAAAAGTCAACATCAATGCATGTCCCGATGTCGGTTATTTGGTCGAGCAATTGTCTTGGCTGATTGAAAACCCAACTGAAATTGAAGCTATTAGCCAAAGGGCACGCGCTTTTGTTGAACGCGAACACAACTACATCAACGTTGCCAAACAATACCTGAAAGTTTGGTCCGAAACTGCCAAAAATCAATAATATTTTTAACGTTTTTAGCCGAAAATGGCCGTGAATGTTAAATTTCCGTGTCGTTCATCGGGTATTTTTTTGTAGCTAAAACCTTATTGGTAACTTCGCCTCACCTACCACAATTTAATCCCAATAATGAATCTTAACCTAAAAACTATGTTATGGAAAATGCTCATAAATTCTCCGAAGAGCATTCGGAGGAAAACACACCCAATTTAAAGCAACCTAAGAATCGCTTTGACGGAGCGACGGGTTTGCGCGAACTGATGCTTTTGGAACTTCAGGCTTTGTATTTTACTGAAAAAATGTTGGTCAAAGCTTTCCCGAAGATGATTAAAAACGCATGCTCGTTTGATCTGATTGAAACCATCAGCCAACATGCCGAGGTAACCAAAAAGCAAATTATTCGCATCGAAGATACTTTTGAACAATTGATCGAAAAGCCGCTGATGCAACGTTGTGAGGCGATTGAAACCATGCTCGACGAAATTGAGCAAATCATTGAAGCTACCAAATTTGGAATTGTTCGCGACGCCGGAATTGTCTTGAGTTTACACAAAATTGAACACTACGAAATTGCCGCGTACAGCATTTTAGAAACCTATGCCGAAAACCTGCGTGAAGAACAAATTCAGCAATGGATTCACTTATCACTCAACGAAGAAAAAATTGCGCAAATGCGACTGGCCAAAATTGCCACGACGCTCAGATATTATCATGAAAACAATGGCTAGCTTTTGGTAAAAGCACTTTCGTAGCAATCAATCCAATCTTGAACCGTCATTTTACCAGCCAACTCGGCAATGAGTTCATAAGGTATATCACTTACTTTTTTGAAGCGGATACAACTTTTGCCCATGTCGAGTTTGGTTTTGCAATGCTTGGGATATTCGGCAACAAACCACTCGTACAAATCTTTTTTGGCGTAGATACCCATGTGGTACAGTGCTATAAAATTCTTTTGTGAAGCCACCGATAGAAAAGGAAGCGGAAGTTTCGGATCGCAATGATAGCCTTTCGGATACAGCGAATGCGGAACCACGTAGCCCAGCATTCCGTAGGTCATTTGCTCTTGAAAACCATCGGGTAAATTTTGCTTAATGGCCGAGCAAATTTGTTCTAAAGCTTGTTTTCGGTCAGGTTCAAGACCGTTGAGATATTCTTGAGGTGTAGCTGCTTTTGATTGCATAGTGGCTGGTTTAAAAGTGCGCCCAAGTTAAGAATTTAGTGTCAATTCGAAATTAAATTTATATTTTTATCGGGCTAATTTGCGAAACCTTATGAGCCACAAAAATCCGTTGCGCACCGATAAAACTTGTCTGAACTGTCGATATGTTGTTCAAGACCGATTTTGTCCGAATTGCGGTCAGGAGAACATCGATAGCCGAAAAACATTTCACGAACTCTTCTTGCATTTCTTTGAAGATTTAACCCATTATGAGAATGCTTTTTGGCGAACCATTAAAAACCTGATTTTCAAACCTTCAGCACTTACTAAAGAATATTTATCAGGCAAACGCTTGTCATATTTAGCACCGGTTCGATTGTATATCTTTATCAGTTTTGTGACCTTTTTGGCTTTTGCTATTATTCCTAAACCGTCTGATAAATCAGAAAATGAGATTCTCAAAATCAATGAAGCGGGAAAAAAAGAAATAGAAAATGAAAAAAATGCCGATTACCAACGTCGGGTAAAGAAGGTAGAAAAAATGGTCGAAATGGGCGTTTTGAATGAAAAAGAAGCCGATTCGATGAAAAAAGAAATCGCAGAAGTTTCTAGAAAAAGAGCGCACAGAATGTTTTTAAATTTCGGATATAAATCGGTTGAAGAAATTGACTCGCTTTATAAATATGGCAAAGGCGATGACGAAATGTCTGACTTTGAATACAAAATAGCGCGCAAAGCACAAATAGTCAATGAGCGCAACACAGGCGAAGAAATCGGGAACAAATTCAAAGAATCGTTCATACACAACTTTCCGAAAGTGCTCTTTATTTACATGCCTGTTTTTGCATTTTTCTTGTGGTTATTCCACAGCAAAAAACGTTGGTATTACTTTGATCACGGCATTTTTACACTGCATTATTTTTCGTTTTTACTCTTGATTGCTCTGATATTGTTCATCATTAACCGTTTGTTGTCGTTTGTTTTGGTTGAAAATGCTGAAGGAATTATATCAACCTTATATTTTGTTGGTTTTCTCTGGATGTTCTACTATTTCTTTCCGGCGCATCATCGTTTTTACGGAGAATCGAGAATCAAATCGTTCGTCAAAAGCTCCATTTTATTTGTGATTAATTCAATTTTCATCACAGTCTTTTTGATATTATTTATGATTTATACGTTTATTAACCTTGAATAAATGCCTATGAAAAAAGTCCTGATTTGTGCAAGCGCCCTATTTTTATTTGGATGCGGCGTTCACAATAAAAAAACCGATTATGCACGGCAATACATGCAAACCATCACCTCGGATGAACTCAAAACGCTATTGACAGTGGTTGCATCAGATGAAATGGAAGGTCGTGAAACCGGTAGCGAAGGCCAGAAAAAAGCCGGACGTTACTTGATTGAACAGTACAAAAACAGTCAAATTCCTTTTCCGAAAGGTGCTGACAGCTATTATCAACCTATTCCGGCGGCCTATTTGAATGCCAAATACAAAGAAAACCTACCAGATTCAGAGAATATTTGGGCCTTTATTGAAGGTTCTGAAAAACCCGAGGAAATTGTCGTGGTTTCGGCGCATTACGATCATGTCGGTGTCAAAGACGGAGCAATATACAACGGTGCCGATGACGATGGTTCTGGAACGGTTTCACTCGTTGAAATTGCGCGCGCCTTTGCTCAAGCCAAAAAAGAAGGTCATGGACCGAAGCGTTCAGTGTTGATTCTGCATGTAACCGGGGAAGAACACGGTTTGCACGGCTCGCGTTATTATTCAGAAAATCCGCTGTTCCCAATCGCCAATACGGTTTGCGATGTCAATATTGATATGATTGGCCGTCATGATGAATTTCACAACAACAGCAATAAATATGTCTATGTAATTGGCTCGGATTATCTTTCGAGTGATCTGCATAACATCTGCGAAAGCGCTAATCAAAAATTCACCCAACTTAAACTTGATTACAAATACAACGATCGTCAAGATCCGAATCGATTTTACTATCGTTCCGATCATTACAATTTTGCCAAAAACGGAATTCCGTCGGTGTTTTTATTCAGCGGAACCCACGCCGATTACCACAAACCCGGCGATGATGTAGATAAAATTGAATTCGATGCGCTGACCAAACGAGCACAATACGCTTTTGCCATTGCTTGGGAAGTTGCCAACAGACCTGGACGTTTGATTGTTGATAAAGACGGAAAATAAAAATGAAAAAACTAATTCTTTTTTTAGGGTTGTTTGCTCTTGCAGTTTCTGTAAAAGCGCAAGATTTATACAGTAAAGCCTACGGAGAGGCCAAAAATCCGGCGATGATTTTCTTACACGGCGGCCCCGGATATAGCAGCGCGGGCTTTGAAATTACCACGGCAAAAAAATTAGCCGACAAAGGTTTTTATGTGATTGTTTATGACCGACGCGGCGAAGGAAAATCGGGCGAACTCAAATCAAAATATGTATTCTCAGAAATTTTTGAAGACTTGAATTCGTTGTACAGTAAATATCAAATTACCCAAGCTACTTTGCTTGGCCACAGTTTTGGCGGAGTGGTAGCGACTTTATTTGCTGAAAAAAATCCGCAAAAAGTTAACGCGGTGGTTTTGATTGATGCTCCGGTAGACATTCAACAAACCTTTAAAACCATCTTGAATTCATCGAGAAAAATCTATCAAGCCAACAACGATAAAACCAATTTAGCTTGGTTGGATAAAATTGAAAAAATGGATCCAAAGTTTGAAGAATACGCTACTTATACCTTTGCTCATGCCATGCTCAACGGATTTTACACGCCCAAAAACATGAGCAATGAAGCAAAAAAACTCTATGCCGAAGCTTCAAAAAATCCTGATTTTAGATATATGACCGAAATGAATCCGGAAGCGCCGCGCGGTTATCTCAAAAGTGAGCGATATACTTCGGTGGATATAACCAAAAACCTGCATACTGTATTAGCCAACAAAATAAAAGTGTACGGAATTTACGGTCAAGAAGACGGATTGTTTTCACCGGAACAAATCAAAACACTCGAAGCGATTATCGGCGCAGAAAACGTCTATTATGTGCCAGAAGCTTCGCACAATGTGTTCATTGATCAGCAGACGTTGTTCTTGAATTATCTGAAAAACAAATTCAAAAAATAACCAACAAAAAAAGCCTCGGAATTCACCGAGGCTTTTATTTTGGGTGGCTGACCGGGTTCGAACCGGCGACCCGCGGCACCACAAACCGCTACTCTAACCAGCTGAGCTACAACCACCATTTAGACGAGCGCAAATGTATTGTAAAAGTTTTATTTTGCAAAGAAATAATCAGAAAAATTACAGCAAATCTGCTAAACTATTGACCGCCAAATATCTCTCAGCAGTAAAGCCCTCAGCATAATCAGTTCCGATAAGTCTACCGAAGTCTCTAACGCGATAATTCAGGCTTTCTAAAAAGTTTTTGGTAGCGATCGGCGTTTCAGGTTCGTTGCTGTTCGGATTATAAAACTGCGAACCATAGGCCAAAATTGACTCGATTCTTTTTTCATTAAATCCGGTAATGTCTACGACAAAATCGGGCTCAATATTCTTCCATTGAATGTAATGATACACTTGTTTTGGGCGCCAAGCTGATTGCTGCTGACCGTTATCAAAAGTTTCAATCTTGATCAACCCAGACAAAAAACAAGCGTCTGACACCAATTTACTTCCTTTGGCGTGGTCAATATGACGATCGTCAATCGCGTTGCAAATAACAATTTCAGGTCGATATTTTCGAATCATTTGAATCACCAACAATTGATGCGCTTCATCGTTCACAAAAAAACCATCGCGCATTTGTAAATTCTCGCGTACGGTTACGCCCAAAATTTGCGCAGCTGCCATCGCCTCTTGATCGCGCAATTCGGCAGTTCCGCGGGTTCCGAGTTCACCGCGGGTCAAATCAACAATGCCTACTTTCTTACCTAAAGAAACTTCTTTGGCAATAGTTCCGCCACAACCCAATTCTACATCATCCGGATGGGCGCCAAAGGCTAAAATATCTAGTTTCATAACTTAAATTTGGTTCAAAAATAAAGAATCCTACAACACCATTTTCATGGTTTGCGCTTTGTGCACGGTTTCTTGCCATTCTTTTTCAGGATTACTGTCGGCAGTGATACCGCCGCCAACATACAAAACCACTTGATGCCTATCAACTACTTGCATACAACGCAGATTCACAAACAAATCAGTGCTTTGGTCCATGTTCAGTTCTCCTAAAAATCCGGCATAATAAGCACGGTCATAATCTTCATTTTCTAAAATAAATTTATGCGCGGATGCTTTTGGAAAACCACAAACTGCCGGTGTCGGATGCAAAAATTCAATGATATTTTTGAGTTGATTTTCTTCAATTTGTGCTTGAATGTCAGTTCTGATGTGCCACAATCGACCGGCTGAAACAGAATACGGCGCCGATTGCTCTATTTTGGAACTGTATTTTCGCAATCCATCTAAAATAAAGTCCGTCACCAATTGTTGCTCTTGTTTTTCTTTTTCACCCCAAACTGGATCAACATTTTCTTGAAAAAGTTGCGTTCCGGCCACTGCCATCGTATTTAACTGGCCCTTTGAATAGCGAACAAGTTGTTCACCAAAAGCGCCGAGCCACATACCTACTTTCGGATGATAGAAGCAATAAGCAAAAGCCGTTGGATACAAATCAAGCATGCTAAAAAAAACATCTGTCCAATCAAAACTTTCTATTTCAATCATCTCAGCACGCGACAAAACTACTTTTTCAAAAGCGCCAGATTCAATCGCAGCAATTCCTTTGGTCACAAGTTGTTCATGCAAAATCTTCGCAGACTCATTTACGGTATAAGCTACACTTGAATTCTGAAGTTGTTTTTCAGTAGTATATTCCGCAGAAAGAGAAGTTGCTTTATCCAGCGGAATCAAAACCGGCATTCCGCTATAAGGAGCCATCACAAAGCCCGATTCTGAATAATCATTAACCTGATACAAAACATCATTTTGTTGTAAAAGCGCTTCTATAGAAGAGCACTGCGGTTTGCGGTAAATAACAAATGGCAACGATTGCTCAAATTGAGTTTTGAGTTGCTGGATAAGTGAGGTCAGAATCATGCTTTGCGTTTGGGTAAAACCATGTTGGTGAGTTTGCAAAGTGAGATGAGATCACCTTTTTCGTCGGTGATTTTGATTTCCCAGAGGTGAATACTACGCCCTTTGTGAACAATGCGCGCCGTTCCGGTAACCATGCCTTCGCGTTTGGCTTTGAGGTGATTTGCAGCAATTTCAATTCCGCGTACTTCGCTGACTTCGTTGTTAATGAACAACATCGAGGCTGCACTTCCGACACTTTCGGCCAAGGCTACACTCGCGCCGCCGTGCAGCAATCCCATCGGCTGATGCACTCTAGAATTCACAGGCATTTGCGCCACTAAAAAATCTTCTCCGGCATCGGTAAATTCAATTTGCAAGGTTTCCATCAAACTGTTTTTGCCAAACGAATTGCACAAGGCAAGCATTTCATCTCGTGATAAAGCCATCTTATTTTTTTGTTGCAAAATTATAGGTTCTGTTGGTCTAAGCGAAAAGTAAAATCAGAAAGATATCATAAAATTACTTTTTGTTCGTTGTTGTTTGATATTGCAAATTAAAACTTATTTTTACCCAAAATACTTTTCAATGCGTCAACTCATTTGTTTACTTTTTGTAGGTTTTATGCTCTCATTGAGCTCATGCCGTAAAGATTTTGACACAGTTCCCAGCGATGGCAATTTAGCTTTTTCAAAAGACACCGTATATCTTGATACTGTTTTTACTTCCATCGGATCGAGTACTTATACACTCAAAGTTTATAACAACAGCGATGATGATATCAACATCCCTAGTATTAAACTAAAAAATATAGATTCTAGATACCGCATGATGGTTGATGGAATGTCCGGAGTTGATGAAGACGGAAACGGTGTGGGCGACGGACGCAGATTCAACAATGTAGAACTTTTGGCCAACGACAGTTTGTATATTTTTATTGAAACCACTGCCAAAATCAACGAATTGGCCAACAACAATCCAACCCAGTTTTTATATACCGACGACATTGTTTTTGATTCCGGAAGTAAAGAACAAAAAGTCAATTTGGTGACCTTGATTAAAGATGCCTATTTTCTATATCCACACAGGGATGATGCGGGAATCAAAGAAAGTTTGCTCATTGGCACTGATGATAATGGCGATGAAATCCGCATCAATGGTTTTGAACTAGATCACAGCGATCCGGCCAATGGCGATGAGTTTCATTTCAACAATACAAAACCTTATGTCATATACGGATATGCCGGAGTTCCGAGTGGAGAAACACTGACTATAGACCCCGGAGCGCGCGTGTATTTCCATGCCGAATCGGGAATTGTCGTTCAGCCTGGCGGTAGTTTGCATGTCAACGGAGCTATTTCTCCTGACCCGACCAATCCACAACAAAACGAAGTTACTTTTGAAGGCGATCGACTCGAACCGATGTTTGAAGATGTTCCCGGACAATGGGGCACAATTTGGCTCCGACAAGGGAGCGTGAACAACCGTGTCAATCATTTAACACTTAAAAATGCTTTGTTGGGATTTTTGGTCGAAAATTGCCCACTTGAAATCAACAACACGCAAATTTACAATTCAGCCAACTACGGAATACTCGCACGAGCGGCCGGCATTACCTCAGAAAATCTCGTCATTAATTTGGCCGGACAAGCCTCGCTCGCTTGTAGTTTAGGAGGTGATTATGAGTTCAAACACGCAACGTTCAACAACAATTGGGTAGGCTCGAACCCGCTGGCGGTCTGGATCAGCAATTACGAAGAACAAGCCGATGGCAGCAAACCAAGCAATCCGTTGGTGCGCGCTAATTTTTACAATTGTATCATTTACGGAAGCAACAATATTGAACTGTACTTAGACGATATTGATTTAAACAACAACGATGTGGCGTTTAACTACGATTTTCAGAATTGTTTGATTAAATTCAGAGACAACGGAACTTCACTGCAAAACAACCATCCGGAATACGACTTTATTCGAAACCAAACGGGCGGAAACATCAAAAATCAAGACCCGAAATTTTATGATGTAAATGCGAATAAACTCAATATTGATGATACCTCGGCTGCTTTCCAAAAGGGAAGCTTAAGCTTTTTGGTTCCGATAGATATTCTCGGACGACCGCGCACTTCGAACCCGCCGGATATGGGCGCGTATCAAAGTTTTCCTTTTCCCGAATAATTGTTCAAAAGTCAAAGCAATTGTAGATAAAGTTTAGTTGTGCCCTGCGTTTTTTTGGGCTACCTTTGCCGCAACAACAACGACTAATACTAACTACAATGATTCATTTCTTCGGAAACGAAAACAGCACTGTTTTTGCCGTTCAGACGCAAAACGAACTTTCGGCCGCGCACATCAATCAACTCAACTGGCTTTTTGGCAATACAAAAAAAATAGAAAAATCCGTGCTCGCGGATTTTTTTGTGGGCCCACGTGCCGCCATGATTACACCTTGGAGCACCAATGCGATTGAAATCACCCAAAACATGGGTATTTCAGGCATTATACGCATCGAAGAATTTCATAAAGTTGCGGCTGATTTTACCGCTTTTGATCCGATGCTTTCGCAAAAATACGCTGCGTTAAATCAAAATATTTTTAAGATTGACATAACTCCCGAGCCGATTCAACACATCGAAAATATCGCGGCATACAACCAACAAGAAGGTTTGGCGCTCAGCGAAGATGAAATCGAATACCTCGAAGAATTAGCCCAAAAACTTGGACGATCACTCACCGATTCTGAAGTTTTTGGATTTTCGCAAGTTAACTCAGAGCATTGTCGCCACAAAATTTTCAACGGAACCTTTGTCATTGACGGCATTGAACAACCCTCATCCTTGTTTCAACTGATCAAAAAAACTTCAGCTGAACATCCCAACCAAATTGTATCGGCTTATAAAGACAACGTCGCTTTTATCAAAGGGCCACAAGTCACGCAATTTGCGCCGGCTTCTGGGGACAAAGCCGATTTTTTCAACAATAAACCCTTTGATTCGGTTTTATCACTTAAAGCCGAAACCCATAATTTTCCCACAACAGTAGAACCTTTTAACGGCGCAGCCACCGGATCAGGCGGAGAAATTCGCGACCGATTGGCCGGCGGTCAAGGTTCTTTGCCGCTCGCCGGAACTGCTGTTTACATGACGGCTTATCCGCGTTTGTCACAAAATCGTTGGGCCGAAAAAAACACCCAAGCCCGAAAATGGCTCTATCAAACACCATTGGATATTTTAATCAAAGCTTCCAACGGAGCTTCTGATTTTGGCAATAAATTCGGACAACCACTCATTTCCGGTTCACTGTTAACTTTTGAACATCAGGAAGCCGGACGCATGCTCGGTTACGATAAAGTCATCATGCAAGCCGGTGGAATAGGTTACGGAAAACACGAACAATCAAAGAAAAAACAACCCAAAAAAGGCGATAAAATTGTGGTTTTAGGCGGAGAAAACTACCGAATCGGTATGGGCGGAGCTGCCGTTTCTTCAGCCGACACCGGCGCTTTTAGTTCAGGAATTGAACTTAATGCAGTTCAACGTTCGAATCCGGAAATGCAAAAAAGAGCCGCCAACGCCATCCGCGCGATGGTGGAAAGTGACCACAATCCGATTGTTTCTATCCACGATCACGGAGCCGGCGGGCATTTGAACTGTCTGTCTGAGTTGGTCGAAGCTACCGGCGGAACCATTTCGCTCGACGCTTTACCAGTGGGCGATCCTACTCTTTCAGTCAAAGAAATCATCGGCAACGAATCGCAAGAACGCATGGGCTTGGTGATTGGCTCTAAAGATGTAGCACAACTTCAAAGAATAGCCGAGCGCGAGCGAGCGCCAATGTACGTCGTGGGCGAAATAACAGACGATCATCGCTTTGTATTTACCTCTGAAAAAACGGACGAAAAACCGATGAATTTTGCTTTAGAAGATTTGTTCGGCAGCTCGCCAAAAACCATCATTAAAGACCAAACCGTTGTTTATCAATACGAAGACATAACCTACGAAACTTCTAAAATTCCGGAGTATGTGCGCGAACTTTTAAAACTCGAAGCCGTGGCCTGTAAAGATTGGCTCACCAACAAAGTAGATCGCTGCGTAGGCGGAAAAGTGGCCAAACAACAATGCGCCGGGCCGTTGCAATTACCGCTCAATAATGTGGGGGTGATGGCGCTGGATTTTACGAGTAAAAATGGCATTGCTACTTCAATCGGACACGCACCTTTATCGGCTTTGATTGATCCGGAAGCGGGCAGTCGGAATGCTATTGGTGAAGCTTTGAGCAACCTTATTTGGGCACCGATTCACAACGGAATCAGCGGCGTTTCACTGTCGGCCAACTGGATGTGGGCTTGTAAAAACAAAGGCGAAGATGCGCGATTATATCAGGCCGTGCAAGCTTGCTCGGACTTTGCCATTGAACTCGGCATCAATATTCCAACCGGGAAAGATTCGCTGTCTATGAAGCAAAAATATCCCGATCAGGAAGTGATTGCTCCGGGCACTGTAATTATATCTGCTGTTGGTCATTGTACTGATATTACGCGTGTGGTTGAACCGGTTTTGCAGAAAAATGGAGGTTCTATTTATTATCTCAATATGTCGCAAGACGATTTTAAATTGGGCGGAAGTTCGTTTGCACAATTACTCAATAAAATCGGAAACAAAACGCCTACCATTTGCGATGCAGGGTATTTTAAAAGCGTTTTTAATGCCATCCAAAAGCTCATTGCCGATGGACAAATTTGTGCCGGACACGACATTGGCAGCGGCGGACTCATCACCACTTTACTCGAAATGTGTTTTGCCGATACTGATTTGGGCGCTCACATCGACTTGACAAGTTTGCATGAATCTGATTTAGTCAAAATATTATTTGCAGAAAACATTGGCATCGTCATCCAACCCAAAGAGGACACAATTTTTGAAAAGACATTAAATCAAGAAGGTATTGCTTATTTCAAAATTGGAACGGTGACTTCAACCGAAAATCTGCAACTCACAACCAACAATTCACAACCAACCACCCTCAACTTCTCAATTCCAGAATATCGCGATGTTTGGTTTGAAACTTCGTATTTGCTCGATCAACATCAAACAGCCAATAATTGTGCAAAATCGCGTTTTGACAATTACAAAAATCAACCATTGGCCTATACTTATCCGAAACATTTTGACGGAAAATTACAAATTCATCAAGGCAACAGACCCAAAGCTGCTGTCATTCGCGAAAAAGGAAGCAATTCTGAACGCGAAATGGCCCACGCCATGTATCTGGCCGGATTTGACGTCAAAGATGTACACATGACTGATTTGATTTCTGGTCGTGAAGATTTGAGCGATGTGCAGTTCATCGGCGCTGTGGGCGGCTTCTCGAATTCAGATGTTTTGGGCAGCGCCAAAGGTTGGGCCGGCGCATTTTTATACAACGAAAAAGCCAAAAAGGCACTCGATAATTTCATGGCGCGCCCCGATACTTTGTCGGTAGGGATATGCAACGGTTGCCAACTCATGATGGAACTGGAGCTTATTTATCCAGAGCATGAAATCCACGGAAAAATGAAGCACAACGACAGCCACAAACACGAAAGCATTTTTACTTCGGTAAGCATACAAGACAATCATTCGGTGATGTTATCGTCTTTGGCAGGAAGTACTTTGGGCGTTTGGGTTTCACACGGCGAAGGAAAATTCAGTTTACCTTACGAAGAAAGTCGATACCACATTGTCGGGAAATACGGTTATGAAACTTATCCGGCTAATCCGAACAATTCTGATTACAATACGGCCATGATGTGTGATGCCAGCGGTCGTCATTTGGTCATGATGCCGCACATTGAACGCTCTATTTTTAGTTGGAATTGGGCACATTATCCAAAAGACCGAACCGACGAGGTTTCACCTTGGTTAGAAGCTTTCGTCAATGCAAGAAAATGGATTGAGCAACAGGGCAATTAGTTAAATTTAACATGGCCATTTTGAAGCTTCAGTCAAAGTTCTATCTTTGAGCTGTTTAAAAATTGCTCCATGAAGAAATTACATATGCTTTGGCTGTGTTTGTTGGCCATCAGTTTTGCTTCGGCACAAAATCAAAAATATCATCGTGCCAAAATCATCTATGAAACCGCTGAGAACCTCAAAAAATTACAACAAGCCGGTATTGCAACCGATCATGGTTTGCATAAAAAAGGCTATTCACTCACCTGTGATTTCTCGGATGCCGAACTAGAAAAAGCGCGAAATCTGGGTCTCAAAGTTGAAATTGAGATTGAAGATGTTCAGCAATATTACGTAGATCAAAACAAAAAAAAAGCGCCGCAAAGAAGCATCCTAAACGCCGGATTCGATTGCATAACGCAAGGCATTGAATATACCATTCCAACCAACTTCAACTTAGGCAGCATGGGCGGTTATCTGACTTACGACCAGATGTTGCAAGAACTGGACGATATGCACACCCAATTCCCTAATCTGATCTCGGCCAGAGAAAATGTGAGCAGCTTTTTGACCTCAGAAGGCCGCGCTTTACAATGGGTCAAAATCACCCAAAATCCTGAATTGATGAATGCTCGCCCGCAAGTTTTATACACCGCGGTTCATCATGCGCGCGAACCGATTTCGTTGTCAGAAACCATTTTTTATATGTGGTATTTGCTCGAGAATTATGCGAGTAATGATGAAATCAAAGACATTGTCGACAATACCGAATTGTATTTTATTCCGGTGGTCAATCCGGACGGTTACATTTATAACCAAACCACCAATCCGAGTGGTGGTGGAATGTGGCGCAAAAACAGACGCAATTTTAACGACGGAACTTTTGGGGTTGATAACAACCGTAATTATGATTATTGGATCAATGGTGATGCTGGTCAAAGTGTCTGGAATACGACCGGAATTTCGGCCGATGCTACCGGTGAAACTTATCCCGGAACTGCGCCTTTTTCAGAACCAGAAACCCAAGCGGTTCAGTATTTTGTAGAAAATCACCATTTTAAATTGGCGCTCAATGCACATACTTATTCAGATTTATTGCTCTATCCATACGGTTATGAATTAAATGTTCCGAGTCCGGACCATGCCTATTTTGGAAAAATATCATCGCTGATGGTTTCCAACAATAATCTGGTCAATGAAATTGCTTCAGCTTTATATGCTGCTTCGGGTGACTCGGATGATTTTATGTACGGACAAACCATGAACCACGACAAGATTTTTGCTTTTACACCAGAAATTGGTCAGTCATTTTGGCCGGCGACCACCGAAATCATTCCGCTTTGTCAAAAAATGATGTTTACCAATTTGACCACGGCTCAACTTGTTCGCGAATATGCTTCACTGACCGATTTGACACCAAAGTTCATCGGGAACCAAGCGATTTTTCAGGCACAATTTGAGTTGACCAAATTAGGATTGGGCGGCAGCGGAAATTATACGGTGAGCATCAATCCATTGTCCTCAAACATCACCTCAGTCGGACCGGCTTTTACGGTTTCGGGTTTGGATGTTTCACAAAGTGTCAACGCACAAATTGCGATTGGTCTTGCCAACGGAACCGCCAGTAACGATGATATTGTTTATGAATACGTAATTGACAATGGCCAAAACATCGAGCGAAAACAAGTGACCAAAAAATTCGGGCAACTCCAAAATACATTGACCGATAACGGCTCGGCATTGGCTCCCACTTGGACCAACAACAACTGGGGCTTATCGACGACCACTTTTGTGTCTCCGTCTTCGTCCATTACGGATTCGCCCAACGGCACCTACAGCAACAGCCAAAACAAAAGAATTACCTTGACCAATCCGATTAATTTAGCGGGTATTAACAACGCAACGGTTTCTTTTGCGGCGAAGTGGGAACTCGAAAACGGCTATGATTTTGTGGCTTTTGAAGTTTCGACTGACAACGGTTTGACTTGGACCGAGCAATGCGGAAAATACACCAAAAGCATTACACCCAATACTGCTGAAGGAACCATTCCGGCCTATAGCGGAACACAATCTGATTGGATCAATGAAGAAATCAGTTTGAGCGATTATGCCGGTCAATCCATCAAAGTGCGCTTTCGATTGTCAACGGATGTGGGGACGAATTTAGACGGATTTTACTTCGATGATTTTAAAGTGAATTTGTTGCAAAATTCGGTTTTGTTGGCCACAGAAAACAATCAGGTTTTGCCTTTTAGAATATATCCGAATCCCGTGCAAGATGTTTTGCGCATTCATACGGAAGTTTCAGCTTATGAAGTTGAAATTTACAACCTGCAATCGCAACTTATTTTATCCCTAAAAGCGGGTCAAACCACCGATGTTGATTTGAGTCAATTGGCACAAGGAGCTTATTTGGTTCGAATAAAATCCCAGCAAACAACACAAACCGAGAAAATTATCAAGCAATAATTATTTCTTTTCGGCAGCTAATTGCTTACGGCTTTTGTAGGCTTTTAAGTATTCACCTTTGGGCGTTCCGTCGTCAAACGAACTGAATTTAATCATCGTGCGAACACCTTGACGCGCTTGTTCGTTGGTGAATCCTTCGTATTCGATTCGGTATAAGGCAGAGTACATTTCGGCACGACCGACTCCGTGATAACAGTGAATCAAAACCGGATAATTATCGGGATTGTCCATGATTTGAAAAAACGTATCCAAATTCTTTTGATTGGGCACCTGATCTGAACCGTTGTTGAAATAGTTCACGCCCGGAATTTTGGCGACGGCTTCTTTCTCAGCGGTGAGTTCCTCGGGAATTTCAGGATTGTTGACCAAATCAGCGGTTCCGGGAAAACGCAAATCCACGATTGATTTGATGTGATATTTCTGCACATAATCTTTGATTTCATCGGGCGGAATTACGCCAGATTTATAGACTTTGCCTTCAGAAATTGTTTCAAAATTGTGGTTGATGTTCATATCGTATACGTATTTTCCGACGCCCATCAGCACAATAGAAAATACAATTCCGAGGATAATTTTGGTTGATTTTTTCATCTTATTTTGTATTGAGCGGATCGAGTTTTTGCCCGACCACGCGATCCATATAATCTTGAATAAAGGCTTTACAACGCAGTTCTAAATCATTCATTGCGGCGTTGCGTTGTCCAATTAAATTGTGTTGCAAAGCTTTGTCGTTTTTATCGTAAAAGCCCAGCGATTTCTTTCCGTCAAAAATACAGATATAATCGCCTTTGGAGAACTGATACAAACTTCCGGTGGAATTGATCACAAAAGGTTCTTGCGTTTTTTTATCGAGTAAACTTCTGCCCCAACTTCTAAACGGTTTCGGGTAACCGATCATGTCCAAAATCGTCGGATATATATCGATTTGTTGTGCCAAATCTTCATCTACGCCTACATATTCGCTGTCGGGTTTAAAAATCATAATCGGAATGGCAAAGCGCTCAATCGGACGGCGATATTCTTTATAAAAAGTGGTATTGCCGTGGTCAGCTACCATTACAAAAATGGTGTTTTTGTACCAAGGTGACTTTTTGGCTTCTTGAAAAAATCGCTTGAGTGAATAATCGGTGTATTCAATGCATTTGTGAATCGGCACATCGCCTTCCTTAAATTTGCCTTTGTATTTTTCTGGGATATTGTACGGTTCATGCGATGAAACGGTAAATACCGAAGAGAAAAACGGTTGCTTTTGCCCATCGAGTTTTTGTTTCATAAACTGCAAAAACGGTTCGTCCCAAATGCCCCAAAATCCATCGAATTGGCTGTCATCGTTGAATTCGGTTCTTCCGTAATATTGGTCAATGCCCAGGATGTTTGAGAAACCCAAAAAACCCATCGATCCATTGGCAGCTCCGTGAAAAAAAGAGCTGTTGTATCCGATGCCTTCTAAAGTGGAAACAATCGATTCAATTTTTTGTTTCGGATAAGGTGAAGAAGTAAACGCATCTTTAAACGACGGAATCCCAGCCAATATTGAGGACATTCCGTGAATAGACTGACGACCGTTGGTATAAGCATTGGTAAAAATCATGCTGTGATTCGCGAGTGAATCTAAAAACGGGGTATGCGATTTAAAATCTTTGATGTTGGCTTTTTTGTTGAAAGCTCCATAGTATTCGCGCCCATTGCTCTCGAGAATAAAAATCACCACATTTGGTTTGGTGAACGGATGGTTGTGGTATTGTTTGATGGGCATTACTTTTTCAAGAATCACTTGCGCATTTACCCCGGGATAATTGGTCTTGGCAAAGCTGTTGCTAAACATGGTTCGGATGAGCGCAAATGGCGTGTTGAGTACAATATCCGAATGCACAATATTCTTGACATGACGGCTGGCATCGAGCAAATTAATCGGTCGCGTAGACTTTTTAAAATCGCCTCCGCGGATACCACCCACAATCAGAGCCGCTATGAGCAAAAAGCCAGCAGTTGAAAATCCGTAATAATGCAAATTCTTTGAAGTGTATGGCTTAAAGTCAACTCTGATGCGCTTGTAGGCCCAAATCCACAAACCGGCAAAAACAAAAAACAACACAAAAACATACCAAAAATCAACCACAAAACTCAACATCAATTGAGCCATGTTGTTCTCGTGTTCAATAACATTCATGACCGCTGCCGTGGTGCGCGCATAGGTATATTTGTAGTAAATTAAATCGATAAAGTTGGTTGCATACGCCAGTAAATTTGTGGCAAAATACAAATAGAATAAAAACTTCTGATAACTGACAGTCGTGGCTTTTTTAACGGGAATAATCGAGCAAACAATAAACAGCATATTGACATACAAAATGGCTGTGGTGTCAAATGGAATTCCGTAATAGCACAAACGTGCAAACTCTGCCAACGATGGAACTTTAAGCAGTCCGGCATTGAATACATAAAACAAAACCCGAGCGAAAAAATAAAACAAATACGCCAGTAATATCCTGTATAACAATACTTTGTATTCAGAAAGTCGCCAGTGTTTGAGCATAAATCAGAAGCTTAAAAAATAAATCTGCCGCAAAGATAAAAACACTCTCGCTGTGTTGGTTGCAATTGGCTAGAAAATAACAAAAAATTGTAGCGTAATTATTTATTCTTTAATTTGCAGAGCCTAACAACCACCCAAAATGAGCAGTATTACTCGATTATTTGATTTTCCGTACTATCAGCTATCCAAAAACAATATGCCCAAAGCATTGGTGACCAAATACAACGGTCAATGGATGGCCACTTCAACCCAAGAATACATCGACAAAGCCAACGCGATTTCAAGAGCTTTGTTGCGATTGGGCGTTCACGTAAATGATAAAATTGCGGTCATCAGCTCTAATAACCGCACCGAATGGAACATCCTGGACATTGGCGTGTTGCAATTAGGCGCGCAGAACGTACCGATTTATCCGACCATTTCAGAAGTAGATTATCAGTACATCCTGAACCATTCAGAGTCGAAATATTGCTTTGTTTCTGATGTTGAAGTTTTAAGAAAAGTTAATCTGATTCGCGCAGAAGTTCCGTCGCTGATTGAAGTGTACAGTTTTGATGAAATTGATGGCTGCAAAAACTGGACAGAATTGCTTGAATTAGGCAATGATCCATCAAATCAAACTGAAGTTGAAGCCCGAAAAAACCAAGTCAAAACCGAAGATTTGGCGACCATTATTTATACTTCAGGAACCACCGGTCAGCCCAAAGGCGTGATGCTTTCGCACCAAAATATTGTATCGAATGTCATTGATAGTTCTCCGCGTATTCCGTTTGAAGAAGGCTCGAGTGTGGCACTGAGTTTCTTGCCGATTTGCCACATTTTTGAACGGATGATTTTGTACATCTATCAGTATTATTCGGTGTCTATTTACTTTGCCGAATCGATTGATAAACTCTCTGACAACATCAAAGAAGTCAAACCAACCGTGTTTTCGGTTGTGCCGCGTTTGCTTGAAAAAGTCTATGATAAAATTTACGCTAAAGGCTCAGAACTTACCGGAATCAAAAGAAAATTATTTTTCTGGGCCATCGAGCTCGGACTCAAATACGAACCCTACGGAGCCAACGGTTTTTGGTATGAATTTCAGCTTAAAATAGCGCGCAAACTCATTTTCAGCAAGTGGAAAGAAGGTTTGGGCGGCAACCTCAACGTTATGGTTTCCGGAAGTGCAGCATTACAACACAGACTTATTCGCGTGTTTGCAGCAGCAGGTTTACCGGTCATGGAAGGCTACGGACTAACCGAAACTTCGCCGGTAATTTCAGTGAATTGTGAGAGAAACGGCGGTTTTAAAATTGGTTCGGTAGGCGTTCCAATCAATAACGTTGAAGTCAAAATTGCCGAAGATGGTGAGATTTTATGCAAAGGTCCGAACGTCATGATGGGCTACTACAAAGATCCCGAAAAAACAGCCGAAGCCATTCAAAATGGTTATTTTCATACGGGCGATATTGGCGAAATTGATGCTCAAGGTTTCCTGCGCATCACCGATCGCAAAAAGGAAATGTTCAAAACTTCGGGCGGAAAATACATCGCTCCGCAACTCATCGAAAATGCCATGAAACAATCGCGCTTCATTGAGCAAATCATGGTCATTGGCGAAGGCGAGAAAATGCCGGCAGCGTTTATTCAGCCTAATTTTGAATTTGTGAAAGAATGGGCAAAAATCCATCATATTGAATTGGGCAACACCAATCAAGAAATTATTTCAAATCCAAAAGTAATAGCGCGCATTGGCGAAGAAGTCGAAACGCTCAACGAAAAATTTGGCAATTGGGAAAAAATCAAACGCTTTGAACTCACGCCCGATGTTTGGTCTATTGATGGTGGCCACCTCACACCTACTATGAAACTCAAACGAAAAGTGGTGATGGAAAAATACAAATCACTTTATCAACAAATCTACGGAGCAAACCAATAAAAGCAGCAGTAAAGCTTGGTTCATAAATGTTTATAATTGGTCAACAACTGTTAAATTTTCGCTCATCAGAAAATTAACTTTACGTAAACCAATTAAAACCAAACTGTTATGAATGTAAAAAACTTTATTTTGGCCGGTATTACCGGTGGTATTGCAGACTTTTTATTGGGCTGGCTGTTCTACGGAATCTTATTCCACGATTATTTTGGTGGTGGCGAACCGAATTTAACTTTTATTTTCGCCGGATGTATGAGTTTCGGATTTCTGATGTCGTACATTTATAATAATCTCGCATCTATTCACAGTTTAGCAGCTGGTGCCAAAGCCGGAATCGGAATCGGAGTAATTACCGGTCTGATGGAAAACTTCTTTCGCTCATCGATGGAAGCGCAACCCAACTTTCAAATGATGGCTATGGATGTAGCAATTTGTTTGCTGATGGGCGCCGGTGTCGGTGCTGTAGTTGGAGCAACCTTAGGAGCTTTGAATAAAAAACCAGCTTAAAAAAAATTCAGTTATCCTAAAACTCCTCTAAAAAGAGGAGTTTTTTATTTTCAAGAATTCTCTGAAATTAAATTTGCTATAGCTACTTATTTTTTTTAAATTTAGTATGCGTGCATAATATTTTTTTATAACTTTGAATTTCATTGACAAATAATTATGAAAGATAAAACCATAGATTACGTATTGCGTGCAACATGGCAAGCAGTTTCTCGAATGTATAACGAAGAGGCTGCCAAATATAACGCTACCATGGCCACCGGTTTTGCTTTACTGAGTTTAGATAAAGAAGCCGGCACACCATCAACAACGCTGGGTCCAAAAATGGGAATGGAAGCTACCAGTCTTACCAGAACATTAAAATCAATGGAAGAAAAAGGATTGATTTCACGACAAAAAAATCCTGAAGATGGACGCGGTGTTTTGATTTACCTGACAGATTTTGGCAAAGAAAAAAGAGAACTCTCTAAGAATACGGTGCTCAAATTCAATGAGACCATCAAGAACCATATTTCTGAAGAAAAACTTCAACATTTCATGGAAGTCACCGAGATTATCTATGAATTAATTCAAGAGAAAAAAATATTTAACACCAACGAATAACATGAAACGCACCATCAAAAAAGTGGCAGTAGTCGGCTCTGGAATCATGGGTTCCGGAATTGCTTGTCATTTGGCCAACATCGGTTTGGAAGTTTTATTATTAGACATCGCACCCAATGCACTAACGCCTATTGAAGAAAAGAAAGGTCTGACATTAGAGAGCAAAATTGTGCGCAACCGAATTGTCAATGAACATTTGGCCAATGCGCTCAAATCAAACCCCTCGCCTATTTACAGTCAGAAATTCGCTGCTAGAATTACCACCGGAAACACCACCGATGATATGACGAAAATCGCTACTTGTGATTGGGTCATTGAAGTGGTTGTTGAGCGGTTGGACATCAAAAAATTGGTTTTTGAACAAATTGATCGTTTCCGCAAACCCGGAACATTGGTCACTTCAAACACTTCAGGTATTCCGATTCAATTTATGAGCGAAGGCCGAAGCGAAGATTTCCAACAACACTTTTGCGGAACGCACTTTTTTAATCCGGCGCGTTACTTGAAACTATTCGAGATAATTCCCGGACCAAAAACCCAACCTGAAGTCATTGATTTCTTGTTTGATTACGGATCAAAATTCCTCGGAAAAACTTCAGTCGTCGCCAAAGATACACCGGCCTTTATCGGAAACCGCATCGGTATTTTCGGGATCATGAGCTTGTTTCACCAAGTCAAAGAAATGGGCTTAACCATTGAAGAAGTAGACAAACTCACCGGTCCGGTGATTGGCAGACCAAAATCAGCCACCTTCAGAACGGTTGATGTAGTCGGCTTGGACACTTTGGTGCATGTGGCCAACGGTTTATATGAAAATTGCCCTGATGATGAAGCGCATGAATTGTTCAAATTGCCTGAATTCATTCAAAAAATGATCGAAAATCAATGGCTGGGCAGCAAAACCAAACAAGGATTTTACAAAAAAGTCGACAAAGATATTCTTTCATTAGACCTCAATACTTTAGAATATCGTCCGAATAAAAAAGCATCATTCGCCACTTTAGAACTCACCAAAACCATTGACAAACCTATTGATCGCTTTAAAGTTCTAGTCAAAGGAAAAGACAAAGCCGGTGATTTTTACCGCAAGAATTTTGCAGCCATGTTTGCTTATGTCTCGAATCGCATTCCTGAAATCTCAGACGAACTTTACAAAATTGACGATGCCATGAAAGCCGGTTTCGGTTGGGAAAATGGCCCATTTGAAATTTGGGATGCCATCGGTGTTGAAAAAGCCATCGAGATGATGAAAAACGAAGGCTACACACCTGCGACTTGGGTAACTGAAATGCTATCCGGCGGCGTTTCATCCTTCTATTCTGTCAAAAACGGAGCGACTCATTTTTATGATATTTCTTCAAAATCATACGCTAAAAAACCAGGGCAAGACAGCTTTATTATACTCGATAATATCCGCGAAACGCAAAAAGTTTGGGGCAATAGCGATTGCAGTTTATTCCACTTGGGCGATGGCATTTTAAATCTGGAATTCCATTCAAAAATGAATACCATCGGTGGCGGCGTGCTCACCGGTATCAACAAAGCCATTGATTTGGCCGAAAAAGAATACCACGGATTGGTCATCGGAAACCAAGGAGCCAACTTCTCGGTCGGAGCCAACATCGGTATGATTTTCATGATGGCTGTTGAACAAGAATACGACGAACTCAATATGGCCATCAGAATGTTCCAAAACACGATGATGCGTTGCCGTTATTCCTCGATTCCGGTGGTGGTAGCTCCACACGGAATGACTTTGGGTGGTGGCTGCGAAATGACGATGCATGCCGATCGCGTAGTGGCCGCCGCTGAAACGTATATTGGCTTGGTAGAATTTGGCGTAGGCGTGATTCCCGGCGGTGGCGGTTCAAAAGAAATGACTTTGCGCGCCTCAGATTTATTCCGCAAAAATGATGTTGAACTCAATGTACTTCAAGAATATTTCTTAACTATTGGAATGGCCAAAGTCGCGACTTCTGCTTATGAAGCTTTTGATTTAGGCGTGCTCCAAAAAGGAAAAGACATTGTCGTGGTCAACCGCGATCAACAAATAGCCACGGCCAAACAAATCGCTTTGCAGATGGCCGAACAAGGCTATACGCAACCGATGCAGCGAAACGACGTGAAGGTTTTGGGCAAACAAGCTTTGGGAATGTTTTTGGTGGGCACCGACCAAATGGTGGCCGGACAATACATTTCAGAACACGACCGAAAAATCGCCAATAAACTCGCTTATGTCATGGCCGGAGGCGATTTATCTGAACCAACACTCGTTTCGGAACAATATTTATTAGACATCGAACGCGAGGCTTTCTTGAGTTTGTGTACCGAACGCAAAACGCTCGAGCGCATTCAGTTTATGTTAACCAAAGGAAAACCACTCAGAAACTAAAATTATGAAAACAGCATATATCGTAAAAGGTTACCGAACTGCCGTGGGCAAAGCGCCCAAAGGATTGTTTCGATTCAAACGCCCCGATGAATTGGCCGCTGAAACCATAGAATACCTCATGCAACAATTACCTGATTTTGATCGATCGCGTATTGATGATGTGATGGTCGGAAATGCCATGCCAGAGGCCGAACAAGGTTTGAACATGGGTCGTTTGATATCGCTCATGGGCTTAAAAGTAACTGATGTGCCCGGAGTTACAGTGAATCGCTATTGTGCTTCCGGCATTGAAACCATCAGCATGGCCGTAGCCAAAATTCAAAGTGGCATGGCCGATTGCATTATTGCCGGTGGTGCCGAAAGTATGAGCTACATTCCGATGGGCGGATACAAACCCACGCCTGATTACAAAGTAGCTGCAGCCGGTCACGAAGATTATTATTGGGGCATGGGACTCACCGCCGAGGCTGTGGCCAAACAGTTCAACGTATCACGCGAAGATCAAGATGCATTTGCGTTTGCTTCGCATCAAAAAGCATTGAAAGCCCAAGCCGAAGGTAAATTTGACGCGCAAATTGTACCAATTTCGGTGGAGCATACCTTTATCAACGAAAGCGGCAAAAAAGAAACCAAAAACTACACGGTCAACAAAGACGAAGGCCCAAGAGCCGATACCAATCTCGAAGCGCTCGGAAAACTAAAACCTGTTTTTGCAGCTGACGGAAGCGTTACGGCTGGAAATTCATCGCAAATGAGTGACGGAGCTGCATTTGTCATGATTATGAGCGAAGACATGGTCAAAGAATTGAATCTGCAGCCGATGGCCCGAATGGTGAGTTATGCCGCAGCCGGAGTGGAGCCGCGCATTATGGGCATTGGCCCGGTCAAAGCGATTCCGAAAGCTTTGCAACAAGCCGGATTACAACTCAAAGACATCGATTTGATTGAGCTCAACGAAGCTTTTGCCTCGCAATCTTTGGCGGTGGTGCGCGAATTGGGCATCAACCCTGAAATCGTGAATGTCAATGGTGGCGCCATTGCTTTAGGCCATCCGCTGGGCTGTACAGGCGCTAAACTGTCAGTACAACTCTTTGACGAAATGAAACGACGCAGCAGCAAATACGGAATTGTTTCGATGTGTGTCGGAACCGGGCAAGGCGCTGCCGGAATTTTTGAATTACTATAAAACAACATAAACATCCTAATTATGGAAGATATAACACGTGGCGGACAATTTTTGGTCAAAGAAACCAAATGCGAAAACATCTTTACACCCGAAGATTTTTCGGAAGAACAAATCATGATGCGCGATTCTGTCAAAGAATTTGTCGACAAAGAAATCTGGCCCAACAAAGACCGATTCGAACACAAAGACTATGCTTTTACCGAAGAAATGATGCGCAAAGCTGCAGAAATGGGCTTCTTAAGCGTAGCCGTTCCTGAAGCTTACGGCGGTATGGGCATGGGCTTTGTCGATACTTGTTTGGTCTGTGATTACATCTCAGGAGCTACGGGCTCGTTCTCAACAGCATTTGGCGCACACACCGGAATTGGTACCATGCCGATTACTTTATACGGAACTGAAGAACAAAAACAAAAATACGTTCCCAAATTGGCCTCCGGTGAATGGTTTGGCGCTTATTGCTTGACCGAGCCGGGTGCAGGCTCTGATGCCAACTCCGGAAAAACCAAAGCCGTTTTGTCTGAAGATGGAACGCATTACAAAATCAGCGGTCAGAAAATGTGGATTTCCAATGCCGGATTTTGCTCTTTGTTTATTGTATTCGCGCGCATTGAAGACGACAAAAACATTACCGGATTTATTGTAGAAAATGATCCCAACAACGGAATTACTTTGGGCGAAGAAGAACACAAACTAGGCATCCGCGCTTCATCAACACGCCAAGTATTCTTTAACGATACCCAAGTTCCGGTTGAGAATATGTTGGCTGGTCGTGGCGAAGGTTTTAAAATTGCCATGAACGCACTCAATGTGGGACGCATCAAATTGGCAGCCGCTTGTTTGGATGCACAGCGTAGAGTGACTACCAACGCGATTCATTACGCCAACGAGCGCGTACAATTCAATACCCCGATTTCAAGTTTTGGTGCCATTCGCTACAAATTGGCCGAAATGGCGACCTCGGCATATGCCGGTGAAAGTGCTACGTATCGCGCGGCTAAAGACATAGAAACCCGCATCAAATTACGCGAAGCCGACGGAGCTTCGCATCAAGAAGCCGAACTCAAAGGCGTGGAAGAATTTGCCATTGAATGTTCGATTTTAAAAGTGGCGGTTTCTGAAGATGTACAAAATTGTGCCGACGAAGGAATTCAAATCTACGGCGGTATGGGATTTTCTGAAGACACACCGATGGAAAGCGCTTGGCGAGATGCCCGTATTGCCAGAATTTACGAGGGAACCAACGAAATCAACCGCATGTTATCGGTAGGCATGTTGGTCAAAAAAGCCATGAAAGGCCACGTAGATTTATTGGGACCGGCGATGAAAGTTCAAGAAGAATTGATGGGCATTCCGTCGTTTGATATCCCGGATTATTCAGAATTGCTTTCAGAAGAAAAAGAAATGATCAGCAAACTCAAAAAAGCTTTTTTAATGGTGGCCGGAGCAGCAGCGCAAAAATACGGCGCGGAACTCGATTCGCACCAACAATTACTGACTGCAGCGGCCGATATGCTCATTGAAATTTATATGGCTGAAAGCACGCTTCTTCGCACCGAAAAAATGGCCAAAAACAAAGGGGAACAAGCCGTAAAAGAGCAAATCGCTATGGCCAAATTATATTTGTATAAAGCCGTGGATATTGTCACCCAAAAAGGAAAAGAAAGCATTATATCCTTTGCTGAGGGTGATGAACAACGCATGATGCTCATGGGCTTGCGCCGATTCACCAAATACACCAACATGCCTAACATTGTTGGGTTACGCGAAACTATTACTGCCAAATTAGTAGCAGAAAATCAATATTGTTTTTAATCTATTTTTGGTTAATTAATTTGTTGGTAAGCCGGTTCAAAAGACCGGCTTTTTTTATGAGAAAAATTTTATTTTGGTCAAAAATTATTACCATGAAAATACTCGGAATCGGATCTAGAATTGAGCATCCGGAATACGGAAAAGGCGTTGTTACGAACGTTTCATCTAAAGAATATTGGGTGACTTTTATCGAAAACGGACTCGAAACCATTGACATTGACAGTGAATTTAAAGTGATAGATGCCGCTGAAAACGAAGTGGACACCGTGAGTTTTTACGATGTTGAACAAAGTCTTTTGAGCATCCTCAAAAAATGGAACGGACTCGGAGAACCCGTGGCTATTGATGACAAATGGAAAGGCGGCAAAATGATTCTGGAGCCCGGAAGAGCCGGACTGGCCTCGAAAGAAGTTCCGGTAGACACTTTTTTTCACAAAATTGTCATGTTGCGCGATCGTCTGCGCGTGATGGAACAAAAAATCAACGCGAGTAACTTAGAAGAAATCGAAAAAGTTGAATTGCAGCAATATATTACGCGTATCTATGGAAGTTTAACGACATTCAATGTGTTGTTCAAATCGCCGAACGATGTTTTTGTCGGTGAGAAATCGGCGAAATAAGTATCCGTTAAATTTTCTTTTTTATTGGGTTTAATACGTACATTTAAACTCAATTTCAACGCAACAAATCATGAAAAAAATATGCTTATCTGGCTTAGTTTTACTGGCCATCATTATTGGCTGTAAATCGGGAAGTTCATCGGGCAACGCCCAAAAATTGACACTTTCGTTTGAGTCAAAAAGTAAAAGTTCCGTAACTGGGACAGCCATTTTTATCGAGAAAAAAGGCGAGGTTACTTTTACAGCCAATTTATCCGGACTCAAACCCGGCCCACATGCGATTCATATTCACGAGAAATCTGACTGTTCTGCAGCAGATGCTTCTTCGGCAGGCGGTCATTGGAATCCTACCTTTAAAAAACACGGAAAATGGGGCGTGGGAGAATACCACAAAGGCGACATTGGCAACTTTACGGCCGATGCCAACGGAAACGGAACCATCACACTGACAACCAATGAATGGTGTATCGGTTGTGGCGATCCGACCAAAGATATTTTAGGCAAAGGGCTCATTGTGCATGAAGGCAGCGACGATTTTACTTCGCAACCTTCGGGAAATGCCGGAGCGCGCGTTGCTTGTTCTGCCATCATTAAATAATTTAAAGTTGACCGAAAAACCGCTTTTATATTTTAAAAATGCCCAAGAGTGGCGCGATTGGTTGCATGATCATCATCGTGTTTATTCGGGTGTTGAACTTATTTTTTACAAAGTAGACAGCGGCTTTGAAAGTATGCGCTGGGAAGAAGCAGTTCAAGTGGCCATTTGTTATGGCTGGATTGATTCAACAGTACGCAAACTCGACGAGCATGGACGCAAACAAGTATTTACCCCGCGCAAACCCAAAAGTGTTTGGAGCAAAGTCAACAAAAACTATATCGAACAATTATTGCGCGACGGATTGATGCATGAAAGCGGTTTGGCTGTAATTGAAATTGCCAAGAAAAATGGTTCTTGGGAAAGCTTAGATCAGGTGGAGGATTTAAAAGTTCCGGACGATTTACAAGCTGCCTTTGACCAAAATCCAGTGGCATCTGATAACTTTCACAATTTTAGTAAAACCTACAGAAAAAGTTATCTCTATTGGCTCAACCATGCCAAACGCGAAGAAACCCGGAAAAACCGCATCGAAGAAATTGTTCGTTTGTGCGCCCAAAACATCAAGTCTCGTCAGTAATTTAATCTTAAATTAAAACTGTTCACACTTTGGCAAATCAAAATCTATTAGCTTTGCCTTGAATTTTTAAGTGATGATAAACCCATCGGTACACGGCTGGATTGACAAGTTTTTTATCGAGTTCAAAGCGGCTCACAGCAAACCTATGCTCGATGCGAACGCCTTTTATTTAAACATCCGAAAAACCGGATTTATTTATGGGCATATTGTATCGTTTGGGTCGGATATAAAAATTGATACTTCGGGTTGGCTCAGCGATGAAGTTTCAAAACTGGCTTTGCTTCACGGTTTGTTTGAAATGTATCGATTGCATACCGTCCAAACCAATCCAGAACACTTTATCAAACAAGCGGTTTCGTTTTACAATCAGATGAATACTTCGCGTTTTAATCTGATTAAAAAAGTCTGGCCGACCTCGCCTACTGCCTCTTCACTCGAAGATTTAATTGACAATCGGGTTCAGACCAACGACAACATCATCAGCAAAAACTTTTCGCACATCGTAACCAACGCCTTGTTGTTTGTTGATTTACTGGCTTTTCAACACTTTCTGACCGAAGAAAAAATTCCCGAGAAATATTTACACAAAATTGAAGATACCATCGTGAGTGTGGTTGCGTTTTCACTGCGCACCAAAACCAACAAATCGGCACATGATGATTTATTGATCAAACTCTTTGAAGCTTCGGTGCGTTATACCAAATTTTCAAAAGTCAATATTCAAAACCTCGAAGCGCTTGAACTGGATTACTACCAAAACGCGCTCGAAAAATATTACTTAATTGATATGGCCGGTTTGGCGCTGTGGAGCGATGGCCAAATTGAAAACGAAGAAGCGTATTTCTTGCACACTTTGGCTTCGCTGATGCACGTTTCGGACGATTTTGTCACGCAAAGCATTCGCGAAACCGACGCTTTTATAGCGCAATATAAAAGTGAAATTCCGTATTTTAATTATTCAAATCCGGTGAAACATTTTTACGACCAAACCACACAATTGGTCGTTACACTCATCAATCGCAACCGCAAACGATTGGTCAAAGAAATCTCTGAGAGCAAAGAACTGATGGTGCTTTTGGCGCATTCTACCCAACGCGATTTGAACAAAGACGAGAAAAAGAAAATCAAAAAACAATTGCTTGATATTTGCAAATCGGTTCCGTCGCTGACCATTTTCTTGATTCCGGGTGGCAGTTTGCTTTTGCCGATTTTGATTAAGTTTATTCCACAACTCTTGCCTTCTTCATTCAACGAAAACCTCGAAGATACCGAATAAAAAAACCGCTCTTTCAGGCGGCTTCCTATCAAAATTTCAGTTGATAAACCAAATCCAAATCTTTCTCTGAACTGATGTTGACGTTTAAATCGGTGACATAACCCGAGTTCAATCCATACACCCAACCGTGCAATGTCAAATCTTGACCATTTTTCCAGGCTTCTTGCACTATGGAAGTTTTGGCCAAATCAAACACTTGCTCCTTCACATTGAGTTCAACAAAAGCGTTGAATCGGTCTTCTTCATTAATAATTGAATCTAGATAAGTATGATGCAAACGATAAACATCTTTGATATGGCGAATCCAATTGTCAATCAGCCCAATTGATTGATTGCCCATCGCGGCTTTGATTCCACCGCAACCGTAATGTCCGCAAACAATCACGTGTTTTACTTTGAGTACGCTCACGGCATAATCGAGCACGCTGAGCATATTCATGTCTGAATGTACAACCATATTGGCAATGTTTCTATGAACAAATACTTCACCGGGTTTAGCTCCGATAATTTCGTTGGCCGGAACACGACTGTCAGAACAGCCTATCCACAAAAGCGGCGGAGTTTGTCCTTGGGCCAAATGTTCAAAATAATTCGGATCTAAAGCCAAAGATTGCTCAACCCATTGTTTGTTGTTGTCTAGTATCTTTTTATAAAAATCGCTCATAATGGTTGTGTTGCACAGAACTTTTCAAATATAGTCAAAAAATGAAGTGAACTGTAGTTGATCAATGGCTTGTTATCGCAAATCGTCTAGTGAAAAATTCGGATTCAATTCGTCTTTGATAAAAGTAACATCGTCATAAAAAGTCACTTCGCCGGTTTCGATATTGTGCATTGCACCCACGATTCCGATTTGTCCGTTTTGCAACATTTGCTCCAGCACATTGCTGCGTTCGATGATGTTTTTGACACTGCGTTTTACGTTGATCTCGGCTACATTTTCAACAAAAACGGCATTCGAAGCGTTTCGGTCAGATGTTGTGCTGGTTTCTTGATAAACCGCCGGTTGAATCTTAGAAAGCAACTCCGTTAAATTGCCCATTTCAACATGATCACAAGCGCCTTTTACGGCCCCGCATTTGCTGTGCCCCAAAACGACGATGAGTTTTGAACCGGCCACTTTACAGGCAAATTCCATGCTGCCTAAAATATCGGTATTGACAATATTTCCGGCAATGCGCACCGAGAAAACATCGCCCAAACCTTGATCAAAAATAAGTTCGGCAGAGGTTCGGCTATCAATACAACTCAAAATCGTGGCAAACGGCCATTGACCATCGCGCGTTTCGTTGACTTGTTCAAGCAAATCGCGATGCGCTTTGAGGTTGTTGATGAATCGGTTGTTTCCTTCTCTTAAAATCTCCAGCGCTTTTCGGGGCGTAATCGATGCTTGTAATTCTTTATTTAATGTCTTCATTTTGGATATTTTAGTTTGTTTATTGGGATTTTCTTTCTACAAAAACGTGTTTTTCTTCGTCTCCGCTATTGGTCAATTCATAGGCTTTTTTAAATCCGATTAATTTGACTTTGATGTTGTATTCTTTGGCTCTGTTTTTTTTGAATTCTTTGATTAAATCAAGAACATCATGCGCTATATACACCGTGTCGGCCGCATTAATCACCACTTTGGAATTTTCAGGCAAATCATTGAGCGTTGACTTGATGGCTGCTTTGTTCAAAAACGAAACTTCCTGCGCCAGATCAATATGGATGATGTCGCCGTCAACATAGGCTTCTTTTCTGAAACTGTATGCACGCTTGAGGTTTCCTTTTAATACGAAGATAATACTAATGAAAAGACCGAGCGCTACACCTTTGAGCAAATCCGTCAAAACAACTGCGAGTAAAGTAGCAATAAACGGAATGAACTGATATTTTCCGCGCTCCCAAAAATGCTTAAATGTAGCCGGTTTGGCCAGCTTATAACCCACCATCAAAAGAACAGAAGCCAAAGTAGCCAACGGAATTTTATTGAGCAAAGCCGGAATGGCCAACACACACAAAAGCAACAAAACTCCGTGAATAATGGTGGCCATTTTTGTCTTAGCGCCAGCGTTGTTGTTGGCTGAAGTGCGCACTACAACAGAGGTCATCGGCAAACCGCCCAATAATGAGCTTATGATGTTGCCAATGCCTTGCGCTTTGAGCTCTACATTGGTATCGGTATAGCGTTTTTGAGCGTCCATTCGGTCGGCAGCTTCGATACACAATAAAGTTTCGATGGAGGCAACCACCGCAATGGTCAAACCAACCGTCCAAACTTTAACATTGGTAAGCGCAGTAAAATCGGGTAATACAATAATATTTTTAAAATCTTCAAGCGATTCAGGAACCGGTAAACTAACCAGATGTTGTTTTTGAATTGCCAACGAGCTTCCACTCAAAGTAAGCCATTCGTTCAAAATTACTCCCAACAAAACAGCCACCAAAGCACCGGGAACCGCCTTAAGTTTTTTAAGCATCGGAAGTTTATCCCACAAAATCAATATCGTCAAGGACATCAACGAAATCAAAATCGATCCCAATTGAACATACTGAAGCAATCCCAATAAAGATGAAAAACTGTTGCTACCATCGGTCTGCACAAAGGCTTCGTCGCCTTCAAAATCGGCATCATAACCTACTGCATGCGGCAATTGTTTGAGTATGATGATGATTCCGATACCGGCCAACATTCCTTCAATGACGTTGGTTGGAATGTAATTTGACAAAGTTCCTGCCTTTAAAAAACCCAACAACATCTGAACTAATCCGGCAATAAAAACGGCTGTCAAAAATATGTTGAAAGCGCCTAAATCGGTTACTGCCGTGAGCACAATCGCAGTGAGGCCGGCAGCCGGGCCAGTCACACTTAAATGTGAAGTGCTGAAATATCCGACCACGATTCCGCCGACGATTCCAGCAATGATTCCTGAAAATAATGGCGCGCCCGAAGCCATAGCAATGCCTAAACACAGCGGTAACGCAACCAAAAACACCACCAAACCTGAGGAAAAATCAGATTTGAGATGCGCTAAAAGATTGATTTTTTTAGTCATAATCCCTAAAATTTAATACAAAAAATTGGTCCGGAAAACCGGTAAAATTCAAAAGTTGTATTAAACCAATTCGGGAGGCGGAATAAAAATAGTGGAGGCTAAGTTATCGTGCTTGACACAATCGGGTGAAAGAATAATCTTTGAAACTCTACAAGGAAAATGCAACAAAACATAACTCAAATCAGTGTTTAAATCAGCTTTGATTTCTTTGTGCGCTTGCTCTTCTTCAGACATATTGTAAAAATAAGAAGTATTGGTATTTTTCTCAATCAAGCTTACAATGGTAGGCGTGGCCAGAAAAGTAACAAACAAAATCAGAAAAAGTTGTGCGACGCATTTCATACAGCAAAAATAATAGTTGAAATGAGTTAGCCTAATCGAGTTTTTAACTTTATAGAAAAATTAACAAGAAAAATCTAGAAATGTTCTGCTTTCAATTCGATAGAATAAATTAATCGGTTTTATATTTGCATCGAATTAGACTATTTTTTATGACCATTACCCAACTTCAATATGTTCTGGCTGTAGCCGAACACCGAAATTTTACCTTAGCCGCTGAGAAATGTTTTGTAACCCAGCCAACGCTGAGCATGCAAATTCAAAAGGTGGAGGAAGAACTCAATATCCTCATTTTTGATCGCAGTAAAAAACCGATTCAACTAACTGAAATTGGTCAGAAAATAGTAAGTCAGGCCAAAAATATTGTCAATGAAGCCAACCGAATGCAAGACATTGTGGAACAACAAAAAGGCTTTATTGGCGGTGAATTTAGATTGGGAATTATTCCGACGATTATGCCTACTCTATTGCCGATGTTCCTCAATACGTTCATTAAAAAATACCCAAAAGTAAAGTTGATCATTGAAGAGCTCAACACCGAAGAAATTATTACAAAGCTCAAAAATGGCCATTTAGATGCTGCCATTGCTGCCACGCCATTGATTGAAGAAAAAATCAAAGAAGTCGTTTTGTATTATGAACCTTTTATGGCTTATGTGCCGACTTCGCATCAGCATTATCAAAAGACCGAATTGGAAGTAGCCGATTTAAATTTGGATGAGATTTTATTGTTGCAAGACGGGCATTGCTTTAGAGATGGTATTTTGAATTTGTGCAAAAGCGCCAACCGAAATGAACACAGTCATTTTCAGCTGGAAAGTGGCAGTTTTGAAACGCTTGTAAAACTAGCTGACGAAGGTTTGGGGATTACTTTATTACCCTATTTACACACTTTGGATATAGCCGAAAAAGACCGAAACAAACTCAAACACTTTACTGAACCCAAACCAGCGCGCGAGGTGAGTTTGATTTACCCGAAAACAGAGTTGAAAATACAAATTATTGATGCTTTGCGTTCGACAATTGCCGGTGTAGTTAAAGGCGCGATAGTTTTTCAGAATGTTGAAATTATCAGCCCGGTAACAAAAAAATAGGGAGCCTCTCAGCTCCCTCTTAATATGAATAATCAATTGACAATACTTATAAACTGCCTCAGTTCAGGCTTTTCGGTTGTGTAGTTTTGTAACCATTTCCTTAATTGCTCTAATTCATAAGGCAATAAGTTTTTCAACGCTTTTCGTAATTCTTTACAAAAAAGCACTGGGTCGAAGCTCACTCGCTCGAGCACCGATTTCGTGTAGTCGTAAATCATTCTAGGCATAATGGTAAGATTTAGGGGTTTATCTTGGCAGTAAATTTAAAGTAAAAAAAGTTTACCGACAAAATTATTAAACGATTAAACGCGTTAAAAATCGATGAAATACACTTTTTTTGTTAATAAAAATGTAAATTCTTACAATTTATTATTTATTAATGTAAATCAAACATTGCCTTAGTTCAGGTTTTTCAGAAGTGTATTGAAGGAGCCATTCAGTGAGTTGTTCTATTTCATACGGAAGTAAAACTCTGAGTGCTTTTTCTAGTTCTTTGCAGAACAACAGCGGATCAAAGCTTACATGTTCCAAGATACTTTTAGTAAAAACAAACATGTCGCGTTTCATAATCTGAAGTTTTGATGATTGAAAATAAAAATACAATCAAAAGCTTATCGCTTCATTTAAAGAAACGTTAATTGGCAAAAAATATTATGAAGCTTTGATGGCTCTGAACATCTCGCGTTTACCGGGCGGTCCGGGCAATTTTGAAACCGTAAATCCAGAGGCTATCATGTTCTTTTTAATAATGCTACGCGCAGCATAAGTCACCAAAATTCCTCCGGGCTTTAAAGCGCGAAACATGATTTTAAAAATCTCTTCTGACCACAATTCAGGTTGCACTCGATAGCCAAAAGCGTCAAAGTAAATTAAATCAAAAACAGCTTCATCACTGATTTCTGAAAAAAATTGTTGGCGCTTGGTAAGATTAAAATCATCTGTAATGGAATGTGATTCATTCCAAGAGCATTGATGCATTTGCGCAAAAACAGCATCATCTATTTTCAATTCTGACGCATAGTTCATAGCCAAAACTTCTGATTCATGAATCGGATAGGCTTCAATCCCAACGTAATTTACAGTCAAACTATAATTTGGCGCTACTTTATAAGTAATCAGCGCATTGAGCCCGGTACCGAAGCCAATTTCTAAAATATCAACCGATTGATCTGCAAACAACGCCAATCCGTTTTTAATAAAAACATGTTGCGCTTCTTGAATAGCTCCGTGTTTTGAATGATAATGCTCATCCCAGTCCGGCAATCGTATCGTAGTCGAACCATCGGCTGTTGTGATGATCTCTCTTTGCATTCTTTAGGGAATGTATAACTTTTTGATGCGCTCGATTGGGCCGGTACATTTGGCTTCGTGGCAATGAATGCAGGCGTCAACTCCGGCGTTGAAGTGCTTTTTGGCTTGAGCCGAATCATCGTAAATCAAATGTTGCGCGATTAAATATGCATCGGCTTGTTCTTGAAAAAAATCATCGTTTTCAGCAGGGTCGGTCATTTGCGCTTTGTGGATTTTATTGAAATGCTCCGGAAATTTCCCAACCGTTTCACCCGTCATAATTCGGCTTTTCAATCGCATATTATCGGCAAACATTTGCTCCATGAGCAAAGACATTTCAGACATTTGATACATCTTGAATTTGCTTTCTTTCTTATGCTGAATCGGGCAAGATTTTTCTTCGGCCTTTTTTTGACAAGACATCAAAACAATCAAAGCCAATAAACTCAAAAACTGTTTCATTATTCTTTGATTAAAACACCGTCAGCAATAAAGCCGAATGATTTTTCAGGCTGGGTAATACTGTCAATTGACGCTTGAGATTTTCCGGCATCTTTTGCATAATGCTTGAGTTCATCAACACTGACAACGCTTAAGAATGCTTTTCCGTTCACCACCACTTCACTGCCTTTTGAATTGAGCGGCATGAAAAATCCGTAATCTTTGAACTTGACAAACGTTTCTTGGTCTTTGCCTAAATCAACATTCATCCAACACCCTTTTTTCTGACAAACATCGTTGATAGTTGAAGTAAACTTTACAGAAACCGTATCGCCTTCTTTTAAAGTTTCGTATTTGGCTAAAAGCGCTTCTTTGGTAATGGCTGCGTCTGGCTTTATACTATCGCCAAAAGAAGCATATTTTGCTTCGGATTTTACAGGTTCAACATTTTTCTTTTGACAAGCTAAAGCTAATGTAAATGCAGCTAGAATAAGTATATTTTTTTTCATGGTACATGATTTTATGTTGCCAAAAGTAAGTGGTTCATGGCTAATAATTGGCAAGAAAACTTAATTTTTTTGATATTGAAAAAAGAAAACTCAAAGAAAATCTCAACAAAGTAACGATTCTTAAAAAAGTCATATTTTGTTAAATGTTTTGAGCTAATTAGTAATGCAATTTTATTATTTTAGCCGAAATTAAAATTTAAAGGTTTAACCATCTATAGTTTAGCTTTTAAATTATTGTTTTACAACACTTTATAACTTAAAAGCAACATTACTAAACAACCTTTAAATGCGTGATATTTCCAACAACGAAATCGATATCGTAACCGTTTCTAGCTCAAAAATTGATTCGGTTGATTTTGAAAACCTCTCTTTCGGAAGCATTTTTACCGATCATATGTTTGTTTGCGATTTTCGTGAAGGACAATGGCAAAAACCACAAATCAAACCCTACGAGCCTTTTATGATTGATCCTTCGGCTAAGGTTTTCCATTACGGGCAAGCCATTTTTGAAGGCATGAAAGCTTATCGCGATGAGCACGATGATGTTTGGTTGTTCCGACCGGATCAAAACATTCATCGATTGAATAAATCGGCTGTGCGTATGGCCATGCCCGAAATTCCGGAAGAAATCTTTATGGCTGGGCTTCAAAAGCTGATTCATCTCGAGAAGAATTGGGTTAAAAAAGGTTTAGGAAATAGTTTATACATCCGACCGTTTATGATTGCCATTGGAAGCGGTGTGATTGCCGCTCCATCAACACAATATCGTTTCATGATTATTCTATCGCCGGCTAAATCGTATTATTCCGGCGAAGTAAAAGTGCTCATTGCCGATCATTACAGTCGGGCCGCCAACGGAGGAATCGGAGCTGCCAAAGCTGCCGGAAACTATTCTGCGCAATTTTATCCGACCAAATTGGCCAACGAAAAAGGTTTTCAGCAAGTGATTTGGACCGACGATGCCACACACACCAAGCTCGAAGAAGCCGGAACGATGAATGTATTTTTCAGAATCAAGGATACTTTATATACCGCACCTACCAGTGAACGTATTTTGGATGGCGTAACACGTAAAAGTTTGATTGCGATTGCCACGCGCGACGGTATCCAAGTGGAAGAGCGTTCAGTTTTGGTCTCTGAATTGGTTGAAGCCGCTAAAAATGGAACTCTTAAAGAAATCTTTGGTGCCGGAACCGCTGCTGTAGTTAATCCGATTTGCGGATTTTCGTATGAAGATGTGTACTATGAAGTTCCGAAACAAGAACATTCTATTGCGTTAGATCTCAAAGAAAAACTCACCAAAATTCAATACCGAATGGCCGATGACACCTTTGGCTGGATGGTAAAAATTGAAGGATAAAGAAAAGGCGGAATTTTGAGTTCCGCCTTTTTTATGGTTGTATGATTTTGGTAAAATCGGGTTTGAAATAATTCGGGCCTTTCATGACTTTGCCGTCTTCGCGATAAATGGGTTTGCCGTCATGGTCCAATTTGCTCATGTTGCTGCGTTGAATCTCGTCAAAAACTTCTTCAATTTTGTGCTGCAAGCCGTGCTCTAAAATGGTTCCGCACAAAATATACAGCATATCGCCCAAAGCATCGGCTATTTCAATTAGGTCATTGTTCTGAACTGCTTCAAAATATTCTTCGTTTTCTTCTTTCATCAAATTAAAGCGCAAAAGATTTTTTTGTTCGCCCAAATCTGCTTTGAATTCTGAACTGACACCGAGTCCGAAAGCCGTGTGAAATTCTTTGACGGCATTGATTTGTTTTTGCATGATTTATTGAATTTATTGAACAAGCAAAATACTAAGTTTAGGCTCAAATGTTTTACTTTTGGAAAAAAATTATCCCAGATGTTTTCAACCGGACAACTTATTTTTGCGGCACTCTTTTTTATCGCTTTTGTAGCGATTATGATTTTCTCGTATAAAAAAGATAGCAACACACACCAGCATTTTTACAAAGGAAGTTATAAGGTTTTGATTGGATTTCTGCTTTTTATTGTGTTGCTGTTCATTATTAAAGTAACCATGAAAAGATAAAAAAACGCCTTCTGATGGAGAAGGCGTTTTTGATAAAGCTATTTTTGAATTAGTTTTCAAGTGGTAAAAAACTATACCCTTTTGAATAATTGAGCATTTGTTCGGCAAACGTTTTTGGCTGTGCAACTTTAATATCAATCATATTGCCTTTAGCATCATATTGAGGCATGAGCACCGGATTGACAAAACCATTGTAGGGAACATTTGAAAACGATTTGCTGCGATTCAAAACTTGTCGATGAATTTCTTGATTGACTTTGACACCATAGTTTTCGACTAAATTTTTTCCGGCTTCATAATCACCTTCTGATTTAATGCGTTGCACTTCGCGCAAAAGCTCTCCGAACAATTCACGCAGTTTTTCATAATTGGTGATGTTGTAATAAACCTTTCCGTTGCGGTTCAATACTTCAATAACGTTGTCTTTTCTGCCTTTTTCAAAAACCCAGGCACTCACCCATTGACGATTGCGCATATGGGCTTCTTCAATATTTGATCCCAGCTCAATACGAAGCAATTGCGTCATCAAACCGTTTCGGATGTAGTTGTCATAAGCTTCCATACCTACTTTCTTCCAATCATCCACCAACTTCAAATCTTGTAGGATTGGGTGGTACAAATAATACAATCCTACTAAATCAGCACGGCCTTCTTCAAGCGTAGACGCATAACTCTTGAGGGTTTCTTTGGGCGTTCCGACACCCTCATTGATTTTTCCGGAAGCATGACCAATCACTTCATGCAAAGCGGTGTGCAATTTATCGGCAATTGAACCGTATTTTTCAGCCAAAGCAATTTCTTCAGCATCATTGGCAAATTCTTGGAGTTTTCCTTTGCCCGATGAATTGGCATAAGATTCAATGATATTCCCCAATGAAACTGACTTGGAACCATACTCAGAACGAATCCAATCAGCATTGGGTAAATTGACTCCAATGGGCGTACTCGGAGAGGAATCTCCGGATTCACCGGCCACAATTACTGTTTTGTATGAAACGCCAACCACTTTCTCTCTTTTGTACGCTTTATCAATTGAAGAATTATCTTCAAACCATTGTGCGTTGTTTGAAATCACCTCCATTTTGGCCGACATATCAAAATCTTTGATTTGAACTACGCCTTCATAAGATCCTCTGTAACCCAATGGGTCATTGTAAACTTCGATAAAGCCGTTGATATAATCAATATTTCCTTCAGTAGCTTGCAACCAGGCAATGTTATATTCATCCCAAGTTTTGAGGTCGCCTGTATTGTAAAATTCGATGAGTAATCTCAGAGCATTTGCTTGCTTTTCATTTTCAGCTACTTCAACGGCTTGTTGCAACCAATAAATAATTCGTTTAATCGCCGGACCGTACATCCCACCTGCTTTCCAAACTTTTTCTTCTAATTTACCATCACTGTTTTTGACCAACTTAGAATTTAATCCCAATGAAAGTGGATGTTTGGGATCCTGAGGTTGTGATTTGTAATAATCTTCAACTTCTGAGACCTCAATTCCTGGTTGATAAAAATTAACCGCAGAGCCGGACAAAAGACCTTTTTCTTGATCTAAATTGACTTTTTTGTTGTCAACATCATTAAAAAGAATTTCGACAATCTCAGGCGATAGTTTAGTTTTGGTAGCCGTTAAAAGCTGATTGAAATAATTTTTGCTAAAACCCGGCTTGATTTTATCACTTGAATAATGATGGTGAATCCCGTTAGAGAACCAAACTCTTTTAAGGTATACCACAAATTTTTTCCAATCATTTGAATTTTTGTTTCCTTGATATTTTGTGTAAATATGCTCTAATGCCGCGCGGATTTTTAGGTTGTGGCGATAGTTCTGATCCCACATAATATCACGGCCGCAGGTTCCTGCTTGAGTCAGATAATAAACCAACTGTTTTTCTTTTAGGGTTAGCTTCTCCCATGAAGGAATTTGATAACGCAAAACCTTTATATCGGCAAATTGCTCTACGATATATTGAAAATCATTTGAAGGATTTGCAGAAACAACTTTTTTTGATTGTCCAAACGATGCTATAGACCAAGCCGCGAAAAAACAAATACAACTATAGGTTGATAATTTCATAATTAATTATTTTAATAAACATAATCTTTGGTGAACAAATATATGTAATTTGTTATCGCCATACTGCGATCTTGAATTGAAACTAAAACTACTGACAAAAAATAAATTCCTACTTTTACGAGGATGAAATTCGCATTTCTATGAGAATACTCAAATATCTTTTTTTACTGATATTGCTGGTTGCTTTTGCTGCTACAGTATACGTGGCTACCCTCAAAGCCGATTTTGAAGTACAAACCACAATGGTTCTTAAATCACCTCGGGCAACTTTATTTGATTATGTAAATGATTATCGCAATTGGGAAACCTTTGTGTCTTGGAAAAAAAACAACCCTGAAACAATTTTTTCTTACCCTAAAAACACCGTTGGCACACACGGAACTTGTCGTTGGACAGGTGATAACCAGGAAGGTAATTTAATGACAACTTCGGTAAGGAATGCTGAATTTATTTCTCAGAAAATCAATTACAACGGAGCCGAGGCAATAGGTAAAATAACTTTTGAAGATACTTTGGGCGGAACCAAAATCACCTGGAAATTAAAAGGAAAGATGAGTTTTGGCTACAAAATCTATGGTTTGCTCAGAGGTGGACCAATTCAGAATATCGAGCAAATGCAACAAGAAAGTTTAGCACAACTTGATAAAACCATAGCATACGAAATCAATACTTATAAAATAAAAGTCGACGGATTGGTCAAAAAAACCGGAACCTTTTATATCAAACAAACCATCAACAGTGAGATTGGTAAAATTCCTTACAATCTGCGGATTTTGATTCCGAGAATGGTGAATTTTTTCGCAAAAAACCACATCAAATCAACCGGAAATCCCTTTGTTATTTATCACAGTTATGATGTGGCTCATGGCGTGAGTAAACTTTCCGTTTGCATGCCAATCGAGAAAGAAATTTTCATCAGCGAAGGCAGCGATATGTCTACCGGTTTGCTTTATCCGTTTCAAGCTGTAAAAACGACTTTAACCGGAGATTACTCGCACACTCGTGAGGCTTGGGGCAAAACCAGAGCTTATTTGTCTAAAAATCACTTGTCCGAAAATGTAGGCGGAACCCAAATTGAAGTGTACCGAAAAAATATGATGCAAATTGCCAATCCGTCCAAATGGATAACGGACATATATATTCCTGTGGGCGTATCACAACCGACTTCAGTTCCTAAACCTATCGTTGTTGAGCCAATTGTTAGTCAACCAACACAAAATGCTGAAACAGAAAATCCATAATTTTTGATGTGGCATTAAACCATTGCTTCGTTTCGGATTCAAACCGCAAAAAATCATTTGGAAGAACAGGTCTTCATAGCGCAATTATTGAATCCTGCTACGCAAAATATCGCGTTTCAGAAACTCATCAGCGACTATCAGCGACCTTTGTATCATCATATTCGCAACATAGTTTTAGATCACGACGATGCGGATGATGTGCTTCAGAATACTTTCATCAAAGTTTTCCGACATTTACACAATTTTAAAGGCGAGAGCAAATTGTTTTCGTGGATTTATCGTATCGCAACAAACGAGGCCATTACGTTTATCAACCAAAAAGCCAAACGACGCGGAATCAGCACCGATGATTTACAAAATTCCTACACCGCTCAACTCAAAGCGGACACCCATTTTGATGGTGATGAGGCACAAATTAAATTACACAAAGCCATTGCCCTGCTCCCGCAAAAGCAACAGCTCGTTTTTAAGATGAAATATTTTGAAGAAATTAAATATGAAGATATGTCTGAGATTTTAGACACTTCAGTAGGCGCTCTAAAAGCTTCGTATCATCATGCAGTAAAAAAAATTGAAAATTATCTCACAGAAAATTAAACCCAAAACCATTGAAAAAGTCCTAGTGCTATGAAACCTTTTAAATTAGACGAGATAGAAAAAATCGAAACAGGATTTAAAGTTCCTGAAGGCTATTTTGATGACTTTTCTCAGCGTTTACAGCAAAATATAGAGTTGATTAAACCTGAGAGAAAGAAATATTTATCGACACGTCAACGCAGCGTAATCTCTATTGCTGCCATTTTTATTGTGGCTTTGGGAATTGCTTTTGTTCAATATTCAAAAGCACCCGAAAATTGTACTTCAGATGAAGTTGTTGAAAATTATTTAGCTTCAAACCATTGTATTAGTAATGATGATTGGGCCATGATGCTTGATGAAAAAGACCTCCAAAAAATGGAAGCAAATTTGAATTTGAACAATCAAGAAATTGAAGAGATTTTGACCTCTGAAGAAAATTTCGAAAACTATATTATCGATTAAATACCACTCAAAAATAAAAATCATGAAAAAGATTATTTCATTTACCGCTCTGTTTTTTTGTATAACAATTGTTGGTGCTCAACCACTTTTAAAACAAAAAAAAGAGCAGATCAAAGCACTTAAAGTTGCTTTTATTACTGAAGAATTACAATTAACTCCTGAGGAAGCTTCCAAGTTTTGGCCGTTGTATAATGCTTATGAAGACAAGCAAAAAGACTACAAAAAAGATAAAATAAAAGGCTATCTCAACCGCATGGACGAATCGAGTATCAGTAATTTATCTGAAAAAGAGGCTACAGCCATGCTCACTCAAATGGAAGCGGCCGAAGAAGAAGCTTTTCAGGCGCGCAAAAAGTTTATCGCTAGCTTAAAAGGTGTTATTCCAGCGGTAAAAATAATCAAACTCAAACAAGCTGAAGAAGGCTTTAACCGAAAGCTGCTCAAGCAATACAAAGAAAAATTGCGCAATTAACTTTTTTTTAATTCGCTCAAAGCCTCACTTGTTGACCCAGTGGCACAGTAATTGAAAAAAGGGGTTTAAGATGTGTCAAAAACACTCTTTAAAGCGATTATCAACCAAACTTTTACTTTATGAAAACGATGCTCACAACAAGTCTTTCAATCTTAATGACTTTTACGGTCCTAGCGCAAGACAAAACAATAATCAATGCTAAAAGTTCTGAAATCAGTGACAACCTTGATTTGAGAGCTTTGGCATCTATTTTTGGAGATTCAAAAAATCTTGAAGATTTTGAACAAAGGATCAACGATCCAAATGCCCAAATTTCAAACTTAGATCTCAACGAAGACAATCAAGTAGATTACCTACGAGTTGTAGAATCAGTTGAAGGCAACACGCACCTAGTGGTGGTTCAATCTGTATTAGGGAAAGACACTTATCAAGATGTTGCCACCATCGAAGTTGAAAAAGACAGCAACAATCAGGTTCAAATTCAAGTAGTTGGCGATGTATATATGTACGGTCCAAACTACATTTATGAGCCCGTTTATGTTCACACACCGGTAATATACACAACTTTTTGGGCTCCTTATTATCGTCCTTATGTATCGGTTTGGTATTGGAATTATTATCCTAAATTCTACGTCGCCTGGAATCCGTGGCCGGTATTTCGATACAGAAATCACATCGGAGTTCACATCAATTTTCACAATCATTACAACTACGTAAATGTTCGAAAATGCACCCGAGCAGTTGCTTTATATCAACCCATTAGAGCCAACTATTGTGAACGAACTTATCCGACAAGAGCTTTCAGCTACAGAAATCACAATTATCAAAATCGATATGAACTCGATCAAACCCGCAGAGTAAAACATGCCAATAGCAGAAGTGAAATGGCCTACAATAGCCCCACTAGAAATAATACCAGAAGCTATAATGATACACCAACCAGAAATGGGAATGGAACCAGATATGAATCAAATTCTGGAATCAGAAGTCAATCGGGCACAAGAACCGAGCATACAAACGGGACCCGAAATTTAGAATACCATCAAACTCGATCAAGAGATAATCAAGCTTCTTCACCCAGAAATTCCGGAAGAGAACGAAACGAATCTATGAATACAAGATCGCATGAAAACAGAGATTCTAGGAATGCCGAAAGGCAATATGAAAGAGGCGGAAGAAGATCATAAATTAATCCAAAAGCATCCAAAAGGGTGCTTTTTTTATGGAGCAAAAGTGTCAATTCTATGAGTCGGTAAAAAAACCGTTTTTATTGCATCAATTTGTCTGTAATGTAGTAAATTTGGACACTTTTTTTAACTTTTTTTTATGAGCTCGCAACATCATGGCCTTCATAGTAAACTTACTCTAGGAGGATTGTTGATTTCACTGGGAATTATTTACGGAGACATTGGAACTTCGCCTTTGTATGTAATGAAAGCCATTCTCGGACTCGATTTTGCCATCAACAAAGATTTGGTTTTGGGTGGAATTTCATTAGTATTCTGGACGCTTACCCTTCAGACTACACTCAAATATGTGCTCATTACGCTCAGTGCTGATAACAATGGCGAAGGCGGAATTTTTGCCCTTTATGCATTAGTTAAGAGAACAAAAATCAAATGGCTCATCATTCCGGCAATCATCGGTGGTAGCGCGCTTTTAGCCGATGGAATCATTACGCCTCCTATTTCGGTTTCTTCAGCCGTTGAAGGAATTCAAACGTTCTATCCGCAAATCAATACCATACCCATTGTTATCACTATTTTGGTGATTCTCTTTACCATACAGCAATTCGGAACCAAACTTGTAGGTAAATTTTTTGCTCCGATTATGTTGCTTTGGTTTATGATGTTGGGTGTTTTAGGTTTGATTCAAATAATGGACAATCCCGAAGTAATCAAAGCGATTAATCCGTATTACGCATACAAAATTCTCATGGCCGACAAAGGAATTAATCCGGACGGATTCTTTATTTTAGGTTTTGTTTTTCTTTGTACTACCGGAGCTGAAGCCTTGTATTCAGACATGGGGCATTGCGGCCGAAAAAACATCCGCATCAGTTGGATGTTTGTAAAAACTACTCTGATTTTAAACTACTTCGGACAAGCTGCCTATTTGATTCATCATGAAGGGCAAACATTGCGAAGTCTCGGAGGTTCAAATGCCAATCCGTTTTATTTATCAATGGCTAACTGGTTCCAGCCGTTTGGAATTGTCGTGGCAACCTTGGCTGCCGTGATTGCTTCACAAGCATTGATCAGTGGTTCTTTTACGCTGATCAACGAAGCCATGCGTTTGAATTTTTGGCCGAAAGTCCGAATTAAATACCCGACCGAACACAAAGGTCAGCTGTATATTCCGTCGATTAATTGGTTGTTGCTGTTGGGTTGTATTTGGATTGTCTTGCACTTTGAAGAATCAAGCAACATGGAGCATGCCTACGGTTTAGCCATTATTCTCTGTATGATTATGACAACCATTTTGCTCAATTTCTACTTGATTATCAAACGAGTTCAATGGTATATTTTACTACCGCTTATCGGAACTTACATCATCATCGAATCGAGTTTCTTTGTCGCCAACATCACCAAATTTGCTGAAGGTGGTTATGTTACCCTCATCATTGCCATCGTATTAATTTCGATTATGACCACTTGGTATATGGCCAAACAAATCAGTAAAAATTATACGCGTTTTGTTAAAATTGAAAACTACAAAAAAGTTTTGGCCGAGCTCAGTGTCGATTTGTCGATTCCAAAATATGCGACGCATTTGGTGTATATGACCAATGCTGGAAGAACCGACGAAATTGAAGAAAAAGTCATGTATTCAATTTTGCAAAAACGCCCCAAACGAGCTGATATTTATTGGTTTGTACACGTAAACATCCTCAGCGAACCTTATAAAACCGAATACAAAGTCACCGAAATTATCAAAGACGATTTATTCCGCATCGACTTTAATCTGGGCTTCCGCGAACCTACCAAAATCAATTTGATGTTCAAGGAAGTTTTGAAAGACATGGTAAAAAACGGCGAGGTTGACGTGACTAGCCGTTATGAATCGCTCAACAAAAACAACATCTTGGGTGACTTTAAATTTATGCTCTCAGAGAAATTTTTATCGAATGACAGCGATCTCTTGTGGCATGAAAAAGTCATCATGAATACTTATTTCTTGATCAAGAAATTTAGCCTTTCTGAAGAAAACGGATTTGGTCTTGACAGCAGTTCTGTAAAAATCGAGAAATTCCCGATGGTATTACATCCACCCGAAAATATTGGCCTTACCCGAATTAATTAAGGCCCGAAAACATGAGATTACACCGAAATTTAGTTTACACCACCATTGATTCGCTCAACAGCATTTTCAATGAAGGAGAATACGCCGACAAAGTAGTAGCACGCGCACTCAAAAAAGACAAACGTTGGGGCAGTTCAGACCGCAAGTTTGTAGCCGAAACCATCTATGAAATTGTTCGATGGAAAAGGTTGTACGCCGAAATTGCCGAAGTCAAAGAACCCTATGACCGCGATAATCTTTGGCGCATGTTTGCCGTTTGGGCTGTGCTCCGAGGCTACACCATTCCTGACTGGAACCAACTGCAAGGCACACCAGAGCGCAAAATCAAAGGTCGTTTTGATGAACTTTCAAAAATCAGAGTTTACCGCGAATCCATTCCTGATTGGATGGACCAAATAGGCGTTGCCGAACTCGGTGAAGAAGTTTGGTCACGCGAGATTGCCGCGCAAAATCATACCGCCAAAGTCATTCTCAGAACCAATACGCTCAAAACCACCAAAGAAAAATTGCGCGCTATTTTGATGGACAACAACATCGAAACCGAATATTTACCTGATCAAGCCGATGCCTTGGTTTTAAAAGAACGCGCCAACGTGTTCTTGACTGATGCGTTTAAAGAAGGTTTGTTTGAAGTGCAAGATGCGAGTTCTCAATTGGTGGCGCCGCTGCTCGATGTGCAACCGGGTATGCGCGTGGTAGATGCTTGCGCCGGTGCCGGCGGAAAAACATTGCACATCGCTTCACTCATGCAAAACAAAGGGCAACTCATTGCCATGGATTTGTACGAAAGCAAACTCAAACAGCTCAAGTTGCGCGCCAAACGCAACGGGGCTTTCAATATTGAATACCGCATTATTGATTCGACCAAAGTCATCAAAAAGCTTCAAGAAAAAGCCGATCGCGTACTCATCGACGCGCCTTGCAGCGGACTTGGCGTCCTCAAACGCAATCCGGATTCTAAATGGAAATTGCAACCGGAATTTATTGACAACATCCGCAAAGTGCAAGCAGAAATTCTCGAAAGTTATGCGCGTATGGTAAAACCCGGCGGAAAACTCGTTTATGCCACTTGCTCGGTATTACCCTCTGAAAATCAGGAACAAATTAAGCAGTTCTTAACAACTGAGAACGGTAAAAAATTTACCTTTGTTCAAGATTCTAAAATTCTGGCGTCTGAGTCGGGCTTTGACGGATTCTATATGGCGCTTTTAGAACGAAAAAACAATTAACCAAAACTACCATGAATAAATTCTACACGCTTTTATGCGTTTTATGTGCAACCGTGGCTTTTGCCCAACCGCCGGCAGGCTATTACAACACCGCTACCGGAACCGGTTACACACTCAAAACTCAATTGTTCAACATCATTAAAAACCACACCGATCGCGGATACGATGGTCTTTGGACTATTTATGGATTGGCCGATCGCGACCGTTTTTACGAAAACGACAACACCATTTTAGATGTCTATTCCGAAGTGGGTGCCGGAGCTGATCCTTACACATTTACCTATCAAACCAATCAGTGCGGAAGCTACACCGTTGAAGGAAACTGCTATAACCGCGAACACGTAATTCCACAAAGTTATTTCGGAAGCCAAGCCACACCGATGTATTCAGATGCGCATTTTGTATTGCCTACCGACGGAAAAGTAAACGCTTGGCGCGATGATCACCCGTATGGAATGGTTGCCGGTACAACTACCAGCCCTTGTAATACCGGAGCTACCAACAATCCGTGTAATACCCAAAACGGTTCAAAACTCGGAAACAATTTAAACTCGGGTTATTCAGCAGGATACAGCCAAAAAGTGTTTGAGCCGGTTGATGAATTCAAAGGTGACATTGCACGTTGTATTTTTTATTTTGTAACGCGATACGAAGATCGATTGGTTGACTTTTACAACACCAGCGCTTCAGAATCTAAAGTCATGTTTGACGGAACCAGCGATCATTCATTATCCAACACGTTTTTGAATATTTTACTTACTTGGAATGCGCAAGATCCAGTGAGTGCGCGCGAAACCTATCGCAACAATGTTATAGGTGCTACAGCACGTCAAGGCAACCGCAACCCGTTTATTGACAACAGCAACTACGCTACACAAATCTGGGGCGCGCCGCTGGCCAATCCAACATTTGAGGCTATTAATACCGTAGCCGTTTTTCCGAATCCAACCAATAACAATAAAATCAATGTAAGTTGTGCCGGAGCTATTGATCAAATAGAACTGTACAACTTAAACGGTCAGTTGGTACAAAAGCTACAACCCGAAATTAAAAATGAAGTTTACACCATTGACCAACTCAGCTCAGGATTTTACATGATGAAAGTTACCGCAGAAGGAAAGTCAATCATCAAGAAAGTAATTGTACAATAAAGTATCGTTCCATAATACAAACTAAAAAACCTCTGAACCCCAGAGGTTTTTTTATGGCCACAAGTTAAATATTGGGCGAATGCAGAAAAAGTACTTACCTTTAGCCCCGCAAATTAAAAAACTATGAAGAAAACCTTACTCACCGCGCTTTTGTTCAGTTCAATGTTCGGCTGGAGCCAAGCCGGTGCTCCCTCAACCTACTACAACGGATTTGATTTTACCTTAACAGGTATGGCGCTCAAAAATGCTTTGGCCACCAAAATCACCAATACCCACACACATTTACTTACCTATGCCGAAGCCGAAAATGCGCTGCGTTATACTGATTTAGACCCAACCGACAACACGCATCAAAATCTGTTTTTGGTGTATGGATACAGTCCTGAAATTTGTCCGGCTGCTTCAGCCGACAACACCGCGCACCGCCGTCGCGATAAAGACGATGACGGAACGGCCAGCTGCCAATGGAACCGCGAACACACCTTTGCCAAATCGCTTGGAAATCCTGATTTAGGCACTGACGGACCAGGCTCAGATGCCCATCATATTCGTCCAGCCGATGTAAGCCGCAACGATACCCGAGGCAGCCGAAAATTCACTGCTGGTTCCGGAAACTCAGCAATAGTAGGTGCATATTGGTATCCGGGTGATGAATGGAAAGGCGACATAGCGCGCATGATGATGTATATGTATTTGCGCTATGGTGCCCAATGTTTACCTAAATATGTAGGCGTGGGTAACTTTTTGGCCATCGATGCCAATATGGTTGATTTGTTCTTGCAGTGGAACGCCGACGATCCGGTTTCGGCCATGGAAGATCAGCGAAACACCTATTTGGGCAACGCCAACAACTTTTATGGTCAAGGCAACCGCAATCCGTTTATTGACAACCCCTATTTGGCTACGCGCATTTGGGGCGGACCGGTAGCGCAAAATCGTTGGCCCAATGTATTCTTAGCCAACGAAAGCTTTGATTGGTATTCACTCGTGAGCGTTTCACCAAATCCGTCAAGCAATGGGCAACTCAACATCAGCAGCCCCAAAGCCATTGACGCCATTCAAGTTATTGCGCTCAACGGACAAATCGTTTCAGAGGTAAAAAACCCAACCGCTTTGACCGATGACCACCAATACGCACTGAACAATTTACCGCGTGGATTCTATTTGCTCAAACTCAATATTGAAGACCAAGTCATCATCAAAAAAATAGCGATTCAATAAACCGAATCTCACACCGCATAAAAAAAGCTCCCGTATTTTGGGAGCTTTTTTTATGTCTTTATTTGATGGGCTCGGTACCAACCGAATGCTTGCTATTTATCAGAAGCCGGGTGAGCGATTACCTTTGGTCAGTTCGGCCAAAAGCCTCGGTGAAGCCAAGTGCTGTGCGACCCGCAGGGACACGCCCTATTAATCGTTCATCGAAATCAAAAACTCTTGGTTGTTGCGCGTTTTGGTGAATCGGTCGTTGATAAAATCCATCGCCTCTACCGGGTTCATGTCTGACAAATACTTGCGCATGATCCACATACGTTGCAAGGTTTTCTCATCGAGCAACAAATCGTCGCGACGCGTGCTTGACGAGGTCAAATCAATGGCCGGGAAGATGCGTTTGTTGGCAATCTTACGATCGAGTTGCAACTCCATATTACCGGTTCCTTTAAATTCTTCAAAAATCACCTCGTCCATTTTTGAGCCGGTCTCGGTGAGCGCTGTAGCAATGATGCTTAGTGAACCGCCATTCTCAACGTTACGTGCGGCACCAAAAAAGCGTTTTGGTTTTTGCAAGGCGTTGGCATCTACCCCACCGCTGAGTACTTTTCCGGAAGCCGGTTGTACCGTGTTGTAGGCGCGCGCCAAACGCGTAATCGAATCGAGCAAAATCACCACATCGTGACCACATTCAACGAGTCGCTTGGCTTTTTCAAGCACAATATTGGCAATTTTTACGTGCTCTTGCGGCTCGCGGTCAAAAGTAGAGGCAATCACCTCACCGCGCACACTGCGCTGCATATCAGTCACCTCTTCAGGGCGCTCGTCAATAAGTAATACCAACAAATAAACTTCAGGGTGGTTGGCGGCAATGGCGTTGGCGATGTCTTTGAGCAACATGGTTTTACCCGTTTTGGGTTGCGCTACAATCATGCCGCGCTGACCTTTACCAATCGGTGAAAACAAGTCGATAATACGCGTTGAAATCGAGCTGCCCTTTTCGGCCATTTTGAATTTCTCGGTCGGGAATATCGGGGTTAAATGCTCAAACGAAACACGGTCGCGCACTACTTGTGGATCGTGTCCGTTGATTTTTAAAACGCGTACCAGCGGGAAAAACTTCTCGCCTTCTTTGGGCGGACGCAATACGCCTTTGACCGTATCTCCGGTTTTGAGTCCGAATAATCTGATTTGCGAAGTCGAAAGGTAAATATCATCGGGCGAAGCCAAGTAATTGTAGTCTGACGAGCGCAAGAATCCATACCCATCGGGCATCATTTCAAGCACGCCTTCGGTTTCAATAATACCGTCAAACTCATAGTCAGCATCGCGCACATTGAGTGTCTTTTTGTTTTTGTGGTTTTGGTTCGGATTGTTGTGGTTTCCGTTGCCGTTGCCGTTGTTCTGCTGATTCTTGTGCTGATGTGGGTGTTGTTTTTTGTGCTCTACCACAGTCGGTGCGGCAGCTTCAGATTCAGTAGCAGCAGTTGCTGGCACAGTTTCCTCAGCAACCGGTTCAGCAGGCTCAGCTACTGCGGGTGCTGCAGTTGGTTGTTGTGCTTTTGGTGCCTTTTCTTGATGATTAAATTTACTCGGGCGGCCTCTTTTACCGCGGGGCTGATCAGCACCTTCTTGGGTGGGCTCAGCTTCCGTTGGTTTGGGCGCGGGCGATGAAAACAAATCATTTTCAGCCACCACAGCGGGTTTATCTTTTGAGATGCGCGCGCGTTTGGGCTTGGCACCGTTGTCATTGTTTTTGGCAGTATTATCTTGTGAGGCTGCTTGGTGATCCAGAATCATCTGAATGAGTGCTTCTTTTTTGACACCGGCAAACTTAATTGTACGAGATAATTTGGCAATATCCTGAAGCTCAGTCAGCTTCATTTGCTGTAAGGCAGAAATTTCAAACATGTAAAATCTGTTGTGAATTTGTGGGTTGAATAGATATGATAAAAATTCTGGATTGTAATGACCGGTAAACCATCCGGTAATGAAGTAATTACGATTTGGTCATGCAATAATACGAATAAAAATGAATCATACAATAGTATTTTTTAAAAAGAAAATATATTTTTGTGGCACTTAAAACTGCAAAATGATTCAAAGAATTCAAACGGTATATTTAGCCCTGGCCTTTGTGGTTACGGGTGTTCTGCCTTTTGTTTTTCCGATTTGGACCTTGGCCGACGGCAAAGTAGAGTATTTTATGATGCATATGCCGTATGTGATTTTATTCGGTCTGAGCACCGCCTTATCAGTTATAAGTATTTCATTTTACAAAAAAAGACAACATCAATTTGTATTGGGCAGATTGAATATGATATTAAATTTAATTTTATTAGGATTATTGATTTATCGATCGCTAAGCTTACCTGGAGAAGCGCCTGCCGTTTCTGAGAAAGGTATTGGGATGTTCTTGCCCGCCATTGCTATCGTTTTTCTTGTTCTGGCCAACAAAGCCATCAAAAGGGACGAAGATCTCGTAAAATCTGTGGATCGATTGAGATAAACCTGTGAACTTAGTTTATTTAGTGCGAAGAAAACCTGGGCGATGCTCGGGTTTTTTTCGTTTACGGAGTAGCTGAGTGGTTATAAGAAAGACCGCTTCGCTGTAAGACACGGCTGCGCCTATAGACCGCTACGCTAGAAGACAAAATTAGTTTAGAAAGATGGAAAAATTTTATTCAGCTTAATCTAGATATTCATCTTTCGTACCACTGACAACTAACGACCGAAAATCTATAAAGCGGAAAAAACATACAAAGTTGAGTCGAGAGATGCTCGTAACCTCATTCAACATTTAGCAACATAATATTCTAAAAGCGCAGCGGTCTACAGCCCAGCGTGTCAAAAGGCGCAGCCGTGTCTAACCAGTTAATCAAGCGGAAAAAACATACAAAGTTGAGTCGAGAGATGCTCGTAACCTCATTCAACATCCAACATAAAATCTCACTCGCTCTATTGCTCAGGCACTCAGCTGCTCAGAAACTCATCAACCCCTCTTCCCCAACTCAACAATCTCTAAATTTTTAATATCAGCGCCGTCAATCACAAAACGCAACATGGTACGCACCTGATGAAAACCGCTTTTGCCCGCAGCACCGGGGTTCAAATGCAGCAAACCCAAGTTTTTATCGTACATCACCTTGAGAATGTGCGAATGTCCACAGATAAAAATCTTAGGCGTATCTCTTAAAAGTTCAGCTTTGATGGCCGCCGGATACTTCCCCGGGTAGCCTCCAATATGCGTAATCCACACCGACACGCCTTCGCACACAAAACGCGCGTGTAGCGGAAACTCGCTTCGGGCTTGCGCGCCGTCAATATTGCCATACACCGCGCGCAAAGGTTTGTGCTGCTGAATCGTATCGGTCACCACCAAATCGCCAATATCGCCCGCATGCCAAACCTCATCGGCTTGCTGCATATACTTGAGCATCGCCTCGTCAATATGGCCGTGCGTATCGGATAGTAAAAGAATTTTTTTCATGTTTTTTATCTGAAGCTGATCCCGCTGTGCGCTCTTATCTTTTGCTTTTAAAGAACCAAGCAAAAGGATAACCGCTGCCATCGGGGCTAGGGCTGGTGTGTAAAAGTAAGCATTTTGGGGAAATGAGTTGCTGAGTGGTTATGAGAAAGACCGCTGCGCTGTATGACACGGCTGCGCCTATAGACCGCTACGCTTCAAGACAAAATAAGTTTAGAAAGTGGAAAAACTTATTTAGCTTAATCGAGACATTCATCTTTCGTACCACTTACAACTGACGACCGAAAATCATAAAGCGTAAAAAATTCACGAAGCTTCATCGAAATAAGCACGTGAACAACCTCATTCAACATTTAAAATTTAACATACAACATAAATTCCCGCTGCGCTCAAACACACCTGGTTCTTAACGGTTTCAAAAGCCTCTTTTTATGTACGCTTTTTTTAAGACGCCGGGGGGCTGACGCGCACTGAATGAGGCGTATGTTTATGTATGATGCGTTTTGCAGAAAGTTTGTTCTGAAAGACCGGCGTAACCGACTCCAAAAATTTTTTTGCTTTTAATTCTCAAAAAAAACAATAAACCTCTGATTTATAGCCTATAAACCCATTTAAATCTATAAATTTGAAAAAACTTAGAATGTTTCACAATGAAAAAAGAACATTTCACAGCAACTTTGTCTCTTTTACTTCTGCTTGTTTTAGTTTCATGTTCTCAAGAAGAAACAAAAACGAAAAACCAATTGGCTTCTAGATTAGGAGCGCCAATTGCAACAAATACGGTACAAATCGGATCTCAAATTTGGATGACCAAAAACTTAAATGTAAGTCACTACCGAAATGGAGATCCTATACCTCAAGTAACCGACCCATCACAATGGGCAAATTTAACCACTGGCGCATGGTGCTATTACCAAAATAATACTGCTAATGGCAGGGTATACGGAAAACTATATAACTGGTATGCAGTAAATGACCCGCGTGGTTTGGCTCCTAGTGGGTACCATATTCCTACTGATACCGAATATTCAGAATTAATAAATTCCTTAGGGGGAACGAATGTTGCCGGAGCTGCTTTAAAAGAATCCGGGACCGTCCATTGGAATAGTCCCAATAGTGGTGCTTCAAATAGTAGCGGCTTTACAGGCCTTCCGGGAGGTACGTGTCAAGTCAACGGAAGTTATTACGGATTGGGTATATTAGGCTGTTGGTGGACCGCAACAGAAAATAATTCTTGTTGTGCGTGGTATTACACTTTTGCATACAACGGCAATACGGTGTCTAAAGTGAATTATGGCAAGAATGGTGGTCTAAGTATCAGATGCATTAAAGATGTTGCCATTGACATTGACGGGAATACTTACCAACCTGTGACCATCGGCACCCAAACCTGGACGCAAAGCAATTTAAAAGTAAGTCGCTACAGAAACGGTGATCCCATCCCACAAGTGCAAGACCCTGGGGCTTGGGAAAATCTAACCACCGGTGCTTGGTGTTACTACGACAATGATCCTAATTATAACGGGCAGCGTTATGGTAAACTTTACAATTGGTACGCAATAAATGACCCCCGTGGGATAGCACCGGTAGGGTTTCATATTCCTAGTGATGCTGAATGGAGCGTCTTAACAACTTATTTGAACGGTGATGGAAATGCAATGAAATCTGTACTTTGGGGTGGGTCGTTCCCAGTGGGCTGTGCACCGAGCAACAGCAGCCGTTTTGCGGGACTTCCCGGAGGCTGGCGCGATGATTTTTTTTTCGTTTACTATGGGATTAACGACGCTTGCTTGTGGTGGAGTTCAACAGAGCACACCAACAGTGGTGCTTGGGACCGCTCTATTGAGCGAATTTCGCCAGCTATATACAGAAGTGATCGCGGAAAAAAGAGTGGTTTATCAGTGCGTTGCGTACAAGATTAATAATACTTCTTAATGAGTTACCAATAACAAAACAAGGGCGCAACAAAATTATCCTCAGCTGCACAAAGTCTCCCGACTTTGCGTTCAACCCCAGCTGCGCAAAGTCTCCCGACTTTGCGAACAACTCAGGTACTCAGGAGCTCAGCAACTCAGCAACTTTTTTTGCCCCACTCAGAAATTTTACTACATTTACCCCACACCACTTATTTCACGACATTAAAACCTGCTTGAGAGGCTGAGGCTTTTTGGGTGGGGATTTTTATGAATGCGCTTAGAGTTGCTGATATTGGCGTTCAATGATGAGCGAGATGGTTAAGTTATTATATAATAAAATACAAACAATTAAGATTAAAAAACATGGTAAAGAAATTATTACTCCTTTGGGCACTCACCGTAATGAACGCTAACTATTGCATTTCTCAAAACAAAGGCTATGTCGCAATTTCAATCGGCCCAAGTATACCTATAGGAGATTTTGCCAGTAAAGACGGAGCCAATGATTCGGCTGGTTTTGCCAAAACAGGAGCTATTTTTGACATTTCGTTTGCATACAAACTAGGAAAAAATCTTGGAATATCTGCGCTTTTACGCGGACAATCAAATAGTTTTGACAACAGTGCCTTTGCAAGCGAATTAGCCAAACAAGTTGGAGGAAGTTGGACTGTAGATAGTGAAAGTTGGAAAATTGGCGGGCTTATGGTGGGTGGCTATGGTTCGTATCCGATTTCTTCAAAAGTATCATTTGATTTAAAAGCCATGATAGGTTTTTTAAGAGCATCATCGCCTGAATTATTTGTAACCCTTGATGGTAGTGGTGGGTCTGTCTGGGTAAAACAAGAAAGCAAATCTGCAACTTCGTTTTCTTATCTGATCAGTACAGGTTTTAAATTCGATGTAGGAAAGAAAATATACTTACTCACCAACTTAGATTATTTAGGGTCAAAACCTGAATTTAGCAATGTTGTTGTAACCAACAGCAGCGGAAGCAATCCGACTAAAAATACGTGGAGTCAAAATTTTGGAACGCTAAATTTAGGCATAGGGGTTGGTTTAAAAATATAAAACCAGCCTATATAACCCCAAAACCCAGCGCAAAGTTTCCCACTCTGCGCTTTTTTATTTCCAATAATTCATCAAGCCATGTTGAACATCATCTCAAGGGTTGTCGCAAAGCGCAGCGGTCTTACAGCAAAGCGGTCCTAAAGCGCAGCGGTCCTGCAGCGCAGCGGTCCTAAAATCTCCCCCACTCAGGCACTCAGCAACTCAGTTTCTCAGCAACTTTTTTCTCTATTTATCAATTATTTAACTACATTTACCCCACACCACTTATTTCACGACATCAAACCTGCTTGAGAGGCTGCGGCTTTTTGGGTGTTACAACCGTGTTGTTTACTTGAGCCTATATGTAACTATTATTCAGTTTAAAAATCAAAATAAATGAAAACAAAAACAGCTATTTTAGTGAGCATGATGGCAATTTTAGTTACCTCATGCAAATCAAAATATTACTATCAAGTTTATAAAGCAACTGCTACTGAAAAAATTGAATTAAAAGATAATCGTATGGTATACGAAGATGCAAACTGCATCATATCTTACAATTTGTGGGACCAAGGCGGAAACATCGGCTTTAGCTTTTATAACAAAACCGATCAGAATATCTATTTAAATCTTGAAGAGAGCTTTTTTATTTTGAATGGAGTTGCAAACAACTACTATAAAAACCGAGTTTTTACAGATTCTAAAAGCGGTATTGTTAGTAGAGCGATTTCAGGTTATAGCTTATTCCCGATGAGTTCAATAGCAATTTCAAATACCACAAGCAATATAACATCGTCTGGGTTTTCTACTTCATACACCGAAGAAAAAATAATCTGCATTCCTTTTAAGTCATCCAAACTAGTAGCTGAATACAAGATAAATGAATCACTGTTCAGAGATTGTGATTTGATGAAGTACCCTTCAAAAAGACAAGTAAAAACCAAGTATTTTACCCAGTCAAATAGCCCCATCGTGTTCAGCAACAGATTAACATACCAAGTAGGAAAAAATGACAATTGGGTTAAGGTTGCCAATGATTTTTATGTCTCTGAAATCACTAATTTACCTCAAAGTGAAATGTTCACCAATCAATTCGAACAAAACTGCGGTAGAAAAAGCAGATACTCAGTTCAAGTTCCTAAAGATAGCAGTCCGAATCGTTTTTACATAAAGTATGGTGTTGATTTGAATGATTCAAATTTTTAGTATCTACTCGCTGCGCAAAGCCTCCCGACTTTACGCTAAGCTAACTTTGCATCAAGTACTTATCAAATGAAAAAGGTTTTTAAAACATCTACCCAATCAACAATTGTGGCGGTTAAAAAATGTGGCAATTGTTGGGGTCTTATTACATATCCTTCTTTCATGGTGTGTAAATTTTAATTACTAAAATCTCGAGACATTTGCGGTGTTTTTCACAGGAACATTTTTGCGGAGCTAGAGAATCAACAACAACAATGTGAGGTATTTTCGAAGGATAAAAGTTACTGAATTAAAATAAATGTTATCCATATTGTCGACATGATGGACCCATTCCTATTCGAAGAGATTCTTTATCTGTTAATGGTCTTCCACATCTTGAACAGAAACCAGTTTCAAGACCGAAATTTAAAACAAAAGTATCTATGTCTTTTGATATCTGAATAAAGTATTGTAAAACAGGTACGATTTGATTTTGTGTAGATACTGGCATAACATATCCTTCCCTATCGACTTTAAACAAAATTCTTCCAGTAGACTTATTCTTAATCACAATTACATGATTATTTCGAATTTGTTTTGCTGATTGGTAATGAGCATCAAACGTCATTTGTAAATGCTCAATAATACCATTTTGATTTTTGTATGTAAATCGAACTATTGGAAATTCTATCTTGGACTTTCGCCTATCTAATTCACTAAACAGTTGATACGCATCTAAGGCCTTAAAAGGTAATTTGGGCAAGGCCATTAAATGTGTCAAAAAAGCCCCTCCATACTTTTTAAAAACGGCCATCGCATGTTGGTGAACTATAAAGAATTGTTCACCCGTTACAGTTTTTGATTGAAAATAACGATTTGCTATTGATCGAACTGATTTATCCTCTAAACCTAAAGCAATCAAAAAGGCCTCTTCATCGTTGAATAGAGTTTTAACAACATTACCCTCGAATGATTTCAAAACTTCTTCTCTACTGTCAAATTTATTATGTTGTAATGTTAATTCAACTAATGCTTTTTCAAAGAAATGTGGTTGTTGAAAAGAATCTTCAATTTCATTTTTGGATTCCCCATGAGTTACCTCATTAGAATAAATAGCTTTGATTTTCTCAAAAAACTCAATCGGAATACGAGTGTTTATATTCAAATGCTCATCAACATACCCCACTTCATTTAATGAAGTAATCAATTGGTCAAGGCTTATATTAAGTTCTTTGGTAATATTAGAAACTCGTTTCATTTGATTTAAATTCTCTAAGCCACACGCTCTTTGTATAAATGCGCTTGGAATTCAATAAATAATTTGCTGATATGGGCCACGTCTCCCAAAATCTCTTTGGCATCTTCTAGTGATTGATACTTGTTGGTGAGTAAAATCGGTAGTTTCTCTTGATCGAGTTCGTCCACACCCGTTTCAATGTATTTGCTCAACACGAACGTGATAAACTCTTTTTGTTGGTCGTTGATCAAGGCAAAAATAGTCGCCTCGGCTGCTTTGGCTCTGGCTTCTCTTGTCAATGCAATATAGTTGCCATTAAAGACATATTCTAATACATCATATAGGTCGCTTTTTTCCATATCAACCAACTTTTGCAAAGCCAATAAATCATCTTTCGGGAAGCCTGCAGCATCTAAATTTTCTAATAGCGTTTTTCGGGTCATTGGATTGCTCCAAAGTTTTCGCAATTCTTCTTCGTCTCTAAAAAGTTTTGGCAACTCGCCAAATAAGTTGTTCAGAAACTCCTCTGCCGATATAGGTTTACCTTCGGCACTCCAAAACGAGGTCGAAACCATGTGTTTGATTTCTCTTTCTTTACCGTTACGCAATTTGACTTTTACTTTTGCGGCTGTCGGTGAAGGGCCACCTGGGTCATCAACGACCGGTTTTTCTGGTTTTGGCGTTGGGTAAGGCCTTGGTGTTTTGGGTTCATCTTCAATTGGTTCTCCATCCCATTCAGGGTCTGAAAAGTGTTTGTAGGCATCTACAAAGTCATAAATAGTAAAAAACTCTTTGCCGTCAAACAAACGTGTGCCTCGACCAACAATTTGTTTAAACTCTATCATTGAATTTACAGGGCGAAGCAATACAATATTCCGAATGTTCCGTGCATCAACTCCTGTAGAGAGTTTTTGCGAAGTGGTCAGAATGGTTGGGATGGTTTTTTCATTGTCTTGAAATTCACGCAACAGTCTTTCACCTTCTTCTCCGTCATTGGCGGTAACACGAACACAATAATATGTGTCCTTGCTTTGAGCATTTTGGTTCACCAAATCTCTGATTAATGCCGCGTGCGCTTGATTAGCACAAAAAATAATTGCTTTTTCGTTTGGGTTGGTTTCATCCAAAAAGATTTTTACCCGTTTGGCTTCGCGCTCGACAATTTCAATGGTGCGATTAAAATCTTTTTCTTCATAAAGTTTACCTTCTTCTATTTCGCCTTCTACCACCGTATCATCTGGGGTGTAGCGATAATCATCCAAAGTCGTTTTGATCCGTTTTACTTTAAAAGGTGTTAAGAAACCGTCGTTGATTCCCTCTTTTAGCGAATAGATATAAACTGGTTCACCAAAATATTTGTAGGTATCTACATTGTCTTTTCGCTTGGGTGTGGCGGTTAAACCCAATTGCACTGCCGGGCCAAAATATTCTAAAATGCTGCGCCAATTGCTTTCGTCATTGGCTCCGCCCCGGTGGCACTCGTCAATGATGATAAAATCAAAATAGTCGGCCGGATACTCCCCGAAATAGGGTGCCGGTTTTCCTTCTGCATCCGCGCCACTCATAAAGGTTTGAAAAATGGTAAAGAAAATGCTGCCGTTGGTGGGCACTTTTCCGCTTTTCTTTATCTCATTGGGTTTGATGCGCACCAAAGCATCTTCCGGAAAAGCCGAAAAAGAGTTGTAGGCTTGGTCGGCCAAAATGTTTCGGTCGGCCAAAAATAAAATTCTTGGTCTTCGGCTGCCGTCTCGTTTTAAATTCCAACGCGTTTGAAACAGTTTCCACGCAATCTGAAAAGCAATGGCCGTTTTTCCGGTTCCTGTGGCAAGGGTCAGCAAAATTCTTTCTTTGCTTTGTGCAACGGCTTCAACGGTTCGTTGCACGGCTATTTCCTGATAGTATCTTAACTGCCAACTTCCACTTTTGTCTTCAAACGGAACATGGGCAAATTTTTCTCTCCAATGGTTTTGATCTGAAAAGGTTTTGTTCCAAAGTTCGTCTGGGCTCAGAAAATGGTTTACCAAACCTTCTTCGCCTGATTTCATACAAATTTGGTAAATGGCTTTACCGTTGGTGCTGTAGGTGGTTTCTAGTTTTAATTTCTCAGCATACTTCTTGGCCTGCATTACCCCTTCGCCCACTTCCAATTCATCGCTTTTGGCTTCAACCACCGCCAATTTGATGCCTTTGTACACCAACACATAATCGGCAATTTCTCGTTTGCCCCTGCCCCCGCCGGTTTGAATTTTACCTGCCGTGATGTTGTATTCACGAAGGACTTTAGAGCCTTCCACAACGCCCCATCCACAAGCCTTAAGCTTGGGATCTATGCGTTCTGCTCTTGTTTCTGCTTCGTTCATTGTAGTAGCTCGTTAAACAAAAAAAGTAACCTCATTAGGTTACCTTTTCTCTACACTGTCATTTGTTTTAATGACAACATCATTTTTTACTAATTCAGTAACATTTATTGTTGGCAATAAAAACATATTGAATGCTGTATTTTCAAGTTTAGCATGCAATACCCCCCGAAGTGTACCCATCGCTAGCACCAAAATATGTCGAGCAAAGCCTACAGGTAATTTTATTTCTTCAATATCTGGTTGATAAAGTTTATCCCAATCTTGAGCACCTATTTCAAAAAAACAACCAATCTCTAAAATGATAAACGGACTTTTTTCCTGTAGAAAATTAACGGATAAAAAAACAAAAACATTTCGTTTTTCCAGATTAAATCCAAAGCGCAAACCATTGGCCAATTCAATATTTTCATTGCTTCTGTCAAAAGCACTTTCAATGATAGCAAATTGCTCAGTAGTAATACTGCGTAATCCAAAACTTATTTGGTCTCTATTTTCCATTATGCTGCTAATGCGTAGTTACTGTCATCCTCTGCTAATTGTACATTCACTGTTTTAGTGTAATCAGTCATAGCAGTGTTATAAAAAACTGGGGATTGGTCGATGTTTCCTTGCGAAATATTCTCTTTGATATATGGTTTTACCTCTTTAGGCACCTCAATCAAAGTAATGTCTAAAATACGCTGTACTTTACAGATGGTCTCAATTTGCAAGTTTTCTTGTCCTCGCAGAAGTTTATTGACATATTGCGCAGAACATCTCATGGCTTCGGCCAATTCTACTTGCGTCTTTGGATATACATTTGCTTTTTTGTTAGCAGTCAAAGCAGATAGAATTTTAACTGCAATACTAAATGATACATCCAACCAATCTTCATTAGCTTGTCTCCATTTGGCTTTTTCAAGCCAACCTGAGTCTTTACTTGATACGTTTTTTAAAAAACTTTCAATATTTTTATTTTTTGCCATAGCTAGAAACAAATTTCAAAAAAGGTGTCAACATCGTAAACTCCTATGGTTTTTAGATAATCTCTACATTGATTTATTCGAGTACGTTCTTCTTCTCCGTGGGGTCTGTCTTCCATATTTAGGGTCAGTTTTATCATTCCACCGGTAATAACATACAGATCTTCTTTTTCTTCTTGAGAAATTTTTAAGGCATAAAGTCTCAGCCAATTTTGTTTGGCTTTTTGTCTGGGTAATTCAGTTGCTTTATATTCATTATTGTATAAATTGGTAAAGAACTCGTTTAGTTGGTGAGGTGTAGCCTCGGTTAAAGCTACCATCCTATTTCTAAATCTTTTTACTTCCTTTCTTGTTATTTCAACTGCCTCTTGTATAGTATGTTCGCTTTTTAAGTCAGCTTCATTCTCTGTAAAAAAATTAAAAAGAAATAATGGATCTTCCCATTCATCCAATACATGTTCTAATGCATCAGGACCATCCGGTAGATGTTGAAAGGCATATAAATTTTGAACAAATGTACGAACTATTACCATAAAATCAACCCACAGGTTTATTTTTTTGTGTTTTGTTAACTAACAGCTTCCTTTAGCAACTTCTTATCTGCCAACTCCCCCGCAAACGCCTTCTGCAAAATACTTTTTTTCAACTCCTCCAAATCAGCAATTTTCTTTTGATATACCGCTTCCAACTTTTGGGTTTCAGCGCGCAAAGCATCCAATTGACGGACGATGGTTTGTTGTTCTTTGAGAGGTGGAACTGGAACAATCCGATTTTCCATCGAACCTTTTGAAACGTGTATCATTGTTGTTCCCGTTCCTTGTGCAGCCTTGATTTTTTCTTTATCCCATTCAAAAAGCGTGAAAAGAAAATCTCTTGTAACTAAATTTTCATCAGGAATTACTTTCCAAATATGATAGTGATAGATAACCTTCTCTTCTTTCCAAATTCTTGGACCAAATGAGGCTGACCATGCATATAGTAAATCTTCCTTATCACAATACTTGTCTTCATCCAGCTCTAAATCTGAATAATACCAATGGTCGCTTGTGAAAAAGTTGCCAACACGTAAAACACGGTATTTACCTTTATCAAGTAGCTCATCCTTCTTGTATGCTCTACCATTAATCAGTTTACATATTTCATCAATTCTTTTCTCTTCCCAACCCTCACCCTTTTTCTCAAACACCCCCTGCAAATAGCTTTCAAAAAGTTCACGAGCATTTTTGAGGTTTTGTTCGGCATTGGCTTTTGCCTTAGCTATGGCGGCAAAGGCTACATCTAATAGGGAAACTATGCGTTGTTGTTCGGGGAGAGATTTGGGATAAGAAAATATTACTTGCTTAACCGCTGCACCATTAAAATGAGGTTGGGCTGCACCTGATGCTAAACTATTTGCTTGGTCCCAATACGATTTTGTTTTTGAAAAATACCAATAGAGTTTATTATCAATTTTTTCTTTGAATTTAATTCTGATAAGGTATGAGGCAAATACAGAAGGTTCAACATCTTCGTAAAGGAGAACTTTTGCAAATGTTGCTCCTGTTCTTGCCATTAGTAAATCATTGTTTTGTAGTAAAAAAGATGCCGCTTCTTTTGAATGTTTGAGATATTTCTTTTCAGTCGAAATTAATTCACCATTATCATCAATATCTGTTATTCTAACGTATCTATAATCTCCTACTTCAGTTGACTTATCGGTAAACCCATATTCAACATCAGCAATTTCACCAAGAGATTTTATTTCCCAACCTTGTTTCATATCAGTTCCAAAATTGAGTTAAGGATTTCCGCACTTTCTTCGTCCAATGCTTTCATTTCTTCCAAAATGGCTCGGGGTGGGCGTAGCGTTACTTCTTCTTTTTTATTCGGGTTCTTTACGCTCAAATCGAACGTGCTTTGGTCAATGTCTTTTACATTTACCGTCCAGGAGTTTTCGCTATCAGCAAGAGTTTTTTGCAGTTCAATAAATTCTGCCAGGTCGTTTTCGTTGAGTGGGTTGGTCTTGCCCAAATTGCGGGTGAGGTTCAACTGGTAGTACCACACGTTTTGGGTAGGTTTGCCTTTTTCAAAAAACAACACAACGGTTTTTACCCCTGCACCGGTAAATGTGCCACCGGGTAAATCCAACACGGTATGCAGGTTGCAGTTTTCCAACAAGGTTTTGCGTATGGCCACCGTTGCATTGTCGGTATTGCTCAAAAAGGTGTTTTTTATGACCACCCCTGCTTTGCCGCCTGCTTTGAGTATTTTAATAAAGTGCTGTAAAAAGAGCGAAGCGGTTTCGCCTGTTTTAATCGGGAAGTTTTGTTGCACTTCGGCACGTTCCTTTCCCCCAAAAGGCGGATTGGCCAGCACCACCTCATAACGATCTTTTTCTTGTATGTCGGCCAGGTTTTCGGCCAGCGTGTTGGTGTGTATGATGTTGGGCGCTTCTACGCCGTGCAAAATCATATTCATCACCCCCAAGATATACGCCAATGATTTTTTCTCTTTGCCGTAAAACGTGCTTTTTTGAAGCGTTTCCCAATCTTTGGTCGAAAGCCCGGGCTTATTTAAGTAAGCAAAAGCTTCGCACAAAAAGCCCGCACTGCCCACAGCACCATCGTATATTTTATCACCTATCTTGGGAGCCACCACTTTGACGATGGTCGTAATCAGCGGACGCGGGGTATAATACTCTCCTCCGTTGCGCCCTGCGTTGCCCATATTTTTGATTTTGTCTTCATATAGGTGGCTCATTTCATGCTTTTCGGCATGGGTACGGAAACGCAATTGATCAATCAGGTTAATTACCTCGCGTAAATTATAACCACTTTGGATGCGGTTTTTCAGTTCGCTGAAGATTTCACCAATCTTGTATTCAATCGTATTGGCACTCGCGGCGCTTTGCTTGAATTTTTTGAGGTAGTTAAAGAGTTGTCCATTTACAAAATCAGCGAGGTCATCACCTGTCAAAGCATTGTGATGGTCTAGTTTTCCGTCTTTGTCTTTGGGTGCGGCCCAAGTCGCCCATCGGAAAGCTTGGTCAATAATTGGCGTGTAGGTCTTACCGGTTAATTCGGCTGCGGTGGCACGGTCTTTTTCTAAATCATCCAAATACTTGAGAAACAAAATCCAAGAGGTTTGTTCTACATAGTCTAGTTCACTGCCGCAACCCGCATCTTTATGAAGGATATCGTCAATATTTTTGAAAGTTTGTTCAAACATTTTTAATTTATTCTTTATTGGGTAAAGTTATCATTCTTTCAGATTCGCCGAAAAAAATATATCAAAGTCATAACATAGCATCAATCACGATTGTACATAATTCATCACAGCAAACTCAATATCGTTTTGTTCAAAGCGCAATCAGAACTTTCGGTTTTTATAATTATACAAAAAATAAAAACTTAGCCCTAAAATTGGCTTTATGCAGCAAACAAGCAGTGGTAGTAGGTAAAAATAATCAAAAATCTCAGAAGGCAAATTTTTTTAAAAAGCTCCGTAGCTTGATGGTATAGCGCCTTTTGACTCGATTTTATTTAAAATTTAAATTATTTTATACAACCTGTCTGTGGCAAAACCCTTCCAAAAACAGATTTTGCCACAAAAGTTGTGGCAAAATATTAGTTTCGAGCACTTTTGCCACAAAAACTATGGCAAAGTATTTGTTTTGAGCGCTTTATCACAAAACATCTGCGCCATGAAACGAGAAAACGAACTCCGAAAACTTTTGGGCATCAGCCAAATTGAAATGGCCATGCTTTTGCAAATCAGCCGCAGTCAGTGGTCGATGTTTGAAATCGGGCAGCGCGATTTGCCCTTGGCCGCCAAACAATTGTTGGCTGAACTCTTGCAGTATTTGCAAACCACCGAGGCCCAGGCCAAAGCGCCCAACCCAAAAACCCAAACGGCTTTACAAAAAGAACTCGAGGCTCAGTTGCGCGAAAATGAATACCAACGGCTGCTCATAGCCCAAAGAACAGCCTTTTACGAAAAGAAATACCACCAAGAGCTGCGGGCTTGGCAACTGAGCGAGTTTTTAAAAACCCGCAAACACCATAAAAAATTCAAACAAATTCCGCATCTGATCACGATGACGCAAAAAACAGTGCCCCCGCCCCCGCCCGAAAACCTCATCTTATGGCAACATCACCAACACAAACAAGAACTGCTTGAACTTGAGCGGTTGTTGCTCGAAAGCCAATACCGCAAGGTGAATAGAGCAATAAATTGAGGCCGCTGAGCCAATAGATTTAAGAGTTTTTACAGAAAATCTGTAACACTGTCGTTTAAACGATGGTTTCAAAACAAACATTCCGCAAAACGAATCATCCCTCATAAAACGCTTCATTCGGTGAGCGTCAGCCGCCGGGGGCTTAAAAAAAGCGTACATAAAAAGAGGCCTTTGAAACCGTTAAGAACTAGGTGTGTTTGAACGGAGCGGGCATCGTAAAGTGAGCAATGGATTTTTTGCATTAGAAAGATGAGCGCAAATTCGGGAAACTATGCGGAGCTAAGTCCAACAGCGAACCGGTCTTAAAGCAAAGCGGTCTTAAATCCGACCAAAGCAAGTTTATAAAGCGTAAGAAGTTTACAAAGTTGAATCGAGAAATTCGCGTAACCTCATGCAACATTTAAAATTCAACATTTAACATCCTTGAAGGCACCGCCGTGTCTCAAAGCGAAGCGGTCAAAAGGCGTAGCCGTGTCCTCTCAAACAACCACATAATTTCCGTATATTTGCCCCCGAAATTCTCCCGCTCACAGCATGCGCTATTTTATACAGTTTTCATACAACGGCACGCAATACCACGGTTGGCAAATACAGCCGCAGGCCCGCTCGGTACAGCAAACCCTGACCCATGCCTTGAACACGCTGTTGTCAGAAAAATTTGAAATCACCGGTGCCGGCCGAACCGACAGCGGCGTGCATGCCCAAATAATGTATGCGCATTTTGACTATGAGTGCGCTTTGCCCGAAAACTTGGTGCACAAACTCAATTCGTTTTTGCCCAAAGACATTGCCGTGCAAAGAGTTTTGGCCGTAAGCGATCAGGCGCATGCCCGATTTGATGCCACGGCACGCACCTATCAGTACCACATCCATCAGCAGAAAAATGTTTTCTTGGACGGTTTGAGTTGGTTTTATGGTAAAGAACTGAATGTAGATGCGATGAACGCCGCGGCGCAGTTGCTCTTGTTGCACACTGATTTTGAGTGTTTTTCAAAAGTGCATACCGAGGTGTATACTTTTGACTGTGCGATTTCAGAAGCTTATTGGACGGTACACGAAGATCGTTTGACCTTTACCATTACCGCCAATCGTTTTTTGCGCAATATGGTTCGGGCCATTGTGGGCACTTTGCTTGAAGTGGGCAGAAACCAAATGAGCTTGGCCGAATTTCAGCAAGTATTAGACAGTAAAAACCGCAGCGAGGCCGGAGTTTCGGTGCCCGCACACGGATTGTATTTAACCAATATTGTGTATCCGTATGTTTCGTTGCACCAGGATATTGAATGAGAAAACAAAACACTCATAGAAGAAGAAATCTTTAGCCCCGATAGTAGCGGTTATCCTTTTGTGGCGGGGTTCGACACAAAAGATAAAAGCGAAAAGCGGGAATAGCTACTAATAAAATAGCTCAGTCTCTTAGAAACTCAGTAACTCAAAATGAAAGCAAAAGCCTTTGATACCGTCGTTTTTAAACGAATTCTAAAATACGCCAAACCGTACCGTTGGCGCTTTAACAGCGTGATTGCGTTTGCCATATCGCTCTCGGTGTTTGCCGCGCTCCGGCCGTATTTGCTGAAACTGACGGTGGATAATTACATCAAAACCCACGACAAGCACGGTTTGCTGTTGTATATCATGCTGATGGGCGTGGTGCTTTTGCTCGAGGTTTTGTCGCAGTTTTATTTTGTGCTGTGGGCCAACTGGCTCGGGCAAGATATTGTCAAAGACATCCGCGTGAAGCTTTTCAAACACATGCTGAGTTTTAGAATGCAGTATTATGACAATGCGCCGGTGGGGCAATTGGTGACGCGTTCGGTATCAGACATCGAGCAAATTGCCAAAATCTTCAGCCAGGGTTTGTTTATGATTACCAGTGATTTGATGAAGATGCTTGTGGTGTTGCTCTTTATGTTTTATATGAACTGGCAACTGAGTTGGATTGTGGTGTTGGCCATGCCGGTGTTGGTGTTTTTTACGCGCATTTTTCAGCGCAAAATGCAAGTAGCCTTTGAAGAAGTGCGCAACCAAATTGCCAACATGAACACATTTGTACAAGAACGCGTCACGGGCATGAAAATCGTTCAGCTGTTTCACCGCGAAGCCATTGAGGCCGAAAAGTTCAGCGAGATCAATGACAAACACCGCAAGGCTTGGGTCAAGACTATTTTATACAACTCGATTTTCTTTCCGATTGCCGATATTATTTCGTCGCTTACTTTGGGGTTTGTGGTGCTCTATGGTGGGATTAGAATTTTGCACGGCGACCATTTTACGACCTTCGGGGATTTGTTTTCGTACACCATGTTTATTGGAATGTTGTTTAATCCGCTGCGTCAAATTGCCGATAAGTTCAACGAGATGCAAATGGGCATGATTTCGGCCAACCGCGTGTTTGACATCATCGATACCCAAGACCAGATTCAAGATACCGGAAGTGTCGAGGCGCCTGTTTTTGAAGGCAACATTGAATTCAAAGATGTGCATTTTAGCTACATTCAAAACGAAGAAATCATCAAAGGCATCAACCTGCAGGTCAAGGCCGGCCAAACTGTGGCCATCGTAGGGGCTACCGGCGCCGGAAAATCAACCATCATCAATTTGCTCAATCGCTTTTATGAAATCAACGCGGGCAGCATCTATATTGACGGTCGCAACATCAAGGAATACACTTTAGAATCCATGCGCCAACAAATTGCGGTGGTGTTGCAAGATGTGTTTTTGTTTGCCGATACGATTCTGAACAACATCACGCTGCGCAACCCGGATATCAGTCGCGAGCAAGTGATGGAAGCGGCTCAGAAAATCGGGGTTCACGAATTTATTACAAGTCTTCCGGGCGGTTATGACTACAACGTCAAAGAGCGCGGGGTGATGCTCTCGTCGGGACAACGCCAACTCATTGCGTTTTTGCGCGCTTATGTGAGCAACCCAAGCATTTTGATTTTGGACGAGGCCACTTCATCCATCGATACACATTCAGAAGAACTCATTCAAAGTGCTACGGATAAAATCACCCGCGGAAGAACTTCGGTGGTGATTGCGCACCGATTGGCCACGATTGTCAAGGCCGATCAAATCATCGTCATGGACAAAGGTTTGATTGTCGAGCAAGGCACGCACGCTGAATTACTCAGCATTTCCGGTGGTTATTACAAGAATTTATACGATTCGCAATTTTTAACCATTGAAGAATAATTTAAAATTAATACATATTAGCTGTTAAAATCTTAAAAAGTTAATATTATCTTAAAAAAATTATACTTTTAGCGCGCTAAAAAAATTAGAATGCACGCTCAAATTTATCGTTTATTAATTCTTTGTTTCTTTTTTTCCATCACAACTCAGGCACAAACCGCTGTTGATTCACTGAAGCTCAGTGCCATTAAAACCGATTCTATAAAAGTTGTACCACAACAGTCGGTGCGCATTGATAACAACACCACTTATATTTTCTCAAAACCCAGAACGATTGATTTGATTCGGTATGTTCCGTCAGATTTATATCAATTCGGCGTTTCACTAACGCGCAAAGAAAACCTCAAATGGGATGCTTTGGCTTTGGGTGCTACCGCAGCAACGATTCCGTATGACCAAAAAATTCTTGAAGACGCCATTGATTTTGGCGATCGATTGGGCGGTTGGGACGAATCGCCGCGCTACAAACGCGTGTTGGGCTTAGAATTTTTCCCGACCAGTGTGAGTTCAGGCGTTTATTATTTGGGCAACGGCAACACCACGCTTTTTTTGAGCGGATTCTTCTATGTCAAAGGGCTCATCAACCGACAAGATTACCGCGCACTGAATACTTCGAGCGAACTCGTTGAAGCACTCTTGAGTGTGGGGGTAACCACGCAAGCTTTTAAACGGATGACCGGTCGTCAGAGCCCGATTGCGGCTATTGAAACCGGACACGACGGCGGACACTGGACCCCTTTTCCGAGCTTTAGTGCCTTTGGCAAACACACGCCTTATTACGATGCGATGCCGTCAGGACACATGGCCACCTTTATGGCTACCTTGATTATTATTTCTACCAATTATCCCGAATATAAATGGATCAAACCGGTAGGGTATTCACTCGGTGGTTTGTTAGCATTTAGTATGGTGAGCAATAAAGTACATTGGGCTTCTGATTATCCGGTGGGGATTCTCATCGGTTATATGATTGGTAAAAACATTGCCAAGCGTCGCATTACCGTCAAAAAAGACAATACGGTGGGCATGGCTGCCAAAAAACCGCGTTATGATGTGAGTTATAGTTTGAATCAATTCTATAACACCCAACTGGCCGGAGTGACCATTAAGTTTTAGCGCATGAGCATGAAAAAAGTTGTCGTATTTATTTTGGTCATTTGTTTGACTACCCACATAAAAGCTCAGAACCGTGATATTACCAGTGCCGGTGACATTATCCAAATTGCTCTTCCAGCCGCAGCATTAACTACTGCTTTTATCTATGACGACGACGGTTCAAAACCCGTAAAGCAATTCATTTTTGCTTACGGAAGCGGATTCATCTTACAACAATCGCTCAAACACCTTGTTCATAAACCACGCCCTGATGGTTCTAACAATTATTCATTCCCATCCGGACATACCACTTGCGCTTTTACCGGAGCTGCTTTTATTCAAAGAAGATACGGTTGGAAATACGGTGTTCCGAGCTACATACTTGCATCTTTTGTAGGTTATTCACGTATTCAAGCCCAAAAACACGATGGCTGGGATGTACTCGCCGGTGCCACCATCGGTATCGGAACCAACTACATTTTTACCAAACCCTATCAGAAAAAAGTTCAGGTGGGTTTTATCAACGATCAAAACGGCTATCAACTCGGTTTGACTTATACTTTTTAAGCCAGCCAACTGCTGAAAAACAAATTCAGATTTAAAATAAATCCGTACATTCGCAACCGGATTGACGCGAGTCATTTTTAGCAATTTTTTGAAATAACACTCTACAATGAAATACGATATTATTGTTTTAGGAAGCGGACCCGGCGGATATGTCACTGCGATTCGCGCTTCGCAATTGGGCTTTAAAGTAGCCGTTGTTGAAAAAGAAAACCTGGGCGGAATTTGCCTCAATTGGGGTTGTATTCCCACCAAAGCGCTTTTAAAATCAGCGCAGGTTTTTGATTATTTAAAACATGCTTCAGATTACGGTTTGACCGTGAAAGAATACGACAAAGATTTCAACGCTGTGATTGCGCGTTCGCGTTCAGTAGCCGATGGCATGAGCAAAGGCGTTCAATTCTTGATGAAAAAAAATAAAATTGATGTAATCGACGGTTTTGGAAAAATCAAACCGGGCAAAAAAGTTGACGTGACTACTGCCGATGGCAAAGTAACCGAGTACAGCGCCGATCACATCATCATAGCTACCGGAGCTCGTTCACGCGAGTTGCCTAACTTGCCACAAGACGGTAAAAAAATCATCGGTTATCGTCAAGCCATGACCTTGCCATCACAACCCAAGAAAATGATTGTCGTAGGTTCAGGCGCGATTGGCGTTGAGTTTGCTCATTTTTACAACGCGATGGGCACCGAGGTAACGGTGGTTGAATTTATGCCGAACATCGTTCCGGTAGAGGACGAAGACATCTCAAAACAATTCGAACGTTCACTCAAAAAAGCTGGCGTCAACATCATGACCAATGCTTCGGTAGAGCGCGTTGATACTTCAGGCAGCGGCGTAAAAGCCTTTGTCAAAACCGCTAAAGGCGAAGAAGTGCTCGAAGCCGATATCGTGCTTTCGGCCGTAGGTATCAAAACCAACATCGAAAACATCGGACTCGAAGAAGCCGGTATTGCTACCGATCGCGATAAAATTTTGGTGAACAGTTATTATCAAACCAACGTTCCGGGGTATTATGCCATTGGCGATGTGACTCCGGGTCAGGCCTTGGCGCACGTAGCCTCAGCCGAAGGAATCCTTTGCGTAGAGAAAATTGCCGGCCTACACGTTGAACCGCTTGATTACGGAAACATTCCGGGTTGTACCTACGCTACCCCTGAAATCGCTTCGGTGGGCTTGACTGAAAAAGCGGCCAAAGAAAAAGGATACGAAATCAAAGTGGGTAAATTTCCGTTTACTGCTTCGGGCAAAGCCAAAGCGGCCGGAACGCCTGATGGTTTTGTCAAAGTTATTTTTGATGCCAAATACGGCGAATGGCTCGGTTGCCACATGATTGGTGCCGGCGTTACCGATATGATTGCCGAAGCGGTCGTAGCGCGCAAACTTGAAACCACGGGTCACGAAATCCTCAAAGCGGTGCACCCGCACCCAACCATGAGCGAGGCCGTGATGGAAGCCGTTGCCGATGCGTATGGCGAAGTGATTCATTTGTAAGATAGTAGTTAGTAATTAGTAATTAGTAATTAGTAGTTAGTACTATATAAATCCGTTGGGCAACTGGCGGATTTTTTTTTTGCGGCTATTCCTGCTGTTCGTGGCAAGTCCTCAAAGCCTGCCCTGTTTTATTAGCTGGGTCGGGCGCTTCTGGGGTCGCGCCGCCCAAAGCAATAAAACAACGGGCTTTCTTTTGCGGGCTTTTTACTGCCATCACCAGCCTGCCGCTGGCAGGGGGCCGGAAACTGGTGTACGCCGGAGAAACCCATTAAAAAAATGCAAGGCAATCCGCTGAATCACATTGGTTTTTAGTAGCTTTAGCTTTCTGTTTCCTAAACAAAATCCTGATGAAAAAATTCCTATTACTGCTCAGCGTTGCTCTTGCGTTCATTTCATGCAAAAAAACCGAAAGCACGAATCCGTACGAGCCCAAAGAATACGTTGAACTCAAACATCCAGACTGGAGCAAAAACGCCACGATTTATGAAGTAAACGTGCGTCAATACACACCCGAAGGTACCTTCAAAGCCTTCGAATCACACTTGCCGCGGCTTAAAAAAATGGGAGTCAATATTATCTGGCTTATGCCGATTCACCCGATTGGCATCGAAAAAAGAAAAGGCAGTTTGGGAAGTTACTATTCAGTCAAAGATTACTACGGCGTGAATCCGGAATTTGGCAGCAAAGCCGATTTCAAACATCTGGTGGATCAAATTCACAAAATGGGCATGCACATCATTGTTGATTGGGTGGCCAACCATTCGTCTTGGGACAATCAGCTCGCCAAAGACCATCCGGATTGGTACACCAAAACCGAAGAAGGCCAGTTTCAGCCCACCCCTTGGTATGACTGGGACGATGTGATTGACTTTGATTACGATCAGCCTGGCATCCGCGAATACATGACCCAAGCGCTGGTATATTGGGTCAAAGATTTTGATATTGACGGTTATCGCTGCGATACGGCCGGTTTTATTCCGACTGATTTTTGGGACAACGCCCGCGCCGAAATGGATGCTGTAAAACCGGTTTTTATGCTCGCCGAATGGGAATCGCGCGACATGCACAAAAAAGCCTTTGACATGACCTACTCCTGGACTTTGTTTGATAAAATGACTGCCGTAACGCGTGACCACAAACCACTGGGCGGACTCATTGAATATATGGCGCACGATGTAAGCACTTTTCCGCGCGATGGTTATCGGATGACTTTTACCGACAACCACGACATGAATTCTTGGAACCACAATATGGTGTACAACTTTGGCGATGGGCTCAAAGCCTCGATGGTTTTGTGCGGAACCATCAACGGAATGCCACTGGTTTATGGCGGACAAGAAGCCGGACTCAACCGATCACTGAAGTTTTTTGACAAAGATTTAATCGAGTGGAAATCGCTTCCGTACGAAGGGCTCATCACCCAAATCTTTGATTTAAAACACCAAAACAAAGCGCTCTGGAACGGAAAAGACGGTGGGGTCATGGTGCGCATCTATAACGACAAGCCCGAACAAGTTTTGTCGTTCTCGCGCAAAAAAGACAACAATCAAGTGATTACCATCATCAATTACAGCGCTGAGCCGGCAGAGGTTACTTTAAAATCAGCCCATCAAAAAGGCAGTTATCGCGAATGGTTTAGCGAACAAAACATCGAACTCAATGGCAACGACAAGCTTAGCTTACAACCTTGGCAATATCTTGTTATGGTGCGATAAACTAAACCGTTTTGAGCGCTTCAATCAAATAATCTAGATCGTCATGGGTGTTCAGATGACTCAGTGAAATGCGTAGCGAAGGCTTCTGCAAATCATCTTCTGAAAGCATTTGCGCCAATACGTGCGAGGGCGAAATACTGCCCGATTGACATGCACTTCCGCGTGATACGGCAATGCCTTTCATATCAAGATGAAACAAAATCATCGCGGTTTTATCAGCGGTAAACGGCAGCATCACATTGAGAATATTGTAGAATCCGTTGGCCGAACCGTTGATTTTATAACCCGGAAAATGTTCTTGCAAAGCCGAAAGCAAATAAGTGCGCAAAGACACAATGTGCGCCTGATGCGGTGCTAATTGCTCTAAAGAAATTTCGAGCGCTTTGGCCATGCCGATGATGTTGTGTACCGATTCGGTTCCGGCACGCAAGCCTTTTTCTTGTTCACCGCCCAAAAGCATCGATTGCATCGACAAGCCTTTGCGGATATACAAAAAGCCAATGCCTTTCGGGCCATTGAATTTGTGCGCACTCGCGACCAAAAAATCTATGGGTAGTTGTTGTACATCAATAGGCGTTTTCCCCATCGATTGCACCGTATCTGAATGAAAAAAAGCTTGATGCGTGCGGCACAGCTCACCTACTTTCTGAATATCTGTTACCACGCCGGTTTCGTTGTTTACATGCATCAAAGACACCAATGTTTTGACATCAGCGGCGAGTAATTCTTCTAATTGAACCAAATCAGGTTGACCATCGGGATGTATGTTCAAAAGCACTAAAGCTACCTCGCTGTTTTGGGTCATTTCTTCTAAAGTATGCAAAACGGCATGGTGCTCGGTCGGACTCGTGATGATGCGTTGAACCTGCAAGTGGTCAATAGCATTGCGAAAAACCCAGTTGTTCGATTCGGTTCCACAGGAAGTAAAAACAATTTCTGAAGCCGTTGCTTGGATACTTTTGGCAATGGATTTTCGGGCGAGTTCAATGCTGCTTTTGGCTTGACGTCCAAAACTATGTGTTGAAGACGGATTTCCGTAATCTTCTTTCATTGAAGCCAACATCGCTTCAATCACTTCAGGAGCAATGGCCGTAGTGGCGGCATGATCAAGGTAGACTTTTTTCATGCGCCAAAGGTATTAATTTTCGTTTTTGATTGCCGAATTTCTGATGCGGATGGTGTAAATTAAAATCCTATTTTTGTCAAAATTTTTTTCATGAAAAAAGCACTCGGAATACTGGCTTTACTTTTGGCACTCAATAGTTGTGATGATGGCGATATGACCATTGAAAATGTAGATTTTCAAACTGTAACAGCATCCAGTTGCGGCGAAACTATTTACAAAATTCGCGACAATGAAGCCATGTATCTGAAAATGCCGGAGTCTGAAAATGCATTTATCAATGAAGCTACACCTGATGGCGAACCGCGTGTTAAAACCATAGGCGGAAACATCAGCGTTACCTATCGAACCTACAATGGCACGGTTTCATCAGCCAATATTTGCAGTACGCCCAGCCCGGTGAGTCCGGCAGCTACGCAAGAATGGACAGCAGTAGACGGAACCATTGAAATTACCTCAACAGCTGTTTATTCAACACCCGATGCTACTACCGGCGCCACGAAGATTGTTCGCTATTTGCACAACATTGTTTTTAAAAATATCGTCTTCCAAAAACCCGATGGTCAACAAATTTATGAGACCTTCAATTTTGGCGAATACAGCACCACGCCAACTACATTGCCTTTTAACTTTATTGCGGACGATGTAAAACTTTGTACATCCGGAAACTTGTTATACAATGCCCGCAACAACGGAATTGAAGCCTTGTATATTGAGCAATTAGATCCGGCATTGTTATCAACAGATAACCTCGGAACCGCCAAAACGGCTTTGATTTCAGACACTACAAATCATTTGGTGTATCGTTTATTTGAATCAGCTATTACGACAACTAATGAGGCATATTTTTGTGGCGGAACGCTGCCATCTGAACCTTCCGTTGATGAAGAGTGGATTGCCCAACCAGGCGTGGCCGGAACCAGTGGCATTATTGAAGTAACCACCACCACCAACGGAACCGGTTATTTACACACCATCAAACTCAAAGGGGTCACCTTTCAGAAAGGCAACAACACGTTCTATTACGGAAATGATATTTTGTACGGAAACTTGTTGACCAACTAACCTATTTGGTCTGTTTAAAATAAACTTCTGTAGCGCCTACTCCATACTTTTGATAGTTGGCATCTTGAAATGTAATTTGGTCATATCGACTGAGCATCGCATCTAAATCGGCTTTGAGCACACCTTCGCCCACACCGTGAATAAAAACAATTTTCGGGATGCGATTGCGCAGGGCAAATTCAATATGTCGTTGGGCGGTTTCAATTTGCAAATTCAAGATTTGATAGTTGCTCATCATCTTGGGATTCTTGACTAATTTTTCGATGTGTAAATCAAATTCAGGCGGCGGAATTTCGCCTTTTTGTCGAACCGCTGTGGGCTGTTTGTGCTTGATTGGAACTTCTTTTTCTTGTTGAATTTTCTGAGCATTAAAACTTTTTATACGACCGCTTAAATCACTGGAATTTAAATTTTTAACCAATTGATTGACAAAATAAGTCATCGTAAATCCATCGGTAGTTTCAATGGTGATTTTATCTCCTTTGATCTCCGAAACCACGCCGTCCATATCATCATCTAAAACCGAAACTTGATCGCCAATTTTAAAGTTGTTCATCGTCATTTTTTTGTTCTTTACTCGGAATCTTTGCACTCAATTTAATCAACCCAAAAATAAAAACACCCAAGGCAATCACCATGACGATTGTATTTTTTTCATCGGAATTTTGCTCGTAAAAAGCAACCGCAATAGCCACAACCATGATGAGCCAATAAAGATTTTTCATAAGAAATCGATTAAAATTGAAATTCAAAAATAACAAACTTAAAATTGGTACATAGGCATTTTAAAAGGATATTTTTTGTAAAATTGTCTAGCCAAAAACTAAATCATGAACTGGGAAGAATACATGATACCATGCATGAGCAAAGCACTTTTCGGGCTTGAATGTCCGGGTTGTGGTGCACAAAGAAGTTTGTTGTTGGTTTTCAAAGGAAATTTCTCGGCAGCGTTTCATATGTATCCGGCGATTTATACCTTGCTTTTGTTTTTTGGTTTTTTGGCCTTACACTTTATTGACAAAAGCCACAACTATCACAAAATACTCGTGCGCTTGGCGGTGGTCAACGGAGTCATTATGATTGCTGCTTACTTATACAAAATGTTCATTTTATAACCTGATTTATATTCTATGGAAAAAAGAAAATTACCCAATGCTTCGGCCGTACTTATTTTAGGAATCATGTCTATACTCACTTGCTGTTGCTGGGGTGTTATTGGTTTAGTCTTAGGAATTGTTGCCTTGGTTTTAGCCAAAAAAGACATGGCACTATATCAAGAAAACCCAGAATTATACGAAGGATATTCAAATATCAACACCGGCCGAGTGCTAGCTATTATCGGAATTGTGCTCAGTGCCATTTACTTCTTGATCAATATCTATATGATGGTGGTGATGGGCGAAGACGGTATCAAAGAGTTTCAACAAAATCTAATTGAAAAAATCAAACATCAGCAAGAAATGGAAGAAATGGAATAAAAAAATCCTCCGGTTTTCGGAGGATTTTTTTTATCGTTCAAATTGCTTTAAGGTTTCTGTAATGATGCGGACACAGTCTAGCAATTGTTCTTGATCCATCACCAATGGCGGTGCAAAACGAATAATATTGCCGTGGGTTGGTTTAGCCAACAATCCGTTGTCACGCAAAGCCATACAAATGTTCCAAGCAGTTTCACTTTCTTCAGTATCGTTGATCACAATAGCATTGAGCAAGCCTTTACCGCGAACCAAAGTAACAATGTTTGATTGCTCGACATATTTGCTCAACTCTGAGCGAAATAATTGTCCTAAACGTTCGGCATTTTCAGCCAATTTTTCATCGCGAACAACCTCTAAAGCCGCCATGGCTACCGCAGCCGCCAATGGATTTCCGCCAAAAGTTGAACCGTGTTGTCCGGGTTTAATCACATTCATCACCGAGTTGTTAGCCAACACCGCTGAAACCGGATAAACACCACCTGAAATGGCTTTTCCGAGAATCAAAACATCTGGTTGTACATTTTCGTGATGCACAGCCAAGAGTTTTCCGGTACGCGCAATGCCGGTTTGAACTTCATCGGCAATAAACAAAACATTATATTTTTCGCAAAGCGCTTTGGCTTGGGCTAAATAACCTTCAGAAGGGACATAAACTCCGGCTTCGCCTTGAATGGGTTCAACCAAAAATCCGGCTATGTTGCTTGATGATTGCAACACGCGTTCTAAATCTTCGAGTGAATCGTAAGGAATTTTGATAAAACCTTCGGTATAAGGACCAAAGTTTTTGCGCGCGTTCTCATCATTAGAAAATGAAATAATCGTCGTGGTTCTTCCGTGGAAATTGCCTTCGCAAACCACAATCAGCGCTTGACTTTCAGCAATCCCTTTGACTTCATAAGCCCATTTACGGCAAATTTTGAGGGCAGTTTCAACGGCTTCGGCGCCGGTATTCATCGGAAGCACTTTATCAAATCCGAAGTATTTGGTTAAATATTCTTCGTACAAACCGAGTTTATCATTGTAAAAAGCTCTTGAGGTAAGCGTTAAAGTTTGCGCTTGCTCCATCAACGCATTCACAATTCTAGGATGGCAATGACCTTGATTCACCGCCGAATAAGCCGAGAGAAAATCGTAGTATTTTTTGCCTTCAACATCCCAAACATAAACGCCTTCGCCGCGGCTGAGCACCACCGGCAGCGGATGATAATTATGAGCACCGTATTTGTCTTCGAGTTCAATCAAAGCGGCTGAGCTCATTTTTTCAATCACTGACATAAAAAATCACTTTAAAATAGAAAATGGCCATTCCTACTTAAGGAGAGAAATCATCCTGATATGCCACAAAACTAGGCAAAAAATTAAGAATTCAACAAAAATGAAAGCCTTTTTACGACTTATGTTTATGTTCATCTTGAATTTTAGACAATATGTCGTTCATCATTTCAATTTGCACCTTTTGAATCTCGATGAGTTCTTGCTGTTGGTGCAACATCAAATGGTCGAGCTTTTCGTGCAGCATTCTGATTTCAAGCTCTGATTTGAGGTTGATCATATAATCATTGCGCGCGCGTTCGCGGTCTTTTTCTTCTTGACGGTTTTGACTCATCATAATCACCGGCGCTTGCAAAGCCGCAATACACGAAAGAATCAAATTCAGTAAAATAAACGGATACGGATCAAAACCTTTGTTGGCAAACCAATAAACATTGAGGCAAATCCACACCAAAATGAAAAAACAAAACGAAATAATGAACGTCCAGCTTCCGCCAAAATCAGCCACGCGATCGGCCACGCGTTGTCCAAAAGTCAGTTGCGTCGGAGTATCGTCTATTTGATTGACAATGAGTTTGTTCTCATTGAGCGAGTTGATCACGTTGCTTTCTAACTGACTGAGTTCGCCCAAACCTTGACTTAAATAATTGGCAATGTATTTTTCGCGATATAAATTGAGTTCACTGAGCGAAATGGCGTCGTCATCGGTAATTTTCGGATAATCTTGTTTGATTAAATCCAAAATCGAAAGGCTTACAAACTGACATAAAACACGCTCCGATAATGGAAACTCACTACCTGAAATCGCGCTTACAAAAGTGTTCTTTTTCATTTATTTTGCTTTTGAATGGGTTAAAAAACAACTGTAAACGTAGCGCCTTGGTTGTGCCCGGGGCTTACAGCGTCTATCCGGCCTTTGTGTTTTTCAACGATGGTCTTACAAAGATACAATCCTAATCCGGTTGGGTATTCGTTGGCTGTACCCATTTTCTTTTCAGCGGTAAATTTTTCAAACAATACACTCGGCGTTTTGAGTTCAAAACCCAAACCGTGGTCTTGAACACTAATCAACAATTGATCATCTTTAACTTGATAAACCAAATTGATTTCGCCTTCAGGGTGTGAAAATTTGAGTGCATTATCAACCAAATTAACCAACACGCGCAACAATAAATCTGGGCTAATCATTAAAGCATATTCTTTGACGAGCAGCTTAGAAGTCAATCGAATTTTCTTGAGTTGTGTTTGTTGACTCACTTGAACGGCCAACTTATCGTTTAATTCAGTCAATGAAATTAGCTGTCGCTTGGGCTCAATTGAAATCAATTCGTCTTGAATCTTGAGTAATTTGATAAAACCGTGAATAAAGTTGAGTTGTTGCGTAGTGGCCTCATGAATGAGTTGGGCATACTGTGGAATTGGTTCGGCGGCATTCTCTTCGATGATCAATTGAGACAGTGATTGCGAATTGGCGGTAAAAGTTTTTAAATCATGCGAAAGCAAATAAAGCATATCTTGTTTTTCGTTCAAAAACTTCTCGTTGCTCTGAATCATCTCAAGAATATGTCGCATGAGCAAACCGGCTTCATCTTTATAATCAACCGGCAACAGTGGAATTTCTCTTTTTTTCTGATAATTCAATAAGGATCTTGAAGCCAGTTCAATCGGAAAAATAAGTCGTTTGAGCACCAACAAAGTAATTCCGGTAGCCACCAAAGTCAAGACCAACGCCCAAATCAAAATCGAAATAGGCGAAGCATTTTCTTGGGCGAATAAAACATAAAATAAAATACCTATCAGCGGAATATGGATGCCGACAAAAGCAACAAATAAAAATTTAAAGGCATAGCTCTTTTTGAGAAAGCCAATCGAAGAAAGGTTTTGGTAAAGCTTCATGGAATAGGATGGATTGTTTGTAAAACAAAAATAAGAACCTTCACCGCAGAAATGTTAAAAACAAAAATAAGTTATCAAAAAAAAGCCGCTAAAATATCAGCGGCTCAATTCTTTATCGGTTCATTCTGTTCTCGAGAATCTTCTTAAACGAACGCCCTCTGATTTCCTCCAGGGTCAATCCGGTGGCCAACACTTCTTCTTCGGTAATCGCTCCACTGTTGAGCGCGCGCAAGAAATAATTGAGCAAACCTTGCCCGGTGGCCGCATCGTCAAAGACATCGCCAATCAAAGTCGCCCGTGCCGCTTTATCTACAAAGGTTTTGAGGCGTTCTACGGCATCGTCATAACTTTCTAAGAAAAACGCATACACCGCGGCATAACGCATCGGAAACTGCGCCGGATTCAAATCCCAACCTTGATAATAACCGTTCCACAATGAGTGTCGAATGTGGTCATAACCTTTCTTCCAAGCGCGGTGCACCACTTCTCTGTTTTCGGCTTCTTGGGCCGGGGTCAAATCACCACGGTGCGGTCCGATCGGCATGGTGTTGGTCGCTCCATCGCTGAGCCAAATGCCCGTATGCGCCAAAGCCACTTTGGTCATGTGGTGCGCAAAATCACACACCGGATGATCCATTTCTTGGTATTTGGCCGTAATGCTGCAACTAGCCGTGTAGTCATACGTTCCAAAATGCATCGCGATACATCTGTCTTGTGCGGCCTGAATAAATCGGTACAGCGGATTGGTTCCGTCAATGGCCATAATCGCCTGCGTGGTTTCGACCATCATTTCCATTTTCAAAACACTGTTGGGCAAACCGAGTTCTTGCTCTAAAATCGCAAAGAAATTGGCCAAGGTTTGCGGCTGTTCCGGAATGGTCACTTTGGGCAACATCACTACAAAATTCTCCGGAAGCTTTCCGCCGGTTTCTTTGACCAAAGTCGATACAAAAATGTCTAAAGTGCGCAATCCGCGCTCTTTCATTTCTTCGGTAAACGGCTTGATACGGATGCCAATAAATGGTGACAACGTTCCTTCGCGCATGCCTTTGGCGAGTTCGCGCGCGGTAGATGCAGCCGTTTGATCTTCTTCTTCATTGCTGCGGTTTCCGTAACCGTCTTCAAAGTCAATGCGATAATCTTCAACGGCTTCGGTTTTGAGTTTGGCCACAACTTTATCATAAATGCGTTGGCTGAATTTCGGATCCGAAAAACCAAAAACACTCCCAAAAACTTCGTGGTTGGGTGCATAAGTTTCTAGAATTTCGAGTGCGCGTGCACCCAAAGCCAAGGCAGCGTCTGATTTAAAAAGGTTCGCCCCGCCATAAAGCGTATGCACGGGTTGACGCTCGCTGCGGTCGCCCGGATATATTTGGTTAAAAGCCGAATTGGCCTGTTTCAAACTGTTGAATAATTGCTCTTTTTTATCGTTCGGAATGGTCATTTTAATTGCGAATTAGAAATTATAAATTACGAATTATTAGTTTTTTGAAGCTCGTCCCGCTATGCGCTTCAATCTTTTTTGCTTTGGCCACCCCGAGTGCAGTCGAGAGGCATTTTGATAAGCAAAAAAGGATTTCCGCTTCTATCGGGGCTAGGGCATCAGCTTCCTCTATAAGTGCTGTATCCAAACGGATTCACCAACAACGGCACATGATAATGCGCATCGTCAAAAGTCTGAAAAATAATTTCCACCATTGGGTAAAAAGTTTGGATTTTTAAATCGGCATAATACGCACCGGTATCAAAAACCATCTGATAGGTATCGGCTTTTAAGATACGATCGGGCGGCAACAAATCAGGAATTCTGCCATCAGCATTGGTGATGCCTTGTGCCAGTGTTTGCCAGCTTCCGTTGTAAAATCTCTTCAAACGAATGGTGATGTTCTTGCCCGGAACGCCCACAGAAGTATCGAGCACGTGCGTAGTAATTTGGCTCACTTTTAAAAAACCAAAATCACCTTCGGTCAACAATTTTTTTAAGCGAATGATGCTGATTTTATGCTGTTCGCCCATGGCAATATGCACTTCTTCTTCGGTGGAGTTTTGCAACCGATCTTGCAGCAATCGCAACATTTCATCAGCTGATTTTCCGGTGGCGCAAACAATAAAAATAAAACCGTTTTTGGCTTCATAATCAGCATTAGCCTTCGCTAAAGCCTCAATGGTTTGATTGCTGGCAACGGCTACTCCGGCTTGTTCTTTTCCGGCAAACTTTTCGGTCAAACTTTTTACATCTCCAATTTTCGGATGGTGCGTAAATGATTCGCGCCAATCGGCTTCGGTACATTCGTTGTACCAAATATCTTCCGCTTTGGCTACCAAGTCACGCTCTGAGGCAAACGGAAAATGTTGCATCATTGCATCGGTCCAACGCCGTGAACCACAACAGGCAAACAAATGCGCTGCCGCAGTGCTTTTATCTAATTGATTAAAACTTGCTAAATTCATATTATTCAAGGTGTGCGCCCTGCTCGATCCAGCAACGGATGAGTTTGCGCTCTTCTTCAGTGATATTTGTTTTGTTATTCTGCGGCATCGTCTTGGTAATCACTACGCGCTGCAGGATTAAATCTTTCTTTTTCAAAATATCTTCGGGCGTATCGTATTTCACGCCGTTCGGAGCTACTTTATACGTATCATCGGTCGGGCTGGCCGAGTGACATTGCACACATCGTTTTTGGATAATGGCATTGACTTCTGAAAACGGCACTTGTTCTTTGCACGCGTACGGATCAGAACTCGGCGCCGATACAAAGCAAGCCGCGAGTAAAATCAATACCGAAACCGGCAAAATCCATATGTTAAGTTGCTTTTTTTCTTTGAGGTTTAAATAGTGTTTCACCCCGGCCGCGCCTAATGAAATTATGGCCAAAATCAACCACGGATATTCATAGCCAAAGGTCGACGGAAAGTGATTGCTGACCATCACAAACAACACCGGCAAAGTAAAATAGTTGTTGTGCAACGAACGGGCGAGCGCTTTTTTACCCAAAGTCGGATCGAGCGGCAAACCTTTCTTAGCAGCATTCACCATAGCCTTTTGCGAAGGAATAATCACAAAAAACACATTGGCCACCATGAGGCTTCCGATCATGGCCCCAAAGTGGATATAGGCCGCGCGACTGTTGAAAACATGGCAATAAAACCAGGCAAAGGCAATCAAAATCAAAAAACCAATCACCGCAAAAGCCACCGGTTTTTTAATCAAGGCTGATTTACACAATTGATCGTACAAAATCCAGGCAACCACAAACGAGCCAACGCCAATTAAAATACCTTGCGTTGCGGTAATATCGAGTACATTTTTGTCAATCAAAAAAGCCGAGGCATTGAAGTAATACACCACAAAAAGCAAACAAAACCCGGTGAGCCAAGTAAAATAGGCCTCGTATTTAAACCAATGCAAATCTTTCGGGATTTTCTTGGGCGCAATTTTGTATTTTTCTAAGTAGTAAAATCCGCCGCCGTGCACTGCCCAAAGGTTTCCGGCCAATTCATCGCGTACCTCTTCGGTTCGGTTCAAGGCATTTTCGAGAAACACAAAATAAAAAGACGCGCCAATCCAGGCAATGCCAAAGGTAATGTGCATCACGCGGATGATGATGTTGAGCCATTCCATAAAATGGGCTTCCAGCGGCGAGCCTTTGACCAAAATGTACGTATTGGACAAGATGCCTACAAGCACAAGCAAAATACCCGCATAAATGTAATTCAATCCGGTGGTGCGGATTTCTTCATTCTCAGAAGGCTCTTCTTCCGACTTGGCAATGACTTTTTTGGGCAGTTTATAGGCCATATAACTCAGCGTAATCAGCAAGCCGAAATACACCGCATACAATACCCAAATGATGAATAAATTGACTTTCACTATTTGTTGATTTTACCAAAAATTCTCAATCGACTCACGCCCCCATCGGGAAATATATTCAAACGAATGTGCGTAATCGGCCCTAGATTTTGTATTTCTGAACTGTATTCATGTTCGTGGTCAGCACTGAGTTTTTGCTGCGGAAGTAAGGTTTTCCAGTCGGCGGTTTCTATTTGGTCATCAGTGGTCACACAGGCTTCAATCGAGCAACTGTCGGGGTAATTCCCTTTAAAATGACATGTATCCACTACAATTCGTTCAGGCGTTCCGCGGTGGGCCAAGCGCAAAACAACCCAGTCACGGTTGTTGGGCGTTCGGTTGCGTTTGGTTTCCCAACCATCACCCATATTGGCTCCGCGATTGGGCATAATCAAATTGCCCATCGCGCTAAAAAACATATCGTTACAGGCAATGGCTTGACCGCCGTTGATGGCCGCTGCCAAATCGAGTGTTTGGTTTTCTGAAACTTCTTCCCAATTTTTAAAAACTTCGCCATAAACGCGAAAACGCGCCACGCCTCCGTCAGGATAAATATGCAAACGCAAATGCGTGTAAATCGCGTCGTCTTGACAAGCGTAAAAGTTCTGCGAGCCCGGATCTAAAGGTGATTTAGTCAGGATTTCTTTCCAAACAACGCTTTCCCAATCGGTTACAGCTGAATCGTCTGCAATATACACCGCCTCTACCGAAGCATGCGGTGGATGATTGCCCAAAAAGAAGTTGGTATCAATGTCAAATCCTTTAATTTTACCCGAAGTAGCGAGTTTTACAATCGCCCAATCGTGGCCCGGGGTGCGCTTTCTGCGGCTTTCCCAACCGTCCATCCATTTGCCGCGATCGGTATATTTATCGGCGATAAAAATACCGCGGGTGGGTTTGATGAGATTTTCTTTTTCGGCAAAAAAGTCGTCGGTACAAAACAATACCTGACCGCCCAATCGCTCGGCTGCCAAATCAGTTAATTGAGCAAAAGCCGGTGCTTCTTTGATGATTTCTTTTACTTTTTCAAAAGCCATTTTCCTTGGTTTTTATGTTCTATAGTTTGATTTTTATAAACGGTTGACCCTAAAACGATGGTTTCTTGCACCATGCCGTAGAGTTTTTGCCCGATGTACGGACTGATTTTGTGTCTGAATAAAATATCTTCTTCTTGAATGGTTTGCGCTTGTTCGGGTTGCCAAATTACGATATCCGCATCAGCACCTACCGCCAGATTTCCTTTGTTTTGATTGCTGAGAAAACGAGCCGGTTCTGAAGTCAACAACGGGATAAACTCTTCTAAAGTCATAGTGTCTTTAACCGCTGTCCAGGAAGCATTGAGCAAAAACTGAATCCCGGCAATTCCGCCCCAAGCTTTTTTGAGGTTGCCCGAATTCATTTCTTTGATTTCAGCTGGCGCGGGCGAATGATCGGTCGCTAAAAAATTGAGCACACCCGTTTTTAAAGCGGACTTAAGTTGTTCATTGTTGTTTTTTTCGCGAATGGGCGGTGCGCATTTGTATACGCAATTACCATCGGGGATTTCTTCGGCTGAAAAATAAATATACTGGGTGCAGGTTTCGGCGGTAATCGGCAAACCTTCGGCTTTAGCGGCTTCAATCATCGACAAAGCTTCGGCAGAAGCCACGTGTACAATATGCACCGGACAATTGTGTTTGCGCGACATTCGAATCATGAGCGCAATGGCATCGTTCTCCCATTTCTTAGGTCTGCTAGCCAAATAATGCTGATAGCTGGTTGGATGCGTATCAAATCCACAATCTTCTTCTTGATCGTACAGCTCGCAATGCGCCAACAGCGGAATGCCGTAGCGCGCAATGATCGGCATGGCTTCTTCTAAATCGGCTTCGGTTACGTTCGGAAATTCATCAATGCCTGAATGCGTCAAAAAACACTTCACGCCTACGACGCCCATTTCGATCAAAGCAGGCAATTCGTGTGCATTTCCGGGAACCAATCCGGCATAAAAACCCACATGGACGTGCATTTTTCCGGCCGTAGCATCTAGTTTTTGCTGAAAAGCGGCAGCAGAAGTCGTGACCGGGCTCGCATTGAGCGGCATATCGATGATTGTTGTGGTTCCTCCGGCGGCGGCGGCTTGGGTGGCGGTATCAAAACCTTCCCAAAGTGTTCGTCCGGGTTCATTAACGTGTACGTGTACATCAAGTACGCCGGGCATGATTACTGCATCGCCGAAATCTTCAGACTCGGGCAAATGCTGATCATCAATCGAAGTAATTTTTCCGTCGCTAAAGCCTAAAGTGGCAGGCTGTAATTTTTGGTCCAACCAAACGCGACTACTGTATATTTTTCTTTTGTTCAAAAGAGTATTTTTAAAAAAAGACAACCAACAAATATAGTTTTTAATTAAAAAAACACAAGGCTTTTTGCGAATAATTCAAGACGAATTAACCACCAATGGCAATCATGCTGCGGTTTTGTGAAAACAAGTCGGGGTTTTCAAATTTTCGGTCGTCATCCAACCCACCGCGGATCGGAAATTTAGCGCGTAGGTTTTGTTCAATGAGCGGTAAAATCGACGCTCCCGAGCGCAAGGTTTCCAGTAAAGGCGTTTCTGAATTTGAGAAGAGACAATTCTTGAGTTTTCCGTCGGCGGTCAACCGAATGCGATTGCAGGTGCTGCAAAATGGATTGGTCACCGAACTGATGATGGCAAAACTGCCGGCATATCCTGAAATTTTATAGTTTTTGGCCGTGTCGTGTGGAGCATCTTCTATGCGTTCAATCTGATGAAAATTGTAATGACTGCGCAACTCTTCAAGTATTTCGGCATACGAAACCAGCTTGCTTCTGTCCCACTCGTTTCCGTTGAACGGCATAAATTCAATAAAGCGAATTTGAATGTTTTGGTGCTCTGTCAAAGCAATAAAATCGAGGATTTCGTCATCGTTAAAACCTTTCATCAGCACCACATTAATCTTCACTCTGAATGAATTTTCGAGCAATAGTTGCACATTTTTCATGACTTGCTCAAAGTGATTGCGGCGGGTAATTTGATGGTATTTTGGGCCTGAAAGTGTATCTAAACTTACATTGAGCGAACGAATTCCGGCTTTTTGAAACGTCTCGACAAACTGATCCACCAACAATCCGTTCGTGGTCAAGGTCAACTGTACGCCAAGTTTTCCCAATGATTGAATAATCTTCGCAGCATCTTTGCGCACCAGCGGTTCCCCACCGGTCAATCTGATTTTTCGCACGCCCAAATCGACAAAAGTTTGTGCGATGTGCAGAATTTCGTCGGCCGTCATCAAATGCGGTTTGGGCGTGAGCTGAATGCCTTCGGCGGGCATACAATAGGTACAGCGCAAATTACAATGTTCGGTGAGCGAAATGCGCAAATAATCGTGCATTCGACCAAAAGCGTCGTGCAATATCAGCTGTGGATTAGGCATGTTGACCGCCGTTTAAAATATTGAATAAATGCAAAACCGACGGAAAAATCGCTTCCATGGATTCGGCAGCTCCGGCCGCAGAGCCCGGCAACGCTAAGATAAGGGTATCACCTTTGAATCCGGCCACACTGCGCGAAAGCATCGCATAAGGTGTTCGTTCTTGGCCATAACTGCGCATGGCTTCTTCAATGCCCGGAATGCGCCTGTCGAGCAACGGCAAAATAGCTTCGGGCGTTACATCTTTGTGCGATAATCCGGTACCGCCAGTAAAAATAAGTAAGTCTATTTTTTGCGTGGTATATTGGTCAACCTGTTGTTGAATTGGGTCGATTTGGTCGGGAATAATGCGGTAATCTGTGAGATTCAATCCTAAAGTTGCGAGTTTTTCGGTGATGATTTTACCCGAAACATCTTCTTTATTTCCGGCTGAAACGCTGTCCGAACAAACCACCACAGCCGCTTTTAAATCCGGTTTTTTATTTTTTAAAACATCTGATTTTCCGCCTTTTTTGTGCAATAATTTGATGGTCGAAATCTCGACGGCTTTATCAATGGGTTTGAGCATATCATACATGGTCAAAGCTACAATCGACGCGCCGTGCATCGCTTCGACTTCAACACCGGTTTTGTATATAGTTTTGACCGTTACCTGAATTTCTATGCTTTTTTCGTGCAGCTCATAAGCTACTGCGGTGTATTCAATCGGCAAAGGATGACAATCCGGAATCACCGAAGAAGTATTTTTGACGGCAAACAATCCGGCTGTGCGCGCCACTTCGAGCACATCGCCTTTGGGCACTTTTTTCCCAAGGATTGATTGTATGGTTTCAACTGAACCAACCTGAACAATCGCTTGGGCTACGGCTTCTCTGAGCGTATTGGTTTTGTGGGTAATATCAACCATATCAAATGTTCTTTTTCCAGGTGTGGGTTCCGTTTTCAAAAATTTCTTTGCCAAAAATCGGCACTTTGGCTTTAATCGTTTCTACCAAAAAATGCAGTGCCTCAGCCGAATCTTTCCGATGTTGGGATGAAACAAAAACAAACAAGCAAATTTCTCCGGCTTTGACTGTTCCGAGGCTGTGATAAATGTGCATACAAGTTAAGTCAAATTGTGCAAAAGCCTGTTCGCGTATTTCAGCTAAAACCTGTTCTGCCATCGGTTCATACGCTGAATAATCAATGGCAGCAACGGTTTGTCCTTCCAGCACATCAGCGCGCACTTGTCCGAGAAAAATCTGATGCGCACCTATGTTGGTTTTGCTTTGGTGTTTGGCAATTGAATCGGCAATGAACTCGGGCGCAATGGCTCCGGATACAAAAACCGTTTTTTTGGTGGTTGAATGCGACATAATTTAAGCGTTTATAGAAATCGACGCGGTTCCGCCGGGCAAATGTCCGACTTGGGTAAACCCTTGACTCAGCAGATATTCAGCGGCCAATCGGCTTTGATTTCCGTGTGGGCAAAATAAGATTATTTTTTGGTTTTTATCTAAGGATTCTAACTGTGCTGACAATTCGTTCAAAGGCCAATTTTTGACGGAAGTTCCGTGTACCAATGCTTCGTGTTGCGGTTCGCGCAAATCAATCAGGCAATAATCGGCATGGTTGAGCAAACCCAAAAAACGGCTTGGTTCAATGTTCTTGACTTGAGGCTGATGCTTTCGGCGCAACTCAAGTCCGCGCAACAAACCTTTTTGAATTTGCAACGGATTTTTCTCGAATGCGATGGTTTGAAATTGTACGCTTTTCAGATCGGCCAGCAATAACTTTCCGAACAAAACTTCGGCTTGATTCAAAATGATTTTAATTACTTCGTTGGCTTGCAAAGTTCCGAGCAATTGCGGCACCGTTACTACTGTTCCAGAAGCATCGCAATTGATTTGTTGGGTGATATCTTCTGGCTCAGGAAACAAACATCGATAAGTAGGCCCGGCCTGATAATTAAAAACTGAAAGTTGCCCTTGCCAAGCGTGCACAGAGGCATACACCCACGGACGGTTGAGCGCCAAAGCCACATCGTTGATCAAATAGCGCGCAAGAATCGAATCGGTACAATCCACTAAAACATCATACCCAAAAGCGATGGAAAATGCATTGGATTCTGAAAAATAATCGTTAAAAACCTTTGTTGATATTTCCGGATTCTGATTTTGGATAAAACGCTCAGCAACTGAAACTTTAGTTTGTCCGCAATCATGCGGCGTGTACATCAACTGCCGATGCAAATTACTCATCGAAACCACATCGCCATCCACCATTCCTAAATGACCAATTCCGGCAGCGGCCAATTGTTGTAAAACAGCCACGCCCAAACCTCCGGCGCCAATGACCAATACGCGCGCTGAGGCCAATTTTTGCTGACCTTGTGTGCCGATTTCAGGCAAAGCGATTTGTCGTGTGTAGCGTTCCATAATTGTTTATCCGCCTGCAAACGGAGGCAATAAAGCTAGTTCGTCATGAGCGTTGATAACAACCTCATCCGTCGCTATTTTTTGATTGACAGCTAGGACAAAATGAACGGTTGATAAGCTAGGGTATTTTTCGAGCAAAGTTTTTTTGAGTTGATAGACCGAAATGATTTTGTCTGAAGAAAAGCGTTCCTCAACAACACCGGTCAGTTCAGCAATCAGTCCGAAATATTTCAAGTTAAACGCGCTCATGTGGTGTACAATTTAAATATGGCAATGCCCAAAACCAAGGCTAAAACGTTTCGTAAAGTTGCGGTATTGAATTTTTTACTGCCGTAATATCCGCCCAAAATTCCACCCAGCGCTACAACCAAAGCCACCATCCACGAAGTAGCCGGAAGCGAGGCACCTTGCGAAATCAGTCCAAACAAACCTGAGATTGAATTGACCAAAATAAACAAGGCCGAAACCGCTGCGGTTTGCTTCATCTCGGCCCAACCCAGCAACAGCAAAACCGGACTTAAAATGATGCCGCCGCCAATACCGATCAAACCAGAGATAAATCCAATCACCGCGCCAATCAACAAGGCAGTTGGCAAATGAATCGGTTTGGTTTGCTCAGTTGATTTTCCGAAAAAACCGAGCAACCTGAATACTGCTATAATCAAAACCGAGCCGAGCATGATTTTGTAAATATGTGCTTCTACCGTTAGCATTCCACCTAAAAAAGAACACGGAATCGAAGTAATCGCAAAAGGCCAAAACAACGACCATTCAAATTTTTTCTCGCGGTAATAAAAGTAAAACGAAATACCCGAAACCAGAATATTAAGGACCAAAGCGGTGGGTTTCATCATCGAAATCGGAAACGCAAACAAACTCATCAACGCCAAGTAACCGCTCGCACCACCGTGCCCTACACTGGCATACAAAAACGCAACTACCGGCAAAAGCAAGAGCAATAAAGGCGATTGGAATAATTCGTAAATGGGCATTTTTTTGAGATTTTCAACCCACAAATATAGCGACAATTACACTTGCGACAGCAGATATACGGCAACTTTATCACCGGCCTTTAGAGTATAATTCCCGGCGGGAACATAGACCAAAACATTGGCCGTCACAAATGAATCGAGCATGGCAGAATCTTGATGCGGCAAAACGGTTACTTTTCCATTTGTTTGTTGCGCCTTTAAAAACTGATCGCGCACATTATCTACCTTGTAATCATGCGCCAAAGACAAACGGAGTTGCGATTCAAACGAAGTTTTAAAGCCTGAAATCATTTGCAAAGCCGGCCAAACATAGAGATAAAAACACGTTAAACTCGCCGCCGGATTTCCGGGTAAAGCAAAAACTAATTGCTTTTTTTTGTGCCCGACCCAAAGCGGTTTTCCAGGTTTTTGATTCACATTATAAAAGAGGTTTTCAACGTTTAAATCAGACAGAGCTTTATTTACAAAATCATAATCACCTACCGAAATTCCACCGGAAATAATCAGCAAATCGTTATCGGCAAGCGCGTTTTGCAAAGTAGTTTTGGTCGCGGTTAAATCATCGATGGTTTGATAATGTTGGATGTTGGTATAATGAGCACTTCGCAAAGCAGCTTCGAGCATGATGGAATTGCTGTTGTATACTTTTCCGGGCAAAAGTGGTTTTCCGGGCGCTAGTAATTCATTGCCATTGACCACGATTCCAATGCTGGGCTTTTTAAAAACCAAAACTCGATCGATGCCCAATCCGGCCAAAAAACCCATAGCCGCTGCATTCAAAAATGTTCCTTTGGACAACGCTAATTGGCCCGTGGTGATTTGTGCTCCGGCGCGACGAATATTGGTCCCTGCACCAACGGCTTCAGACAAAAACAATTGTTGTTCTTGTTGCTGAACTTTCTCCATTTGAATGACGGCTTGTGCTGAACTCGGAACCGCTGCTCCGGTAAATATTTTAACCGTTTGTCCGGGTTTGAGCGCAATAGAATGAGCATCACCCGCTTTGATTTCGCCGATGATTTCATAACTCAACGCATCGTGCAAAGCCAGTGCATAACCATCCATCGTGGCTTGATCAAACGGCGGAAGCGAAATCGGAGCCAACACATCTTCGGCCAAAACATGCTGTAAAGCCTCAGTCAACGAAAGCTGAGTAACCTCCGAACTCGGTAAGGCATTTTGCAACAATCCAAAAGCTTCAGCAACTGAAATCATAAGCCGGGTTTGTTTTTAACCGCAATGAGTTCGGCCGCCACACTGATGGCAATTTCCTGCGCGGTTTCGCTTTTGATGTCCAAACCAATCGGGGCGCGCAGTTGTGACCACTGTTCAGAAGTAAATCCTTCTGAAAGCAAATCGTTTTTTAGGGTTTCGATTTTTTCGCGGCTGCCCATCATGCCTAAATATTTATAGGAACGTCTGATCAATCGACGAATGATGACGCCGTCGGTGCGATATCCAAACGACATAATCACCACATAAACCGCATCGCCTTCGGGGATGTATTGCTCAATTTCTTCGAAAGCTACCGTCGTTTTATGGTGCGCAAACGCATTGGCTTGCATGGTATTGAGGTTTTCGCGGTGATCCAAAATATGGATCTCAAAATCGAGTCGCGACAATACTTCGCTTAACGCTAAACCCACGTGGCCGCCGCCAATGATGTATACTTGCGCTTGTTTTTTGAGGGTTTCTTGATAACACCAAACCGCAGCTTCTGGTTGCAGAAGCGAAATCCCTGAATCGCTAAAAAAAACTTCTGATTTGTGGTCAGAAATAATATCCGATAACAACGATAAATGCTTTGAATCAAGATCGAAAAAAGCAATGTTTTGTTGGCCAGAACATATCATGCCTGACTGATTCTGCGCTGCTGATTTGTCGTGGATTTGCAACTTGGTGAAGGGTAAAAAGCGTTCTCCTTGCAGCAAACTGCGCGCATATTCGACGAGCTTGTGTTCCATGATACCGCCGCCAATGGTTCCGAACATTTGATTTTCAGAAACCACCATTTTAAAACCGGTTCGCCCCGGACTGCTCCCCTGGTGGCTAATAACTACCATCAAAACACAGCGTTTCTTTTGCTGCAACCAAGCATGAATAGTAGCGAACACATCCATAAATAGTGATTTATCGGTATAAATCCGTCAAGATTTTCTCGGGTGTATACGGTGCATCGACTGCTAAATCTGCCTTCGGATTGAACGCCCGCACCGCATCGCGCAATGCAAAATAAGCCCCTATTCCGTACATGAGTGGCGGCTCACCAACTGCTTTTGATTTTTTGATGGCGAGTTCGTGTCCTTCGGTTTCTAGATGCGCCACCATGATTTTTTTTGGCACCGAGTAAATATCGGGTACTTTATAAGTCGATAAGGCATTGGACATCAATCGGCCTTCTTTGTTGTAGACAATTTCTTCGAGTGTCATCCAACCGATTCCTTGGACCAATCCGCCTTCAATCTGACCGTTGTCAATGTCTTTGTTCATGCTTTTGCCAAAGTCATGCACCAATTGCACCGAATCAAATTCATAGGTTCCGCGCAAGCAATCAACCGTTACTTCAAAAAGAGCAGTTCCGTAGACATGATAAGCAAACGGATGTCCTTTTTCTTTGGTTTTATCGTAGTGAATCGTTGGCGTGGCATAATGGGCGTTTTCAGTCAAAGCAACGCGTTGGGTAAAGGCTTTGAGCACCAAATCTTTCCAAGTCATGCCGGTAGGTTTTCCGTCGGCCAAAACTTGACCTGAATCAAAAGTGATATTTCCGCTGTGGTCTTGCGAGGCCACTGCTTTAAGTCGCTCGGCCAGTGCGTTACAAGCCAGTTCCAAAGCTTTTCCGTTTAAGTCGGCACCGGCGCTGGCTGCAGTAGGCGACGTATTGGCCACACGCAAGGTATTGGTCGATTCGATGCGAACGAGCGAAGGCGCAATACCGAAAATTTCTGAAGCAATCTGCACCATTTTGGTGTTGACGCCCTGTCCCATCTCGACGGCTCCGGTACTGACCACCACACTGCTGTCGTGGTAAATATGCACCAAAGCGCGCGCGTGGTTCATCATGGTATTGGTAAACGAAATGCCAAAACAAATCGGTTGAACCGCTAGGCCTTTTTTAAAGCGATGATTGTTTTTGTTGAACTCAGCAATACGCTGTTTTTGCTGATCGTAATCGTACATTTCCATACAGCTTTTCCAAGCGTGATGTGCTTGGGTTTGTGTTAGGATTTGTCCGTAAGAAAGTTCGTCTCCATCTTGAACTAAATTTTTCTGTTGAATTTCGGCCGAGCTCACACCGAGGGTTTCTGCGGCTTTGACTATCGCAGCTTCAATCACGAATTTACCTTGCGGGCCGCCAAAACCTCTAAAAGCGGTATTGGGTGGTAAATTGGTTTTACAGCTGTAAGCCGTGGCTAAAACATTCGGTATGAAATAAGCATTGGTAGAATGAAAAAGCGTTCGTTCCATGACCGCCGGAGACAAATCAGCCGCAGCGCCCGCATTCTGGTAATGCGTCACTTCATAAGCGATGATTTTTAAATCTTTGCTCAAACCAATTTTAAAATCGGCCGAATACGGATGGCGTTTTCCGGTCATGCGCATATCGTCCATACGATGCAAAGACATCTTGACCGGACGCTGTAAAATTTGCGCGGCCATCGCCACCATCACCGCCCACGGAGTTGCTTGATCTTCTTTTCCGCCAAAGCCACCGCCGAGGCGAACCGTATCAATCTCAACTTTGTGCATCGGAATGCCCAACACTTGGGCCACCATGCGCTGAACGGCTGTCGGGCCTTGGGTAGAAGATGAAATCACAATGCTGCCGTCTTCTTTTGGTCGGGCATACGCACCTTGGGTTTCGATGTACAAATGCTCTTGACCGTTGACATCGCTGCGGCCTTCAATGATGTGTTCACACTGCGCCCAAGCCTGAGCCGTATCGCCCAAACGAAAAGTACGCGGTGGAATAATGAGTTTATTTTTGGCTTGTGCCTCGCGCGGATCGGTAATAACTTCAAGCAATTCGTACTCAACTTTGATTAGTTGGGCAACCATGCGGCAATGATACTCTGAATCACCCACAATAATAGCAATGACTTGTCCGCGAAAATGAACTTCACCGTCGGCCAACAAAGGCTCATCAGGGATAATTCCGCCAATTTGATTGAGTCCGGGCACATCTTGAGCTGTGAGAATCGCTGTGATTCCCGTTGCTTTTTTTGCCTCGGACAAATCGAGTGATTTGATTTTGGCATGAGCCACGGTCGCATCAAACGGAAGCGCATACAAGGTTCCGTATTGCTCGCGTAAATCGTCGAGGTAAATAGATTTTCCTTGAACGTGGTTGTGAGCGTCTATATTGATCATATCAAATCTTGCATGTTTAGTTGGTTCGGAAACAACGACAAAAAGTGTCCGAAGAACAATTGTCGGGCGAGTAATCGTTTGTATTCTTGGGTTCCGCGCGCATCGCTAATCGGCGAAAGTTCGGTTTGCAAAATCGCTTCGGCCTCGCGAAGGGTTTGTGCACTAAGTTTTTTTCCGATGAGATAATCCGCCGTAGCCGAAAGGTATAATGGCGTTGGTCCTACACCGCCCATCGATAGATGCGCTTCGGTAATTTGATCAGCACTCATTTGCAAACTAATCGCCGTGTTCACGCTGGCAATGTCCAGGTATTGTCGCTTGCACACTTTGTCAAAATAAAACAATCGCTGCATCGGCAACTCAAAAGTAATTTGACTGATGATTTCCTGCGGTTGTTTGTCTAAAGTTTTATAGCCGAGGTAAAACGAGCGCAAAGGCAGTTTTCGTGTGGCTTTAGTAATTGAATTTTGTAGCGTTATCTCGGCGTTGAGTGCCAACAAAATTGCTGTAAAATCGCCAATCGGAGAGGCATTCGCTAAGTTTCCGGCAATGGTTCCGATGTTGCGAATCGGTGTGGACGAAATGAGTTTTAAAAATCGATGCCACTCAGGAATGCGTTCTAACATAAACGGATGTTCCATGAGTTGGGTCACGGTGACCGATCCGCCCAAGGTTACCTGATGGCCGCTGATTTGAATTTGACTCAGTTCAGAATGGTTGAACAAATAATCGAGTTCGAGTCCGTGCAGTTGATCGTGCTTTTGCACATATAAATCAGTTCCGCCGCCCACAGCTAGTTGACCGGATGTGGCCGGAACTTCGGCTGAAATCAAGGCCAATCGCTCGGGAATTTCTAGGAAATAATCTGGAATAAATTGGTTTTCTATCAACCAAGACAAAGGTTGTTGCGCGTCTTTGTTTTGCAACTCTTCGGCCACCAAAGCCGCAGCGCGCTCAATAGATTTGTATCCGGTGCAACGACAAATATTGCCGTCAATGGCGCTGATGACTTCGTCGGTAGTGGATGCAGAACAAGTAAGTGCATATCCGCTAAGTGAATTCACGAATCCCGGTGTACAAAAACCGCATTGAGTTCCGGAGCATTGCACCATGGCCTGTTGCACTTTGTTGAGTCCGTTGGGCAAATTGACGCCTTCAACGGTGACCACATGTTTTCCGTGAATGTTAGCCAACGGAGTCAAGCACGATGTAGCACTCATATAATTAACCGAACCTTCGGATGATGCACCAATTAAAACCGTACACGCACCACAATCGCCTTCGCGACAACCAATCTTGGTTCCGCGCAGGTTTTGTTCATAGCGGATAAAATCGAGTAAAGTCGTGGCCGGATGCACCTCGGTCTGGATGAGTTCTTGATTGAGTAGAAATTGAATCATACTGGTTTTAGTATTCTATTTTGTCTTGGCTTGAGGCCCACAAACGGAAAGCTTCCAAGGCTTCTTCGCGCATGAATTGTTCGGTTACCAATTTGCGGTTGGCATACGGAAGTTCTAGCTCTTCATAGATGAATTGATCATCAAAATTGATATCGGCCGCATCTTTTTTGGTATTGGCAAAATACATTTTATCAGGTCTGGCCCAGTAAATCGCGCCCAAACACATCGGGCAAGGTTCGCAACTGGTGTAGATTTCGCAACCGTCTAATTGAAAAGTGCCTAGTTCTTTACAGGCATTTCGGATGGCCACCACCTCGGCATGGGCTGTGGGATCGTTGGTAGAGGTAACGCCGTTGGCTCCGCGGGCGATGATTTTTCCGTCTTTGACGATGACCGCGCCAAACGGACCTCCGTTGCCACTTTTTACATTTTCAATTGACAGGCGAATGGCTTCCTGCATAAACTCGGTTTGTTTGTCTAAACACATAAAAATTAATTTGGGGTAAATATAAATAAAAGTTGATTTGACGATTCATAAGTGTTGATAGAAATAGCCGGATAATGAGTTTAGGAAGTTGAGAAGTTTAGCGAGAAGGTTTATGAATTGACAACCGACAACATAAAACATCAGCTTCTGATTGAAGCCTATGTTTCTGTGAGCGGCTTGCGTGAGCGATTGAAGCTAAGTGCCGCGCACTGCGAAAAGCGCGACCCGCAGGGACACGCCCAAATAATAACCAACCGATGACTGAAGACCGACGACTGACAGCTCAAAATTGTCGAATATATTCTACAAAAACTAAGGAAATATATTACGGATTTATTGATTGCTTCCTGTATTTTTGTCGATAGATAATCATTTGAGATTGTTTGACAACTGCCCCACCATCTACCCTGCTGCTGATTGTTGAAAATCAAATAGATTGTTATTGAAATCGTTTTTTACTAAGCCCCTCGAATTTCGCCACCGAAAAGTGGTGCATTATACTTTATTGGCGTGTATGCTACTATTGCAGTTATTGGCTGTGGTGGTTTGGTATCAGGAAACCTATGGCGCAAAGAAAACCCGGCGCGCCTTTGACCATTGGACACAAGCCAATGCCGTGAATCGTTGGACTGATCAATTGATTGCGGCTTTATTTGATGCGCAACTGCATTTTCACAACTATACCGAGCACGGAACAGCCGAATCGCTCAAAGCTTATCGCCAATCGTTATCGGTAGCCGCGCAAGCCAGCGACAGCCTGAAGTTGGCTCCAAAAAAACTGGATGATTTTGCCGCGGTGGTGAGTCAACAAAAGCAAACGCAAGCCTTTATTGAATCGCTCAAAAAGCAAATTGACGATCAGTTATCACAGCAAACTTCAGAAAAAAAATTGGGGAACACCGCGCCTTTTGAACTCTCAAGTCTGAGTTATAAAAAAATACTCGACAGCATCAAAACCAATACGGTAATTACCGTGGATAAAATCAATCGAAAAGGTTTGTTGGCCCGTCTTGCCGCTGCGTTTTCGGGGAAGATGCAAATTCAGAAAGAACAACTCAAAACGGTCATCACGATGAAATACAAAGACAAAGTCGTGACCGGAACCATCGAGGATTTACTCAAAAGCATCATTGAACAAAGCAATCAGTATTACCGAAAAGAATTCAACAAGCTGCGCAAATCATTTCAACAGATGCATGCGCGCGATGCGCAGTTGGCCCAATTCAATACGCAATTGCTCTTGCAAAGTCAGCAATTTCTGCCCGCATATGCCCAAGCAATCAAACACTACCAACAACTAAAAGAAGATGAGTTTAAATCGCGTTACCAAACCGGAAAAGTGGTAAAAAGCATAGCCTTGGTGATGATTATTCTGCTGATGTTGGTGATATCGGCAATTCTTTTTGGCTACACGCGACTGACTTATGCGTATGAAGAGCGTTTGCAAGAAGCCCAAGAAAAAATCAAGCAAAACCTGAAGTTCAAAGATCGCATGATGGGTATGATTAGTCATGAAATCAGATCGCCGTTGAGTTTGTTGGCGATCTACAGCCGCAAAGTCAAAAATACAACCACTGAACCCGACGTCAAAGCCACTTTTGAATCGATTGATTTCACGACGCAATCGCTGTTGTTGCTTTCGCATCAATTATTGGCCTATTCGCAAGAAGACGCGCAACATCTGAGTTTAAAAAATCAAAACTTCAAGCTCAAAGAAGAGATTTCTCGGATTTTATCAGCCTTGACGGATTTGGCGCAGAGCAACGAAAACAAACTCAAAACAACAATTGACATAGACGAATCATTTGAAGTTTGTGCCGACATCGGTCGCATTCACCAATTGTTCTATAATATTGTAGGAAACGCCAATAAGTTTACACGCAACGGAACGATTGAAGTGGTGGTGATGGCTGGTGTGATTTCAGAATATGAAGTAAACTTGCAAGCCATCGTTCGCGACAACGGAGCCGGAATCAGCCCGGAAGAACTCGAACATATTTTTGAGCCTTATTATCAGGGAAGCGCCTCGGGGCAAAGCATGAATAGCGGTGTTGGCCTAGGCTTGAATTTGTGCAAAGAAATCGTAGAATTGTTTGATGGCGAAATCCAGGTTGAAAGCACTCAAGGCAGCGGAACAACCGTAAGTTTTAGAATCATCTTGAGTCAGGCTTAAACCCGATTCGTTGAATTAATTAAATCATTTGCTTATGACACCACCACAAAAAAACAAACCGGGACGATATACTTTTCTGATTGCCGACGACCATATGGTGGTAAGACAAGGGGTGGCCATGGTACTCAAAGATCTGTTTTTTAATGCCAACATCCATCAGGCAGGCAGCATCAAAGAGACCATTAAAATGGTTCACGAACATACGATTGATTTGCTGATTCTCGATATTCATTTCCCGGACAGTCATAGTTTGAATTTGATTGGCGAGCTCAAAGAATTACAGCCCAATTTAAAGATTCTGGTTTTTTCGGCATACGATGAAAACCTATACGCGCTGCGTTATCTGAATGCCGGTGCTTCGGGTTATTTGAACAAAGCTTGCACCGAGGACGAAATGAAACAAGCGCTGCAAAGCATGGTTGTATCGGGCAAATATATCACCCAAAACATCAAAGACAAAATTCTCGATTCATACATCTCTAAAAAACCACTCAATCCGCTCGAGCAATTGTCCGATCGCGAAATTGAAGTGGCGCGTTTGCTGATTAAAGGTTATGGCAACATGGAGATTTCAGAAGCGCTGGGCATCAAAAAATCGACGGTGAGTACCTTTAAAAATCGCATCTTTGAAAAATTGGCTATCAACAACTTAGCTGATTTGATTGATATGTTTCAGTTGTATCAGTAATCGCCGCGAAGCATTATAAATACTGGCTTTTTAATTTATACTGTCGAAATCATTCTACAAAATTCAACCTTCAATTCTACAAAATTCAGCGATGGGTTGGCTTAGATTTGCTCTAGTAATCAGTTGCACCGCTTTGGTAAAATTGGTTCTAGTAAAGTGTTGTACCTAAATATCCTGTGGGACGGCTTAATCCCATAAAAAAGCAATTCTGTGGGATTTTTAGGGAAACATCTTCTGGCCAAAACCAAAATGATATAACTATTGCTGTTTTTGTTTTACTCGTGTTGATTGACAATTTGGGCTCGTATGAAACTCGCAAGCAGTCAGAAATGAACTGACTTGAGTAATAATCATCCTTTTGTTTAGAGGGTTTAACGGGGTATGTTTTGGGTTCCGTACCGACGGCCCATTTTGTTAATCACAATTATGAAGAGGTATTGTATCATTTATGATGGATCATATTAATCAACTCATTGAGCTTAACCTACGCTTTTTATATGAACACCCGCATCAGAAGGCGGATTTCAAAGAATTAATTCTTTGGAACAAACTTCCGTCGACTGATGCTCAGGTGCTCGCTGAAATCATGGTGCTCAAAAACTTGATTAAAACGGTTGACCAGCAACAATTTCAACTGACGCAGCACGGACAACAAATATGCAAAGACGGCGGATGGCTGATGTATACGAAACAAGTTCGCCAACAAAAAAATACGCCGGTGGTTTCGCTCAAAAAATCTGAAGAGAAGAACGCTTCGCGCTTTGGCAAGCTCATCAAAAAGTTAGGCGATGCCTTGAGCAAAAGCTGAGTTTTTATTTAGCAAGCAACATCTGACTGCCAAATGCTGAAAATTACTACATTCGTTCATCGAGAAATCACGCATGAACTCTATCAACTCAACCCTCAAAATCAGGCTGGCAACCGCTGCCGATGCACATAAAATCAGTCAATTGATTGCCCAAAACGCGCAATTGCTTTTGAAACCGCATTACAGCGAACTCCAACTCAAAACATTTTTGCAGTATTACGAAACTGAAGTAATCCTCGAAAAAATGACCCGGCAAACCGTATTTTGCGCTGAAATCAATGGTGAAATCGTCGGAACGATTGCACTTGAAGGCAAATTTGTCATGGGGTTTTATACCCAAACCGATAAAATTGGTCTTGGCATCGGAACCTCGCTTTTAAAACATCTAGAAAATTATGCCCAATCACAAGGCTTGTCAAAACTTTGGCTTTCGGCCTCGCCGATTGGCGTTCAATTTTATCAAAACCGAGGTTGGGTCAAAGTAAAAGATTTTGTTGTTGACTACATGGGCGTTGGTTTTGAAGAAACTTTGATGCTCAAAAAATTAATTTAATTTACCAATCAATTTCATTACTTTACAGAAATCATAAAATTAAATTCAGATGAAAAAAATAGTCGCTTTGCTGTTGTATGGTTTCGCCGCTTCCGGACAAATCAATGCAGTTGATTTTGCCAATTTCAAAAAATATGAATCCCAAAATAAAGCTCTCATGAATGAATCGACGACCAGCCATCACATTGTCTTGATGGGCGATTCTATTACCGAAGGTTGGATCAACAGCGATGCAGATTTTTTTGCTCAAAATCAGTTAATCGATCGGGGAATTTCAGGGCAAACTACCGCGCAAATGTTGCTCAGATTCCGAAATGATGTGATTGATTTAAAACCCAAAACTGTGGTCATTTTGGCGGGCATTAATGACATTGCCGAAAACACCGGAGCCATAAGCGTGGAGCAAATATTTTCAAATATAAAATCGATGTGTGATCTGGCGCGCGCCAACCAAATAAAAGTAGTTTTGTGTACCGTTTTGCCAGCGGCTCAATTTCCGTGGCGACCGCAAATCAATCCAATTGAAAAAGTCTTGGCAATCAATGAAATGATTCGCAACTATGCCCAGCAAGAAAAAATATCTTTGGTGGATTATTTCTCAGCGATGAAAGATTGGCAAAACGGTTTGCCTAAAATTTACTCTGAAGATGGCGTTCATCCAAACAAAGAAGGTTATGAAGTGATGAAAGGTTTGTTGTTAGAAAAACTTAAAAATTAAATTCAAATATTTAATAATCAATACTTTTAGATTAAAAGTTTATATTTGAATCAAACAATTAAATTATCAGCCTATGAAAAAATTACTACTTCTCTTCGTTTTAACTTTCGTTCTGCCGGCCTATAGTCAATGGGAGCCACAACAATCAGGCGTAACAACCTCGCTCAATGATGTTTATTGTATTTCTGAGAATACAGTGGTCATTGTGGGTGATTCGGGAACCATTCTCAAAACAACTGACGGCGGTGAACATTGGATATCTAAAATTTCATCAATTACAGAACACATTATAAAGGTTCAATTTGTGAATGCAAATGTCGGTTATGCCATCACTTCAGCGGGCACTGTTTTAAAAACTTCCGATGGCGGCGAGACTTGGTCATCTCGGGCTAATAGCATTTCAAACTACAACTCTAACCTTTCGTGTGTAAACGAAAACACCCTTTTTGTTTCAAACGGTACTCTATTAAAATCTACTGATGGAGGTCAAACCTTTACAACCATAACAACTCCAGCCAATGTCCGGTTGATACAGTTTTTTAACGAGCAAGTTGGATATATTTCTTGTGATAGTGGTTTTTATAAAACTACCGATGGTGGAGCAACCTGGGCTAATTTGGTGAGCAATTCAAACTATGATTCTATCTTTTTTATCAATGAAAATATTGGCTTTCTGGCAAATTACAACGGATATTCTAAAACAACCGATGGCGGACAAACTTTTACAGAATTTCCGATTGAATCTGGGGTTTACCAACACGGATTTGTTTCTGACATTTTTGCAACGAATGAAAACACAGTTTGGGATACCAATACAGTCATGATGCTATGTTGGTGTACTTATTATTGTATTTCAAAGTTAGATTGGAATGTTGGTGCTGAAAAACCTTTTAGCAGTAGCTGTGAAGATTTTCCAAATGAATATGACCAATATAAAGCAATCCATTTTGCTAATGAAACAACCGGCTACATCGTAGGATTTTCTTCGTCTTCAATGTCACCTCCTACAGGCATCATTTACAAAAACACCACCGGAACCATGCCTTCAATGGGTATTACAAAAAATCAAAAAGATATTTTTACGATTTATCCAAATCCGGCGCAAGACAACATTCACTTATCGTTTGAAAAAGTTAGTTCGAGTAATGTTTCAGTAGAAATTGTGGATGGTTTAGGACAAACTGTTTTGAAACAAGAATATGCAACTGCAGCATCCATCAGCATCAATACGCAAAGTTTTGCTAAAGGAGTTTATTTCTTGACCGTTGACGATCATCAAAACAAACAAACTCAAAAGATTATTATTTACTGATATGCGTCAAGCTTTTCTCGGAATATGGCTGATTATTTTATCCGTCAGTTGTGCTCATAAAGAAAACTTCAACATCGCTTGGACCCGCGAACAAGCGCCCGAGCATTTCACCGCCAAATTTGAAACCATAAAAGGTGATTTTGAAGTTGAAGTTACCCGAAAATTATCGCCCAAAGCTGCCGATCGTTTTTATCAATTAGTCAAGCATCAATATTTTGACGACGGAATTTTTTACCGCGTTGTTCCGGGATTTGTCGCGCAATTTGGCAATACAGATGCCTCTTTGATGGAACATTGGCGCGCCGTGAAAATTCCAGACGAGCCGGTGATTTCAGGCAACCAAAAAGGTTCGATGAGTTTTGCGCGTGCCGGAAAAGAAACCCGCGATTTAGAGCTTTTCATCAATCTGAATGACAACGCTGTTTTAGATACTTTGCCATTTGAAGGGGTAAAAGGTTTTCCGTCATTTGGTCGTGTTACACGCGGCATGGATGTCGTTGAAAAACTCTATTCCGGCTATGCTGAAAGTACGATGGATGATCCGGATATGTACACCAATCGGGCGGTTTTCTATCAAAAATACCCAAAACTCGATTTGATAAAAAAAGCTTATTTAATAGAATAAGTCTAGGGCTAACCTCGCAACTGACTTGATTTCAATCAACTTAAAAAATCATCAGAAAAACGGCTATAATTTGTTTCAAATTAAATTGTCGGGTGTTTTTATTTCTATAAATTGCCGCTGTTTTAAAAATACTTCAAAAACAAAGCTGTATTTTTAAGAATTGAACAATTTATTGATATTCAAACTCACTAAACCCAGAAATAATGAAACCCGAAAGTTTAATGATGTCGCACGGTTTTAAACCGGAACTCTCTGAAGGCGCCATCAAATGCCCCATTTTCATGACCTCTACTTTTGTGTTCAAAAATGCCGAAGAAGGGAAAGCTTTTTTTGAACTCGCTTACGGCAAAAGAGCCAAAAATGAAGGTGAAGAAATGGGCTTAATTTACAGTCGCATCAACAATCCCGATCTGGAAATTCTTGAAAATCGCTTGTGTTTGTGGGACGAGGCTGAAGACTGTGCCGTTTTTGAAAGCGGAATGGCAGCCATCACCACCGTGCTGTTAGAATTTTTAAAACCCGGCGATGTGGTTTTGTTCAGCAGCCCGGTATATGGCGGAACCGATCATTTCATCAAAAAAATCCTTCCGAAATTTAATATTCATTCGTTGGAATTTACCGTGGGGCAATCTCAAGAAGAAATCATCGAATTGGTCAACAACAGCGGTATGGCTGACAGATTGGCTTTGGTATATATTGAAACACCGGCCAATCCGACCAACGATTTGATTGATATTGAAGCCACCAAAGCCATCGCCAAACATTTTTCAACTGCAGAAAAAGAAGTGTATTTGGCGGTTGACAATACATATCTTGGGCCTGTTTGGCAACATCCGCTCAAGCACGGAGCCGATTTGGTTTTGTATTCTGCTACCAAATATATTGGCGGTCACAGCGATGTAATTGCGGGCGCTTGTTTGGGAAATGCTTCGCTCATGGCGCGCGTCAAAGGCATGCGCACCTTTTTAGGCAATATGGCCAGTCCGCACACCGGTTGGCTTTTGTTGCGCAGCTTAGAAACACTCAAAGTACGTATGGATATGCAGGCTTTGAATGCCGATCAAGTAGCCAAAATGCTCAATGCGCATCCCAAAGTTGAAAAGGTTTATTATTTAGGAAATTTTAAACCCGGTGACAAACAATACGAAATCAAACAAAAGCAATGCGCTACCAATGGCGGCATGATTTCGTTTGACATCAAAGGCGGCGAAAAAGAAGCCTTCCAATTTTTGAATGCATTAAAGCTCATCAAACTGGCTGTGAGCTTAGGAAGCACCGAAAGTTTGGCCGAGCATCCGGCCACCATGACACATTGTGATGTGGACGATGCCGACAAAGCGAAATTCTCAATTACCGAAAAAATGATTCGCCTCTCGATTGGTGTTGAAAACCATCAAGACATCATCAGCGATATTCAACAAGCGCTCGAAACAATCTAACAAGCGAAGAACTTTTATAACTTTGATGCTCTGCTCGCGAATATTCCTACGGCAGAGCATTTTTTATAAATATGAAAAAAATCTCCCAAGAACAGCAAACAGAATTTCTGGAAGTTTTGCAACTCAGATTCAATCAAAATCCAAAAAGGCATCCCAACCTAAATTGGTCTGAAGTCGAACAAAAACTGATGATTTCACCCGAAAAATTGGCTTCGATTTTTGAAATGGAAACCAGCGGTGGCGAACCCGATTTGGTCGTTTTTGACGCGGTGTGGTTTTATGTCGATTGCAGCGCAGAAAGCCCAGCCGGTCGCCGAAGTTTGTGTTATGATGCTCAAGCTTTGGACGAGCGCAAAGAACACAAACCCTTGGGAAGCGCTCAGGATATGGCTCAAAAAATGGGCATTGTAATTCTGGACGAAAACCAATATCGCGCTCTGCAAACACTCGGAAAATTTGATTTAAAAACTTCAAGTTGGATTCAAACGCCCGCTGAAATTCGAAAATTGGGCGGTGCGCTTTTTTGTGACCGACAATACGATGCGGTTTTTACCTACCACAACGGAGCTTCGTCTTATTATGCAGCGCGCGGATTTAGAGGTTGTATCCAAATTTAATCAAAGATGAAACGAATTTTTAATTGCATTCTCTGGCTGGTTTTGCTTTTGAGTTTCACGGATTTGAGCGCGCAAAAAAATTCCATACAAATCAGTGGGCAAATGCGAAACGTAATGCGCAAAGGCGAATTGTTTGCAACCATTGCGCTCGATACGATTCATCCGCGAGCGCATTTATACGGATTTGGCCCCGAAGCTTATCTCAAAGGTGAAATCACCATCATTGACGGGCATGCTTATCGTGCGCGCGTGGTATCAAAAACGCAAATGAAAGTCGAAGAAACCTTTGATTTAAAGGCGCCTTTTTTGGGTTACACATACATCGAACATTGGCAAGAAACATCAATTCCGGAAACCGTTCACAGTTTATTAGATCTGGAAAATTACTTGACTACCATCGCGCAAAAACATACAGCGCCATTTTTCTTTAAACTGATTGGAACCTTTTCAAAAGCGGATATTCATCTGGTCAATTTGACCGACGGAAACCAAGTAAGTTCGCCCGAAGAAGCGCATCAAGGGCAAGTGAATTATATACTCGATCGTCCGTCGGCTGAAGTCATCGGGTTTTTCTCGACCGAACATCAAGGCATTTTGACCAAACACGACACGTTTTTACATCTGCATTTAATCACCACGGATCGTTCAAAGATGGGACATGTCGATGCGGTTGAATTCAATGCAAAACAGATAAAATTGTATCTCCCGGCGGAATAATTCCAAAAAACCACTTAAATTTTGTCAAAGCAGCCCAAGTATTTCTGAAATTTGCTTCGGTTGAATCAACTTTCGAACGATGAATCGAAAAGACTTTTTAAAACTTTTGGGATTTTTACCCTTGCAAGCATCAGTTATGAAACTAAATGCCTTACACCAAATTTCTGAGCAATTACCGGCAACACCCAGAATGCCGATTTTGTTTTTGGGCCACGGAAACCCGATGAATGCCCTAGAAGACAATACTTTTACGCGTGGTTTTCAGGCGATTGCTAAAACATTACCTAAACCGAGCGCTATTTTGTGTATTTCGGCGCATTGGGAAACCAAAGGAACTTTTGTAACGGCTATGGAAAAACCCAAGACGATTCATGATTTTGGCGGATTTCCGCAGGCTTTATTCGATGTGCAATATCCGGCGCCGGGCAGTCCGTGGTTGGCCAAAGAAACGCATGATTTGGTGCAATCTACAACGGTTACCCCTACGCTCGATTGGGGACTCGATCACGGTTGCTGGACCGTCGTTAAGTTTTTATTTCCTCAGGCTGATATTCCGGTAGTACAAATGAGTATTGACTATTCACAAGGCGGCGCCTATCATTATGAATTGGGCAAACAACTCTCGGCGCTCAGACACAAAGGTGTGTTGATTGTAGGCAGCGGAAACACCGTGCACAACTTGGGTATGGTGGCTTGGGACAAAATGAATGTACCCGGATTTGCCTACGATTGGGCCAGGACAGCGAATGAAAAAATGAAGCAATTGATTTTGAAAGGCGACCACCAACCGCTGATTGAATTTCACAAGCAAGGGCGCGAGTTTGATTTGTCGATTCCAACGCCGGAGCACTTTTTACCGCTTTTATACGTTTTAGGTTTACAAGAAAAAGACGAAAAAGCAACCATTTTTAACGATGCCTTGCTGGCCGGTTCACTCAATATGATGTCGGTGAAGATTGACAAAGCGTAAAATGAGTTGAAGAATTGAGAAATTACAGTTGCTGAGGGCCTGAGAAACTGAGAAAAGAACGCTGACCTTTGCGTTTAAGAAGTGTAAAAGGTTTAGCTGAAGCATTCGGTTAAAAACAATATTTCATTTTCAAATTATCTCATTTTCAAATGCTCTTCTGTCCTAAAGCGAAGCGGTCTAAAGGCGCAGCCGTGTCTATAGCGAAGCGTGTCTAACAGCCAAACGGTCTTTTCTGTTTAAAAAGTGTAAAAGGTTTAAGAAGTTTAGTTGAAAGTTTCGTATAACCGACGACCGAAACCTGACGACCGACGACCGAAACCCGACGACCGAAACCCGACGACCGACGACCGCCGACGCTCCCAACAGAACAATCAGTTTGCTATTTAACCATATGCTTCTGTGAGCAGCCCGCGTGAGCGGTTGAAGCTAAGTGCCGCGCACTGCGGAAAACGCGACCCGCAGGGGCACGCCCAAAAACCGACAACCGACTACTGACACCCGACGACCGAAACGGTGAACTTTCTGTTAAGTTTTTCCCATGATTTTCAATCCTTATATAAAAAACCTATTTTTATCAACTAAACAAACGGCCATGATTGAAATAGTAAGAACCAATGCCTCAAATTCGGATTTTTTAAAACTCGTACGCTCGCTCGACATCGAACTGCAATTGCGCGATGGTGCTGAGCATGAGTTTTTTGCTCAATTCAACGGACTTGAAGGCGTAAAATATGCGGTAGTTGCCTACAAAAACGGCAAAGCGGTAGGTTGCGGAGCCATCAAAGCTTATGACGACCAAACCATGGAAATCAAACGCATGTTTGTAGCCCCTGACGAACGCGGAAAAGGCGTCGCTTCAGCCATTCTGAAAAATCTAGAAGCTTGGACCAAAGAGTTGCATTTTCATAAATGTATTCTAGAAACCGGAGTCAAAATGCCCGAGGCCATTGCTTTATATACCAAAAACCAGTATGATTTGATTCCGAATTTCGGACAATATGCCGGTGTGGACAGCAGTGTGTGCTTTCTGAAAAAAATCTAAACACAAATTGTAACTTCAAACAACTGTCGCAGACTAAAGCGACATTGTTTTATATATGCCGACTTTTTGACAACTGCGGCCCAATCAAAAAATGCTCATGAGAAAAATCTTTACGATTGTTTTATTCCTTGCTGTTATTCATGCTTTTGCGCAATCTCAAACGGTGAGTGGTTTGGTTCAACCAGCGCAAGCCAACTACAATGTGCTTATTTATCCGTCCGGAAAAGATGCCTTTTTAAAAGCTGCCTTGACCGATGCCAATGGAAAATATACCTTCACACAAATTCCGCAAGGAGAATATTTTGTCAAGATTTCAGCGGTGGGATTTTTAGAATATCAATCTGCCAAATTTAAAGTGACCGAACAAGCTATGGTTTTACCCACGGCCGTACTCATTGAAAAAGTGAATCAACTCAATGAAATTACCGTCAAAGCCAAAAAACCCATGATTCAGGTTTTGGCCGATAAAACGGTTTTTAACGTACAAAATACCATCAATGCAACTGGCGCTTCAGGTTTTGAATTGCTCAGAAAAGCACCGGGGGTGGTCATTGACAACAACGATAATCTGATTGTGGAAGGAAAATCGGGCGTTTTGATTTATATCGATGGAAAGCAATCGTATTTAACCGGAGCCGATTTGACCAATTTCTTGAAAACGATTCAGGCCAGCGATGTAGACAGCATTGAAATCATTACTCAGCCTTCATCCAAATACGATGCGGCCGGAAACGCGGGCATCATCAACATCAAACTCAAGAAGAACAAAAACTTCGGCACCAACGGAACCGTTTCAAGCGGAACCAATATTGGTCGCTATCAAACTTCTATCAATTCATTATCGCTCAATAACCGCAACAAAAAGAACAATTTTTACGGAAATTACAGCGACCGATTTGGTGCGAACAAAGACTTTATCAACATCCATCGCGAACAAAGCAACACGATTTTTGACTCGCGTTCCAGAACCAAAAACACCGTGAACGCCAACAACTTAAAAATTGGTTATGACTATTATGCCAATGCAAAAAACACTTTTGGGGTGATGGTCAGCGGAAATTTCAACAACAGTTTTAGCAATGCCAATACGCGAACACCGATTATGCCTATTAATTCGGCTGTGTATGACAGTATTTTGGTGGCCAAAAACAACGACCACCACCGCACTTATAATTTGTACTCAAATGTTAATTATAAATATGCAGATACTTCGGGTGTGAGTTTGAACATTGATTTGGACTTCGGAAAATACGGCAGTAAAAAAGAAGTCAATCAACCCAATACGTATTTGGCCAATGATGAATTGACCGTTTTAAACCAAAACATCAGCTATCAAAATACCCCTACAGATATTGACATTGCTACTTTTAAAACCGATTACGAACAACGGTTTTGGAAAGGAACCATCAGTTTAGGGATGAAAACATCCTTGGTAAAAACTGATAATACTTTAGATTTTTATAACGTAATTGGCGGAACCAACATTTTAAATCCTAACCGCAGCAACAATTTTATTTATAAAGAAAACGTCAATGCGGGTTACATCAATTACAACCGAACAATTAAAAAATTCAACTTTCAATTGGGGGTGCGTGTTGAAAACACCAACTCTGACGGACAGCTCAACGCTTTGGTCACTACGAACAATCAACGCGTCAAAAGAAACTACACCAATTGGTTTCCGAGCGGCGGAATTACCTACAATATGACCCAAAAACACTCTTTGGCTTTGATTTACAGTCGTCGTATTGAGCGTCCGGATTATCAATCGCTCAATCCGTTTGAATATCAAATTGACGAATTGTCGTTCATGCGCGGGAATCCGTTTTTAAAACCACAATACACCGATAATTTCAAACTCTCACACACTTATAATTACTCGCTCAATACCAGTTTAAGTTATACGCGCGTAAGCGACTTTTTTGCGCAAGTAATTGAAGCCTCGGGCACCAGCAAAAGCTTTTTAACCTCGCGCAATGTGGCTACCGAAGAAGTAATTAATTTGGGCGTTTCGTATCCGTTTGATCTCAATAAATGGTGGAATGTTTACTTGAGTGTCAATGCTTTCAAGAGCATTTATACCGCAACGAATGATTCTTTTAATTCAATTAGTCAAGAAACCTTGAATATTTATGGTCAGAATACATTTAAACTTCCGAGCGGTATTTCGATGGAAGTTTCAGGTTGGTTCAATTCGCCGTCAATTTGGGGCGGAACTTTTAAAACCAGCAGCATCGGATCGTTGGATATGGCTTTTCAGAAACAATTCCTCAACAAAAAACTTACCGCTCGTTTGGCATTCTCAGACATCCTTTATACTTCGCCTTGGAAAGGTCGTACGCGTTATGCCTTTGTCAATATTGTGGGCGATGGCGGGCAAGACAGCCGTCAGGTGCGCTTTAATTTGAGTTATAAATTCGGAAACGACGCCGTGAAAAAATCACGCCAACGCGAAACCGGATTAGAAGACGAGAAAAATCGTATTGGTCGCTAATTACTCTGCCGAGGCAACTTCGCCTTGCCATTGCATAAAACCGCCCATGAGGTTGAAAGTATTTTCAAAACCGAGCTGGTTCATGATCTGACAGGCTTGGGCGCTGCGTCCGCCGGCCTTGCAATACACATAGTAGTTTTTGGATTTGTCGAGTTCGTCTATTTTGTAGATGAAACCTTGACCCTCATAGATATTGATCATTTGGGCGTTGGGAATGATGCCTTCACTCCACTCTTCTGGCGTTCGTACATCAATAATAACTGCATTGCTATCTGAACTGAGCTGTTCTGCCCATTGCTGCTGGGTTAAATCCATGGTTTTTTAGGTAAAAATAGTAAAATCAGGTGAAAATCAAACTTTGAAATGATAACAAAGCCTTACCAAATAAGGATTTTTGAACCGTTAACAAAAAAATAACATAACATTTGTATATACAAATATAAAACCTACTACATTTGTACCTACAAATTTTGCAAATACAAATATGAGAATTGAAGAAATCATAAAATCAACAGTAGCGATGTCTGACGCCAAGAAAGCCATCTTGAACTTGATGTATACGCAAAACATCATCGGAGAAAAATTCAGCGAACTTTTAAAGCCTTATGATTTATCCGGCGAGCAATACAATGTTCTGCGCATTCTCAGAGGTCAAAAAGGCGTTCCGGCCAATATGTGTGTCATCCAAGAGCGCATGATTGCCAAAAGCAGCAACACTACCCGACTCATCGATAAATTATTGCTCAAAGAACTGGTTACCCGCGAAGTTTGTCCGGATAACCGGCGCAAAATGGAAATCATGATTACCCAAAAAGGTCTTGATTTATTAGCAACGCTCGATCCAAAAGTGGATGCACACGAAAACAGTTTGGGCGCGCGCTTATCAGCTGAAGAGTTGATTCAATTCAATGAACTATTAGAAAAATTTAGAAAAGATAAACCTTAATTTCAATCAATATGAAGTCAATTATAGACAGCCTTAAATGGCGTTATGCAACCAAAAAATTTGACGCTTCGAAAAAAATTTCAGCAGAGAATTTAGCCACCATCAAAGAAGCTTTACAACTAAGCGCCTCTTCGTATGGCTTGCAACCGTATCAAATTATTTTTGTCGAAAATCCTGAGCTTAGAGCCCAATTACAACCCGCTGCTTGGGGACAATCGCAAATTGTAGACGCATCACACTTGGTGGTGTTTGCAAACCAACTCAACGTAGGTGCTGAGCACATAGATGCTTATTTTGAAAACATGACCAAAACCAGAGGAATCGCTTTGGCTGATGTACAAGGTTACAGCGATTTTATGAAATCTAAAATCACCCCGCTACCAGAAGAAACGCGCAATAACTGGACATCAAAACAAACCTACATCGCGATGGGTAAACTCTTGACAGTAGCAGCTTCACTTGAAATCGACGCGACGCCGATGGAAGGCTTTGAACCGGCTGAATTCAACAGAATTCTCGGGCTTACTGAACGCGGATTGAACGCCTCGGTGGTTGCGCTCGGATATCGCCACGCAGAGGATGCAACACAACACTATCCAAAAGTAAGAAAATCAGCAGAAGAACTTTTTGTAACACTTTAATATTAATCCTTAACAATTTAACACCATGAAAAATTTAAAAAAATTAGCCTTATTGGCTTTCGTAGCGGTAAGCACAGTAGCTGTTTCTGCTCAAACTAAAAAAATCGATGCGGCCAAAAGTGATATCCACTGGGTAGGTAAAAAAGTAACCGGTCAACACGAGGGAACGGTGAACTTTAAAGACGGAAGCTTAGTGTTTAAAGGTGCCGATGTAAAAGGCGGAAAATTCACTGTTGATATGAACTCAATGACCGCAACTGATTTGAGCGGTGAATACCAAGGAAAACTCAATGGGCACTTGAAATCAGACGATTTCTTCGGAACTGAAAAATTCCCAACTTCAACTTTGGCTTTCAAAAAAGTAGCTAAAAAATCAGCGGGTGTTTACACGGTAACAGCAGATTTGACCATCAAAGGAAAAACCAATCCGGTAACTTTTGATTTGACTGTAAAAGGAAACACCGCTTCGGCTAAATTGGTAGTTGACAGAACTAAATACGATATCAAATACGGTTCAGGAAGCTTCTTTGACAACTTAGGCGACAAAGCGATCTACGATAATTTTGATTTAACAGTGAATCTTGTATTCTAATCAGGATAAATTGCTAAGGAAAGAACCTTGACCTCACCGTCAAGGTTTTTTTGTTTATAAACAGTTCATTTTCATTTGTTTTGTACATTTGAGTAGAAACTTAAACAATCAACGGTCATGAAAAATATTGCGCTACTTCTGCTTCTCATCTTCGGATTACAAACTTCATTGGGTCAATCCAAAAAAATCAATATCCAAAAAAGTTCGCTTACTTGGACCGGCAAAAAAGTCACCGGTGAACATCAAGGTTCGCTTCGGTTCAAAGATGGAAATTTAGTTTTCAAGAACAAGAAGTTAGCCGGTGGAAATTTTGTAGTAGATATGGCTTCGCTCAACAACACGGATCAAACCGGATCGGACAAAGCCAAATTAGAAGGTCATTTAAAGTCTGCTGATTTCTTCTATACCGAAGGTTTTCCTACGGCGCAAATGAAATTCAAAAATATATCTTCTAAAGGCAAAGGTTTGTACAAAATTATTGCCGATTTAACCATCAAAGGAAAAACAAATCCGGTGACTTTTGACTTAAATCTAAAAGCAAAATCAGCCACGGCGCACTTGGTCATTGACCGAACCAAATACGGAATTCAGTACGGTTCAGGAAGCTTTTTTGAAGATTTGGGCGACCGAACTATTTACGACGAATTTGATTTAGACGTAGCGCTGATTTTTTAATATTGTTGTTCTAAGCAATATTTAGGATATTTGGCGGGCAAAATTTACCCATGAAAAAAGTAGCCGTCATTGACAATTACGACAGTTTCACCTACAACTTGGTGCATTATCTCGAAGATTTAAATGCCTCGGTGACGGTTTTTCGCAATGACGAATTCGAGCTCGATGAACTGCAAACTTTTGATAAAATAGTGCTTTCACCCGGCCCGGGATTGCCTGCTCAAGCCGGAAATTTACTTCAAGTCATTCAAAAATATGCTGCCCAAAAAAGCATCCTCGGAGTTTGTTTGGGCATGCAAGCCATTGCAGAAGTTTATGGTGGTGAACTCATGAATTTAGCTCAAGTACAACACGGAGTATCGACTGAGATTGAGGTAAACACTGAAGAAAAAATCTACCGCGGATTACCGCAAAAAATTCAAATCGGGCGCTATCATTCTTGGGTGGTGAGTCAAAATAATTTCCCGAATGAACTCATCATTACCGCGCAAGATGAATTGCAAAACATTATGTCGCTCAGACATCAATCGCTTGATATCACCGGAGTTCAGTATCATCCCGAAAGTGTCCTTAGCCCGCATGGCAAACAAATTTTAGCCAACTGGCTCAGCGATTAGCTTTTTAAAACCAAAGTCGGCTGTTAATTAATCGTTAAATAAAATATTAAACAAACGTTTAATTTAAACACTTGTTTAATTTTGTTCGCGATTTTAAACTTCAACCATGAATAGTTTAACCGACTTAAACGAAAAGCAAACCAAAATTTTATTAGTCGCTGAAAAACTCTTTGCCGAAAAAGGTTTTGACGGAACTTCGATTCGCAACATCGCTCAAGAAGCGCAAATCAACATTGCGATGGTTTCGTATTATTTCGGATCAAAAGAAAAAATGCTCGAAAGTTTGATTTTGCATCGGATTGAAGACATCAAAATGCAGGTTGAAAATCTATCTCGAGCGCATATTTCGCCGGTAGAAAAAATCAACCGCTTTGTAGAATTGTACATTCAAACCATCAACAAACACAAATGTTTTTACCAGATTTTGTTGTTTGAGCAATCGTCCAAGAAAAGAGAAATTGACTTTCAGTCGTTTTCAGAAGTCAAAAAAGCCAACTTAGAAATCTTCAAAAAAATAATCGCCGAAGGACAAGAACAAGGCGTTTTCAAACAAAACGTCAATGTGGCCTTAATTCCATCGACCATCATCGGAACCTTAGTTCATTTCAGAATGAGTCGTCCGCACTATGAACATGTTTTGGATTTGCACACTGAAGAAGCCTACGAAAACTACATCAAAACCGAACTCACACAACACGTAAAACAAACCATACAATCACTGCTTAAATATGAAAATTAAATCAATCTTCTGGAGCTTGCTTTTTTTGCTCGGAAGCATGGCTTTGCAGGCGCAGCAAAAAACGACTCTTCCCATTAAAGAAGCGGTGCAAATGGCGCTCGAAAAAAGCCATGAAGCCGCGCTGGCCAATGCCCGAGTCAGCACCAAAAAGTATCAATATGAAAGCGTCAAAAACAATCGCTATCCCGATGGAAAATTATCCGGTCAATACATGCGCTTAACCGATGCTGACGTAACCATCAAAACCACTGCTTCTTCAAACAATTCATCAAATTCCGGAGCCAGCAAGCCAGTGAATCAACTTATGCTCGCACAAGCGAATGTCAGTATGCCGATTTTCTCTGGTTTTAAACTTCAGAACAGTATTGATGCCGCACAAAATTTGTATTTAGCCGAAAACGCCATGGCAAAAGGCTCAAACGAAAATACTGCCATGAGTGTGATTCGCCATTATGCCGCCATTTACAACAAGCAACAAACCGTTGATCTTTTAGAAGAAAGTCTTAAAAGCAATCAGCAGCGGGTTCAAGATTTTACCGCCATGGAACAAAACGGACTTTTAGCACGAAACGACTTACTGAAAAGCCAATTGCAAGTTTCAAAAGTACAACTCAGTTTAGACCAAGCGCAAAAAGATCTTAAAATGCTGCGTTTTGAATTAGCTCAGTTGCTTCAGTTGGATCCGGCAACCGAGATCTATGTGAGTCCGGAAAATATTGATCCAAAACTGTTTACTTATTTACCCAAACCCGCCAACGAAGCTTTGAATTTGCGTTCTGATTTAACAGCCTTGGATTTTGAGAAAAAAGCAGGAACGTCCAATGTAAAAGTAGCTCGAAGTGCTTATTATCCGTCGTTGTTGCTCAGCGGAGGCTATATTTATCTCGATTTGCAAAATGCCATTCGCGTTGAAAATGCCATGAATTTCGGCTTGGGTTTATCGTATAATTTGAGCTCATTGTTTAAAAACGGAACCGAGGTAAAAGCAGCCAAAAGCAAGCTCGCTGAAATTGAAAAACAGCAAGCCCAACTCAGTGATGAAATCAAAACCGAAATTAAAAATGCACAAGAAAACTACGAACTAGCGCAAAAACAAGATCGCGTTTATGCCGAATCAGTAACACAAGCCACAGAAAATTACCGCATCGTTAAAGACAAATACGACAACGGATTGGCCAACACCAATGATTTGCTCGAAGCCGATGTAGATCAACTCTCGGCCAAAATCAATCTGGCCAACGCCAAAGCCAATGTAGCGCTCAAATACTACGAATGGTTACACAGCACCGGACAATTACTCGAAACTTTTCAGGATACTCAAAAATAAAACCGCATGGAAACTAAAAAAACCAACAAAAAATTCATCTTCATTTTCGCAGCCTTGATTTTGGTGGGCGGCAGCTACGGAGTTTATAAATATCTGCATTCATTGGCGCATGAAACCACCGATGATGCGCAAATTGAACGAAACATGAATCCGATTATTCCTAGGGTTTCGGGCTATGTTTCAAAAGTTTATGTTCACGACAATGACCTCGTAAAAAAAGGTGACACTTTATTTACGATTGACGATAAAGATTATTGGGTTAAATTAGAAGATGCCAAAGCAGCGCTGATAGCGGCCGAGGGTAGTTATGAAGCTGCCAAAGCCGATATCGGCAGTGCTGTGGCGAATGTTGCGGCTTCTGAAGCCAACGTGCAATCAGCCGGCGGAAACATTGAAACCGCCAAAATCAGACTCGGTCGCGCGACCAATGACTTTGATCGCTACAGCAATTTGTACAAAAACCACTCGATTACCAAACAACAATACGAACAAGCCTTGGCAGCCAAACAAGAAGCCGAAAGCCAACTCAGAATTTTACAACAACAACAAAGAGCCAGTGCTTATCAAAAATCGGTGATTGTGGCCAAATCAAAAGTAAGCGACAAACAAACCGAAGTGGCAGCTGCGAACATTGCACGTGCCAAAGCGGCTTTGCAAGCGGCAGAGCTTAATTTGGGTTATACTGTGGTGACCGCAGCTTGCGATGGTCAAGTGTCCAAAATCAACATTCAGCCGGGGCAATTTATTCAGCCGGGACAATCGTTGTTTTATATCATCAACAGTCAGCAAGCTTGGGTGGTAGCGAATTTTAAAGAAACACAACTCAGCAAAATGGTCGTGGGACAAAAAGTGAGTTTAAAAGTAGACGCTTATCCGGACACCGAATTTGAAGGCCAAGTAGTTTCGTTCTCACCGGCCACAGGTTCAAAATTCTCGTTGTTGCCACCGGACAATGCGACCGGAAATTTTGTAAAAACCATTCAACGATTGCCGGTCAAAATCAGTATTGACGCGAGCAAAGAAGCCGAGAAAGTCAAAAACTTGCGTCCGGGGATGAACGTTGAAGTAGACGTACATGTTCAGTAAAGTTTCAGTTGAGATAAAAGTTTATTGAACCCACCACTGCCCTAGCCCTTTGATATTAAGAGGAGGAAGTCCAGTGGACTTCAGGTATTTTTAAAATGTTAATTTAAAAACAAAAAGTATCATTTTAGATTCAGTTTAGCCCTGATGGCAGCGGCATCCTTTTGTTCTGGGGTTCAGAACAAAAGATACAGCGAACAGCAGGAATAGCTTCAAAAAAATAAAAAAACAACCCACAATATTGCTTTATGATTCAGGCCGACGATTTGGTAGAATACGGTTTTAGACGCGTGATTATTACGATTACCGCGGTTTTGTGCGCACTTTTGGAAATTGTCGATACGACGATTGTGAACGTGGCGCTCACCGACATGCGCGGAAGTCTGGGCGCAACGCTCAACGATGTGGCTTGGGTGATTACGGCTTATGCGATTGCCAATGTGATTGTGATTCCGATGACCAGCTGGCTTTCGCAACAATTCGGGCGCCGAAATTACTTTGCAGTTTCGATTGTGATTTTTACGGTTTCGTCGTTTTTGTGCGGAAACGCCAACAATATTTGGGAACTCGTGTTCTTTAGGTTTATTCAAGGTTTGGGCGGCGGTGCGCTTTTGGTGACGGCTCAGACCATTATTACCGAGAGTTATCCAGCGGCCAAACGCGGGATGGCACAAGCGATTTACGGCATGGGCGTGATTGTTGGGCCTACTTTGGGTCCGCCGTTGGGTGGCTATTTGGTGGACAATTTTTCGTGGCCGTATATTTTTTACATCAACATTCCGCTGGGCATTATTGCTACTTTCTTGACGCTGACCTTTGTGCGCAGCCCTAAATACGGCGAAAAGCTCAAAGCCAATCAGGTAGATTGGTGGGGCATTGTCTTTTTGGCGGCCTTTATTGGTTCGTTGCAATTTGTACTCGAACACGGCCAACAAGACGATTGGTTCAACGATACAACGATTGTAACCTTGAGCATTGTGAGTGTATTGGGATTGCTCGCATTTATTTGGCGAGAGCTTACTTATCAGCATCCGATTGTGAACCTCAAAGTTTTGGCCGATGGCAATTTGCGCGTAGGCACTTTGATGTGTTTTATTTTAGGATTTGGCTTGTATGGTTCGACTTTGGTGATTCCGATTTACACGCAGCAAATTTTGGGTTGGACGGCTACTGACGCCGGATTACTGCTGATACCCGGTTCAATCACCACCGCTTTTATGATGCCGATTATTGGCAATATGATTCAAAAAGGCGTTCCGCAACCGTACTTGGTGGCATTGGGCTTTTTTATTTTCTTTTTCTTCACGCTGTGGATGCACAACAATATGACGCCCGACACCGGAAGTGAACATTTGTTTTGGGCACTGATTCTGCGCGGTATTGGTTTGGGCTTGTTGTTTGTGCCGATTACAACCATGGCGCTTTCGACCTTAAAAGGAAAAAGCATTGGCGAGGGCGCGGCGTTTACCGGAATGATGCGTCAATTGGGCGGCTCATTCGGTATTGCCATCATTACAACCTACATCACAAGATTCTCGCAAGAGCACCGGGTGAATTTGGTGGCTAAATTAGATGTCACCAAGTTTGAAGTGCAACAGCGCGTGACCCAATTGCAGCAAAGTTTTATGGCCAAAGGTTTTAGTGCCAATGAAGCGCTGAACAAAGCTTATCAAGTGTTGGATTATTCAGTGATGAAACAAAGCACAGTTCAATCGTATATGGATGTGTTTATTTACTTAGGCATTTTGTTTTTGTGCTGTATTCCGGTGATTTTGTTCATTAAAAAAGGTAAGAAAGTCGATATGAGCGAGGCGATGCATTAAACGCTGACTTATTTATCAACAAAAATTCTATAATTATTTAGTTTTAAATATATTTGATTACTAATCAAGCTATTACAAACTAAAAATTAAAAATCATGGGACTGTTTGGCCACAACCTCAAGAAAATCATTCATGAGTTTAGAATCAAAAGTGAAGACTATTCGAATGATTTAAGCAATGAAATTCAAGAATCATTAGAAGATTTGAAATCAGAATACGATCAGTACCATGAATCGTTTTCTGAATTGGTTCATTTTACAGCGAATATCAAAAACAAACTTTCACCTGAAGAAGCCGGTAAACTCGAAAAGTTAATCTTTGGCCTCAGACACATTGATCATTGTGCCAAGAACGGTGTGCATTTAATGCGTGATTTATATCGACAACAACGCAGAACAACGCGAGAAACTTTACGACTGTACGAAGAGTTTGATACATAAAAAAAGTCCCTTGCTTGGGACTTTTTTATTATGCTTTAACTTTTGATTTTATCGCTTTCGGAACACCGCCTTTGTGCAATAAGATTCCGGTTGATTTGAGCTGAACAAATGCTTTGGTCACATATAAATAACCTTTGTAATCGTTGGTTTCGCCCCAAGAATTTTTGACTTTGTAGTATTCTTTTCCGTTTTGATCTTTGGCCAAACCTACAATCTGCATGGCGTGATCATCGGTGGTTGCTAGTGTATACAAATGCTCTAAACGCAAATCATCAGTGACTTCTTTTTCTTTGATTGGGCCATCAAACATGGTTTTTCTCTGCTCCGGAGTAATGCTGTTCAAGTCTGTATCGGGTACTTCAGCCACACCGTTTCTCCAACTAAAATAAGGTTCAGAAACATCCGAAGACCAAGCTACAGTATATCCTTTACTTACAGCATAATCAATAATGTCGGTCAGTTCCTTCATCGGAACATTGTATACTAAATCATAGCTCCAGTTGTCCGGAACGGGTAAAACGATTTTTTGGTAAAACGGTTGGTCTTTGTAGGATGAGAACTCAATGTAATCATCCGGATTAATCCCGACTACTTCTTTGGCAAATGATTTTGGGTTGTATGTTTTTCCGTTATAAGTGAAGGTTTCGGGTAATTTTCCCAACTTTTCATCCATATAATTGTTGATGTCATTGACCCATGAAGCACCTTTGTTCGGATCTTCATTTTTCATGTACGCATCCAAAATGGCTTTGAATCCGTCTTGAAATTCAGATGATTTTACTGCGCCTTTTCCGTAATCTTCAAGTTTGTAAGCAGATTGTGGCATCGCTCCGTATTTGCGCAACATATTCATCACGTCGTGCGTCTCGCCTCCGTCGCCCAAGCCCATGTGTCCGTTGAACAAAATGTAGTTTCTGGCTTTTCCTAAATAAACATGACGCGCTGAATAAATTTCAGCCAAATCTACCGGTTGCTTTCCGTTTCGGATCATTTCAGATTCTAAAAACGAGTTTCCTGAATAACTCCAGCAAGTTCCGGCAGAACCTTGATTTTTAACGGAAGTTTTTTCAAGATCAATCACGTCGGTAAACACAAATTTTGAGTTGATAGAAGCGTTTCCGATTACTTTTTTGATCAATTCATCTTGAGCAAACAAACTCATTGATGATAATACTGCGGCAAATAATAAAGATTTTTTCATTTTTGGTTATGTAATTAGCGGGCATAAAAATAGTAAATTCCCTTGAGGCAATTGCTTAATTAACAAAATAATAGAATGCAATTAACGGGTAAAAACAAACTTGTTGGCCGTTGACAATTGGGTATCAAAAGCATAGCCTTCGTAGTTGAAACCTTTGAGCTCTTCGAGCGTTTCAACCTGATGATCAATGATGTAACGCGTCATCAGTCCGCGGGCTTTCTTGGCAAAAAAGCTGATCATTTTAAGTTTCCCGTCTTTTAAATCGAGAAAATCACAGGTAATCACTGGCGTTTTCAAATCTTTAAACTGAATCGCCGATGCATATTCATTGCTGGCCAAATTGATGAGCAATTCGCCTTTTTTGAGTTCTTTATTGAGTGCTTGCGTCAGCAGCGGTTTCCAGTAAGCGTATAAATCTTTGTGTTCATCCACCGGAAATTTGGTGCCCATTTCTAGTCGATAAGGCTGAATCAAATCCAGCGGCTTGAGCAATCCGTACAAACCCGACAGAATCCGAACACGTTCTTGCAACAAAGGCAATTGATCTTCAGAAATATGGTAAGCATCCAATCCAACATAAACATCTCCGGCAAAAGCATAAACCGCCGGACGCGCATTCTCAGGGGTAAAAGGTGTTTTCCAAGCCTTGTTGCGTTGCCAGTTGAGCTGTGCCAAAGCATCTGAAATAGACATCAGTTCAGATAAATCTGCAGGCTTTTTCTTTTTGAGTTCTTTGTTGATGATGCGACTGTGTTTAAGAAAACTCGGTTGCGTATGCTGAGTCGTGGGCAAAGCGGTTTCAAAATCAAGCGATTTGGCGGGTGATAATAGAATTTTCATCGATGGGAATTTTATCTTTCAAAAATAACATTTTCAACCGAAAACTACTAACCCAACCAACCTTCTCTGTCTAAACTTCGGTACTGAATCGCCTCGGCAATATGTTTGGCCAAAATAGCCTCAGATGCTTCCAAATCAGCAATGGTTCTGGCCACTTTGAGAATTCTGTCATAGGCGCGTGCTGACAAATTAAGTCGTTCCATGGCCGTTTTGAGCAATTGACTTGAAGCTTCATCAAGTTGACAATATTGACGAATCAGTCTGCTGCCCATTTGCGCATTGTAATGCACCTGTGGATGTGCTGCGAACCTCTGCGCTTGAATGCTTCTGGCTTGAGTTACGCGTTTTCGGATGTTTTGACTACTCTCGGCCGGATGTTGGTCAGACAATTTTTCAAACGGCACCGGGCTCACTTCGATATGGATGTCAATGCGGTCTAAAAGCGGACCTGAAATTTTGCTCATATAGCGTTGCATTTCGTAAGGTTTGGGCGCATTGGCTACCTCAGAATCAACAAAAAATCCGCCCGGGCTCGGATTCATACTGGCAACGAGCATAAACGAAGCCGGGTAAGTCACGGTAAATTTAGCTCTCGATATGGTGACTTCTCTGTCTTCAAGCGGTTGACGCATGACTTCAAGCACATCGCGTTTAAATTCGGGCAATTCATCTAAAAACAAAACGCCGTTGTGCGCCATCGAAATTTCTCCGGGTTGTGGATACGTTCCGCCGCCCACCAAAGCTACATTAGAAATCGTATGATGCGGGCTGCGAAACGGTCGGCTACGCATGAGCCCGGATTCTTTGACTTTTCCGGCAACGCTGTGAATTTTGGTGGTTTCGAGTGCTTCTTCTAAAGTCATGGGTGGCAAAATACTCGGCAAACGTTTGGCCAGCATGGTTTTTCCGGCTCCGGGCGGCCCGATGAGAATAATATTGTGTCCGCCAGCCGCGGCAATTTCCATACAGCGTTTGATGCTTTCCTGTCCTTTGACATCGCTAAAATCGTGTTCCGGAACCTCGTCGATAACCAATAAATCTTGCAAGCTTTCAACCAGTTCAGGTATGAGGTTATTTTTTCCTTCAAAAAAATCAATGACTTCTTGTAGATTTTCAACGCCATAAACGTCTAAACCCGAAACGATGGCCGCTTCACGCGCATTTTGTTTGGGCAAGAAGAACCCTTTAAAACCTTCGGCTTTGGCTTTTACCGCTATGGGCAACGCACCTTTGATGGGTTGCAGACTTCCGTCAAGCGAAAGCTCACCCATCATCACATAATTGGGATAATCTTCACTGACCAACTGACCTGAAGCGAGCAGAATTCCGAGCGCCAAAGTCAAATCATAAGCAGAGCCTTCTTTGCGCAAATCGGCCGGAGCCATATTGATGGTGATTTTCTTTCCGGGCAAAGCATAGCCGTTGTTTTTGAGCGCTGCGGCAATCCGATAACTGCTTTCTTTGATGGCGTTGTCGGGCAATCCGACCAGATGATACCCTATGCCGGTATCAATGTTGACTTCAATCGTGATGGTGGTGGCTTCAACGCCAAAGACGGCGCTTCCGTAGACTTTTACTAACATGGCTGATAAATATTTAAAGGCGAATAATTATGAGGCTAAAATTAATAAAATTTTAAACCGGACGCTGGGTCAATTCATTTATTTTTGCTGCCACAAACAAAAAACATCATGGGATTATTCAATGCAATTTTAGGAAACGCTTCAGAAGTGAGCCTCGAGCAAGTAGCCAAAGAATTTGAGCCGATCATTGTTGAAGGAGAACAAATTGAACTGGCTTTTAAACTCGTTAAAGATATGTTCATCTTTACCAACAAACGCTTGATTTTGGTCGAGAAGCAACTCGTGGGTAGCAAGGTTGATTATTTGTCGATTCCGTACCACAGCGTGGTGAAATTTTCTAAAGAAAGCGCCGGATTACTCGACTTGGATGCCGAACTCAAAATCTGGATTCGCGGTGAGGCTGCTCCGATTGTCAAACAATTTGGCAAAGGCGGCAACAACATCAACGAAGTGTATCGTGTTTTAGGCAAACACATTCTCTAATAAAATCAAGGCCGGCCATTGCGTCGGTCTTTTTTTTAGAACTGAAATCGAACAAAAACATTCGGTGTAAAACCCAGCGAATAATACTCTTGCAGTTTATATGCAGTCGTGTTCAAACTACCAGCGGTTGCATATTGACGCTCGTATTCTCTGGCAAGTAATGATTTTCGGTTGTATAAATTGTAAATCGAAAATCCGGTTTTGGCCGACCATTTTTTGCTGTGGGCAAACTCATAAATACCTGACACATCAAAGCGGTGATAAGCCGGCAAACGCTGCGTATTAAAGCCCGTAACTTTGTTGTTGCTGTCTAACTCGCTATAAGGTTTTCCGGTGTGCCAGAACCAACCGCCGGTGAGCGAGAATCGGTTCCATTTTCTGAAGAATGATAAACTAAAAGCATGCTTGATATCGGCATTGGTCGGAAAATATTGCTCGTCATTTACACCGTCAAATCTGTTCTGTGAATCCTGATAACTATAGGTCATCCAAATACGGCCCAAACGCGTGTTCTTCTGAATCAGCACGTCAATCCCTTTGGTAAAACTTTGCCCTTGATGGGTTCCGAGATCAAATGGGTTCAGAAAACCAAACGTCAGCGAAGTCAAACCAGTAGCTGTTTTGTAATAAAAATCCGCATCAAAAACCCAAGAACCGGTTTTGTAAATCAGCCCCGAAGTGTATTGCTGCGATTTTTGCAACGGATACACTTGGTTATCACCCAAAACCCAAACGTAATTTTCTAAGCTCAAATCATTGACGATGCTCTCGCGCACTTGACTCACCAATTGACTCTTTTGTTCATACGAACCTTGCCAAGTCAGTGATGATGCCAATTTGCGCTGAATAAACAACCTCGGCTCCCAATTTTCAGAGGTCAAAACACTAAATCTGCTGTAGCGCAATCCGGTTTGAAACAACCATTTTTTGAATTCGTATTTAGCGGCAACATAGAACGTGTGGGTTCTGTTAAAACCCTGTTTTTGGTCTAATTGAATATTGATATCCTGATTCAAACTATTGAACGAATGCGAAATATCATAACCCGAAAGTTGATATCCGGCCTCAAAACCGAGTGGCTCATTTGCTTTGAAATTCCAATTGATTTCTAGGCCCGAATCGGTAACGCGGTTGCGCTTTTCAAACTGTTCAAAGGTGGATGTAGTCGGGAATTTAGTTTTGCGGTAACTAAATACAAAGCCCGAATAATGCAACAAAACGCGTTGCGAAAATCGGTTGCTGTATTTTTGGTTCCAAATAAAGCTGTAGCCTTGATTTGAAATATTCATCTTTTGATTTTGGGTAATGGATTTGTCAAGCGTATTGAAATCGAGTTGATTGTCAATCCACAAAGCGGTTGCTGAAAAATCGGCTTTATCGCTCGGTCGGTAATTTAATTTAGCCGTAAAATCTTCAAAACCAAATTTGTTTCGATCGCTAAAATCTTTGAATTGGGTATTTTGAAAAACTTTGTCGGCCAATGAATTGAAAGTAGGCGTTTGCAACCATTGAGTATACGATTTGCGTCCGGCCAATTGCAATCCCAATTTGTTTTTCACCAAAGGAGTTTGTACATAGGCATCGGCATTGAGCGCATTGATACCGGCGCTGGCTGTAGTTTTATCTGAAATTTTATCCGTAGATTGAATCGAGATTAAACTGGACAAACGCTCTCCGTAACGGGCATCAGTTCCTTTGTTTTGATAATTAACCGTTTGCGGAATATTCGGATTAAAAGCCGAAATCATTCCGTATAAATGTCCGGGATGATACATGCGAATTCCGTCCCAAAGAATCAAATTCTGATCAAACGAGCCGCCGCGTACATACAAACCACTCGCGGTTTCATTGGGGCTTTTCACGCCGGGCAATTGTTGTAGTGACAGCATGATGTCCGTATCGGTTACACCGGGTAATGCTTCGATTTTTTGCGGAAATAATTGAATTTGATTATTGCTTTTCTTGATTCCTTTAGACAAAAAACAATCAATCAGTACTTCTTGTAATTGCTCTTGCAAAAGCGGTTCTTCAGCCGAAGAGGACAGCGCAAAATAATGTCCGTCAATCGAAGTAATTTTTAAATGAGTTTGTTGTGCAACCGCTTGGTGAATTTGCTCTAAAGTATATTCCGCCTTAGGTAAATTGAGTTTTTGATTTAGCACCAGACTATCCGCATAAGAATATCGAACATCAAATTGCTGTTCAAATATTTTAAGTGCTTGTGCGAGTGGTTTGGCCGTAAACTCGTTCAAATGAGACACTGACTTTTGCGCCCAACCACAGTGGGCAAAGAGCAACAATAGTAAGAGCCTTAGTATCAGCTTCATTCAAAAAGTTCGATGGTTCCGTCCGGATTGGTTTTGTGTTTGAGTTGTAAAGGTAAACAAACTGATTGTAATGCGGTCGCCAATGATTGATGCGGAAAACTTCCGGTATAATTGACCTGAGCCAAATTTTGCGGATATTTTATCGAACAGTGATATTGATTTTCAAGTTGCTGAATGACCATTTGTAAAGGCATATTAGCAAAAGAAGATTCGCCGGAAACCCACAAAGGTTGCGTGTTGTTGTTTTGGTTCCAAGTTTTGATTTCAGAACCGTTGATGCGGACGTTCATTCCGCGGGTCAAAATCCATGTTTTACCTTGATGTGAAACGCGAACTTTTCCTTCAAAACACGAAACTTCTAAGAAATCTTTTCCGGTCAGGACATTGAACTGAGTGCCCAAAACCTGAACCGCTCCCATCGAAGTTTCAACGGTGAATTTACTTCCTTTAGAAACTTTAAAAAAAGCTTCACCGTTTAATTTGATTTGTCTGTTCAGTGAAAACCACTTGGGATAATCTACGCTTGAATGTGCATTCAAAATTACTTGTGAATGGTCATTCAAAGCAAGTGTTTGGGTATTTCCATACGGCGATGCAAAATGCTCTGAAAACGAAAACACAGCATTCCATCCAAAAAACAAAAGTACCGAAGCCGCCACCGCTATCGAGGCATAAAGCGAGATAACTTTTGCCTTCGGGCTGGCTTTGGGTTGCTGGATTTTATTTTGAATGGCAGCAAAATTTTGCTCTAAATCAGGTTCGTTGAGTTGCATTGAAGCAAGGCTGCCACGCAACTGAGCATAAGCTTGATAATCGGCGTCTGAAACCATCTCGAGCAACTGATCGTCCGAGATTTCTCCGACCATCCAATGCGCTAAAAACGAGTCATTTTCATCGGGGCTTGACCATTGACTTTTCATAACACTTCTTTTGTTTATACATTTTTTACTACTTGACGCAGAGATACCAAAGCCAAGTGCATTCTTTTTTCTACAGCTTTTACCGATAAATCCAAAACAGAAGCAATTTCAGTATAGGATTGATTTTCAAATCGGTTCATCATAAAAACCACGCGTTGTTTTTCAGGCAAATCAGCGATGGCTTTTTCTAATTGTTTTTTGAGTTCTGTTTCTTCCATCAGAAACTCGGGGCTTTCAGAGTGTGTAGACCCAGCGGGATTTTTCCACTCGAAATCGGCAACCACTTTATCATGCTTAATCATATTGAGCGAAAGCCTGATGGCCGTGGTATACAAAAAACTTTTGGCTTGCTCGGGTTTCAAAATCCCACAGTTTTCCCAAAGTTTTACAAAGGCATTTTGGGCAACATCATCAGCGCGTTCTGCGTCTTTGAATTTAAACACCAAAAAGTTTCTCAGGGTCTTAAAATGCGCAGCAAAAACCGATTTAAAAACGGCTTCAGAACAAAGACACAACTGATCGCTTTTTTCTGGCATTCCATTACCTCCTTAAATTCGTTACCACACGTTCTTTATGCAAGAACATGTGGCAACGGGCAACTTATTTAACTCCTTTTTCAATTATATATAATATATACTTACGGACATGAAATCTGAATTTGGTTCTGAAACGCTTGTTGGTTCATAAAGGTATACGAACCACCGGCAAACGACACTACAATTGGGTAGGTCATGATTGGAATCGGACCCGAATTCGGATTGAAATACTGCAATAAATCCCCATCAGAATTTACAGTATGAACAGCGCCTCCGTACTGAACTTGTACCGGATAAGCTATGTTAAAACAACTTCCTAATGCTTGACTAAAATTAAATGGTGCACTCGTACAGGTTACAAAATCATTGGGTGTATACCCTGCGCACTCGGCATTACAAGCATTGCTAAAAGTGATGGTGTTTCCTTGGTTATCTACCACACAAACCGGCGTATAATCTGTAGGACAAACACATCCGCCGCAATTGGGTGTTGCCCATTGTTGTGATGAACTACAATTGCTATTTACCCCAAAATCAACGGTTAAGAAATCAGCACCGCTGTTGTTCATGATTGGATAATTGTCAATCGTAATCGGTAAAGCCGACAACAAATAGGTGCCAATAGGTTCATACAAACTGTTGTACACTACAAAATGATCTGATGATGGATTGGTGTAAGTAAAATTAATCGTCAACGAATAACCTCCTGAAGGATTGCAATTTCCAACGGTTGTAGAAAGATTACTGATGATACATTGACTCGAGTTACACGGAACCAAATCATTTTGGGTATATCCGGCACACTGTGCAAAACACATATTGCCAAATTCAACAATTCCGTTGGGCGTTTGTACGCATACCGGCTCGTAATTTTGTGGACAATTGCATGAACCTGCATTACAATTGTTGACCATTTGGTAAAAATCATAAGTACTATTTAGTACCACGGTTTGGTTTTGATAAACCACCGAAATCGGAAATACCACCTCAACAACTCCATTGAATCCGGGCGCATCTCCAAATTGCATTAACTCCGATTGACTATTGATGGTCACCGCAACTCCGTTGTAGTTGAGTTGAATCGGATACACCAAATCAAAACAAAAAGTGTGTTGCAAATCTTCTACAAAGGTAGGAACGCCACATTGCTGAATTAATGCAGTCAGTTCTTGTTCATTGTTGATGGTCTGCAACGCACCACCACTCTGTACTTGAAACGGAAATACAACACCAGCCAAAAACATGTTAGGCGATTCATTTTGAAGAATGCTTAACAAGCCGTCCAAATTAGCTACTGTAACAGTTGTTCCGTTGTTGTACGAAAAAGTCATCGGATACACAAAATCAAAACACAGCATTGCAGTCGCCGGATTAGCTGCGATTGCATTTTTGCCGTGTGTGACGGTGTGCTCCAATTTGAGCTTGTTCAAAACTGTTCTCAGAGCTACGCTTTGCTCTGTCGCAGTTTCGTTTTTGATGGCGTTGTCGTCAGAGCAAGAAAACATGCCCACCGTCAACAAGACCATCGTTAATAAAATTTTAATCTTTCCCATAGCAATTTTTTTGATAGCGTTTTTTTTATTGAGACAACCCAAAGTGACATCACCCTTCTTTTTTTTTAATATTTTTTTCATTTTTTTTCTGAGCATAAAAAAATCCCAACAAACATTGGGATTGAGCGATTACTTTTGATAAGCAGAAATTCCTTTTTTGAGCCAAGATTCAAACGTTTCAACATCTGTATAACTGATGGTTGGCTGTTGTAGGTTTAGATTTTTCTCTTGTTGATCCATCAAAACATACATTGGCTGCGTGTTGGTATGGTAACGACTGATCATAAAATCAGTCCATTTGTCGCCGATGGTTTCAATCTGTTCCCCCGTGTCATTTGAAATATGCTGCTCGCTGGCTGGTAATGGTCGTTTGTCATCCACATAAAGCGAAATAAGTACAACTTGTTCTTTCAAAATAGGCAGAATACGCGCATCTGACCATACGTTGTTTTCCATTTTGCGGCAATTCACACAGGCAAATCCAGTAAAGTCAAGCATGATGGGTTTGTTCACTTTTTTGGCATAGGCCATACCTTTTTCATAATCATCAAAAACGGTAATCCCGTGTGGTCCGGATTTAGCTCCTTCAGGCAATTCTTGAGCAACGGTTGTCACCTCTGAATTTCCCAGTCCACGAGGGCTTTCGCTATATTCAAGCGGCGGCGGAAACGCATTAATCAGTTTCAGTGGTGCGCCCCACAAGCCCGGAATTAAATACACCGTAAAAGTCAAAACCAATATTCCTAAAAGCAGTCTTCCGACAGAAATATGTGTAAGCGGACTGTCGTGCGGAGTCGATATTTTTCCGAATAAATACAAAGCCAAAACGCCAAAAATAGCAATCCAAATGGCTAAGAATACTTCGCGCTCTAATAAATGTAATTGCAAAACCAAATCGGCATTGGATAAAAATTTAAACGCCAAAGCCAATTCTAAAAAGCCTAAAAATACTTTGACCGTATTGAGCCATCCGCCTGATTTTGGAAGAGAATTCAGCCAACCCGGAAACATTGCAAACAACATAAAAGGCAAGGCCAAGGCTAATGAAAATCCGAGCATTCCGACAATCGGGCCGATTCCGCCACGTGAAGCTGCTTCAAAAAGCAAAGTTCCAACAATCGGACCGGTACACGAAAACGAAACCACGGCCAAAGCCAAAGCCATAAACAAAATTCCGATGATGCCGCCGCGATCTGCTTGACGATCTACTTTATTGGCCCAAGTATGTGGCAAAACAATTTCAAAAGCGCCCAAAAATGAAATGGCAAAAATCACCAACAACACAAAGAAAATCACATTAAACCAAACATTGGTAGCTAATGCATTCAAGGCATCCGCCCCGAAAATAGCCGTGACAAGCGAACCTAATATTACATAAATAGCAATGATGGAAATTCCGTAAATAATGGCGTTCTTCTTTCCTTCGGCTTTGGTCTTGCTTTGTTTGGTAAAAAAACTCACCGTCATCGGAATCAGCGGAAACACACAAGGCGTGAGCAAAGCTGCAAATCCGGACAAAAACGCAATCAAAAATACCGACCATAAATTACGCGGAGCGGCTGGTTGAGTTGCTTTTGTAACGGGAGCTTCAGCTACTTTTGCTTCAGTATCTTTGGCAACTGATTCTATTGAAGGTTCAGGTGAAACTTGTGTTGTTGTATCAATTTTTTCTTGAGACGGTACAGCATCGGCAACAATTTCATCTACCGGAAGTGTAAAAGTAAATTTCTTGGTAAAGTTGCTGCACATTTGCTTACAAGCCTGATAATCAACGGATGCATCAATGGTTTTGAGTCCGGCTTTTACCTCTATTTCTTGCTCAAAATGCGCCTTATTTTCAAAGTAAATTTCATCCACGCCAAAAACATCGTTGAAGGCTTTGTGCGTGCCGGTTTCTTTGGTTTTACCAATGAGTTTGAAATCTTTTCCGGCGTTGGTGTATTTGATTTCTGTGGGCAATGAACCACCATCGGGCGTAAATTGCGAATACATATGCCATTCTTTTTCAATCTGTGCATCCAAAACCAATACATAATGATTTTCGGATTTTTTGCGAACGCTGTTTTTCCATTTGACCGGATCAACGATTTGTGCATTTACTGAAATCAAAAAGGTCAACGACCAAAACAGAAAAAAGAATTTTCTCATGAGTGCAAAGTTATTTTGAGTATTTTTTGGGTAGAACTGCTCACTTTAAAACGTTCATCAGCTCGGTAATTGACAATCCAAACTACCGCATCGCCTGAACAAAGCAACCAAGTATTTTGTTTTTCAAGCAACGATAAACGCTCGTCTTTAAAATACTTGCTCACCTTTTTTGATTGGCCGTTCATCCCCAGCGGATAAAAAACATCCCCGTTTTGCCAGCGACGTAAACTGAGCGGAAAATGAATTTTATCAGCGTCGACAAAGATAACCGAATTGCCCAAAGCTTGGATGTCAGCTACCTGACTAATAGAAATTTTTAAGGGAAAATTAACGCCTTCGGTCATAGACACGTTATAAATTTCGTCGGATGGAGCCTCTGTCAAAGGGTACAAAATCAAACAATCGCGATCTTTGAGCAAACCGTAATCTTTAGAAAAAACCTGTTTGCCCGATGACGCAAAACACAAATCGTAAATGTCTTGCCAAGCCGAAAAGCCATACGATTGCAGCCAAGAATACAGATAAGCTTGATAATTTTTCTTTTCGAGCAATGGGGTCAGATTGATTGCGAGTTGATTTCCGTTAGATTCTGAGATTTCAGAATAAAGTTGCGCAGCGGCATCCTCGGCCAAAGAACGCGTTTGCTGCAAATGCGCTAAGGTATTTTGAAAAGCCGATAAAAAATCGGTAGACAAATTTTTCAACTCCGGCACCAAATGATGTCTGATTTGGTTCCGCAGATATTGATCGGATGCATTGCTGCTGTCTTCGCGCCAAGCAAGTTGCTCGTCTTGCGCGAATTTTAAAATTTCATCTCGACCAAAGGCCAGCAGCGGACGAATGATTTTTCCGTTTTGCTCCGGAATCCCGCAAAGTCCGTCTATTCCGGTGCCGCGACTTAAGTTGATGATAAAGGTTTCGAGTACATCATCGGCTTGGTGCGCAGTTAACAAATAATCATAAGCTTCTTGTTCCAACAACTCTGCAAACCATTTATAGCGCAATTTGCGGGCAGCCATCTGAATCGATATACCGTTCTGGTTGGCATAAACTTCGGTTTGAAATTTTTGGGAATAAAAAGGCAATTGATGTTTTTGCGCATAGTTTTGAACGAATATTTCATCAGCATCGCTTTCATCGCCCCGCAAACCAAAATTCACATGAGCCAAACCCAATTGGCTGTCACTTTTTTGCATGAGCGAAACTAGAACCATGCTGTCAATTCCGCCACTGACAGCGAGTAAAAGTCTTTTCCCGGTCAAGTAAGAAAAACGTTCTTGGAGCTGTTTTTGGAATCGTTCAAGCATGCCCAAAGATATACAATTGAAAGATTAACTCAGCACTTTGCGCATGGCTTTGGCTTTGACCAAACATTCTTGGTATTCGCGCTCGGGCACAGACAAAGCGGTAATGGCACTGCCCACCGAAAATGAAACATATTGATTTTGCTCGTTGTACAAAATACTGCGGATGACCACATTAAAATCAAAATCACCTTCGGGTGTAAAATAACCCACGGCGCCACTATACAATCCGCGTTTGGTTTCTTCGAGTTGCTCGATGATTTGCATGGCCGAAATTTTCGGCGCTCCGGTCATACTGCCCATCGGAAAAGTCGTTTGTAAAGCATCCACCGCACTGAACTCAGACGCTAATTCTGAACTTATCGTAGAAATCATCTGATGCACTTGCGTAAACGAATGAATGCCGCATAACTCCTCGACTTGCACCGAGCCTTTGCTGGCGGTTCGCGACAAATCATTGCGCACCAAATCTACAATCATGATGTTTTCAGAGCGCTCTTTAGGATTGATTGAAAGTTCTTTTTTGGCTTGTTCATCTAGAGTCGCATCTTCAAAACGAGGCGCCGTGCCTTTGATTGGTTGCGAAATAAGCTTGTTGCCTACTTTTTTCAGATAGCGCTCAGGTGAGGCTGACATCAAATAATGCTGATAATTTCGGAGGAAAACTGCAAACGGCGGATGTGAAATGGCGTTGAGTTTTTGGTATTGTTCCCACGGATCGATGGTGGCGTTTTCAGCGTAAAATTCCATGCAGAAATTGGCTTCATACACATCGCCCAAATGAATGTGTTTTTGTAAAGCTTGTACTTTTTCAAGATAAGCTTCGGGTGAAATACGCGCTTGAATGCTCAGAGAAGTTTGTGTCTGAACAGTTGCCATTTCTTGATTTAGAATAGAGTTCCAATCTTCTTCAAGTTCATCGTCACACATCGGCAAATAAGCAACTTCGAGCTGATTCCCACGCAACAAAAACAGTTTTTTGGGTTGAAAGAAAAACAATTCAGAAAACTGTAAACCGTCAAAATTCTGGGATTTTAAATCTTCAACATCATTTTTTAAATCGTATGACAAATAACCAAAAAGCCAATCTTGTGTAGTTTTTTGATATTGATTGAGCTGTTCAAAAGCATTGTAATGGTCTGTCTGAATCGAAGTCAAAGCATCCACAGCCAAAACAAAATCAAAATCGCTGTAGGTATTTTGGTGTGCATTGCTGTCGAGCAAAACCACTTCGCGAAAACTGCGCGACCACGCGAGCAATTGTTGCTTTAATTTCTCAGGATGCTCAATAAGATGTATAACCGATGTTCTCAAAGCTAAATTTTAATTGCGGCTAAAATTACAACAAAGCACGCAATTTTCTGGCACACTTTTTATTGCGCAGCCCTCAGTTGATTTTTAAAAATAATGGCCTATTGAGTGAATAATACGCGGAACAAAAACCGAATTGAGTTTACATTATTTATTCACTTAATCTATTATTTTTATGAAAACACCTCGCATTTGGGCAAGCTCTGTCCTACTGTTTACCGCACTTTTTTTCTCCTGCAAACAAGGTGAAGCGCCCGCTGAAGAAGCCGCAACCTCAGCTGAAATAGCTGCACAAGAATCTGAATCTGTTTCACAAAAAACAACTAAACCGCTCGATCAAAGGCCGCTGATTCGCACAGCCGATATAAAAGGAAAAGTTAAGAACGTTGCGCAATCAACTGAAATCATTGAAAACGCTACGCGGCATTTGGGCGGTTATGTGGTTCAATCGCATCTGCAAAGCAATATTGTTGAAACCGGACAAATCAAAATAAGCCGCGACAGTACGCTAAAAACCACGCGTTATAACGTTGAAAACGCCATCAAAATCAGGGTTCCGAATCGTCAATTAGATACGTTGGTGCAGGCCATCTCCAGAGAACTTTGCTTTTTAGACAGCAGAAATCTCGATCAAAAAGATGTTTCCGAAGATTTACTCAGAAATCAAAAAACAGTCGCTCGTCATGAAAAACATCAAAAAAGACTCAGTGATGCCATCGATCAAAAAGGAAAAAAACTCAATCAAATAATCGATGCTGAAGGACAAGTCGATGCAGCACAATCAGTGACAGATGACGCTCAAATCAATCAATGGTCACTCAGAGATCAAGTAGCTTACAGTACGATATCCGTGGCTTTATATCAAGACGAAACCGTTTCGGCACAAGTGATTCCGACCCTCAAGCATCCCGATGATTATCATCCGGCCTTTGGTTTACAATTATTAGAAAGTGTGCAAAACGGTTGGTTCATTCTTGAAAGCATACTGGCTTTTATGGCACAACTTTGGAGTTTGATCTTGTTGGGCATTTTGGGTGTTTGGGCATTTCAAAAATGGAGTCATAAGAATGCTAAAAAACTCCATCCAAGTGCGTAAGTGAATCGTTTTAAAAACAAAAAGCCGTTCCACTCAGAACGGCTTTTATTATGGAAAAATACTCATTAAACGTGCAATGCGCGATTGTCTGTGGCGGCCAAAGCGGCTTCTTTAATCGCCTCGGCAAAGGTTGGATGCGCGTGACTCATTCTTGAAATATCTTCGGCTGAAGCGCGGAATTCCATGGCGGTAACGGCTTCGGCAATCAAATCGGCGGCGCGCGCACCAATCATATGAACGCCCAAAACTTCGTCGGTCTTGGCATCTGCCAAAATTTTTACAAAACCATCGGTATCGCCACTAGCACGGGCGCGACCTAAGGCTTTAAACGGAAAACTTCCGGCTTTATAAGCCACTCCGGCTTCTTTGAGTTGTTCCTCGGTTTTCCCAACCGCTGCCACTTCGGGCCAAGTATACACGACGCCCGGTATTAAGTTATAATCGATGTGTGGTTTTTGTCCGGCTAAATATTCGGCTACCATCACACCTTCTTCTTCGGCTTTGTGCGCCAACATAGCACCGCGTACCACATCGCCAATCGCGTAGATATTTGAAGCGGTTGTTTGTAAATGATCGTTGACTTGAATTTGTCCGCGCTCAGTCACTTGAACACCGGCCTTTTCGGCATTGAGCCCATCCGTATACGGACGACGACCCACAGCCACCAAACAATAATCGCCTTCTAAAACCAATTCAGCGCCTTTGGCATCATCGGCTTTGACCGTAACGGCTTTTCCTTTGCGGGTAACTTCTTTTACTTTGTGCGAAGTATAAAACTTCATTCCTTGTTTTTTGAGGACTTTGGTCAATTCTTTAGACAGCGCTGCGTCCATACCCGGAATGATACGGTCTAAATATTCCACCACCGAAACCTGAGCGCCCAAGCGCAAATACACTTGCCCGAGTTCAATACCAATCACACCGCCACCAATGATGATGAGATGTTTCGGGATTTCAGGAAGTTTCAAAGCTTCGGTAGAAGTAATGATGCGCTCTTTATCAATTTTAATAAACGGCAGACTCGACGGTTTTGAACCCGTAGCGATGATGCTGTATTTGGCTTCGATGGTTTGTGAAGTTCCATCGGCCGCGTTAATGTTGATGTGCGTGGCATCGGCATACGAACCAACGCCGTTAAAAACCGTGATTTTGTTTTTTTCCATGAGGTAGTTGATGCCGCCAACGGTTTGATCCACCACTGATTGTTTGCGGGCTATCATCTGAGCCAAATTAACCTTGACTTTTCCGCTGATTTCGATGCCGTTATCGGCCATATGCGCCAATTCGGCATAATGATGGGATGATGACAACAAAGCTTTTGATGGAATACAACCAACATTGAGGCAAGTTCCGCCCAAAGAGCTGTATTTTTCGATAATCGCAGTTTTGAATCCCAACTGGGCAGCGCGAATCGCCGCTACATATCCACCGGGGCCCGAACCAATAATAGCTACGTCAAATGAACTCATAGAATATATTGTTTTTAGTAGTTTTTAAAAATTTGCCTCAAAATTAGGGCTTTTTTTTAAACCGTCAGGCCAAAAGATTGCTAATTTGATATGGCTAAAAATCTCTTGCAACAAGCGCATAACTCGATGCTAAATAATTATATTTGATGAAAATTGCAGCTATGAAAAAATTATTTTACCTAGGAGTGCTCCTCATTTCTATGAGTTTGAACGCACAGTTTTTTGAAGGATTTGAAAGCGGTGTTTTTCCGCCTGCAGGTTGGTTGGTCACTAATACCGGAGCTACAAACGGTCAAGTTTGGAGAAATAATATTCCTATTTGGCCTGCATATGAAGGAATCTATTGTGCTTTTGTAGACCGAAGTAATTTTGGTCAAGGAAACACCTCAGAGAATTGGTTGATTACCCCGGCCATTACCGTAGGCAACAACAAGGCATTGTCTTTTTACTGTAGACAAGCTGCAATGGGTGACGTTGGTACTTTATACCAAATAAGGGTGTCAACTACTACGCAAACAGACCTCAACAGTTATACAACAATAGCGACTTGGACAGAATCATCATTTAATCCTCCTATTGACTTCAACCGGATTTCTTTTTCATTGGCTCCTTATGAAGGCCAAACTGTTTACCTAGCTTTTGTAAAGGTCTTTACGCAACCCACAGCAGCTACTTCGGGCGATCGTTGGTTTTTAGACAATATAAAAGTTGATGATTTGCAACTGGGTGATACAAATTTAACAACTGTGTGCTTAAGTCAATTACACGGAAATGTCCATTTTTCTGAGGGAACAGATTGCAGTGGAACCAGCGTCCCTTGGGGAAATTTCCCATTAACCATCCAAAATGATAATAATATTTTGCAAACGAATACTTCAGTACAAGGGAATTACATGGCCAATACCATTGGACAAAATTTGACCATTACACCCAATTTTATCAATCCAAATTATTTTAATGCAACACCCTCAAACTACACTTTTCATTTTACACAGCCATCAAATTCAGTTGTTGCTGATTTTTGCATCACACCCAACGGAACGCATCCGGATTTAGATATTGCCATAACACCATTACGAAATGCACGCCCTGGATTTGATTGTATGTATAAAGTCACCTACCGAAACAAAGGAACCACGGTACAATCAGGTCAAATTAATGTAAACTTTTTGGACGGTGTTTTAGATTTTGTGAGTGCATCACAAACGCCTGACAATATACAACCCAACAATCTTTGGTGGGATTTTAGCAACTTGGCTCCGTTTGAGACTCGCTATTTTACTTTTAAATTAAACTTGAATTCACCACAAGAAACTCCGCCGTCCAATGCTGGAGATATGCTTTATTTCTGGGCGCAAATCAACTCAAATCAAGTTGATGAAACCACAGCAGATAATTCGATGACACTCGAGCAAACAGTGGTTAATTCACTGGATCCGAATGACAAGCAAGTTTCTACTGCGCAATACGGAATTATTTGGAGTGAATTACGCGATTTGTTCTACACGATTCACTTTCAAAATACCGGAACCGCTAATGCGCAAAAAGTTATCATTACCGATTATTTAAACGCGCAGCTAAATGATGATACAATGGACTTTGTCGCTTCGAGCCATCCGGTTGAAACCAAATACAATGCAAGCAACCGAAAACTGGAATTTGTATTTGACAACATTAATTTGCCGCCCATGAGTACCGATGAAGCAGCCAGCCAAGGTTATGTTAGTTTTAAAATCAAACCGCTAGAAAGCATTCAAGAAGGCGATACGGTTGAAAATACAGCGAATATCTATTTTGATTTCAACGATCCGATTATCACCAACACCACCTCGACTTGGTTTTATTCGGTTTTGGCCAACCACACTTTTGATGAAAACACTTTAGCGATTTATCCGAATCCGGTGGAACAAGTATTACATATTCAGAGTAAATCTGGGTTGCTGGTTCAAAAATTAAAAATATACAATCAGTTGGGGCAAATCGTAAAATCGTTTGAAGACAACTTGAATTCAATCAATGTTTCTGAGCTCAAATCCGGATTGTATTTCATAGAACTTGATACGCAAACCGGAAAAAAAGCACAGAAATTTATCAAATTGTAAAACAATCTAAAACAAAAAAACCGCCTCCAAAAGAAGCGGTTTTTTTATTAAAATATTTCAATCTTAGTGATGATGCGGACCATCGTGCATGTGCGCGCCATCGTGAATATGCTGATGCAATTGCACGGCCAGCGCATTGTTGCCATCGGTATCGTCCGGGCCAATTTCAATCACACCGTCACCGTCGCCATCTACCGCGCTGGATAAATCCACGTGACTCATGATTTGGTTCAAATCAAAATTGAATACCAAGTCGTAGGTTCCATTAGTAATAACCAAGTTTTGATTCGGGTCCTCGTAATCCATTTCAAATTTCTCATTGAGATTGTGCCAGAATACAAATGGAGTTCCGTTAATAGTTCCGTGTACTTCGAGCGTTTTGTTGAACATCGGCGAAGCGCTGTCCAAACTCGGACTCATTTTGAATTCAACTTCTTCATAAGTTCCGTTGGGAATGCTTACCGAAGTAACAGGAGCGGTTGTGTTGAGCAAATCGAGCACCCACGGACCTTGCAATTCGTTGGTGTCGTCGCTGTTAAAAAACCCGTGATCGTCATCGCCGTCCATATGACCATTGTCGTGGCCATTGTGCTCGTGACCGTGGCCATGCTCATCTTGTGCATTGAATTCAATTTCGCGGATGTTCACCACAAAGCTGGTGATGTCAATAGCCGCAGCATTGGCATTGCGCCCGGCTGAACTGTTGTACGTAGCCGTGGCACTAATTTGAAGCGTTCCGTTATTCGACGATGAGCTGCTGCTGTCACTCGAACACGAGACCATCAACAAGAACACTCCTAAAACCGGCATTAAAGTTTTTAAGTTTTTCATTGTGATTTGAGTTTTAAATTAATAATGGTTGGTTTCTTTCAAAACAAATACACCATGATAAACCCTAATTTGATGTTTGTTAAAATCATTTTCATGAATTCTATACAGATGCAATAAAGCGCTGAATTTGGCAAAAACATCCGCTCTATTATTAGCAAACTTTGTCTACTTTTGCGCCATGGGAAGAAAAAAAACCGACAAGATTATTTTTGAAGACATACGCATTACCGATGCCGGAGCCAAAGGCGTTTCGGTGGCCAAAGCACCCGACGGAAAAGTAATTTTTGTGCCGAATGTAGTACCCGGCGATGTAGCCGATATCCAAACTTTTAAAAAACGAAAAGCCTACTACGAAGGAAAAGCCATCCGCATCAAAGAATTTTCTACCGATCGCGTCGAACCGGTTTGCCAACATTTTGGGGTTTGCGGCGGATGTAAATGGCAAAACATGCGCTACGACAAGCAATTGCAGTACAAACACAACGAAGTGCAAAATCATTTGCAGCGAATTGGCAAAGTAGAACTTCCGGAATTTGAACCGATTTTAGGCTCGGCCGAGCAGTTTTTTTACCGCAACAAAATGGAGTTTGGTTTTTCCAATTCTCGATGGTTAACCCAAGCTGAAATTGACAGTGACGATAACCACGAGAATCGCAATGCAGTTGGTTTTCACATTCCGAAAATGTGGGATAAAATCCTTGACATTACCCATTGTCATCTGCAACAAGACCCATCAAATGACATCCGAAATGCAATTCGCGCTTATGCCAACGAGCACAACTTGGCGTTTTACGATCCGCGCAACCGAGCCGGATTACTCAGAACCCTAATGATCAGAACCGCATCCACCGGAGAAATCATGGTGCTCATTCAGTTTTTTGAAGAACAGAAAACCCAGCGCGAAGCTTTGCTCAATTATCTGATCGAAACTTTCCCGCAAATTACCTCGCTGCAATACGTCATCAACGGCAAAGCCAACGATACCATATACGACCAAGACGTTATTTGTTACCACGGACGCGATTATATTATTGAAGAAATGGAAGGCTTGCAGTTCAGCATCAATGCCAAATCATTTTATCAGACCAATTCGGCACAAGCCTATGAATTGTACAAAATCACGCGTGAATTTGCCGAGTTAACCGGCGCTGAAACTGTATATGATTTATATACCGGAACCGGAACCATCGCGCAATTCGTTTCCCAAAAAGCCAAAAAGGTCATTGGTGTCGAAAGCGTTCCTGAAGCTATTGCCGATGCCAAAGAAAATGCCCAAAGAAACAACATCACCAATTGCGAATTTTTTGTGGGCGATATGAAAGCCGTATTCAACGATGCTTTTATTGCGCGCCACGGACAGCCTGACGTCATTATTACCGATCCGCCGCGCGACGGTATGCACAAAGACGTCATTGATCAATTGCTTAAAATTGCACCGGAGCGAATTGTTTATGTGAGTTGTAACTCTGCTACACAGGCGCGCGATTTGGCGCTTTTAGATGCAAAATACCGCGTTGCACGCGTGCGTCCGGTGGATATGTTTCCGCAAACGCATCATGTAGAAAATGTTGTACTTTTACAGCGCAAAAACTGATTTTGATTTTGCTATGAACATGAAAAAAACAGCCTTGCTCGGTTTGCTCTTATCAATTTTTGCCCTCGGATGCGAGAAAGACGACATCTGTAGCGATACCACGCCCACCACTCCGAGGCTGATTATTGACTTTTATGATTTCAGCAATCCAACATTGAGTAAAAATGTGACCAACTTGGCCATCATCGGCGAAGGAATGGAAACGCCTTACCAAACGTATAATGGCGTAAGCAAAATTCAAGTTCCGCTGGATGTCTCGCAAAATCTCTCTAAATATCAATTCGTGCTCAATTACGGCAACAGTAATGCGGCTTTTGTCAATACCGATTTGATGGAGTTTGATTACAGCCGTTTACAAGTATATGTGTCTAGAGCTTGCGGCTACAAAACTCTGTTTACTTTGAGCGACACCACACCTTTTATTCATACCGATGCCGCAACGCCAGACGGTTTGTGGATGCGCAATATTACTGTAGTTGAACCCGCCATTTCAAGCGAAAATGAAACACACCTTACCATTTCTTTTTAGTTTGCTGATGCTGAGCTCGGCGATGGTTTTTGCGCAAGAAAAAGCGGAAAAACCCAAAGATTCTGCGGCCGTCAAAACCAATCGCTATGGCATTCGCACGGGTGTTGATTTGTTCAAAATTGCCCGATCCTCTTATGAAAAAGACTACAAAGGCTTCGAAGTGGTAGGCGATTATCGATTGACCAAAAAATATTATCTGGCCGGCGAAATTGGCAACGAAAACAAAACCACCGATGATGACCGACTGAACTTTACCACCAAAGGAACCTATTTTAAAGTCGGCTTTGATTACAACTTATACGAGAATTGGCTCGACATGGAAAACATGGTCTACATCGGTATGCGCTATGGTGTGAGTGCTTTTAGCCAAACCTTGAACAGCTATAAAATCTACAATCGCTATCAGTATTTCACGCCCACACAAACTATAGAATCAGGCGAAAAATTTGACGGCTTATCTGCACAATGGGTTGAAGTGGTGGCGGGAGTCAAAGCCAAAATCATCAACAATTTCTACTTAGGATTTAGCTTCAGAATCAACAAACTCGTGAGCAACAAAAAGCCAGACGGATTTGACAACCTTTACATTCCGGGCTTTAACCGCACTTATGACGGAACTTTTGGCGCAGGTTTCAATTATACGCTCTCGTATATGATTCCGATTTATAAGAAGAAAGTTCCGGTAAAAATTACGAATTAGAAATTACGAATTAGAAATTACGAATTACGAATTAAAAATCAGGTGTTTTTATTGTGTAATGCTCTAATATATCATTCCATTTCTGGTAAAAATTACGAATTATAAATTACAAATTAAAAATCAGGTGTTCTTGTTACGTAATGTCTTTTGGATTGAGCCGATAATTTTTAAAAGTTCATCGGCATCACAAATCAAACTTTCACTTTCGGTTTTATCTATGTAATTTGTATCTGTCAATAATCTAATCCAAAAGAGTGTTTCTCTAGCTTCTTTGTATGCAATAGAAAGCTTAGATAAAAAGTCTTTCTCAGATTGACCTCCAATCGCCTCTTCTATATTAGCTGCAATAGACGTTCCTGATCGAAGCAGTTGCTTACTTAAGACGTATTCTTTATTATTCTCACACAATTGTTTATATAATTTAACAATCCTGACAGCAAAAGCATAACTCTTAATTTGTACAACATTTTCTTTCATACACAAATTGGTAATTTATGATCTACAATTCGTAATTCGTAATTCGTAATTCGTAATTCGTAATTCGTAATTCGTAATTCGTAATTCGTAATTATTTAATTTTCCGAAATCCTTTCAAAAAAATCCAACGCATAAAAATGTGCTCACCGTCATTGGTTTTTACGGCTTGAAATTGCGGAGCCAACAAGGTTCCGGCTACAAAAGCCGTAAACATCAGCCACATGCCGGACAAGTGTGAATACGATTTTAAAATGAGTTGCAATCCGATAAAAATAGCTCCGAAACTAAGCAATTGATAAACAAGTGCGCGTATTTGTAGTTTAGACATAATTAATTTTCATTGTAGTTAGGATTAAACTTCGCCCGCTTGCTACCTTCGTACATTTCATACTTCACGAGTCTCGCTTCTAAGCTTCCATTGTAGAGTTTTATTTTGCGCGAAGGCTTGAGCCCGACGAATTTCAAAGCTTCTAAATTGGCGGTAATAAACCAAGCGTTCGTGCCTGGATAATTCTGTTTTAGAGTATCGCCTATTTCACGGTAAAAGCGTTCCAATTGAATATCCAATCGCTCGCCATATGGCGGATTAAAAACCATATGCAGCGGGCCTTGCGTTTCTTTTTGTGTATCAAAAAAGTTGCGCTCTTGCACTGAAATATACTCGCTCAAATTGGCATTAGCAATATTGTCTTTGGCTTTTTGCACGGCACTCGGCGCTTTGTCATAACCTTTGATGGTGTATCTGAATTCGCGCGTGCGATTGAGCAACGAATCGGTCACTTTGTCAAACAAATCGGCATCCCAATCAGGCCATTTTTCAAAGGCAAATTCACGGCGGTTGATATTGGCCGGAATATTACACGCAATCATCGCGGCTTCTACGAGCAAAGTTCCGCTGCCACACATCGGATCCAGAAAATCGCTCTGACCTTCCCAACCCGAAAGCAACAACATACCGGCCGCCAATACTTCATTAATCGGAGCAATATTCGTAGCCGTTCGGTAACCTCGGTGGTGCAATGAAGCGCCTGAAGTATCCAGTGAAACCGACACCTGATCGCGATCAATGTGTACGTGAATACGCAAATCCGGTCGATCTTTGTCAATGCTCGGACGCACTCCGGTTTTAGCGCGAAACTGATCGACAATTGCGTCTTTGGTTTTGAGCGCTACAAACTGCGAATGCGTAAAATGCTCTGAATGCACGGTCACATCCACCACAAAAGTTTGGTTATCGAGTAGATATTTTGACCAATCAATTTCAGAAATTCCTTTGTACAGAAGTGTATCGTTAAAAGCGCGAAAACGGTGAATCGGCTTGAGAATTTTGAGCGCTGTACGCAGTGCCAAATTGGCTTTGTACATAAAACCTTTGTCGCCTTTAAAGTTCACCACGCGCAATCCGGCTTGAACTTCTTGTGCGCCCAAAGCTTTGAGTTCGGCAGCCAAGATTTCTTCAAAACCAAAAAAGGTCTTGGCGATCATCTTAAAATTATTTTCCATCAATTGTATTTGTCAGTAATGAAAATTATTCTTTTACAAATTTGTGTGATACAGTTTTTTGACCATCGGAAACATACATAAAATAAATTCCGCGAGCGAAAACCGTTACATCAATACATACTGTATTTTCACCGCGAAAAATTATTTTACCGCTAACATCGGCGATAGTAACCACAAAATTATTTACGTCAACTGCGGGAGATATATTGATACGGGTCGACGTAGGATTAGGAAAAATGGAAAAAACACCGGGTTCGAAAGCAGTATTGGACAGCGGTTCTGCTGCTAACTTGATGATCCATATATCAGAGGAACCATTGTTGTGATTGGCTACTATTTCTGAAGAATCGGTAAACCCGGCAATGACGTAGCTTCCATCGGAAGTTTGAATGACTCCGTAGGCATCGTCAGTCGTTCCGCCTCCGAAAGCTTTTTGCCATTGCAATTGACCCGTGGCGCTAAGTTTTGCAATCCAGATATCATCGCCGCCATGCGTTCCGGTCACATCGCCTTCCTGATTATTAGGCACATCAGTATTGCCTGTCACAATATATCCGCCATCAATTGTTGCTTCGACTGATCTGGCTTCTTCGTTGGCCCATGAACCTAAACACTTCTGCCATTCGAGTATACCGTCACCATTAATTTTAACAACCCAAAGGTCAGGCGCAAAAAATGAGGGATTAATTGGGTTTGAACTATGGTTGCCTGATACCTGTCCATCATTCGAAGAGGTGCGTCCAGCAAAAATGTAGCCGCCATCGGCAGTAGGCTTTATCGTATTGGCAATATCCACATCGGATCCGCCATAGGTTTTTTCCCAAATAATATTGCCAGTAGCGTTCAGTTTTACAATCCATGCGTCGAGAGCGCCGTGCAACGCAGTAACATTTCCGTCAGTAGAATTAGTGAATCCTGAAAGAACATAACTCCCATCGGCAAGCGCCAGAATACCGGTGGCTACATCTACATTGGATCCGCCTAACGTTTTCTGCCATTGATAGGTACCATTACCGCTTACTTTTACGATCCACGCATCAGACCCGCCAAGATAACTCGTTACCATTCCTTGTCCGTAAGCCGAGGTACCAGCCATGATGTAACCGCCATCGAGCGTTGGAGCAACTTCGTTCAGCGTATCACTATTGAATCCGCCATAGCGCTTTTGCCATTGTATGAGGCCATCGCCTGTGATTTTGACAAGCCAATAATCATCACTTCCGAAAGAGGTTCCGACAGCATCTCCATCTATCGAAGCGGTTTCTCCACCAATGATATAACCTCCATCGGCCGTTCGCTTGATGGTTCTCGCATTGTCGTCTTGTGAGCCTCCGATGGATTTTTGCCATAGTACATTCCCCGAAACATCTGTCTTGACTATCCACAGGTCAAAAAAACCGTGGTTTCCTGAGACATCGACATCATTGGAATAACTTCTGCCTGCTGTAATGTATCCGCCGTCATGGGCCTCGACGATACACATGGCAAGATCGCTGTTGCTGCCTCCGAGTAACTTCTGCCAAGCCAAATTAGGCTGTGCATATATGATTGTCGATAACAAAGTGACGGCTATCGATATTGGTTTTCTAAATTTTATTTTCGTCATGGCTGAGTGGCTGAAGTTTGATAGCTGTGGCCAGTATTGCTTCCTGAAGTAATCATTGTAATTTTTTAAATACGTTGCAAAAATACACTAAATTTGCACGCTCGATATCCAATGTGAAAGATTAATGTCAACATCCCAAAATCCGCAACCTGACAAAGCAAAAACGACTTGTTCGAACTGGTTCGCCTCGTGGTTCGATTCGCCTTATTATCACATTCTGTACAAGGAACGAAACTACCGCGAAGCCCAGATTTTCATGGACAACCTCACCCATTACCTGAACCTGCCCGAACAGGCCAAAGTACTCGATTTGGCTTGCGGAAAAGGCCGTCATTCGATTTACCTGAACCAACTCGGTTACGATGTTTTGGGTGTGGACCTATCTGAAAACAGCATTGCCACGGCCAGCAAAAATACCAACGATACTTTGCATTTCAAGGTGCACGACATGCGCGAGCCGTTCAAGGAAAAATTCGATGCGATTTTCAACCTGTTCACGAGTTTCGGTTATTTCGAATCGGATGACGACCACTTAAAAACGCTCATCGCCATCAAAGAAAGTCTCACCGAATACGGTTTTGGCGTGATTGATTTTATGAACGTAAACCAAGTCTTGGCCACGCTCGTCCCTGAAGAAACCAAAAGCGTCGATGGAATTGATTTTCACATCAAACGCTATCATGCCGAAGGCTATATTTTTAAAGAAATCAGCTTTACCGATCAAGGTCAAGATTATCATTTTACCGAAAAAGTCCGCGCTTTTACTTTACAAGATTTTCAATCGCTCATGGAACAAGCCGGCATTTATTTACTCGATATTTTTGGCGATTACAAACTCAAAAAATTCCACAAAACCGACAGCGAACGCCTCATTATGATCTTCAAATGATACCGTATTTATTACCCTTTTTATCGGTGATTCTGGGTTATGGTTTGGCCATCGGGCTGCAACCCAAAAAGAAAAAAAGCCTCAAATTGCTCTTGGCTTTCAGCGGATCGTTTTTGCTCTCGATGACCGTCGTACACTTGTTGCCCGAAATTTACACCACCGCGCAATCGGGCGTTGGCTTGTTTATCATGCTGGGCATTTTGTTGCAAATCATCTTAGAGTATTTCTCGCAAGGCGCCGAACACGGACACGTGCACGGACATGACCCGCTCACCCAAATCCCTTGGTTGCTCTTGGGTAGTTTGTGTCTGCACGCCTTTCTCGAAGGATTGCCGGTGAGTCAATATCCCGAACTCGCGCTGGGCATCAGTATTCACCACTTGCCCATTGCCATCATCTTAACGCTGTTTTTAATCAACGGAGGTTTACCCAAAATTCAAACCTTGCTCACGATGTTACTCTTTGCACTCATGACACCGGCGGGTGCTCTACTGGCCTCCCATTGGCCGGCGGCAGCGCAATATCAATCGTATGTGACCGCGCTGGTCATTGGTATTTTGTTCCACATTTCGTCGACCATCATCTTTGAAAGCAGCGAAGGACACAAATTCAATTTGGCCAAAATCACGGTCATCATTTTGGGCTTTGCCTTGGCGTATTTGATTTAGGGCGTGACCACAAGGGCCGGGCTATTCGTTTCAATCTTTTTTCGTTCCTCAAAAAGGATTTCCACTGCTATCCCTCACGCAATTTCGCGTCAATTGAAGCATTCGTCAAAACTGAAGCTTTTAAAGATACCTGAAGTCCACCGGACTTCCTCCTTTTAATTTCACACGAGGCGCAGCCGAACTGAGCGAAGCTAAATCTCACGCAATTAAAAGGTTAAAATTTAAAATAATGATTTTTTAATTAAATTAGCTACTTTAAGCTAGGTATTATGAATAGAAAAATTTTACTTCTTGTCCTCTTCTTCCCCGTTTTATTGTTGAACGCCCAATGCTTTACTAATGCAGTTTCAAGCGAAGGAACAATTATCCTCAGAAAATCTGACGGTACACTTTGGGCAAGAGGTGACAATAATACTGGTTTAGTCGGAAACGGAACAACTGAAGATGTTGTTGAATTAATTCAAATTGGTTCAGATTCTGACTGGTCGAATGAATTTTGCGCAGTTCAGGACAGAGCATACGCAATTAAACAAAATGGTACTTTATGGTATTGGGGCGGAATTATTAATCCTCTTTTGCCAACTCAAATCGGAACAGATACTGATTGGCTCAAAGTGAACGCTTCAAGTTATGCTGTTGCAGCCATCAAATCCAACGGAACTCTTTGGACAATGGGAAAAAATTCTAATGGCGTTCTAGGTATAGGTAATTCAGATGATAATTATACCGTAAACAACCCGATACAGGTTGGTTCAGACAACGATTGGAAATTGATTTTCTCTGGGGCCAATAATTTTTATGCGCTCAAAACAAATAACACATTGTGGTCTTGGGGTAGTGAACTTGCTTTGGGTTATCAAGTAACTACCAATAGTGATTATTCTTTTCCTCACCAAATAGGCGAAGATACCTGGAAAACAATAGCAGGTTGCTTTGGCAAAACATTTGGAATTAAAACAGACGGGGCGCTTTATGGCTGGGGTTATGATTTGCAACATCTTATTTCATCAAACGACTATAATTTTATCCCAATTCAAATTGGTACTGATACCGATTGGAAATTGATTGATCCGGCACAAAATTTTGTAATTGGTTTGAAAGAAAATCATACCCGATGGGGCTGGGGATCTAATTGGCAATACAATTTAGGCACCGGAAATATTACAGATATTAGCCAACCAACCCAGTTAGATTCTGCTAGAGATTGGGAAATGATAAATATCGATGTAAATGGCACTGGTCATCCCAGTGGAATCAAACAAGACGGAGCCCATTACATTTGGAAAAGTATTTGGCCACCTCTAAATAATGGGGTCTACCAATTCCCAACACCAACTGTTATCTTTCAAAGTTGTACACTACCCACAACTAACTTTGATGATGAATTATTTAAGATTCATCCAAATCCCCTAACGAATTTTTCAACGATGACCTTTAATGAAATTCAAGAAAATACAATCCTAAATATCTTTGACCTTACCGGTAAAAAAGTCATGACCGATACCTGCACAGGTATTCTATACACACTTGCAAAAGGAAATTTGAAACCTGGACTTTACATAATACAACTCATTGATGCAGCCAAAAAAACAACCACTAAGAAATTGATAATTCAGTAAACAAAACCCCAACTGCCCTATAAATTTATAGTACTTGGGCGTGACCACAAGGGTCGGGCTATTCGTTTCAATCTTTTTTCGTTCCTCAAAAAGGATTTCCACTGCTATCCCTCACGCAGTTCTTATTCTAATCAAACATTTATCAAAACTGAAGCTTTAAAAGTTCTGTTTCAACTCCGAATTCAGCGCGAAAATCACTACTTTTGAAAGTCACAAAAAGACAAAAATTCAACATAAAAATGTCCTTTACCAAAACCACCGAACAATCTTCACATTACGAAGCCTTAGAGCAAATGTCTGTGCAGGAGTTATTGCGCAACATCAACCGCGAAGACCAAACCGTTCCGTTGGCGGTTGAACGCGCTTTGCCCCAAATTGAACAACTCGTCACCCGCGTAGTCGAGCAACTCAAAAAAGGCGGGCGCTTGTTTTATATCGGTGCCGGAACTTCGGGGCGTTTGGGCATTGTTGACGCTTCAGAATGTCCGCCTACTTATGGCGTTCCGCATGATTTGGTCAACGGCATCATTGCCGGTGGAGACCAAGCCATTCGCCGCGCGGTTGAAAATGCCGAAGACAACACCACCCAAGCTTGGCTCGATTTGCAAGCGCATCAGATTTCTGAAAATGATTTTGTGATTGGCATCGCCGCTTCGGGCACCACGCCTTATGTAATTGGCGGTCTTGAAGCTTGTAACCAAAACGGCATCGCTACCGGTGGCATTACTTGCAATGCCGGAAGTCCGTTGGCGCTCACGGCACAATACCCCATTGAAGTGGTTGTCGGGCCGGAATTTGTTACCGGAAGCTCGCGCATGAAAGCCGGAACCGCACAAAAACTGGTTTTGAATATGATTTCGACTACGGCCATGATTCAACTGGGCCGTGTAAAAGGCAACAAAATGGTCGATATGCAACTGAGCAACAACAAACTCGTCGATCGTGGCGTGCGCATGATTATGAGCGAAATTCCAGTCAGTTATGAGGTAGCTTCAGAATTGCTTCAAAAACACGGCAGTGTGCGCAAAGCCGTAAATGCCTACCACCAAACCCAATAAAAAATACCGATATGGGAACCAATCGCGAGGTTTTAAACCAAGGAATCAAAAAATTAGCATTCGCTTTACCAGCATTATTTACGGGCCCGGCGGTGATTTACAACGCGTTTATCAACCAACAAAACAACTGGCACTATTTGGTTTTGGCCATCGGTATTGCCATTTGTTTCACCGGTGTTTATTTGATGTTCCGCGGAATTCAGCTGATTGTACAAAGCATGTTTGATTACAACGACGACTGATGGACGAGTTACTCTACATAGACCAAACTTTTGAGCAACTACAACTTTCTAATAGCCGACTCACCCACAGAGAGTTTGATGGTTGTCATTTTGTGAACAGTCAATTTTCGGGTTGCGATTTCTCGGGCAGTATTTTTACGGGTTGCACTTTTACCGATTGTAATTTATCGATGGCGCAGCTCAGCGCAACCCAACTGGCCGGTGTGGTTTTTAAAAACTGTAAAATACTCGGGCTAACTTTTGACAAATGCTCAGACTTTTTGTTTGAAGTTTCATTTGATCATTGCACACTTGATTTTTCGTCATTTGCGCACAAAAAAATGCCCAAAACATCTTTTGCGGGCTGCTCACTCAAAGAAGTGAGTTTTATGGAAGCCGATTTGAGCGGTGCCGATTTTGACCACGCCGATTTAACCTTGGCGATTTTTAACCAAACCCAACTGGCCGGTGCTGATTTTACTACCGCGCGCAACTTTACGATTGATCCGCAATACAACCCCATGAAAAAAGCGCGCTTCACCAGCCACGGGCTTTTGGGGTTGCTCGCACAATACGATATCAAAATAGATGTGTCATGAATATAACCGAAACTTATCTCGAAAGCGTCCGCAAGCAATTTTTGTATTACAAAACTTTGGGCGAAAAGGCCATGAAACAATTAGAGCCCGAGCAACTTTTTGTGATGACCAATGATGACACCAACAGCATTGCTACGATTGTCAAGCATTTGGCGGGCAATATGCTTTCGCGATGGACCGATTTTTTAACCACCGATGGCGAGAAAGAATGGCGCAACCGCGACAGTGAATTTGAAAACGACTTGCAAACCCCAGAACAAGTTTGGGCATTGTGGGAACAAGGCTGGGCGTGTTTCTTAGCCGCGCTCGATAGCTTATCAGCAGCGCAATTGGGCGAGATTATTTACATCCGCAACGAAGGCCACACCGTGATGGAAGCCATCAACCGACAGTTGGCGCATTATCCGTATCACATCGGGCAAATGGTGTTTTACGCCAAGCAACTCAAAGCGACTCCGTGGGATAGTTTGTCGATTCCGCGCAATGCTTCGCAAAGTTATAATGCAGATAAGTTTGCGCGTGACAAAGGCATTCGTAACTTTACCGACGACGAGCTTAACCGGATACGCTAACCCGCAGCCCTGGTGGAAGTGGCGTCCTTGCAGGCCGGGGTTCGGACGGCAAGACACAACGAACGACAGGAATAGCTGCCCAAATAAAAAATATGAAAAAATATCTGCTGTTATTTTTACCGCTGCTGCTGAGCGCTTGCTACAAAACCGAGTGCAACTGCAGCGATTTTAAAACCGGAAAATTCGAATCTGAAATTGTCATCAATGGCGTCACGCAGCGCACGACTTCGGTGCGTACCGATTCGTTGGTGATTGAAACCTATAAAGGCAAAACCGATACCGCGACGATTCGCTGGGTGAGCGATTGCGAGTATGTTTTGCGCCAGATGCATCCGAAAACGATGGCCGAACAAAAGGCGATTTCGATTAAAATTTTGACCACTGACAAAAATTCGTATACATTTGAATTTGGCTTGGTGGGCGACGATGCGCGCCAAAAAGGAACCGCGCACAAAATTGAATAAAACAAACATTCCATGGAAATATTTTTGAACCCGAACGCTTGGGTAGCCTTATTAACCTTGACTTTTCTGGAAATCGTCTTGGGCATTGACAACATTATTTTTATCTCGATTACTACAGGAAAACTCCCCGAAGAACAGCGCAAAAAAGCCACCAAACTCGGTATGTTTTTAGCGATGTTTATGCGCATCGTATTGCTTTTGGGTATCTCGGTGCTCATTGCCATGAAAGAGCCTTGGCTGAGTTTTCACTACGATTGGTTTAGTGCGCAAATCTCGGGGCAAAGCATTATTTTGTTGTTGGGCGGTTTGTTTTTGATGTATAAAAGCACGCACGAAATCCACGAAAAAGTAGATCAGAAAGGCCAAGAAGAAAAAGAAATCAAAACCTCGGCGGCCACCTCATTTGGCAAGGTAATTTTTCAAATCATCATGATTGATTTAGTGTTCTCTTTTGACAGCATCCTCACGGCTGTGGGCATGACCAACGGTATTGAAGGCGCTTTGTATATTATGATTGCTGCAGTGATTATCTCGGTGCTCATCATGATGCAATTTGCCGTTCCGGTGGGCAATTTTGTCAACAAGCATCCGTCGATTCAGATTTTGGGCTTGTCGTTTTTAATCTTGATTGGCTTTATGCTCATCACCGAAAGCGCACATTTGGCCAACGCCTCGTTCTTTGGCAACCATGTAGAAAGTGTTCCGAAAGGCTATTTGTACTTTGCCATTGCGTTTTCGTTGCTCGTGGAAGTTTTAAATATGAAAGCAACTCGAAAAAAATAATTCATAAGATTAATCGAAATAAAAAAGGCTGTCTCATTTCAAGACAGCCTTTTTTCTATTCTAACGACAACGTAATTTGTCCGTCGTCATCGAGTTCGGTAGGAATATCCAATGGCTCGGTATCGTCAGAAACACTTTGAACTTCTTCAGGTTCGGCTTCTTCAGGCGCCTCATACGGCAATGACTCGAGCAAATTGATTTGTTTGAGTTTATCGGTGGTGAGCTGGTTGCCCAAGGCTTTAAAACCTTTGACGGTGATAAACGCTTCGATATCGACCACTAAATTGTCTTTTTGAACGCCTTTGTTTTTGGCAAATACCAATTCGGCTACCGGACGGTAATCGGTAGAAACAATCTCTAAGCGCGTGTTCGGATGATCGTTGATGAACGAGTCTTCTTTGCCTTCAGATTCTACCAAGAAACGCTTCAAGAAGTAGCGCTCTTTTTCGCCATCGTAATAAATGGCCGAAATCGGTTTGCTCGGAATCCATTTTTCTAAAACAATCATGTCTTCATCAAAATGTGTAGTCAACTCGGGAATAATGGTTTTGAGTTTTCCGGATTGATGAATAATCAGCAAGCGATCGTTGGGTTTAAACTCGCCCAAAAGCTCACCGCGACCATCTACATTCAGACGCTGCACGGTATCGTCAAACCAAACTTTGCGCGGACGCAAGGTCGAGATGCCTTTTTCTTTGAGTTCGATTTTCTTGATCGGATATTTGCTCACAGTGTTTCCGCGAGAGGCGCGCCCTTTGATGGCAATATCGGCAAAATCAACATCCCATTTAAGCTTTTTGATGCTGCCCACTTGTCGCAGCAAAATGGTCACGGTCTCGGCCTCGCCATTCGGGTTGGCCGAAAAATACAACACCATACTACCGGGCTTTTCTTGCGTTAAATCATAGAATTTATCACGCGTCACCCCGCTTACATTGAATCGTTTGATAAACGAAGCACCGTTTTTTCCGTCGCGATAAATCATATTGTAAATCGTGCGCTTGTCATTTTTGTCAAAAACCGCAGCATAGATGATGTCTTTGCCGATGAACTTTTTATCATCCACTTTGGTAATCATCATTTTTCCGTCGCGCAAAAACACAATCACATCGTCAATGTCAGAGCAATCGGCTATGTATTCGTCGCGTTTGAGGCCGGTTCCGATAAAACCTTCTTCGCGGTTCACATACAACTTGGTGTTGCGCAAAACCACTTTGGTGGCTTCAATCGTGTCAAAATTGCGGATCTCGGTTTGACGCTCACGACCTTTGCCGTATTTGTCTTTGAGGTTCTGAAAATAAGCAATCGCAAAATCAGTCAAATGGTCTAAATCGTGTTTGACTTGTTCCATTTCAGCCTCGAGTTTGGCAATGCCTTCATCGGCTTTGTCTGAGTCAAATCGGGTGATGCGGATCATCGGAATCTGCGTGAGCTTTTGCAAATCGTCGTCGTTGATCTCGCGCACAAAGTCTTTTTTGAACGGCGCAAATCGCTTGTATAAGTATTGGTATAAAGTTTCGCGATCAGAGTACAATTTGAAATCAATGTACATTTCTTCGCGAATGAAAATCTTCTCAAGCGTTGATAAATGCCATTTGTTTTCGAGTTCGTCGAGCTGAATCTCGAGTTCGCGCTTGAGCAAATGCTTGGTGCGCTCAGTCGATAAGCGCAGCATTTCAGAAACGCCCATAAACACCGGATTGTTGTCGACAATCACACAGCCCAGCGGCGCAATCGAAGTCTCACAAGCGGTAAAAGCATACAGCGCATCAATGGTTTTATCAGGAGAAACGCCCGGCGGAAGATGAATCAGAATTTCAACTTCGGCGGCGGTGTTGTCTTCAATTTTCTTGACTTTGATTTTACCCTTTTCGTTGGCCTTTAAAATACTGTCAATCAGGGTGGAGGTATTGGTGGTAAACGGAATCTGGTTGATCACCAAAGTCTGCTTGTCGAGTTGCGAAATCTTGGCGCGCACCCGAACGCGACCTCCGCGCATTCCGTCGTTGTAGTTCGATACATCGGCAATACCGGCGGTTGGAAAATCCGGAAAGATAGCAAACGATTTGCCTTTGAGAATCTTGATCGAAGCGTCGATGAGCTCGTTGAAATTATGCGGCAAAATCTTGGTGGATAAACCTACCGCGATGCCTTCTCCGCCTTGCGCGAGCAGTAACGGAAACTTGACCGGCAAATGAACCGGCTCATTTTTTCGACCGTCGTAACTGAGTTGCCATTGGGTGACTTTGGGCGAATACAATATTTCTTGTCCGAGCTTTGAAATGCGTGCCTCGATATAACGCGAAGCCGCGGCTCCATCGCCCGTGAGGATGTTACCCCAGTTTCCTTGCATGTCAATAAGCAAGTCTTTCTGACCGATTTGCACAATCGCATCACCGATACTCGCATCACCATGCGGATGGTATTGCATCGTATGCCCGACGATGTTGGCCACTTTGTTGTAGCGTCCGTCGTCGAGTTCTTTCATTGAGTGCATGATGCGGCGTTGTACGGGTTTAAAACCGTCTTCAATGGCCGGCACCGCACGCTCTAAAATCACATACGAAGCGTAGTCCAAAAACCAATCTTTGTACATACCGGTTACTTTGGTAATGGTATCGTCGGGGTTTTCGTCGTTTTCGTAAAAATGACTTCCGGTAGATGGCCGAATCACCTCGTCAAAGCCTTCGACATTTTCATCGGCTGAAGCTTCTTGGGGTTCTTCTCCTTCGGGAAGGTTATTTAATTCTTCTTCGTCTTTCATTTTTTTGGGTAACACCAAGTTTCACTAAGTTGGTCACTAAGTTGAACCATGTGTTTATTTAGTTATTCTAAATTGCTCTTTGAGTCGTGAAAACTTCGAGTAACTTTGCGCTCCTACACTACTCAACCACATCCAACTCGACCTTCAAATTGTTGATAATGAAATCCTGACGGTCGGGGGTATTTTTGCCCATGTAGAATTCCAACAAAGTCTCAATCGATGTGTTTTTGTCGAGCATCACCGGATCTAGACGGATGTCTTCGCCAATGAAGTGTTTGAACTCATCGGGCGAGATTTCACCCAATCCTTTGAATCGCGTGATTTCAGGTTTGGGTTTGAGCTTTTCTATCGCGGCTACACGCTCTTCATCGCTGTAACAGTAGATTGTTTCTTTTTTATTGCGCACTCGGAACAACGGCGTTTGCAAAATAAACAAATGCCCTTCTTTGATGAGCTCCGGAAAGAACTGCAAAAAGAACGTAATGAGCAACAAACGAATATGCATCCCGTCTACATCGGCATCGGTAGCAATCACAATGTTGTTGTAGCGCAAGTTGTCGTAGTCTTCTTCGATGTCTAAAGCCGCTTGCAACAAATTGAACTCTTCGTTTTCATAGACAATCTTCTTGGTCATGCCATACGAATTGAGCGGCTTTCCGCGCAAACTAAACACCGCTTGGGTATTCACATCGCGGCTTTTGGTGATCGAACCCGAAGCAGAGTCACCCTCGGTGATAAACAAGGTGCTCTCTAAACAACGCTCGTGCTTGGCATCGGTTAAATGCACTCGGCAATCGCGCAGTTTCTTGTTGTGCAAACTGGCTTTTTTGGCGCGCTCACGTGCGAGTTTTCGAATGCCCGAAAGTTCTTTGCGCTCGCGCTCTGCTTGCAAGATTTTCTTGAGCAAAGCATCGGCGGTTTCAGGGTTTTTATGCAAGAAATTGTCGAGCTTGGTCGAAACAAAATCATTGATAAAGGTTCGGATACTTGGGCCATTCGGGCCAATATCCGTCGAGCCTAATTTGGTTTTGGTCTGCGATTCAAACACCGGCTCTTCAACCTTGACCGAAACGGCCGCCACAATCGATTTGCGAATATCCGAAGCCTCAAAATTCTTGTTGTAAAAATCGCGGATGGTTTTAACCACTGACTCGCGAAAAGCGTTCAAATGCGTTCCGCCTTGGGTGGTATTTTGCCCGTTCACAAACGAGTGGTATTCTTCAGAATACTGCGATTTGCTGTGGGTAAGCGCAAACTCAATATCATCACCCACCAAATGAATAATCGGATATACCGTATCTTCGTCGGCAATGGTTTCTTGCAATAAATCTTTGAGTCCGTGGTCTGAGTAATATTTATCACCATTAAAATACAGCGTCAGACCCGTATTGAGATAGCAATAGTTTTTGAGCATACGCACCACGTACTCATGGCGGTATTTGTAGTTTTTAAAGATGGTATCATCGGCCACAAACGACACTTTGGTTCCGCGGCGTTTGGTGCTTTCTTGTACTTCTTCTTCCAGGGTCAGATTTCCGGCCGTAAACTCAGCGGCTTTTTGTTGGTTGTCGCGCACCGATTCTACCCTGAAATAATTTGACAGCGCATTGACCGCTTTAGTACCAACTCCGTTAAGACCCACCGATTTTTTAAACGCTTTAGAATCGTACTTACCGCCCGTGTTCATTTTTGAAACCACATCCACCACCTTGCCTAGTGGAATGCCGCGGCCGTAATCGCGCACGGTGACCATTTTGTCTTTGACGGTTACTTCGATGGTTTTACCGGCGCCCATGACAAACTCGTCAATACAGTTGTCAATGACTTCTTTGAGCAAGATATAAATACCGTCGTCGGGCGAGGAACCATCACCGAGTTTTCCGATGTACATACCCGGACGCATACGGATGTGTTCTTTCCAATCCAGCGAGCGTATATTGTCTTCGGTATATTGTGTTTGTTCTGACATGGTATAAAAATCGAATAGCACGCTAATGTAAGGCATCGCGGCTGATTTTAAAAGGCCGTAATACAGAAGTTATCAAACGGATATTGACAATCTGAGATTGGGTCAACTACAGTTAATTACACAAAAATTCAAGATTCGTAATTGACGTGTATATGATTTATTAGATGTACTCTTAATTACAGATCATACATCCAACCCAGCAGAAAAGCATAAGAGTTAGAACGAACAATATTGCCGTTAAAAGTGTTGTTCTTGTTGGTCTGAAAAATTCCGTGACTGTTGCGCAATTCCAGTACAAGGCTGCTTTTTTTATTCAATGTAAAAGCTTTACCCACTCCTGCCACAAAACCAAAATCAAATTTATTATTGTATTCGGTAGTGCTGTTTACAAAATCAGTAACCGACGGCATCGAAGAAATATTAGCTTCGCCCTTCATTTCTGAATCGAGTAAATAGCCCATAAAAATACCGCCATGGACAAAAAATCCTTTGCCGTTTTTAAAATCATATTGAACCATGACCGGCAGGGTAATGTATTTATAACTGTACGTAACTGTTTCTGTGAAATTAAGATTTGAATTATCAACTTCATTCCTGAGCTGAAAATCACCCTCTGCTTGACTTTTTTTATTTTCAAATAATAAATTGGCTTTGATTGAAAGCCGTTCTGTAAAATAGTATTCATAAACTAACCCAAGACTGACGCTAGGCACATAGCTATAGTCAACTCCAGAAGCATCCATGCCTCTAAATTTAGAATAATTCGGACCTATGGTCAAACCAAACTTCTGACGATGCTGGGCCATAGAAGTACTGATGAACCAAAAGATAAAAATAAAAGAGAGTGCTTTTTTCATGTATTAGCGCTTAATCAATTTTGAAACATAGGTTTTGTCATTTGAGTACACTTTAATCAAATAAACACCGGCCGGCCATGACTGTGTTGCCAATGTTTTTAAATTCTGGTTTTGTTCGCAAACTATATGACCCAGAAGGTCTGTTACTGTAACCTTTTGAATGGGCGTCTGCATATCAATGGTCAACAAATCATCTACCGGATTGGGATACAACACCATCTTTTTATTTTCAAAAGAAGCCCTGGCCATTTGTTCGGCCGAAACTTTGACCAACCAAATATCCCAACCTCCGTGCAAACCAGTAGTATTAAGGGCTTGAGATAGAATGTTTCCGGTTAAAATTAAACTTCCGTCCGTATTTTGATGCATGGCAACTCCATCTTCAAAGTCCGCGGTTCCCAAACACTTTTGCCATTGCATCTCGCCAGCCGAATTGGTCTTGATAAGCCAATAATCCCAATTGTTATAACTAAAAGCTACATCCCCGTTGTTTGACAGCGCCCATCCAAAAAGCAAAAAACCATCGTCAGCAGTTTTCTTTAATGAACGCCCTACATCATGATTACTTCCTCCGTAATATTTCTGCCACTGAAGAGCCCCGGCCGAATCAATTTTAAAAAGCCAATAATCGCTCGAACCATGTGATAAAAGCCCTCCGTTGTAGGTGTCAGAGTTACCAAAACAAACAAAGCCTCCGTCAGAGGTTAGCTCAATGTTCAGGGCCGATTCATTCATACTAGCTCCATACAATTGGTGCCATTCAAATTCTAAAGCGGCATTTAATTTGATCACCCACGCATCCGAATTCGAAGCTAACCAACTGTGGTTTTCAGCAAAAATCCCTGTTCGTGAGTACGTAAAACCCGACAATACATAGCCTCCATCCGTTGTTGGTTTGATGCTCTTGACAACATCTGTCAGTTCGCCTCCTATGATGTGAAAATCATTTGAATCATAAGCTCCGTTTTGGTCAACAATGGTCACAAAAGCATCTGTTTCTCCAAAACCTGAGAGCGGCAAATAGGTTCTTCCTGCAACCACAAAATTGTGATTTGATAGCTCAACAATAGTCTGAACCGAACTACTGGTTTCGCCGGCTAAGGGCATAAAAGTTTGCCAAAGCAATGACCCTTGCTCATTGATCTTTACCAACCAATTGCCCCCGGTAGTGGTATGATTGATATTGCCAGTAACGTCTCCGTCGCTTGACTTTGTTTGACCGCCCAACAAATACCCCCCGTCATCAGTCAAAATCATGGTGTTCAAAACATCATCAGCAGTTCCTCCATAACATTTACGCCAAAGCACATGACCCTCCTGATCTGTTTTGATCACCAAAAAATCATCTCCGCCATGATTACAAACACAATCAATATCGGTTGAATTACTGGTGCCCGCCACAACGTATCCGCCATCTGGCGCTTGTAATATCTCACTAGAAGTATCATTTTGTGAACCACCGTAATTTTTATGCCATGCTATCGGTGCAGGTTGTGCCAACGCAACACAACCGACCAGGTAGAAAAATAAATTGAATAGGCTTTTTTTCATAACGTGAAAATTTAGGCATCCTTTAAAGAACCAATTGACAAGGTCTTTTTAATTGAGCTGTTCTGTAAATATAAAAAAAATGATGGGTCCGGTAGAGATTGAAGTTGTTTTTCAAGTGATTGGCCTCTGAGATCAGAAAAATTCAGTTTGTGCGTTTGTAGCTAAGAGGCTGATATACTGAATGAAACGTTTTACTCATGATGATGCGTTTTTCGGAATATTTGTTTTGAAGCAAATGTACAATCGACAGCCTTGTCACCCCGAGCACAGTCGAGGAGCCACAAACAGCGTTGCAGATTTTCTGTAAAAAAGCATAAATCTACAGGCGCAGCCGTGTCCTACAGCGCAGCGATCTCAAAGCGAAGCGGTCCTACAATCTCACTCGCTCAGGTACTCAGGTACTCAGCAACTCAGCAACTCAGCAACTCAGCAACTTTTTTTGTCTCTGTAAGAAAAATTGCTACATTTACCCCACACCACTATTTCACGACATTAAAACCTGCTTGAAAGGCTAAGGCTTTTTGGGTGGGGTGTGAGACATATAAATAAGTTAGGCGTAATTTAAAAAAAGTAATTATGTACAAATCAGAATCATCTCTTATTGAATTTGGAGAAAGTAATATTTTTGAAGAATTCTACGAATTAATTGAAAAACACAAATTAAATACTTCGAGAAAGTTTAGCATTGAAGATATGTACATTAGCTTATCAGCTTTTGATTTGGCATATCAAAAGTTCAGTTCCACCAATAACCAACGTTCAAATTCAATAGTATATGCTTATTTAAATCATTGTCTCTATTGTTTTTTGATACCATTCAAATTCAATGGTTTCTCTAATCGTCCTTTTTATTGGGCATTTAATCGGTTCATCCAATTTTCGACACTTTTACTTAAAAACTCACATCATGTAAATAATCCAAACTTTTATTTTAGAAATATATCTCAAAATTTTCCTTCTCTTTGGCAAGGTTCATACATAGATATTTTGAGAAGGAATGAGTTTAACTTTAATATTCATACAGTAGATCAATTTGAAGAATATCACCCAATTTTTAACAGAGCAGAAATAAGTATATCCATTGATTTTGGTACTCTGACAAAATTTAAACGTGATACTCCAAAAACAAAATATAAAATTTACACACCAAATTATGAAGTCATTGAAGTAGATTATGATTCTGAAATACAAGAATTTAAAGCGGGTTCAATTTCTTTCGAAATGGAAATTGATTTTCAAATATCAGATGACAATAATGATGCGCAAAAACTTTTGCAAGCATTATATTTATTAATAACCGCTCTTTCAAATATTAATAATGTTAAGATTGAAATTGAGGAGTTAAAGATTGGCAGCTTATTAGGGAAAATTAGAATTTATATGTCTGATTTGGTGGCAAAAGAAGAAACCAAAACAGTTATAGAAACTACAAAAGAAACTTTAGTAAAAGCTGTAAGTGGAGGAACTGTTTCTCATGTAGGAACCAAAAAGACAAATCAGGAGGCAAAAAAAATTCAAAAAGAAACTGAAATATTAGATAAAGATTTAAGAGATCGATTAACTGACTATGAAGCCAAACTCTCTAATGCCTTAAAATTAGAAAAACAAGCACTGGAAAATGAGCAGTTGCAAATTAAAAATGCTAAAGAAAAACTCGAGATCTTAGACAAACTGTCTGACCTAGCATCAAAAGGCATGCTTGAAACTGATATGTTAAAAATTGATATAAATGGAATTTTATATTTTCTTAAAGATCATAATCAGATTCAATCTCCAAATGTGAATTTGGACGAAATAACATAAAACTACACCTAACAAATCGTAATTACTGTAACAAATGATATTAAAGGAACTAAAGTCAGTAGTAGAAAATATAATCACAGAACTTAAGGATAATGGTAAGTTTCCGAAAGAGAATAACCATTTAGATTATAAACAAGAACTAAATATACTAACTGGGAAATCTGAAATCGAGAATTTTTTAATAAATTTTGCGAAGGATATTATTTCGTTTGCAAACGCAGATGGAGGAATTATTCTAATTGGAATAAATGAAGATAAAAATACAGGTCAGCATCAAGATATTGGCCTTGATCAAAAAAACTTGGATTTGCTTTCTAAAATTGACTTAAATGATGTAAGTCAAAAATTTGAAAAAATAACAAAAGTTGGAATAACACTTGACTTACAAGTTTTTCAAATCAGTACTCGTAAATTTTACTATCTGTTAATAGAAAAACAAAACAATATTCTAGTTCCTATAAAAGATTTTCCAGATTATAAACTTTCTCAAGGTGTAGTACTTTATCGTGCTTCTGGAAAAAATGAGACTGCCAATGAGTCGACAGCTTCTTTTAACAGATTTCTTCACATGAAAGCAAATGAGAAAAGTAAGGAGTTTATGGAAATCTGGTCTAAGCTTTTGCCTGAAATGGTCGATATAAACCCTCGAGAGGTTTTGATACTTAATCCTCTTCAAAATAAAGTATACGGATTTAACAGTAAGGACAATACTTTATCAGGAAGCGAAATTGAAATTGATAAAGCCCAAAATGGTGTTTTCAACATAATCCTAAACGCAATAACTGCTGGAGAAATTGGAAAAATCACCACAAATGAAGGAAAACCATTGTACAAAATCGTTGGAGAAATTCAAAATGTAAAAGAGCATATTATCATTAGTACACTACAACAGGAAGTTAAGAAAATTGCAAAATATAAATTTACCAATCTTCAACTAAAAGCGGTAATTCATTATCTAAAATGGGTTAAAACGGCTCGGTTTGCGGTAGACAACCCATCAGAAGAAAGTATAAATCTTGGTTTCGAAGATTATCTTTGGATTGAAACAACAGATCACGTTCAAAAAAAGACAAAGATTTTCTTTTCTTCTCTAGCAATAAATAAAATAGCGGAGATAATTAATGATAATAGTTTGCATCAAGTCGTATTTGGAAAAATGTTAGACGTTGCTGAAACAAATGATGCCAGCCCATAACCATGCATAAGCTCCCGATAGCGCAGATTTACTTCTTCAGTTTGGCTAACGCCTCGAGTGCAATCTACCCCCGATAACGCGGATATACAATCCGTGCTACAACTAGTACTATACAAACAAAGCACGGATTGTACATCCGCGCTGTCTGTATAAAATCTCAAGGCGCTAGCCGCGTCCCAAAGCGAAGCGGTCCTACAGCGCAGCGGTCCTAAAATGCATAGCTTTCAACACAAAACCCCGCACCAAACCCCGCAGCTTTGCGTTCAATTTCGGGGCACTACACCCCGCCGAAGTGCGGTAACGTGCGCAGGCTGATGGCCGTGGCCCGCTGCGCTCCATACCCGCCTATACTGGGCTCTGCATGCCTTGGGGTCATTCTGTCATCTTCCGTTGGGGCCTTGGGCATGCTGCTTTGGGCATTTCAACAACTAGGCCAAAAAGAACACTCCAAACCCTATGCGGCTCTTAAAAAAATCTTAAAATTGCTTTAAAGGCCATTTTTGTAAGGAATCTTGCATAAAAACAGCATTTTTCAAAGGACTTTAAGGCACAATGAAGGCACCTTTGTAGCACACAACGACGAATTTATTCGAGAAAAACGGGGTTTTCTCGAACAACTCTCGAACAAAACTGCCTGAACTTCCTGACCGGCAAAAACGCAAAACAGCCCCCTTTTGGCCTCACCGGGTTGTAAGCCTTAACAAAATTTTTTAGGGCGGTAGCCGCTGGTTTTCTGTTGTGGTTGCAGAGGCCGTCAACCCAAGTCAATACTGCTGTTTTGAGGCATCAGCTGCCCTCAGCACCACATCCAAAAACATCTATTTTTGGGGTTTTGGGCGCCCGCTACGCCCCAAGACTTTAACAAATCATACAGAAAATCTGCCGTTTTTTGAAACGTTTCAAGGCTAGGCCGTTTTGAAAAAAACAGCGCTTTATATGGGGCCTAGCGAATCTCCTCACGTCGATTTGGCTTCGGAAAAAGAAAAAAACAAAGCTTTCAATATTGATTCTCGTTGACACGCTTTATTCAAAACAAACATTCCACAAAACAAATCATCACTTATAAAACGCCTCATTCGGTGCGCGTCAGCTCCCGGCGTCTTAAAAAAAGCGTACATAAAAAGAGGTCTTTGAAACCGTTAAAAACCAGGTGTGTTTGAAAGGAGCGCAGCGGCTTAGCAAATTAATTATCCTCCTGTTTCAAAACAAATATTCTGTATAACGCATCATCCCCTCATAAAATGCTTCACTCGGTGAGCGTCAGCCTCCGGCGTTTTAAAAAAAGCGTACATAAAAAGAGGCTTTTGAAACCGTTAAGAACCAGGTGTGTTTGAACGGAGCGCAGCGGAGAGAGTTCGGCTGGTTTAGGTTTGAAAGCCCTTTTTATAGCTTTTTTTGAACAGCCGTGTGACTTTTTTGTTACTTTTTTTATCTCACTAAATATATTTTAAATCGGAGTTCGATGAATCTCGTTGAGTAAGATTGGTCAAACCATTATATTCAGCGCAACTCGATTTGGCTACGGAAAAAAAGTAAAAACACTCATAAAAAGTTGTAGATTGTCGGTTAACCAGATAACTCGGATTTACTTCGTCAGTGCGTCTGTGCCTCAGGTCAACATTTAAACTTCCACATTCCTTCCCCAACGACCAACTCCTAACAACCCACCTACTTCCGATAATATTTACCCAATTTCATATTGAGCTCTTTGGGGTTAAACGGCTTGATGATGTATTCGTTGATGCCGATTTGCAAGGCGCGATCCAAATAGCCAAACGAGGCCGAAGCCGTAAGGGCTATAATCGGAATCATTTTGTCGGTCAGGCGAATGGTGGTGGTGGCGTCATAACCGTCCATCACGGGCATCGAAAGGTCCATGAGGATCACATCGTAGTGGTTTTGGTTGTATTTTTGAATGCCCACCAGGCCATTTTCGGCGGTATCAACCTCGACCTCCCACTGGCTCATGATTTTTTGCGCAATTTTGGTGTTGATCAGGTTGTCTTCAACGAGCAATACTTTGAGCCCTTTGAGGTTTTCTTCTTTGTAATCTTCGTGCAAATCGCGCGTGTTGACCGCTGCATGTTTGAGGTCAATGGGCAAATGCATCGTAAAGTAAAAATTCGAGCCCTTGCCTACTTCGCTTTCAAATTTGATTTCAGAGCCCAAGAGCGCGAGCAGTTTTTTGGTAATCACCAGCCCGAGTCCGGTGCCGCCGTATAAGCGCGAGGTTTTGGTTTCGGCTTGCGAGAATTTCTCAAAAATGGTTTCAAACTTAGACGGATCAATGCCGATGCCGGTATCGGTAACTTCAATTTTAAAAGTAGAAAAATTGCTTTGCACCGCAATTTGTTTGAGCCTGATTTGGATTTTGCCTTCGTAGGTAAACTTGACCGCGTTGGATACCAAATTGGTAATGACTTGGTTGATGCGCAGCGGATCAGATATCAGATTCGGAACAAAATCAGGATCGACAATCACTTCAATGGTATTGAGATTTTCTGAGGCGCGCGCCTCCATCGATTTGGCAATTTGATGCGCCAATTCACTCAGGTTGAACGGAATTTTTTCGATATCGACTCTTCCGGCTTCGATTTTGCTGAAATCAAGAATATCGTTGATCAGCAAGAACAGATTTTGCGCCGAATGTTTGAGCACCTCGATGTTTTCTTGAAAACTTTGCAATGAGTTTTCTTTTTCCATGATGTAGATCAGACCAATAATCGCATTGAGCGGTGTTCTGATTTCATGACTCATGATCGATAAAAACTCTGATTTGGCTTCGTTGGCTTGCTCGGCGATGGTTTTAGATTCGAGCAATTGGATTTGAAATTGTCTTTTGAGTTCAATTTCCTTACGCATAATGTCAATCAGTTCATCAATCTCTTGATCAGATTTGATGTTGAGCACCTCATCGGTAAGTTCTCCTAAAACCTGTATGAGTTTGTCGTGAAAAAGAGTTTTTTGCTCAAGCGCTTGCTGCAATTGTTTGTTTTCAGCTTGCAGCACTTGCGCATTGCTTGAAGAATGAACTAAAGCAGTATTTTCGTTGGCTGTATAGGTTTGATTGACTTCTTCAATAAATTGTCTGATTTCTGGATGCGTGCTGAGCAACTCAACAGATAAATATTTGTCTATCTGACTTTTGAGTTTGTTATGTAAAGGCGCATTACTCATTTGCAGTTCTATTGCTGCTTTTCGGTTAAATCAAAAAAGCGGATAGTTTTGGGTTGTATAAAGTAACGCAATGCAGTTGGAATAAACAAAAAAACCTACAAAATAATTTGTAGGCTTTGTCGTATTAGTTTGACAGCTGATTAGACATTGAATCTAAAATGCATCACATCACCGTCTTTGACAATATATTCTTTTCCTTCAACGCGCAGTTTTCCGGCTTCTTTGACTTTGGCTTCTGAACCATAGGCTACATAATCGTCATAAGCAATCACCTCAGCACGGATGAATCCTTTTTCAAAATCGGTATGAATCACACCGGCCGCTTGTGGGGCGGTAGCGCCTATGTTGATGGTCCAAGCGCGAACTTCTTTGACTCCGGCCGTAAAATAGGTTTGTTGTTTGAGCAATTTATAAGCCGCACGAATCAGCACTGAGGAACCCGGTTCTTGCAAGCCCAAATCTTCTAAGAACATTTTGCGCTCTTCGTAGGTTTCAAGCTCGGTAATGTCGGCTTCGGTGCCCACAGCCAAAACAATCACTTCGGCTTGTTCGTCTTTGACTAGTTCACGCACTTGATCAACGTATGCATTTCCGGTAGCGGCCGAGGCTTCATCTACATTGCACACATACAAAACCGGTTTTGAGGTAATGAGTTGGAAACTCTCCATCAAAACTTCTTCGTCTTGGTTTTTCAGAGTCACCGTACGCGCCGATTTGGCTTGCATGAGCGCATCTTTGATTCGGTTGAGTAAATCTTGCTCGGCTTGTGCTTCTTTATTGCCGGTTTTGGCCGCGCGGTTGACTTTTTCAAGGCGTTTTTCAACGGTTTCCAAATCTTTGAGTTGTAGCTCAATATCGATGGTTTCTTTGTCGCGGATGGGATTCACGTTGCCGTCTACATGCACAATGTTGTCGTTGTCAAAACAGCGCAAAACGTGGATAATGGCGTTGCATTCGCGGATGTTGCCGAGGAATTGATTGCCTAAACCTTCGCCTTTGCTGGCACCTTTGACCAATCCGGCAATATCTACTATATCTACGGTAGCGGTTTGTACGCGCTCGGGTTTGACCAGTGCTTCGAGTTGCTCTAAACGCGGATCGGGCACATTGACCACGCCGATATTGGGCTCAATGGTACAAAACGGAAAGTTCGCGCTTTGGGCTTTGGCATTAGACAAACAATTAAACAAAGTTGATTTTCCGACGTTGGGCAATCCGACAATTCCTGCTTTCATATTTAAGTGGAGATTAACCGTTAAAAAAAGGTGTGCAAATATAACGGTTTAAATCTTTTTTAAAAGCGCGCCGGTGCGGTAAATTTTATTCGGGTAGTTCTTCGAGTTGTTCCACCACTTTTTGCTCTTCTTCGGTGGCGGTAAGTCCGGATTCGTTCCAGTATTTAGATAAGACCACATCTTTTTTGTTGTAAAGCGTTTTGTCTTTAAAAACCTCTGAATCTTTATAGGTATAATTCTGCGTGCTGAATTCGTTGGTTAAGAAATAATTGCGCACTTCGATGTCTTTGGTTTTGTCTTTTTCGACTTTTTCAAAACCGATTTCTTCTTTTGAACTCAACAAATAGTAATGATTGTTGTAAAATTTGTAGATGGTTTTGTACATCGATTTATAAATATTTCGAGCGCCCACACGCGTTTTGTCTTTGAGTTGCGCCAAAACCGCCGGTGAAACGCTTGAGCTTACCTCGACAATGAGTTTGCGTTTGGGGTCATAAATAATAGAGAAGTCATCGTGCATTCCGCGAGAATTTTCATTCGGAACCGCACTGATGATGTTGAGTTCTTTGTTTTTGGAATACACTTTAATCACAAAGTCATAATCGCGCCGCGCTTCGGCCACCAACAGCGGATTGAGGTATTTAAAGCTGTAGTAATTTTGCATGATGTCATTGAGGTTATAGCCCAACAAATCCGGAATGACGTCTTCTTGCACCAAACTGCGCGCGCGGTTTTGCTCGACCAAAATCACCGCATCTATATTTTTGGATTTGCCGAGCAACTGAAAATTCATGAGCCCATCGTTGTAATAAGCGTAGTTTCCGTTGAGCTTAAAAAATTCTCGGGCATACACCTTGAGTCGGCCCGGAACGGTAAGCTTTGTTTTTGAATTGTCAATGAGCGACGCCAAGATTTTTTGCGGATGCTTGTTGAAGACCAAAATCTCTTCGAGATCGGTTACGTTGTTGCGCAAATAAACCACGGTTGATTTTTCTTTGAGCGACAACGAACGAATGTTGACCGGTAAATACGAAGAATGACGAATTTGAATGTTGGAGGCTCCGACCAGTTCAAAAGTGACCACACCTTCGGCATTACTGAGCAAATTTTGTTTGGTTTTCAGAATCGTAACCGTAGCGTCTTCAATGGGCTGGTGGGTTTCTTCATCTTGAAGGATAAGAATGCGTTCCACTTTTTGAGCAGAAACAGATAAAGTCAGTAAACAAACCAAAACGAATGCTATTCTCTTGAGCATATAACCCTAGATTTAACAGATTTATTGAGAATTTCTAAACGAATCATTTAAAATTCAATTCATCTATCTGGGTTAAAAATATAAATCTGAAAGATATTGACAAAAAAAATCCTGAAATAAATTCAGGAAATTTCTTATTCGTTGTGCAAAAAGGCTTGCCTGTTGCGCAAAGTTTCTTCAGATTCTACGTGGTTATCATCTGGTATACAACAGTCTACCGGACAAACCGCCGCACATTGGGGCTCTTCATGAAAGCCTTTGCATTCGGTGCATTTGCTCGGCACTATGTAGTAGATATCGTCTGAAATAGGTCTTTGTGGTGCATCGGCATCCACTTCAGAACCGTCGGGCAAGATTACTTTTCCGTGCAATTTGGTTCCGTCTTTATAACGCCAATCATCGGCACCTTCATAAATAGCTGTATTCGGACATTCCGGTTCACAAGCACCGCAATTAATGCATTCGTCAGTGATTATTATCGCCATAATTATTTGATTGTTTGAAGAAGATACGAATCGTGTCGCTATCTTAAATTTGCTTATTTTTGCGGCAAAATTACAATCAAAACAGTTTATAAACAAGTAACGAATGTCACAAAACGATAAAAACAAAAGTTTTATTGAATTAGGCAAATTCCTGGCCCAGTTTTCAGACCCGAGATTGCAGGGCGAAGGGTACGCCGGTAAAAATGAAACCGTTCAAAATCCAACGGTGTTGGGCAACGAACTTTTTTTTGATCGTTTTGTGCAACTCATTGAGCTATCGCAATCGCACAATGGTTGGTTTACGCCCGAACAAGTTTATTTTGCGGTACAATCGTGGGCAGCGGCTCTGACCGAAGAAAACTTAAACCAATGGCTTTCGGCTTATCCACAAACGGTATCATCAGTCAAAACCGTAGGTTTGGTTTTGGCCGGAAATATACCGCTAGTGGGCTTTCACGACTTTTTATCGGTGTTGGTTTCGGGACACAAAGTTTTGGTTAAAACCTCATCCAACGATCAGAAATTGTTGCCTTTTTTGGCTGAATATCTCTGCTGGGTTGACCCTGAATTCAAAAACCGCATTACTTTTACCGCCGGTCAGCTCCAAGATTACGATGCCGTGATTGCCACCGGAAGCAACAACACCGCGCGCTATTTTGAATATTATTTCAAAGACAAGCCGAGTATTATTCGCAAATCGAGAAATTCGGTCGCCGTGTTAAACGGTCAAGAAACCCACGAGCAATTGGTGGCTTTGGGCGAAGATATTTTTAGATATTTTGGGTTGGGATGCCGCAACGTATCGAAATTATTTGTGCCCCAAGGGTATGATTTCAAGGCGTTTTTTGAAGCGATGTTTGTGTATCAAGACGTGATTCACTACGAAAAATACGCCAACAACTACGATTACAACAAAGCGGTTTTTTTGATGAGTAATTTTAAATTGCGCGACAACGGATTTTTGACCATCAAAGAAGACAGCGCCTACGCCTCGCCTATTTCGAGTGTTTTTTACGAATACTACGAAACACTGGAAGAAGTACAAAATAAACTTGAAGCCGATCGAGATTTATTGCAATGTATTGTATCGAACCAATTGATTCCGGGCAGCATTCCGTTTGGCAAAACCCAAAAACCGGAACTTTGGGATTATGCCGATGAGGTAGATACTTTGGCTTTTCTTTTTGCTTTGTAAAAAGGCCATTTTTTGAAGATTTTATTCAGTAAAAATCTAAAATCAAAGAAAATTTCGCAATAAAAATCGACGAACTACTCCTTTTTGTTTATTAACTATAACGTTTTCGTTAATAACATCGTTCAAAGCTTGCCTCCAATAAATTGTCGCGTTCGGTTGCATTTGCGACATTTGCCACTCAAAATTTTAAGTTATGCTCACAGAAGTCATCAAGAAACACAATTACAGCGCAGGTCCGTGCATTTTGCCACAGGAAGTTTTTGAAAAATCAGCTCAGGCTATTTTGGATTTTAACGGATCCGGCTTGTCCATTTTAGAAATTTCGCACCGCAGCAAAGATTTTATCGCCGTGATGGAAGAAGCGCGCGCGTTGGTATTAGAACTCCTCGGGCTTACCGGCAAAGGTTACCAAGCTTTGTTTTTGAGCAGCGGTGCCAGCATGGAATTCTTGATGGTTCCGTATAACTTAATGAAACAAAACGGTAAAGCGGCTTATCTCGATACCGGAACTTGGGCGAGCAACGCGATAAAAGAAGCCAAATTGTTTGGTGAAACCCAAGTGGTGGCCTCTTCAAAAGACGCGAACTATAGCTTTATTCCGAAAGATTATGTGGTTCCGACCGATGCAGATTATTTTCACTGCACGAGCAACAATACGATTTTCGGAACGCAAATGAAAAGCTTCCCGAAAACGAATATTCCGATGGTTTGCGATATGAGTTCGGACATTTTTTCACGCGTTTTGGATTTTTCTCAATTTGACTTGATTTATGCGGGTGCTCAAAAAAATATGGGTCCGGCAGGAACCACTTTGGTCGTGGTCAAAGAAGAAATCCTCGGACACACCGGACGCACGATTCCGAGTATTTTGGATTATCAAAAACACATCAAAGCCGACAGCATGTACAACACCCCTCCGGTTTTTCCGGTGTATGCATCTTTGCTTACTTTGCAATGGCTCAAAAACAATGGTGGTGTGGCCCAGATGGAAAAAATCAACAATGCCAAAGCCGAGTTGTTATACAATGAAATTGACCGCAACCCACTTTTTAGAGGAACGGCCCAAACCGAAGACCGCAGCGTGATGAACGCTACGTTTTTACTCAACGACGAGTCGATGGCGCCGGAATTTGACCAAATGTGGAAAGCGGCCGGGATTTCGGGTATTGCAGGTCATCGTTCGGTGGGTGGTTACCGCGCCTCAATGTACAACGCCTTACCACTTGAAAGCGTTCAGGTGTTGGTGGACGTGATGCGTGCCTTTGAGCAAAAAGCTTAAGAATAAACGACCTCTCTAGCCCGGATTGCAGCGGCAGCCTTTTGCTTGCTTCTTGAGCAAGTAAAAGCTATAGCGAAAAGCCGGAATAGCTTCAAAAAAATAAATAATCAACGAGTGAAAAGCTCTTAAACTCAGCTGCTCAGTAACTCAGCAACTCAAAATAAATGAAAGTTTTAGCCAACGACGGAATCTCAAAAAGCGGTATCGCAGCCTTAGAAAAAGGCGGATTCGAAGTCATCACGACCAAAGTAGCCCAAGAACAAGTGGCTGCGTATATGAATGCCCATCATATTGAAATTTTATTGGTGCGCAGCGCTACCAAAGTGCGCCAAGAACTCATTGACAGTTGTCCGAACCTCAAAATCATCGGTCGCGGTGGTGTGGGCATGGACAATATTGATGTGGATTATGCGCGCAGCAAAGGGATTCACGTGATCAACACACCGGCTTCGTCTTCAGAAAGTGTCGCCGAGTTGGTGTTTGCGCATTTGTTTACCGGCGTGCGTTTCTTGCAAGATGCCAACCGCAACATGCCGCTCGAGGGCGACAGCAACTTTGACGGTTTGAAAAAAGCTTATGCCAACGGTATTGAATTGCGCGGAAAAACACTCGGTATTATTGGTTTTGGTCGCATTGGTCAAGCCACCGCCAAAATGGCTTTAGGCTTGGGCATGAGGGTGATTGCCGCCGATAAATTTGTGGATAATGCGCAAATTAAAGTAGACTTTTACAACGGTCAATTCATCAACGTTGATATTGTGACCGAGCCTTTAGAAGATGTCATCAAACACGCCGACTTTATCACGTTGCACGTTCCGGCGCAAGACGGTTATGTGATTGGTGCCGATGAAATTGCCACTATGAAAAAAAATGTGGGCATCATCAATTGTTCGCGCGGTGGTGTCATTGACGAAGTTGCACTTATTGCTGCCTTGGACGAAGAGAAAATCATGTTTGCCGGCTTGGATGTTTTTGAAAACGAGCCGAACCCAGAGATTCAGATTTTGATGCATCCGAAAATTTCACTCACCCCGCATATTGGCGCTGCCACCTTGGAAGCTCAGGACCGCATCGGAACTGAATTGGCCGAGCAAATCATCAGCTTGATGCAATCAGAGAAAGCATAATTCATTTCAGATTTATAGTACAAAAGCCGGGTTTTTGCTCGGCTTTTTTTATTACATTTGGTTGAACGCTAATAACTTAAAATCATGTTTGAACAACTCACACAACTCGTACAGCAATTTGGTCAAGAGGCCGTTGTGAATAACCAAGAGGTGCCCAATGAACACAACCAAGAGGTGATGAATACTGCCAGCGAATCGATTCTTTCGGGTTTGAAAAATATAGCAGCCCAAGGCGGAACCGCTGATTTGGCCGCGCTCATGCAAGGCAACAATGCGGGCGATGCATCGAATCCGGTGGTACAACAACTCACCGAAAAACTCACAGGCGATTTGGGCGAAAAGTTTGGTTTGAGCAGCGATGCCGCTTCGGGCGTTGCCGGGAATCTGATTCCGAAGGTGTTGGGTAATTTGGTTAATAATGCCAAAGATCCGAACCACAAAGGTTTTGAAATGTCTGATTTAGTGGGCGCCATTACCGGCGGTCAAGGTAGTTCGGGTTTGATGGATGCCATTAGTCAATACGGTGGTCAATTGGGGCTTGATCAAAACGCCGACGGAAAAGTCGATATGAGCGATGCTATGGCGGCTGTGAGCAAAAAAGGCGGTATTGGTGGATTGTTAGGGAAATTATTTGGCAGATAAACCAAATATCGAATGGTGTTAAATCTGTTTGAAAAACAAGTGACTTAAGTGTATTTGACTAACTTTAGGCAAAATTCTCATCAGGTGAAAATCGGTTTTAAAATATGTTTTTTTCTGGGCGTTATCGTTCTTTGTTCGGCTTGGAACAAAAGTTTGCCTGGGCGTAAAGTTGATTTGGTTGCTACAAAAGTGCGCGACACCGTGCGCATTGCCAATGATTCGATTGCATACGAAATCATCATCATCGAACCCGGTTTTGACGGTTGGCTCGCGACGGCCAGACCCCGGAATTATTTCTCGCTGGTGCAACTTGAAAACAAAAACAGACTTTGGGTTTCAGAGTGGAATCGCCGCGTGTTAGACAGTCGGTACGATCGCAATTTATACGAAATGCGGATTGACTATGAGCCACACATTCGCTACGGATTTGAAGTCAATTATCTTTTATATCAATATTTTAGTTATTTCCAACAGCGATATAAGCAACGATTGTAAATCATTTTATCTTTGTCATCATTTTCTGCTCATGCCCACTTTTAAACAGCGCTGGAACATACAATCAAATGCACAACTCACCGTGATCATCATCGTGTTTGCGCTGACCGGTTCGGCATCGGCTTGGTTATCGAAACCGTTTTGTATTTGGCTGGGCATCACCAAAGATGAATTGGGCTTTTGGTTTACACCGGTTCGCTTGCTTTTAATTTTTCCGATTTACCAAGTTTTGTTGGTTTTGATTGGATTCTTGTTCGGTCAATTTGCCTTCTTCTGGAAGTTTGAAAAGAAAATGCTGCGCGGCATGCGTTTGGGCTTTTTGTTGCCCAAAGAAAATGAAGATTAATCTTTGAGCCAATCGGCAAAATACTTTCTGAGTTTACTGACTTTCGGACTGATGACAAAACTGCAATACCCTTGCTCGGGATTCCGGTTGTAGTAATTGTGATAATAGGCTTCGGCCGGATAAAAAACAGTGGCTTCTTCAAGTTTTGTAACCACGGGTGCCTCAAAAATCTCCGCTGTTTTGAGTTGCTCTAAATATTGTTCTGCTGCTTGCTTTTGGGCTTCATCCATATAAAAAATCGCGCTGCGGTATTGGGTTCCGATGTCGTTGCCTTGCCGATTGAGCGTGGTGGGGTCATGAGTAGCAAAGAAGATGTTGAGCAGCATTTCAAACGAAATAACTTCGGGGTCAAAATCAATTTGAATCGCTTCGGCATGACCGGTGTGACCGGTGCAAATTTGCTCATACGTTGGATGGGGGCGACGACCGCCAATATATCCGGGAATTACTTTTTGCACACCGCGTACCTTTAAAAAAACGGCTTCGGTACACCAAAAGCATCCGCCGGCTAAGATGGCTTGTGAAGTGGTAGTTTGCATAGAATTGTTTTGCGCAAAGATAAAAACAAACCCGCGGCCGAAGATGAAAAATTTGTTTCTTTGCAAGACATTCAAAGTTTATGATTTCAGCTCAAAATATTTTTAAATGCTACGATGAACTACAAGTGCTCAAAGGCGTTGATTTGCATATAGCCCAAGGCGAAATCGTGTCGATTGTCGGAGCATCAGGCGCCGGCAAAACGACTTTGTTGCAAATCTTAGGAACGCTGGACAAACCCACCATTCAAGAAGGAACGCGACTGGAAATTTCCGGGCAAGATGTTTTGAAGATGAACGACAAAACTTTATCCCAGTTCAGAAATCATCATTTGGGTTTTATCTTTCAGTTTCATCAGCTCTTACCCGAATTTACAGCCTTAGAGAATGTGTGTATTCCGGCCTTTATTGCACAGAAAGACAAAAAAGAAACCGAGGCCGAGGCGTTCAGATTACTCGATTATTTAGGCCTTTCAGAAAGAGCGCACCACAAACCCTCAGCGCTTTCGGGCGGTGAACAACAACGTGTAGCAGTAGCCAGAGCGCTCATCAATAAACCGGCGGTGATTTTTGCCGACGAACCTTCGGGCAACCTCGACACGCTATCGGCTGAAAATCTGCATCAGTTGTTTTTTAAATTGCGCGATGAATTGGGGCAAACCTTTGTGATTGTGACCCACAACGAAGAGCTCGCGCAAATGGCCGACCGCAAACTCACCATGGTGGATGGACAAATATCCGACCGATAAAATGGCGCTGATTTTAGTTTCATGGATATACATTGCGCTCACCTGTGTTCATATGGGTTGGGGCTTGTCTTTTATCCTTAAACTCAAAACAAACTCGTTGATTCCGGTTTTGGTCAGTGGTCTTTTTGCCACTGCGATGCTGGCCACCCTTTGGGCTATTTTTGGCCGCATCCACTGGGAATTTCATCTTTTGCTATTGATTTTGAATGGGCTCATTTATTTCCGAAACAGAGATTCGATTCATCAGCTTTACAGCGATTTTGCTCGTGAAATTCATCAGTTGTCCCAACCTATAAAAGCGGCTTTATTCATTATTACTGTTTTAATTGTAGCCCAATGTGCCACCGCGCCTTTTGTGATTGACAACGAAACCTATTACATACAAACCATCAAATGGCTCAATGAATACGGACTGGTCAAAGGGTTGGCCAACTTGCATATATCGCTCGGGCAAGTCAGCGGTTGGCATGTGTTGCAAAGCGCTTTTAGTTTTTCATTTTTATATCCTAACTTCAATGATTTGAGTGGTTTTTGTTTGCTGATAGGAAATGTTTTTGCGTTTTTTAAATTAGATCAATATTTTAAATCTGGCAATCAATTAGCCTTGCTGATAGGTTTGTTTCCGCTGGCCAATATTCTTTTTTTTCAACTCATCAGCGCGCCATCGCCCGATATAGCGGTTTATGTTTTTGGTTTTATGCTGTTTTATCATTTTATCGAAGATTTTAAAAGCGATGACCTTGCCGACTTCAACTTTATAGCTTTGCTGGCTTTTTTTATCTTGTTTATCAAGATTACCGCATTTGCTCTGATATTGATTCCACTTGTGCTATTGCCGGTTCATTTTCAGAAGTGGAAGCGGCAATTGTTGCCAACAGCGCTGATTGGCGGATTGGTTTTTATTTTATTTGTCGTTAAAAATGCGCTTGTTTCGGGGCTTCCGTTATTTCCGTTAACCTTTTTCAGATTGCCGGTTGATTTTGCCGTACCGCTAAGCAGCGCAGAGTTCTTTTTCAATTCGGGCAAGTTGTGTATGTTTTTTGTCACGCCTGAAGAATATCAATCGATGAGCACCCAACAGATAGTGCTCAAATGGTTGTTTGCGCCAAAAATAAGCGGTTTGATCAATCTATCGACGGTCATCATTTTACTGGTCAGCCCGATATTTATTTACAAATTTTATCACAAAAGAGCTTTTTGGCTTATTTATGTCGTTTCGGTGGTTGAATTTGTGCTTTTGCTTTTGAGTTCACCGGTTTATCGCTACTTTATTTATTTGACGCTTTTTTGGGGTTACTTTATTTTGATTCGGGTTTTTCAGAACAAAAAAATTCTGTCAAGTGTTTATATTTTTTCTGTTTTGGCTACTGTTTTTGTATTGTTTTTTTCGTTGCATTTTGATCGATTTACCCAAAATAAACTCATCAGTCAAAACAGTCCTTTTTCATTGAAAAATGTGATTTTTCCGCACGCAAATTCAAAACTACAAACTGCGTATGAAACCGTTCAAAACGGAAATTTAAAATACTATTCTCCGACGCATAACTCTTTCTTTTGGGCCAATGGCGACGGAAATTTACCTTGTGTCAACAAAGAGCAAATCAATTATTTTGAGCAAACTCTGGGTGTGGTTCCGCAAATGCGCGGCAATCATTTGGGCAATGGTTTTTATACGAAAACAAATCCTTAACGATGCATTTTTCTGAGCTCAAAGAATTTCTGAACGAAAAAGTCGATTTGTATAACCGACCGGATTTTATTGATTTAGATCCTATTCAGATTCCTCATAAATTTACTTTAAAAGAAGATATTGAAATTGCCGGATTTCTGGCCGCGACCTTGGCTTGGGGCAATCGCAAAATGATCATCAACAGCGCGAACAAACTCATAAATTTGATGGGCAACGCACCTTATGATTTTGTGATGTCACATTCAAAAACTGATTTGGAGCAACTCGATGGCTTTGTTCATAGAACTTTTAATTCAACTGATGCAAGGACTTTTATACAAGCGCTTCAAAATATATACAACCATCATGGTGGATTGGAAGCTATTTTTAGTCGGAACGCTTCAGGAAATCGTTTGCAAAAGAATATTCATGAATTTAGAAATGTCTTTTTTGAAATCGAGCATGAAGCCAGAACACAAAAACATATCTCAGACCCTTTGAAAAATTCTGCCGCCAAAAGAATCAATATGTATTTGCGGTGGATGGTTCGCGATGACCAACGCGGAGTTGATTTAGGAATTTGGAAAAGTATTTCTCCGGCACAATTATCTTGCCCTTTAGACGTTCATTCAGGGAATGTAGCGCGTAAGCTCGGCTTGCTCACGCGAAAACAAAATGATTTTCAGGCTTTGGAAGAACTCGATGCAAATCTGCGAAAATTTGATGCAGCCGATCCGGTTAAATATGATTTTGCCCTTTTTGGATTAGGTGTTTTCGAAGGGTTTTAAAGGACAGGCAGGTTCACAAATTTATAATCAAGCACTTACAAATTTTAACATATTTTCGGTAGGGTTCGCTACCTGTTAATTGTCTTATAAAATAAGGATATTCTTAAATTTTACCTTAATTTTGGGCGCCCATTCAGATTATTTTAAATAAACAACTTAACCGATTATGAAAAGAATAATTAACCAACGAGTCTCATTACTGATTGTAGTTGCAGTTTTGTTGATTTCAAATCTAATTACTTTTACCATCATTTCAAGAAAATATGCACAAACCGATTCGTCCGAAGTATCTGAGGCCGGAATGGGGCAAAGTTGTGGTTATGATGTAAAAAGATTAGGAGGTTATAAATATATCAAGCCGATTTTATTTGTTGATAATCAGTACGAATCTGATGAATTGGCGCAACTCAAAGGAACACTCAACACCATTATTGACAACTACAAAAAAAGTGGCGTGCTCACCTCAGCATCCGTTTATTTAAAAGAATATTCAAACAATGGTTGGATGGGCATCAACCCTGATGAAAAATATTTACCCGGCTCATTGATGAAAGTTCCCGAGTTGATTACTTTTTTAAAAATGGAAGAACTACATCCGGGCACGCTGAACAAGACTTATACGTACGAGACAGCATTTTCAATTGACAAAAACCCTGTATACACTTCAAAATCAATCACATTAGGAAAAAGCTATACAGTTCGTGAGCTTTTGCGCTATATGATAGAATACTCAGACAACAATGCTACTTCTTTGTTGTTCAACCACATGGATCAAGCAATGTTTAAAAAAGTATTTACTGATTTTGGTATGGTTGCACCAGACTTAACGGCACAAAATTACCCGATTACAGCAAGAGAGTATACGTATTTCATGCGTTCATTGTACAACGCGTCCTATTTGAATACACAAAAATCAGAATTTGCAACCGAGTTGCTGTCAAAATGCAACTTCAATAAAGGTCTTACTGCCGGAATTCCAACCGGTACCAAGATTGCGCACAAATTTGGTGAATCAGGCGATCCTTTGGAAAAACATTTGAGTGAATCAGGTGTTATTTATTTGAATAATGCGCCCTACACCATTACAATCATGACCAAAGGAAAAGAATTAAACAAACTGCCGGAAGTCATCAAACAATTATCCGGGGCAGTTTATCAATTCATGGCAAACCGAGACAATACTTCACTCGCTGCTTCGTAGTTATATCTCTCTTGGCTTTGACCCTGCCTTAAAAATTGTACCTTTGCGCCAAACTTTAAGGTTATGAGTACATTTGAAGCGTTTGGTTTACCAAAATCCGTTCAAAAAGCCATTGACGAATTAGGCTATACAAATCCAACGCCTATTCAGGAGAAATCTTTTCCGGTCGTGATGTCCGGACGTGACATGATGGGCATTGCCCAAACCGGAACCGGAAAAACCCTTGCCTACTTATTGCCATTGCTCAAACTGTATAAGTTTAGTCACACCCATACACCCAAAATTCTGATTTTGGTGCCTACGCGAGAACTTGTGGTTCAAGTGGCCGAAGAAGTTGAAAAACTCACCCAATATATGTCGGTTAGAACGCTGGGAATTTACGGTGGTGTAAACATCAATACCCAAAAAACAGCGGTTTATCAGGGTGTAGATATTTTGGTGGGAACACCAGGTCGCGTCATGGATTTGGCGCTGGACAACGTTGTTCGATTTGACGACACCACCAAACTGGTCATCGATGAATTTGACGAAATGCTCAACCTCGGATTCAGACCGCAACTTACTTCTATTCTGGCCATGATGCGCCCTAAGAGACAAAACATATTATTCTCAGCCACGATGACCGACGAAGTGGATGCAGTTTTGAATGATTTCTTTGATTTTCCCGAAGAAGTGAGTTTGGCTCCGTCGGGAACGCCGATTGAAAAAATTGCGCAGTTGGCTTATCCGGTAGCGAATTTCAATACCAAAATCAATTTGCTCAAACATCTTCTCAAAGATGAAAGCATGAGTCGCGTGTTGATTTTTGTCAACAACAAAAGGCTCGCTGATTTCATTTTTGAAGGCATTGAAGAAGATTTCGGACATGAATTCGGACTGATTCATTCAAACAAATCGCAGAATTACCGTCTGAGTACCATGGCTGAATTTCAGCTCGGAAACCTCAGAGGCATCATTACGACCGATGTAATGGCGCGTGGATTGGATATTTCAGACATTACCCACGTAATCAATTTTGAAATGCCCGAGTTGCCTGAAACCTACATTCACCGTATAGGTCGAACCGGTCGCGCCGATAAAACCGGAACGGCCATCAGTTTTTTTACCGCCAAAGAAGAAGAACGGAAAATTGAAGTAGAACTCTTGATGAACCGCGAAATTGAAGTGATTGATTTTCCCGGTGAAGTTGAAATTTCAGACAAACTCATCGGTTCAGAAAAAGGCCGTCAGCCGGTAAAATTCTTACTCAAAAAACCCAAGATTGAAGGCGATGGTGCTTTTCATGAAAAAGCCAAGAAGAACCAAAAAATCAATTTGGGCGGACCATCCAAAACCAAAAAGAAAACGCATGGTTCGGTCAATCGCAATCTGTTAAAAACACAAAGTCAAAAAAGAAAAGGAAAAAAATAGCACCGATTATTGACTTTTGATTGCTATTTTTGACAAACAAAATTCAGCATGCAATTTAAACATCCGGAAATTCTTTACTTCCTATTTTTACTGGTTATTCCGATACTGGTACACTTGTTTCAATTGCGTCGTTTTAAGAAAGAATATTTTACCAATGTTCGGTTCTTACAACAAATCTCAATTCAAACCCGAAAAAGTTCACAAATAAAAAAATGGCTGTTACTTGTCACGCGTTTGTTGTTATTGACTTTTTTGATTCTGGCCTTTGCACAACCTTTTTTTAAAGCCAAAGACAGTAAAAACAGTAACAATTCAATGTACATTGTACTGGACAACTCCTACAGCATGCAAGCCAAAGGGCAAAAAGGCGCGCTATTGCCCAGAGCGGTTGAGGATTTGCTCGAACACGTTCCGGAAAACCAAACTTTTTCACTGATTACCAATTCTGAAACCTTTTGGAATACCGATATCAAATCAATTCGCCGTGAGTTGCAAAACTTGAACTATAGTCCGCTGCCGTTTCAGTTAGAAAGTGCGATGGCCAAAATCAAGGCACACGAACCTTCGTCGGCCAAAGACATTGTAGTCATTACCGACGCAATCGGCATCAAGCCGCAACAACTCAAAAGTATCGATCAAAGTTGGAATACGACCTTTATCACACCCAAATCGGAGCAAAAAAGCAATGTGGCGGTAGACAGCGTTTTCATTGCGCAAACCTCAACTCAATTCTACGAAATCGGGGTTCAACTCACCGCCTATGGACAAACCAAAGAGCTTCCGATTGCCTTGTACAATCGTGAAAAACTCATCGCCAAAACAATGGTTCCGATGGAAACCGCTTCAAAAGTGATGCGCTTTACCATTCCCAAAGATGATTTTCAAGGTTATGTTTCGATTACCGACAATGCGCTTTCGTATGACAATACCTATTATTTGAGTATTTCAAAACCGCAAAAAACCAATGTTTTAAGCATAGGCGAAGCTGAAAAAAGTGGCTTTTTGTCTAAGATTTACACCTCGGACGAATTCAATTACAGCAATTATCCATTGCGCGAGCTCGATTATAATAAAATTGAAGAAAACGACGCAATTGTTCTGAATGAATTGACCGAAATTCCACAAGCTTTACAAACCACACTCAAAGATTTTGTAGCCAAAGGCGGAAACTTGGTGTTGATTCCATCAACCGAAAGTAAAGTAACTGAACTCAACCGTTTCTTGGCTAGTTTGGGGAATTTGCAATTGCAAAATCCGCAAGCCTCAGAAAAACTCATTACCAAAATATCGTTCAACAATCCGGTATTTAGCAGTGTTTTTGAAAAACAAGTTTCTAACTTTCAATACCCAAAAACGCAAAGTCAATTTGGCATCAGCAATGCGTATCCGGCCATCTTGAGTTATGAAGATCAAAGTGTTTTTCTGAGTTCGATTCAAAATCCGTTGGGTGCCGTATATGTTTTTGCCGCTGCGCTGAACTTGAAAAATTCAAATTTTCAACGCTCACCGCTGATTGTTCCGGTGTTTTACAACATGGCGCAAAGCATGACCAAAACCGGTGTTTCCGCTTATACCATCGGAGAAAATCAACCTATTTTAATTGAAGCAGCTTTGGGTAAAGACGAAATTGTAAGCGTTCAGAATGAGCGAGAGAAGTTCATTCCAACACAACAAATTCTGAGCAATAAAGTAAAACTTATCTGTAGCGAGGCGCCACAACTCGCCGGGAATTATTCCGTTTACCAAGGCAATAATGCGCTCAAAAATCTAAGTTTTAACTATTCGCGCACCGAAAGCAGTCTCAATGCAGAAGCCGACCGCGTTTTATCTGACTTTACCATAAAACCTAGTGTCGATAGCTTTTTTGACGCCTTGCTCACCGACCGAACCGACCAAAATATTTGGAAATGGCTTGTGGTTTTGGCCTTGCTGTTCTTGACACTCGAAATACTCATTCAAAAACTGGTCAAATGAAAACACTGATCAAAAAAGCAACAATTATCGACCCGCAGAGTGCTTTTCACCAACAAATAGTGGATGTGCTCATCGAAAACGGTACGATACAAAACATCGCGTCTGAAATTCAAGCTGGTTCAGATACGTCATTGGTGGAACGCGAGAATCTTCATCTCTCGTGCGGTTGGATTGATACCAGTGTCAGCTTTGGCGAACCGGGCTTTGAACAAAGAGAAACCATTGAAAACGGATGTCGCGTGGCTGCGCTCAGCGGATTTAGTTCGGTGGCACTTCAGCCCAATACAAATCCGGTAAACGACCAGCAAACCTCGATATCTTGGATTAAAAGTAAAGCGCACAACACAGCGGTTGACCTCTACCCAATTGGCGCGCTCACCAAATCGAGCAACGGTCAAGAACTAGCCGAATTATACGATATGAAAAATGCCGGAGCGATTGCTTTTGGCGACTATCAAAAAGATATTTCTGACGCGAATTTATTGAAACTTGCCTTGCAATACAGCCAAGATTTTCAGGGACAAATCATTGCTTTTTCGATGGATAAAAACCTCAAAGGTAACGGTGTGGTCAATGAAGGAATTCCTGCAACTCGTTTGGGTTTAAAAGGAAACCCGTCTTTGGCCGAAGAAATTCAAATCGCCAGAAATTTATTTTTGTTGGAATATACCGGTGGTAAATTGCACATTCCGACGATATCATCGGCTGGCTCGGTTGCGCTTATCAAACAAGCAAAAGCCAAAGGTTTGCCCGTAAGCTGTAGTGTTTCGGTGGCGCATTTGGTGTTGACCGATGAAGTGCTCGATGCTTTTGACACGCGCTACAAACTGATGCCTCCGCTGCGCAATGAAGCTGATCGATTGGCACTTATAGCGGGCATTCTGGACGGAACCATTGATGTCATTACCTCAGATCACCAACCGATTGATATAGAAGGCAAAAAACTCGAATTTGATTTGGCCAACTATGGAAGTATTGGTTTAGAAAGTGCCTTCGGAGCATTGAATTTAGTGCTTCCGCTTGATAAAATCATTGAAAAGCTTACGGCTGGAATCAAAGTTTTTGATATGGAACCGACCTCTATTAACGTCGGACAAAAAGCCAATTTAACTTTGTTCAACCCAAATATTCCATGGGCATTTTCTGAAAATGACATCCTTTCAAAATCAAAAAACGCTGCCTTTTTAGGTCATCCACTCAAAGGGAAGGCCTACGGAATTTACAACCGAAACCAACTTGTTATCTCATGAATGAAGAAGTAATTAAAGAAGGAAAAACTGCCGCCATTACGAGTTATATATTATTCATCGGCGTACTCATTGCACTTTCGATGAATTCAGAAACCCGCAACCGATTTGCCGCTTTTCACATCCGACAAGCTTTGGGACTCACCATAGCATTTTTTTCGCTGGGACTTATTGTAAGCAATTTTGACAACTTGATGATTACTTTCTCGATGTATCTGTTCTTTTTTGTGCTTTGGACTTATGGTTTTATAAGTGCAATTCAAGGAAAAACACAAGAAATTCCACTACTTGGAAAATGGTTTCAAAAAGTATTTCAATTCATCTAATTTAATGCTCATTGCAGAGGTAAATCCAACCTGTTTTTGAGGTACCGTCTTTAAAATCTATCACGTAAAAATAAGTGGCATCAGGTAAAATATCATTGCTGTCTGTTTGTCCGTGCCATTGATCTTTATAGCCACCTTTGCTGTATACTTTGGTTCCGTAGCGATTAAAAATGGTCAAGTTATCAACGCTCAGATAACGCAAATCAAAAAACTCATTGAGCCCGTCGTTATTCGGTGATATTCCTTTTTGAATGTCACAATATACGGTTTCAATCGGAATTGACTTGGTTTTTGGGCATCCGTCAGCGGTAGTAACTGTAGCTGAAAACTCAATCGGTAAGACTTCATTTTCTGTTGTACTATTCAAATAAGAACTTACATCAAAAATAGCATCCGTCCCAACATTTGTGTTATTAAATTGCCAATTGATTTGCGCCGTTTGAAGGTCAAAATTCGGAAATGTTGAATAGACTTCAATCAGCATACGCCCGTTTTGGCAATACTTGCTAAGCGCAAAATCAAAATCATCAAAAACGGTTATCTCGCGCGAGGCGTTAAAGGCACATTCTTGTGGGTTGGGCGTAAACACGTAAGCCGTCGTTTGTGTATTGCTAAATGCCGGCGACCAAGTACCACTGATGCCGTTGTTGGAAACAGTTGGCAAACTAAAGTTTAAATCACCGTAACAGATGGGCTGCATATCACTAAAATCAGGTGTCTCTTTTTGATGAACAATTACCGTCATTTGTGCCGTTTGGGCGCATGGGTCTGAAGTAGGCGAAAACGTATAGGTAGTGGTTTGCTGATTGTTCATTTGTGCGGGTGACCAATTTCCGCTGATACCATTGATAGAAGTAATGGGTAGCGCACTAAGTGTTTGACCTTCGCAAATGGGAGCCACTTGATTAAAGGTTGGAATCGGAGAAGGAAGAACTACCACTTGCATCGTAACCAAATCAATACATGAACCACCGTTGGGCATAAATGAATAAGTTGTGGTTTGCTGATTGTTAAAGGCAGGTGACCAAACGCCAACAATGCCATTGTTAGAAGTAGATGGCAAAGGGTTGGTTGTGATTCCGATACAAACCGGTGGCACTTGTGTAAAAGTAGGAACGGTATTAGGCACTACCGCAATGGTCATGGTTGCATTATTGATACAGCTACCTTGAATCGAGGGTGTAAAGGTGTAAACCGTAGTTTGCTGATTGTTAAGCGCCGGCGACCAAGTACCGGTAAAACCATTATCAGAAGTTGTAGGCAAAGGACTTAAAATATCGCCGGTACAAATCGGAGCAACTTGTGTAAAAACCGGAGTTTGGTTATCGGTAACTGAAATATGAGCCTGCATCGATAAAGCATTCGAACATTGCCCATTACCACCCAAAATAAAACTCAGATAAATATTTTGTTGCAAAGTTGGCGCCGCAACCGTTACATTAACCGAGCCATTTGCCCCAATTGTTGTTGTCTGTGAGGCTCCGTTATTGAGTGAATAGGTAAGTATATCACCCGGTGTACCACTGATGGTAAAGACGGCATCTGTGCCGGAGCAAATAATAGGACTGTTAACCGTTAAGGTTGGTGTAGAACAGACCGTACCACAAACCGCTACTATGGGCGGAGTAATAAAATCAAAGGTTTGCTGTGTCATTGAATTGTTGGTACCGTCTCCCATAGAGCCATCAATCCGATGTCCTACATAACCATATCTAGGACTACCCAACTTGATAACTGCTGTTGAATGTCCTCCGGCTTCAACTTGTGTAATCACATCAGAGCTAGAAATACCGCCGGGTATATCAAAATAATTGGCCCCATTTGATTGACCAATCATGTAGGTATTATTTGAACCTGCGGTATAAAATAACCCTCCAACTTTAATGACCGCAATAGATGGGTAATTTTCGTCGTGCTCATTAGCAGATATCCATGCCGCATCAGTTATCAAAGAATCATCTGGATTTTTTGCATTAACCCAGGTTGTTCTTGTAATAGTCGTTCGGTCTCCTAACTGACCAAATGTGTTTAAACCTAATGAATATATTTTTTTATCGGTTCCTAATACATAATAGGAACCATATGTTGATTGAATCATTTTAATACCCGGTATCCCTGCCGGTAATGCCATCTGAGTTGCATAAGGTCGATTTGAAGATGATGAACCTTCTCCCAAAAAAGTTCCTTGCCCCCATGTCCATAAACTTCCATCAGCTTTTAAGGCAAAACCAAACATACTGTTCCCTCGCGCAACAATCACATTGGTCAAAGGTGTTGAAGCATCTTGCATAACTTGAGACCAACGAGTGGATAAGCCTTGTACACTTCCATTTCCTCTAATTTGATTATTAAAAATTGACAATACATAAACTTCACCGGTACAAGTTGTAAGAATTAAAGTATAAGTTGTAGCAAAAAGCATTTTTACTTGATTAGGGCTCACATTGGCCGGTAGTCCATCAGCTTTTCCGTTAACAACCACCTTATTAAAACTAGGGCCAGTTGTATTCAAACTGCTTATCACGCTTTCCTCTGTTCCTCCAGCAAATAAACCGTCAGATGTTAAAACAATAATCTGTGATGTTGTTAAGTCTGACCCGATTGCAATTTTGTATATTGTTCCTGTAAGAGCTGGGTAATTCTGGGCATTAATTATCTTTGGTGATAAAGCTCCAGAAAAACCGCTGGGCATCATATCTGCGCCCCAAGTTCTCCACTGCCCATTTGGCTCTTTGATAAACGTAGAGTGAAAACACGATCCCATATTGTCATAGGCAATGTTGGCCGCGTCGTCATTTGAATACAAGCCGGTGTTACCGTTGCAAAACTCTGAACCTCCACATTGCGCTGATACATCGAAAGATAAAAATACCAGAATCCAAAAATAAAATAATGCCTTCATTGACTAATTTTTTACCGGAGTTAATACAGAAATACTTTGAACTTGATCGTTGGCATCGACAAAATCAAACATCAAATACGCATTTTCAGTAGCGAGTCCGCTCAACACATATTCAAGTAGATGTTGGCCTTCGGGCAATTCAGTTGCCTTTGTTTTGAGATGAGCTACAATATTAGAACCGATGCCTGCAGAGGCTACCGGCTTTTGGTTGAGCACCGCCGGAAGATGATCATACGTTTGGATTTGCACCGTAACCTTGAGGACAATTCCCTGAGTGTCGACATTTTTGACAATCGGAGATGAAAAAGTTAACGAAGATTGAAAAATCATTCGGATTCGACTCACTTCAACCTTGATTTCATCCGGTAAATGCAATCGACTACAATCAGATTGTGAATGCTTTTTGTCGTGAACTTTAATGCTGTAAATTCCGGGTTTATCAAAAGAATATTGATTTATTTTAGTGCCTTTAAGATGAATAAATTCTGGTCCCTGCACTTCAAATTGAACATCACCGGGAACATCGCCCAAATTGATTTGATTACCGTAAGCAATCACTATTTTGTCTTGGGCTCGAACTATTGTGAAGAAAAAAACGAATAAAGCGGCAAAAAAATAACGCTTTTTTTGTGTGGATTTTAAAAGTACTTTTGGCATGTTTTGCATTTTGACTTGTTAAATATATAAGTTTTTAAACATCATGCCTAATTAATCTCAATCCAAAGTCTAAAAATCATGAAACTCAACTACCTGATTCGCGAACCCAAAATCAAACTCGATAAAAACCCGCTCTTGTTGTTGTTGCACGGTTACGGGAGCAATGAACAGGATTTATTCTCATTTGCCTCAGAATTACCCGATGAATACTATGTGATATCGGCGCGGGCTCCTTATGATTTGATGTATCAAAGTTATGCCTGGTATGCGATTAATTTTGACGCCGATGAGAACAAGTTCTCTGACTTGGAACAGGCGCGCAGCTCACGCGATTTGATTGCTGACTTTATTGATGAATTAACCCAAGCATATACGATTGATGCGCAAAAAGTAACTTTGATTGGTTTTAGTCAAGGATGTATTTTGAGTTATGCAGTGGCTTTGTCCTATCCTGAAAAAGTACAGCGCGTAGTAGCTATGAGCGGTTATTTGAACTTGGATATGATGACCGAAAATTACACGCAAAACGATTTTTCGAACCTCAAAATATTTGCCTCGCACGGAACCGTTGACCAAGTAATTCCGGTAGAATGGGCGCGCAAAGCAGCTCCGATTTTACAGCAACTTAAAATTGATATAACCTATCAAGAATATCCCGTAGGTCACGGCGTTGCTCCGCAGAATTTCTTTGACTTTAGAAATTGGCTAGCCCAAACACTCTAGATTATTTATCAAAAACCACCGATTGAATTACTTCAAACGAAACGGTTTTGTCAGGGTTGATGAAGTATTTTAAAAGCACTTCGCCCCAAGATTGACCATCGCTGCAATCGGCTATAATCCAACGGTGGTTGAGCACTTTGGCTTTGTTGATGATGAATTTTTTTCCGTTAATTGGAGCCATTCCGGTATACGGATTTCCCTCAGGCTTGTCATTGTATGCAATCAGTTGATTGTTGACCAATTGAGATAATTCTTCATAAGATGCAAACTGAGGAATGTCGGCATTGTCAAAGTAATTCTGTGCGTTTTGATCTTTTTCAATCGAAAAATAATCGGCATCCGTCAACTTATTTTGGAAGATTTGAATACTGTCTTTTAATTTTTTTCGAAGCCCTTCGGTCTGGCTTTCATCGAATTCCGATTTTTTACTAAAATATCTGTACGTAAAAATATTCATCAAAGCAGCGATGATAAACAAATATAAAAACAGTGATTTTTTCATTTTTAAAGAGTAATTTCTAAATTATCATAAGCCAGAAAAACAGATTCCGGCAATTTTTTTTGAACTTCTTCATGAAAGCCAAACAAATGACTGATATGCGTTAGATAAGTGCGTTCTGGTTGTACGAGTGCAATAAAGTCAAGCGCTTCTTGCAAATTAAAGTGCGAATGATGCGGCTCTTCGCGCAAGGCATTCACCACCAAAACTTTCACACCTTTGAGCTTTTCAACTTCACCAGGCTCAATGGTTTTTACATCGGTCAAATAAGCAAAATCATCAATACGATAGCCAAAAACCTGTAATCTTCCATGGTCAACATTGATGGGTATCGCCATTTTGTTGCCAATTTTAAAAGGAACATCCGGCACAACTTCTATCGGTTGAACCGAAGGCGCGCCCGGATATTTGTTCTCTGTCTCAAAAACATAGTCAAATCGCTTTTGCAAATTAGCAATCACTCGCGCATGCGCAAAAATCGGGAGCGCACCTTGTCGGAAATTAAACGGTCTGATGTCATCGAGCCCGGCGGTGTGATCGGCATGCTCATGCGTATATAAAATACCGTCTATTTTCTGACAACCCGAAGTAAGCATTTGCTGTCGAAAGTCAGGTCCGCAATCAATTACATATGAATGCTCATCCCAATGAATCCAAACCGAAACCCGCAAACGTTTGTCTTTGGGATCGTCACTTTTGCATACGGAATGTTGGCTTCCGATGACTGGAATTCCCTGTGAAGTTCCTGTTCCTAAAAAGTAGACTTTCAAGTATGTTATTTTTTTACAAAAATACTATTAATTCTCTTTTGCGAAAGGGCTGTTTTATTAACTTTGTGATGAATTTTATGTTTGCTTCCCAAATGGACAAAGAAACCAGGATTAAAGGCGATCGAGATATTGAGCACATTCCCTCAACGAAAGACAAAGCACTTCGAATCAATTTAAACGAAAACATCTACGGAACTTTTGCTGAGATTGGCGCCGGTCAAGAAACCGTTCGTCATTTTTTTAGAGCCGGAGGTTCATCAGGTACCATAGCTAAAGCGATGAGTGCCTATGACAAAGATTTTAGCGATGCGATTTACGGCATTGAAGACGACGGACGTTATGTTACTGAAAGTCGTTTGAAAAAGATGTTGGCGCATGAAACCAACCTCATGGAAAAACGTTTGAGCCGTGAGAAACACCCGAGTAAACTTTTTTTCAGCTATGCCAATACGGTTGCGACAATCGATTTTGCTAAGCAATTCAAAGGTCATGGTTGGGTGGGAATTCGCTATCAACTTGATCCGGATGAAGGCTACAACGACATTATCATTCACATCCGATTCAAAGAAACTGACGCTCGTTTACAACAAGAAACATTAGGAATTCTGGGGGTTAACTTAATTTATGGTGCCTTTTACAAATTCCACGAACCTAAAAAGTTGTTGCGTTATTTATACGATCATCTCGATAAAGATCAGTTAGAAATTGACACGATTAACTTTTCAGGTCCGCGTTTCTCACACATTGACAATCGTTTGATGAGCTTGCAATTGGTCAAAAACGGAATGACCGATGCAGTCATGTTTGACCCGCAAGGCAACAACGTTTTGCCGGCCGCCATTTTATACAAGAAAAACATTTTGGCCTTACGCGGAAGTTTTAGACCGGTAACCAAAGTAAATATGGACATGTATGAGCACTCGCTCAATATGTTCTTGGCCGAAAACAAAGTCGAAAAAGACAATACTTTAGTAATTTTTGAAATTACCTTATCAAATTTGCGCTCAGAAGGTGAAATTGATGAGCGTGACTTTATGGACCGAGCAGAACTTCTTTGTTCGTTGGGTCAAACGGTAATGATATCCAATTTTCAAGAATATTATCGCGTGGTTGAATACTTCTCGGCCTATACCAAAGCCCGTATGGGATTGGCCATGGGCGTCAACAACTTGGTCGATATTTTTGACGAAAAATACTATCGCCACCTAAGTGGTGGAATTCTCGAAGCCTTCGGAAAACTTTTCTACCGCGATTTAAAAGTGTTCTTGTATCCGATGTTGGGCGATGACGGCGAAGTAATCAACTCTGAGAACCTCAAAGTTCACCCGCGCATGAAAGAGCTATACAAGTTCTTTAAGTTCAACGGAAAAGTGGTCGATATTGAAGGATTTGACTTGCACAACTTACAAGTATTCTCGCGTGAAGTGCTCAAAATGATCAGTCAAGGAAAAACCGGTTGGGAAAGTATGCTTCCGGCAGGTATTGCGGAACTCATCAAGAAAGACCAACTTTTTGGTTATGACCCGAATAAAGTTTTAGAAGAAAGTAACTCATAAAAAAGGCCGCTGAATTGAGCGGCCTTTTTGTTTATTTGAGAATTTGAGCGGTGTGTTCTTTTGATTTGACATCGGTGATGACTTGTTCAATTTTAGAATGCTCATCAATGACAAAAGTAATGCGGTGAATACCGTCAAAAACTTTACCCATAAATTTCTTCGGTCCCCAAACGCCAAAAGCATTAATAACAGCGTGATTTTCATCTGCTAACAACGGAAAAGGCAAGTCGTATTTCTTTTTAAAATTACTCTGCGCTTTGGCAGAATCAGCGCTCACGCCCAAGATTGCATATCCTTTTGATAGAAACTGTTGGTAATTATCTCTAAGATTACAAGCTTCAACCGTACAAGTGGGCGTATTGGCTTTCGGGTAAAAATAGACAACTAGTTTTTTGCCTTGATAATCGGCTAAGGTGTGTTGTTTTCCATCTTGATCTAAGGCAGTAAATTGCGGAGCTGCATCGCCAGGTTTTAATGAAGTCATAGGGAATTCTTTTATGAAATTAAATTGGGTTAACGAATGTAAGATTTTGGTTAAAAACATCTAATTGTAGTATACTTGTAAAGTTAAAATTAAAGACAATGACTCAGAAAGAACGTGTAACATTTGTTATAAATACGTTAAATGAACTCTATCCGGATGTTCCGGTACCGCTGGACCACAAAGATGCATATACTTTATTAATTGCTGTGCTTTTGTCGGCGCAATGTACCGATGTGCGCGTGAATCAAATTACTCCGTTGTTATTTACCAAAGCCGATAATCCGTATGATATGGTGAAACTTTCGGTTGAAGAAATTCAAGACATCATTCGTCCATGCGGTTTATCGCCGATGAAATCCAAAGGAATTTACGGTTTGTCACAAATTTTAATCGAAAAACACAACGGACAAGTTCCGCAAGACTTTGAAGCTTTAGAAGCGCTTCCGGCGGTTGGTCACAAAACGGCCAGCGTGGTGATGAGTCAGGCTTTTGGGGTTCCGGCTTTTCCGGTGGATACGCACATTCACCGGCTCATGTATCGCTGGAATTTATCGTCAGGTAAAAACGTTGTCCAAACCGAGAAAGACGCCAAAAGATTGTTCCCGAAAGAATGTTGGAACAAACTTCATTTGCAAATTATCTGGTATGGTCGCGAATATTCTCCGGCACGCGGTTGGAATCTTGAAAAAGACATCATCACACGCCAAATTGGTCGCAAAGAATTTCTCAAATAGCATCCATAAAAAATCCCGGCCTAAACCGGGATGTCTTTTAATTAGCAATGCTTTCTATTTTTAAATGGCCCACTTTGATGATGTGGAGCGCTTTTGAGTAATTGAGTAAAAAAGAGATGGTTTCTTTTTTGGGTAACATGTTTGCAGTTGCTAATGTTTTCTTAGTGTAGAGTTTTGCCATGTAGCTGTTTTTGTGTTTACAACTCTACAACGCAGCAACTTTTGAATTATTGTTAATTCGTTAAAATAATTTGATGTTTATCAATCACTTTTCTCAAATTCATCAGTGCATAGCGCATTCTACCAAGTGCCGTATTGATGCTAACACCAGTAATTTCTGAGATTTCTTTAAAACTCAAATCTTGATACATACGCATCATCAGCACATCTTTTTGATCTTGAGGCAATTCTTCTATAAGCTTACGCAAGTCACTTTCGACTTGTTCAACAATCATTTTGTTTTCAATAGTCGGATTGTTATCACTCATAATGGAAAAGATAGAAAACTCTTCGGTTTCGCGAAACATCGGCATTTTTTTGTTTCTTCTAAAATGGTCGATGATTAAGTTGTGCGCAATACGCATTACCCAAGGCAAAAACTTTCCTTCTTCGTTGTACGAATTTGACTTTAACGTTTTGATTACCTTAATAAAGGTGTCTTGAAATAAATCGTCCGCCAAATCTCGGTCACCAATTTTAGAATAAATAAAACCGTACACCTTTGACTGATGACGTTGAATTAAATTAGCCAAAGCAGACTCGTCGCCGGCTATATAATTCCTAACCAATAAAGCATCTGGGATTTGAACACTAGCCATAAAATTACCTTTTAGTTTTAATAATGAATTTGGAGAAATGTCTCTAAAAAGTAGTTTTACGTAATAGGCAATAGTGTTAAAGAATGATTAATAATATTCCAAATGTAGTATAAAATTTTTCTTAAAAACAAACGAAGGCTGAAACTTTAACAAATTTTATGCAATAAATGAGTTGAATATGATTAGGCCTAAACGTCAGAATTTATACAAACTTTAGCTGTTCATTTTTATCCCAAAGACCCCAATAAGCGCCTACTTCACCTTCGGCGCCGACTTTCCATGATTCATCAAAGGAAGAAAAATAAAATATCTCAATAGCTTCCTCTTGAGACCATTTTTGTGTATTCAAGAAATATTGAAGCGCGTTTGATGTTCCGGGCAGCGCATCTTCAAGGCTTTCTCCTTGGCTGGGCCAACCGGTCTCAGTGATGATGACTTTTTTTCCTTGAGCTGCTTCTAAAGCCTGTTGATACATTTGTTTCATGTACAACAATGAATATTCCTGGGCGCAACCTTCCCAAAACGGATAGCAGTTGGCTAAAATCAAATCACAAGCTTCAGTGATTCTGGGTTTGATGGTGAACTCATAATAAGCATCTACATAACCCACAGGAATTTGAGGAATGGCTTTTTTGACTTGATGAATGTATGCTAAAAGCTCATCCTCAGTCAAATCTTTGCGATATAGAACTTCATTTCCGACGGCAGCAATATCCACAAAACCAGCCTCGGCCAATTCAATCAGCCCTTGAATTTCTTTTTGGTTTTTTTCATGATCGCTTCCCAACCAAGCGCCCACCATGGTTTTCAAACCAAATTCACGGGCTATTTTAGGAATAAACTCGTTGCCTTCGGTACAAGAAAATGATCGAATCCATTGGGTATACGGAGCAATGATGCGCATGCGTCTTCTGACTTGATCTTCCGAAATTAGATCGCCCGGTTTCTGACCGTCTTCATACAAACTAAAGCAGAGTCCGTGCATGCCTTGATGCAAGGTTTTCAAAAATAACTCTCTGATTTGTTGAGCATTATAATCATGAAAGGGAATTCCTCCTAAAGACCGTTTTTTCTCTTTTCTAAACGACATACGATATCATTTTTAAAGCTCACCTCTGCGGGCGACTAATTCTTTTTTTATCTCTTTGGCCTTTTCTTCGGACAAATTGTAATCCCACATCACCCAAATAGCAATGGCTGCTGTTATGATAGGAATGAATATATCAAAAAGGCGCAAGTTGGTAATGGTTTCAACACTTTGAACCGGTTTTCCGGCATCAAAACCTATTACTTCAAGCACCCATCCGGCTAAAACCAGCGCGATGCCTTGTCCGAGTTTGACCATCCACCAATAAATCGCACCAAAGGTTCCTTCTTTTCGTGGCATACCATTTTCAAGTTCGTCCAAATCGCAAACATCGGCCGTCATGCTCATCATCAAAGTAAACAATCCGCCCAAACCAAAGGATATCAAAGGCAACGGAATAAACATCAACCACAAATGGTCGGGTGAAAATCCCCACCATTTTAGTCCGTAACCAATGATGGACAACACGGTTGAAATGATAAAAGCATTTTTCTTCCCGTATTTGTTAGAAATCATCGTCACAATCGGAATAATTAAAAACGCCGTAAAAACCGCACTGATGGTTGAAAACCAAGCCGGCCATGTTCCGGCCAATCCGTAATTGCCTTGAAACAGATAAAAAACGATGATAAAATAGCTGAACGAAGCCACCATTTGAAATCCGTTGAACACCAAAAAAGTAGCGGCACACAACTTTAAAAAGGGTTTGTTTTTGGTAATCTGACTGATGCTTTTGAAGAGTTCCAACAAACCGCTCCACAAATTTTTATGGGTGACCGGCTCTTTATTTTCAAGATTGGTTTGATCCATTTCTCTACAAAATAAGGCCGGCAGAATTCCCAAAACCAAACATATGATACCAACAATCACCGCCAACTTGTTCACGCCTTCTGCTTGGGTTTTAAACATAGTCGGATCGGCAATAATCACCCAAAACCAAGGAACAATCATCCAAGCAATTTGACCAATGGTTTGTGAAAAACCCATCAAACGGGTTCTTTCGTTGTAATCTGAGGTCATTTCATAACCCAATCCAATCAAAGGCGTCGCAAAAATGGCATTTCCGGTGAGGAAAATCAGTGAGAAAATCAAGAAATACCAAAAGTTATACATCTCGGTATCCTTTGGATCCAACTGCCACAGAATGGCAAAAAGAACACCGCTCAAAATAGCGCCTACAAAAATATAAGGTCTTCTTCTGCCCCATTTTGATTTCGTGTTGTCTGATATATGCCCGATGATGGGATCGAGAATCGCATCGTAAATTCGGGGTAAACCACCTAAAATACCTGCGAGAAAAGGATCTATTCCAAAGGCGGTTAACAAGAAAAACGAAAAAACGCCCAGAGAGCCTGGCAATAAATTATTGACCAAGTGCCCGGCACCGAAAGCCGCTTTTTGCACGAAAGGAACTTTTTCACGAGAGTTGGTTGGTTGGGTATCCATAATAATGTTTTTAAGGTTGAATGATTAGGGTTTGCAAAGCTTTTGCCTGAATAGTTATTTTCTTTTCTTGATTTTTATTTAAAACATTGATGCCAAAATCTTGTTCTGTCGGGTTGAATATCACCACAACGATGCTGTTGTCAGGATTTTTGACCGCTGTAGTCATAACTTCAGAAGAATCGATTACGCAATCAATTTTGACGGCACCCGGTCGGATGAACTTGCTAAAATGAGCCATCGTGTAATACAAAGGCGTAAAATAAACCTCGTCTTTATCAACATCCACAATAACCGGAGCCACGCACCAATTCTTGAACCAATTCGGTCCGCCTTGTCGGTCTAAAACCATGTTCCAATCAATCCAGCCGTCTACCCAATTGTTCAAACAACCTATGATGTCGGTGGCATAACGGTTGACCGGGGCGTATTTGGGGTGCAAATATTTTTCATTTTCAGCGGCCCAATCCCAACCCCAATCGGTGGCCTCTTTTTTCCAGTACCAAGCATCGTCTTGCCAATGCGGAACTTCCGAATCCACACAGGCTTCAGTTTGAATCAAGTGTTTATCAGGTGCCTTTTGATGTGCGTATTGCAATGCTTTTGGAAAAAAATCATAGGTGCTTTCATACCAGTGAATCGCTGTTCCCGAAAAATAACGACTGCTTTGCTCGTTGGCAAACATAGCATCTACCCATTCGGGTAAACCGGCTCGGTTTTGATCATAACCCAAAATTTTCACCGCTGATTTTCCGTCCGCTGCGAGTTTAGGGCCTAAATAATGCTGCACAAAATCAGTCATTTCAGCCGGTGAAAAAAGCATGCTTTCCCAGTTGTTTCCGTTGCCGTGCGGTTCATTCACGACGGTCAATCCCCAGATATGGATGCCTTGCTTTTGGTAAGCATCTAGGTATTTAGCGTAATACAAAGCCCAAGTATCGCGGTACTGCGGCAGTAATTTTCCGCCAATCCAACTTTTGTTGTCTTTCATCCATGGCGGAGCGGTCCAAGGCGAGGCAATGATTTTAAAGCCATCTTCCGAAATTGACTGCGCCTGGTGTATCATCGGAATAATGCCTTGCAGATCTTCTGCAATAGAAAAATGTTCTAATGTCAAATCGCCTTCCACCATTGCATAAGCGTACTGTTTGAGCGAGAAATCACAAGAATTGATGTGGGCTCGTGTGAGTGAATAACGAGCGCCTTGATTCCCGAAATAAGCCTCAAGGATTTTCTTGCGATTGGGTGGACTTAATTGATTGAGAAGATGAGCACTTGCCGCCGTAAACGAGCCGCCAAAACCGGTGATGGTTTGATATTGAATTTGCTCGTTGAGCCGGAGGTTAAGTTGTTTTTTGGGTTGTGAAAAAGCAGTAATTTTTTGAAGTTTATTTCCACTTTCTGAAGTTTCGTATACCGTACACCGAAATGTTTGGGTTGCTTGACAACTTTGTATAAGCCATATAAAAAACAAGACAACAAGGCCTTGTAGGTAAAACAATATTTTGGTTTTGAATGCCTTCATGGTTTACTGTTTTTGAAGGGTACGACGGATAGGTAAAACTTGTTCCCACAATAACTTTTCGTCGCCATCAAAGGTTTTCTTGATTTTTTTTCCATCTCTGGTTAAACCCTCAAAAACGCCCTTGTCACACAATTCCCAAAGCGCGTATTTGGCTTCGGATTTCAGATTGAAAAGTCCAAAATGATTCTCTGAACCCATCGGATTCTGAGCGTCTTTCCAGGGCTCGTCAAAAGCCTCAAAATAAAAACAACTGATGCCTTTTTGCTGGGTCCATGCGCGCATCAACGAGTAATATTTGGCGGCTTTGTATTCATCGGTAGCTTGAGAATCATCATTCCCATAAAGTTCGTTGGATGCCGTTGCCCATCCGGTTTCACCTATATGCACCGGTTTGTGAACGCCCAAAGATTCCATATAAGCAACCACATGGTTGTATTGATTAATCGCATAGTCACGAGCTCTGAGCATAGCCGCATCAATTTGAGCGCGCTTGTCGAGATGTTTCTCTTCGGGTAAATTTCCCCAAAAAACCGGGTTGTAATGGGTATCGTGCATTGGGTAGGTATGCATGGATATATAATCGACTTCACGAATCAAATTATTTAAATCCTTTACATGATAAACTGAGTCACCTCCGCCCCACGATGCAAAATTATCTGAGCTGGTAATCCATAAACTTTTAGACAATTTTCCCTGCTTTTTGAGTTCTTGCAGATGTCGAACCCATTTGAGAATCACGCCCGGTTGCACATAATAACTCGTGGCCCACTTAACCATAGCCTCATTGCCCACCGAAATTATTTTTACTATCTCCGGATACTGTTGCGCCAATCTGACGGCTTCTTGAATTTCGGCAGCATTGCGTTCACTTTCAGCCTCGTGGTTGGGTGTTTGATCAGTCCATGCGTTTTGACAATCCATCCAAGCCCCGAGCATCAAGTACATTTCAAAACCGGGTTGTTCTGATTTTAATTCGGTAATGGCTTTGAGTAAATGAGCCGTTTCAGTGTAATGAACATTATAAGTTCTGAGCATTCTGATGTTCATCGCCCACATGAGGCGCAAATCTTCTTTTAATTCGGTTATTGTTGGCTCAATATCACGGGTTTTATGTCGGTAGCCACCATAACAAATAGCCGGATAGTTGGGGTTTCCCAATAAAAATTCAGCTGTTATTTGCTTGGTATTGTCTTGTGCCATTGTTGTATGATTAACCCAAAAAATGATACTTAATAATATGAACCCAAATTTTTTCATAGCAAAACTGCTTCATCAATCGAGACTTTTAGGTTGCTGATACGACCAGTTCTTTGAAAAATCTGCTGACTGAGTTGTGCGTCTAATTCGTTCGACAGAACAACTTGCTTTGAACCATCTTTGAAATGGACTTCTAGTTGAGTAGCGTCAGCCAACTCATACACAACCGGCGTTTGACAAATCGTAAAAGCCAATTGTCCGCGGTGAATGATTTGATTTTTTTGCGTTCCATCCAACATCACCCAAGTAGCGGTTTTATCCTGGGTCAGGAATTCACTTTTGCGGAGCATGGTGGGTTTAAAACTGAGTTTTCCCGATTGAACTGTGAGCCCTAATTCACCGATTCTGGTGAGAATATCTTCTTTTACCTGTCCGGTCATGCCCGGCTGTTGCGCTCCGCGGTGTAGTGGTGTGTGCGAATACGGATCGGTAGGAAAAGCGCCATACAAAGCTGGCGATTTATGCAAACCAATGCCTTCTCCGATTTGCTGATAATGCTTAAGTAAGGAACCAAACAAAGCACTTTTATGAGATTCATCAGCCGCTTTGAGGACTATTTCTTGCACGGCCAAATGAAGTTTTGAAACCATATGCCAATAGATAGAACCCAAACCTTCATAACCGAAAAATGTACCCGATCGGCCGGTGAATGCTTTGTGGTTAAATACTTCTTCAAAAATATCCAAGACCAATTGCGTTTCTTGTATCACCAATGAATAATCACTTGACTCAGCGCTCAGTTGCTGTAAGGCTTTTTTGAGATCATCAGCATTGTGAAAATCGCCATTGAAATGATAATTGCCTTTGATGTCTTGCTCGATAATGTCGGTGTTTTTATTTTTAACGAGTGCTTGCAACAAGACCGAATCTTGAACTCTGCCGGACGGAATAGTATTTTTTCCTAAAAACTTCGGCAAAGACTTATTCGGATACAAAATATAACTGTTCTGGTCGGCGCGGTATAAATCGCTTTGCCGCAGAGCATCTAAAATTCCTAAAGCTTCTTTAGCGCTTATGTATCCAGAACTCAAAACAGCCACTTGGCCTTCAAGCATTTCAGGCAAATGCGCAATTTGAATTCCGTCTTGCGCTATGGACATTAAGTTATAGGCGTGATACAAAGCATCCGCTCGCTTGTTGGCTTGAATGGTATGCGTGATAAAATCCAAACTGACTTGGGTAAAAACCTTTAATCCGTCAATAGAAATAGTTCTTTTTTTACCCCAAAATCCACTTTGATAAATGTGGTGTCGGTAATCAGAAGCGGCTTGTCCCAATCCATCGGTGATGATTTTTCGGTCTTGGTCGGAAATGGATGATTGCAGCAAAGGTTGATGCAACAGCAAATGCATACGAACCGCATGGTAAAAATCAACCAACTCGCTCGAAATTTTACAATTTTCAATCGGTGCGGATGTCAAGATGTTTTGAAAAAACTTCAAAAAACGATGCAAATAATACAAGGTTACCATCGAAACTCCGTTGCCTACTAAAGCATTGTTGGCGTCGTTCCACTCGGGACGTTGGGTGTTCATCCAAATACCGCCTTCGGGAATAAAATTAGACATCTTGGCCAGAACCGTAGCCAATACTTTTTCAATCAAGTTGACGCGGTAAATTTGCTCATCTCCGCCAAAAAGTAGTGCGCCATCGGCTCCGAATGCAGCTTTGCGCGCTTTGATTTTTTGATCCCAAGCATAGTTGTATTCAATGGTATTTTTGGGATTTCTGAGGATGTCTTGATACGGCTTGATGATATACGGAACCGCGGCATATACAAAACACGCCTGGTCAAAATAAGTGTGGAGTTTGCCGGGTTGGTGTTTTTCAATAAATTCTAAAAATTTGAGCAGATAAATAATTTGGTGATCGCCCCAATATCCAATGTATGACCACGGATTGTCGGGCTCAATGGTTTCCCAATCAAAGCCGCTTTTGGTCACGCGATACGGATTGTATCCGTCAAAAGTTGAGGCGTTCAAAAATTTGTGGATCATTCCGTCGATAAACTCCGGATAGGCATGCGCTAAGGATTCCCAATTCTGAAAAATGTCACGCCAATTGCCTTCGTAATCCAAGACTTTGCTGCCGTCTTTCTCATCAAAAGTATTGATGGAAAATTTGTTCCAAGGTCGGCTCGGATCGCCGTGTCTTCTGCTGAATTTAAGCGGTAAATACTCTGTAGACAGGCGAAACAAATCAGCATCATTCAATGCTGAAGCTTGCTTTTGTAAATCAGCATAAGCCAACACATCCGGTAAATGCGCCAAAAAAGATGAATGCTGCTGATAAACCATTTGGTTGGCATTTGAAAGATATTTCAAAAAATCAGCTTTTTCAATCTGATAATGATGGTCAAAAATACCGCCGCGCATGATGTTGAACAGCACATTTGAAAAATGTCGCGTGTCTCGTCGGTCATCATTTGTATACTGGATTCCATCGGCACCGGCATTCAAAGCGCGCAAATTGTTTTTGCCCAATTCTATGTCCGCCAGAAGTTGTGCTTGTATTTGTTGTGGCCGATGCAATTTTTCAGACAAAGCCACCACTTGTGATTGCGATTGATGAACATTACCCACCAAGTACCATTTTTGGCTTGCTTGTGCAGTTAATGAAAAATCAGACGATATAAAATAAGCGCCTTTTTCGCCTTTGATGTCTGACTCTGAATGGAGCGGAAGTTGTTTTCTAAAAGCCGAGAGTTGGGTCGATGACAACAGATAGGTAGGATTCTCTATGCCCAACGACCAAACGATGTTGGCTTTGAGCGCTTCACTGGGTTCGGCTTTGTCAACAATGATAGCGCTCAGCGCAAATATCCCTAAGCCTGTTTCAGGAAGCAATTCACTGCGTTTGTAGGCATCCACCAAATTGCTGGTGCTGTTTTGCAAATCACTGCTCACCCCTTGTGGCAAAATATTCTGAAAACCATCCAAAAAAGTGATGTCGTATTCTTGATCAGAATGGTTGATGATTTCTGAGGTTTTCACAAATCCAAACTCATGGCTGGTGTTCCACTGGTAGCGAAAAGTCAGCGACAAATCATGCCAGATTTCCTCAAAAATAACCGAGTTCCCCAAATTGTTTTTGTAGAGATTTCTGCTGTAGCGATATGGGTCATTAAAGCGATCAGAAAACGGTTCCCACAAATACGTTTTTTGTGGTGTATGGATCTGAAAAATCGACTTGCTGCCGGTGATATCGGCCAGTTCAGTGATTTTATCATCGGTATAATACGGAAACAGTGCAAAATCGGCATTCTTTCTTCCGGCGGTTAAACCTCCGTTGCTTGAGAGAAACATCCAATGGTTTGAATCACTGACCAAGCTCATAAAAAAAGGGCGCATGGCATCGTGATCCACAATTTTATAAAAAACTTCTCCGGCTATTTCAACCGTTTCCATCTTAGGTGTTTTGCTCATGTTGTGGTTCAGTAATAGATAGTTTGGAAGAATGTATTGGTAAAGATACGCTCTAGTGTTAATCTGCTTATTTGTATACACGCACGTAGTCAATGACCATTTTTTGCGGAAATGGCGTTTGATTGGTTGGATTGCCCACGTAGTTTCCGCCGACAGCCACATTGAGAATCATAAAAAACGGATGGTCATATACCCAATTTCCGGGAACATCAGATTTACCGATGCGTTTGTACAGAAATCCGTCTACAAAAAAATCAATTTTATCGGTGTCCCACTCTACCGCAAAAATGTGGAAGTCCTTGTCAAAGCGGTTGTTCTGCAAAGTATAACTTCCTGAGATGGCGTTGGCTCCGGAATAACCCGGACCATGGACCGTTCCGTTGATGATGCTTGGTTTTTGACCGCGCAGTTCCATGATGTCTATTTCTCCGCAATTTGGCCACGAAACCTCATCGATGTTGCTGCCCAAAAGCCAAAATGCCGGCCACAAACCTTGTCCGTAGGGTGTAATCAATCTGGCCTCGAACCGGCCATAAGCTTGTGAAAACAAATCTTTGGTTTTGATGCGTGCCGAGGTATATTGAGAAGATTGATAATTTTCTTTCAAGGCTGTAATGACCAAATTTCCGGAACCATCCAATGAAATATTCGACGGTCTGTTGGTGTAATTCTGTAATTCTTGATTGCCCCAACCATTGCTCCCGGTTCCCAAGTCAAAAGCCCATTTTGCTGCATCGGGTAAGGTTCCGGCTTCGCCTTCAAATTCATCGCTCCAAGTAAGTTGCCAATTTCGTGACGGAATGTATTGCGATTTATCATCAGAATTACATCCCAGCAACAAGGAAGCAAAAAGGACGCTGACAACTGCGTATTTCATAATTCTATTTTTTGTGTTCATGGTGTTTTGTTTGTTGGATTCCATTTTAGTTTCGGAAATAAATGTTGTCGAGGTAAATGGTACCGTTTCCGTCGAACTTCATCTGTATGAGGTTGCTTAAATTGACCGGTGAAAAAGAACTCAGCGGAATATCAATACTGCGCCAACCTCCAGTGGATGGAACCGTAAGCACTACCGCCTTTTCAACTGGACCGGGGCTAATCAGATATACTTTGAGACTTGTAGAATTGGCCGTGTAATAATCTAAATGCAAGAAGTTTTTACCGGTAACATTCTGTGGACTTCCGAACTGTAAACCTTGATAATTCAAACCGGCATAACGCAAGGTATTGTTACCGGCAATCGAAACTTGAGTGGTAACGGTAGCTTGCCCCCAATTCGGGTTGTAGTCTGAACCGGCTACATTGCTGTACGCATCGCTGAAGATAGAAATCACATCCGCTGCAGCAGTGGTAGGTGTCGGCGCTGCTGAAGTTGGCACAGCCGGAATCACGCTTCCGTCGTTGTAGAAATAGATGTTATCTGCGTAAAAATTTGAGATATTAGTTCCTTCAAAAATAATCTGGGCCAAATGAGTTTTACTGGCCAACCCAGTCAAACTTGACAAAGGAATATTCAAACCTACCCAGTTTTGAGCGGTAATGGTGGGCGGTGTAAAGGTAGTGACATGGTTGGTGTCATCGCCCCCACCAAACGCTGCATTGGCTCCGAAATCAACCACATTAATTTTAAAAGTAGTCCCCGCCACAATAGGATTCGGCAAAAATAAATCTACGTGTAAATGCGACATATTCGAAGCGTCTATGGTAGGCGCACTGAACTCAATACCCACAAAATTAAAATTGGTGTAGTTGAGCACTCGGTCACCTTCTACTTCAAAATCAGCAGATTGCGTAGTTTGGTACGGCTGATAGTAACCATTGTAGTAATTCACCGGTACATTGCTGTAGGCCTCGCTAAAAATAGAAATGACAGTTGAAGGATTTCTGGTAGGTGTTGGTGCATGGTTGAACACCCCAAATGAGTTTAAGGTCAATGAACCGGCTGCTGCTTCACCGCCTAATTTTGCAGTGATAACGGTAGTTCCTGCGCCATTGGTGGTCACATTTCCGGAAGCATCTACCGAGGCCACCGCTGGATTTGAAGAACTAAAATCTAAATAACCCGGTGATATCACCATCGATTGGTTGATGCCATTGGGCATATTTACGGTGTACTTGAGTCCGCTGATGGTGGTTTGTACGCCATTGAAAGAAGTTTCGGTCTTGTTGGCGCCCTCCAAAATAGAAGCTTGTCCATGAGCTAGGGTTCCGAGTTTTTCAAATTGTACGTTGTCCATCCAAAATGAGTAACCATTCCCATTTTCAGGGCCTTCAGAAACCAATAGCATCCCTTTTTCAGCCTTTAACTTAGACGGATCCGGCAGCGGTATGATGTATTTTTTCCAAGTGGTGCTGATGGGTAAACCATTGAGGGTTGCTTGATATTTATTGAGTCCGAAATCATTTCCAAAACCTACCACGTCAATAGTAGCTGCTTGGGTGGCTTTGGCCCAAAAAGTCAAGGCATCGTAGCCCGATAAATCACGTGGAACCGAAGTTAAAAAAACACCGCCGGCATAAGTTCCTTCGGGATCATTGACGCTCGGTACATCAAAGCGCATCGATGCACTCGAATTGTTGTAGGTCACTTCATTATCCACTTGAAAAGCGGTTAAAACGGAACCTGAAAATGCCCCGTATCCAAGGGATGAACTGAATCCGTCGATAAAAACTTCAGGGTTCTTGTTGTAGCTGGCTTCTTGAAAATCTTTTGGATCATTTTCACAACCCAAAAAAGGAATCAGTGCGAGCAATAGCCATCCATATTTTATTTGTTGAACTTTTGATTTCATATATCAATCTTTTTGTTTTCGTTTATAATGAAGCAAGTCTTAATTGCCAATGTTGATGTGTACATAGGTTCTGATTTCCCACTCTGAACCATTCGGAAAACCAATCGCGTTGGGATCAGGAACCCAGTTTCCGGCGGCGTTCATCACTTGCGTTGGGTTGTAACGCGGTGAATATTTATCGAGTGAACGCCAAGTGCCACGGATACCAATACGGGTGCCCGGCAGAAGGAACCAATTAGGTTTTTGAATTTCGGTGGACAAATCAGTCATGAGTTGCAACGGGAAAGTCAAGTTAAAATCGCGGTGGTAATCATACGGACCCCAATCATTGACTTTGACAAAAGTGCTGAGTTTGATTTTGTTCCAAATCACACGCAAATCCATACCATAGCGATTAATCGTGCGCGCGTCACTTCCGTTGGCTTGTGCATCACCTCCGTAAAAATTGGCAATCAAACCGAAATCACTGGTAATTTTTGAAACTACACGCGCATTGGCTTCCCATAAATCTTTGGCCGGAGCAGCGCCAGGAAAAGCAAAGGTGGTTCTTCCGTCACCAAAAATACCAATGGCAGCATCTTGTGTAGTCGGTAAGTGTCTGTATACAAAACCGGCGCTCAGTGCAAATTTTGCATCTTCAGATTTATCATTGTCCCATTCATACATCCAACTGCCCGGTGTTGGGTCATAGGTGAATAAAATTTCACCGGCTACTTGCTCTCGGTTACTGCGAACTACAAACGGATCGTCGAGAATATTTCGAGGTCTGCCCGGTGCTGCTACTGTTGAAGGAATCGGACCTTCAATCGGTTTTTGCCACAAAAAGTTTGGTGCAATTTGAAACTTGCCAATGTTATAGGTGAGTCCGCTTAAGAAGTTGTATTGGTTACCGTTTCCGCTGTCTTTGAGTTTCCATCCGGTAAACGTTTGGGTGTAATCACCGCCTCCGTTGGCTACCAAGCCCATCGCTGCGCCTTGTCCGTACCAATTGAACTTGCCACCGGTGTAGGTGAACTTCACTTTTCCGCCCCAATTGTCTTTGGATTCAATTTGCGTTTGATATACTTTTTCAACTCCGGCTTCTTTACGGTAGACTTGATAATCGCGTCCGTTGAGCGGTTGACCACCCCAAATTCCGCCTAAATCAACGGCAAATTTTCCGAATTTACGGTTCACATGCAAAGTCAATCTTCTGGTTTTGGGTTGCGGAACAGCGAAGGAACTTTGGGTGTTGCCTTGTTGATCAATGTCTTCATGAAAAACTGTAGTCAAATTGAATTTTGATACTGTCTTTGAGTATTTGAGCAATAAAGCCGGATTGGCGCCCCACCACAATTGCGGTCCAAAAGCCAATTTCAATCCGTTCAGTGCTTTTTTGCCTTCAACTTCAAAACCAAAAGGAGCAGCGCCGTTGTAAATATCGATCTGCGGTCCGTAGTTGGCTTCGGGATACAAACCAAAAAAGTCGCCTTCATAACCCCAATGGTAATGGCCGGTTCTGTAAAAACCTGTCAAATTGAAATAATTGTGGTTCCAATTGTAGCTGGCTTTGTAGACTTGAACTCGGTTGTTCGATTCTAGGGTAACATCTCCGTTGTCACTGTTGACAATAACGGGACGACCTCGGTTTTCATAAAAAATCTGATCAATTGGGTTTTTGGCGACACTTCCAATGACGTTGAACTCTACATTGGCACTTGAATTGGCCGATGGATTGGCAGCTACGCCTATATAGTAGGATTCCATGTGATCAAACCCTAACTTATTCGGATATTGTGTGCTGTTGGGATCGGCATCTTTTGGTGTGGTAATTAAGTCACCGCCGGTATTGAATGTGGTAAATTCAGCCGAAAGTCTGCTGAATCTTATTTTGCTGTTTTTGTCTGAGTCTAATGCTGCTTTGTCGGCTCTGGCTCTGAGTGTGGCATCGGTGAGTTGAACTTTGTCAAAATAACTGTTGATCGAAGCTAAAGTTGTCCCCGGAGCATATGGGTTGAATTGATGAATTTCTTTGAGTAAGTAATAAGCCGAACGCGGGTAGAGTTGATAAAATCCTTTTTCATCGGTGGCCCCTTTGGCGCAAATGCCGAACCACTCTTCGTTCATGTTGTTCTCGCCTTCTGTGTAGTCTTTTTGATACCCGCCGTTGGACCAAGAGGCGTTTGAATCATGCACATCGAGGTTTTTGGTTTGTGCGTATTTCCACCAGCCATCGCTGAATTGAAAAGTAAAACCACCCAGTGAATTCCCTGATTTTCCCAATCCGGCTGCATGCTCATAAATTTCTTTCCAGTTGCCTTTGAGGTAAAACGCCTGCGCATTTTGATCTTCGTGTTGCGTCAACACATTAAAAGCATCGGCTCCGAATTCTGAAAAGAAAACCGGTTTTCCGTATTCTTTTTTCACTCGATCAAACAAATCTCCAAAAGAAACCCCACGATAAACGTTGGTTCCAAGAATATCTACATCTTTACACTCGGCAGCAATCAAATCCAAAAACAACAAATCTCCGTTGCAAATGGCTACCGGATGCTGTTTGTCAATCGATTTAACCGCTACAGCCGCTTGATTAAAAAGTTGATACAATGACTGAGCTCTGAGGGTTGATTTACGGTCTTTAATCGGAATATCTTCGGTTTCAGCACCATCCCAAAACAAGCCATAGTTGTTTTCATTACCCAGCAAAAACAACAACAAACCTTGTGTGTCTTTGTATTCTGAAGCCAGTTGTTTTACTTCGTCTAAGAGCAAGGTTTGCGTTTTTAGGTCAGCATAATCGGTAATGGGTTTCCAAACACCCTCAATGGTAAGTCCGTAGCGACCAAAAGAGTGATTTACGACCGTGTAAATTCCGTAGTTTTTGTAGATGTACTCAATCCATTTTTTGGGAATACCGCTGTAAACGCGAATGGTGTTTACACCCATGTTTTGCAACATGCCCATTTCATTGTCGAGCGCTTGTGCAATAAAGGCGTCCGGTTGCTTCCACAAACTATAAGAATAATTAGTTCCGATGGGAAAATAATCCCAATTCATCCCATTAATCATAAAATCTCTTCCATCTACTTTGAGTTTCATTTCACCATTGGTTTGTTCGACAAAAACCTGATGCCCTTGTGAAAAAACCAATGAACTGAATAAAGTAAATGTGAGTAAAAGAGTAATTTTTTTCATGTTCGTTTATTTTAATGTAATGTCCTGAAAGAATTTCTAATTGTGAATTTTGATACAATTCATCGCCGTCAATTTAACTCAGAAAAAATATTAGGTAAAGAGCGTTTTTATTTAACCTAAACTTAACTTTTTCAGACGAACCAGTTTGTAACAATGTGTTCATACAAACTATACAAATCAAAAAAATGATTTAAAATTATGATTTTCAATTATTTAAATTAAAAAAAGAGCATGATTCGCCGTGGGTGAAAATCACAGTTTGTATAGTTGATGTATAGTTTTATTTGAAGAAAAAAGACTCGTTATATAGACAAAATATACTCTACCAAACCCATTTCATGCGGTAAATCCATTTTTTTACGCAAACGATATCGTTTGATTTCAACACTTCGGACCGAAATATTGAGTAGTGGAGCTATTTCTTTGGAGGAAAGATTGAGTCTGAGGTATGCACACAAACGCAAATCATTGGGCGTGAGCGACGAATGAGCCGCTTTGACTTTTTTGAGAAAATCTTTATCAGTGGTGTCAAAAGCTTCTTTGAAAATTTTCCAATTGTCTTCTTCTGAAATGTTTTTGGTGATGGTATTGATGAGCGATTTGACACTTCTGTTGCTCTCGCCAGCGGTATTTTTTAAATCTTCTTTGATGATGGAAAGCAATTCATTTTTACTAACCAAACTCATGGATGATGCCGCCAAAGCCTTGTTTTTAGAATCGACATCTTGCGACAGTTGCTCGTTGCGCAAAATCATCAATTGACGTTCGTTTTCAAGCTCTTGAATTTCGAGTAAAAGATTATTCTCTTCGATGAGCTTTTCTTTTTGCTTTTGATAGTAGTTTTTATAGGCCTTGTGAATAAAACGTGCCGATGTCAAAATCAAAATCAAATAAATCAACAAAGCTAAATGAGTTGCATACCAAGGCTTAAGAATCGTAAATTGGTAAGTAGCTATCTTTTCAGAAGCTGAATTGGCCAATCTGGCTTTTACTTTAAAAACATAAGTTCCCGGCGAAAGATTTTTGAAATTTACGCTGGATTTACTACTCCACTCGGTCCATTGATCTTGGAAACCTTCGAGTAAATACTGATACTCTGTATTGATGTATTTATTGTATTCGGGAACGGTAAAACTAATCGTGACATTATTCTCGGATGATTTCATCTCACCTTCTTGACTGATCGAGATATTACGGTCGTGATGATTGAGTTTACCGGCGCTGACGTTGGTGATGAGCACTTCGTAGTTTTTAAAACTCAGATCGTTGATGTTGATGGTGTAGTAACCGTCGGTGGTTCCGATGAGATAAACTGAATTGGATAATTTGCTGATGTTCTCATAACCCAACATCGAATTGGTAAGCGAAGCCGGAATCGGAATGATGTTTTGCTTGAACTGATTGCTAAGTTTACTAATCGTAAAATAGTGAATATAGTTTTTTGAAAACAACCAGATTTTGTTGGAAGCATCCACGATGAGTTTTCCTGAGGTGTAATCGTCTTTTTCAAAATACTGACTCAAGGTAGACTCTTTTTGAAATTGCTTGGTTTGTTGATTGAGAACGAAAATTCCGCCTTTGTAGGCATAATAAATCTTGCCGTTGAATTGGACCAAACTGGCATTTTTTCCTTTGGGCGGTTGTTGATAGGCAAACTTCGACAAGACTTTGGTTCTTTGCGAATCAAGGGTCAACCGAAAAACGCCTTTGTATTCATGACTCAAATAAACTTCGTTACGCGCATCGATTTCAAAATACTTGGACGAGTAGTTAAAACCTTCTATTTTATTCTTGAAAACCCATTGATTGCCGATTTTTTCCAACACTGAAAGGCCGTAGTAGTTTCCTTGTAATAATTGATTTTTTTGCAAAGGAATAGTTGAAAATTTCCAAGTTCCAGACTGCGCAAATATACATTGTGCATTTAATCCATCAATAGTGAAAGTTCCTGAGTCATGTCCGCAGAAAAGAGTACCGTCATAGGCAAATAAAGACCAAACCTGTCCTTTGGTGCCGGGAATAAATTTAAAAGCATCATTACCCCTATAATCTTTGCAAAATAGACCTTGGTTTGAACCAATATAAAGCTTGTTTTTAAACAGAATCGAGGTGTAAACAGTCCCCAGAATACCGGTATTGTCGTAAAAACACTTGACCGGAGTTTGCAAATTGATGCAATTGATTCCGTTGTCCAATCCAACCCAAAGATTTTGATCAGCATCTTCAAAAAGCGACAAAACCGTGTTGTTGCTCAAGCCTTTGTTTTGGGTAATATTAAATAAGACGCGACCATCTTTAGAAACAATTAATAGACCGTTTGATATGGTTCCTAAAGCGAAACTCCCGTCTGATAGTTGTTGAGAACTATATAAACTACTGGTAGACAATATCGGCTCGGCTTGGGTCAAAAATTTAGTCAAGTTGCCTTCGACAAGTTTGTAAAATCCATTAGATTGGGTGTGGATAAGCAAACCTTCGTCTTGTGCATAAACATTTACAATCTTGTTGGTTAAAAAAATCGGATGGTTCGAAACCAGTTTGCTTTTGCCATTTTCAATTTCAAAAAGTCCACTCTTTTGGGTCTGAAAAAAAATAGAATTATTTGTAGCGAAAGATCTTATAATATTGTCTTTGGGCGTAATGATGTTGAATTTTTTGGTCTTGGTATCGTAGATATAAATTTGATTCAGCGATTGAAAAACAACCCATTGCTCGTAGTTGAGAATATTCCAAAATTGTTCGTCGTCTAAAATCTTATTTTTGATGTTTTTACTCAACGAATGATAAGCAAGTTGTCCGTCAGCCATACGACTCCAATAGCCAAATTCCATAAAACAACCGGTGTATACCTTATTGTCTATGACTTTAACCGACCGAATGATGGTTTCGTTTGGAGTGGGATAGAGTTTCCATTTGGAGCCGTTGTATTCAAGTAAGCCTTCATTGTTGGCAAAAAAAACAAATCGATTCGAATCTTGAGCAATCATCCAATTTTGATTGCCCGCTCCGTATGTACTTGGACTATACTTAACAATCGGAGGCAATTCTTGAGCCCACATAAAATAGGAACAAAAAAAGAAGAATAAAGAGAAAAATCGAATTTTCTGCATGCTCAAATCGAGTTACTTAAAATCGCTAATCGAGTTATGTTAAAAGCACAACAATTTAGCACAAAATATTACACCGCAAAATAATGGTCATAAAAAAAGCACGCCCTTTAAAAAGAACGTGCTTTAAAATGAACAATGAACAGGTTATTTTTTGACAATACGCGAAGTATTGACAACTCCGTCAACAGTTATTTTTACTAGATATACTCCTTCTTGGAAAGAAGATAAATCTAACACAGTGGTTGGGTTTTGAGGTTGTGTAAACAGAACTTGTTGTCCTAATAGATTGAATACAGCAACATTTTCAATTGATTTCACAGCGCTGATGTTCAGCACTGATTGAGCCGGATTTGGATAAACCACAGCAGTTGTTGGTTCAAAACTATTGGTTGCCAATGATACAGTACTAAAATATACATTGTCAATGTATACAGTTCCCGATCCGGCAGGGTTTCCTGAGAATATCAACTGAGCAATATGGTTTCGGTTGAGCAAGCCTGTAAAGTCTGTCATTGGAATTTCATAAGTGTTCCAACCTGATAAAGTCGGTGTAAATGTCAATTCATGCTCGGTATCATCACCGCCGCCAAAAGCTGCATCGGCACCAAAATCAACCAATTTTACTCTAAAAGCAGTCATATTCGATGTCCAGACATCAACGTGAAAATAGTTCATGGTTGAAGCGTTGATTAAATTCGCTCCGGTGGTTTCAATACCCACAAAATTCAAATTTGAATACTTTTTGGTATCATTTCCGGCAATTTGCAAATCGGTCAAATCAGCTGCCGACCATACAGTTCTCCAAGTATCCACACCCACATTGGTGTATGCATTGCTGAACATTGAAATCACATCAGCTGCAGGAATGGTTGGTGTTGGTGCAGCCACAGTTGGTTCGTCCGGATTGACTACTGTTCCGTTATGGAAATAGACATTATCGATATAGGCAGTTCCTGAACCAGCAGGATTTCCTGAGAAAATCAATTGAGCTATGTGGTTGCGGTTGATTAAACCAACAAAATCAACCATCGGAATTTCATAACTGTTCCAACCTGATAAAGTTGGTGTGAATGACAATTCATGCTCTGTATCATCACCGCCACCAAAAGCAGCATCAGCACCAAAATCGACCAATTTTACTCTAAAAGTAGTCATGTTGGGTGTCCAAACATCCACATGGAAATGAGTCATAGCCGAAGCATCGATTAGGTTTGCCCCGGTAGTTTCAATCCCTACATAATTTAAGTTGAAGTATTTTTTAGTATCGTTTCCGGCAATTTGCAAATCTGTCAAATCAGCTGCTGACCAAACGGTTCTCCAGGTATCCACAGCCACATTCGTGTATGCATTGCTGAACATAGAAATCACATTTGCAGCAGGAACCGTTGGTGTTGGCGCAGCGGCAGTTGGCTCATCTGGGTTAACTACAGTTCCGTTGTGGAAATAAACGTTATCAATGTAAGCAGTTCCTGAACCAGCCGGGTTTCCTGAGAAGATCAACTGAGCAATGTGGTTGCGATTGAGTAGACCAGCAAAATCTGCCATCGGAATTTCATAACTGTTCCAACCCGATAAGGTTGGTGTAAATGACAATTCATGCTCGGTATCATCACCGCCACCAAAAGCAGCGTCCGCTCCAAAATCAACCAATTTCACTCTAAAAGTAGTCATATTGGGCGTCCAAACATCTACATGAAAATGGGTCATAGCCGATGCATCGATTAAATTTGCACCGGTGGTTTCAATACCCACAAAATTTAAGTTTGAATATTTTTTGGTATCGTTTCCGGCAATTTGTAAATCCGTCAAATCCGCCGCCGACCAAACGGTTCTCCAAGTATCCACACCAACATTGGTGTAAGCATTACTAAACATTGAAATCACATTGGCAGCTGCAACCGTTGGTGTTGGTGCTGCGACGGTTGGATCAGAAGATGAAGAAGATTGCGGCAAAAAGCGAATGTTGTCAAAATAACAAGTGTTATCGGTTGTTCTTCCGCTTTGTGCATCGATGAAAATAATGATTTGGTCAATTCCGGTTGATTCAGGTTGCCCAATTTTACTTGAAAAATCAAAAGTCAATTCTTCCCACTGATTCACCAAAGTATTCGCCACATTAATTTCACCGGTAGAAGCCCCACTTGGGGTAGCGAACTTGATACCTACATTACTGATAACAGGTTTCCAAACCAAAATTTTAACAATACAGTTAGCAGCAGTCAAGTTGAAAGTTCCTAGTGGAGATCCATGAGCAGATTCGGTTCCTGCATAGAATGGAGCTCCGACCACAGGTGTGTAGCCTGCAACAGTAGCAGAAGTATTGGCACCGGTAGCATCTGGATTTGGTATAATGAGTAAGGGCGGACAAGGTGTACTTGGATTTTCAAAGGTGTTCCAAGTCCATGAGGCTCCATTCCCTCCTGCCTCAAAATCAATTGGGTTGGTCTGTGCGAAACCTAATGAACCCATCATTAGCAACACAAAGAAGGTAATTTTTTTCATGATGTTTATCGTTTAAGAGTTTTATCAAATGTAACAAGGATGCATCGTCGATAAATTTCAAGTCGATATATAAAAACTATACAGTTTAAAATATAAAAATGAAGCCCGTTTACAATTATAAAAACCTGAATTACTTATGTTTAAAACAAAAAAACAAAAGAAACATTCGAGTTTTATTTGACCTTGAAAAACAAAATGTTGTGGTAATGTAGAGGTGAACTATTACGTTTTCGTAATTAAAGCTTTTAATCGACTAGATCCAAGAACATCTTTTTAATCATTTAGCCACCAATTTTAATGCTTTACTCAATAATCAAAACTTGGTAGGCAATTCAAAATCATTTTGTCTGAAAATAACATTTGATTAACCACGCGTTTCGATTCTGATTCCGGTTCAATTATTTATCTTTGCGCACATTTATTTTGCCATGAAAACAGTCGATTTTTCCAAGCTAGAACCCAAAAAAAACATCTTGATTAAAGGCGCACAGATGCACAACCTCAAAAATTTAGATGTGGCCATCCCGCGCAACAAATTAGTGGTGATTACCGGACTCTCAGGTTCAGGAAAATCATCGTTGGCTTTTGATACACTTTATGCCGAAGGACAAAGACGCTATGTTGAAAGTTTATCGTCGTATGCGCGTCAGTTTTTGGGCAGGTTGGACAAACCCAAAGTCGAATATATCAAAGGAATCGCCCCGGCCATTGCCATCGAGCAAAAAGTAAATACCACCAATGCACGCTCAACCGTTGGAACAACCACTGAAATTTACGATTATCTCAAATTGTTGTTCGCCCGAATTGGTAAAACCTACTCACCTATTTCGGGTCAAGAAGTCAAGAAGAATTCTGTTTCAGATGTAGTGGATGCGGTAAAAAGTTTTGAGCTTGGCAGCAAATGGTTGCTCATAGCGCCGATTGAATTAGAAAAAGACCGCAAACTCGAAGATAAACTCAAAGTCTTGATGCAACAAGGTTTTGCCCGTATTTTATCAAAAGGTGAAATGTTGCGCTTGGATGAAATTGATTTGACTGCTGTAGCCAACAAAGAGCTTTACTTGGTGGTTGATCGAATTGTTGTAAAAGACGAAGAAGAATTTTACAACCGATTGTCAGATGCGGTGCAAACAGCTTTTTATGAAGGCAAAGGATTTTGTGAACTCCGCGCTTTAGAATCCGACCAAAGACTAGTTTTCAGCCATAATTTTGAACTCGACGGAATGAGTTTTCTCGAGCCGAATATTCACTTATTTAGCTTTAACAATCCGTATGGTGCTTGTCGGGTTTGTGAAGGTTACGGAAACATCATCGGCATTGATCCGGATTTGGTGGTACCCAACACAGCTTTGTCTATATATGAAAATGCTATTTATCCTTGGCGCGGCGAAAGTATGAGTTGGTACCGCGATCAATTGGTAAATTCAGCTTATAAGTTTGATTTTCCGATTCACAAACCCTATTTTGAACTCAGTCAGGCGCAAAAAGAATTGCTATGGACTGGCAATAGTTTTTTTCAAGGTTTGAATGATTTTTTTCAAGAACTCGAAGAGAAAAACTACAAAATTCAAAACCGCGTAATGCTGTCGCGCTATCGCGGCAAAACCACTTGTCATGCGTGCAAAGGCCGAAGATTAAGACCAGAAGCTTCGTATGTAAAAGTCGGTGGGCAAACCATCTCAAATTTGGTTGACTTGCCCATCAAACAATTGATTACTTTTTTTAATGAGCTTGAATTGTCTGATTACGATCAAAAAATTGCCAAGCGATTATTGGTCGAAATCAACAACCGCTTGAAATTCTTATCCGAAGTTGGTCTTGAATATCTGACGCTCAACCGAAATTCAGCTACGCTTTCAGGCGGCGAATCGCAGCGCATTAACTTGGCCACTTCACTCGGCAGCAGTTTGGTAGGTTCGATGTATATTTTGGACGAACCCAGCATCGGTCTTCATCCGAAAGATACCGAACGCCTCATTCATGTGCTTTTGTCGTTGCGCGATTTGGGCAATACCGTTTTGGTGGTAGAACACGACGAAGACATTATGAAAGCCGCTGATATGATTATTGATATTGGCCCTGAAGCCGGAACTTTTGGCGGAAAATTAGTCGCACAAGGCACCTATGCAGAAATCCTAAAATCTGATTCGCTTACCTCGCAATATCTAAACGGACAACAAAAAATATCGGTGCCCAGAAGTCGCAGAAAATCGAATAGTTACATCGACATTTTAGGGGCACGTGAGAACAACTTACAAAACATCGACGTGCGTTTTCCGCTTGAAATGCTCACAGTGATTACCGGCGTTTCAGGAAGCGGCAAAAGTACACTTGTCAAAAAGATTTTGTATCCGGCCATACAACGCAAACTGGAAGGTGTAGGTGATAAAGCCGGGCAATTCAGTGATATGCAAGGGTATTATCACAAAATCCATCATATTGAATATGTAGATCAGAATCCAATCGGAAGAAGTTCGCGCTCGAATCCGGTAACATACATCAAAGCTTATGATGATATTCGCGATTTGTTTTCAAAAGAAAAACTCTCTAAAATTCGCGGATATCAGCCCAAGCATTTCTCGTTTAATGTGGATGGCGGAAGATGTGAAACTTGCAGTGGTGAAGGAACCATTAACGTTGAGATGGTATTTATGGCCGATGTTCAATTGCCTTGCGATACTTGTGGCGGAAAGCGCTTTAAAAAAGAAATTTTAGAAGTGTATTTTGAGGGCAAAAACATCGACGACATCTTGACGATGACTATTGATGATGCGGTTGATTTCTTTGAAGCACACAAACAAAATAAAATCGTTCAGAAACTGCAACCTTTGCGCGATGTTGGTTTGGGTTATGTTCAACTCGGACAATCGTCTTCTACTCTATCGGGCGGCGAAGCGCAACGCATCAAACTTGCAACGTTTTTGGTCAAAGGAAACACCAAAGAAAAAGCTTTGTTCATTTTTGACGAACCGACCACCGGATTACATTTTCACGACATCAAAAAACTTTTGGCTTCGTTTGATGCACTGATTGAAAAAGGGCATTCAATTATTGTGATAGAGCACAACCTCGACTTGATTAAATGTGCCGATTATCTGATTGATTTAGGACCAGAAGGTGGTGAAAATGGCGGAAATTTACTCGCAGTAGGAACCCCGGAAGAAATCGTTCAGAACAAAAAATCCATTACCGGAAAATACCTCAAAGAAAAACTCTAATCGCCTGGTTGCGGAACATCAAGAGCATCTTCAGCAAAATAAAGGTTGAAAACAAAGATTTTCACGTAACGGGTTTCGTTGCTCTCGAATGAATAGGTAATTTTTTTGGCCTTTGGGTCAAGCGATAGTTTTCCGCGGGCATTTTTGGAACGCAAAATCCAAGTGGCAACTCCATTCTCGTCTTGAGAATAATTGACAATTGAACCGTGATATAATCGCGTTTTGCCTTCATCTGTAAGTGCTATGACAATATATCCGTTGCTTTTGGTATTGATTTCACGAATGTCAATTACCGAACTTTCATACTCGGTATCTTTCAAATCATAAGCATCTCTTTCTTGATTCCAAACGTAAAACAAACGGCTGTCGGAATTGAAACGCCGTTGCTCGTTGACTTTGGTGGGGGTGGTTTGAGCTATTCCGAAAACAGTTGTCAAAAGAAAAACAATGCGCAAGATATACTTCATGGGGTAGAAAAATTTTCGCCAAAAATATAAAATTTGATTGAATAGGAATGAGTTTGAGAAAAAAATCCTGGCACTGGTAAAAATCTATCTTTCTGAAAATCTGAAACATAAAACCATCCGCGCTTTATTTTAGTTTTCTCTCATCATTTTTGGCACACCCCTTGTAAATCGCTCTACAAGGCCGAAATGAGTTTGGCCATCACTTTAAATAGATGCCTTATGAAAACAATTACTCTTTTAACCGCTGTTGTTTGGTTGACCGGAGCAACAGCCATCGCATCAAACCATCGTTCTTTGACATTTGACAAGCACAACTTTGACGAGCCAATTTCGTTTACCGAACGAGGCGTTACGTTTTACATTTTTACCGACGGCGGTTTTGATTTCAGCACCACGCCGATAACGAGTTCTGAGGTTCTTTATCGCAACGGACGCCGTCATACAGAACCACAAGGCATCCGCATTACCCGAGATGCACAAGGAAGAATTCGAAGCATAGGTTCGGTTTTTATGAACTACGATGCACAAGATCGAATTAAGAGAATTGGCAGTGTTTTTATGAATTACAATCGATATGCCTTGAGTCAAGTAGGCGGTTTAAAAATTTTGTACAACCGCAAAGGTGAAATCATAAAATTACTTGGTTCTGTAAAAGGATGTCAAAACTGGTACAATAGTTGTAATGACGATTATGACGGTCATTTTAATGAGCACCAAATGCACACCGGAACTTATTACAGAACCGGAAAAGAAAATGAATAGTTAAAAATTGGGTTATTGATTAAATCCCGCTAATGAAAGTTGGCGGGATTTTTTTATGTCTTATTTGAAAAACTGAGTGGTTTTGTGGTCAATCAGATTGTTGATTTCGCTGGAAACTCGCCAACGATAATTCAGAAAAACATATATCGGTACAATCAATGCCGACTTGGCGATGATGTTCAAAATCGGATGAAAATTAAAATCCCAAAAATAAAACATCAAAAAAACCAAAGTCATAATGGCAAATGATTTTAGTGTATTAACCGTAAATGGAAACAAACCCATCTTGCGCACCACAAACCAAAGCTTAATCGTATTATACACACAAACCGAAATAAGTGTTGCCCAGGCTGCGCCTTCAATTCCATAAGGCGGTATCAAGAGCATATTAAGCCCGATCATCATAAAGACAAGTAATAATCCGAACATCAAAACCCAACGATAATATTTTGTATTCAGAATAATCGCGTTGTTATTGCCCAATATCACATCGTAGAATTTTGATAATCCAATGACAAAAACTACAGTGATTCCGCCACTGTAATCAGCTGGAATGAGCTGATAAATCTGACGAATGTTCAGAAAAATTCCCAACATCACCAATCCGCCAAAAACTTGCAAGGTGATGGCACTTTTTTGATACAAATCTTGCAATTCGTCGTGCTTATTTTCGCCAATGAGTTTGGCGGTAATCGGATAAATAATCTGCAACATCGCTCGGCTCGGAACCGCAATCACGGTCGCAATAAAAATGGCTACAGAGTAGAGCGCATTACTGCTGATATCGCGATAGGCCGGAATCATCACTTTATCAAAATCCATAAGCAAAACAGCAACTCCACCCGAAAGAATAATAAAAAACGAATAGCCGAAAATTTCCCTGCTATTATGCGGTAATCTAAACTGCAAACGCGGAGTTTTGACATACATGGCATAAGCTTTCATGACCAAAAATTGTGCGAGATAAGCAACCACTAAACCATAAATAAATCCGTTTTTGGTCAACCAATCGAAATGCACCGAAAACAACATACCCATCACTACCAACCGAACCAAAACTTCACTGATGAAATTGCCCAAAACCGATTGCATATGTACTTTGACCCAAGCGTAATAAATCTCAAAATAGCCCATACAGATACCAATAATCGGAATGAGCCAGAAAAAAGGTTTAATCGCAGGATTTTCTTGAATTACCCAATAAGCAATGTGGTCATAAAAAGTATAGAAAACAATGAGCAGCGGAACAATCAAAAGTAGCGGCATCCAAAGCATAAAACTCAAAAAAGTCTCGCGCTGATGTTCCTCTTTACAATTCGAATAAAACCGAATCAGAGTACTGTGCACCCCAAAAGCCATTAGCGGCATCATGATGTTTGAAGCCGACAATATAAAGGCAACCATACCGTAATGTGTTTTGCCTAAAAAATGCGTGTAGAAAAAAAGGGCATTCACCGCACCGATGCCAAAACCCAGAAAAGTAATGATGGTATTTTTAATCGATTGACTTTGAACAATGCCCATATTGAATCGATTACTTGAGTAAATCAGCTAGTTTTCGCGTAAGGCTTTGACGCGAATATTGATCAACACCTACAGCATGAACCACTAGTTTTTGGTCTAAAAACTGTTCATACCAAAGCCTAAGTGTTTTCTTTATTTCATCTTTAGCAGCATAATCATAAAAAACACCGGTGTTGGTTTTTTGTATAATTTCAGAAAAATCAGAACCTCTAGGGCCAATCGCCAAAATGGGTCGGTTGGAAATCATATATTCAAACAATTTTCCGGGAATAATACTGATGGTATTCCTTGAATTGATTTCAATGAGCAACAAAACTTGCGATTTTCGCTGATGCTCTAAAGCTTCTTGATGCGACACATAACCTAAGTTCAAAATAAATTCATTGAGGTTATAACTACCGATGGTTTCGAGAACCTCTTTACTGACTGTTCCGATTAATTTAAGTTGCAGATAATCCGCAAAACCCGGGATTTCTTTAACCAAATCAGAAAGTGCTTGCCACAAATGCACGGGGTTTCGCTCAGATAAAAGCGAACCTATATGCGCCAGACTGAATTTTTTGTCTAAGGTTTGGGGCGCCACTTTTTCATGATCAAATCCGTTGGTAATTACTGCAATGGGTTTGATGGTTTTCTTTTCAAACTCGGCTTGTGTACTCGGACTGGTCACAATAATCTGATCCGCTGTATTGAGCACTTTTTTTTCGAGCATTCGGTGTTTTTGCGCAGCCCCCTCAGACAAATGCAACTTATCGTGGTAACCAATGGTTGTCCAGGGATCTCTAAAATCAGCCACCCAACGCACCGAGAGTTGTTCCTTTAGCCTTAAACCAATTAAATGCAAACTGTGCGGTGGTCCAGTAGTGATAACCGTATCGATTTGATTTTCTTGAATATATTTTTTGAGATAAGAAACCGAAGGCTTCACCCAAAAAACTCTGGCGTCGGGAATAAACAAATTTCCGCGAACCCACAACAAAAAGCGATCAATTTGGGTTTGCTTGCGCTCGTTGGGAATGATGCCGGAACTAATTTTTTTTGTTTTGGTCTTTGAAAAAACAGAAGCCAAAGCATAAGGCTCAAAAATTCGTCGTTTTAGAATGGTCGTCTTTGAAGATACTTCTTCTAAAAGTTGCTTATCAATAATCGGATAAGATGGATTTTCAGGCACATAAACAATAGGTTCAATCCCAAAATCGGGTAAATATTTGACAAATTTTAACCATCGCTGAACACCGGGCCCGCCTGCCGGAGGAAAATAATAGGTGATAATCAGCACTTTTTTCATCGGTTAGAATTTACTTGGTTTCATTGTTTTGTACAAACCAAAGTTTTCGTCTTTCAAAATACAATCCGCCGACGATTAACAACAACATCAAAGCAGAACTTCCCAAAGCAATATTGCTCCCGGTTTTGACTACTTGCGGTTCAAACTTAAATTCAATTTTGTGATGCCCTGCCGGAACTTGCATCGCACGCAAAACATAATCCACTCTAAAATGCGGCACTAATTTTCCGTCGAGATAAGCATTCCAACCATCGGCATAATACATTTCTGAAAAAACCGCCAAACCGAGATTTGCATTGTTAGAAACGTAGCTCAAATGATTCGGCAAATATTGAGTAAGCTTAATCGAAGCCAAGCTGTCTTTGACAAATTCTTGTTCATTAATATCAGGAAAATCATTTTTGTTTACAGCCGCAATATTCTTGGTATCGAGTTTATTGAGAATGCGCATTTCTTCGTTAGCAGTACTCACCAAATGAAGTTTCTGAACAAACCAAGCATTGCCATTGGCCATATCGTTGAGCATCGGAACAGCGGCTCCGGTGGAATCGGTTTGAATGATGTATTTAACGTTGAGCATATCTAAAACGCCCATATTGTTTTTGGCGATTTGATAGTCAAAAAGTTGTTGCATTCTTCGGGGTTTTGCCGCGTGATATCCACCAATCGAACTGTGAAAATACGATGCGCGTGCGCTGCTCATATTGCCGTCAATTTCAAAAACTCTAAAATGCGAATGATCATTCTGAATCATTTGGTCCGCAGCATTGGGCGCAAACGGAACATCGACTTCATGAGCGCTTAAAAAGTCTGAGCTACTGACATAATTCCGGTCGATAAAGAACAAATCTCCGACCATAAAAATACCAATCAAAATAATGGTGGTGCTCTTTTGCAAACGCTCTTTTTGGAACATCCAAAGCAATACTGAAACGATAATCATAAAGAATCCGCTGCGCAACAAATCCGCCATATACAATGATTTTCTGTCAGCTCTAAGCGCTTCAACAAAGTCCGGCCCATAGTTTTGACGATAATAAGCATCCATTGGTCCGGCGTATTCAAACATTCCTTTGGCCAAAAACAAAAGTGCTAAAATGCCCAATCCGGTTGCAGCAGTTTTCCATAAAACCGGCCATTGATTTTCTTTGGGTAATCTGAAGAATTGTTGTAATCCTAAAATGGCAATCACCGGCGCGCATAATTCAAGAATAACTTGTATCGACGATACGGCTCTAAATTTATCATACATCGGAACATAAGCGATGCAGAAATCGGTCAAGGCAGAAAAATTTTTGCCCCATGACAAAGCCAATGAAATCAGTGCAGCGGTCAGAAATACAAACCGAAGTCGTCTTCCACCTGCGTAAAAAGCCAACAAACACAAAAAGAAAACTACTGCGCCAATATAAGCCGGAGCCGCCACTATAGGCTGATCACCCCAATAAGTTGGTAAACCTTCTGAAAAATCTTTGGCTTGTGATTCGGGAACACCTTGATTTACGGCAAATTCATAAACGGCACTTTCGGTTCCGAGATTTTCGCTGTTGGAACCACCAAACAAACGCGGAACAAACAAATCGAGGCTTTCGGCCAAACCATAACTGTACTCGGTGATATGCTCATAACTCATTGCATTTTGAGTGGTTGTTGGGCTTCCATCCGGATTAAATGTGAGCTCATTTTTACTGCGAATACTATACTTAGCATATTCGGAAGTAGCCATCAAATTGGTTGCGTTCACGCCAATGGCAACAAGGGCTGAAACCAGAAAAACACCTAATGATTGAGCAAGTTCTTTGTATTGTTTTTCTTTGATGAATTGTACTGCGTAATATGCGCCAATAACCAACAACAACAACAACAAATAATAGGTCATCTGAAAGTGATTGGCATTGATTTCAAGCGCGGCAGCGAGCATAGTGAGGATTCCACCGACGATGTATCTTTTTCTAAAAACCAACAAAACACCTGCAACCACTAGTGGCATATAAGCAATGGCATGCGCCTTGGCATTGTGCCCGACACCGAGAATGACTATTAAATAAGTAGATAATCCAAAAGCCAAAGCTCCGAAAAAAGCTTCCAAAACCTCTGTTTTAAGCACGCGCAAAAGCACATAAAAACCCAAGAAGTATAAAAACAAATAATCGGCCGGTCGGGGCAAAAAACGCAAGATGTGATCGAGCGTACTGATGTATTCATGCGGATATTCAGCGCCCAATTGATAAGTGGGCATTCCGCCGAAAGCGCTGTCGGTCCAATAGGGTTCGGTGTGATACGTGTTTCGGAAGTCGTTTTGCTCTTTGGCCATTCCGGTGTACTGAACAATATCAGACTGGAATATTTTTTTTCCTTGAAGAATTGGATAAAAATACAAACATGAGACCAACACAAAACCTAAAATAACCAGGATGTGCGCGTAGATTTTTTTTAAATAGTTCATCATAGTTAGAAACCCTAAATTGGCAGTTTAATCAGCCAAAAATAGTCAAAAACGCACAACCTTTTACCGAACTGTGATGAGTTTTATTCGATTTCTTCAAAGTCAACATATTCGCCGACGATCTTGGTTTCGCGTGGCTTATCTTGTTTAGCGGTATCGCGGATAATTTCATCCTGATTTTGCGTTGCTCGAGACTGTTGTTGTTGGTATTGCTGCTGGAAATTTTCACCTGCTTTTTGCACGACTTTTTGAACCATAATCGGCAAAAGCAAGCGCGCTACAAATTTGAGTACGTAATAAAAAGCGATGATATATAAAAGCGTCTCTAAAAGTCCGCTTAAAGATGCCGTCTGCATGTGCATAAATTTTTGACAAATGTACATAATCCATCATGCAAAAATGATAACAGATTCATAAATTGTACATTTTATATTACTTTTGAAACGGCGGTGTAAAAGCCCGAAAACACTCTTTTATGTTCAAAAACCAATCTCTTTTTGCTTTGCTTTTTTTGCTGTATTCAACAGCTCAATACGGTCAATATACCGATGAAATCAACTCAAACCGCCCCGGAAAATCCATGAGTGCATTTTCTGTAGGCAAAACCATTTTTCAAACCGAATTCGGGCTAAGTTATATCAATGAAAAAAACGATGATACAGATTTTAAAGCCCAAGCATGGTCAAGCGATTTAGACCTCAGATACGGTGCTTTTTTTGAACAATTAGAGTTTATTGCCAACATCAATTACTACAACGAAAGTTATAAATTTCCCGGAGGCGATGGGCATGAAGCAGCTTTGAGACGCGTAACTCTTGGTATGAAATACATGATTTTTGATCCGGAAATGAATTATGAACCCAAACCTAATTTGTACAGTTGGAAAGCCAATCACAAATTCAATTGGCGACAGTTTATTCCGGCCATTGGTTTATACGGGGGTTTTCACTTCAATCTGGCCAAAGACAAATTTGCCAGAACTGGGCTTTGGAAAGAAAATGACTTGACGGCCAAAGGAATGATCATCACCCAAAATCAGTTTGGCAAATACACTTTTGTCACCAACTTTATTCTGGATCAGTTTCCTTCGCAAAGAAATTCGTTTGATTACATATTGACTTTGACCCGCGGCTTTAATATGCGTACATCGGGTATGTTTGAGATTCAAGGCATCAACGGTGAAAACTACAAAGACCATTTCATGCGGTTAGGAGCTGCTTATTTGCTCCAAAAAAATATGCAGATTGATGCATCAATAGGTTCAAATTTACAACATGCGCCCAAAATCATGTATGCTAACATTGGGTTTTCATGGCGATTTGAAGGCCAATACAGCGATTATATGCTGAGAATTCCCAAGGACAAAAATGAGGGCAAGTCTAAAATGGACAAGAAATTCCAGAAAGAAAAAGACAAACAAAAAGAGAAAAAGAAAAAACGTCTTGACGAAGTAGAATCAGGCGAAAAAACAAACTAAAATGATTAGTATTCAACAAGTCAACAATAAAAAACAACTCAAAGAGTTTGTCACTTTTCCGTTTGAATTGTATAAAAATCATCCGTATTGGGTTCCACCAATCATAGCTGATGAAATGGAAAATTTCGACACTTCCAAAAATCCGGCATTTGAATCGGCTGAAGCTCATCTGTTTTTAGCCTACAAAAACCACAAAATTGTGGGTAGGATTGCCGCTATTATCAATTGGAACGAAGTCAATAACCAACACAAAAAGAAAATGCGTTTTGGTTGGTGGGATGTGATTGACGACATTGAAGTAACCAAGGCGCTGCTTGAAAAAGTTCGTGAAATTGGGCAAAAAAATCATTTGGAACACATCGAAGGCCCCATGGGATTTTCAAATTTGGATAAAGTGGGCGTATTAACTGAAGGCTTTGATTATATTGGTTCAATGATTACCTGGTATAATTATCCGTATTATGCGCAGCATTTGGAACAATTGGGGTTTGTCAAAGAAAAAGAATACCATGAAAGTAGCTTTTTGATGAGCCAGGTTGATCCCGCTTCATTTTTGAGAGCGCAGGAATTTGTTCGTAAAAGATATGAGCTGACTTCGATGAATTTTACCCGAACTCAAGACATCATGCCTTATGTGGATGAAATGTTTGATTTATTCAATACCACCTATGCAAATTTGGCTTCATTTGTGGCTATTACAGAAATTCAAAAAGCTTATTTTAAAAAGAAATACATTCCGTTTATCAATCCGGAATACATTAAATTCATTTTTGACAAAAACCACAAAATGGTGGCCTTTACCATAGTGATGCCTTCTTTTTCTGAAGCTTTGCAGAAAGCCAAAGGTAAATTGTTTCCGTTTGGTTTTTATCATTTATTACAAGCCAAAAAGCACAGCAAAGAAGTTTTATTTTATTTGATTGGCATAGCGCCGGAATACCAAAACAAAGGCGTTACGGCCATTATTTTTGACGAGTATTTTAAAACTTTTAAAGCCAATGGTATCATCAGATGCATTCGAACTCCTGAACTCGAAGAAAATCACGCCATACACAACCTCTGGAAAAATATTGATTCAAGCATTACGCGACGCAGAAGAACCTATATCAAATCGATTGACTCATAAAAAAAGCGCCTCTATTTGAAGCGCTTTCTTTGTAAATATATCTTAGTTTAGCTAACGTCAACCGTTGTTTTCTCGGCAATCGCTTTATACGTTCCGTTGGTGAGTTTCTCGCGGATGGCTTCAAAAGCAGCTAATGTTTCTTCGATATCACGAATTGTATGAGATGCTGTCGGAATCATACGCAACAAGATAATTCCTTTCGGGATTACCGGATAGACTACAATTGACAAGAAAATTCCATAGTTTTCGCGCAAATCATTGACCATAACCATCGCTTCTGGAATACTTCCTTCCAGATAAACCGGCGTCACACAAGTATTGGTATCGCCGATGTTAAAGCCTCTAGATTTTAATCCGTTTTGAAGTGCGTTGACGTTTTCCCACAACTTATCTTTGAGTTCCGGCATCGAACGCAACATTTGCAAACGTTTCAAAGCACCCACCGTTTGAATCATCGGCAAGGCCTTAGCGAACATTTGCGAACGTAAATTGTATTTCAAATAATCAATGATGTCTTTATCGGCGGCAATAAAAGCTCCTATTGAAGCCATTGATTTAGCAAAAGTTGAAAAATATACATCAATTCCATCTTGGCAATTTTGCTCCTCGCCAGCTCCGGCTCCGGTTTTACCCAAAGTTCCAAACCCGTGTGCATCATCCACCAATAAACGGAAATTGTATTTTTCTTTCATGGCTACAATTTCTTTGAGTTTGCCTTGTTGACCGCGCATTCCAAAAACTCCTTCGGTAATGAACAAGATTCCACCTCCGGTTTCTTGTGCCATTTTGGTGGCGCGTTGGAGGTTTTTCTCCATGCTTTCAATGTCGTTGTGTTTGTAGGTAAAACGTTTACCCATGTGCAAACGAACACCATCAATAATACAAGCATGTGCATCAACATCGTAAACGATGATATCATTTTTAGTCACCAAAGCATCAATGGTTGAAACCATTCCTTGGTATCCGAAATTCAATAGATAGGCTGCTTCTTTTTGGACAAAGGCTGCCAATTCATTTTCTAATTGTTCGTGAATAGTGGTATGACCAGACATCATGCGTGCACCCATCGGATAAGCCGCTCCGTAATTTTGAGCTGCCTCGGCATCAGCTTTGCGCACCTCCGGATGATTGGCTAAGCCTAAATAATCATTAATGCTCCAATTGAGTATTTCTTTTCCGTGAAACTGCATACGCGGACCCAATTCTCCTTCGAGTTTTGGAAACACATAGTAACCTTCTGCTTGTGAAGCCCATTTTCCGAGTGGACCTTTATTGTTTTGAATTCTTTCGAATAAATCTTTAACCATGACAATCAACTAATACGGTTCTTAAATGATGGCGCAAAATTAGCGATTTTGATGGGATAATCTGAACATCCTAAAAATAATTTTGACCTATAAAAAACCCGCTCAAATGAGCGGGTTCTATTTTTAATGTATGGTAAATTAATACGGACGTTGTGCGTAAATTGAATTATCAGAGTTGTTACTTGCTGTATTAACATCTGACAAGTCAACACTACCATCTCCGGTTAAATCG
>JAFDZC010000006.1 GCA_018267095.1 Bacteroidota bacterium
CTCCTCTGCGAGCGGGATGGCAGCGGCATCCTTTTGTGAGGCAGGAACAAAAGATACAGCGAACAGCCCGACGGCGAGCGCGGAAACTTTCTGTGGAATGTTGCGTTTGACGAGCCGGCTCGCCCTAAAACTATTCTAGAGTCTTTTGCAAATCTTGAACAGTCGTTAAATGATAACCCGATTTTGCTTTTTCAAAAATCTGTTTTGCCCAAGTTTTACCATCGGGCGTTTTGACCATTTCTTTGTATAAGGTTTGCAACGAACCGGTGCGGCTGGTGGATATCATAAACTTTTCGATCGCCAGATAAGCCGGTTTGTATTGATGTTTAATCGCTTGCACAAACCATTGGCGCTTGATGACAAAGTTTCCGCCTTGGGTAAAGTTGAACTCTTGGTCGATGGCGGTCATTTCTTTTTGGGTGATATCCGACGGAAGGTAATCGATGAAATGCTGTTTTTCATTGGTTGATTTGATTTTGGCGCTCAAGCCTTTCACGCCAGTTTGTCGCCAAGTTTTTTGAATTTGGTCGATAGCGTTGAAATCTTCTGAAACAGGCGTGATGATATTGGATGGAATGCCCGGTTTATAAATCCAAGTTTCAGCTTTGATTTTGTTGGCTAGTTCTTTATTGCCTTTGATCAGATGATCATTGAAATATTTCAAGAAATCTTCGGTGGTGATGGATTGAAAAGCATGTGCATTAAAATACTCGGTGATGAACTGGTCAAAAGCTTTGCGACCCACAACATTTTCAACGGTTTGTAAAAACGCATAGCCTTTTTCATACGGAATGTCACTCAAGGATTCATCCGCATTTTGGCCGTCGACATTGACTTTGAGTTGGGTAGCGGGATTATTCGGGCCGTAATCTTGCATGTTGTCTGCGAGCGTTTTTCTGCTTAAAACATCTTGCATTTTGGCTTCTTGAACACCAAAAATAGCTTCGCCAATGCGATGTTCTACATAAGTGGTAAAACCTTCGTTGAGCCAAACGTCGTTCCAAGTGGCGTTGGTGACCAAATTACCGCTCCAACTATGGCCGAGTTCGTGCGCCAGCAAACTGGTAAGCGAACGATCGCCGGCAATCACGCCAGGAGTCAGGAAGGTTAGGTTGGGATTTTCCATGCCACCATACGGAAAGCTCGGCGGTAAAACCAGTACGTCATAACGCCCCCAGCGATAAGGGCCAAAGAGTTTTTCAGCAGCCGTGACCATTTTTCCGAGTTCGCCGAATTCCCAAGCAGCTTTATCTAATACTGATTTTTCGGCATAAACTCCGGTGCGCTGGTCAATCGATTTGAAGCCCATATCTCCCACAGCAATGGCCATCAAATACGATGGAATGGCTTTGTCTTGTTTGAAGGTATAAACCCCGGTATCGTTTTTTTGTTGTGGATTCACCGCGCTCATCACGGCCATCAAATCTTTCGGAACGGTGACTTTTGCGTTATAAGTATATCGTACAGCCGGAGAATCTTGACACGGAATCCAAGTGCGCGACCAAATACTTTCACCTTGTGAGAACAAGAACGGATGTTTTTGATCGGCAGTTTGCGCCGGAGTCAACCATTGTAAGGCTACTGCGTCTTTGGTGGTGGTATAATAAATATTAACTTTTGTGGTGGTTGGTTCAATTTGGATAATCAAAGGTTTTCCGTGGTATTTTACTTCTTCACCGAGTTTGAAAGCCGTTGCTTTTTCATCATCGCCTAAGGTAACTTTTTGAATGTTCAGTGTGTTTTCATCCAAGATGATTTCGTTTCCTTTGCTTAAATTGTCTATCGTCCAAGAGGCTTTTCCGGAAATGGTTTGCGTTTCAAAATCAACTTTGATGTCTAAATCAAGGTGCTTGACCACCGCGGACTCTGGGTTTGAAAAAGTGTGTGTGTCTTTTGCAGAATCAGCATTTTTAGTAACGTCATTTTCTTTTTTCTGACAGGCAACAAGCAACAGAATTAAGCCTAGGAAATAAATCTTCTTCATTCAATATAAATTTAAGCGAAAGGTAAACAAAAAACCCGTCGAGAAAATCAGGACGGGTTTTAAAATATAATTTGAATCGGTTAGGCCAACATGGTCACCGGGTTTTCAAGGTATTGTCTCAAAGTTTGTAAAAACTGAGCTCCTGTGGCGCCATCAACAGTTCTGTGATCGCAAGCCAAAGTCACTTTCATGGTATTTCCTACTACAATTTGACCGTTTCTCACCACCGGTTTTTCTACAATTGCGCCTACCGATAGAATGGCAGAATTCGGTTGGTTGATGATTGAAGTAAACTCGGTAATGCCAAACATGCCCAAGTTCGAAACTGTGAAAGTACTTCCTTCCATTTCAGAAGGTTGCAGTTTTTTAGATTTTGCTTTACCGGCCAAATCTTTTACCTGAGCACCAATTTGCGAAAGCGTCATCTGATCGGTGAAACGCAATACTGGAACTACGAGTCCGTCTTCAACTGCAACTGCGACACCTACATTGACGTGGTGGTTGATGATGATGGCATCCTCTCTCCATTGTGAATTCACTTTCGGATGTTTTTTAAGGGCCATCGCGCAGGCTTTGATGACCATATCGTTAAACGATACTTTGGTGTCGGGAATATTGTTGATCATTCCTCGTGAACGCATCGCTTCGTCCATTGAAACTTCAATGGTCAAATAGAAATGCGGTGCGGTAAAAATGGATTCAGACAAACGCTTGGCAATAGTTTTGCGCATTTGCGAATTCTTGATTTCTTCTGAATACATTTCGCCGGCCGGAACAAACGGTTGAACCGCAGCAGTTGGAGCGGCTGCAATAGCTTGTGATGCAGAAACCGGAGCTGCTGCGCTTGGCGTATAGTTCTCAATGTCGCTTTTGACAATGCGGCCATTTTCACCGCTGCCTTGCACTTGGGTATAGTCGATTCCTTTTTCTTCAGCTAATTTTTTGGCCAAAGGAGAAATAAAAATTCTTCGGTCGTCAGAAGTTGGCGTGGTGGTAACCACTGGAGTCGATGCAGATTCAACTACCGCTGTTGCCGGAGCCGAAGCAGCTGGTGCGGTGCCTCCTTTTTGGAAGTTTTCAGCAACGCCGGTTACATCCGTTCCTGCTGGTCCGATGATGGCCAATACGCTGTCTACCGGAGCAGTTTGTCCTTCTTGAACGCCAATGTATAATAAGGTTCCTGAATTGAAAGACTCAAATTCCATCGTGGCTTTGTCGGTTTCAATCTCGGCTAAAATATCGCCTTCTTTAATGGTATCGCCGATTTTTTTGAGCCAAGTAGCCACGGTTCCGTCGGTCATGGTATCACTCAGCCTAGGCATAGTGACCACGACAACACCTTTTGGTAAAGCTGCCGGAGCAGAAGTAGTTGCAGCAGGAGCAGCGGTTTCTTGTACAGCTGGAGTTTCAGCCGCTGGGGCAGAAGTCACCGGAGCTTTTCCGAGATGGAGCAATGGAGCAATGTCTTCGCCTTCAGCGCCAATGATGGCCAATAGTGAATCCACCGGAGCGGTTTCGCCTTCTTGGATGCCTATATGTAAAAGAGTTCCCGAATTGAACGACTCAAATTCCATGGTGGCTTTGTCTGTTTCAATTTCGGCTAATATATCTCCTTCGTTGATTTTGTCTCCTACTTTTTTAAGCCATTTGGCCACAACACCTTCGGTCATGGTATCGCTTAAACGGGGCATGGTTATAATCTTTGCCATAGTCAATACGCAATTACAATTTGTGTGGAATAAATGGATAATCTCTTTGTTCGTATACTACATCATACATTTGTTGAATATCCGGGAAGTCAGATTCTTCAGCAAAAGTAGCACACTCTTCAACCAAATTCTTTACACGCTCGTCGATGGCTTCAATCTCGGCATCGGTGGCGTATTTTTGGTCTTTAATCACATCGAGTACTTGGGTGATCGGGTCAATTTTGCGATATTCATCAACCTCTTCTTTTGAGCGATATAATTGTGCATCAGACATCGAGTGACCTCTGTAGCGATACGTTTTCATTTCAAGAAAAGTAGGTCCGTCCCCACGACGTGCGCGCTCAATAGCTTCATGCATGGCTTCGGCTACTTTTACCGGATTCATTCCGTCTACCGGGCCGCATGGCATTTCATATCCTAAGCCCAGTTTCCAAACATCGGTGTGGTTGGCTGTTCTTTCGACGGAAGTTCCCATGGCATAACCGTTGTTCTCTACGATAAAAACCACCGGAAGTTTCCATAACATGGCCATATTGAAAGCTTCGTGTAACGATCCTTGACGTGCAGCACCGTCACCAAAATAGGTAAGGGTTACACCGTCGCGTCCGAAATACTGATCAGCAAATGCGATTCCGGCGCCCACCGGGATTTGTGCTCCTACAATTCCGTGCCCGCCGTAAAAACCTTTTTCTTTTGAGAAAATATGCATTGATCCGCCCATTCCTTTTGAAGTACCGGTAACTTTACCGAGCAATTCAGCCATAACGGCTCTTGGGTCAACGCCCATACCAATAGGTTGAACGTGGTTGCGGTAAGCGGTGATCATTTTGTCTTTGGATAAATCCATCGCGTGTAATGCACCCGCTAAAACGGCTTCTTGTCCGTTGTATAAGTGAAGGAATCCTCTAATTTTTTGTTGAATGTAAAGAGCGGCTAGTTTGTCTTCAAATTTTCTCCAAAATAGCATGTCTTCATACCATTTTAAGTAAACTTCTCTTGTAATTTCTTTCATCGTGTTTCTTTGACTTGATGGTTGTTGAATGATGTTTTTTTGAAAATGCAAAACAGTCGCCTCACACAATTTTGCGAAAGGCAAAAGTAAACATTCCAACGAAGAATTAAAATATAAAAACCTTAATTTTTATAACCCTTACAGGAAGTTTTTGTCAAAGGTAAACGGCAATAAATTTTTGAGTGAATCAGACAAGTATATGTTGCCGATTTCTCCCATAAAATAAATGGGAATAGGTCGGTCTTGTTTGAATTCGTATTCAGCAATCGATTGTCGGCAGGCGCCACAGGGTGGAATCGGAGATTGCGTTTGATTGGTGTCAGAAGCTGCCGTGATGGCCATCGCAATAATCTTAGCCTCGGGCGCTACAGCCCCAGCCTGAAAAATAGCCACGCGCTCAGCACACAATCCTGAAGGATAGGCTGCATTTTCTTGATTCGATCCCAACACAACTTGTCCGTTGTCTAAAAGCAAGGCGGCACCGACTCTGAATTTTGAATACGGAGCATACGCTTTTTTTCTAATCTCTACAGCTTTTTGCATGAGTTGCTGAATGTTCTCAGGAAGTTCTTGCAATGACTCGAAGACCGCGAGTTGGGTGTTGATGGTAATGTTCTTCATAAAAGTACAAGGGAAAAAAAATCCAAATTTCAAAAAGGAGAAATTTGGATTTTTAATTAAATTATTTGTTGTCTAGTATTCATCATATTTATCACCGAAAGCAAAACTGAGCGAGAAGCGCAGTGTGTTTTCGAGCGGGTTTTTAACTTTTGAAATCGCAAACAAATACGATACATCAACTTTGATGGTATTGTATTTAAATCCGGCACCGAGTGAAGCAAATCTTCTGGCACCTTTTTGAGGACTCTCGTTGAAATAACCTAAACGGAAAGCAAATGAGTCTTGATAGCTATATTCTGTTCCAATAGAATAAGTGAATTCTTTAAGTTCTTCACTAAATCCATCGGGCGCATCACCGAACGATTTGAAAATACCTTCCACCCAACCAATTTTATCATATTTGGCGATGGCCTCTGCTTTTTCGGCATCGTCAATCACACCATTTCCGTTTGAATCTGTTGGTTCAATTGGCGTAGGAACCAAAAGCTTGTTAACTTCTGCATTTAAAGTCACTTTGTTGTAATCATCGAGGATAAAGTCAAATCCGGCACCGATTTTCATGTTTGAAGGCAAAAAGTTCGCTCCCGCATCACCTTGCGATTTGTCGTAGTTGATTTTAGGCCCAAGATTTTGAAGGTTGAAACCCCAACGCAATCTTCCGTTAAAGCTATTGAAAGCCATTTCTTCAGATTGATGAAAGCCAGATACATCAAAAGCAAACGAACTCGCGGCAGCAGAGTTTTGTCCTTCAGTTGGGATTCTCAGATTTGAACGAATAAAACGACCGGCTACCGACATCGAGAAATAATCACTAAGCTTCAAAGCATAAGAAACATCTAAAGCATATTCAGCCGGTTTTACTACGTTTGGTTGATCGTCAACGTTTTGTCTTAATTCTATTTCTCCTAAACTGAAGTATCGAATACTAGCTCCAAAGGCGCTTCGTTCGTTGTATTTGTTAAAATAAGTAACCTGTGAAAGAGATATATCATTAACCAATTCAACCAAATAAGGTGTATATCCTACAGAGAAACCTTGTTTGTCGTTTGAGAAAGCATATTTGGATGGGTTCCATTGTTGTGAAAAAACGTCTGCAGATGTGGCAACACCATTGTCGGCCATACCGGCAGCTCTAGCGTCTGCAGCTACCAACAAAAAAGGAACACCTGTGGTAATTACTCGGGTAGTAGTGGTTTGAGCAAATGAAAATTGGAGGCTTATGAGGCAAAGAAATCCAGCTAAAATCTTTTTCATTCTAATTTTTTAAAAGTTTACAAATATAGTATTTTATTAAAGTATTACAAGTTTCTCGTACTTTTCTGCTTTTGAGTTACTCAGCAGAGATTTCACGGTCAGTTTGTAAATATAGACACCTTTGCCAATTCGGTCGCCAAAATCATCGCGACCATCCCAAGTAATGCTTCGGGCCAAGGTGCCATCGGTGGTGATGGTTTGGTTTTTGGTCCAGACAATTTTACCGGTCACCGTTAAAACCTGCACTTGTACCTCAAGCGGCTCCAGAGGTTTGTTGTGGTTGAACCAAAATTCTGTGTAGCTTGTAAAAGGATTCGGATAATTCAAGACATTGCTCAAAGTAAGTGAATCGTCGCCCACAACTACAAACTGAATTTCAGCAGTGACTAAGTTGTTGTATACATCCCAAGCTTTAAACAACAACGTATGTAATCCGGTTTTGAGGTTTCTGAACGGGAATTTAACTTTTCCGCTTTTGTAATTGTCCAAAGCCGTTTCATAATAATCGTTGAGTTTATAAGGATTGGTCTCGTCGCCGTCGAGAATTGCAACGATGTCATGGCCAATTCCGCTGGCTGTGTTGATGCCGTTTTCGTCTTCTAAAAAGGCTAAGAATAAAGGAGATTGATTGGTAATGCCACCCGAAACAAAACTTTCATCGTTCATGTATAGCTTGACTTTTGGAGCGATATTATCTGAGGCTGCATTTGGATTGATACCGCCAATTTTGATGTTGGTGTTGTATCCGGTTTTGTCAAAATTCAAACTGTTTTGCTTGGCATAAAAACTAATTTTTCCGTTTCCGAGTGGAATGCTGATGTCTCTCGGAACCACAAACCCAAACTCAAATTGACCATTGGTTACCGAAGCATTGCCTCTAAAAATAGTCTCGCCCAAAGTGTTAAAATTCATTGCAGGATTGTTCCCGTCGTTGTTGAGTGTTGTTCGAACAATAGTTTTGTCGAAAATGTTGACCAATAATTCGCCGTTGTACTGGTTGAGTGGTTGGTTGTTTTCATCGGTGATTTCACCTGCCAGTTTTACATAGGCCAACGATTTAAAATCGTCAATGGCTGTTGAGCTGCTTATTGAGACATCGTTGACTTTGGTCAGATTGATGCGAGGAGTTGGGATGGCCAATTTTAAAGCGGGATCTCCTAAATAAAATACGATATCAGTGCGGTAATCAAAGTCGTTTTTGGCCAATCTCAAAGCTTCTGCCATCGATACATATTGGTCAGAGCCATATGAAAATAAATACTTTGCTAATGTATCGTTAAAATCTTCTCCGGTGGATTGATAAATCTCTCGAACGGTGGTAATCATTGAAATGGCGCCGCCTTTTGGATTCCAATAAACATATTCCCCTGCCGTAGGTCTGAATGGATTGTCAAATCTTGAAAATTCACAGGTAATAGTTACAAACAACGGATACTTATAACGATTGGATAAATTTTGTCCGTCAGATTTTTCCCAAATGCGTTCTTGCGAAAGACCGTCCTCGCCGCCATGGCCTAAATAATTAACCATGAGTGCGCCTTTTTCAAAAAACTCAAACACGTCTTTGCGCGCTTTTGGATATCGGCTTCCTCCGGCGGAAGTTTCCTGTACATAAGAATCTAACAATACTTTTTCGTAGTTTAAAAAAGGCTTTTGGGTAATAATTGTATCGGCCATATTGTTGATTCGTCCCTGAAGCGAGCTGTCGCTACTTTTGTCGGCATCATCGGCGATGACGACAATATTGTTGCGCCAACTACCATAGGATTTAAGGTCCTTGTATTCAATGACCTTGTTGACTAACTCTGCAGCTTGAGTAGTGCTCGAGGCAATCATACGTCCAACGGCAATGTCAATTTCTCCCACTTTGCTCGGATAGCTTTGGTCGAGATTTCCTTCGTTGTCATCCATAAAGACAAAAAAGTCATCGCTGGCAAAAGAACTCGGATCAACCGAAAAACTATTAAGCGCATGATATATAGGAACAATATTCGACGAGATTGAAATGCGGTTTTTAAAATCGTAGGAAGCATCGCCAAAAAGATTGACATATTTTACGCGCTTGTCATCGGCAGATGCATTGAAATAAACATACTTGATAAAATTTCTGATGGCAGCCACGTCTTGTTTTCCGCTGGCAAACTCTTGGTAAATGCTTTCAAGGGTGACCACTTTTACATTGAGTTGGCTGTCGGTTCGGTGAAAAGCAGCCAGTTTATCTGCCTGAGACTTTAAAAAATTCGGAGTGATAATCAAATAATCAATGTCTTTGAATTGGCCTTGATCATCATTAAAAATGGTGCCTTTGAGATTTTGATTGGCCACACGCGTGCGTGAATCAGTGCTAGGGGTGTAATAATCATTGGCGTCAACAGCAATGTATTTTTTGAGCGAGCCAAAATTTGCTTTAAATGTAAAAGTGCTTTGATTGTTGTTGACCGCTTGTTTTACATTATATATATCGGTGATGTCCCAAACCTTTATGATGTTGGTGGCATTGGCAATCTGATATTCTCCAATCTGATTGCCTGAGGCAGAAGCATCATACTGAAAAGCAAACTGTTTGTTGTAGCCGGTGAGGTTTCGCTTGGATTTGAGCAGAATATAATCGAGGAAACCTTTAGAATCTGGTACGCCATTGTTGTTGTAATTCAGAGTGATTCGGATGTTTTCAGCTGAAGTAATATTGGTGCTTAAAGTTGCTGGATCAGCTTTACTCGATCCGCCGATGGCCGAAAAATTTAAGGCGCCCACTGATTCATTGTTGGCTTTTACACTCATTGAGGTAGTCGTTGAAGAAATAGCCGCAGCATAAATATACATATTGACAGGAGCAGAAGTTACTATATTGGGGATATTAAAATCAAAACTTTGCTCTTCGGTAAAATCAAATTGTTCTCCGAACCATCGTCTGCCTAATCGCGTTATATTGACTAGGTCATTCTCGTGATAACTATAACCGTCAAATTGTGAAATGCTTACGTTGGCCGCGGCGCTCGGTTGTGACATATCGGTTATGCGTTTTCCGTCATTACCTTCAACATTTACATAATAATAAGATTTTGAATCGTATAAGTTATTGGTGGTTTGACTTTCTTGATTCCATTGGTCGACGCCTTCAGCATAAAAAAGCACATAGTCGGAATCATTAAACACACCGTCGTTTTCTCCAACAACTTCAATCGCATTTTCAGCAAAGTCAGCAGGATAATACACATCGTTTCTCAGCGGAAGCATTCGGCCACCGTTTCCGTATATTTTTATTTTTCGTGGATCAAGCCCGTCAACACTAACTCCTAAACTTCTCAAAAAATCTTTTGATAATTTGTAAACACCAGATTTTGTGACGTAAAAGCGAAACCAATTTCCTGAAGACAAAACCGAGTTTGATATTTGTGTGAATTCAGGATTCGAACTCAATCGGCGTTGCAACGTTGAAGGTTTTAACGAATAGCTAAGTGATTTTAAACGTTTAAAACCAGAGCCGTCTTTGATAATCGGATTCAATAAAAGATGCGCATACAATACTCCGCGGGCATTGGCATTGTTTACCTTAACATCAATCTGGTTGGGCAACGCGGATACCGATAACTCTCCCAATTGATCCTGAGAGATATTTTCGTAAACTACATTAGAAATTTCTACTTGACTTTCGTCAATGTAATTATTTGTTTTAATGTTTAAACTAAAAAAAACTTGACCTTTGTAACCGTCAAGTAAAAAATTCTTTGAATTGAATTTTGGGGTAATAAATTTTGATTCGCCAATGGCGACGGCTGATTTTTCTGTCCATTGAAGTGATATGTCGCCTTTTAATTGGCCGAAAATCAAACAGCTGAACAATAATATGGCTAGAGTCAAGAATTTTTTCATTGCAGTTAGAAACGTATTTACGTCAGAATTATTACAAAAGTTTGTAAAAATAAAATTTTGATTTAGCACCAGCAATAATAAACTTAAATTTGCGTTTGAGCCAATAAATCCGCTTGACGGAACGAAAAAAAAATAAAAAGGTGTTGCTATATAAAGGTTAATTCTTATATTGCGCCACAAAATTTATTACCTACTATACGTATGAAACTAAACAAAATTATGACTGTAAGACTCCTATTGTCAATGGTTGTTGTACTAGGGGCAGCTACAGGTTGTAGTAAAAAGTCGAACGCCAAGAATACTTCTTCGGCTACGGGTTGGAAGATCAACGATAAGAAAGGTGGCTTCCAATATGCTTCAAACTTCAAGAAGCAAGAAACCGGACCAGGGTTAGTAATGGTTGAGGGTGGTACTTTTACCATGGGTAAAGTGCAAGATGATGTAATGCACGACTGGAACAACACGCCTAATCAGCAACACGTACAGTCATTCTACATGGATGAGACTGAGGTGACCAACCTTATGTATATGGAGTATCTCGACTGGTTGAAACGAGTTTTTCCGCCAGATCAAGAAAATTATAAAAACATCTATGAAGGAGCTTCTCCGGATACGCTCGTTTGGAGAAATCGTTTAGGATACAACGAAACCATGACCAATAATTACCTCAGACATCCGGCATATGCTAATTATCCGGTAGTGGGGGTGAATTGGATTCAAGCGGTTGAATTTAGCAAATGGAGAACGGATCGTGTGAACGAAAATGTGCTCGAAAGAGAAGGTTTCTTGAAAAAAGATGCCAAAGTAACAGATGTAAGCGCTGATAAGACTTTTAGCACCGAGACCTATTTGAATCAACCAACCAAAGCTTTTGGTGGCGATGAAAAAGTAATTCTTAAAGGTCGCAAAAATTCAAAGGCCAAACCAGTAAAAACACAAGGTTCAAAAGATCAACCTGCTACAGAATCTGCTCAGAAAAATGTATATGCGCAACGCACTTCTGGTTTGATTTTACCTGAATATCGTTTGCCTACTGAAGCTGAGTGGGAATATGCTGCGGCTGCTGATGTGGGTCAACGTGAGTACAACATCTACAGAGGACAAAAAAAATACCCATGGTCAGGAACATACACTCGTTCAGGTAAACGCAAAGTACGCGGAGACCAATTGGCGAATTTCAAACAAGGAAAAGGTGACTACGGTGGGATTGCCGGGTGGTCTGATGACGGTGCTGACATCACCAATGCCGTTAAATCTTACCCGCCAAATGATTTTGGATTGTATGATATGGCTGGTAACGTAGCCGAATGGGTTGCCGATGTTTACAGACCAATCGTAGATGATGAAGCCAGTGATTTTAACTATTACAGAGGTAACGTTTACACCAAAAATAAAATTGGTGAAGACGGTAAAGCTGAATTAGTAACTGCAGAAACACAAGCTTTTGATACTTTGGCCAATGGACGTGTAATGGCGCGTAACTATCCGGGTCAATTGGCTCAAGTTCCGGTGGACGAAAAAGAAACCTACCTCAGACAAAACTTTGACAAGAGTGATGAGCGTAACTATCGCGACGGTGACAAACAATCAACGCGTTATTTCAAGTTTGGTAACTCTGAAGAAGAAGACGGTAAAAACAAAACCCAACAAAGAATGTACGATTCTCCTGTACACAATGTGACAGTGGACAGTTTGGGGAATATGGTCAGAAAATATGACAAGTCTAGCAAAAGAACAACTTTGGTGAATGATAACGTTCGCGTATACAAAGGCGGTTCATGGAGAGATAGAGCTTATTGGTTGGATCCTGCGCAAAGAAGATACTTCCCGCAAGATATGGCTACTGACTACATCGGTTTCCGTTGCGCGATGTCTAGAGTTGGTCCTAAAGCCGATAAAAAGAAAAGACCAAGAAACTAATCAAAATTCAAATACAATAAAAGCCCTTCTTTAGGGCTTTTGTTTTTTCATACAGTTATGAACATTCAAAAAATTCACGAGCTGTTTTTACAATGCTCTTCTATTTCAACCGATACTCGAAAAATTGCGCCTAACTGTATGTTTGTAGCGCTCAAAGGCGATCGTTTTGACGCCAATACTTTTGCGGCCGAAGCGCTCGAAAAAGGAGCTTCTTATGTCATCATCGACAACCTTAATTATTACATTGACTACAGAACTATTGTGGTGCCTGATAGTTTGCGCGCATTACAAGCTTTGGCTCAATTTCATCGCGCTCATCTCAATTTACCGATCATTGCCTTAACCGGTAGCAACGGAAAAACAACCACCAAAGAACTCATCCACGCAGTTTTATCTCAAAAGTTCAAAACCAAAGCAACGCTTGGCAATCTCAACAATCATATTGGTGTTCCGCTTACCTTGTTGTCGTTTGATGCAACTACCGAAATCGGAATTGTAGAAATGGGCGCCAACCACCAAAAAGAAATTGAATTTCTCTGCGAAATCGCTCGACCTGATTACGGTTACATTACCAATTTTGGCAAAGCCCATCTGGAAGGTTTTGGTGGAGTTGAAGGTGTTATTAAAGGCAAAAGCGAAATGTATAACTTTCTCATCGCACACAACCGTAAAGCCTTTGTCAATCTTGATGATGCGTTGCAAAACGAAAAAACTTCAAACCTCGAACGTTTTGGGTTTTCCCAAAATGTAGCAGATGCCTATCTTAAAGTTGATTATATTTCAGCCAATCCACTAGTGCAAGTTGAATTCGAAACCACGCTAATCAATTCGCATCTCATCGGGCTTTACAATGCCAACAACATCTTGGCTGCAGCCACTATCGGAAAATATTTTGGTGTAAGTAACGCGCAAATCAAAGCGGCGATTGAAGGTTACATCCCCGAGAACAACCGCTCGCAAATGTTGCACAAAGGCAGTAATGAAATCATTCTCGATGCCTACAATGCCAATCCGAGCAGCATGAAAGTGGCCATTGAGAATTTTGTTCAACTCGACAAACCCAACAAACTCATGATTTTGGGCGATATGTTTGAACTTGGGCCCGAAAGCGCTCAAGAACATCGGGATATTGTTCAATTGGTGGCGCAGCATCCGCAAACGCAATGTTTTTTTGTGGGTAAAGATTTTTCGGCTCAGGTCAGCTCGGCGGCGCAATTGCAGTTTTTTGCACAATTTGAAGATTTGGTGGCGCAGCTTCAGACGCATCCTCTTCAAAATCAAACCATGCTCATCAAGGGCTCGCGCGGTATGGCGTTGGAGCGTTTGTTAGAGTTTATTCATTAGGGCGTTCCCCGCAAATCACAAGCGAAGACTTTCAGTTCAATCCGAGTCATTCATTTGCTTTTGATTTGCGCGTCGGGCTTTTCGCTCCAAGTCCTCGCTGCGCTGCGGGCTTTTTGCTGCAATCCCTAACACAATCTTGAATTCCTAAAAAACAAAAACGCCTTCCGATACAGAAGGCGTTTTTTGTGGGTCATACTGGAATCGAACCAGTGACTTCTACCCTGTCAAGGTAGCACTCTGAACCGCTGAGTTAATGACCCTGGGTTTTTAATAAAAAAAGCAAGCGGTGAGGCTTGCTTTTGTGGGCGATGAGGGGTTCGAACCCCCGACCCCCTCGGTGTAAACGAGGTGCTCTGAACCAGCTGAGCTAATCGCCCGTTGCGCTTAATTGCGAGTGCAAATATAAAGTAACTTTTGTTATGTGCAAATAAAAAATCAGTTTTATTGCAATATTTCTGCAACCACAAAGGTGCTTCCGCCTGCATAAATAAAATCGTTGTTTGAAGCTTGGCCTTTGGCAGCTTGGTAAGCTTCTGAAACAGAGCTATACGCAAGGCCTTTGAGGTTAAATTTTTCAGCTTCTAGTTTTAAAACGGCAGCATCCAATCCGCGGGGCAAATTGGGTTTACAAAAGTAATAATGCGCATTTTTGGGTAGCAAAGGCAAGATTTCGTTCAAATCTTTGTCGTTGACTACACCCAAAACCAAATGCAAGTGATCAAATTTTTCGTTTTGAATTTGCTGCATCACTATTTTAAGTCCCGCAGGATTATGCGCGGTGTCGCAAATAATTTTCGGATTGATACCGAGTTGTTGCCATCTGCCTTGTAATCCGGTATTTTGAACAACATTCATCAAACCGTCTACTATGTTTTGTTCGGTCAAACCAATGCGTTCTTGGTTTTGTAAAACGCACAAAGTTTGCAAAACAGTTTTTTTATTGAATTGCTGATAATCGCCCAATAAGACTGTTTCAGGTGTCGCATCAATCAAATCAGAAGCGTAATAAATATCAGCATTCGCTTGGTTGGCTTTTACTTCAAAAACAGGTTTTGTTTCATGGTTATATTCACCAATGACTACGGGAATTCCAGATTTGATGATACCTGCTTTTTCTGTGGCTATTTCGCTCAAGGTATTGCCTAAAAAAGCCGTATGATCTTTACTGATATTGGTAATCACTGAAACCAGTGGTGTAATGATGTTGGTGGCATCCAATCGACCGCCCATGCCCACTTCTATAACAGCTAAGTCAACTTGTTCATCCGCAAAATAAGCAAAAGCCAAACCAACGGTCATTTCAAAAAAACTCAGCGAATGAGCTTCAAAGAACGATTTGTTTTGAGCGATAAAGTCTACCACATATTGCTCTGAAATCATGGCCCCATTGATTTTTATCCGCTCGCGAAAGTCTTTTAAATGCGGCGAAGTATACAGCCCAACGCGATAGCCGGCCTCTTGTAAAACCGAAGCGAGTAGGTGTGACGTTGAGCCTTTTCCGTTGGTGCCGGCTACATGAATGCACTTAATTTTCTCCTCTGGATGACCTAAATATTCGGCCAATGCTCGAATGTTGTGCAAATCTTTTCGGTAAGCCGAAGCACCTTGCTGTTGATACATCGGCAATTGCGCAAACATCCACTGTACGGTATCGTTGTAGTTCATTACTTTCTTAATAAATTATTTTAGGGCAAAATATTTTCAGCAATTTTTAGTTTAATATTGTATCAATCGCTCGTTCGATACAAATGTCAAACTATTTAATTTAAAGTCAAAATTCAATCCTCTATGCTGATTACTTTCTTACAGGTACAAGCTGATTCACTCGCACAAGCTCCGGTTCAAGCCGCGCAAAATTCACCTTTAACTAATGAAATCTCTGTCCTTGAATTTATTTTCAAAGGTGGATTTTTTCTCATTCCAATCGTTATCTTATTGGTTTATACTATTTATCTGATTTTTGAGCGCGTTATGTACATTAAAAAAGTGGCGAAAATCGATCACCATTTAATCAAAGATATTCGCAATAGCCTCAATACGGGCAACCTTGACATGGCATATTCTGTGGCCGATCGCGTAGGCAATGCCCAAGGAAATGTGCTCAAAGAAGGCATTCTCACCATTGGTCGTCCGATTTCAGAAATTGAATCCAACATGGAGCGTGCCGCCAACATTGAAATTGGCGAAATGGAAAAGAAACTCGGTCAACTCGGACTCATCGCCGGTATTGCGCCCACACTTGGTTTTATCGGAACCATTTCTGGGGTAATTAAAATTTTCTACAGCATCTCGGTCACCGAAGACATCAGCATCGGAAACATCTCGGGCGGTTTGTATGAAAAAATGATCAGTAGTGGTGCCGGTTTGATTGTGGGTATTTTGGCCTATAGCGCTTATCACTTATTCAACGGGCGCATCGATGCTTTTGCGCTATCGATTCAAAAACAAGTATTAGAATTTGTAAGTATCATTCAAAGACCAAATCATGGCGATAAGACGAAATAAAAGATTCCATGCAGAAGTAGCTACCTCGTCACTCAGTGACATTATGTTCTTCTTGTTGTTGTTCTTTTTGATTATTTCAACCTTGGCCAACCCGAATGTTATCCGAATGGTGTTGCCCAAATCTAAGAACAACGAAAAGACCAACAAGCAGCACATTTCGCTTTCAGTAACTGAAGAGAAACGCTACTTTGTGGATAAAGAAGAAGTGGCTTTTGAAAACCTCGAGCAAACTTTACTTTCTAAAATGGGACCCGAAAAAGATCAGACAGTGGTTGTGCGCATTCCGTTTAATATGCAAGTACAAGATTTGGTTGATGTGTTGCAGATTGGTGTAAGAAACAAACTCAAATTTGTGATTGCCACGAGCCCGAAGTAGAACATTAAAACAATACATAAAAAAAGCAATAGCCGCGAGACTATTGCTTTTTGTTTTTATCTGGTACCGTTTTTAATTCAAACTAAAACTGTAAATAATCAATCCGACTTGCTTATCCGCAGCTTTGTCATCGGCTTGCCATTTGGTTCGCAAGGCTGCGTTTTTAGCCTCGTCTAACAAGCACTTCGCTGCATTGGTGGTTCCTCGCACGCCCGGTTTGGCATCAATGACATTTCCGGAACGATCTACCGAAATCTGAACCGCTACTTTTCCTTCTTCATTGCAGGTATAATTCGGAACCGGTTTGCTGAGTGCTTTTCGGTTGCCTAGGTAATAACCAGGACCAGTGCCATTTCCGCTTCCGGAGCCGTTTCCACTGCCATTGCCGGAGCCGTTACCTGATCCATTGCCCGAACCGTTTCCGGTGCCTGAGCCAGTTCCGGAACCCGAACCACTGTATCCCGCCGAGGTAAGACTTCCATCCGGACGACCTTTGTTGCCGGCTTGTTTGTCGTTGCCGTCACCGCCTTTGTTGCCGCCGAGTAAATTAGCCAAAGCGTCATTGGTGTTTTTCGAAACTTTGGGTTTTTCAGGGGCAGGTTGTTTGGTTTCAACTTTGGTCGGAACCGGAGTTGTTTTTTTAACCTTTTCGTTTTGGGTCATCGAAACAACATCTTCGTCATCATTGTCTTGTGTGAGGACATTGTCTTGCGTTGCCGTTGGGGTGGGAGCAGATTGCGCCTCGTTTTTTACATTGAGCGCTTGACTCTTAAAGTTGTCACCCAAACCATAATCGCTGTCTCCGAAATTCATTTCAATGCCACCGCCACCGCCGCCACCGATGAGTTCTTCTAAGTTTGAAGGCGGCCAAAAGCGAACCAAAAACAAAATCAAAATCAGCAATGCCATCACCAAAGCGGTTAAGAGCATTGATTTTTGTTGGTCTTTGTTAAAAGTAATGTCCATAAGCGATTGAATTAACTTGCCATTTTAAACGAATAAATCTACTCAAAATTGTTGAAGCAAAATGATTCGTCTGGCTAAGTTTATAACAATTGTTTCAACGCTATTTCAAACGCTGTTGCGCTGATGTTGGTCTTAGACGGATTTTGCTCATATGCTTTTTGAATCGCTTTTTTGATGGTTTGCGAAGTGTCCGAGAAAATTGCTTCATCGGTCATTTGGACTTTCTTTTCCATGAAATACGCAAATACACGCGCCATTCCGCAATTAGAGATAAAATCCGGAATCAAACTCGTATTGGCATCGGTCGCCTCCATAATCGGCCCAAAGAAAATGGCTTGATCGGCAAACGGAACATTCGCTCCGCAAGTAATCACTTCTAATCCGGCTGCAATCATACGCTCGGTTTGGTCTTGGGTTACCAATCTTGAAGCGGCGCATGGAGCAAAAATCTCTGCGCCCATCGACCAAATTTTTTCGTTGATTTCTTCAAAAGGTCTGAGGTTGTGTGCGACCAGTTTGTTTCCGTCTTTGTTCAGAAATAAGGTTCTGATTTGATCAAACGTAAAGCCGTTTTCTGAAATCAATCCGCCTTCTCGATCGATGATTCCCACTACTTTTACGCCCATTTCGGCCAAGTAAAAAGCCGCTGCCGAACCTACGTTGCCAAATCCTTGAACAATCGCTTTTTTGCCTTTGAAATTGCCTCCGTATATATCGTAGTAATGACGAACCGCTTCGGCCACGCCATATCCGGTAATCATATCGGCCACAGTGTATTTACGCGACACATCGGGTGAAAATTTTGGGTTCTCAATCACTTTAATCACGCCTTGTCTGAGTTGACCGATGCGGTTGATTTTGTCGGCATCGGTTGGTTTAAAATGCCCGTTAAAAACACCTTCTTGCGGATGCCAAACACCACACTCTTCGGTCATGGGAATTACTTCGTGAATTTCGTCCACATTCAAATCACCACCGGTACCGTAATAGCTTTTGAGCAACGGAGAAACCGCTTTGTACCAACGTTGTAAAACGCCTTTTTTGCGCGGATCGTTCGGGTCAAAGTTGATGCCTGATTTAGCGCCGCCAATGGCCGGTCCAGAAACCGAGAATTTCACTTCCATGGTTTTGGCCAGTGAGAGCACCTCGTTCATGTCAAGGCCTTTCCGCATTCGAGTTCCACCACCGGCAGCACCTCCGCGCAATGAATTGATGACGGTCCAACCTTCGGCTTCGGTTTCAGAATCTTTCCAGTTGAATATAATTTCGGGTTGTTTGCTTTCGAATTTTTCTAATAAATCTTTCATGAGTAATGATGCTTTTGGGCGCGGCAAATATAGTAAATACGAATAGAGTAACAGGAATAAATCAAGCAATTGAAAGTTGGTGAATCTTTCGAGTGCTATTTTTTATATGTTATCAAATTGTGATTTTTATTTAAAATTATTTTCAGATTTAGGTTAAATAATGTAAGAGTTTTCAACAATCTGTAAACCGTAATAAGAAATCAATATATTTGGTACTTTATCTAACTAATCTTAATAGGAATGAAAAACAAACTACTCTTGATTGCTGCCATAGCAATCTCAGGTGTTTCTTATGCTCAAAGCGGAAGAGCAGCTTTTGCTGTTGCTTCTCAAAAAGCAGATGAAGTAGTGGTTGCGAACAAAAGTAACCTGATTAATCCAAGGCTGTTTTCACTAGATGTAAATTTGCTCAAACAATCTTTGCAAAACGCTCCGAATAGGTCCGTTGCAGGCAAATCAAATATCATTGTTTCTTTTCCCAATGCTGAGGGCGCAATGGAACAATACCGAATCAAAGAATCTTCCAACATGGATCCGGCGCTTGCAGCTAGATATCCTGAAATCAAATCATACATGGGTCAGGGTGTGACTACACCTAGTTCGACGATTTATTTTAGTTTGTCACCACTGGGTTTGCAGACGATGGTCATCAGAGCAGACGAATCGGCAGAATTCATCGAACCATATACAACTAATCTAAGTACTTATGCTGTATATCGCAGAGCAGATAGAGCTGCTTCGTTGAATCGTTTTGAATGTAAAGTTATTAAGGATGTGAAGCAAGATTTAGGAGTAGTTTCAACTGCAAGACCCAACGCTGATGATGCAACGCTCAGAACCTACCGTTTGGCCATGTCAGTAACGGGTGAGTATACAGCCTATTTTGGAGGAACAAAAGCATTGGCACTAGCAGCCATCAACAATAGTTTGACACGGGTTAATGGCGTTTTTGAAAAAGATTTTGCCGTTCATTTAAATTTAATTGCCAATACGGATGCTGTGATTTACACTAGTGCGTCGACAGATCCGTATTCACCGGCTTCTGCTTTAGACAATTGGAATTTACAATTGATGAATACTTTGAGTTCGGTAATCGGAAATGCCAATTTTGACATTGGTCACCTTTTTGGAGCTACCGGCGGCGGCGGAAATGCAGGCTGTATCGGTTGCGTTTGCAGCAATGATATGACCACCTTTGTCGATACGGGCATTACTTATCCAAACAATTACAAAGGCAGTGGTTATACTTCTCCGGCCGATGGAATACCTTCAGGAGATAATTTTGACATTGATTATGTAGCGCATGAAATGGGACATCAATTCGGAGCCAATCATACCTGGACGCACGGCGGTAATGAAGGAACAGGAGTTCAGGTAGAACCGGGTTCTGGTTCAACCATCATGGGTTATGCGGGTATTACAACACTTGATGTTCAGGCTCATTCGGATGCCTATTTTCATGCAGTGAGCATTCAGCAGGTAACTAATTTTATCAAAACTACTACTTGTCAAACCAATGCATCTACAGGAAATTCTATTCCTACGGCCAATGCCGGTTTAGATTACACCATTCCGAAAAGCACTCCGTTTATGCTCACCGGAACCGGAACCGATGCCAACGGAGATACGCTGACCTACAACTGGGAGCAAATGGATTCGCAAACTACAGCAGCAGCACCGAGCGCTACCAAAACAACCGGCGTAGATTTCCGTTCGTATACACCAACCACTTCGCCAACGCGTTATTTTCCGAAAATGTCTTCGGTATTGACCGGAGCAACCACAACGGCAGGAAGTGAAATCACGGTAGAAGCTTTACCGTCAGTAGCCAGAACATTCAACTTTAGATTTACCGTTCGCGATAACAGAGCAGGTGGTGCCGGAAACAACAGCGACGATATGATTGTAACTGTTAATGCAACAGCCGGACCTTTTGCCGTGACTGCCCCGAATACAGCCGTTTCTTATGTAGGCGGAAGTACGCAAACAGTCACTTGGAACGTGTCGGGAACGACTGCCAACGGCGTGAACTGTGCCAATGTAGACATTTTGATATCTACCAATGGCGGAACCACTTGGAGTACTTTATTGGCGGCAACACCGAATGACGGAACCCAGGCCGTAACCATTCCAAACACGCCGGGAACTACCAACCGAATTATGGTCAAAGGAACCAATCATATTTTCTTTGATGTTTCTAATACCAACTTTACCATTACGGCCGGATCATCCGATACTACGGCGCCTACTGCACCCACCAGCCTAGCCGCTTCAGGTACTACACAGACCACGACCAATTTATCATGGACCGCTTCCACAGACAACGTTGGGGTGACCGGTTATGATGTATATCAAGGCACTACCTTGAAAGGTTCTACCACTACGGCAACGACTTTTGCTGTAACCGGATTGACGGCTTCAACGGCCTATACATTTACTGTAAAAGCAAAAGATGCCGCCGGAAACGTATCCGCAGCTAGCAATACGGTAAACGTGACGACCTTGGCCGCATCTGACACGACCGCACCGACTGCACCAACAAGTCTCGCAGCTTCGGGAACTACCCAAACCACTACTAATTTATCTTGGACGGCTGCAACCGACAATGTAGGTGTTACCGGATATGACGTATATCAAGGCGCTTCTTTAATCGGGTCAACAACGACAGCCACTACTTTTTCGGTAACCGGATTGACGGCTTCAACGGCTTATGCTTTTACAGTAAAAGCGAAAGATGCCGCCGGAAACGTATCCGCAGCGAGCAATACGGCCAACGTTACTACTTTGGCTAATTCAGGAAATGCAACAGATTTGATGTTTTCAGAATACATTGAAGGTTCGTCTAATAACAAGGCGCTGGAAATTGCCAACAATACCGGTGCTGCTGTAAATCTTTCTATTTACACGGTTAAAAAGCAAACCAACGGTGCCGGAGCCTGGTCAACTGGGATTACTCTTTTGGGAACTTTAAATCATGGAGCCAAGTTTGTTTTAGTGAATAGCTCTATTAACGTAGCTTGTTACAGCGCGGCCTCGGCCAATATTTCAACTGCCGGAAATGAATTGACTTTTAACGGTAATGACGCGGTCGGTTTATTCAAAAACGGAGTGCTTATTGACATCATTGGAACCTTCAACGGTGGTACGGCTAACTTTGCCATCGATGTTACTTTGAGAAGAAAAGCTACCGTATTGTCGCCTAATACGACCTTTAATATAACGGGAGAATGGGATTCTTTTGCAGTCGATACTTGTGGCGGATTGAACAATCGTCCGGCTGCCGCTAGCGCAGATATGTCCAATGTCAAAATATTCCCGAATCCGGTTCAAGGTGATTTCTTGAATGTATCAGAGGCAGAAAATGCATCGTACAGAATTATCAACTCGTTGGGTCAAGAAGTTTCGAAAGGAACCATTCAAAATGGGGAAATCTCAGTTTCAGGATTGACCACGAACATCTATATGTTGGAATTGGAATCCAACGGACAAACCGTTGTAAAACGTTTCATCAAAAAATAATTTCAACGATTGTAAATTAAAAAGAGCCGCTTACCGAGTGGCTCTTTTTTTATGCTTAATTTTTTGATTTAGAGGAGCTAATTCAAGAAAAAGAAATTGATTATCTGTAAATCATACCCGAACAATGGTCTTGTTTTGCCCCCGTCACACTTGATAAAACATTGGTTTCATTGCGCAATCTCAGTACGCCTAACAACCCAAAAATAAGCGCTTCTTTATATTCGAGTATTTTGGCTGATGGAACTTCAATGTTCATTTCGGGCAGTTCACTTCTGAGGTGATGCATCAAAAAGTCGTTGTAAGCACCACCGCCGGTCGCCAGTAATTTTCCGGATTTTTTGGGTAAAGCATGAGCAGTTTGATAAGCAATATGTTGTACAAAAGTGTTGAGTTTGTCTTCAGTAGGAATATCAAACTTTTCTATCAAAGGTAAAACGGTACTGTACACATATTCAACTCCGAGCGATTTTGGAAAGGGCAAACGGTAATAGGCCAATTCATTGAGCGCTTTTAAAAGTATTGGATTTAATTGACCGGAGCGCGCAATTTTTCCGTGGTTGTCATAATTCTGACCAAGCTTGTTGGCGTAAAAATTCAAAACTGTATTGACCGGTGAAATATCAAAGGCGATTCTGCCGTGTGGAGCTTCAAAAGACACATTTGAAAAACCGCCCAAATTCAAACAATAATCATATTCGGCAAACAACAAACGATCGCCAATCGGAACCAACGGCGCGCCTTGTCCGCCCCATTGTACATCTTGCACCCTGAAATCACAAACAACTGTTTGCTTGCAATACTGCGCTATTTCAGGTAAATTGCCTATTTGTAAGGTATAACCGTTTTGCGGCTGATGCAAAATTGTGTGTCCGTGCGAGCAGACCGCGTCGAGGTTTTTGAGTTGATTTCGTTCAATAAATTCAGCAATAATTTGACCCAACAATTGCGTGTAATCTTTGTTGAGTTTTTGCAATTTTTGTTCGTCGAAATTGATCGCTGATTTGAGTTGTTCCAGCCAAAAATCGGTATAAGCAACCGTTTGGGTTTCTAAAATTTCAAACGTCCAAGTGTGGTTTTCCACTTTGAATTTTAGATGCGCCAAATCAACACCGTCGAGCGAAGTTCCCGACATCACACCTAGCACTGAATAGCGATTGTTCAACATGTTTTAAAATTACGAAATCGTTTGAAAAATTAACATTAATATCATACTTTTGGGGCACTAAAAATAAAGAATCAACAAACATAAACCCAACATACGATGGATTTTAATTTAACCGAAGAACACCTAATGATTCAACAAGCAGCGCGTGATTTTGCACAGGCAGAATTGTTGCCCGGCGTGATTGAAAGAGACGAACATTCTAAATTCCCGACGGAACAAGTTCAAAAAATGGCTGAGCTTGGATTTTTAGGAATGATGGTTGACCCGAAATACGGCGGTTCAGGTTTGGATAGTGTATCGTATGTTTTGGCGATGACTGAAATTGCCAAAGTTGATGCTTCGGCTGCGGTGATTATGTCGGTAAACAATTCACTGGTTTGTGCCGGATTAGAAAAATACGCTTCAGAAGAACAAAAACAAAAATATTTGGTGCCGCTGGCACAAGGTCAAGTGATTGGTGCGTTTTGTTTGTCAGAGCCTGAAGCTGGATCAGATGCCACTTCGCAAAAAACCACCGCAATTGACAAAGGCGATCACTATTTGCTCAACGGAACCAAAAACTGGATTACCAATGGTTCAACGGCTTCAACCTATATTGTGATTGCACAAACCGACATCGAAAAAGGCCACAAAGGAATCAACGCCTTTATTGTTGAAAAAGGTTGGGCCGGATTTGAAGTTGGTCCGAAAGAAAAGAAAATGGGGATTCGCGGTTCCGACACCCATTCACTGATGTTTACCGATGTAAAGGTTCCGAAAGAAAACCGCATCGGCGAAGACGGTTTCGGATTTAATTTCGCCATGGCAGTGCTCAACGGAGGCCGCATCGGAATTGCTTCACAAGCCTTGGGAATTGCCACCGGAGCGTATGAAATCGCATTAAAATATTCTAAAGAAAGAAAAGCGTTTGGCAAAGAAATTTTCAATCACCAAGCCATTGCCTTTAAGTTGGCCGATATGTTTGTCAAAGTAACCGCGGCGCGACTTTTAGTCATGAAAGCGGCTTGCGAAAAAGATGAAGGTAAAGACATTGCGCATTCAGGTGCGATGGCTAAATTGTATGCTTCTGAGATTGCTTTAGAAGTGGCCAACGAAGCAGTGCAAATCCACGGCGGAAACGGTTACGTTGCCGAATACCACGTTGAACGCATGATGCGCGATGCCAAAATCACACAGATTTACGAAGGAACTTCTGAAATTCAACGCATTGTTATTTCGAGAGGTTTGGGCAAATAAAATAATCAGCATAAAATAAAAACCCGTTCACATCAAATGAGCGGGTTTTTTTATGCAAAACTTTTTTATTTTAGCCTTATGTATGAAGAACTCAAATATTGGTATCTGCGCGATCACAAGTTGTTTCGGACGTTGAGCATGTCTCAAATCAAACAGTTGTGCATTATTACCGGCTATAAAAAGGCCCAAAAAGGCGATGTCATTTATTTTGGTTCCGGAGAACTTCCACGAATTTATTTGCTCAAAAAAGGCAGCATTAAAATTGTTGCTTTGGATGATGAAGGCAATGAAGTCGTAAAAGACATCATTCAAAAGGGCGATTTGTTTGGACATCTTGAACTCGATGAAGCGCAGGAAGTCAATGAATATGCAAAAGCACTAACGCCCGAAGTATCCATTTGCAGTTTTTTACAATCGGACTTTGAACACTTAATGCTCAAACATCCTGATTTGGCTTTGTCCTACACCAAATTTGTGGGTTTAAAAATGAAGCGACTCAAAAACAACTACAACAATTTGATGTCGAAAGATGCCCGAACGCGGTTGGTTTCTTTTTTTCGCGAATGGGCCGAAAGAGAAGGCAAAATGATGGACGGTAAAATTTACATCGAGAATTATCTCACCCAAAACGACATCGCTCAAATCATTTGCACCTCTAGGCAAACCGCCGTTTTACTGCTCAATGAATTAGAATCTTCCGGGCTGGTTTATTACAGCCGCAAGGAAATTATCATTGACAATCTTGAAAAATTAAAATAAAATTTACGGATAATGTCGGGTTGCTGACATTTCGCTTTCGGGCTGCACTCTACTTTTGAATAAAAAAAGTATGAGTCTCTTTTTTAAAATAACCCCGCTGCTTGTATTGTTGATTTCTTGTCAACTCGAAGGCGATTTAACCCATGATCATAACTCGGGTTTGGTTCTGTCGGATCAGGCAAAATTGGTTTATGCAACCACTTTTACCACAACCACCGGTATTTCTGGCGCAGGTAAAGCCGAAATTTATTCAGATCGCAACCAATTCAAACTTCGATTGGTAGATTATTCCATTGAAGATGGACCTGATTTGAAGGTTTACCTTTCGCAAAGCAATACGCCTGATTCTTTCATCAATTTGGGCAACTTATCTCGTCAACAGATTTATCTATTGCCTGAAGGCGTTGATTTTTCGGTCTATACCCATGTGCTCATTCACTGCCAACAATACAACCATTTGTTTGCTTATGGCGCTTTAATTCCCCAAATGTAAAATGAGAAAAATAGCATTTTTAGTGGTTTTGGCTTTTACAGCGCATATTTCATCGGCACAAGGTTGCAGCGATGCCGGCATTTGTACGTTTGACAAAAATACCCATGACCCACTGACCTACAAAAATCAACTTGAATTCAGTCCGCAAATAGCACAAGGAGCAGAGGATGTGATTTATTTTGCGCCTTCGGTTACTTACAAGCATCAGTTTGGCAAAGGCTATACATTTGGCGCCAAAATCACCTACAATCAGGCACATGGAGATTTGGGTGTACGCGGTCAATTTGGAGATGTTTTTCTCACAGGCAGCCGCCGATGGAAAAATAACAAGGCTCATTTTTGGAACTTATCTTTCGGGCTCAAAGCTCCGTTGAGTGCAGCCAATTTGAAGATCAATGGTTATTCTTTGCCCATGGATTATCAACCGAGTTTAGGAACGGCCGATGTGTTGTTAGGGCTGGCTTACACAACAGGTTTTTGGGATTTTTCAGCTGGATTGCAATGGCCTTTTTTAAACAAAAACAAGAATTCCTATTTCAAAGAATACAGCCCTACCGATGCCTTTGAATCCACCAATCTCTTTGAGCGAAAACCCGATGCCTTGCTCAAGGTGAACTATAAAATCATCCACCGCAAATCTTTTGAATTGCAACCGGCCTTGTTAGGCATTTATCATTTAGGCGAAGATTCGTATGAAAATATATACGGACGCAGAGTTTCTATTGACGGTTCCAGCGGACTCACACTCAACGGCGTTTTAGCCGCCACTTGGAAATGGTCCTCCAAACAATCTATTGAACTCGTAGCAGCCAGCCCTTTTGTGGTGCGCGATTCCAGACCGGATGGGCTCACGCGGGCATGGGTGGTTTCAGTGAATTATCAAATACAACTTAAATAAATCATCATGAAAATTAAATTCTTTCTCTGGCTCATGGTCACAAGCCTAGCATTGCAGGCGCAATCTGTAACGCAAAGACAACAAAATTTCAATTTAGACAACAAATTAGCTTTGCAAGGATATGATCCGGTGAGTTATTTTTTGCAAAAAAAACCTTTGCGCGGTAAAAAAGAATTGGCCGCTCAATTTGAAGGGGTTACGTATTATTTTGCCAATCCAAGCAACAAAGAAGCTTTTGTCAAGAATCCGCAAAATTACGAACCACAATACGGAGGTTGGTGTGCTTACGCCATGGGCAGCAACGGTGAAAAAGTTGAAATCGATCCGGAAACTTATAAAATCCTCGACGGAAAGTTATACGTATTTTACAATGCCTACTTCAACAACACGCTCAAAAGTTGGAACAAAGACGAGGCAAGGCTCAAAAAACAAGCAGATAAAAATTGGCAAAAAATCATCAAATCATGAAAACCAACACCACCCTTTGGATTTTACGCTTGTTGCCGGCGGTGATTTTATTACAGACACTTTTCTTTAAATTTACGGCAGCACCCGAGAGTGTTTATATTTTTAGTACGTTGGGTGCAGAGCCCTATGGAAGAATCGGCTCGGGTATTTTTGAATTGATTTCGGCCATTTTAATTCTGTGGCCCCGCACCACTTGGCTCGGCGCTTTGATGGGTTTAGGAACAATGTTGGGCGCTATTTTTAGTCATCTTTTTATTTTGGGGATTGAAGTTCAAAATGACGGGGGATGGCTCTTTTTTCTGGCTTTGGTCACTGCTTTGAGCTGCGTTGTATTGCTTTATTTACACAAAGCCCAAATCAAAGAATTACGCAAACGATAAATTTCAAATGATACATTATGTTGAAATCAGCGATAGATTCTGTTTTAAATGAGTTGCTCGAGATTCTGGGACAACTCAGCAACGAACAATACCGTGAACCGCAACCACAGCTCAGCGGAGCCAGTATTGGGGCGCATGTGCGCCATATCCTCGAATTGTTTGTTTGCTTGGAGCAGCAGTATGCTACTGGTGAGGTTAATTATGAATTGCGTGCCCGTGATTTAACCGTACAAACCGATCGTTCGGTGGCTGCGCGAGTGATTCAATCTTTGTTTCATCAGTTGGACAAACCCAATAAAAATTTGAAGTTGCATCAAAGTTTTGATCAAGGCATCCTGAAAATGCAAACCAATTACCACCGAGAACTGGCCTACAATCTGGAGCATTGTGTCCATCATCAAGCTTTGATTCGGGTGGCCTTGCTCTCGATGCCCGAAGTTGTTTTTGAAGATCATTTTGGCGTCGCGCGAGCCACCATGCAATACCGCAAACAATGTGCACAGTAAGCTATGTTTTTTCAGAAGGTAAAATAATCATTACCTCTAACCGTGATGAGCAAGTGGCCAGACCCGCTTTGGCGCCTAAGACTTATTCAATCAACGGAAAAAACATCTGCTTTCCGAAAGATCCACAAGCCGGCGGAACTTGGTATGCAGCCGACGAGCACGCGAATGTTTTGGTTTTGCTCAACGGTGCCGATGAAAAACACTTGTGGCAACCGCCTTACAGACGCAGCCGTGGTTTGATTGTTTTAGATATTATCGGCAGTGAAGATATGTTGGCGTTTTGGGCCGAGTTGGATTTGGATCGAGTAGAACCTTTTACCATTGTGCTCTATTTTGCCTCAGCGCTTTATCAGTTGCGTTGGGACGGAAGACAAAAAACCACCCAAATGCTTTCGCCCAATCAAGCGCATATTTGGTCATCTTCAACCTTGTATCCGGCACCGGTCAGAACCCAACGAAGCGTTTGGTTTGAGCATTTTTTGCTGCAAAATCCACAGCCTACACCTGAAGATATTCTCAAGTTTCATCAATTTACCCAATCAGATGATGCGCAAAATGGCCTAGTCATCAATCGAAACAATCATCTGAAAACTTTGAGCATTACCCAAACGGTCATCGACACCAACAAATGGAAAATGCATTATCGCGATTTGATTGAGGTTCACGAATTTGATTATTCATTTATAAAAATTTAAAAATGCGGTTGTTTTTTCACAAACTTACCCACTGGGAATATTGGCCGATGCACGTAGTATACGTTCCGGTTTATTTGCTTTGGTTGTGGTATGCTTTGCGCAGCAGAACGATTTTCTTTTTCAATGCTGCCAATCCGGGCATCAAGAATGGTGGGTTTTTTATGGAATCTAAAATGAATATTTACGCGCTGATTCCGCCGCAATTTTATCCGAAAACACAATTGGTTGCATCGGGAATTTCATGGAGCCAAGTCAAAGAAAAGATGCACAAATTGGGTTTGACTTATCCGCTCATCGCCAAGCCGGATGTTGGGTTGCGCGGTTCGGCCGTTCAGAAAATTGAATCCGAAAGTCAGCTTGAAAAGTATCATCAGCGTGCCGGATTTGATTATCTGATTCAGGATTTGATTCCGTATGAAAATGAAGTCGGAATTTTTTATGTGCGGTTTCCCGGAGCGTCAAATGGCCGAATTACCGGTATTGTTGCCAAAGAATTTCTCACGGTAACCGGTGACGGAACATCCACGATGGAAGAATTGCTTCAGAAAGATCCGCGGCATCAAATGCAATACAAAGCCATCGCCAAAGAGCACGGACAAAACCTGAAAAAAGTATTGCCCATGGGCGAAAAATGCACGTTGGTTCCGTACGGAAATCACATCAGAGGTGCTAAATTTATCGATGCGAGCCATCGGATTTCGGCTGAACTCAACCAAGTAATCGATCAGGTTTGCCGTCAAATTCCGGGTTTTTATTTTGGACGTTTGGATTTGATGTTCGAAAGCTGGGAGCAACTCGAAGCCGGAGAAAATTTTCAGATTGTTGAACTCAATGGCTCGGCCAGTGAACCCACGCATATTTACGATCCGAAGCACAGCTTGTTTTTTGGTTGGAAAGAGCTTATTCGGCACATCAGCTATATGTTTCAAATCAGTCAAATCAACCACAAAAAAGGCTGGGCATATCTGACTTTTTCAGAAGGTATGCGCGAATATCAACTGCATCGCAAACACAACCGTCAAATTTTGAATTTCTAAAATGAAGTTGCTCCGTAATTTACTCTTGGGGTTGAGCATTAGTTTTTTGGGCTCTATTCCGCTGGGTTATCTCAATATAATTGGTTTTCAAATCTATGAGCAATCGGGTTTATCTGCTTTGTCAACGTATCTTTTGGGCGTAATTACAGTTGAGGTGGTTATTCTTTATTTTACTTATAAAGGCGCTCTTTTTTTGAGCAAACAAGTACAAATAGCTCGTTTTATTGAGTTGTTTAGTATTGTTTTTTTATTGATTTTGGCCTTTGTTTTTGCGATGGGTGAATACCGTCAAAACGTTGCACAACAGTGGCTGGGAGCGGATTCGTTTTTTTGGAAAGGAATCAGTTTGAATTTGGTCAACCTGATGCAAATACCCTTTTGGCTCGGCTGGCATTTGTATGTCAACCAAAATAATCAACCTAATCTTTTGGGCAGAAATTTATATTTTCTGGGCGCTTTATCGGGTACTTTTCTCGGGATGCTCAGTTTTGTTCTTTTATTGGCGCATTTTTCAGATCAATCAGCAAGTTTGCAAAAATATTTGTTGTCTTGTTTGGTTCCGCTGTTTTTTGTTTTGCTGGCTTTTTATCAAATCTTTCGCTACCGAAAAAAACATTTCGCCAACTAACTCAATTTGCTCAGTGCGGTCATGAGGTTGATTTTTTTTCTCTGTGAAACCGGCAATGTACTTTTGTCAGACAAAATCACATAACCTCCGTCTTTATTGACAAAACTGCTCAAATGATTTAGGTTGATGATGTGCGAATTGTGAATGCGTTCGAATCCGCTGTTGCACAGCAATTCTTCGAATTCTTTGAGTGTTTTTGAGAACAACATTTTCTTGCCATTGGTAAAGTATACACAAGTATAATTGCTTTCGGCCGAGCACTTTAAAATCGAATCAACTTCAAAAACCGAAACGCCATCCGAGGTAGCGAGCACAATTTTTTTACGCGCGGGCGACTCGACTTGGTTGCGAATCAGGGTTTCAATTTTGGTGGTCAGTTCATCTTGCGGAGCTTTAAAAGCTTTATCGACAGCGGTTTTAAGTTCTTCGGCATCAATAGGTTTGAGCAAATAATCCAGCGCGCTGAACTTGATGGCCTTGATGGCATATTGGCTGTACGCTGTTGTGAAAATTACTTTAAAATCAATTTTGTCTTGAAAATGAGTCAGGATGTCAAAGCCAATCCCGTCAGATAATTGAATGTCCAGAAAAATCAATTCGGGTTGTAACGACTCAATCATCAAGATGCCTTCGGACACCGTTTTGGCTACGCCCACAATTTCTATATTCGGGCAATTGAGTGCAATTTCTGAGCGCAAAGCTGAAATCGATTGTTCTTCGTCTTCGATAATTAATACTTTCATTACCATATATTTATGATTGGTATTGTTACTATTACCAGGGTTCCGCTGGGTTTTTGGTGGGTTTCTAAGTCTATGATTTCAATGCTGGACTGACCATTTTGTTGGTCAAATAATTTGATGCGCTCTGAAGTAATTTCAAGCGCTTTCGATTCGTGATCGCGGTGCGTTTGCATTTTCTCTGAGGCTTTTCGACCAATGCCATTGTCTTGTACCGAGCATTTGAGCATGTTTTTTTCGAGCTCAAATCGTACGGTGAGTTTTCCGCCCGGATCGTTTTTCGGTGCTAATCCGTGGATGATGGCATTTTCAACAATAGGTTGTAACAACAAAGTCGGAATGGCTGTATCATTGCGATTCAGGTTCGAATCGACGATGATTTCGTATTCAAATTTGTTTTTGTATCTGATTTTGGTGAGTTCTAAATACAATTGCAGCATTTCAATTTCAGAGGCTAATGACAAAGTCGGATCGGTGTTTTCGAGCAACATGCGCAGCAAGCGAGAGAATTTTGAGATGTAAGTACTCGCATTGACCACATCGCCTTCTGAGTAATATCCTTTGATGGTGTTGAGCGCATTGAAAATAAAATGCGGATTCATTTGCAACCGAAGCGCTTTCTGCTCGAGTTCGGTCATTTGTTTCTCGAGATTGGCTTTGTCGCGCTCAAGCTGAATGGCCGCTTTTTCTGATTCGAATGTTTTTTGTTGTTGGCCCAAGCGATAGTTCACAAAGCTGTAAACCATCAGCGAAATGAGTAAAATACACAACAAACTAAACCAGGTTTCTTGCCAAAACGGCGTTTCAATTTCAAAATAAATGGTTTGAATTTTACTTTTTACTCCGTAACCGTCCACACAATAAACGCTAAAGGTGTAGTGATTAGGGGCGAGTGATTTGTAGTTGATTTGCGATTCGCGACTTTCATACCAACGATCACTTTGACCGCCCAATCGATAATAGTATCTCAGGTTATTTTGATTGATGTATGAAATGCCTGTATAGTTGATGCTCACATCGTTGTTTTGATATGAAAAGCAAAATTCTTTGCCTGATTTGGGAAGCCAGTATTGGTTTTGATTTTTGATGAATTCGATTCGGCATATCGGATGACTTTTTTTTCTGCGAATTTTTTGAATGTCAAAATACAACAATCCTTCATCGGTAGCCAAATACACCGTGTTGTTCAGACAATCAATGTCGTTTACTTTTTTGTTTTTTAAGCCTAAAAGCGCGTTCAGGTTTTTGACTTCGAATTTGTTTTTGCCCAGCACTATACCATTGATTCCGTTGTTGGAACCAATCAAATAGTAGTGATCGGTGAGTTTTTTAATGGTATTACACGATACGCTGTTTAGACCTTGTCGGTTGGTGATGTGGTAGATAATTTTGTTCTTTTGCATGATGAACAGACCTTTTGAGCTGGTAGCAATCATCAAAAAATCGTTCGCTGCGTCGTAAAATAAATCCAAAATGGATACCTGAAGCTCCGGATTTATTTGAATCCAGTTTTTTACTTGCCGGTCAGATTTGTATTCATATAAGCCATAATTGGTTCCAATCCAGATGTTTTTTTCATTGTCTTGTTCAAAAACCGTCGTGCGCTTATCAACCAAAATGCTGTCATACATTACTTCAGAGAGTTTTTCTTCTGACTGATTTTTTTGACTGACCTTAAAGGTGTAGTTATAGCCAATGAAATATTCTTTATCGGTAGTTAAGTAGTCATTTCCGCCAAACCCAAGTGGGATTATTTGTCCTTTTGCGGTGATTTTTTCGATTTGTTTTTTACCAATAATATAAGTCTGACCTTTTTGTGAGCGAATTCGACTGATTTGATCCGGCAAGGAATTTTTGATTTGCAATTCGAATTTTTTGTATTCGCCCGAAATAGATTTAAAATAGTATTGATTATTGTCTCCGCCCAGCCATACGCCTTTTTGTTTTTCGACACTCAAACAACTGAATTTTGTGGGTTGAGTGTGCCCCATTTGATCAATAAAAATATCAAAGGACGGTACATAATAAACACCGTTTTTTAAAGTGGATATCCAGTAACCGCCTTCAAAGTCTTGTGTTATATATGAAATACTCTGGTCTGTAAAATATTTTCTGATAAAAATTTGATTTTCAAATAAATACAACCCGTTTCGAGAACAAACCCACAGCTTATTTCTTGATTCTTGATACATCTGAATGATTTCAGTTTTGTCGGGAATTTCGGCTATTTTAATAATTTGTTTTTGAGCTGTAATTTGATACAAACTGTTGCCCATGCTGAAGAAGTTCTTTTGGTCATAGTGATAGGAACGATAACTATTTGATTGTGGATGACGCGGCGCTAACAGTGGATGAATTTGATCGATAATTCCACAGGTTTTTAAGAAAAAAAACTCGCTGCGAATTTTTTTCATTTCCGGATCAATCACTTTGAGTTTATTGAGTTTAGAAACTTTTCCGTTGGGCTTAAGCTCAGCGATTTCACGGTCGCGATACTGAAAGTAGAGCGTGTGGTCAGGAGTTTGGTAAAAATCAAGCATCACGCTCGAGCCCGATAGTTCTCGAACCAATTTGGAATTGTTTTGGTTATAGATTTTACCTTTGTATAAATAGGAGGTTTTTCCGCTCAGGGAGAGCATCCAGATGCGGCCTAAATAATCTTCTTTCATCTGAAAAACCTCATTGTCTGATAGCCCATTATCCGTGTTGATGATTGAAAAAGTATGACTGTTGTATTTGACAATACCTGCGTCGGTGGTAAACCAAATTTGTCCGTCTTGCCCGTTAAAAACTGAATAGACATTGGTTGAAGGCAAACCTTCTGAGGTTGAATACCGAATGTAAAACGGATCCTGAGCCCAAAGTTGCATCACCATGAATAAAGAAAAAAACAGCAGTATATTTTTCAAACCATTTGATAATTTGTAAAAGTAAAAGTAAACATTATTTAAAATTGCATGGCTCAGATACATTACAGTTATGTCTGGCTTTGTATCGGTTATCAGGTATATAGATACACTTAATCATTTCTTGATGCAGTTATCAAGTTTTAAAATGATTATGCCCACAATAGAGTAATTTAGTGATGCATTAAGCCTGAATATGAAAATGTCTGGCCGAAGCAAAACGTAACAAAATACACTGGGCAAGGCATCGGTGGTGGTTTTTTATATTGTTTTTTTGAGAATGATGCAATCCTAAATTAAGTAATAGAATAAACTGGTGCCTGCAGTGTATTTTTTTTAAAAATGCAAGCTATGAATTTCAGACAAATCTCCGTTTTGAGCATCTTCGGATTGGCTTGTCTTATCCTTTTGAGTTTTATAGGGTTGAGTGCGTCCGAAGGTTTTTATGAATTGTCCCCCAAAGGTTTTAAAGTACAGACTTTATTTGCAATCCCTGAGGGAATCCGTGGTATGTATCAGGGATATCCCTCTGCAATGGCTTTGTTGGGTTATATGATGTTTACTTTGAGCGCATTTTTGTTTCTCAAAGAAAAAAATAAAAGATTAAAAGGGGTCAGTATACTTTCGTTTGTTTTTTTATTGTGCATTTTTGTTTTTTTTCTTTAGAAATTTGCACATAAAAATTTGCACATAAAAATTTGCTATGATTTATATGATGTCTTTTATCGAAAAGTACCGCTTAGAAATACTGCTGTTTTGTATCTATGCTGTCATCGGTGCTTTTATCATTTATTGTTTTAGTTAGGTACGGGCAGCTCGGTTGAGTTGCCTTTTTTTTATATTTTTACAGACAAATTTCACCTAATGAACATTATCATTACAGGCACTTCTCGCGGTATTGGCTTAGAATTAGCATTGCAATTGGCCAATGCCGGACACCATATTCTGGCTTTATCCAGAAAGACATCTGCAAAACTTTTGGCGCATCCCAACATTAGTTCATTAACGATTGATCTTGGCCAAGAAGATAACTTACCCCTAGTGAATAATTTTCTTTCTTCGACTTGGAATCAAGTTGATGTGATTGTACACAATGCCGGTTTGCTTTTGTCGAAACCTTTTTCAGAAACTTCTCAAGCGGATTTTGAACTCATCTATAAAACCAATGTTTTTGGCGTGGCCAACTTAACCCGAGTTTGTTTGCCTTATCTCAAATCCGGAAGTCATGTGGTCAGCATCAGTTCCATGGGTGGAATTCAAGGCAGCATGAAATTTGCCGGATTATCAGCTTATAGTTCAAGCAAAGGAGCGCTGATTACTTTAACCGAATTGCTTGCCGAAGAATACAAAGAACACGGAATTGCCTTTAATGTCTTGGCCTTGGGTGCCGTGCAAACCGAAATGCTTTCAGAAGCTTTTCCGGGCTATCAAGCTCCGGTGTCAGCTAGTGAAATGGCCAATTACATAGCTCATTTTGCTTTAACAGGGCACCAATTCCACAATGGAAAAATCATTCAGGTTTCATCGACGACACCTTAAAATGAATCCGGTTTTATCTAAATATTTACCCGAACATGCCGTTGCACCGGTTTTTGATTTGATTGTACAAAACAGTGTCCACCTCAAAGTGGTCAATCAACGGGTGACCCGTCACGGCGATTATCGCAAAGGGCCTGATGGGAAGCACGAAATTACCGTCAATGCCAATTTAAATAAGTATAAGTTTCTCATCACACTTATTCACGAGATTGCTCATTTGGTTGCTTTTGAAAAGTTTGGTCGCAACATTAAACCGCATGGTCATGAGTGGAAATATACCTTTCAGCGATTGATGGTTCCCTATATTCGGCCTGAGATTTTTCCGGGCCAATTGCTTCCGTTGGTAGCCAGACATTTTAAAAATCCTTCGGCCAGTAGCGATGTCGATGCGACGCTGACTTTGGCTCTGAAACAGTTTGATGCCCAAAACGATAAAAGTTATATCTTTGAAATCCCTTATGGCAGCCGTTTTAGGATTCACAACGGCAAAATTTTCCAGAAAGGTGCTTTGCGCGTCAAGCGATATGAATGCCTAGAAATCAGCAGCGGACGGATGTATTTGTTTAATCCCAATGCCGAGGTAGAATTATTACACAATTAACATGAACAAAAATTATTACGCTGTTATTATGGCCGGTGGAGTAGGTTCGAGATTTTGGCCGGTGAGCACTGCCGATTTTCCGAAGCAATTTCACGATATGCTCGGTGCCGGACAAACCTTGATTCAAAAAACTTTCAGCCGTTTATCGCAATTAATTCCCGTTGAGAATATTCTGATTCTCACCAACGAACGCTACAGTTCGATTGTGCTGGATCAGTTGCCGCAAATCAATCCCGAACAAGTTTTGACTGAACCGGCTATGCGCAATACCGCACCGTGTATTTTATACGCATCGCTCAAAATCAAAAAGCAGAATCCCGATGCAGTGATGATCGTAGCGCCCAGCGACCATTGGATTGAAGACGAAGCTGCTTTTGCCGCCAATGTTCAGCAGTGTTTTGATTTTTGCAGTCAGAACAACGCACTGATGACTTTGGGTATTCAGCCGACTTTTCCCAATACAGGATTTGGTTATATTGAGTTTGATAAAACCGACACAAACAAAGTAAAAAAAGTCAATCAGTTCCGAGAAAAACCCGATTATGAAACTGCCAAAATGTTCTTAGAACAAGGAAACTTCTTGTGGAACGGCGGTATTTTTATTTGGAGCGTAGCCTCGGTTACTCAAGCCTTTGAACAGTACCAACCGGCGATGAATGCTTTGTTTATGCAAGGTTGGACACAATATAATACTTCATCGGAAAGCGAATTCATCGCCGAAAATTATGCTCTGGCCGAGAATATTTCGATTGATTATGCGCTCATGGAAAAAGCCCAAAACGTCTATGTGCTTCCAGCTACTTTTGATTGGAATGACTTAGGTACTTGGGGTTCGTTACACGAAAAGCTCGACAAAGACGAAAACAACAATGCTGTGGTGAATGCTACTGTGATGATCAACAATTCGTCGAGCAACATCATCAGTACATCTAGAGACAAACTCGTGATTATAGACGGTTTAGAAGATTTTATCATTGTCGATAAAGACAATGTTTTGCTGATTTACCCAAAGAGCAAAGAGCAAGAAATCAAAGGGATCGTGAATCAGTTGCCAAAGTAATATCAAGCTAGGATGGTGTTTTTTTTTATCTCTGTTGAAATTCAGTTTTATACTGAAGATTAAGTGTTTGTGATAAAAAAAGTAATAAATTTGAGAAAGTCACTTTCAAACAAAACAAACTGCTATGGTTGCATCACTCAACAGATTTTTCAAAGAGACAGTTGTGTGTGTTTTTCTATTGATGCAATGGCAAGCGAACGCTCAATTATCGCCTTTTACTCTGCAAGTTGTCCCCATTGTCGAAAGCTGCACAGCCAATGGGCGGTTGGATTTTATGGTAACCAATACTACACCGAGTGCCACTATTCTTTATACTATATACAGATTGCCCAACACGAACGTTCCGATAGCGGTGATTAGCGCTAACACATTAACAGGCCTAGTCAGTGGCAATTACAGGGTGATTGCTACTCAATCATTAGGTGATTTGAGCAATAGCCAACAGCAAGATGTTTTTATTAGTAATGGGATTATTAATTTGAATTATACTTTAACCGGAACTCAGGAAATTTGTGGGGTTGGAGGTAGTATTACGGTTCACATAACACATGGAATTGCTGTTTCTTATGAAATATTTTCAGGTCCGGTAACCAGACCTTTACAGTCATCACCCACCTTTAATAATTTGCCTGCAGGTCAATACAATGTTCGGGTTTTTGATCAATGCGGAGAAGGATTGGCCAGGGCGTATACGGTTGATGGGGGATTGCCACCCGGTTTAAATGCTAGTTTAGGCTATGTAGGTTTGGATGGATGTAATGGTTTTTCGGTTAATACGCTTATTAGGCCTACCGCAAATCACGTTGTTTGTTATCCGCTGATTGTTCAAGCAACCGTTTTTTCTGCCTCTGGCCCAACATTAGTCTTTAACTATAACATTAATAATGGTAGTGGTGGATTTTCATTCAATGTTCCGAATACTTATAATACCTACAATGTTCAAATAACAGATGGCAGCGGAAATCATTATTCTAATAATGGGATTCTGATTCAACCACCAAACCCAATGTATCTGTCTTTATCAACCAATGTATCAGGGTGCATTTCAGGAAATTTGCTGCTGAACATGTATGGAGGAATTCCGCCTATGACTGTGAGTTTTTTAAGTGCTCCTTCTGGATTCAATCCGAATACTTTTAATGCCAACCATCCCGGACCTTTCAATGGGAGTGCCAATTATAATAGTAACAGCACGGCAACATTACCCCAAGGTAGTTATACGGTACAAATTACCGATAGCTGCGGAAAAACTAGTATTAGAACAATATCCCTTGGTCCTCAACCACCTGTAGCACCGCGATATTATACATATCCTTTATGCGATAATCATTTTTCGTCTTTATCCCTTTCGTCACCTAACCCTTTAATCAGTGTTCAACTCGTTTCAGCACCTGCGAATTATCCAAGTCCTTTGCCTGAAAACTTAACAAGTCTATTGAATTTTGGTGGTTTGAGTCTGGGCCCGTTACCCGTTGGTAATTATGTTTTTAATACCACTGATTCGTGTAATAATAATACTACCGTGAATGTTACTTTGGCCGGATTAACAAGCTATCCCGCCTCGGCAACCATCACAGAGCATTGTGATTCTTTTGACTTATTCTTTCAACAAAGCGTCAGTGCATCTTCAGTACATTATTTATTGCAGAAAAAAAATCCAGTTACCGGTTTGTGGGGGCATCCAGTTACCGGTTTTGTCGGACAACCCAATGTTTATGACGCAAGCAATTGTAGATTCATTAATCTTGGGAACAACCCTAATTTGCAGTTCAGTGGCGAGTTTCGAATAATACGGGAAATTGACTATAGAATTACTGGTTCTAACTCATATGGTCAGTGTTTTGAACAAGTATACACTTTTGAATACTATGTTGGTCCCAGAATCAATCACGTTTATTCTTTTGCCTGTGCCAACGGCTTATATGATGCTGTGGTCATTGCTCAAGGTTATGATCCGCTTAAATATAGAATTACCGCCAAGAACGGTCAGCCTTTTTTTATTAATAATAATTTGTCCAATATTTTCTTGGGTATAGAACCAGCTATTTATAACTTTCAGATTGAAGATGCGTGCGGTAATATCCTCAATAGTTTATTTGATATTTCAAATCCGACTCAGTTTCCGGTGCAACCTAGTGTTTTTTGCGAGGGACAAAGCGCATCTTTGTCGGTTCCGGGATATTCATTTCTGAATTATCAATGGACCAAAGACAACAGCCCTACAGTGCTCAGTACCGACAATACTTTAAATTTTTCGTCTTTCAGTGCAGCCACTCATAATGGTGTTTACCATGTGCGGATATATTACACTGGCAATCCCAATTCGTGTATTGACCTAACGGTAGATTATCCTCTTCAAGTGGTTTCGATCGCCCCTGAGGCCGGAACAGGTCAAGAAGTGCAATACTGTGGTAGCCAAGGCGTCATTGATTTGTTTTCATTTCTCACGGGTAATTACGACCCAGGAGGAATTTGGCAAGAAATCAGCTCCAGTGGTGTTTTGAATCAGAATTTATGGGATTCAAGTCAAGCTTCTTCAGGAACCTATACATTTAAATACAAGGTAACCGGCAATTGCAATACTTTTGATGAATCTGAGGTTTCAATTCTCATTAAAAATAGTCCGGAGGCTCCGGCTGCATCAGCTCAAGAATCAATTTGTAACGGGGATAGATTGTACTTATTTGCTTCGAATGTAACGGCTGATCAATATCAATGGGAAGGCCCCAATGGGTTTAGTTCATCAGAGCAAAATCCAATCATTGAATCGGCTTCAAGTGTTCATTCAGGTATTTACAGCGTTAAAACAATTTTAGACCAATGCGAGTCAGCTGCTTCGGATGTTTCGGTAACTGTAAATCCTCTGCCGGAGTTTATCATTGAAGGCGGTTGTGTCAACAATCAATTTCAGCTGAATGTAATTCCGATAGATGATTCTTTTAATCCCAATCAAGCCAGTTATCAATGGACAGGTCCGGGTCAATTTACTGGTTCTCAGAATCCGCAAATCATCACTGGAAAACCCATAGGTGAATATCATGTAACCGTTACCAATGCCCAAGGATGTTATGAATCTAAATCTATTGATTTAAAGGCTACTTTGTGCTCAGTTCCGAATGTAGTTTCTCCCAACAATGACAATGTAAATGATGTTTTTGATTTATCGGGTTTACAAGTCAAGAAATTTGAAGTGTATAGTCGTTGGGGCAGATTGGTGTACAGTCAAGATCATTATACCAATCAATGGCACGGGCAGAACAACAACAATGAACAACTACCAAATTCAACCTATTATTACATTGTATTTTTGCAATCTGGCGAAGAAAAGATAGGTTGGATTTATGTGACCGAATAATCTCGTTTATAGATTTTCTTTGAGCTGAACTTCGCGTACTTTTCGAAACAAATTAGACGAATAAACAAAATCTACCAAGGCTTGTGAATCGGTTTTGTAGATGTCGTGTCGCGTGCCTTGCCAGGCTTTGAGGCCGTTTTTCAAAAAGACGATGTTCTCGCCAATTTCCATCACCGAGTTCATATCGTGCGAGTTGATGACGGTAGTGATGTTGTATTCTTCGGTGATTTCTTTAATGAGATTATCAATCAAAATTGAAGTGTTCGGATCCAGTCCTGAATTGGGTTCGTCGCAAAACAAATACTTCGGATTGTTGACAATCGCGCGCGCAATGGCCACGCGTTTTTGCATTCCACCCGAAATTTCAGAAGGCAGTTTTTTATGTGCATCAATCAAATTCACACGTTTGAGCACAAAGTCTACGCGGTCATTGATTTCAGATTTTGAATTGTTGGTAAACATTTGCAGCGGAAAGCCCACATTTTCAGCCACGGTCAGCGAATCAAACAAAGCGCTGCCTTGAAAAACCATACCGATTTCGGTACGCAATTCCATTTTTTCGTCGCGTGTCAGGTCTGAATAAACGCGACCATCAAACGAAATCGTTCCGATATCAGGCGTGTGAATGCCCAATAAACATTTGAGTAGAACTGTTTTTCCCGAGCCGCTTTGCCCAATAATCATGTTGGTTTTTCCGGTTTCGAAAACCGTTGAAATTCCCTTGAGAACCTTAGATTCTCCAAATGATTTCTCTACATTTTTTACTTCGATCATCAGGCCAACAATAATTGGGTTAGTATATAATTCATCAAAATAATGGTCACCGAAGTCCACACGAATGATACCGTACTGGCCTTGCCTACTTCAAGCGCGCCGCCTTTCATATAATAACCGTGAAACGATGGAATAGTGGCCAAAAGCAACGCAAAAACCACTGTTTTAATAAAGGCATAAGCAATGTGAAACGGAATAAACTCTTGCTGAATACCGCCGATAAACTGTGAACTCGAGGCAAAACCGCCATATACGGCTGCAATCCATCCGCCCAAAATACCCAAAAACATGCTAATCCCAATCAAAAAAGGGTAGAGCAGTAGTGCTATGAGTTTCGGAAAAACCAAATAATTCAGCGAGTTGATGCCCATTACTTCAAGCGCATCGATTTGTTCGGTCACCCGCATCGTACCAATGCTCGAAGTAATAAACGAACCCATTTTTCCGGCCATGATGATTGAGATAAACGTCGGGGCAAACTCTAAAATTACCGATTGACGCGTCGCAAAACCTATCAAATATTTCGGAATCAGCGGATTGGTCAAATTAAGTGCGGTTTGAATTGATACAACGCCGCCCACAAAAAATGAAATAAAAGCCACAATTCCGAGCGAACCAATAATCAAATCGTCGATTTCTTTTAGAATCAATTGGCGCATCACCGACCATTTGGTAGGCTTGTTAAAAATGTCTTTGAGCATCAGGAAATACCGGCCAATTTGCGACAAATAGCGTACGAGCATCATAGTTTTGAAATATGTGCTAAAATAAACAGAAGTTCTGACTTATCGCGGGGCTTGGTCAAAGTTTTTTATCAAGGCGTGTCCCTGCGGGTCGGGCTTTCGGCTTTATCTTTTTTAAGATGCCTGAGCTCAAAACGAATCTTTTAACTAAAAAAGGATATCGCCTCAGTCCCTCACGCGGCGCGTTTTCCGGTGAGTTTTTGTTTCATTTTCATCCAGCGGTAATTGCGGATAAATTTTGCTTGGCTCGGGGTTACCAACATCGGTTTTCTTTGGCTTCGGGCTTGGTAATAACCTAGCATATAATCTAAAAACAGCAAAGGTTTTTTCTTGAGCAAAGCCAACTTAGCCGAAGCAATCAATGTGATGCCCAAACCGTAACCCAAAGTGTAAAAAGCCGCGCCTTGTTTGAGTCCGGCCGCTCGATTGTAGTTGGCGCCGGTTGGTTTGAGGTGTTTTACTTTGAGCGATTCATCAGTGAGGATTTCCCAATCGTAAAAGCGCGCCAATAATTCGTCAGCGGTATCCCAGCCCATAGCGGGTCTCAGTCCGCCCATTTGCTCAAAACATTCTTTTCGGTAGGCTTTAAATGCGCCGCGAATGTGGTCTTTGTCGGTGAGGTTTTCTAAAATCCAGTTTCCGTTTTTTTCAATGTAGGCAAATCCGCCTGCCATACCCACTTTTGGATTTTCTGCAAAATGCCGGGCAATGGTTTCAAAATAGTTTTCAGGTAAAATCAAGTCAGCGTCGAGTTTGACAATAAAGTCATAATCATCATCCACGGCTGATAATCCTTTTTCAAATGCACGGATTACTTTGCTTCCCGGCTGGTGAACCGCATCGGATAAATTATTGAGTAAAACCAGCTGAGGATTTTGTTCTGCCAGATGACGCACCATTTTTTCGGTTTCATCGGTTGAATGGTCGTTGACCACAACTATTTTTTTGGCAGGTAGTGTTTGTGAAAGCACTGAATTGAGCATCAAGCCAATAAATTTGGCTTCATTGTGCGCCGGAATAATCAGGTAATATTGCATTTGTGATGGTTTAGCGGCATAAAAATAAAAAAAAAGGGATTCCTTTTCAGAAATCCCTTTTCGATTGTATGGTTGGTTAGATTAGTTTGATTCTGCAACAGCTGACTTTTTCTTCATAAAAGCCTCGATGTTGTCATACACCACCGGAATAACTTCTTTTCCGGTTTTGTCAATAAATCCAAGCTTTTCTTTGCGGTCTTTTACCAAAGCCCAGTTTTTGCGAACATTGTCAAATTTGTCAATTTGAACATATTTTACCGGAACAATGATGTTGCCTTCTTTGTCTAAGAAACCTTTCAGGCCTTCAGACTCAACCAGCATCCAGTCTTTGGTATATTCGCCAAAACCGCTGATTTTGTCATAAATTGGCGGAACAATTTCTTTACCGAAATCATCGATAAAACCGAATTTTCCGTCTTTTTGTACCATGGCCCAACCTTCGTTGAGTGCACCATAAGCATTGATAACTTCGTATTTTGGTTCAACAATGATTTTACCTTTTTTATCGATAAAGCCATACAGGTTATTCAGCCCAACTTTTGACCAGTTGAGATGTACTTTGTCAAACTCATCTACCGAGCTATACTTGGTAGGAATGATCTCTACGCCGTTTTCATTGATCACGCCATATTTATCATCCGAGCTGACAATAAATAATTTCTGACCAAAACTAACGGAACATAAAGCCAAAGCCGCGTAGGTATAGATTGCTTTCATAAAAATTTAAATTTCGTTAATTTTTCGAATTATTATTACGGGGCAATATTATGTTAATTTACCGATAAAAAGCAAAAATAATCGATGAAATACATTAAATTTAAATTTATTGATATAATAATCTTACAAAAAAAAGTTCGATTTTTTTTATCGAACTTTTTCAGCGTAAACCAAATAATATCTAGGTGTAAAATATCTTAGTAATGGCCTGAATCCTATTTGTTTAACCGGATGCGTCCATTTTCTTCGATCGACAATTCTCCAACCGGTTTTTTCAAGTAACCAATCGAGTTGCCAATCTTCAAATTCATGATAATGTCGATCCCATGGATCCGTTTTGCTTTTGTAGGCTGATGAAAACCACAATCTAAGCGGAACAGAAATCAGAATTTTATCGGCTTTTATTTCTTGTAAAATAGTGTACGGATTGAGTAAGTGTTCAAAAATCTCAAAAGCGGTAACCACTTTGGCTTGTGCATTTCTGAGTGTGTTTTGATCTTGATCCAAGTCTTCTCCGGTGGTATTTTGAACACAATAACCATTGGCTTTCATAATTTCTGAAAAGGGATTTTCAACACCTAAATCTAAAATGATCTCAGAGGTTGAGATGTGTTTTTTAAGAAATTCCAGCGTAATCTCAAAACGTTTGGTCGGATAACTGTGTTCGTACATAATTTTATTTTACGGCACAAATATACGCAGCAGCAATTAAAATTTTAGCATAAAAAAAGGAGCCTTTTCGGGCTCCTCAATTACTAATTCAAAACTTAAGGTTAGTCAGCGTTTGCTAGCGCTGTGGGTTTTTTTACGAATGCTTCGATGTTGTCATACACCACAGGAATAACTTCTTTCCCTGTTCTGTCAATAAATCCAAGCTTATCTTTGCTGTCTTTAACCAAAGACCAATTTTTTCTTACGTTGTCAAATTTCTCAATTTGAACATATTTAATAGGTACGATTACGTTTCCGTCTTTGTCAACAAATCCTTTAAGGCCATTGGCTTCAACGAGCATCCAGTCTTTTACATAATCTCCGAATGATCCTACTTTGTCATAAACGGTAGGTACAATTTCTTTTCCGGCGTTATCAATAAATCCGAATTTTCCGTCTTTTTTAACCAAGGCCCAACCTTCGTGATAAACGTTGTAAGCACTGATTTCTTCATATTTAGGCTCGATGATGATTTTACCGTTTTTGTCGATAAAGCCATACAAACTTCCTAGTCCGACTTTGGACCAATTTGGGTGTACTTTGTCAAATTCTTCAACTGAAGAATATTTAGCTGGAATAATCTCAACACCGTTTTCATTAACAACACCATATTTGTTGTCTGAATTAACGATGAATAGTTGCTGACCAAAAGAAATTGAGCAAAAGGCCAAAGCAGCGTAGGTGTAAAATGCTTTCATAAATTTAGGGTTTAATTAATTATTTATTCTGTTTTAACAACGGGACAATATTACTATCGTTTTCCGATTAAAAACAAAAAAAATCGATGAAATGCATTAAAATTAATTTTTTAAGGTAAAAAATCTTACAAAAATAATTTTCAAAACAAATTAAAACCTGTAAAGCATGGGGAAGTATCAAAAACGATATACAAAAGCATTGATGTTCATACCAGCACCTACGGAAGCAAAAATCAAAATATCTCCAGAGTTGATTTCGTGTCCCTGTAATTGACCGGATTGTAGCAAATCAAATAATGTCGGAACCGTTGCCACGCTTGAGTTTCCGAGCTTGTGAATGCTCATTGGCATAATATCTTTGGGCGGAAGTTGCCCGTAAAGTTTGTAAAAACGGTGAATAATCGCTTCATCCATTTTTTCATTGGCTTGATGAATCAGCACTTTTTTGACTTGGCTAAGTTCAATTCCGCTTTGGTCCAAACAAGCTTTCATCGCCAGCGGAACTTGACTCAAAGCAAATTCATAGATTTTTCGGCCGTGCATTTTGATGTATCGAATATCTGAATCAAGGTTTCGATCAAATGAATTTCCGAAATACAAATAATAAGCCTCATCATAAGTATAGGTGGCGCTTTTGTAGGATAAAAGCCCAGTGTTGTCATTGCTGGCTTCGACTATAGATGCACCGGCGCCATCGGCATAAATCATACTGTCGCGATCGTGCAAATCAACCACACGAGATAAGGTTTCAGCACCAATCACCAAACATCGCTTGGCCATGCCTGAGTTGATAAAAGCGCGCGCATGTAAAATTCCTTCAATCCAGCCCGGACAACCAAAGAGCAAATCATAAGCAACACAATTCGGGTTTTTAATTTTGAGTTTAAATTTGACACGAGTGGCCAAACTCGGCAAAATGTCCGATTGGATTGCTCCGGGTTTTACATCGCCAAAGTTGTGCGCAAAAATAATGTAGTCCAAAGTCTCTGGGTCAATACCCGAATGTTCAATGGCTCTTTGAGCCGCTATAAAACCTATATCCGAAGTGTTGTATTGATTTTCGGCATATCGGCGTTCTTCGATTCCGGTGATGGCCTTGAATTTTTCAATAATCACTTCGTTTGAATCAGCAATCAGGTTGCCTTCTTCGGTGAGAAAAGTATGTTGGTTGAAGTCTTCGTTTTTAACTTGAATCGACGGGATATAGCTGCCGGAGCCTATGATTTTAATATTCATGAAGGTAGATTTACAACGAATGTACCCATAAAAAACGCGCGATGAGACAAAGAAGTTATTTTGCTTGAACGATTTGCGAATTCGCTAAAATATAACAGTTATTTTTTTGAATGTCAGAATTATTGCTGTTTTTGATGCATAATTTTAATCTGCATAATCGTCGCGATACTCAACGCATTGGTCTTGATTTGCTCTGCTTTTTCACCGGCAAATAAAGCATCGACACTTTGGTTAAAATGATTCAGCCAAATCTTAAAAAGTTCCGGTGATAAATACGATTTAGCGCTCACATCTAAATGAATTTGTGTCAGATTGTTGGTGTAACCACCGGTGCCTAAAATGGCTTGTGACCAAAAAGTTACCAGAATCGGCAAATGTTCTTCGAGTTTGATTTGAACCACATCCGTAAAAATGTAGCTTATGGATTCATCAGCGAGTAACTTCTCATAAAACAAAGTCACCAATTGCAGTAAATCGTCTTGATTTTGAATGTCTTTCATCATAAAAAAGAATCCCAAACTCTAAGTTGAATTTGGGATTGTGAATTTTAATTTATTCTTGCATATAAGCCTCAATCGGAGCACAACTGCAAATCAGGTTGCGGTCGCCATAAGCATCGTCGGCGCGGCGAACCGTTGGCCAGAATTTGTTTTCAGCAATATAGTCCAACGGAAAAGCGGCTTGCTCACGCGTATACGGCAGATTCCAAACATCAGACGTCAACATGGCTAATGTATGCGGTGCATTTTTAAGAACATTGTTTGGCTGATCGGCTGAAGCAGCTTCAATTTCTTTTCTGATTGTGATCATCGCATCGCAAAAACGGTCGAGTTCTTCTAAGTTTTCACTTTCGGTCGGTTCAATCATCAGCGTGCCCGCTACCGGAAACGATACCGTTGGTGCATGAAAACCATAGTCCATCAAACGCTTGGCAATGTCGGTTACTTCAATGCCTTTTTGTTTAAACGGACGACATTCCAAAATCATCTCGTGTGCCGCGCGTCCCATTTCACCTGAATACAAAGTGTCGTAATGTCCGTTCAATCGCTCTTTAATATAGTTGGCGTTGAGAATGGCCATTTCGGTCGAACGCGTCAAACCTTCGGCACCCAACATTGAGATGTATCCGTATGAAATCAAACACACCAAAGCCGAGCCCCAAGGAGCAGCAGAAATAGCCGTTATTGGTGTATCTCCACCGGTTGGAATCACCGGATTGGTCGGTAAAAACGGAACCAATTGAGGGGCCACGCAAATTGGGCCTACCCCCGGACCGCCTCCTCCATGTGGAATCGCAAAGGTTTTGTGCAAGTTCAAGTGGCAAACATCAGCCCCAATAGTCGCCGGATTGGTGAGTCCGACTTGGGCATTCATATTGGCACCATCCATATACACTTGCCCGCCATTTTCGTGGATGATTTTAGTCACTTCAATAATTGAGGCTTCATAAACGCCGTGTGTTGACGGATAAGTTACCATCAAACACGATAAATTGTCTTTGTGTAAAATGGCTTTTTCACGCAAATCTTCTACGTCGATATTTCCGTTTTCAAGGGTTTTGGTCACCACTACTTGCATCCCTGCCATCGCTGCCGAAGCCGGATTGGTTCCGTGTGCCGAGGATGGAATAAGCGCAATGTTTCTGTGGTGATCTCCTCTAGATTGATGATAAGCGCGAATCACCATCAGTCCGGCATATTCGCCTTGTGCGCCTGAATTTGGCTGCAAAGTTGTTCCGGCAAAACCGGTCACTACGTTGAGGTATTTTTCAAGTTGTGACAACATTTCCTGATAACCTTGTGCTTGATCAAGCGGAGCAAAAGGGTGTATGTTGTTCCATTGTGGGTTGCTCAGCGGAATCATCTCGGCCGCCGCGTTGAGTTTCATGGTACATGAACCCAACGAAATCATCGAGTGATTCAAGGCCAAATCTTTGCGCTCCAACATTTTAATGTAGCGCATCAACGCCGTTTCAGAATGGTGTTTGTTGAATACTTCATGTTCTAAAAACGTTGAAGTTCTGATCAATTGATTCGGAATATATTCTGTTGAAACCAAAGATGTAATCGATTCGGCCGTTTTACCAGCAGCTTGTGCGAAGACCGAAATGATATCGTTCAAATCATTCAAATTAACCGTTTCATTCAGTGCAATCGAAACAGTTTGTGCATCGATATAATAGAAATTGATTTCTTTGGTTTCAGCTAACGAACGAACTTTTTGGGCATCTGCTTTGACCACCAAAGTGTCAAAGAAACTGCTGTTGGTTTGTTCCATACCCATTTTTTTGAGTGCTTCAGATAAGGTCACCGCCGAAGCATGCACTTTGTTGGCAATATAGCGCAACCCTTTCGGGCCGTGATATACGGCGTACATTCCGGCCATAACCGCCAATAAAACTTGAGCGGTACAAATATTTGAAGTCGCCTTGTCGCGTTTGATGTGTTGCTCACGGGTTTGCAAAGCCATACGCAAAGCTCTATTTCCGTCTGTGTCAACAGTTACGCCAATAATTCGGCCCGGCATGCTGCGTTTGTATTCTTCTTTCGAGGCAAAATAAGCCGCGTGCGGTCCACCATAACCCAACGGAATTCCAAATCGCTGCGTAGTTCCCACAACCACATCGGCACCCATTTCACCCGGAGGTGTAAGTTTTACCAAACTCAAAATATCCGCGGCAACAGCTACTTTTATTTCACTCGCTTTGGCTTGTGCAATGAATCCTGAAATATCTTCCACTTGCCCGTATTTACCCGGATATTGTAAAATCGCTCCAAAGAAATCAGTCGAAAAATCAAAATTATGGTGGTTTCCGATGACCAGTTCAATGCCCAGCGGAGTCGAACGCGTTTGCAAAACAGAAATTGTCTGCGGTAAAACATCTTCAGAAACAAAGAATTTACAAACGTTGTTTTTTTTCTGATCGCGCGAACGGACATCAAACAACAAAGCCATAGCTTCAGCCGCCGCAGTTCCTTCATCCAAAAGCGATGCATTGGCGATTTCCATTCCGGTGAGTTCAATCACCATGGTTTGAAAGTTCAAAATGGCTTCTAATCTTCCTTGGGCAATCTCGGCCTGATAAGGTGTGTAAGCAGTATACCAGCCCGGATTTTCCAAAATATTGCGTTGAATCACCGCAGGAACAATCGCTTGATGATACCCCAAACCTATATAGGAACGGAACATTTTGTTTTTGTTTCCGAGTTGTTGAATATGCTGAGCAAACTCATATTCGGTCATTGCCGGTGGTAAATTCAGTGGCGCTTTGAGACGAATGTCATCTGGCAAAGTTTCATAAATGAGCTGATCTATTGATTCAACTCCGATGGTTTTGAACATATGGGCTAAATCTTGCTCGCCCGGGCCGATGTGTCTTAAAGCAAAAGCGTCCGTTTTCATAAGGTATTAATAGGGTAGAGGTTTAAATTTTTGATGCACAAATTTATGGATTAATCTCAAAAACTTGGGCTAATTAACGCTTCATTTGTATTAATTTGTTAACCGATTCAGGGCTTTATTAACAGGTTTGCTAATTTTGTTTTATGTCGATATTCAAGCGCATCTTCGATTTTTATTTGCAAGCCAGTTTTCATGTGGCGTTTTCGTGTTGGGCATTGGTCAAACTCACCGAATGTTGGTTTCATTTACCCAATGATCATAACGTTTCGGGATTTGCTTTTTTCGGAACTATCGTCGGTTATAATTTTGTCAAATACGACGCGCTGGTCAGAACCCGAAAACAAACGCCTAAAGCGCAACATCAGCTCATAGCCGGCATTAGTTTCATGGCTTTTTTGGGTGCTGTCTATTGTTTTTTGCAACTTCAAAGCCTTGCCCAGATGGCATCCATGGCGGTTTTGTTGTTGACGGTTTTGTATACTTTGCCGTTTTTCCCGAATCGAAAAAATGCCCGCAATTGGGCCGGAGTCAAAATCTATATGGTCACGCTTTGTTGGTTGGTGGTGACGCTTTTTCTACCCATCGTCCAAGCTGGAATGCCCATAGAAAGTGATTTTTACTTTTTCACAGTTCAACGCACTTTATTGGTGTTTTCACTCGTTTTGATTTTTGAAATCGTCGACCTCAAAACCGACGATCCACACCTGCAAACCGTTCCGCAAAAAATAGGCGTTGGTGCCACTCAAAAACTGGGTGTGCTGCTCATGATATTATTTGTGCTGATAGAATTTTTAGCGCCGCATCCTTTGGGCCCAATAACGCTTGTCAAAATAGGATTGGCGCTCACAACTTCGCTTATGCTTTTATGTGCCAACCCCAACAGAAGTCGCTACTTTTCCTGGTTTTGGGCCGAGAGCATTCCCATCGTATGGTGGTTAGCGGTGTGGTTTTTATCTCGCTAGTTTTGGGCGCTCCCTTGCTCGCAGCTCTGCGCAACGGTTGATTTTTCACCAAAAATAGTTCATCCCAAAGTTCATTTGCGTTTGGCTCAGGTCGGGCTTTTCGCTCCAAGTCCTCGCTGCGCTGTGGGCTTTCTGCTGCAATCCCTAGCGCAAAATCAGCCTTATTGTTAAATCAAACCGGCGCGTCTGAGCAAAGCCTCCGGTTTCGGCTCTTGTCCGCGGAAGCGTTTGTATAATTCCATCGGCAATTCGGTGCCGCCTTTAGACAAAACATTTTCTTTGAAACGCTCGGCGATTTCTTGGTTGAAAATGCCATTTTCTTGAAAGAATTCAAAAGCATCTGCATCCAACACTTCGGCCCATTTGTAGCTGTAATAACCCGATGAATAGCCACCTTGAAAAATATGTGAAAACGAAGGGCTCACACAATTCTCGGCCACATCCGGATAAAAGCTCGTCGGTTCGGTGGCAGCCACTTCAAAAGCTTTGACGTCTTTAATTTCGGTAACTTGTGCATGATAGGCCATGTCGAGCAAACCAAAACTCAGTTGGCGCACGGTGGCCATGCCTTCTAAGAAACTCGCACTTTCTTTAATTTTATTGACATATGCTTGTGGAATGACCTCGCCGGTTTGGTAATGATGCGCAAACAAAGCCAAAGCTTCGGGCTCATAACACCAATTTTCCATCACTTGGCTCGGAAGTTCTACAAAATCCCAATACACAGAAGTGCCCGACAAACTCGGATACACCGTATTGGCCAACATGCCGTGCAGCGCGTGTCCGAATTCATGGAACAAAGTCGTCACTTCATTAAAAGTCAACAGCGAAGGTTTCGACGGAGTGGGTGGTGTAAAGTTGCACACAATCGACACATGTGGTCGTTCGTTGATGCCGTTTTGAATCGATTGTGATTTAAACGAAGTCATCCAAGCACCCGGTCGTTTGCCTTTACGCGGAAAGAAATCGGCATAAAAAACAGCGACGAGTTCATTTTGAAAATCGCGTACTTCATAGGTTTGCACATCTGCGTGGTATTTGTCGATATTCGAGACTTCGTGAAAGGTAATGCCAAAGAGTTTTTCAGCCACGGTAAAAGCGCCGTTCAAAACGTTTTCGAGTTTAAAATACGGTTTGAGTAGCTCGTCATCCAGGCTAAAAAGTTTTTGTTTGAGTTTTTCTGAATAATATGCGCCGTCCCATTTTTCGAGTTGTTCGATGCCATCGAGTTCTTTCGCAAAGGCTGTGAGCTGGGCAAATTCGCGCTCTGCGGCGGGTTTGGCTTTTTGCAATAAATCGTTCAGGAATTTTTTGACTTGCTCCGGATTTTGCGCCATGCGTTCTTCTAACACAAAATGCGCATGCGAATTATAACCCAACAATTGTGCGCGCTCATGCCGCAAAGCCACAATTTTTTGGATGTTTTGCGTGTTATTAAACTCGTTGTTTTGGAACGCTTTTTTGCCGTAAGCAATGGCCAATTCTCGACGCAAAGCTCGGTTGTCGGCATAGGTTACAAACGGCACATAACTCGGAAAATCAAGCGTAAAAATCCAACCTTCTAGGTTTTTAGATTGGGCCAATGCTGCGGCCGCTTCTTTAGCGCCTTCAGGCAAACCTTGTAAGTCAGCTTCATTCGTAATGTGTAATTGATAGTTGTTGGTTTCGGCCAAAACGTTTTCGCCAAAAGTGAGTTTGAGTTTGGCCAGTTCAGCGTCAATGGCGCGCAAACGCTCTTTTTTATCTTTAGACAGCAAAGCTCCGTTGCGGCTAAAACCTTTGAATTTTTTCTCTAAAAGCATGGCTTGCTCGGCCGTAAGTTTTAATTGGTCGCGTTGTTCGTAGATTGTTTTGACGCGTTTAAACAAGTCTTCGTTGAGCGCAATATCGTTGCCAAAAGCAGTGAGCAATGGCGATACTTCTTGCGCTATTTTTTGCATCGTATCGTTGGTTTCGGCCGAGTTTAAGTTGAAGAAAATCGATGACAACCGATCGAGCGCTTGCCCGGAAAATTCCAAAGCTTCGATGGTGTTTTCAAAAGTGGGCGCTTCGGGATTGTTTGTAATGGCATCGACTTCGGCACGCGCGGCAGCGATGTTGGCCTCGAAAGCCGGTTGATAATCTTCGGGTTTGATTTGGCTAAACGGAGCCGTATTGTGGGGTGTGGTAAAACGCTGGGTGAGTATTTGTGTCATAGTTTATTTGTGAAAATCAGTGCCCTAGCCCCGATGGCAGCGGCATCCTTTTGGGCTGGGGTTCAGCCCGAAAGATACAGCGAACAGCGGGAAATGGCTTCTGTTATTTATTTTTTAATTCAGACGAAGCTTTTAAAACCGCTTCTTTGAGGCTTTGTTTGTAGTCGATGATTTTTTGGAGCACCTCAGGGTTCGATGCGCCGATGATTTGAGCGGCCAAGATACCGGCATTTTTGGCTCCGTTGAGCGCCACCGTGGCTACCGGAACACCGCCGGGCATTTGCAGAATCGACAAAACCGAATCCCAACCGTCGATGGAATTACTCGATTTGATCGGAACGCCAATTACGGGCAGCGGACTCATTGAGGCCACCATGCCGGGTAAATGCGCTGCGCCACCGGCTCCGGCTATGATCACGCGGATGCCTTTTTGGTGGGCGGTTGTGCTGAAATCGACGAGTTTTTCTGGCGTTCGGTGGGCCGAAACGATGTCAACTTCGGTGGTGATGTCAAAGCTTTTTAAGATGTCTATGGCTTCTTGCATCACAGGCAAGTCACTTTGGCTTCCCATGACGATGGCTACTTTGCTCATGTTTTTGTGAATTGTGTTCTTGTTTTATAAATCAGTCAAATTTAAGACTTATTTTTTACTGACCACGCGTATGGTTTTTTTGACTTCTTCGGCTATTTTACGCGCTTGATTCATATCCGTATGTACAATGGTCACGTGCCCCATTTTTCGGAACGGACGCGTTTCTTTTTTGCCGTAAATATGTGGTGTCACACCGTCAAGCGCCATGATTTTTTCAATGTTTTCATAAACAACTGCTCCGGAATGACCTTCTTCACCCACCAAATTGACCATCACACCGGCCACTTTGCTGTCGGTGTTTCCGAGCGGTAAGTCGAGAATCGCGCGCAAATGATTTTCAAACTGCGAAGTGTAGCTGGCTTCAATGCTGTAATGGCCCGAGTTGTGTGGACGCGGCGCTACTTCGTTGACCAAAATTTCGCCGGTTTGGGTCAAAAACATTTCAACGGCCAAAAGTCCGACATGTTCAAATGCTTGGGAAACCTGAAGCGCAACTTGTGTGGCTTTTTGGGCAATATCCTGCGGAATTCTCGCCGGACAAAGCACATATTCTACTTGGTTGGCTTCGGGGTGAAACTCCATCTCGACCACCGGATAGGTTTTAACTTCGCCCGAGGCGGAGCGCGCCACAATCACGGCCAATTCATGGGTAAACGGAACGAGCTGCTCGGCGATGCATTCGGTGTCGGGTAAAGCGTTTACATCATGATGGTTTCGAACGATTTTAACGCCATTGCCGTCATAGCCAAAACGAGCGGCTTTCCAGACAAACGGAAAGGACAGGTTGGTTTGTTGCAAGGCATGTACATCAGAAAATCTTTGGTGAGCCGAGGTTGGAATATGATGTTTTTGGTAAAAATCTTTTTGCGTGCCTTTGTTTTGAATGCGTCGTAAAGTTTGCGCTGATGGATATACTTGACGTCCTTCTGATTCTAACTTTTCGAGTGCATCAAGGTTGACGTTTTCTATTTCTATGGTCAGTACATCGACTTGTTGTCCGAAGTTATAAACGGTGTCAAAATCCATCAAATCGCCTTGAAAAAAACGGTTGCAGCCAAATTGACCCGGCGCTTCTGAAGATGAATCGAGCACAAAAGTTTGAATGTCCAGTTTGCGCGTTTCGGTCAAGAGCATTTTACCGAGCTGACCGCCGCCCAGGATTCCGAGGGTAAAATCGGAAGAAAAATAAGTCATGTTTGTAGTTATTTTGGGCTGTTGCTTTATTTTGCTCTAGCCTGTGTGTTGTTGTGTGCGCAAAGATAATTTTTATCCCGGAACAATGCATCAAGCTTTGAGCTTTTTGAGTACGAGTTTCGCTGCGGCTTTGTATGCGGCTGATTGTTGTGCGAAATCTTTACCGATGATTTCTCGGAGTTCGTCTTTAAGCCAAACCTCGCGCTTCATATAATGTGCTAAAGTATACATCGCATTGGCTTTAGGCGCTACTTTGATTTGATCGTTGATGAGCCAATCCAAAGCAATTTCTATACACATTTGTTGCTGGGCTTCACTCAGAAATGAAGGCTGAAACTTACTCATAAAAAGTACAATTCTCGATGCGCCGCGAATGGCCGATTCATGTTTGAATAGCGGCATGGTTTCCAACAATTTTTGTGCATACGTTTGGAGCAAAGCGGCGTTTTGTTCGGCGAGCATTTCAAGAATCCAAATGGCTTTGTGTTGGTTTTTGTCTGAAAGTTCCACCGCAATCTCCACTAAATCATGCAGTAAATCGGGCGTATCGAGCACGCGTTTTAGGTTGGCATTGCGGCATTTGAGCCCAGCATTACCGGTAGTGATTTGTTGGTAGAAATTTGAATCCATTGAGTAAATATATCAATTTTACAAAAAAGTCTATAATCACTTGAGTTGGTAGTTAATACTTATGTAAATTTGCAGCTTATTCTAACAACACAACATGATACGCTTACACGACAAAACTTTTGAACCTTTCATTTCGTCTGATGAAATTCAGTTCGCCATCGAAAACATGGCCAAACAAATGGACGACGATTTTTTTGATGAAATACCCGTTTTTGTAGGTGTGCTCAATGGCGCTTTTATGGTCGTGGCCGATTTGATGAAATACTACCGCGGCATGTGCGAAGTGAGTTTTGTAAAAATGGCTTCGTATGAAGGTACGCAATCTACCCATGAAGTCAAACAACTCATCGGCGTGAATCAAAGTCTTGAAGGCCGCACGGTAGTGGTGGTCGAAGATATAGTCGATACCGGCAACACGATTGAAGAACTCAAAGCCATCCTCAAAGCGCAAAACGTCAAGCATCTCAAGTTTGCCGCTTTGTTTTTTAAACCCGAAGCGTATAAAAAAGACATCAAGATTGATTATGTCGGCATCCGCATTCCCAACAAATTCATCGTGGGTTACGGACTCGATTACGACGGGCTCGGCCGCAATTTGCCCGATGTTTATCAACTCGCTGCCAACTAAACTTTTAAACTTTCATAAACTTCTTAAACCTAATATAAACTTTCAAAATGATCAATATCGTCCTCTTCGGAAAACCAGGCGCCGGCAAAGGAACACAAGCCGAATTTTTAAAAGAAAAATACAACCTCACGCATTTGTCTACCGGTGACATTTTCAGATACAACATCAAAAACAACACTGAGCTCGGTCAATTGGCCAAAAGCTATATGGATCAAGGTGATTTGGTGCCCGATGCCGTCACCATTCAGATGCTGCAAAGTGAGGTCGATAAAAACCCGAATTCAGCCGGATTTTTGTTTGACGGATTCCCGAGAACCATTGCGCAGGCCGAGGCGCTCGATGCTTTTTTAGCAACTAAAAATCAAAAAATTACCGCCACTGTGGCGCTTGAAGCCGACGATGAAATCTTGGTGCAACGCCTTTTAGAGCGCGGAAAAACCTCGGGTCGTCCGGACGATCAAGACGAAGAAAAAATCAGAAATCGCTATCAAGAATACAACGAAAAAACCGCTCCGCTCATGGATTTTTACAAAGCCCAAGGCAAGTTTCATGCGGTCAACGGAATCGGCGCCATTGCCGAAATCACCGAGCGTTTGAGCGCTGTAATTGATTCTTTGTAGCTTTTTCCCGCTTTTCGCGCTACGCGGTAGCTTGCTTCAATCGGGGCTAGGGCAGCCGTGTCGCATTATGTTTCACCAAAACAACCATCCTTGGAAATACTGATTATTCTTTTTTTGATTTTGCTCAACGGCGTGTTTTCAATGTCTGAAATCGCACTGATTTCGGCACGCAAAAACCGTTTGGAGACCGCCGCCAAAAAAGGAAGCGACAGTGCCAAAACCGCCTTGGATTTGGTCAACGCGCCCAACAAATTACTCTCGACGGTACAAATTGGCATTACGCTCATCAGTATATTAACCGGTATTTATTCGGGTGATAAAATCACAACAGATGTTCAGCTTTTCATTGAAGGCTTTCCGTTGTTGCAACCGTATGCGCATTCATTAGCTGTGGGTATGGTTGTGGTTGTTTTGACGTATTTTTCACTCGTTTTGGGTGAGTTATTGCCCAAGCGCATCGGACTCAATTATCCCGAAGCCATTGCCAAATCAGTGGCGGTTCCGATGAAAATTATTTCGCAAGCGACCGCTCCGTTTATTTGGTTGCTGACTCAATCTACCGACGGTTTACTCAATTTACTCAACATCAAACCCACCGCCGACGGCAAAGTCACCGAAGACGAAATCAAAGCCATCATCAAAGAAGGCACTGAAGTAGGCGAGGTGCAAGAAATCGAGCAAGACATTGTAGAGCGCGTTTTTCACATTGGCGATCGCAAAGTCAATTCACTGATGACACACCGCAGTTCGGTGGTGTATCTCTCGACCGAAGATAGTATTGACGAGCTCAAAACCAAAGTTTTAGAAGAACTGCATTCGGTGTATCCGGTCTGTGGCGAAAACCTCGATGAAATGATGGGCGTGGTTTTGCTCAAAGATTTGTTTGTGGCACTCGAAACCGGAAAGTTTGATTTGAAAAAAATCACCAAAGAGCCCGTATATCTCATCGAGCAAACTTCGGCCTATAAAGCGCTCGAAAACTTCAAACGATCGAAAGTGCACTATGCTTTTGTGATGGATGAATTTGGCGTTTTTCAAGGTATCATTACCTTGAACGACATCTTAGAAGCACTCGTGGGCGATGCTTCAGATTTTGATGATGATGAATACCAAATCACGGCGCATGCCGACAACACTTGGACCATTGACGGACAATATTCATTGCATGATTTCTTGACCTATTTTGATTTGGATGAACTCACTAGTGATTATGAAGTGACCACTGTGAGTGGCTTTGTGATTACTGAGTTAGGCAATATTCCGAAAAAAGGTGAAAAGCTTATTTGGCAAAAATTTGAACTCGAAGTCCTCGAAATGGACGGTGTGAAAATCAGTAAAGTGGGCATGCGTGCCTTGAAAGAATAAATAATTTGTGTTGCTTGTTGTTGGTTATTTATCAACCGACGACCGACAACTAAAATATGACCGAGGATTTGAAATTAAAAGGAGGACAGCCAGTGGCTGTCAGGTATTTTAAAATATAATCAGAAACGTCATTGTAATAAAGTAAAATATGACCGAAGGCAATTTCGTAGATTACGTAAAAATATATGTCGCATCGGGCAAAGGTGGCCGCGGCTCAACCCATTTGCACCGCGAAAAATTCATTGAAAAAGGCGGTCCGGATGGTGGCGATGGCGGCCGAGGCGGTCACGTGTATTTGGTGGGCAACAGCGGTTTGTGGACGTTGTTTCACCTGAAGTTTGCGCGCCACGTCAAAGCCGGTCATGGCGGAGACGGCGGAAGCTCGCGCAGTACGGGCCACGATGGCGAGGACAAAATTATCGAAGTGCCGCTCGGAACGGTGGTGCGCGATTTTGAAACCAATGAAATTTTATTTGAGATTACCCAAGACGGTGAGAAAAGAATCCTGGCACCCGGCGGAAAAGGTGGGCTCGGCAACTGGCATTTCAGAAGTTCGACCAACCAAACCCCGCGTTATGCACAACCCGGTATGCCCGGTGCTGAAATGGACGTGATTTTAGAGCTCAAAGTATTGGCTGATGTTGGCTTGGTAGGTTTTCCGAATGCGGGAAAATCAACTTTGCTTTCGGTACTGACTTCGGCCAAACCCAAAATTGCCGATTATCCGTTTACGACTTTAAAACCCAATTTAGGCATTGTGGCTTATAGAGATTTTCAGTCGTTTGTCATGGCTGATATTCCGGGAATTATTGAAGGCGCTGCCGAAGGCAAAGGTTTGGGACATTATTTCTTGCGTCATATTGAACGCAACTCGACTTTGTTGTTTTTGGTTCCGGCCGATGCGCCTGACATCAAAGCCGAATATGATATTCTCATCAAAGAACTTTCAGAATATAACCCTGAATTGCTAGATAAAGAGCGATTGCTTGTAATCTCTAAATGTGATATGCTCGACGACGAGCTCAAAGCCGAGATGAAAAAACAGCTCGACAAAGACTTCAAAAAAATTCCGTATTTGTTTATTTCGTCGGTAGCGCAGCAAGGCCTCGTCGAACTCAAAGACAAATTGTGGCAGATGCTCAACAGCTAAATCAAATCATAAAGCGCTTCAGTGATGAGGCGCTTTTTTTATGTCTTTAGTTGCTCAAGGAATTGTGCTGAAATGAATATTCAAAATTTTTGTGGCAAAATCAGTTGACAAATCGGTTTTGCCACAAAAGCTGTGGCAATTTTATCATTTGAACAAGATTTGCCACAACTCAAAATCTATAAACTCTTAAGTGTTTTTGTCTCTGGCATTTGATGGTTGGCAGTAAATAAATAATCCAAAAATTTATTTACAGAAGTCTCATTTCAATTTTCAAATGGTTTAAATGGAACCCAATGCGCGACAGGGATGGCAACGGCAGCCCGCAGCCGCGCAGCGGAGCGAAGCGGCGAGAACTAAAGTGTACAGCCCGGCCGTTCGCCCTAAAAATTACTCCGTCCATTACGACATCGTTATAGTTTTGAACCACTTTTTTGGGCAAAATAAGTTATCTTCGCACGCACGAATTGGAGCTGATGCGCGTGAGCGGTGTAACAAACCATAAAATTTTCCGACTATAAGCTCGATTATTAACTAATTCAATTTAATTACCGATGAAAAAAATTATTCTTTCCGTAATTGCTGCCTTGTTGCTTATGCCAATGAGCGTGAAGGCCGATGAAGGGATGTGGTTTTTGATGTTTATTGAACGACTCAATCACCGCGACATGCAAAAAATGGGTCTGCAATTGACCGCTGAAGAAATTTACAGTATCAACCACCACAGTTTGAAAGATGCGATTGTTCAGTTTAACGGAGGTTGTACCGCTGAACTCATTTCAAAAGACGGTTTGGTACTCACCAACCACCACTGCGGATATGATGCCGTTGCTGAATTGTCAACACCGCAAGACAACATCTTAAAAACCGGATTCTGGGCTGATAAGAGAACTTCTGAAAGACATGCGCAAAGCCCTTTGTTTGTGCGTTTCTTTGTTCGTATGGACGATTGCAGCAAACGAATCTTGGCGCAAGTAAACGACAAAATGACCGAGGCTGAGCGCGAAAAAGCGATCAATGCTGAGATTGCCAAAATTGAAAAAGAAAACAACGAAGGCGGAAAATATGTGGTTTCGGTTCGTTCGTTTTTTCAAGGAAATGAATTCTACTATTTCGTGTATCAAGATTACAAAGATGTTCGTTTGGTAGGGGTTCCGCCTGAGAGTTTGGGTAAATTTGGTGGTGACACAGATAACTGGGAATGGCCTCGCCAAACGGCAGATTTTTCTATGTTTCGCGTGTATGCTGATAAAAACGGAAATCCTGCGGATTATTCAGCCGACAATGTGCCATTGCAACCAAAACACTATTTGCCTGTTAATTTAAACGGTGTAAAAGAAGGCGATTTTGCCATGATTTTGGGTTACCCCGGCAGAACCAATCGTTGGATGCCGGCAGGCGGAATTGAGCAAAACGTAAAATACGGATATCCGGCATGGGTAGAAGGTGCCAAAACCGGGATGGACAACATGAAAAAATACATGGACCAAAGCGATGCGCTCAGATTGGTTTATGCTTCAAAATATGCTTCAACAGCCAACTACTGGAAGAACCGTCAGGGAATGATTGATGCACTCACCAAATTCCAAACTTCAAAAACCAAAGCGGCGCAAGAAGCTAAATTTAATGCTTGGGCCAACAAACCGGCCAACAAAGAAAAATACGGAACTGTGGTGGAAACCATCAATAAGTATTATGGCATGACCAACGAAAAGTCGCGTCATGACAACTATTTGCAGCAATTGTTCAGAACCACAGCGTTTGGAACCGTGGGCCGTACTTTGGGTAAACAGTTAGATAACTACGTAAAAGCGGATGCTGCTAAACGCAAAGAAATGGCTCCAGCGATTACTGAAATGGCTGAGGAAATGTTCAAAGAGTTATACCTTCCGGCAGAAAAGGATTTGTTGGCAGCACAACTCAGATTGTACGCAACTAAATCAGTCGGTTATCCAATTGCTCCGATGGTAGAAAAAGTTGGTAAAGAAACCAACAACGATTTCTCGCAATATGCTGCTTCAATCATTGATTTGAGTATTCTTACTTCAAAAGAGCGCATTGCTGCGTTTTTGAACTGGCCAAGCCAAGCGGTGCTTGACAATGATCCGTTGTATGCTTTGTCCAACGATATGATTACACACATCAATTCAAAGTCAGATGCTTTGGCTAAAGCGCAAAATGATTACGGTGCTGCTTTCCGCAAATTGGTAGAAGGTTTGAGAGAATCAAAAATCGGAAGCATCAAATATCCGGATGCCAACTCAACTTTGCGTTTGACCTACGGTAAAGTTCGCGCTTTGCCAGCCGACAAACGCAATCCGGTTTCAATCAACAACTACACGACTTTGGACAGTCAAGTGAAGAAATACAAAAAAGGAGACGAAGAATTTGATTTGCCGGTTAAAGTTCTTGAAATGAACAAAGCCAAAAATTATGGTCGTTATGCCGACAAAGACGGAAGTTTACACGTAAATTTCTTGACTGATAATGATATTACTGGCGGAAACTCTGGTTCACCGGTGCTCAATGGTAAAGGTGAACTCATCGGTTTGGCTTTTGACGGAAACATTGAGGCTATGGCGGGCGATGTTATTTTTGACAACAAATTGCAAAGAACCATCAATGTAGATATTCGTTATGTACTTTGGGTAATTGACAATTTCTCAGGTGCTAAAAATATTGTTGATGAAATGACGATAGTTAAATAATCGTTTTACAATAGATAAAAAAAGCCGCTCAAATTGAGCGGCTTTTTTGTTGTTAGATATTTTTAGTTCATGATTTTCTTTGAACTTACTTTTCCGTTGTCAAGTGTTATTTTGGCTAAGTAAACACCGCGAGCAAAATTAAAAAGTGTTTTGAATTCATTGCTTTGCGGTTGGTAATTGGCGATTAGTTTTCCGGTAATGTCAAACACTTCGATGTTATTGATACGCGAATTGCTTTGTGCAAATAATTCGTGTTGAATAATGCCGACACTTACATTCTGTTGGTCAAAATCAACATTTGCTAACGCTGAATTGTTGTATCTAATGACAAAGCGATGGTCAAAAACACCGGCTTCAGAGGTAAATACATACGGACTTTGTTTCAGGTCGTGAATAATATTAAGCTGTTTGTCTTCAATAAAAATATCTTGATGCTCAAACATGCCATCAACACCATCTAATCCGAATGAATAACTGTCAGCGTGTGTTGCTTTGTAACCTAAAATCACTTGATCTTGCGCATCAAAAGGCAACGGACGGCCTTGAATGGCTAAATGTTTGTCTGGAATAATTGAATACAAAGTCATTCCGCTTGTTTCATCCATCGGAACACCGTCATACATGCGATCCCATCCTAAAGTCGCATCATCTTTATAGCCAATCAAGGTTTGACTAAAGCCATTGCTGCTGTCAATTAAATCAACCCAGTAGCGATGATTGTCAACGGCGGCATGTCGAAAGAACTGACTGTTGTTGCCCGCAACACGCATTGAGTTTTTAAAGGTAGCAGGAGTAGGTGATGGAGCGGTTCCTGTACTTTTGGTAAAGAAACCTTGGCCAACGCTTATGTATCCATTGGGTACAGCCCCTCCAGAACCCGCTTGAATCCCTCTGAGTCCAACGGCACCCAAACTATTCCAGGCAGCATAATCATTACTCGTATAATTGTATGCGTAACTTCCGTAGAAAGGGTTTGGATTAGCTGCACTGATCGGAGAATTATGCGTCCAGAAATAAATGGTTCCGTCTATTACCGGAATGTTGGCCGGATCAGTCAAGAATGCCTGAGCATCAAGAGCAGACGGATACGGATTACCCAAAAGGTTGTATTTGTCGTCACTTACCCCGGCGGCCAATGTCCCATGCTGAATCGGACTTGAAATTACGCCATTGTTTGGAGTTCCAATGAAATTAGCAGTATAAGGTACTTTTGTGCCTACTGAAGTAGAATAGGTTTGTGGGGCTCTGACAATATACCCTTTTCTTGGATCCATAACTGTGGCCGTACTTTCTTGTGCCCATGTTCCGGCTGCATTGGCAATAGTTGGTGTCCAACTATAATACTTGTCAGGTTGCGTAGCTGGAGATAACATGCCTAACGTATAGGCTGAGGCTAGTGTTACTGGTGATCCCCAATACGTATAATCATAACGATACATCGGTTGGGTGATGCGCTCGATGGTTACGATTCCGGAGTTGGTTGAGCTATCGTTTGTTTGCAACAAACTGGCATTGTTCGTAAAAGTGAGCGAACCTCCACTAACGTTTAAACCTCCAGATAAAGTGAGCGTTGCCGGGTCGTTGAATACGACATTTCCACTAGATACAGTACAATTACAACCCGATAAATTGGCCGAACTTGTAAAGTTGCCCGAGAACTGAAGATTTGTGCTGCCTGAAGGTGCTCCAAGACTCCAAGTGGTTCCGTTCCAAATATTTGGATTCATGGTGATTGCGCCCGTGCTTGTACTTGCGCAGCCCGTTACGGTATTGGTTACCGAGGCGGTATAAGTGGTTGCCGCTGTTGGTTTCGCATAAATGGTTGGCATATTGGTATGCACTGCCGGATTATAAGCAATTGTCGCTCCTGCATCGGTATACAAATTCGTGGTCGGCGACCAAGTAATCGGAGCGTCAACTTCAAAATAAATGACCGGTTTATCTCCGTTGGTTGTTCCTGAAACGGCTGCACATGATCCACCACCAGTTCTTGAGGTTGTACTGACGGTTGCCGGTGTGCACAAAGTAACCAAACTAAAAGGGTTGAGCCCATTACCGGTAGCGGTATGACAAATATTGATGACAATATTGGAAGTTCCGTCCCAAGCAAAAGGTGTAGCGAATGTATGGGTGTTGATTCCGTTGACCGGAAGAATATTCACACCGTTATAAACCGTAGTAAAGCCGGTTGTAATATAAGTGGTGGTTAAATTCGCTGCCAGCGTATGCGCCATACTGATGTCATAAGTTGGCATCGTTCCCGTTCCGGCTGAGGTTACATTAAACGATATTGATTTTAAGTTGGTCGCATTGGTAATTCCCGCGGCATTGAGTTCGGCTTTGGTTACCAAATATTGCATTCTGAGCTGTGTACTTGACGCTTGACGATACGGTGTGTTTCCGACCACAGCCGTATTCGAATTCGGTGTACCAATCGGAATCATCGTACTCGGATTGGGTGTAACGGTGAGTGTCTGAATAATGTTCGGGCATGAATTTACCGAACTTGGACTTACCGTAATAGCCGTTGGCAATGGGTTAACCGTAACGACAAATGATCTTGATTTGGTACAACCCGATGGTGAGGTGCCTGTTACAATGTAAGTTGTGGTTGCCGTTGGAGTAGCTGTTACGGTAGCTCCTGAAGTAGCACTCAAACCAGTAGCCGGACTCCAGGTATAAGTGTATGTCAAATCAGTACTCGAGGCAGTAATGGCAATGCCGCTTCCGGAACAAACCGATAAAGTAGCCGGTGAAAGTGTAATCGCAGCCGGAGCCGATCCTGCAAATTCATCTGCCCCAATATCCGGTGTGGTAGCATTACGCGTTACTCCGTCATAATCGGTAGTTACGGTTACCGGTGTACCGGTTGATTCTAAATCATTACAAGTGGTGGTAATATGTAAATCAGCGGTGGCAGTATTAGCAAACGGAACTACCACGCCTGACAAACTGTTGGCATCAAGACCGGATGCTGATTTCCATCCAGCAAAATTTTGATCGGTAGTGCCGTTGATGGCCACCATATTGATATTGCTGGTATTGAGTACATTGTAGTTCATGGTCATACCGGTAAAGTTCGCAGCGGTATTGGCGATTGCATAGTTTTTTCCTGAATTATTCTGTTCGTTGACAAAGATATTGTTTTTGATATCAGCAGTTGCACCCGCTGTAGCGATATACTGCATAGCGGCAGAAGGGTTGCTTCCGGCATTAGTTCCGCCAATGTATACACTGTTATAATAATATTTTCGATTTCCATTAAAACCCACGTCATTAATTCCGTAAGCAGAAATTGTTTGATTGTTGATGAGCGAAATCATGTTGTTGTCAAAAGTCCAAGAACCACTGGTTTTTATACCACAGATTGTAGCTAATGAAGAAGTTGAGGCATTTCTTAAATCATAAATACGGTTTCCAGTAATACTTCCACCAGAAGTAGTTAGATTGATAAAAATACCAACGGCAGTTGAATTTGCAGTGGTTGACGAGCCGTTCAAACCATATATTGTGTTTCCAGTTACTGTATTACCAGTTACTGACACTCCGAGATAAATTCCCAAGCATACGCCGCCTCCATTTGCAGCAGAATCAATATTACTTACTGTATTGTTTGAAATATTTGCGGCTACCGATCCACTGTATACAATGCCATAAATAATTCCTGTAGATGTAGTACTTGAATTAACAATGTTGTTGACGGTATTGTTGGTAATCACATTACTAGCCGAGGCGGATACGGCAGATTGAATACCTACGGTAGTTGCAGAATTGTTTATTGAAAATCCAAAGACGTTGTTTGCGCTAACCAATACAGTTGTTCCAGACTGATAATTAATGCCGCTGATGGTTCCAGCTGAAGCACTTAAAGCACTCACATTATTGTTGCTGATTGTTTTGTTAGAAACAACTCCGTTTGCATAAATTCCGATAACATTGGCTGCATTACTATTTAAAGAACTGACAGTATTGCTTAATATATTTTCATTAGCGGTTGCAGCGACTGCAGAGTTGCTATTGATTCCGTATACCGTAGAGTTTGAGTTAGATGTTAAGCTGTTGACGGTGTTTGAGGTACAATTGAGCGTAGCACCTGTACTGTAAGTTCCGATTCCGATTCCGGTGATGGCCGCTGTATTGGATATACCACTGACAGTATTGTTAGAAACAGTAGAGGTTCCGCCTATGGATCCAATATTAAGAGCAATAACAGTAGCGCTGGATAACGAAATTGAACTCAGGGTATTGTTTGAAATGGTTTTTGTTGGGAAATTAGTAGCTGTAGTAGCATTAATTCCGTTGAATGTTGTAACCGAACTGGCCGTAATATTAGAAAAATTATTACTGCTGCAATTAATGATAGCACCGGTTGCTGATGCCGCATTAGCAAGAATCAAACTCAAGTTTGTAGTTGTTGTCGTAAATCCTGTTACAATACTATTAGAACTAATGGTTTGTGTACCGGTTGCGGTAACAACCACTGCATCATTAATAAAAGTAATCGCACCGGTTGTTGCAGCATTTAAATTGGTAAAGGAATTACCGCTGATGTTTTGCGACAAGGTTGCTGCCGAATTCAAAATATATTGGTGGGATGCGCTGGTTGTACCAGTATGCGAAATCCCTTGGATATCATTGTTTTGTATCGAAAGTGCCGCAGTTGCAGCTCCACCGGTATTATTCACCACGATTAAAGTTCCGGTATTGCCGGCTGAGTAACTCACCAAACCGGTTCCTGAAGCCCCAAAACTGTTGTTGTTAAAATCAATGGTTCCGGTTATCGCAGCTGTATTGTTAATACCTCTGAAGACAGAACCTGTTGATGAAGCAGAAGCAAAAGAAATTCCTTTAACAATATTGTAACCAATCGATGTTGATGTGTTTATCCCGGAATTACTAAACCCAATAAAACTATTGTTCGCTGTTGGATTGATCGTAACATTTTGAACTGTATTGCCATTGCCCGAAGAGCCAATAACCAGATTGCCTGTAGATGATGAAGTAATTCCGGTAAAAGTTACTGCGGTAGTCGAGGTAACTAAAGTACCCATATTAATACTATTGGCCGGAGTTGTATGACCGATGGTGTTGCCCGTAATGGTATATGCTGCTGATCCGGCAACTGAGATTCCGGTAATATTAAAAGCAGCCGAACCTGAACTGTTACCGGTTGTAACAGCTTGAACAATATTATTCTGAATATTCATACTTCCGGTGCCCGAGAGATTGATGAAAAATATGTTTCCACCCGCGGTTGAATACGAGAAAAACCCAATAGTTCCTGTGGTTAACCCAAAAGTATTTCCGGTAACATTCACTGTACTACTTCCGGTGGCTGATATTCCTTGAAAAATAGTAGCTGCTGCTGCCGTAGTCATGCCGAACATTGTTCCGGCAATTGTATTGTTTTGAACCGTAGTGGCGGTTGTTCCGACCGACAATGAAATCGGTGTAAAACTTGAACCGGCAATACCCATGAGAGTATAGGTGCCCGTTCCAGCAGACGAACCATATCCAATCGTGTTTCCAGAAATCATGAAACTATTTCCTGTGGCTCCTGCCGCAATTTTAATCGCTGAATGTATTGCCCCTGTCGTATGAGCTCTGCCTCCAGTTTGATAAAATTTATTGTTGCTAAAAGTACAAGCGGTAGTTCCAGTTCCAACATAAATACCCGCAGATTCCGCCGCCGCATTGAAGTAGTCATAAACATTGTTGTTGGTAATAACAATGCCGCTGTTTTCTTTACCTGAGGTACCCGTGAAATGAATTCCTTTTGCAGGTAAATTGGTTCCGGCAGGGCCAATATTACAATTGGATACGGTATTGTTGTCATTTCCGGTGGTTACTGCTGCGGCTCCGAAGAAAATATTTCCGGTTGCTGTAGCGCCTGTTCCTGTTGCCGAACCTAAAATGGTACAATTGGTAATGATATTGTTGGTGGCATCCGTTTGAAAACGAATGGTTGACGTACCCGAAGTGGCTGATATGCTGGTGTTGCTAATGGTTAAACTATTGCTGTTGGTATTCAAACCATCAATTGTTACATTGTCAGCACCGTTTAAGTCAACAACTGGATTGCCTGCGCCCGTATTGCCTGTTCCGGTAATGGTTCTCGGGCCGCAACCCGCCGGTTGAATGAGTACTGAGGTAATTCCTGCTACTTGATTAAGAGCCGCCGTATTCGCGCCTTCATTGATATCGTTCAAAACAGAAATATTAATCACCCCTAAATGCGTACTTAAATTCATTGCATCAAATGCGGCTTTCAAAGTGCTGTATTTGGCGAGTAAAGTTCCTCCAGTGGCAGTCAACACGATATTTCCCGGAATAAGTTCCCCAACTGGACTAATACTAGCACCTGGAGCAAATCCTTGAAAAGTAATTTGTGCCAATTGAGTTGCGGTTAAACCTGTATTGTCAGTTCCGACAAATACTTTAGCGCCTGAACAACTGTTGGTCCAGCCAGTAATAGTGAGTGTTTTTCCTCCAGTCCAAGCCACAGCGCTACTGTTGGCAAAATTCAATGAGTGACTTCCGGTTCCTAATTCAATTGTTGAATTGTCGGTTAATGTTAATGTTCCTACCGTATCGCCATAACCAGTGGTGGCTCCGGTACTGAATTTACCTCCGTTGAGAATTACATTGGTTGAATTTGATAACGCGTTCGCTGCTCCGTATTGTAACGTTCCCGCATTGATGGTCGTAGTTCCGGTGTAAGTGTTGCTGTTTGATAAACGAACCAAACCTGCTCCGATTTTGAGCATTCCTCCCGAACCCGAAATAACTCCGGTAAAATCAACGGTTCCTGTGGCACTTACTTCGTCAAAGTTGACAATGTTGTTGTTGAGGTTGATGTTTCCAGAATAGGTATGTGTGTTTGAAGTGTTCAATCCGCCAATCGTTGCGTTGGCTGAACTGGTTGGAACGGTAATGTTGTTGGCAACTGTTGTAGCGGTTGAAGCGTGGCTAATGTATAATTTATTAACGGCAGTGGTTCCGTTTCCAACTTGAATTGGGCCCTGAATGACTCCGCCAGAGTTGACCCATAATTCACCTTCTTCTACAAAATACCCGCCTGAAAGAGAGGCAACGTTGTTGTAATTTACTTCGACAATTGAGTATTGTTTGATGTATAATCCGACACTGGCATTTCCGGCAGGATAACTGTTTAAAGTTAGTTTTTTGGAGTTAGGTCCCCAAACATTGAAGTTTTTATTGCCGCTGTTTAAAATCGGGCGGTTGAAAGTAAATCCACCGTTGATGGGATTGATTTCAATAACGGAGCCGTTTTTTCCGTGAAAAGGCAAATTGAAAACTTGCGTATTGTTGGGTGAATAATTTTCAATTTTTCCGTAAAAGTTAATTCCGTTTTCACTGCCCACCGGTCCGTCAGCATCAAACTGATTCACCGAAGGATTATAGGTAGCAAAATAAGTGAGGTTATTGATGTCTATCCATGCGCCATAATTCAAATACATGGTGGTTTGAAAACCGCTGTTTTTGAGTTGTATATTTAAATCGGTGGTTGAATTCCAGGTTGTCGGGCATGAGTTGCCAAACCAATTGTTACAAAGTATGAATTCACCCAATGCGTTATCTCCGTCCCAATTATTTTGAGCGTTGAGCATTTGACACAAAAAAAGCAGAGGCATGAGCCTGAACAAACGACCGTAAAAATGTTTCATATTTCTGTATTGTTTTGACGCAAAATCCGACTTTTAATCTATTGATATTCAAGTCGGATGAACTTTCAAAATTAGAAATAAAAATTGGAATTGGCTAGTGTTTTTAGTATGCTGCGTAATTTTCGCGGATATAATAATGGATTGAATAAAATCTTGAATGATAATTAAAAAACCGCCTCGTTTGAAGCGGTTTTCCATTGTTTTTTTATAAAATTTATAGGGGTGTCGCCTATATAAAAAATCAGTTTTTAGCACTTAATTTTTTAGCTGCGATAATTCCGTTTTTCATGTAGATTTTTGCTAAGTAAAATCCATCTGCATATAAAAAAGGCTCCGAGATATTTTTAGTATTTTCGGATGATTTAAAATCGACAACTAATTTTCCGGTCATATCAAAAACTTCAACTTTTGCAATGTTATCATTGGCGGAAATTTTTAATGTTTTATCATGTATAGAAGCAAAAATATTTTGAGTTACATTTGAATTGATGCTCAAAGCAGTATCGGTAAAACGCAGCACAAATCGATTGTCAAAGGTGCCGACTTCTGCGCTGAAAATATATGGGCTTTGCTTTAAATTATGGATGATCGCGAGTTGTTTGTCTTCAATAAAGATATCTTGATTTTCAAATAAACCGTCAAATTGATCCAAACGCAATGAGAACGTGTCTGCTACCGTAGTCTTCAAGCCCAAGGCAATTTGGTCTGTGTTTTCAAACGGCAAAGGTCTTCCTTGGATAACCAAGTTTTGTTCTGGAATTATTGAGTAAAAACAGCTGCTGCTGGCATCGATAAAGCGCACGCCGTCATAATCTCTATCCCAGCCGGTTGTAGCGCCGTTGACGTAACCCACCAAAATTTGACTGAACACGCCTGAGTTAGAAATCAGATTGATCCAAATACGATGCTTTTCGTCATTATCAGCGGTACGCAACTGTCTTTCGCCAGCCACTATAGAAGCGGTTCTATAAAACTGGGTGTTATTGGACGAACGCATTGAATTTTTAAAAATAACCGAGTTTCCGGTTGGAGCAGTTCCAGTACTTCGCGTAAAAAAACCTTGCCCAACGCCGATATAACCATTTGGTGCTGAACCTCCGGTTGTAGCCGCAGAGCCTCTCGAGCCCACCGGTCCTAAACTATTCCAAGAGGCAAAATCACTTCCGTTGTAATTAATTACATAATCCCCATAGAACGGGTCAACATAGGCTGTGCTCGGTTCGGAATTATGAGTCCAAAAATAAATGGTTCCATCAATAATCGGGGTGTTTGCAGGATCTGTCAAAAAGACTTGTGCATCAACCGCCGATGGATAAGGATTGCCTAACAAGTTGTATTTGTCGTTGTTATTTCCGACCAATGTTCCGTGATAAATTGGGCACGAAATATTTCCGTTGTTGGGTGTTCCGATAAAATTAGCCGTATAAGGAACTCTGCTGCTTGACGATGTTGAGAATGTCTGAGGCGCTCTGACGATGTAACCCTTAATCGGGTTCATCACTGTAGCGGTGCTCTCTTGTTGCCAAGTACCAAATTGATTTGCTCCGGTTGTTGGTATCCAGCTGTAAAATTTATCGGGTTGTGTATTAGGTGATAGCATGCCCAAAGTGTAATTGGATGCCAAGGTTACTGGGCATCCCCAATAGGTGTAATCGTATCGATACATAGGTTGTGTTACCCGCTCAATATTTACGACGCCTGTATTGGCAACGTTGTTAGTCTGAATAAGACTAGCCCCGTTTTTAATTAAAAATTGCCCACCAGAAATAACATTGACTGTGTTGGTAACGGTGATGTAATTCGTTGAATTGACCGTTAGAATTCCTCCGTTTTGAATCGTCAAACTATAGGCAAATGCTTGATATGATGTGCCACTAATGATGGGAGGATTAGCCGAAGCCGGAACCACGACGCAATCTGATGAAGTGGGCACGCCATTCGGAGACCAATTCGATGCAACGTTCCAATTGCTACTTGCCGAACCGTTCCAAGTTTTTGAGCTGCCCACTGTTCCCGTACCTGTTAAATTTGATGCAACTGCGGTACACGAAGCATCGCTAAGGGAAGTCAAAGTGTAGTTGGTCGGAGATACCGGATTCACAGTAAAAGTATAGGGGTTGGTGGTATTACCCGTTACAGTCACAGGTGTTGTTCCATCGGTATAAGTGAAATTCCAAGGAGACGTTCCAGTTAAATTGATGGTCATCAAAGTGCCGCCGGAGCATGTAGTTCCTGAACCTGAAATCGTAGCGGTAGGACCGGTTATGACAAAGTTTGCTGCCGAGCGAACGTTAGGATTGTTCGGGCAAGCGGCATAAAAAGTATAGGTTCCGGGCGTACTTGTGTTGGTTAGGCCTGAACCAGCAACACCAACCGGATTAAAAGGAGTTCCGGTTCCGATAGGGACGCCGCCTGAAGCAGCAGTATACCATTCGACAGAACCACCAACTACTCCTGAAATAGTTCCCGGACCGGTTACATTCCACTGAAAAGTATTGGTCACCAATACACTTGAGGCTGCATATAAAGTTGAAATAAGTGTATAAGTAATACCGGCGGTTAAAGTAGCTGTCATTTGTGGTTCAAAAGTGGTAGGCCCACTATCATCGTCACCAACTATCCAGGTTCCACTTCCACAAACACCGGGGTTAAACGGATTGATAACGATATAACCCATAGCATCATAGGCAGTAGTAGCCGCCATAGTAAAGGTGTAAGAGCCGGTTGTACTTACCTGAAAGTCCATAGAGGCATAGTTGGCTGTTAGGTTGCTTGGGTCAAAGGCGCAAGTTGTTGAATTGGCTAAGAAAATGAGCGGGCGCACTGCTCTTGGATCAGTGGTAGCATCCCATCCACCGTTGATGGTATTACCCAAATTCATTAAGCCGGTACAGGTTCCGGTTGCCGAAATAGTTGCTGTTCCTCCTTGGCAAACCGACGAACTTGTGGTAACCGGTGGTGATGCAAGTGTTGAAAATGTTAAAGGACCCACCCAAACACCTTGGTTGGCACCGCAATTTGATCTAACCCAGACATAATAATTCATTCCTGAGGTTAGCGCGGTTAAATTGGCAGTAGTAACTCCGGCAGCAGTAGTTCCGCTTGGGATAGTACTGTAGGTTGGATCCAATGCTGATGTGGCATAGTAATATTGATAACCGCTGGCTGGTACCGGACTGGCTGCGGTCCAGTTGATGGTAGCGTTTGTAAAGCTAATTCCCGAAGCAGATAAATTTGATGGGTTTCCGCTACAAGAAAGCGCCAAAACGGTAAATGTATAATCTTCGGTTTCACCGTCGCTAATCGAACCACAAACTTGTGGATTGGTGTCGTAATAATTGGCCCTGATTCTCATGCGATGATTACCTACGGCCGCTGAACCCGGAACCGAAAAACTACCTGAATTTGCAGCAAAATAGGCTCCGGAACCGTAAACTTTTTCTCCTAAATCATCAAAATCTAAATCGTTGTTCCAATCAACCCAGATGTTGAACCCAAAGGTGCCGCCGGAATAAGACGATGAAAAATTAACTGTTCCATAGGGTTGTTGGCTCACGCTCATAGCCGTAAAATTGCCATAACCCGAAGCAGAAAAGCCGGATGAATTGTTGGTTATGTTGGCAGCTCCTCCGGTAGTAGAAAAACTGCTGATGTAATTAGTTGAGTTGGTACTGGTCGAAGCGCAATAGCCATTATAAAAAGTACCCGGGCTTGACCAAGAGCTATAATTTCCGCCCCCACAATCACTTCTTACGAACACATAATAAGTGGTATTGCTGACCAAGCCGGTTATATTGGCTGATAAACCTGCACTGGCTGTTCCGGAACCTCCGGGTGTTGCGCTGCTGGTTGAAACCACGTACTGATATCCGTTAGATGGTGCTATAATAGGAGCACTCCAATTAATTGTTGCCGTTGTTCCTGTAAGATTCGTGGTTGTATTGACCGTTGGTGTCAAACAACTTGGACTCAAGGTTACACTGACATCATCCACAAATAAATACCAAATGTTGGCTGCAGATATGCCGTGAAATCCGAGATAATAAACACCGGAACTCGGAACAATAAAGTCGATTACTTTTTGAGTGTAAGCCACATTGCCTGGAACAACAGTTGGAGAAAGAATAGTTTGTGTCATGGCAGTAGACGAAGGAGAATTGCCACATTTCACCTCAATGTTTTCATTACTTCCTGAATACACATAACCTCTGGTGTAAAATGTAAGTCTGTATGCAGTTCCGGCGGTCATATTCAAACCTTGAATATAGAACCAATCATCCATCACATTACTCGAATTATACTGAATTCCCATCTGATTAGCACCTGAAAACGGTGCTACAGCTGTTGCATTCCCCAAAGAAGTGGTATTACAAGTTTTCCAGAATTGTGCGTCGCTATTATTGTTTTGTACGCTCACACAAGTAGGTAGGCTCGGCTGGGTAACACTGTCAAAATTCTGAAAATACGGAACATTGGTAGCGGTACAAGTTGTACTGATGTTGCCGGTTACATATGCACTTGAACATCCGTTACTGGCGAGGATTCGGTAATAATAAAGGGTGCTTGAGTTTAATCCGGTAACATTGTAAAATGAAGTTGGGGCTGCAATTGAAAATGGCGAGCCCGCGATATTGGCTGTATAACCCGCATCGGTCGTAATCTGTAAAGTATAAGTTACGCTGTTGGAATTGCCGCCTACCGATGAGCCCCAGTTAACCGTAAATGTAGAAGTGCTTATATTGGTTATGTTTACCGAACTCGGAACGGCCGCGCAAGTCACAATATTACCGCTCAAAACAGTTGGGCTGTATATTGGCCCACCGGAACATGAAGTATTGTTATAGGCGTAAATGTAATAATAGTATCTAGTGTTTCCGGTGAGTCCAGTAGTTGAAATTGCCGTAGAAGTACCAGTCTGAACAAATGTCAATGCAGGCCCGAGAGTACCTACGTTTACGGCGCTGTAGGTTGTTCCGTTAACGGGTTGTGAAGGAGGCGTGCTGCTGTTTGATTGAATAATTAGATAACCATTGGCAGAACCGGAGAAATTTGCCGAAATTGCAGTAGCTGACGGTGTTCCGAAAACCAAACCTGTTGCCGGACTCGGAGTAGTACAAGCCGGAGTAGTAGCCACGCACAATGAAAATGTTCCTTGACCTGAGCCGCTTCCATAGCTGTATACACGTACAAAGTATTCAGTTCCGGGGGTAAGTCCCGAAAAGGAACTCGTTTCAACCGAGGTGCCTGAGGTGCTATCAATACAACCCAAGCTGGTAAGAGTTCCTGCACAAGTACCCGAGAAGACTTGAAAAACTACGTCGGTTAAACCAATAGGAGTAGCCGTCAATACGTGGGTAGTGGCCGTAGCGGTAAATTTATACCAAACATCGTCATCGGCAGTTCCTGCGCAAGCCGCTTGTGTTTGAGTAGCGCCCACGGTAGTGCCTGTGGATGACGTTGTACAGGTCAAGGTTGGGTTGACCGTTAAAGGGTATGCTGTATTGCAGTTGTCATTAAAAGCCGGAAGCGTTGTTCCTGATCCGGTCAACGGACCTAAAGTATTATAGGCCGGTCCACCCAAGCACGAAGTGTTGTTGTACGCGTATATAAAATAATAGTAGGTAGTGTTAGAGTTTAATCCGCTATCAGCAATTGAAATGGCATTTCCTGTTTGAACAAAAGTAAGCCCAGCCCCCAAAGTATTGATATTTCCGGCATTATAGATTGTTCCATTTACTGGTTGACTTGGCGGAGTACTGTTCAACGATCGAACAACTAGATAACCACTGGCTGTTCCCGAGTATGTTGCCGCAATAGAGTTTATTGTCACCGTGCCCAGTAAGAAAGAACTTGCTTGATTGGTTGGCGCTACACATGCAGGAAGCAAAGTAGAAATATTTCCGGTCACATAGGTGCTTGAACATCCGTTACTAGCGAGAATTCTATAATAATAAAGTGTGCTGCTGTTTAAACCTGTAACGTTTAAAGTAGTGGTTGGCGCTGTAACCGTAAAGGGCGATCCGCTGACATTGGTGACATAACCTGAATCAGTAGTTACCTGCACAGTATAGGTAATCGTTGCCGCCGAACCACCGGTGGGGGCAGTCCAGTTCAAAGTAAAACCTGTTGATGTAGCCCCAGAGGCTGATACAGAATTTGGTACCGCAGGGCAAGTATTGGCTGAATTTGTTAATGCTCCAGACAAATAATAACTAGGCCCACCAGAACAACTCGTATTATTATAAGCATATACGTAATAGTAATACTGAGTGTTTCCAATCAATGAACTACTGGTAAATGAAGTTGTAGCACCGCTTTGTATAAAGGTCAATCCGGCTCCCAACGTAGCAATATTTCCACTATTGTATATAGTTCCGTTGATTGGTTGACTCGGAGGCGTTGCGCTATTGGATTGAATGACCAAGTATCCGCTGGCTGAGCCTGAGAATGATCCAGAAATAGAACTACTGGTGATGGTGCCTAAAACCAGTGACGATGCTTGGCTCAAAGGAGCAATACAAGAAGGCAACAAAGTAGTGAATGTTCCTGAAGATGTCCATCCGCTGAAATTCCCAGAACCGCAATCGCTTCTGACAAAAACATAATATGTTGTATTTGGCAATAAACCAGTCACATTAGCAAAAGTTCCAGCCACAAAAGTTCCCGCGCCTGACGGTGTTAAATTTGCGGTTGAAACCACATATTCATAACCATTGGTTGGTGCCGGACTCGGAGCAGTCCAATTGATCGTGGCGGTAGTTTGCCCAATTGCTGTGGTTGCCGTAAGCAATGGTTTTTGGCAGGAAGAAGCTGAAACACAACTCACACTGGCAATCCAACCCGGAAAGTTATTGACGCTGCTCGATCTCCATCGAATCGTGATGGCGCCGCTGGCATCGGTCGAGGTAATGGTGCCAGGGCTTGTGGTTCCGTAAAAAGCGCCTGCCGGACAGTTGGTTGCATTGGTTCCAGCTGGTAAACCTGATGATATTTGTGGTGAAGCAGTATTCGGTCCGTTGTAAATGACCATGCCATCTTCACCGGATTCGGTGCTGAAACTATTAAAAACCAATTCAACTTTACTGGTTCCAACTGATGGGGTAAAGGTGATGGTATAATCTTTACTGATGTTGTAAATGTCATTAGCTCCACCTTGATCCATAAAATTATACGTGGTCCCACATTGAACCGTATGGGTGCAATTACTCAAGGCCGGAATAATCGTGTTTTCGGTCGTATTGGTTGAAGTCCAAGCGATGTCGTCTACCCATCGGATATCTGTTCCGCTAAGCCTTTCGTCAATAATTTGTACATAAACATTGGTGAGGCCTAAAGCACCTAAATCAATCGACATTTGAGCCCATGAAGCTCCGGGTGTTGCTGAACCTCTCGAAGTCCATGTTATCAAATCCGGAGAAGTTCTCACCGTAAATTTAGGCGTTCCGGTTGGGAAACCACTCCTGCGGTGATAAAATGAAAAAATACCCGGCGTACTGATTTTTGGTGTAATGATGTAATCGCCTACCGCATCAAATTGCAAAACATTAATTCCGGAATTTCCATATACCGACGGCGGAACAGTTGAAGTATAAACCATGGAATTGTCGGTCCAAGTGCCCGCTGAAGTTGGAATGCTTGAACCAAAAGCCTCGTAATTTTGATAAGCTACACATTGAGCCGAAACTTTGCTAATACAGGTCAGAAAAAATGAAATAACCAATAAAGATCTGACTAATGAATAACTTTTCAAGAGCAGACTTTCTGTATGAACGAAATGCTTATAAAAACAACTTCTATGTTGCTTATGTGATATCATGTTTGAGTTAAATTGAAAAAAGGGTTGGTAAATTTATACTCTTTTTTCTATTTAACAGATAGAAGCTTTGTAAAAAATAAAAATTGTTGAAAACTATTTGAATTTTAGCGGTAAAATTTGAATATAGTACAAAATGATTTTTTTAGTAACAGTTATAAAAAAAGCCCCTTTTCGGGGCCTTGATTATGGTTTAGTAATGACTTTTTGCGTTCTCAGGCTTCCGTCACTCAAGTGTACTTTCAACAAATAAATACCGTCGGCACTTGTAAATGGTTGTACGTATTTACTTAATGGTTGGTTGAGTTTTTGACTTGAAATCAATTTTCCGGTCAAATCAAAAACTTCAATTTTGGTCATGGTTTGCAGAGATTCAACCGAGAGTACATTGCTGTGTATTTGTGCAAAGACATGATTTTCAACCATAGGCTGGTTCGTACTCAATAAACTATTGTTATATCTGAGCACTAATCGATCGTTGAAAGTTCCAATGCCCGAAGTAAACAAGTATGGACTTTGTTTGAGGTTGTGAATGATGCCCAATAATTTATCTTCAATAAAAATATCTTGTGTGTCAAATAAACCGTCAAATTGGTCTAAGCGCAATGAAAAAGTATCAGCTACAGTAGTTTTGAATCCCAACGGAACTTGATCGGCAACTTCAAACGGAAGTGGTCGTCCTTGTATAACCAAATTCTGCTCAGGAATCACCGAATAAAAAGTGCTGCTCACACCATCAGTCAATCGAACACCGTCATAGGTTCGGTCCCAACCGGTAGTAGCTCCGTCAATATAACCGACCAAAATTTGGTTAAATATTCCGCTGCCCGAAATTAGATTCAACCAAATGCGGTGTTTTTCTATATCGTTTGTTGCCCGATGGGCATTGCTCAGGATTGAAGCATTTCTGTAAAACTGACCATTGCTCGATGATCGCATGCTGTTTTTAAACACTACAGGATTTCCACTCGGTGCAGTTCCGGAACTTCTGGTGAAGAAACCTTGGCCCGAAGCAATATATCCATTAGGAACCATACCACCGGATACCGCGGCTGAACCTCTCGAACCCACAGCACCTAAACTATTCCAAGATGCATAATCACTGGCGTTGTAGTTAATCACATAATCACCGTAAAAAGGATCAACATACGAAGCAGAAGGAGCCGAATTGTGCGTCCAGAAATAAATCGTTCCATCGATAACTGCGGCATTGGCCGGATCGGTCAAAAAGGCTTGGGCATCAACCGCTGACGGATATGGATTTCCGAGTAAATTGTACTTATCATTGTTGTTTCCGACTAAGGTTCCGTGGAAAATTGGACAAGCGATATCACCGTTGTTTGGTGTTCCGATAAAGTTGGCCGTGTACGGAATTTTGACACCCACCGAAGTCGAGAAGGTTTGCGGAGCGCGCACTATATAGCCTTTAGTTGGATTCATTACAGTTGCAACGCTTTCTTGCTGCCAAGTACCAAATTGATTGGCACCGGTAGTCGGAATCCAACTGTAAAATTTGTCCGGTTGGGTATTCGGAGACAACATACCCAACGTAAAGTTTGAAGCCAGCGTTACCGGACTGCCCCAGTAGGTGTAATCATAACGATACATGGGTTGGGTAATGCGTTCCACTTCAATATTTCCAATATTTGTGACATTGTTTACCTGAATCAAACTCGCACTATCTTTGATGTAAAATTGCCCATTTGCATCAACATTTACAACATCGGTAACTGTTAAGTCGTTTGAGCTATCAATCGACAAAATCCCTCCGCTTAAAATAGTTAAGTTGTATGCAAAAGCATGATAACCACTTCCGGTAATTACCGGGGAATTGCCTGCTGAAGGAATCACCACACAATCAATAGCTGTCGGGACGGAACCTGAAGACCAATTGGCACTATTATCCCAGTCGTTATCAATAGTTCCGTTCCATTGAATAGCTCCATTAATGTGTGCGGAGCCCGATAAATTTCCGGCCAAAGCAGAACAATGAGCATCACTTGCTGATACCAAACTATAGGTGGTTGCAACTGAAGGTGAAGCACTAAATACATATGGACTACTCATAATTCCACTGACGGTTACCGGAGTAGTTCCGTCCGTGTAAGTTACGGTCCATGGAGCTGTACCTGTAAGCGCAATTGAAATATTAGTGGCTCCTTGACATAAGTTGCCGGTCCCCGAAATATGGGCAGTTGGGCCATTGATAACAAAATTAACGGCAGTTCTTACCGAAGGATTGTTCGGACAAGCCGCATAAAAAGTATAAGTACCGGGTGTGTTAGTATCGGTTAATCCAGATCCCGACACTCCTACTGGGTTGAATGGACTTCCTGTTCCGATTGGGGTTCCACCTACTGCGGTTGTATACCACTCAATTGAGCCCGAAGCTACGCCTGAGATATATCCTCCCGGTGGAGCAGTTACGTTCCATTGGAAAGTATTGGTGACTAATAAACTTGAAGCTCCATATAAGGTTGATATCAATGTGTACGTAACTCCAGCGGTCAGTGTTGCTGTCATTTGCGGTTCATAGGTTGTTGGTCCGCTGTCGTCATCTCCAACGATCCAAGTTCCGCTACTACAATTCCCCGGATTAAAAGGATTGATTACAATATACCCCATGGCGTCATAGGCAGTAGTTGGTGCCATCGTAAAAGTATAACTACCGGTAACACTTACCTGAAAATCCATAGCGGCATAATTGGCCGTGTTGTTGCCAGGATCAAAAGCACAGGTTGTTGCGTTGGCCATAAAAATAACCGGACGAATTGCTCTCGGATCGGTTGTTGCATCCCAACCTCCGTTAACCGTAGTTCCCATGTTGACTAGATTAGTACATGAGGCCGTCGCCGATATAGTACCGCTTCCGCCCTGACAAAAGGTAGTTCCTGTAGTCACTGGCGGAGCGTTGAGCGTTGTAAAGTTGATGGGGCCAATCCAAAGACCTTTGGTTCCGCCACAATTAGAACGAATCCAAACATTGTAATATGAACCACTGCTCAAACCAGATAAATTGGCAGTCGTTATTCCGGCACCTACGGAACCTGAAGGAGTAGTTGCCAAATTCGGACTGGCTCCTGAAACCGAATAATAATATTCATAACCACTAACAGGAGCAGGGCTGGCTGCTGTCCAGTTCAAAGTTGCTGTAGTAAAACTGATGCTATTGGCTGATAAATTAGATGGATTGCCGCTACAACTCAAAGCCAAAACGGTCAGAGTGTAATCTTCGGTTTCACCTCTGGTGATGGTTCCGCATTGACCAGGGTTGGTTGCCCAATAGTCAGCTCTGATGCGCATGCGATGATTTCCGAGTGTAGCGGTGGCTGGAATCGTAAAACTTCCTGTGTTTGAGGCGTTATAACTGCCTGAACCGAAAACTTTTTCACCTGAATCGTCAAAGTCTAAATCGTTGTTCCAGTCCACCCAAATATTAAAACCGAAAGTTCCTCCGGTGTAGGCGGATGAAAAATTCACAGTTCCGTAATATTGTTGACTAACCGTCATGGCGGTAAAATTTCCATATCCTCCCGCGGAAAGTCCAGAACCATTGTTGGAGATGTTTAAAGTTCCGCCGGTAGTAGAAAAATTATTGATGTAATATCCGGCTGTGCTTCCTGTGGCTAGACAATATCCGGTATAACAAGTTCCGGTGACATAGGCGCTATTACAACCGTTACTGGCTAAAATTCTATAGTAGTAAGTCGTATTGGCTGCTAATCCGGTGACTGTTTTGGTCGTGGTCGGATCGGCTATGCTGAATGGGGATCCCGCGATATTAGTGGTGTAACCCGCATCAGTGGTAATTTGCAAAACATAAGTAATGGCTGCTGCCGATCCTCCGGAAGGAGTAGACCAATTCAAAGTGAATCCACTCGTAGTGGTTACTGTGTTGGCCACCGAATAAGGAATATCTGGGCAAGTGATACAGCTACCGCTCAAAGGGGCTGATGTATTATATACAGGTCCGCCAGAACAAGTGGTATTGTTGTAAGCATATACGAAATAATAGTAACGTGTGTTTCCGGTGAGTCCGGTTTCGGCTAGGGTGGTAGCTGCACTGCTTTGTATAAAAGTCAGTCCGCTGCCCAAAGTTCCGATGTTCGCGGCGCTGTATACGGTTCCGTTGACCGGGGCACTCGGAGGCGTATTGGTCAAAGAGCGAATCACCAAAAAACCATTGGCGGTTCCGCTAAATGAAGCTGCTGTTGAGGTAGTAGTATTGGCACCAACAACAAAAGCTGAGGCTTGCGCAACCGGAGCTACACACGGTGTTTGCAACGTAGTAGTATTGCCTGTCACATAGGTACTGTTACAACCGTTGCTAGCCAAAATTCTGTAGTAATAAATCGTATTCGGATTAAGTCCGGTAACAACTTTGGTTACTGTCGGGTCTGCAATGGTAAATGGCGACCCTGGAATGTTGGCTGTATAAGCCGCATTGGTTGTAATTTGAACGGTATAGGTTACCGGTAAGGCACTTCCTCCGGTTGGATAAATCCAATTGAGCGTGAATCCGTTATAACTCAAGCCGGTTATGGTGACCGAATTAGGCGTATTTACGCAAGTAACTCCATTGCCCGAAAGCGGCCCTAACGTATTATAGACTGGTCCGCCGGAGCAGTTGGTGTTGTTATATGCATAGATGTAATAGTAATAACGGGTGTTTCCAGTCAGTCCGGTTCCGGCAATAGTGGTTGCATTGCTGCTTTGAACAAAAGTAAGTCCGCTGCCCAAAGTTGATATATTTCCGGCATTGTAGATAGTTCCGTTTACAGGCTGACTTGGTGGAGTACTACTCAGAGATCGAATCACTAAAAATCCATTGGCAGTTCCGCTGAAACTCGCCGGTAAAGAAGTTGAAGTAGCCGTGCCGAATACCAAAGCCGAGGCTTGGTTAACCGGTGCAACGCACGGTGCTTGCAAAGTAGTCGTATTTCCGGTAACATAAGCGCTGTTACAACCATTGCTTGCCAAGATTCTGTAATAATAAATGGTGTTCGGATTTAATCCTGTAATTACTTTAGTAATTGTTGGAGCCGAAATAGTAAAAGGCGATCCCGGAATGTTAGCGGTATAGGCAGCGTTGGTTGTAATTTGTAAAGTGTAAGTAATGGGTAAAGCGTTTCCTCCGGTTGGAGCTGCCCAATCAACTGTAAAACCATTATAGCTCAAATTGTTGATGGTTACCGAATTCGGAACGGCAGGACAAGTCGTTCCACTACCTGTGAGTGGTCCAGAAGTGTTATACACTGGTCCGCCTGAACATGCGGTATTGTTATAGGCATATACATAATAATAGTAAGTTGTATTTCCGGCCAAACCAGTGCCTGCTATAGTAGTGGCATTACTACTTTGAATAAAAGTCAGACCGCTACCCAAAGTTGCAATATTACCCGCATTATAAGTAGTGCCGTTCACAGGTTGACTTGGCGGTGTGCTGCTTTGTGATTGGATGACCAAATATCCATTGGCTGAGCCTGAAAAACTGGCCGGAACTGATGTTGAGGTTCTCGTGCCAATGACCATGGCTGATGCCTGAGCGCCCGGTGCCACACATGGAATTTGCAAAGTGGTCACATTTCCGGTTACATAAACACTCGTACAACCGTTGCTCGCTAAAATTCTATAGTAATAAATGGTGTTCGGATTCAGGCCTGTGATGGTTCTGGTAACGGTTGGATCGTTGATCGTAAAAGGCGATCCGGCAATGTTGGCAGTATAAGCAGCATTAGTGGTAATCTGTAAAGTGTACGTAATCGTTGCTGAACTTCCTCCGGTAGGAGCAGCCCAATCTACGGTAAAGCCTGTAGAACTCAAACCATTAATCGTAACCGAATTCGGTATGTTAGGACAAGTAAGTCCATTTCCGCTCAAAGGACTGGCAGTGCTGTAAATCGGTCCACCCGAACAAGCGCTGCTGTTGTAGGCAAAAATGAAATAGTAATAACGAGTGTTTCCGTTCAAACCGGTTCCCGGAATCGAAGTTGCATTGCTGCTTTGTACAAAAGTCAATCCTGAACCTAAACTCGAAATGTTCGCCGCGCTATAAGTAGTGCCGTTGGCCGGTTGTGCCGGAAGTGTATTGGTTAGCGATTGAATAACCAAATAACCCGTAGCTGTTCCGGTAAAACTAGCCGGTAATGAGTTTGAAGTTGGAGTGCCTAAAGTAAAAGCAGTCGGTTGGCTTGGGGCAGAAGGTACTGTACAAGTAGGTCTCAAGGCAATTAATATTCCGCCATTTCGTTCTGCTCCTGAAAGTGTGGCCGCACCATTTCCGGTGGCTCCAATGGTGGCTTTGGTAGCCCAAGCAGCACCGGCAGAGGATTGATCGCCAGAGCCTTGGCCAATATCAAATAGTTCAGTTAAGGCACCGGGTGAAGTCGTATTCCAAGCGCCATTGTTCCAGGTTGGGTTATTACCGGCGGCTTGTCCGAACATGATGATGGCTGCATTGGCTGAAACAGTGGTTAATCCGGTAGCGACAACTCCGGTTTGACTGGGTTGCACCGAAATAGTTCCCGGAGTTACATCAAATGGCGTAGTGCCGTCAACCCCCGAAAAAGCGACAATACCACCCGAAGCGCTGTCGGTACCTGCTCCTAAGGCAAAGGTATAATTGGCTGGTTCAGCCGCTCCGGCAACTTTATATAACACGGCACCATACCTCTGCGTTCCTCCGCCTCCGCCTAAATTGACACCACTGATGAGTGTCCAACCGGCTAGGGTAGGGGCATTGGTATTATTACCTCCTTTGGCGATGTTGACCAGCATCATATCGCCGGCGACAACGCCCGTAGGTTTGTTGATGGTAATATTGGTATTGGTGGATGTGGCGGTGGTTGCTGTGCCTCTCAATGCTATTTGAGCCTCAGCAGAGTTCGGATCTAAGAAACTAACCATCAGTAAAAGGGCAAAGAACAGCTCTTTTAAAAAGGATATTTTATTCCAAAAAGGAAACTTAGAATTGTAAAAATTCTTCTTCATTTGGTTTAAGACTATTGATTTGGCATAACAAATTTATTTTGAACCGATTGAGTAGAATAATTAATCGGGTGACTAACCATAAAAATCGATGAAATGTCGTTTTTCACAAGCATTGTTGATAAACCAATTCAAAGCCTTATCAGTTCTGGATTTGAGCGTTTTTTTGACAAGTGTTTTTAAACGGATTTATTGGTTTTTTGCAGACTTTTTCTGTACAAAAAAAGACAAGTATTTCGGTTGGGCTCACCGTAAAATTTTCTACTTTTGAAATTCATTTTTTAGTGATGAAAAAACTGCTGATCATCTTACTATTGTTGCCTTTTCTTGCGTATAGTCAGTCGACTTATGAAAGGGCGGTCAAGTTATTTGATCAAGAAAATTATGCCCAAGCCAAACCTTTATTTCTTTCGCTTCTCAAGCAAGAGCCCAAGAACTTACAAGTCATCGAATATCTCGGAGATATTTCAAGTCATCAAAACGATTGGGACAATTCAATTGTTTATTACGAAAAACTCAAAAACTTAAAACCCACTGAGGCCAATTACTTTTACAAATACGGAGGTGCACTAGGTATGAAAGCCAAAGTAGGCGGAAAATGGGTCGCCATCCGACTCATCGGCGATATGCGCGCCTCATTTGAAAAAGCTTTGCAATTAAATCCAAAACACATTGAAGCGCGGTGGGCTCTTATTGAGTATTATTTGCAACTTCCTGGTTTTGTCGGGGGTAGCGAGCGAAAAGCACAAGGTTATGCCAACGAACTCATGAAGTTATCTCCGGTCGATGGTTATCTGTCAAAAGCGCACATAGATGAATATTTTAAACGATATTTGAGCGCCGAAAAAAATTACAAACTTGCCATTCAGGTCGGAGGATCCAAAAACACCTATGATCGTTTGGCGCAGTTGTACAAAGAAAAATTACATCAGCCTGAAAAAGCAGTTCAGGTTCTCAAGGCTTACAACGAAAAAAATAAATCATAAATGCGAATACATTTTATTGCCATTGGCGGAAGCGCGATGCACAATTTAGCGCTGGCTTTGCATCAGAAAGGATATCAAATTACCGGAAGCGACGATGCTATTTTTGAACCTTCCAAATCCCGATTAGAAAAACGAGGATTGTTGCCTGACGAAATGGGTTGGTTTGCCGAAAAAATCACCTCAGATATCGATGCGATTATTTTAGGAATGCACGCCAAATCTGATAATCCGGAGCTATTGCGCGCACAAGAACTAGGCTTGAAAATTTATTCGTATCCTGAATTTTTATACGAACAATCCAAAAATAAAACCCGCGTAGTTATTGGCGGTTCACACGGAAAAACCACCATTACATCCATGATTTTGCACGTGATGCATTACCACAACATCGAAGTCGATTATATGGTAGGCGCCCAACTCGAAGGATTCGAAACCATGGTGCATCTCACCGAAGAAAATGATTTTATGGTTTTAGAAGGCGACGAATATTTGTCTTCACCTACCGATCGTCGTCCGAAATTTCATTTGTATCAGCCCAACATTGCATTGATTTCGGGTATTGCTTGGGACCACATCAATGTGTTTCCTACCTATGAAAATTACGTCGAGCAATTTGAGATTTTCATTCAAAAAATCACTCCGGGCGGAATTTTGGTCTACAACCAAAACGATCCAGAAGTCAAAAGAATCTCAGAAGCAGCAACCAATCCAATCAGAAAATTACCCTACGCAACCCCAGAATACAAAGTTGAAAATGGTAAAACCATGCTCGCTACCCCCGAAGGTTATATGCCCATTGAAGTTTTCGGTGCGCACAATTTGAACAACTTGGCCGGCGCTAAATGGATTTGCCAAAACATGGGCGTTGATGAAGCCGATTTTTATGAAGCCATTGCCTCTTTTAAAGGTGCCTCCAAAAGATTAGAGAAAATCGCCGAGAGCGCAAGCAAAGTTGCCTATAAAGATTTCGCCCATTCTCCGAGTAAAGTGGCTGCTACGACCAAGGCAGTCAAGGAACAATACCCAGAGAGAACTTTGGTGGCTTGTTTAGAATTACACACCTACAGCAGTTTGAACGCCGAATTTCTCAAAGAATATCAAGGCGCGCTTGATGCTGCCGATGTAGCGGTGGTGTTTTATTCGCCGGATGCAGTCAAAATCAAACGACTCGAAGAAGTAACTTATGACCAAATTGCCCAGAGTTTTAAACGCGATGATTTGTTGATTTATACCAGCCCGCAAGAATTTAAAGATTATCTTTTTGGATTGAACTTGGATCATTCAGCCTTGTTGCTGATGAGTTCCGGAAATTACGGAGGATTAAATTTTGACGAAGTGAAAAATTTGATTGCATAGTAAATCCCTTTTTAAAGAATAAGAGCCCGCCATTTAGCGCGGCTTTTTTTGTGTCTGAAAAAAAATCTCTTATCTTAGAAGCTCATTTTAAACGCCATACAAATTATGTCTGAAAAAACTTTCTTTCCCATCAGCAGTTGGGCTGATGACGATAAACCGCGCGAAAAACTGTTGTTAAAAGGCAAAACCGCGCTTAGTGATGCCGAACTTTTGGCCATCATCATCGGGTCGGGTTCCAAAAACGAATCAGCAGTTGCGTTAAGCCAGCGAATTCTCGCTAGTGTGTCGCACAATTTAAACACGCTCGGTAAATTATCCATTCTGCAATTGGTCGCTTTTAAAGGCATGGGCGATGCCAAAGCAGTTGCGGTTCAAGCAGCCTTAGAGTTGGGCAAACGACGTCGCGCAGCCGAACTTCCGCAGTGGCAAACCATTTCATCGAGTATGTCGGTTTTTGAGTTGATGCAGCCTGTCATTGGTGAATTGTCGCACGAAGAATTTTGGATTTTATATCTGAACAACGCGCACAAAATTATGCTCAAGGCGCAACTCAGTAAAGGGGGCATTACCGGTACTTTGGTCGATGTTCGCTTGGTGTATAAAACTGCTCTGGAGCTCGGTGCCGTTGGAATCATTTTGGCGCACAATCATCCTTCGGGAACTTTGCGACCGAGTGAATCAGACCGACAGATTACCAAAAAACTCAAAATGGCCGGTGAACAGTTGGATATTAAGGTGTTAGATCATTTGATAATTACCGAACACGGATATTTTAGCTTTGCCGACGAAGGAATGTTGTAGTTTTTTGGTTCGCTTGAAAAAACTTCACGACTTTTGTGCCTTTATCACATTGGTTTGAAAAACATTCAGCACATATTTTTTGATCTAGACCATACGCTTTGGGATTTTGATACCAACTCTGAAAAAGCTTTCGAAGTTATTTTTCAAGATTTGTTTCCAGAATTGAATGTCAATGCTTTTTTAACGCATTATATTCCGATTAATCAAGCGTGTTGGAAGCTGTATCAAGAAGATAAAATCACGCATGAAACATTGCGGTATGAGCGGTTAAAGCAATCATTTGATGCTTTGAATGTTCAGGTAAACGATAATCAGATTGAATATATTTCAGAGGCGTATATTGAGCTTTTGCCCGAGTTCAATCACTTGTTTGAGCATACGCACGAGACGCTCGGTTATCTGCAGCAGCGCTATGATTTGCACATTATTACCAATGGTTTTGCTGAGGTGCAGTTCAAGAAAATGACGCGTTCAAATTTGATGTCGTATTTCACCACCATTACCAATTCGGAACAAGCCGGTGCGAAAAAACCCAATCCGATTATTTTTGAACACGCTTTAAAAGTGGCTCAAGCGGACAAGCATCATAGCATCATGATAGGCGACAGTATTGAGGCGGATATTTTGGGCGCAAAAGATTTTGGGATGCAAGCGATTTTTTTTAATCCGAATCAATTGCCAACGCAGTTAGATGTGATGCAAATAACTAATTTAGCCGAACTCAAAACATTTTTATAAATGAGAAAAATTCTTCTGGTTTTTGCCTTGATAATTGCTTTGTCTGCAAGTGCGCAGCGCGATATCAATTCGTATCAATATGTAATTGTTCCCGCTAAGTTTGATTTTCTCAAAAAAGAGAATCAATACAATTTGAATACTTTGACTAAAATGTATTTTGAGAAATATGGCTTTAAGGTTTATATGAGCAATGCTACTCCGTTGGAGATTTTATCTAATAAATGTGATAATTTGTATGTTTCTGTGGCTGAAACCGGTAATTTTATGAAAACCAAAATGCAGGTTTTTTTGCTCGATTGTAAAAAAGATACGATTAGCCAATCTCAAATTGGAACCAGTAAAGAAAAGGATTTTAATGTAAGCTATAATTTGGCTTTGCGCGAAGCCCTGAAATCATTGGGCGAGCTGAATTATCATTATGTGCCGGTTTCAAAATTAACCAAAGCATCTACAAAACCGGTAGTTGCGCCAGAGGTTTCTGAGCCCAAAGCTGTTTTTTTACTTCAAGCTAAAGCCATAGCCAACGGATATGAATTGGTTGATTCCAGTGGTAATACAATCATGAAATTGCTCAAAACTTCGCGGTCAGATATGTTTACTGCATTTAAATCGGGGCAACAAGGCGCATTGATTCTCAAAGATAAGACTTGGTTTTTTGAATATTATCAAGGGGAACAATTTGTTTCTGAGCCAGTAGAGGTAGAAATTCCGAATTAATATCCGTATTTGTCTTTCCAACGATTTTTTAAAAAAGCCCGCAATTCGTTCTCACGCGCATTGTTCCCGGGCTCGTAGAGTTTGGTGTTGCGAACCGCTTCGGGCAAATATTCTTGATCAATAAAATTGTTGGTAAAATCATGTGCGTATTGATATTCTTCGCCGTAACCAAGCTCTTTCATGAGTTTAGTTGGCGCATTGCGCAAATGAATCGGCACCGGTAAATCTCCGGTTTGTTTGACCAATGCTTGCGCTTGACCAATGGCCATATAACTCGCGTTGCTTTTGGCAGAACTCGCCAAATAAACTGCACATTGACTCAAAATGATTCTGCTCTCGGGATATCCAATCGTTGAAACCGCCTGAAAAGTGTTGTTGGCCATAATCAGTGCCGTCGGGTTGGCATTGCCAATATCTTCACTGGCCAAAATAAGCATGCGACGCGCAATGAATTTTAAATCTTCGCCGCCTTCAATCATGCGCGCGAGCCAATACACGGCTGCATTCGGATCGCTTCCGCGAATAGATTTGATAAACGCCGAAACAATATCGTAGTGCTGTTCACCTGTTTTGTCATACAATACGGTATTTTGCTGAACGAGTTCGAGCACTTTTTCGTTGGTGATTTCTATTTCGCTTCCGCTAAAGGCACTCACAACGAGTTCAAAAATATTGAGCAACTTTCTTCCGTCGCCACCCGAAAGCCTGATGAGCGCTTCGGTTTCTTTGAGTTGAATTTTTTTCTTTTGAAATTGAGTGTCTATTTCGATGGCTCGATGTAATAAAGCTTCTAAATCGGCTCGGGTAAAAGCATTGAGCACATACACCTGACAGCGAGATAGCAATGCGGGAATTACTTCGAAACTTGGGTTTTCGGTGGTGGCGCCGATGAGTGTTACCCAACCTTTTTCAACGGCTGCCAAGAGTGAATCTTGTTGTGATTTACTAAAGCGATGAATCTCGTCAATAAACAAAATTGGGTTTTTGCCGCTGAACAATCCGCCACTTTGTCGGGCTTTGTCAATCACCTCTCGTACATCTTTCACCCCTGCATTAATAGCGCTGAGTTCGTAAAACGGACGTCCCGATTCACGGGCGATGATGTTGGCTAAAGTGGTTTTTCCGGTGCCGGGTGGTCCCCAAAAAATCATCGATGAAATCAAGCCGTTTTGCATCTGCAAAGTCAATGAACCCTGAGGTCCGACCAAATGCGTTTGACTCACATAATCAGTGAGTTTTTGCGGGCGAATGCGTTCGGCTAGCGGTGTTGACATTTGATTTTGAATCTAAAAAATGGTGTTCAAAGGTAATGTTTTGGATGGCTAGATTCAACAGGTTTGTCTGACAATTTGCTGACAATATAGCACAAAATAATCTTTGGTGGTATATTTGACAAAGCCGTGGCTCAAACACGCAAAATGCAAGAACAACCTTTTAAATTTTCAGCTTCAGTTATTTGGTTTCCGTTTTTAACGGTGCTGAGTTTGTGGATTGTTTTTTGGGCAGGTGTGCGTTTTCATCTAGATTTAGAAACACTTGGAATTTATCCGCGCTCACTCGATGGGTTTAAAGGTGTTTTGCTCAGTCCTTTGATTCACGGAAACTTGGAGCATTTATACAACAATTCAATTCCACTACTGATGTTGTTGGCGGCTATGCGTTTTTTTTACCGAGATCAGACTTTTTTTGTTTTGGGTTATGGTTGGCTACTCACAGGTTTTATTACTTGGGTCATTGGCCGAGATGCCTACCATATTGGCGCGAGTAGCTTGGTGTATTTACTGGTGAGTTTTATCTTCTTTAAAGGAATTCTCACGGGGTATTATCGTTTAGCGGCCTTGTCATTTTTGGTTGTTTTGACCTACGGAAGCTTGGTTTGGTATATTTTTCCGAATGTAAAAGAAGGTATTTCGTGGGAAGGACATTTGGCCGGAATGCTCGTAGGATTGGTATTCGCCTATACTGTCAAAACGCCTGATTTTGTCAAAGAATATCGCTATGATTGGGAGAAACCTGATTATGATCCTTCGCAAGATAAATTCATGCAGCGCTTTGATGAAAACGGGAATTTCGTCAATCCGCCACCGCCAGAACCTATTGCAGCACCTGAAACTTTACAGAGGCTACAATCTACCTCAATAGCACACGAAGTATATTATGACGTTGAGCGAAATGTTTATGTGATTCAGCCTAAAAAGACAAATTAACAGCGTTGACGTACCGTTTCATAAAGAAAAGCGCCACAAGCAACCGATACATTCAAAGAACCGATATTTCCGAACATGGGCAATTTTCCTTTTTCGTCAATAATTTTTAAAACCGACGGATTGATTCCGCGATCTTCGCTGCCCATCACAATGGCAACAGGTTCATTTAAGTTGATATCATAAATAGATTGATCGGTTTTTTCGGTGGCTGCCACGGATTTAATTCCGCAACCTTGAAGATAAAACAAGGCATCTTTGATGTGCTCTACTTTGCATATCGGAACATTAAAAACGGCACCAGCAGAAGTTTTTACAGTATCGCCATTGACAGGAGCCGAACCGTTTTTGGGAACAATAATTCCGTGAACACCGGTACATTCAGCAGTTCTGATAATCGCGCCAAAATTGCGCGCATCCGAAATTTGATCTAAAATCAATAAAAAAGGCGGCCTGTCAGAAGTTTGCGCTTTTTCGATGAGTTCTTCTAAACCCATAAATTCTACCGGTGAAATACTGGCTACAGCTCCTTGATGATTGAGTGAAGTGAGTCGATGAAGTTTTTCGGCTGGAACATAGGTAAAGTTGATATTGGCTCGCTTGAGTGTTTTGAGCAATTCTTTCATGAGTTCACCTGAAGCGTCTTTTTGAATGAAGACTTTATCAACGGGCTTGCCTGATTGAACGGCTTCCATGATGGCGCGAATGCCAAAGATTTGATGTTCATTTTTCATGGCGTAAAGATATAAAAAAACCACCCCGAGTTGAGGTGGTTTTATTTTCTATCAAGGAAGCTACTAGTTTACATCCCAGAATACTTTATTTTTAAGCTTGTCTCCGCCAATAGCAGTTGAAGCAGCTTGATAGTTTTCTCCATTAACGGTTTGTTCGTTAATTGGATAAGTCAATCGTTTAGGAACTTGTCCTTCGGCTTCTGAATAAGCATTGGTTGGAGCTGTGAGCGTTGGAGCATCCAATCTTCTCCAAGTTGACCATGATTCAAAACCACGGTTGAAATAAGCAATCCATGCTTGTTTACCGATTTTTTCTTTCCAAGAACCTGGTGCAGTGGTATAGGCGACATCAACATTAGCTAAATAAGCATCTGCATCACTTTCGGATAAGCCCCACGATTCAAATGATGATTTTACTCCGTTATTGTAAAAATTCTCAGCTGTATTTCCTACATTGTAACCTCTTTCAGCTGCTTCAGCCAGATAGAAGTTGATTTCGGTTACTTCCATTAAAGCGGCTGGAGCATCAGCAGCTTTGATATTGTCTGAAACATGTGAAAAGTTTGAATATGGATTTGTGAAACCATATTTTCCGCCTTTGTAGGTTCCGTCAGAGAAAAGAGTAAAATACTTAGATCTTCTAGGGTCTGATAAACCATTCATTGCATCAACTATGGTTTTGGCAGGAACAAAGTCATTACGACCACTTGCAATTAAGTTCTCATAAATTGGGTTGTAGTTTGGTGCTGAGCTGACATAATTAAAAATGGCGTTTTCATCATTTGAAGTAATTACTCCATCTGCAACAGCTGATTCAACAGTTGATTGAGCCAAACTTGCGTCAACATCTGCTAAATTAATACCGATTTTAACTTTGAGTGAGTTACCAAATTTTTTCCAGCTGGCCACATCTCCACCATAAATGTAATCTCCAGAATCAAATGAACTACCGTCTGTATCCAAATCAGCCATAGCTGCATTTAGTCTTGTGATTAATTTAGGGTAAATAGTTGCATCATCATCGTACTTAGGCAATACATTCGTTAATGGTTGAATCGCGTCTGTGTAGGGAACATCTCCAAAAGTATCAACTAATACTTGATAGGTGTATACCTCTTGGATTTCAATAATAGCCAATTTATTTTTTTGTTTTGTCTGCCAATCTTCCGCTGAAATTCCCGGCGGTTGTGATTCAGCTGCAATTACTTTTTTTGCAGACTCTAAATTCCCAAGGACATTTCTGTACAAATTTGTCCAATGGTTATCAGGAATTTTTCGTGTACTAACTCGATATCTTGATTCTGTGGTATATTGAGTAGCAGCCCAATATTGACTAAAATATCTAAAAACATTCAAATTGACACTTGGAGTAGTCATTTGATCGGTGAGTTCTTTTTGTGCGTTGGTCAACAAAACTGATGCTGACGGGCTATACAATGCTGCGTGATCTTCGTTGTAGCTGTTGTCTTCATCAACACAAGCTGTGAAAACCATACTGAACAGCATTGATGATAAAATTATTTTTTTCATAGCTTTAGAAGTTTACTTTTAAGTTAAATGAATATACTTTAACGGTAGGCATAACCCCCGATTGGTAACCTTGAACGTTACCCGATGATGTTCCTGCTTCAGGATCAGCATAAGGCAAGTTTTTGTGAATAATCCATACATTATTTCCTAATACACTAAACGACATTCCTTTAATAAAAGTTCTTTCTAGATATTTACTAGGTAATGTATACGTAAAACCAATTTCTCTTAGTTTTACATATGAAGCATCATATACGTATGCTTTGTCAGGATTCGCCGAAATACCATACCCTAAACCACTGGCTTCACTTGAATCTGAAGCATCCACACGAATGGTGTTGGTGATGTATTGCGGTTGTCCATTTCCTGGAACATAGGCTGGGTTTTCCATAACCCCAGGATTGATGTAACCTCCACCATCAGCCAATGTGTTTCTTACCGGATTTCCTAAGTCGTTGGTTCCAGCAGTTTCCGGATACAAACCTGTGTCTTGCCCGTAACCTTGGTCAAGTGAAAATACGCTTCCGCCTTTTTTAACATCAATCAAGAAATTTAAAGCGAAGTTTTTGTAAATGAATTTATTCGAAATACCGCCAATCCAATCAGGTTGAATATTGCCGATTACTTTGTCATTAGTATCAGATTGCAAATAATTTCCATCTTCACCTACAATTTTGTTACCGTTGCTGTCATAAACATAGTCGGTACCTTTGATGGTTCCGTAAGGTTCTCCAACGGTTGCATTGAGGGTTATTCCAGATTGGAAGCTTGCTAATTGAAGATTTGTTCTTCCTGAATCTAAGGATATAAGTTTATTTCTGTTTCTCGCCCAGTTAACTGCAACTTGCCATTCAAAATCTTTTGTTCTGATTGGTGATCCAGATAACACCAACTCGATTCCTTTATTTTCAACTTCTCCTGCATTGATAAATGAATTTACATAACCTGTCGCGGTTGATTGCGGTACTCTGAACAATTGATCAACAGTATTTGTTTTGTACCAAGAAAATTCAAAGTTTAATCTGTTTTTGAAGAATGAGCCCTCAACTCCATATTCCCAGCTTTTTTGAAGTTCCGGTTTTAATTTTGGAAAATTCACAAACGTAGGTCCATTTCCGTACATTGCATTTCCATTAATAACCCCGTTAGCAACGGCACTTCCTGGTGTGCCAACAGCAGGGTCATTACCCACTTCGGCATAACTGACTCTCAATTTTGCCATATCAAGCCAATCTTTTTTGATGAATTCTGAAAGCAAGAAACTTGAGCCTACAGAGAAGTAGTTGTAAATGTTATTTGAAGTCGGTAAGGCTGTTGACTTATCTTGTCTGAGTGTACCTTCTAAATACAAGAATTTTGAATAATCTAAACTAGCTTGACCATAATAACCTGTTTTGATGTATGTAAATTCTGTTTGAACAGGAGCTACAAATTGATTAGAGTTAGCAAGAGTATAAAGGCCAGCTGCACCAAGGCCACCAGTAGTTGAACCTAAGAAAGAATAGCTTAGGGAGTGTTTAAGTGTTCCACCCGCTAACAATTTTGCTCCAAGTTTTTCAGTCAATTTTAAATCATAAGTTGCAATAACATCATAGGTCTCTTGTGCGAAATTTCTAGTGAATAATTGATAACCTGATGCTTCGCTGATTTGAGACACACCAAATTCTTCAGGATGACTTCCGATGGCTTTTCTCAGTTCTTGTTTATCATTGGTTCTTTCAAGAGTAACTCGTCCTAAAACATTAAGATTTTTGGTAATGTCATAAGCAATATTTGCACCCAATATTAAACGGTTGTGACGATCAGTTTCATAATTTTCGTAACGATCCCAATATGGATTGTTCCAATAAGCAGGGCTTAAATCGCCGCTCAATGGGTCATTCATGTTCCAAGTAACATTTTGGTTGGCTCTAAAATATTCTCGTCTTAGTTCACTAACATCAACATTGGTTTGCCACCATTGTCTGAAACCTCCAAGGAAGTTATCCCCATAACCTAAATTGTTACGTCCTTTAGTGCTTTGATCGGTAAAATTAAACGTAAAGCCAAGTCTAATTTTATCATTTAAATCTCTTGAAAAATTACTCGAAATCGTGTTTTTTAACAAAAGTGAATTAGGAAGAACCCCGGTTTCTTTGTTATTGGTCAATGTAACACTATAGGTGGTTTTTTCATCTCCACCACTAAAGTTAAGACTGTTGACATAACCCACTGATTTCTCAAAAAAGTCTGAAGGATCGTGTTTAGCCGCAACCCATGGAGTGGGTTTTCCAAAGTTTGGATTCCCCGGCGCAAATGCATTCCATTGATAAACTGATAAGTTTGGATCAAAAGCATTTCCGTAAGAAATATCATAACCTGTTGGCACAAGTAAATCGTCAATTCCATCACCGTTCACATCGGTCACAATCAAATTGTCATGACCGTCGTATCCACCACCGCCATAACTGTTTTGATATTTTGCGAAAGTCGTTTTATCAATTTGACCTGTGCTGAAAGTGGAACTAAAATTAACTCCAAGCGCGGTGCTTTTTTTACCTTTTTTAGTAGTAATAATTAATGCTCCGTTTGATGCGTCACTTCCGTACAAAGCTGTAGCAGCGGCTCCTTTCAGAACGTTGATTGATTCAATGTTATTAGGATCAATATCGGAAGCTGAATTACCGAAGTCAAAACCATCGCGAGAATTTGCAGCGTCTGCTGTATTGAGGTTCGTGTTGTTAACCGGAACCCCATCAATTACAATCAGTACTTGATTGTTTCCAAGTAGACTTTTTGGGCCACGCATAACAATGTTCGTAGAACCTCCGAAATTAGAATTGTTTCTAATTTCGAGTCCAGCAACTTTGCCGGAGAGGTTGTTTAGAAAGTTGGTAGTTGGGACTGCATTTACGACAGAGCCGTCGACTTTTTGAGAGGAGTATCCAAGAGATTTTTTCTCTCTTTTGATACCTAATGCCGTAACTACGACACCTTCAAGTTCAACGGAAGAATCGGTCATCTTAACTTTCATTTTTGATGAAGCTGCCAATTCTTGCGTTTTCATGCCTAAGAAAGCAAACACTAGTTTGTCTCCTTGCTTGGCATTGATTTTAAAGTTTCCATCAATATCGGTTTGTGTTCCGGTTGATGTACCTTTAACAGATACATTTACACCGGGCAGTGGTAGACCTGCCTGGTCTGTAACTGTACCTGTTACAACATTGTCTTGTGCAAAAACTATTTGCACCATTAACACAAATAAAAGTGTTAAAATTCGATTAAACTTAAGTTTCATTGTGGGTAATTTTGAATTAGTTTTATAAAATTCTAAAATTATTGTTAAATAACCTAATATGCATGCATATTTTTTTTTCACAAATTTGAAAAAAAAGTTAAAAAATTGTTTTGAAACTAATATGGACAATTGAATTAGCACTCTTAATTTCAGAAGTTTGAGCGCTTCCGTTAGCGTAAATTAAATTGATAAGTCCGTTTTTGGTGATTACGCCTAAACCTATTCCAAGGCCTAATAAATTGCCATTCTTATTGATGGTTTTGTCTTGATAATATCCGTAGTCGACAATTGAATAAATATATAAGCTTGTCGCGGGAACAAATCGATACTCAGTCATTATTGAGCTGAATAAATTTGCTTGCAGACTGTTTTCGTTAAATCCGCGAATCGAGTTGATTCCGCCAAATCGATAAAGTTCGTTCGTAATATAATGGTTGCTGTTGAGAAAGAAATTTTCAGTTTTGATGCAAATGTTGTTTTTCTGATTCAAGAAAATAATGTGTTTAGCATTGAGCTGTCCAAAAAACTGTTGGTCTTGATTGAGTTTTGAAGTTCTTGAACCGCTTCCGATTTTAAAATTAATTTTGGTTTTTTCTGAAAACAAGAAGTTGTCAGGTCTCCAATCGGTAAATTCAAACTCAGAAGTGACAAAATGATTGCTGAAATCGTTGAGTAATGTTGTGTTTTGGTTTTGAATGTCGCTTGACTCTGCTGATTGATATCCTAAGTAAAGTCGTGTATTGTAGTTAAAAAAATAGCCCAAATCAAGATTGGTTTTGGTGTTTTGAAAAGTGCTGTCTTGTTTAAAAATGTTGAGCTGAGCCTTAATGCCTAAAGGGCTTTTGAAAATATAAGGAAGATTAATGTTGGCGTTAAAAGTTTTTTGGTCTTTGCCGTCGCTTTTCCAATACACAGAAAAAGTTTCGCCAGATTTTAAAAGATTGGTTAAAGTTAAATCAAGGTATCCGTTTACAGTGAGTTTTTTGGTCTCGCTGTTGGTAAAACCTACGAAACCTTCAAAGTTGTTGGCTCTGGCTTTTTCGAGATAGCAATAAATTTTGGTAGAATCAGGTTTGAAAAGGATTTCAGGATATTTCGTCTGTCTGATGAAACGGAACTTATCTATTTCAGAAGCTAAGTTTTTTAGGTTCTGTTGCGTAAATGCTCTTTTGCGATAAATGCGTTTGAGTTGTTTTAAATGACTTGCCGGAAAATTCACTTCACCTTTAATGACTATATCGTCAAAATGTCTTTCGGTTTCTGTTTTAACTTCAAGTTCGGCATATAGTTTTTGTTCGCGGCGTTTGAGTTTCGTGAGTTTTATCTGCGATAACGCCCAACCTTTTTTTTCAAGTTGATTTAATGTCTGCTGTAAATAGTTTTCGGTTTCAGAATAAGCAATTTTTATTGTGTCTGTTTTTGGGTCAATGATGTCTAGTTTTTTTAATGGTGAATCATTACCTATATATAGGTGTGATTGTTTGACTAGAATACCCAGTTTCACTTTATATGTGTGAGTTGAGTCATTTATTTTTTCTTGCGCTATAACTTCTGATTCAATATAACCGATAGATTGCAGTTTTTTGTTGAAATGATTGAATTCATCTACAAGGCTTTTTTGATTTTCAAGTTTAGGATTGTATCCGATTGAATCTATCTGTTTTTGTTCTGATATATTTTCGCTTGAAATTTTTAAATATTGTTTCTGTGCCAGGGCTTCCCCGGATAAAAAAATCAATACCAACAAGAAAAAAAACTTTTTCAAAACCAATTTTATTAGGTCAAATGTAACGCAAAAAACGGCAGTTTATCGTATGAGGCGAAATGTTGAAGAATGCGTTTGAAAATTAATGAATTAAGATTTGTTTTGAAAAAAAATATTTCTACATTTGCAACCCCGTAAAAAGCGGGAATTTATAACATAATATTTTTTTAGTATTAATTATGCCAACAATTCAACAATTAGTAAGAACTGGAAGAACCCAGATAACTAAGAAGAGTAAATCGGTTGCTTTAGATTCTTGTCCACAAAGAAGAGGCGTATGTACACGTGTTTACACCACGACACCTAAAAAGCCAAACTCAGCGATGCGTAAAGTTGCGCGTGTGCGTTTGACTAATGGTAACGAAGTAAATGCTTACATCCCAGGAGAAGGTCACAACTTACAAGAGCACTCGATAGTATTAGTTAGGGGAGGAAGGGTAAAAGATTTACCGGGAGTTAGATACCACATCGTTCGTGGAGCACTTGATACCTCAGGTGTTGCCGGAAGAACGCAAAGAAGATCTAAGTACGGTGCAAAACGCCCAAAAGACAAAAAGTAATCTAAAAACTTTTAAAGAAAAGACATGAGAAAAAGACAGGCCAAAAAAAGACCTCTTTTACCAGATCCAAAGTTTAACGATCAATTGGTTACGCGTTTTGTAAACAACTTGATGTGGGATGGTAAAAAATCAACTGCTTTCAAAGTGTTCTACGATGCCATTGACATCGTTGAATCTAAAAAGCAGGACGCTGAGAAGTCAGCTCTTGAAATCTGGAAAGATGCATTAACTAATGTCATGCCGCACGTAGAGGTTCGTTCACGTCGTGTGGGTGGGGCTACTTTCCAAATCCCAATGCAAATCAGACCTGATCGCAAAATTTCAGTTGCGATGAAATGGTTGATTCTCTATGCTCGTAAAAGAAACGAGAAATCTATGGCTCAAAAATTAGCTTCAGAAGTTTTGGCTGCTGCCAGAGAAGAAGGAGCTGCTGTTAAAAAGAGAATGGATACGCACAAAATGGCAGAAGCTAATAAAGCATTCTCTCACTTTAGATTTTAATTAAGATGGCAAGAGATTTAAAATTCACTAGAAATATCGGAATTGCTGCGCACATTGATGCCGGTAAAACTACTACTACAGAGCGTATTTTGTTCTATACTGGTAAATCTCACAAAATCGGTGAGGTGCACGATGGTGCTGCTACTATGGACTGGATGGCTCAAGAGCAAGAGCGTGGTATTACCATTACTTCTGCTGCTACAACTTGTGAGTGGAATTTTCCAACAGTACAAGGTAAATTAACTCCAGAATCAAAACCATATCACTTCAATATCATCGATACTCCGGGACACGTTGATTTTACCGTAGAGGTAAACCGTTCTTTGCGTGTATTGGACGGATTGGTATTCTTGTTTTCTGCGGTTGATGGGGTTGAGCCACAATCAGAAACCAACTGGCGTTTGGCTGATCAATACCGTGTTCCTCGTATGGGATTCGTGAACAAAATGGACCGTCAAGGTTCAAACTTCTTGGCTGTTTGTCAACAAGTTCGCGATATGTTAAAATCAAACGCTGTTGCGATTACTCTTCCAATTGGTGAAGAAGCTGATTTCAAAGGAGTAGTTGATTTGGTAAAAAACCAAGCTATTGTTTGGCATGACGAAACGCAAGGAGCTACGTTTGACGTGGTTGATATCCCTGCGGACATGGTAGACGAAGTAAAACAATACCGTTCAATCTTGATCGAGGCGGTTGCTGAGTATGATGAGAACTTGCTCGACAAATACATGGAAGATGAAAACTCAATCACTGAGGATGAAATCAACAATGCATTGCGTGCAGCAACGATAGACATGGCGATTATTCCGATGATTGCCGGTTCATCATTCAAAAATAAAGGTGTTCAATTTATGTTGGATGCTGTATGCAAATATTTGCCTTCTCCGCTTGACAAAGAAGGTATCCAAGGAATTCACCCTGACGATGCTGATTTGTTAGAAGAAGATCAAACCAAAATCTTGCGTCGTCCTGACGTAAAAGAGCCGTTTGCTGCTTTGGCATTTAAGATTGCTACTGACCCATATGTTGGTCGTTTGGCGTTCTTCCGTGCTTATTCAGGTCGTTTGGATGCTGGTTCTTACATCTTGAACACACGTTCAGGAAACAAAGAGCGTATCTCTCGTATCTACCAAATGCACGCGAACAAACAAAACCCAATTGATTACATCGAGGCAGGTGATATTGGAGCTGCTGTAGGATTTAAAGATATCAAGACAGGTGATACCATGTGTGATGAAAAACACCCAATCATCCTTGAATCAATGAAATTCCCTGATCCGGTTATCGGTATCGCCATTGAGCCTAAAACTAAAGCGGATGTTGATAAAATGGGTATGGCTTTGGCAAAATTAGCTGAAGAAGATCCTACGTTTACTGTTAGAACGGATGAGGCTTCAGGTCAAACAATCATTTCAGGTATGGGTGAGCTTCACTTAGATATCTTGGTAGACCGTATGAAACGTGAGTTCAAGGTTGAAGTGAATCAAGGTGAGCCACAAGTTGAGTACAAAGAAGCTTTTACTAAATCAGCGCAACACCGTGAGGTTTACAAAAAGCAATCTGGTGGACGTGGTAAATTCGGGGACATCGTATTCCGTTTGGAGCCTGCTGATGAAGTGGACGGTAAAGTACCGGTTGGATTACAATTCGTGAACGAAGTAAAAGGTGGTAACGTTCCTAAAGAATTTATCCCGGCGGTTGAGAAAGGTTTCCGCGAAGCGATGAAAACAGGTCCTTTGGCTGGATATGTGGTGGATAGTTTAAAGGTAACTCTTTTGGACGGTTCATACCACCCGGTGGATTCTGATGCGCTTTCATTCGAATTGGCAGCGAAAATGGGTTACAAAGAAGTAGCGAAAGCTGCCGGAGCTGTTATCCTTGAGCCAATCATGAAAATCGAAGTAATCACTCCAGAAGAAAATATGGGTGATATCGTAGGTGACTTGAACCGTAGAAGAGGTCAAGTAAACGACATGGGTGATAGAGCAGGTGCTAAAACGATTAAAGCACACGTTCCGTTGTCAGAAATGTTCGGTTATGTGACTACTTTGAGAACGCTTTCTTCAGGTAGAGCTACTTCAACGATGGAGTTCTCTCACTACGAACAAACTCCTTCGAATATTTCAGATGAAGTAATCAAAAAAGCAAAAGGTAACGCTTAATTCTTAACAAGATGAGTCAAAAAATCAGAATAAAATTGAAGTCTTACGATCATATGTTGGTGGACAAGTCATCAGAAAAGATTGTAAAAACAGTAAAAAGTACTGGTGCTGTAGTGACAGGTCCTATTCCGTTGCCTACGCATAAAAAACTTTTCACCGTATTGCGTTCTCCGCACGTAAACAAAAAAGCGAGAGAGCAATTCGAAGTAATGTCATACAAAAGATTGATTGATATTTATTCATCATCTTCAAAAACCATTGATGCACTTATGAAATTAGAGTTGCCAAGTGGTGTTGAAGTTGAAATCAAAGTGTGATCATAAAAACACCTAAGTTAAAGTACTGGGATTTCGGTCTCGGTACTTTCCTTATGTCTAAATCAAAAAGAATTTATTAATTATTAATTATTTTATATGTCTGGGTTAATTGGTAGAAAAATCGGCATGACCAGCATTTTCGATGAGAACGGGAAAAATATTCCTTGTACGGTAATCGAGGCTGGACCATGTGTAGTTACCCAAGTCAGAACCAATGAGGTTGACGGGTATGAAGCGTTACAACTTGGTTTCGATGACAAAGATGAGAAACATTCCACTAAAGCGGCTGTAGGTCACTTTAAAAAAGCCGGAACTGTTGCTAAGAAAAAAGTCGTTGAATTCAAAGATTTCGCAAGCGAGCAAAAATTAGGAGACGTTATTGACGTAACCATTTTTGAAGAAGGAGAATTTGTAGATATTCAAGGAGTATCTAAAGGAAAAGGTTTCCAAGGTGTTGTTAAACGTCACGGATTTGGTGGTGTTGGACAGTCTACACACGGTCAACACAACCGTTTGAGAGCGCCGGGATCTGTAGGAGCTTCATCTTATCCGTCACGTGTATTCAAAGGAATGCGTATGGCTGGAAGAATGGGAGCTGATAATGTAAAAGTTCAAAACCTTAGAGTTTTAAAAGTCGTAGCTGATAAAAACCTTCTTGTTGTTAAAGGTTGTATTCCAGGACACAAAAACTCTTATGTAATCATTCAGAAGTAATGGAAGTAAAAGTTTTAGATAAAACCGGAAAAGAAACAGGTAGAAAAGTTCAACTTTCAGACTCTGTTTTCGCTATTGAGCCGAATAACCACGCGATTTATTTAGATGTTAAGCAATACTTGGCGAATCAAAGACAAGGAACGCACAAAGCTAAAGAGCGTGCAGAAGTTATCGGAAGTACCCGCAAAATCAAAAAGCAAAAAGGGACCGGTACGGCTCGTGCAGGAAGTAAAAAAAGTCCATTGTTCAAAGGTGGAGGTACTGTTTTTGGACCACGTCCGCGCAGCTACTCTTTCAAATTGAACAAAACTTTGAAGCGTTTGGCTCGTAAGTCAGCTTTGTCTTTGAAAGCAAAAGAATCAAATTTGATCGTTGTTGAAGACTTCGATTTTGAAGCGCCAAGCACCAAAAATTTCCTTACTGTATTGAAAGCTTTGGGCTTAGATAACAAAAAATCTTTGTTCGTGTTGGGAGATACAAATAAAAATGTATATTTGTCCTCACGCAATTTAAAGGCGTCTAGCGTTGTAACTAGCTCAGAATTAAATACTTACGCTGTTTTAAACGCTAATAATTTGGTACTTTTAGAGAGCTCTTTAGAAGGAATTGAAGAAAATTTAAGCAAATAATAGGAGATGAGTATCATAATTAAACCTATAGTAACTGAGAAAGTAACCAAGCAAGGTGAGGTACTGAATCAATTTGGTTTTGTGGTAGACAAGAAAGCCAACAAAGTTGAAATCAAGAAAGCGGTTGAGGCTGCTTACGGAGTTTCAGTGGTTTCTGTCAACACCATGAATGTAAGACCGGATCGTTCAGTTAAATACACTAAGAGCGGACTTATCAGCGGAAAGACCAACGCCTACAAAAAAGCGATTGTTCAAGTACAAGAAGGAGAAACAATTGATTTTTATAACAACATCTAATAAGAGGCAGTATTATGTCAGTTAGAAAACTAAAACCTATTACCCCGGGCCAGCGTTTTAGAGTTGTGAATAGTTTTGACGCTATCACAACTGATAAGCCGGAACGCTCATTGTTAGCGCCGATAAAAAGCTCTGGAGGTAGAAATAGTCAAGGAAAAATGACCATGCGTTACACTGGCGGTGGTCACAAAAAACGTTATCGTATCATCGATTTCAAAAGAACCAAAGCTGGAATTCCTGCTACGGTAAAATCTATCGAGTACGATCCAAACAGAACGGCGTTCATCGCTTTGTTGGCTTATGCTGACGGTGAAAAAACGTATGTAATTGCCCAAAACGGTTTGCAAGTTGGCCAGACAGTAATGTCAGGCGAAGGTGTTCAACCGGAAATTGGCAACAGCATGCCATTGAGCAAAATTCCTTTGGGAACTGTTATTTCATGCATCGAATTGCGTCCGGGTCAAGGAGCTGTTATTGCTCGTTCAGCCGGTACTTTTGCGCAATTGATGGCGAGAGACGGAAAATATGCGACCATCAAAATGCCTTCAGGTGAAACAAGATTGATCTTGCTTACTTGTTCGGCTACGATTGGAGCAGTGTCTAACTCAGATCACCAGTTAATCGTTTCAGGTAAAGCAGGTAGATCAAGATGGTTGGGCAGAAGACCAAGAACTAGAGCTGTAGCAATGAACCCTGTTGATCACCCAATGGGTGGTGGTGAAGGACGTTCATCTGGAGGTCACCCACGTTCAAGAAAAGGTCTTCCGGCTAAAGGTTACAGAACACGTGCTTTGGCTAATCCGAGCAATAAGTATATTGTAGAACGCAGAAAGAAATAATAAGATATGGCACGTTCATTAAAGAAAGGACCTTACGTTCACTATAAATTAGAGAAAAAAGTTCTGGAGAACATTGAAAATGGAAACAAAGGCGTGGTGAAAACCTGGTCAAGAGCTTCTATGATTACTCCGGACTTTGTTGGGCAAACCATCGCAGTACACAACGGACGTCAATTCGTTCCTGTGTATGTGACTGAAAACATGGTTGGGCACAAATTAGGAGAATTTTCACCGACAAGATCATTCCGTGGTCATGCTGGAGCAAAAAATAAAGGTAAAAAATAAGAAGTCATGGGAGTTCGTAAAAGAGAAACAGCAAACGCAAGAAAAGAATCGAACAAATCGATTGCTTTTGCAAAATTGAATAACTGCCCTACTTCACCTAGAAAAATGCGCTTAGTAGCAGACTTGGTAAGAGGTCAGAAAGTGGAAAGAGCGTTGAATATTTTAAGATTCAGCACTAAAGAAGCTTCACGCAAACTAGAGAAACTTTTGTTATCTGCTATCAACAACTGGGAGCAGAAAAACGAAGGTGGCAACGTAGCTGAAGCAGGCTTGATCGTGAAAGAAATCCGTGTAGACGGCGGTATGATGTTGAAAAGACTTCGTCCGGCTCCACAAGGAAGAGCACACAGAATTAGAAAACGTTCTAATCACGTAACCATCGTATTAGGACAATTAGATAACACACAAAGCAATTAATAAACAGTATGGGACAAAAGACAAATCCAATCGGAAACAGACTTGGTATCATCAGAGGATGGGATTCTAACTGGTTTGGCGGTAATGACTACGGCGACAAAATCGCTGAAGATTACAAAATCAGAAAGTACATCCACGCTCGTTTATCAAAAGCTAGTGTATCAAAAGTAATCATTGAGAGAACTTTGAAACTTGTAACCGTTACTATCACTACGGCTCGTCCAGGTATCATCATTGGTAAAGGCGGTCAAGAGGTAGACAAGTTGAAAGAGGAATTAAAAAAGATTACTGACAAAGAGGTTCAAATTAACATCTTTGAAATCAAAAGACCTGAATTGGATGCTTTTCTAGTTGCGTCAAGCATCGCACGTCAAATCGAAAGCCGTATTTCATACAGAAGAGCAATTAAAATGGCTATTGCAGCTTCAATGCGTATGAATGCAGAGGGAATCAAAGTAATGATTTCTGGCCGTTTAAATGGTGCTGAGATGGCTCGTTCAGAGAATTTCAAAGAAGGACGTATTCCTCTATCAACTTTCAGAGCCGACATCGATTATGCTTTGGCTGAAGCACATACTACTTACGGTAGAATGGGTATCAAAGTGTGGATCATGAAAGGCGAAGTTTACGGCAAGAGAGATCTTTCTCCGCTTGTAGGAATGGATAAAAAACAAGCTGCTGGCGGTAAAGGCGATGCTCCAAGAGGAGAGCGCAAACCAGCCAAAGGCGGAAAAGGTGAAGCTCGTAAGAGAAAGTAATTTTTAAATTAAAGAAAAATGTTACAGCCTAAAAGAACAAAATACCGCAAGGTACAGAAAGGTAGAATGAAAGGAAATGCCAATCGTGGTCATGAACTTTCTAACGGTATGTTCGGAATCAAATCAGTACACGAAACAGGTATGTTCCTAACCTCACGTCAAATTGAAGCTGCACGTATTGCTGCAACTCGTTATATGAAACGTGAAGGTCAGTTGTGGATCAAAATCTTCCCAGATAAGCCTATCACCAAAAAACCTCTTGAGGTTCGTATGGGTAAAGGTAAAGGTGCCGTAGAATATTGGGCAGCTGTTGTTAAACCAGGAAGAATTATGTTTGAGGTAGGTGGTGTGCCACTAGCAGTTGCAAAAGAAGCATTGCGTTTGGCCGCTCAAAAACTACCGGTAAAAACTAAATTCGTTGTAGCCAGAGATTTCGAAGCATAATATCAAGCATTATGAAACAAAAAGAAATTAAAGATCTTTCCGTAGCAGAATTGCAGGAAAAATTGACTCAGACAAAAAAAACCTATAACGATCTCCAAATGGCTCATGCGATTTCTCCAATTGAGAATCCAATGCAAATCAGAACGGTTCGTAGAACTGTTGCCAGATTAGCGACTGAGCTTACCAAAAGAGAGTTACAATAATCAAAGTAGCTGAAAATGGAAAAAAGAAATTTAAGAAAAGAGAGAATCGGTGTGGTTACTTCAAACAAAATGGACAAGTCTATTGTTGTTGCTCAAGTAACTAAAGTAAAACACCCGTTATACGGTAAGTTCGTTTTGAAAACGAAAAAATACGTAGCACACGACGAAACAAATGACTGCAACATTGGCGATACTGTGAGAATCAGTGAAACTCGTCCACTCAGTAAATCAAAATGTTGGAGATTAGTTGAAATCATTGAAAGAGCGAAATAATTATGGTACAACAGGAATCAAGACTAAAAGTAGCAGACAACACGGGAGCAAAAGAAGTTCTTACGATCCGTGTTTTAGGAGGAACGAAACGTCGTTATGCCTCTGTTGGTGACAAGATTGTAGTATCTATTAAAGACGCTACTCCGAACGGAAACGTTAAAAAAGGAGCGGTTTCAACTGCAGTAGTTGTGCGTACCAAAAAAGAAGTGAGAAGAGCCGATGGTTCTTATATCCGTTTCGATGACAATGCATGTGTTCTTTTGAATGCGGCAGGTGAAATGAGAGGAACTCGTGTTTTTGGTCCGGTTGCGAGAGAATTGCGCGAGAAACAATTCATGAAAATTGTATCACTAGCACCTGAAGTGCTTTAATATTGAAGAATATGACAAAGCTAAAAATCAAATCGGGCGATACTGTAAAAGTAATTGCTGGTGACCACAAAGGTGCTGAAGGCAAAGTTCTTAAAGTAGACCGTGAGAAAAATAAAGCGATTGTTGAAGGGGTAAACATGGTGTCAAAACACACTAAGCCGAGCGCTAAAAACCCTCAAGGCGGAATCGTTAAAAAAGAAGCTCCTATCCATATTTCAAACATTGCTTTGATTGATCCAAAATCTAAAAAAGCAACCCGTGTTGGAATCAAAGTAGAAGGAGATAAAAAAGTTAGAATTTCTAAAAAATCTAATCAAGTATTATAGTTATGGCTTATACACCTAGACTTAGAGAAGAGTATAAGAGCCGCGTAGTTGCTGCTCTTAAAGAAGAATTTGCATACAAAAATGTAATGCAAGTTCCAAGATTAGAGAAAATTGTTGTAAGCAAAGGAGTTGGTGCAGCTGTATCTGATAAAAAATTGATTGATTACGCTGTTGACGAGTTGACTAAAATCACAGGTCAAAAAGCCGTAGCTACTATTTCTAAGAAAGACGTTGCTTCTTTCAAATTAAGAAAAGGGATGCCAATCGGTGCCAAAGTAACTTTGCGCGGCGACAGAATGTATGAATTCCTTGATCGTTTGATTACTTCAGCATTACCACGTGTTCGTGACTTCGGCGGAATCAAAGCTACCGGTTTTGACGGAAGAGGTAACTACAACTTGGGTGTTTTGGAGCAAATCATTTTCCCTGAAATTGACATTGATAAAGTGAACAAAATCTCAGGAATGGATATTACTTTTGTAACCAATGCCAAAACCGATAAAGAAGCAAAATCATTATTGGCTGAACTAGGTTTACCTTTTAAAAAGAATTAAGATATGGCTAAAGAATCAATGAAAGCCCGTGAGGTAAAAAGAGCTAAAACGGTTGCTAAATACGCTGAGAAAAGAAAAGCTTTAATCGAAGCCGGAGATTACGAAGGCTTGCAAAAGTTACCCAAAAACGCTTCGCCAGTTCGTATGCACAATCGTTGCAAACTTACCGGTAGACCAAGAGGTTATATGCGTCAGTTTGGAATCTCGCGTGTGACGTTCCGTGAAATGGCCAATCAAGGGTTAATTCCAGGAGTAAAAAAAGCCAGCTGGTAACAGTTGGCATTGCCTTTTGATAAAGGCAAAGTAAATAACAGAGTATAATTGGTAGCAGGTTCAAAGAAATAGTTTCTGCTGAAAACCACTACCGCAAATCAATAAACATGTATACAGATCCAATTGCGGATTATTTGACAAGAATCAGAAACGCTGTGGCAGCAAACCACAAAGTTGTTGAGATTCCTGCTTCTAATCTAAAAAAAGAAATCACCAAAATCTTGTTTGATCAAGGTTACATCTTGAGTTACAAGTTTGAGCAGAACACTGTTCAGGGTTCTATCAAAATTGCTTTGAAGTATGATAAAGATACCAAAGAGCCAGTAATTAAAGATATTCAAAGAATTAGTAAACCGGGTTTACGTAAGTATGCTGGCGCTGCCAAACTCCCTAGAATCCTCAACGGATTGGGTATTGCGATTGTTTCAACTTCTAAAGGTTTGATGACCGGAAAGCAAGCGAAACAATTGAATGTGGGTGGTGAGTTAATCTGCTACGTATACTAATATTTAAAGACGAAGAAAGATGTCAAGAATAGGTAAAAACCCCATCGCAATCCCTGCAGGTGTTACTGTAGAGGTTACTGATTCAAATGTAACCGTTAAAGGGAAATTAGGTCAACTATCACAAGATTACACAGATGTAACTGTAAAAGTTGAAGAAGGAAACGTGCTCGTTGAGCGTTCTTCTGACAATAAAGATCAAAGAGCAAAACACGGTTTGTACCGTGCGCTAATCAATAACATGATTACCGGAGTATCTGTTGGTTTCACCAAAGAACTAGAATTGGTTGGAGTAGGTTACAGAGCCTCAAACCAAGGACAGAAATTGGATTTGGCTTTAGGTTTTTCACACAACATTGTTTTAGAAATTGCTCCAGAGGTAAAATTGGAAACCATTTCTGAAAAAGGTAAAAACCCGATTGTAAAACTAACTTCACACGACAGACAATTGTTGGGTCAAGTTTCTGCTAAAATCAGAAGCTTCCGTAAACCGGAGCCTTACAAAGGAAAAGGAGTTAAGTTTGTAGACGAAGTATTAAGAAGAAAAGCAGGTAAATCAGCTTAAAAAAGATAAGATATGTCATTAACAAAATCTGATAGAAGACAGAGAATTAGATTCAGAATTAGAAAGATTGTCAGCGGAACTGCTGCAAAACCAAGACTTTCTGTATTCAGAAGTAATAAAGAAATCTATGCACAGCTTATCGACGATGTGAATGGAGTTACTTTAGCCGCTGCCTCTTCAAGAGAAAAAGGAGTAAGTAAAGGAACGAACGTTGAAACTGCTGGTGCTGTTGGAAAACTCATCGCAGAAAAAGCGTTGAAAGCCGGTATTGAGACAGTAACTTTCGATAGAGGGGGTTATTTGTACCACGGCCGTATTAAATCACTAGCTGAAGGCGCAAGAGAAGCCGGGCTTAAATTCTAATATTAGTTATGTCGAATAAGTACAAAAACATAGAAATAGTAAAACCAATTGGTCTTGAATTAAAAGATCGTTTGGTAGCGGTAAATCGTGTTACTAAAGTAACAAAAGGGGGTAGAGCTTTCGGCTTTTCTGCTATTGTTGTAGTAGGCGATGAGCACGGTGTGGTAGGACACGGTTTAGGTAAATCTAAAGACGTTTCTGAAGCGATTGCTAAAGCGGTTGAAGACGCTAAGAAAAACTTAGTGCGTATTCCGTTGGCAGGTCAATCGGTTCCACACGAGCAAAAAGGTAAATTTGGCGGAGCACGCGTGTTCTTGATGCCAGCTTCTCACGGTACCGGAGTTATTGCCGGTGGTGCGGTTCGTGCCGTACTTGAGTCAGTAGGTATCCACGATGTATTGTCAAAATCACAAGGATCATCTAACCCACACAACGTGGTAAAAGCTACATTCGATGCTTTGATGCAAATGAGAAGCGCTCATACGGTAGCAAAACAAAGAGGTGTTTCTTTAGAGAAAGTATTTAAAGGTTAATTCACAAGGAGGATATTATGGCTAAATTATTAGTAAAACAAATCAGAAGCCAAATCAACTGCCCATTGACTCAAAAAAGAGGATTGGAAGCACTTGGTTTGCGTAAAATGGGTCAGGTAGTAGAGCACGATTCTAATCCTGCCATCCTTGGAATGATAAATAAAGTTAAACACTTAGTTTCCGTTGAGGAAGTTAAATAACAATCATAGTTATGAATTTAAGTAACTTACAACCAGCTGAAGGTTCAACGCACAATCAGAATAAAAGAGTAGGACGAGGAGAAGGTTCTGGAAAAGGTGGTACTGCTGCACGTGGTCACAAAGGAGCTAAGTCTCGTTCAGGTTATTCTAAAAAGATTGGTTTTGAAGGAGGTCAGATGCCACTTCAAAGACGTGTACCTAAGTTTGGATTCAAAAACATCAATCGCGTAGAATACCAAGGTGTTAATTTAGATACCCTACAAGCATTAGTTGATAACGGAATTGTAACTGATACAGTTGATATGACTGTGTTTGTAACCAACCGTTTGGCTACCAAAAACGAAGTTGTAAAAGTTTTGGGTAGAGGTGAACTAAAAGCTAAATTGAAAGTATCTGCTCACAAGTTTACTGCCACTGCAAAAGCTGCTATCGAAGCGGCTGGTGGAGAAGCTGTAACCCTATAATTTTCTTACGATGAAGAAGTTTTTTGAATCATTAGCCAATGTTTGGAAAATCGAGGAACTGAAAAACAGAATCCTTTTTACTTTAGGACTTTTGTTGGTGTACCGTTTTGGTGCGCACGTTACCCTTCCGGGTATTGATGCATCTCAGTTGCACAGTTTGGCAGGTCAAACCAAAAATGGTATTGGTTCAATTTTGGACATGTTTACTGGGGGAGCTTTCTCTAAAGCTTCTGTATTCGCCTTGGGTATCATGCCGTATATTTCTGCTTCGATTGTAGTACAGCTGATGGGAATTGCGATTCCTTATTTGCAAAAACTACAAAAAGACGGAGAGAGCGGTCGTAAAAAACTCAACCAAATTACACGTTGGTTAACCATCGTTATTACTTTGGTACAAGGTCCTGGTTACATTTACAATTTGTATAGAACCATTCCTGCAAGTGCATTCTTGCTTGGATTTGACTCGTTCAGCTTCCTATTTTCATCGGTATTGATCTTGACCACCGGAACTATTTTCGCTATGTGGTTGGGTGAGAAAATTACCGACAAAGGAATCGGAAACGGTATTTCATTATTGATTATGGTGGGTATTTTGGCCCGCCTACCACAAGCTTTCATCCAAGAGTTTACCTCTACGATTACTAACAATAATGGAGGTCCGATGTTGTTGGTGATTGAAGTAATCATTTGGTTGTTGGTCATTATTGCCTGCGTACTTTTGGTCATGGCGGTTCGCAAAATTCCGGTACAATACGCTCGTCGTACAACCACCGGAGATTTTGAACAAGACATGTTAGGCGGTAACAGACAATGGATTCCATTAAAATTGAACGCTGCCGGTGTAATGCCGATCATCTTCGCACAAGCCATCATGTTTATTCCGGCTGCCCTTGCAGGTTTGTCTCAAACAGAGACTTCACAAACGGTTGCAGCTGCTTTTAGCAATATGTTTGGCTTTTGGTACAACTTTGTTTTTGCTTCGTTGATTGTAATCTTTACATTCTTCTACACGGCAATTACAGTTCCTACCAACAAAATGGCCGATGATTTAAAGCGCAGCGGTGGTTTCATCCCAGGTATCCGTCCGGGCGTTGAAACTTCTGATTATCTCGATCACATTATGTCTTTAATTACATTCCCAGGTTCATTATTTCTGGCTTTAATTGCTGTGTTCCCAGCTATTATTGTTGGTTTGGGTGTTCAACAATCGTGGGCTATGTTCTTCGGAGGCACGTCGTTGATCATTATGGTTGGTGTTGCCATCGATACCATCCAACAAATCAATTCGTATTTGTTGAACAAACATTATGACGGATTGATGAAGAGTGGTAAAAACAGAAAAGCAGTAGCTTAATATGGCAAAGCAATCAGCAATAGAGCAAGACGGATCCATCATTGAAGCATTGTCTAATGCAATGTTTCGCGTAGAATTAGAAAACGGTCACGTTGTAATTGCGCACATTTCAGGAAAAATGCGTATGCATTATATCAAGTTGCTTCCGGGCGACAAGGTAAAACTCGAAATGAGCCCTTATGATTTGTCCAAAGCAAGAATTACTTACAGATACTAAAATATTAAACAGATGAAAGTAAGAGCATCAGTAAAGAAACGTAGTGCCGAGTGCATCATCGTTCGTAGAAAAGGAAGATTATACGTAATCAACAAAAAGAATCCTAGATTCAAACAAAGACAAGGATAATTATGGCAAGAATAGCAGGGGTAGACATCCCAAAAAACAAAAGAGGAGTTATCGCTTTGACCTATATCTTCGGAATTGGAAAAAGCCGTGCTAGCGAAATTTTGGCTCAAGCTAATGTGAGCGAAGACATCAAAGTTCAAGAATGGAATGACGAGCAAATCGGTGCCATTCGTGATGCAGTTTCTCAATTCAAAATTGAAGGAGAATTGCGTTCTGAAACTTCTTTGAACATCAAACGTTTGATGGACATCGGTTGTTACAGAGGAATCCGTCACAGATCTGGTCTTCCACTCAGAGGGCAAAGAACCAAAAACAACTCTAGAACGAGAAAAGGTAAGAGAAAAACTGTTGCTAACAAGAAAAAAGCAACTAAATAATAAGTAATAATATGGCTAAAGCAACTACAAAAAAGCGTAAAGTTATCGTTGAGTCAACGGGTGAAGCTCATATTAGTGCCACTTTCAACAACATCATTATTTCACTAACCAACAAAAAGGGTGAAGTAATTTCTTGGTCTTCTGCCGGTAAAATGGGATTCAGAGGTTCTAAAAAGAACACTCCCTATGCTGCGCAAATGGCTGCTGAAGATTGCAGCAAAGTAGCTCTTGAGGCTGGACTTAAGAAAGTAAAAGTGTATGTGAAAGGACCGGGTAACGGACGTGAGTCTGCGATTCGTTCAATTCACAACGGTGGTATCGAAGTAACTGAAATCATTGACGTTACACCTATGCCGCACAACGGATGTCGTCCTCCTAAAAGACGAAGAGTTTAATAACTCAAAATTTATAGTATAACCTAGGCAGGATTCCGATTATCGAAGGATAAGACCTGAATTCATAATCGCTGCCTTAAACAATTTAAAATGGCAAGATATACTGGTCCAAAAACTAAAATCGCCCGTAAGTTTGGCGAAGCTATTTTCGGAGACGACAAAGCCTTCGATAAAAGAAATTACCCTCCAGGACAACACGGTTTGGCTAAAAAGAGAGGTAAAAAATCTGAGTACGCTGTCCAATTGATGGAGAAGCAAAAAGCAAAATATACCTACGGAATCCTTGAAAAACAATTCCGTGGATTGTTCGAAAAAGCATCAGCTGCTCGCGGAGTTACTGGTGAAGTTTTGATTCAACTTTGCGAGTCTCGTTTAGACAACGTTGTATTCAGAATGGGAATTGCTTCTTCTAGAAGAGCAGCCCGTCAAATCGTTTCTCACCGTCACATTACGGTAAATGGTGAAGTGGTCAACATCCCTTCATACCAATTGAAACCTGGCGATAAAGTAGCCGTTCGTGAAAAATCAAAATCATTGGAATCAATCGAGCGTTCATTGTCTAATTCTGCACATGTATATGAGTGGATCACTTGGAACAATGACACCAAAGAAGGAACTTTCGTTTCTGTTCCGGCAAGATTGCAAATTCCTGAAAACATCAAGGAACAACTCATCGTCGAATTGTACAACAAATAATAATTAACACGTAACTATGGCATTATTTAATTTTCAGAAGCCCGATAAAGTGATCATGATCGATTCTACCGATTTTGAAGGTAAATTTGAATTCAGACCTTTAGAACCTGGTTACGGATTGACTGTGGGCAACGCACTCAGAAGAGTGATGCTATCTGCACTAGAAGGATACGCAATTACTTCTGTTCGCATTGAAGGCGTTGACCATGAGTTCTCTACAATTTCTGGAGTTGTTGAAGATGTTACCGAAATCATCTTGAATTTGAAACAAGTTCGTTTCAAACGTCAAATCGAGGATGTCGATAACGAATCTGTAACTATTTCGGTTACGGGTAAAGACCAACTCACAGCGGGCGATTTCCAAAAATTCATTTCTGGTTTCCAAGTATTGAATCCTGAATTGGTGATCTGCAACATGGATAGCAAAATCAAACTCAACATCGAATTAACAATCGAAAAAGGGCGTGGTTATGTATCTGCAGAAGAGAACAAAAAGCAAAATGCTGCTATTGGAACCATCTTCACCGATTCAATCTATACTCCGGTAATCAACGTGAAATACGCGATTGAAAACTTCCGTGTGGAGCAAAAAACTGATTACGAAAAATTGATTTTCGAAATCAAAACCGACGGTTCAATCAATCCGAAAGACGCCTTGACAGAAGCTGCCAAAGTATTGATTCACCACTTCATGTTGTTCTCTGACGAGCGCATTACCCTTGAAGCGGATGAAATCGCTCAAACAGAATCTTACGACGAAGAGTCATTGCACATGAGACAATTACTCAAAACCAAATTGGTTGATATGGATTTATCCGTGCGTGCCTTGAACTGTTTGAAAGCAGCCGAAGTAGAAACTTTAGGTGACTTGGTATCGTTCAACAAAAATGACTTGATGAAGTTCCGCAATTTCGGTAAAAAATCTTTAACAGAACTCGATGAATTAGTGGCTGTGAAGAATTTAACCTTCGGAATGGACTTATCAAAATACAAATTAGACAAAGATTAATCTAAGCCCACGGAGGTTTAAATTTTATAGCAATGAGACACGGAAAGAAAATAAATCACTTAAGCAGACAGTCTGGCCACAGAAAAGCTATGTTGGCTAATATGGCTTGTTCATTGATTGAGCACAAGCGCATCAACACGACTGTTGCTAAAGCTAAGGCTTTGAAACAATACGTTGAGCCTTTGATTACAAAATCAAAAGAAGATACTACACACAATCGTCGTATCGTGTTCTCTTACTTGAAAAGCAAATATGCGGTAACTGATTTGTTCCGCGATGTAGCTGCCAAAGTAGGAGATCGTCCGGGTGGTTACACTCGTATCATCAAGTTGGGGAATCGTCTAGGAGACAACGCTGATATGGCGATGATCGAACTCGTAGACTTCAACGAATTGTACAACGGAGGCAAGAAAGAGGTTAAGAAAACTAAGAGCCGTCGTGGAGGTAAAGGTAAAGCTACCGAAGCCAAAGCAGAAGCTCCAAAAGTTGAAGAGCCTGAAGCCGAAGAACCGATTGTTGAAACTACAGAGCAAGCTCCGGAAACTCCAGAGGCTGCTGCTGAAGAAACCAACGAAGAGAACGCTGAGTAATGAATTCAGACTTCTAAATATCAAGGGACAAGACATTGCGTTTTGTCCCTTTTTTTATGCCTTTTCAATTCGGTCAAAATCAGAAGCGAAACATCATGTGCACCATCAACACCAGTCCCGCTTTGCGTTGCAATCTTTTAAAATTTTCCCTCTGCTGCGCGTGGGATTCATTTTAAAAGGATTTCCACTGCAATCGGGGCTATTCATAAACCCTCATTTTCAAAACCTGTTCATAAACGCTCATAAAAAAGCAATCTCTTGACTTTGTAACCTAACGCGATACAATTAAATTTGCACAACAACACACAACGCATGACTTATACAACCAGACCTCAAGCAATCTTACTTTTGGCCGACGGAACCGTATTTTACGGCAAATCCATCGGAATCTCCGGAACCACTTTCGGCGAAGTTTGTTTCAACACCGGAATGACCGGTTATCAAGAAATCTTTACCGATCCGTCTTACTTCGGACAAATCATGGTGGCAGCCAACGTCCACATCGGGAACTACGGGGTCAACGCCCAAGAAATCGAATCCGATTCCGTCAAAATTTCAGGATTGGTTTGCCGCAATTTCAGCTTCAATCATTCGCGCCCAGATTCCGAAGGCTCGCTGTATGATTACTTTGAAAAGCAAAATCTTGTAGTCATTTCAGATGTCGACACGCGCGCTTTGGTCAGTTATATCCGCGATCACGGAGCCATGAATGCGGCTATTTGTACCAACGGAACATCCATTGAAGAACTCAAAAAACAATTAGCGCAAGTTCCTGACATGAAAGGTTTGGAGCTTGCTTCAAAAGTATCGGTTCAAGAGCCTTATTTCTTCGGAAACCCCGAAGCTTCACACAAAATTTCAGCCCTCGATTTAGGCATCAAAACCAACATTTTGCGACACTTGGCCAGCCGTGATTGCTACATTAAGGTTTTTCCATACAACACGCCCTTTTCTGAATTGGCGGCTTTCAATCCCGATGGTTATTTTCTCTCAAATGGCCCCGGCGACCCCGAGCCACTCACCGAAGTCATTGCTACCGCCCGGCAAATGATTGCTTCCAACAAACCGGTTTTTGGCATTTGTCTCGGACATCAAATCTTAGGTTTGGCCAACGGAGTTTCTACTTATAAAATGTTCAACGGACACCGCGGCATCAACCATCCGGTGATGAATTTGCAAACGGGCAAAGGCGAAATCACTTCGCAAAATCACGGTTTTGCCATCAACAAATCTGAACTTGAAGCGCATCCTGATTTAGAAATCACGCATTATCACCTGAACGACCAAACGGTGGCCGGCATGCGCATGAAATCAAAGCCTGTTTTTTCAGTGCAATATCACCCAGAGGCCAGTCCTGGGCCGCATGATTCGGCCTATTTGTTCGATGATTTTGTGGCTATGTTGCCCAGTGTAGTTCACTAAATCGTTATCGTTGATAAGATTCAAAAAAAATATCTTTATAAAATTTCAGATGCGATATATTTGTAAAAGAACAACACTAAAATTGATTATTTAAAATTTAAAATAGAAAATTATGAGCATTATCGTAAAAATTCACGCAAGACAGATTCTTGATTCCAGAGGAAATCCAACCATTGAAGTTGATGTGGTGACCGAAAACGGCGTTTTGGGCCGTGCGGCAGTTCCCTCAGGCGCTTCAACCGGTGAACACGAAGCTGTTGAATTGCGTGATGGCGGTAAAGCCTACATGGGCAAGGGCGTGATGAAAGCCGTTGAAAATGTCAATATCAAAATTGCCGAAGAACTCCTCGGGACTTCTGTTTTTGAACAAAACTTGATCGATCAACGCATGATTGAACTCGACGGAACGCCGAATAAATCTAACTTAGGCGCCAATGCGATTTTGGGTGTTTCTCTAGCCGTGGCCAAAGCAGCTGCCAACGAATTGGGCATGCCTTTGTATCGCTATGTGGGTGGTGTTTCGGCACATACACTTCCGGTACCGATGATGAACATCATCAACGGAGGTTCACATTCTGATGCTCCGATTGCATTTCAGGAATTTATGATTATGCCGGTTAAAGCCAAAAACTTTACGCACGCGATGCAAATGGGTACCGAGATTTTCCACCACCTCAAAAAAGTATTGCACGATCGCGGATTGTCAACAGCTGTGGGCGATGAAGGCGGTTTTGCTCCGAATTTAGCCGGTGGAACCGAAGATGCTTTGGATACCATCAAAAAAGCGGTTGAAAATGCCGGCTATCGTTTTGGGGATGAAGTCATGATTGCTTTAGACTGTGCTTCGTCAGAATTTTACAAAGACGGAAAATATGATTACAGCAAATTTGAAGGACCCACCGGAAAAGTCCGGACTTCGAAAGAGCAAGCAGAATATTTGGCCGAACTCAGCAAAAACTACCCGATTATTTCTATTGAAGACGGGATGTACGAAGACGATTGGGACGGCTGGAAATACCTCACAGAACTCATCGGAGATAAAGTGCAACTCGTGGGCGACGATTTGTTTGTGACCAATGTGCAACGTTTATCCACCGGAATCGAAAAAGGCATCGCCAATTCTATTTTGGTCAAAGTAAACCAAATCGGAACCTTGTCTGAAACCATTGCCGCCGTGAATATGGCGCACAATGCCGGATATACATCCGTGATGTCGCACCGCTCGGGTGAAACCGAAGATAATACCATTGCTGATTTAGCCGTGGCGTTAAACTGCGGACAAATCAAAACCGGTTCGGCCTCGCGCTCGGATCGTATGGCCAAATACAATCAACTCTTGCGCATCGAAGAAGAATTGGGCGATACCGCTTATTTTCCGGGAGAAAAGGCATTCAAATAAACCAATATATACATCGAAATAATTAAAACCTTTGAGCACAAACTCAAAGGTTTTTTATTTTCTCACCCAAATAACTCATTTACTCGTCAAAATTGAGCTGATGTTCATCGGTAAGCAATCCGATGAATGATTCCGTTACATTTGCTTTATCAATTGTGATGGACATGAAAAAAGAAATGCTTATTTGCAGTATTGTTCTATGTTGGCTGAGTCATCTGGCCGCTGCGCAATCGCTCGACAGTTTGCAGTTGGCCTTGAAAAAAGCGAACAATGATATTGACCGAGCCAAAACGCTCAACGCACTGTCGGACCAATACAAATACACCCAACCTAAACGTACGGCAGATTATGCGCTCAACGCACTTCAAATAGCCGAGCGTATTCAATACAAAAAAGCCCAAGGCGATGCTTATTTAAATTTAGGAAATGCCGCCATCATTTCAGGAGATTATCCCAAAGCGATGGAATATTTCTTAAAGGCTCGAAATATTTTTGAAACCGAAATTTCTACACAGTCTGACGAACAACTTGCTTGCAAAGCTAGTTTGGCCAAAGCCTACGGAAGCATCGGAATTGTATTGGCCGAGCAAAGCAATTATGCCAAAGCAATTGAATATCATCTCAAAGCCGTCAAGTTATACGAAATTATTAAGGATGCTAAAAAAGCGGCACAAGTCTACAACAATATTGGGGTGGCTTACAAGTCTCAATCAGCCGATTTTAAAGCGCTCACTTATTTTGTCAAAGCGCTCAAATTACAAGAAAAATTCCATGATCCAAACCTTGGAATTACCCAAACCAACATCGCCAATTGCTACCTCAAGCAAAAGAATTACCCACAGGCTTTGACGTATTACAACCAAGCCAAAGCCAGTATTGACCAACATCCCGATGCGCGTGCTTTGGGCGAATGGCTCAACAATATGGGATTGTATCATCAGCAAATGGGCGCTTCTGAAAAGGCAATTGCTAGCTGGAATCAATCCATCAAAAACAGTCATGCCATTGGCGATCGATTTGCACAGGCCGACACACATTTGTATTTGGGTGCATTGTATTTGTCGTTGCGTCAATTTCCGCAAGCATTATCCCATGCGCAAACGGCTTTACAATTGGCCAACGAATTGAATGTTTTAGAACAAAAAATGGCCGCCGAAAAATTGCTCAGCGATATTTACGGACGCCAAAATAATTCTGAAATGGCTTTTGCGCATTTTAAATTGTACAGCGCAGACAAAGACAGTCTGAACAACGCCGAAAGTATTCGCAAAGGCCTCGAAGCCGAGATGAATTTTGAATTTGAAAAACGCGAAGTACTACAAAAAGAAGCGCTTCAGAAAAAAGAGCTTCTCCTGCAAGAAGAGGCCAAAAAAAATCGGTTGGAGTTGATTTTTGGCGGATTGCTTGCGTTGTTGCTGGCCGGAATCGGATTCTTGTACTACAACCGCATGCAACTCAAAAAGCATTTGACGCTGCAAAAAGAGCTCGCTGAATACGAACAAAAAGCCTTGCACTTACAAATGAATCCGCATTTCGTGTTTAATTGTTTGGGGTCGATATCGAGTTTTATTGTCAAAAACGGAACGCATTCAGCCGTGAAGTATTTGGCCAAATTCTCTAAACTCATGCGCCTGACTTTGGAATATTCAAAGCAATCGTTGATTCCGATCCACAAAGAAATTCAAAGCTTAGAGAATTATCTTGAACTCGAACAACTTCGGTTCAACCACAAATTTGATTTCTCCATCACCAAAGACCAAACCATTGAAGACGACTTGGCTTTGCCGCCTTTGCTCTTGCAACCTTTCGTTGAAAATGCCATCATTCACGGCGTAATTCCCAGCAAAGAACTCGGGCTGATTCAAATTCATTTTTCGATTGAAAACGACAGTTTGATTTGCACCATTCAAGACAACGGCATTGGCTTTAAAGCATCACGAGCCATCAAAGAAAACTCGGTTTCGGTGCATCAATCGATGGCGCTGGACATTACCAAAAAGCGCTTGCAGATGATTTCCAGTTCGATGGCGCAAAAAGCCGAAGTGACAATTGACGATTTAACTCTAGAAGATACCGGACAAACCGGAACCCGAGTCACCTTGTATTTACCGATTCAATATATTTCAAAACACAACCTGCAACCGGCCATTGCCTTAAAAGATTAAACCATGATTAACGCTATTTTAATTGACGATGACAGCAACCTGAGAGACGGCATGCGCGAGCTACTTTCATTTTACGCGCCCGATATAGCCATTGTTGGCGAGGCCGAAGATGTAACCAGTGGCGTGGCTGTGATTGATAAACTCAAACCGCAGGTGGTTTTTCTGGATATTCAACTCAACGACGGGACTGGTTTTGATGTACTCGAAAAGTTGGCACAAAAAAACGGAAGCACGAATGCGCATATTGTATTCATCACCGCGCACGAAGAATACGCCATCAAAGCATTTAGATTTAGTGCGCTTGATTTCCTGCTCAAGCCTGTTGATCCGGACGAACTCGAAACGGTGATTGCCAAAATCAGAACCGTGCTCGAAAAGAACAACAGTTATGCGCACATTGATTTGTTGCTCGAGAACATTCGCAAGAAAGTGGATAATTTCAAACGCATTGCACTAACAACCTCTGAAGGAATTCATTTGTTTGAAGTGAGCGACATCATTCGCTGCGAAGGCGAGGATAATTACACCACTTTTTACATCAAAAACAACAAGCCGCTCATCATATCGAGGACGCTCAAAGAATATGAAGAGATGCTGTCTGAGTATGGTTTTGAACGCATTCATCAATCGCACTTAATCAATATTGCCTATCTGAAATCTTATGTCAAAAAAGACGGTGGTTATGTGGTGATGGCCGACAACACGCAGCTTCCGATTTCGCAACGCAAAAAAGAAAGGTTGCAGGAAATCATTAAATCGCTTTAAAATAATCCAAAAATAATCCCTATGAAAAATATACTTCTATTCTTTTTGTTTTGCACATCTGTTGTGAATGCTCAGATTGTGAATATTCCCGATGCTAATTTTAAAGCACAATTGCTGGGTTCTAATACCGATAACGAAATTGCATATGCCAACGGTACTTTCTTAAAAATTGATGCCAATAGCGATGGCGAAATACAAGAAACTGAAGCTGCCGCGGTTGATTCGCTCAATATATTTTCAGCGCAAATTGCAGACCTGAGCGGTTTAGGAAATTTTGTCAACTTGAAAAAACTCAATTGTGCCGGGAATCAAATTTCTGCTGTTGATTTGAGCAACTTATCACTGCTCAAGTTTTTGGACATCAGCAACAACCAATTAGCTGCTTTGGATATTTCATCGCTGAGTTCTTTGGTCAAGGTCAATGCTTCGGCTAATTTAATTACCAATTTTACGGCAGGTTCCAACAACAATTTAAAAAGACTTGATTTGGGCGGAAATGCTTTGTCGACGGTCAATTTGAACGGAATGAATCAGCTTATTGAACTTAAAATCAACGCAAACCAGTTGGCTTCGATTGATTTGTCGGCTTTGAATGAACTTCAAGTTTTGTATGTCAACAACAATTCGCTCACTTCGCTCAATATTTCAAATATGCCGGGGCTTCTGCTTTTGGATTGCTCGTACAACAACATCGATGCGATTGATTTTTCAGGATTGAACGCTTTGCAATATTTAGCCTACAGCGCAAACAACCTTCAAACGTTGGATGTTTCGAGCCTGACAGGTTTGCAAACGCTCATTTGTAGCGCTAACCAACTTACTTCGATTGATTTATCAGCGTTATCCGGGCTTTTGTATTTTGAAGGTTCGTTTAATAATTTTTCAGCTCTTGACTTGAGTGCGAATTTAGGTTTGGGTAACATTATTTGCGACCACAATCAACTCAGCAGCATAGATGTGTCGATGTTGCCCAATTTGACGCGCTTGAATGTCGATCACAATCAACTCACACAAATAAATCTCGCTCAAAACACGGTGCTATTTGACTTGGTTTGTTCTTTTAACCAACTAACAACCCTCAACGTCAATGCAAACACGAATTTATTTTATATCGATGCTTCCGATAATGATTTGTTGACAACGATTTTTATGAATAACGGAACTTTCAATCAAGGTAATCCTCCGGGTTATTTGGGCGTTACCAATTGTACCAATCTCGAATACGTCTGTGTTCAAGAAGAAGGCATTGGTTTTGTCAAAAATCAGATTGAGTTTACCTCGGGCGCCACCGATGTTGTTGTTAATTCGTATTGTTCTTTTTCACCTTCAGGCGATTACAATCTCATCAAAGGAAAAATCACCTATGATGCGGATGCTAATGGTTGTGATGCCTCTGATTTAATCTTCCCGAATTTACGTGTCAACATTACCGACGGAGCAAACTCAGGTGCTAACTTTATCGATGCGCAAGGAAATTATTCTTTTGCAACTCAAGAAGGCTCTTTCACGATTGCTCCGAGTATTGAGCATCCTCAGTGGTTTACCTTTTCACCAAATCAAGCAGTCATCAACTTTGCGGACCATAACAACAACCAACAAATCGCAGATTTTTGTTTGTCGGCCTTAGGCGTTCATCCGGATATTTCAGTGGTTTTGGCGCCTGCGACTTATGCGGTTCCGGGCGATACGGCAAGTTATCAAATCGTTTATACCAACAACGGTAACCAAACGCTTTCGGGCTCGGTTGATTTTAATTTCAATGATGCGGTGTTGGATTTACTTTTCTCTTCTGAAGCTCCGGCCGTGGTTCAAACCGGCACTTTGACTTGGAATTACAGCAATTTGCAACCTTTTGAAAGCAGAAGAATAGATTTGGCTTTCAGTTTGAATGCTACTTCTGAAACGCCGGCCGTCAATATTGGCGATGTGTTGAGTTTTTCTTCAACAATTCTTCCTGTATCGGGAGATGAAGTGCCGCAAGACAACAGTTTTTCGTTCAATCAAACGGTGGTTGATGCTCAACTGCTCAACAACATTGTTTGTCTTGAAGGTACGATTCTCGACCCAAGCTATATTGGGGAATATCTTCATTATATGATCAACTTTGAAAATATCGGAACATTGGCAGCTCAAAATGCAGTTATTCGATTTGATGTTGATACTACTGTTTTTGACATCAGTTCGCTGCAGTTACTTGACGCATCCAATACAGTAACCACCAGAGTTAACGGAAATATTGTTGAATTTATCTTTCAAAACATCAACCTTGAAATCGGAGGGCATGGTCATATTTTGCTCAAAATGAGAACCCTGGATAATCTCCCGCAATCGACAGTTGTAGCCAACCGAGCCAATATTTTTTACGACCTCAATGCGCCGGTCGATACCGGAACAGTGAACACAGTATTTCAGACTTTATCGAATACCGGTTTTGATTGGGATGATTCGGTGGCTATTTCGCCAAACCCGGCCACTGACTTTATTTCTGTAAGAGCAAATAGTCTTATTAAATCAATCGAAGTTTATGATGCGCAAGGTAGAATCGTTCTGAAACAATTTACGGAGGGTCAAGAATCAAAATACGATGTGAGTTATTTAACCGCCGGAATTTATATGGCAAAAATTACTACGCAATCTGGAATTTCAGTTCAAAAACTCATCAAAAATTAGTTTGTTAAAAATTGCCCATGAAGAGCGCACGGCCCAAAGCTGTGCGTTTTTTTTATTTTATAATCCAAGCTATATTTAATTTGCAATTTTTATAATATTATTAACGAAATCGTTGTCAAATTCTTTTTCTAATTCATTTTGAATTCGCTAGTTTTGTTAAATTATTATTCCAATAAAATTTCCATCAATATTATGTCAAAAATTGCTACACTCGAGTTAGACGGCAAAAAGTATGAGTTTCCGGTTATTGTCGGAAGCGAGAACGAAGTCGGTATCGATATCAACAAATTGCGCGATTTATCTGGAGCCATCACGATGGATCCGGGTTATAAAAATTCAGGTTCATGTACCAGCGAAATCACTTTCCTCGACGGTGAAGAAGGTATTTTGCGTTACCGCGGATATGCCATTGAAGATTTGGCGGACAAAGCTAATTTCTTAGAAGTGGCTTATCTGATCATCTTCGGTGAATTGCCTACGCAACAGCAATTGACTCAATTCGAAAATGACATTCGCAAATATACTTTGGTCAACGAAGAGATGAAAAATATCATCGACGGTTTCCCGAAAACCGCGCATCCCATGGGTGTTCTTTCATCGTTAACCAGTGCGCTGACAGCTTTTAACCCGAAAGTGGTCAATGTTGATAACGAAAAAGAAATGTACGAAGCGGTGTGTAAAACCATGGGTAAATTCTTGGTAATTGCCACTTGGACTTATCGCAAAATGATGGGTTATCCGCTCAACTATTACGACAATACCAAAGGGTATGTAGAGAACTTCATGCATTTGATGTTTGCTTTGCCGACCGGACCTTACAGTGCGAATCCAGTCGTAATTGACGCTTTGGATAAACTATTCATCTTGCACGCCGATCACGAACAAAACTGTTCAACATCAACCGTCAGAATCGTAGGTTCATCGCATGCCGGATTGTTTGCTTCTATTTCAGCGGGTGTTTCTGCTTTGTGGGGACCATTGCACGGCGGCGCCAATCAAGCTGTTTTAGAAATGCTCGAAGAAATCCACAAAAACGGAGGCGATTGCGACAAATACATGGCCAAAGCCAAAGATAAAGACGATCCGTTTAGACTCATGGGCTTCGGTCACCGCGTATACAAAAACTTCGACCCGCGTGCGCGCATCATCAAAAAAGCAGCCGATGAAGTATTGCAAACTTTGGGTGTAAACGATCCAATCTTGGATATAGCTAAAAAGCTGGAGGAAGCTGCTTTGGTAGACGATTACTTTGTTTCAAGAAAACTTTATCCAAACGTAGATTTCTATTCGGGGATTATCTACCGCGCTTTGGGTATTCCGACCGATATGTTTACGGTGATGTTTGCCATCGGACGTCTTCCGGGTTGGATTGCACAATGGAAAGAAATGCGCATCAACAAGGAGCCAATTGGCCGTCCGCGTCAGATTTATACCGGGCATCCGTTGCGCGATTTCAAACCGATGAATCAGCGATAATAAATCGAATCCTCATAATCAAGGCCACTTCACAGGAGTGGCTTTTTTGTTTGTGTATTTATGATTTAATTCATAATCTTACAAACTGATTTATAAGTCATGCTATTTAATTCGCTGGGATTTGCTTTATTTCTTCCATTGGTATTTATCCTTTATTGGCTGCTTGCAAAGCAAAAGCTACTTTACCAAAATGGATTGCTTTTAGCAGCGAGTTACTTTTTTTATTCTTGTTGGGATTGGCGTTTTTTGTTTCTGCTCATTTTTTCAACTTTTCTAGATTATTTTACGGGCCTAAAAATGGCTAACGCTACAAGCAACGAAGTCAAAAAGCAATGGTTTTGGCTGAGTGTAATAGTCAATTTAGGTTTTTTAGGCGTATTTAAATATTACAATTTTTTTGCAACTTCTTTTGCTGAGTTATTTCGATCAATAGGCATTGGAATTCATCCATGGACGCTCAAAGTAATTCTTCCGGTTGGAATTTCTTTTTATACATTTCACGGTCTTTCATATGTGATTGACATTTATAAAAATCGAATTAAAGCCGAGAAGAACTTTGTTGATTACGCTGTTTTTGTGAGCTTTTTTCCACTTTTAGTTGCTGGCCCAATCGAACGTGCCACACATTTGTTACCTCAAATCAAGCAGAAAAGAATTTTTAAATTGCAACAAGCCAAAGATGGAATTTATCAGATTATTTGGGGATTATTCAAAAAAGTAGTCATAGCCGATAGTTGTGCTCAATATGTAAATGAAATATTTGGACATTATGAGTCAATGAATTCGCTCTCATTACTCATGGGCGCGGTATATTTTTCGTTTCAGATTTATGGTGATTTCTCGGGTTATTCAGATATAGCATTAGGCTCGGCAAAACTCTTCGGGATTGATTTATTGCGCAATTTTAATTATCCTTATTTTTCGAGAGATATAGCTGAATTTTGGCGACGCTGGCACATTTCTTTATCGTCGTGGTTTAAAGATTATTTGTACATACCGCTCGGAGGAAGTCAGGGAGGACAGTGGATGCGTATCAGAAATACTTTTGTTATTTTTTTGGTCAGCGGTTTTTGGCATGGAGCTAATTGGACTTTTATCGTTTGGGGTGGTATCAATGCGCTGTTGTTTATGCCTTTACTTATTTCTAAAACCAACCGAAATTATATGACTATAGTTGCGCAGGATAAAAAATTTCCCAGCTTTAAAGAACTGATTTTGATGAACGTTACTTTTTGTTCTGTGATGATTAGTTGGATTTTTTTCAGAGCTGACAATTTGCATATAGCTTGGGGATACTTAAAAAAAATGTTTTCATTTGATTTGAGCGGCAAACTACAGTATTTAGGTATAGAAAGGTATCCTGTTGAATTATTATTTTTATTAATCATATTCATTGTGCTTGAATGGCTTTCACGAAGAGCAGAACATCCTTTTTTGGGTAAATGGTGTTTTTTGAGATTAATATTTATCCTAATCAGCATCTTAGCTTTAGGAGTTTATTCTGACATAACAAGTTTTATATATTTTCAGTTTTGACCATGAAAAAGTTTAGTTTGTTTATAATGGGGCTTTTAGGTCTAATTCTGACACTAATGTTTGTATTAGATTCAGGATATACTTATGTGTACCAATCGGCTCAACCGCGCAACAAACTACAATATATCATCCAATTAAACCAACAAAAATTTGATGTGGTTTTTTTGGGTTCATCCAGAGTAGCCAATCACATCGACAGTGAATTATTTGATCAATTATCTCATAAAAAGTCGATTAATTTAGGAGTTCAAGGGGCGAATCTAGTGGATAATCTTCTGCAACTAAAATTGTTTTTGAGTAAAAACAGTACCGATTATTTGTTTCTTCAAATTGATGACAACCTGGAATATTGCAAGCCGTCCAACATTTCTCAAGCCGAAGCGATGCCCTTTTTGAATAATCCTATTGTGAGTGAACATTCAAAAAAATTCATAGATGAATATGTATACTTAAAATATATTCCTTTTTACCGATATGCCCTCAACGATGCAAAAATTGGTTTTCGAGAATTGTTTTTTTCTGCCATTGGCAAGAAGCCTTCAATAGATTTTTCAAAAGGATTTATGCCTAAGTATGGTCACAGCATTCCCAATCAACCAAGGCAAGAACTTAAAGAAGTTCATGGGCTCAATCAAAATCCGATTTTACGTGAAATGAAAGCCTTATGCCAAGAGCATCAGGTGCATTTGGTGCTTTTTATCTCGCCTTATTGCAGTAAAATAGATCCTGAGAATTACATCAAAAAAATGAAATTACTTGAACCAAACCTGATTGATTTGAGCCAAGGTTATGATGATTCACTATTTTTCAATTGTGGACATTTGAATCAAAAAGGCGCCGAAATTTTTACCCAAAGACTATACACTAATACACAAAAATTACTTTCTGCTCAAGAGCACATAAAATAGAAATTTGGTGATAATAATTGTCAATAAATCGAGCCGCCTTAATTGGTGGCTCTTTTGTTTTAGGGCTTTTCCTATAGCGAATTAGGGTTTTCCCTATAGTTTAAGATTTTTTTGTCTAGTAGCTTTAGAGAAATTTAAAACAATTAATTATGAGAACTAAAAATCTTTTTTTTATGAGTTGTTTATTGTTTCTAGTAATAACAACAAAAAGTTTGGGTCAGTCTAATGTTGTTTCAACAACCGGAGTGACATCACCTGGTCAACAGAATGTTATTGTTGGTGTAAATGCAGGAGCAAGTTCATCAACAAATCCGGCATCTAATTTCAGCAATGTTTTTATCGGGTTTAATTCAGGGCTTAACACCGCTAATGGTTTAAATACTTTCGTTGGGTTTGAGGCAGGGAGAACGAATACAGGTGGTGATTTCAATACGTTTATAGGATGTCAATCGGGTTTGGCTAATACAACAGGTAGACTAAATACTTTTTTAGGAGCCAGAAACACAGGTGTAGCCAATACAACAGGACAGCAAAACGCGTTTGTTGGTTCAGAGTGCGGACAAAGTAATGTTACCGGCAGTAGCAATACTTTTATGGGTAGTGGTGCCGGTAGATGGAATACCTCTGGCGGCTCTAATTCTTTTTTTGGAGTAGGTGCCGGTAATAATAATACAACCGGAAGTAGTAATATTTCAGTTGGATCTGTTGGCCCTAATAATGGAACATCAAATATTGTAATGGGAGCTTCAGCAGGAGCTACATGTTCAGGGATTCAGAATTTAATGCTGGGATTTAATTCTGGACAGAATGCGACTACAGGAAATTTTAATACCTATTTGGGTTTTGTTCAGGTGCCAGCAGCTGCTAAAACTGCAACAACTAATGGAAATGATGCTAGTAGTATGATAGCATTAGCTGATGGGGGTGGAAATCAACGACTTTTAATTAATAACAATGGCTATACTGCTATTGGGTTAGGGAATAATAACATAGCGCAAAATATGTTAGAAATTAATGCCACTGGAGCTGTAGCCGGAACCACAGGATTAAGATTTAGAAATTTCACTAATACAAATTTTACTGCTACAGCTACCTCTAGCAGAAGAGTTTTGACAGTAAATAATTGGGGTGATGTAATTTTAGTCGACGACATCGGAGGAGGAATCACCAATTCTTGTACAACTAATTTTATGGTACCAGTAGGAAATGCAAGTGGTAACTTGTCTTGTAGTCAGATATATGACAATGGAACTAGTGTAGGTATCGGAACAACTTCGGGCTTTGCTTATACTTATGTTGCTGGTGATGATGCCTTAGGAACAGTTCCTTTGAGCGGTACAGCCAGATTGAAAGTGAACGGAGTTACTTGGTCAGGAGGCTTTTATGCATCATCTGACAAAAAGTTCAAAAAAGAAATCAAAGCAATCGATAGTCCACTTGAGGCCATTCAAAAATTAGAAGGTAAAACGTACTTGTGGAACCGTGAGACCAACAAAGAAATGAATTTTGATGCAGGTTTACACAGCGGTTTCATTGCACAAGAACTTGAAAAAGTATTGCCTCATTTGGTGGCTACTGATGAAAAAGGCAACAAAGCGGTTAATTACACCGAACTCATTCCGTATTTAGTTGAAGCCATCAAAGAACAACAAACACAAATCAATGATTTGAAAAATCAAATTTCAGAAAACTTTAAAGCGCAAAACCAAGATTTGATCGAACTCAAAAATACCAAAATCATCAGCGTATCTCCGAATCCTTCCAACGATGTGATTTCTGTTTCGTTTAATGTTGACAAATCAGTGCAATCAGCCAAATTATTAGTGCATGATTTAACCGGAAACGTATTGAGTAGTTTAAATATCAATGACCGAGATAACAACCTGACACGCACGCTACAAAAAGACAATTTCGGCAAAGGTATCTACATTATCAGCCTTGTCATCAACGGCAAAAGCATCGATACCAAAAAAATTATTTTCAACTAAAAGCAAACCAACCCAAAAGCCACTCCAACGAGTGGCTTTTTTTATGCCTAAAAATATTTATCAACGAAACCCGCTTCGAAATTTTGCCATCACGCCACTTTCTTTATATTTGCTTTTATACAAAACCACTTTATGTTATCCTTACACGTTACCAACGAAACTTCCCGACTGAGGGCCGTGGTGCTCGGAACAGCCGTGAGCAACGGAACGACACCCAAAGCCCAAGATGCCTACGATCCGAAATCATTAGAACACATATTGGCCGGAACCTATCCCAAAGAAGCCGATATGATTGCCGAAATGGAAGCTTTCAACCAAGTGTTTCAAAAATACAACGTCCAAGTATTCCGCCCAGAACTTGTGCCCAACGAAAACCAAATCTTCACGCGCGACATCGCTTTTGTCATTGACGACATCATCATCGAGGCGGGCATTTTACCCGAGCGCGACAAAGAATTTCCGGCCATTCAATACATCATCGATCAAATTGATCCGGCCAAAGTCATCCGCATAGCCGACAAAGACAAAGTCCACATCGAAGGCGGCGACGTTCTGTTGTGGAACGAATATATTTTTATCGGAACCTATCGCGGTGACGATTACAGTCAAGTCAAAACCGCGCGTACCAACCAAGCCGGCATTGATCTGATCAAAGAATTGTTTCCGCACAAAAAAGTCCTGACTTTTGATTTGGTCAAATCTTGGGAGGATGCGCGCGACAACGCCTTGCACCTTGATTGCTGTTTTCAGCCGGTCGGAACCAACCATGCCATCATCTACAAAGGCGGCTTCCGCAACGAACAAGAATACCAACAGCTTGTTGATTTGTTCGGCCTCGAAAACCTATTTCACATCACCCGCGACGAAATGTACGACATGAACTCCAACGTGTTCTCGATTGCGCCTGATGTGGTGGTTTCTGAAAAGAATTTCACGCGGCTCAACAACTGGTTGCGCTCGCAAGGCTTTACCGTCGAAGAAATTCCGTATGCCGAAATCGCCAAACAAGAAGGCTTGCTCAGATGTTCCACCTTGCCGCTCATCCGCGATTAGTCGATGGTTTTGGGCGTTGCCTTCGGCCGGGCTTTTCGCTTCAAGTCCTCGCTGCGCTGCGGGCTTTTTGCTGCAATCCCTAACACGGGCTCGGTGTCAAATCCAACCCAACGGTTTCAAACAAAAACCAATCATTAATAATTTGAATTAAAAAAACATATTGAAGTTTACACCATGAAACAGACTGCCAACGCCATCCTCATGATTCGCCCGGTTGCCTTTAGAATGAACGAGCAAACGGCCGTAAACAATTATTATCAAAAAGTGCTCGACGGACTCACGCCCGAAACGGTCAATGCGCGCGCCCGTGAAGAATTCGACGCCTTTGTCAACAAACTGCGCATGGTAGGTGTTGATGTGGTCGTGGTCGAAGACACGCTTCATCCGGACACGCCCGATTCTATTTTTCCGAACAACTGGATTTCATTTCACGAAAACGGCGATGTAGTGCTGTATCCGATGTTTGCCGAAAACCGCCGTCAAGAGCGTCGCGAAGACATCCTAGATTTGCTCGAAGAGCGCGGATTTGCCATCAATGAAATCATGGATTACACTTCGGCCGAAGACGACGATATTTTTCTGGAGGGAACCGGAAGTTTGCTTTTAGACCGCCAAAACGGTAAGGCCTATTGTGCGCTTTCACCGCGTGCCGACGAAGAATTGTTCATTGAATTCTGCGAAGATTTTGAATACAACCCGATTATATTTGAAGCCTACCAAACCGTTGATGGCGTGCGCAAACTCATTTATCACACCAACGTGATGATGTGCATCGGCGAAACCTTTGCGGTGGTTTGCGCGGATTGCATCGACGACAAACAAGAGCGCAAAATGGTACTCGACAATCTGCGTGAAGACGGCAAAGAAATCATCCTCATTACCGAAGATCAAGTCAACAATTTTGCGGGCAATATGCTCGAAGTGCGCGGTAGTGACAATCGACGTTATTTGGTCATGAGTCAATCGGCGCATAAAAGTTTGACACCAGCACAAATTGCGCAACTCGAAAAACACGCTACAATTCTCAGTTCAAGTCTTGATACCATTGAAGCTTGTGGCGGCGGAAGCGCGCGTTGCATGATGGCCGAAGTATTTTTGCCAAAGGCTTAAGAAAAATCACTCTATAAAAAAAGCCGAACCATTGATTTGATTCGGCTTTTTTATTGGTCATAAGGGTTATGGCTTGAGTTTATCAAAAACATAACCGCCTTGAGTGGCGCCCCAAACTTGTTTGTCATTTTGGTCAAATCCTTGATCCCATGAAATAATCTGACCTTCTTTGATGGTAACTTTGGATGTTGCATAACTAGCGCCTCTAAGTTCACTTGGACAAGTCTTCGCACCGGTGCTTCCACTAAAGTGATTTTTTCCGATGCGTTTGAGTACTACTTCGCAGCCGGGTTTGAGTTCGATGTCATTTTCAGACAAAGCGTCAAAAGCTTCAGGCGTGCGCCATTTGCCAATCCATTCTTTTTCATTTTTAAGCGTGTGAATTTCGCTCACAAATTCTTCGTTGTTTCTTCTGGAAACCTTGTAAATCCTTACTCGATAGGGTTTGTCTTGTTTCTTAAAAAGCGCTTGTTCTACATACAGATAATTCCCTTTGTTTTTCCAGATCGGAATCATACGCAGTGAAATACTGTAGTAAGCCGTGTCAGCTGCTGCTTGCTTTTCAGACGAATAAGTGCCTTGCATGAGATTTACCAGTTCGGTCAGTTCGGCATCTTTTTGCGTTGATTTGTTTTGTCCTGATTTACATGAGGCAGCGATGACTACTGCCAAAAGCACGATGATTTTTTTCATAAAAGTTGTATTGTTTTATGCGGCAAAAGTAAAAAATAACTAAGTCCGCTCATTATGTTTTTTGGGTTTATTACTTTAGTAGATAATTTGAATCTACCATCATGCAAGCAAAAAAGACTTTAATCCTCGGAGCCACTACCAATCCCGACCGTTATGCTTATCGTGCGGCACATATGCTCACCGAGCACGGTCATCCGATGGTGGCCATTGGTTTGCGACCCGGAAATGTTTTTGGTGTTGAAATCCAAACGACTCCGGTGGCTGAATCAGCAGTCGATACGGTTACCTTATACCTCAATCCCGAGCGACAAAAAGCTTATTACGACTATATTTTATCGCTGCAGCCTAAGCGCGTTATTTTTAATCCGGGCACCGAAAACCCTGAGCTTTATGAGCTTTTAGCCAAGCATCACATCGAAGCCGAAGTCGCTTGCACGTTGGTGTTGCTTTCTACCGGGCAATATTAATTTTAGGAGCTATTTGCTTACGCTTGTTTGCTCTTTCAGGAGCTCGATCCGGCTGTTCACTTTATCTTTTGCTCTGCTTCGCTCGCAAAAGGATGTCGCTGCCATCCGGGCTAGGGCCAAGGTGTAGCTCAGAATCTCGTGGTCGATTCGGCCGGTTTGCTGATGGCATACAGTCCGATAAAAGTGAGTAGTCCGTTTACAATAATCAGTTCGTTGTCAAAAACGTAATCACCAAAAAGCGCCGCTGAATTCTTGCTGATCAAAAAGCAAATCGCCGGCGAAATCACGCAAATCAAGGGTACTAATCGATCGCGTACCGTTTTGGTTTTGACAAACAAACCAAAAGCATACAAGCCCAACAGTGGTCCGTAGGTGTACGAGGCAATTTTAAAAATCATACTCACCACCGAGGCATCGTTGATGGCATTGAAAATCACAATCACCAAAAACATCAACAGCGAAAAACCAATGTGTACCGCATGTCGGGTTTTGATGGTGTGTTTGTGTGCGTTTTCGGTTTTGTCCATCCCTAAAAAATCCACACAAAATGAAGTTGTTAAAGCCGTCAGAGCACTATCGGTCGTGGCAAAAGTAGCTGCGGTCAATCCGAGTAAAAACACCACGGATGGAATCAAACTCAAATGATGAAACGCAATTTCCGGAAACAGTAAATCGGTACGCGGTTTTCCGGTAATTAAATCGGTGGGAACTTCAATGTGGTTTTGTGCCGCATACAGATATAAAAGCGCGCCCACGCTCAGAAAGAATAAATTAATCACCACAAAAATTCCGGTAAAAGTGAACATGTTTTTTTGCGCTTCGCCGATGGTGGCGCAGCTGAGGTTTTTTTGCATTAAATCTTGATCGAGCCCGACCATGGCAATGGTTACGAAAATGCCTCCGAGTATTTGTTTTAAAAAGAACGTTCCCTTGAGGTAATCTTCGTAGAAAAATATTTTTGAGTAACCGCTGTTTTTGACTTGTTCAAAGGCTTCGAAAAAAGACAAATGCAAACTATCGCACACAAAATAAATCGTCAAGAACACCGAAGAAACCAAGAAAAAAGTTTGTAAAGTATCGGTAATGATAATCGTCTTGAGGCCGCCGCGGTAGGTGTAAGCAAAAATCAATCCGAGCGAAATGAGCACGGTTGCCGCAAACGGAATCTCGTAAAAATCAAAAACATAGCGCTGCAAAACAATCACCACCAAATACAATCGAAACGCCGAGCCAATGGTACGGCTGAGCAAGAAAATAAAAGCCGCGGTTTTGTAGCTCACAGTGCCCAATCGCTTTTCGATATAACCGTAAATTGAGGTCAAATTCATGCGGTAATACAAAGGCAAAAGCAACTTGGCGATGACCAGAAAACCAATGGCATTACCTAATACAAACTGAAAATACTTAAACTGATTGTCCGGGTTTCCGACCTCGCCCGGAACAGAAATAAAGGTTACGCCCGAGAGCGCTGTGCCAATCATGCCAAAGGCTACCAAATACCATTTTGAGTTTTTGTTGGCTTTAAAAAAAGCGTCGTTTCCGGAGTTTTTTCGGCTGGTGTAGTACGAGATCAAAAACAACATCCCGAAATAGCAAATAATTAAGGTTAAAATGGCCGTTGGCGTCATGCAGTGTTTTTTTAGTTGTGGCCAAATTACACAAATTATCTTCAAAAATTCAAATATTCACTCGGTCAAAATATGTACTTTAGCAGCCATGGAATTCTCTTCAAAACTACTTGAAAAAGCCGTCGATGAAATGGCGCAATTACCCGGAATCGGCAAGCGAACGGCTTTGCGTTTGGTGTTGCATTTACTGCGTCAGCCCAAAGAACAGACTGTATTTTTAACGCAAGCATTAACGTCCTTGCGCGAGGATATTCGATTTTGTAAAAGTTGCCACAATATATCGGATACCGAACTTTGTGAACTCTGTGCTAATGCAAATCGAGATCATGGTTTGATTTGTGTGGTCGAAGATGTGCGCGATGTTATGGCCATTGAAAACACGCGACAGTTTGGTGGAATTTACCATGTTTTAGGCGGAAAGATTTCTCCGATGGATGGCATTGGTCCGGGGCAACTCAACATCAATTCGCTGGTTGAAAAAGTCAAAAGCGGTTCGGTCCGAGAACTCATTTTTGCGCTCAGTTCTACCATGGAAGGCGATACGACTAATTTTTTTATCTACAAACAAATCAAAGATAGCGGTGTGATTACCACCACGATTGCTCGCGGAATTTCGGTTGGAGATGAATTGGAATATGCCGATGAAATAACCCTCGGTAGAAGCATCAGACAGAGAATTCCGCTCGAAATTTCTTTCAAAAATAATTAGACAATATTCGGTGGGTTCTTTTTGTTATTCCGCCATAAAAATTATCTTTGTTGGCTAAATTTTCTCATGAACATGAACAAGAACTTATTGTTGGTATTATTTGCGTTTGGGTTGATGCTAGGCTCATGTGTTCCAACTAAAGATTTAATATATCTCCAAAAAAAACAAGATCAAAATACTACTGCCGATGTTAACCCAATGGCTTCAAAGCCATACAGATTGCAGGTTTCTGACATACTTTCAATTTCGATAAAAGCCAACGATCCTAAATTGGTTGAAATCTTTTCGCCTAAAAATCAAATCCTTGAAAATAACCGTTCAGAGATATCGCTTTATTTTGATGGGTTTACTGTAGATGATCACGGAAATATCCGTATGCCGGTGCTTGAAACAGTAAATGTAATCGGAAAAACACTTGAGGAAGTCAGATTGCACATTGAAGACCGATTGCTCAAAGAGTATTTTAATAAAGAAGCCAATATTTTTGTGACCGTTAAATTGGCCGGTTTTCGCTACACAATCAATGGTGAAGTGGCCAGCCCGGGCGGAAAAATAATGTTTGTCGAGAAGCTCAACATCATGGAAGCAATTGCCAATGCAGGCGATATTACCATGACCGGAGACCGACACAATGTAACGGTGATTCGTCAGACGCCTTCGGGTTATGAAATGCACGATATTGATTTAACCGATGTTAATGCAATGAAATCTCCTTATTATTATATCAAACCCAATGATTACATCTATGTAAAACCACTCAAACAAAAATCATGGGGGACCGGGAAAACAGGTATAGAGTCACTCTCGACCATTTTGTCCGTACTTACGTTAATTACTACAACCTTGATTCTTTTAAGAAATAAGTAAACATGATTGATACCAAAGATTTTTCGTTTTTTGAGAGTCAAAACAGTTTTGATTTTAAAGGATTTTTGATCAAAATCACGAGTTATTGGAAGTGGTTCGTCTTGTCGTTACTCATTACATTTACCATAGCGCATCAGGTAAATATCCGTAAAGAAAAAGTGTATCAGCTCGATACTTCTATTGCCATTAAAGAAGAGAACAATCCTTTTTTTACTTCTAATACGAGTTTGGTTTTTAACTGGGGCGGAACTTCAGATCAAGTTCAAAATATATCCAATACACTGCGGTCGAGATCTCACAATGAGCTTGTAGTTAGCAAACTGCATTACTACATTGAATATCTTGAAAAGGGCAAGTACAATTACAAAGACGCTTACGGTCGTGTGCCGTTTTATGTAGACATTGATGCCTCTAAGCCTCAATTGTATGAAACTTTGATTCGCATCAAATTTTTGAGTGAATCTGAATACATGTTGGATATTGCTTTTGAAGGTAAAAGCACCGAACTAGTCAAGTATACTGATAATTCAAAAACCGAGACGGCGGTTGTTCCTGGGGAATTCAAAAAAAGATTCAAAACCGGACAAAGAGTAGCCTTGCCTTTTTTGGATATGGTATTGAATATCAAAGACAATCCGGGTTTTTATAAGGGCAATGAATATTACATACGCTTTAGAGATTTTGATGAAACCGTTGCGCGTTATCAAGGTGTTAAAGTGGATATTGACACTAAAGCTCCGTCAATTTTAAAGCTTTCGCTTCAAGGAACCAACAAAAAGCGTCTGGAGGATTATCTAAACGAGACAGTCAAGATGCTTATTAAAGTTCAGTTAGACCGCAAGAATCAATTTGCCACCAATACGATTGAGTTTATTGACAGCACTTTGGTTTCATTAGGCGATCAACTCAAATCAACCGGCGATGAATTAAAATCATTCAACAACAATAAAAATATCTTAGCCATTCAACAGGAAGGTTCAGGGATGTCAGATAAACTCACTAATTATGATCTTGAAAGAGATTTAATTACCAGAAAGATAACCTACTGCAACACGTTAAAATCTTATCTGAAAAACAATTCTGACTATTCTAAACTTCCGGCACCAACGGTAGCGGGCATCGATGAGCCCAATATTTTGGCGAACGTATCAAAACTCATTGAGCTTTCGGTACTTCGGTCACAGATGGCTTATTCGGTAAAAAGTGAGCGTATTTTTAAAGATTTTGACATGCAGATGGAATCGATGAAGTCTGTATTGCTCGAAAATATTACCTCGTTGACCAACTCACTCAAATATGATTTATCATTGGTTAACAATAAAATTGGTCAGATTGAAGGCGATATCAAAAAGCTTCCCGAAGACAAGCAAGAATACCTCAAAATTTTGCGCAAATATGATTTGAGCGATAATATTTACAATACTTTTCTTCAAAAAAGAAACGAGGCCGAAATTGTCAAAGCGGCTAACTTGTCGGATATTCATTTTATCGACACCGCCAAAGATACCGGTGGTGGGCTTATCGGTCCGAATACGAGTGTAAATTATGTTTTGGCTACATTTTTAGGACTGTTGATTCCGTTGCTGATTGTTTTTGTTATTTTCTTTTTAGAGAATTCCATTCTCAATACGGACGACATCAGCCGATTGACCAATATTCCTTTAATTGGCGTGGTCGGTGTTAAGCATTCAAGTTCTAATCTTTCGGTTATTGAAAAGCCAAAATCTGCTTTGTCGGAATCGTTTAGAGCAGTGCGTTCTTCTTTGCAATTCATGTACAAAAAGAAAGACATTTCGGGTTCCAAAACGCTCATGCTGACTTCGTCCATTAGCGGTGAGGGAAAAACTTTTTGTTCGTTGAATTTGGCTACGGTTTTTGCCTTAAGCGAACGAAAAACGGTTATTGTGGGACTTGATTTGCGCAAGCCGAAAATCTTTGAAGACTTTAATATTAAAAATGATATCGGAGTGGTCAATTACCTCATTGGCCAAAAAAATATTGATGAGGTTATTCAAAAAACACATATTCCATTTTTGGATGTAATCACTTCAGGTCCGATTCCGCCTAATCCTTCAGAGTTGATTATCGGTCAGACTATGCGTGATTTCATGAAAGAGCTCAAAACGCGTTATGATTATATTATTCTTGATACACCGCCGGTCGGACTGGTTTCAGACGCTATTGAATTGTCTGAATATGCCGATTTGACTTTATATATCATGCGTCAGAACTATACCAAAAAAGATATGGTCACTTTACTCAATAACCGCATTGCTCGTGGTGAACTTGAAAATATCAGCATTATTCTCAACGGATTTGAAAATAAAGCCAAATACGGAACCGGTTATGGTTACGGTTATGGTTACGGCTATGGTTATGGTTACGGAAATTACGGAAACGGCTATCACGAAGAAGATAAGCCGAAAAATATATTCGAGAGAATTTTATTCTTGTTTAAGAGCAAAAAGCAGTAAAACCAAATGATGTCAGACAAGAGTTTCTATAAAATTACCATAACAGGCGGTGCCGGATTTATCGGTTCAAACCTCTGTGAGCATTTTATTGCCCAAGGGCATCAAGTGATTTGTTTAGACAACTTTGCTACCGGACACCGACATAATTTAAATGCCGTCATCAGTCATCCGAATTTTACTTTAATTGAAGGCGATATTCGCAATTTAGAGGATTGTCGTCAAGCAGTTCAAGGTGCAGATTATGTTTTGCATCAAGCGGCTTTGGGTTCGGTTCCGCGTTCCATCAACGATCCGATTACTTCAAACGAAGTCAATGTTTCCGGATTCTTGAATATGTTGGTTGCTGCCCGCGATGCTCAGGTCAAGAGATTTATTTATGCAGCGAGTTCTTCAACTTATGGCGATTCTGAATCTTTGCCCAAAGTTGAACACATCATCGGTAAACCTTTGTCACCGTATGCTATTACTAAATACGTTAACGAATTGTACGCCGATATTTTTCACAAATCTTACGGAATGGAAACCATTGGTTTGCGTTATTTCAATGTTTTTGGTCGCAAACAAGATCCTAACGGAGCTTATGCCGCGGTAATTCCGAAATTCGTAATGCAATTCATGAAACACGAAAGTCCTGTGATCAATGGCGATGGAAATTATTCACGTGATTTTACCTATATTGACAACATTGTTCAAATTAATGAACGCGCTATGTTGACTCAAAACCCACAAGCGGTGAATACCGTTTTTAACGCAGCTTTTGGCGACAGAACCACTTTGAATGATTTGGTGGGCTATTTAAAATCAGCTTTGTCGGCATTTGATCCCGTTATTGCTGGGGTTGAAGTTATTCACGGTCCGAACCGAGCGGGCGATATTCCGCATTCATTGGCCAGTATTGACAAAGCCAAAGAACTCTTGGGTTACGACCCTAAGTTTTCGCTTCAAGAAGGTGTACAACAAGCGGTTGCGTGGTATTGGGAGAATTTAAAATAACACAATAAAAAAACAAACTATAAATGAGAATAGCAGTAATTGGATTAGGTTATGTCGGATTGCCACTGGCCAGATTGTTTGCCTCCAAATATTCAGTTGTTGGGTTTGATATCAATCAGAACAGAGTCGATGAACTCAACAGCGGTGTTGATAATACCCTTGAAGTTGAACCTGAACTGCTGCAATCGGTTCTCAAACAAAAAGGTGATGATGCTGATAAAACAGGTTTGTTGTGCAGTACTTCACTAGATGATATCCGCGATTGCAACTATTATATTGTGACCGTTCCAACTCCGGTTGATAAAAATAACCGCCCTGATTTAACACCGCTTTACAAGTCAAGTGAAACCGTAGGTAAAGTTCTTAAGAAAGGCGATATTGTTGTTTATGAATCCACCGTTTATCCGGGTGTTACTGAAGAAGAATGCGTTCCGGTCCTCGAGCGCGTGAGCGGACTTAAATTCAATGTTGATTTTTATGCGGGATATTCTCCTGAGCGCATCAATCCGGGAGATAAGCAACACACCGTTGAAAAAATCCTTAAAGTTACCGCAGGTTCTACTCCTGAAATTGGCGAAAAAGTGAATGATTTATACAAATCTGTGATTACCGCCGGAACTCATTTAGCACCGACGATTAAAGTCGCCGAAGCTGCTAAGGTTATTGAAAACTCGCAACGCGATATCAATATTGCCTTTGTTAATGAGCTTTCAAAAATCTTTAATTTGCTCGGAATTGATACCCATGCCGTATTGCAAGCCGCTGGAACCAAATGGAACTTTCTTCCGTTTAAACCTGGGTTGGTGGGCGGCCATTGCATTGGTGTTGATCCGTATTATTTGGCGCAAAAAGCACAAGAAGTGGGCTACCATCCCGAGATTATATTGGCCGGACGTCGACTCAACGATAGTATGGGTGAATATGTGGCTTCACAAGTAGTCAAGCTCATGATTAAAAAAGGCGTTGTTGTGAACGGTGCCAAACTTTTGATGTTGGGCATCACCTTTAAAGAAAACTGTCCGGATGTGCGTAATACCAAAATCGTCGATGTAATCTCATCGCTCGCTGATTACGGTATCCAAGTAAAGATTTATGATCCATGGGCCAATCCAGATGAGGTAAAACACGAATACGGATTAATTACCACCACAGTATGTCCTGATGAATCATTTGATGCCGTAGTTTTGGGTGTTGCTCATGATCTGTTTGCCCATATTGATTATTCAAAAATTAAAAAAAACAATGCCGTTTTATATGATGTAAAAGGAATTTTAGGTCATGCTGCAGATGGCAAATTATAGGATAAAACTATGAAAATAACTTCTATTTGTTGTATCGGAGCTGGATATGTTGGAGGGCCAACCATGGCTATTATAGCTCAAAAATGCCCGCATATTAGGGTTACTGTAGTTGACTTAAATGCTGAAAGAATAGCGGCTTGGAACGATCCTGATGTTAATAATATCCCTATTTTTGAACCCGGATTGAGCGAAGTTGTAGGCGAGGCACGTGGGAGAAATTTATTTTTTTCAACAGAAGTCGAAAAGGGTATCGATGAAGCTCAAATGATTTTTATATCGGTCAATACACCCACCAAAACTTATGGATTGGGCAAAGGCATGGCTGCAGACTTGAAATATATTGAGTTGTGTGCTCGACAAATAGCTGCTGTAGCAAAAGATGATAAAATAGTTGTTGAAAAATCAACGCTTCCGGTGCGAACTGCTGAAGCTGTTAAAAATATTTTAGACAATACCGGAAACGGAGTTCAGTTTCAAATTTTGTCTAATCCAGAATTCTTAGCCGAAGGTACTGCAGTGGCCGATTTATTCAATCCGGACCGCGTTTTAATTGGCGGAAACGAACAAGAGGCCATTGATGCTTTGGTTGAAGTTTATGCCAATTGGGTTCCGAAAGATCGAATTTTAACCACTAATTTGTGGTCATCAGAATTGTCAAAACTCACGGCTAATGCTTTTTTGGCACAACGTGTATCATCGATTAATGCGCTTTCTGAGGTTTGTGAAAAAACAGGAGCTGATGTAAACGAAGTTGCGCGCGCTATTGGAATGGACAGCAGAATTGGTCCGAAATTTCTCAAAGCTTCTGTCGGATTCGGGGGCTCATGTTTTCAAAAAGACATCTTGAATTTGGTCTACATTGCCAAGTCGTATGGCTTAGATGAAGTGGCTGACTACTGGGAACAAGTCGTCATCATGAATGACCATCAAAAGCGAAGATTTGCCCATAAAGTTGTGCAGACACTCTACAATACCGTTTCAGGTAAAAAAATTGCTTTTTTGGGCTGGGCATTTAAAAAGGATACCAACGATACACGCGAATCTGCTGCCATTGATGTAGCTGATTACTTATTGCTTGAGCAAGCCAATATTGCTGTTTTTGATCCTAAAGTTGGCGATAAGCAAGTACGTTATGATTTGGCATATTCGGGTGCTAATGAGCCGATAACTATTGATAAAAATGTACTCGTTTATCAAGACCCTTACGAAGCTTGTAAAAATGCTCACGCCATTGTTGTGCTTACCGAGTGGGATGAATTCAAAACGTATGATTGGAAGCGTATTTTTGAACACATGCACAAGCCTGCTTTTGTTTTTGACGGTAGAAACATTCTTGATGCTGCCAAGATGAAAGAAATTGGCTTCATTTTTAATTCGGTCGGAAGCGCACATTAAGATTTTTTTAAGATTTATCAACCATTCTGGTTTTAATTAAATATTTATTTTAATTTTAGTGATTGAAATAAATCGAGTACTTTTGTTACTCGATTTGTAATTCGAATTTCATGCTCGAAACATTAATCACTTCTAAGACTCGGCTGCGCATACTTGTTAAGTTTTTTATCAATGTAGCCAATAACGGATATCTTAGAGGTTTGGCCGAAGAGCTCAATGAATCGACCAATGCCATCCGAAAAGAGCTCAACAATCTTCAAGAGGCAGGTTATCTCGAAAAAGAATCCCTCCAAAACAAGGTCGTATACAAGGCCAACACCAAGCATCCCTTATTTAGAGTTTTGCAGCAAATTGTTCGTCAGCACATCGGTCTAGATGCGTTGGTCGAACTCGTGTTACAACGCATGGGTCGAGTGCAAAAAGTTGTCGTTATTGGTGACTATGCAAAAGGGATTGACAGCGGAGTGATTCAAGTGATTTTGGTTGGAGATCAATTAGATTCGAAATATATAGAACAGCTCGGAACCAAAGTAGAAAAAGAAATCAAGCGCAAAGTTCAGTTTAACCTCGCAGAGACATACATCGGTGACGGTTTGGTCATCTATGAAGCGGTTTAAATTATAAGCTATGCCTTGGTTTGTTATTTACACGAAACCCCGAACCGAAAAAAAAGTAGCCGAACGATTGGCGCAACTAGGAGTTCAGGTTTATTGCCCGCTGGTAACAACGATCAAGCAATGGTCTGATCGCAAAAAAAAAGTGCAAGAACCTTTGTTGAGTTCTTATGTTTTTGTTCAGTTGGACGAAAAACAAAGAGACTTGGTTTTTCAAGTCAGCGGAGTGGTTCGTTATGTATTTTGGTTAGGGAGGCCCGCGGTTGTTCGTAATCAAGAAATAGAAGCGCTCCAAGAGAGCCTTCAGCATACATTGACTTCATTTGAAGTTCGTGCACACAAAGTGGGCGATGTAATATCTATTCCTGCAGGACCTTTTCAAGGCAAAGAAGGAATTATTCGCCAACTGAGTAAAAATAGTTTACAATTGGTTCTAACAGAACTCGGTGTTTTGATCACCTTGCACAAAGAAGAATTGTAAAAAATAAAATATCGAAAACCCTCATTGGCTTCCATGTTTTTGGGACTGATGGGGCGAAGCCGTTTCCAAAATCAACCTTTATCAAAATAAAACAGTATTTATTTAATAAATCATGAAAAAAATACTAATCACCGGTGGAGCAGGATTTATCGGATCACATGTGGTCAGAAGATTTGTAACGCGTTATCCTGAGTATAAAATATTTAATCTCGATGCCCTTACTTATGCCGGAAATCTCGAGAATATTTCTGATATTCAATCAGCGCCCAATTATGAGTTTGTCAAAGGCGATATCACTGATGCCGATTTTATCAACGGTTTGTTTGCTGCGCATCAGTTTGACGGAGTGTTGCATTTAGCTGCCGAATCACATGTCGATCGTTCCATTACCGATCCTTTGGCTTTTGTCAGAACCAATGTCATCGGAACCATGAATTTGCTCAATGCCGTGCGCGAAATCTGGAAAGACAACAAAGAAGGCAAACGTTTTTACCACATCAGCACCGATGAAGTCTACGGAACTTTGGGCGCCGAAGGATTGTTTACCGAAACCACACCGTACAGCCCGAATTCACCTTATTCAGCTTCAAAAGCGGCTTCGGATCACTTTGTGCGCGCCTACGGTGAAACCTATGGTTTGCCTTATGTGATTACTAATTGCTCGAACAATTACGGACCGAATCATTTCCCGGAAAAGCTCATTCCGCTGATGATTAACAACATCATTAATAACAAACCATTGCCGGTGTATGGCGACGGAAAATATACCCGCGATTGGTTGTATGTCATTGATCACGCCTTAGCGATTGATTTGGTTTTTCACCAAGGGAAGAACCACGAAACCTACAACATTGGCGGATTCAACGAATGGCAAAACATTGATTTAGTACATTTGCTTTGCCGTAAAATGGATGAAAAACTCGGCCGTCCGGAAGGCACTTCGGCTCAGTTGATTACGTATGTCAAAGACCGACCGGGCCATGATTTGCGCTATGCGATTGATGCCAACAAAATCAACAAAGAACTCGGCTGGAAACCATCGGTAACTTTTGAAGAAGGTTTGAGTAAAACCATTGATTGGTATCTTGAAAATACCACTTGGCTCGAAAGTGTCACCAGCGGAAACTACCAAAAGTACTACGACCAGCAATACCAATAAATATGGGCTATGAGCACAAGCAATCTCACAATTCCGCATATTATTCAGTTGCCTAAAATTGCTGATGCGCGCGGCAACTTGTCTTTTATGCAAAATGATGATCATCTACCGTTTGACATCAAGCGCGTCTTTTGGATTTACGATGTTCCGGGCGGTGAAACCCGCGGTGGACATGCATACAAAACCCAGCAAGAAATTATTATTGTTCTGAGCGGAAGCATTGATATCGTCGTGGTCAATCCGCAGGGCGAAAGCACAAAATATACTTTGAATCGCTCGTATTCAGCTCTATATATTCCGCCGATGCATTGGCGTCATTTAGAGAATTTCTCGACCAATTCCGTGTCGGTTCATCTCTCGAGTGCCGAATTTTCGGAAAGTGATTATATCCGCAAGTACAACGAATTTCTCGCTTCTTAAGATTATGAAAAAATCAACCGTTTACGATTGCACCATGGTAACTTTACCGGTCAACCATCAAGCCAACGGAAATTTAACCGCTGTAAGCAATGGACAAGAAATACCATTTGACGTACAGCGCGTGTACTATTTATACGATGTGCCGGGCGGGTTCAGTCGCGGCGGACACGGTCATGCCGAGTTGCAGCAACTCATCGTCGCACTCAGCGGCAGCTTTGATTTAATTGTTGATGACGGAAAGGTCAAACGCACTTTTCACCTTTCAAGACCCAATATGGGCGTGTATATGCCTTCGGGTTTGTGGCGCGAATTAGACAATTTTTCAAGCGGCTCGATTTGTTTTGTTTTGGCTTCGCACAAATACGACGAAGCCGATTATTTTAGAGATTACAATCAGTTTACCCAGTGGAAATCGTCGAAGTAAACGAAATTATATACGGGCAAAGTTTTGCTCAACCGTCGCAGGTTTTTAACTCGGCGGCGTTTAATGCGCTCAATGCCTACAAATGTGAGCAAGTGCATTATTTGCTTTTCAAAGATTCCAAAGTGCGTTTGGGCTTGATTTTAGGCGTTCGCCAGGGCAAATTGGTTTCGCCTTTTTCGGCTCCGTTTGGCGGATTTGAAGCAACCTCTGCCGATGTTCGTCTGCAAACCATTGATTGGGCGCTCGAAGCTTTGACCGCTTGGGCTATTGATAAAAAGTACATCGGAATCCGCATTGTGCAACCGCCTTTTATCTATGGCTCGGACTTACTCAATAAAATGCACAACTGCTTGTATCGAAACGGTTTTGTCATTCAGAACATCGAACTTAATTATCAATTCGAAACCAGCAAGTTTACCGAAGATTATGCCATGAAAGTATTGTGGTATAATGCTCGAAAAAACTACAAACGTTCCTTGCAAGCCGGACTTAATTTTGTCGCATTAGCTGCTGAAGAAGGCCAAAAAGCCTATGAAGTCATTGCGCTGAATCGCAGCCAAAGAGGTTTTCCGCTCAGAATGACTTGGGCGCAGGTTCAAGAAACCATGCAGGTAGTTCCGGTTGATTTTTTCTTGGTTAAAAAAGAAACCGATGACATTGCCGCTGCAGTGGTTTTTCACGTGGCCGACGGAATTGTTCAAGTAGTTTATTGGGGCGATTTACCGGCTTATGCCGAATGCAAAACGATGAACTTTTTGTCGTATCATTTGTTTGAATACTACCAAAAAAAAGGTATTCGTATCATTGATATTGGCCCGTCAACCGAGAATTCTATTCCGAACCACGGACTTTGTGAATTCAAAGAAAGTATTGGTTGCAGTATTGGCATCAAAACCGAATTTTATAAATCACTCAGCTAATGTTTGTGCTCAACCCAGATCCGTTTTTGTTGCCGGCTTATCGAATTAGCCCTTTTCAGACGCGTCATCTGGCCGAGAATACACAATGGCCCGCAAGTGATTTTGCACAACAATATTTTGATGCGCGCTTCGGGAAAAATGGTTGGATGTTCACTTTTAATGGCCGTGAAGCGATTCGTTTGGCTTTAAAAAAATATCACCTAAAACCGCTTGATGTGGTGACTATTTTAACAACCTCTGAGAATTTTTACATCAGTTCGTGTGTCACCAAAACCATCGAGGAATTCTGTCAGTGGAACCGAACTGTTACCCACGATACCAAAGTTATTTTGGTCAACCATGAATTTGGTTATCCGTACCTCAAAATGGCCGAAATCGAAGCATTGGGTTTGCCGATTATCGAAGATTGTTGTACGACTTTCTTTAGCCAAGATGCGGCAGGTCGAGTAGGGCAATACGGCGATTTTGCGTCTTATAGTTTCCCGAAATTCTTTCCGGTACAAATCGGAGGTTTGTTGGTTTCAAATCAGGGTTTTTCCGAGGTATTAACCACCGAATTGAATACAGATGAACAAGCCTATGTAACGCAGACCTTGTCGCATTATCTAACGCAAAACACAGAAATAATTAACCAGCGAAAAGCTATTTTTCAATATGCAGCTGAAGTTTTTAAAACAATGGGTTTTTCATTGCGATTTGAAATCTCTGATTTAGTCGTTCCATCGGTGTTGATGCTCAACAATCATCATCAAATAAAAGATTTGCCGGCGCTCAAAGTTTTTCTGGCCGATCACGGAATTCAAAGCAGTGTTTTTTATGGTGAAGATGCTTTTTTTATTCCGTGTCATCAGCATTTAAGCCAAGCCGATATTGATTATTTCGCTCAAGTTATTGGTTATTACCAACAAAATTTTGCCAATGCCTAGACCTAAAATTGTTTTGGCCGGATTTGGTCAGCCGATCGTTGATTTATATTATTGGCTCGAAAGTCGCTTTGATATTTTGGGCGTCATTCCCGATTATCACCGCAGAGCGAAATTTCCGTTTTTTTATGAGTTTTTAGAGTCAAAGCAACTGCCGATTCTTGATTTTCAGCGGGCGAACGAACTACAAGCCGAGGCGATTATCGTCTATAATTACAACAAGATTATACCGGTAGAGCAGGTGCGTGCTCCGTTTTTGCTCAACATCCACATGGGATTGTTGCCCACGTATCGCGGGAACAATGCCAATTCTTGGGCGATCCTCAACGGAGATTACACGGTGGGTTATACTTTGCATGCTATCAACGACAAGCTCGACGACGGAGACATTTATTATAAATTCGGCTACGAAATTCAACCGAATCAAACCTATTTTCACGCCAAGCAAGCGATGAAGTTTGATATGGAAGAAAATCTCGCTCTCAAAATTGATTCCATTTTGCACGGAAAAATTCAAGCGCAAAGCCAACAAGGCGCTTCGTTTATGTATGCTTGCCCGCTGATGCCCGAAGATGGTATTATTGCCGATTGGAATCGCCCCACGCAAGATTTCATTGGGCGAAACATGGTTTTTGCGCGACCGTTGGGAACCGGTTTCAAACTTAAATACAACGACACTTTATACGAAATCACTCAGCTTTCTGTGATTCCCGGGTTTATGACCTCAAAAGGCGTTCCCGGCGCCGTGGTTTTAATTACCGCTCAAGGTGCGGTTTGGATCAAAACAGCCGATACCGCTATAGCCATTGAAAGCCTAACTTTAGACGGACAAGAAATACTTCCGTCTGCATTATTTAAAATTGGACAACGATTATGATCAAGTTTTTAGATCTTCAAAAAATCAACGCGCAATACGCCGATGAGCTCAAACAAGCCGCCGCTGAGGTGATTGATTCAGGTTGGTTTCTAACCGGAGGCAAACTCGCAACTTTTGAAAAACAACTCGCTGAATTTACCGGAGCAGCTCATGCTATTGGGGTTGCTAACGGACTCGATGCGCTGCGATTGATTCTCAAAGCGTACATCGATATGGGCATTATGTCTGCCGGCGACGAAGTGATTGTTCCGGCCAACACGTACATCGCTTCTATTTTGGCTATTACCGACAACGGATTGGTTCCGGTTTTGGTGGAGCTCAATTTGGAGAGCTACAATCTTGATTTGAATCTTATCGAGCAGCATATTACCCCCAAAACCAAAGCCATCATGGTGGTGCATTTATACGGACAGGTTTGTTGGAGTGATGATTTATTGGTGCTTGCTCAGAAACATCAACTCAAAATCATTGAAGACAATGCTCAAGCGATTGGCGCATCATTCAACGGAATCAAAACCGGAAACCTTGGTGATGCATCAGGTTTTAGTTTTTATCCCGGAAAAAATTTGGGCGCCTTGGGCGATGCCGGAGCCGTAACCACCAACGATGCTGAATTGGCCGAGCGTGTCCGTGCTTTGGGTAATTATGGCAGCAAGAAAAAATACGTCAACGAATACCTCGGACTCAACAGTCGATTAGATGAAATTCAAGCTGCATTTTTAAGTGTCAAAATTAAACATATCGAGACCGAGAATCAAATCCGCAAAAATATAGCCGCTAGATATTTAAATGAAATTACGCATCCAGAGGTTGTTTTGCCGGTTCCTGTTAATACAGATTTTGCGCCGCAAGACAATCCGGAACACGTTTGGCATTTGTTTGTGGTTCGTCACCCAAAACGCGATGCTTTGCAAACTTATTTAGCGGAATGTGGCATTCAAACATTGATTCATTATCCGATTCCGCCCAACAAACAAGGCGCATATGCTGAGATGAATCATCTGGATTTTGAATTGACCAATCTGATGCACGATACCGTTTTGAGTTTGCCCATTAGTCCGGTGATGACTGATGATGAAATTACGCAAGTAATCACAGCGATCAATCAATTTAGCCAATAAAAACCTTATGATACAAGCTTCCAAAACCCACAACAACAGAAGACCATGGAATTGGCTCGTTTATCAGACCAACGATGCATTTCTGAATAAATATTCGGTTCATTACAAAGGAAAAATGTTCGATTTGGGCTGTGGTGCCCGATCGTATGAAAGTTTCTTTTTGCATTTTGCCGATACCTATACCGGAATTGATTGGGGTTCGAGCGTTCACGATTTAAAAGCCGATATCTTAGCCGATTTGAACCAGCCTTTACCGGTTGAATCTGAAGTAGCTGACAGTGTGGTTTGTCTTTCTGTTTTGGAGCATTTATCAGAGCCGCAAACTCTGCTGAATGAAAGCTACAGAATTATGAAGCCCGGAGCTGTTATGGTTTTGCAAGTGCCTTGGCAATGGTGGATTCACGAAGCACCGTATGATTTCTTTAGATATTCACCTTATGGATTGAAACATCTTTTTGAAAAAGCCGGTTTTTCGGATATCGAAATTGAACCATCAAGCGGTTTTTTCTCGATGTGGATTCTCAAGATGAATTATTTTACACTTGGACTCATCAAAGGCCCAAGAATTATTCGTGCCCTCAAGCGTATGGTGTTTCAACCTTGTTGGTACATCGGACAAAAGCTCGCACCTTATTTGGACAAGCTTGACAAAAATTGGGCAGCCGAAACCCAAGGTTATTTTGTGGTAGCCAAAAAGAAATAAAAAATGGCCGAAGAAGCCGAAAAAAGCGCACAATACAAGTCTATTTTCAAAGCGACTTCCATTTTCGGAGGCGTACAAGTATTCAACATACTTATAACGCTTATCCGCGGAAAAGCGGTGGCTTTGCTCATTGGCACTGCAGGTATGGGTTTGAATGGGCTTTTTTTGTCGGGCATCAACTTAATCAAGACCATAACTTCATTGGGATTGTCTGAAAGTGCGGTACGCGATCTCTCAAAGGCACACGCTTCGGGTGACGAACAAAAAATGCGGTTAACTTTTACCGTTTTTGAACGTTGGATATGGATTACCGCCTTGTTGGGGATTTTTATCACGGTGGTTTTTTCGTCGTTGCTAAGTCGTTTTTCGTTCAATAATACTTCACATACGTGGTCTTATATTGCGCTCAGCAGCACCTTTATTTTTGCGGCACTTATGGGCGGTATTTACACCATGTTGCGCGGGACTAGACAACTCAAATATCTTGCTCAAGCCAATGTTTTCGGTTCTATTGCCGGTTTGTTGGTGGCTTTGCCGATTTTCTATTTTTGGGGCATGAGCGGCGTAGTACCTGCCATTATTGCCTCGGCTTTTGCTACTTATTTGGTATCGCTTTATTTTAAAAGTAAAATTCAAATTCAAAGCATTGCAGTAACTTGGAGGCAAACAATTGATTTAGGCATGCCGATGGTCAAACTCGGATTGAGTTTAACAGTGGTAAATTTATTGGCTTCAGCTGTGGCATTTATACTCAACGGCTATATATCAAAAACCGGGAATTTATCAGAAGTTGGCTTGTACAATGCAGGTTTAGCCATTGTGGATGGATACGTTGGCATGGTCTTTACCGCTATGTCCACGGATTATTTTCCGAGGCTTTCCGCTCAAATTCATGACGATAAACAATGGCGATCGGTGGTGAATCAACAAGCTGAATTGGTTTTGATTATTTTGGGCATTGTTTTGGTTTTGCTCATTTCGACCACGCCTCTCTTGATTAGATTGTTGCTGAGTAAATCGTTTCTTCCGGCGCAAGACTTTATTTTTTGGGCCGTTTTGGCCATTCCGCTCAAAGGATTGGTTTGGGTTTTAGGTTTTATCATCTTGGCCAAAGGCGACAACAAACTATTCTTAACCATTGAAATTGTGGCCAATGCATTGCTGCTCGTATTTAATTTACTTTTCTATACTTGGTATGGAATTGACGGACTGGGCGTTTCAATGCTCGTTAGTTATAGTGTTTTTATCATCATGATGATATCGGTGCTCAAAGCCAAATACAATTTTAATTTTGAAAAACAAGTCTACATTTTGCTCGCCAAAGGAATGTTACCACTTGGATTGTGTATGATTTGCATTTATACGTTGGGTTATCCGAACGCATATTTTATTGAGGCCATTATTGTAGCCTTGACTCTTTGGATGTGTTATCACGAACTCAACCGCCGAATGAACATCAAAGGAATTTTATTACAATTAAAAGCCAAGATTTCCGGATGAATCCATTGGTAAGCGTTGCAGTTGCTACTTATAATTCGGCGGCTTTTGTCGAAGAAACCCTCGAGAGCATCTTCAACCAAAGTTATAGCCCGATTGCCTTGGTGGTTTCGGATGATTGTTCCAAAGACAACACGGTTGAAATCGTTCAAAATTGGCTGGCACAAGACAGAGTTGTCGAGCGCTTTGACAGCATTCAATTGGTTACGGTTCCAGAGAATACCGGAATTTCAGCCAATTGCAACCGAAGCATCGCCGCAGCGCCATCCGATTATGTTAAGTTCATTGCCGGGGATGACATCATTTTGCCCGACGGAATTCAAAAGTATATGGCCTTTGCAATCCAAAATCCGCAGGCGCGCATCATTTTTAGTCAAATTCGGGTTTATCAAGACCATTTCAAACCTGAATCTTACGTCAAAACTACGCCGCTTGATTATCCGCATAATTTGATGGATGAAAAATTAACGGCCCATGATCAATATCAATTGTTGTTATTATCTGACAGAATTCACTATACGCCGTCATTTTTTCAGAACAAACAAGCCATCCTGAAAGTTGGTGGTTATGATGAAGAAAACAAATTGGTCGAAGATTATCCGATGTGGCTCAAACTCACACAAGCGGGCGAACGATTGTACTATTTTCATCAAGAAACGGTGGGCTATCGCATTCATTCAAAAGCGGCCAACAACACCGGCCAACATGTTATTTTTAAGCCATCGGTTTTGTATTCGTTCAAGATTCGTCAACGCTATGCGCATCCGCATTTACCCTGGGAAATTGTCGCCTCTGAATATCAAGTATATTACCTCTCCAAGCTATTTGATCAATTGGGTTGGAATCAAAATACGCCGTGGTTATCTAGATTGTATCGTTTAGGGACTTTTTACCTGAATCCGTTTCAATATTTTTATGCGCTCAACAAAAGATTGCCGCAGAACAAAAACAACTTATTTTACCAATAAATGCGTCTGAGCATTATCATTCCGGCTTATAAAGTTGAAAAATACATCGAGAAATGCATTCGCAGTCTCGAAGATCAAGATATACCACTTTCAGATTACGAAATCATCGTAACCAATGATGGTTCGCCCGACGATAGCGCAACCATCGTAGCCGGATTGCAAAAAGTGTATCCGAATATTCAGTTGATTCATCAGGAAAATCAAGGCGTTTCTATGGCGCGAAATCATGCCATTGAAAAGGCTACTGGAAATTACATCATGCCGATTGATCCGGATGATTACGTTTTGCCGAATACCTTTAAACGCGTTTTAGAAATTGCCGAACAGCGTCAATTAGATGTTTTGTACTTGGGTTTTGAAATTTTTGATGCCGACGGGAATGCTGTTTGGCATACCGATTATCGCTTGCAGCAAGAGCAAACTTATAATGGCGTTCAAGGCTATTACGCCGCCAGAGGCAATGATGTCCGCGACCCGAATCGCTCATGGGGCATTTTATATCGACGCGAACTCATTGAACAATACCAATTGCGCTACCCGAAAGAGGTTCCGTTTCTTGAAGACGGACAGTTTTTGGTTAAAGTTTTTTCGGTGGCACAAAAGGTAGGTTTTCACGACGGAAAATTCCATCAACGAACCACCAGCAAAGGTTCGGCCACCGTTACCGGGGTATATCATACGCAAAAAGCCATCGACGGTTTTTTAAAAGCCGCGGTTGATTTGCGCTATTTTGCCAATCAACACAAGTTTACGCAACAGCAGCAAGGTTTGATCAACCACGGATTGGTCAATTATGTATTATTGTCGTTGTTATCTCAAATTTCAATGAGTAAAATAGGCGGATTAATCAAAACCGTCGACAAAATAAAAGAATTAGGTTTTACAAAATTTGATACTGACGGCGTGGTCGAGCCTTATCTGACCTATGCCCAAAGATTCAACATTTCGCCCTATTATTTCTTGTTGTGTTACAGCGCAGAAATTACTAAGAAAAAAATATTTTCATGATTAATCTTTTTGTATTAGGCAAAAAAGGTCTTGATGCGCTGGCCGGAATTCATTCGGAGTTGCACGCTCATATCAATGCGATCATCATCGGAAAAGACAGCGCTGTACAAAATGATTATTCTTCAGAAATTCAGACTTGGGCCGCGCAAAATCAAATTCGCTTTTATTTTAGATCAGAAGCGGATGATGCCGTTTTAAAGCAAGCAAAATTAAATGTAGCTATTGGTTGGCGTTGGTTGATTTCACTAGAGATTCCGCTGATTGTTTTTCACGATTCGATTTTGCCCAAATACCGAGGATTTAATCCGTTGGTTTCGGCGCTCATCAACGGTGATGCAGAAATTGGCGTAACGGCACTTGTCGGAACCGATGAATTTGACCAAGGCGACATCGTTGGGCAACGGATTATCTCAATCAATTATCCCATCAAAATTGAGCAAGCCATCGATTTGATTTCTGAGCAATATGCTTTATTACTCGATGAAGTTTTGCATCAGTTCATCAACGGAGAACTCACCAAAACTCCGCAAGATGAAACTCAAGCAACTTTTAGTTTGTGGCGCGATGCCGAGGATTATCGCATTGATTGGCAACAAGACAGCGCACTCATCAAACGAACTATCGATGCTTTAGGCTATCCGTATCAAGGTGCATCGACTTTAATGGATGGTGTTGAGGTTCGGATTTTAGATGCTGAAATAATACCCGATGTGACCATTGTGAATCGCTGCGCCGGAAAAGTTTTGTTCAAACACGACGACGGTTATGTAATTGTTTGCGGCAGCGGATTGCTTAAAGTCAAAGCATTTTACAATCAACAATTAGAACTCATCCAACCCCATAAATTCAGAATTCGCTTTCAATAATATGATGAATATACCTTTTAATAAACCACATTTAACCGGAAAAGAAACGCATTACATATACGATGCGGTGTCTATCGGAAAACTTTCCGGCAACGGAAAATACACTCAATTGTGTCAAGATTATTTCAAGAATCGCTACGGATTTGGTAAGTGTTTGCTGACTACTTCTTGTACCGATGCGCTTGAAATGGCGGCCATTCTCATTAATTTATCTGAAGGTGATGAAGTCATTATGCCCTCGTATACATTTGTGAGTACTTCGAATGCCTTTTTGTTGCGCGGCGCCAAAATTGTTTTTGCCGACAGCCGACCGGATCATCCGGGCATTGATGAAGACAGTATTGAGGCGCTTATCACACCTAAAACCAAGGCCATCGTTCCGGTGCATTATGCCGGTGTGGCCTGCGACATGGATAAAATCATGGATTTGGCGCATAAATACAACTTATTTGTGGTTGAAGATGCCGCGCAAGCCATCGACAGTTTTTATACCGGAAGAGATGGCGTGAAACGCGCTTTGGGATCCATTGGGCATTTGGCGGCTTTTTCGTTTCACGAAACCAAAAATATTATTTCGGGCGAGGGCGGTATGTTGGCCATCAACGATGCTCAGTTTGAAGCGCGCGCCGAAATTATCTGGGAAAAAGGGACCAATCGCTCAGCTTTTTTTAGAGGCGATGTAGACAAATACGGTTGGGTTGACATTGGTTCTTCATTTTTACCCTCAGAATTGATTGCCGCATTTTTGTGGGCACAACTCGAAAACCTCGACAGTATCCAACAACAGCGTTTGCATCTTTGGAATCAATACCAAGGAAAACTAAGTCAATGGGCACAGCAAAAGCAAATTGGCTTGGGCAGCATCCCATCATTTGCCACCAATAACGGACATATGTTTTACATCGTTTGCAAAGATTTAGAACAGCGAACTGCTTTGTTGGCGCATCTCAAGTCAAACGGAATTCTCGCTGTATTTCATTATTTGAGCTTGCACAACAGTAAATATTACGCCGAAAAGCACGACGGCCGCGATTTGCCGATGACCGATCATTATTCAGATTGCTTGATTCGTTTGCCGATGTTCTACGACATTGACGACGCGATGCAGGCATACATCATCAATACTATATTGGCTTTTTAATGACTTTGCACGTTGCCATTCCGGATAAGTTCACGCGTCCGTTTTATCATTATCTCACCAGCGAACTCAAGCTTGAAGGGCAACAGTTTTTGTTTTTAGGAAACCCTACCCAAGAATGGGCGAATGCTCAAAATGTGCAATGGATTCAAACGCCGATTAAAAGTCAGTTGTTTCAGAATTTAAATCGCTTCTTGAGCTTGACGCGAAAAGCCAATCGTATTGTTTTACACGGTGATGCCTTGATTGTTTTTTTTGCGCTTTTTCCGTGGATACTAAAAAAAACAGCTTGGGTTATTTATGGTCAAGAGCTATATGGACTTCAAGGAAATCATAGTTTTTTTACCCGGCTTAGAAAATGGGTTTACAGACAAGTTGGGTATCATATCACGCATATTGAAGGCGATTCAAAATTGGCCAATCAAATGCTCAAATCCAACGCAAAATGGCTTTATAGCCCAATGTATTTGAGCAACGTAACAACGGTTTCTGATTTTAAACCCGAAGAAATTGCTTCAAAATCTGGACTCAAAATCATGGTGGGCAATTCAACCGATCCGGCCAATAACCACCAAAATATTTTTGAGATGATTTTGCCCTATAAAGATCAAATCGACCAAATTTATTGCCCCTTGTCTTACGGATCCTACGAAGATTATAAAAAGAAAATCACAGCAATAGGGAAGGACTATTTTGCCGAAAAGTTTGTGGTCATAGATCAGTTCATGGATTTTGAAACCTATAAAAAATTCATCAATCAAATGGATGTGGTGATTTTTGATCATCATCGTCAAGAAGCTATGGGCGTAACTTTGACGTTGTTGAGTTTGGGTAAAATTATTTATATGAACCCGGATACAACTTCGTATGAATCGCTTATTCATCGAGGTTTTCAAGTTTTTGACAACCAACTTATTGCCCAACATGGTTTGAAAGTCAACCGTGAAGTAACCCACAACAAAGCCTGTTTAGAAAAATATTATTCCCATGAGGTTTTCAATCAATCATGGAAACAGATAAGTCAACAATCATGATGAAAATTACACTGATTGCCGGAGCACGTCCGAACTTTATGAAAATTGCCCCGATTATTCACGCCATCAAAGCATCGGGAAATTCAAATTTGTCCTATCGTTTGGTGCATACCGGGCAACATTTTGATGAGAAAATGAGCCATACGTTTTTCAAGCAGCTCAATATTCCTGAGCCCGATGTTAATCTGAATTGTGGCGGTGGCTCACAAGCAGCGCAAACGGCAGCCATCATGGTGGCTTTTGAGCAAGAACTTTTGGCGCATCCGGCTGATTTGGTTTTGGTCGTGGGCGATGTCACCAGCACGATGGCATGCAGCATCGTAGCCAAAAAACTACAGACTAAAGTAGCGCATGTCGAGGCCGGTATCCGCTCATTTGATTTGTCTATGCCCGAAGAAATCAACCGCATGGTGACCGATTCGATTACCGATTATTTTTTTACCACAACGCCTTTGGCCGGTGAAAACCTCAAGAAAGCGGGTGTTGTTGAAGATCGAATTTTCTTTGTAGGTAATGTGATGATTGATACGCTCGAGGCCAATCGCAATCAATTTGAACAACCCGAATTTTGGAATGAGTTGCAACTCAGAGACAAAGAATATTTTGTTTTGACCTTGCATCGTCCGGCCAATGTTGATAGTGCCGATAACTTAAAAGCCTTGATTTCTGAAATCATCGCAAATGTCAACGGATTGCCTATTTTGTTTCCGATTCATCCGCGTACGGCCAAAGTTTTAAACGATGCTGGAATCAAAGCGCCGAATCTTCACATCGTTGATCCGCTCGGGTATCATCAGTTCAATTACCTGGTAGAACGCGCCAAAGCCGTGGTAACCGATTCCGGCGGAATTACGGAAGAAACTACCGTTATGGGCATTCCGTGTATGACGTTGCGCGACAATACCGAACGACCTGAAACCATTGAGCTCGGAACCAATGAATTGCTTGGGACCAATCCAAAAGCCATCAAACCGGCGATGGAAAAACTCTTCGCCGGAGCTTGGAAAAAAGGTTCTATTCCGGCACTTTGGGACGGTAAAGCCGCCGAGCGAATCGTTCAACACTTAACACAATTGAGTTCTTAATACCCATGGAATCCAAAAAAATACTCATCACCACCAACGGTTTTTATCCGGATATTTCTCCGCGATCTTTTCGCGCTACCGAATTGGCCAAAGAATTGGTTCGTCAAGGGCATCACGTAACGGTGCTCACACATCCGCGCCCGGGTTGCGCCGATTTTTGTGCACAAAACGGAATTGTATTCAAAGATTTGGGTATGATCACTTGGCCGACTATTCAAATCAAAGGCAGCGGCGTTGTTCGTTTGTTCTGGCGCGTATTGGCTCGATTCAGTTCGCTTTTACTCGAATATCCATTCATACAAATCATGCCGCTGATGAAAAAAGCGCTCAAAGGCGAAAGCGGATACGATATGCTGATTTCAGTGGCGGTTCCGTACCCGATTCACTGGGGTGTTGCGGCAGTGAGAACCCACAAAAACCCAATTGCCAAAATTTGGGTAGCCGATTGTGGCGATCCGTATATGGGGCAAGAAAACGACACTTTTAAACCGCCGTTTTACTTTGGTTGGTTGGAAAAGAAATTTTGTCGAAAAGCCGAATATATTACCGTTCCGACAGCAGCTTCGATTAGAGGTTATTATCCGGAGTTTCACAATAAAATCCGCGTGATTCCGCAAGGTTTTAAATTTGACGATATTCAAAAAAGCAAAGAACCTTTGCCGAAGGACAAAATTGTTTTCGGTTATGGCGGAATGTTTATTCCGGGGCGTCGTGATCCTTCAGAATTTTTGACGTATTTGAATTCGCTCGATGCTTCTGTTCGCTTTGAATTTCACGTGTATACTACTACGCCGCATTTGGTTGAACCTTTTGTGGCAGCTTCGCACGGAAGAATTCAACTCAAACCTATTGTTGACCGACCAACTTTACTTGAAGCGATGAGCAAAATGCATTTTGTAGTGAATTTTGAAAATGTCGGAAGTACCCAAACTCCGAGTAAACTCATCGATTTTGCCATATTAGAAAAACCGATTTTGTCGATTAAGTTTGGTGCGCTCAATACACAGATTGTCGATGAATTCTTTGCCGGAAACTACCAAAATGCATTGACCATCGAAAATGTAGATCAATACAAAATTGAAAATGTAGCTAGAGCATTTTTGTCTTTGAAATCTTAATAATTCAATGAAAAACGCCTTCAATTTGTTTTTGCTTTCGCCGGTAATCGGCGTGGTACAGGCTTTTAAACATCACCGTGAATTTTGGGCCAAAAACAGCATTTGGCTCTTCATTATTTTTTACGGTTTTACGATGTTTCGCCCCGAACAAATGGATTCGGCCAGATATGTAGCCAAACTGCAAGAATTGCACAGTCAATCAGTTAGTTGGGATTCTTTTATCAATAGTTTTTATACAGAAGAAGGCGACACGGTCGATTTGTACCAGCCTTTGGTGACTTATTTACTTTCGATGGTTACCGATAGCGGAAGTTTATTGTTTGCTGTTTTTGGCGTGGTCTTCGGCTATTTTTATTCCAGAAATATCTGGCTGATGATTGATCTGATTGGTGTCAAGCAAACTGATCGATTTTTCTGGCTGATGATAGCGTCATTTATCTGTGTAGTTGGTTTTTGGAACCTCAATGGAGTGCGTATGTGGACCGCGGCGCATATCTTTTTTTATGGAGGGTATCTATTTTTGATGAACAACAAAATCAAAGGCTTTTTGATTGCAGCCTTAACTATACTCGTGCATTTTTCGTTTGTGGTTCCGGTGCTTGTTCTGGCAGCTTACTACTTCTTAAAATCGTCTTGGCGGGTTTTGTATTTTATTTATTTGGCCAGTTTTTTTATTTCAAACCTCAATGTGGAGTCGGTCAAAAGTCGGATTGAAAGCGCTACTCCTGAATTTTTATTGCCTCGTGTAAATCGTTACACCAGCGATGAATATATTGAAGTGGTCAATGATCTCAACGAAAAGGCTGTTTGGTATATTGAATATTACGGCAAGGCTTTGAGTTGGTCAATTGCCATTTTGCTGAGTGTGATTTATTTTACAGCTCAGAGAAAAAAGGAATTATCGCCATCATTTATGAATTTGTTTGGGTTTACCTTATTGATTCTATCGGTTGGGAATATTTTGGCCATGGTGCCTTCGGGCGGTCGTTTTGAAATGATCGGACAAATGTTTGGCATGGCAGTGATGATTCTCGTTTGGGCACAATACAATTATCCGATTTATCGAAAATGGGTGGTCATATCCTCGCCGTTGATTTTCTTTTTTGTATTTATTTCAGCGCGTATTAGCCTTGAAACACTCACTTTTACCACCGTGTTGACCAATCCTTTGATTGCTATGTTTGTTGATTTACCGTTTCCGCTCATTAATTTGATCAAGTAGTTTTGACTACCATCCAGATACAATTGAAATAAGATTTAAAGATATTTTATGTTATTCAACTCTCTTGAATTTGCTCTTTTTTTACCAATCGTTTTCATATTGTATTGGTTTGTTTTTCAAAAAAACCTAAGAGCGCAAAACACCATGTTGCTCTTGGTGAGTTATGTTTTTTATGCTTGGTGGGATTGGCGTTTTTTGTTTTTGTTGGCCTTTTCAACTTTTCTGGATTATTTCTCCGGACTCAAAATTGAGCAAGCCACCACGCAGGCCAAAAGCAAATTCTGGCTTACTTTGAGCATCGGAATCAATCTTGGCTTTCTGGGTTTTTTCAAATATTACAACTTTTTTGTCACCGAATTATCAAATGCGCTTGCACAAGCGGGCATTCAAATACATCCTTGGACACTCAAAGTAATTCTGCCGGTTGGGATTTCATTTTACACTTTTCACGGACTCTCTTACATCATCGATGTTTATAAAAAGCGCATCGAAGCCGAGAAAAATTTTGTTGAATACGCCGTATTTGTGAGCTATTTTCCATTGCTGGTAGCCGGACCAATTGAACGTGCGACGCATTTGCTTCCGCAGGTTAAAAAACCTCGAAGTTTTGATTATAACCGGGCAGCCGATGGGATGCGACAGATCCTTTGGGGTTTGTTCAAAAAAGTAGTCATCGCCGACAATTGTGCTACATATGCCAATGCAATTTTCAATGCGAGTGGTGAGCACAACGGAAGTAGTTTACTTCTGGGCGCTTTGTTTTTTACTTTCCAGATTTACGGAGATTTCTCGGGTTATTCAGATATTGCCCTCGGAACTTCACGCTTGTTAGGCATTGAGCTTTTGCGCAATTTTGCCTTTCCGTATTTCTCCAGAGATATAGCCGAATTTTGGCGCAGATGGCATATTTCACTCTCGACATGGTTTAGGGATTATCTTTATTTTCCGCTTGGTGGAAGTCAAGGCGGAACACTCATGAAAGTGCGCAATACCTTTGCCATTTTTCTAGTCAGCGGTTTCTGGCACGGAGCCAATTGGACTTTCTTAGCCTGGGGTTTACTCAACGCGCTGTATTTTATTCCGCTGCTTTTACTCAACAAAAACAGGCACAACCTTGAGGTTATTTCAACACATAAATTTTTACCGTCGCTCAAAGAATTCTTTCAAATCAACCTGACTTTTTTCATGACGGTCATTGCTTGGATATTCTTTAGAGCCGAAAGCATTACTCAAGCGTTGGATATCATCAAGCGAATTTTCTCAAAAAGTTTGTTTCAGATGCCGGATTATTTGGGCAAGAATGATATGTTGTATTTTATCATTCACGTAGGTCTTGTGGGGTTTTTGTTGCTTGTTGAATGGATGCACCGCGACAAACAATTTGGGTTGCAGTTCAACGAATCAATGCTCAAAAAAACTTGGGCGCGTTGGGCCGTTTATGCTTTTATCATGGTGCTCATTTTGCTCTTTGGCGGAAAGCAAAGCAACTTTATTTACTTCCAATTTTAATCTGAAAACCAATGAATCAGTTTATTAAAAAATGCTTTTGGTTTTTTGGGGTTATCATTTTGGCCAACCTGATTTATTTAGGCATTTTGTTCTACGGAAGCCAAGGGTTTAAAAAGGTTTACGATATTCATTCGTTTGAAAATCAAAAATACGATTTGCTCATCTTTGGCAACAGTATGGCCTTAGACGGAATTGATTCTGAATATTTGCAGCAAAAAGGAATCAGCAACTACAATATGGCCATAGCCGGAGATCACATTTCGACTTCTTTGATGATGTTCGAAGAATACCTCAAGCACAACCAAAAGCCCAAAGTGGTGGCCATCGGTTTATCGTCGGCTATTGGACGTTCCTATATGAATCCGGTTGCGTTTCAGAATCCCGAAGTTGAATTTTTTTATCATCCGAGCCTTGCCGAAAATCTCAAAAATCCACCGCTGTTAAACTTTCAGTGGTTGGCGGTTGATATGCTCAAAATATTGATGTCTGCTGATCATCGCCGTGCACAAATGATTTTAGGCCAATGGAAAACCAAAAAGATTATTCCGGATAATTCGGTTTATAAAGAGCAAAACACCAGTTTGGTAGATTATTCCAATCCTTATTTGGCACAGTTGGTTGCGCTTTGTCGCAATAATGGAATTCAGGTTTTGTTGTTAGAATTACCCGGCTCGAATGACAAGCGAAACCAGATTCCATTCATCCGTACTATTGAACTAAAAGACGGGCAAAAATGTACTTTGCACAATTTGAATAATTATACTGTGACACAAAATGTTCTCGATGCGCAAAAAGATTGGCTTGCGGCCGATCACCTTAATGAATTTGGTGCTCAAAAAATAACCGACTATTGGTATCAGACCGTTTTAAAACCTATTTTTTCTAAAGAATAATATTCAAAAGAATTAAATTTTCGTTGTGACTTCAGCTTTAACTTCGTTTTTAAGACAATCGGCTACCAACTTTAAAGGACAAAAGTTGTCGCAAAAAATAGTCGTTTTTGAAAGCGATGATTGGGGAAGCATTCGAACACCGAAAAATTCAATTGATTCACTTTTGAATCGATTTGGTATTGACAAAAACAGAAATCCGTATTTGTTGTATGATCATCCGGCCAGCGCTGGTGATGTTTCAGCTTTGTTTGAAGTGCTCAAATTGCATCGAGATAATTTGGGAAATGCGCCGACTATCACCGCCAATGTTAATGTGGCCAATCCTGATTTTGATTTTATCAAACAATCCGGATTTAAGCAATACCACGCAGAATCTATAGAGCAAACTTTTGGTCGAATTTTCGATGCGGTTCACAACCCGCTTTCTGTTTGGAAGCAAGGGATGAGAGAAGGTTTGTTTTATCCGCAGTTTCATGGCCGCGAGCATTTGTGGGTCAATGCTTGGCTCGAAACATTGCAGCAACAAGAACCCTTGTTTTTGGAAGCTTTTGAACTCGGATTTTGGGGTATTTCCCCCGAAGTTTATCCATCAATTCGGCTGAATTTTCAAGCAGCTTTTGACGGATCGATTCACAAGCAAAGCCATTTTGTTGGTCAATCCATCAAAGAAGGCATTGATTTGTTTGAGTCAATTTTTGGGTTCAAGCCTAAAACCTTTATTCCGACCAATTATATCTGGTCTGACGCTTACAATGCATACTTAAAAGAAAATGGGATTTTGGGCATTCAAGGCATGAAATATCAATTGTTGCCCAAAGAAAAAACCACCGATGCCCGGGTCAAAAGCCGACGTTGGAACGGACAGTTGCGCGATGGTTTGGTACAGACGGTGCGCAATGCCGCTTTTGAACCGGCTTTTTATACGAAAACACAGCGCAAAAATGAAGTTGAAAAGTGCCTTAAACAAATCAGCAATGCTTTTTGGTGGCATCAGCCGGCTATTATCAGTACACATCGACTCAATTTTTCAGGCCAATTAGATTTGGAACACCGCGATATTAATCTGTCTTTGTTAAACGATTTATTGCGACAAATGTTAAAAAAATGGCCCAATATATTATTTTTGAACTCAGAACAAATCACTGATTTATATCTAACAAAATCCGCATGAGATTTATCAATAAATACCTGCGCAATCTGGCGCCTTACAAGGTTGCTTCGCACAAAATATGGGATGTTTCTGCCTCAGAGCGCAAAGACATTTTAAAACTCGATTGGAACGAAGCAACTATTCCGCCCTCGCCCAAAGTAAAAGAGCGATTGCAAGAATTGGTCACACAAGACGATATTTATTATTTGTATCCGTCAACCAACAACAAAAAACTCATGTCGTTATTGGCCGATTATTGTTCGCTGCCCGAAGAGAACGTTCAATATTTTGCCAGCTCCGATTCGTTGCATGAATATTTGGTGCGTATGTATGTAGGCGTGGGCGATCCGATTTTGATTTTGTCACCGTCGTATGACAACTTCAGATTGACCTGCGAATCGCAAGGAGCACAGATTTATTACCACGACTATGAACCCGATTTTTCGTTTGACGGTGCGGCTTTTCGCAAATCAATAGAATCTATTACACCGTCGTTGGTCTATATTTGTACGCCGAACAATCCGTCGGGAAATGTCATTGAAAAAGAATACATCGTTGATTTATTGCAATCTTTTCCGGATACTATTTTCTTGATTGACGAGGCTTATTACGAATTCTACGGACATTCGATGAGCAATTTTGTACTCATTCACCAAAATTTATTCGTTACCCGAACCTTTTCAAAAGCTTTCGGACTGGCTAATTTTCGCGCGGGATATTTGATTTCAAATGCCGAGAACATTGCTCAAATTTCAAAAATTCGCAACCCGAAAAACTTTACCACTTTTACCCAAGAAGCCGTCATTGCGGTACTTTCAGATGTTCCGTACATGCAAGCATACGCCGACGAAGTTGTCAAAACCCGCGGTTATTTTGAAAAAGAAGTCAGCCAGCTCAATATTGTCAAACACGTTTATCCGAGTCAAGGAAACTTTCTGCTTATTGAGTTTGTAGATTTTGATACCAAAATGAATGTGTTCAATACGCTGAGCGATCACAATATTTTTGTGCGCAATTTGATGCACAACAAGCTTTTGACCAACGCGCTGCGCATTACCATCGGAACCAAAGCCCAGATGGAGCGCGTTTTGAATGTCATTAAATCGGTTTAAAAAAAATGAAACTCGTCATTTTTGACTTTTGCGAAACCTTGGTCAACTTTCAGACCGCTGATGTTTTTGTTGATTATGTACTCGAACAAAGCGGACGCGGTAAAAGCAAAATCACCAAAATACTCATCTCGGTGCTGTATCGTTTGCGGTTGATTGCGCTGGCCAATAAAATATTTCCGGGGTTGAATTTGTCAAAAAGAATTCATTTGTATCAGTTGCGCGGGATTCCAACCCAAGAAATGCAACAGTGGAGTCAGAATTATGTTTCTGAGAAAATTCGTCCGAACCTGATTCCCGAACTTATACAAAAACTCAAGGAACATCAACAAGCCGGCGATTTTGTGGTGCTTATTTCCGGCGGATATGAAGATTACCTCAATGAATTTGCACAACAAGAAAACATAGCGGTCGTCATGGGCACCCGTATTGAGAGAAAAAATAATCGGTTAACCGGTTTTTTTGACGGACCGGATTGCTTGCGACAAGAAAAAGTCAATCGATTAAAGGATTGGTTGTCAAATCAAAATCAATTATTTGGTTCGTCTGTTTTATACAGTGACAGCATGACCGACATGCCTTTGTTTGAATGGGTGAATCATCCGATAGTCGTTTCAAAAAACAAAAGCCAAGCTTGGGCACAACAACACAATTTTACCGAAATCATACACGCATAAAATGGCCAACAAAGATTTGAGATATAAAGGAGATTTAGTTTTCACCGTGTACAATTTTATATACAGAATGTACCGAAAATTGCGCTATGATTGGGTAGACGACGCAACACATCTCAAAAGATTGTTCAAAGCGCGTCAAGGATATGAGCTCAATTTAGACCACCCAAAATCGTTGAATGAAAAAATTCAATGGCTCAAAATCAACGATCGAAAACCGCTTTATACGCAATTGGCCGATAAGTACGCAGCACGCGAATTTGTCAAAGATTTTTTTGGCGAAGAGTATTTAATTCCGCTGTTGTATGCAACTACTGATTATCGCGATATCCGTCCTGAAAATATGCCTGACGGACATTTTGTGGTCAAGGCCAACCACGACTCAGGCAGTTTTAAAATCATTCGTGACAAATCAAAAGTAGATTGGAAAAAGTTGCAAGCTGACTGTCGTTGGTGGCTTTCGGTGAATTATTTTTGGTTTGAACGCGAATGGTGTTACAAAAATATTCAGCCCAGAATCATAGTTGAACGCTTGCTTGAAACCCGCGAAGGCAAAATCCCGAATGATTATAAAATTCATTGCATCAACGGAAAAGTAGCTTTTATTTATGTTTCGGTCGATCGAGAAGGCACCAACAAACGCAATATTTACGATGCCGAATGGCAGCCGCTGGCCTTTACTTGGGCTGCCAAAGTCAAAGACGCTTCTAAACAGCGCGGTGCCGAGATTGATCCGCCGACCAGTTTAGCACAAATGAAACAAATGGCCGAAAAAGTAGCTGCGATGTTTCCGTATGTGCGCGTTGATTTTTACGATGTAGACGGCAAAATTTACTTTGGCGAAATCACCCAATTTCACGGTGGCGGATTTGACCAAATCAGGCCGCTCGAGTGGGATTATCACTGGGGTGAACAAGTTGATTTATCGGTTTTAAACAAATAAAAAGAACATTCAGAACATGGAAAACAAACGAATTTGCCTGGCTCTTCCTTCGCTCAATGTGGGCGGAATGGAACGCGTCATGGTTGAAATCGCCCGTTACATCCGCAATCATTCTGATTATCAGGTGACCATTATCAAACTGGTGCGTACCGAAAAAAACTTTTATCAGGTGCCCGAAGGCGTTCAACTGATTGAACCGGATTTCTTTTTTAACCGCAAACTCCGCATTTATCATTCGTTCAAGCTTTTGTGGTATTTGATCAGAACCATTCGCCGTGAAAAGCCGCAATCGGTCTTGAGTTTTGGTGAAATGTACAATTCATTCGTTTTGCTGAGTTCGTTTTTTACTTCGGCCAAATATTATGTTTCCGATCGCAGTCAACCCGACCGAAAATGGGGCTTCTTTCACGAGAAAATGCGTCAATTGGTCTACGGCCGTGCCGACGGAATTGTGGCGCAAACCAGTTATTCCAAAGCTTTTTTTGAACGAGAATTGAATCATAAAAACATCCGTGTGATTCCCAATCCCGGGCGCGATCACGATTACCAGATTTCAGAAAAGAAGAATGTCGTTTTGTATGTCGGTCGATTAATTCCGAATAAAAAAGTTGATGTTTTGCTCGATATTTTTGATCGAGTTGCCCAGCCCGAATGGGAACTTTGGGTTGTAGGCGACGGACCTGAGCGCGAAAAACTCGAACAGCAACACACTGGTTTAAAACATCCAAACCAAATCAAACTTTGGGGCGCCCGGAAAGACATTGAGAATTTTTACAGCCAAGCCAAAATATTTGCTTTTACATCTGTTTCTGAAGGTTTTCCGAATGTGCTCATTGAAGCCCAATCGTATGCCGTGCCGTGTATTTCATTTGATTGTGTGGCTGGGCCTTCCGACATTATCAACGATGGCGAGAACGGTTATTTGATTCCGCTTTTGGATGACAAAACTTTTGCTGAAAGATTGTCAGAATTGATGAGCAACTCAAGTTTGCTCGAACGAATGTCAAAGCAATCGCTGCAAGATTCTAAAAAGTATAAAACCGATGTGGTGGCAGAACAATTTTTAAAATTCATTACCTCATGAAGCGAAAAATCAACAAATTGACTTATTATGTGCTCAAGTTTTTGATTAGCTTGTGGATGTATTTTGACTCGCGAAAATACATGCATTATTACAACAAACTTTTGAGGCATGTAGGCATGAATTTAAAAGGCGAACCCAGATTTATTGCCAAAAGCGCTAATTTTGACGACTTTGACCGCATTACTTTGGGTGACCGAGTGGTGATTTCGCTCAGAGTATATTTCTTGACGCATGATTACAGCTATACCACTGCGCTGATTTCGATTGGTGAAAAACCCAAAACCGATGTGGGCACTTATCGCGATATTGTGATCGGAAATAATGTATTCATCGGAATGAATTCAATAATTTTACCCGGAACTGTTATCGGAGATAATGTAATTGTGGGCGCAGGCTCGGTAGTGCGCGGAAACATTCCTGAAAACAGCATTGTTGCCGGAAATCCGGCTACTGTGATTGGCGATATTCGCGATTATGCACACAAAGTGAAAAGCCGCGAAAATCAAGATATGATTATAGACAAAAAATAAATTAAAAATATAAAGAAACTACATGAAAATTTTAGTCACCGGAGGCGCAGGATTTATTGGCTCGGCCATTGTTCCGAAAATGCAAAAAGAAGGGCACGAGGTCTACGTTTTAGACAATTTAAGTTTTGGCAATCGCGACTTTATTTCGGTAGATGATGCGCATTTTTTTCAAGGAGACATCCGCGAAGCTGATTTTGTAACGCAAACTCTTAAAAGCATCGAGCCTGAAGCCATTGTGCATTTGGCGGCTATTCACTTTATTCCGTATTGCAATGCCAACCCGTTTGAATCGGCTGACATCAACATCCGCGGAACCATGAACGTGCTCAATGCAGCCAAAAAACTCAAAAACCTTAAAAAAGTATTCTTTGCTTCGACGGCTGCGGTCTATCCGATTTCAGATCATGCAGTGGATGAAAACCATACGCTTTTACCGTTGGATATTTACGGTTTGACCAAACTGACCGGTGAGCATTTGTGCCGAGAATTTCAGTTGCAAACTGGTGTCGATACCATATGCTGCCGATTCTTTAATGCTTTCGGACCCAACGAAACCAATCCGCATTTGATTCCGGAAATCGAAAAACAATTGCGCAACGGAGCCCGAAGCATTGCATTGGGGAATTTAGCTCCGAAACGCGATTTCATTCATACCTTTGACATGGCCAACGCAGTGTACGCCTTGGTGATGCTCGAAAATACTGGTTATGACACTTTTAATCTCGGCCGCGGAATTGAATATGCCGTCACTGAAATTGTGCAAACTTTTGAGCAATTGCTCGGTGAGAAAATCACCGTCGAGATTGACCCGGCGCGTACGCGAAAAGTAGAACGCATGCACTTATTGGCCAATGTTGACAAGCTTAAAAACCGCACCGGCTGGGCGCCCAACTGGAGCATCGAAGAAGGAATTAAAGATTTAATTGCCAACTGGAACTAATGGAAATCAAACGAAAACGCGTCGGTATTTTATATCATTTCTCTACCAAATGGATGGGCGGAGTGATATATATTGTCAACCTAATTAAGGCGCTTGACTTTTTACCCGATGAAGACAAACCCGAAATATATTTGTTTTACAAGCCCGATTTGCAAAGATTTGTAGACGAGCTCAACTATCCGTATTTGCACAAAATCATTCGGCCGTATCCCAAAGTGCACACCACTTTTCTCAAGTCAATGCTCGTACAAAAAAATCTTTTTGTAGATGATATCATCGATCAATATCGGCTCGACAGTATTTTTCCGCTGCACGATTATCCGATAAAATCTAAGAAGGATTGTAAGCTCATCTCGTGGTATGCCGATTTGCAACACAAACATTATCCGCAATTTTTCAGTTTTGCCAAACGTTTAGAGCGTCACTTGCGCGTGTTGTTTATCCTGAAAAACACCAGAGATTTAGTGGTTTCAAGCCATGATGTAAAAGGTGATTTTTACAGGTTTTTTGAGATTCCCGAGCATGTTCAATTCCACGTGTATCACTTTGTGTCGATTGTAGATAAATTTCCGACTTACACCAAAGAAGAAGTTTGTGCTCAGTTCAATTTGCCAACGCATTATTTTGTCATCAGCAATCAATTCCACAAACACAAAAATCACAAGGTTGCCCTTAAAGCAATTGCGCGACTTAAAAAGCAAGGGAAAATCATTCATTTAGCCATTACCGGTAAATTGCCCGAAGATACCCAATCGGCTTATGTGGCAGAGTTGAGAAGAATTCTGGATGAAAATGATTTACACGACCAAGTCACTTTTCTAGGCGTTTTGCCGCGTGACAAGCAACTCTCAATTATGCGCCATGCCGATGCGATTGTGCAACCGAGCTTATTTGAAGGTTGGAGCACCGTGATTGAAGATGCAATATCGCTTCAGAAACCGGTCATTTGTTCGAATCTTTCAGTTAATGTTGAACAACTCAAAGAAAAAGGAACATATTTTTCACCCCACAACGACGAAGAACTCAGTGAGATATTGGTCAGTCGTGATTTTTCGGCTATTCCAACACCTATCTACGAAAGCTATGAGCAACGCGTAACCCGCGCGGCCTACACTTTATTAAAAATTTTGACCTAACTATTATACTTTCAAATCAAAATGAAAAAACTATTGGTAACCGGTTCTTCCGGATTGATTGGCTCTGAAGTGTGTATGCATTTTGCCGAATTAGGATGGGAAATTCACGGAGTAGACAACAACCAGCGCGCTGTATTTTTTGGCCCGAGTGGCGACACCCGGTGGAACCAAAACCGATTGGCTTCGGTAATTCAAAATTTTGTGCACCATGAAGTAGACATTCGCGATCGTCAAGGCGTTTTAGATTTGATTCAAAAGGTTCAGCCCGATGCGATTGTACATACTGCAGCTCAGCCTAGTCATGATCGAGCAGCTGCTATTCCGTTTGACGATTTTGACACCAACGCAGTAGGCACTTTTAATATGCTTGAGGCCACGCGCCGTTACAGAACAGACATTCCGTTTGTACATATGTCAACCAATAAAGTCTATGGCGATGCACCCAACGAAATTGAAATGGTTGAGCTCGAAACGCGTTGGGATTATGCAGATCCAAATTATGCGCACGGAATTTCGGAAAGCTTCAGAATCGACCAATGTAAACACTCGCTTTTTGGTGCATCAAAAGTTTCAGCAGATATTTCGGTACAAGAATACGGTCGCTATTTCAATATGCCGAGCTGTGTGTTGCGCGGCGGATGTTTGACCGGCCCAAGCCACAGCGGAGTTGAGCTCCACGGATTTTTGAGTTATTTGGTGAAATGCAATCTTGAAGAAAGAGAATACACCGTTTTCGGTTACAAAGGGAAACAAGTGCGCGACAACATTCACTCGTATGATGTGGCTCGTTTTATTGAAGAATTCATCAAAGCGCCACGCGTAGCCGAAGTCTATAATTTGGGCGGTGGAAAAGACAACACTTGTTCGATTTTAGAAGCTTTTGACATTATTTCTAAAATCAGCGGGAAGCCGATGAAATATAAATACGACCAGACCAATAGAATTGGTGACCACATTTGTTACTACAGCGATTTACGCAAAATGAAAGAGCATTATCCGAATTGGGATATTACCAAATCATTGCAAACTACTTTTGAAGAAATTTACCAAGCTTGGATGCAACGTGAAGGCATTCAGTAAAACAATATTTCATGAATATTTGGCTCGTTTCTATTTTTGAGAATACACCCATTGACGACAACCTCAATACGCGTTACAACAGTTTGGTAACAGAGGCCAACAAACGAGGGCATCAGGTCACTTTTTGGTCATCAACATTCAGGCACAATGTCAAGCAACAGCGATTTGACGGTTATAAAGAAGTTGAAATCAATCAGCAAACGCGCGTTAAATTTGTTCCAGCCGATGCTTACCAACAAAACATTTCGGTGGCTCGTATGGCATCGCATTATAAATTGAGCAAATCAATGGTTGCCTTGTTTGATGCTGAGCCCAAACCGGATGTAATTGTCGTGGCGTATCCGCCGATTTCAACTGCTCATGAAGTGATTATTTGGGCTAAAAAGCAAAATATTCCGGTAATTGTAGATATCATTGATCCGTGGCCAAATGCTTTTTTAGAGCATATGAAAGGCTTGAAGAAAATCGCGGTGCATTTGGGTATTTTACCTCTAAAACAAAAAGCCAACTCAGTATTTAATAATGCTTCAGGCATTATGGCTATTTCAAAACAATATATTGATTTTGCCAAAACCTATCGAAAATCTTCGGTGCCAACAGCGGTTTTTTATCCGGCAGTTCAGTTTGATGAAATGAAGAGACAATTAACCGAAGCGGCTCAAAAAGTGTCCAAAGATTCACAGCGCATTACGGTTATTTATGCCGGAAGTCTTGGGTTTTCGTATGATTTGCCCACCATTTTGAAAGCAGCTGAAATTCTTGAAAAAGAGCAACCCAATATCCATTTTATCATTGCCGGCGACGGACCACAAAAAGAAATGGTTCAAGTCTATGAGCAGCAGCATTCCAATCTTGAATATTTGGGACGATTGCCCAAAGAAAAACTCATGGAAGAGTATTATTTGGCCGATATCGGTCTGACGCAACACATTCAAGGTGCCACGCAATCAGTAACTTATAAGCTTTTTGATTTGCTCGCATGCGGTTTGCCCATTATGAATTCGCTCGAAAGCGAGATGAAATCCATCATCTTGGATCATCAAGTTGGATTTCACAATGAGCCCGGAAACGCCAGACAATTGGCCGATAACATTCTCAAATGCGCTGCAGATCCTCAGTTGTTGCAAACCATGAAAAAAGATGCTTTAGCATTGACCCAAAAACTCGGTGATGCTGCGGTTGTATACAGCAAAGCACTTGATTTTATTGAATCGCAGGTAAAATAATCATGATACATCAAATCAAAAATAACCTGATTCTGAATGCCAAAAATATTGTTGGCTGGAAAACCCAACAGAAATATGTGGTTTTTTCGGTAGATGATTACGGAAACGTTCGGCTAGATTCTGCGCAGGCTCGTTCTGAAATGGATCTGGCCGGAATGAAAATATACTCCCGTTTTGATGCGCTTGACACCTTAGAAACCCGTCAAGATTTAGAGCAACTTTATGAAGTTTTGCAATCGGTAAAAGGCCAAGACGGAAAGCCGGCGGTGTTTACTCCGTTTGCGCTTCCGTGCAATATTGATTTTGAAACCATGGCCAGCGAAGGTTATGCGCAATATCGATATGAAAACCTCGATCGCACTTATGAGAAGCTTTCAGCACGCGACCCGCAAGCTTATCAAGGCGCATGGAATTTGTGGCAAGAAGGCATCCGAACCGGAATCATGCAGCCCCAGTTTCACGGCCGCGAACATTTGAATTTGCATATCTTCAACGATCAACTTCAAAAGCGAGATCCACAATTGCTAACCGCGCTCAAAAACAGAAGTTATACAAGTATTTCGGATGAAGATTATCCGCAACATTCCTCCACCGCGGCTTATGATTTTTACGACCCGGCCGAGCTCGAACCTATGAAGGAAAATCTGCGCGACGGATTGACTCGATTTGAGCAAGTGTATGGATACAAAAGCGATTATTTCACTCCGCCGGTGTATCACATTCATCATTCTTTGTTTGGGACTTTGCTTGAAAACGGCGTAAAATATATCGATTTGGATTTGGTCCGCAATGAGCATCAAGGCTTTGGACAATTCAAAAGGGAATTCAATTACACCGGCAAAAAAACACCCGAAGGATTACGCGTTATGGTGCGCAATGTGGTTTTTGAACCCACCGAAGACCGCGGACTTGATTGGACTGCTTTTGCACTCAAACAAATCGAGGCTGCCTTTAGGTGGAATCGTCCGGCGATTATTAGTTCGCACCGCGTGAATTTTTGCGGACATATTGATGCACAAAATAGAACTAAAGGATTAGCTGAACTCAAGAAATTACTGCAAGCCATCGTTCAGAAGTGGCCTGAGGTTCAGTTTATTTCAGCCAGCGATTTGGCCAAAATAATGACTCAATGAAAAAGCTCAACAGATTTATTTATTTAGGATATTACCTCAAAAAACTAGACTGGCCTAAGTTTTTGCTTTTTTTGAATTACACTGCGCAAACCACCGGAAAAAGTAAGTTATCAATTTTGATGGACGTTTTGGTGAGTGTGTTTCAATACAATATTTCGCTGTTGGAATATTTTCAGTTTCGTTTTTTTGAAAAAGATCAATATGAACGCGCACAATGGGCGGGAACCGGTTATATGTATGAATATCAATTGGTCATGAATCCGCCCGGAAGTCGAGGTATTCTCGATGATAAATCACTTTTCTATAAAAATTACAAAGCATATTTTGTACATCAAGTGGCTACTTTAGCTGAGTTAGAAGGTAATGCGCAACTTGAAGAGAAATTTTTAAATGCTCCGTCAGGCAAAATTGTACTCAAAGTAGTGGACGGAAAATGCGGAGCCGATGTTGAGATTTGCTCGATTGAAACCATCAAATCAACAGGTTTGGTCGCTTATATGCAAGCCAAGAAATTTGATTTGGCCGAAGAATTCATCATTCAACACCCGTTGTTGCAGGAACTTTCTCCGTCAGGTGTGAATACCGTACGGATTTTTACACAGCTTACTCCGGACAATCAAGTGGTTTTGCTAGGTTGCCGTCAGCGCATATCCGTCAATTCTCCGGTTGACAACATGGCCGCAGGAAACTTAGCCGCGCCGATCGATCCAGAAACCGGTTTGGTCAATGGTCCCGGGGTTTACAGCGATATTACCAAAAAAGATGAAGTCAAACATCCGATTACCGGCGTCGATATTATTGGTTTTCAGGTTCCTTTCTGGAAAGAAACCATCGAAATGGTCAAGAAAGCGGCTTTGGCGCATCCGCAAAATAAATCCATTGGTTGGGATATTGTCATCACTGATCGCGGCCCCGGATTTATTGAAGGTAACCACGATTGGTGTAAATTGTTGTGGCAATTGCCGGTGCATCAAGGAATGAAAAAAGTACTCGAAAGTCATTTGCAAACCAGCCGATAAAATGTATCAGAATTATATTAAACGAGGCATAGATTTTTTGGTGAGCGGATTTTTCTGCTTGTTGTGTCTGCCGTTTTTTATCGTGATTGCGCTGTTGATTAAAATAGATTCCAGAGGTCCGATTTTTTTCAAACAAAAAAGAGTCGGCCAAAACCTCCGTACTTTTGAGGTGCTCAAACTCAGAACCATGACCCATCAAGACCGGAAAGTCGGTAATCAACCGGTGATTGGCAAAGCAGATGGTGTAACAACTTTGGGATTTTATTTGCGAAGATTTAAAATTGACGAGTTGCCGCAATTGCTCAATGTGTTCAAAGGCGATATGAGTTTGGTTGGCCCCAGACCCAGCGTTCCAGAGCAACTTGAGCAAATGACCGAGCAAGAAAAACACCGATATTCAGTTCGGCCGGGACTTACCGGATTGTCTCAAGTATCAGGCAATATTCACTTGAGTTGGAAAGAGCGATATGTTTATGATTTAGAATACGTAGCCCACATTTCCTTGATGAACGATGTCAAAATCATATTAAAAACCTTCCTGATTATTTTGTTTGGCGAAGAAAAATATCTGCACAAATCAAAAAACTTAATCAAAAAGAAATGATTCAAATTAATCAAAATCCGCGTATTGGGTTGATAGGCAGTGTCAACAGCAGTAAGAAGTTGTTAGAAAAACTCATTGCGCATCAATTGAATGTAGTTTCTGTTTTTGGATTAAATCCTGAGGTTTCAGCCAATGTGAGCGGTTTTCAAGATTTAAAGCCGATTGCAGCACATGCGGGTTTGCGGTTTCATTATTTTGATAAAATTGCAGAGCCTTGGGTAGCCGATGAAATCAAACAACAAGAAGTTGATATTCTGTTTGTGGTTGGGCTCTCGCAAATGGTTCGCCCTGAATTAATGCATGCGCCCAAACATTTTTGCATTGGCTATCATCCGACTTTATTGCCCAAAGGACGCGGGAGAGCTGCAGTTGCCTGGATTGTGATGGGCGAAGTTGAGCCGGCGGTGACTTTGTTTAAAATCGACGAAGGCATGGATACCGGCGATATCTTTTTTCAGCAAAAAATTAATCTTCCCAAACATCCGTATGCCCAAGATGTCGTCGATGCTTTGCTGGATGAATTTGGTGTGATGCTCGATGAGTTTTTGCCGCAATTAAAAAGCGGACAAATTCAAGCCACGCCGCAAGATCATTCAAAAGCGAGCTATCTTGAAATCCGTCGACCCAATGACGGTTACATTGATTGGGAAAAACCTTCCGAAGAAATATTCAAACTTATTCGTGCGGTATCACAACCTTTGCCGGGTGCTTTTACATATTTCAAAACCAATAAAATCACTATTTGGCGCGCGCATATTGACCAAGATTTGCCGGTTAAAGGCGTTCCGGGTAGAATTTTACGAGTCGATGGCGATTCGTTCTGGGTACAAACCGGCGATCATCCCATCAAAATAACTACCTATACAGTAGAAGAAGAATTCATTCCCAAAGTTGGCATCAAGCTGGGCTTTGGCATTGTAGATTTTGTAAATTTTTTAAAGAATGCGTAAAATATTAATTGTAGCTCCGCATTGCGACGACGAAATTTTGGGTTGTGGCGGCATCATGTCTAAGTTTGCTCAAAACGGAGATGAAGTATATGTGGCCATTGTCACCAACGGACATTTGGGCGCACCTGAATTGTTTTCGGCCGAAGGAACCAAAAAAGTTCGATCAGAAGCATTGCAAGCGCACCAAATTTTGGGCGTCAAAGAAACCTTCTTTTTAGACTTTCCGGCGCCGCGTTTAGATTCGATTCCGGCTTATCAGTTGTCGTTGGCTTTCTCCAAAATAGTCAAAGAAAAAGCCATCGAAGTGATGTATTTACCGCACCGAGGCGACATCCACAAAGACCACCGAATTACCTACGAAGCCGCACTGGTAGCTGCGCGTCCGATCAATAATTGTACGGTTAAAAAAGTCTTGGCTTATGAGACTTTATCAGAAACCGAATGGGCACCACCCTTTGGCGATGATGCCTTTATTCCAACCGTTTTTGAAAGCATCGAAGGTCATTTAGACAAAAAAATCGAAGCCTTTAAATGTTTCTCAACACAAATCAAAGAGTTTCCGCATCCGCGTTCGCTCAAAACCATAGAAATTTTATCCAATTATCGCGGAGCAACCGTGGGCATGCGTGAAGCAGAAGCCTTTATGCTCATCCGTGAAATTATTTAATTACTTTTCATCAAAACCAAAAATATGAAAGTCCTTATTACCGGAGTAGGTGGGCCAACGCCCAGAAGTTTTGCCATCGGACTCAAAAAATATTCTTTTTACAAACGATTCGAGCTCATCGGAACCGACATCAATCCGCTGGCGATGGGTTTGTATCAAAACGAGTTGTTCCATAAATCGTATGTGGTTCCACCGGCTTCTAGTCCGGATTATTGGCCCACTATGGAAGCGATTATTCGCGAGAATAATATTGAAATTGCGGTGATTTTACCCGAACTGGAAGTCATGGAATGGAGCCGCCGCAAAGAATCGCGCGAACTGCCTTGCAAGGCTTTGATTCCGGATATTTCTATGGCTGATTTGCTCGTGGATAAATCTAAAATGACTGAGCTTTTGAAAGATTTGGATATAGTACCGCCATCGGTAACTTTTCATCGCGATGATGCGAATTTTAATGGTGCTTTTGAAGTGCTCAAAGGTGGTTTTTGGGTGCGCAGTACCAGCGGAACCAGCGGACTTGGCTCGCTCAAAGTTGACGACGTCGATTCTTTGAAGAACTGGATTCAAATCAATCCGAATGTACAACAGTTTTTGGCGAGTAAATTTTTACCGGGTCGAAATCTCGCTTGTAAAATGCTGTATTACAACGGAAAACTGTTGCGCACTGCTTGTGCCGAACGCGTGAATTATATCATGGCCAAAGTTGCGCCTTCGGGCATTACCGGAAATACTTCTTTCGGTCGTTTGCTCAACGAGCCCGCATTGGTAGCCGAAGCCAAACGCGCGATGGATTTCCTTTTAGCCCATACCGGAGCAGCACATCACGGTTTTTTTACTGTAGATTTTAAAGAAGACGAAAACGGCAAACCGTACATCACTGAAATCAATGTCCGACACGTAGCTTTTACCCAATGTTTTGCGGCGGGCGGAGCCAATTTTGCAGAAGACACGATTCGATTGCTCGATGGTGATGCAGATTTTGATTTCAACTATCGCATGTATGAATTTGAAAAGGATTTGATCTTTTTGCGCGATGTTGATTCGTTGCCGATTTTAATGAAAGAAGCAGAATTACTCAAAAAGCTGTAATTCAAATCATCATCAATAGGTTCTTAAAACAAGAAGCGCTTTGGGGTGTTTTCTTGTTTTTTGTTTCTAAAAACCAATAGATTTTCAGCGTTTTGAAAAGACTTTTTGACTTTGTTTTTTCGGTGGTAGTTTTACTTTCCTTGAGTTGGTTGATTTTGCTTTGTTATCTGCTGGCTAGTTTTGAAACGCGTTCTAACGGACTTTTTGTTCAACAGCGCGTGGGTCAATACGGGAGACTTTTTTGGATTTACAAACTCAAAACCATGCATTCACAGAGTCAAAAAATTGGTTTTTTCGGACGCATTTTTAGAAAATATAAGTTGGACGAGTTGCCTCAGTTTTACAATGTTTTGATAGGCGAGATGTCGGTGGTTGGTCCGCGACCGGATGTGCCGGGTTATTACGATTGTCTGCAAGGGAATGATCGTCGATTGCTTGAACTCAAACCCGGAATCACCAGCGAAGCATCGATCAAGTACAAAAACGAAGACGCTTTGTTGGCCATGCAACCCGACCCTATGAACTATAACGATACGGTTATTTTTCCCGATAAAGTAAAGATGAATATCGAGTATTATGAACATCAATCGTTTAGGAAAGATTTAAAAATAATTTTCAAAACGGTCTTTAATTAATCGCTCAAAAAAGATGACCACAGCGGTGGTTCTGCTATATTTGCTCACGTAAACACAACACGTATGAATCTTCCAAAAATTTGGCTTTCTTCGCCCCACATGGGTGGAACCGAACTCAATTACATTCACGAAGCTTTTGACTCTAATTGGGTGGCACCGCTCGGACCAAATGTTTCGGGTTTTGAAACAGATTTAGAAAAATACATTGGACAAAACAGCCAAGTGGCCGCGCTCAGTTCAGGGACAGCGGCGATTCATTTGGGATTAATTTTGCTCGGAGTTTCAGCCGGTGATGAAGTAATTTGCCAGAGTTTTACTTTTTCGGCTTCGGCGAATCCGATTTTATATCAAGGAGCGCTTCCTGTATTTGTGGATAGCGAACCAGACACTTGGAATATTTGCCCAAAAGCTTTAGAAGAAGCCATTCAAGACAGAATCGCAAAGGGTAAAAAACCTAAGGCGATTATCGGAGTACATTTGTATGGAATGCCTTTTAAAGTTGATGAAATACAAGCGATTGCTCAGCGATATGATATTCCGCTTTTAGAAGACAGCGCAGAAGCTTTAGGAAGTACCTACAAAGGTCAGAAGTGTGGAACTTTTGGCGATTTTGGCGTATTATCGTTCAACGGAAATAAAATTATCACTACTTCAGGTGGCGGCGCTTTGGTGTGTAAAACCAAAGAACTCAAAGACAAAACGATTTTCTTTTCTACACAATCGCGCGATGCAGCGCCTCATTATCAGCATTCTGAAATTGGATATAATTATCGATTGAGCAATATCAGTGCAGGAATTGGTCGCGGGCAAATGGAAGTGCTTGACGAGCATATTGGTTTGCGACGAGCCATGCATCAGTGGTATCAAGATTATTTTAAAAACATCGATGGCGTTAGAGTATTCACAGAGCCTTCGGCTGATTATTATTCAAATCATTGGCTCACTTCAATTGTCATTGACCCTGAAAAGTGTGGTGGAAAAAATCGCGAGGACTTGCGTTTGGCGCTTGAAGCTGAAAATATTGAGAGCCGCCCACTTTGGAAGCCGATGCATTTGCAACCTATTTTTGCTCAAGCGCCGTACTATGGAAGTCAAGTGGCTGAAAATCTGTTTTCTAACGGATTGTGTTTGCCGTCCGGTTCAAATTTGACTCAAGAAGATCGAAATAGAATAAGTTCGGTATTTAACATTTTTTTTAAATAATTAAGCTCATAACGGTTAAAATTGTTATAAAAACATTAATTTTAGTCGCCCATTAAATTAACAAATACAATGGCTAACTCAATTTTTGAGGTATTAAAAAATAGCATATTAGGCAACCGATTCCGAAACATCGGTTACTTGCCTCGTTGGATTATTTTTGCCATTGATGTCTTTATTGTAGGTATTGCAGGTTTGATTACCTACTTAATCATGTACAGCTTAACCGGCATATTGTACACTGCAAATGAAATCCTAATCAAATACGGCTCGTTTATCTTTGTGAATTCTGTATTCTTTTTGGTGTACAGAACCTACTCGGGAATTATTCGTCATTCGACCTTTATCGACGGAGTTAAGTTATTGACATCTACAACTACCTCGTATTTGTCTTTGTTGATATTTAATTTTGTTTGGTATGCCGCAATGGGTAAACAATTGTTTATCAATACGCGCTTGTTTATCAATTATGTAATCTCGTTTTTGTTGCTTTTTTTATTCAGAATTCTCATCAAGTATATTTTTGAGAAATACATGAATTTTGACAGTCAAAAAAAGCTTACCAAAGCTGTGATTTACGGAGCCGACGCCAATGCCTTTTCGGTAGCGAATGCCTTGCGCGCCGAAAATCCCAGCCGTTTTAAACTCCTTGGTTTTATTGATAAATTCAATCTGAGTTCGGCATCAAAAAGCATGTTGAATTTGCCGATTGTTAATCAGAACAAAAAAATATATGTTATTCTTCGTTCCCTTAAAGCCGAAGCGCTTATTATTGCTGAAAAAGGTTTGAGCAAAGAAGAAACCATCGCTATAGTTGAAGAGTGTTTGGAATTCAATTTCAAAGTTTTTACCGTTCCGCTCATTACCGATTGGGAAGATCAGCAACAGATTTCGAACAAAGTAAAGAGTTTTGAAATTGAAGATTTACTCGAGCGCAAACCGATTGTACTCGATACCAAATCAATTTCAGAACAGCTCAACGGAAAAACCGTCATGATTACAGGTGCTGCGGGCTCTATCGGAAGTGAGATTGTTCGACAAGTTTTGTCTTTTAAACCTCATAAGGTAATTTTGGTCGATCAGGCCGAAACTCCGCTTCATTCGCTTAGGCTTGAAATTAATGCAATCAATCAAAATATTCAGATTAGAACTGTCTTGGCCGATGTGCGCCATCGAACGGCCATGGAAGCCGTTTTTGAGAAGTTCAAACCCAGTGTTGTCTATCACGCGGCTGCTTACAAGCACGTTCCGTTGATGGAAGAAAATCCTTCGCAATCAATTTACACGAATGTTTTAGGGACTAAAAATGTAGCTGATTTATCGATTGAATATGGGGTTGATCGTTTTGTAATGGTTTCTACCGATAAAGCTGTTAATCCAAGTAGTGTGATGGGCGCCAGCAAACGTATCGCCGAGAAATACGTACAGACTTTGCACCACAAATATTTAGATGAAGGTAAATCAATAAACACCAAATTTATCACGACGCGTTTCGGAAATGTATTGGGTTCTAACGGTTCGATTGTTCCGCTTTTTGCCAAACAAATTTCTGAAGGTGGCCCGTTGACCATTACCCATCCGGATATCATCAGATATTTTATGACCATTCCCGAAGCTTGTCAGTTGGTTCTTGAAGCGGGTGCTATGGGGCAGGGAAGCGAGATTTTTATATTCGACATGGGCAAACAAGTCAAGATTATAGACTTGGCCAAAAAGATGATTCGTTTGGCGGGTTTTGTTCCGTATAAAGACATTGATATTAAAATCATCGGATTGCGCCCAGGTGAAAAACTCTATGAGGAATTGCTTAATGATGCTTCAAAAACCATGGCAACGCACAATGAGAAAATTATGATTGCTCAAGAATTACCTGAAAATTATCAAAAGGTTCATGAAGAAATTCTTGATTTACTCGAAAATATTTCAACGCTTTGCAATGATGAAATTGTAAGTCGAATGAAAAAAATTGTTCCAGAATTCAAGAGTATGAATTCGGTTTTTGAAACTCTTGATGCATAAAACCATAAAATTTAACCCGATACAAAGGCACTGATTTGTAAATCAAGTGTTATATTTGCACGAATCAATAATCTACACATGAGAAACTTTAGAGCATACTTTATTATTAGCATTTGTCTCCTTTTTTTGAGTTCGTGTGTCTCTAGAAAAAAAATAGTTTACCTCCAGAATATTGAACAAAAAGATTCATACGCCGTTGCTAAACAAGAAGTCAAATTACAGCCTGATGATTTGATTAACATTATCATAGCCGCTGAAAATCCTGAGGTTACAGTTCCGTTTAACCTTCCGCAAATTCAAGGAAATTACGACATTAACGACAAACAAAGTGCGATAAAAACTTATTTAATCAACAATGAAGGATATATAGAATATCCGGTGATTGGCAAGATTAAATTAGGCGGATTATATCGTTCAGAAGCTATTGCGTTACTGCGTCAAAAAGTCTCGGAATACATTAAAAATCCAACCATCAACTTGCGCATACTCAACTACAAAATTTCAGTAATGGGCGAAGTAGTGAAGCCGGGCTCCTATACTATTCAAGGCGAACGAATTACAGTTTTAGAAGCTTTGAGTTTGGCCGGCGACATGACCATTTATGGCCGAAGAAACAATGTTTTGGTTATTCATGAAGAAGATGGAAAAAAGACCTATCAACGATTTGATTTGACCAAATCAGATATGCTTGATTTAAAAAATTATTATTTGTCGCAAAACGATGTAGTTTTTGTCGAACAAAATAAAACCCGTATCAACAATTCAGCAGTGGGCCAGAATACTACTGTAATGCTGTCTGGACTCACCGTAATTTTATCTTTGATACTGATACTTAAGTCATAAAGTCTAATGGATGTAAATTCTTCAAATATAAATGAACGCAACAGTGAGCGTTTTGATTTTCACGATTTAGTTGAGCGATATATAATTCACTGGAAATGGTTTGTTTTCGGTGTTTTTGTGTGTCTTATTTTAGCCTCACTTTATTTGCGATATGCGATTCCTATTTATAACGCCACTGCAACCATCGTTGTTCGCGATGAGAAAAAAGGTGGACTGCAATCAGAATTGAGTGCTTTTTCTGATTTGGGTATCATGACCGGAGTAAAAAACAACGTTGATAATGAGATTGAAATTATCAAGTCGCGACGTATTATTGGCAAAACGGTCAAAAAACTTGGATTTAATGTTACCTACATAACAGAAGGCAGAGTTAAAACTCTTGAATTATACAAAAACAAGCCGATTGAGTTTAATTTTTATGACTTGAACGATGTTTTTTATACCCACAGAAAAGCATTTACTATCAACTACATCGATGCCAACACTTTTGAACTGTTGGATGGAAATCAGACTTCAATGGGCAAACATGCCTATGGTTCGATTATCAATTTAGAAGATTCAAAACTGGTCATCAATAAAAATCCAAAGTCGTTTTCAACCTTCAACACCGGATTTTCGATTCATGTCAATGTAAATACAATTGACAATGTAACCGAAAGTTTCAGAGGAAGGCTTAATGTAAGCTCACTCAGTAAAAACTCGAGTGTGGTTTCGCTTTCAATCAATGATGCTGTTCGTGAAAAGGCCGAAGATTTCCTCAATACGCTTATCGAAGTGTATAACGAAGATGCGATTGCCGATAAAAAATTCACCTCTGAAAATACATTGACTTTTATTCAAGACCGACTTAAAATTATCTCTACTGAATTAGGCGATGTTGAGAAAGATGCCGAAGGTTTCAAAAAAGCCAATGATGTCACTGATATTGCCACACAAGCTGAAATATTCCTGAATAGCTCTGTTGATTTCAGCAAAGAACTTATCGAAACTGAAACCCAAATCAAAGTAGTTGATGCCATGATTGATTATATGAAATCAAAAGGCAAATGGGATTTGGTGCCTAATAATATCATTTCGACAACCGACTCTAAGGACGCGACCAATTTTATTTTGCAATACAATGATTTGGTTTTACAACGCAATCGAATTGTCAAAGACGGAACTGCTAAGAACTCGGTTGTTTATAATTTGGAGGAAAAAATTGAAGAACTCAATGCCAACATTACTTCAAGTCTTTCTAGAATAAAAGCCTCTTTGATTATTAAGAAGAGCGATTTAGCCAAGCAAGATCGATACATCAAAGGCAGGATTTCAAGAGTTCCCACGCAAGAGCGCGAGTTCAGAATTATCGATCGTCAACAAAAAATCAAAGAATCGCTGTATTTGTATTTATTGCAAAAACGCGAAGAAACGGCTATTTCTCTAGCGGTAACGGCACCGATCTCAAAATTGGTGGACAGTGCTTTTTCGCCGGGCGCACCGGTTACACCCAAACCTAATTTGGTGTTTTTGTTTGCCATTGCTTTGGGCTTGATGATTCCGTTTATGATTATCTACCTCAAATCGTTGTTTGACAATAAAGTCAAGACGCGTCAAGATGTTGAGTCAATGATTACCGCTCCATTTTTGGGCGATATTCCTAAATCTGAAACCCATGATGAGGTGATTAATACCAACAGCAAATCGAGTTCGGCAGAAGCAGTTCGTATTATTCGTACCAATCTTGAGTTTATGCTCAGTCAAATTTCAGAGAATCAAGCTAAAACTATATTTATTACTTCTACGATTCCGAAAGAGGGAAAAACGTTTGTGGCCATTAATCTGGCAAGCACCATAGCTTTGTCGGGCAAAAAAGTCCTTTTAATTGGATTAGATGTTCGCAATCCGAAAATTGATCGTTATGTTCAGCTTCCGTCTAAAGGATTGACGAACTTTTTATCTAAAAAAGATCAAGACATCCACGACTATATTGTAAAATTAGACGGATTTGACGATTTCTACATCTTGCCTTCTGGAGTGATTCCTCCAAATCCGGTTGATTTGCTCATGAACGGCCGTATTGACAGCATGTTTGAACAACTCAAAAAAGAATACGATTACATTATTGTGGATACGGCTCCGGTGAGTTTAGTTACCGATACTTTATTGGTTGCTAAAAATGCCGATGTGTTCTTGTATGTTATTCGCGCTAACTTCCTTGATAAGCGTTTACTCAAGATTATTGAAAATATATATCGCGAGAAAAAACTACCTAACATGGCTGCGGTACTCAATGATACTGAGTGGAGAAAATCATATGCCTACGCCTACGGATATGGTTATGCTTACGGATATGGTTATACCGATGACACGCCAAAACAGCCTTGGTTCTTGAGTTGGTTGAAGAAAAATACTTAGCGTTTAAAAAACTGATTGTTGGCTATAGCCTCATGCAGCGGTTTGAGATCTTTTACTAACGTTTTTTGATCAAAGGCCAAGATGTGTTTGTCGTGATGAACATCAGAGCCGACAAAATCAATCAAGCCTGCTTTGAGCAATTTTAGCGAAGCTTCAGCAACTACCGGTCCGTAATACCCAACAGTCGATAACAAATTGAGTTGCATCATACACCCCGCATTTTTAATTCTTTGGTATTGATCGAATTTTTTGTGGTAGTAAATATACCGCTCAGGGTGTGCCAATACAGGCTGATATCCTGCAACTTGCAGCTCAAATAAAATATCAAAGAGTTGTACCGGCGGATTCAGATAAGAAATTTCAACCAACACATAATTATCCTTGAGTGTCAGCAAAGGTTCGGTTTGATAGAGTTTGGTAAAATTCGGATCAATCATATACTCGGCCGCATATCCTAAAGACAAAGGCAATTTAGTCGGTTCTGTGATTTTTTGGTAAGCTGAAGAAATACGCTCGGGTGTGTTTTCCCAAGTGCTGCCCATAATGTGAGGCGTGGCAATGCAATGTGTGATTCCGAGTTTCTTTAAAGATTCAATTAAAAGAAGAGAATCTTCGACGGTGGCAGCTCCGTCATCGATTCCGGGCAAAACATGACAATGAATATCGACATGGCCGTCGGGAATCAAATCTCTTAAAAACGTCTTTTTGCTAAAAATGCCAAACATCTCATTTAGTTTGTGGGCAAAAGTACACAAATATTATATTTAGGATGAAGCTTTGCGGTTTTGATTTGTTTATAAACTCTCCAAAGTCAACCGGTCAACTATGGTTAAATTCTTATATTTGCACGCGTTTTACAATCGACTTTAGTCAATTTCAGTAACCGATTAATACCATGACAGAAATTCCTCAATCAGAAGATTGGAGCCTTGTTATCAAAGGGAAAACCTCTCTTTTTGATCTCAAGTTCCAAGACTTATGGCGCTATCGTGATCTTTTGTGGATGTTTGTCAAACGTGATTTCGTTAGCTTTTACAAGCAAACGGTTTTGGGTCCGCTTTGGTTTTTTATCCAACCCATTTTTACCACTTTGGTATTTACTTTTGTTTTTGGCAATTTAGCGGGTATCAGTACCGATGGACTTCCGCAGTATTTGTTTTACCTTTCAGGAATAACCGCTTGGAACTATTTTTCAGATTGTCTGACCAAAACCAGTACGGTTTTCAGAGACAATGCTGCCATTTTCGGCAAAGTTTATTTTCCGAGACTTATCATGCCCTTAAGTATTGTGGTCAGTAACTTGGTGCGTTTTGGAGTTCAACTTATTTTGCTGTTCATCATGATGGGCTATTTTGCTTTCAAAGGAGAAAACTTCCAGCTGACCTATGCAGTTCTTTTTTTTCCTATATTGGTCTTGCTGATGGCCTTACTCGGCTTGGGTTCAGGGCTCATTATTACAGCCATGACTACCAAGTATCGCGACTTGACTTTTTTGGTGACTTTTGGTGTTCAACTCTTGATGTATGGAACCACGGTTATTTACCCATTGAGTTCAGCACCCGAAAAATACAAGCAATTCATTGAACTCAACCCAATGACGGGTATCATCGAAGCTTTTCGCTATGCCCTTTTGGGTAAAGGCGAATTTTCAGTTTGGAGCATTGGTTATTCAACCTTGGTTACTTTGATTATTTTAATGTTCGGTATTTTGATTTTTAATAAAACCGAAAGAAATTTTGTAGATACCATCTAATGTCAGAAACGGTTATTAAAGTCGATAATTTATCTAAAGCATACCAAATCGGACAGATTGGTACCGGAACTATTTCACGCGATTTAGAAAGGTTTTGGGTTACTAAAATTTTGGGCAAAGAAGACCCTTTTCTCAAAATAGGCGAGACCAATGACCGTAGTGTCAAAGGTCAAAGCGATATCGTTTGGTCACTTAGAGACATCAACTTTGAAATCAATCACGGAGACGCTGTTGGAATCATCGGTAAAAACGGAGCCGGAAAAAGTACTTTACTCAAATTGCTCTCTCGTGTTACCAGCCCAACCACCGGCGAGATTAAAGTCAAAGGGCGCATTGCTAGTTTACTCGAAGTAGGCACCGGCTTTCATCCTGAATTGTCCGGTCGAGAAAATATCTTTCTCAACGGAGCTATTTTGGGTATGCGCAAAAAAGAAATAGCGCGTAAGCTGGATGAAATCATTGACTTTTCAGGTGTTGAGCGATACATCGATACGCCGGTCAAAAGATATTCATCCGGAATGTATGTTCGATTGGCTTTTGCCGTAGCAGCGCACCTTGAAAGCGAAATTCTGATTGTTGATGAAGTTTTGGCAGTAGGTGATGCCGAGTTTCAAAAGAAATGTCTGGGCAAAATGAGCGACATCAGCAAAGGCGAGGGGCGAACGGTATTGTTTGTCAGTCACAACATGGCTGCGGTAAAAAGTCTGTGTAACAAAGGTATTGTATTGGCCAATGGGATGGTGGCTTTTAACGGTGAGGTAGACAATGCTTTAGATTATTACCTCAAAAGTTCTGAGAGTTTTGCTCATAAAAAGTGGGAAGTTACTCAAGCACCTAAGTCAGATTTTGTTCGACTTTTAGAAGCTGAAGTTTTAGATGTCAACAATCGAGTTGCCTTGAATCATCCGATAACCGATGATGTTCGCATAAAATTTACCTACGAAATCACCAAAGAGAATCAATTGTTCTTGCACGGATTCAATCTATTCAACGGACATGGTGTTCATATTTTGAGTTCACACGACAAGTTTACTCAAAACCTCAAGACGCCTTTACCATTGGGAATCCATTCAACCATTATAACCATTCCTGGGAATTTCTTGGCCGAAGGTTCTTACAATTGCAGTTTTGCTATCATGCGATACAATCCGTTTTATGTAGAGTTTCACGAAATGGAAATCGTCGGTTTCAACGTGATTGATGAAATCAGCGAAAAATCGGTCAGAGGTACTTATGCGGGCGGTTTTCCGGGTATTGTCAGACCATTATTAACTTGGAAATAATTTCAAATGAAAAAAAAATCAACCGGCGAACGTTTAGAAACTTTCATTTACGGTCGTAATTCTATTGAGCATTTGCATCGTTACGCTTTAGTGATGCCTTATATTGAAAACAAAGTTGTTTTGGATATCGCATCAGGCGAAGGATATGGCAGTAATCTGATGAGTGCTCATGCAGCTTTTGTTCACGGAGTTGATATCGATGCTCAAACGGTTGCTGCTGCCCAAGTAAAATATAAAAAAGACAATTTGCGCTATCAAGTGGGTAGTGCCACGGCAATTCCGCTGGAAGATCACAGCGTTGATGTGGTGGTGAGCTATGAAACCATCGAGCACCACGATCAGCATCAGGAAATGATTAACGAAATTAAACGCGTGCTCAAACCTGAGGGCGTTTTGATTATTTCAACACCCGATAAATTGTATTATTCTGACAAAAGGAATTTTGACAATGAATTTCACATCAAAGAATTATACAAACAAGAATTCGTTGATTTAATTTCACCTCAGTTCAAAAATATTCAGTTACTCACTCAGATTTATTGCAACGGAAATTCAATTATTCAACCAGAAAACGATCCGGAACCATTTCAGTTTTTTACCGGCGATTATACTTGGGCAGCCCCACAGGAAATAGATCCGCTGTATTTGGTAATTATTGCGTCAGATTTTTCTTTTGCTCCGCACAAACGCTCGATTTTTAATGGTGAAATTTTTACTGAATTGACCTGGAAAAGCCTTTGGCAAAGCAGCAATACCTATAAAGTAGGAAGTTTCGTGCTCAAACCATTCAAGTTTTTGAAGAGTTTGGTCAAATAACCGATTGTTTTACTAAATCTGTCATGCTCGTAACCACTATTTTTCTTTCAAGAACGGCTACTCAGAAAACTTTTGATATGACTTTGGAAGCCATAGCAAGCTTGCAAAAATCAATTTCTGAAGAGAATCTTGAAATTATTTTAGTCGAGTCTAATCCGGATTATCTGTCTTCAGGCTTTCTATATCCTGCTCAGGTCAAAGTTATCGTTCCTAATGAGCCGTTCAACTTTCACCGCTTTCTCAATATTGGAATCCAACAAGCACAAGGGGACTACTTGGCTTTGTGTAATAATGATGTGCTTTTTCACCCGCAATGGATGAATGAGATTTTAAAAGTATCTCAGGCGCATCCTGAAATTGTCTCGTTCAGCCCTTCAGGCCAACCGATGGAACAACCTGAGCGAGATTATCAATTAGGATACAAAGTCATGCAACAGGTCAAAGGTTGGTGTTTGGTGGTCAAAAAAGAAGTTTTCAAGACCATCGGATTACTCGATGAAACTTTTAGCTTTTATTATGCCGATAATGATTATGCAATGACTTTGAAATATTATAATTTAAAGCATGCGCTGGTGTATCGGTCTTATGTAGAACATCTTGAAAAGCCATCTACGTTTAATCGTACACAAAACATGAACGTTCGCGCAGCAATGCAACAAAAATATTCACTACCAGATTATTTAGCTCAAGAGCAGTATTTGTATGTTTTTGGCAGCGAAAGCAATATGAATGACTTTTTGAAATTCCACAATAAATGGGGCAGCCCTAAAGTCTTATATCGCAAAAACAGAATAGCTGACCAACTCATCAAATATAAATTGGGTTTTTTGAATCGTTTGTTTTTGAAACTCAAATTCTAGCCCGAATTGTTTGGCAGTATAAATTTTTAAATTGTGATTAATCAATTAACTTTGAACGGTCTTTTTAATCTTAGCTGAAGAGCGCATGCCAAAAGTGATTCTCATCTCGCAATTTCCGTTGCCCTACTCAAAAATCGGCAGTTGGCCAACCATGTATAAAAACTATTTTGAGAGCGGAGATCACCAAATCGATTATATTATTTGTGAGCAACCAGAACAGAAATTTGATTCGGTGAACTATGAAATCGTACCGAATGATTTTTGGTTCAGACTTCGAAGAAGATGGCATAAATACTATCGGCTGGGCTATTTAGATGCACTGAAAAAAGTATTGAACAAAAAAGATAAGTTTGTTATCCAAGTGGTAGATAATTATAAGATTGTCTTTAGAATTCATCAAATTCTGGTAGCCATGGGCATTCGTGAGCGATGTTATATTCAAAGTTTTTATCATGGTTTTGCTCCGTTTTTAAGTGTTGAGAATACCCACAATTTTTACGAAATCATTGATGAACTTGTGCTCTTAACAAGCGATGCTTACAAAGAACACTTGCGCTACTACTCAGCCTTTCCGTGTAAAGTATCCTATATCTACAACGGTATTGATACCAAAAAGTTCTGTAAAATTGAATCTTCCGTAAAATCACAACTCAAGAAGGAATTGGGTTTTACACAGCAAAAAATCTTTTTGTGGTGTTCAAATGATCGTCCCAAAAAAGGATTGAAATTGCTTTTAGATGCTTGGAAACGCCTTTATCCAAAACACCAAGATATAGTCTTGTTGGTCATCGGATCCAAAAGCAAAACACCAGTTCCGGGCGTGGTTTATCTGGGTAGTATTCCCAATGACGATCTGCCGAAATATTACCAAATCTCAGACTGTTATTTGTTTCCAACCTTGTGTCATGAAGGTTTTGGTCTTAGTTTGGTTGAGGCTTTAAACTGTGGATGTTATTGTATAGCTTCAGCCTTGGGCGGAGTTCCCGAAGTGTTGCAATACGGGAAATTAGGCAAGCTCATCGAAAGCCCCAATTTTGTTTCACATTGGGTGCGGGCTATGGATGATTATTTGAATCAAATGGATCAACCTATTGTGATGGATGCTCCTATTTACTCGGCTCAAGAATGGAATACGCATATGAATGAAATTATTCAAGAAGCCAAAATTAGTCTCTCATAAGCGAATCATTGATGTTTGAAATTCATATATCTACCAAGAATCGCAGAGTAGATTTGCTTTTTACCTTAACCCAATTGCAAACTATTTTAGATCGAACTGATCTTGACTGTGTTGTTTTTGACGATGGTTCAACCGACGGTACTTATGAGGCCGTATCAGAGCAGTTTCCAAAAGTCCGTTTGCTTCGCAATGAAAAGTCTAAAGGTTATTTGTATTGTCGCAATCAAATGCTCAATCAAACACAGGCAGATTATGCCATTTCATTAGACGATGATGCTCATTTTTTGTCCGTAAATCCACTTGAAGAAATTCAATCATATTTTCTGCAAAATCCCGATTGTGGGCTTATAGCTTTTAGATTGTTTTGGAGTCTTGAATCGCCCAAGAGTACACAAACGAGCGAAAAGCCACATCAAGCACAGTCTTATGTGGGCTGTGGACACGCTTGGCGTATGAAAGCTTGGCGAGATATTCCGAATTATCCGGAATGGTTTGAGTTTTACGGAGAAGAAAACATAGCCTCGTTACATTTATTCAAAAAAGGTTGGCGTGTTGATTATTTGCCCCAAGTTTTGGTTCAGCATCGAGTTGATCTCAAAAAAAGAACCCAATCAAACAACGATTTTGCCTTTCGCTATCGAAGATCTATTCGGTCAGGTTGGTATTTATTTTTGCTTTTTTTTCCAAAAGAGATAGCCCTTGAATTGTTAGCGTATTCAATATATACTCAGTTCAAAACCAAAATTTTTAAAGGCGATTTTAAGGTAATTTTGCCTCTGTTTTTGGCCATAACTGATTTGTTTTTAGCGTTACCCAAAATTTTCAAATATCAAAATAGATTGACCGCAGATGAATATAAAAAGTATACGCAATTAAAAGACGACAACATTTATTGGGAACCCGAAAAATAATTACTTTTACCTCTGCTTCAACAAATACGAAATGAATTCAAAACCCTATATCATTGCTGAAATTGCGCAAGCTCACGAGGGCAGTTTGGGGATATTGCATTCCTATATTGATGCGGTGGCCGGCACCGGCGTGAATGCCATCAAATTCCAGCTGCATATAGCCGAGGCTGAAAGCAGTATTCACGAGCCTTTCAGAGTAAAATTTTCCTATGAAGACGCTACGCGTTACGATTATTGGAAACGCATGGAGTTTACTCTTGAACAATGGAAGCAAATCAAGCAACATTGCGATGAGGCCGGTTTGGATTTTATCTGTTCGCCTTTTAGTAATCTTGCGGTCGATTGGCTCGAAGAAATCGGTGTTTATGCCTACAAAATTGGCTCTGGCGAAGTCAACAACTTTCTGATGTTGGAAAAAATCGCTCAAACAGGCAAGCCGATTATTGTTTCATCAGGCATGAGCAATTTTGACGAACTTGACCAAACAGTGGCTTTTTTAAAAAGCAAGCAGTGTTCATTTTCATTACTTCAATGCACCACCGCTTATCCGACAAAACCCGAGCAATACGGTTTCAATGTTATGACCGAGTTGCGCGAGCGATATCATGTTCCGGTGGGTTTTTCAGATCATTCGGCCAAAGTAGCCACTGCCATAGCCGCGGTTGCTTTAGGTGCCGAGATATTAGAATTTCATGTCGTATTTGATCGTTCGATGTTTGGCCCGGACGCCAAGGCTTCATTGACCATTGCCGAGACCAAAGAATTGGTCGTTTCGGTGAGCGAAATAGATACCGCTTTAAAAAATCCAATCGTTAAAAACAACCATGAGTCGTTTAAGGAACTCAAATCAATTTTTGAAAAATCATTGGCTGTAAACAAAAAGTTGTCGGCCGGACACGTAATCACTTTTGACGATTTAGAAAGTAAAAAACCCAAAGCTTTTGGAATTTCTGCGGCTGATTTTCAGATGGTCATCGGCAGAAAATTAAAGCGAGACAAAGATCAATGGGATTTTTTGAATGAAGAAGATTTAGCATGAGTAAACCAAGAAAAATAGCAGTAGTCATTACTGCTCGACCTTCTTACAGCAGAGTTAAAACCGTTTTGACTGCCGTTAAGCAACACCCCGAACTTGAGCTCCAACTTATAGTGGCTGCTTCGGCCTTGTTGGATCGCTATGGAAGCGCCGTTAATTATATCGAAAAAGACGGTTTTGAAATTGCCGCCAAAGTTTTCAATGTATTGGAAGGCGAGAATTTAACCGCTGCCGCAAAAACTACAGGAATCGGTATTTTAGAACTCTCAACAGTTTTTGATAACCTTCGACCGGATATAGTCGTGACTGTTGCGGACCGATTTGAAACGATGGCCACGGCTATTTCGGCTTCGTATATGAATATTCCATTGGCTCATATTCAAGGCGGCGAAGTGACCGGCAACATCGATGAAAAAGTGCGTCATTCGATTACCAAATTGGCCGATTATCATTTTGTCGCTTCAGAAAATGCGAAAAAAAGAGTTATTCTTTTGGGTGAAAACCCCGAAATGGTATTCAATACCGGTTGTCCATCTATTGATATTGCCCAGCAAGTAGCCCAAAAAAGGCAGCTGATGTTCAATCCTTATGAAAAATACGGTGGCGTTGGTTCGCAACCGGATTTGAGCAACGGATACATCGTGGTGATGCAGCATCCGGTCACCAATGAATATCAAGATTCACGAAAACACATCGAAGCCACGCTTTCAGCCATTCAAAAAATTAATAAACCAACGCTTTGGTTTTGGCCCAATGTCGATGCCGGAGCTGACGGAACTTCAACCGGAATCAGATCGTTCAGAGAAAAATACAAAATGGAAAATGTCCACTTTTTCAAAAATATGGAGGGTGACGATTTTCTGAACTTGCTTAATTTTTCAAAGTGTTTGGTCGGAAATTCAAGTGTTGGCATTCGCGAATGTGCCTATTTAGGCGTGCCAGTAGTCAATATTGGTTCGAGACAAAATCGCCGTGATCGCGGACATAACGTAATTGATGTTTCTTATGATCAGGAGGAGATTGTTCAAGCGGTATTGAATTTTTTAGATCAAAAAGAAAGAAAAAAATCAGACATTTATGGCGGCGGTGATGCAGGTGAGCAGATTGCTCGATTGCTCAAAGATTTGCCATTACAATTTCATAAAACCATAGTCTATTAATGAAAATTTTAGGCTTAATCCCGGCGCGTGGCGGATCTAAAGGTGTTCCCAGAAAAAATATTAAACTTTTAGGGAACAAACCGCTAATAAAATATACCATTGATTCGGCCAAAGAATCGACTTTACTAAGCCATATTGTTGTCTCGACTGATGATGAAGAAATTGCCTTAGCCGCTGAAGTTGAAGGCTGTAAACCACCGTTTCTGCGTCCGAATAAATTGGCGCAAGATGCTTCTACTTCACTTGAAGTTGTAGCGCATGCCCTGGCTTTTTTTGAAGCTCAAGATGTTTTTTTTGATGCGGTTTGTTTGTTGCAACCTACCAGTCCATTTCGTGAGCGAGGAGCTATTGATCAAGCCATAGAGAAATACATAGCGACTCAAGCCGACAGTCTGGTGAGTGTTTTGCCAATTCCTCATGAATACAATCCACATTGGGCTTTTGAAGAAAAAGGTGATGGTTTACTCAAAATTGCCACCGGCGAAAAAATTATTATTCCCAGACGTCAAGAATTGCCCAAAGCTTATCATCGGGACGGTTCAATTTATATCACTTCAACAGCCGTTATCAAAAGCGGAAGTCTATACGGAAACTCTATTGCATTTTTAGAGAGTAATCCCCAATATCATGTCAACATTGACACTATAGACGATTGGCAAATGGCTGAAAAAATCCTCACTCAAATTCAATTGTAAATGTGCGGCATAGCGGGGATAGTTGGTTTTAATGCCACTCGAGAAAAGATACGGTCTATGTTGGAAGCCCAAAAATATCGTGGGCCCGACTATCTTGATGATTACATTGAACCCAGTCGAGTTGCTTTGGGACACAATCGCTTGAGTATTATTGATTTGTCAACCGATGCAAACCAGCCATTTACAAGTGACTGCGGAAATTATGTAATGGTTTTTAATGGAGAGATTTACAATTATATCGAACTCCGAGAAGAACTGCGCTCCAAATATACTTTTAAGACCCAGTCGGATACTGAAGTTTTGTTGAATGCTTATAAAGAGTGGGGTGAAAATTGTCTGGAAAAACTCAATGGGATGTTTTCATTGGCCGTATGGAACCAAACAAACCAACAACTTTTTGCCGCCAGAGATCGCTTTGGGGTTAAACCATTTTACTATTTTTTTGATGGACAGAATTTTTATTTTGCATCTGAAATCAACACTATTTTTGCAGCCGGTATTCCCCAAATAAATCATGAAAAAGTCTGGCTAGATTATTTTTTAAAAGGCGGATACGGCATGCCCAATGAGACTTTTTGGCAAAATATCGAGCAGTTGCCCGGCGGTCATTTTTTGACTTTGCATTCAGAAAAATTACAAATTAAAAAATGGTATTTTTTTGAAGAGCAGGTTCGTTTTTGGCAAAATCAAATCCAAAAAGACGAAGAGCATTACATCACGCAATTGCTTTTAGAAGCTGTCAACTTGCGCTTCAGAGCAGATGTTCCGGTCGGGTTCAACCTCAGTGGTGGATTAGATTCGAGTACGCTCTTGGCTTTGATTAACCAACAAGACATAGACAAATCTGCGATTGAAGGTTTTACATTTATCACCAATGACGCGCGTTATGATGAGCTTATTTGGGTTCAATCGATGTTAGACAACAGTCCTTATCATTTGAATATTTGCCCGCTTGAGGTAGCTGAAGTCCCCGAATTATCGCTAAAAATGGCGCACCATCAAGCAGAACCTTACGGCGGAATTCCGACTTTGGCTTATTCAAAAATATTTCAAGCCGCTGCGCAAAAAGGAATCAAAGTTTTGCTCGACGGTCAAGGCGCTGATGAGGCATGGGCGGGCTATGATTATTACACCAACCAGAGTCAGAGCAATATACAAGGCGTTTCTAAATCACCTTACCGATCGGGCGTGCTTCAAACTGATTTTGTGCAGCAACACAGCAAGAGCCAATACGTCCAACCTTTTGCTGATGAACTATTGAATTTGCAGTATCGCGATCTGTTTTACACCAAAATTCCCAGAGCCTTGCGCTTTAATGACCGAGTGTCTATGTTACACGGAACCGAACTCCGCGAACCTTTTTTAGACTATCAATTGGTTGAATATATTTTTAGTCGTCCGGTTGATTTTAAACTCAAAGACGGCGTTCAAAAATGGATGCTCCGAAAAATAGCCGAACGGTTTTTGCACAAAGAACTTGTGCTCGCGCCTAAACGACCTTTACAAACACCGCAGCGCGAGTGGCTTTCAGTAGATTTACAAGATTGGGTACGCGCCGAAGTTGAAAAACTTTACACCCATTCTTGGTTTGAAAAAAAGGCATTGCAAACCGAGTTAGACTTGTTTTTTAAAGGCGATAATCAAAGTAGTTTTCATATATGGCAATGGATCAGTGCCGCACAATTATTAAAGTAAACAGATGCTGACAGTAGCCAATTTTCACTATATACGAGAACATTTCGATGCACCATTTCCGAGTATTTTTGGATTGACACCTTCTGCTTTTGAACATCAATTAAACGAATTGTCGCGCATTGGTAAATTTATCGGTCAAGGCCAATTGTTACGTGATACCGAGGCAATTTTGGCCTCTGATCAAAATCATATCTTGATTACTTTTGACGATGGCTTGCAAGAGCAATATGTTTTGGCAAAACCCATACTAGACAAGTTGGGCATTGAGGCAGTTTATTTTGTCAATTCAATTAATCACCTTGAAAAAGAAGTTTCGCTGGTACATAAAATTCATTTGCTTCGATCGCAGATTTCACCGACAGATTTGTTGCAAAACATGGCTGAATCTTTATCTGATTCAAATTTAGTTTTGACCGAAAACGAAAAGCAAAAAGCACAGCAACATTACAATTACGATGATGCACAGAGCGCTTTTTTAAAGTATTTGCTCAATTTTAAGCTGTCTTCTAAACAAACCGAATTGGTTATCAACGATTTGTTTGCGAAATATTTTGACCGACAAAAAGTGGTTGAAAGCTTGTATATGAATTCAGAACAATTGCGCGAATTGTCGTTGTTGAATATGCTCGGAAATCACACACACAGTCACTTTGCTTTAGGCTTGTTAACGGCCCAAAACATTGCAGCAGAAATCTCAAAAACCAAAGAAATTATTGATAATTTTGGGCACCCCAACAAACACATGATTAGTTATCCCTACGGAAGTGCTGAGGCTTGTCAATCACCGGTAGCAGATATTGCAAAACAAATTGGTTATCAGGTTGGATTTACTATGGAACGAGGAATCAATCAAGCACAATCAAATCAATTGTTACTCAAGCGATTTGACTGCAACGATGTACCCGGCGGAAAGAACGAAACATTTTTTAAAAATGAATATAGCTTTATTTACAAGCAATCATCTCAGACATAAATATATAGCCAATCAGTTGGCCCAAGACCTGCCGTTGAAATTGATTGTTTGTGAACAGAAAAGCGATAAAATTCAAGATGCTTCAGCCTATCAAGCGTCCGATCAGCAATTACTCGAGATGCATTTTGCCGAAAGAGATCGTTCTGAAAAGTCTTTTTTTGGTGAAAACCAACACTTTCCACAAAGAGTTGAAGTAGTGATTTTACCTTTTGGCGCGCTGAATTCTGAAAACACTTTGGCGCTTTTAGAAAAACATCAGATTACCCATATTTTATTGTTTGGAACTTCGATTATCAAACCGTTCATTCTCAATCGATTTCCCGAAAAAGTAATCAACCTGCATTTGGGTTTATCGCCCTATTACAAGGGTTCTGGAACCAATTTTTTTCCGATTGTCAACCAAGAGTTTGAGTGTATCGGAGCTACTTTTCATCTGGCGACCGAAAAAGTTGATGCCGGCGCGATTTTGCATCAAATCCGTCCGGATGAAGTTTCTGCCGAAGACACCGTTCATAGTTTGGGCAACAAGGTAATTCTCAAAGCGGGAAAAGTTTATCCGAAAGTGGTTGAATTATACCTGTCGCAGCAAATCAGGTTGCATTATCAAAATCCGATAGAGCGCAGCCATGAATACAAAATCAAAGATTTTACTCCGAGCGTTTTGCGTCAAGCACATGAAGTTATGGCTCAAGGCGGTGTAAAAAAATATCTCGATAAGCAGTCTGAAAAAAACAATGACAAACCTATAATTTCCGGTTTTTAATGCCTAAGAAAATATTTATATTATTGCCAGATGGAGTGGGCTTGCGCAATTTTGCCTTTACTAAATTTTTAGAGACCGGTAAAGCAGCTGGGCATGAAGTTATCTTTTGGAACAATACCACTTTTAATTTGTCAGATATCGGTGCGCAAGAAATCAAGATAAAATCTTCAAAACTGCATTTACTAACCGACCTTCTTAAATCTGCCAAAATTAATATTGGACTCAATTTATTTATCAAACGATACGCAGATCAGGTATATGAAACCTACCGATTTCCGTATTTGAATATCAATCTTAAATACAGATTAAGGAATTCAATCAGCAAAGCAGTCATCAAATTATGTAATTCCGAAAACGGCCTGCGTCGCGTGGAGCGAATTATAGATTGGCTCGAGAGAAAAACACCCTATTATCAAGATTCTCTTCAAACTTTGCTGGCCGAAAAACCTGATTTGGTTCTTTGCACCAATCAAAGACATGTGTCGGCCATTGCGCCTTTACTAGCTGCCCGTGATTTGAATATTCCGACGGCAACTTTTATTTTTTCGTGGGATAATCTGCCTAAATCAACGATGATTGTTGCGGCTGATTATTATTTGGTTTGGAGTGAATTCATGAAGGAAGAACTGTTGAAATATTATCCGAAAATTCAAAGGCCTCAAATATTCATTACCGGAACGACTCAATTTGAACCGCACTTTGACGCTTCTCTTTTGTGGTCGAAAGAAGATTTTTTCAAACAATATCAATTGGATATAAACAAGCGGTATTTGTGTTTTTCAGGCGATGATATAACCACCAGTCCGGACGACGAACAATATCTCGAGGATTTGGCAACAGCCATTGAAAAAATAAATGCAAAAGGAAACAATTTGGGCATCATCTTCCGCAGATGTCCGGTTGATTTTTCTGACCGATATGATGCAGTTTTAAAAAAGCATCCGCAAACCATCGTGGCGATTGATCCTAAATGGAAACAACTCGGAGAAACCTGGAATACAGTAATGCCGACCGCTGAAGATCTTCAACTTCAAGTAAATATTATAGCCAACTCGATGTTTGTGGTCAATATTGCTTCATCGATGGTTTTTGATTTTGCTGCTTTTGCCAAACCGTGTTTTTACATCAATTATAACGCAAGCAAAAAGCGCGTCGAGAATTGGAATGCACAAACCATTTACAATTTCGTCCATTTTAGATCAATGCCCGAAAAAGACTCGGTTTATTGGTTTGAGAATGCTGATGAAATGGCCGAAAAAATCGAGAATGTTCTCAAAGGTGATTCTAGTGCAACAGTAGCTAAAGCGCAAAAATGGTTTGAAATTATCAATCAACATCCGCCGCAAAAAGCCTCAGAAAGATTTTGGGAAGCCATAGCAACAATCACCCGAAAGAAATAGTAGATTTGCTCGATTTGTTTGCAAAAATTTTCAGAGCAAATTCATCATCAATTAATTAAAACCAAATGTCTTATCAATCGCTCATACCACTAATTGTAAAAACCGGCTCGTCGTTGAGTCCTGAGCAATTTCAGGAGCGCATCAACATTGTATTTCACGATTTTGAAGCATCACATTATGATGTTTTGCACGATGATATGCGCGATAGTTTACAAGAGCAAATCGATTTATTGGTGAACGATTTATTGTCTTGTAAATCATTTGAAAATGGCTCGCTAAATGTTTTGGATATCGGATGCGGAACAGGCATGAGTTCGCAGATTTTACTCAACTCAAAACTCGAGCCAATGATTGACCATATTGCGTTGTTAGACACATCGGCAAATATGCTCAAGCAAGCGGAGTTGAAAGCTCAAAAATGGTCTAAAAACTACAAAATAGTTCATGGCTATTTAAGTGATTTGAACGAAAAATTTGACGTTGTTTTGATCAGTTCGGTTTTGCATCATATTCCAGATTTAGAAACTTTCCTGCAACAGGTTGACTCGGTGATGAATTCGGGTGGTGTTTTGATTCACATGCAAGACCCCAATGCGGATTATTTAGAAGATCCGGAATATTTAGCACGAAAAAAAGAATATCTCAAATTCCCGCAGTCACACACCAAAGAAAGATATTTATCAGATCTTTTGCCTCCAAAATGGCGCAGAAAAATTAAAATATTATTGAATCGTAAAGATTATATTGATTTGATTAATGACCAGTTGTTGGCTGAGAAAACCATAAAAAGAAGGATGTCACCCAATGAGATTTGGAGCGTTACCGATATCCATGTAGCTACTCAAAACAGCCCGGCCAACAAGGGGATTTCATTGAAATTTTTGCAAAACCAATTACAGAATTTTGTTTTGATTAAAATGCGATCGTATGGTTTTTATGGGTATTTGAAAAGCGATTTAACCGCCGATTACCCCGAAAAAGAAAGCCGACTTATCGCCGAAAGCAAACCCAATGGGCGTAATTTGTCTGCCGTATGGATGAAAAAATAAGCAAATGAAAATAGCTTTTCTTACTTCGGAATATCCACATGTCAAAGCGAAATTTGCCGCCGGAATCGGAACCAGCATTCTGAATCTTGCCAATGGATTAATGCAAGCCGGACATGAAGTAACAGTTATTTTATATGGTCAAGATAGCGACGAAACTTTTGCAGAAAACGGCATAACATTCTATAAAATTAAAAACAGAAGGCTCAAAGGATTTTCTTGGCAGTTGACCCAAAAAAAAATTCAGAAACTCATCCGAACGCTGGTTGATTCAGGAAAAATCGATATCGTTGAAGTGGCCGACTGGACTGGTATCAGCTCAAATATTCAATTGAATTGTCCTTTGGTGGTTAAGCTTCACGGTTCGGATACTTATTTTTGTCATCTGGATCATAGACCGGTAAAAAAAATCAATCATTCCAGAGAGAGAAAAGCGCTGATGCAGGCCAATGCTTGGTCGGCTGTGAGTAATTACGTCGCACAAACAACCCAAAAATTGTTTCAGCTCAACCGTGATTTCGAAGTAATCCCCAACGGAATTGATTTGAATCGGTTTTCAATTCAAGAGCAAACAGCCGAAGATGATACCCAGAAAATATTGTATTTCGGAACTTTAATTCGCAAAAAAGGGCTTCTTGAATTGCCTTTAATTTTTAATGAAGTCCATCGACAGAACAATCAAGCGCAACTTATTTTGATTGGCCGCGATAGTCCGGATATCAAAACCCATAATGAGTCGACTTGGCAAATGATGCAAGAATTGTTCGATGCTGATGCTAAAGCAAACGTTTCTTATTTGGGAAGTGTGCCTTATGATGAAATTAAAGAGTACATTGAAGCTTCAAGTGTGTGCGTATTTCCGACTTTTGCCGAAGCTTTGCCGGTTTCGTGGTTAGAAGCTATGGCCATGCAAAAGGCTATTGTAGCTTCTGACATTGGTTGGGCTGCTGAAATCATTGACCACGGAGTGGATGGTTTTTTGGTTCATCCGCAGCAGCACCAAATATTTGCTCAACACATTAATGAACTACTTAAAAATCAAGCTTTCCGAACTGAAATTGGGTTGAAGGCCAGAGCAAAAGTTGTTCAAAAATTTAGCAAAGAAGTTGTGGCAGAACATAATGCGGCTTTTTATGAAAAAGTTTTGAAAGCCTACAAAGCCCGTAAAAGATGATTGTTATTTATCATAATCAAAATCGAATAGTTGAAGTTTCCTCTGCTGTTAAGGCCGATTTTTCAGTTTATGTAGGCCAAAAAATAACGGCGGGATTGTTTGCTATAGCGATACAATTTCCAGATGAGGTATTGGTTTGGTGCGATCAAGAAGAAAAAGAAAATTTGAACCTTGAAGCTATTAGCGGTTTTTTTCACCATACAAAAGCAATCATTTCGTATTGTCGTTACCGTGGAGCATATCTTGACCATTTTTTGGGTTATGTTGAAGCTACTCCGTATTTTAACATCAACAAAAAAGTGCATTATGGTACTTGGCAGATGAGTAGTCAGGTAGGTGCCGTGCATGCAAGTGTCTTGATAACCGTGAAAGATCAGGTAAATCTAAAAGACAACTTTGACTACTTTTTAAATTCTTTGGCCAAACTTGCCATGCCTTTTGGTTTATTGTGTTATTCAGAGCCTGCTTTGCTTTTGGATGGTTCGGAGCTGAAAAATAGTTGCAAATCAGATTATTACGAGTTGTTCCGATTTGTCAAACAACATTATAAAAGGCGGTGGACTTTTTTGCTGTTTTTTAATTTGTTGTATTTTGAAAAACGGTTACTATTGATGCCTTTGTTATATTCCTTTTTATACAGAAAACGCAGTTTTGACCCCAGTGGCCTCAATAAAATTCTCATTCAATCCAATCGTAACATCATCGAGCACAAAACCATCGATGTGTTGATTCCGACCATTGGCAGAGAGCAATATCTGCGCGATGTGCTTGAACTTTTAGCAAAACAAACATTTTTGCCAAGAAATATCATTGTCATAGAACAGAATCCCGATCCAAACAGTACATCAAATCTGGATTATTTATGGCAACAACAGTGGCCTTTTCAGATAAAGCACAAATTTATCCATCAAACCGGCGCCTGCAACGCACGTAACATTGGCCTTGAGCTTGTTGAAAGCGAGTTTTGTTTTTTGGCCGATGACGATTTGTTTTTTGAGCACAATCTGATTGAAAATGCAATGAATGCCTTTGAGACTATTTCAAATGAAGTTTTTATGGTGGCCTGCCATTTAAAAGAGCAAACCATTCAAAGCATGCCTCCGAAACAATTTCCGGTTTTTGGATCCGGAGCAGCTTTTGTCAAATCGAGTTGTCTTAAAAATTTGAGTTTTCGCAGAGGTTATGAATTCGGTTTTGGTGAAGATATTGATTTTGGTATGCAATTGCGCAATCACGGATTTGATGTGATTTATTTGTCAACCTTTAAAATTTTGCATTTAAAAGCACCTATGGGCGGTTTTAGAACTCAGCCGGTTTTGCGCTGGCAGAATGAAGTTTTCCAGCCCAAACCATCCCCAACAATGATGTTGTTTCATTTGTTGCATCAATCACCAGAGCAAATCAATTCATACAAAACCACCCTTTTTATCAATACATTCGAAAGAAAATATTGGATTAAACCGCTTCACTACTATAGAATCTTCAAAAAAAAGTGGAACACCAGTATGTATTGGGCCAAGCAATTAGTCAATGAATAACATGAAGTTTACGCTTATTATTTGCACTTATATGCGCCCTAAACCAGTCGATGATTTGTTGGTTTCGGTGCAAAAGCAAACTATTTATCCTAATCAGATACTTATTATTGACGGCTCACATAACACTTTGACACAAGATTTACTTCAGGAGCGTTCATACAAAAATCTCGAATATTTTTTAGTTGATAACACCCATCGAGGGCTTACCAAACAGCGCAATTATGGTATTTCTTGCGTATCTGAGGATTCAGAAATTGTTTGCTTTCTCGATGATGATACCATACTCGAACCCAATTATTTTGAAGAAATTTTAAAAGTGTATCGTCTATATCCAGAAGCGCTAGGTGTGGGCGGGTATATTTTTAATGAAAATAATTGGGCTTTTGTGGGTGAAGATTATCTGCCCGGTATCAAAGATTACTTTTACGACGGTTGGAAGAAGCAAGAAGACAGCCGATTTGTTTTGCGCAAGTACTTGGGCTTGGACAGCAATACTCGACCTGGTTTTTTACCTGAATTTTCTCATGGGCGAAGCATTGGTTTTTTGCCACCTTCCGGCAAAATTTATCCGGTTGAACAGCTTATGGGAGGCGTATCTTCGTTCCGCAAAAGTGTCTTTAAACGTTTTCAATTTTCGACCTATTTTGAAGGCTATGGACTTTATGAAGATGCCGATTTTACACTTCGGCTCTCGAAAGAAGGCAAACTTTATTTGAACACTGCTGCACAATTGGCCCATTATCACGACAGTTCAGGAAGACCTAACCAATATCATTACGGGCAAATGGTAGTACGCAATGGTTGGTATGTATGGCGCGTAAAATATCCGAAACCTTCGCTTAAAGCAAAATTTAAGTGGCATGCAATTACTTTGCTTTTGGCTTTTATCCGATTTAGTAATACTTTTACCACAACAAAACGCCAAGCTGCTTTTACCGAATTTTTGGGTCGGATGTCTGGTTGGTTGGTTTTATTTTTTTCAAAGCCTAAAATTCAATCATGATTCTTCGAACCTCAATTATTTCTTCTGTTTTTCAACTGCAAAAAGAGGCTAGAGATTTGTGCATGATTTATTTTTGTATGCAATTTTAAAAATGAATCAAATGAAACTAGCCGTTATTTCATCAGCGCCCTTCATTAGAAAGCACAATCAATTTTATGCTTATAGCCCTTATGTAAAAGAGATTAGATTATGGGCCAAACATACTGATGAAATAGCTTTTTGCTGCCCCATTTTGGATGATGATAAAGGATTGCTGATTGCCCCGATTGATTTTCCTTGTACAACATACGCCATCAAAGAATTTAATATCAAAAGCCCACTCAATTTTATCAAAGCTTTTTTGTTTTCGTTCGGAAATTTGATTCAGTTGTTTAAGATTATGCTTTGGGCCGATCATATTCATTTGCGCTGTCCGGGCAATGTTGGACTGATGGGATGCTGGGTTCAGATTTTTTTTCCGGGTAAGATAAAAACTGCTAAATACGCAGGAAATTGGGATATGAAATCCAATCAACCGCGCACTTATAAATGGCAACAGAAAATATTGAGCCATACGTATCTGACCCGTAATATCAAGGTTTTAGTATACGGAAATTGGCTTGGAAGCACCGCTAATATTTATCCTTTTTTTACAGCTACCTACACAGAAGCCGATAAAATTGAGGTAAAACCCAGAAGTATGCAAAACGGGATTGAGATGATTTATGTCGGAACTTTATCAAAAGGAAAACGCCCCATTTATGCTATAGAACTGGCGCAAAGATTGCATGCAATTTATCCGAATTTTAGACTTTCATTATACGGTCACGGAAAAGAAAGAGAAAACCTTGAGCATTATATTGAACAAAATCAACTGCAAGATTTTGTTATCCTTAAAGGTAATTTTTCACAACAGGAAATGATGTCCGTGTATCAAGCGGCTCATTTTATGATTCTTCCGTCTGAGAGTGAAGGTTGGCCCAAAGTGGTGGCCGAAGCGATGTTTTGGGCTTGTGTTCCGTTGGCTACCAAGGTTTCGTGTGTTCCGGATATGTTAGGCGAGGGCAGTAGAGGTTTGTTGTTGGATATGAATCTTAAGTCTGATTTTGACAAAATTTGCCAAATGATTGAAGATGAAAATCGCTATCGCGAAACAGCTTTAAAAGCAATGGAATGGTCAAGAGTTTATACGCTTGATAAATTTGAGTTCGAAATTCAGAAAATGTTGCGCTCATGAGGATACTTCAAATTATAGATACACTTGAAGGAGGCGGAGCGGAACGAATGGCTGTAAACTATGCCAATGCACTTGCCGAGCAAATTGAGTTTTCCGGTATTGTGGCAACTCGGTTCGAAGGAATTCTTAAGAATCAACTTAATTCTGAGGTCGGTTATTTATTTTTAAATCGCAAACAAATCATTGATTTTAGTGCATTTCTGAAGCTAAGAGCATATTGCAAAAAAAATCAAATAACGATTTTACACGCCCACGGAACTTCTTTTTTTAGTGCTTTTTGCTTGAAGTTGCTGTATTGGAAAATTAAAATTGTTTGGCATGATCACTACGGACTTAGTGAGTTTTTATCCAATAGAAGCAGTTGGGCATTGAAGCTTTTGTCCCCTTTTTTTGCAGGAATTATCTCGGTAAATGAACAACTGAAGAATTGGGCAATCAAAGAACTCTATTGCTCAAAAGTTTGTTATTTGCCCAATTTTACCCATTTTAATTCTGAAAATGCTTCAGGCAAACCTCTGATGGGAACATCCGGTAAGAGAATTTTGTGTTTGGCCAACTTAAGAGATCAGAAAAATCATCTCATGCTATTAGATATAGCAGAGCGTTTGAGAAAATCCCATCCGGATTGGAGCTTTCATTTGGTTGGCAAAGATTTTAACGATGATTACTCCGCGGTGATTAAAAATCAAATTCTTGAGCGGAATCTGACCGATAGTGTTTATTTTTATGGAACTCGGAATGATGTTAAATTTGTGATAGATCAATCTGAAATTGCTATATTGACTTCAAAATCAGAAGGACTGCCAGTGGCTTTGTTAGAATACGGGTTGAATAAAAAACCGGTTGTTGTAACTCAAGTGGGTGAAATTCCGTTGATTGTCAAAAATAAGCAGAATGGTTTATTGATAGCTTCGGGACAATCAGAAGAATTTTACCAAGCCTTGGTTTATCTGATAGAAAATCAAAATGACAGAATTCGGTTGGGAGAATCACTTTTCGAAACCATTATGCAGCATCACTCCCAAGAAGCTGTGATTAAAGAATATATCAATTGGGTTAACCAAATCTAAAGTATGAATCTGAGTGATAAAAAATATTTTTATTTAGTTCTTCTTCATATTCTCATAGGAGTTTTGATATATTCGGTGCCCTTATTTCCGAAAGTATATGGTTTTAGTATTATTTTCGGAGGTATTTTTTATATCGTCAATTCAAGAAATTCTAATAACGAAGTACTCTATGCCACTGCTTATATGGTAGGTAGTGAAATCATCCTGAGGATGACCGATGGAAACCCTGTTCATGAGTTTTCTAAATATGGGGTGATGATATTTATCGCGATCGGAATTTATTTCAAAGGCTCCTCAAAATACGCCATTCCGTATTGGATTTTTTTGCTGTTGCTCATTCCGGCTACTATATATACCACCACCGAGCTTAATTATTCAATTAGTTTGAGAAAAGAGATTTCATTCAATGTTTCAGGGCCGGTTTGTTTGGCTATTTGCTCAATTTATAATTATAACCGGAAAATCACTTCTGAAGAATTGAGCAATGTTTTTCTGTGTATTGGAATGCCTATAGTAGCTTGTTTGTCTTATTTGACGCTTTACACCCCAAGTCTCAAGGAGATCATTACCGATACAAATTCAAATGCCATGACATCGGGTGGTTTTGGTCCCAATCAGGTTTCGACCATGCTGGGCTTGGGGATGTTTGTTTTTGTGTCTCGATTGATGTTGAATTCAAAGAATAAGTGGACCTTTGTCATCAATTTGATTATTTCACTTTACGTTACTTATCGAGGGCTGATTACTTTTTCTCGGGGTGGGATGATTACAGGTTTTGTAATGATTGCCACGCTGATTGTCGTTACTTTTTTCTTTATCAGCCAAGCCAATAGAATCAGAATGCTCATTATGATTGGATTGGTTGCAGTTGTCTTTTCTGTGGCTTGGAGCTTCTCGTCAGATCAGACCAATGGCCTAATTGAAAAACGCTATTCAAATAAAGACGCGGCGGGTCGTGAAAAAGAAGACGAGCTTTCCGGTAGAGGTGAGTTGGCCGAAGATGAATATCAGACCTTTAAAGAACATCCGATTATAGGCATTGGAGTAGGAAGAAGTATGGAGCAACGCTATGCCAAGACTGGAGAAATTATTGCTTCGCACAGTGAAATTACCCGAATGATTTCTGAACACGGCTCATTGGGTATTTTAGCGCTGATTATCTTATTTGTAACTCCGCTGATATTGTATCTTGATAACAAATACAATGTATATTTATTGAGTTGTTTGCTTTTTTGGATGTTGACCATCAATCATGCCGCCATGCGATTGGCCGCTCCGGCATTTATGTATTCGCTAGCGCTAGTAAAAGTTATTATCAAAAGAGATGAAGCCTAAGTTATTATACATAGGGAATAAATTATCCAAACACGGAGTTACTTTAACTTCGATAGAAACTCTAGGCGCATTGCTTGAGAGAGATGGATATGAAATTGTATATGCTTCATCCATTAAGAATAAATTTTTAAGACTGTTGGATATGCTTTTTAAAACTTTCCGACATCGTAATCAAGTGGATTATGTGCTCATTGATACGTACAGCACCTATAATTTTTGGTATGCTTTTTTTGTAAGTCAATTGTGTCGTTGTTGCCATTTAAAATATATTCCTAAACTACACGGAGGGAACTTGCCCAATCGAATTCAGAAAAACCCCAGATTGAGCGCAATGATTTTTAAACATGCTTATTGTAATGTGGCTCCATCGGCTTATTTAGTAGAATCATTCAGCGGTCGAGGTTATGCCCATATAGAGTATATTCCCAACACCATTGAATTGGTTAATTATCCGTATAAAAACCGTACTCAAGTAAAACCGCGTTTGCTTTGGGTAAGATCATTTGCCTCGATATACAATCCGTGTATGGCCATCGAGGTTTATCAAGAGCTCAAAAAAGAGTTTCCGGAGGCTGCACTTTGCATGGTTGGCCCCGATAAGGATGGAACTTTAGAAAAAGCGCATCAAATGGCTAAAGTCAACAATTTAAACGTATTGTTTACAGGGAGTTTGTCTAAGAAAGATTGGATCGAAGTCTCAAAGCAATACGATATTTTCATCAACACGACTCATTTTGATAATACTCCGGTAAGTGTCATTGAGGCTATGGCGCTCGGGCTTCCGATTGTATCAACCAATGTTGGAGGGATTTCATATTTGCTCGAAAACGAAAGAACAGCACTTTTAATTCCCGACCGTGATGTGTCAGCGATGGTTACGTCAATTAAAAGATTGCTTTCTGATTCTGATTTACAGCGAAATTTGGTTGAAAATGCAAAAAACTTAGTTCAAGATTTTGATTGGGACAAAGTCAAAACCAAGTGGGATACTTTACTGGGCTAAATTGCGGGATTTTTTTTAACTTGCGAGCTTCAATTGTTAATTGTGTCATGACTGCCAACAAAAAAATTCACTTTGAAGTTTCTGAGCGTAAAGTCCTATTGCGGGTTTTTGATGTAGTCTCAGTTTTGTTGGCTTTGTATGTGGTTGGCAGAATTTTTAAATTCAATTATTTCAATATATCATCAGATAATTACTACTGGACCATTGTTTTGGGAGTATATATCACCACCATCGGAACGGTGTTCGAAATGTACCATCTTCAAGTGGCCAGTAATCAAAACCAGGTCATCAAGAGTATTGTACTCACCTCTTCAACCACGGTTTTGCTCTATTTACTTACCCCGATTTTCACGCCCAATTTGCCCAATAATCGAATGCAAATTGTATTCTTTTATTTAGCCATATTATTCTCATTGATGCTTTGGCGTTTATTTTATGTCAAGCTTTTGGCTTCGAGTCGATTTGAGAAAAAAGTTATTTTGGTTTGCGAAAAAGAAGAAGCCGAAGAACTCATTCATGCGCTTCAAAGTGTTGACCCGCATTACAGAGTTGCCGGATTTGTCAATTCAGACGGAAGCAGTTCAATAGATGAGGTTGTCAAAAAGAAAAAAGGTTCGGTACGCAGTATACCGGTAGATCAGCTCGAACGATTTGTCACCACACATTCAATATCTGAGGTGGTCATTGCTGCTCAAAAAACAGATGGGATTACGGTAAATTTATACAATCAGTTGATACATCTTTTAGAGAACGGCTACATTATCCGCGAATATACCCAAGTATACGAAAACATTACCCAGCGTATTCCGGTACAATATGTGGCGCGCGACTTTTATCGATATTTTCCTTTTAGCCGTAGCAATCAAAATCAATTATATTTAATAATCGTACGATTGCTCGAGATTGTACTTTCATTATTAGGATTATTTGTCGGTATAATTTTAGTACCTTTTATATTGCTCGGAAACTTGTTGGGCAACAAAGGGAACTTGTTTTATGTTCAAGAGCGAATCGGGAAAAATGGTATTCCGTTCAAGATTTATAAATTCCGAACCATGGTCAAAAATGCCGAGAAGAACGGAGCAGTTTTTGCCACTACGAACGATACGCGGATTACGAGTTTCGGAAAATTCCTCAGAAAAGCTCGAATTGATGAGTTTCCTCAGTTTTTTAATGTACTCAAAGGTGACATGGCCGTCATTGGCCCTCGACCTGAACGCCCAGTATTTGTAACCGAAATTGCCGAAGTCATGCCTTTTTATGAAACGCGCCACGTAATAAAACCCGGACTCACCGGTTGGGCACAAGTCAACTATTCATACGGAGAAACCATTGACGATAGTTTGATTAAACTTCAATACGACTTATACTACATCAAACACCGAAGTATTTTTCTCGACATCAACATCATGCTCAAAACCTTGAGCACCATATTGTTTTATCGTGGACAATAGTTAAGATTTCTTTCTGAATACGATTAAAATACTCAACAAAAGCAGAAAGAAAGAGGCCAGATAAGCAATATAATCTCCACAAAAAGTATAAAAAGTCATTTGGTTATTCAAGTGAACTACCCCGCGAATTGCTGTTTTTTCGCCGTATTTGGTTTGATTTGTCAAATCGCCTCGCTGATTGATAAAGGCCGAAATTCCTGTATTGGCGCTTCGGGCTACATCGCGGCGATTCTCAATGGCCCGCAGAATTGAAAAAGTCAAATGTTGTTTGTGGCCTTGGGTTTCGTTCCACCAAGCGTCGTTGGTGATAACCGCGAGAAACTGAGCGCCGTTTTGGACAAATTCACTCACATATTCTCCGTATACAGATTCATAGCAAATAATCGGAGCCACTTTGGTTTGGTCATTAGACACAAAAGGAGTTCTGTCTTTTTGGGTGGTTTTGGTAGAAATAGTTCCGCCCAAATCGAGCATAATGTTGCCCAAAAGCGGTTCCAAAATACTTTTATAAGGCAAGTTCTCGATTCCGACAACCAATTTTGATTTGTAGTATTTCTGAATCTCCGGTTTTTGATTTACAAACAAAGCCGCGTTGTAAAAATCAACCCAAATTCCATCTCGAAATTTATTGGTTGATGGTTGTACAGCTGTAGAATCATAAATAAACTGATAAGTATCAATACCCCACAACAATTGAACTTTTGGATGTTGTGCGATGTAATTCTGCATCAGATAGCGCGCCGGAGAATTATAAAAAACATCATACGGTGCATTCTCTGCCAAAACCGTTTCAGGAGCTATGACAAATTCTGTTTGATCAGTAATGAGGGAATCAGTTTGGTGTAATAATCCCTGAGCGATCAAAAAATTCGGAGTATCGTATTTTTCGGTATAAGGATCTACGTTGGGCTGTAAGACGATGACTTCCTTTTCAGCGCCTTTTTCTTCATAAATCGAATAAATCCAGAGCGAGAAAATAATCGGAATAGCTATCATTGTTGCCCATTTTCCAAAAATTGTCGGGAATCTTTTTTCTTGTTTTGAAAGCTGATAAAACAACCAAGCATTTACGGCCAAAACCCAGAGCGAACCGCCAAAACTTCCGGTGTATTCATACCACTGAATCCATTTCGGAAAAGAGGTAAAAACATGTCCTAAGTTGAGCCAAGGCCACGAAAAATCCCAAATCAGATGGAATTTCTCAAAGCTGATCCACAAACACATCCAAAACAGTAAACTGACTTTGGCGACTGTTTTTTTAGCTGCCAAGTGATACAGTAAAAACAAAAAACTCATCAGTAAAGCGTTCACCAAAACGGCAAACAACATCCCAAAACCTGAAGCGTAGTAAAGCCACCAAGTCGTCAGGGCATTCCAAGTCACAAAAGCGATATAACCGTGAACGAGTATTTTGAATTTGGTTTTTCCGCCTTGTTCACGAATGGTTTTTTCGGCCATGAGCAGCGGAACAAAAGCTGCAAAAATCAGAAGCGGAAATCCATAGGTTGGCCAACTTCCGGCCAATAATAAACCGGTGGCAAGCGATTGGAAATAAGTGTTTTGAAGGATTTTTTTCATCTATTCAAAAATACTCAAATCAACTTTAAGCGAGAAAATATTTGAATACAAGGCCGCACTTTGGTTTCCTAAATCGGTCAAAGCGTAATCAACTTGAATCCCTTTGTATTTAAAGCCCAAGCCAACATTGGGCTGAAAGCTTAGTTTGCTGGTATTGTCAATTTGAGTTTGTTTTTGAAAGTTGCCAAAACCGGTACGCACAAAAACCAAATCGGTATAGCCAAATTCAAGGCCGGCTGCCGGTGCAATACTGACCAAATCTGAAGCAATAATATCGTTGGTTTTGGTGAATTCCATATTGAGGTTGAGCGCGGCCAAAAAGGTATAATCACGGTCGTATTCAAACAAACGCGAAACGCCAAATTGTGCTTTGGGCAAGGTGATTTCGGTGCTTTCGGGTTTTTCTTGGTTTTGCCCTTCTACCGCTTGTTGGATTTTGGCATATTCATCTTCGTCGATGTTCCAAATGTTGTAAGTCGTAGTTATATCGCGCAACATAAGTCCAATATCCCAAGGCCCGGATTTAAATTTCAACCCTAAGTCAAAACCAAAGCCCCAAGAATTGGCAAATTTTCCGATGACACGACGAATTACTTTGGCATTGGCTCCGTATTGCAAACCGTCGAGCGGCAATTTGTGGGCATATGAAAAAGTAAATCCGTAATCAGCGGTTGAGAATTTGCTGATGCGATTGTAGTCAATATTGCCTTGGTTGTCAATGAGTTGCGTCGTATTTAAAATATCGTCCACACCAAATCTAATCAGTGAAATGCCCCACGAACTTCTGTCGTCAATAGGTTGCGCATAGGCCGCATAATCATATTGTGCGATGTTGGCAAAATAACTCGCGTGCATGAGTGCAACTTGACGGCTTTCTATGCCCAACAAGCCCGCCGGATTCCAATAAACGGAATTCACGTCGTGTGACGAGGCTGTTACTGCATTGGCCATTCCTAAAGCAGCAGCATCCACCCCAATATTCATAAATTCATTGGAATATTTGCGTGCTGTTTGAGCTGATGAACACAGAGTAACCAACAACAAACACCAAAAGAGTGAATTCTTCAAAGCAATTTTATTTTCGAAACTAAATTTTGCCAAAAATAGATATTTTTATTGAGCTTTACGGCTGCCCATTTGAAATCGGGCCAAAAAAGCAAGGGTGAAAACTGTTTTTCAAAAACGCAGCAGACTTGAACTTATTGTATTACTTTTGCGATTCAAAATAAATTTCATGCAAATCAAAAAACACCTTCCCAACACACTTACCTTGTTGAATTTGTTTAGCGGATGTTTGGCTGTGGTTGCCGTGGCCGAGCACAATTTTCAAATGGCTTTTTTTTGGGTGTGCTTGGGTATTTTCTTTGATTTTTTTGACGGATTTTTCGCGCGTTTGTTTCAAGTTTCCGGGCCTTTAGGACTACAGTTGGATTCTTTGGCCGATATGGTTACCAGCGGAGTGGCACCGGGTTATGTAATGTATGCAATGTTCGAGAAAACTCAAGGATGTGATTATATGTCGTATGCGGGATTCATCATCACTTTGGGCGCTTGTTTCAGATTGGCCAATTTTAATATTGATACACGTCAAACCGATTCGTTTATTGGTTTGCCCACTCCGGCCAATGCGTTGTTTTTTATGAGTTTGCCGCTCATTCCGCAATCGTTGTTGGTGATTGAGTTGTTTAGTAATCCGTGGTTTTTACTGGTGCTCTCGGTGTTGAGCGCTTACGTAATGAATGCTGAATTACCTCTGTTTTCACTCAAAGTCAAAAACTTTAGCTTATCAAAATACAAACTGCAAATCTTCTTTTTGGTGCTTTCAGTTTTGCTGTTGATTGGGCTGCAAGTATCGGCTTTACCGATTATAATTGTGACGTATGTTTTGCTATCGGTGGTGGATAACAAATTTAAAATCACCCGAAAGGATTGATTTATTTGCGTTCTATCATATAAAGAATAAATCCAAAAAAGGCAAACACAAGCAGTAAAAATCCGTAGGTTTTAGGTTGCGCAAAATTCAGTGTGATTCCATCATTCGGATTGGGTTTGTCTACAAAAATGCGTTGGTCATTTTTGTTGAAATAGAACAGACTCCAAATCCAATTCTTAGTATTTAACTCAGGTTTGTCTGAAGAATTCATCTTAAAATTCTAATTTCTTTTTGCGCAATTCGAAGTTTTGACCGAGGTAAACGCGACGTACCATTTCATCTTCAACCAATTCTTCCGGAACTCCGGCTTTGAGAATTCCGCCTTCAAACATCAAATAAGTTTTATCGGTAATGGCAAGCGTTTCTTGTACGTTGTGATCGGTAATGAGAATACCGATGTTTTTATTTTTGAGCTGGGCCACAATGCGCTGAATATCTTCAACCGCTACTGGGTCAACACCTGCGAAAGGTTCATCGAGCAAAATGAATTTCGGATCCGTGGCCAAAGCGCGCGCAATTTCTGTACGACGACGCTCACCACCCGAAAGCAAATCACCGCGGTTGGTGCGAATGTGTTGTAAACTAAACTCGTCAATGAGCGATTCCATTTTGGCTTCTTGTTCGGCTTTGCTCAAATTGGTGAGTTGCAGCACACTCATGATGTTGTCTTCAATGCTGAGTTTTCTGAACACCGAAGCTTCTTGCGCCAGATAGCCAATGCCTTGCTGAGCGCGTTTGTACATCGGATAATCAGTAATTTCAAGCTGATCGAGGAAAATTTTTCCGGCATTGGGTTTGACCAACCCAACAATCATATAGAATGAAGTAGTTTTTCCGGCTCCGTTCGGACCGAGCAAACCCACAATTTCTCCTTGGTTTACTTCAACCGAAACACCTTTGACAACGCTTCTTCCTTTGTAGGTTTTGACTAAATTTTCCGCTCTTAATTTCATCTGAGAATTACTTTATCGTATACAAATAAACGAATTAATTTGATTGTTCAAGCGCTTCCCAGAATTCATAAGCACGGCGCAAATGCGGAATTACAATGGTTCCGCCTACTAAAGTAGCGATGCTCATGGCTTCCATCATTTCGGTTTTATTTACGCCGTTTTTGTAGGCGGTTTCGAGATGATATTTGATGCAATCATCACAACGCAAAACCGTCGAAGCTACTAATCCCAACAATTCTTTCGTCTTGACATCGAGCGCGCCTTCGCTGTAGGCATTGGTGTCGAGGTTAAAAATGCGTTTGATGACTTTGTTGTCATCGGCCAAAAGTTTTTCGTTCATTTTGGCGCGATAATCATTGAATTCTTTTACTAAATCAGCCATTTTCTTTGAGTCGTTTTTTGTGAACTAAAACAGATATATAAATGCTCGCTTCGTAGATAATTAACATCGGAATGGCCACAATGAGTTGACTGACCACATCGGGTGGTGTCACAATCGCAGCGACAATTAAGATGATGACTACGGCGTATTTCCAGTATTTACGCAAAAAGGCCGGTGTAACCAGTCCGAGTTTGGTCAGGAAATAAATGATGATCGGAAGCTCAAAAAACAATCCGCTGGCAATGAGCGAGGTTTTGACCATACCGATGTATGAATCAAGTGTAAAGTGATTTTGAACGACTTCGCTAACTTTAAACGTGGCGAAGAAATTCACCGACATCGGAATCACCACAAAGTAGCCAAACAAGACACCTAAGAAAAATAAAATAGAAGCGATAAAAATAAATAAGCCGGCATTTTTTCGCTCTTTTTCATACAAAGCCGGGCTGATAAAACTCCACAGCAACCACAATATATAAGGGAACGAAAGGATAAATCCGGCCACCAAACAAATCCAAACCAAAATATTGACTTGGCCTTCCATATCGGTATTTTGAATGATGAACGGCAAACTGTCTACGCAAATGCTGTCTTTAAAGCCTACGTAATGCGATAAATCGCAGAAAAATCGATAGGTGATAAAACTCGTGCGCGTCGGTCCGAATATAATGGTGTCAAAAATGAAATCGCTGATAAAAAAAACCACCGTAGCCATGATGATGATGGCCAGCGTAGCGCGAATGAGGATTTTTCGAAGCTCTTCAAGATGCTCCAAAAACGACATTTCTTTGAGTTCTTTTTTACTCATTAAACAATCCCTTCTTTTAAAATGTCATGTAAGTGAATAATGCCTTTGTATTGATTGCCATCTACCACCACCACTTGGGTAATGGCATTGTCTTCCATGAGGTTAAATGCATCAATGACCATGGCATCGGCTTGAATCATTTTTGGGTTTTTGGTCATGATGTCGCGGGCACTCAAGTTGGCAAAACTATCTCGTTCATTGAGCATTCTACGAATATCTCCGTCGGTGATGATGCCGACAATTTGATCGTTTTCGACCACCGTAGTGACCCCCAAACGTTTTTCAGAAATCTCCATGATGGCTTTTTTGATGGGCGCATCGGGCGTTACCATCGGTTTGAGCGCTTGATCGAGCATATCGCGAACGCGCAAGAGTAATTTTTTACCCAAAGCACCTCCGGGATGAAATCGAGCAAAATCTTCTGCTTTGAAGTTTTTTAATTCCATCAAGCACACGGCCAGTGCATCGCCCAAAACGAGTTGCGCGGTAGTGCTGTTGGTCGGCGCGAGATTATTCGGACAAGATTCTGTTTCTACCGTTGCGTTCAAAACCAAATGAGCTGACTTGGCCAAAAATGAAGTAGTATTACCAGTGATGGCAATAAGTTTGTGCGCATATTCTTTTAAAAACGGAACCAGAACCTTAATTTCCGGGCTGTTGCCGCTTTTAGAAATACACACCACAACATCGTTTGAGTCAATCATTCCTAAATCGCCGTGAATAGCTTCGGCTGCATGCATAAAGGCCGCAGGTGTTCCGGTAGAATTCATGGTAGCCACTATTTTTTGAGCAATGATGGCGCTTTTTCCGATGCCGGTTACAACTAATTTACCTTTACATGCGTTAATAGCTTCAACCGCAAGTGCAAAATCTTCTGACAGATAATCGACCAATTTTTTGATGGATTCGCTTTGAGAGAGAAGCGCTGATTGGGCCGTTTTCAGTATATTTTCGTGTGTTGTCAAAACGGAGTTCTATAAAATTTTGTACGAATAAAAAAAGTTGTACTTTTATGTGTCGCAAATTTATACAAATTACCATTAATATCGAGCATGAATTCAAACGAAATTGACATACACAAAGAACTCAAGAAGTACTTTGGTTTCAATCAATTTAAAGGCCTACAAGAGCCCGTTATCAAAAGTATCCTAGCCCAGCAAAACACCTTTGTCATTATGCCTACCGGAGGCGGCAAGTCGTTGTGTTATCAATTGCCAGCATTGGTGCAAGACGGAACCGCCATCGTGGTTTCGCCGTTGATAGCCCTGATGAAAAATCAAGTAGATGCTATTCGAAGCCTATCTTCAGAAATCGGGATTGCACACGTGCTCAATTCATCGCTCACCAAAACCGAAATCAATCAGGTCAAAAAAGACATCACCAGCGGCATCACCAAATTGCTTTATGTTGCTCCTGAATCTCTGACCAAAGATGAGTATGTTGCTTTTCTGCAAAGTGTTTCCATATCATTTGTTGCCATTGACGAGGCGCATTGTATTTCAGAATGGGGCCATGATTTCCGCCCGGAATACAGAAACTTACGCCATATCATCAAACAATTGGGGAATATTCCCATCATTGGTTTGACTGCAACCGCGACGCCTAAAGTACAAGAAGATATCCTCAAGAATTTAGATATGACCGATGCGAAGACTTTTAAAGCATCGTTCAATCGTCCGAATTTATATTACGAAGTTCGTCCAAAAACCAAAAATGTTGAGACCGACATCATTCGTTTTATCAAACAACAAAAAGGAAAATCAGGCATTATTTACTGCTTGAGTCGTAAAAAAGTAGAATCCATTGCCGAAGTGCTCCAAGTAAACGGAATCAGTGCGGTGCCTTATCATGCCGGATTAGATGCCAAAACCAGAGCGAAACATCAAGATATGTTTTTGATGGAAGAAGTCGATGTGGTTGTGGCCACTATTGCCTTTGGAATGGGCATCGACAAACCTGATGTTCGCTTTGTAATTCACCATGATATTCCTAAATCGCTCGAGAGTTATTACCAAGAAACCGGACGTGCCGGACGCGATGGTGGTGAAGGTTATTGCTTGGCGTATTATTCATATAAAGATGTAGAAAAACTCGAGAAATTTATGTCGGGCAAACCGGTGGCTGAGCAAGAAATTGGTTTTGCACTACTGCAAGAAGTCGTGGCTTATGCCGAAACATCCATGTCGCGCCGCAAATTTTTATTGCATTATTTCGGTGAAGAATTCGATAGCGAAACCGGCGAAGGTGCTGATATGGACGACAATGTTCGCCATCCGAAAAATAAGAAAGAAGCCCAAGATCAAGTGGTCAAGTTGCTTCAGGTGGTGCGCGATACCAAGCATTTATACAAATCAAAAGAAATCGTGTATACACTGATTGGTCGGGTGAACGCTGTGATTAACGCACACAAAACCGACGCCCAGCACTTTTTTGGTTCGGGCAGCGATTTTGAAGAACGTCATTGGATGGCACTGATTCGTCAAGTTTTGGTAGAAGGTCTATTGAGCAAAGACATTGAAACCTACGGAATTTTGAAAATCACTGATAAAGGGCTTGACTTTTTGAAAAATCCACAGTCGTTTATGATGACCGAGGATCACGATTATACCGATGCAGATGATGATTCGGTTGTGGTTGCCGGCAAAGGTTCCGGAACCGCCGATGAAGCACTCATGGGCATGTTGCGCGATTTGCGAAAAAAAGTGGCCAAGAAGCTCGGAGTTCCGCCGTTTGTGGTGTTTCAAGATCCATCGCTCGAAGATATGGCGCTCAAATATCCGATGACCATTGAAGAGTTAACCAATACGCATGGAGTCGGAGAGGGCAAAGCCAAAAAGTACGGAAAAGATTTTGTCGAACTCATCAGCCGTTATGTTCAAGACAACGATATCGTTCGTCCGGATGATTTGGTGGTGCGTTCCACTGGAGCCAATTCGGCCAACAAACTTTATATCATTCAAAATATTGACCGCAAACTTCCGCTCGATGACATTGCTTCGTCCAAAGGCCTCAACATGGATGCGCTTTTGAAAGAAATGGAGCAAATTGTCTATTCGGGTACTAAACTCAACATCAGTTATTGGGTGGATGAACTCCTAGATGACGATCAGCAAGAAGAGATTCACGAGTATTTTATGGAATCTGAAACCGATCGGATAGAAGATGCTTTGCGCGAATTTGACGGTGCTTATGATATTGACGAGCTGCGTTTGATGCGTATTAAATTCATTAGTGAAGTAGCCAATTAGCTATATACTTCGCCTCGGTGGGGTCGCAAGGCATCGCGCACCGAAATCATGTCCGATTCTTCTACGACCATATAAGCTATACAATACAACTCATTTTTGATTTCAAATCCGGTGATGTTGACTGATAAACCTTGAATTTTAATGTATTCTTTAAGGTGAATTTCGTGGTGCTCAGCAGTTTTTTGAGCGCCTTCGCCACGAAAATCCCAGATGAGTTTTATTCGACGCATAAAAGCTTAATAATTAGATAAATATTTTATATTTGTTACAAATTGCTAACTTAAAAGAAACAAATTATGAAACAAAAGTACATTCTTTTTATCGTTTTTGCCCTATCGGTTTTTAAAGGACATGCGCAATCAAATTACTCTGTTGCACCCATTCCGTTTCAACCTTTTTCAGGAACCTTGGCATCACTTGCAACGCAAGATGATTTATATTCAGATCCAATAGCCTTGCCCTTTAGCTTTGATTTTTATGGGGTTACTTACTCAGCTATGCGCATCAGCACCAATGGTTACATTTATTTTGGAAATCCTGCGAGTTCAAATTCACCTTGGCAATTTTCACAACCGATTCCAAGCGCGAATTTTCCGGTAGAGAACTCCATTTTAGGATGTTATGAAGATTTGTACAACAATACAGGGACGGGTACTTTAACCTATGGTAGTTACGGAACCGCGCCATATCGAAAATTCGTTGTTTATTTTAACAATCAACCACATTTTAGTTGTGGTACAAATGCCATCAGTTCATTTCAAATGATTTTGAGCGAAACAACCAATGTTATTGATGTTCAGCTAATTCAAAGACAATCTTGTAACACTTGGAACTCAGGGAATGCAGTCATCGGGCTTGTGAATCTAGACGGATCTCAAGGACTTGCAGCTCCGGGCAGAAATACCGGAAACTGGACAGCCTCACAAGAAGCATGGCGTTTTTATCGTCCGGGTTATTATCCTAATTATTCTTTTGTGCGTTGCGACGATGATACTGACGGTTTCCAAACTTTTAATTTGTCAGTAGCCACAACGGATTTATTTGGTGATGCGCAAGTACCGGTTGCTTATTACAACACTTTAGAAGATGCACAAATGGGTTCCAACCCGATTGTTTCGAATGCTTTTGTAAATACGTCTAATCCGCAAACCATTTATGCAATGGGCAATGGTATGATTAAAGCTGTTAATTTAAGTGTTATCGATTGCGCTGTCGATGCAGATAATGATGGTGTTTCTTCAGATCTAGAAGATGTAAACACAGATACAAATTTAGCCAATGACGATACCGATTTTGACGGTTTGCCCAATTATGTTGACAACGATGACGATGGAGATTTGATTTTGACCAATGTTGAATATGTGTTCAACAGAAATACATCGGATGTAATGACCGTTTTAGATTCAGATTCAGATGGCATTCCGAATTATCTAGATAATGACGACGATGGTGATAACGTATTGACTTTCCTCGAAGATTACAACCACGATGGTAACCCAGCCAATGATGACACGAACACCAACGGAACTCCGGATTATTTAGAAAACGCAGTGGCATTAGGAGTTCAGGCCATTGCAGTGAAAAATGAAACTGTAAAGGTTTTCCCTAATCCTGCTACAAGTATTTTGAACATTCAGAATATGACTACCAATGCTTTGACATCCATTGAAATTTATGCGGTGAATGGAGCTAAAGTAAAAGCCATCAAACCAACCGAAGCCTTGACAACCATCTCGGTGGCTGATTTGCAAAGTGGTGTTTATTTTGTCAAAGTGCAAATGAACAATCAGGTTGAGAATTATAAATTCGTGAAAAATTAATTGTTCAATCATAAAAAAAGAAAAAGGTTTGGCGCGAGCTGAACCTTTTTGCATTTATACCCACTCATTTGAGTATTTTTGTTTCAAAATTTTAAAAAATGCCACGCGAATTACAGTTACAAGTTACCCCTGAAATAGCCGCCAATGAACAACTGCTTTATGAGTTTGTGGCTAAACTGTTTCAGGTTTCTGTCACTGAAATACAAAAAGTAATCATACTCAAACGTTCGGTTGATGCCCGCCAACGAGCCATCAAAATCAACCTCAAAATCAACGTTTATACGCAAGGCGAAGCTATCGCTGATCAAACTATATCACTGCCTGCTTATCCGAATGTACAAAACGCGCGTGAAGTCATTGTGGTGGGCGCGGGGCCGGCCGGATTGTTTGCGGCTTTGCAACTGATAGAACTGGGTTTAAAGCCCATTGTCATAGAGCGTGGTAAAGATGTTCGTGGCCGAAGACGTGATTTGAAAGCCATTAATCGCGATCACATTGTTGATGAAGATTCCAATTATTGCTTTGGTGAAGGTGGCGCCGGAACCTATTCAGACGGAAAGCTTTACACACGTTCAAAAAAGCGTGGCGATGTAAACCGAATTTTGGAATTGTTTGTCGGATTTGGCGCTTCGTCTGATATTTTAGTCGATGCGCACCCGCACATTGGCACCAACAAATTGCCGCAGATTATTCAAGATATGCGCGAGCAAATCATCGCCAGTGGCGGTGTGGTTTTGTTTGAAACGCGTGTGGTTGACATCGTCATCAAAAGTCAAAGTGTGCGCGGAGTGATTACCCACGACGGAAAAACCATTGAAGCCGAACATATTATTCTGGCCACCGGACATTCGGCGCGCGATATTTTTGAACTCTTGCACCGCAAACAAATTTTGATTGAAGCCAAACCTTTTGCTCTGGGCGTTCGGGCCGAACATCCGCAAACTTTGATTGACCAAATTCAATACAGTTGTGCCCAGCGCGGTGAATATTTGCCACCGGCTCCGTACAGCATTGTCAAACAAGTCAACGGCCGCGGGATGTATTCGTTTTGTATGTGTCCGGGCGGTGTGATTGCGCCTTGTGCCACGAGCCCCGGAGAAGTGGTTACCAACGGATGGTCGCCGTCCAAGCGCGATCAGGCCACAGCCAATTCCGGGATTGTGGTTGAGTTGAAGTTAGAAGATTTTAAAGCCTTTCAGAAATTTGGTCCGTTGGCCGGTATGGAATTTCAAAAAGACATTGAACAACGCGCTTGGCGTTTGGCCGGTGAGACGCAACGAGTTCCGGCGCAGCGCATGGTTGATTTTACCCAACACAAATTATCGGCGGATATTCCGAAAACGTCTTATGTTCCCGGGACAACTTCGGTAGAACTTGGCCAAGTGTTTCCGGGTTTTTTAACGCAAATCATGCGACAAGGTTTTACCGAATTTGGCAAAACGATGCGCGGTTATTTGACCAACGATGCGATTTTGCACGCGCCGGAATCGAGAACTTCATCACCAGTGCGCATTCCGCGCGATGCTGAAACTTTGCAACACGTAACCCTCAAAGGTTTGTATCCGTGCGGAGAAGGTGCGGGTTATGCGGGCGGAATTGTATCGGCAGCGATTGACGGTGAATGGTGCGCGCGCAAGATTGCCGCATTATACGCTTGATTTTTTCGGATACGGATTTGCGTGAGGGATTGCCGCGATATCTTTGCGAGGCACGAGCAAAATATAGCGAAAAGCCCGACCCATAGGGGCACGCCCGACATATCATCAATTTTTTTAAATTGCTCAAAAATATCTTATGAATCAATCAGAGGTTTTAGCAGGTCGTTTTCGAGAGGTGATGCTCAGCGGAACATGGATTGCCAACACGAATTATCATCATCAATTACAAGGTTTAGCGCTGCAAACGGCTACGGCAAAAGTGGGCGATTTGAACACCATTGCGATTTTGGCGCAACATATTCATTATTATATTGCCGGAATCAAGCAAGTATTTCAGGGCGGTAGTCTCGACATCAGAGATCGTTTTAGTTTTGATTTTCCGGCGATGGAAACCCAAGCGCAATGGGATGCTTTTCTGGAAAAATTTTGGAAAGATTGCCAGGAGTTTGCACAATTAGTAGAACAAATGTCGGATGAGCAATTGAGGGCAGCTTTTGTGGATGAAAAATACGGGAGCTATCAGCGCAATATAGACGGAATGATCGAGCATGCGTATTATCATTTGGGGCAGATTTCGTTGATTAAAAAAATGCTTTTGAACGCAAAAACACCGTGATGAATTTACGCCAAGCGACTATTAATGAGGTTCCGGAAATCTGGGAAATTCTCCAGCAAGCTATTGAACGCCGCCGATTAGACGGAAGCCAGCAGTGGCAAAATGGGTATCCGAATGAGCAGAGCATTCGTCAAGATTTGGATTTGGGGCATGCCTATGTATTGACTGAAAGCGATGAAATTCTGGCTTATGCGGCTATTATTTTTGATAAAGAACCGGCTTATGAATTGCTTGATACTTGGCTTACTAAAGGTGATTACGTAGTGATTCATCGCGTAGCTACCTCAGAAGCAGCCAAAGGAAAAGGATTGGCCACGAAACTTTTTGAATTGATTGAAGACTTAGCCGTTGCAAAAGGTTTTTTCAGCATTAAAGTAGATACCAATTTTGACAATGCGCCGATGCTGAGGATTATGGATAAACTAGGCTACACTTACTGCGGAGAAGTTTATTTTCACGGTTCAGCGCGCAAGGCTTTTGAGAAAAGTTTAAAAGTTTAAGAAGTTCAGTTTGTGAACCAAACGATCAATGTAAACTCACGACTTTGGCAATTCTCCAAAGCTCGTTTTCTTTTTTCCAAACAATGATGAATTTGCTGGGTTTTGATTCGGCGTTGGGTTCTTGATTGTTGTAAAATCGGTGAAAACCCATTTCAACGGCGCCGTAATGGTTGATTGGATACACTTCAATAGAACCCGGAATCAGAATGCGTGTAACTTTGCCGCAGATGTTTTTTTGGGTGGCTTCGAGCAATTCTTTTTTAGAAGTCATCAGTCCGCCTTTGTCGTGAAAGAATTCGATGTCAGCAGCATAAATGGCTTCTTGTTTTTTCATATCGCACTGATTGTAAGCATCAAAAAAAGTTTGATCCATTTGTTCGATTTGGCGATATAACTCGGGGTCGGACGGAATGTATTTTCGAATGCTATTGTCTTGCGCCCAGCTCGAAATCACACCTGACAAAAAAATAAGAATTATATTAAATTTGATTTTCATTACCAGAGGCTTTAGTCTTTTTAGTCATTTAAAAATTTGCTCTTTCTAAAAGGAATTCCTTTTCGAATAAGATATGCGTGATAAAAACTAGGGATGTCGTTTTGCCATTTGGGTAAAATGAGTACAATTAAAATAACATCTATCTGCGAAATGATTCCCCAGCTAATGGTTAAAGGTAGCAAAACTCCGGAGTAACTAAATCCTATGATGGAAATAAAAGTCGAAAACAGCAGCAATCCCCAGATTTTTGACAAAAAAGCATGTGTACAAGTTTCTTTGCCAAATTTTAAAAAACTACTTAAGTAACATCCGATTTCTAAGCTGATTACGGTCCAAATTCCAATTTGGTACGGAATTAACAATTCAGAACTCAAAATATAACAACTTAAGCCAACGGCCAACCAAAAAACCAAATCTACTTGGCTATCCAATCTTCTGAGTTGTACCGAGGATATCTTCAATTTGCGCGCTATAATGCCGTCTAATATATCTGAAATGAGCCCGATAAATATGAGTAAAATGAGCCATATTCTTGAAGGATCTCCACCAAAATATGACATCGACAATATAATGGGAGCTAAAAGGAACCGAATTAATATCAACACATGTGGTATTTTCATGAAGTGTTTTTTTATCACAACGGTATGAGAAGCACTAAATTATAATTGGAGGCCGATGGCTTAAAAAATTTGGCTTCAATTGATTCTGCAAGTGTAATATTTGACAATTAAATAAATGTCATCTTTGTCAAAAAAATCATTTTGAATTAAAGAAACCAAAGCAGAATGATCAGCGAAAAACTCTGATAACTCTTCTCGATAGTTTTTTTTGAGTTTCAGTTTAAATAATTTTCCATCCTTCTCAAGATAATAGGTGCTTTTTTTAAAGGTATAATCATATCCGGGGATATTCATAGAGCCTGCACTGGTCATGGGAGTAACGCTAACTGAATTAACATCGATTCGCTCATACAATTTTACTTTTGGATGAATAATGCGTAGTCTTAAATATAAATCATAAGTTAACTCAAAAGGGTCAAGAGATTCAGTGTGTTTGTATTCAAAAACCTGATTGTCTTTTCTGTAGGCCTTGATAGTTTTTCCTTTAATGAGTATTTTTTGATCCGTGGAATCTCGAAGATGTTCGCGCTTTTTCATATAATTACCGAACTGAAAGTTAATCAATGACGGTTTTATCTCACCATAAATAGTGTCATTTTCATAGGTTACAACATAGTCAGGCAAAAGCTTTTGTTCGAATAAAAAAGTTCCTTGTCTTTCTGTAATATATCCCTCTTTGTGATCATTGTCAGTGGCGTCGGCATAAATTCCGTCACTTTCTTTGGGTTGACTGAAGCGGTAAATTTTATCGTGATGTCGAAAAGAAATAGCTTCTTTACAAAGATGTTCTTTATATAAAATTTCTCCTTTATTATTTACGGCTACTTTTTGTTTTAAAAACATTTTCTTCGAACCGACATTTTTGAGGATTCCGTATATCGTGTCATTGTGGGCATTTACCAAATAATCAAGTGCTTCTTTATTTGTTTGCCCCATGGTATGAGATGTCGGAAGCAATCCCAAAAAAGCCATGAAAAGAAGTTGAAAAAAGCGATCAAAATTCATTTTTGAGATGTTTTAAGAGCAACCGAAGATGACTCGATTATTGTTGATTTTTTTCAAATATAAAATACCTAAGATAAAATCTGAAAACTAAATGAGAGATAAAGTTTGATAAACTGAAAAATATGAAGTCATCATTGGTAAGACGTCTGTGGAAAGTTTATGAATAACTCTTGTTTTTTTATTTTTTAAATTTCGTTAAAACGTTGATATTTGAGCGACTCGAATTTTTCGTAATCTAAGGTTTTATGCTTTTTAATTCATTATCGTTTTTGGTTTTCTTTCCAATCGTTTTTATACTTTATTGGTTTGTATTTCCGAAAAACCGAAAAGGACAAAACATCATGCTTTTGGTCGCCAGTTGTTATTTTTATGCAACTTGGAACTACAAGTTTCTTTTTTTGTTGCTTTTTTCGATTCTATTGGATTTTTTTTCGGCTTTGAAAATCGAACAAGCCCGCAAAAAAAGCGCTAAAAAGTTTTGGTTGACCCTGAGCATCGGAATTAACCTGGGGTTTTTAGCTATTTTTAAATATTACAATTTCTTTGCTGATTCATTGGCTGATTTGCTCAGCAATATGGGTTTTTCGGCTCATTTTGAAACCTTGCAAGTGATTCTTCCGGTGGGAATTTCGTTTTATACTTTTCACGGATTGTCCTACATCATTGATGTTTATAAAGAACAAATAAAAGCCGAGCGGAATTTTATCGATTACGGTCTATTTGTGGCGTATTTTCCGTTGCTCGTAGCGGGTCCTATTGAGCGGGCTACGCATTTATTGCCACAAATTAAAGCCTCGCGCAGTTTTGAGTACGAAAAAATGGTGAGCGGTATCAAGCTCATTATCTGGGGCTTGTTTAAAAAAGTTGTGGTGGCGGATAATTGTTCGTTTTTTGTCAACCAGATTTTTGGCGATTTTCAGCATAAAACTTCAACCGAATTGTTTTTGGGAATGTTGCTGTTTTCGTTTCAGATATACGGCGATTTTTCGGGTTATTCAGATATTGCTATTGGCGTTTCAAAGCTCATGGGAATTGACTTGCTGATTAATTTTAAATTTCCTTATTTTTCAAAGAACATCGCCGATTTTTGGAAGCGTTGGCATATTTCGCTTTCGTCGTGGTTTCGGGATTATTTATACATACCGTTGGGCGGCTCAAAAACTTCCAAAACCCAACACATCAAAAATGTTTTCATTGTTTTTTTGGTCAGTGGATTTTGGCACGGAGCCAATTGGACGTTTATATTTTGGGGATTGTTGCATGCACTTTTGTTTGTGCCTTTACTTTTTTTATCAGACAATACGACTCAAGGCAATCCAAGCCAATTAAGCATATTGGATTATCTTAAATTTAGCGTCACCTTTATTTTGGTGAGTCTTTTATGGGTTGTTTTTAGAGCTAATTCTATTACTGAAGCTTATGAGTACTTACTTAGAATGCTTTCTTTTAATGGTTTTGAGCCAAAATTGTTTGTAACCAATGCCAAATACCTGTTGCTTTTTGGACTGACAGGTTTGTCGGTTTTGTTTATGTTGGGCATAGAGTTTAGCTGTTTTAGAAAAAATCTGGTCGTTGTAAATTTTTCTAAAAATACAGCGGTAATGGTCATTTTACTAATACTACTCATGGGTGCATTCAGGAATCCGATGAGTTTTATTTATTTTCAATTTTAAGCGATGAAGAAATTTTTAATTAAAACAACTCGCTATCTGATTATTGCCCTGATTTTAATCAACCTAATTTCATGGGGAAGTTTGTATTTTCTGAGAAATTCATCGTTTTACAAACCTGAGTTTTTTACCCATGAAGTCAAAGACAAATCATTTGATTACATCGTTATTGGGTCAAGCGTTGGGTTGACAAGCGTAAACACCAAACTCATCGATAGTCTGGACCACGTAAAGGGTATTAATTTGAGTATTGACGATACTTCAACCAGTAGTAATTATTTAATGCTGGAGCATTTTTACAATCAGGGCGGAAAAACAAAATACTGTATTCTATCGTTGAGTTATTGGGATTTAGCGATTACTGATCCGGTTCTGAACGATAATGATTATCGGTTTTTGCCCTTTATTTCAGAAAATTATGTTTATAATTACTACGACCAATTAGAGAATGGCATTTTTAAACCGCTAACTTACTCGCGTTATTTACCTTTTTTCGGAATGAGTTATTACAACACAGAATTGTTTTTTCCGTCGTTGGTTGCAGCTATTCAACCCAACAGGCACAACCGATTTGACGAAAGCGGAAATTACTTTTATCCGGCAACCGGTGAAGTCATAAAAAAGGAGCCGCAAGAAATAACTTTCATCTGGAATAATCCTTTCTTGCCCAAAATACAAGCGCTTTGCCAAGCTAATGGCACTCAACTTGTTATTTATCAAGCTCCAATTCTGCAGACGAAGTTGGTAAATACAAATAATAAATATCAACTCATTAATCATTCAACTCTTTTAAAACCTGCCGATGGTTTTTATGATGAACTTCATGTTGATGTAAACGGCAGAAAAATAGCTTCAACAGCGCTGGCTAAAGAACTAAAAGTAAGTTGTTTTAAAGATGAATCGATTACTTTAAAATCTCGGCCATAACTTTTCCGCTGGCAGTGGGCATCTCAAATCCTAATAATTGAGCAACTGTTTTGGCAATATCGATTTGTTGATATGTCGTTGAACAAACATAATTTTTTTTAAAATCAGGGCCTAAACCAAAAAACTCAACATGCCGGCAACCTTCACACAAATCTCCGTGCGAGACAAAACCATCTAAATGCCCTTCAGAATGGCGACCGTGGTCGTTGGTTACAATAAGCGTTGTTTTGTCTTTGTAAACCGGATTGTTTTGCAGGTAATTCCAAAAATCATATACATATTGATCGGTGTCTAAGATGCCTTGTTTGTATGCTTCATAATTTCCGGAATGTCCCGCAGCATCTGGTTGTTTGAAATTGATGATGGCCAAACGAACGTGGTTTTGAGAGGTAATTAATTTTAACTTTTTAAAAGTAATGCTGTCTTCTCTATAACCGGTAAATAGGCCGTTATTTCCGCAGTCGGTGCTAGGTTTATAGGTTCCTTTCCATTGTGGATTGACACAATCTGAAAGAATTTCCAATTTGTCCTTTGAAGCAATGACCCAAGCTTGTAGATTAGGACGACTTGTTTTTTTTAACCAATACTGAAAAATGGTTGGGTTGCTCGGGTTTTCTAATCCCGAATTATTGATGTTTTCATAAACCCCGGTACAAATAGCTTGATGACCTTGACAGGTTTCGGTAAAGCCATTGTTGTAAAATTGATCGCACAAAACACCTTGTTTTAGCAACTCAGCACGATGTGGAATATATTGATGATTTTGATCACCCCAAGTTTCGGTATAGCGAGCGCCATCAACCACTAAAATAAAAACATTTTCAGTTTGATATGGCTGAACAAAGGTTTCTTTTTCACAACCATTCGTCAACCAAGTAAATACTACTATAACCAGACACGAAGTGATGATGGTACAGCTTTTTGCCAAGTCTTTTTTATTGCGGAACATTGTTTAGAAGTAATTTTTGACTTCTATAAATGTAAAAAAAGCCAACCGGTTTACAACTTTTAAAACCTAAAAGTTAAAAAATGACATTGCGAATCAATGTTTCAATCGGCTTTTGAAGAGTTTTTCAAATTTCTCAACTTTGGGTTTGATGACCAATTGGCAATAGGGCTGACTTGGATTTTTGGCAAAATAATCCTGATGATAATTCTTGGCTTTGTAGAATTTTTTGAGTGGTTCAATGGTGGTGACTATCGGCCGGTCAAAGACTTTGGCTTTTTTTAGAGCAGCAATGATTTCTTCTGCAGCTTTTTTCTGCTGAGGATTTTGATAAAAAATCACCGAACGATATTGGGTTCCTTCATCGGCGCCTTGACGGTTGAGCGTTGTTGGGTCATGAACACTAAAGAAAACTTTAAAGATTTCATCGAGTGAAGTAACTGTCGGATCATATGTAATTTGTACACATTCTGCATGGCCGGTTTGCCCGGTGGATACTTCTTCATAACTCGGATTCACAGTATTTCCGCCGGCAAAACCCGAAACTACACTATGCACACCACGCAGATTTTCATAAACGGCTTCGACACACCAATAGCAGCCACCACCCAAAGTGATGTTTTCGAGTTTTGGTTTTGAAACTGTCGGATTGTTTTTGTTTTGAGCGAATAATCCTGTGCTCACAAGCAGTAAAATAATGAGTCTTTTCATGTTATTTCTTGTTGTCGGGTTCAAAATCAAGGGCGATGGAATTCATACAATATCGTTTGCCAGTTGGCTCAGGGCCGTCATCAAATAAATGACCTAAATGTCCGCCGCAACGACCACAGAGCGCTTCAATGCGTTGCATTCCCAATGAATTATCGGCTTTAAAAACAATGCTGTTTTTGTCGGATTGTTCAAAAAAACTCGGCCAACCGCAACTGCTCTGAAACTTGGCGTCTGAACGGAATAGTTTTCGTCCGCAAGCCGCGCAATAATAAGTTCCTTTTACATCGGTTTGCCAATATTTTCCGGTAAACGGACGCTCAGTGTCGGCCTCTCTGGAAACCGCGTACAAATCTTCAGGTAAGATTTTTTTCCAAACCGAATCGGCCAACACTAATTTTTTTGTTTCGGTTCTAGAGTAATACGGGTTTTTTGAATGGTTTTCAGCAGTAGTTTTGTTGGCGTGCGAAGCTTTGTTCTGACTACAAGCAGCGGTCATAAAACCGAACAAGATGGTCAGTAAAAACAAGTGGTTCAATTGATTTTTCATAAGTTCTATTATTTGCGACAAATGTATTACCCGATATACGAGCTTAATTGTCAGCTGGATGACATTAAACTTTTTTTACAAAAAACTTAACAGCTATAGCTAAGTTAATTCTCAGAGAAACAACCATCCATAAACGCCCGTTAAACTTATCACAATTTAAAAATCGTCCTTATCTGCCGCTGTTTTTTTGTATTTTTGAATCCCATTCAATACTATGAACGAAGAACAAGTCATATTAGTCGACACCAACGATCAGCCGATTGGTTTGATGCCCAAACTTGAGGCGCACCAAAAAGCGGTTTTGCACCGAGCTTTTTCGGTTTTTATCCTCAATGAAAAAAATCAAGTGATGTTGCAGCAAAGAGCGCATCACAAATACCATTCACCGCTGCTCTGGACCAATACCTGTTGCAGTCATCAACGCGCCGGAGAGACGAATCTTCAAGCTGGTAAACGTAGATTACAAGAAGAAATGGGTATTGAGACCGAACTCAAAGAACTGTTTCATTTTATTTACAAAGCGCCGTTTGATAATGGTCTGACCGAACACGAACTCGATCATGTAATGGTAGGATATTATGAACATGCTCCGCAAATCAACCCCGAAGAAGTCGAAAGTTGGAAGTGGATGCACATCGAAGAAATTCGCCAAGATTTACAACAAAACCCTGATTTGTATACGGTTTGGTTTAAGATTATCTTTGACGAGTTTTACCATTATCTCGAAGCACATACTTTATCCAAATGAAAGTAACGGTCAGTAGAAAAGCCCATTTTAATGCAGCGCACAGATTGTTCCGACCCGATTGGTCTGATGAGCAAAATGAGCGTGTTTTTGGCAAATGCAACAATCCGAATTTTCATGGGCACAACTATGAACTTATTGCAAGTGTGACCGGCGAAATTGACTCTGAAACCGGTTATGTAATTGACATTAAAGATTTGTCAGATATTATATATCAAGAAGTTGAGTTGGCGTTTGACCACAAAAATCTCAATTTAGACGTTCCGGATTTCAAAGATTTGATTCCAACCGCTGAGCATATAGCTGTAATCATTTGGAGGAAAATAACGCGCCGACTTAAACCAGAACTTTCCCTTGAAGTAACTTTATATGAAACGCCGCGCAATTTTGTTTCATACAAGGGCGAATAATTCACAAAATTAATGCAATTATATCCACTACAATTTACACCAATTTTAAAAGAACGCATTTGGGGCGGAACCAAGCTCAAAACGTATTTAGGCAAACCCATTACTTCTGATATCACCGGTGAAAGTTGGGAGTTGTCGGGTGTTTCAGGCGATGTGAGCTTGGTGTCAAACGGTGTGTATAGCGGAGTTTCGCTCAATGATTTGATGGCTCAATTTCCGAATGAACTATTGGGTAAAAAGATTCACCGGCAATTTGGTTTTGAATTTCCGTTGTTGTTTAAATATCTGGATGCTCGTGAAGATTTATCCATTCAAGTGCATCCGAACGACGATTTGGCTCGTGTGCGTCACAATTCATTCGGAAAAACTGAAATGTGGTATGTCATGCAAGCCGACCCGGGAGCAGAGCTTATTGTTGGATTTAAAGAAGATTCTAATCAGACGGAATATCTCGAACATTTACACAACAATACGCTCACCGAATTACTCGATTACAAAGCGGTACAAAAAGGCGATGTGTTTTTCTTAGCAACCGGAACTGTGCATGCCATAGGTGCCGGAATGGTGATTGCCGAGATTCAGCAAACTTCTGATATCACCTATCGTTTGTACGATTTTGATCGAACCGATGCGCAAGGAAACAAACGCGAACTGCACATTGATTTGGCTTTGGATGCGATTAATTACCAAAAAATCGAGGCTGAGAAAAAGTACAATCGCACCGAAAATCTTGCCAATGAAATAGTGGATTGTTCTTATTTTACGACGAACATGATTCCGCTTAACGGAAGTATTGAAATCAATCATGAACTAGATTCCTTTGTAGTATATATGTGTACTGAGGGCTGTTTTGACTTTGTTTTTAACGAGCAAACATATACTTATCAAACCGGCGATACGATTTTGATTCCGGCGGCTTTGAACCATTATCAAATGAGCGGTCAGGCGACTTTGCTTGAAATTTTTATCCGTTAGTTTTTTTTACCGATCAATTCGCTGTACTTTTGCGGCAAATTCTTAAAAGAAATACCTATTATGGCAAATGTTAGAAATTTAAAAAAGGATATCAATTTTGTTTTGGGCGATATCATTGAAGCGGTTTATTTGTTTGAACTTTCTACCACCGGAAAGCCTTCAGATGCGAGCAATGCGGTGATTGAAGAAGCGATTCGCGCTTTTGACAGTTTGATTGCCAAAGTGAACGCCAAAAACGTTGAAAATAAAAAAGCACACTTCAAACAAATCAATCAAGAACTTGAAGAAACTGCCAATCAATTGGTTGACAAAATCAACGCTTTGCAATAGTTTGATTTGTTCTAAAAAATTGTGATTTTATTTTGCATAATTAAAATACACTTCTATATTTGCAATCGAAATCACCATTCGCCGGTGTAGCTCAGCTGGCTAGAGCAGCTGATTTGTAATCAGCAGGTCGTGGGTTCGAGTCCCTCCATCGGCTCAAAAAAACCACCTTTATCGGGTGGTTTTTTTTATTTGTATTAAGTTCCGCTTTTTACTCGGGCTTGATACAATTCCATCATTTTTTTGCCGTACAAAGATTGTTTGATTTTCTCCGGAAGCGACTTTTGAATGGTATCTAAATATTTTAGCCCGACATTGGGAATTTCCGTCAAGATAACATAGGGCGCTACTTCGCGATTGCGATGGTTCAACGCAAAATTCACTGCATACAAATAGCGTCGTTTGAGTACTTCTTTTTGTGCTAGGCGAATACTGTCGAGTTGTTTTTGATTTTTGTTTTTATAGGCTTTGAATCCCATTTGAATCAGGGCCAAATCTTGATCGTTGAAACGGCTGTTGATGTTTTTGAATTCTTCATAGATTTTTTGATTGGCCGATCCGGTAATTTTTCCGGACGAGAATGCATCGAGCGAAGTAATAATTCTAATGTGTCCGGGTTCAGCAAAAAAAGGCAGTTGATCGTCTTTTGAATGTGTGGCTCCGCGGTCTAGAATCAACTGAAGCATTTCGGGTTCTTTTACATCTAATTGAACCTGAAAATCAGAATTTCCATTGATGTGAATGGTATCGATGTTGACCAAAGTGCTGTCGCCGAACTTTTGAACATAGATAGTTCCTTTTTTCAAATCTTCAACTTTGCCGCTAAGATCTAATTGTTGGTTACTTTCAATTTTTGTACAAGAAATCAACACTATTCCGCTAAGGTAAATAAGAGCAATATTTTTCATGAAATTATTTTGGGCAAATAAATAAAAAAATCCCCAAAACTAAGTGTCTTGAGGATTTTATTGATTCGTTTTCATCTATCCTTTGAGCCAAGCTTCGCGCAATGTTTTCTGAACATTTTGATCGGCTTTGAATCCTACTGTGAATTCCGACGGAAGCTGAACAATGCCCTTGATGAATTGCTCTTTGCCATCTCGCTTGATTTTTACGCTTACTTGGTCGCCTTCTTGCCAAGTTTGACTGGCCATGATGAGTTCATAAATATTATCGAGATTATAAGCCTTTTGGTTCACTTCAAGCAATTGGTCACCTGGTTTGATGCCTAGATTCATAAAGAAAACATTCGGCTCTAGGTCAGAGCGCACTGAAATTTGCTTGGTTTGCTGATCAATGTCAATGGTGGGCATTTGACCTTTAATAAACGGATTGCCCGGATTTTTAACCGAAGTTTTGGTTACGCCCATTTTTGCTAAATATGCATCATACGGAATCGGATTCGGACCTGCCACATATTTTTGTAAAAATGCACCTACTTCCGGATAAGTTAAGGCTGTAATTTTGCCAAACAATTCGCTGTCGTCAAAAGCTTTATGAACACCGTATTCAGCTGATAATTTGCGCATCAAGTCAAGAATTCCGCGACTTCCGTTGCTTTTTTCACGGATGATGATGTCGATGCACATACCAATCAAGGCGCCTTTTTCATATACGTTGAGGTATTGATCTTTGTAGGGTTTGGTCAGTACGTTGGCACTCATTTCGGTAAACGGCATGGTGTCATTTAAGTTGGCAGCATTGGTCATTTTAGAGGCGATGCGCGCATAAAAATCATGCTCTGAAATCAAACCCTGATTCACCTGAAATAAGTTGGCAAAATACTCGGTTACTCCTTCATACATCCATAAATGCTCAGACATTTTAGGCGATGAGAAATCAAAGTTTTGAATCTCTTTTGAATGAATAGTCAGCGGCGTTACGATGTGAAAAAACTCATGTGAAACGACATCTTTGAGTTGTTCGGCTAAATCGCCCACAGGCATTTGCTCGGGCATAACTACTGTGGTTGCTGTTGGATGTTCGAGTGCGCCAAAACCTTGCGCATCGTGTCCGGATTGCATGTCTGACAAATAAATCAAAACACTGTATTTGGGTGTCGTATTGATAGAACCCAGAAAATTTTTCTGAGCGGTCATCATAGTTTCCATAGCCGGAGCTACTTCATCCGCAGTATGAACTCCGTTGGGTGAATACACCGCAATGAGAATATCCATCCCATTAACTTTGAAAGTTTTGTAATCAGGCTTGCTGTACATAATGGGGTTCTCGACCAATTCATTGTAACGACTGGTGGCAAATAAATCAATGGTGTTTGACGCATTACCATCGGTCATTGAGGTAGCGCCCCACAAACTTTCAGGATGCTCAACAGTAAGTTGGTAGGCGTTTTCAGCGTAATTTTCAAAGAAACCTATAAAACAATGTGTGTTGAGTAAGATGTTTTTTCCGGCGTCAATGTTGCTTCCGGCCGGCGAAAATATATCGTGGGTGTCTTCAACATCATAAGTGTCATTGACTTTGTAGCTGATGGATTCCAGTTTGTTGGCGTTGCTGATTTTCCATGAATTATCGTCTATTTTAGTCACATCCAGATAAGCGCCTTTTTTGTCATAGGCTTTAAATTGCTCGACAAATTTCCCGTAGTTATCGGCCGAGTATGTTCCCGGGACAATTTTGGGAATGTGGTATATCACTTCAGAACTATTGATTTTAGGAGCAATTACAGTGACCGGAACCTGATCGTTTTCAATGGCGTTTAAATCAATTTTTACCTGAACTGCATTTTTACTTTGAGCGTTTACTTGCCATGATCCAATAAAAGCAAGTGTTGTAAGAACCAAAAAAAGTTTTTTCATAATAGGTTTTAAATGTGCCTTTTCGACGCCAAAAGTATGAAAATGTTTCGGTGCTAGAGTGATTTTATGAATTCATTTATCGCAAGGGTCAATTCAGGCATAATCGGCACCTGGGGTTGGCTACTCAAAGTGGCGTTGGCCATCATATCATCGGTAGTTATTTTTTTGAAGACGTGGTTCATGTTGTCAATAATTTTGAGCTGTGCATCCGGTTTGGCCGTTTTGAGTAAGGCTGCATCCGAAGCCGGAACTTGTATATCGCGACTTCCGTTAATAAGCAATACAGGTATTTTGAGTTTTTGAATTTCTTTGCGCGGATCGTATTTGAGCCATGAAATCATATACGGTTGCACGCTTTCGCGGAACAATATGCCCATCGCCGGATTTTTGAGCTCAAAAGTTTGTCCTTTTTTGAGGATTTCTAAATCTTCTTTGACTTCGGCGGTCATGCTGGGCGCTTGTTTTTGAATTTGCTCGATTAAAACTTCGTCAATCGGGCGACCCGGTCCGGCAATCGATACATACGCATCCGCCTGCGTTTGTGCAGCCACCATGCCAATCAACGAACCTTCACTATGGCCGATGAGAATGATTTTTCGGTATTTTTTCTGCGCTTTAAAATATTGAGCAATTGCTTTGACATCGGTAATAAAATCTTCAAAAGACAAATCTTTTTCAGACAAAGTTCCTTGTGCCATTTGCGTGATGATGCGTTTGTCAAAAGTGTAAGCAGCGATTTGATTTTGTGCCAGACTTTGGGCCAAATATTTTAAGGAATTGTTTTCTAATCCGGTTTGATTTCCGTTGCGGTCGGTTGGTCCTGATCCCGCAATAATAATGGCTAAATCTGTGTTTTTGGATGTTTTATCCGGACTGTATAAAGTTCCTTTGAGCAAGCTGTTGACGTCGAGTTCTTGTTGCGTCATTTTTTCTTGTGCCCCAGTTTTTCCGAAGATAAGCAAGGCTAAAATCAGTATTTTTTTCATCTTAGTTTTGGTTTAAAAGTGACAATGCGTTTTCAGGATTTTCAACCTCAATATAGAGTTTGTTGTAGTATTGATTTTTAAGCTCTACGATGATGGTATTTTTCTCGCGCGTCATATCCCAGAAATTCTTTTTCCCTTTCAAAAAATAGGTTCCGGCAATAATCACAAATGGCACATAAGTTCCGACTCTGAATCCGCAGAATTTGTGCAACTCTTCTTGATCTTGATAGGCTCTGACAATGTTGTCTTTCGGGACGATGATCTCTGATTTGAGCGCCCATATTTTGTGTAAGCCTTTGATTTTAAATATGTAATTGCTGTCTTGAGTTTCGATAGCGACCATAATATGATGTTTTTAATTAATTGCTGAAATGAGGTATTTTGAGATAATTTCTGCTAGCAACAGAATCAAAATAAACGCAATATTGTTGCGAATGCCTTTGCTGTTAGTGGCCAGTTTAAAGCCGTTGAACAACCAAATTACACTGAGGATTAAAGCCGCGAGCATGAAAACTGCTTCTACCAATAGCAAAGCCAATGTGACGGTCGATGGTTCGTAGTTACCTCCGTTTTGAAAGGCTTCTAAAATTTGATTTCCGCTTAAATAACTCGCTTGATTGATGTTGAAGAGAGTCATCAAAACATAAGGCGCTTTGGCCCAAAGAGTCGGATAGAGCAAATCGACAAATCGGGTTTTTGCATTGATGGTTTTGCCCAAACCAAACAGTAAAGCCGAAGTAATTCCACAGGCAATGAGCAAGTCGAAGAAAGGTTCCGAGTAACTTACTTTTTCGGTAAAATGCAAATCGATGACGCCGTCAAAACGCGCGTTGAAACAGTAACCCAAAACACCTCCGGCCAATAGGGTCAGCAAACCTACAAGCAATTGTTTTTGTTCGGAAGTTTTTTCAAACGGATGTAAAAAAGCAGTCATCATGATTGATATTTTTCTTTGAGGGTTTGTACTTTTTGAATCAAATCGTCGAGTTTGTTGCGCACGGTCGGATAACTATTGCCCATTTGCGCAGCCATTTCTTTAAGACTGCCGCTGTTGAGCAAAAATTGAATGATAAAGTTTTGTTCGTCTTCAGATAATTGCAGCAGCATGGGCAAGCTGTAAGATCCCGAAACCTGTGTGCTGCAAACACTGCAACTGAGTTGCGAAACCGAAAGCGGATTTTCGCAACCCGGACATTGAATAGGAAGTTTTGGACGCATATTGTTTGAATTTGATGAATCAAAATTAAATAAAATTTAATACAAACTAAATAAAATTAAAAAAATATTTTTATTTGTTTAAGTGTAAGAACAAAAAAAGCATCCGTATTAGATGCTTTTGTACACAAAAAAAACTCCCGCCGATGGATAGGGCAGGAGTTGATTTTAAAATTTATTTTTAATGTAGTATTTGCCGTCTAGTTCGTCGTCAAAATCATCTATCCGAATCGGTTTTGGTTTTGGCTTGGCCGCATTGGCTTTTTTCTTCCAAGCTTCGTATTGGTCGGCAGGCATTCGTTTTTTCATAATTTCGAGCACTTCTTTTTCATCAATGCCGAATTCTTTTTTAATTACCTCAAAAGGGTTTCTTTCTTCAAGGGCCAGCGAAATCAGTCTTTCGTTTTCTTCCCTAGTAAGCTCGCGTCTACTCTTTTTCATGGGTTGAAAATTATTTCAAAGGTGTTTTTTCTAGTTAGTTACGTTTTATACATCCAATATTAATAAAAAAAATTATTCGTTCACCTTTGCCAAAAAAAATTATTCCGGCGCCGAGGCTTTTCGCTTGGCTTGAAACGGAATCACAAGCAACGCTTTAATGCGATTGTGTTCTTGTTCGTCCGGATGCGTATCAACACCATAAATAATATTTTCTTTCGGCAAAGTCATATAAGTTCCGAAGAGTCGATCCCAAACCGAGAAAATATTGCCGTAATTGCTGTCAGTATAAGGCAATTTGTAGTGATGATGAACCTTGTGCATATCCGGCGAGACAATCAAATAACTCAACCATAAATCAAGCTTTCCGGGCAAGCTGATATTGGCATGATTGAATTGTGTGGCCACAACCGATAAGGTTTGATACAAAAAAATCATCCACATCGGGCAGCCGACTAGTGCAACGCCCAAAGTTGTAAAAATGAAACGCAAAATACTTTCGCCGGGATGATGTCTGTTGGCCGAAGTCGTGTCAATCCAAGTATCGGTGTGGTGAATCAAATGAAAACGCCACAGCCACGAAACGCGGTGTTCTATCCAATGAATCAAATAGGCGCCAAAAAAATCCATGAGCAATAAACCAACGAAAGTGTAAAGTAAAATGGGCATTTCCGGAAGCCATTGCAGCAATCCAAAATGATTTGTTACGACCCAATCAGAGGTTTTGACCAAGATAAAAGCCAGCAAAAAGTTAATCACAATGGTTGTCAGCGTAAAAAAAATGTTGATTCCGGCATGCTGCCATTTGCTGTATTTGAATCGAAACAGCGGAAACTGATTTTCAATGAGCCAAAAAAGAGTAATGCCGCCCACCAAAATTAGACTTCGGTGCGATGACGGAATCGTTGAAAAATAAGCAATGATTTGTTCCATAAATCAAATTTAATGAATTACCCGAAAGGTCAAATTAATCCGGCCGCTGATAGGTTGCGCCGTTTTGGGAATTTGATGCTTCCAGAAATGTTGTGTTGTTCCTTTCATGAGCAGCAAACTTCCGTGTTCGAGCAATATTTTTTGTTTGATATCCAGCGAATTGTGTTTGAGGTGAAACCACCGATCAGCGCCCAAACTCACCGAAGCAATCACCGGATTTTCACCGAGTTCTTTTTCGTCATCAGCATGCCAACCGTTGCTGTCTTTGCCGTCGCGATAATAATTGAGCAGCACTGTCGTGAATGATACTTCGGCAACGCTTTCGACTTGATATTTTATTTTTTGCAACAACAAATTCCACGGATGCGGCTGCATGGTAATATTGGAGTAGGTGTAAGGTTTGCCATCGTTTCCGTATAAGGCAGTCAATCTCGGCTGAAAATGTTCTTGTCCGTAAACTTTGATTTTGTCGTGTTGCCAAGGCGTTTGATCGCGCAATGTTTTGAATAAATCATCGGCGATATCAGGCAGAAAGAATCCCGGATGATAAACGATTTCCGCATCGGGCAAATCAAGTTGCAAAGGTTCAGAGCCAAATAACAAACTCATTTTTATTGTTCATCGATTAAACCACTCAAATGCACGCGCAAAGCTTCGACTGAAATGCTGATTTCCCAAAACGAAATGCCCAGTGAAATCAACAGACACAGCAAGCTAATGCCAAACAAATAAATGCCGGCCAAATGCTGTTCTAAAAACAAAAGCAACATCGCAAAGACCGACATAAACAAACACAAAACGCCAAACATTTGCATGTAACGGATCAGCGTTAATCGCAAATTCAGGTTTTTGATTTCTAATAAAGTCGAGGGACTGGCTTTTTCGTCGTAGTTTTTTTTGAGTCCGCGAATGATACTTGCAATGGTCAAAAATCGATTCGTGTAAGCCAATAAAATGAGTGAAGTGGCCGAGAAAAGTAAAGCGGGCGTTTCAATAGTCAGTGTCATAGCGGTTTGTATTTGATGTTTTTTTAGTCTTGAATTATGCCAAGGACAGTGCAATTTACTAATAGTTAAATAAAGAAACCATGATTTTTAAATAACAAATTAGTACTAACTTGCGGCCAGTAATGATTGCATCAAAAATGTTTCGAATCGGTCTGCGATGCCTGATTGGGATTGCTTTTCTCGCGCTCACTTTTCAGAAAAGTACAGCGCAATGTCTGCGTATTGAGACCATTTTGGTCGATTCTTGCGATAATTCCGGAGACGAAGGTTTTAATGAAATGTTCAGTTTTGTAGTCGGACCGGCGCCGCTTAACATTGCTCAGATGACAGTTACTTGGCCTAGTCAATCTTGGCAAGGATTAGTTCAAAACTCTGTTACTTCAACTAAAGTGGCCGGACTAAATGCGCAAATTTCGGCTTTGGGCGGTTGTGGCCAACTCATCGAGCCCACCGGAACTATACCTGCGAATGCTAGTGTGATTGTGATTACCAGTCAGAATTTTACACCTTCAGCCAACGTATTTGGGGCTTTGAGTCATGACGTTTATATTTTATTTCAAGATAATACGACTGTTCCGCAAGGTCACTTTGGCAATTACAACGCTAATCCTGGAATTAGGACACTCACCGTTAGTTTTGGTGGTGGATGCAATGTTTCGGTAAGTTATGACAGAACTCTACTCGTTGATGCTAATGGATTACCCGGCGCAGCCAATGGTGCTAGTGTTGTTTACAATGCTGCCGGAAATCCAACTTATACTAATCTAGGCTGTGTGGCTCCGGTAGATGTTTTTTCGGTAGATGCCGGAACCGTGAGTCCAGCTTGTGTGGGCGCTACGGTATCTTTAACCGGAACTGCTCAGGGACAAAACTCACTTACTTGGTCAGCGCCGGTAGGGACTTTTAGCAGCCCAAATTCATTGAATACCAATTATACTTTGCCTTTTACCGCTTCGGGATCGGTCATCTTGACATTGACAGCCACCAATGCCTGCGGAAATTCTATTACCGATACAGTAACTTTAAACGTCAATCCCGGAACGGTTCCCACTTTTAACCAACCTGTGGCTATTTGCGCAGGCGAAACTTTAGCTGCTTTGCCCACCACATCGCTCAACGGCATTATCGGGAGTTGGACACCACCGCTTGATAATACGCAAACCACCCAGTATACTTTTACGCCCAATTCCGGACAGTGCGCCACAACCAAACAACTCACGATTACGGTCAATCCATCAACAATACCAGCATTTAACCAAGTAGCACCCATTTGTGCAGGCCAAGCTTTATCGGCTTTGCCCACAACTTCTAATAATGGAATTACCGGAACATGGTCTCCGCCGCTGGATAATACCCAGACCACTGATTATACCTTTACACCGAATGCCGGTCAATGCGCGTCGCCGGTTGTGATGCGTATTACCGTTACCCCCGGAACCATTCCTACTTTTACGCAAATACCGCCGGTTTGTAATGGTTCTCCTATGACGGCTTTACCAACCACATCACTCGAAGGAATTACCGGAACTTGGCAACCGGCTCTTAATAATACTGCAACAACACTGTATACCTTTACACCCAATGCAGGTCAATGCAGCAACCAACAAGCGGTAATGACCATTACAGTAACTTCAGCCAATGTTACTCCGACTTTTGCACAAATTGGGCCGATTTGTGTCAACCAAACTTTAAATCCATTACCGACTACTTCGCTCGAAGGAATTACAGGAACGTGGTTTCCGGCACCCAATAATTTGATCAATACAACCTATACTTTTACACCCAATGCGGGGCAATGTGCCAACAATACCACAATGACCATCGCAGTAAGTAATCAGGTAACCCCCAATTTTGTACAAGTGGCACCGATTTGCAACGGCGATGTTTTAGCGCCCTTGCCAACCACTTCTTTGAATGGAATTACCGGAACTTGGTCACCGGCACTCAACAACACTTCCGATACTACTTATACTTTTACACCTTCGTCGGGTTCTTGTGCATCCGTGTCTTTTATGACGATTCAGGTGCAACAACCTACGATTCCTGTTTTTACTCAAGTAGCTGCTATTTGTGCTGGACAATCATTATCGGCTTTACCGACCACTTCGAACAACGGAATTACCGGAACATGGTCACCTGCCATCAATAATACACTAACTACTGATTATACTTTTACGCCCACCTCGGGGCAATGCGCTACAACAGCTACCATGCGCATCACGGTCAATCAAGTGGTAACGCCCATTTTTACACAAGTAAATCCAATTTGTTTGGGACAATCTTTGACTGCTTTACCTACAACATCAAACAACGGCATTACGGGAACTTGGTCGCCGTCACTTGACAATACCCAAACAACACGCTACACATTTACCCCAAATTCAGGACAATGCGCTACTTCGGTTGACATGACCATTGTCGTGAATAATCCAAGCATCGTTCCTACATTCACGCAAGTGCCGCCGATATGCACCGGGCAAAATTTATCGGCTTTGCCAACGACATCAAATAATGGAATTATCGGAGTTTGGTCACCGGCATTGAATAATTCAGCAACCACTCGTTATACTTTTACGCCGAATTCAGGGCAATGTGCTTTGCCTACTTTTATGGATATTGTCGTGACCAATGCCAATATTACACCCACCTTTAATCCAGTTGCTCCGATTTGTTCCGGCGAACTTTTATCTGCTTTGCCGACTTCTTCACTCAACGGAATTACCGGAAGTTGGTCACCGGCTTTAAGCAATACACAATCTAAGATTTACACTTTTACGCCCAACCCTGGACAGTGCGCTTTACCGGCTCAATTGGGCATTACAGTGGTGAACAATGTTCAGCCGTTGTTCAATGTTTTGCCTGCGGTCTGCGAGGGAAGTTTGATTGCTCCGTTGCCGACGACTTCGCTCAACGGAATCACCGGAACTTGGTCACCACCACTAAGCAACACCCAAACCCAAACGTATACTTTTACACCTAATGCGGGACAATGTGCTCTTTCGGCACAACTTACGCAAACCATCAATATCAAAACGGTTCCTTCATTTGCCACTGAATTAGATGTTTGTGAAGGTGGAATTGCTCCGATTTTATCTAATATTTCTTCCAACGGAATCACCGGGACTTGGGCTCCGGCCGTCATTAATAACCTTGTAGACGGAATTTATGTTTTTACGCCTTCGGCCGTTGAATGTGCAACCCAAGCAAGTTTAGAAGTAAGGATTCAACCCAATCCGGTGTTTGCTCAAACTTCATACATCTGCTCTGATGCTGCGGGTTTGCCTTTGACGCAATCGTTTTTAGATACCGGTTTATCTACCGCAGATTACACTTTTGTATGGACGCAAAACGGTCAGCCTTTGACTGTGAATTCTTCGGCTTATTTGGCCACGACTATCGGAAACTATCAAGCAGTTGCTACTGAAAATATTTCAGGTTGTACAGTTACTTATTTATTTTCTGTTTTAGATAGTCCTCCGGCGACTGCTGAGGTTTTTGTTAATCAAGAATTGGCCGATCAGCAGCAAATTGTAGTCGTTACTTCGGGCGGAAGCGGTCAGTTTTTGTATCAGCTTAATTACGGAGCATTTCAAACCGACAATACTTTTGTGGTGACGCAAGGCGGAGATTACGTTGTTCATGTAAAAGAGATCAGTGGTTGCAACAGTTTTGATTTACCGGTAACGGTTTTGGGATATCCGAAATTTTTCACACCCAATGACGACGGATACAACGATACTTGGAACATTCAAGGTTTGAAACCCGGACAGAAAGGCGAGATCAGTATTTTTGACCGCTACGGAAAGTTACTCAAACAATTCTCGGCACAGAGTACCGGTTGGGACGGAACCTACAACGGTCAGCCATTGCCCTCGACCGACTATTGGTTTGTGATTGATTACCAAACAGCCTCAGGAGCAGAACGAACCTTCAAAGCGCATTTTTCGCTCAAACGATAAAAAGAAAACCCGCAAATTCAAAACTTGCGGGTTTTTATTAATTGGTTGAAATTTATTTAATCAACTCAAAACTTCTCTTGACAAAAGCGGTGAGTTCTTCGCCTTTTAAAAGTCCTTGAGATATTTTCGCTAAATCAAGCGCTTGTTTGACCAAACTTTCTTGCGCTGAGGCATCCGCTTTAAGAATCGTCGAAGCCAAATCAGAGTTGGTGTTCACCACTAAATTGTACATTTCCGGAAAGTTACCCATGCCAAACATGCCACCGCCGCCGGTTTGACTCATTTCTTTCATACGGCGCATAAATTCAGGTTGGGTAATGATGAACGGAGCTGCGTGGCTGTCCATCGCTTCGAGTTGCACTGAATAAGTCGTGTTCGGTACAATACCTTCTAAAACGGTTTTTAGTTGGGTTGATTCTTCTTCAGAAAGTTTTGAAATCTGTGCTTCGTCTTTTTTGATGAGCTTGTCAATATGATCGGCATCCACGCGGGCAAAGGTTAGCTGCTTGTTGTCGGCTTCTAATTTTTGGATCAAATGCGACACAATTGGCGAATCGAGCAATAATACTTGGTAGCCTTTTTCTTTGGCGATGTCAATATAGCTGTGTTGTGCGTCTTTATTAGATGCATACAACACGACTAAGTTTCCGTCTTTGTCTGTCTGATTGTCTTTGATAGCTTCTTTGAGTTCTGCCAAGGTGTAAAACTTACCGTCAACGGTTGGATAGAGCACAAAATCTCCGGCTTTTTCGTAGAATTTAGGCTCTGAAAGCATGCCGTATTCAAGAACGATTTTGATGTCGTTCCATTTTTGTTCAAAATCTTCGCGGTTTTCGTTGAAGAGCGATTTGAGTTTGTCAGCAACTTTTCGGGTAATGTAATTCGAGATTTTCTTCACATTTCCATCGGCTTGCAAATACGAGCGCGATACGTTGAGCGGAATATCCGGAGAATCAATTACTCCGCGCAACATCACCAAAAACTCAGGAACAATGCCTTCGACATTATCGGTCACAAATACTTGGTTTTGATATAATTGAATTTTGTCCTTTTGTACCTGAAGATTCGCATCGAGTTTCGGGAAGTATAAGATTCCGGTCAAGTTAAACGGATAATCCACGTTCAGGTGAATGTTGAACAACGGCTCTTCAAATTGCATCGGATACAATTCGCGATAAAACGCTGCGTAATCTTCGTCTTTCAAATCCGAAGGTTGTTTGGTCCAGGCCGGATTTGGGTTATTGATGATATTGTCTACGTCGATGAATTCAGTTTTGTAATCTTCGCCGGCATCTTCCGGTTTTGGAAGCGCTTCTTTTTTGGTTCCGAATTTAATCGGCACCGGCATAAATTTGTTGTATTTGGTCAGTAGCTGACGAATTTTGCTTTCTTCTAAAAACTCAACAGAATCTTCAGCAATGTGTAGAATAATTTCGGTTCCGCGGTCGGTTTTATCGTGGGCTACCAAAGTAAATTCTGGGCTGCCATCGCAAGTCCAATGCGCGGCCGGTTCGTCTTTGTATGATTTGGTGATGATTTCTACTTTTTCGGCTACCATAAAAGCCGAGTAGAAGCCCAACCCGAAATGTCCGATAATGCCTGAATCTTTGGCAGAATCTTTATATTTTTCAAGGAATTCTTCGGCACCCGAAAAAGCTACTTGGTTGATGTATTTTTCGACTTCTTCAGCCGTCATCCCCAAACCTTGGTCAATGATGTGGAGTTTTTTGCCGTCTTTGTCAATTTTGACTTCAATCAACGGTTGACCATATTCAACTTTGGCCTCGCCGATGCTGGTGAGGTGTTTGAGTTTCAGGGTGGCGTCGGTGGCGTTTGAGACCAATTCGCGCAAGAAAATTTCGTGGTCGCTGTATAAAAACTTCTTAATCAGCGGGAAGATGTTTTCAACCGATACATTAATTTTTCCTGTTGTCATATCTGTGTTTTTTAATTTAAAATTTTCAGCCGCTTGTCAAATAAAATACCAAGCTGTCAAAAATGACAAATTGTCTTACTGGATTCGTGTTGTAGTACTTATTCTACATGCTAATGTTGTCTTAAATGACAATTCATTGCAAATCACGTTGTATATTTGCGGCTATAATTTGAATGTATATGAAAAAAGTTATTTTATTGAGTTTGCTGATGATTGGACTCTGGTCTTGTAAATCATCTTCTACAGCCTCATCACCGGCCAGTACAAAAATTGATACCCGAGTGGGCGCAACACTAAAAGGAAATTGGATTTTGACTTCAGTCAATTATCCGGGTTCTGAATACATCAAAGTAACCTCATTTCAGTTAGAAGATTCCAAGTGTTTTGAAGGCAGTAGTTGGAAGTTTGTAGCCAACAACAATTCAGGTGAAATAAATCTGTCAAAAGCAGGTTGTAGTTCTTTTAGTTCGCCTATTAAATGGTACATCAACAAAGACGGACAATTTGTACTCAAGATTGTTAACGCCGGAGAAAAAGCCAAAAAAGTCAGAGAGGGTTATGTATTGACTTTTGTGGCTCAAGAATCGGGAAACTTTCAGTTAGTAGATAAAATTAATGTAGGAAATAAGCCTACGGATGTAGTATATCAATTTGAAAAAGCTAAATAATCATGAAAAAAATAACAACTTTAGCATTAGCCATTACTATTTTGAGCTCAATCGTTTTAACTAGTTGTGAAGCGGTTAAGAACAGTAACAATACACAACGCGGAGTAGCTATTGGCGCAGCCGGAGGTGCTGTACTCGGTGCTGTACTCGGAAATAATATCGGCAAAGGCGGTAATGGTGCATTGGGTGCTGTGCTTGGCGGCGTTATTGGCGGCGCTGCCGGTGGTATCATCGGAAACAAAATGGACAAACAAGCCCGCGAAATTGACAATGCATTACCCGGTGCTGATGTAGTTCGTGTAGGTGAAGGAATCAAACTTGTTTTGGGTGAAAATGCAGTTCGTTTTGATTTCAATAAATCAACCTTGACCAGCCAAGCCAAAGCCAACTTAGACAAATTGGTAAAAGTTTTTACTGAATACCCAGACACCAACATCGTTATTTATGGTTATACTGATAACAAAGGTGCCGCTGATTATAATTTGAAACTCTCACAAGACAGAGCCAATGCTGTAAAAGCTTATTTGACTAAAAAAGGATTGGTCGCCAGTCGATTTACCACCACGGGTATGGGTATGGCAGATCCTATTGAATCAAATGATACGGATGCAGGACGAAGCAAAAATCGTCGCGTTGAATTTGCCATTACAGCCAATGATAAAATGGTTCAAGACGCACAAAACGGAAAATAATCAATCGCCATAAAAACAAAAAGCTGCTCAAACGGGCAGCTTTTTTTATGATTTTTTCCAAGGTTTATCGAACTTGATGTACTTCAAAAAAGGTTTTTCCAGAATAAGAATCAATCGTAACACCGCTTTGGTAATTTTCAGCATAGATTTCGATATAATCGCCTGCCACAAGATAAACCAAGCAATTAATAGTTCTTGAAACCGGCCCATTGGCGGTGTGATTTCCACCATTTTCTTGATAAAAGCTGCCATTCTTGCGAACGCCAATTGAATAATATTGTGTATTGGCTTGCGCATCGGTAAAATAACCGGCATTGACTTGATAATATCCGGTTTTAGCAGCGACAAATCGGCTGCTACCTGAATTAAATTCTGAGTTAGCGTCAAAAGCGGTTGTGCTAAAGTTGATTAATTGCCAGCCGGATGTTGCTAGCGCAAGTCCACTGCCGAGGTTGGCGCGCATCACCGAAAAAGTACTGGCAGGATTATCGACCCAGCTGGTTGCTCCGGCGCCGTTGGTTTGTAAAACTTGTCCGTTGTTGCCGCGTGTGGTTGGCAAAGCATAACCGGTTACCGCCGGATTTCCGATTTGAACCTGACCATTCGCCCGAAGAATGTTGTTGTCAAATTCACCATAAATCAATGAATTATTCGCGTCGGCATTCGTGTTTTCAATATACAAACGATTGCTGCCTGCTTCGTTATAACCCGCTTGATTTCCGATAAAAACATTGCTGTTTCCTGTTAAATTTGAATAACCGGCTTGGTATCCGATTCCAACATTGTTGTTTCCTGTAGTATTGCTGTACAAGGCATCGCGACCCAAGGCATTGTTGTACGCGCCAATCGTATTGCTGCGCAGAGCCACATAACCCACTCCGGTATTGTTTGAACCTTGCGTGCCTGAAAGCCCATTGGTGGTGGTCAGCGCATTGCGACCGATGGCCACGTTGCAAACACCTTGTGTGCTTGAATAAAGCGCTCCAACACCCATGGCGGTATTTTCAGTTCCGGATACATTTGAAAACATCGATTGGTCACCAATAGATACGTTGCGATTTCCGGTAGTGTTCGAAGGCAAAACATTAGTTCCGATGGCCACATTGCGCGTTCCTGTGCCCGATGGATTGACCAGTGAATTAGCGCCAAAAGACGTATTCATATTGCCGGAAGTTGTATTTGGATTGCCCAGAAAACCTGCACGAATATTATTTCTTTTAAAGACGATATCTTGATCGTCGGTGGTTCCCATAAAATTGGTTGCCGGAACTGTTCCGCTGTTGCCGGTGGTGAGCCAAGAACTGGAATTCAAACTTTGCCAAGTTACATTGCCTAAACCATCGGTTTGCATGATTTGGCCGTTGGTTCCGCGTGAAGACGGCATGATGTAATTGTTGGCTGTAGTGGTTCCGATAGAAACTTTTCCTAAGAAATAACCGGCATAGTTGTTTCCTGATTTTAAAGCTTCTGAATATACTCCGTAATGCGTTCCGCCAGCAGCTGAATCAATAAAATTATACGAACCGTATTTATTACCTGTGCCGATTCCGGTTAGAGAATTAAAATTTCCGTAGTGGGTCGCATTGCCCGAATTGCTGATGGTATTTGAAACGCCATATTGCTGACCGGTTCCCGCTCCGGAAAGCAAATTTGAAACTCCGTAATGAATGCCCGCTCCGGTATTGCTGATAGCGTTTGATTGGCCATATTGATCTCCGGCTCCGGCTCCGTTCAAATCAGAATAATATCCGTAGTGGATTCCACCTCCGGTATTGCTGATGGTGGTGTTGTAGCCAATTTGTTGTCCGGTTCCGGTTCCGGTCAAATCAGTATAACCGCCAAAGTGATTTCCGCTACCGGTATTGCCAATGCTGTTGTATACACCGTATAAAATTCCGGTTCCGGTTCCACTCAAATTGTTGACCGTTCCAAAGTGGTTTCCGATACCGCTTCCGCTGAGGTCGTTATAATTTCCGTAATGAATATTATCGCCAGAATTGGTAATGTTGTTGTAATGTCCGTATTGACGACCGGTTCCCGCACCTGAAAGTGTTGCGTTATAGCCGTAATGCGTTCCAGAACCCGTTCCGCTGAGTACATTGTTGGTTCCGTAATGGGTGTTGTTGCCGGAGTTGGAAATCAGGTTATCACTGCCGTGTTGTTCACCGCTTCCTGCTCCGTTCAAGTCGGTTAAACTTCCGTAATGGTCACCGCTTCCGGTACCGCTTAATGAACTGCTGATTCCATAATGCGTATTATTTCCGGTGTTGCTAATGGTATTTCGCGTACCAATTTGTATTCCGGCTCCGGTTCCGGTAATGGTGTTGTAAGTTCCGTAATGCGTTCCGGTTCCGGTTCCGTTGAGGCTGTTTCCGGTTCCAAAATGACTGCCGTTTCCGGAGTTGTTTACTGTATTGCTCACGCCATAAACCGGATCATTTGAACTTCCGCTGTGGGTATTGAACAAGGCAGCTTTGTCGGCTCCGTTGTTGTTTCCGTTCGAAAAAATGTTGTTGATACCGCGATCATAGGCAGTTGAAAGTACTTCAAACGGATAGGAGGTGGTATTTTTCCCGATGGCTACATTTCCGGTATGGAACATTTGGTCGGTAATAGTGGTCGGTGCTGATGTTGTACCCACTTTGTACCAATCGGCGTCTGAATTCATGGTAGAATTCATCCCAATCCAAGTAGATGATATATTGTCCCAATAATAAAATCCGGGTTGATTCAAACCGGAAGTCGTGGTTAAATACACCAACATACCTTGTTGTGATGCGGTAGGATTAATCGCCGGAAAGGCATCTATTTTTGGGATGAGTAAACCGTCGGTATTTGATGGCGTAGCTTGATTGCTCGACTTGATGTCTAAAACGGCATTGGGACTGGTGGTACCTATTCCAATCTGAGCTAAACAGTTGAACGATAGAAAAAAAGCAATTAAAACGAGGGGTAGTTTTAGCTTCATATTCTTGTTGTGATGGTTGGGGCAAAAATAAGTCATATTTATATGCGAACCGAATATTATTGGTCAAAATAGCTAGGTCTATTCAGTTCGTATTCAAACAAATGACCTTAATTGTTTTCTTTTGTTTTTTTAGGACGCTCAGAACTTTTGACTTTTTCTTCAGCTTGTTTCATCAATTGTTCATATGAAACAAAGCCTTCTGGCAATAAATCTGGCTTGTAATTTTTTCTTTGTTCTTCTTGAAAGCGAATATTTTGTTCATAATCAACCGGTGGTGGACTGGCATATCGGTTGTATTTACGCGTGTCGCCTTTGCCCCAAACCGGATCGTTGCCAAATCGATGATCTTGAAAATGCAAACGTTTGGCCATGATTCTATATGAGAATGAAATATTTGCGTTTCCACCGTTTTTTTCTTTAACCGTAAAACCTTTATTATCTGAATCTTTAATGACAATTAGTCCATTGCTTTCGCCTTCTTCTTGCAGAAAAATACGCATCGGATGCTTTTTATCAACAAATATGGTTTCTAAAAATAACGGATCTAAATCAATATGTGCAATGCCATTTCTCAGGGTTCCGCCGCCAATATCTTCAAACCAAACTTCGGGCGCTTCGGTTACATATAAAAGTTGATTCCCTTTTGAAGTGCCAACGCTGGCCGATTTGGTTCCGTTGGCAATAACATGGTTGCCATTGAAATATCCACTGTAATTGTTGTTATTGGCTCTCCAGCCTACTACAGCTGCATCAACGTTGCCAGTGATAATGCCGCCACCGAAGGCAACACCATATACGCTAAGTCCATAGGCAGAAGTATTATAGGTTCCAAATACACCTATGTGTTGATTACCACTACTAATGCTATTGTAGCCGTAAACGCCAACTCCTCCGTTCGTTGCTGCTGGGGTTGTACAAGCACCATATATACCGGATCTGGTTGTATTGGTTGAAGTTCCTGAGTAGTTTCCTTGAACCCCTGAACCGATACTGGTTCCATAATATACCCCTTGAACTGATGAAAAAGTTGTGGCATTTCCTGTGAGCGTTTCACCCCAAATTCCTGAGCCGTTTTGCGCGGTATATCCACTTGTAGAAAAAGGCAGAGCAGCAGAACCTATCGCAGCCAATGAATCACCGGCATAAGGTGAGGTGGTAGCTCCAATGGCAACTTCGCCATCGGTAGGATTGATGCGCATTCGCTCAATATTATTAGAATATAATTTAAAAGGCTGTGCGTTGGTGGTTCCGATAAAATCTGTCGCAGTAGCTGCATTTCCGGTAGTTGACCAAGCAAAATCACTCACATTGTTCCAACTAATTGTTCCTGTTCCGTTGGTGCGCATTACTTGCCCGTTGGTGCCTCGTGAAGGTGGAAAAGTATAGATGTTTGAACTGCTGGTTCCGATGCCTACATTTCCTAAAAAATAACCGGCAAAATTGGTAGCACCTGCCTTGAGTACTTCTGAATAAACCCCATAGTGCGTGCCGCCTGCCGAGGTAACAATTCTGCTGAATAACCCGGTTTTTATTCCGCTTCCGGTACCTTCTAACTGATTAAAAACGCCATAATGATCACCACTACCACTGTTGCTGATGTAATTTGAAAAGCCAATGTTAGGTGAGTTGCCTGAACCAATCATTGAATTGTAAAAGCCCCAAGTATTTGAGGTGAGTCCTGGATTATCATTCCCCATTAAATTGCGAACCCCATAAGAGAAACCTGTTCCGGTATTGTTATAAATTTCGTTCAATACACCTTCTCGGGTTGCATTGGCAGTTTTGTTATACATCATATTTCGGAGCCCGACATTAGAGATAGCATTTCCCATTTCATTTTGAATTCCGGTATGTACACCTAAACTCCCAAAAAACGAATTTTGCATGGCACTGAACGAAGTTGCGTTTGCACAGTAAACATCATTTTTTATAGTGGTAACAACTCCGGTAGAAGTTCCAGAATAGGTGTTATTCATCACATTTACATCATTATTCGACGAACCCGCGTAGGCATTATAAATACCTTTATTGGTTACAAATGGAGTAGTAGTTGTACTCGTGGTGGACACAGCTACAGTAGTGTCAACATTGCTTGATGCTACGTCAAGAGTATAATCAGCCGTGTTTTTGCCAATGGCCACATTTCCGGTATGAAACATTTCGTCATTGATTGAAGAGGGCGCTGTAGTCGTTCCTTCTTTATACCAATCATGGTCGCCATTCATAGATGAGCTAATGCCTACCCAATCCGTAGTGGCTTGATTCCAATAGTAAAACCCGGCAGGTTTGGCATTCCCACCAAAAGTGGTTGCAGTGGTCAGATAAACCAACATGGCTTGTTGATCTACGGAAGGATTGACCGCCGGAAAAGCATCTATTTTCGGAATGATGATACCATCCGTACTGGCTGGAGTTGCCTGATTTGATGCTGTAATATCGAGTTGCGCTTTTGGATTGGTGTTGCCAATACCAATTTGCGCTTTTAAGTTTGATGTGAGGGCGATGAGTGTGAATAAAAATGCTATCCGTTTCATAGTCAGTATGTTTGTTGGGATAAAAGTAAGATGACCCACCAAAAAGCCCTAAAAAAAACGATGAATAGAGCATAAACTCGATAACCGGCAAAAATTGATAACTTGTTGCGCTGCCTTTTTTTTACCACCTTTGCCTTGCAAAATCAAACTCGGATGCTCTTAGTCAATCAATTGTCATTTTCATACCAACAAAAAACAGTTTTGAGCAATATATCTTTCACGCTTGAAACCGGAAAATCGTTGGCTGTTATTGGCGAAAGCGGTTGCGGAAAAAGTACTTTGTTGCGGCTTATTTACGGACTTTTAGATGCTGATTCAGGAACCGTTATTTGGAATGGACTGCCCGTTACAGGACCCAAGTTTAATTTGGTTCCAGGAGTTGATTCGATGAAATATTTGCCGCAAGATTTTGATTTGATGCCTTTTATTTCAGTCGCTGAAAATGTCGGTAAATTTTTGTCGAATATTTACCCGCAGTATAAAAAGAATCGCGTTGATGAATTGCTCGATTTGGTTGAAATGACCGAGTTTGCCCACGTAAAAGCCAAGTTTTTGAGTGGCGGGCAAATGCAACGAGTGGCCTTGGCACGCGTATTGGCTTTAGAACCCGAACTGGTTTTGTTTGACGAACCGTTTAGTCATATCGATAATTTCAGGAAAAACCATTTGCGTCGCAGAATTTTCAGTTATCTCAAAAACAAAAACATCGGTTGCATTATTGCCACACATGACCGCGCAGATATTCTGGGTTTTACCGATGATACTTTGGTCATTAAAGAGACGCAAATGCTGACTTTTGGTTCTTCGGAAGAAGTTTTTAGAAAACCGGCCAGCCGCTATGTGGCATCGCTTTATGATGAAGTCAGTGTTTTTCCTGCCGAAGTTTTAGGGCTTAGTGAACGTTCAGAGAAAGAAGTTTTGGTTTATCCGTTTCAATTAAAAGTGGTGTCACAAAGTTTGTGTCAAGTGCGCGTGGTTCAGTCTTATTTTAGAGGTCATACGTATTTGGTCGAAGCGCGTTTTTTTGATCGAACTATTTTTTTTGAACACCCTGTTTTTTTAGTACCACAAACCACGGTTTATTTGCAATATGTTGTCTAAATTTGTGTAGCTTTAAATTATCCCTCATGAAAAAAATATCGCTCGGATTTCTGCTATTTGCAGTCTTTTCGAATGCTCAGCTTCAATGGCGTCCCTTGGCTTCGGCTGTTACCAACGTAAATAATCAACGTTTTGACGATGTGTATTTTATCAACGATAATCTGGGCTGGGCTGCCAACGGAGCCTACGCAGCGGTCTATAAAACCACTGATGGTGGGGCAACTTGGGCTACACAAGTGACCGAAGCTGATTTGGGTGGGAATTATTACTTCAGAAATATTGAATTTCTCAATGAAAATATTGGTTTTGTAGGAACCCTCAACAATGTATTTCTCAAAACTACCGATGGAGGCGAACATTGGAATCCCATTACTATCCCACAACCATCACCGGCCATTTGCGGATTAGCTGCTGCTGGGCCAACCACCATTTACGGTTGTGGCGCTTATTTTTCGCCGGCCTATATCATTAAATCAACCGACAGTGGCGAGACTTGGCAATACATCAATATGAGTGCTTATGCTAATGCTTTGGTGGAAGTCTTGTTTTTAGATGAACTCAACGGATATGCCTCGGGTTCAGATGCTAATGGAGGAGTTATTCTCAAAACCACCGATGGCGGTCAGACTTGGACTATGTTGTACAATACTACTGTGCCCGGGGAATACGTATGGAAACTTCAAGTTTTATCGTCGAATCACAATGTTATTTTTGGTTCGGTTGAGGCCAATGCACCCCATTTTGGCAAAATGTTACGCTCGTTAGATGGCGGTCAGAATTGGGTGAGTAAACCACTTCCGTATGTGAGTGCTCAAGCCATTGGTTTTATGAATGAAAATCACGGATGGATGGGCGGATATGTATCTCAATTAGGTGAAAATTTTCCGATTCTTGAAACTACCGATGGTGGTGACACTTGGGTTGATACCGGTGTAGGCAGTAACTTAAACCGTGTTTTTATTTTGAATGATCATTTGGCTTATGCTTCAGGAGCGACCATTTACAAATACAGCGATACAAGTCTGGCAACGAGTAATTTTCACGAAAGCAACCGAATACCGCTCAAGGCGACTATTCTTCCAAATCCGGTAAAAGATAAACTTAATTTGAGTGTTGAGTTTACCGATCCAGATCATTTGGTGATTGAATTATACGATGCTACAGGTCGTTTTATCAAGCAACTAAAACTCGATGAAATTACTACCGCCGGTAAGCGACAGTATACTTTTGATTTTCCTTATGCAGCCGGCGCTTATATGATTAATTTGCACAACAACACCGGAAGGCAGTCAATCAAATTCCTCAAGTAAAAAGCTTGTTTTAAAATATGCTCAGATTTAGGCAATTGAAAAAGACAATTGTTTACATTTGAGCATCATTTTTTATTAAAAAGCTACTTATGACTTATCATTCCCGAATAGCCGGACTCGGATATTATGTGCCGCCACGCGTGGTAACCAACGAAGATTTATCGAAAATTATGGATACCAATGACGAGTGGATTCAGGAGCGCACCGGAATTCAACAGCGTCGTCATGTAGTCAAAGGCGATGGCGATACTACGACGACCATGGGTATCAAAGCGGCCAAGATTGCCATTGAGCGTTCAGGCTTGACCCCTCAGGATATTGACTTTATTGTTTTTGCTACTTTATCTCCGGATTACTATTTTCCGGGGCCGGGTGTGACTTTGCAAAAAGAACTCGGTATGCGAACCGTGGGTGCTTTGGACATTCGCAACCAATGTTCTGGTTTTGTTTATGCGCTTTCGATTGCCGATCAGTACATTAAAAATGGCATGTATCAAAACGTTTTGATTGTGGGCTCTGAATTGCATTCAATTGGTTTGGATATGACTACGCGTGGTCGTGGTGTATCGGTGATTTTTGGCGATGGAGCAGGAGCAGCGGTACTCAGTCGTGAGACAGATTTATCCAAAGGTGTATTGTCAACTCATTTGCACTCTGAAGGCGAACACGCTTTAGAATTGGCTTTGCAAGCACCGGGTATGGGCGGTCGTTGGGTAACTGATATTTTGGCCGATCACAATCCGGAGGATGAAAGCTATTATCCGTATATGAATGGTCAGTTTGTATTTAAAAACGCCGTGGCTCGTTTTAGCGAAGTCATCAACGAAGGTTTGCAAACCAATGATTTGAATGTTTCAGATATAGATATGCTCATTCCGCATCAAGCCAATTTGCGCATCTCACAATTTATTCAGAAAAAATTCAATCTCAGCGATGATCAAGTATTTAACAACATTCAGAAATACGGAAATACCACAGCCGCTTCGATTCCGATTGCCCTTACCGAAGCTTGGGAAGCCGGAAAAATTAAATCAGGCGATTTAGTGGTTTTGGCCGCTTTTGGCAGTGGATTTACTTGGGCCAGCGCGATTATTCGATGGTCATAAAAATAAAAAAACCGGATTGCAAGCTCCGGTTTTTCAATTCTAACTAAAACTCAATTTATAAAACCCAATTATTAATTCTTTTCTGAATAATGAGCTCTATTTTGATCGATGTATCTCTATAGACTCATTTTTTTATTTTCTGTTACACGAAAGTTATCTTTTTATAGCAAAGTGTGATTTGAATTCTTTTTCTTCGCCTTCTTCATTATAAGTTATCGTAAACCAGTAGTCATCGGCAGGAACAGAATTTCCGTTAATTGTTCCGTCCCAACCAGCACCGCCTGGTTTGATTTGGCTGATGAATTTACCATAACGGTCGTAGATATAAATCACAGATTTAGCCTGATCTTTCAAAGTATTGATGTTCCAAGTATCATTATATCCGTCTCCATTTGGGGTAAAGAATTTCGGATAATTGACAATCAAAGCAAAGGTTTTGGTGATGCCACAACCGTTTTTATCTCGAACAGAAATGGTGTGTGATCCGGTCGATACATTCTGAAAAATCGGACTGTCTTGATACGGACCAAAATCCAATTGATATTCGTAATCTCCGCCTACACCGGTGGCTTCAACAGTAATTACTTGATTGTCGTCAAAAGCATCGGTTTGTGTAAAGGCAACGATTGCTGGCTCTGAAGACAATACGGTTACCGGTGTTGGAACAGATGAACATCCGGTGAGATAATCTGTGGCAATTACGGTGTATTCGCCCGGTAAAACGGCTTGATAAGTGCTTCCGCTTCCAACTAAATCACCAGCTTCATTGTACCATTTGATTGAATAATTGTTGGCACTTAATCCGCTTGGAATTACATAAGGTCGGAGCAATACGTTATTGGTAGAATCATAACACATGATACCCGCTACCGGTTTTGGTTCCGGTAGTTTATTCACACGAATGGTTAAGACTTTCACATCAAAACAATTCGGAGCCAAAGTATTTGATACACGCACATACATTGTTTGAAGTTCTGTTTGCGTTACTGCATGCAAATTGGCCACCGCATCGTTAAAAGTCGGGTGATAAGTCACCACGAATTCTGCTCCGGTTTGGGTTCCTAAAATGGCAGTGTTTAATGTTGTTAGGTCAAACTCAGTGATGCCATCATTGTTGCCGTCTTCGTCACAAACAGACAACAAATTATTCGGAACCGGAAATGCTACCGGCGGATTAACAATGTTTATGTCAAACATGCTTTGATCGTAACTATTCGGATCAAACGGAGTAATTCCGTAGATGTATATGGTTTTAGAAGTTGTAACCGCTTGCCCCGGATTCAAATGGGTTCCGGTGCCTAATGGGCCAGTGTAGTATCCACCCACACTAAGAGCAGGTAAGATAAAACTACTACAAGAAGTAACACTTGGCAATTCATCAACATTATAAACGGTTATGTCAAAGCTTTTTTCGTCAGAACAATTAGGGTTTGTTCCGGTTTCGGCATAGACATATAAAGTTTGGCTTACTGTGAGTACATCCCCGGCATGTAATAATTGTCCGGTTTTGTTCGGACCAGTATAATAATCTCCAACACTGAGTGCAGGAAGTGTGTAGGCATTAGCAATTTGAACATCACTCACCGGAGCTACCACCGGTGTTTGATTGATGGTAACTGTAAAACTGTTCTCATCAGTACAATTGATGCGTTCTCCGGATTCAGCATATACGTAGATGGTTTGCGAGGTAGTAATTACATCTCCGGCATGCATTAAGTTGGCTTCTCCATTGACCAAAGGCCCTCCCGACAATTTGTAATATTTTCCGTGCGTGAGCGCAGGTAAAGTATAGCTGTCACAAGCCACTACATTAGCTGGTGCATCCGCTTGTATAGAATAAACATTGATGTTAAAACTATTCTCGTTAGTACAGAACGGCGGAGTATTTGAAACCGCATAAATATAAATGGTTTGCGAGCTAGTAATCACAGTTCCACCTGGAAGCATGGTTCCGGTTCCGCCCGGCCCAGTATAATAGTTTCCAACAGCCAAATCAGTCAAAGTATATGAATCGCAAATATCAATGTCTGAACGCGAATCAATAATTGGTTTTGGTTTGATGTTAATTTGGAACATGCTTTGGTTGCTACAATTAGGATCGGTTAATGAACGTTTGAAAATAAACACGGTTCTGGTATTAGTTACCACATCGCCAGCAAACATAGGAGTACCCGTTCCATTAGATCCAGTAAAATAAGCTCCGCTAGTTAATACAGGTAAAGTATAGCTGTCACAAACAGTTACATTTGGCAATTGGTCAATAATTGGTTGTGCAATGGCAATATCAAAATGAAGGTTGTCTGTACAATTTGGTCCACTGCTCACAGGAGCATATATATAGACAGTTTGTGACAAGTTGATAGCTGTACCGGCTGCAATTTGCTGACCTCCGCCTTGAGGCGCCGTATAGTAATTACCAATGGGTAATGCAGGCAAAACATAAGGTTCACATTGAGCGACATTCGCCGGAGTATCAATTCCAATAATCACTTCGAATGAAGCATTGGCGGTACAATTCTCAGGTGTAGTAGCAAAAACATATACCGTTTGTGAGCTGGTCAATACTGTTCCGGCCGGAAGTTCTGTACCTTCACCATTAGCTTGTGTAAAATATTTTCCTTCGCTCAGTTGAGGCAAAGTATATGAGCTACATCCGAATACATTTGAAAATGTACCTAGGTTTATGGTAGATAAAATCGTAGCTGTAAAATTTTTATCAATAATACAAAACGGAGGTTCGGTAGATTGATAATAGTAATTAATAGTCTGTGTCGAGGTGATAACAGTTCCCGGTGCAATCTGAGTTCCTGTACCATGTGAACCTGTGTAGAAACTTCCAACCGGAACCGGAGGTAAGGTATAGCTTCCGCAATAGCTGTCACTGTTTGGGGCTATAGCATCCGGATCTAAAATGGTTACTTTAAAACTACTGCTGTTCGAGCAGCTGTTTGGTCCACCCGGCTGATTGAAAATGTAGATGGTTCCGGTATCGGTGATTACATCACCTGCATGAAGCATACTTCCGCCGCCATTTGGAAGACTAAAATAGTTTCCGTTTGTAAGTACTGGCAAAGTATATCCCTCACAAACATAAACATTCATTAAGGTGTCAACGAGCGGTAAAGTGGTTACATATAAGTTAAAACTAACCACACTATAACAGCTGTTGTCAAAAATATTTTCAACTCTGGCAAAAATTGGTGTGTTGTTGTTGGCGTACAAGAAGTTATTAGGAATTGGGTTGATGTCTGCATTGGCATTGGCTAGTGTGTTGAAATAACTAATCGAATAAATGCTTGAAGATTGGCTTCCTAATATAGCGCTGGTTTGCTGGCTCAAATCGAATCCGGCATTGTTGAATGCTGAAGCCGAACATTTAGTCATATTGCCCGGTTGGTTGGCTACCGGTGGAGCTGAAACCAATAATTTAAAAGTTCTGGTTGTATAACAGGTGTTGTTTGGATTTTTTACTCTTACATAAACCGTGGTTCCCGGAGCAGCAGTGTAGTTATTTGTCAGCGCATTGATTCCTGCATCTGCATCAGCCTGTGAAACGTGATAAGTAACTTGAGTCAGTGCATTCAATCCAGCTTTTACTATAGGCGTATTTCTTGACAAATCGTAAGTGTAGGTGGCGGCACCCATATCGCAACGATACAAATCGGTTGGCGTCCCAGCAGCTATTTCAGGTAAATACTCAACATTGATGTAATCAGTAACCGGTTGACAACCATTGGTGTTTTTTTGATAGGTAATACCGTAGTTTCCTGCTTGGTTCACAACTAAATTTGGACCGTTCTCACCGGCAATCGGTTGTCCGTTTCTGGTCCAGCTAAAGTTGTATAATGTTGGGTCAAGATTTGAAGTTAATGTGTGTGTTGAACCATAACAAACGGCTGTATTGTTGGCAGAAGTTAAGTCAAGGCCCAATACATCTTGCCCAATGTTAAAGGTATCAGACGAAATAAAAATCGCTGAATCAGAACTTTCATCCGCGCGATCAGCAATAACTAATTTAATATGATAAGTGGTATTTGGAACCAAAACAGCCGAAGCATTCATCAATTTGGTTTGACCATTAAAATTAGTTGCAGAAGTAGCAGCTGATGAACCACCATTATAACTCCCGAAATATTGTGCATTAGCCGATGGGCATGAAGAATTGTACAAGAAGTCGCGAATCGTTACTACCGAAATGGGCAAATTTGTGCTCGGAACTACCGCCAAATTGGTGGTTACTCCAGTACTAGTGTTGGTCAACAAGAAGGCAAAAGCATCCGAGAATTGACACTGAAAGTTTCCGTATTCTTCTGAGGCAAATAAAAATTCAAAGCTGAAAGTTGGCGAAATAGGCGTAAAGTCAAATTCCAAAACGGTCGCATTGACAGAGTTCATCGAAATGCCCGATTGAGCCAAAGTAGCTTCAAGGCTTGCATCACCCGGCCAGTTGGCACTGCCGTCATTGAGCATGCTTGTGTTCGGGCCTACGGCATTCATAACATTTCCCGTACTTAGAATAACACCTGAGTGCATCGGGAAATTTGGATTGCTGTTCTGGAAAAAACCAATACCATTCGCGGTTCCAAAATTAGAACCTGTTGACCACGTTATGTTGTTGGCAGAAACGCAAGGCGAATTAATTAAAACGTTATTTACCAGTTGTGGTACAGAGTACGAACTGGTGTTCACAGAGATGGCTTGTGAGTAGCCAAAGGCCGAGATGGCCAGGACCAAATTGAGTAATAATCGTTTCATAGTAAATTTGGGGTTTAACTATAAATATGTTTTGACGGTTCAAAGATTATAATATATATCGATTAAATACAAAAAAAATCGATGAAATGCACTTTTTTTGATTTTTAAAAGATAAAATTCCTACAAAATTTATCTCTTCAAACTCGAAATGAATAAAAAAAATTTCCTATAGAAGTTGCTCAAATTGATTTTTTTAGAGGTATTTTCATTCCCAGACTTAATCAGTATCTTTGGCGGCAAAATTGAATCAGATGTCATTATCAGTAACGCTTACCGAACAAATTCAAAAGGCTTTGGCCGAAATTTTTCAAGTTTCAATAGAAAAAGTTGAATTTCAAGCCACCAGAAAAGAATTTCCCGGCGATATTACCGTTGTTTTGTTCCCATTTTTAAAAATGATCAAGAGCAATCCTGCCGAAATCGGTAAAAGTATTGGTGATTATTTGCTCGCTCATTCAGCTCGAGTAAGCAGTTACAATGTGGTTTCTGGTTTTTTGAACCTCGTTATTTCTGATGATTATTACGTTTCCAATTTCGCACAGATAAAAGATAATCCAACCTACGGATTTGTTTTGCCTCAGCCGGATGCCTCTGCGGTTATGGTCGAGTATTCTTCGCCCAATACCAATAAACCCTTACATTTAGGCCATGTGCGCAATAATTTGTTGGGTTATTCAGTAGCTGAAATTCTCAAAGCTTCGGGCAAAAAAGTTTATAAAGTGCAAATCATCAACGATCGCGGAATTCATATTTGCAAATCGATGTTGGCTTGGCAAAAATTCGGAAACGGTGAAACACCGCAATCATCTGGTTTGAAAGGCGATAAATTGGTCGGAAAATATTACGTTGCTTTTGATCAGGCTTATCGCGAACAAATCAAAGATTTAATGACGCAAGGCAAAACCGAAGAAGAAGCCAAAAAGCAAGCGCCTATTATTATAGAAGCGCAGCAAATGCTCTTGGATTGGGAAGCCGGAAAGCCTGAAGTAGTTGAGTTATGGAAAACCATGAATCAATGGGTGTATGACGGATTTGACGCTACTTACAAAAGAATGGGCGTTGACTTTGATCGATATTACTACGAAAGCAATACCTATTTACTCGGAAAAGAAGTGGTTCAAATCGGTTTAGAGAAAGGTATTTTTGAAAAAGACCCCGACGGTTCGGTTTGGATTGATTTGACTGCTGACGGACTTGATCGTAAAATTGTTTTGCGTTCAGACGGAACCGCGGTTTATATGACGCAAGACATCGGCACGGCGATTCAACGTGTCAAAGATTTTCCGGATGTGGGCGGAATGGTCTATACGGTCGGGAACGAACAAGACTATCACTTTAAAGTATTGTTCTTGATTCTTCAAAAACTAGGATTTAGTTGGTCAGAGAGTTTGTTTCACCTTTCGTATGGAATGGTTGATTTGCCATCCGGAAAAATGAAATCCCGCGAAGGAACCGTTGTAGATGCGGATGATCTTATGGATGATATGGCGCAAACTGCTGCAGAACTATCCTCTGAATTAGGAAAGCTTGAAGGTTATTCTGATGATGAGAAAAACAAATTATACAATATCATCGGTTTGGGCGCGCTCAAATATTATATTTTAAAAGTAGATCCGAAAAAACGCATTTTGTTCAATCCCGAAGAGTCCGTTGATTTTGCCGGAAATACAGGTCCGTTTATTCAATATACTTATGCGCGTATTCAATCGATTTTGCGCAAAGCCGATTTTGATTGGTCCGCAACGATTTCTTCGGTTGATTTGCATGAAAAAGAAAAGGAACTCATCAAGCAATTGCAGCAGTTTCCTGAGGTAATTCAATCGGCGGCACAAAACCACAGTCCGGCGCTCGTGGCTAATTATATGTACGAATTAGTCAAAGAATACAATTCGTTCTATCAATCGGTATCAATATTGGGCGAACCAGACAATGATCGCAAAGTGTTTCGCGTGCAATTATCAGCTTTAGTAGCACAAGTTGTTAAAAGCGGTTTCGGGTTGCTCGGCATTGAAGTGCCTGAGCGCATGTAATTTCTAAAAACTTACTTTGATATGCATGTTTGGCGTTCTTGAAAGCGCATAAACATCAACGTTTTCTATTCCTGTTCCCGCTGCATTGATTCGGTAGTAACGATGAATGAGATTCTGTTTGTTTAAAATATTAAGCACAGAAATGCCGACTTCAATCGAGGCGACTTTAGTAAATTTCCATGTTTTTGAGGCAGATGCGTTGAGCTGAAAATAATCGGTCAAGCGCTCATTGTTGGGTTTTTGATAATCAATCTGCGGATGGGCCGGATCGGTTGTATTGATGATATTGCTGGTCGGTGTTGTATATGGTTTTCCCGAGTGCCATCGGCTGCCAAGCGCTATTTTCAAAGATTTCCAATCGTAAATAATCGCATTGGCTAGACTATAAACCAATTCGTAGTTATTCGGAAACCCTTTTTCATAAAGTGTCGGAAACAAGTATTGATTTTGATTAAAGCTATAACTCAGCCAAGTATACCAACGATTGAAATTTCTTTGAACAAAAATCTCGGTGCCCAAAATTTCATATTGGCCTATGGCTTTGGAAAACTCAAATTGGTTTTGAAAACCTTCTTCGCGCGAGGTAATTCCATCGACTTTTTTATAGAAATTATCTAATGTCAACAGCCATTTTTTGTTTTTAAAACTAAGGCCTATGCCAATTTGTTTGCTTTTTTGAATTGGAGTTGTGTTGCCATCGGCCATTACCCAACGTCTTTTTTCGAGCCCAAGAAAATCGCGCTGCTGATCAATGATTTGCTCTAAGCTTTGGCTTTTAAATTCACCGCTCAGATTTAAAGAAATATTATCGGTAAGCGATTGTTGCCAGAAAAACCTTGGTTCGATGATTGTTTTTTTGAGTTTGCCGAAGTAATTAACTCGTGTACCGAAAGTTAGTCTTGTTTTGTTGTTTTGCGGTTTGAATTCAAGTTCGGCAATCGCGGCCTGGTTTAACGATACATTTTTAATGTTGCGGCTAAAAGCTGGATCGTTGATGTTATCTGCGTTGGTTACTCCAATTTCGTCAATTGTGTATCCGTTGTTGAGTGTCCAATTGGGTAAAAATCGATACGAACTTTTCAATTGGGCTCCAAAGTTCATCACTGAATTGCTTTGTTGCGTGATTTGGTTATTGGTCACCGATTCATTAAAAGCATTGAGTTTATAATAGGAAGTGCTTGCATTGAATTCGGTATGGAATCTTTCTGTCCATTGGGCTTTCCATCGCATTGAAGTGCCCAAATTTTCTTGTCCCCAACGACTGTATTTTTCGGCAGTAGGCAAATATTGATCAATACCCAAAGTATTGCGGATGGTAATTGCATCGATAGATAATTCATGACCTGTCCCAATTTTTTGCAAATAATGAAAAGTCATGTCATAAAAGTAAAATCTTTTGGTACTGATTATACTGCTGGGCGTATTGGCGTTGAGGTCGGTAACAACGGTATTTTGAAAAACCCGATCATTGTATTGCTGGAAAGTTGGGGAATTAAAAAAATCGGTAAATGAACGACGACCTGAAACTTCAATATAAGCCTTTGGCGAGAGTTTAACACGTGCGTTGCCTTCAGAGCTAATCATATTGGCCGATAAATTGGCTCCGGTTTGATCGATTTTTTCATGATGCGTTGAAATGTTCGAAACACTTGAAACGCTTTCGCCGAAAAATGCTGAAGTTCCATTTTTGATAAAGGTAATTTCATGAGCCAACGACGGATTGAAAACCGATATCAACCCAAAAAAGTGTCCCGTTTGAAACATTCTGATACCGTTCCACAAAAATAAATTCTGATCATGAGAACCACCGCGAACACTCATGTTTGAAATGGTTTCATCAATGCTGTTCACGCCCGGCAATTGTTGGAGTGTTTGCAAAACATCAGGTTCGATTAGCCCGGGAAGCAGCCCGAATTTTTTGGGTTTAATCAGCAGCGAACCGTCTTTTTTTTGCGTGATGCCCGAAGTCATGAAGCGTTCGGCGATGACTTCGGTAAGTTCATTAAAATGAGGCTTGAGCAAAATTTTCGGGCAACCCGCAACATACAATTGTTGCGGATCAATGGTTTTTGATTCAAAACTCTGATGAATAAAATGAATCGGGTTTGGTGAAATGACTGGTAATTCAAAATGGCCGTCGGCTTCGGTGGTAACTTGTATACCTATTTTTTCGATTTGAACAATGGCATTTTCAATAGGTTCCGCAGTTTGTTCATCAATCAAATATCCACAAAGCGGTTTGTCATATTTTGGGTCGTTGTATACTGTAAAATATTTATCGCCCACCACCTTGAATCGAAGATGTGTTTTTTGATTGAGATATTTTATTTTTTTTGAAAGTTCCCAATTTTCATCGGGCGGATTGAGTTTAAAAATGGCGACTTCATCTTCTATGTAATTGAAGATAACACCATGTTTTTGCCCGATTTCAAGCAATAGTATTTTGAGCGAAACTTCACCTCTGCTATTTTGGGCCCAAGCAGAAATGAAGTTCAGTAAGATGAAGATAAAGAGGTAAAAACGTTTACTTCCCGTCATCGGCAACTTGCAGAATAATTTTTTGACTGTTCACTTTTTGAATTTTCAAGTGATAAGTTGAGGAAATTATAGCAAGTGCCTGATCTAAATTTCGTTGCGGAATACTACCGGTAAACAATTGTCCGTTGCCAGAACTTTGACATTCAATTTGTACATTGAAATGACGCTGCATTTCATCAACAATATTGGTCAAATGTTCTTGAACAAATGAGAATTCACCTGTCATCCAACTCGGATGTGTGTTCAGATGATTGGGAATATTTAACTTCATTCCCTTCTCGAATGAGACAGCTTTGCCTCTGGTAATAATTACCTCTTGATTTTGATAATTCACTTTCACACGACCTTCGTAACATACTACATCAAAACGGTCTTTACGCGCTTTGACATCGAACTGTGTACCCAAAACAGTTACGGTTCCGAGGCTCGTGTTGACCTCAAATTTTTTCCCTTTTGCAACTTTAAAATAAGCTTCACCTTTTAAATCTAATGAACGGTCTTTGTTCCAACTCCATTTATTATAATTTACTGATGAACCCGAATTGAGCACAACCTGAGAAGCATCAGGCAATGCAAATGATTTTAGTTGACCATTTTCTGAAACCTCAGATATGGCAACATTGGTTTTATAAAACAAGGTAATTCCTAAAAAGATGGCAACGGTAGCCGCAACTTTAAACCACGTTTTTTGATATAACGAGATTACTTTGACCGCTTTAGGAGCCGCGGTAACTTTGCGATACATTGAGTCAACATCAAAACTTGGTGCTTCGAGTTGAGCGCTGTATTGGGCGATTTTGGCGTACGTAGTATACTCAGGACGCGCTTCAAAAGCTCGGACTTCTTCCGGGCTCATATCGCCTGCCAACCATTTGGCCAATTCATAATTCTCTTCCATAATGTTAGGGCATTAGTATGACTGAAACAAGTACTGTTTAAAAAACCCTACCTGAATCCGTCAATTTCATTTCGGAGCGATAATAAAGCTCCGTGAATTCGCTTTTCGACTGCTTTTACAGTAATCTCAAGCATTTCGGCAATTTCAGCGTATTTTTTTCCTTCTATGCGATGTAATAAAAAAGCGGTTCTCTGTGCTTCGGTTAAATTCTCTATGGCTTTTTCAAGTTTTATCTTGAATTGTTCTTCTTCCATTAAATAAGCCGGATCAACATCTGTACTTTCTTGAGCACCTACATTTTTTGCGTGCTTCAAAACCACTTTTTGATGCGCAATCTGATTTAGCGATGCATTGTTGGCCACAGTGTACAAAAATGACTTGGCTTTTTCTTCGGGAATATCGGCGCATTTTTCCCACAACTTGATAAAGGCATCTTGGGTCATATCGTTGGCCATTTCTTCGTTCCCATATTTAAAAAACAAGTAGTTGCGCAAACTTTTGGCTTGTGATTTAAAAAAACTTGAAAATATGTTTTCGTTGCAAATGCCTGCCATATAAAGGCTTTGGAATGATGGATTACTTATTTGGTTGGTGAAATTAAAAAAAAATTAATTTTTAGGTAGGGTTTTTTTAATGAAATTTGTTTTTTTTATGTCACCAAAGCATAATGAAGCATGAAAAAACTTCTGTTTATATTTTCCGCTATCTTTTTTTTAAGCCTGACTTCTTGTCAAGAAGAAGAAGATGTGCAAAATATTGACACTTCTCAGAGTTTAACTAAAGACGCTCCGTTGTCGGTGTTGATCAGAAGAGTACTTCAGTATCCGACAAATTATGACAATGTTCTTGACGGAACGGCATCTTTTTCGGTAGTCTTGCCAGTTTACATAACTTTGAACAATCAGTCTATTCACGTTGTAGACAGCGAAGATTTGGCTTATGTGAAATCTGTAAAAAACATGAGCAATACGGACAATGATATCGTATATTTTACTTTTCCGATTACACTAAAAAAACCTGATTATTCTGAAATAGTCATTCAATCACAACAACAATACGATGAATATTTAACGTCTTGTGGTTCTGATAGTAACTTTCACGAAATCAGTTGTGTTGGTTTTAAATATCCCATACAATTAAAACTTTACAATACTAGTACGCAGGCAGCCTACACTAAAAAAGTTTACGGAAATGCTGAGTTTTATAATTTTTCTTCTTCGTTGAAATCAGATGAATTATACAGTTTTGCTTATCCGGTTGAAATGCAAAAACCCGATGGAGCATATAATTCGCTGATAAAAAATATAGATATCGAGTCTTTCATCAATAATTATATTGGCACTTGTGAAGCTGAATCTAACCAGTCAACAATTTCGGATGTTGTTGTGCAAGGAACCTGGATGGTTTCGCTCTTTATGGATGAAGGCCATGACGAAACCTATGAATTCAACGGTTATACGTTTGTTTTTAACCAAAACGGCTCGCTTGTAGCTACAAAAAACAGTGTAAATACTAATGGTGATTGGGAATCTTATCCGCATGATGGAAATACAAAATTCGAAATTGATTTTCCTGGCGGCGGCGGAAATGGAGCACTTCATTACCTTGAAGAAGACTGGATTGTTTTGGAATACAACACAAGTTTGATTAAGTTGTCTCATCAAAATGGTGGTGGAGGCGAAAGTCATCTAATCACACTAACCAAAATATAGCAATACAATCAATCCAAACTCATCTATGAAAAAACTAAAATTAATCGTCTTATTGGTTGGCGTTTTTATGGTCTATATAGCAGCAGTTTGCAGTTTTGATGTTAGTAGTCTGTTGCCATCCACAATTCAGGTAGTAAATAAATCGGTTACCGGTAAAGGCGCGTTCATTAACACTAGTGGTGAAGACGGGAGCGTGGATTACTTATCTTTTGAAAAAATCTAAACCCAATTTTTTTCCTAAAAAACAAGTTTTTGCTCTCTTGTTTTTATAAACCGGCCAATGGCTGGTTTTTTTTTGACTTGTTTAAAGGCCTTTTATGCAATTCTATATTTCCTAAACCCAGAACAACGAATAAAAGGAAATTGGGCTAGATCATTCAAATTAAACTCTTCCCTCATGGCATTTCTGCCAGAATTTAATTTCATCCTTAAACTAGATCAATAATCAAAGGATTTAGACAAAAGTAGTTAATCTCTTTTTTCTGCCAATAGGGGAAACCCTAATTAACATAAAAAAGTGTTTACACAGCTTTTAGCAATGTTATTTATCAAGCTGATTATTCATTAAATAACATCTTGGTAATATGTTGAATATTATTCTAGGGGCGAGGTTTAAAGCCATAAAAAAACCACCGGAAACCGAAGTATCCAAGTGGTTTTCAACTAAACAAACAAACTATCTTCTATTTCCCTTCCAACTCGAAATTCAATGCCACTTTGATGTTTTCGGCAAAGTTTTCTTTCACTAGGTTAGGAATTTCTACATTATAATCTTTTGCTTTTACGGTAAAGCTACTTGTCATATTTACCTTACCGGGAGCACTCTGAACCAAACTCACTTTGATCTTTACTTTCTTAGTAACACCGTGAATAGTCAAATCGCCTTCGGCATCATAACTGTTTTTGGTTTTGTCAATTTTATCTAAGTTTAAAATTTTTCCTTTAAAAGTAGCTTTCGGATACTTAGATGATTCCATGTAATTTTCATTGAAGTGTTCTTCCATAAGCGGAGACTTAAACTTGAACGATTTTACCAACGCCAACGTAGCTAAATCACCGGTGCTAGCATCTAAAATACAAGAAGCAGTTTTGTTGGTTGCAGCAATCTCAACCAAATTCGGCATGGATGCATCAAACTTGATTTCGCCATCGCGAGTCATCATTTTTTGCGCCATAATCGCCTCTCCAAACAAGAGTGACAAAGCAATAATCAGTAGTTTTTTCATGGTAGGTAGTTTTTAGTTTTCAGGATAACCTTGGGCTGCCCAATCTTGAATAATTTTAATTCGATATTGAGGCATTTTACCTTCAGTTGGCATTACTGAGCCACAAGAAGCGTCGATTCTGCATAATAGCTCGGTTCCATCGCATGCATCTTTAACTTCTTGGTAGTTTTGCAAGAAAGGCTCCTGACCATAATCAGGGTTGTGACACTCAACACATTTATCGTTCATAATGCTCTTTACATTGGCATTATACGTTGGATTTTCAACTACACCAGCAACTTCTTCGTACGTATTTGATTCACACGAATAAAGAGCGACGCCAACACTGGCCAACAGAGTTAATAGGGCTAATTTGATCTTTTTCATAATTAAAATACTCTATACATGTTAAATCCGAAGAAAATTCCTTTGTCATTCCATTTGCCAATGGCATTGGTAAAATAGGCTACATCATTCATGGCTTGTGAATTCGAGAACACTAACTGAAACACGTGTCCGCCTGTCTCAATGTCAAACCCGGCTGTGAGCGGATTTTGATAATATTTCGCATCGGGTTCGTTGAATCTGTGGGCATATTCCAAGTTAAAACTGATGCGTTTAGACAATTTACATCTACCGCCTCCAGCCAACAAAAATTGATTTGTTTTTTCTGTTCCAGGTTGTGCATCATACAAGTTTTTGTGTACCAAAACCGGAGCAATTTCAAATGAAAGCGACTCGTTGAATTTTCTTGAAATCAACAACTGCGAAGTATAAGCCAAACGGTTGTTGTCTTTAAATTTAGGATATTCTTCTTTATCAAATTTTGACGAATTGATTTCAGCTGTGTTATAGCCTACAATAGTTACCGGAAATCCGTCTACTTTTTGGCTCACCAATAAATATTTGCCCGATAATTCAAAGGTTTTATTAAAAGTGTGTCTTGAAACACCTAATGATAGCCAATTGGTTGGAGCGTAAATTCCACCGATTCTGGTCAATGCATTATCTAAACCAAAAAAGTTATTGATACCTTCGGTCAAATCACCAAAACGGTGGGTAACCAAAAAATACCATTCGCCTTTTACAGGCAATTTGGTTGATTGCATATTACAAATTTGCAAACCTTTGAAGGCTGCCATTTCGACTTCTTTTTTAGTCGGCTTAACGCTGTCAAGCTGGCTCAATAAGTCGTCTTGAGCGTGAAGCTGCATACTTAAGAAAAGCGCGCTTCCGAGTGCTAAAAAGCTTTTAAATTTCATTCTCAATGACTCTTTTAAATGGATAAACACTGGTCTAATTTAATCTCGCCCATAAAGTCGTCAAAACCTACCACACGACCTTTCATAATAATCGATTGGTTGAGTTTGATTTTGCTGTCAGGCTGCTGTAGCAAACATACAACGCTGTTGTCAATAATCACTTGATTGGCGTGAACTTCGGTGACTTTGCCAGTAACAACAACGGCTTTTTCAAGATATTTCTTGTTGGCGCGTTCAGAATTTGTGGCAAATTCTTGTGTGATGTCTTTGGCGTTCACTGTGTAGGTAGCATCTTCAGAAGCCAAATTGCGAGCTCCTCCGTGCATTACATACCAATAAACCCCAATTGCAATCACAATTGCTATAATTAACGCTAAACCGATGATGCGAGATTTTTTCATGATGTTAAATTTAAAAAATTAGTTGCGTATAATTTTCTTCACAGTGCTATCAGTGTCATTTGAGATTTCCATAAAATACAGACCGCGAGTCAAATCAGTCAAGTCAACCGAAGGATTGTTGACTGTCAAGTGTGCTAATTTCGCGAATTAATTTGGCGTTGGCATCAAATACACGAATTGTTTTGATGTCTACCATATCATTTTTGCTGATGTTGAAAACACCGGTTGAAGGATTTGGTGTTACCGCAATGTCTTTCAATTGGAAAGTTTCATTGGCTAATACATCGGCAAAAGTCAAAGTTTTGGTTCCAAAAGTTGAGTGCTCGGCGGTTACAGTCGTTGATGGTCCAACACCCCATACAATACCTAATGAAGTCATTGCATAAGTAAACGTATAATCTTTAGCATCACCAGTGCTAAATGGACGTGTCATAACTACAGTTCTAGTGGTTCCTGATACAGTGTTACTAACCAATGTGAGGTTGTTGGTAGTATCTGTGGTTGGAGCTACGTGACCTGAACTCGTGAAGTATTGGTCTAATAAAGTGGTTCCAAAAGTAATCACATCTTTGTTAACAGACATCGATGAAGTATTCAAACCAATCGAGAACCACTTGGTTGATGGCCCTATTAAAGTAATCGTAGCTGTTGAAGTGGCTTGATTCAAATTGATTTTTACTTTCATACTACCGATGGTCGTGAGGGCAGTTTCTCTTTGCTGGGCAAATGTGACTTGCATGGTAGCCAAGAGAGCAATTAATAGGCTAGCTTTTTTCATGTTTTAAAATAATTTAGGTTAATCTTTGTTTTTATTGATCTAGTAAAATAATGAGTTTCGTGTTTTTGTTGAAGTTGGCATAATCCAAAGCTTTTCTGCCGTCTTCATCTTGAATGTTTTTGTCTGCTCCGGCTTTGATTAATGCTTCGGCGATTTCTTCTTTATTAAAAAATACGGCGTAAATGAGCGCTGTTTTGTTTCCTTCACCTTTTTGATTTAAATCGGCTTTCACCGAAATGAGTTTGTTGACAATAATTAAATCACCCGACATCACCGCCGCCATCAGTGCAGTTCCGCGTCCTGAATTGTAATTCACATTGTTTACCTTTTCGGCCAAAAAATTGGCTACTGCAACATTCCCTCTGTAGCAGGCCAAAATCAGTGGAGTTGAATTGCGTTCATCCACCGTATTGATGGCCTGAGGGTTCTTTTTGTAGGCAGCTTCGATTTGTTCTAAAGTACCTTTTCTGGCAATGTCAAAGACACTCATTTCTTGGGCAATCCCAGAAAAAGTCAAGAGCAAAAGGGTGTATGTGGTGAGTAAAAATTTCATTTCTATTATATTTAAGAGTAAACCCTCAAAGTATTTCCGTTTAATTCAGTGTTATAACTGGTCAGATTTCTGGTTGCAGGTCCTTGGGTTACGTGCCCAGTATTGCTAAAATTGGCTCCATGGTTCGGGCAGTGAAAATCATTGCTGGTAGAGCGATATTTTACGTTGGTTCCCGCATGGGTGCAAGATGCTGAAACCGCCAAAAAATCTCCGGCTAAGGTTCGAGCAACCACAATTCCCTTGGTAGTTAAATAACCGCCATTGCTAGCCAATGCTCCGGTGCTGATGTCCAAAGTAAAATTTACATTGGTGGGTGCCGGTGAAACGCTGCCATCATCATCATCTTTTTCACAACCGGCTGCCAATCCGCCAATACAAGCCGGAACTAAAATGGCTGCTGCGCCAAAACCTACACGTTCAAAGAATTCTTTTCTAGTCATAATCTTGGGGCATTTTGTGTTGTTTGGCATTAAAACACGGGCTGTTTAAAAAACCCTACTATCCTTACATTTTTTTTCTAATTTTTATTGTCTCTAAATAATCGATGATGGGTTTGCAGAAGAAAACTTTCCGGATATTTTTTCTGCGCTCATTCTACAACTTCAAAAGCAAATACTTAAATTTGCGCTTCATTTTGAAAGCTCACTACTATGTTTGATAATTTAAGCGAGAAGCTCGACAAAGCGTTTCACATTCTTAAAGGTCACGGAAAAATTACCGAGGTCAACGTAGCCGAAACCCTCAAAGAAGTGCGTCGTGCGCTTTTAGATGCCGACGTTAACTTTAAAATTGCCAAAGATTTTACCACGCGTGTCAAAGACAAAGCCATCGGTGAAAACGTTTTGACAACCCTACAACCGGGACAATTGTTGGTCAAATTGGTCAAAGATGAACTCACCGAACTCATGGGCGGTGATGTTTCGGGTATCAATCTATCCGGAAATCCGACCGTGATTTTGATGTCGGGTTTGCAAGGTTCTGGTAAAACTACTTTCTCGGGCAAACTGGCTTTGTTTCTCAAAACCAAAAAGAACAAAAAACCTTTGCTTGTAGCTTGTGACGTTTATCGTCCGGCAGCGATCAATCAGTTGCATGTAGTAGGAGAGCAAATTGGTGTTCAGGTGTATTCAGAACCTGAGAATAAAAATCCGGTAGCCATCGCGCAGAATGCCATTAAATATGCCAAAGAAAACGGATTCAATACCGTGATTGTCGATACGGCGGGGCGTTTGGCGGTGGATGAAGAAATGATGAACGAAATAGCCAACGTGCATCAAGCAATTCAACCGCAAGAAACGCTTTTTGTAGTCGATTCTATGACGGGTCAAGACGCCGTAAATACCGCCAAGGCTTTCAACGATCGTCTGAATTTTGACGGAGTAGTTTTGACCAAACTCGACGGAGATACACGTGGTGGGGCTGCGCTTTCAATTAAGTCTGTCGTTAATAAACCGATTAAGTTTGTAGGAACCGGCGAAAAAATGGAAGCCCTCGATGTGTTTTATCCATCGCGTATGGCCGATCGTATCCTCGGAATGGGTGACGTGGTTTCACTCGTTGAGCGTGCCCAAGAGCAATTCAACGAAGAAGAAGCGCGTAAACTCCAAAAGAAAATTGCCAAAAACGAATTTGGTTTTGACGATTTCTTGCAACAAATTCAACAGGTCAAAAAAATGGGGAACATGAAAGATTTGGTTGGCATGATTCCCGGCGCTTCAAAAGCGCTAAAAGATGTAGAAATTGAAGACGATGCCTTCAAACATATTGAAGCCATTATTTATTCGATGACACCACAAGAACGCAGCAAGCCGTCTATTATTGATATGAAACGAAAAACCCGTATCGCCAAAGGTTCAGGCCGCAAAATTGAAGAAGTCAACCAACTCATGAAACAATTCGACCAAATGAGCAAAATGATGAAAATGATGCAAGGCCCGGGCGGAAAACAAATGATGAAAATGATGTCGGGTATGCGCGGCATGAATTAAAAATACAAAGGCGTGATGATTCACGTCTTTTTTTATGAATACAACTCAACAACTGAATTATGCAATTACTTGACGGAAAGAAAACCTCAGAAGACATCAAACAAGAAATCAAAGCCGAAGTTGATGGAATGAAAGCCCGCGGTGAAAAAGTACCGCACTTGGCAGCGGTTTTGGTGGGCAACGATGGCGCCAGTTTAACTTATGTAGGCAGCAAGGTGCGCGCCTGTGAGCAAGTGGGTTTTGAATCGACACTTATCAAAATGCCCAGCACTACTTCTGAAACCGAATTACTCAAAAAAATTGAACAACTCAACCAAGACAACAACATCGATGGATTTATCGTTCAGTTGCCTTTGCCCGAACAAATTGATACCCAAAAAGTGATTATGGCCATTGATCCAAGCAAAGATGTTGACGGTTTTCATCCGGAGAATTTCGGGAAAATGGCGTTGGATATGAGCACTTTTATTCCGGCGACTCCGTTTGGTATTTTGGAATTGCTCGAACGTTATGGCGTTGAAACCAAAGGCAAACACACCGTAGTGATTGGGAGAAGTCATATTGTTGGCCGTCCGATGAGTATTCTGATGGGACGCAAAGGTTTTCCGGGCAATTCAACCGTAACCCTCACACATAGTTACACCAAAAATATTGCACAGATTACTACGCAAGCCGACATTATCATTACTGCTCTGGGCGTGCCGAATTATCTCAAGGCCGAAATGGTCAAAGACGATGCAGTCGTGATTGATGTTGGGATTACCCGTGTTGAAGATGTTACATCTGAAAAAGGCTATCGCATTACCGGCGATGTCGACTTTGAACATGTCAGCAAAAAAGCGTCACACATTACACCGGTTCCCGGTGGCGTGGGTCCGATGACCATTGCAATGTTGCTCAAAAACACCCTTTTGGCGCGCGAGCAAAGAAGACATCTTTAATAATCACCTTTTTTTCGGTAGCGTGGATCAGTGGGTTTGATAAACTCAGCTTTGCGAACTGGTGAAGCTGATTTTTGTTCTGGTTTTTCTTGCTTGGGTTTTTCTGAAAAACGCGGTTTGCTTGAGCGATCTTCGGTTTTTCTGAATGGTTTTTCAGCAGACTTAGCAGGTTTTGTTTTGGGTCTTTCCTCAAAACTCGCTTCTTGGGTTTTACTCGAAGGCTCGATGAGTTGCTGCAACTGTGTGATTTCGGGTGGAGTTAACTCGCGGTATCTGCCCAGCGGAACATCCAAATGAATATTGATGATGCGCACGCGTTTGAGCGCTTTAACCTCGTAATCTAAATATTCGCACATCCGGCGAATTTGGCGGTTAAGCCCTTGCGTCAGGATGATTTTAAACACAAATTTACTCACGACTTCGACGTGGCATTTGCGGGTGACAGTGCCCAAAATCGGAATGCCGTCTGACATGCGTTTGATGAATCGCTCGCTGATGGGTTTGTCAACAGTAACAATGTATTCTTTTTCGTGGTTGTTGCGTGCCCGCAGAATTTTATTGACAATATCGCCGTCGTTGGTCAAGAAAATCAGTCCTTCGCTGGCTTTGTCTAAACGCCCAATCGGGAAGATGCGAATTGGGTAGTTGATATAATCAATAATGTTGTTGCGGACTTCTAAATTGGTGGTACACTCGATGCCGACGGGTTTGTTAAAAGCCAAATAAATGAGTTTTTCGCTGTTGTCGCGGATGAGTTTTCCGTCGATGCGCACCTCGTCTTGAGGCGTAACTTTGGTGCCCATTTCAGGAACTTTTCCGTTGACAGTGACGCGACCGTTGGCGATGAGTTCGTCGGCTTCGCGGCGCGAACAATAACCGGTTTCACCAATGTATTTGTTGAGTCTTTTGCTTTGATCTTCCATGCGGTAAAATTAGCATTATATTTTGGAGCGAACAGCGCGCGTGCAAAATTTCCCTAGCCCTGACAGCAGCGGCAGCCTTTGGGCGTTTTCTTTAAACGGCCAAAGCTAGAGCGAATGGCAGGATCAAGCTTCTAAAAACAAAAGAATTTTTTGGTATAATGCTTCGTCGTGTAAACTGTGTCCTAGGCCTTGCGTGGTGATGAGTTGCGCGTTTTTCCAGCTGTTGATGAGTTTTTGCGCTTCGGTGTACAGCACCACAGAATCATCGGTATCGTGCACAACCAAACCCGGAAGTTCGACGTTTTTGAGGAAGTGTTTTCCGCTAAAAAACTCCAGCTCGAGCGAAAATCTTTGGCGCGTGTATTCAATCATCTGTTTTTTGATCGAGGCATTGAGCCCAAGCATTTGAATGAAATTGTCGAGAATGATGCTAAAATCTGACGGAGCGCCGAGCAAAACCATTTTGTCAAAGCGATGCTGCGGGTAATAATATTGGTAAAAGGTTGAAGTGGCTCCGCCCAACGAATGCCCGATGATGTATTGCGGCTGGTATTTTTGTACCAAAACATCGACAAATGAAGCATATAGCGGAATGTTGAATTCGCGGCCCGACGAAAGACCGTGCGCCGGTGCATCCAGCGCTAAAATGCTATAACCCGATTTCTGCAAATGTGCGAGCAGTTTTTCCCAGCGCGCGGTGTTGCTTTCCCAACCGTGGACCAGTAAAACAGTGGTTGCATTGCCGGCCCAGTGATAGGTTTCAAAACTGTGACCGTTCTTTTGTAAAGTTTCGCGTTGCGCGGATTGTAAAATTTGCGGCAATTCATTGGCTTGTAATTGGCCTTTGCGCGGGTTGCTGAAGAGTTTGTACGCTAAATCAAATGCCTTTTGCGGCGCCCACAAACTCAAAAAATTGATGTAGCTGCCCACGGCTTTCGGAAGGATTTTTGCGATGATTTTTTTCATAAAAAAAGCCCCGGTTTTCCGAGGCTGTATCTTAAATCGTATCGAATACGGCTTTCATTTTTTCTCTTTCTTCTTCGGCCAAACTGCTGTCTACCAAGATTCTTCCTGAATGCTCATCGGTGATGATTTTCTTTCTACCGGCAATTTCTACTTGGGTTTGCGGCGGAATAGTAAAAAACGATCCGGCTGATGCGCCACGCTCAATCGATACAACGGCTAAACCATTGCGCACGCTTCCGCGAATTCTTTTGTAAGCTTTTAATAAACGCTCGTCAATAAGCGCTTCATATTCTGCGGCTTTGCCCAACAAGAAGTTTTCTTCTTTTTCGGTTTCAGACATGATATCGCTGAGTTCGGCTTTTTTGTGTTTTAAGTGCGATTGTTTGGCTTCGAGTTTTTCTTTTGAAGTGGCAATAGACTCTTTTTTGTGCTCCATCGAAGCTTTGAGTTCTTTGATTTGTTTCTCGGCCAATTGAATTTCTAATTCTTGAAACTCAATTTCTTTAGCCAAAGAGTTGAACTCTCGGTTGTTGCGAACGCTGTCTTGTTGTTTCGCGTATTTTTTGATGGCCGCTTGATGATCTTCAATAGCATTTTTCTTGGCTTTGATTTGATCTTCAATCAGTTCTAAATCTTTTTTGAGTTTGTCTTGGCGTGCAGTTAAACCGGCCACTTCATCTTCTAAATCTTCTACCTCCAACGGAAGTTCTCCTCGAACATTGGTGATTTCGTCTATGCGGGTGTGAATCAATTGCAAGTCGTAGAGGGCTCTTAATTTCTCTTCAACGTTTAATTCTTTAGTGTTCGCCATAATTTATAAGTACTTAACTGGATTTGTATTTTCTTCTGATAAAACGATGGCAAAATTAGGAATTTTTTTCATAAGAAAATCAGCAATATAATTTTTTGTATAACGTTCGCTCTCAAAATGACCAATATCAGCCAAAAGCAACTGATTTTCAGCTTCATAAAAATTGTGATACTTCAAATCAGCAGTGATCAAAGCATCGGCTCCTGCTTTTTTGGCAGCCGAAATCGCAAATGCACCCGAACCGCCCAATACCGCCACGCGCTGAATGAGTTTTCCGGTGAAGGTACTGTGTCGAATTCCCCCGGTTTGCATTTGGGTTTGCACGTTTTTGAGGAACGCTTCTTCGCTTATAGGCGGATTCAAGTTTCCGATCATGCCCAAACCAATGTTTTGGTGTTGATTTTCAAGGCTGTAAATTTCATAAGCAACTTCTTCATACGGATGATTTTGAAACAGCGCTTTGAGGATTTTATTTTCTAAGTGCTTTTCAAAAGTGACTTCGATTTTGATTTCATCGGCCTCGACAAATTCAAAGCGTTCGCCGAGTTCTGGGTTGCTGTACTCATTGCCCATAAACGTGCCGATGCCTTTTGAGTTGAAACTGCAATTTTCATAATTGCCAATGTTTCCGGCGCCGGCTTCAAACAAAGCATTTCTGACTTTATCGGCATCTTCAGAAGGAGCATAAGTAACCAGTTTGCGAATGAACTGCTTTTTCGGAATCAAAATCTTGAGATGCTCAAGTCCGATGGCTTCGCCTAAAATGCGGTTCACGCCATCGCGATGATTGTCAAGTGCTGTGTGCACTGCATAAATAGCGATATCATTTTTTATCGCTTTGAGCACGGCGCGTTCGACATAATTGGCTCCGGTAATTTTTTTGAGCCCTGAAAAAATAATCGGATGAAAACAAACCACGAGTTGACAATTCTTGCAGATGGCTTCGTCAATCACATTTTCAAGCGCGTCGTGACAGACCAAAATTCCGCTGATTTCTTGCTCAGGATTTCCGACCAAAAGGCCAACATTGTCAAAGTCTTCGGCATAGGCCAAAGGCGCCATTTCTTCGAGAACAGGCAATATTTCTTTAATTTTCATCTGATTGATTTAAGTTGACCACGAATTGAGGTTTTGTTTGACGGTCCAAACTCCATCATTTTTTTCAAAAAGCAAAACCGTACTGCTGTTGTGTTCGATGTTGCGGTAAAAAACAACTTTGACCAGCGCCAAATTTCCTTTGCTATAAATGAGTGGTTTGCCCACAATCAAAAGGCGTTGGTTGTTTAAGTTGAGTCTTTTGGAAATTTCTTGGTATTGATCAAGTGATACGCATTCTTTGACTTTGGATTTTATTTTGGCCGAATCGTTGGCAAAAATCGCATCGAGTTCTGAAGTCCAAAATCGCTCAGCTATATCAGTGTTGATTTTATTTCTGATTTCTTGCACAAAATCTTTGGGCAAACTGGTTTTTTGTGTCGCTTCAATGAGTTCTCCGGTGTTGTTGGCTTGGGTGCAATACAAATACAGCAATTGACTTCGGTTTTTGACCACCGGTTTTTCGTTTTTGTAGTATTTCTCAAGGATGATGCGCAACAGTGTTGTCGGATCAGATTCTTGGGCCTGACTTGCCCAAAAACTTCCCAACAAGAACAATAGTAAACACAGTTTTTTCATTGAAGAATTTACTTTTTTTATACTACAAACCGCGAAACTTGCGACTGATTTTTTCATTTCAAAGATAAAATATTATACATTCGTGCTATGATTTTTTTGAGAAAAATACTCTTTCCGTTGGCCGGTTTATATGCACTCATTACTGCGGTTAGGAATTTTTTATACGACAAAAATCTACTTACTTCACACCGTTATCCGCTGCCTATTATTGCGGTCGGAAATCTGAGCGTTGGCGGAACCGGTAAAAGCCCGCAAATTGAATATCTCATCCGATTACTCTCTGCTCAATACCAAGTAGCTGTGCTCAGTCGAGGCTACAAACGTCAAACCCAAGGTTTTGTCTTAGCCGATCAAACGGCCACTGCGGCTAGTTTGGGCGATGAACCGTATCAGTTTTATCGCAAATTTCCGAACGTTCAAGTGGCGGTGGATGCCAACAGAAATCGCGGAATACAACAATTGTTGTCGCAAGCGCAAAAGCCTGATATTATTTTGCTCGATGACGCGTTTCAACACCGAAAAGTCAAGGCGGGTTTTTATATTTTGCTCACGGCTTATGGCGATTTGTTTTGTGATGATTATGTGCTTCCGGCAGGCAATTTGCGCGAGCCCAGAAGCGGTGTTAAAAGAGCTGATTTAGTGGCGGTTACCAAATGCCCGACGGATTTGTCCGAGCGACAACAATTAGCGATTACAGCTAAATTGGGTGTTCGTGTTCCTGTTTTTTTCAGCAGTATTGCTTATGACGATGAAGTTTTTTCGGCTAATGGTTCTTTAAAAGTAAACGAGTTGCGTTCAAAGCCAAAATTACTTGTGGCCGGAATTGCTAAACCCGCTCCGTTTTTTGCATATTTGCAACACGAAAACGATGTCGTTCTTGAGTTTGCTGATCACCACAATTTTACGACAGAAGATATCCAAAAAATAAAAAAACAAACCATTAACCGGGTCATCGTGACTACCGAAAAAGATTATGTGCGCTTAGCGCTTCATTTTCAAGATGAAGCATTGTATTATTTGCCCATTCGAACGTCTTTTTTGGCTGAAGCTTCTCGATTTGACCAATTGATTTTAGATTATGTTCGAACAAGTACAACAAACCGTTGAATACATCAAAGCCAAAACCGGTCTCGCTCCTGAATATGGCGTCATTTTGGGGTCGGGACTCGGAAGTTTTACCGACGATATTCAAATTACTCATACTTTACCTTACAGCGAAATTCCGAATTTTCCGGTTTCGACGGTTCAAGGACACAAAGGCGCTTTAGTTTTTGGAACCATTGGCGGCAAACAAGTTGTGGCCATGCAAGGAAGATTTCATTTTTATGAAGGCTATTCGATGAAAGAAGTCACTTTTCCGGTGCGCGTGATGAAACATTTGGGGGTAAGCAAACTGGTGGTTTCAAATGCTTCGGGAGGCGTAAAAGATTCGTACCAAGTAGGTTCGATTGTTTTGATTCACGATCACATCAATTTGTTCCCCGAACATCCGTTGCGCGGTAAAAACGACGAGCGCTTCGGACCGAGATTTCTCAACATGAGCGAACCCTACAGCAAACCGATGATAACCAAAGCTAAAGCCTTAGCCAAAGAATTGGGTATTGAAGTTCAAGACGGAGTGTACCTCGGTTTACAAGGTCCTACTTTTGAGACTATTTCAGAATATCGCATGGTAAAAATTCTTGGCGCTGATTGCGTGGGTATGTCGACTGTTCCCGAAGTAATTGTGGCGCGTCATATGGATATGGAAACCTTCGGAATTTCGGTCATTACCGATATGGGCAACGAAGACAACATCGAAACCGTCAGCCACGAAGAAGTACTCGAAGCCGCACGAAAGGCCGAACCGCATGTGCGCAGCCTGATCAAATCACTGATTCAATCGTATTAAGATTTCTTGCTGACGGTTTGGCTCAGAACTCTATAAAAGTCGTTCGGGTCAAACGGTTTGGTGAGTACATCGTTCATTCCGTATGATAAAAGCATTTCACGGTTTTCGTTGAGTGAAATCGCTGTGAGCGCGACAATCTTGGTTTTCTTGTCAAAAGTACGGATGGTTTGGGTAGCAATGGTTCCGTTGATGCCCGGTAAATGAACATCCATCAAGACCAAATCGTATTTGTTGTTCTTGACAGCCTCAATCGCGTCTTCACCATTGTCAATCACTTCGCAAATCATGCCTTTGTTTTCGACCATTTTCTTGGTAATCATCTGATTGATTTTGTTGTCTTCAATGAGCAACACTTTTTTGCCATCAAGTACTGAATCATCATAGTCCAATGATTGCGCTTCGATATGACTTTGATCGAGCCCAATTTTAAAGCTCAAATCAAAATAAAACGTTGAACCTTTGCCGACTTCGCTTTCTAGGTGAATTTTTCCACCCATAATTTCAATGAGCTTTTTCACGATGGTCAGACCCAGTCCGGTTCCGCCGTATTTTCGGTTGATTTCAATAGAACCTTGCGAGAAACTTTCAAAGACGGACTCTAATTTTTCTTGTGGAATTCCGATTCCTGTATCGACTATCCTAAAGTGAATTGAAGTAAACTCTTCGTTGGTTTCATTGGTTTGTAAAATTACTTTGACTTCGCCGTTTTTGGTAAACTTGAGCGCGTTGTTGATGAGATTCAAGAAAATCTGCGATAGCTTCGTTGGATCGCCCACCAAATAATCCGGAATTGACGGATCCATCTCAACGGTAAATGTATTGTTGTTGATGCCGGCCAATTCTTTGAGCGAATGTTGTATGTTCGACAGCAATAGTTTCAAGTCAAAATTGATGTATTCGGTTTCAACGGCACTCGATTCAATGCGGTTGATTTCGAGAATTTCATTAATAAATGTCAGTAAGTAATTACCTGAAAACTTCAGTGAATTCAGATAATTCATCTGGCTGGGCTTCGGGTTTTCTTCTAAAAGCAAATGCGTAATTCCGTTGATGGCATTGAGCGGAGTTCGGAGTTCGTGACTTACCGTTGACAAGAATTCGGCACGCGCTTTTGATGCTTTTTCGGCCTTTTCTTTGGCAATTTGCAATTCGTTGTTTTTTTCTTTGAGCAACTGGTTTGATTGGTTTCGGATGATGTTGTTTTTGTACAACGACAAACTCAATAACGATAAAATTGAAATCAGCGCAATGGCCAAAATACTGATAAGCTTGGCTACTTTATTGGCTTTTTGTTGCTCTTTGTTTTCGCGATCGAGCTGCTCGATGGTTTTGAGTCGTTCGTTGTCTTTGAATTCGACATAATCTTCGACCCCGAGTTTTTTACTGTTGACAGTTGCTAAATTATCTTTGAGTTCAAGATGTTTTTTTAAGAAATAAAACGCTTTATCAGTGTTGAGCAGTTTGTCATAAACTTTGCTTAAGGCGAGTAAAATTTTGGCTTTTTGTTCCGGATTCTGATCGCGCTCGTTAATGGTCAGTGCGCGCGACAAGTAATTTAGAGCCAAATTGCTGCGCTCGTTCTGCAATTCTATATTTCCCATTTGATACAACGCTTCGGCTCGGGTATGCGTCAAATCGTCGCGGTCCGGTTTGGCAATGATTTGATTAAAAATCGGAATAGCGAGTTTGTTTTGTCCTTTGGCTTTGTATAAAATGGCTTTTTGCAAATTCAATAGCTCGATTGCATCCGGAATTTTGATGGCGGTGTAGATGGTTTTGGCTTTGTCAAAATTGGCTTCGGCTGAATTGTAGTTTTCTTTCTCCATGAAGCAAAGCCCCAGCTGATAATAGCAAAATCCTTGATTGCTCGAAGGTTTGAGCGTGTTGTAAAGCGCTAAACTTTTGTAATAGGAATCAATTGCGTCGTCAAACTTTTTGAGTTCAAAGTAAATTCCGCCCAAAACGCTGCTGGCATAAGCTTCAGATTTTACATTGCGTTGGTTGTGCGCATAGTCAATGGCTTTTTGTGCAAAATCTAACGAATATTTATAATTGTTGGTTTTAATGTTGAAGTTTGATAACTCGATATAATAGGCTACACTATCTGTTTTTTGGGTATTTTTGAGCCTTTTTTGCGCATTGACGAAGGTGCTCAAAGACAACAGTACGACTAGTAAATACTTCATAGAAAAGAATTTATTACGGATAGAGGGCGCTAAATGTACGAAATTATTTTCTAGACAGATGTAGAACCAAATCAATAATTCTGGAGGAATAGCCAATCTCATTGTCATACCAACCCACCACTTTGACCATTTTACCCAGAGCTGAGGTGAGTTGTGCGTCAAATAAACACGAGTTTCGATTACCTAAGATATCAACTGATACAATCGGGTCTTCGGTATAAGCCAAGATACCTTTGAGCTCGTTTTCGGCTGCTTTTTTAAACGTCAAATTAATTTCTTCTATGCTTACCTCGCGCGAAACATAACAAGTAATATCCGTCAAAGATCCGTCCGGAACTGGCACGCGAATACCACCTCCGCCGATTTTGCCTTGCATTTCCGGAAAGATGTTGTTGAGTGCTTTAGCCGCTCCGGTGGTGGTGGGCACAATCGATTGCGACGCACCGCGAGCTCTGCGCAAATCTCTATGCGGTTGATCGTGCAGACTTTGATCGGTGGTGTAGGAGTGGACTGTGGTAATGTAAGCGTGTTCAATACCGCAAAGTCCGTTGATGACTTTAATCATCGGAGCGGCATTGTTGGTGGTACAGCTGGCGTTAGATATGATTAACTCCGAACCATCTAAAATGTGTTCATTGACACCCAAAACCACGGTTTTAATCTCGGGAACTTCAGCCGGCGCTGATAGAATCACACGTTGGGCTCCGGCGCTGATGTGTTGGTTGAGTTCTTGGTATGTTTTGAATTTTCCGGTGGCTTCAATGACAAAATCAGGAGCCACTTGTTTCCAGTTGATCTCGGCGATGTTTTTTTGATGAAAAAAAGAATAATGTTTCCCACTGACCCAAATGCCTTGCTCGTCAAACGAAACTTCTTTATCTAAAACCCCGTGAATGCTGTCGTATTTGAGCAAATGCGCCATGGTTTTGTTGTCGGCCAAATCATTGATGGCGACGACTTCAATAGAAGGATGTTCCAGCAACAACCGGAACAAATTGCGTCCGATGCGTCCAAAACCGTTGATGGCAATTTTGATCATTGAAGAAGAAAGTTTAGAGGTTTAAGAAGTTGAAAAAGTTTAAAGTTGACTACAATTGTTTCATGATGAACGGTTTTGCGTTAGGGATTGCAGCAAAAAGCCCGCAGCGCAGCGAGGACTTGAAGCGAAAAGCCCGACCCGCAGGGGAACGCCCAAAAAATCAGCATAGATTTACAAAATATGCTTTTCAGCATGATAACTCGAACGCACCAGTGCACCGCTCTCGACGTGTCTAAAGCCCATTTCTTTGCCTAAATCTTCGTATTTTTTGAACTGCTCGGGCGTGATGAATTCCTTCACCGGCAAATGTTTTTTGCTCGGTTGTAAATATTGCCCGATGGTCACGATGTCTACGTTGGCCTCGCGCAAATCGCGCATCGTTTGAATCACTTCTTCTTCGGTTTCACCCAAGCCCAGCATGATGCCCGATTTGGTTCGGCGGATGCCTTTTTCTTTTAAATAGCGCAACACTTCTAAACTACGGTCATACTTGGCCTGAATGCGCACTTCGCGCGTGAGTCGGCGCACAGTTTCCATGTTGTGCGACACGACTTCTGGGTTGGCCTCAACAATGCGGTCAATATTGCGCTGGATACCTTGAAAATCCGGAATCAAAGTTTCTAAAGTTGTTTCAGGATTCATGCGTCGGATGGCGCGTACGGTTTCGAGCCAAATAATCGAGCCGCCGTCTTTTAAGTCGTCGCGATCCACACTGGTAATAACCGCGTGTTTGATTTTCATGATTTTAATCGAGCGCGCTACTTTTTCGGGTTCGTCCCAATCAACGGTTTCCGGACGACCGGTTTTGACCCCGCAAAATCCGCAAGAACGCGTACATACATTGCCCAGAATCATAAAGGTCGCCGTGCCTTCGCCCCAGCATTCGCCCATATTCGGACAACTGCCCGAGGTGCAAATGGTGTTGAGTTTGTATTGATCGACCAAGCCGCGCAGCTCGGTATATTTTTGACCAATAGGCAATTTGACTTTGAGCCATTTGGGTTTGCCTACCGGAAGTGTGTTGTCAAGAACCGATTCCATAATTTGAAATTTGCCTCGCAAAGATAAGGATTGTTTTGCACCGATAATCAAATTAACAAAACCTAAATAATTGTCTGAATTGGGGCTATTCGCTGCTATCTTTTGCTTGCTGGCGCCGCAAAAGGATATCCGCTGCTATCCCTGGCGCAGTGCACAAATTCAAGAATGTTTTGAATTCACGATACACTTACATGAAAAATCATATCTTTAAAATCAAAAAAAATATGCCACAGCTCAACACCCACATCAACTTCAATGGCAATGCCCAAGAAGCTTTTGATTTTTATCAATCGGTTTTTGGCGGAAGTTTCAGTAAAATTATTCGTTTCAAAGATTTGCCCGGATTAGACACGCAAGTATCAGAGCAAGAAGCCGAAAAAATCATGCATATTGCGCTGCCCATCGGATCGAACATTTTGAGCGGAAATGATGTCCCTGCCTTTATGGGAACCGTTAATGAACTTGAGCATCGCTCTAAAATTTCGCTGCGCACCGAAAGCAGACAAGAAGCCGAACACATTTTCAATGGTTTATCACAAGGCGGTACTATTGAAATGCCGCTAGAAGATAGCCCGTGGGGAACTTATTTTGCCATGTTCAGAGATAAGTTTGGCATCGAATGGATGATTGAGTATAACGCAAATCAAGATTAACTGATGCATCCGGATATTTTAAAATACAATCAAAGTCAAAGTTCTAATCATCAACAAGTGTGTGATATTTTGGCACAACTCATTGACCAGCAGCTTAGCGGAGCTGAAAGCAAAATCTGGCATGCGCATCCGGTTTGGTTTATCGATCAAAATCCGATTGTAGGTTATAGCCTTCAAAAGCCTGGCATTCGATTGATGTTTTGGAGCGGTGCCGATTTTGATGAACCCAGCCTCAATGTCCGTGGACAAAAGTTCAAAGACGCTTCAGTCTTTTACCAAAAAGCGCAAGATATTGATTCAGATCAACTCAAAGGTTGGTTGCAAAAAAGCATGGATATCCAATGGGATTATAAAAACATTGTTCGCCGCAAAGGCCAATTGCTCCGACTTAAATAAAATCTGTAATTATTCTTTTTCAGGAACGTATTCTAATAAATCTGAGGGTTGACAATCAAGTGCTTTGCAAATTGATTCGAGGGTGCTAAACCGAATGGCTTTGGCTTTACCGGTTTTGAGGATTGATAGGTTTGATAAAGTCAAATCAACTTTTTCAGAAAGTTCGTTGAGCGAGATTTTTCGCTTGGCCATTACTACATCTAAATTCACAATAATCGGCATAATTTATACGGTTAAGTCGTTTTCGGTTTGCAGTTCGATTCCTTTCTGAAAAATCAGTGCAATCAAATAAATTACGCCGCCCATCAAAATATAAGCCTGACTGTCTGGCCAAAATTTACTGAGTTGGTCAATATCATAATCGTGATGCTCAAGATTTCTGGCGCTTTCTCGGGCAATGTATCCCACCAAACCAATCGATAAAGTATAATAACTCAATTGAGTGATTTGTTCTGATACAAACGCATTGAATGGTCGTGTTAAATCAAGCTTATTCATGAGCTTAATAACAATGTAGAACAAATAAGCCTTGAGCGCCGAAATAGTAATAATCAAACTGTACATTCCTGTAAAAGCCCAAACGTTTGCCTGATACAATTGGTTGAGATTTAGTTTTTCATACAAACGACTGACTATTTCAGGTTTGAACAAAGCAAACACAAAATTGACAAGCAGTGCGCCGGCTTCAATACACAAGCCGACAAAAATAATCCAAGCTACAATATGTAAACCTTGAAAGACAAATTGATTTGTTTTTGACATGATAATAGTGTTTTTAATTATTTGGCTAAAATAATAAATATTTATTGATAAACAATAAATTTAGATTAAATTTCATTAAAAACACCCTAATCAATCCTTTAATGGTTTTAAAGTGTTGCATAGGTCAAAACCAATTACTCTGTAAAATCCAAATCTTTTCCATGCGTCTCACTAATGGTTAGGGTAGCATAAATGCCCAAAGACAAAACTATAACACCAACTACTGCCGCAGAAATAATCACGCCTTGTGTCGGTTTTAAGAAGTCAAAGGCCAAAAGCATTATCGGAAGTAAACCACGCACCATATTCGGAACCGTAGTCGTGGCGGTGCTGCGCAGATTAGTCCCGAACTGTTCGGCAGCTAAAGTCACAAACATGGCCCAATAGCCGGTTCCGAGTCCGAGCCAAGCACAGTAAAAATAATATTGATTTTCGGTATGGGCTGCACCGCTCAAGAGCAAGACGATTCCTATAACGGTAAAAAGCATCATATACAAAATGGCTTTTTTGCGCGAGTGCAACCATTGCGAGATAAACCCACTGGCAAAATCACCGATCGAAATTCCTACATAAGCCCACATAATCGCCTTGCCCGGATTGAGGCTTTCAATGCCCATCTCCGGTGCAAATTGATTGGCCATCACTGCTAAAATCCCAATGCAAAACCAAGTCGGCAAACCAATAGCTATGCACTTTAAATAACGAATCGAGCGCCCTTTGTGGGTAAACAGTGATAAAAAATTTCCTTTCGAAACGTGTTCTTTTTTTTCAAGCGATTGATACATGCCGCTTTCAGAAACGCTGATGCGCAAGACCAGCAAAGCCAATCCCATCACACCGCCAATGAGGTAGGCTGTAGTCCAACTTCCGGCAAGTTCAACGGTCAGGTTGGCAACGACGGCACCAAAAAGTCCAAAACCTGCTACAATAGAAGTGCCCAATGCTCTGAGTTCTTTGGGCAAACTCTCTGAGACAAGCGTAATCCCTGCACCGAGTTCTCCGGCCAAACCGATGCCGGCAATAAAGCGCAACCAAGCATAAATTTCGACGATATAAGGTCCGTTAAGAACCGGTAAAAAACCGCAAACAATGTTGGCTACCGAATACACGATGATGGAACCAAACAATACCGAGAGGCGACCTTTTTTGTCTCCGAGCACGCCCCAAAGAATTCCACCCAAAAGCAGACCGGTCATTTGATAATTCATAATGTGGGTTCCGGCTTCGTCGGCATTCAGTCCGAGCGATTGCAAACTGGGTACGCGAACAATTCCAAAGAGTAACAAATCATATATGTCAACAAAATAGCCCAAAGCGGCTACAATCACCGGAAGTCCGAGTAGGTGTTTGAGTTTGTTTTCAGAGTTCATAATCGAAGGTGGTTAACGGTCGAATGTTCTCAAAAATATTAAAATTCTACCAAAATAAAAGTAAAAAAGCTACCTCAGGAGACACAACTTGTTATATTTGTAGGGTTATTTTATAAGATTTTATTTATGAAAAGAAAATTCTTCCTCGGGGTATTTACCTTCTTGCTTGCTCAAGCGACCCAGGCGCAAATTGGCATTGATTTAAATGACCGAGCTTTGGGTGCAGTTCAAAAAGGGTTGTCAGGTTTTATGTTTTCTGATGCCGATGCGGCCAATTTGTCTAAACAAGCCGTTGACAAAATGGACAAAGAGAATAAAGTGGCTGCGGCCAATGATCCGTATACCATTCGTTTGAACAAAGTATTTGGCAAACATAAAAATGAGAATGGACTTACCTTAAATTACAAAGTCTATTTGGTCAAAGAAGTCAATGCCTTTGCCACCGCTGATGGAAGTGTACGTGTTTTTTCAGGCCTCATGGACATCATGGATGACAACGAACTTTTAGCAGTCATTGGTCATGAAATTGGTCACGTTGCCAACCACGATTCGCGCGATGCGATGAAAGCAGCCTACCAAAAAGAAGCGCTTTTAGACGCCGCTGCATCACAATCAGATAAAGTAGCTGCGGTCACCGATAGTCAATTGGGTAAAATTGCCAATGCTTTAATCGATAGCAAGCACAGCCGTACACAAGAATCAGAAGCCGATGCTTATTCTTATGAGTTTATGAAACGCAATGGTTATAATGTCAATGCGGTAGAATCAGCTTTTAATATTTTGGCCAAACTTTCTGAAGGTCAATCTTCATCGATTATTGATCGGATGATGAGTTCACACCCCGATTCTAAACAACGCGCTGCTGATGCTAAAGCCCGAGCAGAAGCTGATGGTTTGTACAAACCGTATGTCAAAGAAGTGCCTAAAAAAGCTGGCGCCAAAAAGCCAACCAAGAAACCCACCAAAAAGAAAAAATAAAAAAAGCCTCAGAATTCCTGAGGCTTTTTTGTTGACAAGCATAATTAATCTTAAAAAACTTGACCGATGAAAATTTAAAAGCACTCGGCTCAAGTAATCAAAACCGAGTGCTTACCTGAGCATAACCAACTTATTTTAAAGGACAGTTTGTTTTTTCCATTTCCCACCTCCGATGAATAGACCAAAATGGAATGTAAAGTAGTTGTTGTTTTGGTAGCCTAAGGTACTGCCGCTGATTGATTGAATTTTTGTTTTGGGAATCAAATGATAATCTACTCCAAATCTGAATTTACCCGTTTCTATTCCCAATCGAAACATTCCGCCCAACTTGTCTTCATGATCAAGATGTTCAAAATCATTAAGCGATGTTCCGGATTTTGCTTGCGCATTGATGAGACTAAAATACCCCAAACCGGCACCTATATAAGGAATGGTGGAAGTGTTCAAACTATTGAAGTAGTAATCATAAGTGCCGATTATTGAGGTAACCACAGTGGTGCGTTCTTCTTTGGGTGTGTTCTTAGATGAAGGATCTATTTCTTGCACTGCAGCACCACTAGACAAGCGCAATCCCAAGTTCATATTTGAAGCTAAATTGTATTTTGGCTCTACATCAACGGACATGCCCAGTCCGCCGGCTGATGGAAACATCAATCCTACATTGAGATCGGTTCTGAATTTTCCTTTTGTTTGGGCGTGAATAGTTAAGCTCAATAAGATAATTGCTGCGTAAAAGAACTTATTCATATTTCATTTTAATTGGTTGTTTGCCCTCCTTTTTGATACCAGTTGACCATGGTTTGAATTTGCAGCTCAGTTAAACTGTCTCCTTGCGGCATTCTGCGATTGATAGGACTGACCGGATCGGCGACCGATTTTTTAATGGCTTCACTTTGATTACAAATATCTTGATTGGTATCAAGTTTTATGGGGCGTCCGGCCCAGCTTCCGCTTGAAGCATGACATGAAAGGCATTTTTCACCAATAATGGTTTTTACCGCCGGATAGTATTTTTGCTGGTCAGGGTCATTAGAATGGTTGTTCGAGCATGAAATCACAACAATAGCTGTCAGCGTAATCAATAATTGAGTTATTTTCATTTTACTTGGGTAATTTGGATAATAATAGCAGAATGTTTTCGATGACCAGTTCAGGTTCTTCGAGTTGAATGTAGTGCCCGGAATTAACGGTTGCGATGTGGGTAAAATCTGAAAGCCCGATGCCCAGTTGTTCGTGCGCCTGATACCATTGTTCACGAGTCGCCCCGTTGAGTAAATCTGATTGCTGACTGGTCGCATCATCTTTCATACTCGTTAGAGCTACCACCGGAACATTAGGTAATTGGGGCAGTAAAGCTCCATAGGCAATGTCTTCGGCGAGTTCTCGCGCTTCGAGAGTACCGCCAAAGTTGGCTCCGAATTGCGTGTACATTGCTTGATAAATGTAGTCTTCAACCACCGGATTATTGTATCCTTCGTGCATAGAATCTACAAACAACAGCGCTGCAACTTTTGTTGGATTTTTAATGGCGTAATCGCGAATAATCATCCCGCCGAGCGAATGCCCAACCAGTATTACCTTTCGTCCTTGCGCTTTTTGTTGGATGATTTGTTCGAGTTCAGAGCGCAAACGGTCAATGTTGCGGGCCGTATGGCTCAAACCTGAATTTCCGTAGCCGGCTCGATCGTATAATAGAATATCTGAACCCACTGCTTGCGCCAATTCATTGACTTCTGCCGAGTTACCCGACGGATTCCAAGCCAAATGGCCATCGCCTAAACCCGATTCAAAAACCACCAAGTATTTACTTTGATGCTGGACTTGATAAGTTCTGAGTTTATGTGTGCCTAAGTCAACATCGGTTTCAGTATAGGGTTGGGTTGCAGTTGTAGAGTCGTTTGAACACGAAACAGAGCAAAAAGAAATAAAAAGGAATAGCGTTTTTTGAATGAGCCTCCGAGAAAACCTCTGCGGAAGAATTTTATGAAGCATGATTTTTAAGTTTGAAATTCGCCAGCAAAAGTGCAGTATTGCTGCGGGTCGAACGTTCTAACTTATCAATCCGAACCTAATTTTTAGGTTGTACCGTTTTTTTGTAATCTGATGGTGTTTGTCCGGTGACTTTTTTAAAAGTGGTATTGAACACTGTTTTTGAATTGAATCCCACTTCATAGGCAATACCCAATAAACTCAGGTGATTCATCTGAACATCGGCCATGAGTTTTTGCGCTTCTTCAATTCGGTAGCGATTGACCAATTGATAAAAGTTTTCGCCAAATCCGCTGTTGATGACATAAGACAACAAATGCGGACTAATGTCTAGTTGCTGTGCCAAGCGAACCAAACTCAGTTCGGCTTCAAGAAATGGTTTTTGGGTTTCCATCAGCCGGATTAATGAAGTTTTCAAATCAATCAGTTGTTCATCTGGAATCAATTTCTTTTTAACGATATCGGTATTTTCATTTTCTGAAATAAGATTTTCGATTTCCTTTTGTTCCTCAGATGCAAACGGATAAATTTCTTTTTGCTTCAAGGCGTGATATCCTATAAAACAAATTCCCAAAAAAGTTGACAGGCTTGATAGCACACTATAAAAAATTGATTTTTCTGAGAGCCCAAAAGCGATGTCTAAAATCCATAAAGTTGCTATAAATATTACACAGATACTTACCTGTTGCAACCATTTTAAGTCAATAACTTCAGTATTTGAGCTATACAAAAGGAGGTTTTTTTGATATCGATGAATGAGTAAAAACGATTGGATGCAATACAGCGAGATGTATGTACAAAAGAACACTACAAAAACGAGCACGCTCATCGCTACAAATTCAGGTTGCACTTTCGGACTAGGCTCGTCGGCCAACCAATGGTTCGCCACTAAGAGTAATAGTATCAGAAACGGAAACAAAAAATGCAGATAATCGGTTTTTTTCCAACGGCGTTTGGGTTTGACATAATACAGAATACTGAAGTAAAAAACCGGTGCCACCACAAAATTTGAAAGCCCGATAAAGTCATTTATTAACGAAAAATTTTTGTTCAAACCAATGCTGCACAACGGAGCATCAAGCTGAATGAGAAAAATACAGAAAATAAAACCCGAAAACCAATAACTGGCTTTTACGTTGGCGCGTTGGATGTTGGCCAAAATCAAAAACGATAAAAAGAACGTAGGGCCTATGAATAAAGCTTCAATTGTTGGGTTCATGATTTTAATCTTGCTGTGACTTTAGTACAAAAAAACACAAGACAGTTACAAAAGTACACAACACAATTCAGACAAAACAAAAAGCCTCAGAATTCCTGAGGCTTTTTGGGTTACATAATCTTCACCACAATCGGCAAAGTATAACTTGTTCGCACGTTTTGTCCGTTGAGCAAGCCGGGCTTCCATTTGGTTTGGAGCGACTCTAAAACGCGCATGGCTTCTTGTCCCATCCCGTAACCCGGATCGCGCAGTATGCGAATGTCAGTCATGCTTCCGTCTTTTTCAATCACAAACGAAACCATCACGCGATACAGTTGCGGTTCGTCTAGGTCAGGATTTTTGTAATTGCGTCCAATAAACTGATAAAACTTTTCAATACCACCCGGAAACTCTGGCTGTTTGTCTAGTTCTATGGTTTTTCGGATGACATTATCCGGAACTGCTGCAATAGGCGGATTATTGCTGATTACCGCAGGGCCGTTATCGTTTTGAGGATGGGTGTCGGTTCCGTTTATCGGAGCGGTGACTTGCGGTGTGGCTTCTGTCGCGGTAGCTTCGGTTGGATGCACAATTTGCGGGTTCTCCCAAGATTCAGTTACCGCTGAGCTTTGCTGAGGAGCAGAAGGTTGCGCTTGAATTTCTGGAATTTCAACAGGTTTTTGATATTGCTCCAAATGAATGATTCGGTCCAAGGTTTCAGGCAGCGCAATCGGATCAGGATTCCCGTTCAATAGATGGGCAAGCAAATAAATACAAGCCATTCCACTTACAAAAGCAAGCCCTCCTAAAAAGGCCAAAAGGGTAATGCGGTCACTTTGCTGACGCAACTGATACGCGCCATAGGCTTTGTTTTTTCCTTCAAAAACAAGGTTGATCCAACCATTTTCGTAAATACTCAACTTTGACATAATAATAGTTTTTATGGTTTAAGTATTTAGTTTTCATAGGCTGTGGAAGTTATCGGTTGTCTACAAAGTAAATCATACAATCAATTAAGAATATGAGTGGTTATTTTCCGGGAGAACTCATCGGTAATTCAGATACTTGAAAAATACGCGTGTTGATTTCGTGGGCTGGATTGGGCTCAAAACTCGAAGTCAAAAACGGAATGGTCATCAGCATCGCCAAGAGCGATAATACCAGACAAAAAGCCAAAAGAGTAGTTTCTTTATTGAGTGCGCGCCATTGGATTGCACAAGTTGATTCATCTTTATCTTCAAAAATGACACTGATTCGCTTGTAAGCGAATGGGTTAAAACGTGACATAATAGCAATTTTAATTGAAGTAAAGATCAGTGCATAGAATTGATTTTATTTTTTTAACGATGGGACGCAAATGAATATTGTCACCGTTAAAAAATTTAACATAAAAAACTTGCTCTTTAGCGTTTGCTTTGAATAATTTCTGCCAATAACTTTTTGGCCCTTAAAAGTTTAATTTTGATGTTGTTGAGTGGTTCACCTAAATGATCGGCGATTTCCTGATAGCTCAATTCTTGAAAATAACGCAATTGAATTACTTCTTGATAATGCGGTTTAAGCTCTTTGATGCATTGCAAAAGACGTGAAAGATTTTGCTCGGTAATAATTTTGTCTTCGGCAGTAGGTGCGGTATCGGCTAAATTGTAAGCTCTGTAATCATCTTCATTTGAAAAATCAACCGAAAGTGATGATTTGCGTTTGCGCAACATATCAATGTGCACATTTTTAGCAATAGCAATCAGCCAAGTGTTGAACTGAAATTCCGGATTATACGTTTGAATTTTGTCGAAAGCCTTGGCAAAGGTTTCAATAACAATGTCTTCGGTATCGGTCTCGTTTTCGGTGCGTTTGAGCATAAAACCGTAGACTTCGTTCCAATAATGGTCCAGCAAAAAAGTAAAGGCCACTTGATCGCCTTTTTTGGCCAGCTCTATGTTTTTATTTACTTCCAATGAACTGGTGGTTTTGAGACCATATTGGTCAACATCACATTGAGTTGTACAGCAATTAAAACAATTTCCATGAGCGGAAACCAATACATCACATCTTTCTCGCGCAGTTTTCCGGCCGATAATCCGAGGGTTATCCACGAAAATAAATATCTAAAACCAACGATTCCCAGTACAATCATCCATTGAAACTGAAAAGCCAATAATACGGTAGCCAAAATCAAAAACAACAACTGCGAAAAGTAAAACAATCCCAACTGAAATTTGTCGGATGATTTATAATGTTGCGCGGTCGACACATGACGGCGCTTTTGCGTAAACCACTCTTTAAATGAAGTTTTCGGCATCGAATACGTAAAACTGTCCGGCGCGTAACAAATGGTGGTGTTGCTTCCTTTGGCCGCTTGGTTGATAAACAAATCGTCGTCGCCCGAGCGAATTTTCATATGATCGATAAAGCCGTTGACTTTAAAAAATTCTTCTCTTTTATAAGCTAAATTTCTGCCCACGCCCATATACGGTCGGCCGGCTCTGGCCCAAGAAAAATACTGAACCGCCGTGAGCAAAGTTTCAAAACGAATGAGTTTATTCAAAAATGAACCCGGTATTTTTTCATACGCGCCATAGCCCAAAACAATGGTTTTTTCAGCGGTAAATTGCGAGCTCATCTCGCGGATCCAATCTTTTGAAGTCGGATAACAATCGGCATCCGTAAAAAGCAAATATTCTTTTTTGGCCGCTTTGATGCCCAAAGTCAAGGCAAATTTTTTGTTGCCCCAAAAGGCTTCGTTATTTTCAACTTTTACCAGACGAACTTTAGAATATTGCTTTTCAAATTCTTCAAAAATCTCCAGCGTGTTGTCGCTCGATGCGTCGTCAATCAAAATAATTTCGTAATCCGGATAATCTTGCTCGGCCAAAATCGGCACAAACTTGGCAACGTTTTCTTCTTCGTTTTTAGCGCAAACTATCACTGAAATCGGCACTTTTTTCGGATTACTGCCCTGCCATTTTACATAGGCAAACTTTCCGAAAATGACCACATAATACAGAAACTGAATGACTACAATACCAATAAAAGCAAAAAATAAAACGGTCAACATATCAAGATTGCTGCTTTTTAAAAACGTGTGCAAAGGTATGAATTCCAGCCAGAAATGAAAATCAAGTTTTGAACAGTTTTTCGCCTTGTTTTTGGGCAGCTATTCCTGCTGTACATTTCAAGCGTCTGGTTGCCCTGGTCATTTGGCAACCGGCCTGCGGGGCTTCTGCGGTCGCCCGCCGGCTCGGGCAAAATGTACCGGTCAACGGCAACGGCTTTTCATTTCCATCAGGGCTGCGGTCTGCACTCAACTGAATCTATCCAGCTTACATTTATCCGTCAAAATGCATCAGAAACTCATTTTTAAGCGTTGAAAAACAAATCATTAATCAATTTGTCATCATATTGCTTAGCTTTACGTAAGCTATGATCAACATCCTAAAACCATGAAAAAATATATTTTGCTTTTGCTGCTGTTGTCTAATCTGTCAGCATTTGCGCAGCGAGCCTATTCCATCAACGACTCGACCCATTATGAATTGGGCAACACCAAAATTACCGTGGGCCGAACAAAAGTTTACCGCAATGTCAATGATCAACTCACACTGATCAGAGATTTTGCCAATGCCAGCGAACCCAATTATTACCTGCGCGATTTTGATTTTATCGATGCAGATAGTTGGTATGTTTTGTTCGGAAGCCGCTATATTGGCGCGCCCACAGAATTATACCGAACCGATGATGCCGGAGTTACTTGGCAATTGTTGACACCAACACTTTCAGGAGTAAGCGATTTAACTGATGACACGGCCAACAGTATCAACCAAATTCAAATAATCAATCATCGCATTTATTTGTTTGACAATTATTATCAGTCGCGTGTGGTATATTCTGATGACGACGGACAAACCTGGATTCATTGGTTTGAATCTTTTTGGAGCCATTGGTATCAGATTTATACTTGCGACAATAGCCTTTACATTCACGGTTTGCCCGGCGATGGTTTTCGGGCGTATATGACGGAAATTCCCAGCGCTTATATGAACATGACCAACATTCAAACCGTAGTTCCTATTGGCAGTTGTCACAACGGAAATACTCCGGGTTGTTATTATGCACCGGCTAGTATAAGTGTTCCGGAGATTTACAATCATTTTAAAAATTTATTTGAAACTTCGATTTGCCCGACTCTAGGAGTTGAGGTCGCTACACAAAGTAAAGTTGAGTTGGTTCCGAATCCGACCAATGGATGGGTTGAAGTAAAGGGAATTGTTGGTTCAGGGCAGGTTTATATTGAAGTTTTTGATGCTTTGGGGCAACGGGTGAAGTGGGTTGTTGGTGAAACTTTGTTGGATTTGAGTGAATTGGCGCTTGGGGTTTATTGGGTGAAGTTCAAGGTGGATGAGGAGGTTTGGGTTGAGAAGGTAATCAGGGGCTAGTTCTAAGGTTTTGTTATTTCTTAGTTGTAACTATTTTTTTACAGCTGAGCTCTTTTTTTGTTGGTGCGCTTCAGCTTAGGTGTTTTTCTTTTTTACGATATTGCTGACTTTCTCAGCTGCGCTGATTTTCTTTTTCACAGCTGCGCTGATTTTCTCAGCTGCGCTATGAAAAAGCAGGATTACTGGCGTGATCCTGAGTGTGGTTGTCGATTCAGAAAATCCCCCGTTTCTGGCGAAACGGTGATTTTTTTATCGCACAAAAACCTCAAGCGAGCTTGGGTTTTTGTTTTAATAAAAAAATCCTTGCTTTGACAAGCAAGGATTTTCTGTCGGGGTGGCAGGATTCGAACCTGCGACCTCCTGGTCCCAAACCAGGCGCGATAACCGGGCTACGCTACACCCCGAAGCGGCTGCAAATATAGAACTAAATTAATTCTGACAAAAGCTTTTCGAAAAATAAATAAAAATTATTTCAAAATTGATTTTTCGGATTTTCAAAGCGAGGATTCTGTATAATAAATTCTACATTTGCCGCACCTAAATTTCAATTTTCAAAAGCACTGATATGTCAGAATCTATAGAAAAAGTAAAATGCCTCATTATAGGCTCAGGGCCTGCGGGTTACACCGCGGCCATATACGCTGCACGCGCCAACATGTATCCGGTTTTGTACCAAGGATCACAACCCGGCGGGCAGCTCACCACCACCAACGAAGTAGAGAATTTCCCGGGTTATCCCGACGGAGTGACCGGACCCGAAATGATGGTGCAATTGCAACAACAAGCCCAACGTTTTGGTACCGATGTGCGCGAAGGCTGGGTAACCAAAGTTGATTTTTCCGGGCCAATGCACAGAGTATGGGTCAATGAAACTACAGAAATTCATTGTCAAACCGTGATTATTTCTACCGGAGCTTCGGCTAAATATTTGGGATTGCCTTCAGAGCAACACTATTTGCAAATGGGCGGAGGCGTTTCGGCTTGTGCGGTTTGCGACGGTTTTTTTTACCGAAACCAAGAAGTCGTGATTGTCGGAGCCGGTGATTCAGCTTGTGAAGAAGCGCATTATTTGTCAAAATTGTGCAAAAAAGTAACCATGCTCGTGCGTACCGATAAATTCAGAGCTTCGCGTATTATGGAAGAACGCGTGCGCAAAACCGAAAACATCGAAATTTTGCTCAACACGTCAACCGTTGAAGTTCTGGGCGATGGCCAAGTGGTGCATGCTGTAAAAGTAAAAAACAATGCCACCGGAGCAGAACAAGAAATTCCAGCAACGGGTTTCTTTGTGGCTATTGGTCACCAACCCAATACCGGTATTTTTAAAGAGTATATCAAGCTTGATGAAACCGGATACATCATCAACGAACCGGGCAGTTCTAAAACCAATGTGCCGGGCGTTTTTGTGGCCGGAGATGCTGCCGATCATGTGTATCGTCAGGCGATTACTGCTGCGGGAACCGGTTGTATGGCCGCCTTGGATGCCGAGCGCTATTTGGCTGCTTTAGAAGGATAATCCACAAATTTCAAGAATAGGAGAAAAGGTTTTGTTTCGGCGGAACCTTTTTTTGTTGTGCTATGTTTGTGTCGGCGGGTTCAGATTGCGCCCCGGATGGCAACGAAAAGCATTGGCACACCAAGCCTATTTTATAAAAGTTGAAAAACGCGACCGCAGAAGCGCTTTTGAAACTTAATGATAAAAAGGATTGGTGAAAAATCTTGAAGTGAACAGCCGGAAAAGGCGCCACCAATTACTTTAAAGGTTTTTTGCGCAAAATCGCGCTGTCCAGAAAGTTTTTGATTTCAATTTTTTGCTCACCGTATAAATCAACTTCTGATTTTCCTTTGGCGTCCAAGATGAGTTTGGTGGCGACATTCACGCTGCATTCGGCATTGCCTTCGGTGACGAGTTCGGTGTTTTTGGTGCTGAGTTTAGCGCCGATAAATTCTGAATTGTTGTCCATGCGGAGTCTAAAGTCAATCGCATCGCCCTCGATTTCAGCTTTGGTTTTTTGATACATGTCAAACTTCATTTGCGTAGAGGCAATGAGCGCTTTGATTTGGGCATTTTTGCTGAGTTCGATGCTGGCTTCTTCCGATTTTAAATTGAGTTCGGTTTTAGATTTTTCGTCGGCAAGCAAGTTGAATTTCTTGGCATTCACGTTGGCATACAAGCGCACATTGTCGTGAAGTTTAAAGGTAAAATGTGGCAAATTCAAATCAGCCAAAGCAGTAATGTTGGCGTCGCCCTTAGCCGTGAGCATTTTGAATTGATCGGTATAAGTCACGCGCACTGCGTATTTTTTGGCGCTTGAAATTTGTCGGTTCGACGAAAGACGCAGCGTGTTGGCGGCTGAAACTACCTCGATGGTTTGGTGCAAATTGTCGTCGGCTTCGATTTCAATGCTGGATTTGTCGCCTTTGATCAGGAAGATTTCAAGGTTGTCAGCAACTTCTAAATTCTCGAATTCTTCAACTTCTTTTTGTTCGACGGTCACTATTTTGGAGCCTTTCAATTTTTCTTTTTGTTGGCCGATGGCGAGTTGTCCCATCAATAACAGACACAAAAGGCTGAGTATTTTTTTCATGATGTAAATTTTGTCAAAGATAAAAAAACATCCCAATTTTTGGTTGGGATGTTTCGGCTTGTTTGTTTAGTTGTCAACTTTCTTGACATTGTCATCGGGCACGCGATCAATGATGTAATTATATGGATCAATGCCTGCCTGATACGGTTTTTCTTTCGTAATGAATGTGAAAGAATTATCTTTTTTCGTGATTTTAACGCGTTTGTAAACCAAGGGTTTTCCGAGGTTTTTGTCGTCGGTTGGTTCGGCAAAAATGCCTATATCAATATAATCTGCCACCTGAATTTTGGTTTCTTTTCCTTTGGCATTGGCGCGAAATTTCTCGCAAGAAACTTTTAAAGTAACTTCATACCCTTGGTTTGTTTTTTTGCTGCTGGCTTCGAGCATTCGGTTGGAGAACAGCGTAATATTTTCGAACAAATCAGCAATCAAATACTGCAAATGCGGTGGAGTGACTTTTTTGAATTCGTTCACGGCATCAATCGAAGTCGGGAACGGCGGTTTTTGATAACCGTATTTAGCAATGAGATTTTTTAGCGCCTCATTGACTTGTTTTTCGCCAATCATTTCTTTGAGGTAATACAATACCACACTGGCTTTGTTGTAGTGAATGTATTGCTGATCTTCGGTTTTCATGATGGGATTTTCGGCTTCAGATTCTGAACTGCGACCGTTGAGATAATCGTCCATTTCATACTCGAGGAACTTTTTCATTTTGTCGCGGCCGTATTCTTTTTCCATGACCATGAGCGCTGAATATTGCGCAAAACCTTCACTCATCATCTCGCTGCCCTGCATATCGGCGCCACAAACTTGATGCGCCCAATATTGATGCCCCATTTCGTGCGCCACTACGTAAAACACCATATCCACAGCATTTTGGTCGACCTCGCGCAAATCGGTGATAAAGCCAATCGATTCGCTATATGGCATCGTGCCCGGAAAAGCCTGCGCAAATGATTCGTATCTTGGAAATTCAATAATACGACACTGTTTGTGTCTATAAGGGCCAAAGTTTTTCGTGTAATATTCCAGTGAGCGTTGCATGCTTTTGAGCATGTTCTCGACATTGTATGAGTGCGCTGCATCGTAATAAACCTCTAGACTGATGCCGTTCCACGTGCGTTTGGCGACTTGATATTGAGCCGAGATAAACGAATAAAAATTGAGCGATTGATGATCGAGTTGATACGTAAAATATTTGCGGTTGTTTTGGCTCCAACTTTTAATGAGCGAACCAGGTGCCACGGCAATTTGGTTGGCCGATGTAGAAATGGTTGTACGCACATCTACCCAATCTGAATCTGAACTAATGTAGGTGTTGCCGCGTGCTTTCAAGTTGTTTTCATCGAGTTTGGCCATACGTGCGCGCACTGGAAGTTTGAGTTTGGCACGTTTGTTTTTGTTGCTGATTTCCATATTTCGGTTGTAGCCAATAGACGGCATAAAATCAGCATTGTTAAAGAATGTTCCGTTTTGGGTGAGCTTTGTAAAACTCACTTCGTTTTCAAAACCCGGACTTTCTTTTTTAAAAGCAATGACCATTTTTACAGAATCATTCGGCTGCAACGGTTGGTTGAACTCATAAATTTGATAGTTCAATTCTTGGTCGTTTGATTTAAGTTTGGCTCCGTCGATTTTTACGGAATAATCTTTTGAGATATCCGGCAAGGTCAAATGCAAAGTCGAAATCGTTTGTTGGGTTCGGTTTTTCGCCCACGCCACCGCTTGAATTTGCATACCTCGTTGTTCGGGATATAAATCAATGGTATAATCAAATTTGTAAAATCGAGGTTGGGCGAGGTTTTCGTATTGCTTGTATTTTTTTTCATACGAAACGCTTTTGTTTTCATAATCTTTTGAAGTTTCGTAGGTGTTGAGCACTTTGGTGTTGTAGTACACATAGCCCGCACAAAGTCCGAATAACAAGAGCGCTGCCGCAGATAATACGCCGTGTCTTTTTAGGTAAAGACGTGCATTTTGCCAGCGTTGACTGATTTGTTCTTCTTTGCCACGCGTGTAAAATCCGATGATGATCAAACACAGCAATAGACAGAACAGACCCCAATAAATACTGAATCCGATGATGCCCGGAACAAACGGACCAAATCCGTTCATGTCAGAATATTTAATGTCCGGCATATGCCCAAAGGCGAGCATGTTTGAGTTGATTTCGAGTAAACTCCAAATGAATGAATTGACAATCGTAAAAGCAATGAAGCTAAACCAAGCAATATAACGGTTGTTGATTAGATAATGGAAAAGCAAAGATAAAATCACCAAGAACGAAAGCTTAATCATGCGAATCACGAGTAATGATTTTACATACACGCCGAGTTCATAATGTGTGTAGCCGTTCAAAGTTTGCGCAATGATGGCCAAAGCAATGGCCAACAAATACACCAAAGCAATCGAATTCATGATCGCAATGACCTTTGAAATAAAGAGCATGCTGGTTCTGGCCGGCGTCGCATCTTGAATTTCGTTGATTTTGGCGTCGCGTTCTTTCCAGACGAGCATGCCGGTGTAAAAGGCAATAAAGCCGTACATAAACATCGTGTAGGCATCAACTATATTATCGACCATCAGATACGTTACCGGGTAGCGTTTGGTTCCGAAATGATCTTCAAGTTCGGTGAAATTGACAATCAGTAAAATCAAGCCAATGAGCATCAAAGAGACATAAACCGGATTTTTAATCACAGCTTTGCTCTCAATTTTAATGAGCGCCCAAAGCGTTTTGAATGAAAATTTCCCGGCGGATGTGGGTAAAAAAACGTGTTGTGACAGCACCGGAGCCACTTCAACTTTTTTGGCTTTGACTGCTTTAACCGTTTTTTCATTTTTGGTATTGAATGAAAATCGACGATAAATCAGCAACAAAATCAGCAAACTGATGGCCAACCAAAAAAGGCGGTTCATGAGCAAATCACCTGTCAGGGTTACCACCGTATGGTTTTTTTCGTCGGCAGTAAAATACTTGGTCAGCGTGTCATACGGACGAACGCCAAACGGATCGACCAAATTGGCCAACCATTCGGTGTGGATGTTGTCGCTATACGAACTCGAAACGATGTACAAAACAAGCATGAGCATCGAGCCAACAAACGAAACAATTGAATTGCGGAACAAAATCGCTAACGCAAAAATCAAAACGCCGCTGATGATCACATTCGGAATCGCAAAATCAATGAGTCCGAATAAATGAGCTGACCAGTAAATTTCGCCAAAACGCTCAGCCGGAGCCATATCAAAAATAGGAGCGAGTAGGGGCGCTAAAAGGGCTCCGATAGAAATTCCAATAGCCGGAACCACAGATATGATGGCTGCTCCGATGAATTTGCCAAAAAAGTAATCGCGTTTTTTAATCGGTGACGAAAAGATAAACGCGTGCATATCGTATTCAAAATCGCGGTTGGCAGTAGCATTCATAAACGCTGTGGTCATGAGCAAACACACAATTGACATGATTTCGTAGTAATTCTGAATCTGATAAGGTGCATTTTTAAACATGCTGCCCGCTACACCGCCAATGACTACATTGTCTGAAGCCGTGGCAAAAAAAGTAAAGAGCGCATAAATAAACATGAAAATCCAGATCATCGGGGTTTTGATCCAGTATTTGAGTTCATACCGTATAAACTTCCACATAATATCTTGTTTTTACGGTTAAACTAATTCATTGAGTTGGGCAAAGAATACATCTTCTAGGTTTTCTTCGGCTTTGCTAAAACCGGCCTCAGGCGCACTTTCTGCAAAAACGTGAATCAGCGGTTGACCGCCCACGAGTTTGTTCGAAATGACTTTGAACTCGTTTTGATACGCCGCCAATTGATCTTTGGAGACTCTTTTTTCCCAAACTTTCCCTTTGATTTGATCGAGTGCTTGGTCGGTATTTCCGCTAAAAAGTACGCGGCCCTTGTCCATAATAGCCATTTGCGTACACAATTCGCGCACGTCTTGTACAATGTGCGTTGAGAGAATCACAATGACGTTTTCGCCAATTTCACTCAGAATATTATAGAATCGATTGCGCTCTCCTGGGTCCAGACCGGCAGTGGGTTCATCTACAATCACCAATTGCGGATTGCCAATGAGGCATTGTGCAATGCCAAATCGCTGACGCATGCCACCGCTAAAACTTTTGACGGCTTTTTTGCGGTGTTCCCACAAATTGACTTTGAGCAAAAGTTGTTCAATCATTTGATGGCGTTCGGATTTTTGATCAAAACCTTTGAGCAAAGCCAAATGTTCTAACAATTCAAAAGCTGAAGTTCGCGGATAAACGCCAAATTCTTGCGGCAAATAACCCAAGACTTTTCGAACGGCTTCTTTATTATTGAGAACATCGATGTCACCTAATTGAACTGATCCGCTGTCGGCATCTTGGAGGGTTGCCAAGGTGCGCATGAGCGATGATTTTCCGGCACCATTGGGCCCGAGTAATCCAAACATTCCTTTTGAGATGGTTAGATTGACATCGTTGAGCGCATGAACTCCGTTGGCGTATTTTTTATTGAGATTTTTGATTTGTAATTCCATAATTGATTGATGTTTAAGTGGCTCATTGGTAGCTGAGAGATACTTCTTGTTACCGTTGCACCTTGATTATGATTTTTTAAAGAGTAATTTTTTGTAGTTATCGAGTACGAAAATGAACCTTTGGTTTTTTTGAACTAAAATAATCCAGCTGTCAATGAGGAGTTTAGGGATTTTTTTCTCGTATTTTCGGAAACAATTGCTGATGTATTTAAAATGTCTATTATCGACTAAAAAAGGAATGGTTTGCGCGGTGTAAACATAATTTAACCGTTCGATTTGAGGCGACTGATACTCAGAATAATGCTCGATTTCGAGCTGATTTCCGGCTCTGAGGTATTGAAAAAGCTCAATAGTCGACAGATAATTTCCCGATGGTTCTTTGAATAAGATGCCTTTGTGAATGTCAATGGCTACCCATTTTTGCTTTGCACTTGAATAAATTTCGTTGAATGAATGTCCGAATTGAGTGTTGTATAATCGATCAACACAACCCCATTCTTTGACGGGAATTTGGTTGATGAGACAAAACAAATTAAACATTTCTGAAAAATCCGAGCAGACGCCACCATTGCCTTCTAACATCTTTCGAAGCGTTGCCTCAGGGGATAATCCGATGGCAGGGCCGGGTTTGGTTTTGCTGCGCAGGTATTGTCCTATTTGTTTGGATTTTTCTAACTCATCGGCATGTTCGGCAACCGATATTTCTGAATTTATTTTAAAAAAATAATCCGGAACTACCGATAAATCATTGAATTGGTCAAATCGAGCCAACTGATCAAAGTTTGCCTGCTCGCCGTTTTCTGAGATTAATGCATACCGAACAACATACAACCATGGATGACGCAGCATTTTTTTCTTCAACCTATTCAAGACGCTCATTTTTATTCTTTAGAAAGCAACTAAAATAAAGTTTTTACAGCAGTTTGTTTCAAAAAAAAACCACCTGAAATAAACAAGTGGTTTTGGTTGTATTACAGACTTGATTATTCTCCGCCAACACTTCCGCCTGAACTTGCACTTTTATCAATGCTTTTGGGCGTATGATGATAATTGATGTTCGCGCCGCTTGAAGCATCGGCTTTGAGGTTCTCAATCGGATATACGTCGGTTGAACTGCCGCTGGAAGCCTCTGAAATAATGTTGTTGGCCATGAGTTCTTGCGCTTCAATATTACTTCCGCTTGAGGATTGCGTTTCAACTTTGAGCGCTTTTCCTTTGACTTTAACAGTGCTTCCGGAACTGGCTTGAATCGAAACATTTTCGGCTTCAATTTGCAATTTCATTTCACCGGCTGAGCTCGTAACCAAATCAAGATTGTTGTTTTTGATCAGACCTAAACCTTTGGCAGTTGCTCCGGAAGTTACTTGTATACTGGTAATGACCGGCAATTTCACAATCACTTTTTTAGATTCGGCCTGACGAATGTTGGCATCGCAACTGATACTTAAAATACCGTCATTGATATCGGTTGAAATATGATTTTGCAAATTTTTATCAGCAATGACCGTAATTGATTTTTCGGTGGATTGCTCGATTTCTAAATCTAAACCTCGGCCAACTTCGATTCCGGTAAAAGGGGTGTCGTTGTTGCGGCTTTCGGTAACTACATTGCCGTCACCTTTGATGCTGTTGCCCCATTCGACATCCATTTTGCAGGAAGTTAGCAAAATTGATAAGGCGATTGTTGAGAGTAATCTGAAGCTTGTTTTCATGACTATTCAGTTTTAATGGTGATTCCGTTTTCGTTGACCTTGACTGATTTTACTTTTTTAGGTTCTCCGTCTTCTTTTTGAAGTTTTTCTTTTTTAATCAAAATGCCTTCTTTGTTGATTTCAATCGAGCCGGTAATGCTGTCTTGATCAGCGGGCAAATCATCCCATTCATCCTCATCAGCCGGACAGTCGGTACAAATCACTTTGTCGGCAGCAACTTTGTACAAATATTTGTCTGAGCTAAAGTGCAAATTGAAATAGGCATCGTCTGATTCGTCGTATTCCTGAACGCTTTTGTCGGCTTTGAACAAAGTTCCTTCAGGCAAATAAACATAAATATCTACTCGTTGATCGCGGAACTTATTTTTGAAATCAGTCAAAAGATAATTGTCTAAAACAAGCTTGTTTCCTTCAAATTTATAGTTGTATTTGATTTGATCGGCTGTTTTTTTCGCTTTTGACAAAGTCGCGCCTTTGGCTTTTTTCTCTACTTGAATATACGGAACTTTCTCATCCGTTTTTTCGATGTGCAAGTTGACATTTCCTGAATAAATCACTTTGGTATCGGTTGAATCTTCTGTGATTTTAAATTCTCGTGATTCAAAATCATCGTGGTTTGAGAAGTAATCACTTGCTTTAAACTTAATGTACAAAGTATCTTGTGGTTGCAAAGCGATGCGTTCTTTTTTGACCTGACGGCCGTCGACTGAAAATTCGGTAGCATTTCTGATGCCGAGTGAAATTAAAATCGCAATCGAAATAAGCCATAAAGCGAGCAAAGTGTATTTGCCGATATTTCCGACCGATTTCATGTGCGGCGCCAACAATTTAAATCCGAGTAATAGCAAGAAGAAGAATGGAATTCCAACAGCCATAAAGGTGATGAGTCCCAAAACCCAAACCGGATAATCGGTAAAGATGCCGCGATCAATCAGTTCTTGCCATGGGAAATCAATTGAATTGGTAGTGCCAAGTGTAAAGATACCGATGAACAACATAATGAGTGTGGCCATCGCCGAGATAATCAAGAATACTCCAATGATTTTAGCGAAGATTTTCAAAATGGTCATGAGCACATCGCTGGCACTTCCGGTGAATTTGTCTACACCGGTTTTAACCTGATTGCCCATTTTGTCATAAGGCGCATTTTTGATTTTTTCAGAAACGGCCTCAAATTCTTCCTTTACTTTTTTCTCGATGTTTGAGATGGTAATCGGTTCGCCTTTCATTTCGAGTTTCTCTGAAGTAGTGATCGCTTCCGGCATCACCACCCAAAGAATGATGTAAGCTAAAATTCCTGATCCGAATCCGGCAATGACCATGATGACCAAGAAAATTCTGATCCAAACCGCATCAATGCCAAAGTAATGACCCAATCCGGCAGCTACACCACCAATCATTCCGGTGTCTTTGTCGCGGTAGAGTTTTTTGTTGGTACGACCTTGTACATTATTCGCAGCGTATGTGTTTTGTGTTGGTTCGCCGTCGGGCTCAATGCGATAATCTTCCGGTTGGCCCATGATGGCAATGATTTCGTCAAGTTCTTTTAGACTGATGACTTGTTTGTCGCTGGTGTGTTTTTCGGCCACCAATTCGGCAATGCGCATTTCAATGTCTTTGATGATTTCGTCTTGTCCGTTTGAGTCTGATAAAGAACGCTTGATAGCATCAAAGTAACGACTGAGCTTTTGGTAGGCATCTTCATCGATGTGAAAAAACATACCGCCTAAGTTTATGTTTACTGTTTTATTCATGACTTTTATTTTTGGTTGGTGATTATGTTCACGGCATCAGAGAGTTCGGTCCAAGTGCCATTGAGTTCGTTTAAAAATGTTTTTCCTATTTCGGTGAGTCCGTAGTATTTACGCGGTGGTCCTGAGGTTGATTCTTCCCAACGATAGGTCAGTAATCCGTCGTTTTTGAGTCGGGTGAGCAGCGGATAAACCGTGCCCTCAACCACCAGCAGTTTTGCGTTTTTTAAGGTGTCGAGGATTTCTGAAGTATAAGCTTCTCTCTCTTTGAGCACCGAGAGAATGCAAAACTCAAGTACGCCTTTACGCATCTGGGCTTTTGTGTTTTCTATATTCATAATTCTGTACTTTTAGTTTTGGTTGTAACTGTTTTGGCAGTTATTATCATTGATTATAACCAATAAGTGATTGTTGTTTCCAAAGGTTGGTTGAAGTTGCTTCTTCGTTCAGATTGATATCTGCGGGTAAACCTCGGTAACTGAGTTGCGCTTCTTCGGCCACGTGAACCTGAAGTTTCTTTGGAGCTAATATATTGGTTTTAGAATATCCGTTGGCAGTTAAATTCATTTGAGTGGCTTTGAAATTTCCGGCCAACAACAAACTGTTTCCGCTGGTGTTGCAGGTAAAATCTTGGGCTTGACCACTGATGCTGGCGCGTGCTAATTTTTTCAAATTTCCTGCTACACTTGCGGCTTGAATGCGTCCACAAAATGAACTATTGTCGGTAGCGGTTAATCGTATTTTCTCGGCCGCGTTGATCATACCTTTGAATTGCGCATTGTCTTCGAGCGAAATTTTGATTTTATCCACAAACAGAGTTTCGGCTACAGTAATCAAAGCCTGCTGAGTTGCTTTTATTTCGTTGATTTCCGGATTGCTCACATACACTTTTATGGGGGTCTGAGTTGCATTTAACGTGTATACTTGTAATGTTTTTTGATTCACTTCAACTACGGTGTTTTTTAGTAATTCTGCATCGGATGATTCAAGTGATACTTGTGTTTTAGGGCTTTGAACGTAAATAAGTTCAATGTTTCCTTCTACTTTGATTTTGCTGAAATCAGTAATATTTCTGGTTTCAAGATTTTGACCTTTTGCCAGCATTCCCAACAGGAATAACGTGAGCGTTGTGATGATTTTTAACATGATTCGTTTTTTGATTGATGATGATTTGATGATGATGATTTGATGATGATTGAAGCTCTACTGTTTTTTATTTTAAAAAGTTAATGGTGAATGGATATTTAAAGTCGTCGCCGTTGGCTGTTTTTACCGAAGCGTAAATGATTAAGAAAAACTCGGCGACTTTGAGCATCGCAAAAACCAAAACGGCTAAGATTCCTAGGGTCAGCCAACCGTTAAGGTCACTAAAGTCGAAGTCGGTAAAGGTAAAATCGCCGTCTTCAAGATGAGCATTGAAATGTGCGTGGTTAAAAAAAGTAACCAGAAAAATGGGTACAGCAATCAAGGCTAGTATGCATGAATACATAAACAAACTCAATTGAAAGTTGAGCGTCTGTTTGGCTTGTTGTTCAACATATTCAGATTTGTCTTTGTTGGCGCCCCAAATAATAATTGGAAAAATAAAATTTCCTAATGGGATAAAATATTGAGTCAAAGTGCTCAAGTTGATAAAAGCTGCGGTTTGAGTTTGTTTTGTGGTTTCCATAATATTATAGAATGAATAGTAATTTCTTATGCAAATATATGTTCAAAAGACAATACCTTGTATCGCATAGTAGTGTATATTAACAAAATTTTAACAAATGATGATAATTAATATATACATTCAAAAGAGCTATATTTACCAGTAAAATCAATACTTATGGAGCTTTCTCCCTTTAAAGTGAACCTGTTTTTGTTTTTTAAATTACCCGCTGCATTTTGGTGTGGTGTTCGTTTAAAAAAACTCAGCTGTACAGATTCAGTAGTATGTGTTCGTCATCGTTGGATCAATCAAAATCCTTTTAAATCCATGTATTTTGCTGTTCAAGCCATGGCCGCCGAACTATCTACAGGCGCTTTGGTCATGAGTCATATCAAACAAAGCGGGCGCTCAATTTCAATGTTGGTCGCTTCGAGTCAAAGTACTTTTAGCAAAAAAGCCACCGGCAAAATTTATTTTACTTGCTCTGCCGGAGAGAAAATCAAACAAGCCATCGCGCAGACCATTCAAACCGGCGAAGGTGTAACGGTTGTTTTAGAATCAATAGGAGTAAACCAACAAAACGAACAAGTGTCCATTATGCAGTTCGAGTGGACACTCAAATTAAAGTCGAACATGCGTTAAAGCCAACACAATTGTGACTTGATTTCACTTTGTCAGGCTTAACTTTGGAAATAAAAAATGAAAATTCTACTCACAGGCGCTACCGGTTTGATAGGTTCGACACTTACCGAACTTTTGCTCAACCATGGTCATGAAGTTCATTATTTAACCACCCGAACCAGCCAAATTAAAAAGCAACCGAATCTCAAAGGTTTTATCTGGAATCCATCCCAAGGAACATTTGACCAAAACGCTTTTTTAGAAGTTGACGCGATTGTTCATTTAGCCGGGGCTTCCATCACGAAGCCTTGGACCAAAAAATATAAATTCGAAATCCTCGAAAGCCGAATCAACGCTACCAATACCTTATACAAAGCACTCAAAGAAGTGCCCAATCAAGTTACGCAATTCATTACCGCGTCGGGCGTGGCGATTTATCCCAATAGTGCCAGCCAAATTTACACCGAAGACTTTTTAGGATCAGCACCCGGCTTTCTATCGCATGTGGTCGAAAAATGGGAAGAAAGCGCTCAAAAATTCAAACATCTAAACATTCAAGTTTGTGTCATGCGCACCGGTGTGGTTCTGGCCCAACACGGCGGAGCTTTTCCGCAAATGCTGCAACCTATTAAAATGGGTTTTGGTGCAGGCATTGGTTCTGGTCAGCAGCACATTTCTTGGATTCACCTCACCGACATCGCTCGTTTATATACAACAGCACTCGAGCAAAAATGGCAAGGCGTCTATAATGCGGTGGCACCTGAACCGGTGACCAATCAAGTTTTAACCCGCAAAATAGCCGAACGATTAGACAAAAAAATCTGGTTGCCCAATTTTCCCCAGAAAGTCATTGAAATTCTCATCGGCGAACGCAGTATTTTGGTTACGGCCGATCAAATCATTAAGCCACAGCGAGCGCTCGAGGCACATTTTCAGTATCAGTTCCCTGATATTGACAGCGCACTGAGTAACTTAATTCCATAAAAAAAGCCCCATTTTTCGGGGCTTTTTCACTATAAGTGGGTGAATTAATAATACTAAAGCTAGTGCTAACCTTCATTATTGAGAGCAACAAACTTAAATAAAACGAAAACGTTATCGTCTTAAAAATCTATTAATTTTTCTTTTTTAACATTTGGGCAGTCTTTCCCGCTATTCGCTGCTATCTTTTGCTTTTTAAAGAACAAAGCAAAAGGATATTCGCTGTTATCGGGACTGCATTGAAACTACTGTGTGTCATCAAATCCACAACTAAAATCAATGACAATTTGGCATTATAGGTCAATTGGCAATACATTTGCAATGCGGGCGAAGAATTTTTTACCCAAAACTCAGAATAAAATAAACGCAAAATGACAACTGAAAACACTGAAAAAGAAATCATCAATGAAAATCCGGCGGCCGAAAATACCGACTCAGCACAAGTTGAATCGGCAGTTGAACCCGCTGAAAGCCTAACGCCTGAGCAAAAACTCGAGGAAGAATTGGCGCAAGAGAAAGACAAGTTTTTAAGACTTTTTGCTGAATTTGAAAACTATAAACGCCGCACGGCCAAAGAGCGAATCGATTTGTTTAAAACAGCCAATCAAGAAGTTCTTCAGGCTTTGTTGCCGGTTATTGACGACTTTGATCGCGCTTTAGTCGAGATTAAAAAGTCAGAAGATGACATTCTTTTAAAAGGTGTTGAACTCATTTATGACAAATTTACATCAACGCTCACCGCAAAAGGATTAGAAGTGGTTGCCGTTCAAGCCGGTGATGCTTTTGACGCTGATTTTGCCGAAGCCATCACACAAATTCCGTCGCCAACTCCAGAACTCAAAGGTAAAATTGTTGATGTAATCGAAAAAGGCTACAAACTAGGGGACAAAATTATTCGTTTCCCTAAAGTTGTGGTAGGCAACTAAAGATATTTCCCGCAAGGGTCAACTGAATTCTGAACAGAAAATGAAAAAAGATTTTTACGAAATATTAGGCGTACCTAAAAACGCTTCTGAGGCCGAAATCAAAAAGGCTTATCGCAAAAAAGCCATTGAGTTTCACCCGGATAAAAATCCAGGTGACAAACAAGCTGAAGAGAATTTTAAATTGGCCGCCGAAGCCTACGAAGTGCTTAGCGACAGTCAAAAACGCGCTCGTTATGACCAATACGGTCACCAAGCTTTTGACGGAGCCGGCGGATTTGGCGGTGGACACCACATGAATATGGACGATATCTTCAGTCAATTTGGCGATATCTTCGGTGGCGCTTTTGGCGGATTTGGCGGATCATCCGGACAACGTCGCGTAGTCAAAGGCAGTAATTTGCGCATCAAAGTAAAACTCACTTTAGATGAAATTGCCAACGGCGTTGAGAAAAAAGTAAAAGTGAAACGCAAAGTACAAGCGCCGGGTGTTAGCTATAAAACCTGCGGAACTTGTAACGGCCAGGGCCGAGTGATGCGTGTGACCAATACTATTTTGGGTCGTATGCAAACTTCTACGACCTGTCCTACTTGTGGTGGCGCAGGTCAAATGATCGATAAAAAACCGGCCAATGCCGACGCACACGGAATGATCCTCGAAGACGAAACCGTTTCAATCAAAATTCCTGCAGGTGTAGTTGATGGTATGCAACTCAAAGTCGCCAACAAAGGAAACGATGCTCCGGGCAACGGAATTCCCGGTGATTTGATTGTAGCCATAGAAGAAGTTGAGCATGAATTCCTCAAAAGAGAAGGTGAAAATCTTCATTATGACCTATATATAAGCTTTTCAGAAGCCGCTTTGGGCGTGTCAAAAGACATCGACGCTGTGAACGGAAAAGTAAGAATCAAGCTTGAAGAAGGCATTCAATCAGGTAAAATATTGCGTCTAAAAGGTAAAGGAATTCCAAGTCTAAATAGTTATGGCAGAGGCGATTTGCTTGTTCATGTCAATGTTTGGACACCCAAAGTACTCAACAAAGAACAACGAGAATTTTTCGAAAAAAACCTAACCAACGAACACTTTATTCCCAACCCGGAAAAGTCTGACAAATCTTTTTTTGAAAAAGTTAAGGATATGTTTTCTTAGATTAAAAAATTATTATACATTTGAAAAAATACTAGGCAACTAGTAATTTCTTTTTCATAGCAATTTTTCCCATCCTTATTGTCCAAATAAGGGTGGGTTTTTTTTTGTAACGAATCACTTACAGCATTTACTAATTTTCTACATTTACAAAAATCATTACCCACATGAGTAACATACTTGAAGTCGAAAAAGTGGTCAAGCAATACGGCGATTATACAGCGCTCAACCACGTTTCACTTTCGGTGCCTAAAGGCAGTATTTATGGCCTTTTAGGTCCGAACGGAGCCGGAAAAACTTCTCTGATCCGCATCATCAATCAAATCACTTTGCCCGACAGCGGAACCGTTCTTTTTGACGGCGAAAAACTCCAACCGCACCACGTACAGCATATTGGCTATTTGCCCGAAGAACGCGGTTTGTACAAAACCATGAAAGTGGGTGAGCAGTGTTTGTATTTGGCGCAACTCAAAGGATTGTCCAAAGCTGAGGCCACCGCGCAACTCAAATATTGGTTTGACCGACTGGATATTCACGGTTGGTGGAACAAAAAAATCCAAGAACTCTCCAAAGGAATGGCGCAAAAAATCCAGTTTGTGGTTTGTGTGTTGCACCGCCCGAAGTTGCTCATATTTGACGAACCTTTTTCAGGTTTTGATCCGGTCAATGCCAACATCATCAAAGACGAAATCCTCGAACTCAAACGACAAGGATCTACCATTATTTTTTCTACGCACCGCATGGAAAGCGTTGAAGAATTGTGTGATCACATTGCACTAATTCACAAATCCAACAAACTCATCGAAGGCAAACTGACCGATGTCAAAAAAGAATACCGTACCAACAGTTTCGAAGTAGGCATTCTGACCGAAAATGTCGAAGGTTTGATGTATGATTTAACCCAAAAATTCACCGTGGGTCAAACTGATTTTAAATCACTCAACGATGAGCTTAAATTGCAAATCGAACTCGGAAGCGCGATGCCCAACGAACTTTTGAATGTGCTTGCCGGCCGTGGACAAGTCACTCATTTTATGGAGAAAATTCCGAGTGTAAACGATATTTTCATCAAGACGGTTGCCAGTAATTAAAAGATTTATTGATTAAATAAAACAGATATATGAGCATTTTATCACTCATCATCAAACGAGAATTCATCGCCAAAGTGCGCAACAAGTCTTTTATCGTCATGACTTTTTTAAGCCCGTTGCTTTTTGTGGGTATAGCGGCTTTTATTGGTTATTTGAGTTCGCTCAAAGCCGATGTCAAACGCATCGCCATTCACGATGAAACCGGCATTTTTGCGCCCGAATTCAAAAACACCGACGAGTTTCATTACCTCGATTTATCCAAAGTCGATATGAAAATCCTCAAAGACAGCATCATGGCCGAAAGCTATGAAGGTTTGTTGTATATCCCCAAAACCGATAGCATTCAAAAACTCAAAAGCGGAATTCAATACTTGTCTAACGACAGCCCGAGCATTGCTTTTCTTGGAAACACTGAAGAAGTCATTGCCAAAAAAATCACCCAACTCAATTTTGAACGCGCCCAATTAGACACGCTCAAGATTCGTCAGGCGCAGGCCGAAGTCGATATCAAAGTTGCCAAAGCCTCCGGCGAAGAAAGCGTCAAAGGCCTCAACGAAATCAAAATCGCCATAGGTTGTACGTTTGGATATCTCATCATGATGTTCATCATCATCTACGGAAACATGGTCATGCGCAGCGTGATTGAAGAAAAAACCAACCGCATCATCGAAATCATCATTTCCTCGGTCAAACCGTTTCAACTCATGATGGGCAAAATCATCGGAACCTCACTAGCCGGCGTTTTACAATTCTTTATTTGGGCCTTGCTCGGACTTGGGCTCATGTTTGGCGCTTCGGCCTTTTTCGGAGTCAACGCCACACCGGCTGCTGCACAAATGAATCCTGAAATGATGCATCAAGCGCAAGCGCAACTTTCCACCGCGCAGTTATATATTCATGAACTTTGGAACTTGCCCATTGCGACCATTATCTTGAGTTTCATTGTCTATTTTGTGGGCGGATATTTCTTATACAGTTCATTCTATGCCGCCATCGGAGCCGCCGTAGACAGCGAAACCGATTCGCAACAATTTCTTTTACCCATCATCATGCCCTTGGTTTTAGGCGTGTACATTGGTATTTTTACGGTCATCAACGATCCACACGGAAGTGTCGCGACCATATTCTCGATGGTACCGCTCACATCGCCCATTGTCATGCTGATGCGCATTCCGTTTGGGGTGCCTTGGTGGCAAATCCTGTTGTCCATGGTCTTGTTGTTCGGAACCTTTTTGGGCGTGGTTTGGTTTGCTTCCAAAATTTACCGCGTGGGCATTCTCATGTACGGCAAAAAACCAACTTGGAAAGAACTCTACAAATGGCTTAAATATTAGTGACTGAGTTTCTGAGCTGTTGCGTTTTTTTGAAGCCGGGAACCTGCTGTTCGCTGTATCTTTTGCTCTGCTGCGCGCCGCAAAAGGATGCCGCTGCCATCAGGGCTAGGAGTTAGATGTAACCGGAAAGATTTGTCTTAATTGAAGCAAGTCAAAAGACAATTTTGAGTTGCGGTGCTGTTGTTGGATGCCCCGCTAATTGTAGGTTTCGTTTTTTTCTAAGCTAAGTTTTAAAATTATTTGAGCTAAACGATTGGAGATAAAATCAAGTTCAATTTTGATTTGTTAAAATGTGTCATTTTTTTATTTTTTTTCAAAATGACACAGAATTTGTGTCAAAAAAATTTTTTTGAAAAAAATGACACAAAAGTTGTTGCAATTTGTTTTCTCATTTCAAAATTGCAACAAAATATTTTTATTAGTTTCCGGAAATAATTTCGAATTTGCGTTTCAATCTGCGTCTCGTTATTTTGTGGTGTCCAACAACTATTTAATATTTGCCATATTCACTCAGCTTCACGACCTTTGCCGAAAAACAAATATACTCAGCGACTCAGCAGCTCAGGTGCTCAGTCGCTCAATAGCTTAGCAACTCAAATGATATGTCCAAAATATTAGTCATCGAAGACGAAACCTCCATCCGCCGCGTGCTCACCAAAATACTTTCAGAAGAAAACAGCAGCTACGAAGTAGACGAAGCTGTTGACGGATTATCGGGTTTCGAAAAAATCAAACAAACCGATTATGACTTGGTTTTGTGTGACATCAAAATGCCCAAAATGGACGGTGTTGAACTGCTCGAAGCCGTCAAAAAAATCAAACCCGAAATACCGATGGTTATGATTTCCGGCCACGGTGATATGGAAACCGCCATCCAAGCCATGCGTTTGGGTGCGTTTGATTATATTTCAAAACCACCCGATTTGAACCGTTTACTCAATACCGTCCGCAACGCTTTAGACAAAAAGCAACTCGTGGTCGAGAACAAAATCCTCAAAAAAATTGTCAACAAGCAATACGAAATCATCGGACAAAGCGAGCCCATCAACCACATCAAATTGATGATTGAAAAAGTCGCACCGACCGATGCCCGCGTACTCATTACCGGACCGAACGGCACCGGAAAAGAACTCGTGGCGCATCAGTTGCACCAAAAAAGTGAGCGTGCTGATTTTCCGCTGATTGAAGTGAACTGTGCGGCGATTCCGAGTGAACTGATTGAAAGCGAATTGTTCGGGCACGTCAAAGGTGCGTTTACATCTGCCGTAAAAGACCGCGCCGGAAAATTTGAAGCCGCCGACGGTGGAACCATTTTTCTGGATGAAATCGGCGATATGAGCCTGGCCGCACAAGCCAAAGTTTTGCGTGCATTGCAAGAAAATCTCATTCAAAGAGTAGGCGCGGATAAAGACATCAAAGTCAATGTGCGCGTGGTGGCCGCTACCAACAAAGACCTCAAAAAAGAAATTGAAGCCGGACGTTTTCGCGAAGATTTATACCATCGTCTAGCCGTAATCCTAATTCATGTGCCATCGCTTAATGATCGTCGCGATGATATTCCTTTATTGATTGAACATTTCACTGAAAAAATCGCTTCAGAACAAGGCAATGCACCCAAAACTTTTTCAAAAGAAGCCGTCAAATTATTGCAAGAATACGATTGGACAGGCAACATCCGCGAACTGCGCAATGTTGTTGAGCGCCTGATTATTTTGGGCGGAAGCGAGATTTCACAAACCGATGTTCAACTGTTTGCAAGCAAATAAATAAATCATTTCTCCAACGAATCATAGTCAACCGCATGAATCTAAAAAAAATCAATCCGCATCTGCAACAAGCGCTTGTTGAAGCGGGCCTTACTGAGGCCAACGAATTACAACAAACTACTTTCTCAGCTATTAAAAGCGGTGCTGATGCGGTCATTCAATCGCCTGTTGGCAGCGGAAAAACTACCACGATCGTTTTAAATGTCATTCAAAAATTAGACAAAGCTCAAGGCGAAAGCACGCGGGCGCTTATTTTGGTTTTGGGCAAAGAGCAAGTTTTAGCAATGGTTGATTTGTTCCGACAATTGGGCAAACACACCGATTTGCGCGTGATAGGTGTGCATGATAAAACCGATATCGACGAAGATAAAAACCAAATTTCAGCCGGAATGGATGTGCTCATCGGAACGCCCACCAAAATCAACGCGATGTTTTCATCAGCCGGATTCAACATGACCACAATAAAAATGTTCGCAACCGATGATGCCGATGAAATAGTCAGACTCCGACAAGATTCGATTATTCAACGTTTATCCATGAGTGTTGAGAAAACCCAGCGTTTGTTTTTTTGCAATCAAATTACTGAAAAGCTCGAAATCCTCGCGGATAAAATCATGATTGAGCCTTTATTTTTTGAGGCTGAAGAATAGTTATTTCTCAACTTTTTTTGCTCTGGGTTTATATCATTTTCAATTATCTTTGCCGCTTCAAAAATCTACCTGTTCATTCGGGAAATTCATTTTTTATGATCACAGTAAACGACATAGCCGTTGAATTTGGCGGCACCACTTTGTTTAGCGAAGTTACTTTTGCCATCAACGAAACCGACAAAATAGCGCTCATGGGTAAAAACGGCGCCGGAAAATCAACCTTGCTCAAGATTGTAGCTGGACAAAACAAGCCCACGCGCGGATCGATTTCGGCACCTAAAGAAGCTGTGATTGCTTATTTGCCGCAGCATTTACTGATTGCTGATGATTGCACGGTCATGGAAGAAACCTCGAAAGCGTTTGCCGAAGTTTTTAAAATGAAAGCCGAAATTGATCACATCAACGAGCAACTCACTATTCGCACCGATTACGAAAGCGACGATTATATGAAGCTCATTGAGCGCGTATCTGAACTCAGCGAAAAGTATTATTCTATTGAAGAAGTCAACTATGAAGCCGAAGTAGAGAAGGTGCTTAAAGGTTTGGGTTTTGAACGCGAAGATTTTACCCGATCCACTTCAGAATTTTCGGGCGGTTGGCGCATGCGCATTGAACTCGCTAAAATTTTGCTCAAAAAACCCGATTTGATTTTGCTCGATGAGCCGACCAATCACCTCGACATGGAAAGTATTCAGTGGCTCGAAGATTTTTTGATCAACCAAGCCAAAGCCGTGATGGTGATTTCGCACGACCGCGCATTTGTAGACAATATTACCAACCGCACCATCGAGGTAACCATGGGGCGCATTTACGATTATAAAGCCAAGTATTCTCACTATCTTGAATTGCGCAAAGATCGCCGAGTGCATCAGCAAAAAGCCTACGATGAACAACAGAAATTTATAGCCGAAAATCAAGCTTTTATTGAGCGCTTTAGAGGAACTTTCTCAAAAACCGAACAAGTGCAATCGCGTGTACGGATGCTTGAAAAACTCGTTTTGGTCGAGGTTGATGAAGTAGATACTTCGGCTTTGCGTTTGAAGTTTCCGCCTTCGCCCCGCAGCGGACAATATCCGGTGGTGGTGGAGCATTTGTCTAAAAAATATGGAGATCACGTAGTTTTTCAAGATGCGAGCATGGTCATTGAACGCGGACAGAAAGTAGCTTTTGTCGGCAAAAATGGTGAAGGTAAATCAACGATGATCAAAGCCATCATGAAAGAAATTGATGTTGATGGCGGAAAACTTGAAATCGGACACAACGCACAAATTGGTTATTTTGCCCAAAATCAGGCGGCGCTTTTGGATGGTGAACTCACTGTTTTTGAAACCATTGATACCATCGCAGTAGGCGATATTCGCACGCAAATCAAAAATCTACTTGGAGCATTTATGTTCTCGGGCGATGATACCACCAAAAAAGTAAAAGTGCTTTCGGGCGGTGAGAAAACGCGTTTGGCGATGATTAAATTACTACTTGAACCGGTCAATGTGCTTATCCTCGATGAGCCGACCAATCACCTGGATATGAAAACCAAAGACATCATTAAAGATGCGTTGCGCGATTTTGACGGGACGCTTATTTTGGTGTCGCACGACCGTGATTTCTTAGATGGATTGGTGACCAAAGTATTCGAATTCGGTCACAAACGCGTACGCGAGCATTTTGAAGACATCAAAGGTTTCCTTGAATTCAAAAAAATGGAAAATCTGCGCGAGATAGAGCAGTAATTAATGCACGATTAGTTTGTAAATGATGGATTCTGAAACTTCAGAGTCGCTGTCTTCACAAAGCAAGAATTCTAAAGCATTTTCGGTTTTTTGATACAAGCAAATGCCTTCGAATTTTTGGGTTTGTGAGATTTCACGCGTCCACAAAACTTCAAGGTTTTTGAGTTCGATACAACCAATAAGACTTCCGGCAATTTCGCCATCGAGATAGGTAGAATCTGAATTTTCAGCAGCAGCCAGAAAATAAAGCTGGTCGTCAACTACAACCACATCGGTAAAGGTGGCTTGGACATTTTGAATTTTGGGCAGTTCAATATTATAGAAAACGATGGGTTCAAAGTTATGACTGCATTGAAACAAACCGTTTTTTTGAGATTCACCGTTGCCGCGCTGACCCAAATACCACTGGTTTTTATAGAAAAATGCGCCTTCTAAATTTAGGTCAACTTCGGGAATTTGAGCTAATGCCGCGAGTTGTTGATGCAAAGCTGAACGATTGTAAATGCTATAAAAACCAGAGTTGATATTGAAAATAATGTGTTGGTTTCGATGCGCTTTTGAGCCCGAACCAAACAAATGTAATTGGCCATGATGTTCGGTGAGAATTTCAAAGTCGGGTTTTTGTTTTTTGGGCAAATTTTCTTTGGCTTCTGAGCCCAACGGAATTTTGTGCAGCACTTGATTTTTAATTTCATAACGATACAAAAATTGACTGCTGTCTGAAATTAAAAACAAATTGTCGGCGGTAAAAACCAATCCGGAGGCGGCGCGGAGCCCTGAAATTTGGCAAAAAGGTTCGAGTGTCATAGCGTAAGATAAATTTCCAGCCCGGATGGACGCGGCAGCCTTGTGCGCCCGGGTTGGGCGTGCAAGCTATAGCAAACAGCCGGAATAGCTGCCTAAAAATACAAATAATCTATCTGAAAATAGGCCGGAATTGACCCTTGAACTAGAATGAAATAAAAAAGCCATTCAAAAACGAATGGCTTCATATTTCGTGTTCATCGCGATTATCGAACCATGATTTTTTGAACAAATCGCTGTCCGGATGCTTGACTGATTTCAAACATATAAACTCCGGTTGAAAGTGCATTGATACTAAGCTCGTTGCTACCGGTAGTGAGCGCTGTGGTTTTTTGCGCCACTATTTGTCCGTTCATGCCGATGATGCGAAGGTTGGCTTGTGGAACGTCAGTTTGTGCGTCAATCACAATTTTTCCGGTAGCGGCATGGAGCGCGTTTACATAGAAAGTTGCTGAGTTGAATTGTTCAGTGGCCAAAGGGATGAAGGTAAGTTCTTCCCATGTTTTAGCCACACTCACCAAGCCTGCTTTGCCGGTAGGCATGCCATTGGTCCAGTTCATTCGGAATACCAAACGGTCAATGTTTCCGGATTGGTCAGCTCCGGTGTTGGTGATGGCACTGGGCGATACAGGTTCTCCGTTGAGGTAAACCGGGTCTACATAAAGGCTTACGATATCGTCGTTAGCACCCGCCAATTGGCTGTATTTGATAACAACTAAGTGATCTTGGTTGTAACCGTAGCTCAAAGCTGATGTGGCCAACGGATTGCCATTGGCGCCTTTGCAAATAGCCAGGTTATAACTCAAACCTGTGTTGATGGCGTACAATCTGAAAGTGGTGTTGAGGTTTGCACCGCTCATAACTCTGAAAAAATCACTGTTGTTGTTGGCTTGCGCTGCACTCAAATTGAGCACAAAAGCTACATAAACATCGCCATCTGTGACCGCTGTAAAAGGTGTTCCTACACCGTCTGAGTCAGGACTGATAGCCACTGAGTTGGTGCTGATACCGTAGTCTTGATAACTCACTGCTGAGCTCAAAACATCAGCGTTATTCGGAATCGCCCCGATGGCCGCACCCAATCCGCCTGGAAGTGAAGAATTGTGTGTCCAGGTTCCTTGGTTATGCAAATCAGCTCCGGTCGTGTACATAAGAAAATCATCTTGAAAAAGATTTTGCCCAAAACCGGTCATGCTTATGAAGAGAATTGATAAGTTGAATAATTTAGTTTTCATGAGAATATAAAAGTTGTTTTAGTTTAGTTGTTGAAGATGATTTTTTGACGGTATTCAAATCCGTTTCCATCATTTAATGTCAGTACATACAATCCGGTGCTTAGTTTAGATTTAAGTGGAACGGATGTATTGCCTGAATCAATGTTGATGAGTTGTTTTTCAATAAGAGTTCCGTTGGAGCCATATAAGGCCAATTGAACTTGATTCAGACTTTTTTGAGATTGGATTTCAAGGTGGTTACCAGCGTTGTTGGTGGCAACAAATAATGAATTAGCTTCAAAAGAATTGGTTGCCAGCGGTAAGAAACCTAATCCTTCCCAGGTTGTAGAAGCACTCACCAATCCGGCATAACCTGTGGGCATAGAATCCGGAACATTAAAATTGAGTCTGAAAGCTACGCGATCAATGGCACCACTTTGATCTATGCCTGAGGCTGTAACAGCTGCTGCTGTAATGGGTTCTCCGGACGCATAATCAGGGTTGACAAACAAACTTACAACATCATCGTCAAAACTGTCTAAATGACTGTATTTTAGAATGACCAATACATTTTCACTGTAATTGTACAAATCGTTTGCATAAACAGTTGCATTGGCTGAAGCGCCTTTTCGGATACCAATGTTATAGCCAAAACCGGCATCTTTTACGATTAATCTAAAGCAAACTTGGGTGGCATCGCTGTTGATGATTCTTAAAAAATCAACCGGAGAGCCACTAGCCAATGGGGCGGTGCTCAAATTTAAAACAAGTCCTACATAGAAATCTCCACCCGAAACAATCGGGTTAACAATATGAGCAACACCATCTCGGTAGGGCCCAATTTCAATAACTTTAGTCGAGTTTCCGTAGTTTGAATATGAAATGGCTTGGTCTAAAACCTTGGTGCCCGAACAAGTTGAACTTGACGAAAGCGGTAAACAAGCACCAATTCCTACATTAGGAGCAATCGGGCTGTTAGACCACAAACCTTGACCACTTAATTCGGCGTTGGTGGTGTAAGATGAAAAATCATCTTGAAAAATCGATTGTGCTTGACTGATGATTGATAGAAACAAAGCAAGCAGGAAAGTAATTTTTTTCATAGGCAATTTTTTGTGAACTCAAAATCGAGGTCAAATTTCATAATAAAAATGGATAAGTCTATCGGTTAATAATTTAATAACATTCAAACAACAAAAAATTAACTTAGTTGAACAAATCCAGTTAAAGTTACAAATAATTGTATGTTAAAAGCTATTTTTGCCACTCAAAAAATCGCTGTGAACTTACAACAATACACCCGAGAATTCTCTGATAACATCAAGCTGGCGTATCCGGTCGTGCTGGGCATGCTCGGACATACGCTGATCGGAATTGTCGACAATATCATGGTGGGCAATTTAGGCCCAACTGAGTTGGCCGCGGTTTCCCTTGGCAATAGTTTTATTTTTATTGGAATGTCGCTCGGGATTGGTTTTTCGACGGCGATTACACCGCTGATTGCCGAAGCTGATGCTGAAAATAATACCGATAAAATCAGGGCAACCTTTCACCATGGATTGATTTTGTGTACGGTGCTGGGATTGTTGTTGTTTGGCATGATTGAACTCGCCAAACCACTCATGCGCTTGATGCATCAACCTGAAGCGGTGGTTACTTTGGCCTCACCTTATATTGATTGGGTGGCTTTTTCGCTCATTCCGGTGATTGTGTATCAAGGCTATAAACAATTTGCCGACGGACTTTCACTGACCAAATACTCAATGTATGCCATATTTTTGACCAATGTGGTGCATGTATTTTTTAACTATGCCTTGATTTACGGTTTTTGGATTTTTCCGAAAATGGGCGTGGTGGGTGCAGCGCTCGGAACTGTGATTTCACGCGTTATGATGGTGGTTTTTATGCATGTATTGTTGCAATATAATCGCCAACTGAAAACGTATTTTTCGGGCTTTAGTTGGCGCAATCTGCAACAGTCGGTGCTACGTAAAATTGTGTCTTTGGGTTTGCCTTCGGCCATGCAAATGTTGTTTGAAGTAACCTTGTTTACCGCGGCGATTTGGCTTTCAGGTTCCATCGGTAAAACCAGTCAGGCGGCCAACCAAATTGCACTGACCCTGGCTACAACGACTTTTATGTTTGCCATGGGACTCAACGTGACGGCTATGATTCGCGTGGGCAATCAAAAAGGTTTGGGCGATTACAAGAATTTGATTGTGGTAGCGCGTTCGATTTTTTTACTGACGATCATCCTCGAAACTATTTTTGCCAGCTTGTTCTTGCTGTTGCACAACTTCTTGCCGCATTTGTTTTTGAATATGGACGAGGCTACCCAAGCCCTTGACAATGCCGAGGTGATTGCCATTGCAGCCAAGCTACTCATCGTGGCGGCCTTTTTTCAGATTTCAGACGGGATGCAGGTGGTGGTTTTGGGTGCACTTCGCGGATTACAAGACGTCAAGGTTCCGATGTATATTACTTTTGTGGCTTATTGGGTGGTGGGTTTTCCGATCTCGATTTACTTGGGCATTTACACCGAGCTCAAAGCCACCGGAATTTGGATTGGACTTTTGGCCGGGCTCACGGTAGCTGCTTTATTTTTGTATCTTCGGTTTGATAAACTTACGCGGATGCTGCGCGAGCAAAATTCATAAATTAACAACATCAAGGCTAAAGCCAAACTTCAATAACTATGGAACTACCTAAATTTCTCTTGGGCGACAACACTGATTTTCCGGATGATATTTTTATCATTCACTTGGATTATCCTCGTTTTATTATCAACTTAAAAGACGACGAAGTTGAGTTTTTAGAAGAAGCCGAAGATTTGGATGAAGCCGAACTCAATGCCGAAATGGAAAGCCTTATTGAACAAGCCAATGATTTTTACGATCGCGAAGTGGCGCGTTATGAGGATTGATAATTAAATAGAGATTTGGTTTTTTAACAAAATAGCTTATTTTTGATTTAGTTGATTCACAACATATTGTCGGAATAAATCATTTATAAGCATATGAAAAAAACTACTCTATTCACGTTACTTATTTTGTTTATTACCACATTTGTCAAAGCGCAAACTGCAGTTGACGATTTGGTTTTGGTTTGCCCATTGGGGTCATCCGGAGGTCAATCATACGCATTCCCATTGAGTAATGATCAAGTAACAGCCGGAAACATTGATTATGCATCAATTGATTTAGAATCTTCTTTGCCTGGAATACAATCTGTTACGGTTGTTAATGGAGTTACTTTTACTGCTGATTCATCTGGATTTGTTACTTGGTCTGGAAATTGGATCGGAAACATTTTACTCTATTATACATTTTCTGATGATATAGGAAACACCTCCAATGTTGGAATCATCCGTATTTATTATCAACCTGATATTTTGGTCGCGGCCGATGATTTTGGAAACTTAACACCGGGAACAGTTAGTAGTCAAAGTGTTTTGATGAATGATATGCTTGCTGATGGTAGTCAGGCGCTTATGGCAGATGTTGCAGCATATCTTGATAATACTTATCCCGGATTCACCATGAGTACGAATGGTTATATTACCATTGATCCAAGTGTATCTCCTGGAACATATACCTTAGGTTATTATGTTTTTGAAGAGTCTTGTTCTTTTTCTCGTTCGTCAACAGTAACCTTTAGCATACCAGATCTTTGTTGGCAGACATTCTCACTTGGCGGAGCACAAACACTCGCAATTAAAACCAACGGAACATTATGGGCTTGGGGAAATAATACCGAAGGGCAATTGGGTATTGGTTCAACAATCAATCAAAACACACCACGACAAGTTGGAACTGATGTTGACTGGAAATTCATTTATTCTGGAGCCAGTACTTCTTTTGCAATAAAAAATAATGGAACTTTATGGGGTTGGGGCAGAAATGACACAGGACAATTAGGTGACGGAACTACAGTGAATAAAAATATACCTACGCAAATAGGCACTGACAGCAATTGGGCAAAAGTTTCTTCAGGGCCATTGCATACACTTGCCATCAAGACAGATGGAACTTTATGGGCTTGGGGTAGCAATGTTATGGGGCAATTAGGAGATAATACTTTAGTTGATAAATTAAGCCCGATTCAAATTGGGACTGATACTAATTGGGAAAGCTGTAATGCTTCAAAAGCTCAGTTTTCATCAGCAAGAAAAAATAATGGTAGACTATATTTTTGGGGTAACGGCGCAAGTGGACAAATGGGCAACGGTGCCAATGGTAATATTCTGGTGCCTACTTTATTAAACGGAATAAATTATACTTCAAATTACGGTTTAGGTTATGATTGTGTACTTGCTTTGAGAAATTTTAGCGGAACCATCGATTCATGGGGTTGGAATTTTCACGGAGCGCTTGGTAATGGAACCAATACAGACTCTAATGTTCCTGTGGCTTTAAATACGGATACCGATTGGAGCTTTGTCGATGCAGGATATTATTTTTCGCTCGGTAAAAAAACTAACGGAACTATTTGGACTTGGGGTTATAATATTTTTGGGACTGTACTCGGAAACGGAACCAGCTCAGATACTAATATTCCAGTTCAAATTGACACTGCTACTGATTGGGATAAAATTTATGTGGGCTATCATCATGTTATTGCTACCAAAACAGATGGTTCGTTTTGGACATGGGGATGGAATCAGGATGGTCAATTAGGGAACGGAAGCAACACAAATGCCAATGCTCCGATTCCTTTAAGTTGCTCAACTTTATCAATAAATCAATCCGAATCATCCAATCAACTGACTGTTTTTCCCAATCCTTTTGAAGATCAAATCAGGATTGAATCAGCACAAAACATAATAAGCATTCAAATCTTTGACATCAACGGAAGAGAAATTTTTAACTCGTTTCACAATGAGAAGTCAATTCAATTAAATTTAAAGTCGTTTTCTTCTGGAATATATTTAATCAGAATCACCAGCAATAACCGAAGCGAAATTCATAAGCTAATCAAAAAATAAGAAAAGCATCATTTAAAATAAGCATCCAACAAACTTTGAGCGGCTACAAACGGAGACAATTTTCCGGCTTGTACCGCTTCTTTGTTTTGGGCTAGTAGTTTTTTGATTTCTGGATTTTCAAAGAAGTGATTTTTGAGTTGCTCCTGAATGGTTTCGAGCATCCAATATTGATTTTGTTTGCTGCGATTCTCGGCAAAACTTCCGTTGTTTTGGGTATGCGCTACAAATTTTTCAATCGTTTCCCAAGTTTCTGAAATTCCGTCTCCGGTTAGGGCGCTACAAGTCTGAACGGTGGGTTGCCAACCCGAGGCTTGCGCCGGAAACAAATGCAACGCTCGGTTGAATTCGGTTTTGGCCAAACGCGCGTTTTTGACATTATCACCATCAGCTTTGTTGATGACAATCGCATCGGCCATTTCCATAATGCCGCGTTTGATGCCCTGAAGTTCATCACCGGCTCCGGCCAATTTGAGCAGTAAGAAAAAATCTACCATGCTATGCACCGCGGTTTCGCTTTGGCCGACACCCACCGTTTCAATAATAATCGTGTCAAATCCGGCCGCTTCGCAAAGCGTAATCGTTTCGCGGGTTTTGCGTGCCACACCGCCCAACGTATCGCCCGAAGCCGAAGGTCTGATGTAGGCATTCGGATTCTTAACCAAGGATTCCATGCGCGTTTTATCGCCCAAAATACTGCCGTGCGAAATAGAACTACTCGGATCAACCGCCAAAACCGCTACTTTTTTTCCTCGCTCGGTCAGGTAATTGCCAAAGGCTTCAATAAACGTGCTTTTGCCCACGCCTGGAACGCCGGTAATGCCTATGCGCAGCGATTTTTCGGCATAAGGCAAACAGGCGGTAATGATTTGATTGGCGAGTTCTAAATGCTTGGTTTGCGTGCTTTCAATCAGCGTAATGGAACGGCTCAGTGCCCCGATGTCACCATTTAAAATTCCTTGAATGAGTTCTTCAGCACTGGGTTGTTTTTTCCGAAACGAACGAATGTTGCGGACAGCCTCCGGACTGATGATTTCCGGTGGTGGTATGCCGTCTTTTTCGTGCAGTGCCGAAGCTTTGTGCGGTTGTTTTTCCAAACGATGCGTCTTTGAGGTAAAAGTAGCAAAAAAACTCAGTCATCTCAAGCAAGCCGAAGCTGATTTTTTAGGATAGCTTTTGCATTTGGCGCCTTGTTTTTGCAGATTTTTGATGTTCCTTTGCAAAAAAATTGCTACCTGCATGGATAGTATCATTATGTTGTTCTTGTGTTTGGCGTTGGGCGTTGGTTTACAATACGTTAAATCTTTTCCTAAAAATCCGCATCTGACCCTGAATCAATTTGTCATTCACGTTTCTCTGCCCGCACTCGCGCTTTTTTATATCCCGAAAATCAAACTCAGCACCGAATTGTTGTATCCATTAGGCATCGCTTGGATTGGATATCTGTTTTCGTTTGTCTTTTTTTACAGCATTGGCAAAAAAATGGGTTGGTCCAACAAACTCATCGGCTGTTTGACCATCACGGCGGGTTTGGGCAATACTTCGTTTGTAGGTTTTCCGGTTATTCAGGCTTTGTATGGTGAAGAAGGCCTCAAAACCGCCATCGTTGTCGATCAACCCGGCTCATTCGTGGTTATGGCTACTTTGGGTGTCATCACGGCTTCGTTGTTTTCAAAAGGCAAGGCCGAGCCCAAAGTCATCGCCCAAAAAATCTTGTTGTTTCCGCCGTTTGTAGCATTCATTACCGCTTGCACGCTCAATGCCTTGGGCTATGATTTTATCCCAGATGTCCAATCGGTTTTTCAAAAATTGGGCAATACCGTTACGCCGATTGCGCTTTTATCGGTCGGATTGCAACTCAAAATTGACCGCGACAGTCAACATTGGCAATTTTTGCGCTTCGGATTGTTTTTCAAACTCATCTTGACGCCTTTGTTGTTTTTTGTTTTGTACAAAGTCATTCTCAAAGCCGAAGGTTTACCGGTTGATGTTTCCATTATGGAAGCCGCGATGGCGCCGATGATTACCGGAACCATTCTTTCCTCATCCTACGGTCTCAAACCCAAACTCAGCAATATGATGGTAGGCGTGGGCATTCCGCTTTCGCTGTTGACTTTGCCCATTTGGTATTACATCCTTAATTGGTTTTAGCCGATGAAATCTCGCAACACAAATACAAGTCCACTGGTTCAAAAAACGGTTTATTCGATTTTGTTTTCGATCAGTTTTGCGCATTTGCTCAACGATTTAATTCAGTCGATTATTCCATCAGTCTATCCGATTCTCAAACAAAATTATCATTTGAGTTTCTCACAAATTGGCTTGATTACGTTTGCTTTTCAGCTTACGGCTTCGCTTTTTCAGCCGTTTGTGGGCTATTATACCGACAAACATCCCAAGCCGTTTTCACAAATCTACGGCATGTTTTTCTCGTTGCTCGGCATTGTAGTTTTATCGTTCGCCAACAGTTTTTACTGGATATTGCTCTCGGTTTGCCTCATCGGAACCGGCTCTGCTATTTTTCACCCAGAATCGGCGCGCATCTCGAACATGGCCTCCGGCGGAAAGCGCGGTTTGGCGCAATCTATTTTTCAAGTAGGCGGCAACTTCGGAACCGCACTCGGGCCGCTTTTGGTAGCGCTCATCGTTGTTCCTAACAGTCAAAAATACATTCTTTGGTTTGTCTTGGCGGCGACGATTGCTTTAGGCATCATCAGTAAAATTGCGTTTTGGTACCGCGACCATTTGCTCATGCGCACAGCCAAAAGTGCACTGGTATTTCAACCGCATAATTTATCTAAAAGCACGGTCAATCGAAGCATTGCAATTTTGCTGATTGTTATTTTTTCAAAGTTTTTCTACTCGGCTTGTTTGTCCACCTATTACACTTTTTTCTTGATGGATAAATTCCACCTGAGCATCAAACAAGCGCAATTTCACATGTTTATTTATCTCATTGCCTACGCCATCGGAACCATTTTGGGCGGCCCGCTTGGCGATAAATTCGGACGCAAATACGTGATTTGGTTTTCGGTGTTTGGCGCGACACCTTTTGCCTTGCTGCTTCCGTATGTCAATCTGTTCTGGACCGATGTGCTTATGGTTGTCATCGGCATCATCATTTCCTCGGCCTTTCCGGCCATATTGGTCTATGCGCAAGAACTCATTCCTAAAAAACTCGGCATGATTTCGGGCTTATTCTACGGATTCGCCTTTGGTATGGGCGCTTTGGGCTCGGCACTCATCGGTTTGCTCGCCGACTACACTTCGGTGCAATACGTCTATTTTGTGTGCTCGTTTTTGCCGATTATTGGCGTGATTTGTTATTTCTTACCCAATTTAAAGAAGTAGTTTTTTAAAGGTTTGGGCGTGACCACAAGGGTCGGGCTTTGCGTTACAATCTTTTGTTGCACAAAAGGATTTTCACTGCAATCCCTCACGCGCACAGCTATCCATGATAAGCACATATCAAAACTGAAGCATTTTGAAGATACCTCAAGTCCACCGGACTTGCTCCTTTTAATTTCAAATCTCACGCAAACGTCAAAAATCTGACAATTGTCCTGAATGAAATTTTAAAAGATACCTGAAGTCCACCGGACTTCCTCCTCTTAATATCAAATCTCACGCGGTTCCTGCTCAACTGAAACACTTTTCAACAAGATGAATTTTTAAGATACCTCAAGTCCACTGGACTTGCTCCTTTTAATATGCTTCGCCAATTCGCTTTGCTCGTGCCACCCGAGGCTTTAGCCGAACTGAGCGAAGCTAAATCTCACGCAAACTCGTTTAACCGAGAACTCATTACTATAAATTTCCATTTGCGCAACAACCGCCAATATGCTACTTTTACGCATCAATTGACTTGGCATGAGCGCACTTACTCCCGAAATTTTGCATCAATTATCAGCCGTTGTGGGCGATGCATTTGTTTTTTCTGACCTCGAAACCCGCCAAAAATTCGGACACGACCAAACCGAAGATTTAATGTTTCCACCGGCTGTGGTCATCAAGCCGGGCAATACTCAAGAAGTTGCTCAAGTGCTTAAAATTGCCAATCAATTCAAAATTCCGGTCACGGCCATTGGTGCGCAAACCGGTTTGAGCGGCGGAGCCTTATCGGTGCATCAAGGCATTGGTTTGAGCATGGAACGCTTCAATAAAATCCTTGAAATCGACGAGCAAAATTTACAAGTAATCGTTGAGCCGGCAGTGATTACCCAAGTCATGCGCGAGGCGGTTGCTGAAAAAGGCTTATTCTATCCGCCCGATCCGAGCAGTCAAGGCAGTTGCTGGATTGGTGGCAATGTAGCCGAGAACGCCGGTGGCGCGCGTGCGGTAAAATATGGTGTTACCAAAGATTATGTGCTCAACCTTGAAGTCGTTTTGGCCAGTGGTGAAATCATCTGGACCGGCGCGCATACGCTTAAAAATTCAACCGGTTATAACCTAACACAACTCATGGTGGGCAGCGAAGGAACTTTGGGCATCATCACCAAAATTGTCATGAAACTTTTGCCCAAGACCAACCACAATGTGCTCATGCTCGTTCCGTTTTTTAAAGCCGAACAAGCTTGCGAAGCCGTTTCTGAAATATTCAAAGCGGGTATCGTACCCAGCGCACTCGAGTTCATGGAACGCGATGCGATTGATTGGTCACTCAAGTTTGTCGATGGCGTGAGTATTCCCATTAACGAGGCGGTTCAGGCACATTTGCTCATAGAAGTCGATGGCAATTATCCGGATATTTTGTTTCAAGAAGCCGAAAAAATCATGACTGTACTCGAGCAATTTGACATAGATGAAGTCCTTTTTGCCGATACCGAAGATCAGAAAAATGCCCTTTGGCGTATGCGTCGCTGCGTGGGTGAGGCGGTTAAATCAAACTCGGTGTATAAAGAAGAAGATACCGTGGTGCCGCGTTATGCATTGCCCCAATTACTTTCAGGCATCAAGCAGATTGGCACCAAATACGGTTTTCAATCGGTTTGTTATGGCCATGCCGGCGACGGAAACCTGCACGTCAATATCATTAAAGGCGATATGAGTGATGAGCAATGGAACACCGAGGTAACCAAAGGAATTCGCGAAATTTTTGAACTCACCGTATCGCTTAAAGGAACGCTTTCGGGTGAACACGGCATCGGTTATGTACAAAAAAACTACATGGATATTGCGTTTAATAACACGCAATTGCAACTCATGAAAGGCATCAAAGATGTTTTTGATCCGAACGGAATTCTGAATCCGGGTAAGATTTTTCCAGATAAAATGTAATTATAAACCGAGTTGTTTTTGGATGTCGGCTGAGAATATTTTCTCAAAGGCTCCGCGCTGTGCCGGATCGTCCCAATTGAAAAACTTCCATTCATTTTGCGTTGATGCATCAAAAACCGCAATCAACTTGGAGTTTTTGCGCACATTAAAACTGTTGCGTTTGGGTTCAAAAGTCACGTCTTTAGTTAGGTTGTCTTTTTTGAGTTTTTCGGCTTCAGTAGCGGCATTGGCTGTGGTGAGTTTGTTCTCAAAAAAGTAGCGCTCCGGATTTTTATAACTGACGACACAAAATTGAGCTTCACCGATTTTCTGAATGCTTCCAAAGACAAAAATAGGTTTGACCAATTGCAGTCTTTTTCTGAAAACTTCATTTTGATAATCGTGGTCAAGTTTGTCGGCAAATAAAATCGCTCCACCTAATTGTTCTACAAGTTTGGGATAACTGAGCGCTATAATCGCATCAAAATCCATGTTGTAGTGGGCGTCATAGATTTTTTGGGAAGCCGTTTTGAGTGGGCTAGCTGTCTGTGCCCAAAAGGTGGTGCTGAGCAGCAAAAGAATAAGTAAGCGTTTGTTTTTCATAGTTTTAGTTTGGGTCAAATGTAAAAAATCCCCGATTACTTATCGAGGATTATTAAACGTTTATTTTGTGTTTTGAAAAATGCTTCTCATGATTTGCAAACCCTAGCCCTGATGATTTAGCTTCGCTCAGTTCGGCCTTGCCTCGGGTGATATTAAGAGGAGCAAGTCCAGTGGACTTGAGGTATTTTCAAAATGCCTAATTTTATACAAATGTTTCAATTTACTATATGCCCTAGCCCTGATGGGAGCGGTTATCCTTTTGCGCAGCACAGCGGAGCAAAAGATATGAGCGTACAGCAGGTTCCCGGCTTCTCAACTACGAACTACTCATTCACAATCACCCATTCGCCAGAAGTAATCATGCTTTCGGCTTTTTTGTATTTCATGGTTTCGGTTTTGCCGCTTAGAATGTGTTTGATGGTCACATTGTCGTTGCGATTGATTTTGGGCATTTCGCGCACAACGGTTTCAACCACTTGTCTTTGCTGGGTTTGACCGGCTTCGCGATTTTGTTGCGCCAACTCATCACTGTTTGGGATTTCGTCTTTGCTTGTGGTATAGTTTTCTTTGACTTTCACCTCACGCGCTTCTTGAATGGCCGGTGCGTTTTGTTGCGGTAAATCGCCTTTGAACAAGAACGAAATCACTTCTTTATTCACACCGTTGATCATTGAACTAAACAAATTATACGCTTCAAATTTGTAAATCAAAAGTGGGTCTTTTTGCTCGTGAACCGCCAATTGAACCGATTGTTTGAGCTCGTCCATTTTGCGCAAGTGCTTTTTCCAAGCTTCGTCAATAATGGCCAAAGTGATGTTTTTCTCAAAATCGGTCACCAATTGTTTTCCTTGGGTTTCGTAGGCTTTTTTGAGATCGGTAATGACATTGAGCGATTTGATTCCATCGGTAAACGGTATGATGATGCGCTCAAAATGATTGTTCGGATCTTCGTATACGTTTTTGATGACCGGCAAAGCTTCACGGGCGCTTCTTTCAGTTTTCTCGGCGTAGAATTCCATGGCCGCCTTGTAGATTTTACCGGCAATTTCCATCGAAGACATTCTTTCGAATTCGCTTTCGCTGACCGGAGAAGTAATCGAGAAGTAGCGGATGAGTTCGAATTCAAAATTCTTGAAATCGTTCATGGCTTTGTTGCTTTCGGCAATGACCTCGGCGGTATCGTAAATCATGTTGGCGATGTCCACTTTCAAACGTTCTCCTTCTAAGGCGTGACGACGACGTTTGTAAACGACTTCGCGTTGTGAGTTCATGACATCATCGTATTCCAAAAGTCTTTTGCGAACACCAAAGTTGTTTTCTTCTACTTTTTTCTGTGCGCGCTCAATGGATTTGGTCATCATGGAATGCTGGATGACTTCGCCTTCTTTAAGACCCATTCTGTCCATGAGTTTGGCGACTCTTTCTGAACCGAACAAACGCATTAAGTTGTCTTCGAGCGATACATAAAACTGTGAACTTCCCACATCACCTTGACGACCGGCGCGACCGCGCAACTGACGGTCTACACGACGTGAATCGTGTCTTTCGGTTCCGATGATGGCCAAACCTCCGGCTTCTTTAACCTCTGGAGTTAGTTTGATGTCGGTTCCACGACCGGCCATGTTGGTGGCAATGGTTACGACGCCCGGTTTTCCGGCTTCAGCTACAATGTCGGCTTCTTTTTTGTGCAATTTTGCGTTGAGTACGTTGTGTTGTACGTTGCGCATTTTGAGCATACGACTGAGCAACTCTGAAATTTCCACCGAAGTTGTACCAATCAACACCGGACGACCTGCTTGTGAAAGTTGCGTGACATCTTCAATGACCGCATTGAATTTTTCACGCGTGGTTTTGTAAATCAAATCTTCTTTGTCAATGCGCGCCATCGGGCGGTTGGTTGGAATTTCAACCACATCGAGTTTATAGATTTCCCAGAATTCACCGGCTTCGGTCACTGCAGTTCCCGTCATACCCGCGAGTTTGTTGTACATTCTAAAATAGTTCTGCAAGGTAATCGTCGCAAAAGTTTGGGTAGCAGCTTCGATTTTTACATTTTCTTTGGCCTCAATCGCTTGGTGCAATCCGTCAGAATATCGACGTCCGTCCATGATACGACCGGTTTGTTCGTCTACGATGAGGATTTTGTTGTCCATAATCACATATTCAACATCTTTTTCAAACAAAGCATAAGCTTTCAACAACTGCGTTAAGGTGTGAATACGCTCGCTTTTTACCGAAAAATCTTGGAACAATCTTTCTTTTTCTTCGGCCTCTTTGTCTTTCTCTAGATTTTGTTTTTCAATGCGCGCAATTTCGGTTCCGATATCCGGCAATAAGAAGAAGTTTTCGTCGGTATCAGATGAGAGGAATTTAATTCCGTTGTCCGTGAGTTCGACTTGGTTGTTTTTTTCTTCAATAACAAAATACAAAGCTTCGTCCACTTTAGGCATTTCACGGTTGTTGTCTTGCATGTAGTGATTTTCGGTTTTTTGCAAGAGTTGTTTGATGCCTTCTTCACTGAGGAATTTAATGAGCGCTTTGTTTTTCGGAAGCGCACGGTACGCACGCAATAAGTTGAATCCGCCGTCTTTGGTGTTGCCTTCTTTAATCAGACGTTTGGCTTCAATCAAGAAATTATTGGCTACTTGGCGTTGCATGTTGACCAAGTTTTCAATCTTAGGTTTGAGTTCGTTGAATTCATGGCGATCGCCTTGCGGAACCGGACCTGAAATAATGAGTGGTGTTCTGGCATCGTCAATCAAAACCGAATCGACCTCGTCGACAATCGCATAGTTGTGTTTGCGTTGCACCAAATCATCCGGGGTATGCGCCATGTTGTCGCGCAAATAATCAAAGCCGAATTCGTTGTTGGTTCCGTAAGTAATATCGGCGTTGTATGCTTTTTTGCGTTCTTCAGAGTTGGGTTGATAATTGTCAATGCATTCAACAGTCAATCCGTGGAATTCAAATAAAGGTGCTTTCCATGCGCTGTCACGTTTGGCCAAATAATCATTCACAGTAACCAAGTGAACACCATTTCCGGTGAGTGCGTTCAAGTAGAGTGGAAGCGTCGCCACAAGGGTTTTACCTTCACCGGTTTGCATTTCAGAAATTTTACCGCTGTGCAAAACCATTCCGCCAATGAGCTGAACATCATAGTGAATCATGTCCCAAGTGATGTCTTTTCCGGCAGCGCTCCAACTATTAGCCCAAATCGATTGTTCGCCGTTGAGCGTAATGTAGGGTTTGGTTGCTGATAACTCGCGGTCAAGAGGCGTAGCTGTTACGGTAATACTTGTATTTTCTTTGAAGCGACGTGCGGTTTCTTTAACCACCGCAAAGGCTTCAGGAAGAATTTCATTTAAGGTTTTTTCAGAAATCTCATAGGCTTCTTTTTCGAGCGCGTCGATGCTGGCGTAGATATCTTCGCGGGCATCGATGTCATCAATACCTTCAACTTCTTGCAAAAGCGCTTGGATTTTCGCGTCTTTCTCGGCGCGTGCTTGTTTGATTTTGGCTTTGAATTCGGTAGTTTTGGCTCTTAATTCATCGTGTGATAAACCGGCAAGAGTGGCTTCAAAAGCTTTGATTTTGGCAATGTTGCCCTGTAATGCTTTGATGTCTTTTTCGGATTTATCGCCGACAAATATTTTAAGGATATTATTTAAAAAACTCATGATAAGTATATGATTTCTGATTTATATAAGGTGCGCAAATTTAAACAAAAAAAAAGCCTCATAAGAGACTTTTCTGTGGGTTTTATTATTTTTTTAATATTCATCCTCGTTCCAAAGATAGTCTTCGTCCGTTGGATAATCGGGCCAAATTTCTTCCATTGATTCGTATATTTCGCCTTCATCTTCTATGGATTGAAGATTTTCAACCACTTCTAACGGAGCTCCGGCTCTAATCGCATAATCAATCAACTCGTCTTTGGTCGCAGGCCAAGGCGCATCACTTAAATACGATGCCAATTCTAAGGTCCAGTACATCTTCTTACGGTTTTTAGTTTGATGCAAAAATAATTTTTTTACTCAAAAAGTCAAGTAAATTCTCGTTTATTTTAAAAAAAGTTAAGAACGTCTCCGAAGCCTTGTCATTTCTGGCTTGAGGCGTGGATGACTGTTCAAGTTTACTTGCGCGGAATCCATTTGACCTCGTCGGCTTTGAGGTCAAAGGCCAACTTTCGTGCCAACACAAAAAGGTAGTCAGAAAGTCGGTTTAAGTACTTCAAAGCGATGGGTGCCACCGGTTCTTGATGACTCAAATGAACCGATAAACGCTCGGCACGACGGCATACACAGCGCGCTATATGACAATATGACACCGTAGTATGTCCGCCGGGCAGCACAAAGTGTGTCATGGGCGGCAAATGGCTTTCCATGTTGTCGATTTCAGTTTCGAGCAAATTAATGTCCGATTCTTCAATACCGAGCTTTTGCAAACGCGGTTGTCCGTTTTTGAGGGTTTCTTTCTCGGGCGGAGTGGCCAAAATAGCGCCAATCGTAAAAAGGCGGTCTTGAACTTCGATAAGGATGTTTTTGTAATGCGCATCAATTTGTTGATCGCGGATAAGCCCGATGTAGGAGTTGAGTTCGTCAACGGTTCCGTAGCTTTCAATGCGGATGTGGTCTTTGCTTACGCGGGTTCCGCCAAAAAGTGCTGTAGTTCCGGCATCACCGGTTTTGGTATATACTTTCATGAGGATTGCATTAATGTTGCTTCAAAGATATTGGATAAAAGTTTAAAAAAAGTTTAGGAAGTTTAGGAAGTTTAGAAGGTTTAGGAAGTTTAAAAAGTTTAGTTAGTGCATTCTGTTTTACGAATTATTTCATCTCCAAATGGTCTTCTGTCTTAAAGCGAAGCGGTCCAAAGGCGCAGCCGTGTCTGTAGCGGAGCGTGTCTCAATTGCGTGAGGGATGGTAGCGGTTAGCTCTGAGCTGCGAAGCGAAAGCGCAGCGGCGAGGACTAAAAGCGCACAGCCCGACCCGCAGGGGCACGCCCATAAAATAATAGCAAACAATTGATTTTTTGATATGCGTAACCAACAACTATTTGCTGGTGTCACTCTCAATCATACCGTCGCGCAAACGAATTACGCGGTTGGCATAAGCGGCAATTTCTTCTTCGTGGGTGACCAAAATGACCGTATTGCCTTGGGCGTGAATTTCGCCAAAAAGTTTCATGATCTCAACCGAAGTTTTGCTGTCGAGGTTTCCGGTAGGTTCGTCGGCCAGAATAATTGAGGGCTTGTTGACCAAAGCGCGGGCAATAGCTACGCGTTGTCGTTGGCCGCCCGAGAGTTGGTTGGGTTGATGATCCATGCGATCGGCAAGATTTACCTGAGTGAGCACTTCGGCTGCGCGCTCTTGGCGTTCAGCTTTTGAATGTCCGGCATAAATCATCGGAAGCGCCACATTGTTGAGTGCTGTGGTGCGCGGCAACAAATTAAAAGTTTGAAAAACAAAACCGATTTCTTTGTTGCGGATATCGGCCAACTCGTCGTCGTGCATTTGGCTGACGTCTTTGTTGTTCAAAATATACGTTCCCGAAGTCGGAGTATCCAGGCAACCCAAAATATTCATCAAGGTTGATTTGCCCGAACCCGACGGGCCCATGAGCGCTACATATTCGCCTTTGTTGATTTCAAGATCGATGCCTTTGAGTACGTATACGGTTTCGTGACCGAGTTCGAAGTTGCGAATGATTTTGCTGATCTTGATAAGCGGATTTGCCATGATAAAAATTTGAAGCTAAAATTAGTAAATTCTACGATTAAACAACGCTCGTTAGTAGCTCAAATGCTTGCGATTGTTACATCACACCCGAATGGTAAAATGTTCTTTGGGTTGTTCGCGTCTAAAAAACACGATGCCCCATGAAAAAGTATCGATGCTCACGCTTACTTTCGGATGGTTTTTAATGACTTCCCAAGCCGCTTCCATATCGGCCGACCAATGAATGTCGTCAAAAATCCAAACCGAATCATTTTGCGCCGTAGGTAAAAGCCATTCAAAATACTGCAGAGTCGCTGCTTTGGAATGGTTTCCGTCAAAATAAATCAGTTGATAGTGGCCTGTTGTGGCTCGGCGGTTTTTGAAATAATCTGAAAACTCAGTCACTTCTGTATGAATATTTTTAAGCTCGAATTGCTCAAAATATTCTTGCGCGATTTGAGCCGTTTGCGCACAACCTTCGAGCGTGGTGATTTTAGCTTTAGGACTTCCGACCGAAAGCGCCGAAGTCGCCAATCCGACCGAGGTGCCGATTTCTAAAATATGCTCCGGCGCAAAATACTGCGTCATTCTGCACAACAACTCCGCGCGTTTGCTTGTGATGCCGGCGTTTTGGGCAATAGCGTTTACCTTGCGGATGTTCGATTGAAACACGCGCGATCCGGCGCCAAAATCAGTTACTTCAATCGTGTTATTGTTGTTGTGCAATGCTTTTCGGTACTGATTCAAAACCGCATATTCGGGTTTGCTTTTGCGGTCATAAAAACAACGTGTCACCAACTTGAACACAAACGGCGAGTGCACGGCATGTTCGTTTTTTGAAAGCCATAAAAACCGAAAATAAGCTTTGATTAAATACCACATTTTATTGTTCATTGGGCGTGCCCCTGCGGGTCAGGCTGTTCGCTATTAGTCCTCGTCGCTGCGCGTCTGCGGGCTAACCGCTGCCATCCTTCACGCAGAAGCGTCGCTGACCGAAAGTTTAAGCTTCCATTTTGGCGCTGAGTTCAAACCAGCGTTCTTCTTTTTCTTCGAGCAACTGAATGATTTTCTGCAATTCTACCGCTTTGTCCTGAATTTGTTCAGGCGCGATGCTGCCATCGGCAAATTGCTGTTCCATTTGTTTTTTGTTGTATTCTAAATCTTTGAGTTCGCGCTCAATTTTCTGAAATTCCTTTTGCTCGGCAAAGGTCAAACCTTGCTTGATTTGCTTTTCTTTCCAGTTGTTTTTTTCTTTTGGAGCGTCGTTTTTTTCGGGTTCGGCGCTGTCTTCGTACACTCTGAAATCTGAATAATTCCCCGGGAAATCTTCGACTTCGCCTTCGCCTCTGAATACAAACAAATGGTCGACAATCTTGTCCATAAAATAGCGGTCGTGCGACACTACGAGCAAACAACCCGGATAATCGAGCAAGAAGTTTTCGAGCACGTTGAGCGTCACAATATCTAAATCGTTGGTGGGCTCATCCAAAATCAAAAAGTTCGGATTCTGAATCAAAACCGTACACAAATACAAGCGTTTAAGTTCGCCACCGCTGAGTTTTTCTACATAATCGTGCTGTTTTTTTCGGTCAAACAAAAAGCGCTCAAGCAAGCCGCCGGCCGAAATGGTTCTGCCTTTGGTGAGCGGAATATATTCGCCAAATTCTTTGATCACATCAATCACCTTTTGCTCGGGTTTTGGATGGATGCCGCTTTGGGTGTAATAGCCAATTTTAATGGTATCGCCAATGACCACTTTACCCGAATCGGGCGTGATGGTTTGGGTCAAGATGTTCAAAAACGTTGACTTTCCGGTGCCGTTCTTGCCAATAATGCCAATGCGTTCACTGCGGTTAAAAGTATAATCAAAACCATTCAGAATTACTTTGTCGTTGAATTTCTTACTCACTTTGTGCAACTCAACCACTTTGCTGCCCATGCGCTCCATATTGATTTCAAGTTCAATCACATGGTCTTTACGTCGAGCATGCGCTTTTTCTTTGATCACGTAAAAATCATCAATCCGCGATTTTGATTTGGTCGTGCGCGCTTTGGGCTGGCGACGCATCCAATCGAGTTCTTTGACAAATAAGTTTTTGGCTTTTTCAACCGAGGCCATTTCGCTGGCAATGCGCTCTTCTTTTTTCTGTAAATAATACGAATAATTTCCTCGGTATGAATACAGTTTGCCGTGGTCAAGTTCAATGATTTCATTACAAACACGCTCCAGAAAAAATCGATCGTGCGTGACCATAAAAAGGGTCATATTCTCTTTGGCAAAATAATTTTCTAACCATTCAATCATTTCTAAATCCAAATGATTGGTTGGCTCGTCTAAAATCAGTAAATCCGGCCGATTGATCAGTATAATGGCCAAGGCCAAACGCTTTTTTTGTCCGCCAGATAAACTTTTGACTTTGAGTTTTAAATCGTCAAGTTTGAGCTTGAACAAAATTTGTTTGTATTGCGTTTCAAAATCCCAGGCGTTGTGGCGTTCCATGTTTTCAAAAGCTTTTTGGTAAGCTTCTTCATCTTCAGGGTTTTCAAGTGCTTTTTCGTATTGTTCGATGACTTTTAAAATGTCGTTATCACTGGCAAAAATGCTTTCTTCTATGGTAAGTTCAGGTTGCAAATTGGGCTCTTGCGACAAAAATGCCATTTTGATGTCTTTACGAACAATCACTTGTCCGGTGTCGGGCGCATCTTCGCCGGTCATGATTTTTAAAATCGAGGTTTTTCCGGTGCCGTTTTTGGCAACAAAAGCAATCTTTTGATCTTTGTTGATGCCAAACGAAAGATTGTCAAACAAGGTGCGTTCGCCGTATGATTTTGAGATATTTTCAACCGTGAGGTAATTCATTTTAAGAGTCAATTTGTCTTGTAGTCATTTGTTGGCAAAAATACTCAGGCTGATTCATTGTAACAAGGTTTTAGAAAGGAATATAACCTTGAGGCAGTTGATATTCTTAATCAGAATTAAAACAAATGGTTTTTAATATATATAACAAGCTTTGAATCAATCATGTATGATTGTGTTTGATTGGAGGTTATGTCAAAAAGACAAAAATCTAATCGTGCTAAAACTCGCATAACAAAATTCCATTATATTTGCGCCATGCAAATTTCCGTCATCATTCTTAACTACAACGTTCGATACTTTCTTGAGCAGTGCATCATCAGTGTAGAGAAGGCATTAGAGAACCTTGATGGCGAGATAATTGTGGTTGATAATCATTCTGAAGACGACAGTTCAATGATGATGCGCGAACGTTTTCCGAACATAAAACTCATTGTCAACCATGATAATTTAGGCTTTCCCAAAGGCAATAATATAGGAGTTTCTCAAGCAAAAGGCGAATTTATTTGTATTCTTAATCCCGATACAGTAGTTGCCGAAGATACTTTTCAAAAGGTGCTTCAGTTTGCTAAAACCAAAACAGATTTAGGGATTGTCGGGTGTAAGCTGATCGATGGAACTGGTAGGTTTTTACCTGAATGTAAAAGAGGAATTCCAACGCCGTTGGTTGCTTTTACTAAAGTGACGAATTTGTATCGCTTGTGGCCGAAATCAAAAATCTTAGGAGGATATTATGCCAATCATCTTGATGAAAATCAAACCGGAGAAGTATCTATTCTGGTGGGTGCTTTTATGGTGATGAAAAGAGAATTATATCTTGACTTAGGTGGATTTGACGAGGATTGCTTTATGTATTCAGATGATATTGACCTATCATATACCGCACTTAAAAAAGGATTGATCAATTACTACTTTGCCGAAACTTCAATTATACATTACAAAGGCGAAAGCACCGTAAGAGACGGTTTGTACATGAAGCGATTCAGAGAAGCGATGCATTTTTTCTATCAAAAGCATTTTAGAGTTTCTTTTCTTTTTGATTCGTTTATGAGTGTTGGAGCTTTTTTATTTTCGATTTTTAAGAAGAATCAAGCAGTTAGAATAAACAAAAGGATACATGAATATTGGCTGCTTTCGGCCGATCAAAATGCTGTTGTTAAAGTTGAAAACTTGTTAGGAAAAAAAGTTCGTCAAATTGAATCCTCTTCTGAAATTGACCTAAATTCGCTCGTAAACAAGACAGGAAGAAACGTTGAAATTATCTTTGATAATGACAGTTGGTCTTTCAAGTCAATTATCAGTTTTATGGAACGACACAATCGCGATCATTTTACTTTTAAAATTTTGCCCAAAAACAGCAATTTTCTCATAGGAAGTAATAGTAGTTATGATCGAGGTGAAGTCATTAAGTAGTTGGTTTTTTAAACAATTCTTAAACATTGCTGATTTTTTTACTAATTTCGCAAATACAAAAACCAAATATACCTTTAGGTTGACAATATGGCAAGATTTGAATTGAAACTTCCCAAAATGGGGGAGAGTGTTGCAGAAGCAACCATTACCAATTGGCTCAAACAAGTAGGCGATAAAATTGAAGCCGACGAAGCCGTACTCGAAATAGCTACCGATAAAGTAGACAGCGAAGTGCCTTCAGAAGTAGCCGGAATATTGGTTGAGCAATTGTTTCAAAAAGACGATGTTGTTCAAGTTGGCCAAACTATAGGTATTATTGAAACCGATTCAGCTACGGCTTCAGCAGCTCCGGTGGCCGAAGTACCTCAAGCAGCTCCAGCGCCTGTTGCTCCTGCTGCAGTTCAAGAAGTAGCAAAAACGGTTGAGGCGGCTATTAGTCATGTTGCTGCCCCTGCTACCCACATTCACATCGGAGAATCTACTCGTTTTTACTCACCACTGGTGCGCAACATTGCCAAAGAAGAAGGCGTCACCTTGGCGGAACTCGACACGATTCCGGGTACAGGAAATGAGGGAAGAGTGACCAAAAACGATTTATTAAACTACATCCAAAATAAAGGAAATATTGTGGCAGCTCCTGTGGCAGTATCGGCACCCGCTCCACAAGCACCGTCACAGCCAACTCAGGCTTCGGCGCCACAAGCTTCTGTGAGTTCTGAACCGGCTGCGCCAAAAGCAGCGATTCCGGTATCGGTGAACGGTCAGGATGAAATGGTTGAAATGGATCGTATGCGCAAACTTATTTCGGGTTATATGGTTCAGTCGTTGCAAACGTCGGCACACGTACAATCGTTTGTTGAGGTTGATGTTACCGCGATTTGGAACTGGCGCGAAAAAAATAAAGATGCCTTTGAAAAACGCGAAGGCGAGAAGTTGACCTTCACCCCGATTTTCATGGAAATTGTGGCGCGAGCGCTCAAAGATTTCCCGATGATGAATATTTCGGTTGAAGGCGATTACATCATCAAAAAGAAAAACATCAACCTCGGAATGGCCGCTGCCTTACCTAATGGGAACCTCATTGTTCCGGTAATTAAAAATGCCGACCAACTCAACCTAATCGGAATGGCCAAAGCTGTGAATGATTTAGGAAACCGCGCCAAAGCCGGAAAACTCAAACCGGATGATACCCAAGGCGGAACCTATACCGTCACCAACGTCGGAACTTTTGGCAGTGTTTTCGGAACACCGATCATCAACCAGCCGCAAGTAGGGATTCTGGCACTCGGAGCGATTAGAAAAGTTCCTGCCGTCATTGAAACACCTGAAGGGGATTATGTGGGTATCCGCAAAAAAATGTTCCTGTCACACAGTTACGATCACCGTGTGGTAGACGGAGCTTTGGGCGGAAGCTTTGTCAAACGCGTCGCAGATTATATGGAAGCGTTTGACGAGCATAGACCTTTTTAATGATACATTGTAAATAATATGAAACCGCTTCACCCCGAGGCGGTTTTTTTATTTGAAATAATATTTGTCTTTTGGCGTTGACAATTCGCGTATCTTTACGCCCTAAATTTTCAGCATGGAACTCAAACTCAACAGACCCATTTGCTTTTTTGACCTCGAAACAACCGGAATCGAAGTAGCCAAAGACCGCATCGTCGAAATTTCGGTGTTCAAAGTGTATCCGAATGGGAACCGCGAGAGCAAAACTTGGCTCGTCAATCCTGAGATGCCGATTCCGGCGCAAGCCTCGGCGGTGCACGGAATTACCAACGAGCGCGTGGCCAACGAGCCAACTTTCAAAGAACTTGCTCCGCAGGTGTATCAGCTGATGAAAGATTCAGACTTGGCGGGGTTTAATTCGGACCGATTTGACATTCCGCTGTTGGCTGAAGAACTCTTGCGCGCCGGTGTTGATTTTGACATGAAAAATCGCGTTTCGGTAGATGTACAAACCATATTTCACAAAATGGAAGAACGCACCTTGAGCGCGGCTTATAAATTCTACTGCGGAAAATCATTAGACAACGCGCACTCAGCCGAGGCCGATACGATGGCTACTTTTGAAATTCTGCAAGCACAACTCGATCGCTACCCGGAATTGCAAAACGACATCAAAGCTTTGTCTGAATTTACCACGCGCAAAAAAGCCGCTGATTTTGCCGGATTCATTGCTTTTGACCAGAACGGCGATGAGATTTTTACGTTTGGCAAACACAAGGGCGTCAAAGTTGAAAAAGTTTTTGAAGACGAACCGGGTTATTTTGGTTGGGTACAAAGCGCCGATTTTCCGCTGTATACCAAAAAAGTGCTCACCGGAATCAAACTCAGAAAGCTCAACAATAAATTATTCTAGAACACGCAGAGCCCTAGCCCTGATTGAAGCGAATATCCTTTTGCGCAGCGCAGCAAAAGATAGGAGCGAAAAGCAGGTTCCCGGCTTCTAAAAATCTCAGTAACTCAGTAGCTCAAAATCTCAGTAACTTTTAGCATGAAACTTATTTGTATAGGCCGCAATTACGCCAACCACATTCAAGAACTCAACAACGAACGACCTGATGAACCCGTGGTTTTTCTCAAACCCGATACGGCCGTTTTGTCGCGTCCGCAACCGTTTGTTATTCCGGATTTTTCGCAAGATATTCACCACGAAATTGAATTGGTGGTCAAAATTAATAAGATGGGCAAATACATTGAGCCCGAATTTGCGTATAAGTATTACGACGAGATTACTGTAGGCATTGATTTTACAGCGCGCGATGTGCAGCAAAAGCTCAAAGAAAAAGGCCTTCCGTGGGAAAAGGCTAAGGCTTTTGACGGTTCAGCGATTATTGGCGACTTTATATCGAAAAAAGTTTTCAGTTCTCTGGAAAGTATTAATTTTGAACTCACAAACAACGGAATTACCGTGCAAAAAGGCAATTCCAGCCTGATGTTGTGGAAGATTGATGAACTTATATCCTATGTTTCTCAGTATTTTACACTCAGAACCGGCGATGTAATTTTTACCGGTACGCCCGAGGGTGTGGCAGCAGTCAAACCCGGAGATGTGCTCGAAGGTTACCTCGAGAATCAAAAATTATTCAGATTAAATATCAAATAAAATGGCCCTAAATTACAACCTATCTAAAGTTTACGCCTTGTCGGACAATGACCCGGAGTTCGTAAACCAAATCATTACCTTATTTGTCACCGAGGTACCGCAAGACCTGATTCAGGTAAAGCTCGGCATCCAAACCAAAGACCACAAAATGGCTTATAGTTATGCGCACAAAATCAAGCCTACTCTTGATTTGTTGGGTATGGATCAAGCTTTTCACGAGATTCTTCAAATTGAAGCTTGGGGCAAAGCCGAGGGCAAACGCAAAGAAATCAAAGCTACTTTTGATAGCGTTGAATCGCAAATTGAAAAAGCCGTTAAAGAAATCACCAAAGATTTTGATCTATAAAAGTTTCTGAGCTGTTGAGAAGCTGAGAAAAGAAATTCAATTGAGCAAAAGGTTTCAGAAATTTTAGGCAGCTATTCCTGCTGTTCGCGTCAAGACCGAACCTATAAAACAGGTATCGCAAACGCATCCAAGGCGCTTCCGCTGGTCGCGCTTCTCTGCGGCGCTACCAAGTTTTATAGGTTCGGTGCTTTTTGCTGCCATCAGGGCTAAAAATCCGCGGACGTTTTTATCATCTTCTGAGCATAAAAATGTTGCTATTCGCCTGATGAATTTTGCTTTTTGAGCCGTAACTTTGCCTCGCTTCTGTGCGCTGAGTCTTCATTTCTTGACGAGTTTATTTTCTCAGCTTCTCAGTAGCTCAGTAACTCAAAGAAAATGAAAGCAACCATAGTCACCATCGGCGATGAAATTCTCATCGGACAAATTACCGACACCAATTCGGGTTATATTGCCAAAGCGCTCGATAAAATCGGTGTACAAACGCACGAAATGATTTCGATTTCAGATGATCGCGAGCATATTTTGCAAACCTTTGCTCGACTGCAAAACCAAACCGATTTGGTCATCATTACCGGTGGTTTAGGCCCCACCAAAGACGATATTACCAAACACACTTTTTGCGAATACTTTCAAGATACTTTGGTGCGCAACCTTGAAGTTGAACAACACATTGTTGATTTGTTTCAAAAAATACTTACTGTTACCGTTACGCAAGTCAACAAAGACCAAGCTTTGGTGCCATCGCGCGCAACGATTTTGCACAATGCCTACGGAACCGCTCCGGGCATGTGGATGCAAAAAGAGCAAACAGTTTTTGTTTCGTTGCCGGGCGTTCCGTTTGAGATGAAAGGCATTGTCGATCAATACCTGATTCCTAAAATTGTCCGCGAATACAAACGACCCTATATCGTACACAAAACTATAATGACTTATGGAATGGGCGAGAGCATGGTGGCCGAGCGCATTGAAGATTGGGAAAACAACTTGCCCGATTTTATCAAGCTCGCTTATTTGCCTGCTCCGGGCAGAGTTCGTTTGCGCCTCACGACTCGCGGAACTGATCAAGCCCTACTTGAAAAAACCATCGCTGAAAAAGTATCGACACTCACAGAACTCATCGGCGATATTATTGTAGGCTTTGACGAAGGCGAAACCATTGAAGTGATGCTGGGCAAATTACTCGCCCAAAAAGAAAAAACACTTGCTACAGCCGAGAGTTGTACCGGTGGCAAAATTGCGCAATTGATGACTTCGGTTGCGGGTGCGTCGGCATATTTTAAAGGAAGTATAGTCTCTTATGCCACGCAATCCAAAGTGGATGTTTTGGGTTTATCGCCCGAACTGATTCAAGAACATTCGGTAGTGAGCGCGCCAGTGGCTGCAGCGATGGCTCAATCGGTACAAAAGCTCCTGAAAACCGATTACGCCCTGGCAACTACCGGGAATGCAGGCCCGTCTAAAGGCGATTCACCGGTTGATTTAGGAACTGTTTTCATCGGTTTGGCTACTCCTGAAGGCGTTCAGACTTTTGAATTCAATTTCGGACAACCGCGCGAAAAAGTTATTGATAGAACCGTTAATAAAGCACTGGAATTGCTGCAAAAAGAAATTTTAAAAACAATATAACACCTAATTCAGGTCTTGATTTTAGCTGATAAATCAAGGCTTGAAAGCAACGGTAAAAAGCAAATAAAAAAAATGAAAAAAATCTGCATTAATTATTTTGCGTAATGGTTTATTTTTATTTTCTTTGCACCCTCGATTTGAATAACGATTAAAGATAAAGATAATGTCAAGAGTTTGTGACCTTACGGGTAAAAGAGCGATGGTAGGGAACAATGTTTCTCACGCGATGAACAAAACCAAAAGAAAATTTTCGGTTAACTTGGTAAAAAAACGTTTCTACCTTGCTGAAGAAGATCGTTGGATTACATTGAGAGTAGCTGCTTCTACCATAAAAACAATTAACAAAAACGGAATCGCTGCTGTTTTGAAAAAAGCGCAGACCGAAGGATTTATTAAATAATCCATTCCTAAAAAATAAATAGCAAGATGGCAAAGAAAGGTAACAGAATTCAAGTTATTTTAGAGTGTACTGAGCACAAAACTTCTGGTGTTCCAGGAACGTCTCGTTACATCACTACCAAGAACAAAAAAAATACTCCGGATAGATTAGAAATCAAAAAATTTAATCCTATCCTCAAAAGAGTAACCGTTCACAAAGAAATTAAGTAATTCGGAGTTTTTCACCGTAAGAATTCCTAAACAATATAAGTCATGGCAAAGAAAACCGTTGCAACCTTACAAACCGCTTCTAAGAGATTGTCAAAAGCCATCAAGATGGTAAAATCTCCAAAAACAGGTGCTTATACCTTCGTTGAAGCTATTATGGCTCCTGAAGAAGTTGACGAATTCTTGAAAAAGAAATAATTCGCACAACCCTATACAGACAAGCTACTTTCGTCAGAAAGTAGCTTTTTTGTTTTATATTTGTTCCGTCCAACGTAGGTTTGGGCAGCAATTCCGGCTCTTGGCCACAGTCCTCGTTTCTCGCGCGGTGACTTGCACAAAACCTTCCGGCTTCCGTGGGTCGCCGTCTTTTTTTGGCAGTCACTTTCGCTCAAAACTGCGGGCTGTTTACCGCGATCCGGGCTGCATGAGTACTAAAATCAAACAATATGTCATTTTTTAAACGCATATTCTCTTCAGAAAAAAGAGAAACCACCTTTACCGAAGAAGCCAAAGAAACCCTCGACAAAGGTTTAGAAAAAACAAAAACATCCTTTTTTACCAAGCTTACCAAAGCCATCGCGGGTAAATCAAAAGTGGATGACGAAGTTCTTGACAACCTCGAAGAAATTCTTGTCACTTCAGATGTTGGGGTTGAAACCACACTCAAAATTATCCAGCGCATCGAGAAGCGCGTCTCTGAAGACAAATATCTCGGAACCGATGAGCTCAATCTCATTTTGCGTCAAGAAATCTCGGGTTTGCTCTCTGAGACCAATTCTGGCGAAGCAACGGAGTTCAGTATTCCGCAAGACAAACATCCGTATGTGATTATGATTGTCGGGGTCAACGGAGTTGGTAAAACCACCACCATCGGAAAACTCGCACATCAATTCAAAAGCCAAGGCTATAAAGTGGTTTTAGGTGCTGCTGATACCTTTCGTGCTGCCGCGATTGATCAGTTGCAAATTTGGGCCGATCGCGTAGGTGTTCCGCTGGTAAAACAACAAATGGGCAGTGATCCGGCTTCGGTAGCTTTTGATACATTGCAAAGTGCCGTGGCACAAAACGCCGATATCGTCATCATTGATACCGCAGGTCGTTTGCACAACAAAACGCATCTGATGGGCGAATTGTCAAAAGTAAAACGCGTGATGCAAAAAATTCAAGAAGACGCTCCGCATGAAGTTTTACTGGTGCTCGATGGTTCAACCGGACAAAACGCTTTTGAACAAGCCAAACAATTTACTGCGGCCACCGAAGTTACTTCGCTAGCCGTCACCAAACTCGACGGTACAGCCAAAGGCGGAGTGGTGATTGGTATTTCTGATCAGTTTCAGATTCCGGTTAAATACATCGGAGTTGGCGAAGGCATGAATGATTTGCAAGTGTTCAACAAATACGAATTCGTTGATTCTTTCTTTAAATAAAAGCATCAAAGCATCATCAACAAAGGACATCTTTTTACCGAAAGATGTCCTTTTTTGGTTTAAATTAGTAGCTCGATTCAGATGCATCATCACCATGAAAAAAGCTTTGTATTTACTATTTGTTTTGGTTGTTTTAAGTTCGTGCCAACCCAGCGCAAAACTAGCTGATTTGCCTAAAATTAATGGATATTGGGAGATTACTTCGGTTGAATTTCCCGACGGGAACCACAAAGACTACCGCATCAATGAATCATTTGATTTTTTTGAGATCAAAAACCAAAAAGGCTATCGCAAAAAGGTAATGCCCCAGCTCGACGGAACCTTTCTGACCAACGATTTGTCAGAGTCTGTTTCAGCGCTAGAAAAAGACGGAAAGCTCATTTTAAGCTGTCAAACACCTTATGCTCAATGGCAAGAAACGGTGCTTACATTGACTGATCAAGAACTGGTCATTGAAAACGATTCGCATAAAAAATACCACTACAAAAAGGCACAACCTATTAATTTGATTCCCAATGAGCAAAAGGCTAAGTAATGAGAATTCGGTAGGCGAGGTGCTCAAACAAATTATTTCGAGCAACAAACTTGAATCGGGGATGAATCAAGTGGCGGTAGCTGATGCCTGGAAGTCGCTTATGGGCAACGGCGTGAATACTTATACCAAACAAGTCACGCTCAAAGGAAGCATACTGTATGTTGATTTAACTTCTGCAGTTTTGCGCGAAGAACTGAGTTACGGTAAAGATAAAATCATTAAAATGATCAATGAGGAACTCGGGCAAGAAGTAGTCAAACAAGTGGTTTTGCGATAATAGAAGATATGAGACTCTATGTTTTTAAGAATTTATCAAAGAAAAATCCCGTTCACAACAGAACGGGATTTTATATTTAAAGACATTGAAGTCTTAGTGTCTTGCGATTCTAAAATCTTAAAATCTACTTAGAATTGCTCTCTTCCTGCAAAGTGAAAAGCACCTTCGATAGCTGCATTTTCGTCAGAGTCTGAACCATGCACGGCATTTTCTCCGATGGATGTTGCGTATTTTTTACGGATGGTTCCTTCAGCAGCATCTGCTGGGTTGGTCGCTCCGATCAAAGTTCTGAAATCTTCCACAGCATTGTCTTTCTCTAAGATAGCCGCTACAATCGGGCCACGTGTCATGAATTCTACCAATTCGCCAAAGAAAGGTCTTGCAGCATGCACCGCGTAGAATTTTTGAGCATCTGCTACGGTTAATTGCGTTAATTTCATAGATACGATTCTGAAACCACCTTCAGTAATCATATTTAAAATTCCACCGATGTGTCCTTTTTCAACCGCATCGGGTTTAATCATTGTAAAAGTTCTGTTTCCAGCCATTTTTATTGTATTTAATTTTATTTCTCTATTGGGCTATGTTGCCTTAAATCGGGGGCAAAAATAGTATTAATAATTGATTTTTAAATACTATTAAAACAAAAAAATCCCCGAACAAGCCGGGGATTTTAAGATATGAAAAAAACTCAAAAATTAGTTTTTCATCAACTTAACAGATTCAGTTCCGTTAGCAGTTGAAATTTTAGCGATGTACAAACCATTAGCTAAGTTTGAAGCATCAACTGAAGCTGAAATAGCTTTTGGAGCTACAGTGGCTACTGTTTTTCCTAATACATCAACAATTTGAATTGAAACGATTTCTTTGTTTGTTGAAGCAAAGTTCCATACGCCAGAAGTTGGGTTTGGAGTAACTACAAAGTTTGATTTGTTGAAAGCTGTGGTAGCAAAAGGAACATCAAACATATAAGCACCAGTAACTCTGTCAAAAGTCACACTGTAATCACCAGCAACAGTTGCAATGTTTGCTCCACCTTGCGTAGCTGTTCCTGCAGGGAAATCAGCAGCACCCCAGTTAACAGCCCAGTCATTGTTTTGACGGAATTTAGCCCCACCATTAACCAAAGTAATACTAGCTAGAGTGTAAACTTTACCATCTGTAGTTGTTAATTGTGCAGGATCAATTTCACCAGGAGTACCTGTTGGCCATCCGCCCGGAGTACCATCACCTACTAAAGCGATAGTTGGGAAGAAGAAATTGTATTCACCAGTTGTCAAGTTGAAAGTCACAGAATAAGTTCCAGAAGCAGCTACCGGAATATTACCACCTGTTGTAGTAGCAATACCTGATGGCCAGTCAGTTCCACCATAGTTAGGTTGTCCCCAATCGTGCCCTGTTCTGAATTTCAATTCATTGCTACCAGCAGTTCCATCGAGCGTAACTGTTGCGGTGTACAGAACACCATCATTGGTAGCCATATCTACTTCATGAGCTGCATCCCATCCGCCTAAAGCGCTACCAATAATACTAATCACCGGATAAATCGGAGCAGGTACAAATGTATATTCACCACTTCCGATATTTACTGAAATTGAGCTATAAACACCCGCAACCACAGGAATGTTGTGAGTCGCATCTATTAAAGTCCCAGATAACAAAGTGTCTCCACCATACAATACATCGTCAATGCTAAATTGAGCTTCACCATCTAACAAAGTCACGTTTGTAGCTGTGTAAACAGTAGCATCAGCTGTTGTCATGGGTACACCGTTTACATCAGGTACAGCAGAACCCAATAATTTTACAACCGGAATCGGAGCTCCGCCAGAAAAACTGTATTCTCCGGTATTTTCATTAAAGGAGATGTCATAAGTCCCTGCAATGGCTGGAATGTTTGGTCCGTTTTGAGTGCCTGTGCCTGTTGGGAAAGTAGTTGCTCCCCAGTTAATCAACCAAGCATGGTCTTTTCTGAATTTAAATTCACCACCCGGCATAGTATAAGCAGTCAGGGTCCAAATACCACCTCCGGCAGGAACCATGTCAACGTCCGTATCCCAACCTACTCCATTAGCCCCCGGGCCAATCATAGAAACTTGCGCTTGTGAGGTCCATCCGAAGACAACAAGTAATAATAAAAGTAATTTTGTTTTCATAATTTTTGAGTTAAAAAATTTTTACAACGCTAATTTAAGCTAAAAAAAACTCTGATACTTCAGAACAAACCTTAAAAAAACACACGAAAACGTTTTCGTGTTGAAAAGATTCTTAAATAACTGACAAATTGAGATTTATACTTCGGTTTAATTATGAAAAACGGCTCCATTTTAAATGGAGCCGTTTGTTAATTTTTGATTATTTTTTTAGATAAGCACTTACCTTTTTCAGTAGTAGCACTCAGTATGTAAGTTCCTTTTTGATAGGCAGATAAGTCTAATTTTATTTGTTCTTGTGGAGCAATTGATTCATCCAGTAATAATTTTCCGGAAGAATTCCACAGCTGCGTTTTTACTATTTTATCTCTATCAACTTTTACATGAAGCAATGTGCTAACAGGATTGGGCGATACAATTATAGAACTGCCAGCGTCTTTAACTTTTTGATTTTCTTTTGTTGAAGATAATCCGGATAAGCTATTTACTTCAGCTTTTCGGTAAGTATTTTGCACCGGAATGAGCGAACAATCATCAATATAGGCTCTAAAATCAGAACCGGATTCAGCTTTAAATCCGTTGGTTAAAGTAATTCCATTGCCACTAACATAGTTAACTGAAATTTTGTTTCCGATTGTAGAGTTTGAGGTCAGTAAGTTAGAAGCCTTTCGCCAATGAGTAATGTACTGATGTCTCGAAACAAAATTCTCAGTCACATTGTTAGTTGCATCGCACAAGTGTTCTTGAATTCTCTCTTTAATCAAATCAATACAAACCTGACAAAACGAAAAAGGACTGACCGACAAACTTTGCATGCCACAACTGTTTCGAGGTCGATACCATCCTGAATTGACATAATTGGCACCTTCAAACCTGCCAATGTCCATAGTGTTTGAACAGTCTGTTCCGGTTCCGGGGTAGTCACAAACCGGATAAGAACCCGAGAGTAAATACTCCCAAGGAAGATTTGTGGTTCTGGAGGTTACATTTCGATCATGAAATAACGGATAATCATTTGGGCTGATGTATTGGGGCACGCCACCATCATAAATAATGTTGCAAAATTCATCTTGCTGATAAGGCAAAGTGTTGCTGAATCCGTATTCATCGGCCAATAAACCAAATGTGTGGCCAAATTCATGGAGTAGTACTTTGTACATAAATGGTTGATTGCAAAATGTGGTTACGAAAGCATATTTTCCGCCACGACCTGTGTAGTAGTTATTATTAAAAACTGCTATTACGTAGGATCGACTGTTATAACCGGTTAAGTACGGAATCAGATTATCCATACGTGTGTAGAAATCATCAAGACATTCCCCAGATTCATATTGACGATATGAGGGATTGGTATCTGGAACACAAACAAAATTATGTATTTGATCTTCAGTAAGATTGTTAAAAAGAAATGTAGCTCCCGGTACATTTTCAGTCGTTGCTGCTTCTTTAACCGTTATTACCCTAAATCTGTTTTGCATGGATGCGTATGGCTCTTGACTCCACATAAAGTTTAAAAACCCGGTTACATAATTGTCAAAATTTGACATAGAACTACTGGTAAATCCCTGTGAAACGATGTACAAATTAATCTGTGAATTAGTTGTTTCATAGACAGTTTGCAATGTGGGTTGTGCAAAGGATTTTAAACCAATTAGCATTAAAATGATAAGTGCTTTTTTCATAGTTGTTTGTTTTGATTTAAAATCAGTTTATCTTTTAATCCATTTTTCCGTAAAATCCTCACCGGATGGTGTTTTGATACTCACGATGTATATCCCTTGACTCCATTTTGAACTATCAACCATAAGTGAGTTTCCGTCAAGTTTTTCTTGCTGAAATATTATTCTTCCATCGGTAATAGAGGTGATACTTATTGAACTCATTTCCGCCCCATTTAAATGGACGGTAAACGAATCTTGTGATGGGTTCGGATAAACAATCATCTGCACATCTGGAACAAGTGCTTTAGTAGCCGAAATTGAATTTACCTCAGAATTTGCACTACGACTAGCCGGACAAGCTTGAATTTTGGCCAGCAGGTTTGCACCGCTTGTAAAATGTGAATTCTGTGTCAATTCAATATAGTTACCAGCATAAAGATTGATGTTTTGGGCATTGTTAATGGTATAATCATGACTGGTCGTGATATGATCTGATACTTGATAATTATAATTACTGGCAATGTTGTTACCTCTTAAATCTTCATAAAGCGCGCAGCTTAGCGGTGGGATTAATTGGGGAAGAACTGAGCCAGGAAAAATATTTCCTGAGTATGTAATGTCATTGTAAGTAATGGTTGTATTATAATCCGAAGGATTTGTTATTCTAGATAAGTATTGATTATATGAGCCTCCTCCATTTGGAACTGAGCAAAAATAGATTTGATTGTTCACTGCCTTTTGAAATTCAAACAGATTTAGTGATGATGGAGGAGTATAAATTAACCTAGAATTTCCATTGTTAAGGTTAAAGACTTCAACATTTGGATTTGCAGTACCCACTGAATTATTTATAAACAATAAATTTCCAGTACTTGAAAATTCAAAATTTTGACCACTGGAACCGGAAGCGCTCTGATAAACGTATTGACTTGAGATTTGACCGGTGGCATTATTAAAATTGTACAGTTTTAAAGATCCATTTGCTACACCTAAAATGCTTCCGTTGGGATTTACTTTGATATGCGTATATGTATTTCCAATAAGGCCAGTTAAAGTACTGTAAACCGGTGTAGTGTTGAGCCCGTTGCTGTCAATCAAGTAAGAATATAACTTGCCACCATGCGGGAATAAAATCCAATATGCGTTTCCTAAATTGTTGGGAACTAATGTAATAGAAGGTATTGGGTATGTAAAATGCTGTTGGTTTTCATCGAGTAATTCAAGATTTTTGGCATTAGTTAAAACATCTCCTAAATTATTCGTACCGAGGGTTAAATCTACAATTGAGTAAAACAAGCCAATAGCATTATTAAGCTGTTCAAAGTATGAATTTGTTGAAAATACATAAAATTGATTTCTGTTAGAGATACTGGGGCAAATTAATCCAGATTGTTCATTTGTTCCATTACCACCAATACCGCCGTTTAAATTATTACCATTAGGCATTACCGATTGGTTTCTATTCCACACGGTTACACCATTGGTATAAAATAATAGCTCTCCAGTAACTTTATCACTAACACAACCCGCACCTTGATTATTTAGAGGGTCGCTTTGGTTACCCACAATATTTGGAGGGTTCGTTGAAAAATTTAAACCCGCACCAACACCAATATACCAATTATTGTTTTCGCCTTGCCCAAAACTTTGATGGGCAAATACCAACAACAACCACACAAGAAAAGATAAGTTTTTCATAACCTACTTTTTTAGTGTGTGCCTTTTTGGTTGGCAGCTTTGAGCGCTTGAATTTCTTTGTTGAGTGCAATGATGTACAAAGTTAACTCTTCAATTTTTTCCTGCTGAATTTTAGCCATCTCACCTAAGGCGATGCCGTCTTCTTGAATTTGTTTTGCTGATGGAACATTAGGCAAGTGTCCTTCATTTTTAATAAATTGCTCAACTTCAGTAAGTGGTTTTAAATTGTAGCCTTTTGCAAATACATAATCGGCCCAGGTGCCCCCAGAACTCAAATTCACACGCACCTCGTCGGCCAAAATACCACCGGTTACAAAAAGACGGTAATTGCTGACATTCACACTACCGGCTGTGGTCGGAAAAGTTCCTACAGAACCAACACCCACTTTGCCGTTGAGTTTGACTTGATCATTGGCAAAATCGCCCCAGATTAGTGGAGTAGCGGTTGCAGAATTGTCAATCATGAGTTTATTACTTAACCCCATATTACCACCTACGTTATTTCCAATGAGAACATTTCCCGTACCTGTAAACGGGCCGCTTCCATAATTGCTGTATCCTGCTTTATAACCCAGCAAAACATTATCACTTCCGTTAATAAACTGACCTGCACTATAACCAAGCATTACATTATTATTTCCGGTCATTTGTTGACCAGCACTAGTACCTAAGGCCGTATTGTAGTTAATTGCGGTTGTGTTTATAGAAAGTGTACTCAAGCCAACCCCAACATTGTTTGAGCCTGTGTTATTGCTGCCAGAATAGCTGCCTACGTATGTATTGCTATTACCGGTTGTAGTACTTTTACCGGATTGATACCCAATAAAAGTATTACCTAAAGTTGGAGTAGTTGTACTTGCTGAATTTCCAGCCTGATAGCCAAAATAAGAAGAGGTTGAATTTGTACTTGAATTACCAGCTGACAAACCATAACTAGTAACATTTGCAGTCATGACCTGAGCCAGACCTAAAAAAGAACTAAACCCCAAAAGGGCCACCATAATAAATTGTGTTGTTTTCATGATAAAAAAATTAGAGATTTATACACCCTAATTTTCCAAAATAAAACTGAATTCTCACTGGGGTAAAACCCTAATTAATTTGAGGATTTTCCCTATTTTGAGTTTATTGAATAGGACTGCATTAGTCTCAGGATATTTATAGAATCACTATTGAAAAAGTATCTCTGAGCGGGTGAAGATTTTTCATCAACTCTAAAATTAATTCATCACCATTGCCTACATAAAACTCTGAAAAATTGGTTTGTCTTTCTTGCAAACCTTTGCCCGGGAAAAGCTCATTTTGCAAAGCGATGATTCGCCCGAGTTGGTCTTGGTGTTTGCGTTTTTGGGCTTTAAGTAATCTTTTTTCGAGTTGTTCCAAACCTTTGATTTGTTTGGCCTCTTGTGCTTTTACGGCACCTGAAAATGAAGTATCTGTTTTTTCGGCCAATTTGTGCAGATAATGAAATTGTGCTTTCAGATGGTCTTTTTGAATGCTTAAATCAATCGGGAATTCTGATATTTCTTTGGTTTTAGCATTGATTAATTCTGGTTGTTTTTTGAATAAATCAGCCCAACTCAGTTGCAAAGCATCGGCTTTTTTGGTTTGCTTTTCAGTGGCTAACAATACCGAATTGCGCAATAATAAAATCGGGAAGGTCACTTTAAAAGATTCAAAATTGGATTTGAGTTGCAACCAATAAGCCAACTCACCGCCACCGCCTATGTAGCATAAATTAGGCAGAATTACCTCTTCATACAAAGGTCTGAGCAATACATTCGGGCTAAATTTTTCGGGATGATTTTCAACTTCCAAAAGAATTTCACTGGCTGTAAAAGTTAGTTCTGTATCGTTGACTTTGTACAATCCATTTTCAAAAATAATGCGCTCTCGCAAATGATCTTCTATATAAAACAAGTTGATTTCGCGCGGATTTACCTGAATCAAATAATCTTTAAGCTTTTGATTGGTCTGCGAAACTTGTTTGAAAGTGGTTTGCTCCAAAAGCTCTTTTTGAATGTACGGCTTAAACAACTCTTTGAGCGATGCGCGATCGGCATCCAAAATAACCAAACCGTATTTCCCGAAAAGTTCATGCGCCAAATAACGCGTGGCATCAGCTAAATTGTCATGTTTTAAATAAGCTTCTTCAAACCATTTTTTGACTTGCTCGGCATTTTGACTCTGACCGATTTCTTGCGCAAAAACTTCGTACACTTTATCTAAACCTTCAGTAGAAAGTCGTCCAACAGGACCAGAAGTTTCTTTGTTCCATCGGATTTTTTTGCCTTGATAATTAAAGAAATTAATCTCTTCAAAATCGTGGTCTTCGGTGGCCATCCAATAAATCGGAACAAAATTTTGCTCCGGAAATTGCTCTTTTAGTTCTTTACACAAATTGATAGCCGTGATGATTTTATACAAAAAATACAACGGGCCGGTAAACAAATTGAGTTGATGACCAGTGGTGATGGTGAACGTGTTTTTGTTTGCTAATAGCTCTATGTTTTTGAGGCTCTCCGGCGCATTCAAATGACTGTATTGCTTTTTGAGTTCTTCGACCAAAACAGTTCGGTTTTCAATCGAATAACTTTGTTGTTTTTGTGCAATTTGTAAGCGAAAACCTTCAAAATTTGGGAAGTTGTTGTAGAGCGATTGAACTGTGGCCGATTGATTGAGATAATCCACCATGAGAGGTGTGAAATAACCTGATTCTTGATAGCTGATACAGTCGCTGGGCATAATTTAATTTTTGGTAAAAGTAGTTAAAAGTAAAATTAGGCTTTTTAGCTTTAACAACCACTTGTGAAAATTTACCTTTTTAAACTAAAATGGCCCCTGAAAATTTCCCCGTCTGCACGTGTTACAATAAACCAATAATCGTCTGAAGGTAGAGGTTGGTTGTTGAGTGTTCCGTCCCAACCCAAATTATTGCCTAATTCTTTTAAAAGCTTGCCGTTTCTGTCTAATATTTTAATGTTTAGTCCCGGCTCAAATTCAGAAAGCCTGAGTTTCCAAGTATCGTGAAATCCGTCGCTATTCGGGGTGAAATATTTCGGGTAAATCAACAGATATACCTTTTCTTTGGTAACACCGCAATCATATTTATCGCGCACATAAGCAGTGTAAATTCCATTTTTAAGTGGTTCAAAATGATTGCTGTCTTGATAATTGATTCCGTCAATTGAGTATTCGTAATCGCCCAGACCAAAAGCTATTATTTCAATAGAATTCTCTTCAATGGTCCAGTCAGTTGTTTTGATATCGGCAATAATAGCAGGGTTTGATAAGAAAACATTGAAGTCTTTACTTGAATCACAAATCAATAATCCTGTAGATGTATTGTGATTTTCGGTAACTGTAACCCAATAATGTTTAGGCTCGGTAACGGTAATAGTTTGTGTTGTTTCGCCATTAGACCAATGGTAACTGTCGTAACCGGCTCCTGCATCAATGGTTGTTGTTCTGAATTGACAAAGTGGATATGCATCTTCCATATAAATGCGCGGTGAATCAACCATATTTAATTCTAATTTAGCCACTTTATAACAATTATTGGCAGTAATTACTCTAACATATATTGTTATTTGGCGTTGTTCGAATTGATATGAACTCGGTACGTTAATTTGCTCAAAAGATTGATCTAAATCAGCACCAGAAAAACTTCTGTAATATTTAAAAGTATGAGCACTTGCATTGCCAATCAAATTAGCTTCGTATTGTGTCAAATTGACGTTTTCAATGCCATCATTTAATGCATCACAAATGAATGGGGTATAATCGTTCGGTTCGGGTAAAGGGTAAAATTGGCTACTGATTGAAACTTGTTGAACCAGTGATGTGCAAGAACTTCCTTTTCTGATTTTGATTTTATAAATACCGCCACCGTTGAGGTTAATGGCTGTAGGATTTGTCGTCCAACTAACGCCATCATCAAAGCTATAAAAATCTGCGGGTGTTGTGATGGTTATACTTGCATAAACGCCACAACCGGCATTGGTAATGGTATAGTTGGGTCTAGAATCTTCAAAGTTGTACAAATAAACATAAGTATTGGGAGAAGTACATCCGATGGCATTTTTTATTTTTATTACATAACTACCCACTTGGAGATTGTTAAAAATATTTGAGGTTTGCCATGTTGTTCCACCATCACAACTGTACTCAGAAGCTGGTGTAGTTATCTCGATACTACCGGGTGATCCGCAAAAAGGGTTATATTGTATGTAAGTAGGCCGATCCAAAAACTCGCTCTCAAGTGTAACGGTAAAATAGTTCGAGATGCAACCAAAAATATCTTTGGTTCTGATTTTGTATATTCCTGCATTCAGATTGCTGAGCGTATTATTGGTTACCCATGTTGCCCCGTCGTCAAAACTATATAAAGCAGCTTGGGTATCAACGGTAATAGTTCCTGTATCCCCGCAAAAACTCGGATTATTCCACGTGCAATGGGGGAAAGCTGCAAAAAAAGGTGAAATAACGATGGTTGATATATATGAGATGCAACCGGAAGCTGTTTGAATTTTTACATGATAAACACTTATAGGAGCCGGATCAAGTACGGGATTAGTGCCCCAAGTAAGGCCTCCATCAAAACTAATCAATGCTGCTGGTGAGGTTACCTCAATTCTTCCTGTTGAACTAAAACAATTGGGCTGTGTAACTGTTATATTTGGTAAAACTGCAGTTTGATTGCTCAGAATAGTTGTGGTTGCGATAGAACTGCATCCGTTGTCGTCAGTTACAGTTACTTGGTAAGTTCCGGGACTATGAACAGTAATACTTTGACTGGTTGCCCCATTACCCCAGAGATAGCTGTTACCGGGTGAAGCAGTCAATACAGTGCTTCCTGAGCAAACGTTCAAAATACCCGAAATAGTAGCCGAGGGTGCCCGAACAACCAAATCTACAGCTACAATTTTAAAACAAGTACTATTGAGTTCTAATCTTACAAACAGAGTATTGCTTCCTGAAGAATATGTTGTGAAATTATTAATTGGATTAGTGTTGGTGAATGCATCGTCAAAACTATTGTGATAACTAAAGGTAATACCGGCCGGTGTGCTGGTCACTAAATTGTTGAAGATGGCTAAATCAAAAATTTCTGTTCCGTTTCGATCCGAATCGCAAGCAATTTGTTGCGCTGAATGAGCAATGATGTTACAATCGTTACAATTCAAAAACCAAATATCCCAACCCGGATTTGCATCGTCATCTGAAGCGCCGCCAAAATTGGTCGCAGAACAATTGGTTTGAACTGGACTGAAATTAATTGAAACACTGGCATTGTAATTCCCTGAAGTTTGATTGGGAATATCGGCAGCAGCAACATCAAAACAAAAGCGATGATTGACTATGTCAAGATTTGCAGGAGCGGTCGATGTATAAATAACTTGATTACTGGCATCAGTGATATTTAGTTTTATCAAATTGATTGAAGATGATATGCCACCCGAGTTAGGAACGGTAAAACTTCCGCAAACTGAAAGCGGAAAGGTGGGGCATTCTTTGTACAAAGGATCTAATTCAATGCTTCCTTGTAAATTTTCATTTCCGTGAATGTTGCAAACATCATCGATGTACACATATCCAAAATGTCCGCCTAATCCACAACGAGCAGCGCTATATTCAACCGTAAATTCTTGATTGTTAGGGATAGAAGAAATGTCTAATAAACAATTTTGCCAATTCTCATTATATAAAATAATACTGTTTCCGGCCAATGTTGAAGCTTGCTTAAAAATACAGTTATTTACATCGCTAATCAAACAAAATTCATCAACCACTATACCGGCTTGATTGATAATTCTCGCTTTAAAAAAAGGTTGTTCATTGTCGTGATCGCTCTCATATATACTTTGAAGGACTGATTTGTAGTTGAATTTTAATGTAGTTTCATTGTTGGTTTTGTATCTTTTGGTCCGAACAGAACTCATCGTAATATCCGAATCTTTATAGTTAATTTTTAGAACGTATTGATCAAAACCGTTGATGTCGCCGATATATTCATCTATAAAATTTGAGGGCACCGTTGTAGCCATCGCATTATAACTGATGTTGGGCGCATACTGAGGAATTAATTGATTGGGGTTAACATTAATAGATTGGCATTGCATCGGATTGAGAGGATCTCCAATATCGTAAGCATATCCTATTAGTGTATTAACACTAGAAATTCTCTCAAACTCTTCAAAATTTCCGTTTTGACACAAAGGCAATGAAGTAAGTGCCGAGGTTCTCAATTCTTTTTTTTGCGCTTCTCTTAGTTTAGCTTTTTTTAGCCAATATTGTTTGAGCAATTCAGGATCAGTGATACGACGTCCATGGTCATCTTCAGCCTTTCGGGTTAGATCATATTGAATCGATTCAGTATTGGTTTTGTTGACCGGATTTTGTCCCCAAATAGGACAACTGATGAGAAATAGGATATAAAAAAAATGCAGTTTGATAGGATACTTCATTGATTGGCTTTGTAATAGAAAGTCAAATATATATTTTTTTATTAAGGTCAAAAGTCTATTTCGATGAAATTCTTAAAAAACAGATTATCTGTAAAAAATGTTAAAAAGTACATTTGCCTTGTAGCAAAACAGTTTCAAAAATCCATTTTTTAATCTTATTTTTCGACCTTAAAATCAATTAGTTCGTCTTTTGAACCCAAAAATTTTCATCGTAACTCCGCCGTTTACCCAGCTCAATACGCCTTATCCGGCTACGGCTTATCTCAAAGGTTTTCTCAAAACGCTTGATATAGAGGCAACTCAAGCTGATTTAGGCATTGAAGTCATACTCGAGTTATTTTCATCCAAAGGATTAAAAAACTTATTTGAGCATTGCGGATTACCTTCTGAAGATTGGTCTCAAAACGCCCGACGAATATTTGCTTTGCGCGCCGATTATATACAAACTATTGACTCAGTTATTGGTTTTTTACAAGGGAAAAATCCGACTTTAGCCTTGCAGATTTGCCAGCATTATTTTTTGCCCGAAGCCTCTAGATTTGCCGATTTGCAAGAACTCGATTGGGCTTTTGGCAGTATGGGCACGCAAGACAAAGCCAAGCATATGGCTACTTTGTATCTCGAAGATTTGGCTGATTTTGTGGTCGAAACGGTCGATGCGCATTTTGGCTTCAGTCGTTACGCTGAACAACTAGGTCGCAGCGCCCAGTCGTTTGATGAATTATACAGCGCATTACAATCTAACCCGACCTATATTGATGCATTGCTTTTTGAATTATTAGATAAAAAAATCAAGCAATTTCAGCCGGATTTGGTCTTGGTTTCGGTGCCGTTCCCAGGGAATTTATATGCTGCTTTTAGACTGGCTCAATGGTTCAAAAAAAACTATCCAAAAACCAAAATCGCTTTGGGCGGAGGCTTTGCCAATACAGAATTGCGCTCGCTTTCAGAAGTCAGAGTTTTTGAGTTTTTTGATTATGTAACGCTCGATGATGGTGAATTACCGGTTGAATTGCTCATACAGAATTTAAACTCTGAAAAACCAATTTATAAACGCACATTTTTACTTGAAAATGGGCAAGTAGTTTATAAGAATGATGCGCCGCAAGCCGACTACAAAATGAGTCAAGTGGGCACGCCGGATTATTCAGATTTGCTTTTAGACCAATACATTTCAGTAATTGAAGTGGCCAATCCGATGCACAAAATGTGGAGCGACGGACGTTGGAATAAACTCACCATGGCGCACGGTTGTTATTGGGGCAAATGCACTTTCTGCGATATTTCACTCGACTATATTAAAGTATACGAACCCATCGCAGCTAGACTGATTGTAGATCGAATCGAAGAACTCATCGCCCAAACTGGCGAAACCGGATTTCACTTTGTAGACGAAGCCGCACCACCAGCCTTGATGCGCGAAGTAGCTTTTGAAATTTTACGTCGTGGCCTCACCATTACTTGGTGGACCAACATTCGTTTTGAGAAGAGTTTCACAGCCGATTTGTGTTGGTTGCTCAAAGCTTCGGGTTGTATTGCCGTTTCTGGCGGATTAGAAGTTGCTTCAGACCGACTTTTGGCGCTGATTGACAAAGGCGTAACGGTCGAGCAAGTGGCTCAAGTTACCCGAAATTTTACCCAAGCGGGCATCATGGTGCATGCGTATTTGATGTATGGTTATCCGACACAAACCGTTCAAGAAACGGTGGATAGTCTAGAAATGGTGCGCCAACTTTTTGAAGCCGGGATTGTGCAATCTGGATTTTGGCATCGATTTGCCATGACGGCGCACAGTCCTGTCGGATTGTATCCGGAACAATTTGGTGTGGCTCGAACCACGCATCCCGACGGTACTTTTGCCAACAATGATTTGCTTTTTGAAGATGCGACGCAGATCGATCACGATCAATTTAGTTTCGGCCTCAGAAAGTCACTCTACAACTATATGCACGGAATCTGTTTTGACGAACCATTGCAAAATTGGTTTGAGGTGAAAATTCCGCGAACCACCATCGCAGCTGATTTTATCCAAAAAGCGCTAAATCAAAACATTGAATTCAAAATCAAACCACAGGCAAAACTCATTTGGTTAGGAGCCGAACCATCACTGCAAATAAAAACCAAAACCAAAAAAGACCATAGTTGGGAAGTTTCCGAACTCACGTTTCACAATCGCTTCAATCATTTTGAAATTTCGCTTGATAAAGAACAAGGCGTTTGGTTGGCTGCGTTTCTCTTAGAATTGATTCCTCAAGCATCGCCAAGACTTACCATACAAAATATGCAAACCAGTTTTGAAGCCCAATTCGAACATTTTGAATTGTTTTGGTTCTCAAAACCCATGCAGCAGCTCAGAGCCAATGGTTTGTTGGCGGTTTGATAACGCACAATAATTTATCGAGGAAAGTCTTCTATATTAAATTAGCAATTTTGTTGATTTTTATCAGATAAAATCATTTTGCTTTTCTCTAAATTTACTTCCGACTTAAAAAACGATACTATACGTTACCTATAAAAAATAAACTTTAAGTATATGAAACAAACATACAAGCTTTCAGTGGGCAAACTCAAAACCCTAGAATGCTCTGAAAGCGATGCACAACAACTCGATGCGGCCCAAATAGCTCCGGGCAAGTACCATGTTCTGCGCGATGGAGATTCTTATCAAGTTGAAATCCTCAAAGCAGATTTTCTTCAAAAAAATTACACTGTTTCGGTCAACAACAATCCGTACACCGTTAAGATTTCAGATTCGTTAGATCAACTCATCCAACAAATGGGCTTTGAATCGGGCAGTTCTAAACACATCAATGCGGTCAAAGCGCCGATGCCCGGACTTATTATTGAAATCAACGTTTCGCCCGGGCAAGCGGTACAAGAAAATGATCCACTGCTCATTTTGAGCGCCATGAAAATGGAAAACAGTTTGCTTTCGCCGCGTGAAGGTGTGATCAAATCAGTAGCTGTGGCCGTAGGAGCCGCCGTGGATAAAGGTCAATTGTTAATCGAATTCGAATAAACATGAAAAAAATATTAGTAGCTAACCGCGGTGAAATTGCCATTCGTGTGATGAAAACCGCCAAAAAAATGGGCATCAAAACCGTTGCGGTATATTCAACCGTCGATCGCAATGCTCCACACGTAAAATTTGCCGATCAAGCAGTTTGCATTGGTGAAGCGCCTTCAAGCGAATCGTATTTGCGCGGTGATAAAATTATTCAAGCAGCCAAAGAACTCGGTGTAGACGCCATCCATCCCGGTTATGGATTTTTGAGTGAAAATGCTGATTTTGCTGAAGAAGTTGAAAAAAACAACCTCATTTTTATCGGGCCAAAATCAAAAGCCATTCGCGTCATGGGCAGCAAACTGGCGGCCAAAGAAGCGGTGATGCATTATGATATTCCGATGGTTCCCGGAGTCGATCACGCGATCATCGATATTGAAGAAGCCAAGAAAACGGCTACGGCTGTTGGTTTTCCGATACTCATAAAAGCTTCGGCTGGCGGTGGCGGAAAAGGTATGCGCGTGGTCGAAAAAGAAGCCGATTTTGAAGCGCAAATGAATCGCGCCATCAGTGAAGCTGTAGCAGCTTTTGGCGACGGATCGGTTTTTATCGAAAAATATGTTACCTCTCCGCGCCACATTGAAATTCAAGTGATGGCCGATGCACATGGCAACATTTTATACTTTTTTGAACGCGAGTGCAGCATTCAACGCCGCCACCAAAAAGTGGTCGAAGAAGCTCCCTCTTCAGTGCTAACACCTGAATTGCGCAAACAAATGGGCGAGGCGGCGGTTAAAGTGGCCAAAGCTTGTGATTATTTGGGTGCCGGAACTGTTGAGTTCTTATTGGACGATCAGCATAATTTTTATTTTCTCGAAATGAATACGCGTCTGCAAGTAGAACATCCGGTATCTGAACTTATTGCCGGTGTTGACTTGGTTGAACTGCAAATTAAAGTAGCGCGCGGAGAGGCCTTGCCGATGAAACAGGAAGACTTGCGCATTCACGGACATGCTTTAGAGCTCAGGGTTTATGCCGAAGATCCGCTCAACGATTTCTTGCCGAGCGTCGGACATTTAGACGTTTATCAATTACCGGTAGGCGAAGGTATTCGTGTAGACAATGGCTTTGAGCAAGGCATGGATATTCCGATTTATTACGATCCGATGCTTTCAAAACTCATCACCTACGGAGCCACGCGCGAAGAAGCCATTGAGCTCATGATTCAAGCCATTGCCCATTATAAAGTCGAAGGTGTGCAAACCACTTTGCCGTTTGGAACTTTCGTTTGTCAGCATGAAGCGTTTCGTTCGGGACATTTCGATACCAATTTCGTCAAGAAATACTACGATGCTGAAATTCTTAAGAAACAACAAGAAACCGAGGCCGAAGTGGCGATGCTTGTCGCTTTGAAACAATATTTAACCGATCAAAAAATGGTTCGTTTACCAAACGCATAAAACTATGGAATCCAAAATAAATCTCTTAAACGAAAAAATAGCACTGGCCAAACTCGGCGGTGGTGAAAAACGCATTGCCAAGCAGCACGAGAAGAAAAAACTCACTGCTCGTGAGCGTGTTCAGTATCTGATGGACGAAGGTTCATTTGAAGAAATCGGAATGCTTGTTACGCATCGAACCACTGATTTCGGCATGGAAAAAGAAATCTATTACGGCGATGGTGTGATTACCGGTTACGGAACCATTAATGGTCGATTGGTGTATGTTTTTGCCCAAGATTTTACGGTATTTGGAGGTGCTTTATCTGAAACGCATGCCGAAAAAATCTGCAAAGTCATGGATATGGCGCTCAAAGTGGGCGCTCCGATGATTGGTCTCAACGATTCCGGCGGTGCGCGTATTCAAGAAGGCGTTCGCTCGTTGGGCGGTTATGCCGATATCTTTTTTAGAAACGTACAATCTTCGGGGGTGATTCCGCAAATCTCTGCGATTCTCGGGCCTTGTGCCGGCGGCGCGGTTTATTCTCCGGCTATGACCGATTTTACGATGATGGTCGAAGGCAACAGTTATATGTTTGTAACGGGTCCGAATGTGGTAAAAACCGTAACCAATGAAGAAGTTTCATCTGAGGAACTCGGTGGCGCGATGACCCATGCAACCAAATCCGGTGTGGCACATATTACTTCGCCCAACGGGGTATCTTGTTTGGAAGACATTAAAAAACTGTTGAGCTATATTCCGCAAAACAACCGTGAAACCACGCCTAAATTGCCTTATGAATTGGGCGATGAAATCAGACCGCAACTCAACACCATTGTGCCTGATAATGCCAACAAGCCCTATGATATGCACGAGGTCATTACCGGTGTGATTGACGAAGATTCATTTTTTGAAATTCACAAAGAATACGCTGAGAACATCATTGTAGGTTTTGCCAGAATGGCTGGTAGAAGCGTGGGCATTGTAGCCAATAATCCGATGTTTTTGGCGGGTTGCCTCGATGTGAAAAGCTCGATTAAAGCCGCTCGTTTTACGCGTTTTTGTGATGCATTCAACATTCCGTTGTTGGTTTTGGTGGATGTTCCGGGCTTCTTACCGGGCACCGATCAAGAGTGGAACGGCATCATTGTGCACGGAGCCAAATTGCTTTATGCGCTCAGCGAAGCGACGGTTCCGCGCGTGACGGTCATTACCCGAAAAGCTTACGGTGGTGCGTATGATGTAATGAACTCAAAACACATTGGCGCTGATATGAACTTTGCTTGGCCATCGGCTGAAATTGCGGTGATGGGCGCCAAAGGAGCGAGTGAAATTATCTTCAAAAAAGAAATCAGCGAAGCGCAAAATCCGGAAGCAAAACTATTAGAAAAAGAAGCCGAATACGCTGATTTATTTGCCAATCCTTACACAGCAGCGCAACGCGGTTTTGTCGATGAGGTAATTTTACCCGAAGATACGCGCAGAAAACTCATCAAAGCATTCAGTATGCTCGAAAACAAAGTAGTCGAAAGACCACAGCGCAAACACGGAAATATTCCTTTGTAATCAATTCAATTAAAAAAAAACGCCGGTCAGCAATGAACCGGCGTTTTTGCATTAAATACTTAACAAACTATCTTTATTCTTTAATGAGTTTTTGAACAGCACTTCCATTTTGGGTAGTGGCTTTGATGAAGTAAATACCGTTGGCTCTTTTTGAAATATCTAAAGTTGAAGATATGTTTTGACTTGGGTGTGTTTCGAGCAATCTTCCTTGAATATCATACAACTGAATTGATAGTATAGTGTCATCAGCAGTAATTTTTACCGAATCTTGCGCAGGATTTGGCCATACGCTAATACTGTTGTCTGGTTCAAAAATGCTGTTTGACAACAAGGCAAAAGTGGTGGTAGCGTCATTGGTGCTGATCGGCGCATTGTAGTCAAAATAAATTGACGCTCTGTTCATGACTGAATCGCCCGTTTGTAAGTTGTTTTTTGATTTCAATTTGAAGAGCACATTACCGTGTCCGCCAATCAAAATTGGATTGACTATATTTTCTGAGGTTGCAAGATTAATATTTTCAAAAATAAACTCTACCACATTGCCCTGAATTCGGGTATAAACCGGATGTGAGGCACTTAAAACTTGTAAGCTATTCAAATCGTATTGTGTCGGATCAATAACATCTTTCACCACCACATTCACAGCACTGGCGGTTCCGGTGTTTTCAAACAAAACGTTGTAATGCAAATAATTTCCAATTTCAGCCGGAGCAACCACATCGCCTTCAAGACATTCAATGAGGTTCGGATCTTGTGAGTTTACCGCTGTTTGTTGTAGTTCGAAAACATTGTCCTGCGGAGTATCATCAGAATCAACAGGATAAATGCTTGCGTTGAGCGTTATTATATCGCCAGCATTGACAGGATGGATGAGTTCGGTGGGTGACCATATATGCATCTTTACCCATATTGATCTTGATTCAAAAGGCAATAGGTTTTCATAAATAAAGGCCATGTGCCCGCTATCTAATGAAACTCCTGATTCAGAAGTTTCTATTATTTCCATTTGGTCAGGATTATAATAAAATGTCACGGTTTGGAACGGAATTGACATCGTCTGATTGCCCTTGTTGCGGTATACAATTTTATAATAACAATCAAAGCCCGGACGCGGTGCGCTGAGCGGTTCAATAACCACTTCTAAATCGTTGTGAACGCCGTTGGGCGCAATGCAGAAATCTCTGGTTGAGGTAATGTTATTTGCGGTGGGTGTTGATACGGTGGCCGAGGCAGGTGAAATCGTAAAGTAAGCCGGATGTTCTAATTCAGGCGTAATAGTATAGTTGCCCTCAGGCGTGTAAAAATGATATTGCCCGCTCGCATCAGTCATTGTATAAGCTTCTTCTGTTCCGTTAGAAATTTTGACTTTCATATAAGGTTGCACCAAGTCATTTACATCACAGCCCTCATTATTTTGATCATAGCGCAAGGTTCCGGTAATGGTATTGAATATGCCTCCGGGTGTAAAAGTGCAATACACACTCGCATGCCCATTGGGATTGTTGTTTCCAGCCGCAAATTCTTGATTGGTTTGATCTAATTCAATGGGGTCAACACATGCATAAAGCAAATTAGGGCAACTTTCTATATTGACTACCGAAGTAAAATTGACTCCGTTTTTTACATTTAAGTATGAAATATTCGGATCGTTGCGCAAACGAACATCATACAACATCGGAAAAGCTGATAAATCTAGACTATTGAGTGTGCTGTCGTCACAAGCAAAGGTCCAAAGCATCGGCATCGGCGGAATGCTCAAATTGGGAATGTTACTTCCGTAAATAATCATGTAATGCAGTACCGGATGCGTACCGAAAGTAATTGAACTAAGTGCCGAGCTTCCGAAATAAAAGATATTTAGGTTACTCAAACCAGTAACGTCTAAGCTGGCAATTGGATTTCCGTCGCAATACAAAGTACTCATTTGCGTAGAATTGGTCAAACTTAAAGTACTGATTTGGTTGGCGGTACAGTTTAAAATGTCCAAATTGAGATTCGAGATGTCCAAAACCGAAATTTGATTGTGCTCACAAGACAAATATTTTAAAGCGGTCAACGGTGCAACATCAAGCACAGAAATATTATTGTAACTACAACTCAGATCAACCAAATTAACCAAAGAACTTACCTCTAAGTTAGCAATTGAATTGTAAGAACATTCCAACAAAGTTAGTTGGGTTAATCCCGAAATATTCAAAACACTGATGTTGTTGGTCGAACAATACAATTTGGTCAAACTGGTAAATGCCTCGACTCCGGTGGCATCGGTAATGCTGGAAAATCGTATATCCAATTCAGTTATAGCCAAAGCTTCCGAGGTTTGAATTTCACCATCTGAATTGCTATCTACACCCAATGAAATAAGTCTGCTTTTAAAATTCGCATCCGGAATATTCACAATCTGTGCATTGATTACGCCTGTAATGAATAATGCTAAGAAGTATATTTTTTTCATAATCTAATAATGTTTTGTTTGTTAAAGGCTGGTATTTGATATGGATTTCAGTAAATCTTGTAAGCGTTCTCTTTTGCGCTGCGCAATCGGAATCCGCGTGTCGTCGGCCATGAGTATGTAACCGCCATCGGCTTTGATGTATGATTTCAGATAAGCCAGATTGATTAAATGCGACTGATGTACGCGTTCAAAACCGTGTTGCGCCAAGAGTTCTTCGTATTCTTTGAGCGTTTTTGAAATCAGCATCGGCTTGTGGTTTTTGATGAAAAACTTGGTGTAATTGTCCATCGACTCGCAGCGGATGATATCGCTAATTTCAAATAAATGAATTCCCTCGGCCGTTGATAAGGCCATGCGTTTAAAATGATCAGCCTTTTTGCGGATGTTCTCAATGAGTAAATCAATGTGTTCAAAAGTGCTGTTTTTATCGAGTGCTTCTTTGACTTTGCTCATGGCTTGTTGCAAATCTTCTGGGTCGACGGGTTTGAGCAAAAAATCAAGCGCACTGAATTTAAATGCCTTGAGCGCGTATTGCTCGTGCGCCGTAATAAAAACGATGTGCGAACTCAGTTTGCTTTGCGACGCTTTGAGTTGTTCTAGAATGTCAAAGCCGGTTCCGTCGGCCAAATGAATATCCAAAAAAATCACGTCGGGTTGCCAGTGTTCAATGGTTTTTTTTCCAGTCGAAACGCTTTCGGCTTCCCCCACAATTTTTATATCGGGCGCATACATCTTGAGCATGCTTTTCATGCCTGCGCGCAAATGTTGGTCGTCGTCTATCAGTACAGCGGTAATCATGCTTTGTTGTTTTGTTCGTTGATGTATTGAATCGGTAAATACAGCGTAACGCGCGTTCCGGTTGCGCTATGCGTTGGGTTGATTTCTTCAATCACTACGCGCGCTTTTTGTAGGGTAGTGGATTCCATCATTTCTAAACGTTTTTTGGTAATTTCCAGCGCCATAGATTCGTGAGCCGTCACTGAATTTTCTTTGATGTTTCTCGATTTTGATAAGCCAATACCATCATCGGTAATCGTGCAAACCAATTGTTCTTGTTCTACTTTAAAAGCAACTTTGATATTTCCGTTGCTTTCTTTGGGTACAATACCGTGCAAAATAGCATTTTCAACAAACGGCTGAATGAGCAACGGCGCCAAAGCCATATCGTCTTCAACACTCGCATCAGCTTGTATGGTAAACTCAAATTTTCGGTTAAAGCGCAGTTGTTCGAGTTCAAGATAATGTTGTAAACTCTCGATTTCTTTGTGCACCGGAATCAGCGAAGCCTTTGAATATTCAAGGGTCAAGCGCATGAGTTTTGAGAATTTAGCCAAATATTTAATCGCCGAATCGGTTCCGTTTTGTACAATAAAACTCGAAATCGAACTCAAACAGTTGAACACAAAATGCGGATTCATCTGTAAATGCAAGGCTTTTTGTTCGTATTCGGCTACTTCTTTTTGCAGCGTCAATCTGCGCTTAATTTGCAGTCGGTTATAGGTGACAAAAACGAGTCCGATCAATAACAATCCTCCCACCACTACAAACCAAAACAACTGATTTTGGCGTTTGTTTTTTTCGTGGATGAGCGCTTCTTTTTTCTGATATTCAAAGTTCATTTCGGCCCGCAGAAACTTTTTGTTGTTTTCCCAGTTGTTGACCGAGTCGCGCGCGGCTATATATTTTTGGAAATGGATTAACGCAGGTTCAGGTTGTTTGAGTGCCGAATAAATTTCGCTGATGCGTTTTTCATCTTCAATAATTTGGTCTTGCGTACCAATGGATTGAGCCAGTTGCAGAGATTTTTGTGCCCAAGTCAAAGCTTCCGCAAATTGACCAAGCTCCAATTGCAAACCGCTCATTTTATAAAAAACCAACGCTGTTCCAAAGTCATTTTGCATTGACTGATAACTGGCCAAAGCTTTTTGATAATAGTTTTCTGCTTTTGCGAATTCTTTTTTTCGCTGAAATAAATCACCCCAATAAGTCAACAAAAGTGCATTGTTTCTGGATGCTCCGATTTTTTCAAAAGCTTTTTCGGCTTGTTTGTAGTATTGCTCGGCTTGTGCATCGTGGTGTTGTTCAAAAGCAATCGCACCCATATTGGTCAAAGTGGTGGGCATAGAGGCATCGCCGGTTTCTTTTTGAAGGGTCAGTGCTTTTTGCAAATATTCAAGCGCTTGCGGATATCTTTTTTGCGATTGATACACGATGCCAATGTTGTTGTATACTTTGGCGCAATGGTTTTTCTGACCGGTTTCGAGGTAAATTTTGAGCGCCTTGGTATAAAAATGAAGCGCCATTGAGTAATCGTTGACTTCGGAATGAACCACCGCCATACTCGCATATGCCCGCGCCAATCCGGTTTTGAAGACTTTTGAAGAAGAATCCTGAATGAGTTCACTAAAAATTTGTTGCGCTTTTGAAAACTCTTTGAATGCTTCTTTGTATTGACTCAGAATGATGTATGCGTTTCCGGAATTCATGGCCGCTTGAGCCAATCCCGGTTTGAAGTTGATTTTCTGCGCCAAGGCCACCGCTTTTTGGCTGTAATACAAAGTTGAATCCGGATGGATTTCTTTGAGTGCGTCGGCTTTTAAATTGAGTGTGTTGACTTGTGTGGTGTCAATGGATGAAGTTCGGTCAGTTGCGCTCCAAACAAAAGTTGAACCCAAAACGTTCCAGTGACCTAACAGTACAAAAGTAAAAACGGCGAATATTTTTTTTGAGTTCATCTCATGTTCAGATTAACGATACACAAATATAGCGTAACCCTTTAGTTGGATGAGGTTGAATCTAGAATTCGTTCTGCCGAAATGAGAATTCGATGGATTAATTTGGTTTTACGGTAAATCTGAATCCGATTCCGTGTAAGTTTTCAATATAAATGGATGGGTCAATAGACAAGATTTTTCTGAGCCGTGAGATGAAAACATCCAAGCTTCGGCCCATAAAATAATCGTCATCACCCCAAATTGATTTGAGAATGACTTCGCGTTTGAGCGCGGTATTTTGATGCTCGATAAAAAACTGCAGCAATTCAGATTCACGTTGGGTCAGCTTGGTTTTTTCGCCATGGTGTACCAATGAATAATTTTGCGGATCAAACTGAAATGCTCCGATGCTGAATTGTTTGGCTTCGGGCAGTATATTTTTTTGTGAGCGTTTTAAAAAGATGTCAATCTTGAGCATCAATTCTTCAATGCTAAACGGTTTGACTAAATAATCATCGGCGCCCAAACGCAGCCCTTTGATGCGATCTTCTTTGAGCGTTTTGGCCGAGAGAAAAATCAACGGAATCTCTACATTGCGTTTTCTGATTTCGGTGGCTAGTTCAAAACCGTCCATTTTGGGCAGCATAATATCGAGGATGCCCAAGTCAAAAGATTGAGATTTGAAAGCTTCTAAGGCCGACAAACCATCAGTAAAATGAACCACTTCATAACCGTTTTGCTCTAAATTGTCTTGGGTCAAAAAGGCGAGGGTTTGGTCGTCTTCGGTATAAAGAATTTTACATTTGGCCATGATGAGCGGGAATTAAAAGGGTTATGGTGGTTCCGCTGGCTTGGCTTTGGGCAGCAATCTTCCAGTGGTGCAGCGTGCAAATTTTTTTGACATAATACAAGCCCAGGCCAAAACCGTTGACTTCGTTGCTTTTAACACTCGGAATTCGGTAAAACTTATCAAAGATAAACGGAAGATTTTTACCCGAAATACCAATGCCGTTGTCAATGAATTCGAGTTTTATTTGATTTGAATCGACATGAATTTTAATGGTAATTTCAGGGGTTTTCTCGCAATATTTAATGGCGTTATCAAGCAAATTATAGCAAATATTCGCGAGGTGAAAAGCATCGGCCTCAACAACTATATCGGAAGCATTTGCTTCAATTTTAATTTGACTTTGTGGATATTTCAGTTGAATATTCTCCAGTACATCTTGCATCAACGGAACCAATAAAACAGCGGTTTTGTTCAGTGCCAAAGGCCCGTTGTCGGATTTGGCACTGTTGAGAATCGTTTCGATGTGCGCATTGAGTTTTTTGCTTTGCGCGATGATGATTTCGGTGTATTTCTCGAGTTTTTCGTTGGCTTGAATGGCCTTTTGTTGCTTGAGAAAATTCGAGGCAATCAAAATCGATGACAGTGGCGTTTTAAATTCATGCGTCATGTTGTTGATAAAATCGCGCTGTAATTCTGAGTATTTTTTTTGCTGTATGATCGTAAAAATCGAGAACACATACACCAGTAAAATCACGATGAGCGCGCCTGATAACGCCAGCCAAAATTTAAGTGAACTGAATAAATAACTGGTTTCATTCGGAAAACGCACTGCGAAATAATAGACCAAATTTTTGTGCTTCGGGAAATATACCGAATGGTTTTTGTCGGCTGTTTTGGAGATAGAAACGTAGTTTCCGTAAACCATTTCATCGCTTTGACAATTGTACATGGCGTATTCATAATCGGTTCCGATGTTGACTTTTTCAAATTCGTTTTTAAGGTAAAAATCCAGAATCTGAGGCTCAAAGTCGTTGTCAATATTGACTATGTAATAATCGTTGGAAATTTTCTGCACCGGATTTTCGGCCGGAAGTTCGCGATTGGTGCCTTCGTAGAGTTTTTTAGCAACTTCAAGCAAGGCGATGTGCACCTTTTGACTAAACTTTTTTTCTTCAAGGTTAAAAGCTTGTTTGGTCCACAAAAGTTGGGCAATCAGTATCCCAATAATGGCCACCAATCCGAGTACAATAATGCTGTTGAGTTTGTTGAATTTCAAGATAGACAGAACTTTTTGACGATGTAATATTAGACAAAAAATCTGAGTGAATCTTCGGTTAACAACTCATTAACAAACGTTAGAAATCACTTAACAGCTTCCGGACTGATGGCTTTCTACTTTTGACTCGAACAAAAAATAAATCAACCTTATTAAAAACAAATATTATGAAAACAATTAAAATTTCTGTTTTGGCATTTACCCTCGGATTGATGTCATTTAATGTGGTGCCTGAAGTAAAATCTACTTTTGTAAAAACTGCTGATGCCACTGTTGTGGTTTGGAAAAGCGAATCGATTGACTTGGGTGAAATCCCGCAAAATCAGCCCAAAAAAATCACATTTGAATTTAAGAATACCGGTAAAACCGCTGTCTTGATTACCGATGTTAAGGCTTCCTGCGGATGTACGGCTACCGATTACACCAAAACACCGGTTCAACCGAATCAAACCGCAACCGTGATTGCTACTTATAATGCTGCCAACAAAGGAGCATTTTCAAAAACAGTTACAGTAACCACCAACGCTGACACTGCCCCCAAAGTACTTACCTTTAAAGGTACGGTTATTTAAATATTGAGTTAGTTATTGCAAAGGCTCGGATTTTTCCGGGCTTTTTGTTTTTTGAACATTTCTCAAAATTATGTTAAAAAGATTCTTAATTACTTTTTTAAATCAGGTTAATCGTACGAATTAATAGTTTATTTTCGGTGAACATTAAAAGCCGAATGAAACTTAAAAACACATATCCCAAAATTCTTCTGCTCATATTCTCATCGAGTATCTTCTTTATATTGTTGTATTTTTCGTTGTATTATTATACCAAACAAGTTGAAAAACAGGTTTACACCAGTACTGAATTACAGTATAATAATGAGGTAAATATGCTCTTGCAAATGGATAATAAACCCATTCAGGTAGCATTGAATAACGATACCAACTGGGATGAATTTGTCAACTTCACCAAAACTGCCGATGCGCATTGGTATAATGAAACCATCGGTAATGAGCTCAATATATACAAAGCCGATTATCTCGGAACCTACGATATCAATAAAAAATTCATGATCAGAACGGCCTCGTCAAGAATGAAATCTTCAGATATTATTCCCAAACACGCCATGGATCAATTAGATGAGGTAGGAAACGTCAAGTTTTATTTGCAAATTCCAGAAGGTTTGGTTGAGGTGACCGGTGCCTCCATTCATCCATCCAACGATCCGCTTAAAAAGAAAACAAAACCGTTCGGTTATTTCTTTGTTGCTCGTCTGATTGATCAAAAATATATAGATGAATTTGAAAAAATTTCTAAATCCGAGATTCGTTTTTTAACATCAAACAGTATTCAAAATAAAGGAACACATACCATTTATGCAGTAGTTAACCTGCAAGATTGTTTTGGAGAAACGATAGGTAAGTTACAGTTTGAGCGCAAGTTTGAAGTGTATTTTGAAAATATGCTTAACATACTCTATTTAATCTTTGTTGTCTTTGTCATCAATATTTTGGTGAATTTATTTTACACCCGAAAACTAGTCTACTTGCCTTTAGAATTAATTACTCGTGTTCTTGAAACCGGTAATAAAAAAGCCATTAAAGAACTCAAATCAACACATGGAGAGTTCAGAAACATCGGCCTTTTATTTGAAGAAAATACCAATCAAAAGCAAGAACTGGTCAAAGCCAAACTCAAAGCCGAAGAAAGTGATCGACTTAAGTCATCTTTTTTGGCCAACCTATCGCATGAGATCAGAACACCGATGAATGCCATCAGTGGTTTTACCGATTTGATGCTCAATACAAAACTCAGCCATGAAGAACAAATTGAATATCTCAAAGTAGTTGATAAAAGCGGTAGAAATCTGGTTTCGATTATTGATGATTTGATTGAGATGTCTAAAATTGATTCCAACCAAATTGCACCCAATTATTCACAAGTTGATTTAGAAGCTTGCATCAGTGAGTTGTATGAAACCATCCGGATCACAATTCCGAAAAGCAAACCGGTTGAGCTCTTTGTGATTCAAGCCCCGGAACCGGCAGTTTATCCGATTATTGCCGATGAAACCAAACTCAAACAAGTTCTTGTCAATTTTGTTACTAATGGTATTAAATATACCGACAAAGGCAAAGTTACTTTTGGTTATGTGATTGACCCTAAAAAAAATGAAATTGTCTTTTCTATTCGCGATACTGGGCCCGGCATTGATGCCAAAAATCAAGAATTTATTTTCGATCGTTTTAAACGAATTGAAAACGACGCTTCAATTAAAGCCGGTGGTTTAGGCTTAGGTTTGGCTATTACCAAAGCTTATGTTGAAATGATGGGCGGAAGTATATCACTTTCATCCGAAGTCGGTAAAGGTTCGGTTTTTTCATTTACAATTCCATTGAAATATGCTGAAGTTCAGAAAATATCAGTGAAGCAAGTCAAAGCCAGAAAGGCGGCCGAGCACGAAGCCTTTACCATATTGATTGCCGAGGATGACAACATCAATTATCTGTTGTTTCAAAAAATCATACAATCGCGAAACTACAATATCATCCGCGCTGTAAATGGCCTTGAAGCGGTTGAAATTTCCTTGAATAATCCAGATCTTGATTTGGTGCTCATGGATATAAAAATGCCGATTATGAACGGATTTGAAGCGCTCGAAAAAGTAAAAGCTATTCGTCCTGAACTTTTGGTGGTTGCCCAAACAGCTTATGCTTCTAGCGATGACGAAGATCGGATCAAGAAAGCAGGTTTCTTTGGATATTTAACCAAACCCATCAATCGAGAAAAATTATTTGAAATGATTGATGAAGTACTCAAAAATAATAAGGCCGATGGTCGCGCAACGTAGATTCTACATACTTGTATTTGTGTTTTGTGTAGTTTCTGTTTTTGGTCAAACTGCCGAGCTGGACACAATAAGTTCTAAACCCAAGAGCAAGTTTGAATATAATTTGGATTTGGCCAGTCGCTATCTTTGGCGCGGACAATCGTGGGGCGGTGATTACGCTGTGGCCCAACCTACGATTGATTATCATTGGACAGATAAATTTTCCGTTGGATTTTGGGCGACCACCAATTTTGAATCGCGTTATTTTTACAGCGATGAAATGACCGGACCGCGCGGTTATCAAGAAATTGACTTCAATATTAAATATGAATTTACGCCTTGGCTTTCGGTTGAACTTTGGGATTATTATTGGCCAACAGTCTCAAAAGTTGAAGGTGTTGACAATAGTTTTTTTAATTACGGACCTGACAGCGTCAAAACGGTGGATGCCACTTTGATTTTTGATTTAAATCATTTTAAGGTTCCGCTAGAATTGACTTTGAGTACACTGGTGGCCGGATGCGATTATCGATATAATGCTCAAGGCGAAAATCCAAAACAAAATTTCACGACCTATGTTGAGGCCCTTTATTCTCGCGATTTTTGGTCTGAATACCTCAATGTTGAAGCGGCTATTGGTGCGGTCTTAAACAATCAAGCTGAATATTACACCGCTGGAGATTACAACAAAGTTACCTTGGTAAACTTAAGTTTAAAAGCTACACACGAATGGAGTTTGAGCGAGCGATTCACCATTCCGCTTTGGCTCAATTACATCCACAATGCAGCCGATGCCAATACAGAAGCTTTTGGAAGAAACTTCTTAATTGCCGGAATTTCCTTTAATTATCAATAAGCTTAAACAGGTTCACCATAGAGGTCAAACTCAGTAGCGTCGATAATTTTAATCTGTGCGAAATCACCCGTTTTTAAGTAGAATTTACTCGCGTCAATCAAAACTTCGTTATCTACGTCTGGGCTGTCAAACTCGGTTCTTCCCACAAAATGAGCACCTTCTTTTCGGTCAATAATGCATTTAAAAGTTTGTCCGATTTTCTCTTGATTCAAATCCCACGAAATTTGCGATTGCAAGTCCATAATTTCTTCGGCACGCGCTTTTTTAACTTCTTCCGGAACATCATCTTCTAAGGCAAAAGCGTGGGTGTTTTCTTCGTGCGAATAAGTAAAGCAGCCCAAACGATCAAAGCGCATTTCTTGAACAAAATCTTTGAGCGCCTGAAAATCAGCTTCGGTTTCGCCCGGATAACCCACAATCAAAGTGGTTCTGATGGCCATGCCGGGAACGGCTGCTCTAAAATCTTTGAGCAATTGTGTGGTTTTGGCTTGTGTGGTTCCGCGACGCATCGATTTGAGAATCGGGTCAGCGATATGTTGCAGTGGAATATCAATGTAATTACAGATTTTCGGCTCGCGTTTCATGAGCTCTAAAACATCCATCGGAAACCCGGTCGGGAAGGCATAATGCAAACGAATCCATTCAATGCCTTCAACAGCAGCCAACTGTTCGAGCAATTCGGCGAGGTTTCTTTTTTTGTATAAATCAAGTCCGTAATAGGTAAGGTCTTGGGCAATGAGAATAAGTTCTTTAACGCCATCGCGCGCCAAACCTTGTGCTTCTTTGACGAGTTTTTCAATCGGTTGTGAAACGTGTTTTCCGCGCATTAGTGGAATGGCGCAAAAACTACACGGACGGTCACAACCTTCGGCAATTTTGAGGTAAGCGTAATTTTTTGGGGTAGTGGTGAGGCGTTCTCCTAATAATTCATGTTTGTAATCAGCGCCTAATGCTTTGAGTAATTGCGGTAATTCAGTCGTTCCGAAAAACTGATCAACATTGGGGATTTCTTTTTCTAAATCAGGTTTGTAGCGCTCAGACAAGCAGCCAGTCACAAAAACTTTATCAATCAAACCGCGTTCTTTTTTGTCGGCATATTCTAAAATCATGTTCACTGACTCAGCTTTTGCATTGTCAATAAAACCGCAAGTGTTGATGACAATGATGTTGCCTTCGTTTTCAGGAGCGGCTTCGTGCTCGACTTCTTTACCACTGGCGCGCAATTGCCCCATAAGGACTTCACTGTCATAGACATTTTTAGAGCATCCTAAAGTGATGACGTTGATTTTGTTTTTTTTGAGTGATTTGGTTCTCATTTGTTGTGATTTACCTCTGAATTAATGGAGCGCAAAAGTACGTTTAATTGTTTAATTTTTTTGGTTTAAAGTAAATTCATAAAAAAAGCCACTATCATTGATAATGGCTCTTGTTTTTATTGGATTACAATTTTACAATTCAAAAAGTAAAGTTGCCGAGATGTTGTTAAACTGAGTTTTTAAATTTTGTGGAGCGGTAAAGCCTTGTGAAAAAACGGCTTCTTGGGATTTTCTTTGGGCATAACTGTAGGACAAATCGAGTTTTGTGTTTCCGAAGTTATAGCCAAATCCGGTTGAGAAACCAGTTAAATCACCCATGATTCTTTTGTTTTCATAAGGGCTTTGTTCGTAGCGATAACCGCCTCTGAAGCTCCAAAGTTTATATCGGTATTCGCCACCGATTCGCAACTCGCCGGATGTTTTTAAAAATTGATTAGCGGCATCATTCAATGGTCTGAAATAACTGTCATTGGGTTTAAACTGAATGTTGCTGTAATCTTTCAAACTGTAATCAATGCTAATGAGCCCATTTTTCCCAAATATGTATGCTAAACTTCCGGTCCATTTGCTCGGTGTTTGAAGTTTATATGTGGGATAAATAATTAAGAAATCTGAATCTACAAGAATACTGGTGAGGCTTGAAACAGGGGGATTTCCATAGTTGAAACCTGAAGTAGAAAGGAGTTGTTTTTTTTCATCGTTGAGTCGGTACCAAGTGGGAGATTCGTAGGCCAATCCGGCTCTGAGCTGTGAATTTAATTTGGCTATTGCCCCCAATTGAAAGGAGTACCCGTTTCCGTAGGTGTGGGTGTAGTTTTCAAAATTTAGTTCTCTTAAACCGTCAGTTTGATTGTTTTCATTGTATTCATAAAATAAACTTGTGCGCTCAATGTCGGTAAAATGGGTGTTGAAATTAAACCCAAAATAAAATTTGTCCGTGTATTGCGCTGATATGTTGAAAGCAACTTTGCCATTGTAACCGCTTGTGTCCATATAATTTTCCTGATAAAAACTGCCTGGGCTAACATTGGCTACATAAGTGTTGTTGTTCGGGTTGCTTGGATCAGGATTGATAACATAGCCTTGATAACCGAGATAAGCTTGTTGGCCACGAATATCTAAATCTTCATAATAATTAGACGTCAGTGCCGTGAGGGGAATGTATGAACCATACAAACCGGGGTTGGCATAACTTAAGAAATAATCAGCCACCGATTGATTTGGATTTGTTCCCATACTGATGATTGAGTTATCAAAATTCCGCATGTTTTCATAATCAACTGAAAGAGCTATTTTTTTCCATTTACTCTTTTCTTCGTAATTGTTAAAAACCAAAATACCGCCGACTTGATTGATATCAAATGAATTTTGATTAGAATTGATTTTACTGCCAAAATAGTTTGATTGATTTTTAGTATTCAAACTACTGAGTGTGATTGCTGCTTGATTGTTACTAAAAACCGCACTACCGGCTGGATTTACATGTATAGATGAAAAATCGCCTCCGAGTGCACCAAAAGCACCGCTCATAGCACTAAAGCGTGCGGTTCCGATAATATTGTCATCGGCATAGAGTAAAGCATCAGATAAGGTTTGTGCTTTAGAGGATAGAACCAAAAGAGAAACTAAAAGGGCAAAATAGTATTTCATAAATTTTTTGCATTAAAAAGCCCACATCAAACACAAATGATATAGGCTCTTGGTTATTTATCTTCTTCCTCCACCAGAACGACCGCCACCTCCATAGCCTCCACCAGAATATCCTCCGGATGAGCGTGTTGGTGAGTAATTGCTGTTGTTGTTATATCTCGGAGCGTTATAATTTCTCGAAGGGTTTGGGGTTCGGCCAGAATTATAATCAGGTCTTGGGTTGTTGCTTTGGTTGTATGTGGGGTTTTCGGTTCGGATGCTATATGATCTAGGGCTTTGTGCATTATTTTGTCTCACATTTCCGGTGGTGTAACCAGAAGTACTTCGAACACCGGTTTCAGTTCTTCGTCCATTGCTATTAAAAGTGTGACTGTTTCTAATACCATTGTAACTGTAGTTGGGTTGAGCATAATTGCCTCGATAATAGCTGCGTGTACCATAGTGTGCAGGTTGGTAATAACCGCCGTATCCATAATAAGGATACCAAGTATTCCATCCCCAACCGTAATAGTTGTATGGATTGTACCAAGAATTCCATCCCCAACCGAAATAAGGGTCATACCAAGAACCCCAGCCTAAGCCAATGTTCCAATTCCAAGCAGAATTCCATCCCCAATAGTTGTTCCATCCTAAACCCCAGTTACTTCCATAGTAATTAATGTTTGTTTGTGTAGTATTTGTACCCCAGTCAGGATAACTTGTTTTGTAAACTAACGTAGAATCATTTTCATTATAATTTTCACTTCTGTATTGTTCAACATCGCTGAATATTTCGCCTTTTGGAGCGTTGTTTTGAAGTGAATTAAAGTAGTCTTTGTATTGATTGCTCGAAGAACTTTGAGTTGAAGAGACCGATTCGTTTTTGCTTTGATTGAAATCAGAATAGATACCATCTCGGTCGTAATAAGAAACGTTTTGATAAGTATCACATGAGGAAAGCCACAGAGAGAAAATTCCAGAAACGAAGAAAAAGAATTTTCCTTTAAAGGCAGATTTATTAGGTTTCATAACAATATATTTTATTGTCCAGCTACACAAAATTAGTTAGTTTTGCCGAACGTTTTAGTTAAAAAAAGTTAAACAATATTTATGCCATTAAGTAGATGAGCAAGAACCTTACAACAAGAGCTGAAGATTATTCAAAATGGTACAACGAATTAGTTGTCAAAGCAGATTTAGCCGAGAATTCCGGAGTGCGCGGATGTATGGTTATCAAACCCTACGGATACGCAATCTGGGAAAAAATGCAAGCTGAGCTTGATCGTATGTTTAAAGAAACCGGTCATAGCAACGCCTATTTTCCGCTGTTTGTACCCAAAAGCATGTTTGAGGCCGAAGAGAAAAATGCAGAAGGATTTGCCAAAGAATGTGCTATTGTAACGCATTACCGCCTAAAGAATGATCCTGATAAAGCCGGAAAACTCATGGTTGACCCCAATGCTAAGCTTGAAGAAGAACTCATAGTTCGTCCGACCAGCGAGGCCATCATTTGGTCAACGTATAAAAGTTGGGTTCAATCATACCGCGATTTGCCGTTGCTGATTAATCAATGGGCCAATGTGGTTCGTTGGGAAATGCGTACACGTTTGTTTTTGCGAACAGCAGAATTCTTATGGCAAGAAGGTCATACAGCCCATGCTACCAAGGCCGAAGCCATTGAGGAATCAGAGAAAATGATGAACGTTTATGCGAATTTCGTTGAAAACTTCATGGCGATTCCAGTGATTAAAGGTCTTAAAACCGAAAGTGAGCGTTTTGCCGGAGCTGAAGAAACCTATTGCATTGAAGCTTTGATGCAAGATGGAAAAGCGCTTCAAGCCGGGACTTCACACTTTTTAGGACAAAATTTTGCCAAAGCTTTTGATGTGAAATTTGCCAACGTTGAGGGTAAACTCGAACACGTTTGGGGGACTTCTTGGGGTGTATCAACCCGTTTGATGGGCGCTTTAGTGATGACGCATTCTGATGATCAAGGATTGGTATTGCCGCCTAATTTGGCGCCGATACAAGTAGTGATTGTTCCGATTCACCGAACGGATGAGCAATTGGTTGAAATTTCTGAAAACGTAAATACTTTGGTCTCACAACTCAGAAAGCGAGGCATTTCAGTTAAGTTTGATGATAGAGTTACGCATAAACCAGGTTTTAAATTCAACGAATATGAGCTCAAAGGCGTTCCGGTTAGAATCGCTATTGGTCCAAATGATTTAGCCAACGGAACCTATGAAGTGGCCCGAAGAGATAACCTCACAAAAGAAGTTGTCGGAAAAGATGTCATCGTAGATTACATTTCAGATTTGCTCGAACAAATTCAACATAATTTATTTGATAGAGCGCTTAACTACAGAAATACACACATTACTGAAGTAAATAGTTTTGATGAGTTCAAAGAAGTACTCGAAGGCAAAGGCGGATTCATTTCAGCACATTGGGATGGTACAGCCGAGACCGAAGAAAAAATCAAAGAATTGACCAAAGCGACCATTCGTTGTATTCCTCTGGATCAAAAAAATGAGGATGGAGTTTGTGTTTTTTCAGGGGCAAAATCCTCAGGCAGAGTACTGTTTGCTAAGGCTTACTAAAAAAAATAAAAAAAAATTAGTTTAGCTCTTGCGCGGATAGAAAATAGATGTATCTTTGCAACCGCAATGAGAAAGATGGCCCGTTCGTCTATCGGTTAGGACGCCAGGTTTTCATCCTGGTAAGAGGGGTTCGATTCCCCTACGGGCTACAAAAATTAAACTTTAAGTTAACAGAATAATGGCAAATCACAAGTCAGCTTTAAAAAGAATCAGAAGTAACGAAAAAAGAAGAGTGTTGAATCGCTATCAACACAAAACCACTCGTAATGCGATCAAAGCTTTGCGTATGGCTACTGATAAATCTGAAGCTTCTGCTAAACTTTCAGCGGTAATTTCAATGATTGATAAATTGGCTAAGAAAAATGTTATCCACGATAACAAAGCTTCTAACCTTAAATCAAAATTGACTAAACACGTTGCTAAATTGTAATTAGTTTTATCACTATAATAAATAGCCTTCCATGTTTTGGAGGGCTTTTTTATTTTTAATAGATTCTCACTTTTAGAATACTTTCTTTAAATCTTCTAACATTTCTTTAGAAATGGGTTTGGACATAAAATCAAGAACCATCGGATATGTTTTGGCTTTTTTGATATCTTCCGGATCAATGGTTGACGAAAGCACAATGACTTTACAATCTTTAAAAAGTTGTCTGTATTCTTCTCGCGCAAAATGATCTAAAAATTCCCATCCGCCCATCACCGGCATATTCAAATCTAAGAAAATAAGTTGTGGATATTTCGGTATTTCACCCCCTAAATTATTGAGTTTTAAATCGTCAAAATAATTCAGGGCATCTTCGCCATTTTCTGCAGTAATCAACTCTTTGGTTATCTCAGATTTATTGATGACCATTTTGCATAGCATCAGCGTAATCGGATCGTCATCTACACACAATACTAAATCTAACATAAATTACTTTTTGAAGGTTATGGTAAAAGTGGTTCCTTTGTCAACTTCGCTTTCCACACTGATGGTGCCGCCCATTGATTCTACTTGCGATCTCACCAAATAGAGCCCCAATCCTTTACTGTCAGAATGATTGTGAAAACGCTGATATAGCCCGAATATTTTATCTCTGTTTCGTTCCATATCAATGCCGATGCCGTTGTCTTTAAAGGTAAGAACTGTCTGTTCAGACGTCTCCTTAGCAGAAACTAAAATACGCAAAGTTCTTTTGGGTGAACGATACTTAATGGCATTGGTAAATAAATTCAGTAAAATACTTTCTAAATAAGCCTTGTTGATGTTGACAATGGTTGCTTTTTCAAGTTCTACTTTTAGGATGGGTTGGTGTTGGCTAATGAGGAATGATAGCTGATTAAAAACATTTTCAAAGACATCTTTAATAACTACTTCTTCTTTTTGAATCGACGGATTGTCTTTGATGATAATAACTTTCACCAAGTCATTGATCGTTTCATTCAGCAAGTTTGTTGACGTTGAAAAACCATTGAGAATTTCCTTGAGTTCTGGGTTCTCCACCGGAATTTCTTTCATCAAATTGAGCAATCCGGTCAAATTTGAAAGCGGTGCGCGCAGATTATGCGAAGTGATATAAGAGAACTGTTTCAAATCACTATTGTTTTGTGTCAGTTCGCGAATGAGTTGTTCTTTTTCTTTTTCTTGGCGTTTTTCTTCGGTAATGTTACGCTGAATCGAGACCCAATGCGAATGTTCCCCTTCTTTATTGGTAATGGGAATCATTGAGAAATTTACCCAATATTCTTCTCCTTTTTTGGTGTGATTAAGCGTTTCAAACTTGAATTCTTCGCGGTTTTTAAGTGCTTTCTTCAAGGCTGAAATTTCTGCTTTCACCGAAGGTCGGCCCATAAAGACTTTAGGTGTTTTTCCAATCACTTCACTAGCCTTATAGCCTGTCATTTCAGTAAAGGCAGGATTGACAAACACAATTTTCGGAATGGTAGAATTTGATTTTTCCGACTCGGTAATAATGACTGCATCTTTGGTTTCGGTAATCACCGTTTCTAAAAGTTTCAGTCGTTGTTCTTCTTCTTTTTGGCGGGTAATATCCTGAATCGCTCCGATCATCCTGATGGCATTTCCATCTTCATCTTTGACCAAGAAACCTCGATCAAAAACATATTTATAGGTTCCGTCGGCACACATAAAACGGTATTCATCCTGCCATTTTTCGGTTTTCTGCTCGATAAATGAATAGAGTTTAATCGACATCTTAATACTGTCTTCCGGATGAATTCGGTCAAACCACCATTTAGAGGTGTTTCCCACATCTTCTTTTTTATAACCAAAAACACCTTGAATTCCTTTATTCCAAGTAAAATGATCGTCTTGAATTTTCCAATCCCAAATCGTATCGCTGGTCGCTTTGGCTACGATGTCATACCGCTCGTTCGAAGAGATGAGTTCTTCATTGGTTTGATTCATCTGCTCAAAAATCTTTTGATTTTGAAAATCGTTTTTGGTCAGAATGATTTTAAAGATAACGGCCGATACCAGAATGAAAATAACATCTTTTAAACCAACAACATAGAGTAATTCGGTGGAAGATTCATACGTGAAGTTGTTCAAAACAAAAAAGCCAACAACAGCCAAACATGTTGAAAACAATAGGTACAACAGGGTTATCTTGGTGGCTTTATTTTTCATTGTTTCAAATATAATTAATTTATTCAATGCAAATCATCTCAAATCTGAAACTTCCACAGAGTTTTTAACAGCTTTATTGATAATTTATGATTGACAACAATCCGCTTCATTTTGAATTTTTTATCTCGAAATAAAGTGTACCTTTGCGGCCATTAAAAAACACAGATGGAATCAATCAGAAACATAGCCATTATTGCGCACGTTGACCACGGTAAAACCACCTTGGTAGATAAAATCATGTATCATTGCCAACTTTTTCGCGAGAACGAAAACACCGGCGATCTCATTCTCGACAACAACGATTTAGAGCGTGAACGCGGTATTACCATTACTTCCAAAAACGTTTCGGTTGTGTACAAAGGAACCAAAATCAATATCATTGATACCCCGGGCCACGCCGATTTTGGTGGAGAAGTAGAACGTGTACTCAATATGGCTGACGGTGTTTGTTTGCTTGTCGACGCTTTTGAAGGCCCGATGCCGCAAACGCGTTTCGTATTGCAAAAAGCAATCGACTTGGGCTTAAAACCTTGTGTGGTTATTAATAAAGTTGACAAAGAAAATTGTACGCCCGAAGAAGTTCACGAAAAGGTTTTTGATTTGATGTTTGAACTCGGTGCCGAAGAATGGCAACTCGATTTCCCAACAGTGTACGGTTCAGCCAAAAACAACTGGATGTCTGACGATTGGAAAAACCAAACCACCAACATCGAACCATTATTAGATATGGTCATCAATAATGTTCCAGCGCCCGAAGTGAGTCAAGGAACGCCACAAATGCTCATTACTTCACTTGATTTCTCTTCATTTACCGGACGAATTGCCATTGGTCGTTTGGAGCGCGGCGTTTTGAAAGAAGGTATGCCGATTTCACTCGTTAAACGCGACGGAAAAATCATCAAATCACGCATCAAAGAGCTCCATACCTTTGAAGGTTTGGGCCGTAAAAAAGTATCCGAAGTCATTGCCGGAGATATTTGCGCCATTGTCGGTGTAGAAGGTTTTGAAATTGGCGACACCATTGCTGATTTTGAAAACCCAGAAGCTTTGCAAACCATCGCCATTGATGAGCCAACCATGAGCATGCTTTTTACCATCAACGATTCTCCGTTTTTTGGTAAAGAAGGAAAATTCGTGACCTCGCGTCACATCAAAGATCGTTTGGCCAAAGAACTCGAGAAAAACCTAGCCCTGCGCGTGGCTGATACTGATTCAGCCGATAAATTCATGGTGTTCGGACGCGGTGTATTGCACTTGTCGGTACTCATTGAAACCATGCGTCGCGAAGGCTACGAGTTGCAAATTGGACAGCCACAGGTGATCATCAAAGAAATCGACGGCGTGAAATGCGAACCGATTGAAGAATTAACCATCGATTTGCCTGAAAATTTATCCGGTCGCGCTGTAGAATTCGTTTCGGTGCGCAAAGGCGAAATGCTCTCGATGGAGGCCAAAGGTGAGCGTATGATTGTTAAATTCAACATTCCATCGCGCGGTATTATTGGTCTGAGAAACCAACTTTTAACCGCAACAGCAGGCGAGGCCATCATGGCGCACCGCTTCATTGGTTACGAACCATTCAAAGGCGAAATTGCCGGTCGTATCAACGGTTCTTTGATCTCGATGGAAAACGGAAAAGCCATTCCATATTCCATCAACAAACTTCAAGACCGCGGAAGCTTCTTTGTTGATCCCAACGAAGATGTATACGAAGGCCAAGTGGTCGGAGAGAATTCTCGTAGCGACGATATGGTCATCAACATCACCAAAACCAAGCAGCTCACGAATTTCCGTTCAGCGGGTGCCGATGACAAAACGCGCATCACACCGGCCATTAAATTCTCGCTTGAAGAAGCGTTGGAATACATCCAAAAAGACGAGTATGTCGAGGTAACCCCCAAATCGCTCCGATTGCGCAAAATTTATCTCAACGAAAACGATCGCAAACGATACAAAATCGATTAATATTCAAAACCATCCGCATTTCCGGGTGGTTTTTTTTTTTGAAGCTGATCCGGCTGTTCGCTGTTATCTTTTGCGCTGAACCCCAGCACAAAAGGATAGCCGCTTCCATCCGGGCTATGGGATTTGAGTATAAAGAATCATCTATCTAAAATGAAGCTTTTTCAAGATACCTGAAGTCCACTGGACTTCCTCCTTTTAATTTCAAATCTGAAGTCCACTGGACTTCCTCCTCTTAATATTAAATCATCCGGGCTAGGGCAGTAGTGTTGTTTAGAAATATTGATTTCAACCGAGCAAATATTTTCTAAAAAGCTACACTTATACATTTACTTGCAGCGAATACCGCTTTTTTTCAAAACCAGAAAGGCTTCATTTTACTTTTGTTCATTCGGATGTAAAAATCATTTTATATGAATCAGAAGTACTTTTTCAGTTTGCCTCTCAAGCGCAGTTTATTCATTTTTTGTTGTTTGATTTTGATGACCTTGCCCCAGAATTTGCTGGCGCAATGCAACCGCCCGACCAATATTCAAAAAACTTCTTTAACTCCTAACAGTGTGTCGTTTTCATGGACAGGGCCTTCCACAGGCACGGCGGCATTCAATTTTGATTACTATGTAACCAATGATTTAACCAATTATCCACCCATTGGTGCCGAAACCAATTATCAGTCTACGAGTTCAACTTCGGCCACTTGGACAGGTTTGAATTCTAACTTTACGTATAGAATTTTTGTTCGCAGCCGATGTATTGACAATTCTACCAGTGATTGGCAAAGCGGAGGGAATTTTACTACTTTGTCTGCTAACTCGGGCTGTGCCAACGGACCGTATGGACAAAATCCGACCAATATTTTTGTGCCTTCTTGTACCGGTAGTGCCGAAGTGATCAATACCGATGCTTGGGCCGGTGAATATGCCGATATTCAAGTGGTTCCCAATCGACAATATATTTTTGACAGTTCCAGAAGTACTGATTATGTTACCATCACCAATCAAGCTGTGAGCGGGGTCATGAGTCATGGCTCAGTTCCACATGTCTGGAATTCAGGAACTTTTGACGGAGTTATTCGTTATTTTTTAAACAGCAATAGTACCTGCGGTACACAGCAATCATACAGAACACGTTCTATTACTTGTCAAGTAGTACCCTCTACTTGTGTTCCGCCGATTAGTCCGATTGTATATTCTATTTCGAGCAACGGTGCTGTTTTGAGTTGGTCTTTCAGCGGTTCGTTTACCTCTACCGAATATTATGTAAGTCCCAGCAGTACGACGCCTACCATCAACACCACGCCCAGCGGTTTTGAGCAAACCCAAAACAAAACAACCCTCACCGGACTTACACCCAATACAACCTATTATTTTTGGTTGCGCTCTTCTTGTGGGACTGATCTTTCCAATTGGATTCCCGGCGGAAGTTTTACCACTACTTCTTCAGACCCAACAGGTTGTATTACCAGTATCTACGGACAAAATCCATCTGCTACTTTTACACCGGCTTGCTCAGGCGTAGCCGAAATCATCGCTACCAATTCATGGGCCGGAGAATTCAGTAAAGTCAATATTATTCCCAATAAAACCTACACTTTTACCAGTTCGACCACCACAGATTATATTACCATTAAAGACGATTCTACTTTTTATACTTATGCCAGTGGTCCAACGCCTTTGGTTTGGTCGTCAGGGGCTAATACAACCACGGTTCGTTTTATGTTGCAGACCAATTCGACCTGCAATTTTCAAGATGTCAACAGGACCACCACCATTACTTGTACCAATGCGGTTCCGAGTTGTGCCACACCTTCCGGTTTGGTGATTTCAACCATTACGGCGAACAATGTTACTGCTACCTGGAATCAGGCCAGTCCGGTACCGGCTAATGGTTATCAATATTATATCGCTACCAATCAGAACACGCCTAATGCAGCTACTACACCTACCGGAACCACCAATACCAATAGTGTTACTGCAGTTGGATTAACGGCCAACAACACTTATTATTTTTGGGTGAGATCAAACTGTGCCAACGGAGTGAGTCAATGGGTTTTTGGTACTTCTTTTACCACTTTAGGAAATCTGAATGGATGTACAACTGCCATTTACGGACAATATCCAACAACTATTTATTCACCAACTTGTTTGAGTAGCGGGGTAGAAGAGCTGATTGTATCTGACGCTTATGCCGGAGAATTCAACTGGGTTTCTGTTAATTCAAACAGGCAATATACCTTTAGAAGTTCGGTCAGCAGTGATTATATCACCATTACCAACCAAGATGCTTCGGTGTTTTACATTGCCGGAAATTCGCCGCTTGTTTGGAACACGGGCACCAACACGGGGAATGTTCGCTATTATATTCATACCAATTCAGCTTGCGGCTCAGAGAATGTGAATCGTTCCAGATACATCACTTGTCAACCTATAGTTCCTTCATGTGGTTCGCCTGTAGCAGTCACTACGAGTGGAATAACGCTCAATGCTGCAACGGTTAGTTGGACAGCTCCGGTTCCGGGGCCGGCTTCTGGCTATCAGATTTTTTTAAGCACTTCCAGTACAGCTCCAACGTCAACAACTACTCCGACGGTTTCGTCAACCACAACCACATCAACCCTGACAAACCTTGTACCTCAAACTATTTATTATGTTTGGGTCCGATCGAATTGTGGCGGAGGGCAAAGTACTTGGATTTCCGGTGGAAGTTTTACCACTTTAGCAGCTCCATGTAATGCCCCGTCTAATCTGAGCATTGACAGTGTAACGAGTAATACAGCTCATGTTTCTTGGACTGCAGCTGTTCCAACACCAACTCAATACGATATTTATTTGAGTACTTTTGTTACGGCACCTACTGCAGGCACAACTCCAACGGGCTTTGTGAGCTCGTCTTCGGCAGATTTAATCAATTTAAATCCGAACATGACCTATTATTTATGGATTCGCTCTGATTGTAGTTCTAGCCAAAGCAGTTGGGTTTCGGGCGGAAGTTTTACTACTTCGTTAAGTGTTTGTAACGGACCTACCAATTTGAGCAGTAACAGCATAACTAGTAATTCAGCCAACATTACATGGTCAGCGGCTGTACCTTCTCCGACGCAATACAACATTTACTTGAGTTCTTCAAGTACGGCACCTAATGCTTTGACTGTTCCATCGGGTAGTGTCAATGCACTTACGGCGAATTTTGTAAACTTAACTGCGAGTACCACTTATTATTTTTGGGTTCGATCGGATTGCGGAACCGGCCAAAGCGGTTGGATTTCAGGAGTAAGTTTCACCACACCAATTCAAGGAGATTGTACCACAGCAGTTTACGGACAATACCCAACGACAACTTTTACTCCGTCATGCTCAGGGTCGTCAGAAACCATTGTTGCCGATGCTTATGCGGGTGAATATGCGTTGGTCAACATCCAAACCAACAAACAATATACATTCACCAGCTCAGTCGCCACCGATCACATCACCATTACCAGTGCAGATGGAACTACTGTGTACACCCGCGGAACCACTCCGCTTGTTTGGTTGTCAGGTCTAAATACTGGAATTATCAGATATTATATTCACGCGAATGCCACTTGCGGTTCTCAAGGTATTGATCGCACTCGATCGATTACTTGTGCTTCGGTCTGTGCGGCACCTACTTCGGTTACAGTAAGCAATGTAACTACTACGCAAGCTACAGTTCAGTGGACCAGTGCCACCACACCGTTCGCGTATCAACATTACATCAGTACAAGCAGTACCGCTCCGACGAATTTGACCGCAGCCAGCGGAAGTTCAACCAGCACAACCCGTGTACTTACCGGTTTGACTCCGGGAACCGTTTATTATATTTGGGGTCGTTGTTTTTGCGGACCTGATGCCAGTGCGTGGGTAAGCGGCGGAAGTTTTACAACTTTGGCTTTGGCCGGATGTACTACAGCAGTTCACGGATTGTTTCCGGCTACTACGTACACGCCAACTTGTTCGGGAGCCAACGAACAAATCACCAACACAGCTTGGGCCGGAGAATACTCAAACGTAAGCATCAGCACCAACAAAGAATATACATTTACCAGTTCGGTAACTACTGATTATATCACCATTACCAATGCCAATGCATCAGCCGTATATGCGTTTGGAACCTCGCCATTGGTTTGGCAATCAGGCAGTAATTCGGGTGTGATTCGTTATTTTATCCATACCGACTCAAATTGTACCGACCAAAATGTTAACCGCAGCAGATTTATAAAATGTACCAATGCTTTGAGTAACATCCAAAATCAAATGAAGCATTTAGCGCTATATCCGAACCCAACTTCAGGAATTTTGTATGTGTCTAACGATGAGTTGATTGAGCAAATCTATATATACAACACGCTGGGTCAATTGGTGCAACAGCAAATGTTGCATGCCAAAGAAGCGGCTATTTCGATGGCTCAACTCATGGCCGGAACTTATTTTGTCAAAGTAATCGCCGGTGGGCAAACGCAAACGCAGAAAGTCATCAAGCAATAGTAAATTCAAAATTTAAAATCAGAAACCATCCGCATTTCCGGGTGGTTTTTTTTAGAAGCCAATCCGGCTGTTCGCTGTTATCTTTTGCGCTGAACGCCAGCACAAAAGGATAGCTGCAGCCATCCGGGCTAGGAGATTAGAGTAAACAGAAAAATTTTTAACTAAAGAATGTTTGCAATACAAAAGTATACTACTGCTTAGCTTTTCCCAATAAAAAAGTCAACGGAATATCCAGCCTTTTTTTCCAAGCTTCTTCTGAATGGTTTTCACCCGGAAAGAATTGGGACATGGCATTTTTGGGCGTAAAACCTTTGGCTTTGAGTAACTCATTTACCTTTTTTTGCCAAGGCGCATAAAGGCTATCCAGCGTTTGATTGCCATAATCAAAATAGATTTTTCGACCGACTTCAGGTTGTAAATGCGCTTGCAGATAATTGCTCATAGCCTCCGGAACCGGATTGTTTTCATTGCGGTAAATACCCGTCCAATGGGTTGACATACACGCTGCGCCGCCAAAAACTTTCGGGTATTCGCAGTAGGCATACATCGAGATGAGTCCGCCCATACTTGAACCCATGATAAAGGTGTGGTTCTGGTCTGTAAAAACACTAAAATGACTGTCGATATACGGCTTTAATTCGGTAACAATAAATTTCAAATAGGCATCAGATACCGGTTTGAAAGGTTCCGATATTTTTTTCAAATTGAGGTATTCATCTGAAATCAATTTCTGCTGTTCAGCGGTCATGCTTTCGAATGCTTTTTGCGGAAAGTATTCTTGATGTCTAAAGCTCGGATTGTTCCAGATGCCCACCACGATAAAAGGCTTTACTTGCCCTGATTTAATGAGCGCATGGGCGATATCATCTACTTCCCAAGCTTGTTTGTTCCAGGTGCTTTCGGGGTCAAAAAGCATTTGTCCATCGTGCATGTACAGCACATCGTACTTTTGGCTTTCAGTATACCCATCAGGCAACCAAACATCCACATTTCTGGAAGCAATGAACTTCGAACCAAAATCCGAAATCCGCACCACGCGTCCGGCTTTGAGTTCAACAGGTTGTGCTTGCATGAGCGTGTAAAAAAAGAGAACTAAAAAACTATATTTCATCATCGAACCAAACTAAAATGTCCTTTAAAAATCCGGCCGTCTTCCATTTCAATGACAAACCAATAATCGTCTGAAGGCATTGGGTTTCCGTTGTAGTTTCCATCCCAACCAATATCAGAAGCACTAAAACCGGTCAATAATTTTCCGTGGCGATCAAAAACATTCAACCACGATTTATTCTGATGATTTTCGCCGGTTCCGCGTAAATTCCAATAGTCGTTGACTTTGTCTCCGTTGGGCGAGAAGAACTTTGGAATGCCAATCACATATACTTCAATCGGGCCAATGTTGCCACATCCGTTGAGGTCATTGACATAAATTTGATGTACACCCATTGGCACATCGTAAAAAATATTTGAAGATTGATAGATTGTCGGATCATCGAGACTGTACACCAAATCGCCACCGCCGCTGGCCAAAATTTCAATAGAATTGAAATCGGTCAAATCGGTTACATTGATGGCATCAATATGCGCCACATCTGAATTTACCACCTCAATAGTTCGGGTTTTCAAACAACCATGTACAGAGGTAACATCTACCGAGTAAATACCCGGAATATTGACATCTAAGGTATAATGTGTGGCATTCGGAATTAAAACACCGTCTTTATACCACTGAAAGGTATAGTTTGAAAGCGTACTTGAATCGACAATATCAGCATCAATTCGTTTATAGAAATCAGGACTGTCCGAACAAATCAGTTCACGTCCTTGCAATCTAATTTTAGGCGTCGGCCAAACTTTAAAAGGCAAAACCACGCTGGCCGGACAGGTAAGATTCAGTGGATTTTCAATCACCACAGTGACGTTTTGTGAAGTGGTATAAAAAGGATTTGGCAACGGACTTGGCAACGGTTGCAAATTACCGCCATAATATTTAACGACCATACCGGTTTGCCCATTGAGAACCGAGCTTTCAATCGTGGCTGTATCAAAACCATAAATACCATCTTGGTTCAGCGGATCGGCCTCGTCATCGCATACCGATAACAAACTTGGATTCACCGGATAAGCCTCGGGCAATTCATCTACGATAAAAGTCAACGTTTCTTCGTCATAACAAGGTCCGTCTGAGGCATAAGTAATCGCATTGACCACGCGCGCCGTCACTGTCGTTGTGCCATTGACCATAAACGGATTGGGTAAATTGCCGGGCATTAAATTTCCGGCAGCATCATAATACTGAATGTTGACGTCGGTTTGGCCCTGCAGAATAACTGAATTGAATAGCGAAGTATTAAAACCGTACATACCATCGTGGTTGTCATCGCAATGTCTGATGATGTTGTTGTCGTTGTACGGATAAGCCACCGGTAAGGCCTCGACCTCTAATTTTACATACGGACCGAGTCCAAAACAAGAGTTGTCAACAGTGCTTTCAACGCGTACCCAAATATTTTGTTGGTATGGATAAATTCGGTTTCGGTAATTATAAATGTTTTCAGAAGCCAATGGATTTTGTGAAATTTCTAGCGATGCACCACTCGCATCAACTTCCATAGAAGCATCTTCAAAATTCTTGTAATATTTTACATTGTAACTTCCGGTGGGCGGAAGCAAAAGCAAAATATCGGCTGTGGCACTGCTAAAATCAAAACTAGCAATACCGTCGTGGTCATTGTTGTTGCTGTTGTTGTTTCCAAAACCGTCCAGAAAATCATCGCATTTGTAATATTTCTTGACAAAACTAAACGGAATCTGAGTAGAAGTAACCGTTACATTTAATTGTCCAACACTGTGACAACCGTGGGTTAAATCTACTACGCGCACCCAAACTGTCGCGCTGTTGGTGTAAAAATTGAGCGGATTGGCGATATAAGCCGAGCTGGTTTGATCGCCTAATTCGGCAGCCGTTTGGGTTTTGTAATAAGTAAAAACCCGATTGTTAACCACCGCCATCGAACTTTCTTTTTGCCTTAAGTTGACGGTGGTATATCCGTCATTGTCATCATCGCATTGAACCAATGAAACCGGAGATATGATGTTGGGCACATCATACAAATTGAGCGTTACATCATCCGAAGTAACAGAACAACTGTTGCCATTTTTGCGCAAAATAACGCGGTATTTTCTTCCGTCAAATGAAAAAGGCGGCGCAATGATTTGCAGATTTTGGCTGTGTGTATTGGTGTGGTTGGCATCGTCGTTCAAGTCAGTCCAAACCCCGCTGATTAGAACTTGCCATTGATAGCCGTCTACCGGTGTTGTGGTAAGGCTCATACTTGCATTATCATAAGCACAAAACGGAGCAATACTTGGTTGGGTGGTAATGGTAATAGGTGCCGAAATAATATAATTATTGTTGGGTAAAGCGGTATAACCTGAGCCGGAAGTTACCATACCGCTTGCATTTACGGTAGCTATTCCAGAACCTAGAATACCGTTTCCGTCCGCATCGATATAACCGGCTTCAATAACATCGTTGCAACCGTCATAATCGCTGTCTAGCGACAAGTAATTTCGAATGGCATTGGCATCCGTATCGACAAGGGTGTAATTGATATTGCCTGATTCAACCGAAGTTTCTAGCGCATTATACAATCCGTTGCTGCCAAAAGTTATGGGCAATCCGTCAATTCTACCGTCAAGATTTGCATCTGCTACGTGATGACCCGCTTCGATAACATCAAAAATTCCGTCGTTGTCACTGTCTAGATCAATATTATTGGCTACACCGTCAGCGTCGTTGTCATTTGGATTAATACCGTTGCCAAAAGCATCATCTATACCGTCTTTGTTGTTGTCGGTATTGGCCGGAGTGATGAGCGTGTTACCCATCGCTTCAATTCGGTCCGGAATACCATCGTTATCGCTGTCCAAATCAAAACTGTCATTAATCCCATCGGCATCGGTATCGCGCGGAACACAAGTGTAAATGAGTTTAAACGTTGCGTTGTTATTGGCTGCATCAGATAAATTGATGTGCTTTAAACTAATCGAAGAAGCCCCGTTGCAACGAAATTGAAAAGTTCCGGTGCCAGGTGTGAGCGGAAATGCATCTTTTAAACGGAACCTAATTTCATACGACGAATAGCTGGTTACTCCGCTTTCATAGATGTTGTCGTAATTGGTGTCAATCAGCAACTGATCAGAAGGATTGATCACCGTAATGGTTTTCGTTGTGTTGCAACTGATGATATAGTCACCTGAAGAGTTGATGTAATCAGAAGTATTCCCGTTCTGAACATACTCAAGAGCAATATTTACAGGTTGTGTAAAGGTTTTTTGTATTTTGACAAAATTGCCTTTGCCAATAGGAGTTCTGGTTACAAAATCTCCGGTGGTTGTACCACTAAACGGAACAGCTACCGGAGCATCATTACCGCCGGTGGTTACGGTTAAATTTCCTTCGCCAATTAAATCAATAGGTTGGTTGCCCAATGATTCGGCACAGTTATTAATTCCGTCATTATCAAAATCAGCATCGATGTTGTCATTTACAGTATCGTTATCAGAATCAGTCGGACAGGCGCTTACAGGGATTTCATTTGAATAAATATCACCAACCACATTGCAATTTGTGATCGTTGCTTTGACGTAATAAGCACCCGGTTGTGGCGGTGAATAATGATTGAGTGTAGCACCCGGAATCGGATTTCCGTTGTAATACCATTGATAATTGTCAAATGGACTCAAAGTGGTCACTCTAAGGTCAATATTGGGAACAATACAATTGGTTTGGGTTACGGTTAGTAAGTTAAATGAAATCTCAGGTTTGAAGGTAAATCCGGAATAAAAACCACCAAAAGTTGCTGCTCCGTCAGTTCCGTAGGCAGCTAAATACAATTGAGTGGTTGATAAAACAGTAATGTTTCCGGTAAGACCTGTAATCGTGTAAGTATCAAAATTTTGATTTTGTGTTGGTACTATCACCGGGCCATTGACTGATACCCCCGGTAAGGCACTTAAAGCTGCGAGGGTGTAATTGGTTCCGTTTACTTCAAATTGAAGCGTAGAACCGGTTTCGGTCAGAACAGTAACCCTTCCTTGAAAAGTTCGACTCCCAATTTTTTCTATTAAGGGAATATTGTCAATAATATGCGGGGTATCACATCCTAAAGGGGGAACAAAAAATAGCTCTTGATTGGCAAAATCCGTTCGCGTGTCGTCGCCAACGGTTTGATAAGCGAATACATTTTCAGTGGTTCGTACATATAAGCTTCCTGACACAAATTGATTTCCGTCAAGTACCAAATATTGTCCGGCATTCAGAATAAAATTGGGCAGTCCGGCATTGTTGTTCAAATACACTTCGGTATTGTTGGTGTTGGCTATGAGTAATACTTTTTCAACATCAGCTTGACCAGTACTTTTAATGAAAACATATTCTTTTCCGGTGCGCTCTACCGATACAATCTGATCAAAGCCCAAATCGAGATTGGTAGCTGCGTTTGATCCGGTAAACGATCCGCAATTCACTACAATCGGTTTATCTGAGCTAACAAGTGAACCAATCAATGCATCGCGATTGGCATCGGTTGGACCCTGGACTGCCATGACAAAACTCTCTCCGCTGTTTAGACTCACGGGAGCAGGAGTGTTGCCTGCGGCGGTATTGTTGATGAGTACCGCGCCGGGTTTGATATCACTAAATGTTACCAACGTGTTGTTTTCGGTTGCCATTACCGATATAAAAGTGTAGTGATTGTCTGTGTATGGATTAGCGGTGACGTTGAGCAATGAACCAATTCTGAATTGTGTTCCCAAAGCCGCCATCCCTTTTGAAACCACAGCACCTGCCTGATTGTTGTTACCCGCTATAACACGAGCGGCCACGTAGACCAAATCTTCGGCTTCAATGATAAAGCCTTTATCAGATCGAACCGAATTTACCTGGCTTTTGGCTGTCATGAGTTGTGTATTGATTCCGTTTCCGATGGTGTACACATACGGAGTACTTTTAGAAACCGTTCCCGTTACATTGGTCGACCCTAACTGCTTGATTGTAAAATTAACCGGTGTTGTGCTGGGAGTTGAAATGTATAAATACTGATCTTCTGCACTTGAGGATGCATTGTCTGATCCCGAAAGCGGCGGGATATAATGGGTCTTACTGAATTGAGCAGTAGACACCAAAGATATGAAGAGCAAAATCAGTAGGTATAGCTTTTTCATTCGATAAAAGTAATAATAATATTGCTTTGGTTATCGCTTGAGCGAAAAATGGCCTTTGATGGTTTTTCCGGCTGCTCGCGTAAGGACAAACCAATAATCGTCGGCGGGTAATTTTTTTCCTTCATAAGTACCATCCCAGCCTTTTTGAAGCGCATTGAATTCATAAAGATTCTTTCCATAACGATCAAAAATTTCAATTTGAGCATCAGCGATGGTACTCAAGTTTTCTATGTTCCAAACATCGTTATAGCCGTCTTCATTAGGAGTAAAAAAACGCGGATAATCGAGCACTAAAAACGAATAGGTATCTGAACCGCAACCGTTGATATCATTGGCCACAGCGGTGTAATTTCCGGGTTGAAGTCCATAAAAAAAAGAACTGCTTTGAAAAGTATTTCCGTCGATGGAATATTCAAACTTTCCATTTCCGGTGGCGATGATGCGAATGCTGTTTTGATTTCCCTGAAAGTCATCCACTAAAACATCCACAATGGTTGGAGCTTCAGAACCATCGGCAATAAAAGTTTTGGTAGCCTCACAAGTGTTGCTGTCGGTAACCGTTACGGTGTATGTTCCCGGAGCACTGATTTGCGTTGCATTTCCGGTGGCGCCGTTGCTCCACAAATACGAGGCAAAAGTGTTGGCTACCGAAATCGTAATCGGTTGTCCGTAACACAAAAATACCGACTCATCTTCAAAGTTGTCAGGCTCATTTTTGTTGATAAAGAGCTTTACCGGAACAATTCCATAACAATCACTGCCATTGATGATTTTGGCAAAAATGGTTTGTTGATATCGAATGTTGTTCGTAAAAACAGCTGGCAACGCAGTGGTTTGCAACAGCGCATCTTGATAAGTCGGATAATATTGTACAATCAATCCCGAAGGCAATCCATTCAATACATCCGAATCAATTTGACTCAAAGTAATTCCGTAATAACCGTCTTTATCATTGTCTAAATCGCAAGTTTCATAGTCAATTTCCGGTGGCAAACTGTTGTTCGAGATTTGTAAAGTCAGTTGGGTTACCCCAGCGCATCCGGCAGCACTGAGCGCACTGGCATAAATAGTCTTCGGAGCGCTAGAATAGGCCTCTGGCGATTGTATTGCTTGTGCTGTATTTTGATTTTGCGCATCAATCAGGTTTTCGTAATAAGTAACGTTGCCCGGGTTTCCGTTGAGGATTTGCGCATTGGCCAAATTGAGGTTAAACAAAGCACTGCCGTCTTGATTTTCGTCGCATTGTACCAAAGTTGAAGGATTTAAACTCGGCCCCGGAATATATTCGACCGTTACTTCTCCGGTAGAAATACAAGTAGTAGTTCCGAGCGAAACTTCAACGCTGTAGATTCCGCTGTCGGTGACGTTAAAGGTGGGAGCCGTAAAACCGATTTGCTCGATGCCGTTTTTGAACCATTTGTAGCTATTGGTTCCGGCTTCAGTAGCGTCAAGCTGATAAGTTTGCCCTTGACAAATCGGATTGTTGGTGGCAATTAATCGGTCTGGGCCGAGGTTAGTTCCGACTTTAAAACTTCCGCCACCCAAAAAAATAGCAGAATCATAGCGAATGTTTTCGTGATCGGCAATAACGAGTTTGATATGATAAGTGACACCCGGCGTTACTGTTGATTCGGCGGTAAGCACAGCTGTTTGACCGTTGAAATTTATGGCGTCGCTGCTGCCATTGTATTGACCGAAATATTGTTCGTTGATGGCCGGACAACCCGATGTTGCAGGATGTACACTGGTTACTAAAACCGGAGTATTGGTGTTGGGAATCAAAGCTAAATTGCGATAAGCTTCAGTTGAATTAGCCTTTTTGAGCAAGAAGGCAAACCCATCGGAATACCTACAAGGAGCGGTGCCTTGATATTCTTCTGAAGCAAAAATGTAATCAAAACTAACGTAGCTCGTGAGCGGTGTAAAATCAAATTCAATTACCGTTGCATTAAAGGTGTTGCTAATGCCCAAGGCTTGTTCTAAATCTGGGTCGCCTTGCCAACCGGTTTCGCCTTCGTCAATCAAGCTGGTGTTGGGACCTTCGGATCTTTTGGCACGTGCCGTTGAAAGCACCACACCATTCAGAAACGGAAAACTACTTCCGTTGGCATCAAAATAACCATAACTCAGTTCTGAAGTATTAAAAGGATTTCCCGTAGCCTGAACATTGGCAATATTGGCACACGGACTGTTGACCAAAACATTTTGAATGAGTTGTTGAGCCGAATAAGTATCGTCTACCCGAACAAATTGACCTTGAATTGTAACTGAATATAAAAGCAAGCAAAAACAGCCGAGAAGGAAGTTTTTTTGAACTCCGAATAGCTTTGTTTTTACGATAATTTTCGATGACATACAGGCCGTTTTCTGCGCAATCAAATTTGCCTGCCAAAGATACTACAAATCTCGTTTGACCAGTAATTTGTACGATGAGATGACAAAAATAATCGTCCAAGCTACCACGATGATTATCGCCCACGGATGCACGCTGTAATCTTTGATGTTATTGACCCCAATTTGATTTCCAATCGACTTAATGACCGATAATCTTGAGAAAGGCTCGATAATCAAATTTGACATGGCTTCAAGCGGTAATAATTGCGTGAAATAGTCGGCATAATTGCTGTCGGGAAAAACTTTAAAATGCAGCAAACCACTGATGATGCCTTCGATGATGTTCCAAATGAGTAAAAAGCCCAAAGCAAAAGCTGAGCGTTTGATTAAGATGCCCAAAAACAAACAGAACGAGAAAAAACCGACGAGTTTGACAAAATAAGCCAGCAAATATTCCAAATCAGAGAAGATAATTCCCAGTTCGTTGTACGATGAAAAAATCAATCCCAAAATCAGTGAAATCACAAATACAAAAACCGTTGAAATGGCTGCAAAAGTAACCACCATCAAGAATTTTGAAGTAATGAATTCGCGCTTACTCAAGCCGTCAATAAGGTTTTGTTTGAGCGTTCCGTAGCTGTATTCGTTGGCCATCATCGACACAATAACCACCGCCAAAAAGAACTTTAAAATAGCCGCTACATAGGTATTGAAATGCCAAATAAACGGAAAGTTGAAAATGCCCATTTCGGCCAAATGAAACTGTATCGGACCCACATTAAACTTGATCGAGGCAAAAAGCGCAATAAAAGTCAGCAATATAAAATAGGCCAGTGTCAAGGTTCGGCTGGCGCGGTTTCTCCAGATTTTTAAAAACTCAATGGTCAGTAATCGCTTCATGATTTGGGTTGATTTTTATTAGTGAGTTCTAAAAATTGCTCTTCAAGGGTAAGCTGTCTTTTGACCAAATGACTCAAAACAATTTGTCGTTCAAACAAAAAGCGATTCAAATCTTCGGCGGCGACAGTTTGTTTAAAATGAACGATGAGTTTTCCTCTTTCTTCGTCCATTTTGTCTAGTTGCGGATGCGATTGTAAAGCAGATTTGAGCAATGGCAAATCATAACTTTCCAATTCAAAAAAGCCGGTTTGTGCGCTCATCGCATCGACCCGACCGGAATAGAGCATTTGCCCTTTGCGCAAAATCAATACGTGTGAGCAAACTTTTTCTACTTCATCAAGTAGGTGAGAAGCCAACAAAATCGTGGTTCCTTGCGCGGCAATTTTTTTGATGATGTCTCGAATTTGATGAATTCCCTGCGGATCGAGTCCGTTGGTGGGTTCGTCTAAAATGAGAATCTCCGGATCGTTGAGCAAGGCCGAAGCAATGGCCAAACGCTGTTTCATCCCGAGTGAAAACGTACTGAATTTACTATGGGCACGTTCAATAAGCCCAACCAATTCGAGCTTTTCGGTGATTTTGTGGTTAGAAACGCCTTTGATGTGGCAGACCAATTCGAGGTTTTCACGCGCGGTCATGTACGGATAAAAATTCGGACGCTCAATGATGGCGCCTACTTTTTTGAGCGCTTCATGCGTCGGAACTGAGCCGTCAAACCAAAAATAATCGCCCGAAGTTTTGTTGACCACATTGAGTACCATGCCCAAAGTAGTTGATTTTCCGGAGCCGTTCGGGCCTAAAATCCCGTATACATGGCCTTTCTCGATGCTGAGTGAAACTTGGTTGACCGCCAATATCGGTCCGTATCGTTTGCTGAGGTTTTTAAGAGTAAGGATGGTTTCCAAGACAAAAAATATTTGGCGGTTGGACGGACAAATTCAGAAAATGTTACCGAATTTTTGCTTTAGTTTTTGGGTAAAAAAAATCCCCGAACATGGCCGGGGAATATAGCTTTAACCTTTTTGTTCTTTGTTAAAATACACCAAGTAATAATACATTTGGCGTTCTTCGTCCCAGCCTTTTTCAACGAATTTTTCGGCGCTTTCCGGGTTGATGAAATCCAATTTAATTTGAATATTCGTATCGAGACTGATCACATTTTTAATCGATTTGCGCACATCTGAAACCGCTGCATTGGCAATCGGGAAAGTCGTCACATCTTCAATGCTGAATTTCTCGCCTTTGTCGGCTTTGTAGCTTTTAAATTCCGGAATCAAATCAGGATTGTCGAGCACTTCGTTCAAAAACTGCGATTCTTCAAACTGATCGTTTTTGGCAAAATAATTTACCGAACGATTCATGAACATAACTTCTTCTTTCTTGTCTTCGGCCGGAAAAACCACATCTTTGGCAAAACCTTGACAGAACTTGAGATATTTTTTGGTCATGAAATTCTCGTCTTCAAAGGCATCGACCGACAAGAAATGTTCGAGCCAATAACGCGCATCGTAACGGTTGCTGTCGACGGTGAGAATTTTATAACCTTCGTCTTTTTTGTGGTTAAAAATCAGACAACCTTTATCAAGTTTATTCAGATTGATGCCTTGTTGCAGAATCATCTCGAGCGTGCTGTCTTTTTCTTCAAATTGCAAAAAGTCGGTCTGAATTTCGCTTTTAAAAACGCCCACCGCATCGACCATTTGGTTGTCAATGTTCAAATGCGTTAAATAAGCCACATACACCTCGCCGTTTTTGATGTGCGGATGCCCAGATTGTTCGTATAAATGACGCGTGATTTTTTTAGAAACTTCATGTACCGAGCCCGGATTGTTGAAAATCTCAGTCACCAAGTTGTACATATCGTTGTATTCCAAATCAACCTCGTGGGCAAATTGATAGTAGTTTTCTTCTTTCTCGCGAAACGGTTTCAAGAAAAACTCTTTGAGCAACGGAACAATTTCGTCGTTGAGACCATAAGGTTTTTCAGAAAGAAACACCGATTCGTTTCGGCTTTTATTGCCTACTCTGTGAATCGAGAGGCTTTCTATATGGGTGTTGAATAAGTTGATCATTCTTTATGTTGTGTACAGTTCATCGACCCAAAAGGCCTATGTCGTTAATTAAATTTTTAATTTAGATCTAAGCTTCTCAGCAGCTTAATTCCAATTCTCCTCAAAACCATAATCTTCATAATGGTCGTCGCCTTCAAACATATCGAGGTCGTCTTCGTCTAAATCGTCTTCGAATTCGCCGTAGATGTCATCGCGCATATCATCAGATTCGAAGCTCTTTTCGGTGGCTTCGGCAGGCATTTCACCGTGTGCAAAAAGCATCGCCGGATAAGTTTCGCCCGCTTCAACTTCTTCAATGGCCGCGAGTTCTACCAAAAATGTCCACATATTCAAAAAGTCGTAGACATAGATAATTTTGGTTTGGTTTTTATCTAAAATCGAAGTCAACGGATAATCGGCCATGGTTTTCATTTCGCCGGGATTGTCACCGGTATCAAACAGCGGAATTTCCTCGTCTTGGTTCCACTGTTGATCGCAGGTGTAAAACGAAGCGAGTTCCATACCGTCAAACCCAAAAGCATTGACAATGGCGTTGTGTAAATCTTCTAAATTGTCGTCTTCTAAAATGGCGATGTCTCTAAAAATATCTTCTTCAGTGTCGAGAATCACTCTGAATTTATAAACCATAATGTATTTTTATTTGAGCGTCAAAGGTAAAATTTAAATTGAGTTGGGTTGCAAAAAGTAATTAACAAAATCCAACAAAAAACCCAACCGAAGTTGGGCTTGAAATTATTTTTTCTCAGAGCACAAACCGACGATTTCGTGAAAGGTATCGTGCAGTTCTGAAAGCGCTTTGGAGATGTCCGCATCCGAGGCTTTGGCCTGAATCATTTTGTGTAAAGCTTTGCTTTTGATTTGCAATTTTTCAGCCGAAGCCAAAATGCCCGGTGTTTTGAATTCAGCCGGAATGTCTGATTTTAATAAGTCAGCAGCGCGGTTCATCAATTCTTCAGAACGGGTTTTAATCGGTTGTAAATTTCCTTCTTCTGACGGGTGGAAGGTTTGCGACATCACTTCGTGAAACGCTTTAATGGCCGGCCATTTGTCAAAAGTTGATTGCGCTTGAACCGAGTTAAGGCCCAATACAAAAAGTACGATGGCAAGTGTTTTGAATTTCATAATTTAATCAGTTAGAGTTTGTATAAATTGATCTTTTTTGAACTAGCGTAAAACCGCTCCGAGTTCAGCGGCCAAGTTTTTCTGCAATTTGTTCATCACCTTGTCAATTTGTTCATCGGTCAAGGTTTTGGTATCGTCTTGCAATTTAAAACTCACGGCGTATGATTTTTTCCCTTCCGGAAGATTGGCTCCTGTATAAACGTCAAACAATTGAATTTCTTTGAGCAATGATTTTTCTGACTGACGCGCAATTTGATAAATCGAATCAAACGAAACTTGCTCATCTACCAATAAAGCCAAATCGCGACGAACCTCAGGATAACGCGGAATATCTGCAAATTTGATTTTGTTTGAAATCAGTTTCAAAACGGCATCCCAATTAAAATCAGCAAAAAATACTTCTTGCTTGATGTCAAAATGCTTGAGAATGTTTTTGCGCACAGTTCCTAAATTCACCAAAACTTCGGTGCCCACTTGATAGCTCATTCCTTCGGCAAATAAATCTGAATTGACCGGTACCGATTTTATTTTGTCAATGCCCAAGCGCGTAATCACTGAATCTACATAACCTTTAAACATAAAAAAGTCCGTTGATTTTTGCGCTGCATTCCAAATTTCTTCTTGGCGATTTCCGCTCAAAAGCAAAGTCAAATGCTTGTTTTCTTGATGACCAGAAGGCAATTTGTGGTAGCTTTTTCCGAATTCAAACAGCTTTAAATCTTGGTTTTTACGGTTGATGTTGTACGCCGCTGCTTCTAAAGCCGAGAACAACAATGATTGTCGCATCGTAGCCAAATCACTGCTCAGCGGATTGAGCATGGTTACATTTTGCTCGGCGCTCAAAGTTTCGGTTAAGGCTATGTATTCACCGGTTGTCAGTGAATTGGCCATCATTTCGTGAAAGCCCAACGAGTTGAGTTGCGCGGCAATGATGTTTTGTACTTTATAATCCTCGGTGCGTGATGAATTGGCCACCGTCGCATTGAGTTTTTTGGTAAAGTTGATGTTGTTGTAACCGTATACACGCAAAATGTCTTCGATTACATCAATCTCGCGTTGCACATCCACGCGATAAGCCGGAATGGTAAGTCCCAAACCGCCATCGGTAGCACTGTTTACTTTAATGTCCAACGAAGCCAAGATTTTCTTGATGGTTTCCTTAGGCAATTCTTGACCGATGAGTTTGGTCGTTTTAGCAAAATTCAAAAACACGGTCGCGTCTTCAATCTTTTTCGGATAAATATCGATCACATCTGAAGTAATCTCGCCGCCCGCCATTTCTTGAATCAGCAAAGCTGCACGTTTGAGTGCATATTCGGTAATGGTTGGGTCAATGCCGCGTTCGAATCTAAACGACGCATCGGTATTCAAACCATGTCTTTTGGCTGTTTTGCGCACACTCACCGGATTGAAATAAGCGCTTTCTAAGAAAATGTTCGTGGTACTTTCGCTTACGCCTGAATGTTTTCCGCCAAAAACGCCCGCTATACACATCGGGCCTTTTTCATCGCAAATCATCAAATCTTCTTCATGTAATGTTCGCTCTACATCGTCCAAAGTCACGAATTTGGTTCCGGTTTCAACGGTTTTTACAATGACTTTTCCGTTGATTTTGGCTGCATCAAAAGCGTGCAATGGCTGACCGAGTTCGTGCATGACGTAATTGGTCACATCGACGATGTTGTTTTTTGGGGTAAGCCCAATTGATTTCAGACGATTCTGCATCCATTCCGGTGAAGGTTTGACCGTCACACCCGAAATGGTTACTCCGCAATAACGCGGAGCCAGTTTTGAATTATCGACTTTTACATCGATTTTGAGTGTTCTTTTGTCAATTCTAAAATTGCTTACCGATGGTGTAATTAGCTCAACGTGATTGCCTTTTTGAATCATCCCGGCTCTGAGATCACGCGCAACGCCCAAATGACTCATCGCATCGGCTCGGTTGGGTGTAAGACCAATTTCAAAAATTTCGTCGTTTTCAACTTTGAATACTTTGGCGACCGAAGTTCCGGGTTTGAGTTTATCGTCCAAAATCATGATACCTTCATGACTAGTGCCCAAACCAATTTCGTCTTCGGCGCAAATCATTCCAAAGCTTTCTACATCGCGGATTTTACCTTTTTTAATCACAAACGGATTTCCATCTGCATCATACAAAGTTGAACCGATGGTTGCCACCGGAACTTTTTGCCCCGCCGCTACATTGGCCGCGCCGCATACAATTTGTACCGGAGTTCCATCGCCCAAATCCACCATCGTTACTTTGAGACGGTCGGCGTTGGGGTGTTTTTCACAGCTCAAAACGTGGCCAACTACGATGCCTTCTAAGCCGCCTTTGACTGATTGGTATTTTTCTACCGTTTCAACTTCAAGGCCTAAATCAGTCAGTAGGGCTGAAGTTTCTTCAGATTTCCAATCAATTTTGATGAATTGTTTTAACCAGTTGTATGAGATTTTCATGGATGCAAATTAAGGCTGCAAATATACTCATTGCGCGCTTATTTTAAAATATATTTTTGGTATTGACTTCTGTAAAAGCGTCTGTTTTTGATTGTCAATTTCGTTTTTTATTAGCATATAAAATAGATGATTTTTAAAAATGATTCCCGAAAAATTTCAGATTGACAAAATTGTGCTGTAAAATGTAAAAAATGTGCTATTCTCGAGCCGATCGCTCCAACTACTTTTGGGTACAACCAAAAAATTAAAATTATGAGTAACGCAAAACAAAGACCCACATTCAAGTCGAAATACGACAATTTCATAGGCGGAAAGTTCACCCCGCCGGTCAAAGGTGAATATTTTGACAACATTTCTCCGGTTGACGGAAAAGTTTTTACCCAAGCCGCTCGATCCACCAAAGAAGATATCGACTTGGCGCTGGATGCCGCGCATGAAGCCTTCAAAACTTGGAGCAAAACCTCGGTAACCACACGCAGCAATATGTTGCTCAAAATTGCCGACATCATGGAAGCCAATCTTGAGTATCTCGCTACAGTTGAAACCATTGACAACGGAAAAGCCATTCGCGAAACCATGGCGGCCGATCTTCCGCTGTGTATTGATCACTTTAGATATTTTGCTGGTGTAATTCGCTCAGAAGAAGGTGCCATTGCCGAGCACGATGAGCACACCGTAAGCATTTGCTTGCACGAACCGTTAGGTGTGGTCGGGCAAATCATTCCTTGGAACTTTCCATTACTCATGGCTTCTTGGAAAATTGCGCCTGCACTTGCTGCCGGAAACTGCGTAGTCGTGAAACCGGCAGAGCAAACACCAACTTCAATCATGGTGCTCATGGAGCTCATCAAAGAGGTCATTCCGGCTGGCGTACTGAATGTAGTCACCGGTTTTGGGGTCGAAGCCGGAAAACCACTGGCCACCTCACCACGTGTGCACAAAGTTGCCTTTACCGGTGAAACCACCACAGGTCGACTGATCATGCAATACGCCTCTGAAAACTTGGTTCCGGTAACGATGGAACTCGGCGGAAAATCACCCAATATTTTCTTCCCATCCGTGGCGGCAGCTGATGATGAGTTCTTTGACAAAGCAGTCGAAGGCGCTGTTTTATTTGCCTTAAACCAAGGCGAAGTTTGTACCTGTCCGTCGCGTATTTTGGTACATGAAAGCATTTATGACAAGTTCATGGAACGCGTCATAGCCCGAACCCAAGCCATTATTTGCGGCAATCCGCTCGATCCGTCCACGATGATGGGCGCGCAAGCTTCCAACGATCAATACGAGAAAATTCAATCATACCTCAAAATCGGAAGAGAAGAAGGCGCAGAACTGCTCACCGGTGGCGATGTCAACAAATTAGACGGAGATTTAGCCGGCGGTTATTACATTCAACCAACCATTTTTAAAGGCCACAACAAAATGCGTGTGTTTCAAGAAGAAATCTTCGGACCGGTGGTGTGTGTCACTACTTTCAAAACTACCGAAGAAGCCATCGAAATTGCCAACGACACGCTTTACGGTTTAGGAGCCGGCGTTTGGACGCGTGATGCCCACGAGTTATACCAAGTGCCGCGCGCTATTCAAGCCGGTCGCGTTTGGGTCAACAGTTATCACGCATATCCGGCGCATGCACCGTTTGGCGGATACAAAAAATCGGGCTTCGGACGCGAAACACACAAAATGATGTTGGCACACTACCGTCAAACCAAAAACATGCTTATTTCTTACAACAAAAACAAACTCGGGTTCTTTTAGAATCGTTTAGTTGGTTGGTCCATCCGAGGTCTCGGCTTCGGGTGGATTTTTTATTTTTATGAGCTCATTCCCGCTTTCGCCTTTATCTCTTCGCTTCGCTTCGAGGATATCGGCTCAATCGGGGCTAGGGCAGCAGTCTATCAACTAAATCAATCCACAACCCAAACTTCAACCTTCCAAAAAGCATTCTATGAAAACTCCTCGTGTAACAGTGACACCGGCGGCGGCCGAAGTCATTCAAAAATTGCAGAATCAATACGGCGCGCTCATGTTTCATCAAAGTGGCGGTTGCTGTGATGGTTCGCAACCCATGTGCTTTGAACAAGGCGATTTCAAATTGGGATATTCAGACGTTTGTTTGGGCGAAATTGAAAATTGCCCTTTCTGGATGAGCCGCGATCAGTTTGAATACTGGAAACATACCCAACTCACCATTGATGTGGTTCCGGGCAGAGGCTCGAGTTTTTCATTGGAAATTCCTTTGGGTTTGCGCTTCATTACCCAATCGCGCTTGTTTTCAGAAGCCGAAGCGCAAAACTTATCCGATTTAAAATTTATGGATTAAAGTTCATCAACTGATACTGTTTGGGTGTAACGCCTTCGTATTTTTTAAACAGTCTGATGAAATAATTGCAATCTTCAAAGCCCGTTGCATACGACACTTCATTGACGTGTAGGTTCGGGTTGCTCAAGAGTTTTTTGGCGTATTTGATTTTCTCGTTTAAGATAAATTCAATCGGACTCATGCCCATTTCTCGTTTAAAATAACGATAAAACGAAGTCGTGCTCATACACGCTTTATCGCTCAAATCTTTGAGGTTGATGCTCTCGCGTATGTTCTTGCGAATAAACTCAACACAAGGTGTAATCGGGCTGCTGATGTCGAGGTATTTTTCGTTTTCAAATCGGCGTGCCGTTTGGGTTTGTATGATGCGAATAATTAGTTCTTGCAAGGTCAAATCAGCAATGGCGTCTTTGGTAATTGAATCGCCCATGCATTCTTTGATGAGTTTGTTGATGGTTCCGGCCAGTTCGACATTGTTGTAAAAAAAGTAGTTTTCGTGGTCGAGTTTCCAAAGGTTGTTGCGGCCTTCTTTAGGGTATTTTTCGTTTAAGAAATGCAGCGTTTCACTGATGATGTCATGATCAATGGCCAGCGCTATGCATTGCGTAGGATTGGCTGTGCTGGCTTCCGGAAAATCGATTTTCATCTCTACGTTCGACGGTACAATCACCGTTTCACCAGGTAAATAATCAAACGACGGCTCGTCAAATAAATGCATGATTTTTTTGCCGCGCAACATACTGGTCACCACCAAATCATTGAACTTGAGCGGTACCAATTCTGACTTTTCGTAGGTTTCAAAAATGTTGAGTTCGCAATGCTCTAAAGAAAAAATAGTACGGTTTTCCACCAAAGTTTTGAGTGACTTTTCGTGGCTGAGTGCGGGTTTATTGAGCAATACTTTTGACGGCATAATTCATCGCAAATGAGCGACTAAGATACATTTTTTATGCATGCAAACTACAATATTTCACCCACGTGTTTTTGTATGTTTTCAGAAATCTTTCTCGTTGGCAAATCATTGGTATCGCCGCCAAACGGATCTTCGATTTCTTCGGCAATCAGTTCTAAACTGGCCAATACATAAAAGATAAAAACCACCACAGGTGCCACATAATAGCCCAAACTAAAGGCATAACCCCAAGGCAAAGTCATCACGTAAAAAAAGATGAATTTTTTAATAAACGCGCTGTATGAATAAGGAATCGGTGTGTTCTTGATGCGCTCACAAGCGCCGCAAATATCCGTAAATGATTGTACCTCTGCATTGAGTACAATGAGTTGATCGCCCGTGATTTTTTTAGATTTGTATAAGTCATTTACTTTGACAAACATCATTTGCGCCACCTGATTCGGACGGTGTTTGTGGTGATCGAGGTCAATAGCTACATCGTCAAACAAAACTTTTCCGGTTTGTTCGTTGCCCAAATGTTTGTGTAAAACCAGCGCATAACCCGGAATCATTTTTCTAAAGTAGGCGCGGTCGTGTTCCTCACTGAGCATCGCCGAGAGTTTAATGGCAAAATTTCGGCTGTTGTTCACCAAAGCGCCCCACATTTTGCGGCCTTCCCACCATCGATCATAAGCTGTATTGGTTCTAAAAACCAGTAAAAGCGAAATCACAAAACCCAGCATTCCGTGCATGAGTGTGATATTTTTGATGTAATGGGTCTCAGAAAGTTGCCAATATTCTACTTCAAGCCAGCCTACCACGCCGGCATAAATACCAATGGCGAGCATAATCGGCAACAAAGTTCTAAAAGTATCGGCTTTGTGGAATTTAAAAATAAAAGTAAACCAGTCTTTGGTGTTGTAGGAAATCATGTTGTTTGAATTGTAGACACAAATCTAATTAAAAAGTCAAATTTCCGGCCAATTCCCGCAAACCGATTTCGGCCAATTTTGCCTGAAACAGCGTATTTGAGTATCTGGTTTTGGCCTCGACAAAATTGAGTTGTGCTGTTCTGAATTCAAAGGTGGTGATGGTTCCGATTCTGAATTTATCGAGTGTAATGTTGAGATTTTGCTGGGCGATTTGGACATTTTTTTCTTCAAGTTCACTCAGTTGCAATTGCGTTTGATACGTCTGATAAGCCAATGCCAATTGCGTTTGCAAAGCTTGTTGCTGTTCTTCGAGGGCAAGTTTTGAATTTTCAACGGTTAATTTCGCAATTTTTTCGTTGCGATTTTGACTGTTTCCGTCAAACAAATTAAGTGTGGCACTCAAACCGTAATTGAGTCCGCGGGCGCTGCTTTGTGTGGTAAAACCCAGCTCTGATTTGGCTTCGCTAAAATTGTATCCGGTGTTGACTTTCACCGTCGGATACCGATTGGCTTTGGTTTGTTTGAGTTGTAATTCGGCTACTTTTTTGCTGATCAACAGCGATTCGAGCTGCGGATTTTGCTTCTGTGCCAAGGCGGTCAATTCTGACAAGTTAAGTTTCGGATCAACTTGAATATCCTCAGCCACTTTAAAATCAGTTGTGATATCGCGAGCAAGCAACTGATTCAACTGTGTTTTGGTTTGTGCAAAAAGTTCTTTTTGTTTGAGCAATGCTGAGGTGTCTGCATTCAAATCGACTTGGGCATTGAGTACTTCCAGTTTAGAAGCTTTGCCAATGCTGAAGCGGTTTTGCGCCAAGGTGAGTCGTTGTTTTGAAATCACCAAAGCTGTATCAAGCGCCGATAATTGCAGCTGCTGTTGTACCAAGTCAAAATACATAGTGTTGACTGCGCCAATCCGATCCAGAATTTTCAGTTTCATTTGGCTTTCGCCAAGTTGCTGCAGAGCTTTGAGTTGGTCGTATCGCGCAAACATCTTAAAGCCGTCAAAGATGGTCCAATCGAGGTTTGCACCATAATTTATATTGCTGCTGTGGGCATTGTCTACCGAATTTACCGTACCGTCGGCGCGGGTTTGTGACAAATGTTGAATACCGTTGCTGTCGGTAAACGAGGCAGTTACTTTGGGCAGCATTCCGGCATTGCCAATCGCCACATTGGTTTGGCTTACTTGAGCATCGTTGCGCGCGATACGTATGGCATAATTGTTCTCTAAAGCTATTTTGACGGCGTCTTCTAAGGTCAGCAAAGATTGCGCATGCACAGAGCCAGCCAACATCAAAATCAGCGCAAGAAATCTGTATTTTTTGATAAGGATTCTATTATTTTTCATAAGCATCAAGACGGTCAAATTCAGCGCGGTGTTTACGGGCACGCGACCACAATAAATACAAAGTCGGAATCACAAACAGCGTCAAAATCAAAGAGAAAATCGTTCCGCCCACAATCACCACGCCCATACCAATTCGGCTGTTAGAGGCTGCTCCGAGCGATAACGCAATCGGCAAAGCGCCTAAAGCAATCGCCAGACTCGTCATCAAAATTGGACGTAAACGCGATTCGGCGGCGTGCAAAATTGCCTCGGTTTTATCCATGCCTTGTTCGCGCAATTGGTTGGCAAATTCCACAATTAAAATTCCGTTTTTGGTTACTAGACCAATGAGCATAATGGTGCCAATTTGACTAAAAATATTCCAAGTTTGACCAAACAACCACAACGAGAACAGCGCTCCGGCCACAGCCATCGGCACGGTCAAAATAATAATCAGCGGATCGATAAAACTTTCAAATTGTGCCGACAAAATCAAGAAAATAAGCAGCAAAGCCAAACCAAAAGCAAAGTATGTATTCGAGTTACTCTCTACAAAATCGCGGGATTCTCCTCCTAAATCAGTGGTAAAACTGTCGTCGAGTACTTTTTCGCGAATGCGATTCATGGCTTCAATTCCGTCGCTGATGCTTTTTCCGGGCGCTAAACCGGCCATTACCGTTGCCGACATATTGCGGTTGTTGTGGTATAATTGCGGTGGATTGCTCTTTTCATCCACATGAACCAAATTGTCTAATTGAATGAGCTGGCCTTGCGCATTACGCACAAACATCGAAGTTAAATCCAGCGGTTTTGAGCGGTCTTTTTGGTCAAATTGCCCGATGACTTGGTATTGTTTTCCGTTCATCAAGAAATAGCCAAAACGCTGTCCGCTGAGCGAAAGTTGGAGTGTTTGCGCAATATCCAAGACAGAAACGCCTAGACTTTCTGCTTTTTCACGGTCAATGGTCACGTTGATTTCAGGCTTGTTGAATTTGAGGTTGACATCGGTCATGGCAAAAGTCGGATCTTTGGCGGCTTCTTCCATGAATTGCGGTATCTTCTCTTGCAACTTCTCAAAGTTTGGTGCTTGAATAATGTATTGAATCGGAAGTCCGCCGCGTTTGTTCACGGCAATCGTCGGCTGTTCGGTCACTGAAGTTTTGGCATCCGGATAGGCCTTGGTCCATTTAGTGAGTTTTTCGGCCAGTTCTTTTTGTGAGCGTTCGCGTTTTTCAGGTTCGACCAAGGCGATGCGCACGCGACCGCTGTTGGTGGCTGAAGCGTTGAATCCGGGTGCGGTGATCACCAAACTCACTTTTTTCTCCGGAATCGAATCGTCAATCAAACGCGACAATTCTTGCATGAACCGATTGGTATAATCATACGAAGAACCTTCAGCGGTGGTGGTTACCATCACCAATGAACTTCGGTCGTCATAAGGCGCGGTTTCTTTCGGAAGGATATTAAAAAACAGATAAATGAGCCCAAAACAAAAAGCCAAAATGGCAAAACTGATCCATTTGTGACCGATGAATTTCTGAAGCGAAACTGCATACGATTGGTTGATGTTTTCAAAAATAGGTTCGGTGAGCTCATAGAATTTTGATTTTTTCTGATGTCCGCCTTTCATCAAATAAGCGTTGAGCATCGGGGTCAAAGTCAATGATACAAAAGCTGAAATAAGCACAGCCGCTCCAATCACAACCCCAAATTCGCGGAACAATCGGCCCACAAATCCGTCCAAGAAAATCACCGGTAAAAACACGGCAGCGAGTGTAATCGAAATTGAAATCACAGCAAAGAAAATTTCATTCGAGCCTTTAATCGCTGCTTCAATTGGGCTCATGCCTTCTTCGACTTTTTTGAAGATGTTCTCAGTGACTACGATTCCGTCATCGACCACCAAACCCGTCGCAAGTACAATGGCTAACAGCGTCAATACATTGATCGAAAAACCAAACAACCACATGATAAAAAAGGTCGCAATGAGCGATACCGGAATATCAATCAGCGGACGAAATGCAATGGCCCAATCGCGGAAAAACAAATAAATAATCAAGATGACCAACAAGATCGAAACGCCCAGAGTTTCGGCTACTTCAAGCACTGATTTTTTGACAAAAACCGTGTTGTCAATAGCGATGTTCAGGTGAATATCTTTGGGTAAATCTTTTTTAAGTACTTCAAATTTTTTGTAGAATTCTTTGGATATATCCAGATAATTCGCACCCGGAAGCGGAACAATGGCTACGGCCACGAGCGGCATGCCCGATTGCGACATTTGCGTTTCGAGGTTTTCAGGACCCAGCGTTGCCGAACCGACATCGCTGAGGCGAACAATTTTTTCGCCTTCAGTTTTGATGATGAGGTTGTTGAATTCTTCAGGTTTGCTGAGGTTCCCGACCGTTTTTACCGTGAGTTCAGTACTGTTTCCGGTAAGTTTGCCCGAGGGAAGTTCTACGTTTTGCTGTCCGAGCGCATTCTTAACATCTGAAACGGTACAACCATAAGCGGCCAATTTAATCGGATTAATCCACAAACGCATGGCATATTTTTTTTGACCCCAAATTTGAATACCACTCACGCCCGGAATCGTTTCGAGTCGCGGCCCGATAATGTTTTCGGCATAATCGCTCAGTTCAAGCGGACTGCGCGTATCACTTTGAATCGTCATTGAAATAATCGCGTCGGCATTGGCATCGGCTTTTGAAACCACCGGCGGTCCGTCAATATCTTTGGGCAAACTTTTGGCCGCAATGGCTACTTTGTCGCGCACATCGTTGGCCGCAGTTTCTAAATCTTTGTCGAGGTTAAATTCAACGGTAATATTGCTCGTTCCTTGAACGCTTGATGAAGTAATATTTTTGATGCCGTCAATCGAGTTGATCGCTTTTTCAATGGGTTCGGTAATTTGCGATTCGATGATGTCGGCGTTGGCTCCGGCATAGTCGGTTCGAATGGATATTTGTGCCGGATCAATCGACGGAAATTCTCGTACACCCAAAAATTTATAACCAATGAGTCCGAACAAAATCAGCGTTAAGTTCAGCACTATGGTCAGGACGGGGCGTTTGATGCTTAGGGTTGATAAACTCATACTTTATGATTTGAGTTTCACTTGTACGGGCGCTTCGTTTTTAAGTGTCATTACACCGCTGGTAATCAGTGTGTCGCCGGGGTTGAGGCCGGTTAAAATCAAGATGGACGCATCGGTTCTGGTGGCAGTTGTGACCATGCTTTCAGTTGCTTTTCCGCCTTTGACCACATAAACTTTTTTGCCGTTTTGTACCGGAACAATGGCTTCGCTGGGCACCACTACCGCGTCTTTGATTTCATCCAGTGGCAAATCAATATTGGCAAAAGTGCCCGGTATGAGTTGGTTGTTGGCGTTTTCGGTACAGGCGCGCACTTGCAAGGTTCGCGTGGCGGCTTCAATGCCCGGTTCAAGTGCATAAATTTTGGCTTTGAAAACTTGTTCTGAATTTGCAACTTTAAAGTTCAAAACCGTGTTGTTTTTGATTTGCCCGGCATACTTCTCGGGAATCGAAAAAGTAATCTTGAGTTGTCCGGTGTTGACCAATTTGGCAATCAAGGTCGACGGTGTTAAATAACTGCCCGGTGAAATCGATCGTAAACCGATTTTACCCGAAAAAGGCGCGCGAATGCTGGTTTTATCGAGTTGTGCGCTAATCAGTTGACTCTGTGCTTGTGCCGATTTGTAGTCGGCTAAACTAATGTCGTATTCTTCTTGACTGATGGCTTCTTTGGCCAGTAATAATCGGGCGCGGCGTTCATTTTCGGCGGCGAGTGATTCTTTGGTTTTGGCCTGTCTGAGCTGGGCGCGCAATTCGCTGTCGTTGATTTTGACCAGCAATTGGCCTTTTTGTACTTGACTTCCTTCTTGAAAATGAATGCTTTGTACGACGCCTGATACTTCGCTTCGAATTTCAACTTGCTCGTTGGCTTCTAGCGCTCCGGTCAGCGATAATTGATTGTCAAAACGCTGCGGTTGAACAATCATCCCGCTTACTTTGATGGGTTTTTTCGGCCCTTTGTCTTTGCCGGATTCGTCTTGGCTTTTGTTGTGGTCAATTCGGTAGGCGATTAAACTGCACAAACCAACGACCAATAGGGCATAAGCGATGTATTTTACTTTCATAGGCTGAAATTCCTTGAGAAAAGGATGTTTGAATGTCAGCCAAATTTAGTTTTTCCCAACCGGAAAAGGCGAAAAGTTAAACTTTATTTAACAACCATTTTTAGCTGATGTGATTCCAGAGATTCTTCTTTTTGGTGAGCTCGATGTAGGTTTTGCGCAAGACAATGTGTTGTGGTAACTGCATCGGCGCATCTATTTTTAAAATCTGAATCGCCCGATGACGAGCCAACTGAAGAATATCGCGGTCTTTGACCAAATCGGCTATTTGCAAATTCAAGATACCGCTTTGTTGGGTGCCCATCAAATCGCCCGGCCCGCGCAGTTTGAGATCAACTTCGGCAATTTCAAAACCGTCGTTGGTGCGGCACATGGTCTCTAATCGGGTTTTACTATCAGCCGTGAGTTTATGCGAAGTCATCAAAATACAGTAACTCTGATCGGCGCCACGCCCCACACGACCGCGCAACTGATGCAATTGCGACAAACCAAAACGCTCGGCATTTTCAATAATCATCACGCTCGCATTGGGCACATTGACACCGACTTCAATCACGGTAGTGGCGACCATGATGTTGGTTTTTCCTTGGGCAAAGCGCTTCATTTCGGCGTCTTTTTCGGCAGGTTTCATTTTGCCATGCACGATCGAAATCGCGTATTGCGGCAACGGAAAATCACGCGAAATACTCTCGTAACCATCCATTAAATCTTTGAGATCCATTTTTTCAGATTCCTGAATGAGCGGATATACAATATAAATCTGACGTCCGAGTGCTATTTCATCGCGGATAAATTTCCAAACCTTGAGTCGGTTGCTGTCAAAGCGATGCACGGTTTGAATTGGCTTTCGGCCCGGAGGTAACTCGTCAATGACGGATAAATCTAAATCGCCGTATAAACTCATCGCCAAGGTTCTCGGAATCGGCGTGGCGGTCATCACCAAAACATGCGGCGGAATGCTGTTTTTCTTCCAAAGTTTTGAGCGTTGCTCTACGCCAAATCGGTGTTGTTCGTCAATAATAGCCAATCCTAAATTGTAAAACTGAACCTTGTCTTCAAGCAAAGCATGCGTGCCAATCAAGATTTTGAGTTGACCGCTCTGCAGCATTTCATGAATGATTTTTCGTTCGGCTGTTTTGGTGGATCCGGTCAATATTTTGATGCTGATGCCCATTTTATCGGCTAATTCACTGAGCCCTATGTAGTGCTGATTGGCCAAGATTTCAGTCGGCGCCATCAAGCAAGCCTGGAAACCGTTGTCAATGGCCAAAAGCATGCTCATAAAAGCCACGATGGTTTTGCCCGAACCCACATCGCCTTGCAAAAGACGGTTCATTTGCGCGGGTTGGCCCATGTCGTTGCGGATTTCTTTGAGCACGCGTTTCTGCGCTCCGGTGAGTTCAAACGGTAGGTGATTCTGATAAAATTCATTGAAAAAAGTGCCGACTTGTGTAAAAGCGTGGCCTTTGATTTTGTGTTTTCGAATCAGGTTTTTACTGATGAGTTGCAGCTGTATGTAGAACAATTCTTCAAATTTGAGTCTGAATTGCGCCTTGGCTAATGCATCGTTGTTTTTCGGAAAATGGATGTTGAGTATTGCTTCTTTCTTGGGCATGAGTTGCCATTCAGACAGTAAATGCTCGGGCAAAGTTTCGGCAATCAAATCGCGGGTTTCGAGCAATAATTGTTGCTGCAATTTGCTAAAAGTCCGATGCGTAAATCCTTTGTTAGAAAGCGCTTCGGTAGAACGATACACGGCTTGTAAAGCACTGCGCAAATTCTGCTGGTGTTCGGTCAAAAGCTCAATTTCAGGATGCGGCATCGAGAACTGATGGTTGAACAACTGACAACGACCAAAAATCACCATCGGCACATTGAGCAGTAGATTCTCGCGAATCCATTTGTGGCCTTGAAACCAAACAAGTTCCATTTGCCCGGTATCATCAATGAAGTTGGCGACCAGTCTTTTGCCGCGCTTTTGTTCCACCGTTTTGAGGTGGATGATTTTGCCGACCAGTTGAACTTCTGAGGGTTGTTCGCGCAACTCGTTTATTTTGTAATAACGCGTGCGGTCGATGTATCGGTGCGGATAGAATTGTAGCAAATCGGCATAGGTGTGAATGCCCAATTCTTTTCTGAGCAATTGTCCGCGACTCGGGCCAACACCTTTGAGGTATTCAATCGGGGTTTGCAACAACTCAGACATGTCGATTTTGATTTTTAAAAAAGGCTTTGATGCCCACGAAGATAAGTATATTTTGAAAATTAAGAAACGCATAACAAGCTGCAATCACGTTCTGTGTATATTTGCCTAGACATTTATTTACGCATGAAAAAAATCGTCTTTTTATGGATGTTTACCGCAACTTTGTGGGCACAAAGCCCTCGCACAGTTGACTTTAAAACCATCCATGCTGCGCTGAGCATCAATCCGGTCAAGCGCAATGTCATCGGACAAGCGGAATATACGTTTGAGCTTTTTAAAGGCGTGGATACTTTGCGTATCGATGCCCAGAAAATGGTTTTTACCAACCTGAAGCTCAACGGTGAAAGCGTTAAATTCAAAGACAACAAAAAACAGCTTTTGCTCTTTGAAGGTTTGCGGGTCGGTAACAATGTTTTAAGCTTTGAATACGAGGCTTTTCCGACGCAAACCATGTATTTTGTCAACTGGGATTTTACCCAAAAAATCGACACGCCCGAAGAAGTTCAAGGGCAAATTTGGACACAAGGTCAAGGCAAAAATACCAGCCATTGGTTGCCGTGTATCGACGATGTTAATGACAAAGCGCTGTTTAGTTTAGACATTGCTTTTCACAAGAGTTTTGAGGTGATTTCCAACGGTGTTTTGCTCGAAAAACAAGCCCGCGGCGACAACTTAATTTGGAAGTATCGCATGGATGAACCCATGAGCAGTTATCTCGTGATGTTGGCCATCGGGCATTTTCAGAAAAAGACCGAACAATCAGCCTTGGGCATTCCGCTGGAGATGTATTACGAAGCTGCCGATGCGAATCAATTTGAACCGACTTATCGCTATAGCAAAAAAATATTCGACTATCTTGAAAAAACCGTTGGCGTGGCTTATCCGTGGAAAGTTTACCGCCAAATTCCGGTGCGCGATTTCTTGTATGCCGGCATGGAAAACACTTCGGCCACTTTGTTTTCAAGAGATTTTGTGGTAGATAGCATTGCCTACAACGACCGAAATTATCTCAATGTCAACGCGCATGAATTAGCACATCAGTGGTTTGGCAATATGGTGACGGCGCAATCCGGAAAAGATCATTGGTTGCAAGAGGGATTTGCGACCTATTACGCACTTTTGGCCGAACGCGCGGTTTTTGGCGAAGATTACTTTTACAACAAACTCTACAAAACCTCACGGCAACTAATAGAAGCCGCAAAAACCGATACCATTCCCGTTTTGAATCCGAAAGCAAGTTCGTTGTCGTTTTACCAAAAAGGCGCTTGGGCTTTGCATGCTTTGCGCGAACAAATTGGCGCCAAAAAGTTTGATTTGGCCGTGAAAAATTACCTCAAAAAATACGCTTTTCAAAATGTAACCACTGATGATTTCTTGGCTGAAGTTAAAAAAGTTGCTTCGTTTGATGTGGTTGCATTCAAGAAATTGTGGTTGGAATCTGCGCAGTTTCCGGTGGCTCAAGCCGATGCTTTGTTGCTCAAAAATAGTTTTGTCAAGCAATATTACAATCTTCGCGATCACCGATTAGATTTGGCCAAAGATCGCCAGAGAATTTTAGACATTTTCAAGTCAAAAGCGTATTATCCCGTCAAAGAATTACTGGTTTATCAAGCAACCGAAAAATCTTTTGCCGATAAAGAATATTTGCTCCAAGCCGCACTAAAAACTGGCGAAATCAAGGTGCGACAAGCCGTCGCCAATTCGCTCGAACAAATTCCGGAGTCGCTCAGAGTTGCTTATGAAACTTTGCTTGATGATTCGTCTTATGAAACCCGTGAAACGGCTTTGTATTTTTTATGGAAAAATTTTCCGGAACAACGCGCTCGATACATTGAAAAATCTAAAAAATGGATAGGTTTTCAGGATTTTAATTTGCGTTTGATGCATTTGTATTTGGCCTATTTAACTACCGACCAAGCGGATGAAAAATCCAAAATTTACTTTGAATTGTTGCAATTTACCGGAACCAATTACGATTCAGGCGTGCAGGAATTGGCCTTGCTCAAGCTCATCAGTTTGGAACTTTTTACTGAGGATGTGCTCAAAAGTTTAGCTTTTGGAACCGGAAACCACCGTTGGCAGTTTGTGAATTTTTGCAAAGAAAACATCCGCAAGTTGCTCAAAGACGATCATTATCGCAAGATGTTTATCGAGATTGAGCCGCAATTACCTATTCGAGAGAAAACCCAATTGCAGCGTTTGCTCAACGAAAAAGAAATCAAATGAGAGCTTTGGTGATTTCAGGCGGTGGCAGTAAGGGCGCGTTTGCCGGAGGCGTGGCGGAATACTTGATTCACGAGCAAAAGTGTCAGTATGATTTATTGCTCGGAACTTCAACCGGCAGTTTGCTGATTCCGCATTTGGCTTTGGGTAAAGTTGATAAAATCAAGAAGATTTACACCGAGGTTTCGATGCAAAGCATTTTTGATATCAATCCGTTTGTTGTCAAACACAAAGATGGTTTAGATACCGTGAGCATTCATCATTTCAATGTGCTTCGACAGTTTTTTGGCGGTAAGCGAACCTTTGGCGAAAGTCATAGATTGCGAAAATACATTGCAGATAATTTTTCAAAAGAAGAATTTGAAACGCTCAAAGAATCAGCTGCTAATATTGTAGTTACCGTTACTAATTTATCGCGCAATGAAGTCGAGTATAAATGCATTCGCGATTTTGATTATGAAGATTTCTGCGACTGGATTTGGATTTCGTGCAATTATATTCCGTTTATGAGTTTGGCGCACAAAGAGGGTTGCGATTATGGCGATGGCGGTTTTTCAAGTTTGGTGCCCATTCGCGAGGCAATCAATCGCGGAGCTACTGAAATTGATGTAATCGTTTTGGAAACCGAGGTGTTAACATCGCCCAGAAAAATAGGTAAAAATCCGTTTTCACTGATGGTTGATTTGTTTCAGACCTTGCTCGATCAAGTTGAAAAACACGATATCACCATTGGTAAACTCGCCGCCAAAAACAAAAATGTGCAACTCAATTTTTATTATACACCGGTTCAACTTACAACGAATGCTTTGATTTTTAACAAAGAAAAAATGAAGCTATGGTGGCAACAAGGTTTTGATTATGCGCAGAGCAAGAGTGGTCAGTCATTGAATAATGAGATATAAAAAAAGCCCCCGCTACAACTCACTTGCGAGGGCTTTTCCCAAAAACAAACTAACTAAAATTAGAACGTAGGAAGCAATACTTTACTAAGAACGTGAATTACTCCGTTTGAACATTGAACATCGGTTGCAACTATGTCACAATTTCTGTTGCTTGCATCTTTTAATTTAGGTCCGCCGGCCAAAATAACTTGGAAAGTTTGAGCCGGTGTCAAAATCGGCGTAATAAGTTGCCCTTCTTGTAACTGACTCGACAAAACATTAGCACCACTGACTACATGATATTGCAATACTTTAGTAATGTTGTCGGCCGAAACTGATGCGATTCCACCGGGAGCAAGTTCAGCATCGAGCGATGTGAAAGCATCATTGGTCGGAGCAAAAACGGTGTACGTGCCCGGATTTGACAGTACAGTTACAAAGTTGGGTTGTCCCGGACGATTCAATAAGCTAACCAGAGTTGAAAAATTATTGTTTGCTGTAGCATGCGTGGCAATGGTCGGTAAACCAATCACAGCGTCAACAATGTGAATAACACCGTTACTTGCATCTATATCAGCGGTTGTAACATTAGATAAACCGTTGATTTTTACACCACTCGCCGTGTTAATGAACATGCTCAAAGTATTGGTCGATGATGCGCTGCCTTTGCCCAGCGTTTTGACATAACCTGTGGATAGGGAAGAAGAGGTATTCTCACCACTAACAACATGGTTGAGAAGGATTTCTTTGAGTGCAGCTACCGGAACTGCATCAAGATTGGCATAACCATTAGCGGTTAAAAAGCTATTGAAAGCATCATTGGTCGGCGCAAAAACCGTGAATGGGCCGGTTCCTTTGAGTGTGTTTGCCAATCCAGCTTTGTTTAAGGCAGTTACCAAAGTTGAAAGGTTTGATGTTCTACTGGCAATCCCTGTGATGGTGTTGTCAGGAGTGCTTGATGATGAATCACTATCACTGCTGCATGATGTGAACGTTGATAAAGTGATTCCTAAAATAATCACTAGGCTGTTTTTGAGTACTTTTTTCATAATGAATTTGTTTAATTGTTCTGCGAATCTATCAAACAAAAAAATATAAATGTTTAAAAAAATCTTAAAAAAGTTAAACAAAACAAATTTTTATCAGTTGTTTAATGATTGATGATTTGCCAGAAAATCAACTAATTAGATTTGATAGTGTTTTCAAAAAACTCAATCGACCTTCTATTGGGTTTTATAATTCAACAATTCAAAAAAATATTGAACTACTTTTGGCGTTTACTATTTTTGTTTTAGAAATTTCGAAAAAATATGTTCAAACTTTTTAACTGCTTTGTCTGCTTTTTATTCATCACCTTTTCTGCTATTGCGCAAACCGAAACCAATAAACTTGACGAAAAAGGACAGCGTCACGGTGTTTGGCACGGATTATATCCCGAAAGCAAACGCCTTCGTTATGAAGGAACTTTTGACCACGGAAAAGAAATAGGAACCTTTAAGTTTTATGAAGATTCCCCCGAACATGGGGTAGTGGCTACACGCGAATTTGCTGCGGATGGTTCCGCTTATACGATTTTCTTCGATCAGAAAAACAATAAAATCAGCGAAGGCAAAGAAGTCAACCGCAAATATGAAGGCCCTTGGAAGTATTATCAAAAAGCTTCTACAGAAATATTCACGTTAGAAAACTACAAAAACGGCAAGCTTGAAGGCAAGCGCACGGTTTATTATATTGGCGGAAAACCGGCCGAAGAAACCATTTATAAAAACGGTATCAAAGACGGGCCGTATCGAAAATATACTGAAAGCGGCATCGTGCTCGAAGAATCTAACTACAAAAAAGGTGAGTACGACGGCAAAGCTATTTTTAGAGATGCGTTGGGCAAAATCGCCTCTGAAGGCAATTACAACAATGGCAAAAAACGCGGTATTTGGAAGTTTTATAAAGACGGAAAACTCGATCGCGAAGAAAACATGAGTAAAGCCAAAACCAATAAGTTGGCTGAATTGCGTGCCAAAAAAGCCGCTGAATCTAAGGCCGCTTCCGGAGCAAAATAAGCTTTGTTAACACAAGCGGTTATGCCAAATTTATTCTTAATTTTGCGCGGTAATTATCAAGTGTATGAAAAGAGTAGTGGTAGGCCTTTCGGGCGGCGTAGATTCAAGTGTTGCGGCGTATTTGCTGCAACAGCAAGGCTATGAAGTCATTGGGCTTTTCATGAAGAACTGGCATGACGATTCTGTAACTATTTCTAACGAATGCCCTTGGCTTGAAGACAGCAACGACGCATTGTTGGTGGCTCAAAAACTCGGAATTCCTTTTCAAACTGTCGACCTGAGCGAACAATACAAAGAGCGCATCGTTGACTATATGTTCAACGAATACGAAAACGGCCGCACGCCCAATCCGGATGTTTTGTGCAACCGCGAAATCAAGTTTGATGTATTCATGAAAATCGCTTTAAGTCTGGGCGCGGATTATGTGGCTACCGGGCATTATTGTCGCAAAGGAACCATTGAAAAAGAAGGGCAAAGCATTTATCAATTACTCGCAGGTGTTGATGGCAACAAAGATCAATCGTATTTTTTGTGTCAACTCTCACAAGAACAACTCTCAAAAGCATTATTCCCAATCGGTGAATTGACCAAACCCGAAGTACGCGCTATTGCAGCCGAAATGGATTTGGTGACGGCAGATAAAAAAGACTCGCAAGGTTTGTGTTTTATCGGTAAAGTCCGATTACCTGAATTCTTGCAGCAAAAACTACAACCCAAAGACGGACTTATTTTTGAAGTTGACGCGCAGCATTCGATTTATCACCAACCAAAACAAAAGACAGATTCACTTGAAGAAAGTTTGGCTTTCGAGGCAACCCCGATTGCTTATTCACCCGAAACCGGAAAAGTAGTGGGCAAACATCAAGGCGCACATTATTTTACCAATGGTCAACGCCGCGGACTCAACGTGGGCGGAACTCCGGAAGCTTTGTTTGTGATTGCCACCGATGTAGTCAACAATACCATTTACACCGGACAAGGTCAAAACCATCCGGGTTTATTCCGAAAAGCACTCTACATAAAAGGTCATGAAGTGCATTGGATACGCGAGGATTTGCGCCTTGAAAACGGACAATCACTCCGAGTAAAAGCCCGAATCAGATATCGTCAACCTTTACAAGAAGCTACTTTATATCAGTTTGAAAACGGTATGTATGTGGCTTTTGAACAACCGCAATCTGCCATAACGCCCGGTCAGTTTGTGGCTTGGTATCATGACGATGAATTGTTGGGTTCCGGGGTAATTTCGTAAGTTTGAAATCTATTAACCGCTATACTATGAAAAAGATTACTTTATTAATGATGCTTCTGCTGACTACTTTAGGTTGGTCACAAGAAGATGCTTGGGTTTATTTTAATGACAAGCCCGGAGCGACGGCTTTTTTCAACAATCCGCTTACGGAACTTTCCCAGCGCTCATTAGATAGAAGAACAGCCCAAAACATTGCTTTAGATATCAAAGATGCGCCCATCAGCCAAAATTATATTGATCAGATTTCGGCGGCTCAAGGCATTACCGTAATGGCCAAATCAAAATGGCTCAACTGTGTGCATGTGCGCGGTGAGGCGACTGATATTGCCGCTTTGTCATCTTTACCTTTTGTACATCATATTTTCTATGCCAATACAACACTCAATAACAGAGCAGTGGCGGTTCCGTCAAGACAAAAACCGGTCAATAAACAACTTGAAACTTTGGTCAATTTCAATTACGGGAATTCGTTCAACCAAATTCATATGCTCAACGGAGATTTGTTGCATCAGCAAAATTATACAGGAGCCGGAAAAATCATCGCCGTACTCGATGCCGGTTTTCCCGGAGTTGACACTGCTTCGCCCTTTGACCGACTCAGAAATAACAATCAGATTCTGGGCGGATATGATTATGTAGACAAAAGCGATAACTTTTACACCAACAACAGCCACGGAACCATGGTTTTGTCAACCATGGGCGGATATGTTGATGGTGAATTGGTGGGTACTGCACCGGATGCAAAATATTATTTATACATCACCGAAGACGTGAATTCAGAAAACCCGGTAGAGGAGAGCAACTGGGTTGAAGCCGCTGAACAAGCCGATCGAGTAGGAGCCGACATCATTACTTCATCCTTGGGTTATTTTGCATTTGATAATCCGGCTTATGGCCATACCTATGAAGATATGACCGGAAATTCAGCTTTTGCTTCTCAAGGCGCCAATATTGCCTTTACCCGCGGAATGGTCGTAGTAGCCAGCGCCGGAAATGAGGGAAATAATGATGAACCCCACGTGGGAGTACCTGCCGAAGCCAACAATGTTTTGGCTATCGGAGCCGTTCGTTCAAACCGCAGTCGAGCTAGCTTTAGTTCCATTGGGCCTTCGTTTGACGGACGCATTAAACCCGATGTGATGGCACAAGGACAGGCTTCAGTTTTGTCTAACACGGCCGGAGATATAGTTACGGCTAATGGGACTTCATTTTCAGGACCTATTACTGCCGGGATGATTGCTACATTTTGGAGTGCCGTTCCATCGCTTACCCAACAACAAGTAGTTAACTTTGTTAAAGAAGCATCAGACAGATACAGCAATCCGGATAATCAATACGGTTATGGAATTCCTGATTTTAGCCTAGCTTTGTCAAGAGCACAGCAGTTTTTAGGGATTCAGACAATTGAGCAAGAAACGGTGTCGGTATTTCCGAATCCGGCGGGTGCTGAGTTAAATGTTGTGCTTCCAGCAAATTTGAATCAGGCCCAAATCAATTTATACAATCAAATCGGACAATTGGTGCTTACGCAAGAAGTCAATCAATCGTCGTCAAAAATATCACTCAACACAATTGAATCAGGTTTGTATCTATACCGAATTGAGTCAGCAAGTTTTGTATCTACCGGAAAAATTGCCAAAAAATAATGAATAAAATCACCGAACTTTTTAAAATTCAATACCCGATTATTCAAGGCGGAATGATTTGGAACAGCGGGTATAAACTCGCCAGTGCCGTGAGCAATGCCGGTGGTTTGGGTTTGATTGGTGCGGGTTCAATGTATCCGGATGTTTTGCGCCAGCACATTCAAAAATGTAAAAGTGCAACCGACAAACCTTTCGGGGTCAATGTGCCAATGTTGTATCCGAACATTGAAGAAATCATCCAAATCATTATTGAAGAAAAAGTTCCGATTGTGTTTACCTCGGCCGGAAACCCTAAAACTTGGACTTCTTTGCTCAAATCGCACGGAATTACCGTAGTGCATGTGGTAAGTAGCTCTAAGTTTGCGCTTAAAGCACAAGAAGCCGGCGTTGATGCGGTTGTGGCCGAAGGTTTTGAAGCCGGCGGGCACAATGGACGCGAAGAAACCACGACGCTTACTTTGATCCCGATGGTGCGCAGAAATATCTCAATTCCGCTAATCGCTGCCGGAGGAATTGCTACCGGACGTGGAATGTTTGCAGCCATGGCGCTGGGTGCTGATGGAGTTCAAATGGGCAGTCGGTTTGCGGCTTCGGTTGAATCATCTTCGCATGATGATTTTAAAAAGACCATTGTGCAAACCCAAGAAGGCGATACTTTGTTGACTTTAAAAGAGCTTGCGCCGGTTAGACTTATCAAGAACAAGTTTTTTGACGATTTGCAAAATTTATATGCGCAATGTCCTACGGTAGAGCAGCTCAAAGAATTGCTCGGAAGGGCTCGCGCCAAGCGAGGAATGTTCGAAGGTGATTTGATTGAAGGCGAGTTAGAAATCGGACAAATCGCCGGATTAATAGACGAAATTTTATCGGTCAAAGATATTATGAACCATGTGCTTTCTGAATATCGGTTGGTTCAGAAAGAAATGCAAACCATTCAATTTTAAAGTTATGCGTTCTCAGAAGATTTTTCTTTTTTTATACTTCGTTGTTGTTTGTTCATCAGCTAGTCAAGCTCAGGTTTATAAGTTTTTGACCACCGGTTTTAGTGTCATGGAGCGCAACGAACGCGGAGATTGGGGTAAATGGTCAGATTTGAAAGAAGCCTCTATTGTAATTACTTTAGACACCAACAAAAATAGAATCGTTGTTTACTCGCAAGAAATACAGTTGTATAATATTGTCAAGTATCAACCCGAAGAAGAAAATGAGACAGATATAATTAACTCTTTTAGTTGTTCAGACGATGACGGGCATCCTTTTACCATATCGATTATTACCCGTAAAAATCAAGGAAATCGAAAGCAGCTGTACGTCAATCAAAAAGATTTTATAGTGGTTTATAATATCGTCAATCACGTCGATAAGAATCATCAGTAAAAGTTACTCCACAGGCCAATTTTTGTTGGTCTTTTTTTTTATCCATTGGGCTTTTTTAACGATAGTTATCAACAATTTGTGTTTGTTGAAAACTTCATATTTGTGTAGTTTGTCGGATTTTTTATTTCTTTTTTAAAGTTGTATTGAGTGTTAATTGATTGTTAGTTAATATTTTAAATCTTATTTTATTCTGTTTTTGTTTTCAACATCATGTTAATCATTTTGTTAATAAGATTAAAAAATATCAAATATTAACACGAGCAAATGCGCTAATATAGTATTCGTATTCTGGGGTTTTGTATCCGGTTTACAAAGAATATAAATCAGGCGTGAACTTTGGGTGTGAGAAAATCTATTTCATTCGATAGGGATGCTTGGTTCTGTCTGTAAAATTTGGCCAATATCCGATGCTTATGAGAATTATTACTCGTGCTAAAAAAATACTAAAAATCAATCTTGTTCTGGCGTGTATGGCTCTTGCTGCAAATTCAAATGCGCAGTGTCCAACGGTTGCCAATCTTACACAAACTTTTTGCGATGTTGAATCGCCTACAATAGCCAGTCTGCAAGCTACCGATACAGGTGGTGGAATTGCTTGGTTTGCTACAGCGTCTTCAACAACGCCGCTAACTTCTTTTACCGGTTTGGTTAACGGCGAAGATTATTTCGCTGACAATGCAGCGGGGAATTGCGGTACAAGAACGCGTGTTGTGGTTACTATTTATTCTGCACCAACCGGTTTGAGCTTTCAAGGGGTATGTGTGAGTACTGCCAATAATGCTACCTTGGCTAATTTGGTGGTGGTTGGGAATAATATTCAATGGTATGATCAGCCAACCGGAGGAACAGCTTTGCCTCTGACAACTGTTTTGGTTGACGGAACAATATACTATGCCAGTCAAACCAATCCGAACACGGGCTGTGAAACATCGCGGCTTTCAGTATTCGTAAATGTGGGTATTGTGCCAGTTCCTACGGGTAACCCAACGCAAATTTTTTGTAATACTCCGGGAAATCCGCCTACGGTTGCTAATTTGCAGCCCAACGGTACTAATATTCGCTGGTATGCAACCATATCGTCAGCTACGCCACTCACCGCGTCAACTCCTTTGGTGAATGGACAAAGTTATTTTGCAACCAGTGTTGATCCGCCTTGTGAAAGTACTAGTCGTTTTCAGACCGATGTAACGATTCTTCAACCTAATAATGCGGGAACAGACGATTCTAGATTTATATGTATTTCAGATATTCCGACCTATCCTTCGTTTAATCTTTTTGATGATCTGAATGGTACTCCGGATACAACCGGAACTTGGTCAGGACCTTTGGCAACTTCAAACGGGCATTTGGGAACGGTTAATATCAACACCTTGACCGTTGCAGGGAGTCCGTATGTTTTTACTTATTCTGTCTCATCGGTTGCCTGTCCTACAGTAACATCAACAGTAACCATTAATGTTCTGCCTTTGCCAACAGCATCGGTGTCAGTTTCAAATCCAAATATTTGTTCGGGTTCTTCAACAACTATTAACTTTAGTGGTACCCCTAATGCAACGGTTACCTATACTATAGGTGGTGGTTCAAATCAAAATATTACATTAAATGCTACCGGAACAGCTACTTTGACGGGGACTTATACTTCAACCTCGGTGGTTAATCTAGTCAGTGTATCTTCACAAGGGCCGCCGGTATGTTCTACCAGTTTAACCGGGGCGTCAACTACAATTAATGTAATTCCTCTGCCAACAGTAAGCTTAACTAGTCCGCCTGTTTGTGCCGGACAAAATGCGACGGTAACTGCAACGCCGGGTGCAGCAGGTACTTATTCTTATGCTTGGACAGTTCCTTCAGGAGCTACCAACCCGGGGAATGTTGCGACATTTACAACAACAGTGGCCGGAGTTTATGGTGTTCGCATTACTGATACCGCAACTACTTGTATTAGTGATTTAGTTACAACCACTGTGGTGATCAATCCTTTGCCTACCGTTACGGTTAATAGTTCGACCATTTGTCCGGGGCAAAATGCAACCGTAACAGCAACGCCGGGAACAGCAGGAACTTATTCTTATGCCTGGACGGTTCCGGGCGGAGTGACTAATCCGGGGAATGTTTCGACGTTTACAACTGCCACGGCCGGAAATTACAGTGTGGTCATTACCAATACAGTGACCAATTGTGTCAGTACAAGTGCTTCAGGAACGGTAACCATAAATCCAAAACCTTTAGTAACTGTCAATAGTCCGTCGGTTTGCGTTGGACAAAATGCAACGGTTACTGCTACGCCAAATCCGGCGGGAAACAATTATTCATACGCTTGGACGGTTCCAGTTGGAGCAACCAATCCCGGAAATGTGGCCTCTTTCAGTACTTCAGTTGCCGGAACGTATACTGTAATTGTTACCAATACTACCACAACTTGTGCTAGTGATAGTGCATCAGGAACTGTAACCATTAATCCCAGACCAGTCGTTACCGTCAATAGTCCTTCGGTTTGTGCCGGTCAAAGTGCGACAGTTACTGCTACACCCGATACTCCCGGAACTTATTCATACGCATGGACAGTTCCTTCTGGATTTACAAACCCAGGAAACGTAGCTTCATTTTCAACCACTGTAGCCGGAAATTACAGTGTGGTTATCACCAATACCACCACAACGTGTTCTAGTCTTAGTGTTACCGGAATTGTGACCATTAATCCGTTGCCGACAGTAACCGTAAATAGCGCTAGTATTTGCCCGGGTGATTCAACCACGATTACTGCAACGCCAAATCCAGCCGGAACCTATTCTTATGTATGGACGGTGCCAGTAGGAGCGACCAATCCCGGAAATGTAGCCAGTTTTAGTGCTACTATAGCTGGAACTTATTCAGTGATTGCAACCAATACCACCACCACTTGTTCGAGTCTTCCGGGCAGTGGAATTTTAACCATAAATCCTTTGCCAACCGTTACGGTCAATAATCCTGTGGTTTGTGCCGGACAACCCGCAACGGTAACAGCTACTCCTAGCCCAGCAGGCAATTATTCATACGTTTGGACAGTACCTTCTGGTGCTATAGATCCTGGAAATGTCGCTTCGTTTGCAACAGCACTCGCAGGAACTTACTCAGTGGTAGTTACCAATACCACCACCAATTGTCAGAGTTCAAGTGCTTCAGGTGCGGTAACACTTAATCCATTGCCTACCGTTACAGTAAATAGTGATGAAATTTGTCAAGGCGAAACCGCTACACTTACTGCCACCCCGGGTTTAGCCGGAAATTACTCTTACGCGTGGACAGTTCCTTCTGGAGCAACCAATCCTGGAAATGTTGCTTCGTTTGACGCAAGTGTTGCCGGAACCTATTCGGTCGTCATAACTGACACGACGACTACTTGTGCCAGCTTACCGGCTTCAGGAACTTTAGTCGTGCATCCGTTGCCAACAGTTTCGGTTTCGAGTACACTTTTGTGTGCACAAGGCATCTCAACCATAACGGCTACACCGGGAACTCCAGGTAATTATACATACACTTGGACTGTCCCAATCGGGGTTACTGACCCTGGAAATGTAGACACTTTTACCACCACTACAGCGGGTACTTACAGCGTAGTTATTACCGATTTGACAACTAATTGTTCTAGCAATTTAGGTGCTTCTGCCACGGTTACCATCAGTGCTTTGCCTACAGTTACGGTGAATAGTCCGTCCATTTGTCCGGGCTTAGACGCGACGGTAACAGCTACACCGGGAACACTGGGCAACTACAGTTATGCGTGGACAGTTCCGGTCGGAGCAACCAATCCGGGGAATCTCGCCACTTTTACTACGAGTGTGGTCGGAACTTATAGTGTCATTATTACCGATCTTACGACCAATTGTGTCAGCGAAAGTGCTTCGGGCGATGTGAGTAACAATCCGCAACCCACAGTAACAGTGAACAATGCATCGGTATGTGCTGGTCAAACAGTTACTTTAACCGCTACGCCGGGTACGGGAACATCAACAGATTATTCCTATGCATGGTCGGTTCCAACAGGGGCTACCAATCCGGGCAATGTGGCTTCATTTGATGCCAGTGTAGCCGGAACATACAGTGTTGTTATTACCAATACACTTAGTGGTTGTTCGAGTCTAAGTGCCTCGGGTGAATTAACCGTCAACCCGCAACCAACCGTTTCCGTTAATAGTCCTTCGGTATGTTTAGGCGACTTGGCAACCATTACCGCAACACCGGGTTTAGGTGTTTCGGCTGATTATTCTTATGTATGGACGGTTCCAACTGGAGCAACTGATCCGGGCAATGTCAATTCATTTAATACAACCGTCGCGGGTACTTATACTGTGGTTATCACGAACACAACTACAACTTGTCAGAGCAACCCGGCTTCAAGTACGGTAACGGTCAATCCGCTGCCAACGGCAACTATTTCATCGAGTGGAACTGTTTGTTCGGGAACCTCTGCTGCTATTTTATTTACGGGTACACCAAATTCTACAGTTACCTATAGCAACGGATCCGCGAATGCAACCATCGTTATTGGTGCTTCGGGAACATTTACACTCAATACACCGCTTACGGTGACCACCACTTTTACCTTGGTTAGTATCGTAATGAACAATCCTCCGGCTTGTAGTCAAAATTTAACCGGCTCAACAACTTTACTTGTCACCCAACCACCGGTAGCCGGTAGCAATGCGGCATATACCACTTGTACCAACGGACCCACGCAAGATTTATTTGTTTTGCTTGGACCAAATGCGCAACCGGGAGGAACCTGGTCTCCTGCATTGCACAGTGGAACCAGTATTTTTGACCCTCAGTTTGATACAGCTGCGAGTTATCAGTATTTAGTAGCCGGAACACCTCCATGTGTGAATGATACAGCCGTGGTATTTATTACCTATACTCAAGCACCGAATGCCGGTTCTGATAGCACAGCCAATTTGTGTTCCAACATTAATCCGGTTGATTTGACAACTTATTTAGGAGGAACTCCTCAAGCAGGCGGAACCTGGCAACCGGCTTTAGCATCGGGAACTAATTTCTTTAATCCTGCTGTTGACGCGGCCGGAACCTATACTTATACTGTCAACGGAACAGCGCCATGTACCAGTGCTTCGGCCAACTTAGTAGTGACCATCACGCAGGGGCCAGAAGCCGGTGCTAATGCTTCAACAACGGTTTGTGTCAACAATCCAAGTTTCAATTTGTTTCCACTCTTAGGACCTACAGCCCAAACTGGTGGAACATGGTCTCCTGCTTTGGCCAGTGGGACCGATTTATTCAATCCAGCAGTTGATAACAGCGGAGTGTATACTTATACCTTAACAGGCAACAACCCATGTGACAATGATACAGCGGCGGTGACCATTATTGTGAACCCCGTGCCAGATGCAGGTCAGGACAATAGCGTGAATATTTGTTCTAATGCTACACCGGTTGATTTGCTGACCCAATTAGGGGGGACTCCGCAAAACGGTGGAACTTGGTCACCGGCATTGGCCAGCGGAACCAATATGTTTGACCCGTCGGTTGATTTGGCCGGAAGCTATGTATACACTGTGGGTGCACCTTTCTGTAATCCGGCGCAAGCTACTTTAATCATTACTATTGTTCCCGGACCAGAAGCAGGCGTAAGTGCATCAACTACATTTTGTATTACCGATGCCGCTACTGATTTGTTCCCGCTTTTGGGGCCAACCGCTCAAACTGGCGGAACTTGGTCGCCGGCTATGGCCAGTGGAACTGGTGTCTTTGACCCAGCGGTTGATGCGGCTACCGTTTATACCTATACTTTGAGTGGTAACGCCCCTTGTGACAACGATACGGCAACCGTAACTGTTACGGTCAATCCAGTTCCGAATGCGGGTACTGCCATCGCCAATCAAAATGTTTGTAATTCGCAAAATACTATTGATTTGAATACTTTGTTGAGCGGTGCGCAAACCGGTGGAACCTGGACTGACAGCGCCTCAGCTATAGTAAACAATATTGTAGATGTATCTGCTTTAGCCGTGGGAACCTATAATTATACTTATACCATTACCAATACTTGTGGTAGTGATAATGAACCGGTACAGTTTACTGTTTTGCCAAATCCGGTGCTTACAGGTGCCAACATTCAAGTATCTTCACCGAATTGTAAAGGCGATAATGTAACGGTAACATTTAACAACATGGTCGACGGATCGTATACTTTGAATTACAATCTTTCGATTAGTAATGTATTGGCTGCACAATCTTCGCAAGTGGTTATTTCAGGCGGAACCGGAATCATGACCATCAATGCCAATGATATTCCAAATACCGGAAATACCCGTATTACTTTTACCAATATTACCAATTCGGTTACAACGTGTAGTGTGCCGATTAATCCGAGTGTGAGCGCCGATTTTATTATTCGCCCAACTTCAGATTTGGTTGATGCTAACTTAAGCGTAGCGGATGTTTGCTCCGGAAACGGAGTTACGGTTTTGATTTCAGGAGCGACCGGTTTAACCGATGGAAATTATCAATTTGTATATGATTTACCTCAAGCGACTCCAACCACTGCAACGACCGGTGTTATTGCTATTGCCGGCGGAGTCGGGCAGTTTGATATTCCGGCATCGGTACTAAATCAGTCAACCACTTATAATTTGACCATTAGCTCCATCGTAAGCTTATCGGGCGGATGTAATAATACCACCGAAAACGCCACCACTAATTTTACCGTGTATGCGCTACCTGATTTGAATGGTGCTGTTTTGACGGCTCCGGATATTTGTTTGGGCGATGACAACACTGTAAGCATCAATACGGCTCTGAATTTAGCCGACGGAAACTACACCATTACCTACCAACTGGCAGGGGCATCCACGGCTACAAATACGGCTTTAGTGGCTATAGCTTCAGGTCAGGGAACTTTCTTGATTCCGGCCTCAGAAATCAGTACTTCAGGAAACGTTGCCGTCAGTATTACACAAATTGTATCACAGCAAGGCTCATGCTCTAGCACAGGAGCAGGTTCAACCCCGGTTGATTTTGATATTGCTCCTTTGGTGGGAACACCTACCTTGGTTGAGGGCGGAAATAAATTTTGCGCACCGACCAATCCGACTATTGCCAATTTAACATCCAACATCACCGGATCTGATACCGTGCTTTGGTACGATGCACCTACCGGAGGCAATTTATATGTGTCCACCACTTCACTCATTGATGGCGGAACCTATTATGCCGCTTATCAATCTACAGCGGGATGCGAAAGCGGATCGCGTTTGGCGGTGACAGTAACCCTTGATCCGTGTGATGATATTTTGATTCCCGACGGATTCTCACCCAATAATGATCAAATCAACGACACTTTTGAAATTAAAAATTTGGCCACCAAGTATCCGAAGTTCAAACTTGAGATATACAACCGCTACGGAAATGTTCTGTTCAAAGGTGACATCAAAACACCTAATTGGGACGGAACCAACCACGAAGGCGGTGTCAATTTAGGTAATGGCACAGTTCCGACGGGTGTTTACTTCTATGTTTTAGAATTCAACGACGGGAAAACAAAAGACAAACAAGGACGACTTTATTTAAGTAGATAAATGAAATACAAGATGAAAAAGACTCCATTTTTTTATATAGTTTTTATCGGCATTTTCCTGATGTCTACTTTGGCTTCGGCGCAGCAAGATCCGCAGTTTACCCATTATATGTACAATATGAGTTCGGTGAATCCGGCTTATGCAACCGATAATCCGGGTGTCATCAATATCGGAGGAATGTATAGAACGCAATGGGTGGGTGCTGTTGGTGGTCCTAAAACAGTTAATGCTTTTGTGCATTCACCGGTTGCCAAAAGGGTTGAGGCTGGTTTGTCTATTGTGAGTGATGTTATTGGCGATGTGGTTCATGAAAACAACATTTATGCAGATGTCGCTTATGTAATTCCGGTTTCTGAAAACAACAAATTGTCTTTTGGTGTCAAAGCCGGAGTCACTTTGTTTGATGTTAATTTCAACGGATTTCAATATACCGACCCTACACCGGATCCGGCTTTTTCAGAAAACATCAACAAAACCTTTCCCAACATTGGAACGGGAGTTTTTTATTTTAGCGATCATTATTATTTGGGCTTTTCGGCGCCAAACTTGCTCAATTCAAAACACCTCGAAAGCAAAGACGGCATCAAAGCAACCGGTGTTGAAGCAACGCATTTTTTTATGACCGGTGGTTATGTATTCAACTTGAATCCTAATTTAAAATTCAAGCCGGCTTTTATGGCCAAGGGCGTTTCGGGTGCACCTTTATCACTTGATGTAACGGCCAACTTGCTGTTTTTTGATGAATTCGAAATTGGTGCTGGTTATCGCGTTGGTGATTCAGCCAGTGGTTTGGTCGCATTGAATATCACACCCAATCTAAAAGTGGGATATGCTTATGATTACACTTTGTCAAATTTGGGTAAATACAACTCAGGTTCACACGAGATTTTCTTATTATTTGATTTAGATACATCCAATTTGGCATCTAAAGGCTACGAAAAATCACCAAGGTTCTTCTAATTCGAGACAAGCATGAAAAAATACAGTTATATATTTCTGATTCTCTGTTTACACGCTGCGGTTCATGCGCAGAAAGGTCGTGAAAAAAAGGCGGATGCTTTGTTCAACAAACGCGCTTATGTCAAAGCGGCCGAATTATACGAACAAATTGAGCCCAATCAGCACGTGCTTCAGAATTTAGGTGATTGTTACTACAACAATTCTCAAGTGAAAGACGCAGCACGCGTTTACGGAAAATTAATGCTCGAGGCAAAAGACAGCATCGATCCTGAATATTACTTCAGATTTGCTCATGCTTTGATGGGTTCGGGTGATTATGAAAAAGGCGATGCCATCATGGCCAAATACCTCAAATACAATGTGAGCACGCCCAAGTTTATAGCCAATCTCAAAACCAATGTACCGTTCAATTATGAGGTGCAAACCATGTCTAAAAACACCTCTAACGGTGACTTCGGGATGGTGTTTTACGGCGATAAAGTGGCCTTTGCTTCACTGCGTGCCGGTGAAGGAAAATCATACGGTTGGAACGAACGCGCTTATCTTGATTTGTTCAGTGCCGATGTCAATGCCAAAGGTCTGCTCACCAATATTGAGCCTTTCCCGAAAGAAATCAATACCAAAACCCACGAGAGTAACCCCACTTTTAGCCAAGACGGACACATCATGTATTTTAACCGTACCAATGACAAAATGGTTAAAATCGGCAAAGAGAAAATAGCCAACATCAAGATTTATAAAGCTGAATTTGTTGACGGAAAATGGACCAATATCAAACCACTTCCTTTCTGCAATGATCAATTTTCTTGCGAGCATCCGGTGCTGACCAAAGACGGAAAACGATTGTATTTCTCGAGCGACATGCCGGGTTCCATCGGCTCATTTGATTTGTATTATGTTGATGTCAACGAAGACGGAACCTATGGCGAACCGGTGAATTTAGGCAAAGCAGTCAACACCATTCACCGCGAGCAATTTCCGGAGATTTCTATTGATGGTTCTACACTTTATTTTGCTTCAGACGGTCATCAAGGCATGGGCGGATTGGACATTTTTATGAGCAAATCGTTCAAAGGCGGCGAATTTGCCAAACCAATTAATTTGGGTGAAACGCTCAATAGCTCGATGGATGACTTTAGTTATGTGGTGGATGAAAAGCGCAACTTAGGCTATTTTTCATCCAACCGAAAAGGCGGCGATAACCTATACAGTTTTACCCGAACCGAAAACCAAGAGCGCTATGTAGTCGAGGGCGATGTTCGCGATAAAAACACCCAAAATCTATTACCTGGAACCATGGTTTCGTTGTATGACGAAAACAATATTCTCATTGGTCAAATGGTGGTAGGCGCAGATGCTGATTATGTCTTTGCTACCGAACCCAACAAAAAATACCGCATTGAAGCGACCCGTGATTTCTATATTCCGCACAGCGAAGAGTTCATGACCAACGAAGACGGAAAACTCCGTTATACCATTGAACTATTCATGGAATGTTATGACGATGCCGAAGAAATCATTACCAAACGACAAGACGGTAGAGTCGAGATTGTTTTAGAGAACATCTATTTTGATCTCAACAAATGGGATATCAAACCCGATGCGGCCAGAATCTTGGATGTACTGGTTGATTTGCTCAAAAAATATCCCGAAATGGAAATCGAATTGGGCGCGCATACCGATTCACGTGCTTCTACCACCTATAACATTATGTTGTCAAACCGACGTGCGGCTTCAACGTTGGAGTATTTGGTTGACAACGGAATCAAACGCAGAAGATTGCGTTCAAAAGGTTACGGAGAGTCGAGACCTCTTGTGAATTGCGGTGACAAATGTACCGAACAAGAGCACTCCATCAACCGCCGATGTGAATTTATTATCTTGAAATAATACATATTGTAATTAATCATTTGGGTTAAAAGTGTCGCTAGGGATAGCGGCACTTTTTGTTTGCTGATAACTGAGGTCGCGCTCATTAAGAATGTTATCTTTGCAATTCAATAACACAACTCGAATCATGAAAAAGTACTTTTGGTCCGTTCTTCTAATCGCTTCAATATTGCAAGCGCAACAAAAACCAAAACTCGTAGTCGGCATCGTCGTCGATCAGATGAAAGCCGAATATCTGAACCGCTTTGCTGCTGATTTTTCAGCCAACGGATTTAAAAAACTCATGAGCCAAGGCTATGTGTTCAGCAATACGCATTACAATTATTTACCAACTTATACAGCTCCCGGACATGCGTCGATTTACACCGGAACTACCCCCGCGCAGCACGGAATTGTCGGCAATGAATGGTTTAGCCGCAGTTTAGGCAAAGAGCGTTATTGTACCGACGATGAATCTGTGCAAATATTGGGCGAAGGCAAAGCTGACGAAGGCAAAATGTCACCCAAAAATTTACTGGCCACTACTATTACCGATGAGCTCAGATTGGCCACCAATTTCAACGGAAAAGTCATCGGTATGAGCCTTAAAGACCGCGGAGCCATTCTTCCGGCTGGGCATTTTGCCAATTGGGCTTTTTGGTACAGCAAAACCGGTAATTTTATCTCGAGTACATTTTACGGAAATGCTTTGCCTGAATGGGTCAATCAATTCAATGCCGAGAAAAACTATATGGATTTCCTGAGCCAACCTTGGAAGTTGCTCAAACCCATCGAAACCTACAACGAAAGTCTGCCTGATGACAATCCGTATGAAGGCAAATTATACAAAGCAGACAAACCTACCCTTCCGTATGATCTCAAAGCGATGTATGATAAAAATGATGCGGGCGTGATTCGTTCAACGCCTTTTGGCAATGATTTGCTCGCCATGTTTGCCAAACGCGCTATTGACGCCGAACAACTTGGTCAAGACGAGGTTACTGATTTCCTCACAGTCAGCTTTTCATCTACCGATTATGTTGGGCATATCCTCGGGCCACGTTCTATAGAATTGCAAGATACCTACCTCAGACTTGATTTGACTTTGGCCGATTTGATGAGTTATCTCGATCAAAAAGTAGGCAAAGGCAATTACCTGATGTTCCTGACTGCGGATCATGCCGGAGCCGAAAATGCTCAGTTTTTGTCCGATCATAAATACAACGTTGCAGCCATTGATCCTAAAGACATTGCCAAAGGCTTGCGTCAATTTTCAAATGATACCTTTGGCGTTGATTTAATTCAAGAATATTCAAGCTTTAATGTGTTTTTGGATCGCGAAAAACTCAAATCCAAAGCCTTGAATTTAACAGAGGTCAAACAAGCTTTTAAAGCTTATCTGATGACGCAACCGCAGGTAAAACGCGTGTACGCCGAAGAAGAAATCCTAGCGCAGTCAGGCGCAGATTACCATTTAGATTGTATTGCCAAAGGATATGACCTCACCCAAAATGGCGACCTAGTCATTTTAGATAAACCCGGTTATATCGAATACGGAAAAACCGGAACTTCACACGGAACTACTTATAGTTATGATACGCACGTGCCGCTTATTTTTTATGGTTGGAACATCAAACCCGGACAAACTTCTGACCGAAAAGTAATCACAGAAATTGCCCCAACCATCGCTCAGAAATTAGGCATTACTTTTCCGAATGCCACCCAAGGTCAGGTGCTTATCGAAATATTAGATCATAAGTAAGACAGATATGCGATTGTACTTTTTGTTGGGTTTAATGTTTTTTGTTCTGAAAGTTCAAGCACAAGAAGCTTGGCCGGCTACTTCGTGGAATGCCGCAAACAATTTAACTTCGGTCATGGATGCTGCCGGAATTGACCAGCTCAGCGGTTTGCATTGGAATCCAATAAGCAATAGATTGTTCGCTGTACAAAACAATGGCCGTTTGCGCGTTTTGCAATACAATCCAACTACCAATGCATTTGCGCAAATAGCCAGCAAAACGCTTTCGGGCGGGCCAGAAGGCATTACCCAAGCCAATTTATCGGCCAACGAATTTTATGTCATTGACGAAAACAACTACGAAATTCAAAAATATACCCACAACAGTTCTTTTTCAACGGTCAATCAATCGCGTCACTGGAATTTACTCAATGCGCCTTCGCCCATGCAAGACACCGGAAACACCGGCCCCGAAGGTATTTGTTTTGTGCCCGACAGTTATTTAACCGCAGTGGGTTTTACCAGCTCTGAAACCGGCCAACCTTATACATCCACCAAAGGCGCGGGCGGTTTGTTTTTTGTGGCGCACCAAGACGGCGGCTATATTTGGGTGTTTGACCTCAATCCGAATGTCAACAACGATTTTGCCTACGTCGGAAAATACCAAACGGCGCGTCAAGAAAGCTGCGATTTGGCGTTTGATCGTTCAACGGGGTTGCTGTATATTTTACACAATATTGACAGCAATTACCTCGAAATAACCGATATGACCTTGTCGGCTGCCACCAGTGCCAATGCGGCTTTTCATACCGTAGCCGAATATTTTATACCTACCGCCGGCGATGGCAACGAGAACTTTGAAGGATTTGCGCTCATGCCCAAATGCAATAGTAACGTAACCGGAAGTGCTTGGTTGTGTCGCGATGTATCCAACAACGAAGAGGCTTCTATATTAACTTCTTCGCTCAAGCGATTTACCAATTTTACCGCCGTAGGCAATTGCACGCCTCTGTCGCAAAACACTTTTGACAACGAAGCAGTACAATTATACCCGAATCCGTTTGAATCTGAAATTACGCTGAGCGGTTTGGAACTCAAAAATGCCCAATTACAACTATACAATGGGCTAGGGCAGTTGATGTTGGAACAAACCCACATCCATCAAAACAAACTCAGTTTACCCGCTTATTTAGTGAGCGGTTGGTATGTATTGCAACTCATTCAAGACGGGCAAAACATTACCCAAAAAATCTACAAACAGTAATTATTCTGACAACAGAATTTGGTTGCGTAACAAGTCATCAAACTGTTCGCGCGCGCGAATGAGGTAACCCCGACCGTTTTTGTATAAAACCTCGGCAGGTTTGTAGCGCGCGTTGTAATTTGACGACATCGAGAAGCAGTAAGCGCCCGCGTTTCGAAAGCACAAAACATCGCCTTCTTTGATCTCGGCAATGCGGCGGTTGTTGGCAAAGGTATCGGTCTCGCAGATATAACCAACTACGGTATAAAAGCGCTCTTTGCCTTTGGGGTTCGAGATGTTCTCAATGTGGTGTTGCGATCCGTACAACATCGGGCGAATCAAATGGTTGAATCCGCTGTCGACGCCGGCAAAAACCGTTGAAGTGGTTTGTTTGACCACATTGACTTTGGTTAAAAAATAACCGGCTTCACTGACCAAAAACTTCCCCGGCTCAAAAGCCAACGTCAGCGGCGAGCCGTACTCTTTCTCAAAGGCCAAAAAGCGTTTGCTGAGTTTGCGTCCGAGTTCTTCAATATCGGTTTCAATATCACCTTTTTTGTACGGCACTTTAAACCCGGAGCCAAAATCGAGGAATTCTAAGTTTTTAAAATGAATGGCGGTTTCAAACAAAATCTCAGCGGCATACAAAAATACCTCGATGTCTAAAATGTCCGAGCCCGTATGCATGTGGATGCCGTTGATGCGCATACCTGTATTGTCAACAATACGCAACATATGCGGCAACTGATGAATTGAAATACCAAATTTACTGTCAATATGCCCTACCGAAATATTGGTGTTTCCGCCCGCCATGACATGCGGATTGATGCGAATACACACCGGAATCTGCGGATGCTTGGCGCCAAAATGTTCGAGTACTGATAAGTTGTCAATGTTGATTTGTACGCCAAGCGCTGCGGCGGCTTCAATTTCTTCAAACGATACTCCGTTGGGTGTAAAGATGATTTGTTCCGGTCTGAAACCCGCATGCAAACCCAACTGCACTTCTTGAATTGAAACCGTATCGAGGCCGGCGCCCATTTGCTCAAACAACTGCAACACCGAGATATTGGACAAAGCTTTCATGGCATAGTTCACGCGCAGCCGCGGCACCTTGGCAAAGGCTTGGGTCAAACGCTGATATTGCGCCTGTATTTTATGCGCATCGTATACATAAAGCGGGCAGCCAAATTCTTCGGCCAGTGCGGTCAGTTCTTGTGCTTGCATGGTTTGGTTTTTAAGCAAATCTAAACTGCTTGGTTGGCTTGTGCAAATAATCGGGCCAAGAAATCTTGCGGTAACGTTGTAGTTATCGGTTGGCAATTACTAGCCCTGATGGAAGAGGCCTCCTTTTGTGCCTGAAAACAGCCTTAGTTGGTAATTGATTTTTTCAGTTACAAAAGCAAAGCACACAGCTAGACCCGAGCTCCTGAAAGGGCGAACTGGCGCTAGCAAAGCGCTGCTAAAAAATCTTAAAATTATCTGCATTGATGCATCAAAACTTAGAATGCTTTTATTATTTTTGTGGCACTCTAATTAAAGCATAACGCACAATCAATATGGATATACACGAATATCAAGGTAAAGAAATTTTAGCCAGTTTTGGTGTAAAAGTACAACGCGGACACGTAGCCAACAATCCGCAAGAAGCGGTGGCCATGGCCAAACAATTAACGGCTGAAACCGGAACCGGATGGCACGTAATTAAAGCGCAAGTGCACGCGGGTGGACGCGGTAAAGGCGGCGGTGTAAAATTGGCCAAAAACCTACAACAAGTAGAAGAGTTGTCAGAGCAAATTATCGGCATGCAACTCATCACGCCACAAACCCCACCGACCGGTAAAAAAGTACACAAAGTATTGATTGCAGAAGACGTTTATTATCCGGGCGAAAGCGAAACTTCAGAGTTTTATATGTCGGTATTGCTCAACCGTGCGAGCGGAAGAAACATGATTATGTATTCAACCGAGGGTGGAATGGACATCGAAGAAGTAGCCGAAAAAACACCGCATTTGATTTTTACTGAAGAGATTGATCCATCGGTAGGATTGCAAGGTTTCCAAGCGCGCAGAATTGCTTTTAACTTGGGCTTGAGCGGAACCGCTTTTAAAGAAATGACGCAGTTTGTACAAGCTTTGTACAACGCTTATGTGGGTTGCGACGCGACCATGTTTGAAATCAACCCGGTGTTGAAAACTTCAGACAACAAAATCATTGCGGTGGATGCCAAAGTAAACTTAGATGACAATGCCTTGTATCGTCACCCGAAATACGCCGAAATGCGTGATGTGCGGGAAGAAAACCCGATTGAAGTCGAAGCCAAAGCAGCCGGTTTGAACTATGTTGATTTGGACGGAACGGTAGGTTGTATGGTCAACGGAGCCGGATTGGCGATGGCCACCATGGACTTGATTAAATATGCCGGTTTTGAACCAGCCAACTTCTTGGACGTCGGAGGAACTGCCGATGCCAAACGCGTTGAGTTGGCTTTTAGAATCATCTTGAAAGATCCGAACGTAAAAGCCATCCTGATCAACATCTTCGGAGGAATTGTTCGTTGTGACCGTGTGGCGCAAGGAGTAATCGACGCCTACAAAAACATGGGCGACAGCATCAAAGTGCCGATCATTGTTCGTTTGCAAGGAACCAACGCTGAACTCGCCAAAGAAATGATTGACAATTCAGGGATGCCGATTTTGTCAGCCGTTCAGTTTCAAGAAGCGGCCGATCAGGTCAAAAAAGCTTTGAACTAGTTTTTTTAAATTTAATAGAAAAAAATCCTGCGTATCTCGATGCTCAGGATTTTTTGTTTTTACCGTTTTTGAACTGCACTTTGCCCATTACTTCACCCATGCCGGGCTTTTTGTTTTTGTTGGGTTTACTGCCTTTGGCTTGTGGCGTTTTAGCTTGGGCCTTTGTATCGGTTTTAGGTCGTGGAGCGGCAGCCGTAGCCTTGTTTTGTGCTATCACGGTCATGGGGTCTTGAGGGTTTTCTTTGGTGCCGCGCAAATAAATTACTAGCCCGTTCAAAAAGTTGCGCAAAACCTGATCGCCACAAGCTACATATTTGGGGTGGTCTTCGTTTCTGAAGAAATTTCCGATTTCGCCTTTAGACATTCTAAAGTCGACGAGTTCTAAAATTTCGACGATTTGGTCATCGCGCAGCATGAGTGCTACCCGGAGTTTTTTGAAGATATCGTTGTTGGTCATGAGTGCCTTAGTTTTTGAGTTTCTGGGTTTCTGAGTCGCTGAGCTGTTATTTTTAGAAATTGGTTTTCAGAGTTGTCAAGTTATTTAGTATTAATATTTTTGAGTTGTGGAGTATCTGAATTGTTATCTTGAGTGCTTGATTTTCTGAGCTATTGTGCTTTTCAGCCTCTTAGTTTCTCAGTTTCTCAGTAGCTCAGCGAAGCCAAAGATACGCTTTTACAAACGCATCGCGCCACAATTTCTCGTTGTGTTGCCCGCCTTTGACGATGACTTTCTTATTGAGCATTTTGCACGCACAACGCTGGGTATTGACCCAATGTTCCACCGTATTCAAATCGCGCAGCATATCTTCGTCGCCTTCGTGATCGCCACACAAAAAATATACTTTGGCTTTGAAGTTTTGGGTTTGTTGCATCAAATCGAGCAGTGGCTGGCGGTTGATCCAAAAAGCAGGCGAGAAGACCGCTGCCTTACCAAATACTTCAGGATATTTGAGCAGCGCGTAAAACGACATCAAGCCACCAAGGGAGCTGCCCATGATGAGGGTGTTTTTGGCTTGAGGCTTGGTGCGGTATTGCGCGTCTATTTTAGGTTTGAGCGTGTGTACAATAAAGTCTAAATACGCATCGCCTTGGCCGCCTCCGTATTTTTCGTGCGGATAAGGGGTAAGCTCACCGAGGCGTTTGTCTCCGCCATTTTCGATGCCCACGACAATCACTGGGGCTTTGAGGCTGTCCAGTTTTTCATCCAAATTCCATTCACCGGCAAACGAGGTTTTGCTGTCAAATAAGTTTTGCGCATCGTGGGCATAGATCACCGGGTATCTTTTGCGGGAGGTTTGATAATCTTTGGGCAGATACAACCAGATTTTGCGCTGGGTTTTGAGCTGGGGCGCCTCTAGGGTAAAAGTCGAAACTTGTGCCGTGGCGGTAGATGTTTGTGCGCTGAGGGTTTGCGGAATAAGTACCGCAATCAAAACGAAGCAATAGATGATTTTGAAAGCTAATTTCATAAGCGCTAAGTTAATCATTTCAGGGTTAGCTTTCAAGGTGGCTCTTAAGAGGTAACCTGTCTGATATTAAGTCAGTTAACAAATTGTTAAAGTAGTCAAAATTTCAGTAAAAGGCGCGTGAATAATGCAAAAATGACACGAAAATACGGTTGGTACATCGTTTGACTAAGCGCGGTCAAACAAATAAGTTTAACCATAAAAACATAACATCATGAACTTAGTAAAAAGAAACTTAGACTATTTTCCATCTATTTTGGATGAATTTTTAAAACCGGATTGGTTTGGCGGATCACAAAACGTTTTGGCATCGGTACCTGCGGTCAACATCAAAGAAACCGATACTGAATTTACGCTTGAGTTGGCGGTTCCGGGCAAGAAAAAAGAAGACTTCTCAATTGAAATTGATCGCAATGTCTTGACCATTGCCTCTGAGACCAAAACCGAAAACGAACAAAAAGACCAAAACGGAAGATACACCCGCCGCGAATACAGCTATAACTCGTTTAGCCGATCGTTTACTTTACCACAAACGATTAATGCCGAAAACATCAACGCCAGTTACCAAGACGGCGTGTTGCACGTAACACTTCCGAAAAAAGAAGAAGCGCTTCCAAAACCTAAAAGACTCATCGAAATTGCTTGATTTTCATAACGTTGGTTGTTAAAAGTGACCCGCATTTAAGTTGATTGAATGCGGGTTTTTTTATTTCGATTTGTTCTGATGCTTTGAAAATTTTACATTAGCTGCATGAACAAACACGAAGAACGACTTAACTTAATTTCGGATATGATTGCCTTTGCGGTGGTAGACGGCAAGTTGCACCCCCGAGAGTATCAGTTTATTGAACTCGTGGCCACCGAGCTGCAAATTGACCCAGATGAACTCAAGCAGTTGTTTCATCAAGAAAATGATACCGAGGTCATCAAGTATGAGTTTGAACGCATTCAACAGTTTTACAGACTGGCATTGCTCATGCATTGCGACGGTGTTTTGCATCTGAGCGAACAAAATAAAATCAGAGAAATCGGCATTGCTATGGGGCTCAACCCCGGGGGCATCAAACGCGTGTTGCAAGCCATGGAAGTTTCGCCCACCGGCATGGTCTCGCCGGAGTTTTTACTCGATGCGTTTCAGGAGCAGTACAATTAAAGCTTATACCCAATCGATTCATCCAACAACAACGAACTTTTCATAAAGTTGCCGCTGCCGCGCGCCACTTCACGACCTTTGGCGTCATACAAAACCGCATCGGCTATCCATAGATTTTTGGACGCAAACTTGAGTTCGCCTACCGCCTTGATTTTACCTGCTTTGACCGGACGCAAGATTTGAATGTTGAACGAAACCGTATACACAAAACAGTCCTTGACCACCGAATTCACCGCAAAATAAGCCGCATCGTCAAGCATCTTAAAATAAACCGAACCGTGCATTGATTGTCCGGCATGAAAGTACTCTGGTTTGACCTCAAGGCTAATTTCGGCGCGCCCTTCAGTAATATCCATCACCACATCAGGATAAGTGGCCCGATTGATGGGACCCGAATAGTACATGTTTTGGAGTTTTTGGTAGTGGCTCATACGGAATTGTTTATGAGGGTAAAGCTAGTGTTTTTTTAAGTTGCTGAGCAGGGGATGCTTGATGAATGAGTTTGTTCATGATTCAATCATACGCTTCGCTGAATGTGTACGGATGCATGCTATCAACTAATGACGGACGAAAACAACTAGTACAGTGGCTAGAAAAATTAACTGCATTTAAAAAACAGCCTAGTTTCAAAACGTGACTAAAATAAACAAGTTTTCAATACGATTTGTTAAATGCATCGTCCGGGTTTTGTGTCATTTTTGCCCTGACGAGGTGCTTTTGGGTATGGGATTTGACCTTCGTTTTTTATGAAAGTCCTTGTGTTGATGAGTGATAAGCACTTTTGAAGCGACCAAGCGTCATGAGGTCGGAGGATGGTTAAAAATTTTGTTAAGGCTTATAACCCAGTTAGGCCAAAAGGAGGCTATTTTGCGTTTTTGCCGGTCAGGAAGTTCAGGCAGTTTTGTTCGAGGATTGTTCGAGAAAACCCCGTTTTTCTCGAATAAATTCGTCGTTGTGTGCTACAAAGGTGCCTTCATTGTGCCTTAAAGTCCTTTGAAAAATGCTTTTTTTATGCAAGATTCCTTACAAAAATGGCTATTAAAGCAATTTTAAGATTTTTTTAAGAGCCACAAAGGGCGAGGAGTGTTGTTTTTGGCGCAGTTGTTGAAATGCCCAGAGCAGCATGCCGAAGGCCCAAACGGAAGATGATAGAACAACCCCAAGGCATGCAGAGCCCAGTATAAGCGGGTATGGAGCGCAGCGGGTCACGGCCATCAGCCTGCGGACGTTACCGCACTTCGGCGGGGTGTAGTGCCCCGAAAACAGACGTGAAACCGCGGGGTTTGGTGCGGGGTTTTGTGGGGTTAGTTATTGTTTTTGTTGTTGATGGATTGGTGGTTTGCCAAAGAACAGTTGTTTAGAGAAACATGATTCTTGTGCAATGTATTGATTGAATCAGTCATATAAATGAGCAAGCAAGATTTTTAATTAATGATTTTTACTTTTTTATCTCACTAAACTATACTTTCCAGAGGAGTTCGATGAATCTCGTTGATTATGATTTATCAAACCATTGCATACAGCGCAACTCGATTTGCATCAAGAAAAAAAGTAAAAAGCTAAATTCTATTTCAATGCATATCGGTTACGCGATTGCTTCCATAAAAAACATTTAGCAAAACACATCATCACTCATCAAACGCTTCATTCAGTGAGCGTCAGCTACTCAGCCACTCAGCATCTCAGGCACTCAGTATCTCAGGCACTCATTTGCTCCTGCAACCTCTTAATCTCATCGCGCAATCTGGCTGCCTGCATAAAATCCAACTCCTTTGCGGCTTTCTCCATGGCTTTGCGTTTTTCGCGGATGCGTTTTTCTGCTTCGGCTTTAGAGAGGTATTCTGGCACCGGCTCACCTACTTGAGGCATTTCGAGTGCTAATTCGGCTTCGATGAGTGGTGTTTTGCTGAATACGGTGCCGATTTTTTTGTTGAGCGCTTGGGGCACAATGTTGTTGGCCGCATTAAAGTTCATTTGCTTGGTTCTACGGTATTGGGTTTCGTCGATGGTCTTTTGCATGCTGTCGGTGATTTTGTCGGCATACATGATGGCTTTTCCGTTCAGGTTACGCGCCGCGCGGCCAATGGTCTGGGTCAGTGAACGATGGCTTCGGAGAAAGCCTTCTTTATCGGCATCAAGGATGGCTACCAAGGATACTTCGGGCAAGTCAAGTCCTTCGCGCAATAGGTTGACACCAATGAGCACATCAAAGAGACCTTTGCGCAAATCTTGCATGATTTCGATGCGTTCGAGCGTATCCACTTCGGAATGCACATAACGACAACGGATGCTGACTTTGGTGAGGTATTTGGCCAGTTCTTCGGCCATGCGCTTGGTGAGGGTAGTCACCAGCACGCGCTCATCGATTTCGGCTCTTTCTTGAATTTCGTCAATCAGGTCATCGATTTGGTTCAAACTCGGACGAATTTCAATAATCGGGTCGAGTAGGCCGGTCGGGCGAATGACTTGTTCAACATACACCCCGCCGGTGAGTTGTAGTTCGTAATCTGCCGGGGTGGCCGATACGTAAATGACCTGATTTTGCATGGCTTCAAACTCTTCAAACTTGAGCGGTCGGTTGTCCATGGCGGCCGGTAAACGAAATCCATACTCCACGAGGTTTTCTTTGCGGCTGCGGTCGCCTCCGTACATGGCGTGCACTTGTGAAATCGTCACGTGGCTTTCATCAACCACCATTAAATAATCTTTCGGAAAATAGTCGAGTAAACAGAACGGGCGGGTGCCCGGATCGCGTCCGTCTAAGTAGCGAGAATAGTTCTCGATACCCGAACAATAGCCCAATTCTCGAATCATTTCTAAATCAAAGTTAGTTCTCTCTTCCAGCCTTTTAGCCTCTAAGTGTTTACCTATTGATTTAAAATAATCAACTTGTTTGACGAGGTCTTGTTGGATTTGCCAAATAGCGGCTTGTAGTACATCCGGTGAGGTCACAAACATATTGGCCGGATAGATGTTGAGTTGGTTGTAGCGCTCAATAACCAAAGAGGTTTTGACGTCAAAACTTTCAATCATTTCAATTTCATCGCCAAAGAAGTGTACTCTGAAACCGTCGTCGGCATAGCTGGGGTAAATTTCTACTACATCGCCTTTGATCCTGAAATTACCGGGGTTGAAGTCGGCTTCGGTGCGCGAATACAAGCTTTGTACAAGTTGGTGTAGCAGTTTGGTGCGTGAAAGGGTTTGGTCTTTTTCGAGCGAGATGACGTTTTTCTGAAACTCAGTCGGGTTGCCAATGCCGTACAAGCATGAAACCGAGGCGACCACCAAGACGTCACGCCTGCCTGAAAGCAAGGCTGAGGTTGCGCTCAAACGCATTTTTTCGAGCTCGTCGTTGATGGACAAATCCTTTTCAATAAATACTCCCGTTACCGGCATGTAAGCCTCTGGTTGATAGTAGTCATAGTAGGATACGAAATACTCTACTGCGTTGTGCGGAAAGAACTGTTTGAACTCGGCATAGAGCTGTGCGGCCAGTGTTTTGTTGTGGGCCAAAACCAAGGTTGGGCGTTGTACTTTTTCGATGACATTGGCCACGGTAAACGTTTTGCCCGAACCGGTTACTCCGAGTAAGGTTTGGTATTTTTCACCGCCTAAAATTCCCTGGGCGAGTTTTTCAATCGCTTCGGGTTGATCGCCTTTGGGTTGGTATTCAGAGATAACTTGGAATTGCATTTTACGTCTTGGTTAGTGGTTGTTAGCGGTCAGTTGTCGGTTCTAGAGATGGTTTTTGTGTTTTTTGGCGGTGTTTAATTATTTACTTTTATAGTGTAGATGAAATATTTTAAAAAATTGATTTTAAGTAATTAAGCTAAATTATTTATTTTGGCATATTGCAACAGCATAATGGTTTTGGCGTCTTTGATTTCACCGGTAGCGATCATGTTATAGGCGGTTTCAAAATCAAATTCAAGTACTTCGATGTTCTCTTGTTCTGAGGCCACCCCGCCGCCTTCGTTGATTTTCATTTCAGAGGCATATTCACCCACAAAAAAAGTAACGGTTTCAGTGACTGAGCCCGGCGACATATAGATTTCAAACAACTTGCGGACATCGCGCACCTGATAACCAGTTTCTTCTTCGGTTTCGCGTTTGATGCAATCTTCGGCGTTGTCGCGGTCTAATAAGCCTGCACAAGCCTCGATCATCATTCCGGTGGTATTTCCGTTTACATAGGTCGGAAGTCTGAACTGACGCGTTAAAATGACAGTTTTCTGTGGTGGATTGTACAACAAAATACAAGCTCCGTTGCCACGGTCGTAGGCTTCGCGGTGTTGCGTTTCCCAAGTGCCGTCTTTTTTGCGGTATTCATAGGTAAATTTATGGAGTTGATACCAGTTGTCTGAGAGTAGTTTTACCTCGGTAATTTTGATTTCAGGCACGTACATATAAAAAAAATTAATGCGTTGCTAAAGTACGGATTCAGCGACTGTTTTATTGCGTTTAATTGATAAAAAAATGATAAAATACCACCGGCTCTCATCAAAAGCAGTAATTTTAACGCGCTTTAAAAGAGCATTTAAAATGAAAGTTGTCAACGGTTTTATCGGATTGTTTTTGTGTTTGTTTTGGGCTTCCCAAGCGAGCGCGCAATCTGAGTTTTCAAGTCAGGGAAGTATGTTGCCTCCGGTCGGAAGCGGGCTCAACTCGCCTAAAGTGATTAAGCCCACCATGTTTCCTGCTAAAACAGAGCAAAAGACCAATTCGAGTTCTTTGCTTGAAGATCCAAAGCTTCAGTTTACCAAGAACAACAATTTTGGGAATCCCGGCGATGCCTACAAAGAAAAGCTCAATAATTCGGTACCCAATGAGGGCGGTTTTGATTCGAAGATGTTTCGGAAAAATCAATATTTTGGTGATCATACCACCCAAGGCGAATACGTAAAAATCAGTTGTCGCGATTTTGGTGAGGTTGATGGCGATGAAATTCGCGTTTGGGTCAATGACCGAATTGTGGTGGAAAGTATCTTTTTAGATGGTGATTTCAGAGGCATTCAACTCGGTCTTACCAAAGGCTTTAATAAAATTGATTTTGAAGCACTCAATCAAGGTTCTTCCGGACCGAACACCGCTCAGTTTTTGATTTACGATGACAAAGGAAATCAAATTGCCAACAACCAGTGGAATTTGGGAACCGGTTTTAAAGCGACCATCATTGTTGTAAAGGAATAATCAATCCACACACTCCATGAGCAGTAAATCACCGCGCTCATGCTCGATACAAACCAAACCGTCTTGTAGTACAGCATTGCTGTTTCCGTTGCGATAACCCAGTTGTAAGGAATCGTTGTTGAGCGGGTATTGAAGATTTTGTGTCGTAATGCCTTCTGCTAAACCCAAAGGAATTAATGAGAGTTTGGTTCCGGCCGGATACCATTTTTTAAAAGAACGCGGCAACAAATGAACTTTTGAATGATCGTCGTGGATGACTACTTTGAGTTGGTCGCGATAGGTTGCTAATGTGGTTAGGTTGATCATGGTGTGGTCGGCGCGTTTGCCGGTGGCCCATACTACATTGACCGCCGGAAATCCTTTTTCGATGAGGTAATCAAATGCTTTTTCAAGGTCGGTTTTGTTTTGATCCGGAGCGTGGACAATTTCAAGTGGGAATTGACTTTCTAAATACACATTCGGGTCAAAGTCGCGGTCAAAATCACCCAGTAAAACATCTACTTTAATGTTGTACTGCAACACACGTTCAATGGCCGAATCTAAAACCACTACCCACGGAGACCATTCCAGCAATTGCCCGAGCAGTTCCGGATGACATTCGGCGCCATTGGCAATAATTAAAGCAGGTTCTTGGTCGTCGCGAACAATGTGGTGAGAGGACATAATCGTTTAAAAAGTTTAAGTGTTTAAAAAGTTTAGGAAGTTTAGAGGGTTTAGTCTGAACGCTTTGCTGTATGCGCCATTTCTTTCATGTTTTTTATGAGCTAATTCCTGCTCTTCATGTCAATCTTTTGCGGCGAACTCCGCCACAAAAGGATTTCTATTTCGATCAGGGCTAGGGCTGAGCAGCTTTGGTCTGGCTATCTGCCCAATGAATAACTTTTCTACAATTTTAAAAAACCATATTCATAAACCTTTGGCGTAATTTTTTCGGCCAATGCATTTAGGTTACTCCTTAATTCGCCAATGAGTTCGGTATATTTTTCATCGTTGCTTTTGGCGTTCATACGGCCTTTGTCGTTGCGACCCTGAAAATACTCGCGAATATCATACAAACTCGCATTCACCTCAATGTCTTTTTGGGCATGGTAGTATTTCCAAAGTTCGCGGCCTGCGTTAAAAACTGCTGTTGCTTCGTCTGAAAATTCAAGTGGCTTGAAGTCATAAACACCAAGTTGCTGCTCGTTTTGAAAGAGCATTTGTGTTTGGTTTTCATCGGGTTTTAACTTGCCTTGCATAAAGCGAGTCATAAAATTACTGGCAAACTTTTCTTGGGCATTTACTTCTTGTTCTGTAAACGGAATCCAATGATTTATACTGTGTTTTGAGGTTATTCGGTTTTGTCCAATAAATAATGAATAAGCTAAACAATCATTTTGGAATTCTATATCTGTTATCCATTTCTGATTCGGATGTAAAAATTGGTCTCGGTTATTTAGCCATGTCGGTTCAATTACAATGCGAATGGACAAGTAAATTGACATTTCGATTAAATTATTCTTTGTGATTTTTGCTGTTTTATGCGCTTTAATATCGCTTTCAGTTGGCTGAGCAGTAAGATAAACGCCATTTTGTTGTTGCATATCCACGCCTGGCAAAATTAGAAAACCAATTTCTTTGTCTTCATTATCGTAAAATTTTCTCAGCCAACTACTAATGAAATCTTTTGGGCCAAATGCATAAAAAGATTTTAAACCAATGTATTCGCTATTTTCATTAATGATATCAGTTTCTACTTCCTTTATTTCATTTTTTTTGCTTAAATCCCAAATTAAAAAGCCAATAGGAAAATTACCTTTTACATTGTCGAATGTGTTAGCTTTACAAATAAATCCCTTTTGATACTCGCCTTTAAAGTGTTGCCTGAATTTTAAAAAGTTTTGGGAGTTAACAAATTTTAATGTGCTGAATGAGGCCAAATGGCAACTAGCAATTTCATCGTGTACACGCAAAAAGAATTGTGCAAAAAGTTCACGAGTTGCTGTTCCGACAGTTTTGCTCAGTCTCTCATAAACTTTACTTGTGTTTGCAACACTTGATTTATGTTCTCCTTCACCAGCAAAAGTTGCTCTGTTACCATGTTCCGCATACGGCGGATTGATATAAATAATCAGTTTTTTGCGTTTTTGTTCATCGTTGATGATGTCTTGCAAGCTTTGCGGTAGTTTGCTAAAATCGTCGTTTAGAAAATCAAACTGAAACACGTGGTTTTGCAGCAAGTTGGCACCGTGTTCAATGCGTTCGTGCATTACGTTTACATCGGCTTGGTCAAGCGTGCTTGCATAAATATGGTATTTGTTGGTAAGCCCGGCCAATAAGTTTCCGGTTCCGGCCGCGCAATCCCAAACATAATATTCTTCTTGCCAGTCTTCGCCTAAATAATCCGAGATGTATTTTTGAGAAAGTTCTACCCATTTTTGTGGTGTAAAAAAAGCGCCTTTGCGTTCGCGAATATCTTGCGGCACCAAAAGATCGCGTCGTTCAATGATAAAATTCTGAAATTCTTTGATGGGCGGGCGTTTGTAACGTTTCCAGAATTGTTGGTAAAGACTTGTGTTTTTGATGTTGATGGTTGCATCAAACATTTGCTTGATGTTTTCTTTGGCAATTCTGTAGCCTTGATTCTGAAAAACTACAAACAAATTGTCGCGTACCGTGGTGTCGTCGTCAATTTTCTGGGTGTCTTTGTCGTCAACAAAAAGGTCGGCCAAATAAAAATCGCTGTCAAGAATGTTGGCCTTTTTTAAATCGTCCCAATTAACGTCAATATTGGGTTTAATTGTTTCAAGCCAGCGCAGATAAATAGGAATGAAGTTGTTTTTGTCAATTTTTATTTTACTGACTTCGGTGGCTTTGGCTACGTTGTTCTTGATGAATATTTTGAGTTCTTTTTCGTCTTTTTCATAGTCATAGATATTTGAGTCTTTTTCAAGTGTTTTTTCGATGCGCTCTTTGATAAGCTTAAATTCTTTGGTTTCGTGGTTGCTGGGTGTTACGTTCCAGTTAAAGTCATTCTGATAGAAAAAATCCTGAATGCTGATATACGGTACAAAGGCGATTTTCTTAAAATCAAAAACACCTAAAAAGGCGGGTGGTAGCATTTTGTCAAAGGTTCTGGCTTTGCCAATGGTCAGAACCAATTGCACAAACATGGTCGAAATATCAAAGTTGCCGGTTTTAGCTTCTGCCCAAAGCAGTGGCGTTCTGCCAAAACTTGTCATTTGTCCAGGGAAAACAGTAAAATCAATATTGCCAATGATTTCGGTGGTGTCAAAATCCTTGAACCAATCAACGCCTACTTTGTTTTTTAATTCTTCTTCGCGTATGTTTTTGTATTTCATTCTAACTGGATGGATTAAATAATAAGCTTTTAAAGATAAATTAGTTTAAAAAGTTTAGTCGAAACGCTTGCGTAACGCACAATGCAACAACGACTGTAAATATAATTATAATGCGCAATTCAATCATTTTTGCTATATAAATTTAGCTAGTAAACAATGATTTTTAATTCTGGACGTTGGTGTAAAAAACAAACAAATATGAAAATGAATTCCTTTGTATGGATGCTTTTGCTGGCTACAGTTTTGTTGCTAACGCCTGCGGTTGCCATGTTGTTTACCGATGAAGTTCGTTGGACATGGGGCGATTTTTTGGTGGCTGCCTTTTTACTTTATGGCAGTGTTTTTATGGCTGATTGGATTTGGCGCAAATTGACCTCGATGCGTGATCGATTGTTGGTGTGTGGTGCGATTTTAATCTTGTTGCTTGCACTTTGGCTTGAATTAGCGGTAGGTATTTTCGGATCGCCGTTGGCCGGAAGCTAGATGGTTGTTTGGGATTGATATTTAGTAAGTTTGATGAGAAATGTTTGTGAGGCTCTTTTAATTACGAATTACGAATTAACAATTGCTAATTTCTAAATAAGTACAATTGTTTTTTCTCAGCTTCTTAGGCGCTCAGTATCTCATTTTCAAATTTCCCAATTGTCTCATTTTCAAATTTTCTTCTGTCTGGCAGCGTCAGCGGTCTAAAGGCGCAGCCGTGTCTACAGCGTTGCGTGTCTCAAAGCGTTGCGGTCTCTCATCGCAGCCCCGATGGCACTAAAAAGCCCCGCCGCGCAAACCTGCTGCGTCTGTGGTTTTGGAGTGGCGACCGGCGGAAGCCAACCCAAAGCCTACAAAAGCTTGGTTTGCGCGGCGGGCTTGGCAGGAACAGCGGGAATAGCTGCCCTGATTATTCTATAGTATAAGCAACGTGATCGGTTTCAGAAACCGAAAAATAACCCAGTGCAAAATTGCCTGCATTGGTTTGGTTGACGATGTTTCCGCGCACGGTGGCTGGCGGAGTCGAGAAAGGGCCGTTGCTTCCTTGCGCAATGAGGATCAATTTGCTCATATATTCAAAATAGCGCTTTGAAATACCCGACATCGTAATGTCAATCACATCGCCGCTTTTGAGGTCTTCATTGGTGTAATAACCAAAGAATTGATTGCCTTGTACAAACTCGTCATCAAAAGCATCATATTCGGGAATAGCTTTGATGCTGGCTTTGTATTTGAACAAATAGTAGTTGTCTACACCGTCGGTATCATTTGAATAGGCTTTGATTTCAATTTCGTCGCTGCCAAATCCACCTTCGTTGTTTTGCTCGACCGAAGTAATCGGATTTACCCCTAAAAGCGTTTCGGTAGCCGTGTATGTTTGGCCATTCAATACCACGGTGAGCTGATAGGTTTGATTGATTTCAGGAATAAAATCATGGCATAAATAAACGCCGGTGTGGGCTTCTTCTTCGATAAAATCAAAAGATTGATTGGCTGCATTGGTCACGCGAACCACTGCGCCGGACACGGTCGGAATATTGGTGTCATAAAAACCGGTGGTGGTGCTGAGTTTGATTTTTTGCTCGTGGCCGTCGGTGCCTTTTTGCCATTGAATCGAAGCATCAATGACCAGTTTGGGCGCTGCGGTGTTTAAGTCAACATCGACGACTTCTTCGCAAGAGCTCAACATTAAAAGGTTGAATAAAAGAATCGGAAGGATATATATCTTTTTCATGTTGCTTAGAATTTAAAGTTATAACTAATACCCGGAACCATTCCGAAGATAGATAAGCGCACGGCTTCATTAGCGCCCGTGGTTTGGTTTTGTCTGAACGAAATAGAGGCGGCATTTTTGCGGTTGTATACATTGTACAAGCTAAACACCCATTCGCTCTGCCAACGCCTTTTTTTATCGGGTTTCGGAACATAAGTAGCCGATAAATCTAAGTGGTGATAGGCCGGTAAACGATCAGCATTGCGCGCTCCGTAGGTTGGAATGGTAATGCCTTGGTATTGATATTGGCCATTGGGATAAGTAACGGGTTGCCCAGTTTGAAAGACAAAGTTGCCGCCAAAACTCCATTTTTTATTCAAGGTATAATTAGAAGTCAGCGATATGTTGTGGGTTTTGTCATAACCGTTGCTGTACCAATCTCCGTTGTTGATGCCGGTTTCTGAAGCGTTTCGGCCCGGAGTGCGTTGCTCTGATTTGGATAAGGTATACGCCAACCAACCGGTGAGTTTTCCGGTGTTTTTTCGAACCAACAACTCAAGGCCATAAGAGCGCATCTCACCATTGAGCACAACTTGCTCGATGGCTTCGTTGGCAATTAAATCGGCGCCGTCGATGTAATCCATGCGGTTTTTGACTTTTCGGTAAAAAATTTCAGATTCAATAGAATAAGCATCGTCTTTTAGATTTCTGAAATAACCCACGGCTACTTGATCTAAGATTTGTGGTTTTAAATAGCGGTCGCTGGGTGTCCAAACATCAAGCGGTGTAGGTGAGGCGGTATTAGAGATCAGTTGTAGGTATTGCACCATGCGGTTGTAACTGGCCTTGACCGATTGATCGTCGTTGAGTTGATATGCAATGGCCAAGCGCGGTTCTAAATTGTTGAAGCTTTCCATGACTTTGTTCTGACCGTAATAGCGCGTGCCGATGGGTTTGGCTTTTTCGTAAATCTGTAAGTCCTGATTGAACACAACTGGCTGGTTGTTGGTATATAAGTTTAAAGTTGATCCGCCCAAGCGATAAAACATACTGTAGCGCAATCCGTAAGATACAGATATTTTTTTAGAAACAGTTTGTTCGGCATCAAAATAAAGGGCCGGTTCAAAAGCGTATTTCTTTTCGAGTTGTTTGTAGTTGATGCCTGAAGTAGCGTCTGAGGGTTTGATTTCGCCCGGATTAAAATCGTAGTAAATACCGTTAACACCGTAACTGAGTTTGACTTTGTCGGTTAAATAATGTTTGAAATCGTATTTGAGATTGTAGTTGCGGATGCCTGAATTCCATTTGAAGCCAAATAAATTCAAATCAAGTCCGTAGTAATAATCGCTGTAAATGGCCGAAAGGTTAGAGAATAATTTGTCGTTGAACAAATGATTCCAACGCACATTGAGCGTCGAATTGCCGTAGGTATTGACAAATCTTCCGTTGAGGTCAAACACATCGCGACCAAAATACCCCGACAAATACAAACTGTTTTTATCGCTGAGTTTGTAATTGAGTTTGGTATTTAAATCATAAAAATAAGCCGAGTTTTTGTTGTTTGCGGCTTTGAGGAACAAATGCGCATACGAGCCGCGACCGGCAATTAAGAACGAGCCTTTGTCTTTGACAATCGGTCCTTCGGCCAAAAGCCGGCTGGTAATGAGTCCGATGCCACCGCTCATGGAGAATTTATTACTGTTTCCGTCTTTTTGATACATGTCGAGTACCGACGATACGCGTCCGCCAAAGCGTGCAGGAATTCCGCCTTTGTAGAGTTTTAAATCTTTAATGGCGTCTGGATTAAACACCGAGAAAAAGCCAAACACGTGTGAGGAATTGTAAATCGTGGCTTCGTCAAGCAAAATTAAGTTTTGGTCGGCACCGCCTCCGCGCACGTTAAATCCGGATTGGCCTTCGCCGGCATTGGTCACGCCGGGCAAGGTAAGCAGTGCTCTGAGTACATCAACTTCGCCCAAGACTACCGGAATCTTTTTGATGGTCGCTGTCGAGAGTTTACTCACGCTCATTTCGGCTTTGCGGATGTTGGTTTTTTGGCGTTGATCAGTGATGACCACCTCGTCGAGTTGTTGTTCTTGGCTGCTCAGTTTGAAGTTCTTTTTGAGGTTTTGATCCAGCACAATACTTTCGTTAACCGTTTGATAACTCAGATAACTGATTTGGAGCGTATAATTTCCGGCCGGAAGCGTAATCGAGTAGAAGCCATACGCATTGGTGTTGGTTCCGGTTTTGAGCTCCGGAATGTAGATGTTGACACCAATTAGGGTTTCGTTGCTCTGAACATCAGTAATGATTCCGCTCAGGGTAAATTTTTCTTTTAAGGATAGATTTGCTGTTGGGTTTTGGGCTGATAGTGGGCTGAACAGCATCAGAAGAATACCGAGGCAGCCGATGAGTTTTGTTGTCATATAACGATAAGTTGTTTTTTGATGATTGTCCCTAAGACTATTGAGACTTTGGTTTGTTACAACGATTATATTAAATGATTATTACTTTTTGGTTATTTTGGTATTCGTTTTTTGAGAAATAATTTACATAATTAATTTTTTACTGCTTAGTTTTTAAAATATTAATAAGAATAATAAAAAAAGGCAGCTCGTTTTGGCTGCCTTCCTGATAGAACTTTAAATCTATAATTAACAGAGTTTTTTCTCTAAGTTATCTTTAATGGCTTCTAAGAAAGCTTCGGTAGTCAAGTAATCATCAGCTGTCAAGCCTTCCGGTTTTACCAACATGGCCAAATCTTTGGTCATTTTTCCGCTTTCGACGGTGTCAATACACACTTGCTCTAGAGCGTGACAGAAGTCAATAAGTTCTTGATTTCCGTCTAATTTTCCGCGGTGTTCCAAACCTCTGGTCCAAGCAAAAATCGAAGCAATCGGGTTGGTCGAAGTAGCGCGTCCTTTTTGGTGTTCGCGGTAGTGACGTGTGACGGTTCCGTGTGCTGCTTCGGCCTCAACGGTTTTTCCATCCGGTGTTACCAATACTGAAGTCATGAGTCCGAGTGAACCAAAACCTTGTGCTACGGTATCAGATTGAACATCGCCGTCGTAGTTTTTACAAGCCCATACAAAACCGCCGTTCCATTTCATCGCTGAGGCTACCATATCGTCAATCAAACGGTGCTCATAAACAATACCAATGGCGTCAAATTGCGCTTTGTAGTGCTCTTGATAAACTTCTTCGAAAATATCTTTAAAACGCCCGTCATAGGCTTTGAGGATCGTGTTTTTGGTCGAAAGATACAACGGCCATTTTTTGGTGAGAGCCATCTGGAACGATGAATGCGCAAATCCGTAGATGCTTTCGTCGGTATTGTACATCGACATCGCCACGCCATCTCCTTTAAAATTATATACTTCCCAAGAGGTTGTTTCGCCGGCTTCGTTGGTGAATGACATGGTTAGAGTTCCCTTGCCTTTGATGACTTTATCGGTGGCTTTGTACTGATCGCCAAAAGCGTGACGACCAATAACAATCGGTTGCGTCCAGCCTTGAACGTATCGGGGTACATTGCTCATAATGATCGGCTCTCTAAAAACCGTTCCGCCCACAATGTTGCGGATGGTTCCATTGGGCGATTTCCACATTTCAGAAAGGTTGAATTCTTGAACGCGGGCTTCATCAGGCGTGATGGTAGCACATTTAATCCCTACGTTGTATTTTTTGATAGCTTCGGCTGAATCAATCGTGACTTGATCTTTGGTGGCCTCGCGGTGTTCGATGCCTAAATCGTAATATTTGATATCGAGATCTAAATAAGGAAGAATGAGTTTTTCTTTGATAAAAGCCCAAATGATTCTTGTCATTTCATCGCCATCCAATTCAACTACCGGATGGGCTACTTTAATTTTTGCCATGCTATGTTATTTTTGTGTTATTATATTTTTTGCGGTAACAAATATAGTAAAATGCATAGCACGACAGCTTGTTATCCCTACGAAAACGATTGATTTACGAATTTGACAATATGCTTTTTAAAAAATATAAATGACGTAAAATTAACTGTGCTTTTTTGTCAAAAAAAAAGTCCCAAGCAATGCTCGGGACTCTTGAAGTATGTTTTGCAAACAATTAGATACGTCTGTCTTTGATTTTTGCTTTTTTACCGGTAAGTTCTCTGAAGTAGAAAATACGAGCTCTGCGAACGTGACCTTTCTTGTTGATTTCAATTTTTTGCAAGGCTGGCAAGTTGATTGGGAAGATACGCTCAACACCTACTGCACCAGACATTTTACGGATGGTAAAAGTTTCAGTAGCTCCTGAACCTCTTCTTTGAATTACCACTCCTTTAAAGAACTGAGTTCTTGTTTTTTCACCCTCTTTAATTTCGTAGTATACAGTGATGGTATCACCGGCTCCGAATTCAGGGAATTCTTTCTTAGCTATCAATTCGTTTTGTACGAATGTCATTAAATCTGCCATGATAATGTAAATTAATTATGGTTTAAAATCAGAGCAACGTTCACGGATATCGCCAGAGGTTGGTCTAAGTGGGCGCAAATATAAAAAAGAATTATCAATTACGAATGACGAATGATTAATTTTTTTGATGTCTTTTTATTGTCTAGATGTGTTTGTAAATCATTGAGTTATAAAAAAACATGCTACAGACTCGTAATTCCCAATTCCCAATTCGTAATTCTGAATTTGTAATTCTGAATTTGTAATTCGTAATTCTGAATTCGTAATTTCAACTATTTGTCAAGTAAATCCGGTCTTCTGTTCTTGGTGTGCTCATAGGCCATATCCTCGCGCCATTTGTCAATATTGGCTGCATGTCCGCTGAGCAAAACCTCCGGAACCTTCCAACCTTTGTAATCGGCCGGTCGCGTGTAAATAGGAGGCGAGAGCAAATTGTCCTGAAAACTGTCGGTCAGCGCCGAAGTTTCATCGCTCAAAACCCCGGGAATCAATCTGATAATCGCATCCGAAAGCACCAATGCACCCAATTCTCCGCCCGAAAGCACATAATCGCCAATCGAGATTTCTTTGGTAATAAAATGATCGCGCACGCGTTGATCCACCCCTTTATAATGTCCGCACAAAATAATCAGGTTTTCATACAATGACATTGCATTAGCCATCGGCTGGTTGAGTGTTTCACCATCGGGCGTCATATAAATAATCTCGTCGTAATGGCGCTCGTTTTTGAGTTGGGTAATGCATTTGTCAATCGGTTCAATGAGCATTACCATGCCCGCGCCGCCACCGTACGGATAATCATCCACACTTTTATATTTGCCAATCGTGTAGTCGCGCAAATTGTGAAAATGCACTTCGACCAAACCTTTGTCGATGGCGCGTTTCATAATCGAGCCTTCAAACGGGCTGCGCAATAATTCGGGTAAAACCGTGATGATGTCAATTCTCATTTTGTTGTTTCTGAGCCTGTGGGCAGCAAAGATAGCAAGTTTTTTCAGAAGCCGGGAACCTGCTGTGCGCTACAATCTTTGCTTTTATCAAGAAAAAAAGCAAAGGATTTTCGCTGCCATCAGGGTTAGGGCATCGGAGTGCTCAGAAAGTTAAACGCCAAACTGCTTTAAATGGTGATCAAGGTGCTTCCACATGAGCATATCCCATTCTTCGGTATTGAGCGGGCCCCAAAACGGATGGTTTTTGAGTTTGATGCAGCTCGGGCCTTCTTGTGCAAACTTCTGTAAAGCTTCAATGAGTTGCTTTTTGCTTTGTTCAAAATCAGGTTGGTCTTTAATCACGAATTCTTTGGCCGTCGGGCTGTTTTTATCAAGCTTTCCGTTGACAATGACTTTGTTTTTGAGCAATCTGCCGAGCAATTTAAAGATGAACAGCACCTTTAATTCCATCTTTCCGAAGGCTACTTCAATGGCTTTGGTGCAATGCACCAACATTTGATTCACGCTCATTTTGCCCCATAAACCTTGGGTTTCAGGTGTGAGTTTTTCGATTCGGTCAATCATGAATTGATTGTCGGCGGGGTTGAATATCGATGGCATAAGAAGTTGTTTTAGTGTTTCAAATGTAGCATAATAAAGTTACCTTTGCCGCTCAAATTTTTAAAATTCACAAAATGGAAAACGGAATATATGCTAAATTCAACACCGCCAAAGGTGCTATTTTGGTAAAACTCACGCATGATTTAACGCCGGGCACAGTCGGTAATTTTGTGGCTTTGGCCGAAGGAAACCTTGAAAACAGTGCACGCCCGCAAGGCAAACCGTATTATGACGGACTTAAATTTCACCGTGTGATTCCAGATTTTATGATCCAAGGCGGTTGCCCGCAAGGCATCGGAACCGGTGGGCCGGGCTACAACTTTGACGATGAGTTCCACCCAGAATTGCGTCACGACGGGCCGGGTGTATTGTCTATGGCCAATTCAGGGCCGGGCAGCAATGGTTCGCAATTTTTTATTACGCATGTATCCACCCCATGGCTTGATGACAAACACACCGTTTTCGGTCATGTAATCGAAGGTCAAGACGTGGTCGATGCGATTGCGCAAGGCGATGTCATGGATAGCATTGAAATCATCCGCGTGGGCGACGAAGCCCAAAAGTGGAATGCCATTGAAGCCTTCAGAACTTTTGAAGGTGCTCGTGCCAAACGCGAAGCCGCCGAGCGCGAAGCTGCTGAAGCTGCGATGGAAAAACTCGCTGCCGGATTTGATAAAACCCCAAGCGGTTTGCGTTATAAAATGATTCAAAAGGGTTCGGGTAAAAAAGCCGAGAAAGGCAAAACGGTATCCGTTCATTATTCAGGTTCGCTCGAAAACGGTCGTGTGTTCGATTCGTCTTATGCGCGCAAAAAACCCATTGAATTTCCGCTCGGGATGGGTCATGTCATTGAAGGTTGGGACGAAGGCATCGCTTTGTTGCACGTGGGCGATAAGGCTCGTTTTGTGATTCCGTCGCATTTGGGTTACGGCGCGCGCGGAGCCGGAGGTGTAATTCCGCCCAATGCTACTCTGATCTTTGATGTTGAATTAATGGATGTTAAATAATCGTCTATTGGTATAAAAAAGCCTCAGTGCTATATCAATTATGATGTGCTTTTTTTACATTTGAATAAAACAAGATTATATGAAATCAAAATTTTTAGGATTAGCAATTTTAAGCATCACAATTTATGCATGTGCCTCTAAAACTGCCGCGACATCTTCGTCACAAGTAGCTGCTGCTGAGGCTCCGGTTGCTCGAACGACCTCTACTGAACCCTCAACTCCGGCAGCTCCGCTGGGTAAAGCTGAAGCTGTAAAACCGCCCAAAGATTCTAAAGGCAATGTTGCCCCTACAGATTTGAACGCCGGAAAAATCAGCTATAAAAACAACTGTGCTAAATGCCACGATTTGTTCAGCCCTAAAGAGTTTACCAGAGAACAATGGGCGCCTATTTTGGTAAGTATGCAAAAGAAAGCTCATTTGTCTGACGCCGAAATGGCTCCGATTACGGCCTATATTTATGCTCAGTTATAAGATAAACTAGATTTTAAAACAAAAAAAGCAGCTCGATGAAAGCTGCTTTTTTTTATTGAACTGTAAATCCGTCGGGCAGAACGGCTCCTTTTTTAACAACGATGATACCGTCTTTAATCGTGTATAAATCGGTGTTGGTGTCGGCTAAATGTTTGCCGCCATTGAGTCGGACATCGCTGCCAATGCAACAATTTTTATCAACGATGGTGTTGTGGATAAAACAGCGCTCGCCAATACCCACATTGATGATGTTTTGCTGTTGATTGGTACGAATTTCTTCGATGTTTTGGTAGAAGTCATTTCCCATTAAATACGAGTTGATAATCGTTGAGCCCAAACCAATGCGACTTCTGATGCCAATCACAGAATGTTCAATCGTTACTGAATTCATAATACAGCCTTCGGCAATCACTGAGCGGTCAATGGTAGAGGAACCGGTGATTTTTGACGGTGGCAAAACGCGTGCGCGGGTGTAAATCTTGCTGGTGTTGTCAAACAAATTGAACTTCGGTAAATCATCAGTCAAACCCAGATTGGCTTCAAAAAACGAATCGATGTTTCCGATATCGGTCCAATAACCTTCGTATTGATAGCTCAAAACTTTGTGTTTGCCGATGGCTTGCGGAATGATTTCTTTGCCAAAATCTTTGGTGTCCGGATTCTTCATCAACGAAACCAACAAGTCGCGATTGAAGATGTAAATTCCCATCGAAGCCAAGTAGTGTCGGCCTTCAGCTTTCATTTCGTCGCTGACTTCAGAGGTCCATTCGGGCAATAAACCGGCGTTGGGTTTTTCAATGAACGAACGGATAAAACTCTGGTCATCGGTTTTTAAAATGCCAAATTCCGGAGCTTCTTTGGCACTGACCGGCAAAGTAGCAATCGAGATTTCAGCGCCCGAAGCATGGTGTGCTTTGAGCATTTCGTTGAAGTCCATTTGATAAAGCTGATCGCCTGACAAGATCAGCGCATATTCAAATTCATGATTCAAAAAATGCTGCATACATTGGCGCACCGCATCGGCGGTTCCTTGAAACCAAGTCGGATTATCGGGCGTTTGCTCGGCCGCCAAAATATCGACAAAAGCCGAACTAAACGTACTAAAATGATAGGTGTTTTTGATGTGTTGATTGAGCGAAGCCGAATTGAACTGGGTCAACACAAACATGCGTTGAATTTGCGAGTTGATACAATTCGAAATTGGAATATCTACCAAGCGATATTTTCCGGCAATCGGAACCGCCGGTTTTGATCGGCTTTCAGTGAGTGGAGCCAAACGCGAACCTTGTCCGCCGCCCAGGATGATGGCTAATGTTTTTTTGTTCATGAGTGTTGTTTTGAGATGGATTGATAAACCGAGATATACGTTTCGGCCACTGAATTCCACGAGTGGTCAATTTGCTGAATTTCTTTTCGGACGGCATCGAATTTTTTTACATCGACATACAAAGCCATCGCTCGCCCAATCGAATGAACTACATCTGAAACACTTGTTTGGTCATGACACAAACCAAAACCGCCGTCGCCAATGTCAATTACTGTGTCGCGCAATCCGCCGGTTCTGCGCACAATCGGAATGGTTCCGTAGCGCAAAGCATACATTTGGTTGAGTCCGCAAGGTTCTACGCGCGAAGGCATCAGTAAAAAATCAGCACCAGCATAAATTTTATGCGCCAAGGCTTCGTTATAACCAATGTAAGCGCTGTAGTTTCCGGAGTAAAAATGCGACAATCCGGCGAGTTGTTGCTCTACTTGAGGGTCACCCGAACCGAGTATCAGGATGTTGATTTCGCCGCTGAATTCATTGAGGGCAATGCTGGCCATGTGTGGCAATAAATCCGCGCCTTTTTCACCGACCAGTCGTCCGATAAAGGTAAACAAGGGTTTTTCAGGGTCTAAATGAAACTGTTCACACAACCATTTTTTGTTGGCCGCTTTTCCTTTTTTAAAAGTGCGCAGATCATAGTGATGCTCTAGTAAAGCATCGGTTTTGGGATTCCAAAGTTCGGAATCAATACCGTTGAGAATCCCCAGCGATTTTGGGCGTTCCCAACGCAATAAATTTTCCAGGCCATTGGCTTTGTTGCTGATTTCATCCAAATAACTTGGCGAAACCGTCGTGACTTTCCAAGCGCATTTGATACCCGAAGCCAGCGGATTGATGGTTCCGTTCCATTCGAGATAACCGATTCTGGACAAATCAAAAGCGGGCAGATAATGCAATTTATCATAACCAAACCAACCTTGGTATTGCCCGTTGTGAATGGTTACGATGGTAGGCGTGTAACGTAAATTTTCATAGTTAGAGCAATGCTGCACCATAAACGGAATTAGTGCCGTATGATGATCGTGGCAATGCAAAACGCTTGGTTGTTGCTCAGTTTCAATGAGCCAATTCAAAAAGGCAATTTGAAAAGCCAAAAAGCGCTCAGTATCGTCTTCATACGAATATACATTCGGACGGTCAAACAACTCCGGAATGGCCATTTGATACAACTCAAAACCCAGTTGATTAGACGGTTCATGTAAAACGCTATACGAAAACACAAAATGTCCCAAGCGCAGTTTTCCTTGATGCACCGTTTGATATTCAGTCTTCTGAAAAAAAGCATTATTGTAGGCCGGAACCACTACACGTGCAGTCACTCCGGCTGCGTTGAGGTATTTGGGCAAAGCGCCTACCACATCGCCCAAACCGCCCACTTTGGCTACGGGATAACACTCGGCACTGAGGTGATATACCAACATTGAATTTATATTTTCCATTTGATGTTGCAACCAATGCTCGGCTTTTGATCGCCTGCTATGGGTTGGTTTAAAATTAAACAATCTAAGGCAGTGCGCAAATCTTTTCCGGTGACCGGAAGGCCATTTTGCGGACGCGCATCATCGAGTTGTCCGCGATACACCAATTGATTTTGTGCATCGAACAAATAAAAATCGGGTGTACAAGCGGCATCATAAGCGCGGGCGATTTGCTGGGTTTCATCGTATAAGTATGCAAAATTCATCTGATGTTCAACAGCAAACAGATGCATCAGCTCAGGACGGTCTTGCGGATATTTTTCGACATCGTTGCTGGAGATGGCGACAGTGTTGATTCCTTGATTTTGGTATTGATGGGCAATGCGAATCACTTCATCAATCACATGCACCACAAAAGGGCAGTGGTTACACATAAAAATAATAAGTGTTCCTGCCGACCCCTTGAGCTCATCCAAAGAAAGCATTTGCCCAGAAACGGTGTCGGGCAATACAAATTCTGGGGCTTGGGTGCCCAGTGCTAACATATTCGAAGGAGTTTGTGCCATCGAGCTTGGATGAAGATTACAAAATCGAAATTTAAACAAAAAATCCGAACTTTGAACGCTCATTCAAACAACAAAACACGATGACTGATTTAAGCTGGACCGAATTTGAACGCGTTGAGATGCGCGTGGGAACCATCGTAGAAGCCAAAGATTTTCCACAGGCCAAAAAGCCGGCCTATCAACTCACGATTGATTTTGGCAAGGTCATCGGTTTGAAAAAAACTTCGGCACAAATTACCCAAAGATATACGCCAGAAAGCTTAATCGGACGACAAGTAGTGGCGGTGGTCAATTTCCCAAAAAAGCAAATCGGGCCTTTTATGAGTGAATGTTTGGTGTTGGGTAGCGTGGGCGAGGGCAACGATATTGTTTTGCTCGCACCTGATTTTGTGGTTGAAAACGGTTTGCGGATTGGTTAAATCACATTGACTTCGGCCTCGATGCTGATGCCGAATTTTTCACGCACGGTATTTTGAATGTTCTGCGACAAAGCCAGAATTTCGGCTCCGGTGGCGTTTCCGTAATTGACCAAAACCAGCGCTTGGTTTTTGTGTACACCGGCATCGCCTATGCGAATTCCTTTAAAACCCGCTTGTTCGATGAGCCAACCCGCAGGTACTTTAACCTCAGTTTCAGAAACAGGAAAGAATTTTACTTCGGGAAACTTTTTTTGAACAGCTTCAAATTGCGCTTTTGAAATGATTGGATTTTTAAAGAAACTTCCGCTGTTGCCCAATTCTTTCGGATCGGGTAATTTGCTTTGACGAATGGCAATCACTGCGCGACTGACATCTTGAATAGTTGGCTGGGTAATTCCTTGTTTGGCTAATTCTGCCTGAATATCACCGTAACCGGTTTTGATGTTGTGGTTTCGTTTGGTGAGTTTAAAAGTAACCGAAGTAATAATGTACTGATCTTTGGCTTCTTGCTTAAAAATGCTTTCTCGGTATCCGAAGTGACAATCTGCATTGCTAAAAGTGCGCAAGTTTCCGTCGGCTATTTTCATCGCTTCGCATTGGGTCATGGTATCTTTTATTTCACTGCCGTAGGCGCCAATGTTCTGCACCGGTGTGGTGCCGACATTGCCCGGAATGAGCGACATATTCTCAAGTCCGCCGTAGTTTTGTTCTAAAGTCCACAAAACGAATTCATGCCAATTTTCGCCTGCTTGGCATTCAATCCAAACAAAATCATCATTTTCTTGAACGATTTTTTTACCTTTTAAATTGACGTGAATCACCAACGCATCCATGTCTTTTGTGAGCAACATATTGCTGCCACCGCCGAGAATGAATTTCTTTTCAGCGGCTTGTTCTTGAAGAATTTGACGCAATTCATCAACAGAGTTTACAGCTACAAAAGCACGTGCTTTGGCATCGATCCCGAAGGTATTATAAGATTTTAAAGAAAAATGACGCTGAATTTGCATGAAGTTTTTTTCAAAGGTAAGTGAACCAATCTAAACGATTTCAGCCAAAGCCGAAAAATTTTCTACATAATATTTTACCCAAACATGCAGCATAAACAGCGGAACTATATACGAAACCATGCGTTTGTCGCCCGCGCGCAACTGAGCAATCATGCGATCAATTTTGATGTGCTCGAAATAAGACCATTTAAAAATTTCGCTGTTTGAAAACGAAGTCATTTCATCGGCAAAAGCTTGGTTTTTAGTTAAATATTCGCCCCAAGGCGTGCTCAAACCAACTTTCCTGAATTTTAAAATGTCTTCAGGCAAGCGCTCTTGCATACTGGTTTTGAGAATGTATTTTCCTTTTTTTCCGGTAAAGAGCCATTTGTCGTCCAACGAACCCAAACCAGCCAGCAAGCGCTGATCTAAAAACGGTTCGCGACATTCAATCGATGCGCCCATGGTGCAGCGGTCATTTCGGTCGAGTAATGAACACAAATAGGTGTGTTGATCAAAATACAAGGCTTGGCGTCTGAGGTTGTTCGGATACAACTCTTGTGCTTGACGATAAATCTCATGGCGATATTGATTCTCCGGTGCTCTGTGAATTCCAAAATTTTCTGCAATATCTTTCGGAAATATGTTCGAGCCGTTGTACAAAACCAAATCGCGCGGATTGTCAATACTGGCATAGCGTGCGAGTTTGTCGTAACGCATTTTTTTGCTAAAAACATCCAGCTTATTCAGCATCGTTGCCGCTTGTAATAATGACGGAAATTGCAAAGGTTTGTAGCGAACATAACCGCCCATGAGTTCATCGCCACCTTCGCCCGAGAGCAAAACTTTTACATTGGGTTGTGCGAGTTTTGACAGTGCTAATAAATGCGGTTCGCTCAGGTGCATCAGCGGTTCGTCTTGAAAGTAAGTTGCTGATAAAAGTTGCTGATATACTTGCTCGTCGCGCAATTCCAATTTATTGAACTGATAATTGAAATTTTTAGTCAGCATTTCTGCCAGATGTGCCTCATTGTGTTCGGCTTGTTCAAAACCAATGGTGTAGGTTTGGATATCGGCGTATTTTTGATGATGCATCGAAGCCAATATCGACGATGAGTCAAGTCCGGCACTGAGCAAAACGCCCACCGGAACGTCGCTCACCATGCGCAGTCGAATTGAACTATCAAAGGTTTCTCTGAACCATTCTACTGGCTCAGATATCGCAGTTTGTTGTTGGATTTCACGTTTGAGATTCCACCATTGTTCGGTTTTGATTTGACCATTTTCTGCAATCACCATGGAATGCCCGGGAAGCAACTTTTGTACGTTTTCAAAAAGGGTATGTTCGCCGGCTACGAATCGATTGAAAATATATTCTTCAATTCCAGGCTGTGAAATCCTTAGTGGAACTCCGGCCGCAAACAAAGCTTTTTGTTCTGAAGCAAAATAAAAACTGCCTTCGTGCCAACTGTAATACAATGGTTTTACGCCCATGCGATCGCGCACAACGGTCAGGGTTCGTTCGATTTTATCCCAAATAGCAAAAGCAAACATACCGTTGAGTTTGCTGAGCATTTTGAGTCCGTGCAATTGGTAAAGCTTGAGTAAAACCTCGGTGTCGCTGTGGGTTTTGATTGAAAAACCGTTGCTTTTAAGCTCGGGATAAAAATCAGTAAAGTTGTAAATTTCACCATTAAATACCAGAATATATCTCTGGTCTTCAGAGGTAAAAGGTTGGTGGCCAGCGCTGCTGACATCTAAAATAGACAAACGTCTGTGACCGAGTCCGAGATTGCGATCGGTAAATAGGCCGCTATCATCGGGGCCGCGATGTTCCAATACATCACGCATTTTTACTAGTGTGCGCGTGTCGACTTCTTTTGGAGTTCGTACGTGAAAAATACCGTTAATTCCGCACACGATTATTGATTTTGGTGGTGGTTAATCATTTGATGGTATCGCTCTGCGATGAGTTTCATGTTTTTTGCATAGTTTGCTTTTTCTTCGACAAACTTTCGGTTTTTATGAATTGCTTGGCTTCTGTAGGGCTCATTGTTGAAAGCCCAAATAAGTTCATGCGCCAAAGTTTCTTTTTGATCTACAGCAACCAGTTGACCGTTTTCGCGATGGGTAATCCAACTTTGATTGCCGGGAACATCACTTACAATCGGGTAACACCCAACGGCCATCGCTTCGAATAAAGAAGACGAAACCCCTTCGGTTACCGGCATACTAATGTAAAAATTTGCCTTTTCGAGAAATTTAGGCAAATCATCATTGTTGATTCTACCGGCAAAACGTACATTTTGGCTGATGTTGAGATCTTGAGCTAAATGCTGTAATTTTTCTTTCATCGGGCCATCGCCAACAATGGTTAACTCAAACGGAATATCTTGCTGATGCAGCAATCCAAAAGCTTTTATAATCGTTGTATGGCGATATTCCGGGAGCAACGAACGAGTAACTACAGCGTTGATTTTTGGTTGACTTTGATTTACAACGAAAGTGAATTTCATCAGGTCAATACCCTTGGGGAGCACCATCACTTTTGGCATATCGACTCCGTTTTTTTTCATCGAAACCGTCATGGCCGGACCCCAAGCATGAATCAAATCAACTTTATTAAAAGCGTACGATTGGATTACTTTTTTGAGTGGATACAAAAGTGAATTCTCGGGCCATAAATCGGTAATGCCTTGTTGTGCAATGGCTGAAGGTTTGATTCCGGATAATGCTGCCAGAAAACCATAACTGGTAGTTCGTTCAGCAATGATCATGTCTGGCTTTTCTTGTCTGGCTATTTTTCGGATTTTGAATAGAGCGGTTGCATATTCAACAATTCTCGAAAAGCGATTCAATAAACCGTTACTCGGGGTTTTCAGTTCCCAAGTAATGACCTCAAATGGGCCAAATTCCTTGAGACCTTTCATCCAAGTAATGGCATCGGCACGATAAGTTTCACCAAGAAACAGAATCTTTCTTTGTTCCATAAAATTTATTCCTCTGAACTCAATGCTCGGTTGAGGTAATCGTTGAGTGGTTTAAGCAAAATGAGTTTTTGGCTGATTTGCGACACAAAATCTTTTTGGGTTGCCAATTTTGTATCAAAATGATGTACCGCGGTAAAACTTTTAAGTTTCAGAAAATCAATACCCGGATGATCTTTTTCAAAACCGCGCGGCGGATTCTTTAAGGTAGTGTTTTCATCACGCGTCAGCGAAACAAAAGTTTGGGTAAACTTGGGGGCGTTTACTATTTCTTGAAGATCGTCATAAAAAAAGTTGATTTCTCTTCTGATTTTTTGCAGTTGATCGGGCATCGGGCAATACAGACCGCCACCGATAAATGATTTTTCCGGGTCAATTTGAATGTAATAACCCGGCGCTTCATTGCTCATTGAGCCCGATTTGAGCCAAATGCCCATATGAGTTTTATAAGGCGATTTGTCTTTTGAAAAACGAATGTCGCGGTTGATGCGAAACGTACAATACTTCACTTCGAGCATGGCCAGTGAATCATCCAGCGGCTTCATGGCTTCGAGGAGTTTTTCAATAAGTTGATGATAATCGGCTTTGTATGCTTCGTATCGTTTTTTCTGAGCCAGAAACCAATCTCGGTTGTTGTTTTCTTTTAGATCGGCCAGAAACTGAAGGCTTTCTTTCGACAACATTTTATTCCAATCCTTTTTTCAGTTCTGCTTCGCTCATAAAACCCTGATGCTTCCACTTGAGCGTGCCATTTTCATAATAAAGTAATACCGGAAGACCGTCGATTTTTAAGTCGGAAATCATCGTTTTGTGTTCGTCTGCATTCAGACGCACAATATTCACCTTTCCTTTTAAATCGCTTTGCATTTTGAGCAAGTAAGGCTCCATTTGTTTGCAAGGCGCGCACCACGGAGCATAAAAGTCAACCAAAACCTTGGCGTCGGCTTTGATCATATCGCCGTATTCTTGCGGGCACATACCAACAATTTTGTCGCTGGGTTTAGCCATACCGGCAGCGTTCCATTTCATCATGCCGCCTTCTAAGTCGTATACTTTACTAAAACCCATTTCAACGAGTTTGTCAGATGCTTTTTTGCTGCGACCGCCTACCATGCAATACACAAAAACCGGTTCGGCTTTGTTGAGTTTGGCTGCTTGCGCCTCAAAATCATCTCCGTTCCAATTGATGTTTTTGGCGTTGTCAATGTGTTGACTGCCATATTCTGAAGGTGTGCGCACATCAATGATTTGTGCGTTGGGTGTGGCTTTGATTTTGTCGGCAAAAACCTGAGCCGTTATGTTTTCATAATGTGCGTTTTGCCCTTGACAGGCACTGATGATAAGCGCTGAAGCAAGCAATAAAAAATGACGCAATTTCATAGCCTGAAATTTTGAAAATGATGAGCAAAAGTAGGTAAAAATTGAATTGACAAAACGAAATCTTCAGTTATTTTACAAGTGGAAGATTTTATAGCTCTGATGCGTCTGTTTTACGACGTTTTCAGTGCGCTCCGGATGCGTGTCAGAAATAAATAATTGCCCGAATTCATCGTTGTTGACCATGGTGATAATTTGCGCCACGCGATGTTCGTCGAGTTTGTCAAAAATATCATCAAACAACAGAATCGGTTTTTTGCCGCATTGCTTTTTGATGAATTCAAATTGCGCCAACTTTAAAGCAATCAAAAAAGATTTTTGCTGTCCTTGTGAACCAAACTTTTTAATCGGATGATTTTCTATTTCAAACAACAAATCGTCTTTGTGAATGCCGCAACTCGTATACTGAAGCATGCGGTCTTTGGAGATGTTTTCGCTGAGTAATTGCAAGAGATTGTGCGCGTTGAGTTGTGATTCATAGCTCAGTTGAACACGTTCAGAATCTCCGCTGATAATTTGGTAATATTCATTAAAAATAGGCGTAAAATCATTCATGAAGTTTTGCCTTTTGTGATGAATTTGATGCCCTAAATGATTGAGTTGCTCGTTGTAAATGTCAAGTGTGTCGGTTTCAAAAACCTGATTGAGCGCGAAATATTTTAAAAGTGCGTTTCGTTGCTGTAATGCTTTTTGATATTGAATGAGTTGCTGTAAATATCCTTGATCTGATTGTGAAATCACGCTGTCCAGAAAGCTTCGACGGATTTCACTGCCTTCTACAATCAAATCGCGGTCTGAAGGCGAGATAATCACCAGCGGAATCAGACCAATGTGGTCCGAGAATTTCTCATAGATTCTGCCGTTGCGTTTGAGTATTTTTTTCTGATTTTTTTTCAGGCTGCAAACAATTTGCTCGGGGCGATTGTCTATTTCAAATTGTCCGTCAATCACAAAAAACTCCTCGCCATGTTTGATGTTTTGCACCGCCATCGGATTAAAATAACTTTTTCCGTAGGCCAAATGATAAATCGCGTCAAGCACATTGGTTTTGCCCACGCCATTGCGTCCGACCATACAGTTGATTTTAGGGTCAAACTCAAGAACGGCGTCCGAGAAATTTTTGTAATGAATCAGCGAAACAGACTTTAAATACATAAGGTAATGCCCAACAATTTTTAGCGAGCGCAAATTATTGAAATTATTGCGAATGCCCGAGAATTATTTTCGGTTCAAAAGCGTAAAAATTAACAGAAAACTATTTTTTTTTGTGCGCGTTTGAATAAAAATTTTATTTTTGCGGCTCATTAAATGAATATAAATGGCTACTTATAACAAAAGAGGTTACAAAGCTCCTAAAGAAAAAGAAACAGTTGTAGATAACAACTTCATTGAAGAAGATATCAAAATTGATGAAAAAGACAGCACCACAGCGGGTGTTTTCAACTCATTAGACAGTACAGCTTCAAAAGCAGAAGAGTGGGTAGAGCGCAATCAGAAATACATTTTTGGTATTGTAGGTGCGGTTGCTTTAGTAACCATTGGTTATTTAATGTATCAAAAATTTATTGTTGAGCCTAAAGAAGACGAAGCAGCTGCTGAAATGTTCACAGCACAACAAAACTTCCAAAAAGCAGTAGATGCTACCAAAGGCGCTGATTCATTGTTTAATTTGGCTTTGAACGGAGCTGAAGGTAAATTTGGTTTCAAAGATATCGCTGAGAAATTCTCTGGAACTGCTGCCGGTAACTTGGCAAACTATTACTCTGGAATTGCCTACCTGAACACAGGTAAATACGATCAAGCGATTGCTTCACTTGAAAAATTCAAATCTGACGATCAAATTTTAAGCGTATTGGCTGTGGGTGCTGTGGGTGATGCTTATGCTCAGAAAAAACAACTCAAACAAGCTGTAGAATACTACGTGAAAGCTTCTGAAATGCACAAAAATGACATGACTACTCCGCGTTTCTTGCTCAAAGCAGGTCAAACCAATTTAGAGTTGGGTCAAAAAGCGGAAGCCTTGAAATATTTCACACAAATCAAAGAACAATACGAAACTACTCCAGAAGGTGGAATGGTAGATGGATTGATTGGTTTGGCGCAGTAATCAAAGCCCAAAACACCGCCAATTATGGCTACTGAAAATAAAAATTTATCCAATTACGATAAAAACACAATCCCAAGCGCGAAAGATTTTCGGTTTGGGATTGTTGTTTCTGAGTGGAACGACCAAATCACCAACGGGCTATACTCGGGTGCTGAAGCCGCTTTGCTCGATTGTGGTGCTTTACCGCAAAACATTATTCGCTGGGATGTTCCGGGCAGTTTCGAACTCGTCTATGGCAGCAAGCGTATGATTGATACCCAAAACCCCGATGTGGTTATTGCCATCGGTTGTGTGATCAAAGGCGAGACGATGCATTTTGAATTTGTCTGCGAAGGCGTTACCCAGGGAATTAAAGATCTCAATATCCAAACCGATGTGCCGGTAATTTTTTGTTTACTGACTGATAACAACCAGCAACAATCGATTGATCGAAGCGGCGGCAAACACGGCAATAAAGGTGTTGAAGCTGCCATTGCTGCGATTAAAATGGCTGATTTGCGACAAAAATCAGCTTTGTAATCAAGATCTTATTTTTCGTTTTTATCCGAGCAAAATCCTACTTTTTATGCTCGTGTTAACGATATTTCATAAAGGAATTTAGTTAAATTTGTACGCGTCGCTCAAATGCGGCCGTCAATCAAACATTCATGTCAGGCATCATTCAGTTACTTCCCGATCATGTCGCCAACCAGATTGCAGCAGGTGAGGTGGTTCAGCGTCCGGCCTCAGTGGTTAAGGAATTGCTCGAAAATGCGGTTGATGCCGGAGCTTCTGATATTAAACTCATCATCAAAGATGCCGGCAAAACGCTTATTCAAGTCATTGACAACGGCAAAGGGATGAACGCTTCGGACGCGCATTTATGTTTTGAGCGCCACGCGACTTCTAAAATCCGTCAAGCCGAAGATTTATTTGCGCTGCACACCAAAGGTTTTCGCGGTGAAGCTTTGGCCTCGATTGCTGCCGTAGCCCATGTTGAACTCAAAACGCGTCAATCGCAAGATGAACTCGGTTTGCAAGTGTTGATTGAAGGTGGAAAGTTTCTGCAAGAAGATGCTGCCGCTTTGCCCGAAGGCAGTTCGTTTTCGGTGAAGAATTTGTTTTTCAATATACCGGCGCGTCGCAATTTTTTAAAGTCGGATGCGATTGAATTCCGTCATATTATTGATGAGTTTCAAAGGGTAGCTTTGGTGCATCCGGAAATTTATTTTTCGTTTTACCACAACGGAGCCGAAGTACACATTTTGCCGCCGGGGAATTTTCGTCAGCGCATTGTGGGCATTTTTGCCGGGAAAACCAATGAAAAACTGGTTCCGGTCAATGAAGAAACCGATATTTTGCGCATCAGCGGATTTGTGAGCAAACCCGAATTTTCAAAAAAGAACAAAGGCGAACAATTTTTCTTTGTCAACGGAAGGTTTATCAAAAGCGGATATCTGCATCATGCCATCATGAATGCCTATGAAGGGTTACTCAAAGACGGCATGCAACCGAGTTACTATTTAATGCTCGAAGTTCCGACACAAAGCATTGATATCAATATTCACCCAACCAAAACTGAAGTCAAATTTGACGATGAACAAGCCTTGTACGCTATCTTGCGCTCATCGGTCAAACACAGTTTAGGGCAATTTAACGTAGCGCCTATACTTGATTTTGAGCGCGATGCCAATTTAGATACGCCATATCATTACAAGGATAAAGATGCCGATTCGGTTTATCCGACCATTCAAGTAGATGCCGGATTCAATCCGTTTGCCGACGAAAAACCGGTCAAATCTTCTTCATCGACTAACAAACAGAAATACAAAATACCTGAAACGGCTTCTTGGGAAAGTTTATACGTCGGGCTTCAATCGGACACCGACAGCGTTTGGGAGCCCGAGCAAGCAGCTTTTGAAAGCGAACCCATGCAATCAGCTTTGTTCGGCGAATCTGAAGCGCAAGAAACTCCGTCGGTTCGATGTTATCAATTGCAGCGAAAATATATAGTCAATCCCATCAAATCAGGTTTGCTGGTCATTGATCAACAACGCGCACACCAACGCATTTTGTACGAACAGTTTCTGACCAATATGACTGTTGAACAGGCAGCGAGTCAGCAATTGTTGTTTCCGTTAGAATTGGCTTTTTCAACGCATGAAATCAGTGCGCTTCAAGAACTTGAAACTTCACTTGCCGCGACAGGTTTTACTTTTGATGCGATTGTTCAAGATCGCATAGTGCTTTCGGGTATTCCACCGCAAATTGCACCGGAACAAATCACCGAAGTTTTACACGAATTGTTGCACGATTTGCAAGAAGGGATTCCCGGGAACAGCTTCAGTCAGAACGACATCATTGCGCAATCGATGGCCAAAAGCATGAGTATTAAAAACGGAATGTATTTGTCTGAAAAAGAACAAGAAAACCTAATTAATGGCTTGTTTGCTTGTAAAGCGCCGGACATTTCGCCATTTCAAAAACCCACTTTTATCACTTTGCGGGTAGAAGATTTAGATAAAAAATTTGCCCTATGATGCAGATTACCCCAACGGTCAAACAGTTGTTGATTATTAATGTTTTGTTTTTTCTGGGCACCTTATGGCTCGGAGACCAAGCCTACGCATGGCTTTCATTATTTTATTTTGAGCACCCGCAGTATCATCCGTGGCAATTTTTGACGCATATGTTTATGCATGGTAATTTGATGCATATTTTCTTCAATATGTTTGCTTTGTATTCGTTTGGTTCGGCCTTGGAATATTTTTGGGGCGGTCGCAAGTTTCTGTTCTTTTATATTTCTTGCGGATTGGGTGCGGCATTGTTACATTCTGGTGTGAATTATTTGTTGTTTCACCACGGATTGAATCAGCTTACCCAAGCGGGTTTTAGAGTAGAGGATATCATGAGTTTGCTGAGTCAAGAACAAATGGATACGCGTTGGACAGAGGTATTGGGGCAATCGGGCTTGCAGAATTTTATCGGAGCCTTTGCCAGCCCGGCGGTCGGCGCTTCGGGCGCTATTTATGGTCTGCTCGCAGCTTTTGCCTTTATGATGCCCAATGCTGAGCTCGCTTTGATGTTTATTCCGGTGCCGATTAAAGCCAAATATTTTGTTCCGGGCTTGATTACCATTGATTTGGTTTTGGGTCTGTACGGAAATTCTATCTTTGGAGGTTCAAGCGGTATTGCACATTTTGCCCATGTGGGCGGGGCACTCGTCGGCTTTTTGATGATGTGGTATTGGCGCGGGAATCAATTCAACAAAAACCGTTGGAATTAATCTATGAATTTGTTTGAAGATTTAAAATGGCAGTACAAAAGCGGCGGTTATGAGCAAAAACTCATTTACTGGAATTGCGGCGTTTATTTGCTTTCTATTTTGTTTTTCTATCAGTTTCAATGGGGCGTTTTTAATTTTCCGTCTTGGTTGGCTTTGTCCTCAGATAGCGCTGAAGTAGTTGTCAAACCATGGACTTTGCTTACTTATTTCTTTTTCCACGCCAGTTTTTTTCATTTGCTCTTCAACATGATTGTGCTCAATTATGCCGGGCGCATGTTTTTGACTTTTTTCAATCAGAAACAACTTTTAGGCTTGTATTTGCTCAGCGGAATTTTCTCAGGCTTGGCTTTTAGTTTACTCTATCAGTTTTTTTCGCCCGAAAGCCATTCGCTCATAGTGGGCGCTTCGGGTGCGATTATGGCTGTTTTGGTGGCCACCGCTACTTATGCTCCGATGATGGATATTCGACTTTTGCTCATGGGTCATGTCAAACTTTGGCAATTTACCGCAGTCATTTTATTTTTAGATTTGATTCATATTTTTTCAGAAAATACAGGTGGACACATTGCGCATCTCTCAGGTGCATTGTTTGGGTTTTTGTATATGAAACTTCTGCAAAACGGAACCGATTTGAGCCGACCGGTTACCTTTGTAATGGATGCGTTGACCATGCGCTCCGGAAAAAAAGGAACGCCGTTTAAAAAAGTGCATCGCAATGCTCCGACACCTTCAGCGCAACGCGCAACCATGCGTGTGGTAACAAAAGACAAAACGCAGCAACAAATCGACGAAATTTTAGACAAAATAAGTCAGTCGGGTTATGATAGCCTGACCCAAGACGAAAAAGAATTTTTATTCAAAGCCGGAAAACAGTGAAAAAGCTTTCGTGGTTCAATAAAGGGATGTTTATTCTGAACAGCGCACTCGCGGTGTTGACCTTTTTGGCTTATGTTTTACCGTTTTTGGCTCCGAAGTTATTTCCGCTATTATCAGTGCTCACTTTGGTTCTGCCGCTTTTTCTGATTTTGAACGCGCTGTTTTTTACTTATTGGCTCATTCAATTTAAAAAGCAAATTATTTTGTCGGGATTAGTATTGCTTTTGGGCATTACTTTTATCAATAAGTTCTATAAATTTTCCGAGGTCAATCAGCCGGTAACCGAAAATGATTTTGTGGTCATGAGCTACAATGTGCGTTTGTTCAATTTGTTCAATTGGATGCCTGATACCGATGTGGTAACCTATATTCGCACGTTTGTCAACGATAAAAATCCGGATATTCTCTGCATACAGGAATATTCAGAATCCGCTAAGATTGACCTCAAGGTTTATCCGTACAAATATGTTTATATGCAAGGAAAGAAAATCAAAACCGGTATGGCGATTTTCTCAAAATTCCCAATCATTGACGAAGGAAATTTGGTGTTTCCCGAATCAAACAATTGTACCATTTTTGCGGATATTAAGAAAGGAAAAGACATCATTCGCGTATACAATATGCAGTTGCAATCCATCAAGATTTCGCCCGATGTCAACGAGATTTCTGAGAACATTGACGGCATCAATCAACAGAAATCACAAATGGTTTTTAACCGCATCAGTCGCGCTTTTAGAAAACAACAACAACAAGCCGAAATTTTAATGAACCACCGCAACGAGTGCGATTATCCGGTCATTATTTGCGGCGACATGAACAACAGTGCGTATTCATACGTGTATCGAAGTGTCAAAGGCAGTCTCAACGATGCTTTTGAAGAGGCCGGCAGTGGTTTTGGAAATACGTATCACTTCAAGTATTATCCGGCGCGGATTGATTACATTTTTGCCGATCCGGCCATGAAAGTGAAGTATTTTGAATGCTTTCAGGATTTTGTCAATTCAGACCATTATCCCATTATGGCGCGTCTTAGCTTTGACTAGAGATTTTGCTTTTTTAGGTAATCTAAGGCATATCTTCCTTCGTTAAACAACAAATCTAAAATGCTCAAATTGTTGATGTAACCGTGTTTGCTGCCAAAAACCTGAGTGTATTCTTCAAAAACCGATGGGTCTTTTTTGCCGTTGGCCAAACTGCGCATATCGGTGTAATTTTCAACCGTGTGAAAGTATTCTTCGGTTTTTTGGTAAGCCAATGGCATTCCCAAACATTTCGCGACCAACTCAATACACTGCAAATTCAAATCTAGAAGAAATTCGTGTTTTTGGGTAAAAATCGGAACAAAAGCATCTTCATAGAACTCAAAAAAAGGCGAGGAGCGATAAGCTGCTTCCAAGGATTTAAAGTGTTGTTTTTGCCAATCAAAGGCGTTTTCAATGCGAACATCACGTGTTTTTTGATGCGCTGATTTGCTGTGTTTGATTGGAATATTAAGCAACTGAACACCGTTCGGGCTGTAAATCAGCATTCGATTGCGGCTGGTTTGTTTTTGATAGTTATCGTCTACTTCAAAAGTCACCGAATCGGCTTGTGCCATCGCTACAAAATGGCTTACAGACGGAAAATACGTTGGATGTATTAAAAGATTCATGAGCGAATTAAGCTTCTTTTTTCTTTTTCATGTAGAACGAAATCCCGAAATAGGCCGCGAGCGCTATCAAGAAAAACTTGAAGTACGAATACGGCTGACCCGATCCGCCCACGGTGGTAAACAAACGCTCCCAGCGAACTTTACCCAAACCACTGCCATGCGGATCCATACTCATCCAAATAAATACCGGTTTTCCGACGATATGGTCTTGAGGTACAAAGCCCCAATAGCGGCTGTCTTCAGAATTGTGGCGGTTGTCTCCCATCATCCAATAGTAGTTTTGTTTGAAAGTATAACTGTTGGTCACTTGCCCGTTGATTCTGATTTCAGAACCGCTTACTTTTAAATCATTGTGCTCGTAAACACTGATGATGCGTTTGTAAAGCGGAAGATTTTCTTCAGTAAGTTGTATCGTTTTTCCTTCTTGCGGAATCACAATCGGTCCAAAATTGTCGCGGTTCCAACCATTGTTGTTCTGCGGAAAAATCCCGGGCTCGGCCTCGTGCGAAATATTTTTGGTCACTCCGGTGATGATTGGGTTTGATTTGAGTCTGGCTGCTTCATCATCCGGGAGCGAAGAGAACAAATAGGTGTTCGGTGCCGTTTGATAGACTGCGTCGGTTACTTTTAAATCGTGAATCACATAATCCGGATTGAGCGGAGTTCCGTTGGTGGTTACCGTATATGAATACTGTGGTCTGGCGCGCTCAGGCAAAATCAGTTTCTGGTCGTTAATATAAACAACTCCATCTTTGATTTGCAGTTTATCACCCGGAGTTGCCACACATCTTTTGACGTAATTTGATTTTTTGTCAATCGGTTTGTCGGCTTTGCGGGTAGAACGGTCAAAGAATTTATACACGGTATCCACAGGCCAGTTAAAGACGACAATGTCATTTTTTTCAATCTTCTCAAAGCCCGGAAATCTCATATAAGGCAACTGCGGTTTGTTGAGGTAAGATTTTGTATTAATCACCGGAATGGTATCGTGTACCATCGGCGCCGCCACTGTAGTCATGGGCACGCGCGCTCCGTAGTGAAACTTACTCACAAATAAATAATCACCCACCAGCAAAGTTTTTTCAAGCGATGAAGTCGGAATCTGGAATGGCTGCATTACATAAGTATGCACAATAGTTGCCACCACAATCGCAAAAAGCAACGAACTAATCGTGTCAGCGCCTTTGCTGTTTGATTCTAAACTGCGGTTCGGAATATGATTCAGCGGTTGCGCATAGTTCATATACATCACATACAAACCAAAAGTGACAATGCCCAAAACAGTATCCAGCGTGGTGTTTTTGCCAAAACTTCTGAGCGTTTCGACCCAAACCACCGGAAACATGATTAAATTGACAATCGGAATAAACAACAAAATAGTCCACCAGGTTGGGCGGTTGATGATTTTCATCAAAACGATGGCATTATAAATCGGCACGGCTGCTTCCCATCGTTTGCGGTTGGCCGCTTCATATATTTTCCAGGTTCCAATAAAGTGAACTACTTGTACAATCAAGAAAAAAATAAACCATTGAGATAGTGTCATAAATAATCAATTTGGTTGTGTATTTTATTTTATCGCTGAATTTTAAAGATTCAAAACATCTTTCATCGTGTAAATGCCTTTTTTGCCTACGAGCCATTCGGCAGCCACCACAGCGCCTAAAGCAAAACCTTTACGGTTGTGCGCGGTGTGTTTAATTTCAATGGCGTCAATATCTGAATCATAGCAAATTGTGTGCGTTCCGGGAACATTTTCAATGCGCAAAGCGTTGATTTCAATGGTGTGTTCGTCTTTTTTTGACTCATTTTTCAAAGCCCAATGTTTATAATTAGATTCTTTGATGATGCCTTGAGCTAAGCTAATGGCTGTTCCGCTGGGCGCATCTAATTTTTGTGTGTGATGAATTTCTTCCATCGAAACTTTGTACTGATCAAACTGAGCCATCACTCGGGCCAGATGAGTGTTGAGTTCAAAAAAGATATTCACGCCCAAACTAAAATTCGAACCGTAAATAAACGCTCCGTTTTGTTTTTCGCACAAATCAACCATTGCTTGATATTCATCCAGCCAGCCGGTAGTTCCCGAAACAATCGGTACGTTGGTATGCAAGCATTCAGAAATGTTACGAACCGCTGCGCTCGGAACGCTAAAATCAATCGCAACATCTGCCTTTTCTAATCCTTCAAAACTGCTTTGACTGGTTTTTTGTAAGACAATTTCATGTCCGCGTGAAAGGGCAATTTCTTCAATGATTTGGCCCATTTTTCCGTATCCGAGTAAAGCTATTTTCATTAGAATTGATAATTAAAAGCCACGCCAAAAGTTGGTCGGATGTATTGTTCATCCGGCTTGATTTCGGGTCTGAGCGATAAATTGCTGTTGACGTTGAATTGCCCTAAATGCGCATCAACATTGGCGTCAATGATGTTTAAAGCATAAAAAGCCACGGTAAGGAGCAACGACAAATCGCGGTTGCGCTGATAGAATCGCTGCGCCTGAATAAGTCGATTGTCATCTAAATACGCGTATTTCGGATCCGGATTCCCGGCCAGACGGTCTTTGTAGGCGTCGCGAAATTCGTGATACTTTTTGTTGTTGGATTGATAAAAATACAAAGTGGTTCCAATGGCTCCGTACACCAGAGGAATCTTCCAGTATTTTTTGTTGTAGGCTTGTCCCAAACCGGGTAAAACGGCCGAATAAAAAGCAGCTTTGGCGGGTGAAAGCGGGTTGATTTCTTTGGATTTAGTCGAATCTTGAATCATCACAAAAGGGTCTGACTTTCTTTGTCCGAAAACCGAAAAGTTTCCGAAAGTCAATAGCCCGAGTATGATGAATACAGCTTTAAGCACTAACCTTTGATGAGTTTGACAATTCGGTGGAAATCTTCTTCAGAGTGAAACGGAATCGCTATTTTCCCTTTACCGTTGGAGGCCATCTTGATTTCGATTTTGGCCCCAAAATATTCTGAAATGGTTTTTTTCTCGTTGTCGGCAATGTCAAATGAAGTCCCTTTTTTTGCTGATTTGGCCGCTGGTTTTAAACTTTCTTGGTATTTTTTGACCAATGCTTCGGTTTCACGAACCGATAGATTTTGACTGACGATTTTTTGATAAATATCGGTCTGAACGTCCTGATCTTCAATATTAATGATCGCACGACCGTGACCCATACTGATGAATCCGTCACGGATGCCGGTTTGGATGATCGGATCAAGTTTGAGCAATCGCAAATAGTTGGCAATCGTCGAACGTTTTTTGCCCACGCGCTCGCTCATTTGCTCTTGGGTGAGTTGAATTTCATCCATCAAACGTTGGTAAGACAAGGCAATCTCAATCGGATCTAAATCGTGTCTTTGGATGTTTTCGACCAAAGCCATTTCAAGAGATTCCTGATCGTTGGCAATGCGAATATAGGCCGGAATGGTTTTAAAACCGTTGATTTTGGAGGCGCGCAAACGTCTTTCACCCGAAATCAACTGATATTTATTAAAATCGAGTTTACGAACGGTAATGGGTTGAATCACGCCCAACTCGCGAATTGAAATAGCCAATTCTTGTAAAGCTTCTTCATTGAAGTTGCTGCGCGGCTGAAACGGATTGATTTCAATAGCATCAACTTCAAGCTCAATGATGTTGCCCACAACTTTATCAGCGTTTTTATCGGTAACCGATTGAATGTTGTTGTCCGGATCTTTGAGCAAAGCTGATAAGCCTCTTCCCAATGCTTGTTTTTTGACTACTTGCGACATATTTTTTACAAAGTATTTTTTCTGATAATTTCTTGAGCCAAGTGCAGATAGTTGGTAGCGCCTTTGCTCGTTGCGTCGTAATTGATGATGCTCTCGCCAAAACTCGGCGCTTCACTGAGCTTGACATTGCGCTGAATGATGGTTTCAAAAACCATATCGTTGAAGTGTTTCTGAACTTCTTCAACCACTTGATTCGACAAACGCAAACGCGAATCGTACATTGTGAGCAACAAACCTTCAATATCGAGCGATGGATTGTGAATTTTTTGAACGCTTTTAATCGTGTTGAGCAATTTACCCAAACCTTCAAGCGCATAATATTCGCACTGAATCGGAATAATCACCGAATCAGCGGCTGTAAGCGCATTCAGTGTCAGCAAACCCAACGATGGCGCGCAGTCAATCAAAATATAATCAAACTGATCTTTGATTTTTTCTAAAGCCTGCTTGAGCATATACTCGCGGTTTTCTTTGTCCACAAGCTCAATTTCAATGGCCACCAAGTCAATGTGCGCGGCAATAATTGAAACATTCGGCGTGCTGCAGGCAATGATGGCTTCTTCGGGTAAATGACTGTGTTCGAGAATTTGATAAGTGCCTATCGAGATACTTTCAATATCCAAACCCAAACCCGAACTCGCATTGGCTTGCGGATCGGCATCAATGAGCAGAACTTTTTTCTCGAGAACACCTAAAGCAGCCGCCAGATTCACCGAAGTAGTGGTTTTTCCGACGCCGCCTTTCTGATTGGCTATAGCAATGATTTTACCCATGTAAAATTTAAAAAAATTGAGCGGTAAAAATACAACTATTTATGGGTTTTTCAAGGCTAATTTGTTAACAAAAGTTAATAGTTTGAGGCTCACGGAAATTGGTTGTGAGTTGTCCATTTTCTGTGGCTAGTTAGTTCCTTAAAATCAAAAATCTTCATTCTTCAATCGTTTTTCATATGGGCGTGCCACCGGCTTCGCTGCGCTGCGCCGCTGTCGGGCTTTGCGCACTCGCTTTTTTGCGCCGAACGCCGGCTCAAAAAGAGCTCAAACAAAGCTACAATCCCTCACGCGCTTGATGTTCACGAGAGATTTTGTCATCAGTCCAAGTGAAATGTAAATTTAAACCCCAATCAAATGTTTCCGACAGAAGCCCGCGTGAGCGGTTGGAGCTAAGTGCCGCGCACTGCGAAAAACGCGACCCGCAGGGGCACGCCCAAATAACCTGATCAGTTGTCAGTAAATTGAAAATTTTGTAAAAAAGAGTTGTGTTAGCCGTTCTTTTTGGCTTTGATCATCATCTCAAGCATGTCCCACATTTCTTCGGGAATTTGTTCGAGCAAATTGAATTGCCCGGCGCCTTTGAGCCATTCTCCGCCGTCAATGACCACGACTTCTCCGTTGATATAAGCCGAAAAATCAGACACCAAATAAGCGGCTAAATTGGCCAATTCTTGGTGATCGCCCACGCGTTTGAGCGGTACTTTTTTGGCCATATCGAATTTCTCGGCCAAGTCGCCCGGCAAAAGTCGGTCCCAAGCGCCTTTGGTCGGGAAAGGCCCAGGCGCAATGGCATTGGTTCGGATGCCGTATTTGGCCCATTCTACCGCGAGGCTGCGGGTCATGGCTAGTACACCTGCTTTGGCAGTGGCACTCGGCACTACATAAGCCGATCCGGTAAAAGCATAAGTGGTGACTATGTTGAGTACGGCAGCGTTTTCTTGTTGGGTGTCAATCCAGTGTTTGCCAAATGCAAGCGTGCAGTTTTTGGTGCCTTTGAGCACAATGTCAATGATGGTGTCAAAGGCATTGGCCGAGAGCCTTTCGGTAGGCGAGATGAAATTGCCCGCGGCATTGTTGAGCAAAACATCTACTTTTCCGTAGGTTTTGAGCACTTCGGCGAGCATGTTTTCGACTTGGTCGTAATAACGGACATCACAAGCCAGCGCGAGGCATTTTCCGCCGGTAGATTGTTCAAGTTCGGCTGCGGTGGTTTGCAGTTTTTCAAGATTTCTTGAAGTGATAGCGACTTGGGCGCCGAGTTCCATGAAGTAGCGGGTCATGGCTTTGCCGAGTCCGCTGCCGCCGCCGGTAATGACGATTACTTTTCCGGACAAAGCGTTGTCACGGAGCATTTTTTGAGAAAAATCCATTGTTGTTATCGTCTAAAATTATTCATAAAAATATGTTTCTTCATAAACCTGAGATACATTTTCAGAATCTCTTTGCAGGAAATGGATCGGAAAACCTTGCGTATTATAATCCCAGGTCAAAGAGGAAGTACTACTTGGATTATAACTGTTTGCAGGATCTTCATCGATTATGCTGGTCGTAAATATTCTTGTCTTAATCATATTGTGATCTGGTGAGCCTCTGAAATCAAGTACCCCGGCAAAAAGAATTTTATTAAAACCTATGATGTTTCCAAGCGGATTATGTTGGTTGTCTAGCTCGTAGATTGTCGATTTTGTCTTGGTTCCGCCGGAATGATAAACAACAGCGCCTCCATGGCTTACAAAACCCCAACCTGGATAATAATATTCGTTAGAAACGTCAGCCAGTTGATCAGACTCAATGAAAATAGTTCCCGAATCGGCAGCAGTCGTTGTTCCATTCTGGTATTTGGTGTACGATACCGTACCATTACCATTGTGTATATAATCAATATAATAGGAAATCATGCTCGAACTCCAAGAATCAAAGATATTAACAGTTTTTTTAATGAGCTGGCTGTTTTCATTGTATTGGAATGTTTCGCCCAGTGAAGTGTCTAAAGACCCGCCGACTACAGTGTAAGCTACTCTTGTAATCAGGTCGTTGGTGTAAACAAATTTTCGGAGCAGTCCGGTTGATGTTTCAATAGACACCAGCTTATTGCCATCGTACGTGAAAGTCTCAGTAGTGGAAACACCATTGGTTGTTTTAGTTCTTTTTTTTAAGAGTACCGTTGGGGCCGTTTCCGGATCTGATTTTGAATCATTGCTGCAAGAGCTCAACATTACGAATAATAACAAATAAATCGTTTTTGTTTTCATCCGAACTTATTTTATTGTATGCAAGATACAAATAAATTGTTTTATTTGTGACTATTCTTACAGTCTAAACACCCGATTGCTTTTGTTAGCAGTTGTTTTATTGATGGATGATTTTTTGAGTAAAAGTTTGTTTGTCTGTTTGTATTTTCAGCAAATACATACCCGCAGGTAAATTTTTGATATCGAGTGTAAAATGTTGGTTGTTCTGAAAACTTTCGTGTAATACGATGCGGCCTTGCATATCAATCATTTGAGCAATCATTTGACTTTGGTTTTCTTTGAAATGGATGTTGATTTCATCCTGTGCCGGATTCGGAAAAATAGTCAAAGAACCCTCTGTAAAAGTTGGATTAGCCAATGCGCAAGAGCTCGGATTCGGATATTTGGTCAAAAAGACTCCGGCTATAGAACTGTTCGGATCCACCGACGAATGCAATTCAAGTGTGTTGTCAGTCGGGTCAAAATCAAGCGTGTTTCTGAAGGTTCCGCCGGCAATAAGGTTTTGATCGGCATCTACAGCGATGGGTAAATATCCATTGAATTCAACAAAGTCGGGTTGGCCCAAGCCTTTGATCGGAAAAGCTGAAAGATAATTCCCATCTTGTGAATAACTCGAAATAAAAACTGCGCGTGTGTTGGTGAGCGACTGTAATTCATGCGTATTGGCAGATGGGTCAAAGTCACAAGTGCCGGTAAATTCGCCTGAAACATATATGTTGTCGCAGCCATCGATGGCCATATTGGCTCCATTGGCTGTTTGGATAAAGCCATCATTTTGAACAATTTTCTTAGCCCATAGCAAAATTCCGTTGCTGTTGGCCTTGGATAAAAATGTATTGTAATTGCTGGTTGAGGATACCGTAGTTGTTGTTGAAAATGAGGTACTTCCTTTAAAGTCGCTGAGGACAATTACGTTGTTTTGACTATCGGTTTTAACCAAAGTCGTTAAAAAATCTGTAGTAGCGGTTCCGCGGTAGTGTTTGCTCCAAATCAAGTCACCGGAGCTTGAATATTTGGCGGCAAAAATCGAACTAAACGCGCTAAAAGTAGTTGATTGTGAAGTGAATATTGATTGGACATTCGGATCCGGATTCAAGTCAACCGAACCTACAAAAACTCCTGAAGTAATGATTTCACCTTGTGTAGTGGTGTCGAGCCCGGTGAGAATGACTGCTCCGTTGGATTCTATTTGTTTTACCCAAGCAAAATTTCCATTGACATCTAACGAAAGCAGAAAAGCATCGTTGTTGAATGCCGTCAGTGAATTCACCGATGTTGGAGAAGGGTCAAAATCCAGGGTTCCGGTAAAAAAACCATTGACCACCACACCGCCCGAAATCGGTTTGATGCCAAAGGTTAAAGCGTTGTTCTCGGGCGCATCATTAAAGTAGCGCGTCCAGATTTCGTCTCCGTTGGTTGACCATTTACTAATAAAAACCCCCCGTGTTCCGGTAAATCCGCATAAGTATAAATTATTTTGGTTATCTAAAGCAATGGCCGTCGGACGCTCTTCATTCATGCCGTCAAAAGTCGTTTCAAATAAGCTTTTGGCCCAAACAAGGTTTCCGTTGGCGTCGTATTTACTGATAAAAACATCCGATTCTCCATCGACATCGCCGGGTGTTCCGCCCAAATAGGTAAGATTTTGTTGGTTTTCGGACGGATCAAAATCACAGGTTCCGTGAAAAAGTCCGGTTAAATAGACATTGTTTTGTGCGTCCGTAGTCACAGCGCGCGCCCAAACGCCTTGATCGTGTGTACTTTGAAATGCATGGGCATACACAGGAGTGTTTTGTGCTGTAGCCGAGCGTTGTAAAAGCAGCATCCAAGCTGATAATAGGACTAAGGTAAATTTCTTTTTCATAAGCTTTAATTTTGAAATTCAGCTGATTACTGAATGCAGATTCAAAATTAGAAGCTTCACTTTTTAAAGCCTAAAAAAGCAGGTAGACATCAGGTTGACAAACTCTTTATTTTCAGTAGATGAGCAGTAGACAAGTTATCTTTTTAAAGCAAAATGACCTTTGTGAACGCGTCCGTCCTGTCGGTTGACTACAAACCAATAATCGGTAGATACAGCCTGGTTGCCGTTGTATTGGCCGTCCCATTTAGGATTGGTTTTGTCTAATCCGGTGATGAGTTTTCCGTAGCGATCATAAATATAAACAGTCATATTGGGTTCAAGTGCGCCGTTTTCAATAAACCAAGTGTCATTGTATCCATCGTCATTGGGTGTGAAAAAGTTCGGGTAATACAAAAGCCAAATGCTTTCGGTGTCAATTCCGCAGCCGAGTTTGTCGCGAACATAAACGGTGTAGATTCCGGGTTCTAATCCGGTAAATACGCTGGAATCTTGATAGTTTGTTCCGTCTAATGAATATTCAAATTGTCCTGAATTTTGCGTGTACACCGCAATGCTGTTTTCGTTTTCGGTCCAATCCGAGGTTTCTAAATGATCAATAATCGGCGTTTCAGAAATGTGAACCTCAATGTTTTGGGTATTGGTACAAACTTGACCATTTCCGTAGTCATTGGTGGCTGTTATTGTTAAGTTGGTAATGCCCGATTGGGTAACGGTAATGGTTGGTTGGGTAGTTCCGTCAGACCAATTATATGTTGTTGAGGGTAAGTTTCCTGCAGAAGCATCTAAATTTATCGGGTTCGAAAAACAACTTTTGTAGAGTGGATTCAGCGCAATAACCGGTGTTTGACCGGCAATTAAATCAAATGAAACCGTTTCATAACAATTTGAAACCGCGTTGTAAATCATTCGGGCATAGATTGTTGCCGGATTTGTATTCGGATTGTAAGCGGTTAGATTGTTGATTCGGTTGGTATTATTTTGTGCGTCCACCAGTGAGGGATGATAACTTAAGGTAAAATCTGAAGTCGATTGATTGTTCATGATAACGCTGGTTTGTTGCGTCAAATCAAAAGTTTCATTTCCGGTAATCACTGAATAACATTGAAGAATATTAGCTGGATGTCCGATTTGAACCAAAGACAACAAGGTGTTGACATCAAAAATTCGGTTGACGATATTTCCGCACGAATCTTCTACCTGAAAAGTATAAACGCCCGGTGGCAAATTGTAAAAAATGTTCGAGTTGAAATTGTCTAAAAAAAACGGCTGACCATCTTTATCCACAATCGTAAAGTGAATAGGGTTTTTTCCGTTGGCTTCAATAATCACATCGAGATTTCCGTTGTTGGTACACGGCATTCTATAGGCATCGGTAATTTCTAATACCTGATTAAACGACAAGGTTGGGCTTAAAATTTCGATACAACTTTTATCAGCTCCAAGGCCGTTGTTGGTGATGTCCATTCCGTTGTTGAAACTAAAAAAACTGCGCACGATTCTGAAAACACCATTAAAACTCAAGTTGTAGTTTGTGCTGTTATTGGTTAACTGAAAACTGTTATTCCCGTCTGGAATAGTTCCTTCTGTGTAAGGTTGCAGTGAACCCGGATGACCCCATTGATTCGGGGAAATTTCTTTCTGGAGCCAATAAGTTTCACCTGCCGTTGCATTACTCACAAAATTGAAAGGAATATCAAAGGAACCACAGTTCTCTTGCAGTGAAAAGGTGCTGTTTGTAATGGTGTATCCATCAACTGTTACGGTAATTTGATTGGCAAAACCGCATTGATCAATACCACTAAAAGTATAGCTTCCCGGCGTTAGATTATTGAGATAACAAGAGCCATTGCCGGTAATGTTTGCGGATGCATCAAAAGGCAATGTCTGATTAAAGGTACTTGGAGCTGCAATAATTTTTAGCGATGTTAAGCCGATGTTATTGCTCCAAATTCGAATACTTCCTTGGCCAAGTGCACAGCCCGGGCGTTGTTCAGAACCCATGCCTTGATCTGCATATGGCGGAACTGTGATCAGCAATGGAGCCATGGTATCGCCGCAGTTGTTAATCACTTGAATTGAGTAATCTCCTAAGGGAACACTGTTGAGCGTCATGGTTCCAGTTAAAGGGTCAACACTCAGTGAGACATCATGAGGCAACGGAAATGGGTATGTTGCAGGAGCAGAGAGAACAGTAGCGGTTACCACTTTGTATCCAACAATATTGATATAGATGGTTCCGCTATTGGTTGAACAACCGTTGTTGGTAGCCGTAGCGGTTGGTACAGAAGGCAGGTTTATGATGTTGAATGATAAGAGTTTACTTCGTCCGCAAGCATCAGTTATGGTAACTTCATAATTGCCTACAGGTGTATGCAGATTGACATCGCCAAACGGAACGATGTCTGTGATATAAGGCCCAGGATAATTGGCTGTAAATGTGGTCGGGTCAAAGCCAGCAGGAAAAGTGCTGAAATTTAAGTTGTAAGGCGGTGTAAAATTGGTTGCTTTTAATTCGAAGTAGTACGTATTGCAATCTAAATCATAGATAGTTGGCAGCAGATTGATGTTGTTGGTTACCAAAAAGTTCTGCGTAAAAGTTGAACCGCATGCATCGAGTATGTTCACATCGTAATTAAAATCTTGATTCGGAAAAGCCGGTAAAGTCTCAGAAATTTGTTCGGACGATAAATTGCCATTATTCAAAACACTGTTGAAGGTTTGATCCGGCGCACCACCGGGCGGATGAACGACAAATTCAATTTGCAACGGATAGCCAATTACAGTGCCATTGGCCGGGTTAATCGTGTGTTCGACAACTGTAAAATTGCAAGATGGAGGATTAGTGTTGGTAAAAGATGGTTGAGCGATGTTGAGCCCCGTAACGTTTAGGGTAACTGTAAAAGTTGAAACAACGCCGGTTCCGCAAGCATCAAAAACCCGAATTCGGTAAACGCCAACAGGCAAATTGTCGAAAGTATTCGAAGTTTGCAGCGGAAAGGTAACTGGGCCGGAGAAAATTTCGTAATTCACCGGAGTGCCAGAAACGGCGTTCACCACAATATTGCTGTTGGCAGAACAAGCTTGGTTAATGCTGTCTACATCAATCACTAAAGGTTGAATAGTATTGTTAATGGTCGTTTGCAACTCTTGTGTGGTGGTTACCCCATTAACCGTCTCTTTGGCAATAATTTTATAAGTACCTGCCGAAAGCCCACCCAAATTAGTACTAGTCACTGTAGCTAACGGAACCGATAGATTCGGGAGTTTATATACTTCATAGACAATGGTTCCGTTTGGATCGGCGTTGGTAGCCGAAAAATTCAACGCTCCGTTGCCTGAACAACTTTCGTTGGTGGTGGCCACTGTAAATGAAAATGCATTTCCAATCAAAGGCATCAGCCCAAGCAAATACATTGTAATAAACCATTTTTTCATAAGCAATCACAACTTTTTTGGGGTATGAATCTCAGATTCATAAACGTTTTTATTGAGCAAAAATTTTACAAGGGTTTATAATTTATGTAATATTTCCGCGGCTTGTTCTAAAGTTTCATTTTTCTTGGCAAAACAAAATCGAATGTGTTTTTGATCTTGCTCATCTTGACGAAAAGGACACACTGGAATCACAGCAATTCTGTACTCTTGAACCAATTTTAAGGTAAAATCAATTTCGTTTGCATCGCTGAGGTGCGCATATGAAGCCAACTGAAAATAAGAACCTTCGCAAGGCAATAAATCAAATCGAGAACCTAAAAGTAAATCTCTGAAATAATCTCGTTTGGTTTGATAAAAAGCACTTACCAGAGCCGTTACATCTTCTGATAAATAAGCATCGATGGCTTGTTGGGCTAATCCGTTCACACAAAAAACCAAATATTGATGTACTTTTTTGATTTGGTTCATCAATGATTCTGGAGCGATTAAATAGCCGATTTTCCAGCCGGTAATATGCAATGATTTGCCAAATGATGAAACTACAATACTCTTTTCTTGAAGCTTTGATCGTTGATGGACTGAAATATGTTTTTGTTCAAAAGTTACATATTCGTATACTTCATCTGATAAAACCAAAATCTGAGGGTACTTGTCTAAAATTGATTCTAAAGCTTCAAAATCACTGATGTTCCAAATTCTACCTGACGGATTGTGCGGATTGTTGATAATGATCATTCGGGTTTTAGCACTCACAGCCTCTGAAATGACCATCCAATCGGGCAGATACTCAGAATTTAAAGCTATTCGAACCGGTTTTGCGCCTCTGAGCACAATCGGTGTTGTATAACAATCATACGATGGATCAAGGATGATAACTTCATCGCCGGATGAAACCAACGCTTGAATGGCTGTGTAAATTCCTTGGGTGGCGCCGGCGGTAATGAGAATTTCTGAATTCGGATTGACTGTTCGGTGGTAGTTTGTTTGGGTCAGACCGGAAATCTTTTCACGCAATCCCAAATGCCCCATCATGGGTTGATATTGGTGTTGCCCTTCATAAGCTAGTTTTGCGGTAATTTCTTTGAGTTTTGGATCGATATCAAAATCCGGGAAACCCTGTGCAAGGTTGATGGCGCTATATTGTTGCGCCAATTGGGACATGACGGTAAAGATGGTGGTTTCAGCCGAAATCATTTAGGGTTCAATAGCAATTATAAGGCTAATGTACTGATTTATAATCGACCGTTTTAATTCGTAAAAAAAATCTTTTAACAGCCAATTGTTATTATTCAGCTGTTTTTTTAGAACGACTGTTTTGATTCAATTTGAACTCATAGTTGAACATTTTGAGTTTGCTGCGACGCTCGGCCGAACGCAATTTGAGTTTGAGTTCAAAATTCATATCCGCTGATTTTAGCTGACGTAAAGCTTCGTTGAATTCAGATTTAGAATCATCATCAACAAATGCCGCTGCTTCTTTCTTTTTCTGAGTTACACCATTTGAGATAATTTCATCAGTGGTTTGAATGACCTCTTTTTGAGGCGAAGGAAAATCAAACGACAAAATAATTTCTTCAGATTTTGGATGCATTTTCATCACGAACGGATCAACGATAAAGTGGTCAGAGAAGATTCTGTTTTTGAGCAACATAGCTTCATCTAAAATTGTATTGATGTTGTATAACTGACTGTGGTCGTTGAGGTAATGAATTACTTCGTCAATGGCTGAAGGCGCATCGTTATAGTGAATATATCCGTCTTTGCCTACAAAAACCAATGCACCTTTTTGGTTTGATCCGAACTTTTTTGAAAGATATAATTTGCAGAAATCTTGATCAGTTTCGGTTTCTTCAAATCTGACAACATTGTGTCGGTCATCGGTAATGTGGATAAAAGTTTTCCCTTTGCTGTTTATGTAAACAGGCGGCTGAAAAGCATTTTCTTTATGATTGTTGATGTATCCTACGAGTTTCATCGGCTTAAATTTTAGAGTGCTGACAAACTGTAAGTTAAAGCAAATTAGGAAATTGGGGTTTTGAACTTCACTAAAGTAATGATTTATTTCATTCAAAAAACCAATGTTTTAAAAAAAGCCCGACTCACGGAATCGGGCTTATGTTTTGTTGATTTATTTTTTTGCGAATTTGGTGGTGTAACCATTGGATGAAATCAGATAAATGCCTTTGGGTAGACCACTTACATCTATTTTGGTTGGGTTACTTCCGATGAGCTCGGTATTGATTTGCTGTACTGTTTTGCCTTCTAAATCGGTGATCTTAAACTGAAACGCTCCGTTTGCTGATTGATTTCCGCGCACCACATTGATTTCAGAATCAGCTAAAGTTGGATATATACCAAAATGTGCGGTTTCAAATTGTGTTTGTGATAAGGCTGCAAAATTTACAAATACATCATCAATAACCAATGCACTTCCGAACGTCGGATTTGAATCCGGGACATCCATTGAAAAGCGGATGAACATATGCGTCGGAGTTCCTGAATGGGTCAATTGAACCGGAGCATACAAATACGTATAATTGAATGCAGCATCCGTAATGAGTGCAGAGGCGCGTCCCATTTCATCTCCGTTTTCATCCAATAAGATCAGTTCAGCCGAAGCTTTGTCAGTTTCACCCATCGGGAAAAACTTATAGTAAAATCCCAGCATAGTCACTTGATCGGTCGCCGAAACGGGCACACCTGAATTCCACCCCGGAAAATCTTGTGTTGCATCATTGAAGATTTCAGCCTTGGCAGCAATTACTTGATTTTGAGTCATGTTCAATCCATTGCTGATTTGCATGGCATAATCACCGCTGTGTGGATCGGCAGTTCCAAATACAAAAGCAGGCATACAGGATCCGTAAGCAATCATGTCGGTTGTGTTTTCACCGGTTTCGACATCAATAGATATTGGAATCGAGTAGTTCATGCCCCAATTGCTCACTAAATTGTTGTCTTTGATGCTTTCAAAATTTCCGTTGACCACTTGTGCTTGAAGTGAGCCAAAAGCCAGAAATGAAAGGCTGGCAAAAGCGAATAAGTAATTTCTTTTCATAATTTTTAATTGTTTGTTTGTTGATAGATGATTCCGATCATTTACACTTCAAAAGTAATAATCGTTTTTACATCAGCTTAAATCTATAGGTAGACAATAGGTAGACAAACTTGTAAAATACTGATTTTCAGTTTCTTTAAATAGAAAGAATGAATTCTGTTAAGTTGTCTTCGGTGGATAATTGCAATTTTTTTCTCAATCTATAGCGCGCTGTTTTGACGCTGTCCGGAGAGATATTTAAAATTGAAGCCATTTCTTTAATCGATAAATTGAGCTTTATCAAGGCACAAATTTTCATATCGTTGGCACTGATGTCGGGATATTTTAGTTTGAGTTTGGTGTAGAAGTTTTTATTGACACTTTCAAAATACTTGTCAAAGTCGCCCCAATTGTTGTCTTGCGTGAAGTGGCGATTAATCATTTGAATCAATTGCTTTTCAGGAACCATTTCATTGCTGTTGACAATGGTTTTGATTTCTTCAAGCAACTCATTTTTCTGAACCATTTGCAAGGTAATCGCACTCAACTGACTCTCGCGGTATTCTATATCATATTCAAGTTGTTGCTCTTTCATGCGTTTTTGCTCTTCAAGTGCCACAAACAAATCTTCTTTGGCCTTCAATAACTCTTTGTCGCGTTTGTTGATGCGTTTAAATGATAAATACAATACACTAAAAACAATAATCAGCAATAAAACCAAGCAAACCAGTAAAAAATTAGTCAATCGGGAAACCTCTTTTTCTTTTAAAATTAGTTCAAGTTTTCGGTCTTTTTCGGCCACTTCAAATTGAACTTCAAGGTTTTTGGCGATTTGTTCGCGTTCAATCGAATAATAACGGTCTTTAATTTTAAGCACCTTGTCTTGTAAAGAACTCGCTGTTTTGTAATCGGCTTGTTGGGTTTTAAGTTCAATGAGGGCTTCCAAAGCGCGAATCTCGAAAACCTTGTCGGTGAGCGATTGAGCTATTTTTTTTGCTTTTTCAAACTCCGCTTCCGCAGATGTTGTGTCGTGGTCAAATTGAAGTTTCCAGCGCCCTAAGGCCAGCAAGCAACTTACCTGAGCTTGCTTATTTTCTGTATTAAGGGCTATTTTGTTGGCTTTTTCAAACCATTGATAACTGGCTTCTTTCTGATTGTTTTTTTGAGATAAACCACCCATTTTGACATAGGCATTCGGTAAATAAGCCATGTTTTTGGCACGTTCGAATTCAGCAATAGCCCGCCGATAAAAATATACCGCCGAGTCATTTTTTTTCTGAATTTCATAATACGCCCCTAAACTGTTGTAGGCCAAGCCCAGGGTTCCTTCTTGATCGTCTGTGCCTTCTAAATCGTTTACCACATTTCTGCTCAGAGCAATGGCTTGTGCAAACTTTTTCTGCCGACTGTAAATGGTGCTGATGAGTTGTAAACAACGCGCTCGGCCTTTTTGCGCCAACGAAGCGTTTTGGGAAGTTAATTTTTTGTATTCACTGAGTGATTGAGTCGCGTATTGAAGACCTTTTTCGGCGCTTGAACCATATGAACAAATGCCTAAATACAAGAGCGATTCTGCTTTATCTCGGGTGTTGTTTTCTTTTTTGGCTTTTTCAAATGCCTGCCAAAAATAACTGTAAGCTTCATTTTCTTGGTCTTTTACCAAGGCATTCCAACCTTTTTCGAGCAAAGGGTTTTGCATTGATTGCCCGAGTAATATTGGGCTCAAGATGATTAAAACCAAGCAAATACATTTCTTTATCATACAATTTTGTATAGTCAATTAGCAGATAGTTAGCCTATGTATTTTGTTGGTTACAAAACACTCAATGGCTTTTCAGAAAATGTAAATGGTCGGAGCTCCAAAGATAGAACAATGCTGCTGATAAACAAGCTTTTATTGTTCGTCGAGTAAAATATTCAAAATGTTGATGGCTGCCTCACTGATTTTGGTGCCCGGGCCAAACACAGCTACCGCACCCGCGTCAAATAAATACTGGTAATCTTGTGCCGGAATCACACCGCCCACAATCACCATAATATCTTCGCGACCGTATTTTTTGAGTTCTTCAATCACCTGAGGAACCAAAGTTTTGTGTCCGGCGGCTAACGATGAAACACCCAAAATGTGTACATCATTTTCAACAGCTTGTTTAGCGGCTTCGGCCGGTGTTTGAAAGAGTGGGCCTATATCAACATCAAAACCCACATCGGCATAACCTGTGGCGACTACTTTGGCGCCACGATCGTGTCCGTCTTGCCCCATTTTGGCAATCATAATTCGTGGACGACGCCCTTCTTTTTGAGCAAAGGCATCGGCCAGCTGACGCGCTTTTTCAAAATGCTCGTCGTTTTTAATTTCTTTACTATACACGCCGCTGAATGATTTGATTTGCGCTTTGTATCGGCCAAATTCTACTTCTAAAGCATCGCTGATTTCTCCCAAAGTAGCTCTGTTTCGGGCAGCGATTACCGCCAATTCAAGCAAATTACCTTGACCGGTTTTGGCGCAAAGGGTGAGTTGTTCTAATGATTTTTGTACCTCTTGCGTATTGCGTGTAGCTTTAATTTGCTGCAAACGCTCAATTTGTTGCTGACGTACAAGTTGATTATCGACATCCAAAATGTGCAACGGATCTTCTTTTTCTAATCGGTATTTGTTGACACCCACAATAATATCTTGTCCGCTGTCAATGCGCGCTTGTTTTTTGGCCGCAGCTTCTTCAATACGCAATTTAGGAATACCGGCCTCGATGGCTTTGGTCATGCCGCCGAGTTCTTCAACCTCTTGAATGAGCGCCCATGCTTTGTGGGCAATTTCTTCGGTAAGTTTCTCGACATAATAACTGCCCGCCCACGGGTCGACCGTTTTGCAAATTTTGGTTTCTTCTTGCAAATAAATTTGGGTATTTCGGGCAATGCGCGCCGAGAAATCGGTTGGCAAAGCAATGGCTTCATCGAGTGCATTGGTATGCAACGATTGCGTTCCGCCAAAAGCTGCCGCCGCCGCTTCAATAGCCGTACGCGCCACGTTATTAAACGGATCTTGCTCAGTTAAACTCCAACCGGATGTCTGACAATGCGTGCGCAAAGCCAGCGATTTTTCGTCTTTTGGGTGAAAAGGTTTTAAAAGTTTGGCCCACAACATGCGCGCTGCACGCATTTTGGCAATTTCCATAAAATGGTTCATGCCAATGGCCCAAAAAAACGATAGGCGCGGAGCAAAATCATCGATTTGCATCCCAGCCGCCAATCCGGTGCGAATGTATTCTAAACCATCTGCCAAAGTATAAGCCAACTCAATATCAGCGGTAGCTCCGGCTTCTTGCATGTGATAGCCCGAAATAGAAATCGAGTTGAATTTGGGCATTTTTTTACTGGTAAATTCAAAAATATCCGAAATGATTTTCATCGAAGGCGTCGGCGGATAAATATAGGTGTTGCGCACCATGAATTCTTTGAGAATGTCATTTTGAATGGTTCCGGAAAGCAATTCGGGCTGTACTCCTTGTTCTTCAGCCGCCACAATATAAAAAGCCATAATTGGCAAAACGGCGCCATTCATGGTCATCGATACCGACATTTCACTCAGTGGAATTTGATCAAAGAGAATCTTCATGTCTTCTACCGAATCAATGGCCACTCCGGCTTTTCCGACATCGCCCACCACGCGCTCGTGATCAGAATCATAACCGCGGTGCGTGGCCAAATCAAAAGCCACCGACAATCCTTTTTGACCGGCAGCTAAGTTGCGTCGGTAAAAGGCGTTGCTTTCTTCGGCGGTTGAAAATCCTGCATACTGACGAATCGTCCACGGGCGACGCACATACATAGTCGCATAAGGCCCGCGCAAGTTCGGTGCAAAGCCCGCCCCGAAATCAAGATGTTCGGTATCTTGAATATCAGAAGCAGTATAGGTTGATTTTACATCGATGCCTTCGGCGGTGTGAAAGTTGTCGGTTGACGGTTGATGCTTGTCGGTTACCGTTTTATTGAGCGTAATATGTTGGAGGTCTTTTCTTTTCATCTTAAGCTTCGCTGGCTAATCGTTCTTGTTCGGTTTTTTCGGCTAATCTTCTTTCAATGATTGGGCTGATCAAGGTTTTACGCGGTTTGATTTTGACAAACGGATACAACTCCAAATCATCTTTCATGCGGTCTGCTTTGTTCGGATATTTGTTGGTTCCGAGCAAGACTTCTTTGCCTTGATCAAAAGCGAGTTGTTCTTCTTGAGCGCTTTCTTGAATTTTGCGCTGAATCGTTCCGTCAGTGAGTTGTTTGATGAATCCGCCGGAAGCTTCGATTTCTTTGAATAAAGCCAATGCTTTTTCGGCCAGTTGCGCGGTTAAACTTTCGATATAGTAACTGCCATCGGCCGGATTGTTGACTTTGTCAAAATAACTTTCGTTTTTGAGGATCAACAATTGATTGCGCGAAATTCGACTGCCAAATTCGTTGTCTTTATGGTATAAAGCATCGTAGGCAAGATTGGTTACTGTGTCGGCTCCGCCCAAAATAGCACTCATGCATTCGGTGGTGGTGCGCAGCATGTTGACATTGTAATCGTACAAAGTTTTGTTGCGCTTTGAAGGCGTAGCCAAAATATGACAACCGGCTGTATGCCCATATTCTTGTGCTAAAGTTTTAAATAACAAGCGCAAGGCACGCAGTTTAGCTATTTCAAAAAAGTAATTTGAACCTACCGCAACTGTAATGACGATGGGTTGATTTTGAGCTCCTAATTGATTAAAATATTCATTCGCATGGGCCAAAGAGTAGGCAAGTTGCTGCACCATTTCGGCACCGGCATTTTGATACAAAGCGGTATTGATGCCCAGAATTGATATGTTTTGTGCGGATGAGTTGATTTTTCTGAGTGCTTCAAAGTTGTCTTTTTCGGTAGATTCCATCCAGTTGCCGTCTTGGGCTAAATGACCAATCGGATCCAAGCTAACAAACACTTTTCCGAGGTGATTTTGTGCCGCCGAATTGATTTTTTGTACAAAACCTTCAGATAAAAAGGACAATTGAATATGCACGTTGATTTGGTCCAAGGGCAAACTCTGTAACAAGCGTGTAACATCAGTTTGTGCATCGGTAATGGTAAAACACAAACTTTCGGCACCGCGTGCTATATTGTCTAGCGAACGTGTGATGGTTTTGTCTACATCTTGTACAAAAATGGCTTGCCCGATTCTGAATTGGCTGGCCTTTGTTTGTACCGAAGCATTTTCGATGGGTTCGTCCGCATGGTAAAAGGGTTTTACGTGGATGCCTTCGGGCGATTTCCAAACCAAAGTTTCGTTGTAATCGGCACCTTTGAGTTCAAACTGAATTTGTTGCTTCCATTGTTTAGAAGAAACAGGCGCGAATTCGGTGAATAGTTTTTCAGACATAAAAAGTGTGTTGTTGCGCGCAGAATTAAGGTTCTTTTTTAAGTGTGTCACCTTCGTATTCAACAATGTATACGTCTTCGCTGTCGCGTTTCATATAGTATTTTTCACGGGCATAACGCTCGACCTCGTTGGGGTTTTTGAGCTGTTTTATTTTTTGCTCGTCTTTTTTGATTTCGTCTTGGTAGTATTTTTTGTTGGCCTCGAGTTCTTCAATTTCTTGATTCAGAACGCGGTGGTCAAAATAGGAATAGTTGTCCAAAAACAACATCCAAACGCCAAAAAAAAGCAACACCCAAACATAGCGATTGCGCACAAACTTATACCAAGCTTTGTCTTTATAAGAAGTTTCGGGTTGTGGATTTTCTTGAGGTGTTTCCATGGTTGCGCAACTAGCCCCGATTGTAGCGGATATCCTTTTGTGCCGACAGGCCAAAAGATATGAGCGAAAAGCGGGAAAAAGCTCCTAAAACTACAAAAAAATTATGATATACGCTGATTAATTACCGCACGAACTACATCGATGGCTACCGTATTGTATTTGTCGTTCGGGATGATGATATCAGCGAACGCTTTGGTGGGTTCGATGAATTGTTGATGCATCGGTTTGAGCGTGGTTTGGTAGCGGTTCAAAACTTCGTCCATATCGCGTCCGCGCTCAGCAATATCGCGGCGTAAACGGCGAATGAGGCGCTCGTCAGAATCGGCGTGCACAAAGATTTTTACGTCAAATAAATTGCGCAATTCCGGATGGGTGAGGATCAAAATACCTTCGACGATCATTACTTTTCTCGGGTGCGTGATGATGGTGTCTTCGGTGCGGTTGTGTGTTACAAATGAATAAACCGGTTGCTCTATGTTGTTGCCAGCTTTGAGTTCTTGCAGATGATGCACCAAAAGTTCAAAATCAATGGCGCGCGGATGATCAAAATTGATGAGTGCGCGTTCTTCAAAACTCAAGTTGGAATTGTCACGGTAATAAGAATCTTGCGAGATAATGCCCACTTCGGTCTGGGGCAATTCGTTCATAATTTGGTGCACTACGGTGGTTTTTCCGCTTCCGGTTCCGCCGGCAATACCGATAATAAGCATAGAGATTTAGTTATGGTTTTCATCGCAAAAATAGGAATTTAATTCAAAGACTATTTCTTTTTTGATGAAATCGAAAGTGAATTAAATTCCTAAATATAGTGCGGATTTATCTTAGCGAACCAAAGAGAAATGGCTCTTGAATTCTTTACGCTTGCCTTTGTCGGTGTATTCAACTCTAAACCAGTAATCTGTAGACGGAAGCGGATTTCCGTTCATGGTTCCGTCCCAACCATCGGTGGTTGAACTGATTTGTTTGATGAATTTTCCGTGGCGGTCAAAAATGTAGATTTCTGTATCAGGATGTTCTTCAAGACCAACTACGTTCCAAGTATCGTTGAAGCCATCACCGTTCGGAGTAAAGAAGTTTGGATAGCCTAAAATCAGTACTTCGTCTGATAAATCGGTACAACCTGCCGCATCGGTTACTTTAATTTGATGTGTTCCCGGACTAACATTGTTAAAGATGTTAGATTCTTGTAGCGGACCAAAATCCATTTGGTAGAAGAAAGGCCCGGTTCCAGAATTCACGGTAATAACTACAGAAGTATTATTACTGAATTGATTATTTACCGTCGTATCAAAACTCAAACCCGGAGTTGAAGATGTAACTTGTGCCGTTACCAATGCTGAAGTACAACCGTTGATGTTGGTTGCAATTACACCGTAAAGACCCGGCTGCGTGACTTGAATGGCATTTCCTGTATCGGGTAAAACATTGCCGTCTAAATACCAAACAAAAGTATGGGTTGCCAGATTGAGTTGTGTATCTAAAATGTACGTTTTAAACGGAACACCGGTTATTTCATCAACACAAATTACACCGTCATATAATACTGGTAATGGCGTTACCGGTTGTGGGTTGATGTTGATGACCGCAGCTGCTGATTCACAACCAAAACTATTTTGGGCAACAATCGTATGCGTTGAAGCCGATGGTAAATTTTGGTAACTTAAAGTGGCAGTTGTAAATGGTCCGCCGTCAAAACTATATGATTCTCCCGGTATCGGAATAATATCAATCGAACCAAAATCATCAATACAATTAGGCTGATTCACAGTGTATGCCGGAGTGCTTGGGGTTGGCGGTTGAGGATCCAACGTAAATGTACTGGCTGTTGAGATACATCCTGCAGCATTTTGTGCACGAACATTATGCGTAGAACCGGCTGCTAAATTCGGATAAGTGAGATTGCTGGTAAACGGGCCTCCATCAATGCTATATGTTTCTCCTATGTTGCCGGCAACACTGATGCTTCCGGTTGAAACGGAACAACTAGGTTGGGTAGCGGTCAAAACCGGTGCTGATGGGGTAGTTGGTTGTACATCAAGCAATACTGTTGTAATGGATGAAACACAACCGGCTGCATTTTTAGCTCGGATGGTATGCGTTGAGCCATCAAACAAATTCGGATAATTTAGGGTCAAAATGTATGGACCGTTATCAAAGCTATAGGTTTCTCCGATGACCGGTATGATGTCGATGGTTCCGGTAGCAACTGTACAACTTGGTTGGGTTACATTTACTACTGGAGCATTTGGGGTAGCAGGCTGTTGCTGAATGATAATGTTTGTTATTGATGAAGTACAGTTTGAAATGTTCTGAGCCACCAAAGTATGCGTTGAATTATCCGGTATCAAATCATAAAAAGTAGTACTGGTAAACGGACCTCCGTCAAAACTGTAGGTAACGCCCGGAGCCACAGGGAATACTGTAAATGAGCCGGTACTGGTGGTACAATCAGGTTGGTTGATGATGACTGTTGGTGCCGATGGTTTGGCATTTAAAGTCAAAGTTACTGCGGTTCTGGTCAATGAAGGACACAACCCATTGTTTGATTCAGCATAATAAGTAACAGCTCCAAAAGTGCTCAATTGTGGCGTGAATACCAAGTTTCCACCAGTTGGGGCATCATACCATGTAATTGTATCCCCAATGTTGGCTGGCGTTGCAGTAGCAGTTAGTGTCTGAATAGGGTTGTTGGCGCATTGGGTAATATCTCCACCGGTTATAGGAGGAGCTGGAGATGGATTTATGGTCAGAGTTACCGGGGTTCTTGTAAATGATTTACAACTTCCTTGACTGGCCTCAGCATAGTAAGTTACGGCGCCCACAGCGTTCAAAGTTGGACTTGTAATGGCAATTCCTCCACTCGCTGAAGTGAACCAAGTAACCGCTTGCCCCGAAGCTACAGTTGCTGTCGCGATAAGTGTTTGTAGCGGTGCTTGCGCACATTCTGTAATATTACCGCCTGAAACCGGAGCGATAGGAGCTGGATCAATGGTTAAACTAACAGCGGTTCTGGTGAGTGAATTACACACCCCGTCAGTTGCTTCGGCATAATAAGTAACGGTTCCCGGAGTGTTGAGTGTAGGATTGGCAACAATACTTCCTCCGGTTTGGGCATTATACCAGACGATGTTTTGCCCAGCAGGAACTGTTGCTGTTGCTGTTAAAGCTTGAATTGGCAATTGCTCACATTGTCTAATGTCCCCCCCCGAAACTGGAGCTGCTGGCGAAGGATTAATGGTTAATACAACCGGAAGCCTTGTAGTTGAACTACAATTTCCGTTATAGCTTTCTCCGTAATAAGTGATACTTCCAATACTGTGTAAAATAGGGTTTGAAACTAAATTTCCACCAGTTGGGGCATCATACCAGCGAACAATTTGCCCAGGGGGCACCACTGCCATTGCAGTCAGTGTTTGTAATGGAGATTGAGCACATTCGGTAGTATCATTACCAAAAATGGGTGCTCCAGGAGCTGGGATAATGGTCAAGGTTACAGCAGTTCTTGAGTAAGATGGGCATGTTCCATTGTTTGATTCTCCGTAATAAGTAATGCTCCCCAAAGTGTTCCAGTTTGGTATAACTACATTACCTCCTGTTGGTGCATCATACCATACTACGGTTTGACCACTCACAGGTGTGATGGCATTGTTGGCATCGAGGTTTTGAATCGGAGATTGCTCACATTGGGTAATATTTCCGGTTGAAGTCGGAGCCGCCGGCGCCGGATTGATGGTGAGTGTTACGGCAGTTCTTGAATATGATGGACAAGTTCCGTCATTAGCCTCGGCATAAAAAGTAACCGTTCCAACAACGTTAAGAGTAGGTGTTGCTACTACAGTTCCACCTGTTGGTAAATTATACCATGTAACCGTAATCCCTGATGCAGGAACAATCGCATTATTGGCATCTAAAGTCTGTATCGGAGATAATTCACACTGGGTAATATTTCCGGTTGAAGTCGGAGCCGCCGGCGCCGGATTGATGGTCAAAGTAACGGCAGTTCTGGAGAGGGAGTTACAAGTTCCGTCGTTCGCTTGGGCGTAATAAGTTACTGTTCCAACGGCGCTTAAAGTCGGCGTCGGAACCACCAGCCCGCCGGTTGGAGCATCATACCAAGTGATTGTAATTCCTGTCGCTGGTGTGATGGCATTGTTGGCATCGAGGGTTTGAATCGGAGATAATTCACACTGGGTAATATTTCCGGTTGAAGTCGGAGCCGCCGGCGCCGGATTGATGGTGAGTGTTACGGCAGTTCTTGAATATGATGGACAAGTTCCGTCATTAGCCTCGGCATAAA
>JAFDZC010000007.1 GCA_018267095.1 Bacteroidota bacterium
CGATTTAACCGGAGATGGTAGTGTTGACTTGTCAGATGTTAATACAGCAAGTAACAACTCTGATAATTCAATTTACGCACAACGTCCGTATTAATTTACCATACATTAAAAATAGAACCCGCTCAAACGAGCGGGTTTTTTATTGTCTTGAATTTGAGTATTTTATGAATTAAAAGGTGATTTGATTAAAAAGACTTTGGTTAAAAGGCTAAAAAATCAGACCAACAGCAACTAAATGTTTTTTAATCGAGTTTTTAGCACGTTTATCGGTTTTCTTTTCAATAGCGATCAAACTAGTTCAAATTTGTAATGTAGAATATCATTTAAAGTTAATACGTTCAACCTAGAATACAACATTAGCCCCTTAACCCAATCTATAAAAAAGCAAAAGCGTATGACAAAAATTTACTTTTCAAAAACTACGAAATTTTAGGTTTTTATCTCTGACCTAGAATAAATCCCTCCACATTAAAATATCCGGCTTCACATGCGCTAGCATCGTGACCTTACCCTTTATTGCCCAAAATCAAGCAATCAATATTAATCCCAAAACAAAAGAGCATGAACACACAAACTAAATTATCAACCCACAACAGCCAATGGCGAAATTTATTTTCGTTAGCGCTGTTATTGATGTCGCTGATGCACTTTTCATCAGGACAGGCACAGACACTGTTTTCACAAGATTTCAGTTCTTCTACTTCGCTATCCAGCTACATCAACAGTTCAGCACCTGATGCCGGACAGTTCAATGCCATTACTACGGCAGGTACCAGTACAGCGACCATTAATTCTGGAGCGCTTCGTTTTACACGCGGTAACAGTACCACCAGTTTTACTCGCTCAACCAACTTCAGCACGACCCCAACGGCTTTGGTTTATGAGTTTGACTTAACAGTAAGCGGCACTCCGGGCGGCAATACAGCCACCACGGCCCGCTGGCAAATAGGTAGTGGTTATAACGCTGCCACCAATGGTGTAGAGGCTGATGCTAGTACCTACGCACAAATGGCCATTGATTTTAGAGGAAGCACCAGCTTCAGATTTAATGATGTCTCAAACAACAATACCTCTAGCAACTTTTCAGTAGGAACCACTTACAACATTACTTGGGTGATGAACAATTCAGGAGCGACGCTTTCTTATCTTGCCCCAGATGGAAATACTGAAACCATTGTCAATGATCGCGTTGATTTTTGGGTAGGAACCACAAGAGTCTATAATGATGTGGTTGTTGAAACAACCGGAGGAACTTTATCAGATATGAAGTTTGCCTTTGTAGGTAGCACCGGAAGCATTACTTTAGATAATATTTCTGTCAAAGCAATGACAACGCCCCAAGTGTCTGCTTTTACAGGAAACACCATTTGCTCCGGCGGAACCGGGCAATTAACCGTAACCACTAGTGCAGGAGCCGGACCATTTACAGTTGTATACAACGATGGAACGGCCAATAGAACAGCTACTAATGTATCTTCAGGAACTGCTTTTGATGTTTTTTCCAATCCTTCAACTACAACCAATTATACTTTGGTAAGTATTGCTGAACCTTCAGGAACCATAAGAACAGCAAGTTTTACAGATGGTTCGGCTACGATTACCGTTAATGCCCCGACGGTGAGTGTTGGATCGGCTTTGAGTGCTATTTGTCAAGGAGGAACTTCAGCAGCTTTAGGTGGCTCTGTGGGCGGAACCGCTACGGGCGGAACTTGGTCTGATGGCGGAATAGGCGGGACTTTCAATCCCAATGCTACAACTTTAAATGCAACTTGGACACCACCGGCCAATTATTCAGGCTCGGCTACTTTAACGCTAACTACTTCAGGAGGTTCTTGCGGAACTACTTCAGCAGCCAAAACTCAAGTGGTTAATGCGCCACCAACGGCTACAGCAGGAGGTTCTCAAACCATATGTTTTGGAAGCACAGCTACCGTGAGTGGAGCTTCGGCTTCTAACGGAACGATTTCATGGACCGAAAACGGAGCCGGATCTATTACCTCCGGAGGTACGGGTCTTACACCGGTGTATACCCCGGCAGCAGGTGATGTTGGAAACACCGTAACCTTAACCATGACCGTAACAGGCAATAGCCCATGCGGAAATGCAACAGCTACGTACACCGTAACGGTTAATCCTGCGGCAACAGTCAATGCAGGTGGAGATCAAACCGTTTGCGCAACCAATCCAAATGTAACTTTGGCTGGTTCAGTGGGCGGAAGCGCTACATCAGGAACTTGGTCTGGCGGAGCAGGAACCTTTAGCCCGAATAACACTACATTAAATGCCGTATATACACCTTCTGCTGGCGAATTAGCTGCGGGAGGCAACATTACCCTAACTTTAACCACGAACGATCCGGCAGGGCCTTGTAATGCGGTTTCTGACACCATGATACTGACCATCAAGTTAGCGCCTACAGCTTCGGCAGGTGGAACGCAAACCATCTGTCCGGGAGCAGCAGCTGTTGTCAGCGGAGCTTCTGCAACAAACGGAACTATTTCATGGACTGAAAACGGTGCCGGATCCATTACAGCGGGCGGCACAACTTTAACCCCAACTTATACCTCTGCGGCGGGTGATGCTGGCAACACAGTTACCCTGACCATGACCGTAACCAATAGCCCATGTAGTGTGGCCACAGCAACGTATACGATTGTGGTAAGTCCGGCTGCACCGGCTGCACCCGGAAATATAACGGGTTCAACAACGGTTTGTACCGGAGAGACCACTACTTACAGCATCGCGGCTGTAACCAATGCAACCAATTACACTTGGACGGTTCCTTCAGGATGGAGTATTTCCAGCGGACAAGGAACAACTTCAATTGATGTAGTAGCGGGTACGGCTGGTACCGGAAATATTTCGGTAGTGGCCAGCAATTCATGCGGAAGCACTAGCCCGACACAAAGCATCGATATCAATCCGTTGTCGACAACGAACCACACCGGATTTACTTCTTCTTCAACCAAAACCAGTGGAAATATTACCTGTAATTCGGGTTCTTTGCGCGGATATTTGAGATTTCCGTTGAGTTCGATACCTGCGGGTGCTACCATCAGTGCGGCTACTTTGACTTTGGTCAACAACAATTCAACGACGGTGAGTACCGCTGCCAATAATGTTCGTGCTTTGGGCAATAATGATCCGGTTTCAACGGCCGCCAGTACTTTGTATAATGCTTGCGGATCGGGAACCAGCTATAGTGCAACAACATGGAGCAATACTGGTTCAGTAGTTTTAGGCTTGAACTCATCAGCTACTACAGATATTCAAAACAGAATTTCATCACCAGGCTATTTAGCGGTTGGTTTGCACCGAGGCGGAACAGCCGATTACAACTTTTTTGGTTTCGGAAACGGTGCCAATTCACCTGAACTTACCGTTACTTTTGTGGCTCCACGTTTGTTAACCGTAACTGCCAATCTGAGTTCGACTGTCAATGCTGGTGGTGCTGTTTCGGCCATTTGTCAGGGCGGAACTACGGCTGCTTTGGGCGGATCATTTGGTGGAGGCGCGACTTCAGCTGTTTGGAGTGATGGAGGTGCTGGCGGAACTTTTGCCAACAATTCAGGAACAACACCCAATACAACAACTTATACCGCTGCAGCCAATGCCCCGGCTTCAGTTACATTAACTTTAACAACTTCCGGAGGCTCATGTACTGCTGCGGTTGCCAGTAAAATATTGACGGTAAATCCGAATCCAACGGTAAATGCAGGAAGCCCATTGGCGCCTATTTGCCAAGGTGGAACCACTGCAAATTTAGGCGGTTCTTATGGCGGCGGAGCTACTTCAGCGGTTTGGAATGACAATGGTGCCGGTGGTACTTTTGCCAACAACTCAGGAACCACTCCGGGATTTGCTACTTATACGGCTGCTTTGAATGCCCCGACATCAGTGACCTTGACTTTGGTCACAGCCGGAGGTTTATGCGGATCAGTGTCAGCCAGTAAAACACTGACCATTAATGCCAATCCAACAGCTAGCGCGGGTGCTGCTTTGTCAGCTATTTGCCAAGGTGGAACTACTGCTGCTTTAGGAGGTTCATTTGGAGGCGGAGCAACTTCGGCCGTTTGGGATGACAACGGTGCCGGTGGTACTTTTGCCAACAATTCAGGCTCAACCCCTGCAACGGCAACCTATACAGCCGCAGCCAATGCCCCGGCTTCAGTTACTTTGACTTTAACAACCGACGGAGGATCATGCGGAACGGTAGCTGTGAGCAAAACCTTAACAGTAAATCCAATCAGAATTCTTGATGCCGGACTTGCTCTAAGCCCTATTTGTCAAGGTGAAACTACTTCAGCTTTGGGTGGTTCATTTGGCGGAAGTACAACTTCTGCGGTTTGGAATGACGGTGGAGCAGGCGGTACTTTTGCCAACAACTCCGGTTCAACTCCAGAGTTGGCTACGTATACCGCTGCAGCCAATGCCCCGGCTTCAGTTACATTGACTTTAGTAGGTTCAGGGGGATTGTGCGGACCGGGCTCAGTAAGTAAAATTTTAACTGTAAATCAAAAAGTGTTGCCGAGCTTTACACAGGTTGCCCCAATTTGTGACGGAGCTGCGTTATCAGCATTGCCAACGGTTTCAAACAACGGTATTTCAGGAACTTGGTCGCCGGCCATCGATAATACACAAACAACCACTTATACCTTTACACCCAATTCAGGTGAATGTGCTTTGTCAACCACCATGCAAATCGTTGTCAACCCGATTTTGACGCCGACTTTTAATCAAGTAGCACCGATCTGTGCGGGTTCGTCCTTGTCAGCTTTGCCAACTACTTCATTAAACGGAGTACACGGAACTTGGTCGCCAGCTTTGAATAATTCGGCAACTACGACCTATACTTTTACCCCAAATTCGGGTGAATGTGCGGTTTCAACAATGATGGAAATTATTGTGAATCCGGTTTTAACTCCGACGTTTAATTCAGTAGCAGCAATTTGTTCGGGCGATGTTTTATCGGCTTTGCCAACTACTTCGCTGAACGGAGTTACCGGATACTGGACTCCTGCCTTGAACAATACAGCAACGACGACTTATACTTTTATTACAGACCCTGGTCAATGTGTCAACAACATTGCTACTACTTTAACCATTGTAGTCAATACCAATACAACTTATTATGCCGATGCCGATAATGATGGTTATGGCGATGCTTCTACGAGCGTTCAAACATGTTTGGGAACTCCGGTAGGTTATGTAACCAATAACACAGATTGTAATCCGAATGATGGAACCAAATGGAGAACCGGTATGTTCTATACTGATGCTGACGGCGATGGCTTTAACAATGGTTTCCCGCAAACATCGGTTTGTTACGGAGCGTCAACGCCAACCGGATACACCGTGGTCAATATGGGAACCGATTGCGATGATTCGTTGGCCAATGTCAATCCGAATGCTTCAGAAGTTCTTGGCAATAACATTGATGACAATTGCGATGGCAACATTGATGAGGTTTATCCAACATCATTTTTGAATGCAAATCACTGTGGATCGGTGCTTACCCATCTGTCCAATACACTGTATGCTTATCAGTTGACTACTTATGTAAACGCAACAGGAATTCCTGTTCAAGCCTATCGTTTTGAAGTAACCAATGGTTCTAATGTCAGAACTTATGAGTCGACCATCAACAGCTTTAACTTGTTGAATTTACCTGGTGGAGCAACTTATGCTACTACTTATTCAATAAGAGTTTCGGTTAAAATTCAAGGATTCTGGAGAGCTTATGGTTCTACATGTACGGTAACAACTCCTGCAGTTCCTAACGCAACCAGCATTACACAGCCCGCTTGTGGATCTACTTTGGCCAACATTTCAAATACCATTTATTGTGGTCAAGTTCCGGGTGCTTCTGGTTATAGATTCCGTGTAAGAAATGGAGCTACCGTTATCGGAACTTATGACAGCCATGTCAACAGATTCAGTTTAACTAATCTAGGTGCTCAAAACATAAGCTTCGGCACCATTTATTCAATCGATGTATTGTTGAAGTTCGGAAATACTTGGAGACCAGATTCAGAGTACGGAACAGTTTGTTCTATTAATACACCGGCAACTCCGGGTGCATCCAGAGTGGTTAACCCTGCTTGTGGTTCTACGGTCAATCGTTTGTGGACCTCAATTTATGCACAACAAGTTATTGGTGCTCAAGGATACCGTTTTGTAGTTACTTCAACTTCACCGGCTACTTCAAGAGTTTACACCACTCCAAACAGTGTATTCAGCTTGCAAAACTTGCCGGGTGGAGCGCAACCGGGAGTTACTTACACCATCCGTGTGGATGTATTGTACAACTCTAGCTACGTTCAAGGTACACAAACTTGTGACATCACTGTGTCACCGGCTGCTACAAGACAAACAGCTACAGCTATCAACGTATACGATGTGAAAGCTTATCCAAACCCATTTGCTGATCACTTCAAACTAGAGTTGAATTCATCTAGCGAAAATGAAGTAAGCGTAAAAGTTTACGATATGTTGGGTAGAGAAGTTGAGTCACGTGTAAGCAGTGCAGCGGCATTGGCTGATCTTGAAATCGGTGCTCAATATCCATCAGGTGTATACAACATTATTGTTACTCAAGCAGAGAACATAAAAACCTTGAGAGTTATCAAAAGGTAATTTATTATTGATTCTTTGATTTAAAGCCCAGACTTAAGTTTGGGCTTTTTTATTATGGATTGAATTGTTAAAATGTGTCAATTTTTATTTTTTTTTAAAAATGACACAACTTTTGTGTCAAAATAAATTTTTTAAAAAAAATGACACAAGAGTTTTTGTCCATTGTTTTTTGATTTGAAGATTGCAACAATAGTTGTGACAAAAGTTGTTTTTGAATAGGTTTTGTCACAACTTCTGTGACAAAGTTTGTTTTTTGACGGGTTTTGTCACAACTCTATGGATGATTTTACCATGAAATATAAAGCTCAAGCATCAGTTTGGGCTTTTTTTTAGGGTTAAAAAAGCTAAATGAGTGCGATTAAGTGCAGTAGAAAGACAAAAGGGTCTATAAAATGCACGTTTTTTTAGCCGAATGGCACGAGATTTTGATTTTTTGCAGCTTCAACGAGTTTTGGTGTTGTTGACCGAAAATATTTCACAAGCCGCGGTGATGGTGATAAGTTTGTCATGTACAAATGAAACAACAAACACCCAGAATTATGAAAGCAATCATCAACACCATCGCCACTTCAGTAAACATGAAAATGTTATTGGTTGTAGCGGTTATGTTGTTTTCAGGTTCAAGAGTGGTTGCTCAAAACACGATTGAAGTTCCTGCACAAGTAGCGGCTTCAACTAGTGCAGTTGAGTCAAACAGCAACATGAATATGGTTTCATGGTTTATGATGACCAAACAAACTGCTAACGGTGTAAACACACAAGAGAACACCGCCAAAAAACAAATGATTACTTCAGGGATTGCTCCGAATCGTTTGTTGATTAAAGTATTGTTGAAAAAAGCTTCACAATACGCTTCTAACATCGCATAGTTTTATTTTTAACATAGTTAGGTTAACTCAGAGAGCCTCCTTCGTCAAGGGAGGCTTTCA
>JAFDZC010000008.1 GCA_018267095.1 Bacteroidota bacterium
CCGCTGGCCAAGACAGTCAATGATTTTCCTTGTAAGCCCAAGGTTTGCAACGGAGCATCGTAAGTAGCTACCACCACACTTCCGCTGGCATCGCGAACATCTAGTCTGTAATCTGCCGTTGGTAATTCTAAATAACCTGCAAAATCTCCGTATGATAAATCATCAACCACTGTACCGGCCGGAACACTGGTCTCAACTACGTCCACTGTTGGCGCATCGGTTGAACCATGATAAACCAAAACATCGGTGTTGTTGCTGTTCGAAGCCGTTTCTCTGGCTGGAGTGAATACCGATAATCCAAAAGGTTGGTTCGGAGTATAGCCTGAAGCGCTCACAATTCCGCTGGCTACCACCACATATTTTTCATTAGCAGTAAGCGTTACAGTTGTGTTGAAAATGCTTTCTGATACAGAAGAACTTGTAGCAGGGGCAATATCAATTTGCACAGGAACACCCGCCGGAGCATCGATGAACGGGGTAGCAGTTCTGAATTTGAAGTTATCCAAAGCCAAATCGCCGTTGATGTACACATCGACAAATTCAGCGGCTACATCAGCTGCGTTGTGGATAATCTGAACACGGGCAGTTGGCGCAGGAGGAACAATCGGTAAAGGAATTAAGTTCCCACCGGCGTGCGTAGCTACCCAAAGGCCAAATTCTGGCCCATTGCTGTTGGCAGACGGGTTCAAAAATCCACTAGCTACAACAACCAATGCTTTTCCGTCTAAGGATAAACTGGACAAAGGTGCCTGAAAAGTTGCTACCGTATTGACACCTGAAGCATCTCGTACATCAATTAAATAATCAGCCGTTGGCAATTCAAGGTAATTACCTGAAAATTCACCATAGGATATATCGTTTACAATTGTACCCGCTGGAACACTTGTTTCTACAATATCAACTGTTGGCGCATCGGTTGAACCGTGATGAATCAGGATATCTGTATTGTTACCGTCATAAGCCACTTCTCGGCCTTGATCATACACCGATAATTGAAAAGGTTGATTCGGAGCATATCCACTGCTACTAACAACTCCATTGGCGACAATGACATATTCAGAACCAATATTCAAACTCGTAGTGAGGTTGTAGATACTTTCAGCTGAAGAAGTACTGTTACTAGGAGCAATATCAATTGAAATGGGTACCCCAGCACGCAAATCCAACCAAGGAGTTGCTGTTCTGAAAGCAAAATCATCCAAAGCCAAATCACCATCGATGTATACATCGACCAATGAGGCGGCCGCATCCGCTGAATTGTGAATAATTTGCACGCGCGCATATGGCGACTGTGGCAAAGGAATCAAATTTCCACCAGAAGGTAAAGCTACCCATAACCCGAAAGAAGGTCCGTTGTTGTTGTTAGCAGGATTCAAAAAACCGCTGGCCACCACTGTGATAGCCTGATCTTGCAATCCTAAATCAAGCAACTTTACATCATAAGAAGAAATGACTGTACCTCCGGTTTGATCGGTTACATCAATGGTGTAATTTCCGGTGGGTAATTCTAGGTAACTACCATTGAAAGAAGGATAAGAAATGTTGTCTACAATGGTATTGATCGGAAGAAAAGTGGTATGCACAACATCTACAGTTGGAGCATCTGTAGCGCCATGACATACCAACAAATCAGTATTACCGTTGACTGATGAGGATTCTCTTCCCTGTACAAAGACCGATAATTCAAACGGCCTAAAAGGTGAGTACAGAGACGAGTTGATCAAACCATTGGCTACAATTACATAGGTTTGATTGGCATCAAAAGTAACCACTGTGTTGTAGATACTTTCCGAGACCGAGTTACTGCTACCCGGGGCAATGTCAACCGTAAGCGGAATGTCGGAGGGTACATCTGCAAATGGAGTTGCAGTTCTAAAAGCAAAATCATCGTAGATTTTGTCACCGTTGATGTACACATCAACAGTCTGAGCAGCTGAATCGGCACAATTATGAATCAATTGGACCCGAGCAGTCTGCGAGAATGCAATACTCGAAAAAAGAAGTAAAGCAATCACTTTAAAGAAATGTGTCATTTTTTTCATGGGATTTGATTGTTTGGTTTGAACAAACTTAGTTTAAACTTTTTTTTAAAACATTAAACAAAATATTTTTTTGTAATTTTTTTAACTTTCGTAATCAACATCTTCATAAATAAAAGGTTGAATTTTATAAATAATCAGACAAAAAAATTTTATAGCGCTTTCATAAATAAACAGTTGTTAAAATTAAATTTCAAATTTCGACCAACTTAATTTTTATCTTTAGCAATGAATATTTTTTAATCATGAGAATTTTTACTTTAGTTATAGCTTTTTTTTTATTTACTGCTTGCGGTTCAACAAAAAACACACATTCGTCACAAGCAGTTGATTTACCAAAATCCAGAGATGCTATAGTGGCTCAAACCACAACACAAAAAGTTGACATATTAAAAGTCGTCAAAAATGAAAACATCACAGCTCCGGTGGTTGATGACTCAACATTTGTAAACCTTTACGATTACAGTCATGATTTTGTGTATAAAATGAAATACGCCACTGCAGACAATTTTCTCAAAACCAAAGTCTATGATTGCGAAGCCTGCTATTTGCGCTATAAAACGGTAAAAGCTTTACTCAAAGCACAAGAAAAGTTCATGAAAAAAGGTTATCGAATTGTGCTATTTGACTGTTACAGACCGCTGGATATTCAAAAAAAAATGTGGCAAATTGTGCCTAATCCGAGTTATGTGGCCGATCCAAAAAAGGGTTCTATACACAATCGAGGCGGTGCGGTTGATATTTCGCTGGCAGATGCAGACGGAAACGAGCTTGACATGGGAACCGGTTTTGATCATTTTGGCCCTGAAGCTGCGCAAGATTATGAAAATCTGCCTGAATCAGTACTTGAAAACAGAAAGCTGTTGCGCAACACCATGATTCGCGCAGGTTTTCGGATTTTCGAAAGTGAATGGTGGCATTACAACTTAAAAAATGCACGCCGAGAACCCATTTCAAACTTTCAATGGATTTGTGATTAAGGCTTTTCTTCCAGACAGTGAAAATAATTTAAAAAGTAACTTTCAGGCTCGTAAATTTGGCCATCAAGTTCAGATTTAAAAGCTTTACGCATCATATAATCAGCGCTTTCTGCGCCAAACTTAATTCGAATAAACGACAATTCAGACTTTTTTAAATCTTCATAATCTTCTTTTCGGAACATAAAATAACCCGATAAAACTCGGTTGTTGACCCCTTTTTCATCGCGCACCATAGAACCACAACTCTCGTCATTGGTATGCAACAACGTTACAATTTTGTTGTTGTTGAGTTGTAGATAAATCTTAGAATTTTTATCAAAACATTTGGCTTTGATAAAATCTGTACTTTTTTCGAGCAATTGAACTTGTAATACGGGCGTGCCGTCAGCAATTAAAATTGAATAAAAAATATAGCTTGAATTTCCGCCAAAGTTTTTCTCATAAACCAAATACTCTTTGGTTGATTTATAACTTCCGAGCGAATCTTTTACATCGGTCGTAAACTCACACGGACGTTGCGCTTGAGCGATTAAAGACAACAACCCAATACATCCAAAAAACAACTGTTTCATGCTGATTTTAAATTTTGGCGCAAAGTAAAACTATTTTGCGGTTATTCATATCGGTCGTAAAAAAACAGTATAAATCTCCACCGCTTTTGATTTTCCATTTTTTGCGAATTTCCTCAACAGTTTCCGAGAAATTACGAACCGTAACATTTGCTTGTTTTTCATGCAAATATTGCTTCATTTCGTTTTTTTGATAGGGAATCTGCTGAAGAATTTCAAAACAGCGTCCGGGAAAATCCATTAACTTTTCAGCGGTGTATAAATGCGAATGCAAATGCAATTTTGACAAACCATAACGCTGCCCAATTTGCGCAAAACCGCCAGATTTCATAATGGCCGCATTGGGCTCGTATAAGTATTTTTTTGGTAAATCAAAACGTGAAAAAACTTCATCAGTAAGTTTAAAAGAAAATTCTTGAATCTCTTTGGGCATTATGTTTACAGAAATTATGCTGACTTCCTCTTTAAAACCTTGCTCCATTTGCCAAAGAATTTCTTTTACTTCATTGTTAAGCGCCACAATGTGAATATTTTTGACAAATTGCAAAGCTTTCAAACCTGCTTGAATATCCAGAATGGGCGCTGTTTTGATGAGAATATGATTTGAGAATTTAAAGTATTCCGGCAAAAGCGCAACCACATTGGGCGTACAATCTTCAAGCATAAAAACCTTGCCTTTTCGATCGCTTCTTCGCGCCGGATCCAGATAAATCCAATCAAATTTTCGGTCCTTTTTTTGGAGGATTTCCAGCCCGTCGCCGCACAAACATTCGACATTTAGAGCTTTTAATTGCTGGAAGTTATAACCAACAATTTCTGAGAGTTCCGATTGGTATTCACAATGAATCACTTGTTCGAACTTTTGAGCAAAACAGTACGCATCAACCCCAAAGCCGCCGGTCAAATCAATCAAAGAATTTCCTGAAATCAAGGAAGCTTTGTATTGCGCTGTGCTTTCAGAAGAAGTTTGTTCGACCGAAATCTTCGAAGGATAAACCACTGGTTCACAGGCAAACCAAGTAGGCAATTTGTCTTGCGCTTTTTTTCGACCGGAAATTTGTTCGAGGATTTCAGTCCATGAAAATTCAGGAAATGGATTTTTTTGCAAAGCTAATTGAACCACATCGGCTGAAGTATTTTCAACGATAAAGGTGCGAATATGCGCAGGGAAATCAATCGCTGACAAGGCTAGATATTTTTGGTAAGAAACTGAATAAACGAATTGTCCGGAAAGAATTCTTTGCCAATAACTTTGAGAATTGTATACAGCGGAACGGCGATGATCATACCGGCAATTCCAAATAAAAAGCCGGCCGAGAGAATTACCAAGAAAATCTCGAGCGGATGTGAACTCACACTTTTAGAGAATATCAGCGGTTGCGACACATTGTTGTCAATCATCTGAACCACAGCAAAACCAATCATGACATACAAAGTTGTCGGCAAAATTTCGGTTTGAAAATCTTGTCCTAAGTTGTCCAACATCGTCAGTGCTGCCGCCATTACCGAAGCAATCAGTGGTCCGATGTACGGAACAATATTCAGCAATCCGCACAAGAAAGCAATCACGAGCGCATTCTCAACACCAAAAATCAACAATACAATCAGATACAAAACACAAACAATGAATAATTGCAGCAAAAGCCCAATAAAATAGCGCGAAAGCAACTCGTTGATCTTTTCAATTGAATTCAGAATCTGCTCTTCATGGCTGTCAGGAATCAGCAACTTAGCTCCGGCGATGAGTTGTTTTCGGTCATTGAGAAAGAAAAAAGTAATAAACAACACCGAAACCAATCCGACGCCAAAACCACTAATGGCGCCCACCATCGAGTTGAGTAAATCGGGTATAAAATCAAAATCAAACTTAGAAGCCATTTTTTGGTTTTTAAAAATAGCCTCAGCGTCAATGTGGTGACTTTCGAGCCAAAGAGATAATTGCGAGATTAATTCAAGTGTGTTTTTTTCAATCGCAGCGGTGTTGAGCAAAGATAAATTTTGTCCTTGACTGGCAATCAGCGGAACAAACATCGACAGAAAACCAAGCATGAGCAACAAGTAAAAAACAATCACCATCGCGCTCGATGCGGTTTGTTTGAACTTGAGTTTGGTTCTGAAAAAACGTTGAATCGGACGGCCGATGAGTGATAAAATAAGTGCCATCACCAAATACAACAAAACGGTTTGAATGGCATACAGAAAATAGAGCAGAAGTCCGATACCAACTAATACTGCAATTGCGCGCAAAATTCCACCGGCAATGATTTTCGAATTCACCATAATGCAATCATTTACACCGAAAGGTACAATTTAAACCGATTCGATTAATTATTAAAGATATAATTGATGATGTTGGCGCCCATTTTTAAGGCTTTGGTGCGCACTTCAATCGGATCGTTGTGCACATCGGGATCTTCCCAACCATCGCCCAAATCAGTTTCATACGTATACAAAACCGCTAGTCTTCCATCCATGAAAATACCAAAAGCCTGCGGACGTTTGCCATCGTGCTCATGGATTTTTGGAATTCCAGCCGGAAATGAATATGGTTTTTGAAAAATGGCATGACTCGCCGGAATCTCGACTAAATCTTCATCGGGCAATAACTTTTTGAGTTCTTTGCGGATATATTGATCCATACCGTAGTTATCATCAATATGCAAAAATCCACCTGAGCTTAAATAAGCGCGTAAGTTGGCTGCATCGTTGTTGCTAAAAACCACATTGCCATGTCCGGTCATGTGCACAAACGGATACGAAAACAACTCCGGGCTTGAAGGTTCCACCACAGCTGCTTTGGGTTTTAAGCGTGTATTGATATTCTGATTGCAAAACTTAATCAAATTGGTCAGCGAAGTCGGGTTGGCATACCAATCGCCACCACCGCTGTATTTGAGCAAAGCAATTTCTTGTGCTTGAATCGTCCAAGAAAAAAATATCAAAAGGCAAAAAAACTTTTTCATTGTTTAGTTTTTAACCACTTTAAGCGTTTGTGATTGTGTTTCGGTTTTGAGATTCAACATATAAACACCGGCTGATAATTGAGTCATATTTATAATATATTCTACCTGATTTGGATAGAATTCTAAAACTTTCTGCCCGAGTGAATTGAGCAGAACAACTTCTTGAATTTTTTGTGTATTTGAAATGTTCAAAAATTGATGGGTCGGGTTCGGATAAATTTTAAAATCAGATTTGACAAAACTCTGATTGCCCATCGTTACATCATAAACATGAACTGCTAAACGCACCGGATTTGACATACGGCTTTCGCAATCATTCACGGTTTGTGAAGCATAATAAGTAGTATCGTTTTGTAAGAGGGTTGTACCTGACAATAAGTTTCCGCCCACAGCCGAATCATACCACTGAATATTTTGCCCTTGAACCACTAAATCATTCAAAGTTTGCCCCGGATTGTAGGTTTGATTGGCATCTCCGGTTGGTGGCGCTACCGGTGGATTGATGTTTAATGAAAAAGGCATAATCCAGCGACAACCAGAACTCATTAAGTCTTCAACCACCAAATAAATCGTTTGATTTTGGGTAAAACTGAAATTGTTAACGGTAGTGATAAAATTATTGGTTCCGAATTCTGCGTCAGTTTGATTATTATAATATTTAAAATCATAATCAGCCGGATTGGCTCCGTTCAAGACATAAGCAGACTGGTCAATATCAATGCTGTAAATTCCGATATCATTGCTACAAACCGAGAAGTCAGCAGGATTAGCCAACGAATAAGTTGCTAATAAATCATAGTCGTTTTGATCGTTTAACACAAAAGAATTTCCGCAATTCTCAAAAGTAGCTTGAACCGTGTAAGTTGTTTGGTTGTCTGTTGGGCAAACTACAAAACTATCAGAATTGGCACCCGGGACTAAAAAACCATCCATAAACCACTGGTAAGTAATCGGTAATGAAATTCCATTGGGTGTAAAACGCCAAGCCTCATCAGTTGCGGTCCAATCTCCGGTGTTTCTAGTGGAAGGTGTAATAGCTGAAGTTCCGTTTTGATTTTGCAGACCAATCACACCCGAGCCATTGTTCCAACTGCTACAAGAAGTTCTGCTTTTTACAAAAACTTCTATGATGTTCGTGCCTTCATGAATCACAATTTGCGAAGTCTGCAAACCCACATTTCCGAGACAATCATACAAAGGCAACTGATTATAGTTCACAATAAACGCACGGTTCGGAGCCGCAAAAACACCCGTATCTACTACATAATAATTGATGTTTTGAAAACTTGAATTGGTAATCGGCGGAGTTCTGATATCAGTATCCTGGTAAACTCCGTAAATGGCATTTCTTATGGGGAAATTTGCATTGGGTATCGTCTGATTAAATGAATATTCGCAAAAATTCATTGGAACATTATTCGTTAAATCAAAAGTAATCACTCCGTTGGTGCCAACCAAGACAGAGTTGTAGGTGTTTCCGTAAAAGCAAAATGAAAAAGGCAAATTAAACACTGGCGACCAATAATCATCACCATTGGGCGGAATAGTTACTCCGCCTGAAAACGGGAACAAAGGATTGTAATTAATGTTTTGTACCGAATAACTATCTGTGCTTTTGGGAATGTATTGATTAACTGCATTCAAAACGGTACAATCGCCTGGATTACAAACCATTTGCGCATCTGGTATATTGATACCGACTAAGGGTGCATCTTGTGCTTGCGTTAAAGCAAAACAAAATAAAGCAATCATTAATAAATTCTTTTTCATGTGTTTAGTTTGTTGGTTCGTTGTAAAAGACCACGCTATGACAAGCCGCAATGGCCGCCGTTTCAGTGCGCAATCGTGTTTGTCCCAAAGTTACCGGAATATATCCGGCCTTCAAAGCCATTTCAATTTCTTGCGATGAAAAATCGCCTTCCGGTCCAATCAGTAAAGTCACATCGGTATTGATTTGTAACATTTCTTTGAGTGATTTTCGGTTGGTTTCTTCGCAATGGGCAATGAAATTCAATCCATCATATTTTTGTTTCATGAATTCTTTAAAGCTAATGGCCGGATTGAGTTTCGGCAAAGTGTATTGATTGGACTGTTTGAGCGCCGAAATGAGAATCTTCTCCATGCGCTCATGATTAAAATGTTTGCGCTCTGAATGCTCACAAAAAATAGGGGTAATTTGATCAATGCCTATTTCGGTGGCTTTTTCTAAAAACCATTCGTAGCGGTCATTCATTTTGGTAGGTGCCACGGCCAAATGCAAGCGATATTTTTTGGGTTCTTCCAGAACAACAGCAACCATTTTAACTTGGCATTTGTGGTCGGTTGCCAGAACAATCTCTGCTTCAAATAAAAAACCTAAACCATTGGTCACAAAAAGTTTATCGCCTTCTTTTTTTCTGAGTACTTTAACTATATGTCTACTTTCTTCTTTATCAAAGGAGAAAGTTTCTTGCTCGGATACGATATTTGGATTGTAAAACAACTGCATCTTAAAAAGAAATTCGCGCCTTTGAAACCACCGAAGCGTTTTCAAAGTTTCCGGTTAAAAATTTCTGATAGCCCGTTATACCAATCATCGCAGCGTTGTCGGTGGTATATTCAAACTTGGGAATAAAAGTTTTCCAACCATACAAACCTTCAGCTTCTTTGAGCGTTTTTCTGATGCCTGAATTGGCCGAAACGCCGCCACCAATGGCCACTTGTGTAATTCCGGTTTCGGCTACAGCCATTTTGAGTTTATCCATAATAATCTCAATGATGGTTTGTTGTATTGACGCACACAAATCAGCTTTGTTCTGCTCGATAAAATCTGGATTTTCGGCAACTTGCTTTTGAATGAAATATAATATTGAAGTTTTTAAACCCGAAAAACTAAAATCCAATCCCGGAATTTTAGGCTTGTTAAAAGTAAATGCTTTCGGGTTGCCTTCTTGCGCCAATTTATCCACCAACGGACCGCCCGGATAAGGCAACCCCAAAATTTTAGCCGATTTATCAAAAGCTTCGCCCACCGCGTCATCCGTGGTTTCGCCAATGATTTCCATCTTGAAAAAATCATCTACACGCACAATTTGCGTATGTCCGCCCGAAATGGTCAAGGCCAAAAACGGAAACTGGGGCTTGTCAAAACCTTCTTCATCAATAAAATGGGCCAATATATGCGCTTGCATGTGATGCACGGATATCAGCGGAATATTCAATGCCAACGACATCGACTTAGCAAACGAACCGCCCACCAACAGCGAACCCATCAGTCCCGGACCTTGTGTAAAAGCTATGGCCGAAAGATCTTCGCGGCCAATACCAGCGCGTTTGATGGCTGCATCCACTACCGGAACTATATTTTGTTGGTGCGCTCGTGAGGCCAACTCGGGAACCACACCGCCATATTGTTCATGAACGAGTTGATTCGCCACAACATTCGACAACACTTTATCGTTTTGAAGAATCGCTGCCGAAGTATCATCACAAGAACTTTCAATGGCCAAAATGTAGATGCTTTTCGGTTGCATAAATAGCTTTAAATTTCAGAGTATTTTTGGGCTGTATCCGCTAAAATATTTTATTTTTACAGCGATGCCAAAATTAGCTTTTTTTTGTCAATGAAACCTTTGGTAGATTAAATTATCGTCGTTATCAAAAAAGCCAAGAAAATAATCTTTCGTACCCTTTTATTCCTATTGTTGCTGTTGTTGGCTTTGGGAATTGCACTGACTTTGCCTTCGGTTCAAACGCGCATCGGACAACGTCTTACGCAATGGCTCAACGAAACTTATAAAACCGACATTCAAATCGGGCAGGTTTCAGTTACTTCCTTCGGCACGGTAAAACTCAAGCAAGTATTGGTGCGTGATCACAAAAAAGATACGCTCATTTACGCCAACAGAATCAATACCAACATACTCGATGTGAAGAGATTGATGGATGGTGATTTGCTTTTTGGCAACGTCAGTGTCGACGGTTTACTGCTCGATATGAAAACCTACAAAGGCGAAAAAGACACCAACCTAGACCGTTTCATTGCTGCTTTTGACGATGGAAAACCTTCTTCGGGAAAATTTTTATTCACTGCCAACCAAATCACGGTAAATCGAAGTCATTTTATTTTAACTGATTACAACCGAGAAATACCCAAAGATGCTGATTTTTCAAAGCTCAATGCGGTTTTAGAAAATTTTGAAATCCACGGACCTAATGTAAATACCGATATTGCTCGTATGTCATTTTTGGATCATCGCGGGTTGTATGTGCGCAATTTGGAGTCGAAATTCTCGTATACCAAAAAGCAAATTTTGATGCGCAATGTCGATTTGATTACTGCCCATTCACTTTTTAAAGGCAATGTCGCGCTCAACTACAAACGAGAAGATTTTGCCGATTTCAACAACAAAGTCAACTTTAATATTTTGGTCGATCAGGCTTCGTTGTCCACGAGTGATGTTTGGTATTTTTATAAAGAAATCGGAAAAGGGCAGAACTTCACACTCAAATCACATATAACGGGAACACTCAACAACTTGACCGCGCGCAAGCTTAATCTCACCGACAGCAAATGCACGCATATAGCCGGTGATGTCAACTTTAAAAATTTGTTTGGCAAAGCGCATCAGCCTTTTGAAATGAAAGGAACTTTCAAAAAAGTAATGTCAGATTATCAGCATTTGGTCAAATTATTACCGAATGTTTTGGGCTCAAAATTGCCGACTTCACTCAAAAAAATTGGTTTGTTCAATATGCACGGACAAGTAGATGTCACCACACAAAAGCTCATTACCGATTTTTACATGACCACAGCTTTGGGCAACGTTGAATCGAGCTTGCAGATGTATGATATTGACAACATTGATAATGCCAAATACAAGGGAAACATCATTTTAGAAACCTTTGATTTGGGCAATTTTCTCGGCAAAAAAGACTTGGGCAAAGTCAGCTTGAACATTGATGTAGACGGACAAGGTTTTATACAAAAGTATCTGAACACAACTTTTTCGGGCGATATTTACCGACTGCAATACAACGGCTACAACTACAGCAAAGTCATCGTCGACGGAAACTTTAAGAATCCGGTTTTTAAAGGAAAAGTATACATCAACGACCCGAATTTGTTTTTGGACTTTAACGGTTCAGCCAACTTAGGCCGCAAAGAAATTGCGTATAATTTCCAAACACAAGTTGATTACGCCAATCTCAAAAAACTCAATTTTGTCAAGAAAGATTCAGTGGCGGTGTTCAAAGGCGGCATCAAGGTCAATGTTATCGGCAATTCGCTCGACGATTTGAAAGGCGATATTCACTTTACACAAACCGCTTATCAAAACAACAAGGATCGATATTATTTTGAGGATTTTTCGTTGCATTCAAGCTTTGACGATAACAACGAACGAACCATTTCAGTGCAATCGCCAGACATCATTGACGGAAAAATCGTCGGCAAATTTGAAATTGCTTCATTGCGCAAAATGCTTGAAAATTCAGCCGGAAGCTTGTATGCCAATTACAGTAGAAACCAAGTCAAAAAAGGGCAGTATCTTAAATTTGATTTTGCCATTTACAACAAAATTGTCGAGGTTTTTTATCCGGGCATCGGCATCGGAAAAAACACGCATTTGCGCGGCAGTATTGATTCTGACACAGATGATTTCAAGTTTAATTTTACATCGCCTCAAATCACGGCCTACGAGAACACACTCGATAACATCCGCATTGACATTGACAACAAAAACCCGTTGTTTAACACCTATGTTTCGCTCGATTCGATTAAAACAAAAAACTATAAAATCCGCGATTTTAGTCTGATTAACGTCACCACCAAAGACACTTTATATCTGCGTTCAGAGTTCAGAGGCGGCGAAAAAGGCGATGATGCTTACAGCTTGAACTTATACCACACCATTGATGCTCAGCGAAACAACGTAGTAGGCATTCAGAAATCTGAATTGAAATACAATGATTTTATGTGGTATCTCAACGAACATGAAGAAGCCGACAACAAAATTATTTTTGACAAAAAACTTCAGAATTTTACCGTTGATGATATTGCGCTGAGCCACGAAAATCAACAAGTTCGCCTCAATGGAACGCTCAACGGAAAGCAAAACAAAGATTTGAATTTGCTCTTTAAAGAAGTGCAACTCGAACGATTATTGCCCGTAATCGAAGAATTTAAAATTGCCGGAAATCTCAACGGTTCGGTTCATGTAAAACAAACCAATTCGGTTTATCAGCCAACATCTTCGGTCAAAATCGAACAGCTCAAACTCAACGATATTGCCTTAGGAACTATGAAACTCGATGTTACGGGCGATAACTCACTTCAGAAATTCTACTTGAATTCGTCGGTTGAAAACGAAAACCTCAAATCATTTACCGCCGACGGATATCTGGATATTGTTGACCAAAAAACCAAACTCAACCTTGATTTAAATTTTGAGCAATTCAACTTGGGTGTTTTGGGCAACATTGCCAAAGATGTTATTTCAGAGGTTCGCGGAAAAGCCTCTGGCCGAGCCAATATAGCCGGAACTTTAGACGATTTAGACATCAACGGAAGACTGTTTGTGAACGGAGCCGGACTCAAAGTTCCGTACTTAAACGTCGATTATCAGGTTGAAGACGGAACGATTGTAGACGTAACCGAAAAGAAATTCATCATCCGCGATACCGATGTAACTGATACCAAATACAAAACCAAAGGCCAACTTTTTGGCAGCATCGGACACAACAATTTCTCTGATTGGAACCTCGATTTGAACCTAAGTTCACGACGCATATTGGCCTTAGACACCAAAGACAGCGAAGATGCCGCTTATTTCGGAACCGCTTATATGGATGGCGAGGCAACCATTACCGGCCCAATCAACAAACTCCTTATTAATGTAACCGGAAAATCTGAAAAAGGAACGCAGATTAAAATCCCGATCAATGATGCCGAAAGCGTTGGCGATAACAACTACATTCGATTCATTACCAAAAAAGAAAAATTCAACCAACAAAACGGAACTGAAAAGAAAGAGAAAAAATACGACGGTGTAGAGCTTGAATTTGATTTTGATATTACACCGGATGCCGAAGTTGAAATTATTCTCGACCGAAATTCTGGGCATGGAATGAAAGGCAAAGGTTTCGGATCGTTGTTGTTCAAAATCAATACGCTCGGAAAGTTCAATATGTGGGGCGATTTCCAAGCCTATGAAGGAACCTATAATTTTAAATACGGCGGTATCATCAACAAACAATTTAAGATCAAAAAAGGCGGTTCGGTAACTTGGGAAGGCGACCCGATGAAGGCCATTTTAAATCTAGAAGCCGTTTATAAAACCTCTGCAAATCCGGCAGTTTTGGTGGAGAATCCATCGTTCAACAAAAAGGTAGATGTTGAAGTTGTGATTGGCATCAAAGGTAATTTGAGTAATCCAAGTCCTGACTTTACAATTAATTTCCCGACGGTGAGTTCAGTGCTTAAATCCGAAATTCAAACCAAACTCGACGATAAAGATGTGCGCCAAAAACAAGCGCTGATTTTGCTTTCTACCGGAAGTTTCTTGAGCGTTGACGGTCTGAGTCAAACTTCGCTGACCAATAATATATATGAAAAAGTGGGTGATTTGTTCGGAACCATCCTCAACAACAGCGACGACAAAATCAACGTCGATGTACTTTTGGTATCGGCCGACAAAAACCCCGGACGCGAAACCGATGGTCGAGTAGGTTTGACGGTGAGCACTAAAATCAGTGATCGCATCAGCATCAACGGAAAATTCGGGGTTCCGGTGGGCGGCGTCAATGAATCCACCGTTGTAGGCGATGTGGAAGTTCAATACCGTGTGAACGAAGACGGAACGCTCAACCTGCGTATGTTCAACAAAGAAAATGACATCAACTACATCGGTCAAGGAATTGGTTACACGCAAGGATTGGGTTTGACGTATCAAGTTGACTTTACTACCTTTAGACAATTGCTGTATAAAATCTTCAAAAACCAAAAAATTGAAGTAGTGAAAAACGGCACCAAAGATGTCCACGATTCTGAGGTGGTTCCTGATTATATTCACTTCAAAGACAAAAAAGAGAAAAAGGCCGAACCTGAGAAAACAAATCAAGAAGCGGTTCCTACTGATGATTGATTAATTATCAATCTGCTCAAAACCGAACGATTTTTATCAATCAAAATAAAAACTTATCAACGAAATCGTTTGAAATTTACCAATATTATTAAAGAAATCCATAAAGGCTACTTTTGATTGTTCGGTATTGTTAATTTTACCCTACAAATTGCAAAAAAATGAGCCAAAACATAAAAAAAATAGGAGTTCTTACTTCGGGTGGTGATTCGCCGGGGATGAATGCTGCTATTCGTTCTGTGGTGAGAACTTGCGCTTATCACGGGGTTGAATGCATCGGAATTTACCGCGGTTATCAAGGAATGATCGAAGGCGACTTCAAAGAAATGGGGCCAAGAAGCGTCAACAACATCGTCAACAAAGGAGGAACTATTCTCAAATCAGCGCGTTCCAAAGAGTTCATGACTGCCGAAGGCCGCAAAAAAGCCTATGATCACTTAGTGGCTGCAGGCGTTGAAGCTTTGGTAGTGATTGGTGGAGACGGAAGTTTTACCGGAGCCGAAGTGTTCAACAATGAATACGGATTTCCGGTGATGGGAATTCCCGGAACGATTGACAACGACATTTTCGGAACCAGTCACACTTTAGGTTTTGACACCGCGCTCAATACGGTGGTCGAAGCCATTGACAAAATCCGCGATACGGCCAGTTCACACAACCGATTGTTTTTTGTAGAAGTCATGGGCCGCGATGCCGGACATATTGCGCTCAATGCCGGAATCGGTGCGGGTGCTGAAGAAATTCTCATTCCTGAAGAAGACCTAGGACTCGATCGTTTGGTTGATTCGCTTAAGAAAAGTAAAGCTTCCGGAAAATCATCGAGCATTGTAGTGATTGCCGAAGGCGATAAAATCGGTAAAAACGTTTTTGAACTCAAAGATTACGTCGATGAAAATATGCCCGAATACGATGTGCGTGTATCGGTTTTAGGCCACATGCAACGCGGCGGAGCACCTTCGTGTTTTGACCGTGTACTCGCGAGTCGTTTGGGTGTAAAAGCGGTGGAATCTATTTTAGACGGAAAATCAAATTATATGGTGGGGCTTATGAATGATAAAGTAGTTTTAACGCCACTTGAACAAGCCATCAAAGGACACACCGAAATTGACCGCGAATTGTTGCGCGTTTCGGATATCATGTCTACATAATTAATTATGAATTTCAAATTACGAATTACGAATTAAAAATTAACCGGCTCCGGCACAAAGTAAAAAGCTTATTGTGTAAAGCCTCAAGCAAATAAAAAAATGTCAAAAGTAAAATTAGGAATCAACGGTTTCGGAAGAATCGGAAGAATTGTCTTCAGAGAAACCTTTAACAGAGATAATGTCGAAGTAGTAGCCATCAACGATTTGCTCGATGTAGAGCATTTGGCTTACCTTTTAAAATACGATTCGGTACACGGCCGATTCAACGGTAAAGTCGAAGTCAAAGACGGCAAGCTTTACGTCAACGATAAATTTATTCGCGTTACTGCCGAAAGAGATCCCAAACTCATTCAATGGGATGACAAAGACGTCGATGTGGATGTGGTTGCCGAATGTACCGGTTTCTTCACCACTTTAGAAACCGCTCAAGCGCACATTGCCGGCGGAGCCAAAAAAGTAGTGATTTCTGCGCCATCAGCCGATGCACCGATGTTTGTGATGGGTGTCAATCACACTGAAGCCAAAGCAACTGATACTGTGGTGTCAAACGCTTCTTGTACCACCAACTGTTTGGCGCCACTGGCCAAAGTCATCAACGACCATTTTGGCATTGTCGAAGGTTTGATGACCACCGTTCACGCTACTACATCCACCCAAATGACCGCGGATGGCCCGTCTAGAAAAGATTGGAGAGGCGGACGCGCTGCGAGTGTCAACATCATTCCGTCCTCAACCGGAGCGGCCAAAGCAGTCGGAAAAGTCATTCCATCGCTCAACGGCAAACTCACGGGAATGTCATTCCGCGTGCCGACCGTAGACGTTTCAGTTGTGGATTTGACGGTAAAATTGGCCAAAGAAACTACCTATGACGAAATCATGGCGGTTTTGAAAAAAGCTTCAGAAAACGAAATGAAAGGCATCCTCGGGTTTACTGAAGACGATGTAGTTTCGCAAGATTTTGTCGGCGATTCAAGAACTTCGGTAGTCGATGCCAAAGCCGGAATCGGTTTGAACACTACCTTTTTCAAATTGGTTTCTTGGTATGACAACGAGTACGGATATTCAAGCAAACTCATCGATTTGTCGGTACACATTGCCGGCTTAAAATAAATAAAACCAAAGTCCCGCATGTTTTTCTGCGGGACTTTTCTATATTTAGTTCGTTGATTTTTTTGAAGCTATTTCCTGCTGTTCGTTATAGTTTTACAGCCCAACGCGGGCTGCAAAAGCTGTCACTTCCATCAGGGCTAGGGCAGCAGCTTTCATAAAAAGCAAGCGAATCACCGACCACCAAAAACCAAATAATTAACCCACTTACTCAGTCGCTCAGGCACTCAGTAACTCAGTAACTCTTCAAATGAAATTACTTGTAGACAGCGGCTCTACCAAAGCAGATTGGATTGCCATTGATGACACCGGAAAAGTATTGTTTACCACCCAAAGTTTAGGGCTCAACCCCGAAGTGCTTACCCGCGCAGAAATCATTGAGCGTTTAGAAGACCGCTTTGATATTTCGCACAACAAAGACAAAGCCAGCCATTTGTTTTTTTACGGCGCCGGCTGCGGAACCGATCGCATGAAAAACTTTCTGACCGAAGTATTTCAAGAATATTTTACCCATGCTGCCGTCACCGTGCATGAAGACACCTATGCCGCAGTTTATGCCACGACACCCAAAGACGAACAAGCCATTGTTTGTATCTTAGGAACCGGATCCAACTGCAGTTATTTTGACGGAAAAGTATTGCATCAAAAAGTACAATCGCTCGGTTATATTGCCATGGACGATTGTTCAGGCAACCGTTTTGGCCGTCATTTGTTGCGCGGTTATTACTTCAATAAAATGCCGGCTGAACTGGCCAAAGAATTTGAGCAAGAATACAATATTGAGCCGGACAACGTAAAACATCATTTGTACAAAGAGCCGAATCCGAATGCGTATTTGGCCACATTTGCCAAGTTCATCATCAAACACAAAGACCACCCGTTTTGTCAACAATACATCCTGGCTGAAATGGAAGATTTTGTAGAAAACTACATCAAACAATTTGACAATTGTCATGAACTTCCGGTGCATTTTGTGGGTTCGATTGCTTTTTATTTAAAAGATGAACTAGAAGCTGTGCTCAACAAACACAAAATCAAAATAGGCAACGTTTTGCGCCGCCCTATTGACGGATTGATTGCGTATCATATCCTCAATAAATAAAACCAAAAAGCCACGTAAACAGCGTGGTTTTTTTATTTTTACCAAAAACAAAATTATATGGAGATTGCCATTATAGCCCACGTTTGATATTAAGAGGAGGACTGCCAGTGGCAGTCAGGTATAATTATATTGTCATTCAGACACAAAAAACTAAATTATCATGGAGATTGCCATTATAGCACATGACGGAAAAAAAGCCGACATGGTTCAGTTTGTCAACAAAAACAAACACATTTTAGAAAAAGCCAACATCAAACTCATTGCTACCGGAACCACCGGTGGTAAAGTAGAAGCCGTAGGCATTAAAGTCAAAAAAATGCTGTCGGGTCCGCAAGGCGGTGATGCGCAAATTGCTGCACGTGTAGCCGAAGGAAAAACCAAAATGGTGTTATTTTTTAAAGATCCGAATTCAAGTCATCCGCACGAGCCCGACATCAATATGCTCATCAGAATTTGCGATGTACACAATGTTCCGCTGGCTACCAATGAAGCTACTGCCCAGTTGTTATTGTTGGGTATGGATGAAATCTAGACCAGTCATTTATTGAAAACCCGCGTGAAGGATGGCAGCGGTAGCCCGCAGCCGATTACATAACCAAAGTTTAGGATTGGAAAAAGTTTAATTAAAAACTAAAACCAAATGTTGTTCAGAAATAGGCGAGGACTAAAGCGTACAGCCTGACAGCGGCGCAGCGCAGTGGAGCCGGTGGCACGCCCAAAAAATGAAACTCTTAGTTTTCCATTAATTAGTTGCTCAGTAGCTTTAAAACTATTTAATCGCCACCATCGAAATCTCAACGTTGACATTTTTAGGCAAACAAGCCACTTGAACCGTTTCGCGCGCCGGAGCGGTTTTTTCGTCAAAGTAACTTCCGTAAACGCTGTTGATTCGGGCAAAATCACCCATATTCATGATGAAAATTGTTGTTTTAACCACATGTTCAAAAGTCATGTCGGCCGCAGCCAAAACTGCTTTCATGTTTTCCATAACTTGACGGGTTTCGGTTTCAATGTCGTCCAAAATGAGCGCGCCTGTTGGTGGATGCAGCGCAATTTGTCCGGAAGTATACAACGTGTTTCCGACTAAAACCGCCTGATTATATGGGCCAATGGGCGCCGGAGCTTGATCAGTAAAAATGATTTTCTTTTCCATAATGATTTAGTTAATTATCGCAATACGCGATCAGGAATTGAACGCTTTTCCCATTTGATATCGCTGAGCACACTTGATTTGATTCCGATAAAGAAACTCCAATAGGTATTGGTTGCAAAAGGTGTCCAGCTAAAATCCATACGCCAACTCATCAAATCACGCTCAAATCTGAATTGAGTAAAAGTAACGCCTTTTTGTACAAAATCATATCCGGATGAAACGCCAACTTTCCATTTAGGCGCCGGTGTTGCATTGAGCGATACCATGAGCGAGTTTCCGGATATTTGTTTCTCGCGTTTGATATTGGTATAAGTTAACTGGTAAGCAAAATTAATGTCCCAGGGCAAATCATACTTATAGAAACCTTTAAAATTATCTTCGCCATCGCCTTTACCAAATTGAGTTTGTCGTCGGTCGCTGAAATCGGTGTTGGTTCCAAACAAATCATCGTCGCGACCACCGTTGCGCAAACCTTGCTCGTTTTTGTCTTTTTTATTGGTTTGCTCTCCGTCACGACTTGATAGTGAATAATTGAGAGTCATGTTGGCGCTGGTCATTCGGAACAAGCTGCCACCGTTGTCAATATTGAATTTGTCAATGGTTCTTCCGGAATTGTCCAACGCATACGGATTGAGCGTCATTCCGAAATTAATGTTCATTTTTTGTTTGAACAAATTGGTTCCGCCACTCACACGAAGTGGTGCCCATCGAAGTGAATCGGCGGTAATATCATAAGCCGTAGAAAAATTCAAATTGTTGAGCAAGATGATTTTTTTGGGTTCGACTTTGGTTGTGTCACGATCTCGGACTTTGGCTTCAAAATTATTACTCAAACTAAAACCAATATTGTTCGATACGTTCTTGCCCGGAGCTCCGAAAATTCCTTGTTCGAATCGCGTATATTCGGCCATTCTTCCGCTACCGTCAGTGGCGTAAGTATCGTAATATTGTTTAAAACTCGGCGTATAACTATAAGATACCGATGGGCGCATTACATGGCGAATCGCTTGGATTTTTTTATCGTCACCAAATTTAAATGTCCCGTAAATAGTGGTTCCTAAACTCGAACTGAAAGAATAAGTTCTAAAAGCATCAAACTTATTGACATCGGTGACCACTTGCTTATTGGTTTGCGCATCAAAACTTTTGCGAATGGTTTTTAGATACCAGACCTCGTTATAGTTTACTGAGGTTGTCGCACTAAAATACTTGAACAACTTAAAATTAGTGCTCAGTGGAATACTGTGTTGAAAGCCCACTTTAGCATCTTTGAACATCTGAGGTTTAAAGAACAAAGAATCTGTTGTAGCTATGCTGTTTTGACCTCTGAAAGTATATTGTAAATTGATGTTTTTGATCAATCCTTTTTTGAGTCCGTCGCCCTCGGGTGCAAACGGAAATAGGCGATCAACATTGACTTGCATGGTTGGCAAAGTCATATTGATCGATTCGGTATTGGTATTTTGTGAATGGGTTGCCGCAATTGACATATTGACTTGCGGAACAGAATTAAATGTTCTTGAATACGAAATAGAAGAACTGAGCGTGTTGTTCAGGTTAGAACCCACATTGATCTGGCTGGCCGACTGTCTGAAATATTTACTACTGCCAAAGTTAACAGAAGCCGAAAATCTGCCGTTTGGATTGGCTTTTCCGTCTTGTGAATGCGACCATTGAATATTGTATATATTGGTCTTGGAATAATCCGGAAATCCGCGCTCACTGGTGATTAAGTTTTCAAATCTAAAGTTAAAGTTTCCTCTAAATTTATAACGCCGGGCATAACTCGACTCAAAACGCATAGCATAACTTCCGTTGGTGTAATAGTCACCCAAAATGGCCAAGTCGTAATATTTACTGAGTGCCAAATAATAACCGCCGTTCTGAAGCGAATAACCACGGGTGTTGGTATCATTGAAGGTCGGGATAATCAAGCCTGATTGACTTTCTTCGGTCATCGGGAAAAAAGCAAAAGGCAAAGCAAGCGGAGTGGGCACATCAGCAATGACCATATTGGTCAATCCGGTAACTACTTTTTTGCCGGGCACAAATTTGAGTCGGCTGGTTCTGAAATAATACTCGGGATTCTCAATATCTTCTGCGGTGGTAAATCGCGCGCCTTTTAAAAAGTAAACAGAATCGTTGACACGCTTGGAAATTTCGGCTTTTACTTTAAATTCACCCTGCTCAGTCCTTGAATTCCAGACCAATGCCTTTTTGGTTTTATAATTGAATCGAATTGAGTCGGGTTCGACTACATTGTTGCCTTGCTTAAAAACCGGAAACTGAGTATAAGCGCCGGTTGAATCTTTGATACGTCCGGCGTAGACTTCATTTTTGTCGTAATTAAAAACGATGATTCCCGATTTTAATTCAATGTCGCCGTAATACAATTCAGCCTTATCATATAGCGTTATGAGTTTGCGCTTTTGATCCATTTTGGCATACTTTTCAGCTTTGTATTTGATTTTACTCTCAAGAATGGGTTTCTTGGGTTTGACCCCGGCGGTTTTTGAGGTATCACCAATTTTAGCTATGTCCGGAATGCTAATCTTCGTAGTGTCAGCATTTTTTTGGATGGGAGCAGAAAGTGAACGATTATTTAATTCCTGTGCATTGGTTTTACAGATTCCCATTGTTAGGAAAAATGCTGATAAAACGATATGAAATATGTTTGTATGCAAAGGTTTTAATACTATTTTTGTCAAAATAAGGCTTATTTTTGGCGCGCCAAAGAAAGCAATTATACTCGGGCAAAAATAACTATTTCTAGTATTTAAAACCCGAGCCTTTTTATAAAAATTAACGACCTTTTTAATCATGCGTAAGCTACATAAAATCAAATTATTAACCTTTTTATTTGTTTCTTTTTTCTGCATTTCGGCCTCGGGTCAATCCAATAACAAATTCAAAGTAACCCTTGATGCAGGACACGGCGCACATGATTATGGCGCTATTTACAACGGTCATATCGAAAAGAATATAACATTGGCTATTGTACTTAAACTCGGGAAAATTCTAGAAAACAATCCGAACATTATTGTCAACTACACCCGCAAAACCGATGTGTTTATTGAATTGGTAGAGCGTTCAAGCATTGCCAACCGTGCCGATGCGAATATTTTTGTATCGATTCACTGCAACGCCAACAAAAACCCTGCGGCCTGCGGAAGCGAATCATACGTGATGGGACTCAACAAAAATGCTTCGAACTTAGCAGTGGCCAAAAGCGAGAATGCCGTTATTACCTTAGAAAAAGATTACAAACAGAAATACGAAGGTTTTGATCCGAACAATCCGAGCTCAACGATTGGAATTACCTTAATGCAAGAGGAATACCTCGACAACAGTATTTCATTGGCTAGCAAAATTCAGGATGAATTCGGACAAATCAGCAGAAAAGTGCGTGGGGTAAAACAAGCGCCGTTTATGGTTTTACACAAAGCTTACATGCCACGAGTATTGATTGAAACCGGCTTTATCTCGAATCCGTCTGAAGGTGAATATTTAGATTCTGAAGAAGGTCAACAAGAAGTTGCCGAGGCGATTGCGCGTGCGATTATCAGCTACAAAAAAGAATATTTCGGAGCCAACTCGGGTGATATCATCGATCGTCCGTCTAAAAAAATGGAACAAGAGCCAACGGTAATCAATAAAGAAACACCAACCACAACTATCAAAGAAGAACCAAGAGTTGAGAAAACAATTGAGCCTTCTCCTTCAGAAAAAGCCGGTATTATTTTCAAGGTTCAAATTGCCGCTGCCAACAAAAAAATCGAAACTACTCCGTCAAACTTTAAAGGTTTGAAAAACATACAAATGACTACCGATGGTGGAAATTTATACAAATATACCTATGGCGAAACTTCAGATTATGAAACAGCCAAACGCAATTTGGAAGAAGCCAAGAAAAAAGGCTACACTTCAGCCTATTTGATTGCTTTCAAAGACGGCCAAAAAATCAGCGTTCAAGAAGCTTTAAAATAAAACCCGATTGAATTAATTATCATAAATTTGCCAAAAAAATCAATATCTTGAAACTCACACGCGAAATCAAAACGGCCATATTGGTTATTGCATCCATCTCATTATTCATTTGGGGTTATAGCTTTTTAAAAGGAAAAGACTTATTTGAATCCTATCAAACTTATTATGTTGAGTACGCTTCGGTTGAAGGCTTGGGCAAAAGCGCTCCGGTTACTTTGAACGGATTGGTGATTGGCAAAGTCAACGGAATTCATTTTTCAGAAGAACATCCCGGAAAACTCGTTGTTGAGTTACAAGTAAAATCAGATTTTCCGATTTCAAAATCTTCCAGAGCTTTGATGTATGAACCGGGCTTAATTGCCGGAAAACAAATCATGATTGAACCCAATCTCACGGATAAAAACCTGGCAACTTCGGGTAGTTTCTTGACCGGCGGAATAAAACCCGGACTAACCGATGTAGTAGGCGAGAAAGTAGCGCCGCTTCAGGCCAAACTCGATAAAATATTGACTGAAGTTGATCACATGTTGGTGGGCATCAACAATGTTCTGGATAAACAAGGTCAAGCTGATTTGAAAAAATCGCTTTCTGAATTGAGTCTGACTATTGCAGAATTTCACAAAACATCTCAAAGCGTCAACCAGATGTTGGATCAAAACAAAGCCAACTTCAACGGAATTGCCGCCGACTTTAAAAAGACTTCGGGCAATTTTGCTAAGATTTCTGATTCGTTGCAACAAGCCAACTTAGGTCAGACGGTCAAAAACCTTCAATCAACGATGAAAAAAGTGGATGATATGCTTTCTGAAATCAACCAAGGAAAAGGCACCGCCGGAAAATTGGTCAAAGACGAAGCGCTCTACAACAACCTTTCAAAAAGCACCAAAGAACTTGAATTGTTGCTGCAAGATTTACGACTCAATCCAACGCGCTATATCAATGTTTCACTGTTCGGCAAAAAGAACAAACCTTATGTAGCGCCCAAAGAAAATCAACCCAATAAATAAGCGGTTATGAGCATTATAGGAAACCTATTTTTCGCCTTGATATTGGTAGCCGGTATTGGTTACTTTACCAAGAACGTCAAAAAACTCATTCGAAACATCAACCTCGGACAAGATATTGACCGAACCGATCGAAAAAACGAACGCTGGAACAACATGATCCGCGTGGCTTTGGGCCAGTCTAAAATGGTGAAACGCCCTGTGGCCGGATTTTTACACATATTAGTATATGTGGGTTTTGTGATCATCAATATTGAAGTTTTAGAGATTGTCATTGACGGATTGTTCGGAACACACCGCGTTTTCTCATTCCTTGGCGGATTCTACGATGTGCTCATCGGTTCATTTGAAGTTTTGGCTTTGTTGGTTTTGATTGCTGTAATAGCTTTCCTGATCCGCAGAAATGTCATTAAACTCAAAAGATTCATCAGTTCTGACCTCAAAGGTTGGCCGGCAAGCGATGCGAATTATATCTTGTATTTTGAAATCGTACTCATGTCGTTGTTTTTGCTCATGAACGCTGCCGATTTTCATTTGCAGAATGTTCCGGGCGGATTTGGTCATTACCATCAAGCGGGTGCTTTCCCGATTTCACAATTCATTGCTCCGATTTTTGATGGTATGAATAACTCAATGGTTCATATGCTCGAAAAAACTTTTTGGTGGATCCACATCATTGGCATTCTGATTTTCTTAAACTATTTATACTATTCAAAACACCTACATATTCTGTTGGCGTTCCCGAATACATTTTACGCTGATTTGAATGCCAAAGGCAAAATCAACAACCTTGAATCAGTCACCAAAGAAGTCAAACTCATGATGGATCCCAACGCTGATCCGTTTGCTGCACCACCGGCTGATGCTGCTGAGACTCCGGCTAAATTCGGCGCGAGCGATGTCATGGATTTAAACTGGGTACAATTACTCAACGCGTATACCTGTACTGAATGTGGACGTTGTACTTCGTCTTGTCCGGCCAACCAAACCGGAAAGAAACTTTCGCCGCGCAAAATTATGATGGATACACGCGATCGTTTAGAAGAAGTAGGCAAGAACCTCGATGCCAACAACGGCGTTTTTGTTCCGGATAACAAATCTTTGCTCAACGATTACATCACCCAAGAAGAGCTTTGGGCATGTACTTCGTGCAATGCTTGTGTCGAAGAATGTCCGGTCAACATCAGTCCGCTGTCGATTATCATGGATATGCGACGTTATTTGGTGATGGAACAAAGCGCGGCACCGATGTCACTCAATGCGATGATGACCAACATTGAGAACAACGGAGCGCCTTGGCAATACAATCAACAAGACCGATTGAACTGGAAAAACGAATCTTAATTACATTAAATAAAACGATGAATACTCATATTTGTGAGGCTTGAGGATTTGTCAAATGAACTTGAAAAACCATTAAAAAAGGAAACAAATGAAAGCGGAAGACATTGAAAAAAGCTTACAAACCGTAACTGAAAACGGACAACATCTGAGTCCGATTTTGCCAGAAGGCATCAAGAATTACCTTATTGACATTGACGGAACCATCTGTGACGACATTCCCAACGAAGAGCCAGAGAGAATGCTTACAGCAGAAGTTTATCCGGATGCATTGGTCACTTTAAACAAATGGTATGACGAAGGACATATTATTTTCTTCTTCACTTCCAGAACTGAAGCGCACCGCGAATACACCGAAATCTGGCTTAAAAAACACGGTTTTAAATACCATGGAATTTTGTTCGGAAAACCACGCGGCGGCAACTATCACTGGATTGACAATCACTTAGTTAAAGCAACTCGTTACCGTGGAAAATTCACTGATTTGATCGAGAAAGAAGTGACCATTCAAGTATTCGACGACGGAAAGCACGAATAGAGTGAACAAGCTGTAAAGCTTAAAATAAAAATCAGCAATTTTAAAGATATGGAGCAATTAATTGTACCGACGATGGCCGAAATGTTGGCGCAAGGCAAACAACCTGAAGTATTGTTTTGGGTAGGTTGCGCCGGAAGTTTTGACGACCGAGCCAAAAAAATCACCAAAGCTTTTGTGCGCATTCTCAATCGCGCTCAAGTTGAATTTGCGGTTTTGGGTACCGAAGAAAGCTGTACCGGAGATCCGGCCAAACGCGCCGGAAACGAATTTTTGTTCCAAATGCAAGCGCTCATGAACATTGAAGTACTCAATGCTTATGAAGCTAAAAAAATTGTGACTGCTTGTCCGCATTGCTTTAACACCCTCAAAAACGAATACCCTGAATTGGGCGGAAGTTATCAAGTGCTACACCATACTGAGTTTCTCAAAGAATTGCTCGATGCCGGAAGATTGACCATTGAAGGCGGCCAATTTAAAGGAAAGAAAATCACTTTTCACGATCCTTGTTATTTGGGTCGTGCGAACAATGTTTATGAAGCACCGCGTGATTTGATTCAAAAACTCGATGCTGAATTAGTCGAGATGAAACGCTCACGTGCCAACGGTTTGTGTTGTGGAGCTGGTGGCGCGCAGATGTTTAAAGAGCCTGAGAACGGCAACAAAGACATCAATGTCGAGCGCACCGAAGATGCTCTTGAAACTCAGTCGGAAATTATTGCAGCGGGTTGTCCGTTTTGTAATACTATGCTCACTGACGGAGTAAAAGTTAAAGAAAAAGAAGGCCATGTTAAAGTGTTGGATGTGGCCGAACTCATTGCCAACGCACAAGATTTATAAAAAAACAAACATGTACGTTCCCTTTGAAAGTTTACCGCCCGAATCACGCATTTGGATTTATCAATCCAATCGTAAATTTTCGGATGAAGAGTGGGCAACTATTGAAACCCTCGTAAAAGATTTTGTTGATTCATGGGCGGCGCACGGCACTTCATTAGAAGCATCGTTTGCACTTAAATACAATCGCTTTATCATTTTGGCGGTAAACCAAGAAATACAGCAGGCAACCGGTTGCTCGATTGATCGTTCAGTAGCTTTTATTCAAGAACTGGAACAAAAATATCAGGTTGATTTGCTCGACAAGATGAATGTAACCTTCAAACTCGGCGAGCACATTGCCTATAAACCTTTGATTGAATTCAAAAAAATGGTCAAAGACAAAGCTGTTTCTGAAAAAACCATCGTCTTTAATAATTTGGTCAACAACATTGACGAATTCAACAACGACTGGGAAATTCCTGCCGGCGAGAGTTGGCACAGCCGCTTTTTTTAAAAAATTACCCATGAATAAACCGCTTGTAAAACTCGGCCTTTGGGGCAGCTTATTCATATTGGCTGTTGGTTGTGCGACCAAAAAAACTGTAGTTCAGCCACCGGCTGTGGTTGAAAAGCCAGTCGTTAAAACCTTCAACGAACTCGAAGAAGATTTTGACTCGGTAGCCGAAAAAAAATGGGTCGACAGCGTTTATCAATCGATGGGATACGACGAGCGCATCGGACAATTGTTTATGGTTTCGGCTTATTCAAACAAGGATTCGCTGCACATCAAATCCATTGATAAACTCATTCAGGAAAATCAAATCGGCGGACTCATTTTCTTTCAGGGCGGACCGGTACGCCAAGCCAAACTCACCAATCGCTATCAAGCTGAATCTAAAGTTCCGTTACTCATCGGAATCGATGCCGAATGGGGCTTGAGCATGCGCTTAGATTCAACCTATCGCTATCCGTTCAACATGACCTTGGGCGCGATTGAAAACAAAAAACTCATCGAAAAAGTAGGTGAGCAGATGGGCCAACAAAACAAACGCATCGGCGTACATTTTAATTTTGCGCCCGTTTTAGACATCAACACCAATCCCAAAAATCCAATTATTGGTTTCCGTTCTTTTGGAGAAAACAAAGAAAACGTTACCCAAAGCGCTTTGGCACTCATGAAAGGCTATCAAGGTCAAGGGCTCATTTCAACCGGGAAACACTTTCCGGGACACGGCGATACCGAAGTGGATTCGCACAACGCTTTGCCTACCATTAATTTTACGCGTGCTCGGTTGGATTCGCTTGAAATGTATCCATATAAAAAACTTTTCCAAGAAGGTTTAGCTTCGGTGATGGTGGCGCATTTGAATGTTCCGAGCATGGAACCGCGATCAGATGTTCCGTCGTCTGTTTCGCACAACATCATCACCGATGTACTTAAAAATGAACTCGGATTCAAAGGCCTCATTTTTACCGATGCACTCAACATGAAAGCGGCCAAGAATTTCCGTCAACCGGGCGATATAGATTTAGAAGCCTTTTTGGCCGGAAACGATATTTTACTTTGTGCCGAAAATGTTCCGGTGGCGGCCGAGAAAATCTGTTTGGCCATGCAAGACAGTTTGATCTCAGAAGAGCGTCTGGCATACTCTGTCAAGAAGATTCTTAAATACAAATACAAAACCGGACTCAATCATTATCAGCCGATTGAAATCAATAACCTATATCAAGATTTGAATACAGTTAGCTGTGATGCTTTGCAATATGATTTGTATGAAAATGCAGTTACAGTCATCAAAAATCACGAAAGCACTCTGCCGATTCGCGCCCTTGAAAAAGAGAAAATTGCCTATGTAAAATTGGGCGATGACCAGAACAGCACTTTTTTCAACACGCTTAAAAAATATACTGATGTGACCGAAATCAACGACGATGATCTTGAATGTCTAAAAGATTCATTGCGTGGATTTACTAAAGTAATCGTTGGTTTTCACAAAATAGACAAAGCATGGAAAAGCCAGAATATGTCTGAAAAAGATTTGCTTTGGCTCAGCGAAATTGCCAAAGACAACACGGTCATTTTGGATGCGTTTACCCGACCGTATGCCTTGAGCGCGATTACTGATTTTAGCAATATCGAGGCGGTAATTATTTCCTATCAAAACAGCGAAATTGCACAAACGGTCTCGGCTGAACTTATTTTCGGCGCCATTGCGGCTCGAGGAAAACTTCCGGTAAGCATCAACGAACAATTTAAAGCCGGCGCAGGCATGAACACAGAAAAACTCAATCGCATCGGTTTTGCTATGCCTGAAAATGTAGGAATGAATTCGGCAACGCTCAGCAAAATTGAGAATTTCACCCGTTACGCCATGACCAAGAAAATGGCTCCCGGCATGCAAATTTTAATCGCCCGAAAAGGGAAAGTTGTTTATCACAAATCTTTCGGAAGCCAAACTTATGAAGCTGACGCGCCCAAAATCAACAACAATACTGTTTATGACATTGCCTCGCTGACCAAAATCATCGGTACTTTACCGCTGGTAATGCAGCAATATGATACCCAAAAAATTACCTTAGAAACACCTTTAAAAACGCTGTTGCCTATTTTTGAAGGTTCAGACAAACAAGACATTCCACTAAAAGATTTACTGTCACATTATGCGCGTTTACAAGCCTGGATTCCGTTTTATAAAGCTACTTTAGATGCCCATCAGAAGCCTTTGTCCAAATATTACAGCAAAGTCAAAACACCTGATTTTTCGAAACAAGTAGCTGATAGTTTGTTCATCCGCAATGACTATCACGACAGCATTATGAAGCAAATTGTTCAAAGCCCGTTGCTGGAGAAAAAAGAATATAAATACAGTGATTTTACCTTTATCATTTTGCGCGATTATTTGGAGAAAGCATTAGGAAAAAGAATTGATCAACTCACTACTGAGACTTTCTTCGCGCCTTTGGGCATGAGTAATACGGTTTATAATCCGCTCAATAAATTTGACAAACGCGACATACCGCCTACCGAAGATGACCATTACTTCAGACATCAAATTGTTCAAGGTTATGTGCATGATATGGAAGCGGCCATGGAAGGCGGTTGGGGCGGGCATGCCGGACTGTTTTCAAATGCCATGGATTTAGCCAAAATGATGCAACTATATCTCAACAAAGGCTTTTACGGCGGACGCGATTATTTTTCATCGACAACTTTTGACACTTTTAATACGTGTCACTTTTGCGCTGAAGGAAACCGACGTGGTTTGGGCTTAGACAAACCTCAATTGCCCGGAACCAGCGGACCGACTTGCGGTTGCACATCGATGAGCAGTTTTGGGCACACCGGATTTACCGGAACCATTGCTTGGGCTGATCCTGAGGCTGAACTGATTTATATCTTTTTATCGAACAGAACTTTTCCCGATGCAACCGTGAATCAGCTTTCAAAAGAAAATATTCGCGAAGACATTCAGAAAGTAATTTATGAAGCCATCAATAAATAATTTTGACCTCATTGATTGCTGTTAAACAACAAAAAGAAATTTTATTTTACACAAAATCAATTAGATTTGTGGAAATAAAAACTTTTTATGAAATCGCCACTAACAATGAGTTTGCGGCAGCAAACACTAATGATTAAATGGTGAAAACATAGGTTACCTATAATAAATAAATTCAAAACATATGAAAAAATACTTTTTGTCGGGACTGTTTTTTTTAGCCGTCATCAATTTTGTTCTTTTGTCTTGTGCCGCCGAAAACGATTCAGACGCAACAGATGCTTCTGTTCCGACCATTGTGACTAATGCTGCGCAAGCAGTCAACAAAACAACAGCCACTTGTGGAGGAAAACTAATTTCAAACGGTCACAGTACCATATTGGCTCGTGGCGTTTGTTATGCATTAAGTTCAAATCCAACTATTGATGATCATGTAGTGTACAATCCTGGAGCAAACGGCACTTTTAACTGTACATTGGTAGGTCTTCAGCCCATTACGCAATATTTTTACAGAGCATTTGCCAAAAACAGCAAAGGAATTGCCTACGGAGCTGTCAAATCATTTACAACCACCGAAACAACCATCGCTTTACCTACCGTTACAACTACTGCGGTTACTGATGTTACGGAAACTTCTGCAATCACAGGAGGAGAAGTCACTTCTGCAGGCGGCGGAACTTTGGTAGCCCGAGGAATTTGCTGGGCTGATACGCCGAATCCGAGTATTGCCAATAATGTAGTTAATGATGCAACATTAACCGTGGGAACTTATACAAGCAATCTTACCAATTTGGTGGCTGGAACCACTTACTATGTGCGCGCCTTTGCAACCAACAGCGGCGGAACCGGATACGGAACTCAAGTTACTTTTACCACCACCGGAACCAGTACCGGAGGATTGGCAACTGTAGTTACGACAGCTGCATCTTCAATCACTGAAACAACTGCTTCTAGCGGTGGAGAAGTAACTGCCGATGGCGGATCTGCCATTACAGCACGAGGAATTTGTTGGGCCGAAACGAGCATGCCTACTACTTCAGACAATACTATTCCATCTACCGGGACTACCGGAGTTTTTACCAGTGATATCAGCGGATTAACAGCTAACACAACCTATTATGTTCGCGCGTATGCCATCAATAGTACTGGCACGGCTTACGGAAATGAAATCAGTTTTACCACAACCGGAAGTTCCTCTAATGGACCGGTGGGCGGTGATGCAATTTGTGACGGAAGCGAGCCTACAATTGTTGTCCCTATTACTTCATCAACCGGAAAAATCTGGATGGACAGAAATCTTGGAGCTAGTAGAGCTGCCACTTCACCTAAAGATTATGAAGCTTATGGTTGTTTGTATCAATGGGGAAGAGGCAGTGATGGTCATGCGAGTATCAATTGGGTGATGGGGGAAAATGATGCTTGGGGCAATCCTGCAGGTACAGCTGTCAACGGAGTTACTACTACTTTGGCCAACTCTGATGCTCCGACAGATGATTTATTTATTGCTGACCAAGGAAGTATGCCATATGACTGGAGAAGCCCTAAAAATGACAACTTGTGGCAAGGTGTAAGTGGAACCAACAATCCATGTCCAGCCGGATACCGAATTCCAACAAAAGCTGAATTTCAAGCCGAGATTTCTGCCTATTCAATTACAGGTCCAACAGCTGCTTACAATTCAATTCACAAGTTTCCAACAGCGGGTGAGCGGGCATTTGATTCAGGCGTTATCAGAGGTCAAGGACAAAATATTTTCTTATGGACATCAACTGTAAGCGGAGGTGATTCATATGATGTGCTTATTCAGGTTGGAGGCGTTTATACGAGTGTTGCCAATGCCAGAGCCAGTGGCTTTTCAGTGCGATGCATTAAAAATTAAACTTCAAAATACTCTTAAACTTCCTGCTCAAAACAGGAAGTTTTTTTGTTAAATACACTCATCAATGAGATATTTCAACCTTATTCTTTTCTTTTTGTCGGCATTTTGTTCGGCGCAAAAAATTACTTTTTCAGGCCATTTTGAAGGCGTAAACAACAAAGAAATTCTTTTAAAAGGATACGATGCACTGAGTGAAATTGAACTGGGCAAATCAACTACTGATGCACAAGGAAACTTTACTTTTGAATATCCATCAAGTTATCAAGGCGCAGCGCTGATTGAAATCAATCAAGGTAAAAAAATTATAGTGCTTTTGAATGGCGAAAATTTTCAGATTAACTGGACAGATTTGACATCGACCAAAAATTTGAAGTTTACAAATTCTCCTGAAAACACAACCTTTGACAAAGGTCTTTCGTTATACCAAAGTTCGCAAACCAAAAAGGCAGGCATTATGAGCTTATTGCCTTATTACGAAAACGAACCGCAAAAAAGTAGATTCTTTAAAACCGAACTCGAAGAACTGAATCAGGTTTTGCCTAAATTTCTAAGCGAAACTCAGAGTAAAAGTTATGTTTTTTATTATTTAAAGTTAAGATTCTTAATTACTGATTTTCAGTTAAGTTTAAAGCGATATCCTGAACGTATACCTGAACTTAAAAATCAGTTTCAACAACTTGATTTTAACGACTCGAAAATGATTCACTCAGGGTTGTATGAAGATTTATTGCAGAGTTACATTAATGTAGTAGCTGATAGAGATGATCATTATTTATCACTCAATCAAGCTACCGATCTTGTTCTGAAAAGCCTGAACAAAAATCCACAACTCAAACAAAATATTGGTGAGTATTTGTTTAAAATCTATGAAAAGAAAAGCCTGTTTGAAGCCTCGGAACATTTGGCTTTACAAATGCTCAGCGATCAAAATTGCAATTTAGACATCAAACACAAAGCATTATTTGAACAATATCGAAAAATGGCCAACGGAAAATCAGCACCCAACATTCAATTGCCCAAAAATCAAAGCTTATTCGATTTGAAAAACAAATACAAATTAGTGGTTTTCGGTGCGAGTTGGTGTCAAAAATGTGTAGATGAAATTCCTCAACTGGCTCAGTTTTATAGCCGTTGGAAAGAAAAACACAACCTAGAAATTGTCTTTGTTTCACTCGATACCCAAAAACAAGCTTATCAGGATTTCATCAAAAACTTCGCGTGGATTTCACTATGTGATTTCAAAAGTTGGGACAGTCCAACAGTGACAGATTACTGTGTTTTTGCAACGCCCACAATGTATTTACTCGATGCCCAAAACACCATTCAAGTAAAACCTATTTCGGCCGAACAAATTGACGCTTGGCTCAATTTGCATGATCAATAAAGCTTTTTGATTTTTATTTAACTTAACTTTTTCTAAAAGCGGCGTGTGGATTTGCTAAATTCGTTGCTTCAAAATGCACCCATGAAAATAGCCATTGTTTGTTATCCAACTTTCGGAGGAAGCGGCGTTGTTGCCACTGAATTAGGTCTAGAACTCGCTCGCCGCGGACACGAAATTCACTTTATAACGTATCGTCAGCCGGTGCGCTTGGCCTTGATTAGCGCCAATGTTCATTACCACGAAGTCAATGTGCCCGAATATCCGCTTTTTCATTATCAACCCTATGAATTAGCTCTTTCAAGCAAATTGGTCGACATGGTCAAATTGCACAAAATTGAATTGCTGCATGTGCATTACGCGATTCCCCATGCGTACGCCGGTTACATGGCCAAACAAATGCTCAAAGAAGAAGGCATTGATTTGCCCATGGTGACGACATTGCACGGAACCGACATTACTTTGGTCGGAAATCATCCGTTTTATAAACCGGCCGTCACCTTTAGCATCAATAAGTCGGACATTGTCACTTCGGTTTCGCAAAATTTAAAAGACGAAACGCTCAAATTGTTCCAAATTACCAATGAAATAGAGGTAATTCCGAATTTTATCGAACTCAACAAAAACATTGACAATCAAAGCATTCCGTGTTATCGATCGGTTATTGCTCAAAAAGAAGAACGCGTCATTACGCATATTAGTAACTTTAGAAAAGTCAAACGCATTGCCGATGTTGTCAAGATTTTTTATAAAATTCAGCAGCAAATTCCGGCCAAACTCATGATGGTGGGCGACGGACCTGAAAAAGAAAAAGCGGAGATTTTGTGTGAAGAATTAGGCATTCAAGACAAAGTAATTTTCTTTGGCAACAGCAACGAAGTCGATCGCATCTTGAGTTACAGCGATTTGTTTTTATTGCCTTCAGAAACCGAAAGTTTTGGTTTGGCCGCTTTAGAAGCGATGGCGATGAGCGTTCCGGTGATTTCAAGTAATTCCGGAGGATTACCGGAAGTTAATTTCAATGGAATTTCAGGTTATTTGAGCAATGTTGGTGATGTTGACGATATGGCGCACAACGCACTGAAAATCATTCGCGAACCTGCCGTTTTAGATAAATTCAAACAACAAGCGCTTGAAACTGCGCGCAAGTTTGACATTCATCAAATTTTACCTTTGTACGAAGAACTATATCAACGCGCACTGAGTGCTTATGCACATTGATTATGAAAAAAATACTTTTCCTTTCGGTTATTGCTCTGATACTTTACAGTTGTGGCGGAAGTAAACCGGTTACTACAACCAAACCATTATATGAAGTTTTATTGGTCAAAGACGATGGTGGAGCCAACATTCGTTTTTTTGAAATTCTTTCTGAATCGCGCGAAATCAAAATGTTGCAAAATGACGAAGAACTCAAAGGGAAGATATCAGCCTCTGATGTCAATGAATCGAACTTTGTCATCCTGAATATGGGCGAAAAAGAAACGCTCGGTTATACGATTGAAGTCAAGAAAGTAGTTGAAACCGCAGATAAAATTATCATTACCGTCGAAGATCACGAGCCAAAAACAAAAGCAACACCAGACAAAGATGTATATTATTATCCACACAGTATTGTCAAGATCAACTCGAAAAAAGAAATTGTTATAGAATAAAAAAAGTCCATCTTGATTGACGGACTTTCTTTTTGGGAATTATTATTTATTAAAACTGATAGCGCACACTCAAACCAATGTCTGACCCGTAGTGATCTTTGTAATAATCACCACCGCCAAATTCAGGTCGAAAATCGAGTGAAATCATAATCGGCGCATCAAAGTCATATTCAATACCTACATCACCTGCTACAAAGAAAAAGCTTCCGCTGTCTGAAGCGCCATCGTGACTGTATCGCCATGAACCTAATCCACCTCCGGCACCTGCGTACCAGTTGAATCCACCATCAATGTTCCAAACCCATTGATACAAACCTGCCAATTTAACAGCGCCCACATGATCTTTCGTGCGCCAACCCAAATCAGCTTCTAAACGATTAGAACTTCCTAAGGCTCTTTGATACGAAATTTCAGAACCAAATCCGTTGTTGTCTCCGATACGAATACCTAGAGCATTTTCAGAAATTTTCTGAGCTTGACCACTCACAGCAAATCCAATAGCAATTAATGTCGTAAAAAATAGTTTTTTCATAATCTGTTTGATTTATTTGTTGCAAACATAAGCCTATTTGCACAAAAGTTTGTCATTATTAAAACTTAATAGTGTAGAATTTATTGTACAAATTAAAATTGAAGCTCATCCGTATTGACTTTGTTTTGAACTTAACTCAAAAAGCCTACATTTGTTTAAAACAACAAAAAAATGGCGGGAAACAGCTTCGGAACTTTATTCAAATTAACTTCTTTCGGCGAATCACATGGTGAAGCGATTGGCGGAATCATCGAAGGTTGTCCGGCGGGATTAAAAGTAAATTTTGATGCAATTCAAAACGAATTAGACCGAAGAAAACCAGGGCAATCAGCCATAGTTACCCAACGCAAAGAATCTGATTTGGTTCAGTTTTTATCGGGCATTTTTGAAGGTCAAACTACCGGAACTCCGATTGGTTTTACGATGGCCAACACCAATCAAAAATCAGAAGATTACAGCCACATAAAAGACAATTTTCGTCCCAGTCATGCCGATTATGTGTACGAACAAAAATACGGTGTGCGCGATTATCGCGGTGGCGGAAGAAGTTCAGCCAGAGAAACAGCAGCCAGAGTTGTTGCAGGCGCTCTAGCCAAACAAATGATTCCGAATGTCAAAATCAACGCTTTTGTATCGTCGGTTGGTGATATTTTTATTGACAAACCATACCAAGCTTTAGATTTTTCAAAAACCGACAGCAATCCTGTGCGCTGTCCGGATGCTGCGACGGCCGAAAAAATGGAAACGCTTATTCGCGAAGTACGCGCTCAAGGCGATACTGTTGGCGGAACGATTACTTGTGTGATACAAAATGTTCCTATTGGTTGGGGCGAACCTGTTTTTGACAAACTCCACGCTCAATTGGGCAAAGCGATGTTGTCAATCAACGCCGTAAAAGGTTTTGAATACGGCAGCGGTTTTTGTGGCGCACGCATGAAAGGCAGCCAGCACAATGATTTGCAGAACTCAGACGGCACAACCAAAAGCAATTTATCCGGAGGTATTCAAGGCGGCATTTCAAATGGTATGGATATTTATTTCAGAGTGGCTTTTAAACCGGTTGCCACTTTGATTCAAAAGCAACCGATGCTTAATCGCGAAGGTGAAATTACAGAAGTTCAAGGCAAGGGACGACACGATCCGTGTGTGGTTCCCAGAGCCGTTCCGATTGTCGAAGCGATGGCTGCAATGGTCTTGGCTGATTTTTATTTACTTCAAAAAACCAATCAACTCTAATATTTTAAGATGAATTCAACCGAAAATACTTCAAAATCAATTTTCTCAAATCTTACCGCACAAATTCTCATGGCCATGTTGTTGGGCATTGCTTTAGGTATTTTTATTCACAACTCATGGACTGAAGATGCGGCCAAAGAATTCAGCGGCTACATCAAAATGCTGGCAACGATTTTTATTCGATTGGTGCAAATGATTATCTCGCCACTAGTTTTTACCACCTTAGTTGTGGGCATTGCCAAACTCGGAGATATCAAAGCGGTGGGCAGAATCGGAGGGAAGGCATTGGGTTGGTTTTTTACTGCTTCGTTTATTTCGTTGCTCATCGGGATGTTTTGGGTGAATGTATTACAACCGGGCGTTGGACTTAATTTGCCGTCCGTAGATTTATCAACCGCTGCTGAAGTGACCGAAAAAACTCAGAATTTCTCTGCGCAAAACTTTGTTGAACACATCATTCCGAAAAGCATCGTTGAGGCCATGGCAACCAATGAAATTCTGCAAATTGTAATTTTCTCGATTTTCTTCGGATTGGCCGCCGCATCCATTGGTGATTATGCCAAACCAGTAGTTTCTGCCTTAGACAAGACATCGCACATCATTTTAAAGATGGTTAATTATGTGATGAAATTTGCACCGATTGGTGTTTTTGGTGCGATTGCCGGCGTGTTCTCGGTTCGCGATTTTGGAGAATTGGCTTTGACTTATGCCAAGTTTTTCGGTTCGTTCTTGGTGGGTATTAGCTCGCTTTGGGTTATCTTACTCTTGATTGGGTTTTTATTCCTCAAAAGTCAAATGCGCACTTTGCTCAAACACATTGTCAGTCCGCTGATTATTGCCTTTGGAACAACCAGTAGCGAAGCGGTTTTTCCGAAACTGACCGAAGAATTAGAACGTTTTGGGATTAAAGATAAAATCGTATCGTTTATGCTGCCGTTGGGTTATTCGTTTAATCTGGATGGAAGTATGATGTACATGACCTTTGCCAGTATTTTTATCGCGCAAGCCTACGGGATTAACCTAGAAATCGGCACGCAACTCACCATGCTTCTGGTTTTGATGCTCACCAGCAAAGGGATTGCCGGTGTTCCCAGAGCCAGTTTGGTGGTGGTTGCCGCTACTTGCGGTATGTTTAAAATTCCCGTTGAAGGCATTGCACTTATTCTACCTATTGACCATTTTTGCGATATGTTCAGAAGTGCCACCAATGTTTTAGGAAATGCTTTGGCAACTTCGGTGGTGGGCAAATGGGAAAAAGAAGATTAAATTTTTAAGAAATTAATTCACTGTAACAATCATATAAACTTTTACATTTACATCTCAAAAACAAATACTTAATTAAATCATATGAAAAAACTATTACTTATTCCAATGTTCGGGCTTAGTTTAGCTGTTCATGGTCAAAATCTTATAGATGAAAATTTTAACTCGCTGAATATTGGCAACGTCGGAACTGATTACACCGGAGCTACTCCCACCAACAACATATTTACGCAAGCATCAAACGGAACAGCTCCAACAACAGCCACAAATGCCGGCAATGACAATTTTCAAATTGTAGCGAATGATGCAACACATCTCAATGTTCTGCAAATCACCGGAACCAATGGTGACAAAGGCAGCAGACAACTTTGGATGGATGGTTTTGCTGATCAATGGACTTTTAGAGATGCCGGAAATGAAATTCTTGAAGTTGAATACGATCTCTATACCGGAACTACTGGAACCAGTCGTAACCTCATGGGATTGTACGTCATGGACGCTACCAAAAGTAAATATTTGTGCGGTTTTGTTTTTAACACCAATACTCTTGTTCTTTCTGGTTTAGCCTATTATACTTCTACAACTGCGCCCATCGGAAACTACACTTTTTATCTCAATACAGGCGGAACTAACTTAGTTCTTACTCCCAATACATGGGTGAGAATCGGAGTAAGCTATAACAAAACAACCGGTCAAGTAAAATGGAAAGGCCCAGGATTTAATGGTCAAGTAACCGGTGCAGCTCCGGCTACAGATCCGGATAGAGTTAGTTTGGTATCAACCAGTGGATCGGTAACTACTCCTACGGTAATCTCGAATACGGCTGCCGCTTCTACATTATTTGACAATTTAATTGTAAGAGCATCTGCAACTGATACTTTGTTGTCAAACAATCAATTAAATGCTCCTAGCGTAGATTTTAATGTTTACCCAAATCCCGCGAGTAATTTTGTAATAGTTAATAATGCGGCACAAGTAAACATCAGTCAAATTTTGGTTTCGGATGTTAACGGAAGAATAATCAAAGATCTCAAAACACAAAATATTTCTGAAGTAAGTGTTGATGTCACTGATTTAAAAACCGGTGTTTATCTGATGAAAATAATTTCAGAACAAGGAACGCTGATTCGCAAAATCATCAAAAACTAAGGATAAAAACAATATCGAGAACGCCCTTCATCGGGCGTTTTTTTATGTCAAAAATTTTGAACTTAACTCAGCGGTTGGAATCATACAAACTTCCTTTTTTCCGTACCAATGATAGCGCTTTGCTGCCACATAATCATACACCCAATTGCGCAGCGGAGTAGGTAGTATTCTAAATATAGTTCCCAAATGAAAGAATCCGCCCAGGTTCTTGGCAATTTGAATAGCCGCGTTTGATTTGGTGAAATAGGCTTTCCCCGGAATATACAGAACCACACTATCAATATGCTTATTGTTGATGCCTATATGGGCGATGATTTTTTGACCCAATTCAGATTGAAGCGCCACAAACCGAAACTGATCTTGCTGATCGTGTTGGATGACAAACTGAACCAATGAATCACACAGATTACAAAATCCGTCAAACAGAATAATTTTTTTGCCTTTAGGAAATTCCATACTTATTTTTTAATCGGATCAACATATTCCAAAACTTCCAAACTTACGGTTGACGTGAACAAACCGTAATTAACAATGGCTTTGTTTTTTTCGATTTTTTCAATGGTGCCAATGGCCTGACCGTCTTGCATCCGCGCTCGATCGCCCACCTTGAGTTCGCGTTTAGGCTTTTCAGGAATGATTGCTGCTTTGAGCTTTTTTTCTTTTTTCTCTTTGCGGATTTTCTCGACCTGAACCTGAACTTCTTGAACAATGGCTTTTTGCTTCACTTCTTTGGCTTTGACTTCTTTAGCGGAAGCCTTCTTGCGTTTTGAATTCTCGATTTCCACCATTTTTAAAAACTCACCGATGAGCTCTTTCTTGTCTTTGTTGTTGAAGTATTTGCTCGAGATATCGTCTATTTTTTGGCCTATATAAATCAGTCGTTGATTGCTGTCATACAACTCTTGATAGTTCTCGAGTTTTTGTTTTATTTTTTGATTGATGGTTTCCATCTTTTTGCTTTCTTCACGCGCTCTGATTTCTTCTTCTTTGAGCGTTTGTGACGTTTTTTCAAGCTTTGAACGTTCTTTTTGCAAATTGGCAATGGTTTTGTCAAATCTGACTTTACCAACTTCAACTCGTTTTTTGGCGCGGTTGATTAGTCCATAGGGAATGCCGTTTTTCTGGGCTACCTCAAAAGTAAACGAACTTCCGGCTTGACCCAAAACCAATTTATAAATCGGTTCAAGTGATTTTTCGTCAAAAAGCATATTAGCGTTGGTAGCAAATTCAAGTTCATCGGCCAAAATCTTCAAGTTCGAATAATGTGTGGTGATGATGCCAAAAGCTTCGCGATGATAAAACTCTTCCAGAAAAACTTCGGCCAAAGCGCCACCCAATTCCGGATCGGAACCGGTTCCAAATTCGTCAATCAAGAACATGGTTTTGCTGTTGCATTTCTTTAAGAAATAATTCATGTTCTTTAATCGATAACTATACGTACTTAAATGATTTTCAATAGATTGATTGTCACCGATGTCAGTCAAAATTCGATCAAACAAAAAGGTTTCGCTACGCTCGTGCACCGGAATCAACAAACCCGATTGCAACATTAATTGCAACAAACCAACTGTTTTAAGTGAGATGGTTTTTCCGCCGGCATTGGGTCCTGAAATCACCACAATTCTGCGTTTTTGGTGCAATTCAAAAGTTTGCGGATGCGTGACTTCTTTCTTTTGATTGTTGGTCAAAAGTAAAATCGGATGATAAGCATCGCGCAAATACATGCGTCTTTCAGTAGTAATTTTGGGCAACAAAGCATTCATCTTGTAGGCATAACGCGCTTTGGCAGCTATGACATCTACATCTGAAAGCAATTCCTGATAAGCAACAATCAGTTCAAGATTTGGCCGAATATTATTGGTGAGCCACTTCAGAATGCGGACAATTTCTTCCTTTTCTTCAAACTCTAAATTGCTCAATTCACGTGCATACTGAAAAGTCGCTTCGGGCTCAATAAAAACAATGCTTCCGGTTTTTGAAGTTCCGGCCACAGAACCTTTTACCTTGCGGCGATACATGGCCATAACCGCCAATACGCGGCGATTTTGCACAAAACTTTCTTTGATTTCATCCAAATAACCCAACGAATTGTAATGCGCCATTGCTTGTCCGAAACTTTGGTTGACTTTGCCACGCACCGTATTCATTCTGCGACGAATATCGGTCAAGTCAGGTGATGCGCTGTCTTTAACCTCACCATATTTATCTAAAACAGCGTCAATCGCATTGATGATATCTTTGGTAAGCACCACCGACGAAGCGCGCAAATACAACTTCGGATAATATTCTTCAAACTTTTTGAGAAACTGAATGAGCACATTGCTCGTTTCAGAAATTGCCCGGATTTTTCTAAACCCACCGGCTTCTAAAAAACTGCCGTCAATAGCCAGAAATTTAAGTTCGTGCGCAATACTCTCAAATCCGTGATTCGGAATAGCGTTGTTGTTCTGAAAAGATGACAAATATTCTGATGTTTGCCAAAGTGCATTCATAAGCTCGTCTTGATTGTGAAAAGGGCGAATCGACAAGGCTTTTTCTTTGCCCAAATCGGTCACACATTTCTCGGCAACCGCTTCTAAAACAGTCGGAAATTGTAAGTCTTGTAAGGTTTTATCAGTAACTGAAATCATCAATGAAGATTGGGTTTTACTTGTGCAAACTTAACGAAAAATCACTTGGGAATCGCGTCAAAAAAGCAAGCAGAATGGTTATATTTGAGCAAATTTTTTCTGATGGATATTAAAATTGAAAGCAGCTGGAAATCATTATTGGCAGATGAATTTGAAAAGCCATATTTTACCGATTTGATTTCATTTGTCAAAGCTGAATACAGTTCTAAAGAATTCAAATGCTTTCCGCCCGGACCGCTTATTTTTTCAGCTTTTGATCATTGTCCGTTAGATCAAACCAAAGTAGTGATTATCGGCCAAGACCCGTATCACGGTCCCGGTCAAGCCAATGGTTTGTGCTTTTCTGTAAATGATGGCATTTTGTTTCCGCCGTCATTAGTGAATATTTTTAAAGAAATTCAAACCGATTTGCAAAAGCCAATTCCGATTTCAGGCAATTTAGAACGTTGGGCTGATCAAGGCGTATTATTGCTCAATGCGACATTAACTGTTCGGCAAGGGCAGGCGGCAAGCCATCAAAATCGCGGTTGGGAAACTTTTACCGATGCGGTGATTCAAAAACTATCGGCACAAAAAGAACAAATTGTTTTCATGCTTTGGGGCGGCTTTGCCAAGAAAAAAGGCATGAGCATTGACCGCCATAAACACTTGGTTTTAGAATCAGGACATCCGTCACCACTTAGTGCCAATAAAGGCCATTGGTTCAGAAACCAGCATTTTAGTCAAGCTAATAATTACTTAATTTCTGTGGGCAAACAAGCGATTAATTGGTAATTATTAATCAATCGTAAATGGATAATATCCACCGGCGTCTAATCCTGAATAACGCGAGTTCAAGTTTAAGAACAAATTGTTGCCAATGCTTTCTGAGCGAAACTCGACATCAGTAGTTGACAAACTGTTGTAACCAAAGCTCAAACGATAATTTCCTGAAGTTAAACCACTCAGGCGAACTTTGAATTCGTATAAATCTGTTGTGGAATTATAGACACATTTACCGAAAACGAAATCACCGCCATAAGCTTGACCGCGTTCGATGAGAAGTTGACTTTCCTGAATAGAAATCGGAATCCATTCGGTTCCGCTGAGTTTTTCAATCTCATACGAAAACTGCAATTTAGTGGCCCCGCCAGTGGTTTTAAAAATATCAAGTGGATTTGTTTTCCCAGGAATTGTAAGTAATCGATCAATATCTGCTTCAACAATAATCACTGGATTGGTGGGAAGTGTGTCATCGGTATACACTGAAACCAATTCAGGGGAACTCACAAACACATCGTTGTAAAATTCGCTGTCTTTATTCGAACAATCAGCCGCCATGAGCACAGTGCCCAAAGCCATAAAAAAGAAATATTGCAATGTTTTCATAACCTTTGATTAAAAGCGATAACCGAAACTCAGTCCAACGCGTGAAATAATATCTGGGCTTTTGTCTTTGTTGAACATATTTGAGCCAAATCCGACCAAAAACTCAATACCAAATTTGTCTTTGATGTAGTATTTATAACCGGCACCGGCACCAGCTGCTACATCAGAATATTTGCTTTTTTCAATGGTGTAGTAATCGTGGCCAAGATTGTCGGTTTTAAGAACCGTTTCGCGAAAATCACCGCCATTGGCCGAAAGAAAAACTTCAGCAAAGTAAAAACTGCGCTGGCCATTCGATAAGTTATAGCGTACAAACGGAATCACTTCATATTTAGGAATTGTGTTTCGGTTTCCCTCATCGAAATCATCGTTGACTTTTTTGCTGTTGGCATAACTCATGGTCAAACCTGATGAAAATCGTCGGCTAAAAAAACGTTCATAGGTTAAATTAGCTTTTGAAGATGCAATGGCTGATACTAATTCAACACGAAATTCATTATGCTTTTTTTCAAGTACAGACTGTGACCATAGGGACGGAGCAGCAAACAAAAGAAAGAAAAGGTATTTCTTCATAAAAAATAGATTGATAGGCGAATATACAAAACGATTTGACATCAAACATTTTAAAATGTGAGCGCTCCGAGGATTTCTTCTGACATAAACGGACCGCCGGGATAAGTGGCGGTATAATCGAGGTTGAGCCAGATTTGTCCGCGCTCATCGATGTGATAATGGATGCGATTGCCTTTGCTTTCTTCCGAAAAAAGAACTTTTTTTATCAAAAAGTTGATGGTTTCTAAATCATTTTTATTACCGATGAGCATTTCGGGATAAATATGTCCGCCGGTGTGAATCAGCCGAGGAGTTCCGCCAATGGATTTGATGCAAGCCGCCATCAATATGGAATGATCGTCACAATCGCCGGAAAAATAGCGCAGCGATTCTGAAGCTTTGGCAATGTAATCTTTGCCTTTGGGATCGCTAACGTAGTTCCAACGCGCATTGATTTCTTTAAAAACGGCAAAACATTGAATGATGGTTCGGTAATTTGAAAAACCGCGAATGTTTTTGAAATCTTTGGTTGTGGCCATGAGCGCAAAATCGCGAACACGCGGATTCTCGAATTCAACGGCATTGATGATTTTGGATTTGTTCGGGAAAGGCAACAGTTTTGAAATGATGATGTCTTGCGGATTGGGACTATCACTCATCGAGTAAATCATATATTGATAATCTTCAATCACGCTTTTAAACCCGTATTTGCCAGAGAAACTTCCGTAAACCAAGGCAATTAAATACAAACCAATACAAATAATAATCACGGTTCGCATGAGGCGCAAAACCAATTGAATTACAACTAAAATAGCGATAAATAATAGAATTCTATCGAGTTGAAAGTACCAATTGGGGTCAATTAAGTTTTGGTGAAAGATGATAAAAACCGGAATAGCAATCAGTACGTTGAGCGCAAAAATGATGACATTGTCCCAAGGCTTTCGAACCTGAAGCTTTTGCTTGAGTTTTTGTATCGACTGAATTGTACTTTTTACCATAAATACCTAGTGGCCAACTACACAGAGGCAACTATGTCTGCAAAAGTACCTTTTTTATCTATAAGCCCAAGCGCCCATAATTGATTTTGCACTTGGTTGAGTACCTCGGGCGAAATGTTTTTTTGTGACCATTCAGTTAGTGATAGCCACTGAGAAATATCTTCAGATTTTTGGTGGTATTTTTCGGCCAAAGTCACATTGAGATTTGGTTGCGATTTGAATTTTTGTGTTTGCTCATTGATAATCCTTAGGGTTTGTGAAATAACCGAAGAATAATTTTGTAAAACTTCTTCACGAACAGCCATCACAAAACACGGCCATGGAGTAGGGCAATCGCCTAAATGTCTGAAGATGCCTTGATCGACTAGTGGTTTGGTCATGAAATGCTCCCACATGAAGTAATCTGCGGTTTCTTGGGTCAAAGCATCCACAGCGCCATCGATGGTATGCACGATTTCAAACGATAAATTTTGCGCGTCCCAACCTTGTTGCTCAGCATGTACACAAGCCATTAAGTGTGATCCAGAACCCATGCGCGAAATGGCCACTTTGGCATTTTTTAAATCCTCTATTTTTTCAAACTTAGAAGCAGCACCTACATGAATACCCCACAAAAGTGGTGAAGCTACATATTCTTGTATGATGCGCGATGGATTTCCGTGCAATATGTCGCGAACAATCCCTTCAGTGAGGATAATAGCCATATCGGCTGAGCCTTCGCGCAAAAGTTGACACATTTTTCCGGTTCCTTCGGGCACATCGGTCCAATGCAGGTCAATGCCGGCTGCGGTAAATAAACCTTGTTTTATGGCTTGTTGCCAAGGATAATTAAAATGTTCCGGAACGCCAACAACTTTGAGGGTTTGCATATTTTATTGGGCTTGATAATTTGATTTTAAAAACTGCCACCAATTCCAACGAATGCCATCTTCGGCGGTGTATTCTTGCATAAACTCAAAACCGGCTTTACGCAAAATATGGTTGGACGCGCCGTTTTCGTGGTGCGTATACGCATTCATGTTTTGAATGTTCATTTGGTTAAACCCATAATCGAGCCATGCTTTGGTGGCTTCGGTGGCGTAACCTTGACCCCAGTATTCTTCAGCCAGGCGATAACCATAATCAAAAAAGTTGGTGTTGCCGTTCTCGACGTGGTCATCGATGTATTTAATACCGGTCCAACCGATGAAAGCACCGGTTTCTTTGAGTATTGTTGCATAGCGACCGATGTTGTTGCGCTGATATTGCGCATGAATATACTCAATGACTTTGACCGATTCCTCGATGGTTTGCGTTGGGTTTCTCCAAAGGTATTTGTGTACGTTGGGATTGTGATCCATGGCAAACATGGCCTCGGCATCAGACATTTCTAACGGACGCAGCAACAAACGCTCGGTTTCAAGGATAAACAAAGTTTGATTCATAAACAGAATTTCATTAGCCCCGATAGAAGCGGTTATCCTTGGTTGGCGGGGTTCGCCAGCCAAGATAAAAGCGAATAGCGGGTATTAGCTTCTTTAAAAAAAAAAAAATTACTCGGCTAATTTCTCTAAAGTGTAGGCAATGAGCGCATCGACGGCTTTGTAAGGATCATCGCTAAAGGTGCCCGTAGCGCGGTTGGCAATGATGGCATTGAGCGACAAACACTGATGACCTAAGAGTTTTCCGAGTCCGTAAATGGCACCGGTTTCCATTTCAAGATTGGTCATTTTGATGCCATTGTACTCGAATTTGTCCATTTTGGCATTGAGCTCAGGATCTTGAATGTTCAGACGCAACACGCGACCTTGTGGCCCGTAGAAACCGCCGGCGGTTCCGGTGAATCCTTTGTGAATTTGATTGCTCTCGATGCGTTTCTCTAGAATTTCGCTTCCTTTAATCACATAAGGACGGCCTTTTTGCATATCCCAATTGGTTTGTGCGATGAAGGCATCTTCGAGATTTTTCTCAGAAACCTCGTCGATGAGATAAGAGCGCAACATATTGTCAAGGCCTAAGCCGTATTGACTCATCACAAAACTGTCACACGGAATATCTGCTTGCAATGAACCGGAAGTTCCGATGCGCACAATGTTGAGCGAAGTGAGTTCAGGTTTGATTTCGCGCGTTGTTAAATCAATATTGACCAATGCATCGAGTTCGTTCATGACAATGTCAATGTTGTCCGGACCAATTCCGGTAGACATGACAGTGATGCGTTTGCCTTTGAAAGTCCCGGTTTGGGTTTTGAATTCGCGCTTTTGGGTGGAGAATTCAATCGAATCGAAAAACTGAGTGATTTTTTCTACACGATTTTGATCGCCAACAAAAATGATGTCTTGTGCGATGTGTTCCGGTTTGAGATTCAGATGGTAAACACTGCCATCGGGATTGAGTATAAGTTCTGAGGATGCTATCATTTTTTTTGAGTTTCTGAGCAGCTGAGCTACTGAGTTGTTTGAATTTTTTGAAGCGGCAAATGTAGGGCTTATTTTAGAATTTATCCGCCGACACGCTTGACTTTAAATCCGATTTCTTGTAAGATTTTCATGATCTTATCGCGATAATCGCCTTGCAGAATAATGGATTCGTCTTTGACGGTTCCGCCCACGCTGAGTTTGGTTTTCAGGATTTTGGCCAGCTTTTTAAAATCGTCGGCATGACCGGTGTATCCTTCAATAATGGTGGTGGGTTTTCCGTTGCGCTTTTCGTATTTGCAAATCATCGGATCTTTTTGAACCCAAAGAGTATCATCGACTTGAGTGATTTCGGGTTCAGGTGAATTATCCGGCTCGTGATCTGGAAAGAGCTTTTTGAGTTGGTCGTGTAAATCCATATTCAAAAATAAATTCCAAATTCCGGGTGAGCAGAATTTGGAATTCGGGTTATTGGAAATTAAAGGGTTATTTTTTCAAGCCTAATTCTACGAGTCTTTCGTCGAGGAATTCCCCGGCGGTAATGTCATCGTATAATTTAGGATGGTCAGCATCGATACAATTCTCAAGACAGTTGAGTTTCATATCACTCACCGGATGCATAAAGAACGGAATAGAGTAACGAGAAGTTCCCCACAATTCTCTTGGCGGATTGACCACTTGATGAATCGTTGATTTCAAGCGATTGTTGGTATGACGCGAAAGCATATCACCTACATTGATTACCAATTCATCCGGCTCTGCTATAGCATCAATCCATTGTCCATCGTGATTTTGTACTTGAAGGCCTTTACCTTGAGCGCCCATCAATAAGGTAATCAAATTGATGTCACCATGAGCTGCAGCGCGAACCGCACCGTCTTTGGGTTCATCGGTAATAGGCGGGTAGTGGATAGGTCTTAAAATACTATTTCCGTCTTTGATATAATTGTCAAAGTAGAATTCGTCTAATCCTAAGAATAAAGCCAATGCTCTAAGCACATAAACGCCGGTCTTTTCGAGCATTTGATAGGCTTCACGACCCACTTCATTGAACTTTGGCAACTCGGTTACTGTAACATTATCCGGATATTCACCGGCATATTTTGAACCTTCTGAAACGTATTGTCCAAAATGCCAAAACTCTTTTAAATCTCCGGCCGATCGACCCTTGGCGTGTTCTTTACCAAAAGAAACATAGCCGCGTTGGCCACCGATGCCGGGAATTTCGTATTTGGATTTGACCTCTAACGGAAGGTTGAAAAAGTTTCTAACTTCACCATAAAGTTCGTCTACAAGTTGGTCATCAAGGAAATGACCTTTTAATGCTACGAAGCCAATATCTTCGTATGCTTTTCCGATTTCATTTACAAATTTTTGTTTACGTACCGGGTCACCCGATAGGAAATCACGCAAGTCCACACTTGGAATGTTTTGCATACTAAAAATTTTTTGTTAATAACTAAAAGTTCGTAAACCCTTGTTATCACAAATGTAAATAATAAAATCAAAACGAAATTTTAAAAGTTATCAACAATTCAAAAAAACACAGCAATTCAAGGTGAAGCTGTTATTTTTTTATACTTTTGGTGCATTATATAAAATTCACCCAATCTTTATAATGAATTTCGAAAGAAGACAACTCACAGACGAACAGCTTATAGACCTCTATAAGAGATTGCTTAAACCACGTTTGATTGAAGAAAAAATGCTCATCCTGATTCGTCAGGGAAAAGTTTCTAAATGGTTCTCCGGAATCGGTCAAGAAGCCATTTCTGTGGGTATTACCGCCGTTTTAGAACCGGATGAATACATATTGCCGATGCACCGAAACTTGGGTGTATTTACCGGGCGAAATATTCCGCTCAATAGATTGTTTTCGCAATGGCAAGGAAAAGCCAACGGATTCACCAAAGGACGCGATCGCAGTTTTCACTTCGGAACTCAAGAATATAAAATCATCGGCATGATTTCGCACCTCGGCCCTCAATTAGGAGTGGCAGATGGAATCGCTTTAGCCAATAAACTCAAAAAGAACGGAAAAGTCACTGCGGTTTTTACCGGTGAAGGCGCGACAAGTGAAGGTGATTTTCATGAAGCCTTAAATATTGCTTCTGTTTGGGATTTACCCGTAATTTTTGTCATAGAAAATAATGGATACGGACTGTCGACGCCAACCAACGAACAATATCGCTGCGAAAATTTGGCCGATAAAGGGGTGGGGTATGGTATGGAAAGTCATATTATTGACGGAAACAACATCCTCGAGGTTTATGAAGAACTTTCTGAAATAGTTGCCTCGATGCGCACCAACCCCAGACCGGTTCTGATAGAATTTAAAACCTTCAGAATGCGCGGACACGAAGAGGCCAGTGGTACTAAATATGTTCCGAAAGAGCTCATGGATATGTGGGCCGAAAAAGACCCGATTGAAACCTATAAACGTTACCTAATCAAACAACACGTGATTTCTGAATCGCAAGATGAAGCTTGGCGCGAAGAAATCAAAAAAGAAATAGATGAACATTGGCTTATGGCCAATACAGAGCCTGAAATTGTTCCCACTTACGAGGGCGAATTAAACGATGTATACAAACCGTGTGATTTTGAAGAAGTTAACCCTTCAAATAGTGAAACTGAAAACATTCGTTTGATTGATGCTATTTCACAAAGTTTGAAACAATCTTTACAACGTCATCCGGAGCTCGTCATCATGGGCCAAGACATTGCAGAATATGGTGGTGCTTTTAAAATAACCGATGGATTTGTAAAAGAGTTTGGCAAACATCGCATCATCAACACGCCGATTTGCGAAAGCGCGGTGGTTTCAGCCGGAATGGGCTTATCGATCAACGGATACAAAGCGATTGTTGAAATGCAATTTGCCGATTTTGTTTCCACCGGATTCAATCCAATTGTCAATTATCTGGCAAAAGTCCATTATCGTTGGCAAGAAAAAGCTGATGTGGTGGTGCGCATGCCATGCGGCGGCGGAACTCAAGCAGGACCGTTTCACTCGCAAACCAACGAAGCCTGGTTTACCAAAACGCCGGGATTAAAAGTGGTTTATCCGGCATTTCCGTATGACGCTAAGGGTTTGTTGGCAACTGCGATTAATGACCCGAATCCGGTTTTGTTTTTTGAACATAAATTGTTGTACAGAAGTATTTATCAAGATGTTCCAAAAGATTATTACACACTTCCGTTCGGACAGGCTGCTTTGTTGCGCGAAGGAAAAGACATCACGGTAATTGCCTTTGGTGCTTCGGTGCATTGGGCCATGGAAACTTTAGACAAACATCCAGATGTCTCAGCCGATTTGATTGATTTGCGAACGCTTCAACCACTTGATAAAGAAACCATTTATGCATCGGTCAAGAAAACCAATAAAGCGATTATTCTGCAAGAAGACACTCTTTTTGGTGGAATTGCCAGCGATATCTGCTCGATGATCATGGAAGATTGTTTTGAATATTTAGACGGTCCGGTCAAACGCGTGGCCAGCTTGGACAGTCCGATTCCGTTTACAAAAGCGTTAGAAGATCAATTCTTACCGCGAGAGCGATTCGAAGATGCTTTACTTAAATTGATTAAGTACTAAGAATTCTTAATAAATATGCAAAAGAGCGACCGGTAAAGTCGCTCTTTTTTTATTATTTTCAAATGCTAAATTTGGTCCGATTACAAGCTTTGGATTAGGCAATATTTGTTATATTTACGGCTTATTTATTGTAAAAATTGCTCGTAATGACATATCAGTTTAAAAATCTGTTTGTTCTATTTATATTTCTGGTTTCATCAACCGGATTTGCTCAAAATCTTTTATCTAACGGAAACTTCGAAAGCGGCGGTAACGGTGTGGGTTTCAACATCAATAGTTGTTGCTACAACCAAATTAATCCTCCATTCTCAGGAAACACGGCTCCGGGCAATTATGCAGTAACTAATAATCCGCAACCGATGAATACGGCTAACTTCTTGTCTTTCGGAGACCATACAACCGGAACTGGAAACATGCTCGTAGTTGATGGAACGAATACCGGTGGACAACAACGTTTTTGGCGTGCAGGTAACACCGGTGGTGGGGTTTGCGGATTGACTGTTGGAACAACCTATACTTTTAGTTTTTGGATTAGATCAGCATCCAGTACTGTAATCAATCAAGCTACACAAGCACAAATCAATATTCAATGGAATAACGCAAACAACATAACCCGAACATCAACCAATTCGACTACGGGATCTGGAGACATTCTGGTTCCGCTTCCGCCAACAGGATGGCAACAAGTTGTGTACACTTTTGTTCCCACCAACGCGTGTGTGAACATTGAAATGTACAACAATAACACCAACGTAGCCGGCAATGATTTTGCTATGGATGATGTAATGGTTTTGGCTCCACCACAGCCTCTTTCGTTAACCTATTCTATCACCAATCCAACTTGTCCCACCAATACCAATGCAACATTGTTTGGTTATGGTATCGGAGGAACTCCACCTTACACCAACTATGCATTATCAGGACCAGTAAATATTCCGACCAGTGCCACAGGTCAATTTACAGGATTAGCTCCGGGTAACTACAGTATAACCGTAACTGACAGCAACGGCGGAACCCAGACGCAAAACGGAATCGTCATTCCCAATGCTCCAGATATGAGTTTGACAGCTACACAAACCACCATTTGTGCCGGTGCCAGTACCACCATTACCGCCAGCGGCGGAATGACCACTTACAATTGGAGTTCTGACGTACCCGACTCAAGCATGGCAGCAACGGGTTCACCGCAGACGGTCAGCCCGACACAGACAACAACATATACGGTGACGAGTACTTCAGTTAGATCTGAAAACTTGATTTATAATGGCGACTTTTTTTTGGGAAATGCCGGTTTTACTTCTGATTATACTTATTACCCAACTAATACGTCTCTTGTACAAAAAGCATATGGTGTGGTATCCAATTCAAATTCTTGGGAAACCGCTTTTGCCAGTTGCACCGAACATACCGGAAGTGCCGGAAGTAAAATGCTGGTAGTTGATGGTTCAACTTCAAATGGTGGCAATGATGCGTTTTGGTGTCAAACCGTTCCGGTAACGCCCGGCCAAAATTATTCGCTAACCTATTATTTACAAGCATTAGCAACTCCGGCAAACGCAAGTATACAAATCAAGATTAATGGAGTAGCCGTTGGAGGCAGTTCAAGTACTTCAGCTACTACATGTACATGGACTCAAGCTCCAGCCATCAATTGGAATTCTGGTGCTAATACTACGGCAAACATTTGTTTTTATGATTTAACAACTTCGGCCTCGGGAAATGATTTTGCGATTGATGATATTACTTTTTCTAGAACCAACAATTGTAATTTATCTAAATCAATCACCATCACAGTTACTAATTCAATTGTATTGAATATTGTGGATCCACCGGCAGTTTGTGCTCCGGGCACAGTTAATATAACCGCTCCTTCTGTAATTGGAGCCGGAAGCACTGCAGGAACAACTTTTACTTACTGGACCAATGCCGCCGGAACAAATGCGCTTCCATTTGCTACTGCACAAGCCATTACAACTAGTGGAACATATTACATCAAAAGTACTTTAGGCTCATGCTCAGTAATTAAGCCTGTTGTGGTTAGCATCGTCAACGGGAGTTCAGTTCCTCAACCTACAGTAACTTCTCCTGTTCGTTATTGTGTTGGTAGTGTAGCTGTTCCTTTAACGGCCACACCTGCAGCCGGGGGAACTCTAAATTGGTATACTGCGGCGACAGGAGGATCGCCTTTAGCTGGCCCGCCAACACCTACAACAACAGCCAATGGAATAACAACTTATTATGTGAGTCAAACTATTGGCGGTTGTGAAAGTACCAGACAAGACATTATGGTATATGTAGGTGCACAATTATCTCTTGTTTGTGATCCAAGCCAGAGAACGACCAATCCACCAACATCTGTATTTTTTGATTGGAACAACATTCCGGGACCTCCGGTTTACAATTATTCCTACTCAATCAATGGAGGACCTACCATTACAGGCAGTACTAATATTTCAAGTTTTGAAGTTTTTGGTGTGGCAGACGGACAAAGTGTAACCTTTACGATTTTGTCAGCCAATGGGTATCCTTGTATCAATTCAGTAAGCAGTACGTGTAACAACTGTGCTACCACAACAACTCCTACATTCACATTACCATCAAGTATTTGTAATGGTTCAACACCTCCAGCGCTTCCAACTACATCTAACAATGGGATAACCGGTACTTGGACTCCATCTGTTATAAGCAACACTACCAACGGGAGCTATACATTTTTCCCTAATTCGAGCAGCACTTGTGCCAATAGTTTTGTCAAAACAATAACCATCTCAAATCCACCAAATGCAGGAACCCTTAATGGAAATCAAAATATTTGTGTTGGATCTACAACACCATTCAGCACTTCAGCAACCGGCGGAACCTGGAGTTCAGACAATACAGCAATCGCTACTGTTAATGCCAGTAACGGCAATGTTACCGGTGTAAGCCCTGGAAGTGCCACAATTACCTATACTGTTGTGGGAACTGGTGGTTGTGCAAACGCTACAGCAACTAGGACTATTACCGTAACAGCGGCTCCAAACGCCGGAACCTTGAGCGGAGGACAAAATATTTGTATCGGACAAACCACCTCGTTTACTACTACTGTATCTGGCGGAACTTGGTCGTCAAATAATCCAGCCATAGCAACTGTAAGTGCCTCTGGAATTATTACTGCCGTTAGTGCCGGAACTGCCGCAATTGTATACACCGTTGCAGGAAGTGGTGGATGTTCCAATGCAACTGTTTCAAGAAACATTATCGTTTCAGCACCACCAACCGCTGGAACATTAAATGGAAATCAGAGTATATGTGTTGGGTCAACAACTACTTTCAACGCCACCGTAAGCGGAGGAACTTGGTCATCAGCAACCCCAACAATTGCAACTGTAAATGCTTCAACTGGAGTAATAACAGGAGTTAGTAGCGGTACAACTAACATAGATTATACAGTAACTGGCACCGGGGGCTGTCCTTCGGCCACAGTTTCAAGATCCGTTACCGTTACAAGCCCTATAGCTGCCGGAAATTTAAGCGGCAATCAAAATATATGCGTCGGAAACACCACTACATTTGTTCCGACAGTAACAGGCGGAACTTGGTCATCCTCAAACACCGCTTTTGCTACTGTTAACAGTTCAGGTTTGATTACCGGAATAGCTGCCGGAAGCGCAACAATAACCTATACGGTAACTGGCAGTGGTGGTTGTCCAAATGCTACGGTAACGAGAACTGTGTCGGTAGCAGCTGTTCCAAGTGCCGGAACGCTGAGCGGAACCCAAAATGTTTGTATCGGTTTCTCGACTAATTTTTCGTCAAGCGTAACCGGTGGAACTTGGTCGTCTTCAAACCCTGCTATTGCTAGTGTAAATGCTTTGGGAGTAGTCATTGGAGTTAGTGCTGGAAACGCCGTTATCACTTATACAGTAGCCGGAACCAATGGTTGTGCTAATGGTACAGCCACTCGAAATGTAACCGTATCAGCCAATCCGAGCCCAGGCCTTTTAACTGGAACTCAAACGATATGTCAAGGTCAAGTTACAACCTTTGGATCTAGTGTCAGTGGAGGAACTTGGTCATCCTCAAATCCCGCCATAGCAACTATAGATGCAAACACAGGGGTAATTGGTGGCGTAACCGCCGGTCAAGTAACCATGACCTATACAGTTGCCGGAACCGGTGGTTGTAATAATGTAACAGCCACCCGAACCTTGACCGTAAATCCTAACATTACTCCGACTTTTAATCTCATTACCCATGTTTGTCAGGGAGAGACAATTCCAGCTTTTCCTACTACATCAACAAACGGTATTACCGGAACTTGGGATTTGCCACCCAATAATATGAGTACAACTACCTATACATTTAACCCAACTGCTGGTCAGTGTGCGGTTTTTGCCCAACATACAATCACTATTGATATACCAGTAACTCCATTGTTTGATTTAGTGGCGCCGGTATGTTTAGGATCGACCGCCCCAGTTTTACCAACAGCTTCCAACAACACACCTCCTATAACAGGTACTTGGTCACCTCCAACTGTCAGTACGGCTACCATCGGCTCAACCATGTACACCTTCATACCAGATCCAGGGCAGTGTGTCGTGACATCGTCACCTACACGATTAATGGTTACAGTTTTACCTATAGTTACGCCTGATTTCCCGGCTTTGGCAACAATTTGTGAGGGAGATACGGCACCGGTGTTAGGGAATACTTCTCCTAATGGAATTTCTGGAACTTGGTCACCAGCAACGGTAAGTAATACACTAGATCAAAACTATACTTTTACACCAAATCCAGGACAGTGTGCCAATACACAAACGCTAAGCATGACCATTACTCGAAAAATCAATCCGGACTTTGCAGCTATACCAGCATTTTGTAAAGATACTCCGGCACCAGTTCTCGGTTTAATGTCGCCAAACGGAGTTACAGGAACTTGGTTTCCGTCGGTCATAGACAATACCATTAGTGGAGATTTTGATTATATTTTCACACCCGATGCTACTCAGTGTGCGAATCCACAAAGCTTGACCGTAACTATTACGGAACCGACTGTACCCGATTTTAGTGATTTTGGGGTCTGTGTTGGTTCAACACCACCATTATTAAGTCCAATTTCAGCCAATGGGATTACCGGAAGTTGGAATCCACCAGTAGTTGATAATATCGTTAATGGTAGTTATGTGTTTACCCCAGATATAGGTCAATGCGCTACCAGCAGAACCATTAATGTTACAATAAACCAATATACGCTGACCTCAATCGATGGTTTTGTAACCAATTATTTTGATGAAAATCAAATCATAACCATACTAGCTACCAGTGCAGGTAACTATTTATACCAACTCGATTACGGACCACCGCAGGAAGAAAATGTTTTCCAAAATGTAAGCCCGGGTATTCATACGATTAAAGTAATTGATGCCAACGGATGTTCCAGTTCATTAACCGATCAGGTATTGGTGGTAAATTATCCTAAATTCTTTACGCCTAACGATGACAATTATAATGACACTTGGAATATTGACGGGCTTAGCGATCAAGATGGTTGTGTTATTTCAATTTTTGACCGATACGGAAAACTGCTCAAACAAATCAGTCCGAAAGGCACAGGTTGGGACGGAACTTACAACGGAGAACGCATGCCTTCAACCGATTATTGGTTTACGGTTGAGTATAACGAAAAAGGAACGCGGAAAACCTTTAAATCGCATTTTTCACTCAAGAGATAAAAACAAAAAAGCTTCCTTTTCGGGAAGCTTTTTTTTAATAAAAACTCAATTTAATTCAACTGATAAGTTACCGAAATCTTGGTGTTGAGTAATTTGGATATCGGGCAATTGGCCTCGGCATCTTTGACCAATTCCTCAAATTTAGCAGCATCAATACCATCTACTTGAGCAGACAATGTTAAGTTAGAAGCTACAATACTGCCGTCTTCAAAGACAATCTCACAATCGGTTTTGAGTTCAGTAGCAGTGAATCCGGCAGCTTGTAAATTAAAGGCCAATTTCATTGAAAAACAGCCCGCATGTGCTGCACCAATAAGCTCTTCAGGATTGGTTCCAATGCCGTTTTCAAATCGAGAACCAAAGGAATATTGTGTCTGATTGAGCACCGTGCTTTGTGTGGTTAAATGTCCTTTGCCGTCTTTTCCGGAACCGTTCCAAACGGCTGTCGCTTTGCGTTTCATACCTAAATATTTTATGTTTGATTAAAATTACAAAATGTTGTTTTGCTTGATTGCTTTTGTCTAATTTTTATGAATTATTTAGTTAAATAAGCCCACACAAAATTCGGATGATGTCCATCTCTGCGCACCATTTTCACCCAAAGCAAAGTTAAGTGTTCTAAGTGTAAAGCTTGATCTAATTTACCTGTATCAACGGTTTCAAAACCCAAATCTAAATTGAATTGCGCTACTGTTGTTTTGGCCACTGCATCATTTCCGGCGATCATCATTACGGGCTTAACGTTGTAATCTGGATAACTGCTGTCGGCAAAATTTTCAAATCCGTAAATGGTAAAAGCTTTTACCACCCGGGCATTGACGGCCCATTGTTGCACTTTTTCAGAACCCGAAATTTCGCTGTTTAATCCATGAGAAATACCCGGACCAACTGGATTGGTGCAATCAACTAAAACTTGCTGATTGAAATGGATATTTTTCAGAATAGCTTCATTCGCCTGAAAAGGGGTGGCCAAAAAAACTACATCGCTTTTATCAACTGCTGGTTGTATATTCATCACCGAAAAATTCGGATTTTGCGCAAGCGCTTTTTGTACGGTTTCAGAACTAGCATCCTCAGTACCCACTGTTATTTCATGACCTTTTTGCTGCAAACGGTTCGCGAGTGCAAAACCCACATTCCCTATACCTATAAATGCGATTTTCATACGTTTTTTTCTAAAAGTTCAACAACCAATTGTGCTGCCGCAGCCCCCGAATTTTGCTGTTGCCCGGTAATGAGGTTTCCGTCTTGAATAGCATAAGCGCTAAACGGAGCTGCCACTTTAAAATGAGTATTATTGATTTTTCTGGCTTCTGATTCAATTCGATACGGCTGAATTTTCATACCTACAGCTTGATCGGCAAAATCTTCTTCGGCATCAGCAAATCCGGTCCAGGTTTTTCCGTTGACCAACAGCGCTCCGTCTGACTTTTTCGCATCGAGTAAAAGAGTGGTAGAATGACATACGGCAGCAGAAGGTTTTCCGGATTCATAAAAGGATACAAACAATTTTTCAAGCTCGGTATTACCTCTAAAAGTATACATCGGCCCTTGACCACCCACTAAAAAAATGGCGACAAATTCATCTGGATTTACTTCGATAAGTTTGGGCGTTTGCTTTAACAAATCTTGAAACCATGCTTGCTGCATATAGCCCAAAGTAATGACATCATTTGCCGAATAGCCACTCGGATCGGTTGGGTCAGAATAAGTATCCATTTGCAAAGCCCCACCTTGGGTTGAAGCTAAAACAACTTCATATCCGGCCTCTTGAAATACGCGCAACGGATGCGTCAGTTCAGCAGCCCAAAAACCAATGGGCCATCCGGTTTGCTCGCTGACAGCAGGAGAACTGGCCACCATTAAAATTTTTCCTTTGCTCGGCGCACCGTGAAAATGTACATAATTGTTTACTTCTTGTATCATGATGTTATTTTATTAGTTTTACAAGACAAAACTAAAACACAAAACCATTGATAACTACAACTGCGTATCATTGTAAGTAACTAACAAAAATGTAAGTATGCCTGATTTTGTACAAGACAATCACTTATTCCATAACCCGGTTGAATTTGCGATGAGTAAAATAGGAGGGACCTACAAAATTCCTTTGCTCTGGAGACTTAAGGACAAAAACTGGCGGTTCAGTGAATTGCAAAAAAGTTTGTCACACGCCTCAGACAGAATGTTGTCTAAAGCGCTCAAAGAATTGGTACAAGACGGATACATCACCAAAGCTGTGTTTGCCGAAGTTCCGCCCAGAGTAGAATATTCTATTACCGAAAGAGGCCTTAGAGCCATTCCGGTGATTGAAACTTTGCGCAATTACGGCTTGACTTTAATTGATGAATTCGAGGTGAATCACAAAAAGTGATTAATATTTTCCGTTGAGTAATTCGCCGCCTATGGTTGATTTGGCTTCAATACCGAGCTTTTTCATCATTTCATAAGTCGTACAAACCGCAGCCGAAGTGACCGGAATACCGCATTCAGCCTGCATCAAATCAATCGCTTCTAAAGAGGGCATCTGCACACAAGCCGAAGCCACGAGCACATCAACATCAGTCAAATCTAATTGCTTGTAAATGTTGAGCAAATTCAGCGGATTCTGCGCAGCCACTTCTAAATTATCCGGAATCTCCAGCGCAATACTTTCTTTGACTTTGATGCCTTGATGCTCAATATAATCGACCACTTTATCGGTCAAGGGTCGCATATAAGGTGTAATAATCGAAATCTGCTTCGCCCCTAAAACTTTTAATCCATTGATGAGTGCACCAGCCGAAGTTACAATTGGAGTAGGAAAGCCGTTGGCAATGGTTTGTTGATGCAAATTCACTTCAGAAACGCAGTGATAACCGCGTCCCATGCTCATAATCGCCACCAAACAAGCATAACCCATCACATCAACATGCGCATCTGAAAGTTCGGTAGCGCATTTTAAACTCATGGCATCCATAGCCGCGAGTTCTTCTTGGGTGACTTTTTTCATGCGCATTCGGCTGCTGTGAAACGTAAATCGTTCGGGCAAAATAGTCTCGCGTGCTTTAAAAATAGCCGGAATTTCAGTCTCCATAGTGACATTAGACGAAGGCACAATTTGACCAATTCTATATTTTTTCATTTTTGCTATTTAATAGGTTTCCAGATTTCTCGGGTTACTGTTTTTTTCAAGTTCTTTTCAATGATATGCAAGACCAATTCAGTCTCGGTTTTGTGTTGTTCTGTTGCTATGCTCTGCAATTTTGTGTTAGAATCGGTAAAAATGGCAGCTAAATCAATTTTCCAGTTTTTCTCTTCAAAAAATTGCAAATAAAAGTTTTGAGGCTTACTCATGACAACTATTTGCGCTGTTGCAGTTTTATCAACTACTTTAATGTTGGTGATGGTACTACCGGCAATTGGTGGTTTACCAATCAATCCGTTTGAAATGCAATAAGCCAATAAACTCGCTCCGTCAAATGATTGTACCTCTTCTTTGGTTGCCTTGTGACGAATTACCAAAATCATCAGTTTATCAAAAACACGTGTTTGAGCAATTTGCGTTGAATCAGCGTTTTTAATCCAGCCTAAAATATTATTGAAATAATTAATCGTGCTTTGATCGACATATTTTACGGCTTCAGAACCATTCCCATTGGTCAAGGCCATTCTATAATTTTCAAAAGCTGAATTGACTAATTGTTGTTGATTAAGTACTTTCGTTTTCTTTTTTTGGGCTTGAGAATAACCACAAAAAATGAGGAAAAACGGAATCAAAACAAACTTAATTACTTTCATATTTCTTTAACCGTATTGACAATGGTTCCGATTTTTTCAACGGTCGCTTCAATCACATCACCGTCGTACATCCATTCTTGCGGGTCGCGTCCGGCACCCACTCCAGAAGGCGTTCCTGTGGCAATGATATCACCGGGTTCAATTGTAAACACCGTACTCAAATCTTCGATCAAATCATTGATGTTAAACAACATAAACTTGGTGTTGGCATTTTGCTTTTCAATACCATTTACTTTGAGACTCAAATTTAAATTGTGCGGATTTTCAATTTCGTCTTTGGTCACCAAATACGGACCCATCGGCGCAAAAGTATCTTGGCCTTTTGAGACGATCCATTGACCTTCGCGACGGCAATCGCGTGCCGAAATATCATTAATCACCGTATAGCCAAAAACATAATCCATCGCCTCGGCTTTTGGAACATATTTACCGGTTTTACCAATGACCACAGCCAATTCTACTTCCCAATCTAATTGGGCTGTTAATTTAGTATTTTTGATGATCTGAGTGTTGGTAGCGGTAACTGTAGTGGGTGGTTTTGAAAAAATAATCGGTTTTTGCGGTAGTTTTCCGGTGGTATCTAAAGTTCTGGCGCTTTCAGCCACATGTTCGGTATAATTAAGCCCGATACCGATGATATTTTTGCGTGGTTTTGGAATCGGTGCCAACAAAGTCACTTCGCTGAGTGGAACACCAATTTTAGCAATGTATTCATGTGGTGTATCGGCCAGTAAATCGTTGATTTCGTCTATGACTTCAATACCCATATCAATCAAATCGAGCATATCATCGGGCAACGGAAAATTAACGACATCGCCAAAATCTTCCATATCAATCACTAAATCATTCCATAAGAAACCCAATCGCGGCGCTTGGTCGTTGTGGGTGTAGGTGAGTAATTTCATTATTTTGTTTTTATAATTTTTAAACCTACAAGGTTTTGAAAAAATTGCAGGTTGGTTTAAGTTAATTTATCAATCTTTCGGCACTTCTGGATTGCGATCTTGCAAGGACAAATTATACCAATCAATTTTTCGTGAAAAATACATTACCAAAGCCAAAATCACAAAAATACCAATGCTTCCAATGAGCAAAGCCAAATCTTGTAACTGAATTACCACATAAATAAAAGTATATAATATGGCTAAGATTCCGCCAATCAAATAAGTTAACTTGGCCGACTTGAGTATCGCCCGAACATAGCCTGCAATGAGTAATAGTGTTGCCAAGGCCGAAAATATAAAAGCCAAATTGAAATTGATGTGTTCAGAAAGAGATAGTAAAAGTGTATAAAAAACCAACAAAGCAATACCAACCAAAATATACTGAATCGGATGGATGAATATTTTATGCAACACTTCAATGAAGAAGAAAACCAAAAAGGTAAATCCAATAAACAAAATGGCATATCGAATGGAACGAAATGTTTTTTGATAATTGTCAACGGGTAATATCAGATTAATACCAAAACTTGAGTTTGAAATCGCATGTTTATTTCCGGTCCACATTTGCGGATAATTTCTGTTTAAATGCAAAATATTCCAATTTGCTTTGAAACCGTTTTCACTCAATAATCGGCTATCTGGTAAAAATGCACCATCAAAACTTGGGTTTTTCCACGAAGATTCAATCGAAACATCCGTGATTTTTCCAACCGGAGTAAAATACAAAAGTTGGCTTCCTTTGAGATCTAAATCAAATGAAAAACGATACGATAAACTGTCATTTGCTACTACCGAAATAGGCGCGTTAATTCCGCTTTGAATAACATCGGTGTTGGTAACTCCGGGATTGAAAGACGAAGTTTTGTCATTCCATTTGAGGTCTATTTGTTTTTCAATACCTCGCAAATCATTGATACCCAAAGACAATACAGCTTTATCAAAAAGAATATCCTTGGCCGGAATATCTGTTTCTCCAATCTTCATTTCTTTGAATTCTCCGCTCAAATTAATTTTTGAATTGTAAACTACAATTTCATAAATACCTCTATTTCTTTGTTCCGGATTGATTTTTCCGGATACTTTCAGATCAGTTGGAAGTATGTGTATGAATTCTTTGATTTTAACAATCTTACCAACGGTGTCTTTCTTAGTTGTTTCTTTGATATAGCGATAATAAGGAATCGAAATAAAAGGGCCGGTCAAAGTTTGTTGATTCGCCCATTTTGAACTCACTTCATTAATGGCTTGTTCTTGTGTATTTTGACGTTCAAAAATCAATCCTTCAATCATGGATGTTGGTATCAACAACAACATACTAATGAAGAAAATGGTTGCAACTTTAAAATAAATACTATTCTTGAGTGATTTCATATAGGTTTGACTTTGAATATTTTATCAAAAACTGTAAATCGTTAAAAATATTATTGATGCCCATTATTATCGTTATAAACACGACTCTGAAACAAGCCCAAACCTTCAATTACGGGCAAATCATTAAAGTGAAACAAACAAGCATCTTCGCTATCTGAAGCGTTGTGGTGTTCGTGCCAAGCCCAAGAAGGAACACAGAAAATATCGCGCTCTTTCCAGTCAAAACGCTGACCGTTGATGATGCTGTAACCGCTTCCTTTGGCACATTGATACACGAATGAACCGGTATGTTTATGTGCTTTTCCATGAAATCCGGCTGGCAATAATTGCATCGACGCGCTCATGGTTTGCATCACGTGACCGCCCGTGAGTGGGTTGGCATACCGCATGTGGATTCCGTCAAAGGCATCGGGCTCGTTGACTTTTTGCGCTTCAAGCAAAGCCGGATAAACTTTGCTCCACGAAAATTTAAACAAAGGCGAATACGGTTTGTCCCACTGAACATCCGCCGGAATCAGTCCGTTACCGCTGTACGTTAAAGGCGAGAAATTCACCGGATAATCCAGCGGTTGTTTACCGTCAAAAACCGCATAATCATTGGCTTCTAAAGCATTCACAAGCGGAATATCCAAACCGTCTTGCCAAATACAGGTTTGACCGTCGGCTTCAACGCCATGTTCATGCCAAGTAGAATTGGGTGTAATCACAAAATCGTTGACTTCAAGCATAATTTTATTTCCGTCTACTACTGTGTAACCTTTGCTGCCTTCCATAATAAAGCGCAGGGCAGAAGCTTTGTGGCGGTGCGCCGAAGTCGATTCTCCCGGACGCGTCACTTGAATTCCGGTGTAGAGCCAACCCACAGCCGCCGAAACATCTTTGCGTTTGTCGTTGACCAAATACACCACGCGGCGTCCGGCTTGTTCAGGCGTTACGAGTTCAGAAGACTTGAGCACCAATTCGCGCAAGGCTTCATACCTCCATAGCATCGGAACCGAAGAAGAGCGTGGTTCCCAAGGTTCAATATCATTGGCCACAGTCCAAAGCGCTCCGGCTCCGAGCGATTCAAGTTCTTTGTAATAAGCTTCTAGTTCAGGCGTGTCTTGAACGCGGGCGCGACCGTAAACGTCATCTGAATATTTAGTTTCTTCCATGATTTATGCGTTGTGGTTGTTTTTAAAATCATCCGGGTTGTCTACAAAAGTAATTTTGCGTGTAGGAGCTACATTCACCCGCAAATCAAAAATATCAAAGCGGTTGTAATGTCCTAAGATATCGTGCATTTGTTTGGGTTGAATGCATTTAGACAAATCAATATTGGCATAAACAATGCCTTCGTCGTCAATAAGCGGAGTGCCGATGACCGCGCCATTCGGGCCAATAAATCCTGAAAATGCCGAGCTTTTTCTATCGAGTAATGCATCAATATTCGGAACATCTGCGCGCAAAGCATCTTTAACCTCAGGCGAAATAGTTGAACATGACACAATGGTAAATAATTTCCCTTCAAACGAATGAGCCGCTGCGCGAATCTTAATCGCCTCGGCCATATCGTAATCAGGTGGAGCCACCGGCAGGGAAATGTAATTGGCAACGTGCAAAAGTTCGCCTTGACTGAGCAAAGTAAAGCGCGCCAAGGTATTGGTATTTTCACCACAGGCCAAAGTTCCGAGTGGCCCAACACTGGTATTATATACTTTTAAGGAGGAACCGTCGCCGCTGGTCCAGGTGAGTTTTTCGGCCCAAGTGGGAACGAGTTTTCGGTGGCGACCGATGAGCTGACCTTGATCATCAATAATCAAGTTGGTATTGTAAATTTCACCAAAACTATCGCCGCGCTCATTGATGCCGATGACAATATTCATTTGGTATTGACGCGCGGCCTCGAACAAAGGTTGCAACTCGGCATCAGTCACAGCCACAGAATTCTTGTACAATTGCTCATACCATTTACTGCCTTGAACGGGTGTCATGACCCAATTCCAATACGGATAACCGGCGACAAAAACCTCCGGAAAAGCAATCAGTCGCGCGCCGTTTTGATGCGCCTGGCGAATAAATGAAATGGCTTTCTCGATGGTTTTGGGCACGTTGAGAAAAACAGGTGCGGTTTGTACCGTAGCGGCTTTGAATTGATGAAACTGCATTATTCTATGAGGTATTTTTGAATTTTAGATTTGATTTCGTCATTAAACGGTTCGGCTTTGATGCCGTCGCGATCTTGGTTGAAGGCTACATTGACCAAGGTAACTTCGCCGGAAAGCGTGGTTTTTCCTTCGTCGTCAATAAACTCAAAGCCGCAAAGCAATGAAGCAAAACCGATGTTTTTGACCCAGAGTTTTTTGGTGAGTTCTTGCCCCAAACGCGCGGCATTCTTGAATTGAATTTTTAAATCAACCGTTGGGATTCCGTTGGTTTGATGCATTTGATGAAAGGGTCGGTCTAAGGCTTCGGCAAACCAATCTTCGACCAAGCCGTTGAGCATTTCGAGAAATCTGGGGTAAAAGACGATGCCCGCATAATCGATGTGCTGAAAACGGACTTTTTCGGTTTTGATAAAAGGTTGATTCATGTAGGGATTTTTTAGCCCCGATAGCAGCGAAAATCCTTTTTAGGGTGCACACCGCAGCAAAGCGAAGGTGAAATACTAAAAAGATTGCAGCGTATAGCGGGAAAAAGCTTCTAAAATTAATGATTATTTACGGGATTCTATACACTTTGTTTGAGTTTAAACCGTTGAATTTTTCCGGTCTCGGTTTTGGGCAAATGATCAACAAAATAGATCACGCGTGGATATTTGTACGGAGCCGCTACTTCTTTGAACCACTGTTGTATAGAAGCAGTTAAATCTTGTGATGCTTTTGTTTTTTCTTTGAGTACAATATAGGCGCAAACCAACATACCGCGCTCGTCATCAGGCAAGCCGACCACCGCGCATTCGGCTACTTCTTGGTGCGTCATCAGTACGCTTTCAACTTCAATAGCGGCAATGTTGTAACCCGCTGAAATAATCATGTCGTCGCCACGCGCTACAAACCAAAAATAACCTTCTTCGTCCTGACGGAAAATATCGCCGGTAAAATTCCAGCCATTTTGTACGTATTCTTGTTGTTTATCGGGGCGGTTCAAATATTTACAACCCGTAATGCCACGCACCATGAGTCGGCCGGGCGTATTGGCAGGAACTTCATTAAAATCTTCGTCGACAATTTTGGCCTCATAACCCGTAATAGCCACACCAGTAGCTCCGGGTTTCATGTTATCATGATGCGAAGAGATAAAAATGTGCAACATCTCGGTAGCCCCAATGCCGTCAATAATTTTGAGTCCGGTAGCCTCGTACCAATCTTGCCAAACTTTAAGCGGTAAGGTTTCGCCGGCAGACACGCATTTGCGCAAACTCGATATATCATAATCAGCCACTTTGGACGTCATCACACGCCAAGCGGTAGGAGCGGTAAAGCATATAGTGATTTTGAATTTTTGAATGGCTTCGAGCAAGACATCGGGCGCAGGTTTTTCGATTAAAAAACTCGAAGCGCCGTAATACATCGGAAACAAAACCAATCCACCCAAACCAAAGGTAAAGCCCAGCGGCGGGCTGCCGGTAAAAATATCATCTGGGGTTGGTTGCAAAGAATATTTCGGAAAAGCTTCGCAAATATTGATGATGTCTTGATGATAATGCGCGGTCATTTTGGGCAAACCCGTGGTTCCGGAAGTAAAACCAATAAGGGCGACACTGTTAGCGCGAGACGCAAAATTTTCAAAAGATATTGACTTATGAGCCATCAATTTTTCAAGTTCCGAAGGATTTTGCTCCGAACCATCAAAATAACAAACCGATTTTAAAAACGGTGAAGCAACCAATTCTATTTCATCGCGCAAAGCCGCATCACACAAAGCATGTGATATCTCAGCGCAATCGACAAAAGTCGTGAGTTCTTTACTGCGTAAAAGCGGCATGGTGGCTACGACAATTCCTCCGGCTTTGAGCACTGCAAACCAACAAGCCACCATCATCGGGTTGTTGGCCGAACGAATGAGTACGCGATTGCCGGATTTTAAGCCCAAATCATCCACAAGCACTTGCGCGATTTGATTGGCTTTTTCCATGAGTTTGCGATACGTCCAAACTGAATGAAAACTGCGCAAACAGATGGCATCTCCGTGACCGTTAGCAATGTGCCTGTCGAGCAAGGGCACAACACAATTGAGCATTTCGGGTTGCAAAAACTCAGGACTATCAAAAATATACTCAGATTGTTGCGCTGAGGGCGGTAAGTAATCGTGGGCAAAATTATCGTGGTAATGCTTCATTATTTTTCATTTAGGAATTGTTGAACGGTCGAATAAAAAACATCGGGCGCATCGAGCCAACCATAATGGGCGCAATGATCCATAAGTATGAGTTTGGCACTGGGAAATGCTTGTTGAATTTCTTGAGCAGTTTCAACTTTGAGAATATCGTTTTTGCCTTGTAAAACCAGAACCGGTTGGTGAAAATTTTTGAATTTCTTTCGGCAATCGTATTTGATTTTGAATAAATCTTGAATGACCAGATTGTTGACCTCAGGATACAATTGTAACAAACGTTGTGCAATAATAGGCGCATTTTTGGGATTGTGAACATAGGCATAAGCCAAATATTTTGCACGAGCCTGTCGTGTGACTTCAGAAGTATCGCCACTGTTTTGCTTGTTTTGGTAATAAGCCAAACTATCGCGCTGGGTTGATGTTAAATTGGCTTGGATTCTGTCTTGTAAATAGCTTGTAAAATCCATCGTCAAGCCTCCTGCGTTCGAGAAAATGAGTTTGTCAATTTTATCCGGATACTGTGAAGCATAATAGGCCATCATGATGCCGCCAAACGAATGCCCGAAAATAGACCACGTTTTAAATTGAAGATGTTTGCGAAGCGCTTCCATATCGTCCGCCATGAGTTTCATGTTGATGTTTTGCACATCCATTTGGGCAAGGGTTGATTTTCCGGTTCCGCGCTGATCATAAGTAATGGTTTGATAACCGAATTTTGAAAGTTCTTCGGCCAGATGCGAGAAGCCATCGCTGTTCATACCCGGCCCACCGTTGATAATTAACAAAGGTTTTCCTTGTCCAAAAACACGGTAATGAATTTGGGCTGAACCATTTGAAATGATATGACTTTCTTGGGCCATCACTGAAGAAAACATGAATAAAACGATGATACCAAACAGACGCATTATTTTTTGTGACTTTCAGGTTTTAAAGCTTTTTTCATTGACTCAGTAGCTTTGCGCTCTGCAGCATAAAGCGGATATAAATGCGAAACTCCGGCGGCATATTGATTTGGAATATCGTCGGGTTTGAATTGTTCGTAGGCTTGCGCATGGCGGACAAAATTCGGATCGAGCAACAAAGGTCTGCCCAAAGCCACCAAATCGGCGCGGGCATTCAAAAGCAAAGTATTGATTTGATCGATGTTTTGAATATAGCCCGTGGTGATGGTTGGAATATGCACCGTATTGCGCACCAAATCTGAAAACGGCGTTTGCCACATACGGCCCACTTGCGGTTGTTGGTATGAAACGGTATTTCCGGTTGATACATTGATGATGTCCGCACCGGCATTTTTAAAGGCTTCAGCTATGGCAATGACCTCTGATTCTGTGATTCCGTTTTCGGCCCAGTCTGAGGCTGAAATGCGAACAGACATGGGTTTATTCTGCGGAAAAACTTCGCGCATGGCCTGAAAAACTTGCAGCGGAAATTTGAGTCTGTTTTCAATTGAGCCGCCAAATTCATCCGTTCTAATATTGGTGAGCGGCGATAGGAATGAAGCAAGCAAAAATCCGTGGTGTGCTTGCAATTCAATCATATCGAATCCGGCTTCTTCAGCAAAAATAGCCGCGTTGACAAACTCTGAAACAACGTTGTTCATATCGGTCACGGTCATTTCGCGCGGTATCGGCATATCAGGTGTAAAAGCTATTGGCGACGCTGAAATCAAATCCCAACCGCGTTTGACCAGCGGAATGTTATTGCCAACCGACGGAACCTCAACAGAGCCTTTTCTTCCGGAATGTCCGAGTTGAATGCCAATTTTAGACTTGCTGTATTTGTGCACATAACGAACTACTTTCTTCCACTTAAGCATTTGTTCTTCAGTCCATATTCCGGCACAACCTAAAGTGATTCTGCCTTTTTTGGACACCGCGGTCATTTCGGTTAAAATAAGTCCGACGCCACCGGTAGCGCGTGCTCCGTAGTGCACCAAATGCCAATTGGAAACCAAACCGTCTTCGGCGGCATATTGTCCCATCGGCGACATGACAATACGGTTTTTGATTTGCATATCGCGCAAGCTAAAAGGCGTAAAGGCCGCCGGAGTTTTGACTTTGAAGTTTCCGATGCTGCAATTAAAATCAGTTAAGACTTTTTCAGTAAACGAACCATCGCGCAAGGCCAGATTCTCGAAGGTTACTTTTTTAGAACGCGTCATCACTCCAAAGGCAAACGGTGTAAAGTCGTGCTGCATGTGGCGATCCATGTGTTCAAACCAATCAAGGGAAACATTGGCCGCATGCTGAATCATTTCAACGCGGCTGCGACGGAGTTGTTCGTATTTTTGAAAGGCTTGCGCTTTGTCTTGTTTGTGCTCAATAATTGAATCGGCCAAAGCAATCGCACATTCCATGGCAAGTTTGGTTCCGGAACCAATTGAGTAGTGCGCCGTAGCTTTGGCATCGCCCAGCAATACAATATTATCTGAATGCCAACGATCATTGGTTACATGCGGAAATTGTCGCCAATGCGATTTATTAGAAATCAAAGAATGACCTTGCAGTTCTTCGGCAAAAATCTCAGATAATTTCTCAATTGTATCGGCTTCATTGGCCACTTCAAAACCGGCATTCTTCCATGTTTCATCGGCACATTCAAACACCCAAGTGCTCATCCCTTGTTCATATTGATAGGTATGCGCAACAAAAGTTCCGTACTCAGTACTTCTGAAAAAATAAGTAAACGCATCAAGCGGTCGGGTAGAGCCGAGCCAAACAAATCGGTTGCTTTTGAGCTGGATTTTGGTACCGAATTGCTCTTGACGGGCATCGCGAATAGCACTGTTGATTCCATCGCAGGCAACTATATAATCAGCCTCAGCAAATTGAGATAAGTCGTCAACATTGTGTTCAAAATGCAACTGAACACCTTCTTCGGCGCATCGTTGTTGCAATAATTGCAAAAGTGTTTTTCGAGAACAACCACAAAATCCGTTACCCGAAATACGTACCACTTCACCATCGCGCGCGACATCTAAATCATCCCAATAGGCAAATTTGCTGCGGATAAGTTCGTATGACTGGGCATCACGCGAAAGGAATTCACTTAAAGTTTCATCGGAAAAAACAACGCCAAACCCAAAACTATCATCGGGCTTATTGCGCTCATAAACATCGATTTGACAAGTCGGAATGGCTTTTTTGAGCAAGACAGAAAAGTATAATCCGCCCGGGCCTCCGCCTATAACTGCTATTTTCATATATCTGTAAAAAAGCTTGTTCAGTTAAAAACAGGCTGTTATTAATTTCGTTTGATGGTAAAAATCTCACCCAATTTGGCATAGTTTGAACCCGCTAAACGAGCTACGGGCTGATAGTTTTCAAGATTGATTTTATATCCGTCTAGGAGCAACTCATCATTGATATGAAATTGAACCACACGACCAATAATAATAGTAGAACCACCATTTTGACTACCTTCTAAAGTGTAGTGATGCACGAGTTCACATTCCATAGCCACCGGGCTTTCAAGCACTCTGGGCGGCATTACTTTTACAGAAGCAGCCGAAGTTAATCGCGCATAGTCAAATTCGCTTTGATCTGATGGAATGGGATGCGCAGTCAAATTCATCGCTTCGGCCAATTCTTCGGTGACCATATTGACAACAAACTGTTTGGTCTCGAGCACATTGCGCAAAGTATCTTTGACTACATGATTGCTTCTGGAAGTTGAAAACATCACGTGCGGCGGATCGTCACCCACCGCATTGAAATACGAAAATGGCGCCAAATTGACCACTCCTTGAGCATCAACACTCGAAATCCAACCAATTGGGCGAGGGATAATCAAACCTGTAAGCAGCTTATAAATTGCAGATTGTTCAAGAAGATTAGGATCAAATTGCATGATGGATAAAATTTGACCCAAGATAGTTAAAATTCTTAAATCAAAAAGTGTTGACGCAATGAAACCAAATTAATTTTTGAGTTGAAGTTTTATATGTTTTAAAAGAAATAACTTACAAAAACAATATACATAAATCAAAAATTGTAGGTAAAAAGCTATTTTTCAAGCTTTTGCTTTTGTGTTAAAAAAGAAAAAATATATATTTACTCTGCCCTAAATAATAAAGAACCTATGAAAATCCGTTCTAGTATAGACAAATTACTGGACGAGTCATACGTAGCTCGTATCAATAATTTGAACTTCAGTATCCAGATGGCGCAATTGGCTCTCGAACAAGCTCAGCGCCAAAACTTCAAAGATTTAGTTGCCAAAGCTTATTCGCATTTGTCCTTGTTTCATATGATTAAAGGCGATAATGATATTTGCATGAAATACGCCAATATCAGCATAGATCTTTATCAAGAACTCAACGACGATCGAGGTGTTGCCGATTCAAAATATGCCATTTCAGGCGTGATGTATAAAACCAACAACTATCATTTGGGTTTGGTTTATTTGATTGATGCGCTCAATATCTACAAAAAATACAACGACTATCACAACATCTCGCGTTGTGAAAAAACTTTAGGTACTATATACGAGTATTTTGAAGACATCGAAAAAGCCGTTGAATCGTATGAAAATGCTATCAAAGCAGCCCGATTGTTGGACGACATTAAACTCGAATCAAACGCTTTGACCAACTTATCGAGTGTTTGTATCAAGCAAAATGATTTAGAAAAAGCTTCAACTTATATCGAATCCTCAATTGCGATGAAAATCAAGGCTGAAGACATTCGCGGTTTGGCCTTTGCCTATTATGGCAAAGCAAAAGTATTGGCCGCTAAAAAAACGTTTAAAGAAGCCGAGAATTTATATCTTGAGTCAATTGACATTCACATCAAAATGGGTGAAAAGCTCGGTTTGTCGATGGCTTACCACAAATTGGCGAAATTATATGTTGAAACCAAAGAATTTGATTTAGCCAAACGAACGCTCGATTTAGCTTTTTCAATTATTGACAAACACAACATCACTTTGGTAAAATATAAATGTTACAACTTATTCTATAATATTTATAAAACCGAAGGAAATACAGCCAAAGCATTAGAATATTTAGAGTTTTATCTAAAAGAAAAAGATGCCGTCGTCAATACAGAAACGCTCAAAGTAGTGGATAAATATGACATTTTGGTGCAAATGAAAACCATGGAGCGCGAAGCCGAATTGCAAAGAGAACGCGCCGAGATGATTGAACAAAATAATCGAGCTGAAGAAGCTGCTCGTGTTCGACAACAATTTTTGTCCACCATGAGTCATGAAATTCGCACACCGCTCAATGCCATTACCACCATAATCAATATGCTGAGCGAGGAGCAGGAGACAGGGCAAAACCCACTGATTGAACCTTTGAAATTTTCAGCCAATCATCTGATGATGGTTATTAATGATATTTTGGATTTCACCAAGCTTGATGTCGGAAAAGTTGAACTCGATTTACACGATAGTGATTTAAAAGAATTGCTTAACAAATTGCATCAAACCTATCATCCGATGGCTGAAGAAAAAGGCTTAGGTCTGATTTTAGATATAGATGAAAACGTTTGTTGTTATGAATTAGATGATACTAAACTGACACAAATATTGAGCAATTTGGTCAACAACTCTATCAAGTTTACACAAAAAGGACACATCAAAATCACTGTGAAATTAGGGGAAGTTCAACCCAAATCAGACATCATTTACTTTGAAGTGAGCGACACCGGTGAAGGTATTGAATCGCATAAACTACCTGAAATCTTTGATAGTTTTTCACAAATCAAAAACATCCGAACCCGAAAAGCTAGCGGAACTGGCCTGGGCTTGTCAATTGTCAAAAAACTTGTTGAATTATATGGCGGAACGATTGAAGTAAAAAGCGAATACGGAAAAGGCAGTACTTTTTCATTCAATGTTGCGCTTAAAAAATCAAAAAATGTCGCAAGAAAAACGACTGAAGCAATTACACCCGATTTTGAAAATAAAAAAATCTTATTGGTCGAAGATAATTTAATCAATGCGATGATTGCACAAAAATTACTTAGCAAATGGGGTTTTGAAGTCAAACATGCCAACAACGGCAAAGAAGCAGTTATCGAAAGCGGATTGAATTTATACGATTTTATTTTGATGGATATTCATATGCCCGAAATGGATGGTTATGAAGCGTCTAAATACATTCGCAACACCAATAATCCCAACAGATTTACACCAATATACGGATTAACCGCAGACGTTTCTGCCAAAGACAATCCTGAATATTTTGATTTGTTTACCGGCTTTTTGTACAAACCACTTGAAGTTGACAAATTGCAGCAAGCTCTTTTAAAAACTGCTTAAGCTAAAAACCATCGAAACCTTTGAAATAAACTGGCATTGATTTATTCAAATCAGTCTTTTGTGATTTTTATTAAGAATAATTCAATACATCGTTTCGCTTATTGCATGCATAGAAAAAAAAACTGCTATTTTTTTTAAATTCCATTTTTACATATTTGCTAAATTAGTATATTTATGCAAAATTTTTATATATGGAAGTTTCGAGTTGCCCAAAATGTCAAAGCAACGTCATTGTAAAAAGTGGTGTCATCAAAGGTAGACAGCGCTATTTGTGCAAAAAATGCAATTATTTCTTCACCGTCAATAAACTCGGAAAAAAGATCGATGATTACTACGTAACCAAAGCTTTGCAATTATATCTTGAAGGTTTAAGTTACCGCGAAATTGAGCGTATTTTAGGCGTTTCACACGTAACCATCAGCAATTGGGTTAAAGAATTCAAAATCAAAAAACCTTCACACGGAAATTATCATCCAACCTACAAGATTTTTAACCACTTAGAATTAGTAGAATTCTTAAAAAACAAAGATTTATTGTCAGGCGCCGGAATGATTATTACCGAACTCGGAGATAAGTTTATGCTCATAAAATGGGAGCGTTTCAAAGATTAAACTATATTATTTACATAAATATATATCATAATTTTTCTCGTTAACAGAAATTTAGAATTTGGTCTAGCCTAACAATGCATAACCAACCAAATTTTAAATAATTATGAAAAAAGTAATTCTATTAACCATGGCCAGTGTTTCTTTTTGGGGACATGCTCAAACTACACCGGCTGCAACCACTCCAACCACAGGAGAAAAAGAGTGGGACGTCAATATGTACGGATTTATCAGAACAGACTACATTTATGACACCCGAAAATCAGCCAGTATTCGCGAAGACGAGCTGAATCTCTATCCGCTAGACGAGGTCAAAGATCCAGACGGAAAGGATATCAATGCGGCCAGCGCTTCAAACTTCCTGGCCATTATTTCTAGATTTGGCATCAAAGCGAAAGGCCCGAATGTTTGGGGCGCAAAAATCAGCGGAAACCTGGAAGGTGATTTCTTCGGAAATTCTGAATCAGCCGCTATTGGTTTGTTGCGTTTGCGACACGCTTATGTAAACATGGATTGGTCTAAGACCAGTTTAACCATGGGACAAACTTGGTATCCGACTTTTATTCCTGAAGTATTTCCGGGTGTGGCCAACTTCAATACCGGAATTATGTTCAATCCATTTGGATGGGCTACGCAAGTGCGTTTAAAACAAAGTCTCGGAAAAGATTTCTCATTTGCCTTAACCGCTTATAAAGAAAGAGAGTTTACAGTTAGCGGGCCGGGTTCTCAAAATGCAGCTTCCATCAATTCTCCGATTCCAACTTTCCATGGGCAATTTCAATACAAACACAAAAATTGGCTCGCAGGTTTGGGCATGGAATACAAATCACTGCAACCGCTTACAGATAATGGCGGCAAACAAACCACCGAAAAAGTCAACAGCACTCTGTTTATGGGTTATCTTAAATATTCAAATGAGAAATTTTGTGTAAAAGCCTACGGAATTTCAGGCGGGAATATGTACAGCCAAGTCATGTTGGGCGGATATGCCGGATACACTTTAAACGGAGTCGAAAAATACGAAGCCATCAAAACCTCAGCATTTTGGTTGGACATTGCCAGCAACGGAAAAAGCATTGCTCCGGGCTTGTTCTTCGGATATACGCAAAACAATGGTGCTGATAAAGACGGATTGGCAGCAGGTGAGACCGTAAAATATTATATGCGCGGCGTCAATTCAGGATTTACACGCGTAGTTGATAATGTTATGCGTGTATCTGGGCGTGTAGATTTTAAACAAAATAAATTCAGAGTAACTCCTGAAATCGAATACACGAAAGCTACTTGGGGCGATATGAGCACAAAAGCTGATGCTTCTGCCGACGGTCATTCAAAAGACGTAAACAATGTGCGCATTATGGTATCGTGCGCTTATACTTTTTAACTTTAAACCATCAATATTTATCTTATGAGCAAGACATCTACAAAAGGAATTTGGAAAGTAATTTCTGCTTCCTCCATGGGTACCATGATCGAGTGGTATGACTTTTACATCTTCGGAAGTTTAGCGGTTGTCATTTCGACCAAATTCTTTCCGGCTGACAATCCGACGGCTGCATTCTTATCGACCTTAGCCACCTTCGCGGCGGGTTTTGTGGTTCGTCCGTTTGGCGCTTTATTCTTTGGACGTTTGGGCGACCTCATCGGCCGTAAATACACTTTTATGGTAACCCTTATGTTGATGGGTGGCGCCACGTTTTTAATCGGTTGTATTCCGAGTTATGAAACCATTGGTTTTATGGCGCCCTTGCTGGTTTTAATTCTCAGACTTTTACAAGGTTTAGCCCTCGGAGGCGAATATGGCGGAGCCGCCACTTATGTAGCCGAACACGCACCCAAAGGCGAACGCGGTTATTGGACTTCATGGATTCAAACCACTGCCACGGTTGGTTTGTTTGTATCGTTGATGGTCATTTTGATGACCAAATCGGCCATGACCAAAGAAGCTTTTGAAGATTGGGGCTGGAGAGTTCCGTTTTGGGTTTCCATTTTAATGGTGATTGTATCGTATTATATCCGCAAAGGAATGCACGAATCTCCGGTATTTGCCAAAGCCAAATCTGAAGGCAACATCAGTACAAATCCACTCAAAGAAAGTTTCGGACACCGCTATAACCTCAAATTTGTCTTGTTGGCTTTGTTTGGAGCAACGATGGGGCAGGGTGTTGTTTGGTATACCGGTCAATTTTACGCAATGAACTTTTTAAAAACAGTTCAGTGTGTTGACGCTACTCAAGTAGACACTTTATTGGGCATCGCGCTTATTTTAGGAACTCCGTTCTTTGTGGTTTTTGGTAGTTTGAGTGATAAAGTTGGACGCAAATACATCATGATGGCCGGAATGCTCATGGCCATTTTATTGTATCGTCCGATTTACAAAAAAATGTACGCTACCACAGATTTAGCCAATAAAACTGAAATCGTTGAGAACACCAAAACAGTTCCTTCGATGAAAGCTTTAGAAGGAACCAAAATCGATTCGATTTACACCACCAACAAATCGTTTACCGACGGAACTACGGTTGAAGAAATCAAAACCATCCATATGGACAACGGCAAAGTTATTTTGGACGATAAAGGCAAAGAGAAAATCGAAACCAAAGTCACCAAAAAAATTATTGATTCCGACAAATGGCTGCTCGTGTTCTTGGTATTTATTCAAGTAATTTTCGTAACTATGGTGTACGGTCCGATTGCAGCCTTCTTGGTTGAAATGTTCCCGACCAAAATTCGCTACACCTCAATGTCATTGCCTTATCACGTCGGAAACGGTATTTTTGGCGGATTGCTTCCGGCTATTTCAACGTATTTTGTCACCACATCTAAAGAAGCCGGCGATCCGGAATTTTATCTAGAAGGATTGTGGTATCCGATTATTATCGCGGCCATCAGTTTGGTCATCGGTATGATTTACATCAAAAACAAAAGCAAAAACACTCACATTTAATACTCGTATCATGAATCAGTTAAAACGTATCTTAGGCATGATTTGGATTGCCTGTGCAGTAGCCGCCGCTTACTTCTGTATTTTTAAATTCGGCTTACCCAAATTCGAAACCGGCAAACAAGAAGATTTGGTTTTTGGCATCATTATATTGTTCATCTTAACGCCGCTCATTGTTTCAGGCTTGGGAACCTTCGGATATTACGCTCTCATGGGCGAATATGACGATTCTAAACATTAATTTCATACTTTTAGATGCACACTCTTTTTAGGGTGTGTATCTTTTTTAACCATGAAGAAAAGACACATTCAGAAACTAACACTTATAAGCCTGATTTTAGCTTTGGCTTTTAACTTGCCGTTGCTGCTGATATTTAATTCAGAAGCAGCGATTTTCGGCATTCCAAAAATTCTGTTTTATGTCTTTACCTTGTGGGCTGCTTCAGCCATTGTATCACTCATTATTTTTCAGAAATACAATGACTAATCTGGGCATCATCATCATATTGCTGCTTTATCTGGCTTTGCTGTTCTTTACAGCGCAATGGGCCGAGAAAAAAGAAAACTCCAAATGGACGAGCAATGCTTTTGTTTATTCGCTTTCCTTGGCGGTTTATTGCACCACTTGGACTTATTACGGAAGTATCGGAGTGGCGGCTAATTCCGGACTCAATTATATTCCGATTTACCTTGGGCCCGTGATTGCTTTTCCGGCTTGGATTGTTTTGCTTAAAAAAATCATTCGCATCTCGCGCGTGAACAAAATTTCAAGTATTGCCGATTTTATTTCACTCCGCTACGGAAACAGCCGAGCACTCGGAGCTATGATTACCTTGTTAGTGCTCATCGCTATTTTACCGTACATTGGATTGCAAATTAAAGCAATTTCTGAAACCTTTTATATTGTCACCAATCACCATGACAGTGGCAATATCATTTTCGATACATCGATATACGTAGCATTGATTTTGGCCATTTTTGCCTCTTTTTACGGAACACGTTATGCCGATGCTTCTGAAAAACGGCGCGGAATTGTCACGGCTGTAGCGATGGAATCAGCGATTAAATTGATCTTTTTTGTAGTGCTCGGAATTTACGTAACCTATTTTGTTTTTGACGGTTTTAGCGACATATATCAAAAAGCAGCTGTCTTGCCGGGTTTTCGTGAGAAAAACACCGTTCACGGGCTCGAAGGCGCTATGAATTGGCTCATGTTTTGTGTTTTATCGTTTATGGCGATTTTCTTATTGCCGCGACAATTTCATATGTCGGTGGTTGAGAATCACCGCGAAAAACACGTGCGCACAGCCATCTGGTTTTTTCCGTTGTATCTGTTGCTGTTCAATGTTTTTGTTTTTCCGATAGCTTGGGGCGGAAATGTTTTATTTGCCCAAAAAACAGTCAATCCAGATATGTATTCACTACTGATTCCGCAAATGTTCAACAACCAATTGATGACGGTTTTGGTTTTTCTCGGCGGATTCTCGGCGGCTATATCTATGATTGTGGTTTCGTCTATTACTTTGGCCACGATGCTCAGCAACAACTTACTGATTCCGTATGGTTTTTTGGGATCCTTAAACGAAACAAACCAGCAAAAAAACAATGACCAAATCATGCGCATTCGTCAAGTTGGGATTTTCTGCATGATTATTTTGGGCTATTTCTTTTATCGTTATTTCTTGGTAAAATTTTCGTTGGTATCTGTCGGCATGATTTCGTTTGTCATCATTGCCCAACTCGGACCTTCGTTTTTTGGTGCCATTTTCTGGAAACGAGGCTCTTTTAAAGGCACAGTCGCCGGATTGATTATGGGTATGCTGGTGTGTTTTTACACGCTGATGTTGCCGTATTTTTTCAACTCGCTCGACAAAGGCAATTCGTTTATTCTGAATGGAATCACTCATGACGGAATGCTCAAACCATTTGCGCTTTTTGGCTTGGATATTTTTGAACCGGTTCCGCATGCTTTGTTTTGGAGTTTACTTTTAAACACACTAACTTATTTGATTGTTTCTGTGAGTTTTAAAGGTAATTATCGCGAGCGAAATTATGCCGAAATTTATGTCGATATTGATCGATATATCAACCACCACGAAAACGCTTTTGTTTGGAAAGGAACGGCCTACATCAAAGACATTGAAAAAGTTTTGCTTCGATTTTTGGGCGAGGAGCGAACCCAGCGCGCACTCAAGATTTTCAGACTCAAATACAATGTGCCCAACGACGCGCTTATGGCCGACGCGCGATTGATCAAATTTGCCGAGAATTTACTAACCGGACACATCGGAACCGCTTCGTCTAAAATCCTCATTGAAGGCGTAACCAAAGAAGACAAAATCAGTTTGCCTGAAGTTTTGCGCATACTCGAAGAATCGCAAGAAAACATATCGGTCAACAAGCAACTGATAGCTACCTCAAAAGAGCTTGAAAAAATATCCGAGCAACTCAAAAACGCCAATGATCAGTTGGTTAAAAAAGACCGCCAAAAAGATGAATTCTTAGATACAGTTACGCATGAATTGCGCACGCCGATTACCGCCATTAGAGCCGCAAGCGAGATTTTGCACGACGACGAAGATATTCCTGAAGAACTCAAAAAGCAGTTTTTGCAAAACATTATTTCTGAATCTGATCGTCTGAACAGACTCATTGACAAAATCTTGGATTTAGAAAAATTTGAAACCGGAAAGCAACACATTCATCCGGCCGACCATCTATTGCCACAAACCATTCAGAAAGCTGTACAACCCTTACAACAGTTGATGACCAACCATCAGATTGACTTTAAAATGAACATCGACACATCGATTCAACAAGCTTTTTATGACGAAGAACGACTCATTCAAGTCATCAACAATCTGATTTCAAACGCTATAAAATTCTGTAATGGCTTGATTGAATTAAACGTGAATGAAGTCCAATCACAAATACAAATTCAAGTTTACAACAACGGAAAACCGATTGCTGAAGACGAACTCGAAGCCATTTTTGACAAGTTTTATCAAGCGCAAAACCAAAACATCAAAAAACCGATTGGCAGCGGATTAGGACTGGCTATTACCAAACAAATTGTTGAAGCACACCACGGAAAAATCTGGGCCGAAAACACAGAAACAGGCGTTTTATTTACCGTTCATATTCCTAAAAACAAACAGACAAACTAAAACATGAAAAAGATCCTCATTGTAGACGACGAACCCAACATTGTGATGTCTTTAGAATATACTTTCCGCAAAAGTGGTTATGAAGTTTTCATTGCCCGCGACGGAAAAGAAGCTATTGATATTCTCGAAGTACAAACTCCGCATGTCATCATTCTCGATATTATGATGCCGCATGTAGACGGCTATGCCACGATTGAACATGTCAAAAAACAACCGCATTTAGCGCATTGCAAGGTGATTTTCTTATCGGCCAAAAACAAAGAAAGCGACATTGAAAAGGGCCTTCAACTCGGTGCCGACGCCTACATGACCAAACCATTTTCTGTCAAAAAATTAATCGAACAAGTTCAAGAATTAGTACAATAACACAACATGAATTATTCAGAATTTTATCAAAACAGCATACAAAACCCAGAACTTTTCTGGGCTGAACAAGCGCAATCAGTAGAATGGTTTGCGCCGCCAACCAACATCATTTCACAAAATCAAGACGGTTATCCGCAGTGGTTTGCCGACGGAATCATCAACGTGGGATATTTAGCACTTGACAAACACATTCAAGATGGCTTTGGCGAACAAATCGCTTTTATTTATGATTCGCCGGTAACGCAAACCGTCAAGAAATACACCTTTAATGAAGTCAAGTCAGAAGTAGCGCGATTGGCCGGCGGGCTTTTATCACTCGGATTAGAAAAAGGCGACACGGCTGTGATTTATATGCCTATGATTCCGCAAGCGGCTTTTGCCATGTTGGCCTGCGCCCGAATTGGCGTAACGCATTCGGTGGTTTTTGGTGGATTTGCCCCGCACGAACTAGCAATTCGCATTGACGATTGCCAACCTAAAGTCATCATTACGGCTTCATCAGGTATTGAAATTGACCGCTTGATTGCCTACAAACCGCTGGTGGATGAAGCTATTGCTTTGGCCGAACACAAGCCGCAAAACGTCGTGATTCTCAACCGAAAGCTCGGAGCCAAAATTCCGTTCAAAAAATATGATGTGGATTATGATGCCTTGGTGTATGGCTCAGAAGAAGCTGCCTGCGTTCCGGTTGAAGCTACACATCCATTGTATGTATTATACACATCAGGAACCACCGGAAAACCCAAAGGAATTGTGCGCGACCATGGCGGCTATGCCGTTGCTTTACAGTATTCTATGAAATATATTTACGGTGCCAAACCGGGTGAAGTATTCTGGGCCGCTTCGGATGTAGGCTGGGTCGTGGGCCACAGTTTTATTGTGTATGGACCGTTGATCCACCGAAACACCAGCGTTATTTTTGAGGGTAAACCGATTAAAACACCCGATGCTTCAACCTTTTGGCGTTTGATTGCCGAGCATCAAGTAAGCATTATGTTTACGGCGCCGACGGCCATAAGAGCCATTAAAAAAGAAGACCCGAATGGTGATTTCATTCAACAATATGATTTGAGTTGTTTGCGTACTCAGTTTTTGGCGGGTGAACGTTGTGATGTAGCTACTTTAGCATGGTACCAACAACACATTCCGGTGTCGGCAGTAGATCATTGGTGGCAAACCGAATCGGGTTGGCCGATGATATCCATCATGAAAGGAATTGAAGACGCCAAAGTAAAACCCGGGTCTGCCGGAAAAGCGGTGGCCGGTTATGACATTCGTATTTTTGATGAAAACGGACAAGAACTCCCTGCCGGTGAAGAAGGTTATGTGGTCATTGCTTTGCCTTTGCCTCCGGGAACACTTATGGGATTGTGGAACGATCAGCCCAGATTTGAAGCAGGCTATTTGCAAAAATTTCCGGGTTATTACTTCTCGGGCGACGGTGGATACAAAGATGCTGAAGGTTATTTGTACATTACCGGTCGAGTAGATGATGTCATCAATGTGGCCGGACACAGATTATCTACTGCAGAAATGGAAGAAATCGTAGCCCAACATGAATCAGTGGCTGAATGTGCGGTTATTGGCATCAACGACGAACTCAAAGGACAAGTTCCGTTTGCGCTTATTGTGACCAAATCAGGAGTTGAAAAAGAACATTTTCAGCTCGAGCAAGAAGTTGTTCAATTGGTACGACATCAAATAGGGGCGGTGGCCTCGATGCGCAATGTCATGGTGGTGCAAAGATTGCCTAAAACTCGTTCTGGAAAGATTTTGCGAAAATTACTTCGAAGCATTATTGATGGAGTAGATTTTCAAATTCCATCCACCATTGACGATGAAGCGATTATTGGTGAAATACAAGAAGCTTACGTGCATTACACAGCCGTGAAAGCCAAATAAAATAAATTTAAAACCAGCAGCTTTTCTGTTGGTTTTTTTTAAATACATTTGCAGAGTGAATATTCACTAACTTAATTTTGTAATGGATCAAACCTCTCAAAGACAATACGAAATCATTCAAGCGGCGGGCAAATTGCTCATCGAAAAAGGAGTAAAGGGTTTGACAACCAAAAACCTGGCTGCCGAAATGGGATTTTCTGAAAGTGCTTTGTATCGCCATTTTAAAAACAAAGAAGACATCATAGTCTTTTTATTAGAATTTCTGAAGCAAAACATAGAGCAAAGACTCACGGAAATTGCGTATTCATCAGCTAATCCAACAGAAAAATTAAGTCAGATATTCAATAGTCAGTTTGCTTATTTTAGTCAAAACCCACATTTTATTGTAGCCGTTTTATCTGAAGGTTTGATTGATGACAATACCAAAATCATACAAAGTATTTGGGGCATTTTTCACTTCAAATCGCAATTGCTTAGTCAACTCATTGAACAAGCCAAACAAGCCGGCGAAATAACGAATCAAATTTCTACTTCTGACATCTTACATATTTTATTGGGCAGTTTTAGACTTATGATGTTTAAATGGAAAATGACTCAGTTTGGTTTTAATTTGTCAGAGCAGGGAAGTGCTTTGATGCAAATCAATATTAATTTGTTTAAACAATGAAAAAAATAGGATTGCTTTTGCTCGTTTGGGCTTTGGTTTCATGCGGAAAAAAAGATGAAATTCAACCGCAATATCAAGATATTCAAGAACTCGTCTTTGCTTCGGGTCAATTAGAATGGGACGATGCTTATAATTTAACCGCACAAACCGACGGCGTTTTGACCCAACTCACTTTTGAGGCCGGTAACCAAGTTCAAAAGGGAGCTATTTTGGCACTCATTGACAATCCAACCAACCAAATCAATACCGAAACCGCACGCGCTCAAACGCAAATCGCCAATGAAAATGTAACTGCAAATGCTCCGGCTTTGTTGGCATTAGAGCAAAATATTGAATCTGCTGAGCGCAAATATCTTCAAGATAAAAAACAAGCCGATCGCTACGAACGCTTACAGCAAAACAACATTGGTTCTCGTGTGGAATATGAAAATGCTCAATTGGCAGCGAAGAATTCTCTAGCCAGTTGGCAATCGCTAAAAAAACAATATGCGCAATTGCTCCAACAAGCCAAACAACAGCAAATTGCGGCAAGAGGTCAGCTCAAGAACAGTCAAATTCTGGAAGACTACAACAAGATTTTAGTACCCGAAAGCGGAACCATCATCAAAAAACTCAAAAACAACGGTGATTTTGTGCGCAAAGGCGATGTGATTGCCACCATTGGTAATGCACAGAAAGTTCAAGCAGTTTTGAATGTTGATGAAAACAGCATTGGCAAAATCAAGTTAGGACAAGTTGTTTATGTGAAGCTCAATACAAACAAGCAGCAAGTGTATCAGGCAAAAATATCTGAGATTCTGAGCGCTTTTGATATCGCTTCGCAATCGTTTATTTGCAAGGCTACTTTTAATCAAGCTTTACTGCAGGCTTTATTCGGCACACAGTTAGAAGCCAATGTTTTGGTAGCTGAAAAAAAACACGCGCTGCTTATTCCGAGAAGTTATTTGAGTTATGGAAATAAAGTCAACCTCAAAGGTCAAGACAAACCTATAGTGATAAAAACCGGAATTATTTCAACCGAATATGTCGAAGTGTTGTCCGGATTAGATACCTCAAGCGTTTTATTACCCTTAAAACCATAGCCATGCACATCAATTCGGTCATTGCCAAAACTTATATTTTCTCAAACAAAAAACTCACGGCTGTAGCAGTTTTGGGAGTCGTTTTAGGCATGTCGATTTACATTTTCATGAACAGTTTGTTGGCTGGTTTTGACCGAAGTTCAAGTGCAGCCATTTTTAAATCTATGGCGCATATTCGCGTGTATAAAGACGACGAAATCAGTCAGCCGCTTATTAAAAGTAATCTGTCGGTTCCGGTAATTGTGAATCCGAAAATTGTTCCGGTCAACAACACCATCATCAATCCGAATCAGGTCATGGCTAGTATTCGAAGCATTCCTGAAGTAAAGGTTGTAACACCTCAAGTGAGTTCGAGTGTTTTTTACAACAACGGAAAATCGCAAATTTCGGGCCTATCGGTGGGTATCAAACCCGAACAGGCACAGCAAATGTTTGACATTAAGTCATTTATGGTCGAAGGCCAATATGATCAACTGCAATCAAACCCCAACGGAATCGTTATTGGCAGCGGAATAGCCGAAAAAATGAGCTTAACGGTAAATGATAACTTGAATTTAACTTCCTCGCGCGGAGTGAACAAAACTTTCAAAATTGTAGGCATTTTCAAAACCAATAATTCCAATACTGATAAAAGCAAATCTTACATCAACATCAACAGTGCTCAGCAATTGTTGCAAGAGGGAACCAGCTATATTACCGACATCAACGTCAACATTCAAGATCCTGAAAAAGCGGAACAAATCGCGCAAAAAATCCAAAGGCTTACCCAATACAAAGCTGAAGGGTGGAAGCAAAGCAATGCTACTTTTATGGCCGCCAACAAGATGCGAAAAATCATCATTACGTTTGTATCGCTCACCATACTGATTGTAGCCGGTTTTGGAATTTATAATATTTTGAACATGACTGTATCGCAAAAAATCAATGACATCGCGATTCTGAAAGCTATGGGTTTTAAAGGCAAAGACGTCATCAGTATTTTTGTGACCCAAGCCGTTTCGATTGGTGTCATGGGCGTTATTGGCGGAGTACTTCTGGCCATTGTACTTGTAACCATACTCAAGCGCGTTTATGTGGGCGGTGATATTGGCTATTTTCCGATTGATTACGAGCCGATTAAATTTATTCAAGGCGTAATGATTGGTTTGATAATTACTTTTTTCGCGGGTTATATCCCGGCCAAAAAGGCGGCAGATGTTGATCCGGTAGAAATTTTCAGGAAATAAGATGAACATACTCGAGACGCAAAATATTGGCAAATTTTTTTATCAACCTACTGAATTTGAGGTATTGAAGAATATTTCATTTCAAGTTAAAAAAGGTGAGTTTCTGTCGATGGTTGGCAAATCCGGTAGCGGAAAATCGACTTTGCTGTATATACTTTCAACGATGGATACCGATTATTCCGGAAAATTATTTATTGACAACCAAATCGTTACGGGCTTAAATCAAGATCAATTGGCCGAAATCAGAAATGAGAAAATTGGGTTTGTTTTTCAGTTTCACTATCTGTTGCCAGAATTTACTTGTTTGCAAAATGTGATGATTCCGGCCTTGAAACTCGGGAAACATTCTACAGATGAAATTGAACAACGCGCCTATAACAAACTCGATATTTTAGGTCTAAAAGATCAAGCGCTCAAACCGGCCAGCAAACTCTCGGGCGGTCAACAACAACGAGTGGCTATTGCGCGTGCACTGATCAATGACCCATTAATTATCATGGGTGATGAACCCACCGGAAATCTTGACAGCAAGAACACTTCAATTGTGTTTGACATTTTTCAAGAACTCACCCGAAACTTCGGACAAACCATTATTGCGGTAACCCATGATGATGATTTTGCGCGCAAAAGCGATCGCATCATTGAAATGAAAGACGGCGTTATCATCAGTTAATTTTAGCTATACCAACTTAGCAAGAAAAATGTTCAAGCAAACCTCAGATTGCTTACTTTTACTTTGCTATTAAAATTTAAATGAACCAACCATGAGTTATTACCACATAAAAAATCTCGAACAATATTTTAAACACTACAATAAATCGATTCGCGAGCCCAGAAAGTTTTGGGGCAAAATAGCTGAAGAAAACTTTACTTGGTATCAAACCTGGGAAAAAGTCATGGAATTCAACATGGCCGAGGCAGATATCAAATGGTTTTTAGGGGCCAAAGTCAACATAGTCAAGAATTGTATTGATCGTCATTTGTCAAAAAGAGGCAGTAAAACAGCCATTATTTTTGAACCCAACGATCCGAATGAAGAGGCACAACATATTACTTACAACGAACTGCATCAGCGCGTTTGTAAAATGGCCAATGTGCTCAGAGAACAAGGTATTCAAAAAGGTGATCGCGTTTGTATTTATCTGCCAATGATTCCTGAATTGGCCATCACAGTGCTCGCTTGTGCACGCATTGGAGCGATTCATTCGGTAGTTTTTGCCGGATTTTCAGCTTCGGCGGTAGCTTCAAGAATCGACGACAGTCAGTGCAAAATGGTGATTACCTCAGACGGAGCTTATCGCGGTAACAAATCCATCGAGCTCAAATCTATCGTCGATGAAGCCTTAGAAAAATGCCCGAGTGTTGAAAAAGTTTTGGTCGCCAAACGCACCAACATCAACATCAATATGAAAGAAGGCCGCGATTTATGGCTACAACCGCTCGTCGACACAGCGTCTGACAACAATGTAGCCGAAATTATGGATGCCGAAGATCCGCTCTTTATTTTGTACACTTCGGGCTCAACCGGAAAACCCAAAGGGATGGTGCATACCACCGCCGGTTATATGGTACAAACAGCTTATTCATTTAAAAACGTTTTTAATTACGAAGAAAACGATATCCATTGGTGTACGGCTGATATTGGCTGGATCACCGGGCATTCCTACATCCTTTACGGCCCGCTATTGAATGGAGCAACCACTGTTATTTTTGAAGGTGTACCATCATATCCGGACTTTAGTAGATTTTGGCAAGTGATTGAAAAACACGGTGTGACCCAGTTTTATACCGCGCCAACGGCGATTCGCGCTTTGGCTAAGGAAAGTTTAGAGTATGTTCAGCCGTTTCCGCTTAGTTCTTTAAAAGTGATTGGTTCGGTAGGCGAGCCGATTAATGAAGAAGCTTGGCATTGGTATAATGACCACGTAGGAGGGAAGCGTTGTCCATTGGTAGATACCTGGTGGCAAACCGAAACCGGCAGCATCATGATTTCGCCGTTGTCTTTTGTAACGCCAACCAAACCAACCTATGCTTCACTGCCATTACCGGGAATTCAACCGGTACTCATGGATGAAAAACGCAATGAAATCGAAGGCAACCAAGTAACCGGAAGTTTGTGTATTAAATTTCCGTGGCCATCAATCGCCCGAACTATTTGGGGAGATCATCAGCGGTATAAAGAAACTTATTTTTCGACTTTCCCGGGCAAATATTTTACCGGTGACGGGGCTCTGCGCGATGAAGTTGGTTATTACAGAATTACCGGCCGTGTTGATGATGTTATTATTGTATCTGGACACAATTTAGGAACGGCTCCGATTGAAGATGCGATCAACGAGCATCCGGCTGTGGCTGAAAGCGCCATTGTTGGCTTCCCACACGACATCAAAGGAAACGCGCTTTACGGTTATATCATTTTGAAAGAAATTGGCGAAACCCGCGACAAAAATAACGTGGCCAAAGAGATCAATCAGCTTATTTCGGATCAGATTGGACCGATTGCCAAACTCGATAAAATTCAGTTTGTTTCCGGCTTGCCAAAAACGCGTTCAGGTAAGATTATGCGCCGCATTTTGCGAAAAATTGCCGAAGGTGACTTTAGTAATTTCGGTGACACAACCACCTTGTTGAATCCGGAAATTGTCGACGAAATCAAAAACGGCAGAATTTAATTTTAGAATAAAAAAAGCGGATTGATTTCCGCTTTTTTTTGCTAGATACCCAAACGAGATTTGAGTTTTAAAAACAAAAGCGCTAAAGTATAAGCTTCTTCTGCTGTTGAGTATTGTTCGGCTTTCTCAATTTTGTAAATCTTACACAAATCGTCTACCGAAAAAGGCTTATCGGTAATATCGTTTAACTTTCGATGCATGATTTCAATATCCAAAGCTTCATTTTTGAGTCGGCTGCAACCCATTTTGTAGAGCGCTTCATTGATCATGTCAACATCAAAGTGAATTCTATGTCCCACCAAAACTGCGTTGCCGATAAATTCCACAAAAGCTTGCATGGCTTCGGGTTCGTGCAGCTTGGTTTGCTGGCTTTCGATGATAAATTCATTAGACATCTCATTGTCATGCAAGAATTTATATTGCAATAAAATCACTTCAAAATGATCTTGAATAACAATACTGTTGTTTTCGACACCGATTCCAGCCAGCGACAATATAACGTCTTTGGTCGGGTTCAAACCGGTCGTTTCTGTGCTGATAACAACGAATCGAGAAGACTTTTTCTCGAATTTTGAAACGTATTGTTTCCAGAATTCGGGGTAATCTTTATTGATATTCTTTATCCAATCAAACATTTTATGAGAATTGAGTCAGTTGGAATGAATCTTTGATTAATTCTTCAAGATCGCGCATCGGCAAAAGTGAATTTTTAAGGATTTCACGGTCATTTTTAGACAATTGTTCAATGTTGATATATTGACCGGAATCGTCATTTTTCATTCCTTCAGTAACTCTGATTTTGGACAACGCTTGAAAAGCTTCCGCACAATTGAGGAAAATCTCGGCATTTTTAGAATCAACCATCGCCAATTGTTTAAACCTCAAATAAGTATTATTGATTCCTTTGATGTGCAAACTCATCGTAAACAGGCGTGCTCCGTCAATCAGCGGCATTAAACCTCGTGTTTTGATGTCAAATTTATCTTTGTTCGGGCCTTCTTCTTCTAAAGCAAATTTTTTGAAAAACGTAAGGGCAGAAGGTTTTCGCAGAGCATCATTGCCCAGATAATCAAAGAAAAGTTTCTTTTTACGGACGTTGTTAAAAATGACTTCGGTAATGGCTTCTTCAATTTTTGGTTCACCATAAGCAATTTCATAATCAAAGAAAATACTGCTGATTTCATTGCTGATTTCGCCGGGTGTATTCATCCAATTTTCATACTGTTTGATCCAATCGGTCAATGATTTACACCACAAAATATTACTAGAAAGATGGCCATTCGGACAAGGAGCATAGCCCACTTTTTCAAGAATGCTGACTACTTTTTTTGACAATTTTAAAAAATAATCTTTAACATCTCGGTATTTTTCGGCGGCAACATCTTCAAAAACAAGAATATGATCTTGGTCGGTGAGGAGTAATTGCTCTTTTCGGCCTTGACTACCAATCGATAATAACGCAAAACGTGCCGGAGAAGATCCGATTTCTAAAATAGACAACTCAACCGAACGCTTGATAATAGCTAGATTGATTTCGCCTGTTATGTTATTGATGTGGGTTAGTGGAATATTTTTATTGAGTGAAGTTTGAATCATATCGGTGAGTTTTCCACGAACTCTTTTTAAATCTTTGGCGTCTTGAGATCTTTTTATTTCTTTGATTAGAACTCCAGGGTTACTTGCTTGAGCTACAATAAGATCGTGTTCAGCAATAACACCTTTAATTTCTGATTTATCCGTTCCGTCTTGAGTGACACATAAATGGGTTACGTTACCTTGGAGCATCAATAATTGCGCTTCGGCTAAGGATACGTTTTCCGGAACCGTAATGACAGGAGCAGACATGATTTTGTCAATGGTTGTTGTAAACGAAAATCTACCGGTTGCAACTTTAGAACGCATATCGGTGTCTGTAACAATACCAATGGGCATATTTTTATCAGAAACAATAACGCTGTTAACCAAATTATCGGTCATGAGTTGCGCAACATCTTTGATTAGTGCAGTCGTATTAGTTTTGAGGGGAGTCTTGCTGTATGAAAAAGATTGAAAATACTGTATTTCAGGCTGTTGTCCCTGAAAAACAACATTATCAGATAATAACTTCCCTTTGTTTTGATCGCCGGGATTGTTTGAATTGGTTGCAAAACTTTCTAGTAAAAAGTTCAGAACATCAGCATTTTGAGCAACAAAAGGTCTAAAAACTGCAATAGGAATGGCAAAAATGACGCATTCTTCGCGCGCTTTGGCGGTCATCATGTAGTTGTTCTTAGCAAAAAAAGGTCTCAAACCAAAAACGTCGCCGGTCACACATTTATTTAGGAATGTTTCTTCGGCATCAGCAATAACCGATAAATTGATAATTCCCGAAGCGACCGTATAAAAACTGTCGTGCAAAGGATCATCAATTTTAAAAAGCGTTTTATCTTTTTCTAAATTGATAACGTGTATACTGGATGCAACAATTTTTAATTCATCAGCCGACAAATAATTAAATGGCGGGTAATTCTTCAGAAAACCAGCAATTCGATCAATAATAGCATTCATTCAAAACAAAGATTAAAACCAATACAAAAATAACAAACATCACAAGCATAAAGAGTATAGCCATGTAGAATGTGAATATCTTTAGGGTATTGTTGAAAGGTTTGGTCAATTTTGATTTATTTTATTTTACATAATATAAATTATAATACAAAAAAGATTTACGATCATCAAAAAAAGCATTGTTAATTCAAGTATATAATTCTTACAAATTTCAAAAAAAACATGCATTTCATCGATAAAATAGTTAAATTTATACCGTTCGTCGATTATAGATGCATTTAATCGATATATCTTTGTGGTACATCTGATGAACCCCAACATTCCGGATGTCTCAAAAGCTAAATAAATCTTAACCTACTAAACTTATGAAGAAGTTATTTTCATTATTGGGATTGCTTCTATGGATTTTTGGAAGTGCTCAAACAAATACGGTGAACTATACACCATCTACTGCTGTTTTTTCAAATCCTGAAAGAGGTTTTTATCGTTACACAGCTACACATTCTGGAACATATAACAGCTTGAATCAGAATACACTTATAAATTATCGCCTCAACAATAACATCACTTTAATTTTCAGGTATTTTTACATGGAGGAATTCTTGAATGCTCCCATATCTGATGCATTTTTAGCTAATGTTCAAAGTGATTTCAACAAAATTAGAAATGCAGGTCTTAAATGTGTTATTCGATTTGCATACACTTCTGATGAGAATGCACCTCAAAAAGATGCTTCAAAAGCACAAATTTTAGCACATATTCAACAACTTCGTCCCATTTTACAAGCCAATGCAGATGTCATCAGTGTCATGCAAGCGGGCTTTATTGGTGTTTGGGGCGAATGGTATTATACTAGTCAACCTGAATTTGGCGGCTGGGGCTACAATCAAACGGATTTGACTACCGGAAACAACAACCACAGAAAAGATATTCTCAATGCCATTTTAACAGCTCTTCCATCTAATAGAATGGTTCAAGTGCGATATCCGGCCTTTAAACAAGGATCCTATTCACCAACAGCACTTTCGGACAGTCAAGCATTTTCACAATCCAATTTAGCCAGAATCGGTCATCACAATGATTGTTTTTTGGCCAGTGCTACTGATTATGGCACCTATGAAAACGTAAGTCAACAATATCCTTATTTAGAACAAGATACGAAGTTTGTTCCTATGGGCGGCGAAACGTGTAAACTCAACTCACCAAGAACAGATTGCTCAACTGCTATGTATGAAATGGCTAAATTTCATTGGTCTTTCTTGAACATTGATTACTTCCCGGGTGTGATTGACGGTTTTACAACCAATAACTGTTTTACTGATATCCAGAAAAAGCTCGGTTACAGATTTGAATTAAATAGCGCAGCTTTTCCGCAATCAGCATCTATCGGAACTTCATTTCCGATTACTTTAAAAATAACCAATCAAGGTTACGCTGCACCCTACAACCAAAGAACCGTTTATTTGATTTTAAAAAACCAAACGACCAATCAAATTTATTCTATTCCGATGGCTACCGATCCTAGAAAATGGTTGGGGCCAAATCAAATAACGATTACTGAAAACCTCACACTTCCGGCCAACATCATCAACGGAAGTTATAAGTTGTATTTAAGTATTCCGGATGCTGATACAAATTTGTCAACCAGACCCGAATATGCCATTCGTTTAGCCAACGAAAATACTTGGGAAGCTTCAACCGGTTATAATAACCTTAATTATACTTTAAACGTTTCGGATGCCTTAGCGGTTGATACACATGATAAAATTGACATGGCTATATATCCGGTTCCGGCTAATGACTTAATCAATGTAGAATTTGACGGGATTGAAAACTATCAAATTAGTTTATTCAATTCATTGGGACAAATGATTAAAACGCCGCAATCAGTTCAAAACAGTAAACTTTCAATTGATGTAAGTAACATTAATGATGGCTTATATTTTATTGAATTCACCAAAGACGGAAATCGAGATACTCGAAAAATTATCGTTAAGCACTAAACTAGCTCCAAATTCTATTTTTAACCATAAAACTCCCTATTATGCTTACACTACTACTCCTCTACAAGCTTCGAAAAATTATCATATCCATGTGATTTTGTGACTGATATTAAGTTATAAACAGCTCAAATGCAGAATGTTAAAAACTTTTTTTAAAGGTATATAATGTGTTATTTCTTACAAAAGAGATATATAACAAGGTAATATTCTTACAATATTTATTTTTACATGTCATTCATCGATGAAAAACGACTCATTCGTTCGTTCGTCGATGATTTTTGTATTTAAACTTATTATATGTTTGCAGTAACATTTTCAATTCATTACCCAAACAATGATTGAATTAAACCTGCAACATTATGAAAAAAACACTCCTTTTACTAGGGGCATTCTATTGCTTGGCGGTAAACGCTCAGACATCGACCATTAACTACACATCGTCAGATGCCGTTTTTCCGAATCCGGAAAGAGGTTTTTACCGATATTCTTCGGCACACACCGGAACATACAATCCGTTAGACCAGTCATTCATAACCACTTTCAGAACGACCAACAACATTACTTTGATTCACCGAGAATTCAGATTGAGAGACTTTATCAATAGTCCAATTTCTGCAGCATATTTAACCAATATGCAAAACGACTTTGACAAAATCAGAAATGCTGGACTGAAGTGTATTATTCGTTTTGTTTATTCAAATGATGATACTGTTGAGCCTCGGGATGCTACCAAGCAAATGATGCTTACTCATATCAGTCAATTAGCACCGATACTTGATGCAAATTCAGATATTATAGCAGTTGTACAGGCTGGTTTTATTGGCGCTTGGGGCGAATGGTACTCTACCAGTCAAGCTGAGTTTGGTGGATACGGATACAATTCTACCGATTTAACTCCAACAAATATCCAGCACAGAAGAGATATTTTAAATGCTATTTTAAATAACATACCTACAAATCGAGCTGTACAAGTGCGGTATCCGGCATTTAAAATGGATGCTTATGCTAGTTTTCCGGTGGCAAGTTACCATGTAACCAGTGGCTCACTTTTGGTTAGGATTGGTCATCACAACGATTGTTTTTTAGCTACCGAAGACGACTATGGAACATATGATAATTTAGCAACCGAGCTTCCTTATTTAGAAAACGATTCTCGATACACTCCAGTCGGCGGTGAGACCTGTTTGCTCAATTCTCCAAGAACCGACTGTTCTTCTGCAACAGCTGAAATGAGGAGATTTCACTGGTCTTTTTTGAACGCAGATTACAACACCGATGTTATAGATAATTTTGTAGGTCAAAATTGTTATTCTGAAATCGAAAAAAACCTAGGCTATCGATTTCAGATGATTTCAGCAACATTTCCACAGGCTGTAAACATCGGAAATGTTTTATCGATTAATCTAAGATTAAAAAATCTTGGTTATGCCGCTCCTTTCAACGAACGAAAAGCGGTTATAGTTCTCAAAAACACCTCGACAAATGAAATTTATAGAATAGGATTGAATTCAGACCCAAGACTTTGGTTAGGCCCCAATGATATTTCAATTTCTGAGAATTTATCTTTGCCAACCGGGATTAAAGTAGGCACTTACAAAGTGTATTTGTTTATGCCTGATAGTGCTTCTACTCTAGCCAACCGCCCAGAGTATGCTATCCGTTTTGCCAATGAAAATATGTGGGAAGCATCTACAGGTTACAATAATTTAAATTTTACGCTCAACGTTACTCCGGCGGCTTTAGGTACAGGTGACTTTTCAAAATTAAGTCTAACTATTTATCCGAATCCGGCTTCAGATGAATTACACGTAGAATTGGATCAAATTGAAAAATATCAAATTACTTTCTTTAATTCAATCGGACAAAAAATAAACCTCGAACCTGTTTCAACGCAAACCGGAAACAAAACGTTCAATACGGCAAACCTGAGCGATGGAATGTATTTTATTGACCTTGCCCAAGGCGATTATCACGATACTAGAAAAATTATCATCAGGCATTAAAACCTACCCAAAAAAGAAAGGGATTATCAAATTGGTAATCCCTTTTTTATTAGCGTTGTTTTTTGTATTTGGGCTTAAAATTGTGCTTGATTCCAAACTGAACATTGTTAGAGTAAAATTTGGATTGTTCAAATATCTCAAAACCAAAGGTCAATGCAGTATAATTAAATAATTGGTAAGATGCCGAAGAACTGAATCGACCAAAGTGCGAAGCAAAACTATCAAAGAAATAGCCTGCTTCTAATCTGGATTGAAAATTCTCGTTTTTAAATTCCCAGCCTAAACCTCCGCCTCCGTATAATCTGCTTTTAATCATCCAATACGGATAACCCAATGACATATCTCGAGAGCCATAAGAAGCTTGCGATTCTAAAAACGGTAACAATTTTGATTTTTTAGGCTCGCCATCATCCCATAAAACACGCATGGTCAAAGCCAAATTATAGGCATGATCATAATCGTCAACTCTGATATTACCATCCGGCAAGGTTGTATATTTTTTTCTGAAGGCTCGCCCAAAATTACTTTGATTAAAATGGCGCTCCGGATTAATAATCGGACCAATGGTATCGCGGCTAAGCAAACCGTCGGTATAATAATGCCCTTCAAAAGCAAACGATACGTTGAAATGCTTGAAAACAAACATATCTTGATAGGCAACCAACTGCAATTGATACATTTTTTGGTTCATGCCTCCGGCCGATTCAACCGGTAAAGCGCTCAATTCAGCAGATCGATATCGTTTGTCTTTGGCATGGGTAAAACCAATGCTTCCTTGCGGGTAACCGCGGGCGAATTTGTCAATTTCAAATCTTCCACGAGCCCAATATTGAGGCTTACTTTCACGTTGCGCCGTGGTAAATTTATATTCCAATCCCATCAAATAATTATCGTAATTATCCTCATAAATAAGATCTTTAAAATCTAGCTTATAAAATTTAGAATAAGCAAAACCAATGCTGTGAATTTGTTTTTTCTTGTTGTAAAAATTATAACTCAACAAATTTTTCTGCACCTGAGGATTCTTCTGATTGGTTTCAAGAGAAGTTTTAAAATCAATGAAATTACCCTGGGCCAATCTGATTTCTTTGGTGAGTTTATTGAGCACATCCGGATAAAATAAAGCCGCATGATTGGTAATCAAATCTTGTTGCAAATTAGCATTTTCAAACATCACATCGCGGTTGAGCACTTTTCTGAGTTCTTCTTTTTCATAGCTGTCATGCAACGAATTGGCCAAAACCCATGCATCTTTAAATCGACCTTGCTCATGATAAATATTAGCCATTAAAATCGATGCAATTTCGTCTTCGGGATGTTTGGCTATATATTCTTTGTACAACGGTTCAATTTCTTTTGATTTACCCGATTCGATATACCAGTTCATTTTTTGAACAAAATCAATTTCGTTGCTGTAATCTGACCATTCAATGGCTTTTTCAAAATTTCCGTTATCGGCAAAAAGCCAAGTTATTTGAGTGGCCAAATCACCCCAATCAGCGATGGCTTTTTTGTCTTTTAGCTCGTCATAAGCTTCATCCGGATTGAACTGTAACAAATGTTTGATGTATTCTTTGTAGTTCTGAGGAGTTGGCTCGAGTTTGTATAAATTCTTTCGAGCTTCTTTAATTTTTTGATTGTATTCTTCGCTGTCAAAATTAACGATGTAATCCTTAATCAATGCTTTGTCATCAGGAGATACTTTCATCTGTTGACTCATCCAACGCTCTTTGTCTGCGTCATTTTTGTATCCGATAAGTCTATCGAGCTCTTTTGAATACATGATGTTGTTCTTGGTTGGATATTTTGCCACATGCTCTTCGTAGAGTTTCCAAATGTCTAAACCTTTGTCATCCCACGATAAATAATTGGCGTATTTATTCCACAGAGCTGGGTTAATTTCTGGCGTTGACAGCATTTTACTCTTAAGCGCTGCCATTTCATCTTTGAGTTTTTTCTCGGCCAATTCAGCATAAAAAGCGCCTGAAGTAAAGTTTTTTACATCTAATTTATATTGGGCGAAATTGGCTCGAATTCCATTGATTATTGCCGCCAACTTAGCTCTTTCTTTGGGCTTGACATACATCAAATCAGGCAAACTTAACTTTGATTTGTTTGAATAAATCGAAACAAGCCATCCGTCCATAAATGGAGTTTTGGAATATAAAACCGATTGGCTTCTGAGACTGCTTTCAATCTTATCCGCTTTATCATCACTAACGAACAAGAACCAGTATTCTTTGTCTTGATTATCTGAATTGATTTGTTTTACGGTGTAAATGCCTTTTTCTGATTCATGGCTAAATCTCGAAGCTCTCCAATTCATGACGATATCACCACCAACTTCGCCATTCACGAAACGCATTTGCGGATAATAAGAAGTCATTTGTTTCATAAATACCTTAAACTCAGGGAACATTGCTTTGTCTGAGTTTTTCGATTTTCGCCAACCATAGTTCATTCCGTTGCGCAAACTATATCCGCCTGCTCGTTTGTCTGCCGTAGCAGGAATCTGGTAAATATCATCCGGATGCACAAAATGTGTCCATATTCCGGTAAATAAGTACATCGAATGAATAGCATAACGCTCAGTATCATTAAAGTAAAATCCACTCGAAATACGCGGATAATCAAACATGCGTTTCTCGTAGGGATCATAATCGAATTCGCGATCACCTCCTTCATCTTTTTGACCCAAAAACAAACTACACATGTATTTGATTGAAGGCATCGCATCTTTGAGCGTTTTTACACCCATAGCATCAATTTCATTGGATGGAGGAACATAGGTAGCCGGTAATTTACCATAGTCGCTGAGATCCCATTTTTTCTTTACGGTATTGAGCGAAGTCGGAATGAATTTAGGATTTCTCCATAAGCTTTTCATTAGTGATACGTGATTGTAACCATGAAAAGCCAATTCGTGCCCATTCTTTTTTACATCATTGACCATCCAATCCGGTAAAGGTTCAGATTTTTCTTTGGTCTTAATTTTACGGGAATTCCACTGATCAAGTGTAAACGGCGGAACAATTTTATTTCGGTAATCAAACGTAAGCATCGCTGCATACGGAATTTTGTATTCTTTGGCCAAATCACGCATGTCTGGCCACCAAACACGCGAAACAAAATCCGCGGTAGTCATGTCCATCTCGGATTTTACCGGCTCGGCTTTGATGTCGTATTGCGGCGCCGGAAAATCATCTAAGAAAATAGTAGCCGTATTAGCAACCGGATAGGGAATTCCTTCCAACCCACGTAAAACCCCAGCAAACAACAGTCCTCGATCAATTTTACTGAAATCGCCCGAAGTGTTGTAGAACAAAACACGTCCGTTGCCAATAGAGTTCTCAACAACAACCGGATATTTCGGATTGTTCATTGCTGTGGCCAACACCTTGATTTTACTAGAAAAATTATGCCCCGAGAAGCCAAATAGTTTCATATTACTGGCATAAGTTCGGTCTTTCATTCCCGGTAACATTGGATTGTTGAAATAAAAGCCCGAAGCTTTGGTGTCAGTAGCGTACTCAGCTTCAGGTTTGAAGCCTAGTAAAAAAGCCATTCTACGATCTTCATCGGCAAACGGAATGTATAAAGTTCCGCCGGCGCTGACAAAATCCAGTAATTTAGGAATCGACGCATCGCTGAGTTTTTTGGTATTGTATACCATAATTACTCTGGTGGTAGACGCTATTTTCGGATTAGCGTTCCAAGTGTCGTTTGTCACACAATAAAATGGCAGTTTGGCATAATCACATGCCTTTCGAACTTCAGAATTATACAGTGTACTGTATTTTAAAGTTGGATCATAAATAGATTGTATTACCGGTTTAGCGCTTAAACCCGGTGCGTTGTAGCGTTTGAATCCGGTGCCTTGCTCCTGCCCTTTCTTGCTGTTGAATAAATCAATTTTTTGCAATTCAGACCAATCTTCAATGCCTTCGCAACCCCATAAACTCAGTGTCAGGCAAGCAAGCAAAAGGTATCGCAATTTTATATTTTTGAATACTGTCTTCATGCTTAAAAAATTAAATCTGAAATTTTACTTTGTCTCGGTTCATTGACAATCTCATAAACCTTTAAGATTCTGCTTTTATAAAACAAATTGACAGTTCTTCCGCGTCGGCGCAATAATTTGATGTTATTAATAAGCAAACTTTGATAATGTTTATTTTCGGCAAATACGTTTTTCTCATCAATACAATCTTCGCTGAGTACAAAAACCAAAACGCTTTTGGCCAATGAATACTCGGGATTTTTAACCAAAAACATCGGATCTTTTCTGTTCTTGGTGTTGATTGAATCAATGCGAGGATAATCTTTTACAAAGAAATCATAATTCATGAAAAAATGCGAATTATTACTGATTACTTGTGCAGCCGGATCATTGACGACACAATAAGAACGATTGAAAAAAGTTTGCGAGATTTTATCGTATGCATTGAGTATTTGCTTTGGCGTTTCATCAGAAACAGTTAAGGCATTGATACCCTTTTCTTGATAAAATACTGCGGCATACAACATTAATCCGTAAATTACTGCCACCGTAAGTGGGCTGTATTTTTCGTATCGCGCAAAAACCAAATTAAATATACGCATCAAAACCGCTATATTCAAACCAATGATGATCGGAATAAAAACCGAAAGTGAGTTGTTGAGGATGTCAATATCAAGCCATTCACTTTTAACAAAAGTTAGCGTGATTAAAAAGTTGAAATAGACATAAAAAGCCAGAGTTGCACGCCAGTTTTCTCTTTTGATCAACACGAGTAATAATACTAAGATAAGTCCAAAAACTGTACTCCATTGAGCGATTCTGATAATTTCGCTATAAGGAACGATTAACTGTGGAACATAGGTGTAAGAACTTACTGAAAGCAAATTCATTTGCAGATAATCAACTAATTCAATGCGCTGATAATAACAAGCATATTGATAAACCGCAGCGAGTAAAAGCAGTGCTATGATATAGGCACTCACTGCGATGAGATTGTGGCGTTTGTTTTTGATTTTGGTAAAGAAAAAAGCAATGACCAAAAAGGGCGGAATCAAAACACAAAGCGTAAACAAATCGGTTAAACCAATTGCAACGAATACAGCCATAAACGCCATGAAGTAGTTCCATTTGCTGGCGCGAAGTATATTTGGATTCAAATACATCACAAAGGCCGGCAAAGCAAAAGTCAAGGCCATAAAAGTCGGATTGGCTTTGAGCAAGAAATATACATTGAGCGGTGTGAGTACGTATACCAAACTAAAAAACAAGGCAGCTACCGATGGCGCAATATACTTGGAAGGTGTCAGCTTATTGATGACCCAAAAAATCACGATGGCTAGTAGCGTCGATTCAAGAATGGCAATAACCTGTAAAGCAATCGTTGGACTTACATCGGTGATTTTTCCGTAAAAATTAGCCAAGATCAGCTCAGCGTCGGTGTTGAGTTCAAAAGTAAACCAATACTGATTGTCAAATTGAATCAGGTTATTCAAATCGTTAATCCATGCATCTGACAACGAATAATTGTCATAGATAATAAAATAATATCGGCTTAAGAAAGTAGTTACGCCCAAAATAATAGTTATCATCAAAATGAGCATATTACTGTCTTTCTTTTTCTTATTTCGGTCAACACCAAACCAAAACCAGAATGATTTTTCGTTTTCGACGTTGCGCAAAAAGGTCAGTAAACCCGTTTTGATGTGCTCGCGAAAATACACGCGAGGTGATTTCAGGTTTTCAATTCCAATAATGTCTACACCTAAAATTAAAGTGAAAATAAAGAAGCAATTAAACAAGTTATAAGCGCTGGCTTCAACCAATACAAACAAAGTTATGATGAGCATCGCAGCATATCTGAACCAGTTAAGAACGATGAAATCCATGAAATGGACATGCTTGGAAACGTTGACGAATTTTCGGTTCAGATAGAACAAGAAAAGCAATATAAAGCAAAGCCTTACAAAGCCCATCAAGATCGAACTGGTGAGAAACATCATCATAATAGTTACTTTTTAAATTTGGGGAGGGTTTGCAAATCAATGTTCCCGATAAAATAATTGTGCTGCGTATCATCGAGTCGATCTTTGATTTGCGCTACCAATGCTTCATTATCGGCATATTCAATTATGATAAATGGGATTTTATATTCAGAATGCAACTGATTTATTTTATTGAGATAAGTATCAAACTGTTCTTTTTTTCTCAGACTGTATTTTTTTGTTTCAAAATTGTAATCGGTAGCGATTGATTCAATAGCAACGGCATCAACAAATGAATTGGTTTCGGGAATCAGTTCTAAACCGGCATTCTGAATGAACATCTTCTTGGGATATTTCTGTTTGATGAGTTGTATGAGTTCAATAATTCCGGCCTTTTGCTCTTTTTGCGGTCCGTGAATGGTATAATTGTCAAAATTGTCCAAAAACAATCCGTCGTATCCTTTTGCAAAAATCTCATCAACAATAAGCATTAAGGTTTCGATGGTTTTCTTTTTACTTAAATCGAGATAATGACTGTTCCAAATTTTGTTTTTGCCTAGTGTAAGTTTTTTAAGTTCGTCATAATGCGGTGCATTTTCGTTGACTTCACCCAAACTGATGTAAGCAAATACCTTTTCGTTTTGCGATTTAAAAACCCTAATGCTACTCGGAAAATAATGTTTTGATTCTACAATAAGATATTTATAGCCTTTGGTCGTTTCAGGGCTCAATTTTCCGTAGCAAACCAGTACGCTGTCTTTTCGCATATCTTTTCTGAATGAATTGAAAATGAATATCAACGGAATGATTAATAGTAAGTACTTAATATGCCGCATAATAGTGATAATCCAAGTTTTTAAAATATTCGGTCATCGCCTTAAGTGTAATTGCTACGAAAACAGCTGCACCGCAAAACATACCTACAACGCTGTATTCATAAGCCCAAAAACGACTCAAGACAAAACCCAAAACAATGTTGAACAAACAAGCATAAACAATGGCTTGCAAAGGTCGTTTGGCCTGGCCCAAGGTAAACAAATACAGCGAATTAAGCATTCCCCAAGCTAATAAAACATATCCAGCACCGCCAATTACACATACTTTGATACTCAAGCGAACCAAGGTTTCTTTAAATTGGCCTTCAAATCCCCACGAAGCATTGATAATGTAGTAAATAAGTACAAAAGCCAAAGCACTGCTGATAAACAAAATCAAAATCTGTTGCCAATACATTTTTTTGATTTGGTTGTTAAAATCTTCCGGAGCTTTGTGATTGGTGATTTTTTGACCAATATCGATAAAGCGTGTGAATGATGCAATTCCGTACTCCATTACGCCAGCAAGCAATAAGAAAACCAAAATGGCCAAGTCCATTCCGAGTTCGTAGTTCTTTTCGAAATAAACCAAAAAAGGTAAATTGCCATTAATACCTGATGACCAAGCGAGGATTCTATCGATAAAAATAAATACGTAAACAAAAATCCCGTAGAAAAAATATTGATAATTGTGGTACAACAAAACCGGAACTCTGATTTTGTCTCCGGTAATTGACTTTTTGTTTTTGGTGAGCCTTCTGAAATACAACATCAAAAATATTTTTGTTATCAGAATAGCCACTCCAATACCAATCCAATGCGTAAAGAAAATCATCAAATGAGTGGTTTCTTTGAGAATGATGGCGGCGGTGGTTCCGCAAAAAATGGCAAACGTAATCATCCATCTTTGCTTGATGGTATGCAACGGAGCCAGCATTAAGAGTAACATACCCACAAAAAAAGCATACGCAAATACGATGAAAAGTACTTCGTAAGGATAAATGTGAAAAAAGAAATTGACCAAAAAAATGGCTGTCAACACAAAAAAGATTGATAACATTCCTACTTTGTGTAAATAGTTGATGGTTTTGTCGGTCATTCGGTAATCTTTGTAGTTCCAATAGAATGAAGCTTGTTTACCAATCACTTGAACAAAACCTCCGGTTGAAACCAAACCGACAATAACGCCTAACACAACGGCGGTTGATTGAATTTCGTTGAATCCGACAAAAGTCCAAAGTGAATAACCAAATAATACTATGGCGGCAATTTGCATCAATACAGGCAAAAGGTGAAAAATACCTAATGAATAATATTGCGCAAAAATTTTGGTTTTAACCCTAAAGTAATCTTTGAGTTGAATGATTTTAGGCTGAGTAGCCTCGACCTCAATTTCCTTGACGTTTTTAGCGCCGATGTAATATGGGTCGTGATTGAGTTCGTAAAAAATTAAGTCAGCTAAATCCTTGATAGAATTAAAACCGTAATCATCCATAGTGTCTTTCTCGCGAATACCTAACGATTCAATCGTAGCTTCGACGACCTGACTACTAACCGGCTTACCGACTTTGTCCTTAGTCTGTTCGATTAAGGATTTGATGTTTCTGTAATGATGTTCCATTGTAGATTGGGGATCTATTTTGGTTAAGTTACTAAAAAACTATTTTGTTCTTAGGATGCTTCCATAGCCTCTTGCTCTAAGTGAGTATTGAGATAAATTGGCTCATGCGCTTTTTTGTTCATGAGAAAATCATAAGCAACCTCGTACTCTTTGATGAATTTATCGATTGTAAAATTATCTAACACTTTTTTTCTTGCGGCAGCGCCCATTTTTTTTCTGAGTGCTTCATCTTGCAACAAAGTCACCACACTTTTTCCGATGGCTTCGTGGTCTTTTGGCTTGCAAATAAAACCACAACTGTCATCCAACGCTTCGGTAACACCTCCTACATCTGTAGCTACTACCGGAATTCCGCAACTCATCGATTCAAGAACCGTATACGGGAAACCTTCAGAAATCGAGGTCAAGATAGAAATATCTCCTTCACAAAACAATTGATGCGGTTTGTCGTGATATCCAGCCAAAAAGAAATTGTCTTCTAATCCTAATTTTTTGATCAAATCTCTACACTCTTTGGTGTATTCAGGAACGGCGTTGTTATCGCCATAAACCAAGTAACGAACATTCGGAATCGAACGTTTAGCCACTTCGCAAGACTTAATCATCGTAATCACATCTTTGAGTTCAAAGATACGCGCCGCTGCCACAACGGTTGGTATTCCTTGAAGAGCAGCAGGTTTTGGGCTTGGAACAAACAAATCTGAATCAATTCCGTTGTAAATAACATCGATTTTGTTTGGGTGAGCACCGTATTTTTTCTCCCAAATCATGTTGAATTTGTTCACCGATAAAATAATGTCGGCTTTGTAATACACCAATTTAGTGATGCATTCTGAAAAACGAATCAACAAGTTTTTCAAGAAAAATGAATATTCTGAAGAGTTGATTGCAATCAAACGCTCTCGGATAAAAACACCGTGTTCCGTAGCCATAATCGGAGTTCCGTATTTGTATTTCAAAACGAGCGCAGGAATCACCGGAAAACCTGAAAGCGTTAAATGAGAAATGTCAACCTTAGGAACATCAATGGATATCGGCAACATAAAGCGATAAATCCAACGCATACCTACGGTAAAATCATACAAAGTAGCATCGTAATGATTGTCTTTGCGGATAATCTCTGAAACCGTTTTGCAGAAACAATTCCATACCGCTTGACTGCGCATGGTTTTCTTGTAATCGTGATTCTGAAAAAATTGCCACATATCAAAAATAGTGTCGTCAATTTCTTCAATATCAGCTTCGGCATTATAAATATGTGCCAGCAATCTTTCAAAGATCGGAATAAATTCTTCAGCTATAGCCTGATCGTCTTCTTGCTCTTTTCGGTTGACGGCTTTGTAGTATTTTTTACTCCCATAGCTTAGCAACTCTTGTGGTTCCAAAGGAGACCACATCGGAACCTGAATAACATTCTTGACGTTTTCGCTCAATTGGTATTTTGATTTTTGCTCAAAATCAGCATTGATTGAATACAATGTATAATTCACGTTGCGAACCTGGTTACACAGCATGTGCGCCCATGTAGAAACACCACCACCGTTAAACGGGTAGGTGCCTTCTAAAATAAGCATTACATCGTACTTGTTCTTCATAATATGTCGGTTTAAGCTGGGGGTGGGGTTTTTGAATACAAGCTGTTATAACACCTTGATTCACCGACAAAGATATTTTCTACGAGTCTAAAAAAAAAAAAATACCCTCTAAATCAGTTGTAAACACTCATAAAGTCGATGAAATGCACTTTTCGACAGTTATGAAAATTTTGTTAAAAAAAAATAAGCCTATATATCGATAAAATAATGTATTTCATCGAGTTGAAAAGATTTTTTAGACTAATCGAAAAGCATTTCTCTGAATTTCTTTCCGATAAGTAGACTAAGTTTTTGTTTATAGTCTTCAATCAGCCATTCTTTGTAGTTTTTACTGCAATGGCTCAAACAGTTGGCGTATTTTTTCATACGTGACTCGATATCATCTGCCAACTCCCGCGCTAATTGTCTGGCAGCATTGAGATCTGAAGCATTTTCAACACACATGACAGCATGCTGTTCTAATGATTTTTCGATAACGACTTTTGATCGCTGATTCGAAGCAATTGCTTTTTTATGTTCTTCATCCACATCAAAATCAATCACAGCTGTTTTAGCAAATTTAGCTCTGAGTTCTGGCGGCATTTGATATTTGAAATTCTGTTCAATTTCAGCATCATCCCGAAGGCTTTCTAAGTATAATTCCGGCGCTTTAAATATGTGCTGCCAATTTACTGGATCGCTCCAAAGTCCGAATCGAGCGGCATTATTCCCCAAATCAATTACTGTAAATTCATCTTTATTGTGCAATTTTCTCGATCCGCGACCGATCATCTGAAAATAAAGTGTCAACGATTTAGTAGCGCGATTCAGAATGATGCATTCAACAGTCGGTTCATCAAAACCTGTCGTAAGAATTCCCACCGAGGTCAAAACCGCATTGGGTGTGTGTTTGAACCATTCTAATATTTCACGGCGCTCTTCAGGCCCGGTAGTGTTGTCTAAGTGACGAACATCTATTCCTGCTGCTCTAAACGTATCATAAACATATAAAGATGTGTTGATTCCGTTGTTGAAAATCAGTGTTTTTTTTGCCAAACATTTCTCGGTATATGCGTGCAAAAGTTTTTCTTGCATCACCATATTCGAATATAGATCATCCGAAGATTTTACGGTATAATCGCCGTTGATTCCTACTTTAAGTGAAGTCAATCCAACTTCATAACTGTAGGTGGTCGCTTTAGCTAAAAATCCTTTTTCAACCAAAGACGCAATAGTATCGCCCACAATGAGTTCGTTGTAGTTTTCATACATCGGCAACTTGATATTCGAGCTGAGCGGTGTCGCTGTTACTCCGAGAATAAACGAATTATCAAAAAAACGCAATAACTTTCTAAACGAATTGTAGTGCGCCTCATCGATAATCATCAAACCAATGTTATCCAAATGGAATTTTTTATCGTTGATACGATTTTTGAGTGTTTCAACCATCGCCACAAAACAGTCAAAATCATTCTGATCAGGTAAATCTTTTACTTTGCTGTTGATGATTTTATTAGTTACGCCAAAACCTTTGAGCATCTTAGAGGTTTGTTTACAAAGCTCAATTCTGTGCGTGAGCACCAACACTTTTTTGTTGTGCTTGGCCAGATATCTTCGGACGATTTCTGAAAATATAACCGTTTTTCCTCCGCCAGTAGGCAATTGATACAACAAGTGATGATTGTGCGGCGCGTGGTCAATACGCTGAAAGATAGCATCTATATCTCCCTTTTGGTACTCGTAAAGTTCCTTGGGTTCGTCTTCAACAATCAGTTCGGTGGCGCGCAGCGTCATATCAATTTTGAATAATTTTGCAAAAGTACAGCTAAAAAAGACTTATCGAAGATTTTTTTTTCGGGTTTATTGAAAAATTTTAAAACTGCTCCAAAATCATTTCAAAAGCGAACAAATTGGGCCATTGCTGCGCACGGATTCTAAATGTCAAAACTTCTACTCTATCGATACAAGTTTTAACAAGTCCTTTTTCAATAACAAAAGAAACAAGCTGCTCGAACGAATTGAGTACACTTCTGTAAAAGACCTCTGAAGTCTGAGGTTTTTGTTCTGAAAACTGAAGCATCGTTTCAAGATTAAACAGCATCAAATCGGTTAACAAATGGGGCTCCATACCCAAGGTCATGTAATGTTTGATAAATTTCTGAGCCACCGATCGTCTGGCTTTGGGTTTTCGGCGCTTGAGCGGAAAATATTCATTGTAAATTTTGGCTTTTGCCTCGTCCAATAGTTTATCTTCATTGGGTTTGAATACAAAATCATAATAGGTTTTTACCGCCGGAAACTTCTGGTAAAGCTCCATAATTTGATCTTGAAGATGCTCTTGCGGCAGCTGCTGTAAATATTTCTTTAACTCGCGTTTACTCATCGCAAAAAAATTGTCTGACAAAAATACGCTGGTTTTGATTTAAATCAGTTGGTTTATTTAATTTTGAGCCAATCAAATTTGTCATACCTATTTGCTATGAAATTATTCAAGAAAATTGCCCTTTTTGAAGGCTTGTCGCTTCTGCTTTTGCTTTTTTTTGCCATGCCCATGAAATACATCTTTAATCAACCTGAATTTGTTCGCGTTATCGGAATGGCACACGGTTTACTCTTTATTGCCTACATCGGCCTCGCCATCATGTGCAAATCTGAAGAAAAATGGGATAATAAAAATTTCGTAATTATTTGTCTGGCTTCAATTGTTCCGTTTGGCACTTTTTATATCGAGCGAAAATATCTGAGCAATGCATAAAACACTTGAATTCATCTACGGTTGGTGCTATCCGCTTTTGCGCAAATGGGATTTGGGCGATACATTCGCTTCTTACACAAGTTTGGCGGTAAACATTGTCATTCTTAGCTTTTTAGCCTATAACATTTATTTTGTCTTTAGGTTTTTGCTCGTAACAGTGATGGCGGTTGCTGCCAAAAAAACCAATACTCGATTTGACGATTTGCTCATCAGCAACAAAACCACCAAATATATTGCACACTTGATTCCGCTGTTGTTTATCTATAAGTCGGTTCCGGTCATTCTCAATGATTTTGTGTATTGGGAAACGATTTTCGGAAAACTCGTGGGTATATACATCATTCTACTTGTTTTATGGATTGTCCGCACCATTTTTAATGCCCTGCGCGATTATTTAAAACTCAAACCAAAATACAGCGACAAGCCAATTGATAGCTATATTCAGGTAATCATGATTATTCTTTGGGTTATTGGAATTACTATGATTATTTATGAATTGTTCGGAATCAAAGCGCAAACATTGCTCACCACTTTGGGAGCGGTTTCAGCGATTGTGATTTTGATATTTCGCGATACGATTCTTGGATTTGTGGCCAGCGTACAGGTTTCGCTCAACGATATGGTGCGCATCGGCGACTGGATTACTTTTGACAAATACGGAGCTGACGGCGATGTGATTGAAATTAATTTGGCCACGGTAAAAGTTCGAAACTTTGACTACACCACGACGACCATTCCAACCTACAGTTTGATTTCAGACTCGTTCAGAAACTGGCGAGGCATGCTCAATTCAGACGGAAGACGTATTAAAAGGCATATTCTCATCAGGGCTAAAAGTATTCGATTTTTAAGCCCCGAAGAATTGCAAAATCTCAAAAAAATCGAACTAATCAGTCAGTATATTGAAACACGCCAAACTGAAATTGACCGTTTTAATATTTCGCACAAAGTTGACAAATCATTACCCATTAACGGGCGCAACCTGACCAATTTTGGATTGTTTAGAAAATACATTACCAACTATCTTGAAAACTATCCAAGCCTAAACAAAGATATGATATTGCTATGCAGACAGTTACAACCAACAGCTCAAGGTATTCCTTTAGAAATTTACACCTTTACAAAAGATAAGAAATTCGAGAACTATGAGTACATCATGGCCGATATTTTTGACCATATCATAGCCTCAATCGGTTACTTTGATTTAGAAATTTTTGAGCTTTCAACCGGTAAAGAAATTCAGAGCTAAATTATCGATCGCCTAATCTTTCTCTTACGTATTCAACTTTGGTTTTCCCGTGTGGTTTTGGTTTTCCATCTTCGCCCAAACTTACCATGGTAATCGTGTCGATGGTGATAATCGTCTCCCAAGTGCGCATATTTCTGACCTCGCATTTTAAAGTGAGTGAACTGGTTCCAAACTTGACAACATCGATACCGATTTCTACAATATCTCCTTGCCTAGCCGAACTGCGAAAATTTATTTCAGACATATGCTTGGTAACCACTCTTGAATTTTCAAGCTGCACCACCGAGTATAAGGCGATTTCTTCATCAATCCAAGCGAGCAATCTTCCACCAAACAAAGTGGCATTTGGGTTTAAATCTTCAGGTTTAACCCATTTTCTAGTATGAAATCTCATAATACAGTTGAATGTTTTTGCAATGCAAATTTAATAATCTCATCGTGATCAAAAGCCAATTCAGGCAAATCAATGATATCAAACCAACAAGCTTCTAAAGCGTCATCTGCAGCCAAAGCATCGTCTGAATTATCTACAAATCCAATATAAGCCACTGAAACAACATGACCACGCGGATCGCGGTTGGGTTTCCCAAAAACTCTTAGTTGTTGTAAACTGGCTTGAATATTTGTTTCTTCAAATAATTCTCGAACCGCGGCATCATCGGGATTTTCGTTGTCATCAACATAACCTCCGGGCAATGCCCAACAGAGCTTGTAGGGCTCATTTTTTCGTTGAATTAACAAAACCGAAAGCCTACTTTGAATGCGCTTGAATAGCACTATATCAACTGTTAAAAAAATATTCGAAACCCTCATAAAAACAAGCTTTTAGTCGTTGAAAAGTTGTGTAAAAATAGTGCATAGCTTTTATTTGACAAATGGTTGAATATTAAATCTAAACTACTATATTTGCAGCATAAGTGTTAAAACTAACGATACGAAGTTAAATTCAAAACTATGAAACACCGATTACTAGTGTTATCCCTTGCGTTACTATCTGTTACTGCCGGTTATTCGCAGAACGAAGATGCTAAAGATTCAAAAGAAGCCAAGGATACAGGTTTAGCAAAAGATTACAATAAATGGACTATTGAATTTACTGCCGGACAAAGCAAAGGCACACGCCCTTTTAAAGACGGATATTATTCAAGTAACCCTGATCAAATGTTTGGTTCAATTCGTGTGAACTCCTTCAGTTTAGGAGTTAGATATATGTTCAGTGCTAGATTCGGTTTAAAAGCTGATATCAGTTCAGACTATTTAACCAACAACAAAACAACAACTAGTAACGACTTCAAACTACAACAATATCGATTTGGAATTCAAGGAGTTGTGAATGCTTCGCGTTTGTTTAACATTCAACAAGAATTAGGAAGATTGAGTATTCTTATCCATGCCGGTCTTCAAGCTGCTAGAGCTACCCCAAAATTGAAAGAACCAAGCGATCCGACCAATTACTACAACAAATCAGAATTAAATTTAGGTGTTATGTTTGGAATTTCACCTGAGTTTAGAATTTCTAAAAAGTTTTCAATTATCGGAGATTTTAGCACCCTCAATAACTTTAGACAACACTTTACCTGGGATGGTCACATTTCTGATCAGAAAAACAACTTATCCGGTCAGATGGTTATGGCATCATTGGGCATCACCTACTCATTCGGGAAAGATGATATTCACGGTGACTGGGCTATTATTGACGAGGGAAAACTCAAACAAGTTGAAGAGCTCGACAAACGTATCGGTGAGTTAGAAACCATGATGAATGATAGTGACAAAGACGGTGTGCCGGATTATCTCGACGTAGAAAACAACTCTATTTCAGGAGTTGCAGTTGACACCAAAGGCCGTATGGTTGATGTAAACAAAAATGGCGTTCCTGATGAGCTTGAAAAATACATGACCGATAATTATGTAGACAAATCTAATATCAAGGAAACCATCGAATCTACCAATGCAGACATGGTTAAACGTTTGATTAATGAAGGTTACGTAACCACCTATTTCGATACTAATAAAACCACACCAACCAATGTTTCAACTGAAGGCATTGACTTTATGTTGACCTTCCTCAGAAACAACCCTTCAGCTAGTATTGACATCATTGGACATGCGGATGAAATTGGCAAAAGCGCATACAACGATAAACTTTCAGTTGGCCGTGCTAATACTGTTAGAAACACACTCATCAAAGCAGGTGTTAATCCAGATAGATTACACGTAGTAAGTGAGGGCGAAGACAACTCTGTAGCTATTGATTCTGGTGATGCTAGAAGATTGGTCAGAAGAGTAACTTTCAAAGTTCGTAATTAACATTAGATTATTAATAACTACCCAAAACCTCCGCCCAACAGCGGAGGTTTTTTTATTAACTTTAAAACAAAAATGGAAGCGCGCGACACCTTTTTGTTAGAACTCCGCGGCGGTTCAATTGGCCATATTGACGCAATGTCATCGGCTGATGAACGTTTTCAGAACCAAACTCTGCGCCCTATTCTCAAACTTCAAAATGATTTGTTTGTTGATGTTTTTAAAAATCACATCAGCAAACACAAAAACGTCTTCTACTCTTTTTCAATCGAAAAGAAATTTCAGTTTATTGAGAATTCAATTCAAAAAGATATCAAGTTTCGAAATGCGCTCAAAGGAATGATTATCGCTCTTTTCACCACAGAAGAATACCAAACCTACACGCTGAATTCATCCGCACTCAACAAACGGATGATGAACATGCTCATTGAGCGGCTCAAAAATCAAATTCAGTTGTTTGAAACCTACGATGTAGCCTAAAATCAATAAAAATCAAAGGAACTCATTAAAAAACAGTCACTGAAACAGTTGACTGTTTTGTTTTTTTATCAATGGTTTTGGAGCAATTATTTCATTTTTTGATATTTCGCTAATTATCCATCAAAACATTAATATTTATCATAAATATCAACACAAACCGCATTAATAGTGACGTTTCTCGTATATTTTTATTAAACTTGTTTATTCATCTTGATACCTTAATTAATATTACTTGCATTTTTTTATGAAGGAAGAATTTTTCAAATGGTACTCACCTAATCTCAGCCGTGAAATCGAAATGCTTGTGTTTGGCCATGCCGGCTATCCGGTGATTTTATTTCCAACCTCGATGGGTAGCTATCACGAAAACAAAGACCAAGGTTTAATCGAATCGGCTCGCTGGTATCTCGAACAAGGTTTGATACAGATTTTTTGCCCAAACAGTATTGACAAAGACAGTTTTTACAACAAACAAATCCATCCAGCACATCGCATTCAGAATCATACTTGGTACGATAAAATGATTTGCCACGAAATTGTTGAACGCGTCAAAAACAACACCTATTCCGGAAAAGTGGCTGTAGCCGGTTGTAGTTTTGGCGGATACCATGCGGCCAATTTTGCTTTTCGACATCCCGGATATGTAAGCCATATGTTTTCGATGAGTGGCGCTTTTGACATCAAGAGTTTTATGGAGGGTTATCACGATGAAAACGTTTATTACAACAGTCCCGAAGATTACTTGCACGGACTCAATGACCACGAACTTTGGAATATGGACATCATTCTCGGGACATCAAATTGGGATATTTGTTTTGACGCCAATTTAAAGCTCAGTCGGGTTTTAGCCGCACGCGATATTCCACATTGGCTCGACATCAGACCGGAACGACAGCACGATTGGCCGGTTTGGCGCGAAATGTTTCCGCATTATTTATCAAGAATCAAATTTTTCTAAACATAACAACTTGAACTCATGAAAAAGATTGGAATTTTATTTGGCATGGAAGACACTTTCCCGCAAGCCTTTATTGAAAGAGTCAACTCAAAAAATGAAAAAGGCATCATCGCCGAAGCCGTATCTATAGACAAAGTCATTCAAAACCAAGGCGGAGAATACGCTGTCATCATTGACCGTATCTCGCAAGACGTTCCTTTTTACCGCGCATATTTAAAGAACATGGCGCTCACCGGAACCAACGTCATCAACAATCCGTTTTGGTGGAGTGCCGATGACAAATTCTTCAACAACTGTTTGGCGGATACATTGGGGGTTCCGCTGCCTAAAACTGTCATTTTACCTTCGGCAGAACATCCGACTGACACCACTTCAAAATCATTCAGAAACCTCAAATATCCACTCGATTGGGAAGGTATTTTTAATTATGTAGGCTTTCCGGCTTATATGAAACCTTATGCAGGCGGCGGCTGGAAAAATGTGTATCGCCTTGAAAACAAAGAAGAGTTTTGGGAAAAACACCGCGAAACCGGACAACTCGTGATGCTCTTGCAGGAAGAAATTGTATTTGAATCGTATTTCAGAGTGTATTGTTTGGGCCGAAAAGATGTGCGTATTATGTCTTATGAGCCGCGCAATCCGCATCATTTGCGCTATGTGGTTGAGAATCCGGTGACCGACAAGAAACTTTTGGCTACCGTTAAAGATTATACCCTGCGTTTGTGTCAAGGTTTGGGTTATGATTTTAATACAGTGGAGTTTGCCGTGCGCGACGGAATTCCGTATGCGATTGATTTTGGCAATCCGGCGCCCGATGCTGAGTTGACCTCCGTGGGTGCCGAAAATTTTGAATGGGTGGTTGAAACTGCAGCAAAAATGGCGATTGGTTTAGCCAAAAAGCACAAAGCCGGAAAAATGAACCTGACTTGGGGCGATTTCATTACAAATTCAGTTCAGCAGAAATAATCAAACGTAAGCCAATTTCCTAGCCCGGATGGCCGCGGCAGCTTTTGGGCGCTTTCTTTAAGCGCACAAAACTACAGCAAACAGCCGGATAAGCTTCAAAAAAATACGATCATGAAAAAGCTTCCTATATTCACGTTGGGTGTTGAAGAAGAATACCAAATTATTGATCCCGAGACCCGAGATTTGCGCTCGCATTTGTCAAAAATTGTCGATGGCGCAAAGGTTTTTTTAAACGAACAAGTCAAGGCCGAAATGCATCAATCGGTGGTGGAAGTCGGCACTAATATTTGCAAAAATGTTCAAGAAGCTGACCGTGAAATTAGGTTCTTGCGCAGTAAAATTGTTGAACTCGCCGAAAAACAAAACTTGGTGGTGGGCGGCGCCGGTACGCATCCGTTTTCGCGTTGGCAAGATCAACCTATTACCGACGATCCGCGATATCACAACATTGTCAACGAATTACAAGACGCAGCACGCTCGAATTTGATTTTTGGCATGCACTGTCACGTGGGCATCGAGAACCGCGAAATTGGACTGCAACTGATGAATCAGGCCTGTTATTTTTTGCCGCATATTTTTGCATTGTCGACCAACTCACCTTTTTGGGAAGGCCGTCAGACCGGATACAAATCATTCAGAACCAAGGTTTTTGACAAATTTCCACGCACCGGATTACCGGAATATTTTGATCATGTAGCCTCGTATGATAAATATCTTGAGACTTTGGTCAAAACCAATTGCATTGACAATCCAAAGAAAATTTGGTGGGATTTGCGCTTGCATCCGTTTTACGACACCATTGAATTTAGAATTTGCGATATGAGCCTCACCGTTGAAGAAACCATGTGCATCGTGGCGATTATTCAAGCGGTTGTGGCCAAATTGCATCGCCTCACCCAACACAATATGAGTTACAATATTTATCGATTGGCACTCATCAAAGAAAATAAATTCAGAGCGGCGCGCTACGGAATTGAAGGACAAATGATTGATTTTGGCTTGCAAAAAGAAGTCGAAACCAAATTGCTCATTGGCGAATTACTCGAGTTTATTGATGATGTGGTGGATGAACTCGGCAGTCGTGAGCAAATAAATTACGCGCACCAAATCATGAAAAACGGAACCGGCGCCGACAAACAACTGGAAGTTTTTGAAAAAACCGGCAGTTTGAGCAATGTAGTTGATTTTATAACTTCGGAGTTTACCAAGGGTTTATAAGGATTTAATCCTATATTTGCAGGGCAAATGTCTATCTAAATCCCCATTACTATGAGCGGACAATTGATTAAAGTAGCCATCCTCGATATGTATAACGGCGAGCCCAACCAAGGCATGCGCTGTATTATGGACATTATTGGGCGATTCAACCAAGTGTTGACCTTTAAGGTTTTTGACATCCGCCGAAAATCTGAATTTCCGAAACTCAAGGATTTTGATATCTTTATCTCGACCGGCGGTCCGGGAAATCCACTCGTGGGTGACGGTGTTTGGGACAAACAATACTACGCGTTTATAGACGAATTCGTGCTTTGGAATCAAGAAAACGAAATCAAAAAACATATGTTGCTCATTTGTCATTCATTTCAGATGGCTTGTCAGCATTTTGGTTTGGCCGAAATCACCAAGCGCAACGGAACTTCGTTTGGTGTGATGACCGTACACAAAACCAAAGACGGTATGCGCGATGCTTTGCTAGACGGTTTGGACGATCCGTTTTATGCGGTGGATTCGCGCGATTATCAAGTAGTGCAACCCAACTTGAATGTTTTTGAAGAAAAAGGCGCCAAGATTATTTCACTCGAAAAAATCCGCGATTACGTGCAATACGAGCGCGCCATTATGGCCGTGCGTTTTTCAGAATATATGGTCGGAACCCAGTTTCATCCCGAGGCTGATCCGCTGAGTTTTGTTTCGAATCTCAAAAAAGCTGAAACCCGTGAGAAAATCATCAATATGAAAGGCCGCAAAAAATTCAGAAATATGCTCGAAGATTTGCTCGACGAAGATAAAATCTACAAAACCAACGAGACTTTGATTCCAAATTTCTTGAGAACAGCTATCAACGATACGCTTCGAACCAAAAAAATGCTCTCGAATTAGACCTAATAATTTCAGCTGAAGATGATTGACCGTTACCGAAAACTTTTTAACCAACAATTCAGCGCCCAAAAGTACGCGGCATTTCAGCAAGACATCGCCGATGATTTTGATTATGTGCCAACGTTCCGAATCGCAGAATCACCGTTTTTTATTTCAAAAGAACTCAAAGAGCAACTCATCGAAGGCAGCGAGCAGGTTATTGATTTTATCACAAAACCCGATTTTAAAGAATTGACTGAAAGAGCGCTTATGCTCAATACCCGCGTGCCCAACGAAGACGAGCACAGCACTTTTTTGGCGATTGATTTTGGCATTTGTGAAGAAAACGGGCAAATCATTCCCAAGCTTATTGAAGTGCAAGGTTTTCCGTCGTTGTTCAATTTTCAGCAAGTATTGTTCGGAAAGTTCAAGAAGCATTATCCTTTCTTAGAAGAATTAACGCCTTATATCAGCGATATTTCAGAGCCAGAATACGCACGAATCATAGAAGAAGCCATTTGCAACGGACATGCAAAAGAGAATGTGATTCTTTTAGAAATCGAACCTGAAAAACAAAATACCAAAATTGATTTTTATTACTGCCGACGCGATCTTGGAGTTCCCATTGTATGCGTGACAGATTTGATTAAGAAAGGAAATCAACTGTTTTATATCAACGAGCAAGGCCAAGAAATTCAAGTAAAAAGAATTTACAACCGCGTCATTTTTGATGAACTTGAACTCCGAAAAGATTTAAAACTCAACTTTAGTTTTAGCGATGATTTGGATATTGAATGGGCCGGTCATCCGAATTGGTTTTTTAGAATCAGTAAGTATATTTTACCGATGCTTCAAGGGAAATATTTTATTGAAACCACTTTGCTTAGTGAGCTTAAAGAAATTCCTTCAGATTTAGAAAACTATGTTTTAAAACCTTTGTTTTCGTTCTCGGGTAGCGGTGTTGTTTTTCACGTAACCAAAGAAGACATCGAAGCCATTCAAGAAAAAGACTTATACATTCTTCAAAAGAAAGTCAATTATATTCCGGTTTTACAAGCGCCCGACGGCAAAGTAAAAGTCGAAGTCCGCGTACTGTGTGTTTGGGAAAAGGCAAAAGCCAAACCCACACTTTTGTGCAATTTGGTACGACTGAGCCGCGGAGAAATGATTGGCGTCAAATTCAATAAAGACAAAGATTGGGTGGGCGGTTCACTGGGTTTATTTGAAAAGTAAACTCAATGCGAAACGGCTTTGAGTCCAACAATCGAGGCGATTAAAGTCAGCAAAAAAAACACGCGCCAAAAACTGGCCGGTTCTTTAAAAACCAGAATTCCAACCATAACCGTTCCGAGTGCGCCAATGCCTGTCCAGATTGCATAAGCAGTGCCCATCGGTAAAGTCTGCGTGGCTTTGACCAGCAAAATCATACTGATGGTAAGCGATAACAAAAAACCTGCATACCAATAATACACAGAAACTCCCGCCGCTTCTTTGGCTTTGCCCAAACAAGTGGCAAAACCCACTTCAAACAAACCGGCGATGACTAGTAACACCCAATTCATCAGTGCAAATCTTTGACATCAACTTGCGGAATTACCGAAGCAAAATCTTTTGTCAATCGCTCGGCATAATCATTTAACAAAGCGCGAACTCGCTCGTGGCTTTTTGAGTTGACAATCAGACCGGCATGATGATCCAAAGGTACTTTGAAGCATACTTCTGGATCATTGAACGCAGATAAATCTGGATGTTGGAATTTAGAAAGTGTCAATACAATGCCAGCGTATTCTTTTTTGATTTTAGGAAGCTGATAATCGATGCCTTTAACCAAACTGTTTTCAATCGCAGCCCATTCTGACCAAAGATTGATGTTGGATGCGGCCGCAACCATTTCGGCGATGTGCGCCCCGCCTACTCTGGACGAAGTTTCTAAGAAATAAAATCGTCCGGTTTCACGGCATTTGATATATTCTGAATGCGCTGCTCCGTGTTTGAGGCCGAAGCCTTTAATCACTTGTGCGTTGATTTCTTGTATGGCTTTGTCATCTTCGCTTTTATAGGGAATCACAGCGCTTCTAAAGATTCCGCCACCTTGAGAAATTTCCATCGGAGTGGCCAAATATTGTGAACTAATGCTGAATAATATCTTGCCATTGAGCACCAAACTGTCGCAGTGATACACATCGCCCGGACGAAATTGCTCTAATAAATATTTAAAACGATTGTTGCCCATTTCATTGATGTGCAACCACAGCGAATCTTTGTCATGAACTTTGATGATGCCTGAGGCCGAAGCTTCTGAGCGCGGTTTAAGCACCCATGGCGCCGAAACAGTATCGGCAAAATCATTGATTTCATGATCGTTGAACAGCGAGCAAAACTCCGGGTTAGAAATGGCGCAACTCTTGGCACGCATGCGCATGGCCAATTTATCGCGGAAATACCTTCCGGTAGTTTGCCCCATTCCGTCAATACGCAGATTTTCACGTAAATAAGTCGCTTTTTCTACATCAAAATCATCCAAGGCCACAATCGCGTGAATCTCTGAATGACGCATCAAATTACTGACACCCAAAAGCAAATGTTCTAAGTTCCAATCGGTATCTTGACCTTCCATGAAAAAAATCTCATCGATAAAATCCATCGGCCAAGGCTTATCGCGTAATTTCTCCGAGGTAACCAGATATACTTTATTGCCGAGCTTTTTGAGTGAAATCAAAAAATCAGCACCTTTAAAATAGTTCGAAATACAAACGAATGTTTTGGGATTCTTGCTCATAACCTACAGATTTTCAATAAAATGAGTTAATAAATGTGCGCCATAGCCCGAGGCGTGTTTGCTTTTGGCAAATTCATCATCCACAAAAGCAACTCCGGCTATGTCTAAATGCGCCCAGGCAGTATGTTTATCGGTGAAATATTCTAAAAATTTAGCCGCTGTAATCGCTCCGGCATAAGGTTTTCCGTGGTAGTTTTTGACATCGGCTATATCGCTGTCAAGCTCGGGCGTGTATGCATCCCACAACGGAAGCGGCCACATGCGCTCGCCCACAGCATCGCCTGAATATTGCAGTTTTTGTTGCAACTCGGCGTTGTTGGTAAACAATCCGGCGCATTCATAACCAAAAGTAGCCACGCAACTTCCGGTCAGCGTGGCCATATCGACTACAATTTCCGGCTTAAAATTCTTGATCAAATAGGACAATCCGTCGGCCAAAATAAGTCGTCCTTCGGCATCGGTGTCAATGACTTCAATCGTGGTGCCTTGATAGCTTTTGATGATATCGCTCGGATAAAACGAATCTTTGTCAACGGCATTTTCACAACACGGAACAATCGCAGTAACCCGCACCGGCAGCTGTAGATCAGCAATAAGCAGCATGGCCCCTAAAACGGCTGCGGCTCCCGCCATGTCTGATTTCATATGAACCATTCCGGCCGTTTTGATATTGAGTCCGCCGGTATCAAAAGTGATTCCTTTGCCCACCAAACCAATATGCCTGAGTTTGTCGCCTTGCGGTTGATAATCCATAATGATAAATTGCGGTTCTTTGGCACTGCCCTTCCCGACCGATAAAAAAGCATCCAACCCTTCTATTTTACTGGCAGCCGCATCGAACACACGAACCTCAAAACCATGCGCTTTACCCATATCTTTGGCCCATTCTGCCATATAGGTGGGTGTTACTACATTCGAAGGCAAATCAACCAACTGCATCACTTCTTTTTGTGCACGGGCAATTTTGGTGGCGCGTGCAATGGTTTCGGCATGATCGTTTTTGGAAAGAATCAAAAGCGAAAACTCCTTGTTTACAAAGGGATGAGGCGCATCATTTTTAAAGTGACTCAATTGGTAAGTTCCCAAAGACAAGCCCGAAATGGTGGCTTCAACTTGTTGTAAAGTGAATGTTTCAGGTATATACAACGCCACATTTTTGCCAAAACGTTCTTTTTCTTTTGACGCAATTCGTCTGAATAAATTTTTGAGCGGTTTATAATCAATTTTTTTACCCAAGCCCACAAAAATATGAAGGCAGTCGTATTTTTCGACGATGTAATGGGTGTCTTTTTTTCCGTAAAAAACTTTAGATGGAATAGAAACACCGTGAAACTCAATAGGAACTACATTTTGCGGATTGGTTTCAAAAACCGGAACGAGTACAACGCCGGTAAAACCTTCTAGGTCTTTAATTTCTTGGGTATTCATTGTATTTGTTTGTTAATTTTTGGTATTGAAAAACAACCATTCGATGGCTTTCGGGAACTCATCACTCCAATAGGTTTCGTTGTGTTTACCGAGCATATTGATGCTGAGTTGGATTTTCATCTTATTCGATGCTTGTTCATTTTTGAGCATATTCTTTTTAAATCTTTTAACGTGGTCAATCATCGTGGCACTTTCATCACCGCCTGCATACAAATATATTCTGGTTTCTCCGGGTTCAGAAAAATCAATTTGACTAAAATTCATCTTCGGAACGACCCATAAAGACGGTGAAAACACCATGAGTTTACCATAAACTTCCGGGTACATCAACCCCGAAAAAATACTCACAAGTCCGCCCATAGAGCTGCCGCCGATTCCGGTGTGTTCGCGCTCAGGCTTAGTTCGGAAGGATTTGTCTACAAAAGGTTTGAGCGTATCGGTAATGAAACGAATGTATTTTTTTCCTTGGCCGGCGCCCAAAACCGTGTTACCGACATTGTATTCTTTGATGCGATCTTGATCAGCATGCTCAACGGCGATGACAATGATTTTGCCGATTTTATACTCAGACATAACGGCGAGCTTTTTATCGATTTCCCAATTGCCGTATTGCGCCTTTTCGTTGAAGAGATTTTGTGCATCTTGCAGATATAGAACTGGATAACGCTCTGTGGTTTGTTCGTAATCATGCGGCAACAATGCCCATACACGGCGGGTTTTATTGAGTTGCGGAATTTCAAATTCATCAGAGATTAAATGCACTTTGGGTAAAAAATTCGGCTTGAACGGAAGCCAATTTTTTCGCCATTTTTCTACATGCTCTCGGCGAACACCCGCGTGTTCTTTACAAGAGCGATTTTCGGTTCGGTTGCCGTATTTGTCAATCTCAACTTCGCTCCAGTCGCCTTTGGTGAATTTGTATAACAACTCATCAGGATAAGCAAAATCAGCCGGAAATTTAAAATGATATAGCCCTTTCTCGATTTTTTCCATCTGATAATTCAAATCTTGCGTATACCATTGGTTAAAGTTACCAGACAAATAAACCGGTCGGTCATCATCTTCATCGGTAGTCAACAAAATGTTCAATTGAGGTTCCTGTAAATCATCATCAGATTCAGAAGTATGTGCCTTGTTTTGGGGATTCATATTCAAATTTATTCGAGAAGTAAATATAGTTTTTTAGGTATTGAACACCAAGAAAAACCTAACTCAGTGCAGTTGTTTTGAGCAATTTTTAGTTTGAGCTTGCATTTGTTGAAAAAATAGAATTTTTTAAAGCGTATAATCTGAAATGACTGAAGATTTGGATCTGTTTTTAAAACAAAAAAGCACCCGAAAGGATGCTTCATTTATAGAGTTTGAATTCTTTTAATGCTTGATTGACAAAAGCCTATCGAGATACTGATTGGGCGTTTCGTTGTTGTATGCGCCTACTTGACCGATGACTTTTGCATTTTTGTTGATGATGACCAAAAGCGGAAAGAAACCGTCTTTGTTATACTTCTCTACAACAAGTAGATTTTGTTCAAGCTGCTCCGGATCACTTGTAGGCTGAAAATCTTGTTTGACCAAAATGTAATTGTCTTTGGCGAAGTCTTTAAATTCAGGCGATTGCAACACATTTTTGTCTAGTTTCTGACAACGCTCGCAATCATCTTCGGTAGAAAAAAACAACAACACTTTTTTATTGGTCATTGAGGCTTCACGGAAAGCTTCATTAAGATTGCTTTTCCATTCTTGCGCCGAGCAATGCATCGCAATGGTCGTCAAAACAAAAGTAAATACTGCGCTTTTCATAAAATAGAATTTTAGCTGTGTGGCATTCCATTGAATTGGTCAATAAAAGTATTATTTATTTGTGAAACTTTTTAATTCTGGCAATAATTTATTTTGCCTTTGATCTTGCGCCTTTCAGATGAAATGTTTTGATTAATTTTGCAGCATAAGAAAACAACCTATGGTCTTTTTAAAAAAACTTTCTCCCTTTTACAATCTTGGTATTTTTTACTTATTCGTGAGTTTATTGCTCAGATTGATTTTGCTTTTTCATCCCATTACGCAATCTTCGTTTTCATTTTTTGAAATTGCAAAAATATTTACCCTCGGGTTGGTTTCTGACTTTTTTGTCTTTGCCGTTGCCAGCGTTTTCTTATGGCTGTACTTGATTTTTATTTCGAATGCAAAATACCTCAAACCCTACGGATACATCATCTTCGGATTTTTGGTAGTCTTGCTGCTGTATGTCTATTTTGGCAATACCATTCTCAACGAATACGGCGGATCTTTGCCTGAAATCGGCATCAGTTTTATTGCCATCAAAACTGCCTTGTTCGGATTGCTGTTGTTTTTACCCAAATACCGAAAAACCATCCGCTTTTGGTTGTTTGCCTTTGTGATGTTTTTATATGTATTGCTCATCATTCAGAATGCCATCAGCGAATACTTTTTCTGGAACGAATTCGGTGTGCGCTATAATTTTATCGCAGTTGATTATTTGGTATACACCAATGAAGTCATCGGTAATATCATGCAATCTTATCCGGTGATTCCCATATTTTTAGGTTTGTTTTTGATTTCCGGATTTTTCACCTATCACATCGTAAAACGTTCTAAAGATTACCTTGAAAATATTCCGACAATTACTGAAAAAGCAAAAATTTCAGTGACCTATTTCGGGCTATTGGCTGTCTCGTTGTTGGCCATTCCGTTTTTGTCAAGCAAAGAAAACGCCCAAAATATCTTTACCAATGAACTTCAGGCCAACGGCCTTTATAAATTTTATTTGGCATTTGTGAATAGTGAATTAGACTATTTTAAATTCTATAAAACCATGCCGGATGATGAAGCTTTTGCCTTGTTAAAGCAACAGTTACTGGCTATTTCAGGCGATAGTACATTGCGCGAAATTAAAAGCAACAGCGCCGAAACTCACAAAAATGTAGTGCTGATTACCATCGAAAGTTACAGCGCCGACTTCATGAAAATGTATGGCAATGAAAACAACATCACACCATTCTTAGACAGTTTGGCCACCAAAAGCTTGTTGTTTACCAATCTGTATGCTGTCGGAAACCGCACCGTTCGCGGTTTAGAAGCGGTAACCTTGTGTCTGCCACCCACCGCCGGTGAAAGTGTGGTAAAACGCAAAGACAACAAAGACAAATGTTCCACCGGGAATATTTTCAAACAAAAAGGCTATCAAGTAAAGTTCCTATATGGCGGCGATGCTTTCTTTGATAATATGGAGGATTTTTATTCCGGAAACGGCTATGATATTGTCGACAAAAAATCTTTCAAACCCAATGAAATTACCTTCGATAATGTCTGGGGCGTTTGTGATGAAGATATGGCTAAAAAAGCAATCCAAACCATGAACGAAGAGGCAAAAACCGGCAAACCTTTCTTCAACCATTGGATGACTGTGAGCAATCACCGGCCATTTACTTATCCGAACAACCGCATTGATATTCCGGGCGATGCCAAATCAAGAGACGGCGGTGTAAAATATACCGACTTTGCCCTAAAACAATTCTTTGAAATGGCCAAAAAACAATCTTGGTACAACAATACGATATTCGTGATTTTAGCGGATCATTGCGCTTCAAGTGCCGGAAAAACAGAGCTTCCGTTGGATAAATACCGAATTCCTGCGATGATTTTTAGTCCAAAAGATCTAGAGGCCAAACATTATACGACTTTGATGTCACAAATTGATGTGATGCCTACTTTGTTTGGTTTGTTGCATTTCAATTATCAAAGTAAATTTTACGGCCAAGATGTTTTGCAAGCCGATTACAAACCGCGCGCTTTTGTGGCGACTTATCAAAATTTAGGATTGATTAAAGACAACGTCTTAACCATTTTATCGCCGAAACAACAAGTAAAACAATTGCAATTGAATTTGATTCCAAAGGCTAATTTAGCACCGGATTTTCAACTGTATTATGATGAAAAACCGTTGGATTCGCCCAGAAAAGATTTAATTGACGAAACCATTTCGTATTACCAAACTGCATCGGATATTTTAAAGAGAAAGAAATATCAAAAATAAACTACAACAACCCGTTGTATTTGCGCACAAACCACTCAATCGCCAAGAGCAAACTCGCGATGACCAAGAGCCAAACCCAATCAATGAGCGGTGTTTTGCGTACGATGGCTTTCTCAATTGCTTGATATTTTGGATTTTCAAGTAAACTCTTAACAAGCTCATCGACTTGATTTGGAACATATACTTTTCCTTGAGTTTGTGTTGCCAACTGTTTGAGTTGGTTCAAATCCGGATTCACGAATTGTTTTTCAATATCAAAATCGAGCACTTCAAACGAGCCGTTGTAGACGGTATTGGTATTGAGTTCTTTAACGACAAAATTGTACTGCCCTGCCGGCAAACCATCTAAATTTACTTTGAATGCATTGTTGGTTTTGAGCAAATCGTATTTCTTGGTTTGCTTGGTATTTTTATTGACCACGTTAATCGTCAAGCGCGCTTGCTCGTCGGGTTCGTAGTTTTTATTGAAATACTGAGCTGTGATTTCAAGCGCATCACCCGAATTGTAAAAACGTTCATGATTGACCACGAGTGATTTTCGAGCGTTGTTCGAGGTCAGATATTGCACCATTTTATCGACAAACACATCATATTTTTCAAAAGATTTGTTGTCCACATGACTTTGCAAACGCCATTTCCAAGCATTTTCACCGAGCCAATAGGCCGTGCGTTTCCCTTGGTTTTCAGCAAAAGCCAACAGCGGCATTTCAATATCAATGTTGCGAATTTTAGCCGAAAGTAAGGTCGAAACATTTCCATTCACGGTGATTGTTCCAAAAGCATTTTGCAAAGGCGGAAACTGTTCAAAACCGATATTTTCAATCGAAAACCAATTGAATCCAGCATCAAATCCGGCGGTGTAATCTTCGCGTTGACTGCTCATCTTAAACACCAAATTACTCTGTTGTTGATTCAAAAAAGTATAATCAGTATTGGTTCCGGTAACCATCATCATGTTGATTCCTGCGCGATTGACCGCGTCAAAAACCGATTTGAATTCAGCGGTAGGTTGATACGCAATCACTAAATTATATCCGTCAGCCACCGAAAAAGCAGCGGGTTTTAGAATATTCACTTTGCGCTGCGGATTGGTTTCAATCGATCGTTTCAAAGCGCCCAAATCAGGATGATTAATCGCGCTCACCAAAGCCACATTGGTTTTCTGATTGAGTACTTCAACGGCGAAATTCTTGGTGTTGTTATAGGTGTTTTTTTCAGATTCTAAAGAACTCAAAACCGCTTTATAAATCTGAAGTCCGGGTTGATTCGCAGGCAACAAAGCCTGAATCACCATCGACTTTTTATTTGGCGAAAAGGTAACTTGTTGCGAAAACAAAGTATTGTTGCCTTGTACAATTTTAAAATTGCCTGAAACGCTTTTGTTTCCGGAATAGTTCAAGAAAATCTCAGCCGGAAATTTATTCTTGTGAAAAGCATATTTGTTTACGTTGAGCTCGGCGATACGCAAATCCAAAAAAGTTGTCGTGTCGCCCACAGCAATTGGGTAAACCGCTTGCTGCGGATCAAAACTATATACATAATCATTGCCGGTGGTTTGGTTTCCGTCGGTGATGACAACGGTCGCGCGATGAGTGCTTCGGTAAACACTTTTGATGTTTTGGGCCAATTTTTCAAGATTGGTTTGTTTGCCTTTGAAGTCAAATGCGTTTGAAACAGCTACCTCTTCATCAAACTTATAGCTCTGAACATCGAATTTGTCGCGCAGAGCAGCATTCGAAGAAAGCTTTTCATAAACTTCTTTCACCGATGGGTCGGCTTTTAAATCCACAATCGACGATGAATTGTCCACCGCCAAAATCAACGGCGATTTGACCACTTCAAAAGTTTTGTGGGTAATCACCGGATTGATCAGCAAAAGCAACACCGCAAAAATGACTGCAAAACGCAAAAAAGCCAAAACCTTGTAGATGCTCGACGAGGTTTTGGCTTGATAAAAATATTGGTAATATGACAACGCAGCGGCAATACCGAGCGATAATAAAATCAGTAAAATGGTGCCTGTTGTCATTAAAATGTTTGTCGGTTATCGGTTTTCAGTGGTCAAATTATGTCAACATGCCACCGTCTACATTCAACACCTGACCGGTCACATAAGTACTCATGTCTGAAGCCAAGAACAAACAAGCATTGGCCACGTCTTCGGTGGTTCCGCCGCGTTTGAGCGGAATGCTGTCTCTCCAGCCTTGCACCACATCTTCGTTGAGTTTGGCGGTCATTTCGGTTTCAATAAAACCCGGAGCAATGGCGTTGCAACGAATATTTCTTGAACCCAATTCTAAAGCGACTGATTTGGTAAAACCAATCACACCGGCCTTAGAAGCTGCATAGTTGGTTTGTCCGGCGTTTCCTTTCACACCTACTACCGAACTCATATTGATGATGGATCCCGCGCGGTTTTTCAAAAAGGTTTTTTGCACCGCTTTGGTCATATTGAACACCGAATTTAAATTCACTTGAATCACTTGGTTAAAATCTTCTTCAGACATGCGCATCAAAAGGTTGTCCTTGGTGATTCCGGCGTTGTTGATTAAGATATCAATCGTTCCGAATTCAGCCAAAACTGCATCGGTGAATTCTTGCGCTTGATTAAAGTCGGCGGCATTTGATTGATAACCTTTGGCTTTGATGCCCAAAGCATTGAGTTCGTTTTCAAGCGCCATTGCCGATTCTACCGATGAACTATACGTAAAAGCCACGTTGGCTCCGTGACGGGCAAAAACTTCGGCAATTCCTTTTCCGATGCCGCGGCTGGCTCCGGTGATGATGGCTACTTTTCCTTCGAGTAATTTCATATGTTAATGTTTAATTTAATGACAAGCTATTCCTGCTCTGCGTTGCAATCTTTTGTTTTGAACCCCAAAACAAAAGGATTTTCACTGCGATCAGGGCTATTTTTTGTTCGGTCAAATATAGTATTATTTGCTTCAACCAAAAAATAGATTCCCGATTGAGCTGTTAAAAATAATTCCTTGTAATTTGCGCTCATGAACGCAAGCGAGCAAGATTTCCAAAACCTTTACCATCAGTATCATATATTGGTGTACAACCTTGCTTTGCACTATTTGCAAAATATTGAAGAAGCCGAAGAAATCACGCAAGATGTTTTTGTACAAATCTATCATTCACTGGAGCAATTCGAACAAAAATCATCTTTAAAAACTTGGATCTATCGCATTACACTTAACAAATGCCACGACTTAATCAAGCACAAAAACAGCCGCAAACGCTGGTTTATTTTTGGCACCAAAAGTCAATCTGAAACCGATTATCTCAACCATAGCAATTTTGAGCATCCGGGCATTTTGCTCGAAAATCAAGAACAAGCCAAAATTTTGTACGCCACCATCAACACTTTACCCGACAATCAAAAAACAGCTTTTGTCTTATCCAAAATTGAAGGTTTATCAAACCCTGAAATTGCCGAAGTGATGAACCTGAGCATTTCAGCGATTGAGTCGTTGATTTTCAGAGCCAAAGCATCATTGCAACAAAAATTATCAGAAAAATTTACCGAGTACCGCAAGAAAAAATAAAACCTTTCGTCTACACCACTATGGAATCACAAGATTGGATCAATTCAGTTCTAAACAGCACCAACGGACATCAAAAAGCTGTACCGCGCAAAGATTTGTTCATGCAAATTCAAGCACGCGTGGCAGATTATGAGCCGATTTCAACTAAAATACTTTGGTTGGCCGCTGCCTCACTGTTGTTGCTGATTGGATTAAATTTCAGAACCCTTTGGCATTCACAACATCCAACAAAATCAGCTGTCGTTCAGGTAATGGCTGCAGATGTCAACAAATCAAATCAACTGTATAGTCATGAATAAAGTAAAATTGCTCAGCTGGTTGGTGGGCATCTTGGTATTGCTCAATGTAGCCATTTTATTTTTTGTGGTGGGCAGACCGCCCATGTTTCCGAACGGTCCACACCTACCCGAGCATGGTGGTCCCAAAAGACTCATCATAGAAAAATTGCATTTTGACCAGATTCAAAAACAAGCCTATGAAAAATTAATTCGCGCACATCGAAGCAAAATTGATTCACTTGATCGTGAAATCAGGTTTTGCAAAAATGAGTTATATGGTTTGTTGCAAGATAACCCAACGGATGCGGTCGCTAAAAACAAACTCATTGCAAAACTCGGGCAATTACAAACACAAATTGAACAAACGCATTTTGAGCATTTTGCCGACATTAAAAAATTGTGTCACCCCGATCAAATCAGTGATTATAATGCCTTAACTACTGAACTAGCCGCATTATTCTCGCATCCGCCCAAACCCAAACATGATTAAATCAATCAAACATATTATATGCATGATGGTTTTGTTTTTGGGCTTTCAAGCTCAGGCACAAAACGATTCTTTGCGTGTACATTTTAATTTGACTTTCAATCGCGTTCCACTTACAAGCGAACATTGGTATGTTTCTGCGCAACGAGACAGCATTCAATTGCAAACGCTGAAGTTTTATGTGAGCGATTTGGAAATTGAGTTTACTGATCATTCTAAACTCAAAGCGCTCAAACAACATCATTTAGTTGATTGGTCAGAAGCAGAATCTTTAGAATTAACCGTCGGAAAAACTACATCAAAAAACATAAAGCAAATTACTTTTAATGTTGGTGTGGATAGCTTGAGCAGCGTTTCGGGTGCGCTCGGCGGTGATCTTGACCCGACCCGCGGTATGTATTGGGCTTGGCAAAGCGGTTATATCAACTTTAAAATTGAAGGAAAATGCCCGAAGTTGACTTCCAGAAAAAATCAATTTCAATACCACATCGGCGGATATTTAGCGCCGTATAATGCTTTGCGAAAAATAGTGTACAAACCTTCTGAACAAAATCCAACCCAGATCAATGTTGATGTAGCTGCATTTTTCAATCAACTCAATTTAACTGATTTTTCAAGTGTGATGATGCCCGGAAAACGAGCCATGAAACTTGCCAACGATGCCGTTTTGATGTTTTCTCCATGAATGCAAGGTTCAAACATATCATTTTGTTATTGGTCGGGAGTTTTATCTGTGGCGCTTTTGTTGTATTCAAACCCGAACCTATTTATCTCAAAATTCCCAGAGGTTGGCCCAAACCACATTATGATTTTTCTAAAAATCCACTCTCAGAGCAAGGTTTTCAGTTGGGCAGAAAATTGTTTTACGACCCTATTCTATCGCGCGACCATACCATTAGCTGTGCGACTTGTCACTTGCAAGCTACCGGATTCACGCATGTAGATCACGAACTCAGCCACGGAATTGACGACAAAATCGGTACGCGCAACGCCATGGCGCTAATTAATTTAGCTTGGAACAAAGATTTTTTGTGGGACGGAGGCGTAAATCACCTTGATGTGCAACCGCTCAATCCAATCCAAAGCCCGGTTGAAATGGACGAATCCTTGGCACATGTGGTTGAAAAATTACAGCAAACTTCTCCTTATCCTCAATTATTTGAACAAGCCTTCGGAACATCAAAAATCACCGGGCAACTCACTTTAAAAGCTTTGTCACAGTTTATGTTGATGCTGGAATCGTGCAATGCTAAGTACGATCGCGTGATGAATGGACAAGAAACCTTTACAGAAAAAGAACAAAAAGGTTATGATTTATTTAAAAAGCATTGCGTTTCTTGCCACAAAGAACCTTTGTTTTCAGATGATCGTTTTGAAAGCAACGGCCTTGATTTGGATCCTGATTTAAAAGACATCGGGCGCATGAAAATCACCGGTAAAAAAGAAGATTCGCTGCGGTTTAGAACGCCCACTTTGCGCAACATTCAGTTTACTTTTCCGTACATGCACGACGGAAGATTTAAAACACTCACTGAGGTCATCAATCACTATAATTCATTACCCGCAAACAAACATGTTACCAAAGAGTTACGTCTGCCGATGCAACTCACCGAACACGACCGCGCAGACTTAATTTCTTTCCTCAAAACCCTCACCGATCAAGAATTTTTATTCAATCCGAGATTTGGTTATCCAAAATAATTTTTAATCCAACGCAAGAAAAAAAATAAACCATCGTCCAAACAAAACTAACCACTCCATTATGATTCAAAAAAACATATACACAGTTCTATTTCTTCTGATGGGAATCGGAGGATTTGCCCAAGATTTATATGACATCAATGCCATTCAGGACATTCGCATTGTCTTTGCCGAAAGCAATTGGGATGCGCTACTCGACGCGCAAGCCGCTTCAACCGAAGATTATATTCCGGCGCAATCGGTCACCATCAACGGAACGGTTTTTAACAATGTAGGCGTCAAATACAAAGGCAACAGTACTTATAGTGCTAATCGCGTCAAAAATCCGTTTCACATTGAACTTGATACTTATCAAAGTCAGAATTATCAAGGATATACCGATATCAAACTGAGCAATGTTTATTTTGATCCGAGTTTTTTGCGTGAGCCACTTTCGTATGCCATTCTCCGACAATATATGGATGCGCCTTTGTGCAATTATGCCAATGTATATGTCAACGGAACTTTGATTGGTTTGTATACCAGTGCTGAATCAATCTCAAAGAGATTTGTCGACGAGCATTTTTATTCAAACAACAATGCGTTTTTTAAATGCAATCCGATTGGCGGTGCGGGTCCGGGAAGTTCATCCTATCCTAACTTGGCTTATTTAGGAACCAATATCACGAGTTATCAAACAGCCTACGAAATGAACTCAACGACAGGTTGGGAAGATTTAGTTACGCTGACCAATACACTCGCCAACGACATCAACAACATTGAATCGGTTTTAGACGTAGACCGCGCTTTGTGGATGCTGGCTTTTGACAATGCTTTGGTCAACCTCGATAGTTACATCGGAACTTTCAAACAAAATTATTATTTGTACAAAGACGATAATGGTCGATTCAATCCGGTCGTTTGGGATTTGAACATGTCCTTTGGCGTGTTCTCGCAAACCGGAACCATCGCTTTGAATACTACAACCGCCAAAAAACAAATGACTCATTTGTTGCACGCTTCAGATGCCGCTTGGCCTTTGGTACAAAAATTATTGGCCGTTCCTAAATACAAACGCATGTATTTGGCGCATTACAAAACGATAATGGAAGAAAATTTTGCCAACAATAGTTATCTAACTACTGCGCAATCTTACCAAACCATCATCAACGCAGCGGTACAAGCCGATCCGAACAAACAATACACTTACGCGCAATATCAAAGCAATTTGAATACGGACATTACCGGTGGGATGAACGCAGCACCGGGCATCACCAATCTCATGAGCGGACGCAATACCTATTTGAACACTTTGGCAGATTTTACGAATGTACAACCCACGATTACTTCTGTGGCACCGGCTATTGCTGAACCGCTCATCAATAGTGATGTATTCATTACAGCCAATGTGGTCAACACCAATACCAACGGCGTATATCTCGGCTATCGCTCTGATAAAGAATTGCCATTTACCAAAGTTTTGATGTATGACGACGGTGCGCACGGAGACGGCGCGGCCAATGACAATGTTTATGGGGCTGCGATGAATATGAGCAAAGCTTTTATGCAATATTACATCTATGCAGAAAACAACAACGTTGGCAAGTTCTCACCCGTCAGAGCAGAACATGAATTTTACACTTTGCATGCGGTTTATCCGACCATCAACCCCGGAGATTTGGTCGTGAATGAACTGATGGCACAAAACACCATGACCATTGCCGATCAAGATGGCGAATTTGAAGATTGGATAGAGCTTTACAACAACACCGACACTACTTTGAGTTTGGACAATTTGTATATGACTGATACCGATACTAACTTGATTAAATGGGCTTTCCCATCAGGTTTGACTATTGAGCCGCATGGTTATTTAACGATTTGGGCGGATGAAGATGGATCACAAGTCGGATTGCATGCCAACTTCAAATTATCTTCTGCCGGTGAAAGCTTGATTTTGGCTTATGCCAACGGAACCATCATTGAAAACATCTCTTTTGGAGCGCAAACCGCCGATATGGGTTATGCACGCATCCCGAATGGAACCGGGAATTTTGTGATTCAAGTGTCGACATTTAATGCCAACAACGAAACTTTATCGGTAAGTTCTGAAGCTTTCCAACAGAATTTATCCGTATATCCAAATCCAACGCAAAATGTGGTTTACATCCAAAACAAAAACCATCAAATCAATCGATTAGAATTGTACAACCTTCAAGGACAATTGATTGACCAAAAAGAATTCACCAATACACAAGCAGTTTCTTATGATGTATCGTCTTATCCGAAAGGTGTTTACTTACTGACCATCAACCGAAATACAACCGTAAAACTCATTCGCAATTAATATGAAAAAAGCCATTTTTACCATAGTGCTCACAGCGCAAAGCATGATGCTCATGGCGCAAACCAATCCGGCCATTACACAATGGTTGCAAAACACCACCGGTATTACGGGTCGCCATTATGTAGCAGGCAACTCAACTCCTATTGTCGATGCGGTGCAAGCCAATGTGCAATCGGTTAAGTACAATAGCACGCATGCTTACATTTCAGCTACGGGTATCCCAGCCTACATCACCGGACCGTTTCAAGACGGCAACCCATCGCTAGCAACTGCGCAGAATAAAATCTTTAAAGTAAGTTTGAATCCGACTCAAAACACCGGAACTCCAACAGCCACCACCGGAGGAAACATCGGTATTTTCATCAACGGAGTCGCCTTGTTTGATTACCGCGATGGCGTGGCTTGGAACAATACAACCAACGCACTTTGCGGCGGACCGGGAAATCCTCCATGTCCAGGTGGTCCAACAGCCACTCAAGCATGGAACCGCGATGCTGTGGTAGCTGAAAAAGCGGGATTTGATTGTGCCAAGGCGCATCCGGCTATGGGCAATTACCACCATCACCAAAATCCAAGCGCGTTTAATTTAGATTTAAATGTGATTTCAAATGTGTGCGATGCTTATCCGTCAGACGGTTTGTATGTGATTAATCCAAATGAGCATTCACCTTTGATTGGGTTTGCTTATGACGGTTTTCCGATTTACGGAGCCTACGCCTACACCAACACAGACGGAACCGGAGCGATTACGCGTATGAAGTCAAGTTATCAACTTAAAAATCAAACGACACGAACCAACGGACCGGCGGTCAATGCTACTTATTTCAATGGTTATTTTAGAGAAGATTACGAATATGTAGCGCATCCGAGCGACCCAAGTTATTTGGATGAACACAACGGCCGTTTTTGCATCACGCCAGAATATCCCAACGGAATATACTGCTATTTCACTACCGTAGATGCCAACCACAATTCGGCTTATCCGTATGCAGTTGGACCCACTTTTTACGGAACGGTAACTACAACAACGGTTACCAGTATTCCTGCCGGAACCACAACTTATACTCCATTGGCAACCACTCATTTTGACATGAATCAAGCAGTGATTGCACCGAATCCGGCCCAAGATTTTGTAGCGATACAAATCCCGATGACCACCCAAGATTTATCAGTAGATTTAATCGATCTGACCGGAAAACTCATTGAAAGCAAAAAGCTACCGCAAGGCAGTACCCTTTGTGTTTTTGAAACCGATACACTTTATAACGGAACTTATTTGCTTCGTTTGAATGACGGCAAAAGCAGTGAAAGTTTTAAAGTAATCGTCAAACAATAAGTTAGTTAATATCTGAGACCGGATGTACTTTCGAGTATATCCAAACAAAAAAGCCCAGCGTAATGTTGGGCTTTTTTTATGGTTCTGAAATTAATTATTTCTTTTTCTGAGCGGCTTTTTGAGCTTCGGCTTCTTCCATCATTTGTTGTAATTTTTGTTGGAATCTCCCTTGTTTTTTGGGCTCTTTGAGTTTGTTCTCTTGAATTTGTGCATGGATTTTTTCAGGATCTACAATGTAATTCTTGATGACGAACATAATTCCGATGGTGATTAAGTTCGATATAAAGTTGTACAAACTCAATCCGGCGCCATAACTGTTGAAGAAAATCAACATCATCACCGGCGAAATATAAATCATCATCTTCATGATTTTGGTCATATCCGGCATACCTTCTTGTTGCGGTGCGGCCATTTGCTGATCACCCGAAGTCATTTTCATATAAAAGAAAATCGCCACAGCAGCCAAAATCGGAAACAAACTGATGTGATCACCATACAACGGAATGTGAAACGGCAACTTGACAATTTGGTCAAAAGACGATAAGTCATCCGCCCACAAGAAACTTTTTTGACGCAATTCAAAGGCCGACGGGAAAAACTGAAACGATGCATACATAAACGGCAACTGAATCAAGGCCGGAATACAACCAGCTAGCGGACTTACCCCTGCTTTATTGTATAACTTCATGGTTTCTTGTTGCTTTTTGAGCGGATCTTTTTTGAACTTCTCGTTGAGTTCATTGATTTCCGGGCGGAGCACCTTCATCTTGGCTTGTGATAAAAACGATTTATATGTAATCGGTGACATCGCAATTTTGATGATGATCGTAAAGATGATGATGGCAATTCCGTAGGCAATAAACGAACTTAAAAAGCCAAAGAGCGGAATGAAGATGAATTTATTGATCCATCCAAAAATACCCCAACCCAGCGGAATAATCTTGTCTAAGTTGCGGTCATAAGCTTTTAATGTTGTGTAATCGGTGGGGCCGAAATACAAATTCATATTGTGGTTGAGTTCACCACCGCGAAACGCCAACGGCAAAGTAGCTTTAAATTGTTTGGTGTAAACCGTATCAACTTTTTCATCATTGACCAAATTATCAGAATGCAACCTCGCTTTTTCAAACGGCGTTTTACTCAATAAAATTGACGAAAAGAAATGTTGCTTGTATGCTACAAACGAAACTTTTTCAGGCGTTTCTTCGCGGTCTTTACCTTGTCCGGTGTAATCGTCTTTCCCGTCTTCGTATTCAAAACGAATATCGGTATAGCGATTTTCATATGAAATACTCTTCTCGTTGCGGAACGTTTTCATATCCCATTGCAAATCGAGCGGTGCAGCAGTATTCAAAACCTTGCTCAAACCTTGTGAACGGATGTCAAAATCGAGCATGTAATTATCGGCTTTGAGCACATATCTGTATTCCAAATAAGCATCTGCAGAAGCTTTCAAGCGCAAAGTCAAAATTTGATCGTTGCCCGATTTAGTCAAAGTCGGTTCAAAGAACATATTTTGTGTTTGCAACAAGCGATTGTCTTGGGTTTTGAGCGATAAATTGAGTTGCGAATTGTTGTCTTTGATCAAAGTAACCAACTCGCCTGAACCTTTTTTGAAACGCTCTTGATTTTTCAAAACCACTTCGGTGACATATCCGCCTTTGTTGGATATTTTAACGCGCAGTAATTTATTCTCTAAAGTAGTCACCTCTGGGTGCGCAGACGGCAAAGTAGCTGAATAAGCAAAGGCGCCCAACGTACTTTTCAAAGCGTTTAATTGCGTTGAATCGGTCACCGTTGAAACCGTTTCAGTGGTTTGTGTGGCAACTTTCTGAGCTTGTTGCGCTTGCTTTTGCGCCAACTCTTTCTTGGCTTTCTCAGCGGCTAATTGTTCGGCCGAGGGTTGATTTTGATACATAATCCAGAACAAAATTCCGAACAGTAACACAAAACCAATGATCGAGTTGAGGTCAAATTTTTTTTCTTCCATTGATATAACTAAAATTGATTATTTCTTTTTTGCTTGCACGGTTGAGGCTACAAACCGAACGAATATCGGATGCGGATTGGCAACGGTACTTTTGTATTCAGGATGATATTGCACACCTATAAAAAACGGATGCGAAGCAATCTCAACAATTTCAACCAAATTGGTGTCTGGGTTGACTCCTGAAGCGATTAAACCGGCTTTTTCAAGTTGCGTTAAATAATCGCTGTTGTATTCATAGCGATGGCGATGACGCTCCATGATTTGATCGGTATTGTAGATGCTGTGTGCCAAAGTTCCCGGTTTTAAGACACACTTCCAAGCGCCCAAACGCATAGTTCCGCCTTTGTCGGTGATGCTTTTTTGTTCTTCCATCAAGTCAATAACAGGGTGTGAAGTTCCGCGGTTCATTTCGGTTGAATTGGCATCTTTCAAACCTAAAACATTGCGTGCATATTCAATGACAGCCATTTGCATTCCGAGACAAATCCCGAAAAACGGCAAATGATTTTCGCGGGCATAACGAACCGCTTCAATTTTTCCTTCGATACCGCGTTCGCCAAAGCCCGGAGCCACGAGAATTCCGTCTAACCCAGAAAGTTTTTCGGCCACATTATCGGCATCAATATGCTCTGAATGCACCGAAACCACATTTACTTTTGTATCGTTGGCCGCGCCAGCATGAATAAAAGCTTCTAAAATTGATTTATACGAATCTTGCAATTCGACATATTTACCAATCAAACCAATATTGACGGTATGTTTCGGATTTTTTAATCGATGCAAAAAGACGTTCCAATTCTTGAGATCGGGCGCGTTCTTTTTGGGTAAGTTGAGTTTTTTGAGCGCCACGATATCCAAACCTTCTTCGAGCATTAGATTTGGCACTTGATAAATGGTTGAAGCATCAATGGATTGAATCACGGCTTCGCGTTTAACGTTGCAAAACAAAGCGAGTTTCTGACGCAATTCATCGGAGAGTTCATGTTCGGTTCGGCAAACGAGAATATCGGCTTTGATTCCACTTTCCATGAGTGTTTTGACCGAATGCTGCGTAGGTTTGGTTTTGAGCTCACCGGCGGCAGCCAAATAAGGTACCAAGGTCAAGTGAATCACGATGCTGTTGCCTTCGCCGAGTTCCCAAACCAATTGACGCACCGATTCAATATATGGCAATGATTCAATGTCGCCTACGGTTCCGCCGATTTCAGTAATGACAATGTCAAATTCGCCATTATTGCCCAGCAATTGCATGCGCTCTTTGATTTCGTTGGTGATGTGCGGAACTACTTGAACGGTTTTGCCTAAGAATTCTCCGCGACGTTCTTTTTCAATCACCGAAAGATAGACGCGTCCGGTAGTAACATTGTTGGCCTGTGAAGTCGGAACGTTCAAAAATCGTTCGTAATGACCGAGGTCAAGGTCGGTTTCGGCTCCGTCATCGGTCACGAAACATTCGCCGTGTTCATAAGGATTTAAAGTGCCCGGATCAACATTGATATACGGATCGAACTTTTGAATGGTCGTTCGGTATCCGCGGGCTTGGAGCAATTTTGCCAACGATGCCGCGATGATCCCTTTTCCGAGAGAAGAAGTCACGCCACCGGTAACAAAAATATACTTCGTTTGATTCATGATGTTGTAGTTGTTGTGTTGTTGTGCGGTTTAAAAAACGTGGCAAAAATACAATTATAAATTGATTAAAAACCATGCAAAACACAGAATTATTTACTGCGAAAACGTCTTATTTTTTGGGAAATTTAATCCGCAAATCGCGCAACATCGGCTCGAGTCCGTTAAGTTTGAGTTCGAAAATGAGTTGAAGCTGTTGACCTAGTTTTCCGGTCGGAAATCCTTTGTTTTTAAACCAAACCAAATAGTATTCAGGCAAATCAATCAAATAGTAATCTTTGTATTTGCCAAATGGCATTTTGGTATGCGCCAAATCGAGTAATTCTTTTTGCGAATCGTTCACAGTTTACTTCCAATTGAAAGTAACGTCTTTCTCAATATCGGGATGCAAACTCAGCAAAACCGGACAATTCATCGCGACGCGCTCTAAAATGGTACGCGTTTTTTCATCAGCAGTGATGGACATGTTCAAAACAACCGCAATTTTGGCAATTTTACGCGGCTCGGCCTGCATGATTTTGGTGACTTCGACCGTGCTTCCGGTTAAATCAACATTTAAATCTTTGGATTTGATTGCCATGATTGATACCATACAAGTTCCGAGTGAATTGGCTACTAAATCAGTGGGTGAAAAAGCTTCACCTTTGCCGTGGTTATCGGTGGGCGCATCCGACAAAATTTCAGTTCCTGATTGCAAATGCACCGAAGTGGTGCGCAACTCGCCAAGATAGGTTATTTTAGATGTCATTAGTTTACTTGTTTAACCGACAAATCGTCTTGATATTCCATGATGTAAACGCCTTTGTTTTCATTGCCGTCTTTTCCTTTTTTGGCATATTGAAAACGACTTTCAACCTGCTCTGATTTTACTTCGTTAACCGAAGCATCAAACGAGGCATATTGGGTAATTCGCATAAGCGTATCGAAGGTTACATCAAATCCGCGCACGGCGTATTGGTTCGGAAATACTTTGTTTTTTTCTTTGTATTCATTCTCAAAAGCCAAACCTTCGGCAGTATTGTTCTCACGCGTAAAAGACGGATACAAAAGTTTGAGAATGGTGAGTCGCTTCATCGAAATTTCTTCAAAATCAAGCGTATCGTTTTGTTCGATAATCACCAGTTGAATGCTGAAGTTAGACATTTCGTTGAGCAAAACATTGGTCGTTCCCAAAATAAGACCGGTACGCTCTGAATCGAGCACTACAAAATTCTTTTTGTCTTTGTCAAACAATGATTTAAGATCATTCACATCGAGCGCGCCGTTATCTAACAAAGCAGCAAATTTAGCTTGCGGATAATTGGTCATGATGAAATCTTTGTTGGCTACTTTTTTCGGGTCGCTAACCACTATGATGTTGCCGTTTTGCGATTTCATATATTCAAACATGGCTGTTTTTCCGTATTCGGTTGAAGGCATGGCTTGATATAAATTCGGAAAGGGTTTTCCGGCTTCTTTTGACATCGGAGAAATTACCGGAACGTTTTTGTCTTTGAGCAAATCAGCTACTTTCTCGGCATATTGTTGATAGAACGGACCGACAATCGCATCGGCTTTGCTCAAGTCATTGTTTTTAACCAAAGCTTCTACGGCAGAACCTGTTTTGCTTTCTTCGGAATCGAGAATTTGTACATCTACATTTAGCCCCAATGTTTTGGCCGAATCAATCGCTACCAAAGCGCCTGCATAAAAATCGAGCGTCATATTCAAAAAAGCATCTTTTTTGAGGCGAGTATCAATGGTTTTGAGCGTATCGCTTTGAATTTTCGCTGCATTAAAAGGCAACATCAACACCAATTGTTTTTTGGTCGCATTCGGCACCAATGGTTTTTTGTTATCGACAACTTTTTGCGCACCGGCAGAAGCAGAACTTACTTTGATTTGACCACGCCCAGGAACTTTAAGAATCATTCCGGTTTTGACGCCGCTACTCAAAGACGGATTGAGTTTTGTAAGCTCTTCTTGTGAAATATTGAAATACTGACTCAAACTATACATCGTATCACCCTCTTTGACTTCATAGTTGGCATAACCGTTTTTAGTGAGTGTTCGTGTGGTTTCAGTCGTAACGATTTCATCGCGAACAATTTGTGTCGTAACCGGTTTTGGTTTTTCAACCGGTGGTTTTTCGGTCATTGTTTTTTGTGGTTGTGGTTCTTCGCTCACACCGCTAATCACCAACTTGTATCCCATGGGCAAATTATTTTGAATCCCCGGATTGCGCTGCTCCAATTCTTCAATCGTAATTCCGTATTTCTTGGCTATTCCAAACTTGGTTTCTTTAGCTTCAACAATATGGTAGATTTTTTTTTCAGAATTAGCATTTGAAACCACAGCAGTTTCAGGTTTTGGAGCAACCACGGGCTTTGGCGGAGTCGGAACAGAAACACCGGCATCCGGAATTTTAATGGTCTGCCCTACTTTTAAACCTGCTGCAAATGCTTCCGAATTAAGATTCTTTAAATCGCCCACCTGAATGTTGTAGTCACGCGCTATACTAAAGAAAGTTTCTTTGGCTTTAACGGTATGCGTTCGATTATTTGCAGTGGCTGGAACAACATTTTTGGTTGGCGCTTCGGAAACTGCCTTTTTAACCACAGACGAAGGAATCAATAAAACATCATTGGGTTTGATGCCATTTTGTGCATCCGGGTTGAGTGAGTAAATATCGTGCGGAGTTACATTGTATTTGGCAGCAATCTGCGTGATGGTTTCACCCGAAGTGACCGTGTGCTTTGAAAAGTTTTTATCCTGAGCCAAAACATTCATCGTCGTCAATACCGATGCTGTCAGGGAAATTAATATTTTTTTCATTCTGCGAATTAGTTAGGTTGATTACAGCAGTGTTTGTTTACTTTTTAATGGTTAATATTTGTCCGATTTGGAGCCCGTTTTTGAGCAAAGCTTCGTTTTGACTTTTAATTTCTTCAACAGGAACATTGTATTTTCTGGACAAACTATAGAGTGTTTCTTTGGGTTCAACTTTATGGGTAATCGTCTCTGAAACAGCGGTTGAATTATTGTTTTTAGATTCAGTTGATGGTGTTGAAACCGGTTTTTCAACAACGGTTTTATTGCTGATCACCGGAGTTCCTTCTGCTGTCGATTGTTGAATATCAACCGTTTTTCCTTTGGGAATTTTGACGATTTGACCAATTTGAAGTCCTTTGGTTGCGAGCTCCGGATTAGCCGCTTTGATTTCATCCACCGAAACATTGAAATCTCTGGATAAACTGTATAAAGTTTCTTTTGCGATTACTTTGTGATTGATGTCGGTCTGCGTTTCGGTAATAACAATTTTTTTAATTTCCTTATTTTTAGGCTGAGATGAAGTTGCGGACGAATTAACAATTGCAGCATCGTTACTTTCCTTAACCGGCTCGGGGCTTACCGGTTGAGGCTTACGCGTTTCTTTAGGCTTTACTTCTTCTGCTTTGGTTTCTTGAACTGTTTGCTCATTAGACGAATCATTCTGAGCAACAGCTTCTTCTTGACGAGCAGATTCTGGTTCTTTTTTAGGAGCTCCTTCTTTGCGCGGCACAGGAATTTTAAGCGTCATACCTTGGCTAATTCCTTCAACAGCAAATTTGTTGCGTTTGTATATTTCTGCAGGATCAACCAAGTACTTTTTGGATATCATTCTAACGGTTTCGCCAAATTGAACTTGATGATCAATGATATCTACTTCTTGCTCTTTCTTGCGCGATTGGCTGTAGCCACTTACGGCAAAACACAAAGAAAAAAACAAAATCAAAAGTCTATTCATAGTATAAATTTAATTTATTCCCATTCAATGGTGGCCGGAGGTTTCGAGCTGATGTCATACACCACTCGGTTAACTCCTTTGACTTTATTGATAATTTCATTAGAGATTTTCATCAGAAAATCGTAGGGTAAATGAACCCAATCGGCCGTCATTCCGTCTGTAGATTCTACTGCTCGGAGCGCTACCACTTTTTCATAAGTACGCTCATCTCCCATAACACCAACGCTTTGTACGGGCAATAAAATCGCACCGGCCTGCCAAACTTTATCATACAATCCCCAAGATTTTAATCCATCGATAAAGATAGCATCAACCTCTTGCAATATACGAACTTTTTCTAAAGTAATATCGCCTAAAATCCTAATGGATAACCCGGGACCCGGAAATGGGTGTCTACCTAATAAAGCCGCGTCAATTCCGAGGTTAGCACCTACTCTGCGCACTTCATCTTTAAACAACATGCGCAAGGGTTCTACAATATTGAGCTTCATAAAATCAGGCAATCCACCAACGTTATGATGCGACTTAATCGTTGCCGATGGCCCTTTGACCGAAACCGATTCAATGACATCCGGATAAATAGTTCCTTGTGCCAACCATTTAACATTTTCAATTTTGTGGGCTTCATCGTCAAAAACTTCGATGAATACGCGGCCAATGGTTTTTCGTTTGGTTTCCGGATCGCTGATTCCAGCCAAAGCATCCATAAAACGCGCAGAAGCATCCACGCCTTGAACGTTCAAGCCCATATGCTTGTATTGCTCCAATACGTTTTCGAATTCGTTTTTGCGAAGCAATCCATTGTTGACAAAAATGCAGTACAGATTTTTCCCGATGGCTTTGTTGAGCAAAACCGCCGCAACTGTTGAATCAACTCCGCCGGACAATCCAAGTACCACCTTGTCTTGTTGAATTTTTGATTTTAATTCAGAGACGATTTCATCTACAAAATAACCCGGAGTGAAGTTTTGAGGCACTTGAGCAATCTGAACTAAGAAGTTTTCAAGCAATAATTTTCCGTCGGTTGAATGATACACTTCCGGATGAAACTGAATCGCGTAAGTAACCTCTCCTTCAATTCGATACGCCGCGTTATCTACATCATGAGTGCTTGCTAATCGAATTCCGTTTTCCGGCAACTTTTTGATGGTATCGCTGTGCGACATCCACACCTGAGAATTTGTTTCAATGCCTTTAAAGAAAACTTCATCGGGTTTCACAAAGCTCAAGTTGGCGCGGCCGTATTCGCGGATATTCGACGGAGCTACTTCACCTCCGTTAAAATGGGCTAAATATTGAGCGCCGTAGCAAACCGCCAACAGCGGAAGCTTTCCTCTAATTTGCGAAAGATCCGGATGCGGCGCATCTTCGGCCCGAACCGAAAAAGGACTTCCTGATAAAATAACGGCTTTGTAAGTTGATAAATCTTCCGGAATGTGGTGATAAGGATATATTTCGCAGAAGATGTTGAGTTCGCGAACCCTGCGTGCAATGAGCTGGGTATATTGCGAACCAAAATCGAGAATAAGTACGTTGTGTTGCATGGGCAAAAATACTTTTAAAAAATCAGAGTTGAAAATAGATTTTAAAAAATCTACATTTACCAAAAAAATACCGTGAAAACTATTTTGTACGTAGGCTTAGGAGGTGCCATTGGCAGTATTTTCAGATATCTAACAGGGTTTTTTGTGAATAAATACTGTCATTCACTTTTTCCGCTGGCCACCTTTTTCACCAACATCATTGGTTGTTTTTTAATTGGCATTTTGATGAGTTGGCTTGAAAAGAACAATGCTATTAACGGCCCGCTCAAATGGCTACTGATAACAGGCTTCTGCGGAGGTTACACTACTTTTTCAACCTTTGCTCTTGAAAATATCCAATTGATGCAAAGCCAACAAACATTATGGGCAATATGCTATTCACTGGGCAGTATTCTTTTGGGAATCCTATCGGTTTGGCTGGGTATGACTCTGGTAAAATAATGCTCATAAGACGGCGTTAATTTGCTACACATCCCACAAAAAAATGTAACTTCGCAGCCTTATGACTACTTCAGATATACAGAAGGTTTCTGAGTTATTAACAGAACCAAAAAAAATTGCGATTATCCCACACCGAAGTCCCGACGGCGATGCTATGGGTTCCACTTTGGCCATGTATCATTTTTTAAAAAAATGTGGTCATGAGCCGATGGTCATTTCACCCAATGATTTTCCGGAGTTTTTAGCTTGGATGCCCGGAAGTAATCTGGTTCAAGTGTACGAAAACAATCGCGATCAGGTAGCTAAAATATTGCATCAGGCTGAATTGATTTTTACCCTTGATTTCAATGCTTTACACAGAACCGGCGAAATGGAAAAAGTGCTTAGTCAACTCAAAGCTCCGTTTGTGATGATTGACCATCACCAAAGCCCAGATAGTTATGCGGAGGTGACTTATTCGGACACGCAATATGGCTCTACTTGTGAGATGATTTACAACTTTATCAATTACTTGGGCAAAAAAGATTTGCTGGATAAAACCATTGCCACCTGCATTTACACTGGAATTTTAACTGATTCAGGTTCATTTAGATTTCCAAAAACCACCGGAGACACCCATAGAATTGTTGCAGATTTGATTGATTTAGGCGTTGACAATACCGAAATTCCTGCTTTACTTTTTGACAATAATTCTTATGAAAGCAGACAATTGTTGGGCAGAGCCTTGAACAATTTGGTGGTTTTTCCCGAGTATAAAGCAGCTTACACTTCACTCTCGCAAGCCGAATTGGATGAATTCAAATACGTCAAAGGCGACACCGAAGGTATTGTCAATTATGGACTCAGCATCAAAGGCATACAATTGGCCGCAATTTTTATAGAACATAAAGACGAAAATATCATCAAGATTTCTTTGCGTTCACAAGGAAAAATTGATGTAAATCAATTAGCCCGGGAACACTTCAACGGCGGCGGTCACATCAATGCGGCCGGAGGAAAATCATCTTTATCTATGGAAAAAACCATCGAAAAATTCAAAAAAGTCATCACCCAAATAAAACATTCATGATTCAGAAAATTCAATATGTAATGTTGGCCGCAGCCACAGCAAGCATTATGAGTTGTTGTTCGCAACAAAACGCACGCAGACCTATATCGCATGCATCCGGAACATTTTTAAACGAATCCGTCGAGCGCAACAAAAAACTTATATCGGCTGAAGAATCAAAAATCGATTCCATCATCAAAAGCAATCCTAATCTACAATATTTAGCTTCAAAAAAAGGGTATTGGTATCGATATGACAAACGCAACAGCCTTGATACATTGCGTCCTAAAAAAGGCGATATTGCACATTACACTTATGAGATTAAAGATTTGTCAGGCAATGTAATTTACTCTGAACTCGAATTACGACCACAAAATTATCGCGTGGATCAAGAACAAAAAATCATCCGTGGCTTACGCGATGGCATCAAACTCATGCGCAAAAACGAAACGGTAACTTTCTTGTTCCCATCCCACATGGGTTATGGTTATCATGGTGATAATCGTCGCATTGGCCACAACCAACCATTGATGTATACGGTAACCCTAAACTCTTTTGAACCCGAAAATAAACCCGCAACCAAAACTGTAACCGAATAATTTTATGAAAAAAATATTTGTTTTCATTTTTGCACTTACACTTTTCACAGCATGTAAAAACGCAGAAAACAATCTTCCTGACGGACTCTACGCCGAAATTGAAACCAATAAAGGCAACATCATAACCCAACTTGATTTTGAAAAAACACCGGTAACCGTAGCCAATTTTGTTTGTTTGGCCGAAGGTAAAAACCCATTTGTCGCGCCTCAATTCAAAGGAAAACCCTTTTATGACGGACTAAAATTTCACCGAGTAATTCCTAATTTTATGATTCAAGGTGGTGACCCAAACGGCGATGGATCGGGCGATGCCGGTTATATGTTCAAAGATGAAATCAATGAAAATTGCTTCACCGATGGCGGTGTTTTAGCGATGGCCAACTCTGGACCGGCCACCAACAGCTGTCAGTTTTTTATCACACATACCGCCACGCGTTGGCTCGATGGCCGTCACACTATTTTTGGTCATGTGGTGGAAAATGGCATGGAAACGGTCAACAGCATTGAACCCAACGACGAAATTGTCAAGGTGACCATTATCCGTAAAGGAGCGGCTGCCAAGAAGTTTGACGCTGAAAAAGTTTTTGCCAACAACCTTGCTGAAGAGGCCAAAGCGCGCGAAGAACAAAAAAAGATTGATGCCGAAAATCAACGTCTTTATGAAATTAAATACAAACCGGTGATTGACAAAAAAGTAGCCGAGTTTGCTGCTTTGCGCAAATCAGCTCAAAAAACAGCTTCGGGTTTGCAATACAAAATTGTATCTGCTGGTTCCGGGAAAAAACCAAAACCAGGCGCTGAAATCTACATCCATTATGCCGGATTTTTAGAAAACGGTGATTTATTCGACACCAGCAAAGCCTCGGTAGCAGAACAATTTGGCAAACTTGATTTGGCCCGAGCACAAGCTCAACAATACTTACCGATTCCGTTTACTGCCGGAAAAAGAGACGGCATGATTCCGGGATTTATCGAGGGCATCGAAAAATTATCATTTGGCGACAAAGCCATTTTATTTATACCTTCACATTTGGGTTACGGCCCACAAGGTGCCGGAGGCGTGATTCCGCCCAATGCCAACTTAATTTTTGAAATCGAGTTGCTTGAAAAAATGCCTAACCATTAGTTAACACATAAATCAATTATTTAAACACAATGAAAATTAAAATTTTTGCTCTTTTATTTTTGGCGACCTTCAGTATGAATGCCCAAAAAGGGAAAAAAGCTGCTCCGGCCAAAAAACCGGCTGCATCAGCCAATCAGGCAAAACCTGCCCAAAGTACAGACGGGCTTTTTGTTGAATTTGAAACTGCCAAAGGAAAAATATTGGTGCGTTTAGAATACCAGAAAGCGCCGATTACAGTAGCTAATTTTGTGGCCTTGGCCGAAGGAAAACACGCCTTTGTTGCAGACGAAAAACTCAAAGGAAAACCTTTTTATGACGGATTGAAATTTCACCGAGTAATCAAAGATTTTATGATTCAAGGTGGTGATCCTGCCGGTAACGGAAGCGGTGGTCCGGGTTACAGTTTTAAAGATGAAATTGTTCCTGAATTTGTATTTGATAAAGCCGGAATTTTAGCGATGGCCAATTCAGGGCCGGCTACCAACGGAAGTCAATTTTTCATCACCCATAAAGATACACCTTGGCTTACCGGAAAACACACCATTTTTGGTTATGTTGTAAGCGGACAAAATGTAGTGGATGCGATTGCACAAGACGATGTGATGAAAAAAGTAACCATCATCCGTAAAGGAGCTGCTGCCAAAGCATTTGACGCTGTAAAAGTATTCGGTGACTACTATGCCAACAAAGCGGAAGACGACAAAAAACAAGCGGCTGCTGAAGCCGAAGCCAGAGCTAAAAAAGCAGCCGCAGACGCTGAAGCTAAAAAGGCTTATGATATGAAATATGCTCCGGTAAAAGCCGAGAAAGTAAAGCAATTGGCCGAGGTCAGAAAAACCGCAACAAAAACTGCATCGGGTTTAGAGTATGCCGTAATTAAAAAAGGAACCGACAAAAAGCCGGCTGAAGGCAGTGATATTTTTATTCATTATGCCGGATATTTAGAAGATGGCTCTTTGTTTGACAGCAGCTATGAAGAGGTCAATAAAACCTACGGTAAATTTGATGAGAACCGTGCCAAGCAAAACGGTTATGCGCCATTTCCGTTCAAAGCGGGTCGTAAAGATGGATTGATTCCGGGCTTTTTAGAAGGTGTAAGCAATATGAATATTGGCGATAAAGCGGTATTCTTCATTCCTTCTAACTTAGGTTACGGAGAACGCGGTGCCGGAGGTGTCATCCCGCCGAATTCAAACATTATTTTTGAAGTTGAACTTTTTGATGCCATGCCGGGTTCAACTGTTACCACTACTGAAAAGAAATAATTACAACTCTGATAAAATAAAAAGCACGGTTTGATACCGTGCTTTTTTTATGGACTTACTTTAGAATTTCCAGTCAAAATCGTCGGCATTTTTAGCTACAACTCCGAGTTCAACTTTAACAATTTCATTGTACTCGCTTTGCAAAATGAGCCAATGATCTTCGTTGAAATGGTTCTCGGCTAAATCAAAATCTTCTTGCTCCCAGTTTTTGTATTGCTTGCTTTGGAGCATTTTTTTGATTTCTTCGACCGTTTTACCAATCACTGGTTGTTGATACAAAACCAAATCCGGATGCGATGAAATAATATAGCCCATTCTAAAATCTTCATCTTCATAAAAAGTCAATCTGAGTTTGGGCGAGTTGTAGATGTAAATGATATTCTGATCATCGTCTTCAAACTGTTTGTCAGGCTTTCCTAATACTGCCTGAACGTCTTTTTGTTTCATTCCGAACAACAACGGACCAATGCCAAATTTGGGTCTGATTTCCATGATTATCTGTTTTTAATTTTTAGTTCTAGGGCTGATTTTACCCCGCCAAACCATTCATCGCGCAAGATACTCAAAACAATACTGTCGCGGCGGCGATCGCTTTGATAAGTCGGCATATTGCTGCGCAAAACTCCATCGACTTGGCAACCAATGCTGCGCATGGCGGCTTTGCTGCGCTCATTGTTGTTGTCAGCTCTGAATTCAACGCGATGCATGCCCAGGGTTTCAAAAGCATAAGTCAAAAGCAAGAGTTTGCAATTTTTGTTGAGTGAGGTTCCTTGAAAATCTTTTCCGTACCAAGTGTAGCCCAATTGTAAGGTTTTAAAATCGGGTTGAATATCATAAAACCTGGTAGAACCGGCGTACTGATTGGTTAATTTATCCAAAACCACAAACGGAAATTCGCGCCCGGCAGCTCTGGCATCAAGGGCTTTTCGGATGTATTTGTCAAGATTTTCTTCACCCGTAGCCGGTTCGAGTGAATACGTCCAAAGCTCCGGTTCGTTGCGTGAAAAGTAGAGCAAATGGTCAAAATCTGAAAGCTCCAACGGACGTAAGAGAACCGTTTGATTTTCGAGGATTAAATCATGGGGGATCAAAGTTGGTTGTGACATGGCGGTTTCTTTAGCCCCGATCGAAACGGCATCCTCACGCGATAGCGGGAGATACAGTGGAGAGCGGGAATTGCTTCAAAAAAAATTAAGCGTATTCAAAGGTTCCGTTCGGGCTGTTGATGGTCAGCTTTTTTTGCGTTGAAGCCACAACTCTACCCACGATTTGCGCAGCAATACCAAAGGATTCTGAAATCGAAATCAAATCGGCAGCGATACTTTCAGGCACATAGAATTCGAGTCGATGACCGCAATTAAAAACTTGGTACATTTCTTTCCATGAAGTTTGTGATTGCTGCTGAATGAGCGCAAACAACGGCGGAATGGCAAACAAATGATCTTTGATAATGTGCAGATTTTCAATAAAATGAAGCACTTTGGTCTGACCGCCACCGCTGCAATGCACCATTCCGTGTATAACGGTTGGGCTGTATTTTTCGAAGATTTTCTTCACCACCGGCGCATAAGTTCTGGTGGGCGATAAAACAAGTTTTCCGGCATCGAGCGGCGAACCATCAACTTTGTCCGTCAATTGCATTTGTCCGGAATAAACCAATGCATCGGGTACCTGCGCATCAAAACTCTCAGGGTATTTTTGCGCCAAACTGTGGTGAAAAACATCGTGTCTCGCCGAAGTAAGTCCGTTGCTGCCCATGCCGCCGTTATACTCCTTTTCATAAATAGCCTGACCATACGAAGCCAATCCGACAATGACATCACCGGCTTGAATGCGCGCATTGTCAATCACATCAGAGCGTTTCATCCGCGCAGTTACGGTAGAATCAACGATGATGGTGCGCACCAAATCGCCCACATCAGCCGTTTCGCCACCGGTAGAAAAAATCTCTACACCATAGGTTTTGAGTTCGGCAATGAGTTCTTCGGTTCCGGTAATAATCGCTTGAATGACTTCGCCCGGAATCAGGTTTTTGTTGCGTCCAATGGTGGATGAAAGCAAAATTTTATCGGTAGCGCCTACGCACAGTAAATCGTCAATATTCATAATGAGTGCATCTTGAGCAATGCCTTTCCAAACCGATAAATCACCGGTTTCTTTCCAATACATATAAGCCAAAGATGATTTGGTTCCGGCCCCATCGGCATGCATCACCAAACAATAATCTTGGTCACCGGTTAAAGTATCGGGAACAATTTTGCAAAATGCTCTGGGGAATAAACCCTTGTCGAGGTTTTTAATGGCGTTGTGCACATCGTCTTTAGTAGCTGATACGCCGCGCAAATCATAGCGCTTGGAAGTTTCTGAACTCATGGTTGTGTTGTTGTGTGGCGCAAAGATAACCAAGCTTTTGGTGCGGGTCAATGTTCGAGGATTAAAATTTCAACGCGCCGATTGGCCTCTTCTTCTTGTGTGTTTTTTTCGGGAATCGGATAAATGGGTTTACTGGTTCCGAAGCCTTTGTAGGACAAGCGCTTCCGACTGATTTTTTGTCGTACCAAATAGTTGTATACCGCTTGTGCCCTGCGCGTAGATAGATCATTGATATCATAAACCAATTGACAGCAGATGTGGCCTTGAATTTCAATTTTAAGCGATGGATGTTCTTCGAGCGCGCACAATAAATCTTGCAAAACCGGTAAAGATTGTGGTAAAATGCGCGCGGTCATGTTGGCAAAATATATGCGTGAGAGTTGAATTTTATCGCCGACCTGTGCTTGGATAATTTGCTCGCTCAATTCAGATATTTTGGGTTTGGTTGGTTTTTGAATGTAATTGATGATGACTTTGCGATTTTCAGATTGCACTTTTGACTGTGGGAAATCTTCGCCAAAACCTTTGATTTCATAGCCGTGACTGACCGAAATATTTTTTTCTTTCAGATAATCAAGCACCGTTTTTACTCGTTTGACCGAAAGCGTGTCGTTATAGTGATTGCTGCCTTTCCAATCGCAAAAACCGTAAATTTTAGACACTTCGATGTTGGGGTTTTCAACCAACCAAGTTTGTAGTTGTGTTTGCGCGGTCGGGTTTAAATCGTAGCGGTCGAAATCAAAATAAAGAGTCAGCTGCTGGGCATGCAACACCGCTGTGAACAACATCAAACATACGGCGAGCTCTTTTTTCATGGCGACAAAATTTAACGTGAAAGGATTTCAATTTCTACCCGACGATTGGCGGCGCGTTGGGTTTCGTCTTTTTCGGGGATCGGATAAATGGGCATGCTGCTGCCAAATCCTTTATAGGTAAGCCTTTCAGGATCGATGCCTTGACCAACCAAAAAGTTTTTGATGGCTTTAGCGCGTTGCGTAGACAAATCATTTCGGTCGGTTGGCATGCAACACAAATGCCCTTGGATTTGCACCTTTAGGGTTGGATTTTTCTGTAAAACCAACAACAATTCATACATTTTTGAGCGAGATTCAGGAACGACAATGAACGTATTGATGACAAAATTCAAGTTGTCTATTTTGAGTTTTTCACCAGCTTGTGCCTCGCCTAGTTTTTTCATAAAAGTGACATCTAATGTATATTCAGAGCGCGAACCGTCGGGGTTGGTGAATTGCATTTTCTCAGGATAATGAACCACTTCGCGCAATTCAGAAACCGGTTCTTTAGGTTTGATACCGAGTATTTCGTTCTCGCGCGTTAAATCTTTTTCGAGCAAATAAAAAATCGTGACTTTTCGGTTTTGAGCTTTGTTGGTCGATTGGACAAAGTTTTCGCCGAAACTGCGCGTTTTAAAATCATCGCGAATTTTGATTCGATTCTTGATCAATTTAAAAATCGATTCAACTCGTTTTTGGGCGAGTGTATCGTTGTAGCCTGAAGTTCCATCTTCATCGGTAAAACCATGGATGGCAAGAATTTTTCCGGTTTTATTCGAAGTTATCCACTGCTCTAATGATTGAATTTGCGCAGCGTTGAGTTCAAATTTGTTGCTGTCAAAATACACTGAGAAATTCTCTTGGGCTATTAACACATGAGTCCAGAAAAGCAAACTAAACAACAGAAAGGTGATTCTTCTTTTCATGCGTATAAAACTTATCCATCAAAATTAAAGAATTAGACAAACTAACTCGTAAATTCTGGTTTAATTATTATAGATTATTTCATAAAAAAATCCCGCCAATTAAGCGGGATCTTTTTTCTAATTCAAAATTACTAGCGAGTAAATAATAACTCCCTGTATTTGGTGAGTGTCCACATTTCGTCGTCTACCAACAACTCGAGTTTGTCGCAGTGGTCGCGGATGATTTCAAAATACGGTTTCACTTTGTCACAATAAGCATCGGCCATTTTCTCGGCTGAAGTTAGATTGTTGGCTTTTTTACGCTCTTCAATCATGGCATCTACATTGGTGTTGATCCCTTCAATATGCGCTGAAATTTCTTTGATGAGTGAAATTTGTTCTTTGGCAATTTTCTCAAAGTCTTTTCCGAAGATTTCTTTGAGACCGCGAACGTTTTCAATCAAAGTATTTTGGTAGCGAATCGCGGTTGGAATCACATGGTTTCTGGCAATATCTCCTAAAATTCTACCTTCGATCTGAATCTTTTTGGTGTATTCTTCGAGTTCGATTTCATAACGCGCTTCAACCTCAACATGGTTCATAATGCCCAATTCTTCGAAGAGTTTTACGGCTTCTTTTGAAACTTTTGCTTTTAAGGCTTTTGGCGTGGTTTTGTGGTTGCTGAGTCCGCGTTTTTTGGCTTCTTTTTCCCAAGCATCGCTGTATCCGTCGCCTTCAAACAAAATGTTTTTGGTTTCTTTGATGTATTCACGCAAAATATTGAAAATAGCTTCGTCTTTTTTGAGTCCCTTTTTCTCAATCAGCGCATCTACCTCCACTTTGAAATCTTTCAATTGTTTGGCAACAATAGCGTTCAAAGTAGTCATAGAAGTAGCACAGTTTGCTGAGGAACCTACCGCGCGGAATTCAAATTTATTTCCGGTAAAAGCAAATGGCGAAGTTCGGTTACGATCGGTATTATCGAGCAATACATCCGGAATTTTACCTACTACATTGAGTTTTAAATCGGTTTTTTCTTCCGGAGAAAGTTTCCCGTTGGTAACTCCTTCAAGCTCAGCCAAAACTTTGGTCAATTGTTGTCCGATGAATACAGAAATAATAGCCGGTGGCGCTTCATTGGCTCCTAAACGATGGTCATTACTTGCCGACGCAATGGAAGCGCGAAGTAATTCTTCATATCTGTAAACAGCTTTAATCGTATTGATAAAGAAAGTCAAGAATTGTAAGTTGCTCATCGGCGTTTTGCCCGGAGCCAACAAGTTCACACCCGTATCGGTAGCCATAGACCAGTTGTTGTGTTTTCCGGAACCATTGACACCTTTGAATGGTTTTTCGTGCAACAATACTTTGAAATCGTGGCGCTCAGCCACTTTTGACATCACGTCCATCAACAGTGAATTGTGGTCAACAGCTAAATTGGTTTCTTCAAAAATAGGTGCCAACTCGAATTGATTCGGAGCTACTTCGTTGTGACGCGTTTTTACCGGAATTCCGAGCAACATACACTCATTCTCTAAATCGCGCATATAGTTCAAAACTCGTGTTGGAATCGATCCAAAATAATGATCTTCTAATTGTTGACCTTTAGCAGATGTATGTCCTAATAAGGTTCTTCCGGTCATGTTGATGTCCGGACGAGAAGCTGCCAAAGCTGCATCAATCAAAAAATATTCTTGTTCCCAACCCAAAGTCGGTGTTACTTTCTTTACGTTTTTGTCAAAATACTTAGCTACTTCGGTGGCTGCATCATCAATAGAAGTCAGTGCGCGCAACAAGGGCGTTTTGTTGTCTAAGGCTTCACCTGTGTAAGAAACAAAAACGGTCGGAATACACAAAGTTGTTCCAAAGATAAAAGCCGGAGAGGTCGGATCCCAAGCGGTATAACCACGTGCTTCAAATGTATTTCGGATTCCTCCGTTCGGAAATGATGAAGCATCAGGCTCTTGTTGCACCAATTGACCTCCTCCGAATTTTTCTACTGGATCGCTACCGTCGAATGAAGTTTCAAAAAAGGCGTCGTGTTTTTCAGCTGTTGCTCCGGTTAACGGTTGAAACCAGTGTGTATAATGAGTAACGCCTTTGGTCAGCGCCCACTCTTTCATGCCCATCGCGATATAATCTGCCAACTTGCGGTCAATTTTAGTTCCGTGCTGGACAGCGCTTTTAACTGCCTTGTATGCTTCAGGAGTAAGGAATTGTCGCATGGCTTTGTCATTAAAAACATTGGAACCAAAAATCGCCGACTTTTTGTCGAGTTCTTCTACTTTAACCGGTTTTCTGTTTCCGGCGGTGTGTAGTGCTTGAAAACGTAATGTTGACATAAAATTAATTTTAAAGGTTATTACCCTGTTGTTTGTGATGCAAATTTATAAAAAAACTTATCCAAAATAATTTATACCCCTATTTTTTATGGGGTAATTTTAAAAATTAGATAAAATGTGTGTTTTTATAGACCAAAAACATATCCCTATATTATAGTTGTCGAAGAAAAGCACATCCTTTATATTTGTCCCACACCCAATTGACCACAAAATGATTGTTTGGATTCTATTTTTACTCGGAATTTTCGCCATACTCGCCCTTGATTTGGGTGTATTCAACAAAACTCCGCACATCATCAGCGCAAAAGAAGCCGGCAAATGGACCGCGGTTTGGGTTTCACTATCCTTTGTTTTTTCAGGTGTTGTCTATTTACTTTATCAACATCAATATATTGCCAATCCTGATCAACTTTCCCCATCGGGCGCTTTGATGAAGTTTATTTCAGGCTATTTAATTGAATTATCCTTGAGTATTGACAACATTTTTGTCATGGCGGTTATCTTCAGTTCATTTAAAATAGCGCAGAAATACCAACATCGAATTTTGTTTTGGGGCATCTTGGGGGCCATAGTTTTTAGAGGTTTGATGATTTTCTTTGGCGTGTTGCTTATTCGGCAATTTACTTGGACCACCTATTTGTTTGGAGGATTTTTATTATTCACTGCCGGTAAGATGCTTTTTTCGGCCCAAAGTGACGAAACCTTTGAACCCAGAGAATCTTGGGTGTATAAATTATTAGGTAAAGTCATACCGATTTCAAGCAGAACAGACCACGAGCATTTTCTCATTAAAAAAGAAAATAAGATATACGCTACTCCACTTTTGGTTGCTCTTATTATTATCGAAGTGATGGATGTTTTGTTCGCACTCGATAGTGTGCCAGCTATTTTAGCCATTACTTCAGATCCGTTTTTGGTATTTAGCTCAAACATATTTGCCATCTTAGGATTGCGTTCGATGTATTTTTTCTTGGCACATATGCTCGAAAAATTTGCACATCTTGAATACAGCCTGATTGCAATTTTGAGTTTTGTGGGTCTTAAGATGCTCATTCACGATTGGATTGAAGTTCCCGAGTGGGCTTCGCTTAGTTTTATTGCCATAGCTTTACTTATTGGCGTTTGGGTTTCTCTTAAAAGCAACCCTGAAAAAAAGCATAAAAAAAACCGCCCTAAAGGCGGCTTGCATGAGCAAAAGTTAATTAGTGTAAAACTTTTACGTTTCGATCATCAATTTTATAAGTCTTGATTAAAGTTTGGTAATCCATATCGTGTGGGTCTATTGAGCTTTTATTGCTGAGATAACCCGGAATAATTACAATTCTAAAAGTTTGATTGTACAAATAACTTGGTGTCGTAGCTATGTCATAATTTCCACCAGCATAAATAGTAAAATCTATTTTACTGAAATCATAATCGTAGTCTAATTCACCTTGTGATAAATATAATGTTCGAGGAATTTGTTGCCAAATAGGCGTTTGTGAATTTATGGTTCCTGATAATCTGTATATAATAATATTGTCAGAAAGTAGAATTTGCGGGTTTAATTCTCGATAAATGGTATATTCATTATTAGCATCAAGTGAGAAGTTTACATTTCTCAGTTCAAAAACTTCGCTTTCGGCTGAATAACCATCATTGCCTTGCGGACCTTGTGGACCTTCCGGGCCTTCACAACCCATAAATATCAAAGAACTAACACTTGCTAAGAGTAAAATTATTTTTTTCATGACTTTTCGTTTTAAAATGATTCGCTTGCCGTTTTTCAAAAACCAAACCAAAAAAACAACCAAAAAAGCAAATGCTTAATTTTGACAAATCATTAACAAATTTACTACCGCCGTGAATCAACCTAAATTCAGCGCTTTACATATTAAAACTCAAGAAATAATAGATGCTTTAGCGCGTCAAAACAAAAAAGATGCAAGTTTAAAAATTTCAGAAGCCTCAGAATTAATAGATGCGCTACTCGATTTTTCAGAGGCTGATGCAGACATCGTCGAAATCAGTAAGTATCAAATTTTACTCAAACAACTCAATCAAAGAATAAAATGATTTAAGTAAAAATCTATCAGGCTGCAGATCCAGATAACTTTAACTTCGGTTGAAGAGTAAATTTTGAGGTAAATTATTTTTTTTAAAAAACCTGATTTTTTACATTAATGGTTGAGAAAAAAAGATGCAATTAACTCACAAAATTACTTGCAATGCTTATGAATAGAGGAATCATCGAAAGTGAATTGCTAAAAGAACGCAATCATTTTAAATCTGAAAAAGATATTTTAGAAGAAGTTAGCAGAATTTTGAGTGACAATGAACATACCCGAGCTTTAATCAAACAAACGCTTCAAGAAAAAAGTTCAACAGATTCAAACAACTTTAACTCGGATTTACTGCAAACCGATAAAATATATCACATAACGCAAATCCGCAAGGTATGCATCAGTTATCGACTTCGCTTTTTAGACAGTAGCTCATTTAAGTCAGGAATTCCCGAAGAGGCCATCTCTAAAATTAATGCACTCGAAAAACGACACAATACCAAATTGCGCGGATTTAAAATCATGGCGCCCAGCAAAGCATTTGAATTGAAGAATGCGGATGATCCGTTGCTATTTGCTCCCATCGGTAACGATTATTATTATCTGATTCATCAATGGGGAAATGAAATAAATCCACTCAGAAAATGGTTGGTAAAACCGTTCAAAAACCTGATGAACTTTACATGGTTTTGCTTACTTATAAGCATAATAATCACCTTGCTAACTCCTGAAAGCAATTTGAGTAAATCTGTTCCGGCAGCCAAAATCATAGTATTTCTATTTGCTTTTAAAACGGTCATTGCAGTACTGATGTATGCTTTTTTTATGATGGGTAAAAACTTCAATAATACCATTTGGGCCAGACCGTATTACAACAATTAAAAAAACCGATAACTCTACTAGCTATCGGTTCTTGGTTTTGGTTGGATCCACCAACGCTTTGTTTACAATGTTCGGTTTCCTTGAACAGTAACCACGTCTTGATTGCTGTCTGTAAACGAACCAGAAATTACATCTCCGTTGATGTCAGCGATATGGGTGCCATTTTCGTTCAAGAGTTGGTTGCCTGAAACAATGGTTCCTTCTACTTCGTTGGTTTCCGTACCGCCGTTTTCTTTGGCTACGCCGCCCCATCGGGATAACGCTCGTGAAAGGACAATATTGAAAACGCCGGTTTCGCCCGTCTTGGAATAAGTGCCTTGAAACGCTTCGATCAACGACGTAGAGGTTTCTTTATAAATTTCAAATACAGCATTCGGATGGCCCGGAATATCTGAGGTAACCACTGTTGGCGTTTGTCCGCCGAGGCCGACTGAAAAAGTAATCGAAATCGGATTTCCGTTATAGATACCGGTAAAAGGAGCGATATACGTCTGTCCTTCCACTACACTGACATTGGAAGTCAGCAAAACGCTTACTCCGTCAAGAACCATTGTTGCGGTAATCGTGTCACTGCCGTTTTGAATATTGACCGAAAGTGTTCCTGTAGAGCCAACGACTATTCCTTTGTAAACGCCTTTAATACTCGAGTCGTTGGCAGGCAAAGCATCTGGAGTATCGTTGCAAGTAGCACAAACATAAGCTTGGCTATCATTGTCATCCTTGTCTTTTGAGCAAGAAAAAATGGCGATACTAAAAGTGATTAAAGCGGCCGGAAAAAAGAAATAAAGACCTAATTTTCTGAGTGTTTTCATTTGGTTTTGATTTTAGTTAATGAACAGCTGCCTTAGCTTTTCGTCGACCAAAATTATAGTGCAACATGGTTCAGAAAATACGCAAATAGTAGTAATTTGATGCTTGAGTTATCTGGGAAAAGTTTTGTTGATTGCTTCCGTTCTGGAATTCACTTGAAGTTTTTCATAGATATTACGGATGTGTGTGCGAACGGTTTCAGTACTCAAACATAGTTCGTCAGCGATTTCCTTATAACGCAATCCTCTGGAAAGATGATTCAAAATCTCTTTTTCTCGGTCGCTTAACTTTTGTAGTTCTCGGTTTTGCTGTGGTTGGGTTTGAAACGACGCCACTACTTTACGCGCAATATGGCTGCTCATCGGAGATCCGCCTTTGTGGACATCTGTGATCGCATCGAGAATTTTTGACGGCTGTGTGGTTTTGGTCAGATAACCCGAAGCTCCTGACTTGAGCGCGTTGAATACCGAATCAGTATCTTCAAAGGAAGTGCACATCAGGAATTGGATTTCCGGGCAAATCGGTTTCAAAAGTTTCACGGCTTCAATACCACTAATGCCAGGCAGATGGATATCCATCAACACCACATCAATTGGTAAATCAGGAATTTCCGCAATGGCCGATTCTGCATTTTCATAGGTATACGCACACGAAAAACCCTCGCTGCCATGAATCAATATCGCAAGGCTCTCGCGAATCTGCTTTTCGTCTTCAACAATAGCAACTTTAATTTTCATCTGACAAAATTAGCAACTTCAATAACGTCACGCTCACCAAAAAGTAGTAGCGGTTAAAAATTCGTCGGCAACTTAATGATTTTTTTCAAAGCAATCTGAACCTCAATTTGAGTCCCTTCGCCTATATTGCTTTGCAGCTTAAAAGATCCGTCTAAGGCTTCAACCCTACTTTTCATGTTCCGAAGGCCATTGCCGTTTTCAGCATTTCCAGCATCGAAACCAATGCCGTTATCCCTGATCAGCAATTGCAAAGTTTCCGGATGCAATACCACCTTGAACTGCACTTCAGTAGCTTGGGCATATTTTCCGATGTTATTGAGTGTTTCCTTGACGATCATAAAAAGCCCTCGATGACTTTCTTTGGAAATACAAGTTTGCGGCAAATCATCCGGAATCTGATAAGTGATCTGAATCTGGTAATCTTCCAGATAATCCGAAGCATATTCGCGCATGCGGGAAATCAAGTTGGCGAGTGTTGTATTTTCCGGATTCAACGCCCAAATCAAATCGCGCATGTTCTCAATCATCCGAACGGACGTTTCTCTGACCGCTTGACTATAGTTTTTCACTTCAAACGGCACAGCGGTTTCTTTAGAAATAAGTTCACTCAAGAAGTTGATTTTAGACAAACCGGAACCCAAATCGTCGTGAATATCTTTGGCTATCCGAAGGCGCTCGAGTTCTTCGGTTTCACGTACAAGACGTTCGCGGTTGAGGGAATCTTGAAGCTTTTGACGGCTTCTCCAGAAATACGCCAAAACAACCAAGCCTAATAATAATAAAACATTGACGATAAGCAGCACATTGCGGCGTTCGATTTTGGATTGCTTTTCGGAAAGTTCTAAGTTTTTGATTTTTTCCTGTTGGCGTAGTAAAACAATCTCATCTTCTTTCTTTTTAGTCTCGTATTTCGTCTGCATTTCGATGAGTTGCGAAGATCGATTGGCATTGATGAACCTATCTTTTTCAGCTTCGTACCATTTCCGATATTGAACTGCTTGCGGCCATAGACCCAATTTTTCATACGCCAAAGCGATTCCGTCGTAAGTCTCGATAAGGATTTCCGGTGCGTTGATAGCTTTCGCATTTTGGCTGGCCTTAAGGCACCATTCGAGTGCTTTTCTGGAGTTGCCCATCAATTGATAAACATTGCCCAAGTTGTTTTGGGTAGCGGCTACCATAAAACGGTCGTTGTTTCTTTCAGACAACGCCAGCGATTCTTGATATTTGCTTACCGACTCCGGGTAATGCTTGAGATATTTCTCGACAATTGCTGAATTGTTGAGCGCTAAGGCAACTCGGGAAAAATCTTTGAGTTGACGGTAAATAGACAATGATTTGTCGTAAACTTCCAGTGCTTTTTCATATTGTTGGAGCTGTTCGTAAACCACGCCTTGGTTGTTCAGACAATCGGCGATCAACGCTTGGTCTTTTTTCCGGGAAGCTAAATCCAACGCTTGGCGGTAGTATTGCATGGCGGTTTTGAAATCTTTTTGCTCTTCATACAACGCTCCAATATTCTTAATAGTTTTCGCTAAAACCAAGGTGTCGTGAAGTTGGCGTGAGATTTCCATGGCACTCAAGTAATGGCTCAGTGCTTTTTCAGATTGCCCCATCAACGAATAAACGTTGCCCAGATTGTTGTTGGCTTTACCGAATAACTTGGTATTGTTTTGCTTTTTCGCCAGTTGCCGAGCTTGCTCAAACGCTGAGGCTGCCTGATTGTATTCGCCTTGATTGTAATGCGCGATACCTTGATCGAAAAGGCGGTCCAATTCGGTTTTGGGTTGTGCCCATGACAAAATCGGCAAAAACACGAGTAAGCCAATCCAGTATTTAAATGACAGTTTGGTTTTCATTGATCCTCTGTTCAAAAAAAAACCTTCCGCAGCGGGAAGGCTTTTCGTGTTACATATTTCTTCGATACTGCCCGCCGACTTCAAACAGCGCGCTGGTAATCTGCCCGAGCGAACAAACTTTGGCCGCTTCCATAATACACTCAAAAATATTGCGATTGTTGATGGCTGCTTCCTGAATTTTGGCCAATTGTTCTGTGACTTTTTCAGCTTGAAACTGATGTAAAGCTTCAAGCATTTCAATTTGGTATTGCTTCTCCTCTTCGGTAGCGCGAATCACTTCAGCCGGAATGACTGTCGGCGAGCCTTTTGAACTCAAAAATGTATTCACACCAATAATCGGGAATTCGCCGGTATGTTTTAAAGTTTCGTAATACAAACTTTCTTCTTGAATTTTTGAGCGTTGATACATGGTTTCCATCGCACCGAGTACGCCGCCTCTTTCGGTAATTCGGTCAAATTCTGTCAAGACTGCTTCTTCAACCAAATCCGTCAATTCTTCAATAATAAACGAACCTTGAATCGGGTTTTCATTCTTGGCCAAACCTAATTCTTTGTTGATGATGAGCTGGATTGCCATGGCACGACGCACAGATTCCTCGGTTGGTGTGGTAATCGCTTCGTCATAAGCATTGGTGTGCAACGAATTACAGTTGTCGTATATCGCATACAAAGCTTGAAGTGTCGTTCGGATGTCATTAAAGTCAATTTCTTGCGCGTGCAACGAACGACCCGACGTCTGAATATGGTACTTGAGCATTTGCGCACGCTCGTTGGCTCCGTATTTATTTTTGAGCGCTTTGGCCCAAATTTTACGCGCTACACGACCAATTACAGCATATTCCGGATCAATTCCGTTTGAGAAAAAGAACGACAAGTTCGGCCCGAAATCGTTGATGTTCATGCCGCGGCTCAAATAATACTCTACATAGGTAAAACCGTTGGCCAGCGTAAAAGCCAATTGTGTGATTGGGTTGGCTCCGGCCTCGGCAATATGATAACCCGAAATGGAAACCGAATAGAAGTTGCGCACATTTTTCTGAATAAAATACTCTTGAACATCGCCCATCAATCGGAGCGCAAATTCAGTCGAGAAAATACAGGTGTTTTGCGCTTGATCTTCTTTTAAAATATCCGCCTGAACCGTTCCGCGCACTTGCGAAAGCGTTTTGATTTTGATTTCATTGTATACATCCGCTGGTAAAACCTGATCACCGGTAACGCCCAAAAGCATCAAGCCCAAACCGTTGTTTCCTTGCGGCAATTCACCTTGGTATTGCGGACGGGCGATTCCTTTGCGTTTATAAATTTCATTGATTTTCTCTTCAATTTCCACCTGAAGATTGTTTTCAATGATGTATTTTTCACAGTTTTGATCGATGGCCGCATTCATAAAGAACCCGAGCAACATGGGCGCCGGTCCGTTGATGGTCATTGAAACCGAAGTCATCGGATGGCTCAAATCAAAACCGGAATACAATTTCTTAGCATCGTCTAAACAGCAAATAGAAACCCCGGCATTTCCGATTTTTCCGTAAATATCCGGACGCAAATCCGGGTCATTTCCGTAGAGCGTTACCGAATCAAAAGCCGTGGACAAACGCTTGGCCGGCATTCCGAGTGAAACATAGTGAAAACGACGGTTGGTGCGTTCCGGTCCGCCTTCACCGGCAAACATACGCGTCGGATCTTCGCCTTCGCGCTTAAACGGATACAAACCTGAAGTAAACGGAAATTCGCCCGGTACATTTTCTTGTAAAACCCAACGCAAGATATCGCCCCACGCTTGATATTTCGGTAAAGCAACTTTGGGAATCTGCGAATGTGATAGACTTTCGGTATGCGTTTGAATTTTGATTTCTTTGTCGCGCACCTGAAAACTATAAACCGGATTTTTATACATAGAAACCTTTTCTTTCCAGTTCAAAATGACTTCCCAGTTGTACGGATCTAAATCCATTCTGATTTTGTCAAATTGTTGCAAGAGCAATTCCAGAAAAACCTTGTTGTCTTCGGTTCTATTGATCGATGTAGCATCAATGCCCGATCTGTCAATGGCCACCACTTTTTTATTGACCGTTTCTAAAGTTTTATAAACCGCATAAAGCTTTTGAGCCACTTCAACTTGTGTGTTGGCTTTGGCGTCATAAGCACGATTGTTCTCGGCAATTTCTGATAAATAACGCGTGCGGTGCGGTGGAATCACGAAGATTTTTTCGCTCATTTCACGTGTGATTTCAAAAGTCGATTTCAAGTCAGCACCGGTTCGCTCAACCACTTTATCCATGATTTTTTTGTAGAGCGTATTCATACCCGGATCGTTGAACTGCGAAGCAATCGTGCCAATCACCGGCATATCATCGGGGTTTTGATCCCACAAATTATGGTTGCGTTGGTATTGTTTTTTGACATCGCGAATTGCATCCAAAGCACCTCGTTTGTCAAATTTGTTGATGGCTACCAAGTCGGCAAAATCCAACATATCAATTTTTTCCAATTGTGTTGCGGCACCAAACTCTGGTGTCATCACATAGAGTGAAACATCTGAATGATCTAAAATTTCTGTATCAGATTGACCAATGCCCGAAGTTTCTAAAATAATCAAATCGTAGTTCGCAGCTTTGAGTACTTGAATGGCTTCGGCAACATATTTTGACAAGGCCAAGTTGGATTGACGCGTGGCCAACGAACGCATATAAACTCTGGGATTATTGATGGCATTCATGCGAATTCTATCGCCCAGTAAAGCACCGCCGGTTTTTCTTTTGGACGGATCAACCGAAATGAGTCCGATGGTTTTTTCAGGAAAATCAATCAAAAATCGACGAACGAGTTCATCTACCAAAGATGACTTTCCGGCACCGCCTGTACCGGTAATTCCGAGCACCGGTGTTTTACAATCAGTATTTTTTTGATGTATAATGTCTAAAGTTGGTTTGGCTGCCTCCGGAAAATTCTCAGCTGAAGATATAATGCGCGCAATTGCTTTTGGGTTCTTCGTTGGCAATTCTTTGATTTCACCGTTGAGATGATCACCCACCGGAAAATCGGCGCGTTTGACCAAATCATTGATCATACCTTGTAAACCCATCGCGCGTCCGTCATCAGGTGAATAGATGCGCTCGATTCCGTAAGCGTGTAATTCTTCGATTTCAGTGGGCAAAATAACCCCGCCGCCGCCGCCGAAAATTTTGATATGATCGGCTCCTTTTTCTTTGAGCAAATCATACATGTATTTAAAATACTCGTTGTGACCGCCTTGATATGAGGTCATCGCAATCGCATTGGCATCTTCTTGAATGGCAGTATTGACCACTTCTTCAACACTTCGGTCGTGACCGAGGTGAATCACTTCAACACCAGTGGCTTGAATGATGCGACGCATGATGTTGATGGCAGCATCATGGCCGTCAAAAAGTGAAGCAGCAGTAACGATTCTAACTTTATTTACGGGAGTGTACGGTTGGGCTTGTTCCATTGTTAACAGATTCTGTTTTTTGAGCGTGCAATTTACAGAATTTTCAAAAATTTTCGGGCGGAGATTTCAAAAAGATAAAAATGTCGTCAAATCAATCATCACACAATTTTATCACCCATGAAAAGCTAAGAAACACTAATCTTGCATAACTTTCGTTTCGTTATTAATCGAAATAATTATTGTAATGAAAAAACTTGTGCTCTTCATATTTCTATTACCGCTTTCGGCCAACGCTCAATGGCAAGATGTACTCAATCAAGTAAAAAGCGAGATTAACAAAATCACCAATCCAAATTCAAGTATTGACATAGCTGGTGGCCTCAAGGAAGCACTTAACAATGGTATCAGCAAACAAGTCAGCAAACTCACCGCAACCGATGGTTTTTATAAAAATCCTTTGGTCAAAATCACCTTGCCGGCCGAAATTCAAAAAGTAGATAAAACCCTGCGTAAAATGGGTTTGAAAAAGCTGGCTGACGACGGAATCAAATCGCTCAATCGAGCGGCAGAAGATGCGGTTAAAGAAGCCACTCCGATATTTGTCGCAGCGGTTAAAAATATGAGTTTTAACGATGCAAAAGGAATTTTGATGGGCAATGAATCAGCCGCCACCGATTACTTAAAAGGAACAACCTCGACGGATTTGTATGCCAAATTTAGCCCAGTCATTCAACAATCAATCGGAAAAGTTGGCGCTGATAAAATCTGGGCGGGCATCATCAAAAAATACAACGCGCTTCCGGGCAGCAGTAAAGTCAATCCCGATTTAACTGATTATGTTACCCAACGAGCACTTGAAGGTGTTTTTAAAATGATTTCCGTTGAAGAAAAAGACATCAGAACCAACTTGCAAGCGCGCAGCAGCGATTTGCTCAAAAAGGTTTTTGCATTACAAGACCACAAATAAATCTTAACAGAATTTCAACAAATATATAACAGCGGTTTAACTAGTAGATACACAAAAAGCCCGCACCTTTGTAGTGTAATAAAGGTTTTTATTATTTGGTTTAGAGTTAGTTTAGTAAAGAAGCCGCAGACGCCCATCTGCGGTTTTTTTTATGCCAATCTTTTTTGCAGCGCTTTGAAATAAATTAAGGCTTTGAGCAAGCGCGTTCCGTGCCACGAAAACATTTCACCATCCACAAATATAGTTTTGGCGTGATGCGTAAAACGACCAATCTCAAAAGCGTCTTCGTCTTTGAACGGAAAAGGTTCAGACGAGAGCAAAACGATTTCTGGATCGCCTTCTAAACGCAGTTTTTTGATTTCAACTTCGGGGTATCGTTCAGATTTTGTTGCATAAATATTCTCAAATTTATTAAGCGAAAGCATGGCGTTGATATACGTGTTACTTCCGGCCACCATATGCGGGTTTTTCCAAATAAAATAAGCGGCTTTGCGCGAAGGAATCTTTTGCTTGAATTGATCAAAATCACTTAATGCAAATTGAATTTTATCGGTCCATTTTTGCGCTTCGGTGCGACAGTTGAACAGTTGACCAAAATCAGAAATCATCCTGAAATTGTCTTCAATGGTTTTGATATCAGTCACCCAAACGGGGCAAATGGTTTTGAGTTGATTGACTATCTCTAGCGTGTTCTCTTCTTTGTTGGCAATGATGATATCGGGCGCAAGCAATCTGATTTTTTCAACGTGAACATTTTTGGTTCCACCGATGATTTTTTTGACCGATTTAAAATGATACGGATGCACGCAAAATTTGGTGATGCCCACAATAGAATCTTCTAAACCCAATTCATACAACAATTCGGTTTGTGACGGAACCAACGAAACAATTCTTTTTGGGGTTTGTTCCAACTGATGCTTCTGCCCGATTTGATCGATCAATACTTTCAAAACTATAAGTTGTATTGGTTTAAAATACTTTCCATTTCTTGCTGAACCACAAGCGCTTCACTCCGGGCTTTTTGCGCAAAATCTGATTGATTCGAGGCATAAATAATTCCGCGAGATGAATTGACCAGCAACCCGACTTGATTGTTCAATCCGAACTTGCAAACTTCTTGTAAACTTCCGCCTTGCGCACCGATTCCGGGCACCAATAAAAAGTTTTGCGGAATGATTTTTCTGATTTCGGCGAAGTATTCAGCTTTGGTGGCACCAACCACATACATCAAGCGCTCGGCGTTTTTCCAGGTTTGTGCAGTTTCCAAAACCTGTTGATACAAAGGCTTTTCACCAACACTCAAAGTTTGAAAATCAAAGGCCCCGGAATTCGAAGTGAGCGCCAGCAAAATGGTGAACTTGTTTTCAAAAGCCAAAAAAGGCTCGACCGAATCTTGCCCCATATAAGGCGCCACGGTTACCGAGTCAAATTGCATATCTTCAAAAAAGGCTTGTGCATATCGGGTCGAGGTATTGCCAATATCACCGCGTTTGGCATCGGCAATGGTAAAAACTTCGGGGTATTTCTGGTTGAGATAATCAATGGTTTTTTGTAGTGATTTCCAGCCGCGCAAACCATAAGCTTCATAAAAAGCCGTGTTGGGTTTGTAGGCAACCGATACATCATGCGTAGCATCAATAATGGCTTTGTTGAATTCAAAAATCGGATCGTCAGCGGCCAATAAATGCTGTGGAATCTTCTCTAAATCAACATCGAGCCCAATGCAGAGAAAGGATTTTTTTTGACGGATTTGTTCGGTGAGTTGTTGTGTTGTCATTTGTTTTTCGGATTGTGGCAAAGTTAGAAATTCTATACGGTCATTCGTCTTTGAATAGTTGTTGTTTTTTAATCCAATGCGCAATTTGAGCAGAAACAATTTTGGAAGATGATTTACTCAAATGCACACCGTCGGTATAAGCGAAATCAATGTTCTGATGTGTTAAATCGAGGTAGCCATTTGTTTTATTTTCAATTGATTCTATCTTTAAATTAAAATCAGGCATCAACCTTTGTTCAATCTTCATGAGCTTTTCAGAAATGGGAAGTCGCACCAAATAAACCTCGCCATATTGCTTGAGAAAGTCAATCGTCTTGACGAGATACTGAAATCGCAAATTTGAAAATTGATATTTTGAAAGGTAATGTTCGTATTCGAGTAAGGTACTTTTGGTTCGTCTGTTTACAGAGCTCGCATCCATATCCAATGACACCTCAAGCCAGCCGTCATCATGTAAAAATGACTCAGATGAATGCGCTAATATTTTGTAATAATGTCCTGAAAAATGATTCCATAAATATTTAAAATTGGGGGTTTGATTTACCAAATTCATTTGCCCTACACAAGTGTTGCTTTCGATAAAATTTTTAGCATCATCAGGTAAACTTTCTCTGGTTGAAACACTCCAACAATCAACCGTTAAAATAAAAATACCGTTTTGGGTTTGCGCTGACAACTTTCGCTGAATACTCTTTAAATATTTGGGACCATAAGGGCTTTTACTGATATCAAAAGAATAATTGTACAAATCAGACTTGAGAATTTCATGCATTACATCGGGTCGCAAACCTTGAGCTGCCTTTGAAGTCCCCAAAATAAAACCTGACTGCTCTGGCGAAGTAAATCTCAAATAATACGGATCTGCATGACCGTCGGCAGAAGACAAAACAATAACCATCGTTGTTATCATCAACAATCCTAATAGGGTGATATTTTTTAAAAAATACTTCAATAGAATTTAAAATTGAAAGTATATAAACTCTTGACTTTGTGTTCCGAACAAAAAAATCAGCAGGGCAATGCTATAATAAAACAACCATCGATAAGGTCTCTTCCAATGAGTTGCGATGGACTGAATGCCAAACTGCTGCGCCCTTGAAAACCACTCCATGAACAGCATAAATAAAATCAATATAGAAGTGATGAAGGCTTGCTTAATACCCAAAAAGTAAGGCAAACTAAACAAATCCGGTGATAGGATTCCTGAAATAAAAGCAAAAGCTTGAGTGAGGTTTTCAGACCTGAAAAATATAAAAGCAAAAGTAACCATGACAAAAGTGAGCAGCATAGAAAAAAAATCTTTCAAAGTTGGAAACTGCTTTCCTTGAGCTAAAATATCGACATTTTTCTTATTCTGATTACTGAGTACCAACAGCAGAAAATACAAAGCGTGTAAAGCGCCCCAAAACACAAAAGTCCAATTGGCACCATGCCAAAAACCACTGACTATGAAAATAATAAAGATGTTTCGAACAGCTATCTTCTGCCCTTTTCGGCTTCCGCCCAATGGAATGTACAGATAATCTCTAAACCAACTCGAAAGGGAAATATGCCAACGTCGCCAAAACTCAGCAATATCTCTTGAAAAAAACGGAAAAGAAAAATTCTGCAGCAATTCAATTCCAAACAATCTGGCTGTGCCCAAAGCTATATCCGAATAGCCCGAGAAGTCACCGTAAATTTGAAATGAAAAGAACAAACTGCCTAATAAAAGTGTACTACCTGAGTAATCCTGATGATGATCAAAAATAGTATTGACATAAATGGCACAATTGTCGGCGATGACTATTTTTTTGAATAAACCCCAGAGTATTTGTCGCATTCCCTCGGAGGCTTTTTGATAATCAAAGCTTCTTTTTCGGGTTATTTGAGGCAATAAATGTGAAGCTCTTTCGATAGGACCTGCGACCAACAAAGGAAAAAAACAAACAAAAACTGCATAACTGATAAAGTTGCGCTCGGGTTTTATTTTCTGATTGTATAAATCAATAACATAAGACAAACCGTGAAAAGTGTAAAATGAAATTCCTACCGGTAAAATAACTTGAATCAAACTCGGTTGTGCATTCAACCCAAAATTTGAGAGCAAAGTCATCAAAGATTCCGCAAAGAAATTGTAGTATTTAAAAACACCTAAAATAGATAAGTTGATACCGATGCTAAACATCAGCCAAAGTTTTCTGGTTCGCAAAGAATCAGTTTGATGAATTTTAGCACCTGTATAAAAATCTAATAAAGTTGAAGCCATTAAAAGCGGTAGAAATCGCAAGTCCCAACAAGCATAAAAAAAATAGCTAGCAATCAGCAACAAAAAATTTTGCTTCTGAAGATCTTTGGGCACGACAAACCAATAAACCAAAAAAACAATGGGAAGAAAAATTAAAAAATCAACCGAATTAAAAAGCATAATGGTTTATTTTTTGGCTGAGCATTGATTGGTTATTCGTTCAAATTCCATATTCACTTTACACAGAAGCCTTAGCCCGGATGGCAGCGGATAGCCCGCAGCGCAGCGAGGACTATGAGCGAACAGCCGGATTAGCTTCTAAAAAAAAGCCACACCTTAAAAAGGCATGGCTGTATATTTTAAATCACTTCGCTGGCTTCTTTGAGCTTCTCGGTGTTGTTGACCAATTGCAACTCATCGATAAGCTTTTGAATTCCGCCGTTCATCACACCGTCTAAATCGTACAAGGTAAGCCCGATGCGGTGATCGGTGACGCGGCCTTGCGGATAATTATAGGTGCGGATTTTGGCTGAGCGATCGCCCGAACTTACTTGCGATGAACGCTTTTTGGCATCTTCTTCTTGCTTTTTGGCCAACTCCATTTCATACAAACGCGAACGCAATACTTGCATGGCTTTGTCTTTGTTTTTGTGCTGCGATTTCTCGTCCTGACATTGCGCCACGAGCCCGGTCGGAATATGCGTTAAACGCACTGCTGATTTGGTCGTATTCACCGATTGCCCGCCCGGTCCGGATGAACAGAAAAAGTCAATACGCACATCGTTCATGTCAATTTGTACGTCAAATTCTTCGGCTTCAGGCAAAACCATCACCGTCGCTGCCGAAGTGTGAATTCTTCCTTGTGTTTCGGTTTGCGGAACGCGTTGCACTCGGTGAACGCCCGCTTCAAATTTGAGGGTTCCGTATACGTCTTCGCCAGTAACTTCAAAAATGATTTCTTTGAAACCGCCTGAAGTTCCTTCGTTTAGATCTACAATAGAAGTTCTCCAGCCTTTGCTTTCACAATATTTGGTGTACATACGATACAAATCGCCGGCAAAAATACTGGCTTCATCCCCTCCGGTTCCGGCGCGTACCTCGACCATGACATTTTTGGCATCTTCAGGATCTTTGGGAATCAGCAAGAATTTGATTTCTTCTTCAAGAATCGGTAAGCGTTCTTTGGCTTCTTCGAGTTGCATTTTGGCCATTTCGACCATTTCGGCATCGCTGCCGTCAGCAATTATTTCGTTGGCCTCATCGATATTGCCCAAAAGATTGACATATTCGTCACGCTTTTCAGACATCGCTTTGAGGTCTTTGTATTCTTTATTGAGTTGGATGTACCGCTTTTGATCGGCAATTACATCAGGTTGAATAATCAAATCTGAAACTTCGTCAAAACGTTGTTTTATGATTTGTAGTCTGTCTAACATGAGTCGGTAATTTTGGTGGGCAAATGTACACAAAAAAAGTAAATCAAACTTATCGTTTTTAGGTTGCAGAGGCTGTGCTCAAATCGAAAATTGTTTGCAGAATATTTAAATTTTACAACATTTAAACAACCATTCATATTATTTTTTTGTTAATATTGTGCAAACCACTTTACTAAACCACTTTACAGCATCTTTCATGAAAAAAACTACTTTAATTTTTTTATCGGCCGCACTCTGGATAAGTTGTCAGAAGTCCGGTCAAAAAAACTTGCTCGCCGATGCGCAATGGCTTGTAGGTAACTGGGAAAACAAAGCGCCTGAGGGGAAATTCTCAGAAATTTGGTCACAAGGCGAAAACGGCGTGCTCAACGGCAAGAGCTATTTTATTGTCAACAAAGACACCCTTTTTAGCGAAAACATCGAGCTGAGCCAAAAAGACGACGCTGTGTTTTATACCGCTACGGTCAAAGGCCAAAACAACAACCAACCCGTGGCTTTTAAATTGACTTCGAGCAAACCCGGAGAATTAGTTTTTGAAAATCCAAAACACGATTACCCGCAAAAAATTGTCTACAAAAAAGTCAACGACGACAGCTTGGTGGCAATTATTTCAGGCAGCCAACAAGGCAAACAGAGTTTAGAACAATTTCCGCTAAAAAGAGCAAAATAGAAAAAGCTCGCTTGTCGAGCGGGCTTTTTAGTTATTTTTTGATTGGTGTATTCTTGAGAATTTCTAAGAAAAACTTCCAGAATTTTTGCGACGATGAAATACTCGCGCGTTCATCAGGGCTGTGCGCGCCATGAATGGTTGGCCCGAAGGATATCATGTCCATACCCGGATAATTGGTTCCGAGAATTCCGCATTCTAAACCGGCGTGACAAGCTACTACTTTTGGTTTTTCACCGTTTTGCTTTTCGTAGATAGAAACCAAGACTTCGAGAATTTCTGAATGGACGTTGGGTGTCCAACCCGGATATGAGCCCGAAAACTCAACCTCACAACCACATAATTCAAAAGCCGATCTGAGTGCATTGGCCAAATCAAACTTGGATGATTCAACCGAAGAACGCGTCAAACAACCAATCGAAATCTGCCCGTCTTTGATGATCACGCGCGCAATATTATTCGAAGTCTCTACCAAATCAGCCATATCAGCGCTCATGCGATAAACGCCATTGTGCGCCGTGTACAAGGCGCGAATGATGCCTTCTTGCACACCTAAGTTCATGACATGTGCAGGCAAGTCGGCTTTAGAAATTTCGATGGTTAAATTAGGCTCAGTAGTTTTGTATTCGGCTTTGATATCGTTGATGATTTCTTGCATTTCAAAAGCAAAAACTTCGTCATACATCTGAGCAACAATTACATGCGCTACACTCTCGCGCGGAATGGCATTGCGCAAACTTCCACCGTTGATTTCGGCAATTTGTAAACCAAAGTTTTCAAAACCGTCAAACAACAATCGGTTCATGATTTTATTGGCATTGCCCAAACCTTTGTGAATGTCCATTCCGGAATGCCCGCCGTTGAGACCTTTTACAGTAATCTTATAGGCTGCAGAACCCTCAGGCGTTGCTTCTGGATGATAACTTCTGGTAGCGGTCACATCTACTCCACCAGCACAACCAATGTCAATTTCGTCGTCTTCTTCGGTATCGAGGTTAAGTAAAATTTCACCTTTGAGTATTCCGCCTTTTAAGTTGAGCGCTCCGGTCATTCCGGTTTCTTCGTCAATGGTAAACAAAGCGTCAATAGCCGGATGCGGAATATCGGTACTTTCCAGAATCGCCATGATGGCCGCTACACCCAGACCGTTGTCGGCACCGAGCGTGGTTCCTTTGGCGCGCACCCAATCACCATCTACATACATATCAATGCCTTGGGTGAGAAAATCAAAATCAGTATCGTTGTTTTTTTGATGCACCATGTCAAGGTGTCCCTGCAAGACAACGGGTTTGCGGTTTTCCATACCCGGGGTAGCGGGTTTGCGGATAATTACATTGCGAATTTCATCTTCAAAAGTTTCTAAGCCCAAACGCTGACCGAAGTTTTTCATGAATTCAATCACGCGTTCTTCTTTTTTAGATGGGCGCGGAACAGCGTTCAAATCGGCAAATTTGTTCCAAAGTGCGCGAGGCTCAAGGTTTCTGATTTCTTGACTCATTATAGAGAAATTTTGTTTTTTGATTATGTTGCCAAAGGTAAGTTTTTAGCTGACAATTGTAGATTTATTTTATAGTTGCGATGTAAACTTTTTCAATTGACAACAAAATGATATTTTTACAACCAACCTATGAAATTCAAACGATACCACATACTGCCTTTGTTTTTGCTTGTACAGATTGTTTTCTGGCAAGCGATGGCGTTTTCACCCGATTGGATTGAGCATTATTACAGCCAAATTTGGTATGCTCCTGTTTCATTATTTTGGCGAAAATTTCTCGGAAAAATATCATTTTCAGTCGGTGATGCTTTGTATGCAATGGTGATTTTAAGATTGCTCTATTGGTTTTGGAGCAAACGCAAAACCTGGAAAACAAAACGTCGAGAAAACCTCTGGAAATTAGTAGGTTTTGTGTCGGTATTTTATTTTTTATTTCACCTGAATTGGGCTGGAAATTACTATCGTATGCCGCTGTTTGACCGCATGAATATTCATCGTGAATACACTGATACCGACTTGCTCAGATTTACCCGCAGACTCATTGCGAAGACCAACGAAATTCAATTAAAAATTACACATAATCCGAATCAAAAGGTAACATATCCGCATACACAAAAGGAAACCTTTTTACTTAACCTCAATGGCTATACTCATTTAGCTGAACAGTATTCGTTTTTAAAATATGAAGCGCCGAGTATCAAGCCATCAATGTTTAGTGTTCCGTTGAGTTATATGGGATTTGCAGGTTATCTGAATCCGTTTACCGGCGAAGCTCAAGTAAATGATTTGTTGCCGATGTATTCGTTTCCGGCAACCGCTGCGCATGAAATGGCACATCAGATTGGTTATGCCAGTGAAAGCGAATGCAATTTTATTGGTTTTTTGGCCTCGATTAAAAATGAAGATGAGTATATACAATATTCAGGTTATGCCTTTGCGCTGCGCTATTGCTTGCATCAGTGGGAAATGCGCAATCCTGTTTTGCTCAAACAACTCAAAATAACCATTCACTTGGGCGTTTTAAAAAACTACAAAGAAAGTCAAGTGTTTTGGGAGCAATACGAAACCTTCATTGAAAGCGGCTTTAAAATTTTCTACGATCAATTCTTGAAACTCAATCACCAAGACGACGGATTGGACAGCTACAGTAAGTTTGTCAATTTGATGGTGAATTATTATCAGAATCGAAAGTTCTAGTTATGTTAAGCGATTAATTCTGCCTGTTCAATCTATCTTTTATCGCGGCTAAAAGCACTTCTTGATTAATATCTTTGAGCGATTTAAACTTGATACAATAGCCTGTAACACTTGCCTTACCGATTGTTTCTCCGTAGGTTTTACTCAAATAAGTTTTATCTTGAATTCCCATTAGGTAAACTGAAATTCCGGTTGTATTGGCACTGAGTCCAATTTGATAAAACACTTTGGTTTTTCCGTCGGCATATTTTATCGTATACGCGCCATATCCGATGTTGGGATTGGAAACTGTTTTATTTTCGGCATTTTTTCCGTCTAAAAACCAAAGTTTAGCATCGGGATTTAAAGACAGAATTAGTTCGTGTAAAATCTGTAATTCGGTAGCTTTTATACCAGATTGACTTTGAATATATACTTTAATCTGTTCTTGAATATTCATATTTGATTAGTATTTTAATCCGCGTTTTGAAACCATACCGCCTTTAGTATCGCGTACACTGCTGATGATGAGAAAAGCGCGTGCATCGAGTTTTTCAATTTCGGTTTTAAGCCGATTGAGTTCTAGACGTGTGACGACAGTATACACAATTTCAATGTTGCTGCTTTCGCCGTTTTTGCCGTAACCACTTTGGCCTTTATACGTGGTAACTCCGTGTCCGAGTTTTTCAATGATGAGTTTTTTGATGTGATCGCTTTTGGTAGAAACGATGGTAATACCCATATATTCTTCAATTCCGTCAATGATAAAATCAAGCGTTTTTGAAGCCGTCAAATAAGTAATCATCGAATACATCGCAATTTCAACCGACAAGAAATAAGCCGCCGCAGAGAAAATCATCACATTGATTATGATTATAATATCGCCAATGGTGGTTCCGAATTTACGACTCAGGTAAATGGCCAAAACTTCGGTTCCGTCAATGACCGCGCCACCACGGACAGATAGGCCAATGCCAGCACCCAGAAAAAAACCGCCAAAAATAGCCACGAGCAAATTGTCTTGGGTAACATCCGGAAACGGAACCGTACCCACCACCAAAGCCAACCCCAAAATGGCCAGTGTGGTTTTGACGGCAAACGCTTTTCCGATGATTTTATAGCCGAGCAAAACAAATGGCGCATTGATACAAATAATCAGCATCGGAAGCGGAATCGGTGTCAAAATAGAAGTCAAAAGTGAAATTCCGGTAGCACCGCCATCAATAAAGTGATTGGTCAAAAGAAATCCTTTGAAGCCCAATGCTGCCGAGAAGATTCCGGTGGTGATGAGCAAAAAATCTTTGATGTGGCGGATGATTTTATTTTTTTGACTTCGTTTCATAATATTTGATGGATGAATGATTTAAACTTCGTCAGTGGTAAAAGTTACGAAACTTTTCTTTTTATACGGCCGAATAATCAGACGACCTTCGCGATCAAAACGAATGTAATTATACACCCAATTCAAAAATACAACTGCTCTATTTTTGAACCCAATCAGCGAAAACAAATGCACAAACATCCAAACAAACCAAGCCAAAATTCCGCTGAAGTGATAACGCGGCAAATCAACCACGGCCTTGTTGCGGCCAATCGTGGCCATAGAACCTTTGTCGTTATAATTAAAAGGTTTCATGCTGAGCCCTTTGATTTTTTGAATGAGATTTTCGCCCAATAAATCGCCTTGTTGCAAAGCCGGTTGTGCCATCATTGGATGACCATTGGGATATTGGGCGCTTTCCATTTGGGCGATGTCGCCAATGGCAAATATATTTTCGTATCCCAATACTTGATTGTACTCATTGACGCGCAAACGTTTGGAACGCTCGGTCCATGCTTTTTCATCAAGCCCGGGAATAGCAGCACCTTGAACGCCTGCCGTCCAAATAACCGTGGCCGATTCAAAACTGAGCGGGGTGTTGGTGGTGATCAATTTACCGTCATAACTAAGCACGCGGACATTTTTGTGGACTTTGACACCCAAATCAACTAAAAACCTTTCGGCCTCGGCTGATGATTTTTCGCTCATGGTATTGAGGATGCGCTCATCGCTTTGAATGAGATTGATTTGCATGTTGGCAATATTCAAATCGGGATAATCTTTGGGCAAAATGGCTTTTTTCATTTCGGCGAGTGCTCCGGCCAATTCAACACCAGTCGGGCCACCACCCACCAAACAGAAATTCATGTAGGCATTGCGTTCGGCTTCATCGTTGACGAGTAAAGCTTGTTCAAAATTTTCGAGGATAAAACTGCGAATGTTGAGTGACTGCGGAATGGTTTTCATCGACATGCTGTTGCGCTCGATTTCTTTGTTGCCAAAAAAGTTGGTTTTAGAACCGTTGGCAAACACCAAATAATCATAGCGCAATTCGCCAATGTCTGATTTGACGATTTGATTTTTAGGGTCGATTTCGTTCACGCGGCCCAAGCGAAAATAAAATTCGGGGAATTCTTGAATGATTTTGCGAATCGGATAAGCAATCGAACCCGCCTCTAGCCCACCCGTGGCCACTTGATACAGCAGTGGTTGAAACGTGTGGTAGTTGTGTTTGTCGATTAAAACAACTTGTACTGATTTATTTTTGAGTTTTTTGGCCAGCGAAATTCCGGCAAAACCGCCACCGATGATGACAATTCGCGGGCGTGATGTTTCAGGGATATTCATATAGTTGTGTGTTGTTGTATTCTTTGAGTCAGAACTGCGTGAGCGATGGCAGCAGAAAGCCCGCAGCGCAGCAAGGGCTTGACGCGAACAGCGCGACCCGCAGGGGCACGCCCAAAACGCACGTAAAGATAAGCAAACTGCCCGAAAATTGACACCGCTTTGTGTTAGGGAAATGATAAAATAAACTGTTCAATCAGCGTTCTTTGATGTTTAAAAGTTGTGTTTGGGCTTGTGCAAAAAATAAAGTACTTTGTAACAAATTTCGGCGACGGATTACTAAGCAGGCATGAATCAGGAATTGGAGCAAGCATTTGTCAAGCAACTCAAGGAGAACCAGAATATCATTCACAAGATATGCCGGTTGTATACCTCGGGCGAGGATGCGCACAATGATTTGTTTCAAGAAATTACGATTCAGCTTTGGAAAGCATACCCGAAATTCAGAGGCGAAAGCAAATTTTCGACATGGGCCTATCGGGTGGCTTTGAATACTGCCATTACTCTATATCGCAAAAGCACGCGATCAGTCCAGACTTCATCGTTTGATATGGGCAATTTATTTGTCAAGCAAGAAGAATACAACTACGAAGAAGAAGAACAAATTAAACTGATGTATCAAGCCGTACATCAGCTCAACGATATTGAAAAAGCTTTGGTTTTTATGTATTTAGAAGACAAAGATTACGAAGAAATATCTGAAACATTAGGTATCAGTCAGGTGAATGCGCGCGTGAAGATGAACCGAATTAAAACCAAATTGAGAAAAATATTAAACCCCTAATCTTATGGATGAATTAGAAGTTTTAAAAAAAGCATGGAAGCAAGACCAGCATGCATTTAGTCAAGTATCTGAACAGGATATTTACCGAATGTTGCACCAAAAGTCTTCTTCGATTGTCAAGTGGATTCTGATTATTAGCATCCTTGAATTTGTATTTTGGAACGTCATTTCGATTGGCTTTAGCGACGAGCAATATCAAAACAAACTCAAAGCTTACGGAATTGAACATATTATGTTTGTAGTAAACTGTGTAAATTATGCCGTTTTGGTGGGCTTTATTTTTGTTTTTTACAAAAACTATCGTTCTATCAGTATTCTGGATTCAACCAAAACCTTGATGAAAAGCATCTTGCGCACACGCAAAACGGTACAGAATTATATTTGGTACAACTTGTTTATTATTACCCTGACTGTGGTGATTTCGATTGTGATGATGTTTCAGCACAATGCTGATGTGGCTTCATTGATGCAAAAAGAAATTGCCGCCGGACATCAAACGCTTTTCATCGTAGGTTGCGTGCTGATTTCACTGGTGTTTATCGGGATTATTATTTGCGTATTTTGGCTGTTTTATCGCTTGTTGTATGGAATTTTACTCAAAAAATTATACGCCAATTACCACGAATTGAAGAAGATTGAGCTTTAATATTCTCGCTCTTTGTTTAAGTCGTCTTGAACCTTGACTTCTTCGGCCGAAATGACTTTGAGCATCGACGGATGTTGCTCAATGGCATATTGAACCTTCTCAACAATCTGCTCGATGGTTTCATTTTCATAGTCAATTTGCAAAGGTTCTTTAATGATGAACGATTGCAAGATTCCTTTCTTTTTTAAACGCAAACCTTTTTTGTCAAACGATCTTCGGAAACCATCAATAACAATCGGAACCACAATGGGCTTGTGTTGTTTGATGATGTGTGCCGTTCCTTTACGCACCGGTTTAAACGATTTGGTGGTGCCTTGCGGAAAGGTAATGACCCAACCATCGTTGAGCGCGAGTTTGATGTTTTCGGTATCGTTCAAATTGACTTCGCGTTGTACGTCTTGTCCTTTGGCGCGCCAAGTTCGCTCGACCGTAATCGCGCCCACATAGGATAAAATTCTAGGTAATAAACCATCGGTCATGGTTTCTTTGGCGGCCACATAATAGATGTTGAGTTTCGGATGCCACAAATATCCTACATTGCGAATGCTGTCTACCCTACCGCTCAAACTGGCGTTAAAGACGTGAAACATCGCGACTACATCGGCAAAATAAGTCTGATGATTGGATATAAAAAGTACGTTTGTATCCGGTAAATTCTTGATAATTTCAGACCCTTCGATCTGTAAATCATTAAAACCGCGATAGCGTTTGTGGGTGAGCACCCCAAAAAAGAAAATCAGCCAACGCTTGATAAATAGTATATGTCCGAAAGGATTTCGTTTGAACAATCCCATAATTAAATTCAAAAAAAGCAAGCCAAATGTACAAATTCAAGCCCACATCAAGGCAAGTTTCTCAGGGTTTCTTTAAGTTCGCTGAGCATCATGGCCGTGGCACCCCAAACAAAATGGCCTTGTAACTTAAACGACGGAACATCAATGGATTTTGAATAAGACGTATCCATATTTTGCATGACCACATTTTCATCGTTTAAAAATTCAGTCAACGGAAGCTCAATGATACCGGCTACTTCAGCAGGATCAGCAGTAAAACTAAGTTCATGATGACTAATGCCCAAGAACGGATACACCATAAAATTACTCGGCGGAATATATACTTGGCTAAACGAGCGAATGAGTTCAATTTGGGTAGATGCAATTCCGATTTCTTCATGAGTTTCGCGCAAAGCAGCTTGGGCAAAATCAACATCAGTCTGTTCAATTTTTCCACCTGGGAAGGCAATTTGTGATGAATGAACTCCCGGATAGGCATTGCGCTGAATCAGCACCAAATGCGCCAAATCATTCTTCGGATACACCAACATCATCACGGCTGCCTGCTTGGGTTTGAGTACATCAAAATTGATGGTTCGCATCAACCCGCGACGCTCGGGCGGCATCATGAGTTCATGAGCAGATTCACCCAGTAGCTCTGTTTTTTTAATCAATTCAATCTGATATAAAAACGTTTGAAAATTCATGACAAACCGTATTTTTGCGGTAACGCACACGAAGGTACAAAAACAAAATCACAGCTCATCGCGCATGTATTCAAAAGAAGAAAGTCAACGGCTCAAACACGAATTCTGGGTCGCTTTTGCAGAAGCTTATCCCAGAAAATGGCTGTTATACGACACCAAAATAAAAGACTTTTCATTCAAGTTTTTTGTCGACAACAAAAAGGCACAAGTACTTATTGACATTGAGCATCGAAACGACGAGTTGCGCAAAATTTACTTTGAAAAGATCGAATCGCTCAAAAGCATTTTAGAAGAAGAATACATTGAAGATTTAGTTTATGAGCGCAATTTTTATCTTGATAACGGAAAAATCATTAGCCGCATTTGGGTTGAAAAAAAGGGCTTAAGCCTGAACAATCGCCAGCATTGGAACGAAATTTTCGACTTCTTCAACGAAAAAATGTCTGCACTAGAATATTTCTTTTACGAATATCAAGACTACATCAAAGATTTAGAGACCAATACTTAGTTAAAGTTGGGCGAGCCGGCTCGTCAAACGCAACATTCCACAGAAAGTTTCCGCGCTCGCCGTCGGGCTGTTCGCTGTATCTTTTGTTCCTGCCTCACAAAAGGATGCCGCTGCCATCCCGCTCGCAGAGGAG
>JAFDZC010000009.1 GCA_018267095.1 Bacteroidota bacterium
AACAGCACCTACCCGCAATGGCTTGATTTTCTTAGCTTCTCGTTTGGTTTTCACGAACAAAATTTTATCTTAGCGGAGCGTACGCTGCTCGCTTTTCCGCCACTACGGGTAGCTGCGAAACGTTAGGCGACACCAATACTCAGAAACTCAAAAAAACAAAAGAATATTTTAGATTACTAGCTTACGTTTAAAAAATTTCCTTAGCTTAGCAATGCTTTAATAAACCAAAGTTCCGCCACATTTATTATTAACAAGTTATGTTTTTCATAAGTACTGAGTAGTGCTGATGAATTTTCTTAACACAAATTGTATACGCCATGAAATAACAATTATTCCTAAAAAGGGAAAGCCACATCGGGATGATGCGGCTCTCGTAGTCAAATAAACGATCTCGACAATTGTTTACTTTAACTTGACAAAATTAGCTAAAACATTCTATTATTTACAATCTCAAGGCCATGAAAACCATCAATACGATTTTAATCATTTTCTTCATTATTCTTACCCAAAATTCAAAAGCCCAGTGCTGGTCGCAAATCGCGGCTGGTGAATATCATACCTTAGCAATCAAAAGCGATGGAACGCTCTGGGCGTGGGGAAACAATGATTATGGACAATTAGGGGATGGCACAACCATTAACAAAAGTATTCCGACGCAAATAGGTTCTGACACAGACTGGATGGCAATAGATGCGGCAGGAAGTAATTCTATGGCATTAAAATCTAATGGAACTTTATGGGCATGGGGTAATAATAATTTGGGATTAATAGGTGATGGAAATCATGGTGATGGAGTCTTTAATACCTTACCTACTCAAATTGGCTTTGATACTGATTGGGTCAAATTTGCAATAAAAAGTTTCGCTATTAAAAGTAATGGCACACTCTGGGGGTGGGGGTATAATCTTGATGGTCGATTAGGAACCGGTGATAACTTACCTCATTACACACCTGTTCAGATAGGTGCTGAAAGCGACTGGATTGATATCAATACAGGTCCTAATCAAAATCTTGCCTTAAAGTCAAACCATTCTTTATGGGGTTGGGGTATGAATAAAAGTGGCTCTCTTGCTATTGGTGAACCTAGTGAAACTTTTATAATAACAACTCCTACTCAAACAGGTAACAATAGTATAGATTGGCAAAAAATAGAAGTGGGAGGTTGTTGTAGCAGTAAAATGATCAAGACAGATGGAAGTTTATGGGCTATGGGGCTGGGTTCTAATGGAAATCTCGGAAATGGAGATGTTGTTAGTGTCAATACCCCAACGCAAGTGGGTATTGAAACTGATTGGAATACAATTAGCACAAGTAACCATAGCTGTGGAATAAAATCTAATGGCACTTTGTGGGCATGGGGTTATAATGGGGCTGGTCAAATTGGTGATGGAACAACCATTAACAGAACAACCCCAGTACAAGTAGGCACTGATAAAACATGGCTCAGTGTTAAAGCGGGGGCTAATTATACCGTTGCCATATCTGATGATCATACACTCTACGCGTGGGGCTATAACAACAAAGGCCAGTTAGGCGATGGAACCTTACAAACCAGAAACACCATCACCCAAATCGGCAATTCATGCCCGTTAGCAGTTGCTGATTTTAAAAACTTCACTGCCTTTAGCGCCGTTCCTAACCCAACTAACAACCAAACAGTTGTACATTTTTTTGCTCAGGTGGCTACTCATTTTACGGTGACCGTGCGCAACGTATTGGGGCAAACGGTGGCTGCAAAAACCGGTCAAAGTACCTTTGGCGATAATCGTGAATTTATTGACTTAACTGCTTTTTCTGCCGGGGTTTATTACATTACAATAAACACAACAGGGCAGCAAAATGTGCTGAAAGTCGTTAAAAAGTAAATCTTCATCGGATAACATCCGAAAATCTAAAACATTTATTATGAAAAAAATACACACTTTAGCGGTGTTGTGTTTGCTTTGTCTGTTGTTTCAAGCCAAATCGGCTATGGGACAAGACCGCCCAACACCAACACCAAGCCCAACACCAACAACCGTTTGGAATGGCCAAACTTGGAGCCACGGGGTTCCGAACCCGCAAACCAAAGCCATTTTCGCTGCCGACTTTAAGGCACAGAAAAATATTTTGGCAGATGCCATAGAAATTCTCTCAGATGTTCGGGTCACCTTTACCGATCATGCCCTGTTGATGGTAACGAATGACATTCAAGTAGCCAAAACCGGAAAATTAATTTTTGAAGAAAATGCGCAATTCATTCAAAAGAATCCCAATGCTAGCGTTGCATCAATGATTTTTAAGAGAAAAACAAGAAAAATTGACAAATTTGATTATACCTATTTTTGTTCACCGGTAGAAGGGCAAGTTTTAAATCAAATCACTGATTATAATGTTGCTGGAGGAGTCGATGCATTTTATCAAAATTCCGATCCTTTATTAGGTTATCAACCTCCGCTATTTGACAAATATGCTTACTTCAATCAAAGCGCAACCCCGGCCAGTTATTACACAAACTTTTTTAACTCGGGCAATTGGACCAGCGTTCCCGAAACCAGTACCATGGACCCGGGCGGACAAGCCGGAATGGGTTTTATTGTCAGAGGGCCGCAATCATTTGCACAAGGCAACAAGCAGGTGTGGTGGACTAAATTTGAAGGCGTTCCGCACAATGGTACTTATACCGTTCCGGTTACCGGAGTAGCTTATACACCCTGCGGCAGTAATCAAAAATATTCACCTGCTTTTATCGGTAACCCATACCCTTCTATGCTAGACGCTGATGCGTTTTTATCCAACAGTGCTAACGTAGCCAACTTAAGTGGTGCCATTTATTTATGGACACACAATACCGGACCTGCTGCTATTCCGGGGGAAGCGACTTATAATTATACAGCCAATGACTTCGTAATTTACAACTTGGTTGGTGGTGTTGGAACTGGAAGGGTCAATGGCGAGCCCATTTATGCACCCAATAATTACAATCGTCCGAACGGAAAAATTGCCATGTGCCAAGGCTTTATTACCCGAGGTATCAATTCGACCGGCGTGGCTACATTTACAAACAGCATGCGCGATTACAGTCTAGATGCACCATCAGATGTTGACAACCAACAATTCTTTAGAACATCCGGAAATAATTCGGTTTCATCAGTTACCAAAAATCGATACTGGGTGAGTATTGAAGCCGCTGCCGGAGCAGGTGCTCCGTACAAAGAAACCTTAGTAGGTTATATGCCCGCCACATCAGCCATCTCTGGCTCAACCAATGGCTATGAAAAGGCCTATGATACAGAGATATATTATCCTGAAGCGACTAGTTTTAAAATTTATACCATCATCAATAGCACAACTACTTGTCCAAGACTGGTAATACAGGGGCGAAGATTAGACGCAACTTTCAACAGCAATGATGTGGTTAATTTAGGATTTACCTGCCCTGCGGGAAGTTATCGAATAAAGCTCGAAGGAACAGAAGGACTCTTTACCACACAACCCATTTGGCTTAGAGAAGAAGTGAGTCCGGGAGTTTTTCAATACTATGATGACATCAGAACCACCGGACATCTCTTTACAAGCACAGGTGATACTGACAACACAACTCGTTTTGCAATCATCTACAGTCTACCTATTACTGCTGCTATTATTAATAATCACGAGGTGACTTGTGGGACATCTTTGCCAAATGCAGAAACGAATGTTTTCAGTTCGATAGTACCGGGTGCTTCGGCATATCATTTTGAAGTTAGTACACCTTCTGGGACTGTTGTCGCTGAAACAACTGGTAATGTTCCGCCCACATTTCAACCTCATAGATTTTGGTTAAATTTTGCGCCAATACAACCTAATACTACTTATTGGGTGCGTGTTGCTACTTATCAGGTTAATGGGCAATGGGTTTACGGACCTATATGCCAATTAACAACTCCTCCACTGCCGGCAGTTCTTCGTAGCCCAACATGTGGCAGTACAATTGCTAATAAATGGGTTGTATTAACTGCTCAGCAAATAACCAATCTTTATGGTGTAACAACTCAAACTCTGTATAGATTTAATACGGTGGTCAATGGTGTACCCTATCAATCTGCTGCGTCAACATCCAATACTTTCCAGTTCAACAGTTTTACGGGTATTCCTATCATTCCAGGATACACATACCCGATAACGGTTGAAGTTTTTTGGAATAATCAGTGGTATTCTGGGCCGGTTTGCAATTTGGTTGCTTCTAGTACTTTCTCAAGAATTTCAAATAACGATTTTTCAATTTTTGAAGTTGAAAGTTTTCCTAATCCTTTCAGCAATAATTTCAAACTCAACTTGAATACATCATCAAGTAATCAAATATCAGTAAAAGTTTTTGATATGCTGGGTCGATTGATTGAAAATTCAGTTGTACCCTATGAAGAGATTGGTTCTTATGAATATGGCAACAATCTAAACTCAGGGATTTATAATATTGTCGTAACTCAAGACGACAACTTAAAAACTTTGAGGGTTATTAAGCGTTAGTGTTTAATCTATTCAATTATAAAAAGGCTATCTGAAAAGATGGCCTTTATTTTTCACTTTGGCATCGCCTAACCGCACCTAAACGCAAAAACTGCTTTTTGAGTTGCTTCAATGTTCGGTTTTCACGTTTTTTGTTTAGCTTAGCGGAGATAACGCTGCTCGCTGTTCCGTTTCTACGTCTAGCTGCAAAACGTTATCTGCAAGCGCATTTTCGAGCCGCAGAAAAAACCAAACTTCCGAAATTGCCAATCTGATTTTTTAAATCGCGCTGTTAAATTTCTCGATCAACTTTGCCGCAAATTTTGAAACCAACTTCTCGCCTATTTCTTTCGTCGCTGTGGAGAATACTTTGACCAAACTTTGTCTAAAAAAACGGAACGAAAACTTTGTCCAAAAACAGCGCTTAATTTTTTTCGGCTGCGCCGACCGGTTTTTATTTTTTTAAAGCTTTGCGTTGAAGCAATTCCGGCGATTCAATTCTGGGCATGAAAACTGGTCGCAAACTTTGAGTATAAATGAGCGCCTGCAAGATAACAGCGCATCAAGCGCCATTGCTGGATTTTCTTGGCTTCTTGCCTATTTTTCACGTAAAAATTCTATCTTAGCGGAGCATACGCTGCTCGCTGGTCCGCAACGCGCGCCTATGCGCAGAACGTTGGCAGCAAGCGCATTTTCGAGCCGCTGAAAAAACCTAACTTCCGCAATTGCTATTCTGAACTTTTTAATCGCGCTGCTTAAATTTGCTCAACTTTGTCGTGATTTTTGAAACCAACTTCTCGCCTATTTGTTTCTTCAATTTGGAGAATACGCTGACCAAACTTTGTCGAAAAACGGAACGCAAACTTTGTCAAAAACAGCGCTTAGTTTTTTTTCGGCTGCGCCGATAAGTTTTTCATTTTTTTCAAACTTTGCGTTGAGGCAATTCCGGCGATTCAATTCTGTGCGTGAAAACTTTGTGCAAACTTTGAACATAAAAGCGCCAGACTGCCAACAGCACCTAAACGCAAAAACTGTTTTTTGTGTCGCGTCATTGTAAGGTTTTCACGTTTTTTGTTTAGCTTAGCGGAGACAACGCTGCTCGCTTTTCCGTTTCTACGTCTAGCTGCAAAACGTTATTTCCAAGCGCATTTTCGAGCCGCAAAAAAAAACAAACTTCCGAAATTGCCAATCTGATTTTTTAAATCGCGCTGTTGAAATTTGCTCAACTTTGTCGTGATTTTTGAAACCAACTTCTCGCCTAT